>NZ_CM177095.1:0-787500 GCF_058216475.1 Enterococcus sp. AMC2644
TTTACCTTTACGTATTTGATGCTTCATAGATGGATTGAATAGAAGCTTCTAAACCTTCATTGAATGCTTGATCTGATTGTTGTACTGTAAGTTTTTCGACGAGTGCTCTTGAAAAACTAGCAATAAGGTGATGGTTTCGTGCCAATCGTTCATTTGCTTCCTCTCTAGAATAACCACCAGATAAGGCTACAATACGCACTACGTTATTTTTATCGATTAAATCCTCATAGAAGTTATCAATTGTTGGAATCGATAACTTAAGCATCACTTTCATATCTCCTAAAGTATCAAGGTGACGAATCAAGGATTCTTTAAGAAGTTCTTCGGCTTCTTTTTTATCTGGAATTGTAATATCTACTTCAGGTTCAATAATAGGAACTAAACCATATGCAGCAATTTTTTTAGCCGTATCAAATTGTTGCGCAACAACTGCTTCAATTCCTTCTGCTGTGGCTTTTTTAATAACCGAACGCATTTTTGTCCCAAAGATGTTTCGTTCCACCGCACGTTCTAGTAATTCTGTTAGTTGAGGCATCGGTTTCATTAACTGTACACCATTTTCCAAATCAGCTAAACCAGCATCAACCTTCAAAAATGGCACTATGCCTTTAACATTCCAAAGATAATCCGCTGTGTAGGTGTCTTCTATTTTACGATTCATTGTTTCTTCAAATAAAATAGCACCTAAAATTTTTTCTGAACTAAACGCAGGTGACGTAATAATACGCGTTCTCATTTGATGCACAAGATTAAACATTTCTTCTTCATTTTTATAAGATGTTTCCTCAATACCATACAGCTTCAAAGCTTTCGGAGTACTTCCACCACTTTGATCCAAGGCTGCAATAAATCCAGTACCTTCTTGCATTCTCAATAATTTCTTTGTATCCATTTCATTCACCCTTTCTAACACCATTATAGATCAATTATGATTTTCTTAAAAGAAATGACCCTTTTTTGATATTTATTCAGCCCATAAAAAATAGGGCCTGTAACACAAGGAAAAACATGACGAAAATATCCGAACGAAAAATCAAGGCGAAAGTTTGCCGAGAAACCAACTGAACCGCAGAAACAAGCTGTTATTGTTTGGATATTTCACTGTCAATCTACTTATATTACAGACCCTATAATCATCTTATTTATTCAGTCACAAGCCAAATGACTTGCTGTGTATTTCCTATAAATTCATCAATAATTAATCGTTCTTGCAATTCATGCGCATTTTCGCCACCAGCTGCTAAGACAATTGCATCAATCCCATTAAAGGTAAGTCCACTGACATCTGTACCGCCACGCATCACTAAGCTCTTATACTCGAGATTATGTCGCTCGCACATTTCTTTAAAACGTTTAATCACAGGATTATCGTCGGTATGATGATAGGCATGAAGGCTCTGCGATAGGTCATATTCCAATTTTGCTCCAAATTTATCAGCTGCACGTTCCAGTTCTTCAATAACATGCGCCAGTTGTTTCTTTCCGCTTTCATGGTCAAGACTTCGGACTTCCATTGCAAACGTTGTAATTTCTGGTACAACGTTTGTCGGATAATTGCAAATGACTTTCCCAATATTTGTGGTCGTATTATCATCGATTTTTAAAAGATTCATGTTAGAAATGGCCTCTGACATTACTTGTATTGATGAAATACCTAACTCAGGCGCTGCTCCAGCATGAGAGGCCTTTCCAGTGATTTGTCCGGTTATGTCATAATAATCTGGACCACCGATAACAGCAGTTCCTGGTCCACCACCGCCGTCTAATACAAAAGCAATTTTTCCTTCCAACAAATCTGTATCAACCGCAAAAGCTCCTAAAATCCCCACTTCTTCACAAATTGTAAATAATAATTCTAACGGTGGGTGAGCGATATTATTCTCACGTAGCACTGCTTCAACCTCAAGAATTTGAGCAATTCCTGCTTTATCATCGGCTCCTAGAATAGTCGAACCATCTGAGACAATATATTTCCCATCTTCTGTAATCGATGGTTTTACACTAATGCCAGGTTCTACGGTATCCATATGTGCTTCAAGAATCAATGGCTCGTTGTTTGCTAAAGTACCTACGCCTGGAATTTTAACAATCACATTTCCTGCATTTGACAAAGGTACTCTTTCGTTTGACTTTTTATCTTCGATGACTTCATAACCTAAACCATCAAAATGTTTGATTAAATAGTCGGCCACGCCCCGTTCGTTGTAGCTGACACTATCAATTTGGACAAGCTCCAAAAATTTATTAATCGCCCGCTCTTTATTTATCATTCTATCACCCTCCATTATTAAAAGGGTATCAACTAAGATACCCAACAAATTCTTGTTACCTAATATAAGGTTGAAGTTTACCTGTTCTTAATCAGTCTAACTCAATATCAAGCAGCAAAGGTGTATGATCTTGTCGTACTCCTGAATCAATCATTTCTGATGCTTGTATCTTGTCCGCTCCGTAATCGCTGACCAACCAATAGTCAATTCTCCAACCAGAGTTGTTCACCTTACTTGTTTTTACGCGTTGATTCCACCAACTATAAGCACCGGTTTTCTCTCCATTTAGATAACGAAAAGTATCTGTAAAACCAGCTTGCAAAAGATTCGTAAACCCTTGACGTTCTTCATCTGTAAATCCTGCTGAAAGATGATTTCTACTAGGATGAGCCAAATCAATTTCTTTATGAGCAACATTAAAATCACCGGTAGCCAAAACAAGTTTTTCTTTAGATAAAGACATCAAATACTCTTTATATTTTTCATCCCAAATTTGACGTTCTTTAAGACGAACTAATTCTGATCCCGAATTTGGAGTATAAACTTGCGTAACATAAAATTGTTCAAATTCAAGTGTTAAAATTCTTCCCTCTGCATCCATCGTACTCGGTGCACCAATTTCGGGAAATGAAACTTTTGGTTCTAAATGATTCTTATATAAAAACATTGTTCCAGCATAACTCTTTCTTGCTGGTTCATGTGAGCTATTCCATACTAAGTTATATTCAGGAAATTTTTCATTTAAAATTTCTAAATGTTTTTTAGTTGGACCCTTAGCAGATAATTTTGTTTCTTGAATTGCAATAATTGCCGGATCAAAATCAATAATCGTATCTAAAACACCTCTAGATAACACTGCTCTGGCTGAATCGCTAGTTAATGCTGCATTTAATGAATCAATATTCCATGAAATTAATCTCACTGTCATTCTCCTCACCATATAAAGTTGCAAATACATACTTTCGTTATATCTACAATTCTTTTATACTACTTTTTCTATAAATCTTCTACTTGAATAATATGATACCATAAGAAGAAGGAATATATTCGAGTGTTCTTATAAATCATTAGCAATAGATTGTTTTGAATAGATAATTCTAATCCCCAAAACCGCATCATTAAATCGAGCTTCTCATCAACTTACTTTCTTTAAATATCAGCGTTTCTTTAGAATTATGATATAATAATAAAAATTTTATTCATTAATTACTTTTACAAGGAGGATTATCATGCGAATTAATGTCTTACAACACACCCCTAATGAGGGACCTGGCACTATTAAATCATGGTCACAGGCACATAATCACGAAATGTTCACTTATCATCCTTATCAATTTGACGGTAATTTGCCTCGAGCAGAAGAAACTGACTTTTTAATTATTTTAGGTGGGCCAATGAGTCCAAATGATGATATTAGTTGGGTTAAAGCAGAAAGAAATCTAATTCTTGATTTGCTTAGCCAGGGGAAGCCTATCCTCGGTATATGTTTTGGTGCTCAACAAATTGCTAAAGCTTTAGGATACGAGATATCAAAAGCACCCTATAAAGAAGTTGGTTGGGCACCGATTTATCTTCAATCGCAAACAATCCCTAATCTTCCCGACGAACTTTTAGTCTTACATTGGCACGAAGACATGTTTGAGGTCCCACAAGAAGCCGAGTTATTATTCAGCAGTGACTTAGTTCGTAATCAAGGATTCTTACTTAAACCCAATGTGCTTGGATTACAGTTTCACTTTGAACCAGAAGCTGATAACGTCAGAGAAATTGTAATAAATGATGGACAATATGCTGAAGAGAGAAATTCTTTAAAACAGTCCGCTGAAAAAATTATTCAAACTGAAGTTCCCATAGAAAACAAGAAAGTATTGTATCAGTTGTTAGATTATATCAGCAACTAGCAACACTTTTTCAACAACTTTTGTAAGATGTATGACTGAAGTTCCTATTCTTTTCCTGACGATGACCTACTTCGCTAATCTCTTGTAATGGTGTATCTTTCATAAAACAATCAAATCCCCATTTTGCAAAATAAAAGTACAAATCCCTGTTATTTATCTCTAACTTTTTAAATGAAAAACTTAAGAGAAATTTTTTAATAAATCTTCAAGAAACTAAATTCATATAAACTATTTTCTCTTTATCGCGGGACAATAAATACTAAGCAAATACTGGTTTGAAGATAAGTTTGTTTACTTATTACATACTTTTACGATTATTTAAACTTATTTATACAATTTTCACAGAAATTTGATAGGAACTTATTTGGATCTTACACTTGATAAATAAGTCTATCAGATTTATTAAAGATTTATTTATATCTATAAATAAAGAACATCTAGAAACAAACTTTAATTTGCTTCTAGATGTTCTTTACTTGCTAATTCCTATTCAATTTATAACTACTAGTACGTTGTTCCACCTAACCCCACAACTGCTACAATCTCATTCATTGTTTCTTTCATTGTTGAACATTGAAATTCAATATTTCTTCCATCTAATCGCTCAATGTGTGATAACATTTCAATTCTATCAGCTTGAGCTGTTGTCGCACATTGAAGAGTTACCTTTGCAGGCATTTCAAAAGTGAAGAGTGATTTTTTATTTTTTTCTTTAGTAAACAGTTCTTTAGTTTTTTCAATAATCTCCAAACGAATTTTACGAATTGGATAAGATTGAATAGCATATCTCCCTAGAGAATGCTTTGTTGAAACATAAGAAACGTCTGCAAACATTCCTTCTTCGTGAAGTTGTTCTTTCAAGGCTGAATCTCCAATAATTAAACCCACTGGTACTCCTAGTTCGCCTGCATAAGCCGCGTTAATCGTTGTTTCATTAACATATTGTTCATTAATTTTTAAATCATACGCAACTTTAGCACTATAACCATGATCCATATTGCCATATTTTTTGCCTATTCCTGAATGATATCCTAAAAATATAACTGTATCATAGTCTGGAGTTAATCCACTCATCATATAATCCATGCGAGGGAACCCATTAATTAGTGAAATCCTTTCATCCATTTCTGATAATCGTAAATAAGACAAATTGACTCCTCGACTATGTGAATCAGAGAAAGTAATTTCTTCGATTTCATCGTTGCGTTCACTTGCTTGAATTCCTTCTATTAACCACTGAACATGTTGGTGGTACAATTCTTTGAAAGCAGTTGTATCTTCTTTTTCCATGTCAAAATCTGCAATGCCAGCTAAACCTTCAATATCACATGAAACATATATTTTCAACTTACTCACCTTCTTTTTCTAATGGATTAGTTAATATATCAAAAGTCTTTTGGCTTAAAGAGTTGATAATTTCTAAAACTAATTGTTTCGCATGGTAATAATCTTGATAATCAATATAACAATGATGTGTGTGTGCATAACGAACAGGAATTCCCACAACAATTGTAGGCGCTCCGTTCACTTGATTAATTGCAGCCCCATTGGTACCACCACCTCTTCTTACAGATACCTGTAGAGGAATACTATTTTTATTGCCAATTTGAATAGCATATTTTTGAAATTCAGGATTGGTAACCATTGAAATATCAAAATGACGAAGCATCGGGCCTTTACCCATAGCAGATTGAATCATATGTTCAGGCTCTAAACCATCATCAGCTGGACAACCTTCAAAAACAATTGCCAAATCACTTTGAATATGTTTTGCGGCAACGACAGCACCACGTTCTCCAACCTCTTCTTGAGAACTTAATGAAGCAACAATATCAAAATCGAATAATTTACCAGCTAACTCATCAAGAACATCAATCATACACGCACACCCAATACGACAATCAAATGCCTTCCCAAGAAATCTATCTGTCGTTTCCTGGTATTCACAATTTACAGCAGGCACAACCGGTGCACCAATTTCTATTTTGTATACACTATCTATTTCTTTGCTAGAAACAGCTCCAACATCAATAAATAATTCATTAATTGTTACAGGTTGATTTCTCTCTTCAGCCGTCATAAAATGAGGTGGTTTGCTCGTCACAACTCCACTTATATAATCCCCATCGCGATTCCTCACATGGATTTTTTGTGCAGAAATATTGTGTGGAATCCACCCACCTAAAGGGAGAAAATGCATTAGACCATTTGGCTTAATTGCTTGAATAATAAAACCTACTTCATCACTATGTGCATCTAATTGTAGGACTGGACGATTTTGTGTATTTTCATTTCTGTTAATATATAAATTTTTAATTGCATCTGTTTCTTGTGGTCCAATATGCTTAGTATTTTTTTTTACTAACTTGACAACTTCCTCTTCGAATCCAGAAACACCAGGTGCATCTGATAATTCCTTAATCAAAGATATCGCTTGTTTTTTTTCCATTAGTTATCACCTCTAGTTAATTTTATCTTTATCAATTTATTAAAGCATTTTTATAATAAATAGACCCCAACGGGCCAAATTCTATTCCTTCCACATGCTCATTAACAAGATATGCTTCTGAAATTTGATAAAGAGGGACTAGTGGTGCTTCTTCAGCTATGATTTTATCTGCATCTACCATCGCTTCCCACCGTTTTTGATTTTCAGTTGCAAAAGTTATATTGGCATCATCTACTAACTTATCCATTTTTTCATTTGAAAATTTACCAAAATTATTACTATTTTTTGAGTGTAATAAATTAAGGAAATCTACAGGATCTGCATAAACGGGTGTCCATCCGCCAATAACCATATCAAATTCACCTTCACGACTTTTTTCTAATCTGTTATTGAAAGGAACCGCTGAGATTTCTATATTAAGACCATCCAATTCACTTGTTGCACCTTGAATATATTCTGCTAATTTTTTAGCATTTTCACTATCTGAACACAAAAGCACTACATTAGTTTCAGTAATCTTTAGTTCTTTTTTTGCAACTTCCCACAGCTCTTTTGCTTCATCTAAATTATAATTGTTAATGTCCCCCACTTCTTCAGCAAAATCTTTCTTTGTTTCATGATTCAGAAAACCAGTAGGTACAAAACCTAAAGCTTTTTTTGACCCGTCATTTAAAACTTTAGTAGCAATTGCTTCTGAATCAATGGCTAATGAAATTGATTTTCTAGCATTTTTATTGCTAAAAATTTCACTTTGAGAGTTCAATTCAACATAATATGTTCCTGGAATTGATCGAATAGTTAATTCTTTTGTATCTTTTTTATGAGAAACAAGTTCCCCTGTTATTTTAACAAAATCTAAACTACCTGTTTCAAATAAATTGACTCCTGTAGCATTCTCTTTAATGACTTGTACATCAACTTGATCAATATTAACATTTTCTTTATCCCAGTATTGAGCATTTTTAATATATTTCCAGTTAATATTAGAACCTTCCCATCCTTCCATAGTAAAAGCACCATTATACAATGTTTTCTCAGAGCTCGTTCCATACTCCTTACCTTGTTCACTCACAAATTTTTCATTTAAAGGAAAGAATGCTGGGACTGCTAGTAATTGTTGGAAATAGCTCATAGGATACGCTAAATTAACTTCTAGTGTATGTTCATCTAGAGCTTTTACTCCTAAATTATCTGGTTCTATCTCACCACTTTCAATCTCTTTATAATTTTCAATCCCTTCAAAATAATAAGCTTGTGGCGAAGCTGTTTCTGGTGTTACTGTGCGTTTCCAAGAATATTCAAAATCATATGCAGTTACCGAGTCACCATTACTCCACTTTGCATCTTTTCGAAGAGTGAAGGTATATGTTTTTCCATTATTTGTGGGCTCAACAACTGATTGTGCTATCGCTGGTGAGGCTTCTCCAAATTCATTAAAAGAAAAAAGACCCTCTCCAACTTGACTCATTACACCAGCCGCTGTATTATCCATAGCTAAAGAAATATCTGCAGTTGAAAGTTCTGTCTCAATTCCAACTTTTAAAACTTTTTGTTCTTTATGATTACTTTGTGTATTATTGTTAGTAGAACAAGCAGTTAAAGTGACAACTGCTCCCAACATTAATGAAATAGCCCATTTTTTTTTCATTGTTCAAACACCTCTATTTTTATTTTTATGCAAAGTTTGTTAAAATTATTTTTATTTAGTAAATAAGGAGCGTACAAAATGAACTTAAACTATTTACAAGAGACCTATCTTTTAACTGCTAATGAGCTATCAATTCTTTCTTACCTAGACAAAAATTTAAATATGTCTACAGCACCTAGTATTCGAAGTGTAGCAAAAGATTGTTATACCTCTCCTTCTTCTATTGTTCGAATGGCTAAGAAATTAAATTTTTCTGGTTATAATGAATTGATTTACAAAATGAAAGAATCTCATTTACCTGTTCCTAAAAATACAAAAGATACTCCTACAGAAAAAGAAGTGATAGCATTTTGCACTCAAATGAAGGCAAACAGTGAATCTTTACTAGTAATTCTAGGCACTGGATTTTCATCTCAATTAGCTTCATTTATGAGTGAAGTTATGAATTTCCATCAAATTCCTAATGTAAATACAGAGCACACACAATTGCTTAATAGTCAGAAAAATCAGAAATTTCTTTTTATAACTGTCTCTCACTCTGGAGAAGATGAGTCATTAAAAAGAACAATAGATTTGGCAAAGAAAAAAGATTGTACAATTATTTCATTTGTTGGAAATAGAAATTCAACAATTGCTCAACTATCTAATTTAGTATTTTCTACTAATTCATATAGTCCGTTTTCCACTGATATTGCTCAACCACAGCTTTTTTTTGGGAAGACGCTGATTACTTTTGAATTTTTAATATGCGCATATATTAATTCAAAAAAGAAATAAAATAATTTCCTTCATTATAAGAGAATATAAATTAAATGAAAGGATTTACTACTAAATAGGAACAAGTACCTTTAGTAATGAAACCTGTTCCTGAGTAAAAAGTATATATTAATTGATGAAAGGTATCCTTTCTTTGAGATCTTAGAGACTCTGTTAGCTTTTTAATACTATCCTACCTATGCTCCTAAAGTGTAAGCTTCCTTTAAAATCGCCTATATTTAAAACTACAATTGCTTTATTTGAAATAGACATGTTTTCTCTGTTACATTTTATAGATATTTTAACTTATTCTACTTTACTCAAAAGAGATTTATTGACTTGTGCTAAATGCTCTTCTGAAACTGTGATAAACAGTAGCATCCCCAATCTACTATTTAATACTTCAGGATCTTTAAAAAAAGAGAAAACTAGATTCATCTTATCTAGTTCATTGACCAATTCAGCATCTTTCATAATGTATCCACTAAATAACATTCAACATAGTCGCTCGTAGTTGTAGGCTTATAAGAAATAGTATAGTTAAATTGAGCGATGACTTACTATAATTGTGACTTTATAATATCTTTGTTTCATCTTATAAAAAGCCAAATGACAGGACGTCATCTGGCTTTTTATTGATAATCGCTTTACATCAAACTCTGATATAGTTCAATAATTTCAGCAACTGTGGTTTCCCTAGGGTTTCCTGGCGTACACACATCTCTCAATGCATCTTCTGCAATTTGTGGTAAATCCTCTTCCTTCACACCTAATTCTGAAATAGTAAATGGGATGCCTACATCCTTGCTTAATTGATCGATAGCCAAACAAGCGACATCTCGAACATCTTCTATACTCATTGAATCAGCTCCATCAATTTTCAAAGCTTTAGCAATTTCACGGTATTTTTCACCAGTAAAGTCTTTATTGTATTTCATAATGGTTGGTAATAATGAAGCACAAGCTACACCGTGGGGAATATTGTACCAAGCAGATAATGGATGAGCCATCCCATGAACTAAGCCTAATCCCACATTTGAGAATCCCATACCTGCGATATATTGTCCAAGTGCCATTTCTTCTCGAGCTTCTTGATTTCCTGCTACGGAATCACGTAACGCTGCGCCAATGATTTCAATAGCTTTCAAATGAAGCATATCCGTCATTTCCCATGCACCTTGTGTAATAAAACCTTCAATTGCATGCGTCATCGCATCCATACCTGTTGCTGCGCACAATCCATGAGGCATCCCCATCATCATATCGCTATCTACAAACGCTACGATTGGAATATCGTGAGGATCCGCACAAACAAATTTACGATTATTGGCTTTGTCAGTGATTACGTAATTAATAGTCACTTCGGCTGCTGTTCCAGATGTTGTAGAGACGGCTAAAATTGGTAAGCAAGGATTTTTTGTGTTAACTACTCCCTCTAAGCTAACCACATCTGAAAATTCAGGATTTCGTACAATGATTCCAATAGCTTTAGCAGTATCGATTGGTGAACCTCCCCCAACTGCAATCAAACAATCTCCTTTTGCTTCTTTAACAAATGCCACACCTGCTTGAACATTTTCAATCGTTGGATTTGGTACAATGCCATCGTAAGTCACATAACTAATATTCGTTGCATCTAAATGCTTTGTTACTTTTTCAACAACTCCTAAGCGAACTAACTCTGTATCTGTAATAATCACTGGATGTTGAAAACCTCTCGCTAGAACTTCTGTTGCAACATGCGCTACCGCTCCTTTTCCAAAAAAAGATGTTTCATTTAAAATCATTCTGTTTACCATATTTATCCCTCCAATATACTTTATAATGTTAAAAAAATCACAATAAATTATATGAAACTTCCAATATTCAATTAGAAGATTGGAAGTCTATTTATTAATCTATATATCCTTCGCGAGGTTTCACGCCGAAGCCTTTTGCTAATTTCCACAAACTTTCATCGGTTATCGTTTGTTTCACACCACCTTGTGCTTGAACATACGTGTAAACCTTTGCTGCTTTTTCAGCAGTTTCAATTAAGCCAAATACTTCATCCATATCTTTACCTGCGCCATAGACACCATGTTGTGGCCACATTACCAAGCGTGTTTCTTTCATTTTCGTTGCAGTTGCTTCACCAATTTCATTGGTTCCTGGCACCATCCAAGGAATAATAGATACGCCCTCTGGAAAAACAACAAGACATTCTGTACACATTTGCCATAACGTACGAGTAAAAGCTCTTTCATCCAATTCATGAGTGAACGTCATTGCTAATAAATGTGTCGCATGATTGTGCATGATAATGCGATTTTCAGGATCCACTTCCAAACGAGAAATATGACTCATGAAATGACTTGGTAGTTCACTAGTTGGAACGGCATTATTTTCAAGTCCCCATAATAAATCAAGAGTTTTTCCATCCTCGCCAACACGAACAATGCCTAAGTTTGCAGCTGGATCTTCGACAACATTTTTGAAATATTTACCTGAACCAGTCACGATAAAAAATTTCCCACTTAATTGACTTGCATCAAAAATCATCGGAATCTGGCGAATCACATGAGTGACATCTAAAAATATTCCTACTTCTTCTTCTGTTAGCAAGTAAGAAATATTCCCCCCATTGCGTTCATCCCAACCAAGACGGTATAAATTTGAAGTTGTTTCCATCATTTCTTTGACAAAAGGTGCTTGTAAAATATCGATTTTTTTCATTTTTTATATCTCCTCTTTATTAACGTTTTAACAAAACATCTTTTTCGTATTGCTTTGCTTCTTTCAACCAATCCAATCCAATTGGAACTCCTTGTTGTTCACAGTAATAATTCCAGACATCGGCGTATGGGAAATCTTTCAACTCTTCAGTTAAAGCTAAACGAGTCGTAAAGTCTCCAGTTAATTCGACTTCTTTCAAGTATTCTGTGGGTTCAAGCATTGCCTTCATCACTGATTTGATGGTATTTCTAGTTCCAATTGCCCATGCAGCTACACGATTAATAGTTGCATCAAAGAAATCCAAACCGATATAAGTTTTTCCTAGTAAATCATTGCGAACCAGTTCTTTTCCAATTTCTTGTAGTTCGTCATCCATAATCACTACATGATCGGAATCCCAACGAACAGGTCTTGAAACGTGCAATAAAATTCCATCACCAAACAATGCTAAAGAAGATAGCTTGTTAGAAATGACTTCAGTTGGATGGAAATGTCCCGCATCCATACAAACTAATTTATCACGAGTTAAGCCATAGCCCATATAAAATTCATGAGATCCGACAGTATATGCCTCTGCTCCTAAACCAAACAATTTACTTTCAACGGCATCTAGCGTGTATTCTTTGTTTAATTTTTCAGCAAAGATTTCATCTAACGCTTCCATTAAACGTTTGCGAGGAGTATAACGATCAATTGGGTTGTCTTTGTATCCGTCTGGCATCCAGAAATTATTGACACAGACTTGTCCTAGTTCTTTTCCAAAATATTCGGCAATTTTACGGCTGCGTTTTCCGTGTTCAATCCAAAAATCACGTACTTCTTTATCAGGAGAAGCTAAGGTGAATCCGTCTTTAAACATTGGGTGCGAAAAGAAGGTTGGGTTAAAGTCTAGGCCTAGATTATTTTCTTTCGCCCAATCTACCCATCTAGCAAAATGTTTTGGTTCAATTTCATTTAAATCTACTTTTTCATCTGTATCTAAATAAATAGCATGTAGATTCACTTTGTGGTTTCCTGGAATGAAAGAAATTGCTTTTTCTAGATCTTGACGTAACTGATCGGGTGTTGTTGCTTTTCCTGGATAATCTCCTGTAACCGAGATTCCACCAGTTAACTCACCATCATTTAAAAAACCTTGCACGTCATCACCTTGCCAACAGTGCATCGAAATTTTCACTTTTTCAAGGTCTTTTAATACAGCATCTGTATCTACTCCAAGCTCTGCATATTTGGCTTTAGCTGCTAAATATTTTTCTGTTGTGTTCATTTACTTTCCTTCTTTCTTTGATATTCTTTCACACTTTGTTTATATCTTTTTACTAGAGATGAATCATACTGATTTGGACTGTGCGTTACAAATACAAAGGAGTGATGAATACATTCTCTCGCTTCTTCCACATTTTTCAGTTCTCCACTACTAATCATCTGTAACACAATATTTCCAATTGCTGTCGCCTCACCAGGTCCCGCTTCAACCATTATCTGGGCAACATCAGCCGTTAATTGGTTCAGCAAACGATTGTTCGATCCCCCTCCTACGATGTGTAGTTTATTAATCTTTCTAGTCGTCAATTCTTCCAGTTTTTCTAATTCCACTGCATAACAAAGTGCTAAGTTGTCATAGACACAGCGCGCAATTTCAGCTGGTGTTTCAGGAATTTTCTGATTGGATTCGCGACAATAATTTTGTAATTCAACAATCATATTTTCTGGATTTAAAAAGCGTGCATCATTCACGTCAATAAATTGTTGAAATGCAGGAACACTCATTGCTAGCTCCGCTAACTCTGCATAACTGTATTGGTAATCTTGCATTCGAGCAACTTCTTGAATTAACCACATTCCCATAATATTTTTTAAAAAACGAATCGTGTGATGCGCACCCCATTCATTGCTATAGTTGGAAGTAAAAGTGTCCGAGGAAACGATAGCTTCTGTACTTTCAATCCCTAATAAAGACCAAGTTCCACTACTAATATATGCCCAGTCATCTTCTTTTCCTGGAGTACCTAGCACTGCTGAGGCTGTATCATGACTGGCAATCGTAACGAATGTTGCATTCGGTAAATCATACTCTGCAAACTTTGCTTGATTAATTTCGCCTAAAATCGTACCTGCGTTTACTAATGGCGGAAATAGCGATTCAGTTACACCTACAGCTGCTAGCAATTCAGGATCCCACTGTTGCGTATCCACATTTAACAGTTGCATAGTGGAAGCATTCGTTTTTTCCATTACAGCTTTCCCCGTAAAGAAATAGCCTAAATAATCAGGAATGAGCAATAAAGTTTGTGCCTGCTGTAATGTTTCTGCCGTTTCCATAAATAATTGGAAAATAGTATTAAAAGGTTGAATTTGAATCCCTGTTTTCTCATATAATTTATCCAAAGTTATTTGATAGGTAAAATTAGACACTGCTTTATTTGTTCGGGCATCTCGATAAGCAATGGGTAGTTCAATGAGTTCACCTTTATTATCTAATAAACAATAATCAACCGCCCATGTATCAATACCTACGTAGCATTCTAAAACTCCTTGTTGTTTCGCAATAGCTAATCCTTTTAAAATTTCATCGGCTAAATAATTGACATCCCAACGATAATGATCATCTATCAAGTTGAAATCGTTCTTAAAACGATGAATCTCTTCCATGACAATTTGACCATTGACTAACTGACTTTTAATTAAACGTCCGCTAGAAGCACCTATGTCTACAGCAATATATGTTTCCATCATTTTTTCCTTCCTATTATTGTATATATATTTATCTATAGCCCTATAATAATCAATATGTTTACGTTTTCCATTAGATGATTTTGGTGTATAATTGCACTATCTTGGTAAATTATAGGAGGGATAAAAATGGCCTATTGGGAAAATGCCAATCATTCGTGGACACAAGATTCAGAGAGAGTTATCAATACCCCTTCAAATAAAAGCAAAGGACTTTTTTTCTATATTCAAGAAATTGGTTCTTTTAAAGCCTACAAACCTTATTATACTGAACGGGAAAATCTTCCTTCTTTTTTAATGAAATTCACACTGAGTGGAAAAGGCTTATTAAGCTATCGTGGGAAAGAATACATGTTGGAACAAGGGGATGTATTTTTAATTGATTGTCAACATTATCAGCATTATCAAACTATTAGCGAAGAACCTTGGGAGATGGACTGGATTCATTTTTATGGGGGGCAATCTATTCAACTGTATCAAGAGTTTATAAAAGATGGTCAACCTGTTTTTCACATTTCTGGTGTACCTACTGATAATGTCATCCATCATTTAATTCATCGAATGATTAAAGTGCAAACTCAAGCAAATGCCCGCACTGACTTTCAAAATTCAATTCTAGTCCACGAATTGTTAAATGAATTAATTGTTCAAAAATATCATCTTGACTTTCATGTAGATGATATTCCAGATTACGTGATTGCGTTAAAAAATTATTTGGATGAGCACTTGCATGCTGCAATTACTTTAGATAACCTAGAATATTCTTTTCATTTAAATAAATATCAATTGAATAAGGACTTTTCAAAATATATTGGCATCCCTCCCATTGATTACCTAATTACTAAAAAGATATCCTATGCCAAAGACTTACTAAGATATACGGACCTTTCTATTCAACAAATTTCTTTACAAATTGGCATAGAAAACTTTGCCTATTTTAGTCGTTTGTTTAAAAATAAAACTGGAATGACTCCGACATTTTATCGGAAGCAAGGGTAAAAATGTTTCTTCACTATTTTTAAACTAAATAACTTCAATAACTATAAAAACACGTCTCTAAATCAACAGAAGTTGCTACTTAGAGACGTGCTAAAATGGCTCTATAATATATGGGACTGATGAATCAGAAATGATTCTCCAGTCCCATCTTTCATTTTAGGTATTAAAAAACATATCGTTCTCTAGTATGATTAAATCACGACAAATAATTAACTGAGAGGACGATATGCTCTATGAATAATTCTATCAAAAAAATGCTACGAATTACAGACAAATAGTTAACAATTAATGATGTGACGTATGAAATGTGCCATCGTAAACAACACCTTGTCATTGAAGCCACCCTTTCTCCCTCTGCTCATGCTTGTACGAATTGTGGTTCTTCAGTGATTGATGGGGCAGGCAAGACCATCGTTGTCAAAAATGGCACAAAGAAAACCGTCGTCCGTTTTGATCAGTACCATCACATGCCGCTAGTGATGCATCTGAAAAAACAACGATATACATGTAAAAATTGCCACCATCATTGGACTGCCCAAAGTCACTTCGTTCGTCCAAGACATTCTATTTCCAATCAGGTGAAATTCAAAATTATCTCTTTATTGACCGAGAAGGTTTCATTGTCTTTTATTGCCAAGTTGTGTCATGTTTCTTTACCCACTGTCATTCGTACATTAAAAGAATTAAAAAGCTATTTACCGAATCATTCAA
This sequence comes from Enterococcus sp. AMC2644, assembly GCF_058216475.1. Lineage (NCBI taxonomy): Bacteria > Bacillati > Bacillota > Bacilli > Lactobacillales > Enterococcaceae > Enterococcus > Enterococcus sp. AMC2644. The sequence continues at coordinate 16,183 of NZ_CM177095.1, forward strand.
AGAAGAGCCTTCCTAAAGTGCTCATGGTCGATGAGTTTCGCTCGCATACTTCTTTAGAAGACAAAATGAGTTTCATTTGTGCAGATGGGGAAACTGGTCAATTAATCGATATTTTGCCTTCAAGAAAACTGACACGATTAACCACCTATTTTCTACAGTGTGCCAACCCCAAAGCCGTGGCGTTTTTAGTGACCGATATGAATGCCGCTTACTTTCAACTAACAAAAACCGTTTTTCCCAATGCCAAATTAGTGATTGATCGTTTTCACATCGTCAAACACATGAATCAAACATTTCAAGATTTTCGTGTCCGGTTGATGAAAGAACTCGACACATCCGGGCGTAAAACGGAGGCTCAAAAATTAAAAGCGAACTGGCGCTACCTTACTAAAAATAGGCAAAGAATCAATCACTCCAAATACAAGACATGGCGGAGTTTCCGTGCACCTAAATATCCGTTCCTTACCGAAGCAATGATGATAGACCGACTACTTGCCTATTCCGCTCCTTTGAAGGCAGCCTATGATATCTTTCATGAATTGACAGATGCTTTTCGAGACAAGGATCCTCAGCTTTTTTTCACACAGCTAAAAGAACTTCCAGAGACATTAGACGAGACGTTTCGAAACAAACTACAAAATCTTTTGGATTATGAAGAAGGGATTCGAAATGCCATGATTTACTCTTATTCGAATGGGAAAATAGAAGCGAAGAATACACATATAAAAACCTTAAAACGCGTATCTTATGGATTTAAATCATTTGAGAACATGAAAATAAGAATCTTTCTAATCAATCAATTGATTAAAGTAACATAACAAAAAAATCCAAACCAGAAGTTCTCACGTTCTGGTTTGGATTTACCTCAATCGAACTCATCAGTCCTTATTGACAAAGAGCCGCTAAAATTAAATTATTTCATTTTAAGATTTTTTTACTCACTATCGGCGTCTTAGCTAATAATTGATGAATTTGTTTCAAATTTTCATCAGAAATATTAACGAATGGAAGTATCTCGTTCAATTTCATCAACGACATCATTCCCAAACCATCTTCTAAAGCATCGTAATTTGTTTTAAAAAAAGATAGAACTGGATCAATCGCATCGATTTTTTTGACTAATTCTGTGTCTTGCATTATTTCAGATACAGATGTTCCTTCATGGTATCGCTCAATATAATCTCCGGTTGGTTGATAAGAAATAATGTATTGACCACCTACCAAATGAAGCGGACCTTCTTGACAAAATCCATTAACAACTACTTGTCTTGCTCTAGGTAACTCGACTTGCACATTCATTCCAAATGGGATTGAAAGATTTATTTGAATCGTATGTTCTTTATCTGTTTCAATCTGATAATCCATTATTAATTTACCATACGCTGTTTCGTAGTACCCTGTTACTTGATTGAATCGATAATCAAAACAAGGTGCTAAAATAATGGCCTGATAGCCAGCTTCTTTTCTTTGTATACCTAATAAATAACAATAGGCCCATTCCATTACAGCACCAATACTGTAATGATTTAAAGAATTCATCCCTGATGGATTTAGTGTTCCGTCAGGCTGAACAGAATCCCAACGTTCCCAAATGGTTGTAGCTCCTAAATTGACTGCATATAGCCAACTAGGTAAATCCTCTTGCAAGAAGATTTGTACTGCTCTTTTATGTTCCCCGTATTTTGATAACACTTGACAAATAAATGGCGTACCTACAAATCCCGTTTGCAAGTGATTTTGGTCTTTATCTAAACGTGTGAGTAAATCTTTGACTACTCGAGGTATATATTGTTCCTCAACAAGTTCAAAGTACAAAGCCAAAGCATAGGCAGTTTGGGTATCGATTGTTAAACGCCCTGTAGCTGAAATAAACTCTTCTCGAATGGCACGTTTGATACTATGCGCTAATTCTCGATAAGCTTGAAAATCTTGTTTTTTCTCTAACAAAATAGCCGTGTTAGCAACGATTTGTGCAGAGTAATAGTAATACACAGAAGCAATAAAATTTTCGTCCGTTTTTCCAGTTGGCAGAGCAGGATTCTCACCATCTAAAGCTAACCAATCTCCAAACTGAAAACTTCCGGTCCAAAGATAGCTAGTTGTTGTTTGGTGACTAATCCAATCCACCCATGCTTTCATTTCTGAATAGTTTTGTTTTAAAATCGCCAAATCTCCAGTTGTTTGATACATTTGCCAAGGAATAATAGTTGCAGCGTCACCCCAAACGGCTGGGCCACCACTAAGATTTCCAAATGCTGGGGCATACATTGGGGTACGTCCCTCATGTAGTTGTTGTTCGATAGCAATATCCTTCATATATTTTTTGAAGAAGGCAAATACATCCATGTTAAACGCAGCTGTACTAACAAAGACACTTGCATCCCCTGTCCATCCTAAACGTTCATCTCGTTGTGGACAATCAGTTGGTACATCAAAGAAGTTACTTTTTTGCCCCCACATCACATTTTGAAACAAACGATTTACTTTTGGGTTATTGGTAACAATGCCTCCTGTTGTTTTCATTTCTGAATACATCACTGCTGCGCAATAATCTTCTGGTCGTAAAGGTAAGGTTGTTCCCGACACTTTTACATACCGATAGCCATAATAAGTGAAATGTGGGCGAATCCAGCCATTTTCCCCATCCGAAATATACACAAATGCGGCACGAGCTTCTCGCAAATTTTCTCGATAAAAATTACCATTTTGCAAAATTTCGCCCATTTCAAAAATAATTCTCGTTCCTTTGGGTTCTCGATTATAAAACTCTATCCACCCTGCCTGATTTTGACCAAAATCAAGGACTTGCTCATTCAAAGGAGTTTCAATTATTTTTTCAACTGGTAAGCTATCCATTTTTTTAATTGGAAGACTTAAACGATCTTGCAATAGTGTTTTATCCTGCGAAAGAATATCCGCTGATTGCCAACCAGTCACTTCTTTAGTAGCGTCAAAGTCTTCCCCATAATAGATAGCTGATTTTGTTATCTTTCCATCGGTAGTTTGCCAGCTAGTATCCGTTCCGATAACTTCTTCCTGGCCATCTTCGTAGAGCAAATGATATTCAGCGATTGCCATTTGTTGTGAACCATATATTTTTTCTTGTCCACCTTCAAAACCCATTCTGCCTTTGAACCACCCATCGCCTAAAGAAATACATAATTCATGAATTCCAGAATGATCAAAGTAGCTGGTAATATCATATGTTTGAACCTGAATCCATTGATCATAAGCTGTGATTCCTGGTGCTAAAAACTCTTCTCCAACTTTTTGTTGATTAATCAATGTTTCGTATACACCTAATCCAGTCATATAAAGACGCGCTTGGATAATCTTCTTTGTTGTTCTTATTGCTTTCTTTAACAGTGTGTTTTGAAATTCTCCTTGAACTGAACCAATCCATTCGGCTTGAAAGGGTTCCTCTATTTTACCTGTTTCAAAAAAACTTTCGCCTTGAATAGTTTTCTCCGACGTAATCAATTCAACACCAACAAAATAACGCGTGCGAGGCTGTAAAGCTATCTCAATATCGAAAAAATTATTCGTATACTTTTCTTCCTTCTGAAAAATTGGTTCTTGAGCATCTGCTGTCCAAATCGATAGTTTTTTCTTCGCTTCTACAAATTCTTCAGCTATCACTTGAAATTCAATTCTTAAATCTTGTAACTGAAATCCCATAGGTTCATGCATATGATTGATTAAAATTTCTGAAATCTCCATAAATAATCCCTCATTTCTATTTTCACTGTTAATCTATCGTTAAAAAATTCTAATTTTACTTAGAATTTTTTATCCTATACAGTTTTTCGTAAAGTTTCTTCGATATTCGCATCTACATCTAGATAAAAGGATTTCCACAAAATGGATCAATTGGATTTATCCCTTCAAAAGGCTCTCTTCCTGAAATTTTATTCAAAACAGCATCAATACTCGGCTGATTTCCACTGTATGCATTGATATAAGTAGAAACATAGGGCACATCAAAGAGATGATAAGGATTGGCCATAGAGACAAATATAGTCGGAATCGATTGCACAAACCACGGAGCATCAGCTGCCATCAAATGAATCCAATCAATACGTGTTGTAGTTTGATTGCTAGCAGTTTCAACATTCGCTACATACAATGCCAAGTCAAATTTCTCTTCTAAATCACTGACTCCTTCTTCAAATATTTCATGAAAGTCCAATTTTTGATGATTAAACAAAGTAATCTTGAAGCCTAGTTGCTCCAATCCTTCTGCAAATTGCTCCGTAACTGAACCGCCTTCTTTGAATCCACCCGTATTTTGATCTCCAAGGACAATCAAACGGATTCGCGGATACTTCTCAGGTGTGATAGGTAGTAATTTTTTTGAATCTTTAACTAAAGTAACTGATTTTTTGGCTATTTTTTTAGCAATTTCTTGATGATTTATCAAAGGTAAGTTGATTTTATCAGGGACGAGAACTGTATACTTTCTGTCAGTATCCATAATTTCTTGTGCTACTTTTGTGCCAATGATTCTAGTTACCGCTTCGTCGAGTCTCTCATAGGAAATGTTGCCACTTTCAACTGCTTGACGAATAATTTGATAGTCTTCATCAATATTTTTATTAAATAACAACATATCTACACCCGCATTGATTGTTGCTGGTAGCAGCTCATGTCTTGGCAAAGCAACATTGTAGCCAATCATGGGGGTCGCATCACTGATTGCTAAGCCTTCAAAGCCAAGCTCTTGACGTAACAACCCATTAATTAGTAACGAAGATACCGAGGCTGGTAAATGTTCATGATTTGATAATTGTGGATTCAACGCTCGTTCCCAAGCAGGTTGCATGATATGACCAATCATAATACATGGAATCCCATCATCAATAAATTTTTGATAGAGGTGACCAAAAGTAGCAGACCATTCTTCTTTTGATAACGAATTAACTGAAGTAACTAAATGTTGATCGCGCTCATCCACTCCGTCTCCCGGAAAATGTTTGATAACAGGAACCACCTGATTTTCGACTAAACCTTTCATCTGTGCCGTCGCCATTTCTGAAATTCGTTGGATATCATTTCCAAACGTTCGAGTATTCGTTATGGGATTACGAAAATTTAAATCAATATCAATAATTGGTGAAAACGACATGTTACAAGCAACTTGATTGGCTTCAACACTCGAAATTCTACCAAGCTGATAGGCACTTTCTACATCATCTGATGCTGCTATCTGCAACGGCATTCCCACCCATGTTCCTTCTGTAATAATCCCATTACCACCAGATTCGAGATTGGCTGCTGTAAACAACGGCAAAGAACTTGATTGTTGAGCAACAGTTAACTTCCGTTTGATTTTTTTGGCAGAATCTGGTCGATACATCATACCACCCGGTTGATATTTTTGAACAAATTCTGCAATATTGGTTTGATTTTCATCTGGACCAATAACAAAAAAGAGCTGTCCTATTTTTTCTTCTACGCTCATTTCTGAAACAATTTTTTTGACTTTTTGAGAGTCCATTTGTGATAAATTATATGGTTTTAAAGTTAAGTCTATCATTCGTAGCTTACCTTCTTTCTTGATTGACTATTTTATTTATAAGTGACATACAAATATGATACTATTATAAAAAAGATGTATGGAATTGTATTATTTACAATAAAAAGGAGGAGTCTTTTTGAATTTAAATATTTTCGACATACTCAACAAATTAAAAGCACCCCGTGATTGGAATATATTGGTTCCTTCGATGAGTCCAAAAATTATAAGTCAGATAAATCAAGAACCTGTCTATGAATTTTTTTATACATTTGATAATTCTTTGGAAATTAGTCCCCATTCCATTGCTATTTCTGTTCAACCGGTTATTTCATATATTCCTTATCATATCCATAATTATGTAGAATTGATCATTCCTTTACAGGGAGATTGTACTGTACTCACTAAAAACGAATCGATTCATGTGAAACAAAATGATATTCTCATTGTCGGAAATCGAACAATTCACCGAGTAAAGACTATTCCCAAACAATCACTCGTTATGAATCTTACATTAAAAGATTCAGCTTTTTCACTTAACGATTTTGATTTCATGCGTAAAAATAAAAATATGCCTACTATCTCTACACTTTTATTTTCTCTACTTTCAAATGAAAATTTAGGCGATGAAACCTATAGTCTTTTTCAAACAAATCAGGAACAGAAAATCATAGAAAACGTTTTTTCAATTTTAGAAGAATACTATCAACCAGATGCGCAAAGCAATCAGATTATCCGCTTTGAAATTCTAACTCTTTTTACACGGTTAATTAGGGTAGCATCAAAAAATTCAGATATTGTAAAAACTCAAAAGAAAGACTCTAGTAACGTGTTGTCTTTACTTTTATATATTGAAAAAAATTATGCTACAATCACACTAGAACAAATGGCTACAGACTTCGGCTTTAATCCTAATTATCTTTCTTCCTATTTGAAGAAAAATACCGGCTACCCATTCATCAAACTGGTTCAAATCCAACGTGTGAATGTAGCAGCCGATTACCTTAGCTATACAAATGCTCCCATTGAACAAATTTCTTTAAAAGTAGGATATGAAAACCCATCCTATTTTTACAAAGTTTTTCGCAGGCAACTAGGCATTTCTCCAAATGAATATCGCGAGCGCAATCGTGATGCTTAAAAAGTGTTTTAATGGATAATCTTTTACACTAATTATGTTTCATCTTTTACTTTCTTTCAGAAAAAGTACTCATTCCGGTAATATTTTGTGCATTTGTTGCAATAACTTGTTGATAGAAAAAATAACTATCCTTTTTATAGCGCTTCAGATCAATTTCAGAATAATTGTCACGGTTGACAAAAACCAAGCCATACCGTTTATCCATTCCATCATTCACACTTAGCAAATCAATGAATGACCACGGATTGAAACTAATAACGTTTATACCATCTTTTATTGCTTCACGTAATTGGTAAATATGGTCATTTAGAAAAGCCACTCTTGTTGTATCATGAATATGACCATCCTCTGTTAGTTCTTCATGAGCCGACCATCCACATTCGGTAATCATGAGTGGTACACCTGGATAACGATCATGCACAACCTGCAAAGCATAACGTAACCCTACTGGATCAAAAGAAAAATCCCAATCAGTTTGGTGTAAAGCTGGATCTTTGAAGCGTTCGATTCCCCCCATAACTCCTTTAAGCATTTTAGAGTCTGCATCCGGTTTTTGTCGAAAAATACTTGTACAATACCAATTCAAGCCTAAGAAATCTGCCCTTCCTTTCGCAAAAGCTACTTCATCTTCAGGTTCGATTGGTAAAACAATTCCTTCTTCTGCTATTCTTCGCAAATAGTAGGTCGGAAATTCTCCTCGTATCGCTACATCCATGTTGATGAATCCAACTGTATCTTCGAGTGATTTTGATAAAAGAGCATCCGCCGAAGTATGATTATAGGGTAAATTCGTCATATAGGAAACAGCTGGACCAATAAAAGCACCTGGCAACATCTCATGACACAATTGAAAAGTCTGCGCTTGCGCTAAAAACATATGATAATTCGCTGATTCTCCAAGTTGTCGTAATTCTTTCATATTTTCAGCATGTAATCCAATCATACTTGGAACATTAGCTAATAAAGAATGCTCATTAATGGTAATCCAATAGCGAACTTTAGAACCAAACTCTTCAAAAAGAACTTTTGCATATTTCACATAATCAGCCACACAACGTCGATCAGCCCAACCATTGTATTCCTCCACTAACCCTTGAGGTAAATCGAAGTGAAAGATTGTCACGATTGGCTCAATGTCATTTTCTATTAACAGATTAATCAATTTATGATAGAAAGCTAAACCATTTATATTCGGGGTTTCTTCTGTCCCCCTTGGAAAAATTCGTGTCCAACTTATGGAGAAACGATAGGATTTTAGACCTAGTTCCTTCATCAAGAGAACATCCTCTTCTACACGATGGTAGTGATCTACACTAACTGATGTATCTAAATACTTACTTTTTCTAGAGCGCAAATCAGCAACGCTCTCACCTTTACCACCTTCAGAAGTAGCTCCCTCTACTTGAAAAGCAGAGGTACTGGCACCCCATAAAAAATCTTCTGGAAAATCTGATAATAGTTTAGTTACTAGACTCAATTTTTGCTTCCTCCTCTACTGCTTGGTTGTCTAAAACTTTGAAAAATGGATAATACAATACAGCTAACAAGAAGAAATTAATAATCCAAATAATTGGGCCTTGCCAGCCAACAGTAAATACACTTTGAATGACTTTGGGTAATGTCCAAGGCATTCCCAGACCAATCATTGGATTGTAATTAGTAATAAATCCAATTTTTACAGCTAAAAATGCAATTCCTCCAGAAACCAGACTTGATAGCGCAAAAGGAAGGAACATTAATGGATTCAAAACAATCGGCATTCCGAAAATAACCGGCTCATTGATATTGAATAAATTAGGGATTAATGAAATTTTGAAAAATTCTTTATAACGTTTGGATTTACCAAAAATAAGACCGACAAATAGTAGACTTAATGTTCCACCTGCAGCATCATTATTTACAAATCCAAAAACTGCCAAATTAGCTAAGTCAGGAATTCTTTCTCCAGCTTGAAATGCTGGTGCATTTCCAACCATCATAGATATGATAATTGGCATAATTGCTGCTTGAACAGCAGCTGGATGTATTCCAAATAAAAAAAGAATGTTAGACAAGACAAAGATAAGTAAAATGGCCGGTACAGAGCCACCAATATTCATTAATGGTTGAGCAATAATTTGATTGATAAAACCAAAAATAGTTTCGTAACTAGTATAATCAAAAATTGCACGGAGAATAAATACACCAAAAAATATTAGAATTCCTATCAAAAGAGGTTCTAAGGAAGAACTCACCATCGTGGGAACAGTTTCAGGCAACTTAATTTTTAAGCGTTCAATTTGACTTAATTTTGCATATAGAATGGCCACAACTACAGAAACAATAATGGCTACAATAATTCCTTCGCTACCTAAATAAATCATTGAAAAAGCATTGACTGCATTGTCACCTTCACCTACACTTTGAGGTGCTAACATGAAAAAACTAGCTAAACTAATAAGTCCTGAAACTGTCGGGTTTACTGAACTTCGTTGCGCATAAGCATACGCAATGCAAAAAGCAATAAAAACAGCTAAAATACTGGTTGAACCATTAACAATGGCATTCATTGAAGCAGAAATACCTATTGATTGAAACCATTCGTTGACTGCTTTAATCGGAAAATTAGCTAAAATAGAAAAAAATGAAGCGCCAATTGTCACTGGCAATGTCATAATCATTCCGGCAGAAATACTCTGCATCACTTTATTTTGACCTAATTTATTTGAGAATGGAACCAATGTTTTTTCCAATAATTGCTGGAATTTGTCTAAAAATTTCATATTGTTTTATTCCTTTCAAAACTTTTATTAGAATCTGACCGCGCTTTCAAATATCTATCGTTAGTATACATAACCAACAAGCGTTTCTCCATAGCCAAAATTCATGTAAATTGTGTTCATTTCACAGATGCCAACAAACTGTTAAAAATCATTTAAACCACTGATATAACAGCAATTACATTAATAATATTTTCTATTATAGTTCTTTATCGTTGATATATTTACTCTTGTTTATGAGCTATATTTTATTTAAAGTTATGCCCATTCAACTCTCAATCTAATTCGGCTTCCATATAGTATCCTTTCCCTTTTCAAAAGCGTTGATGGTAATTGTTGGTTCATTTGTATAAAATTCAGAAGTATAAGCTGCATTGACTTTTTCAGATACTGAAACTAAAATATCCGTTCACTTACTTCCAGTAAATAATTTTCTTGGTAGCATTTTGGTTCTTAATGCCTATTTTTATCGTTACAGTTAACTTCCTAATCATCATGTAAAAAAGCCTGTCTGATATTAAAAATCAAACAGGCTTAAATATTTGCTAGAATTATAGTTTTCAAAAGAATCCTACTCTAATTCTATGGTATCAATTCCAATGCTACTTTCAAAACATTTTCCCCATTCATCATGCCATAATCAGACATATTAATAATCGCACAGGGGATTTTTTTAGGTGCTAATTTTTCCTTAAATTGCTTCTCCATAAAGCGAACTTGAGGGCCTAACAAGACAACGTCAATTGCTTTACTCTCCAAATTTTGATCTGCTTCTGAAGCAGATGTTGCAAAAATCTCAGTATCAACATTTTTGGCTTTGGCCGCTTGCTCCATTTTTGTGACCAACATGCTTGTACTCATACCTGCTGAACAAACCAACATAATTACTTTTTTTTCCATAATATTTCCTCCTAAAATTCTTTGCTAATTTTCCGATAAATATCAATAACTTCTTTGGCTAAATCAGTAAAGGCAATTGCTGTCATCAAATGATCCTGACTATGAACTGCTAATAAAGTGACCGTCATATGATTTCCTTGTGCTTCTTGAGTTAGTAGACCTGTTTGTGAATGATGGGCTAAAACCAAGCTATCATTGGCTGATTTGATTTTTTCGTCGGCTAATTCAAAATTTCCTTCCTTAGCGGCTGCAATTGCTTCCATTGCATCACTTTTGGCATTGCCACTATTCATAATTAAACCCATTATCGATTCTAAATTTTTTTCGTCCATTTCTGATTCTCCTCTTATTTTTTAGTTGAACAGTTTATCATTTGAAGCTAAATATTCTTTGTACCAATAATAGGACTTTTTTGGGATACGTTTAAACGATCCCTTGCCTTCATCGTCTAAATCCACATACACAAATCCATATCTTTTTGACATTTGCCCGGTTGAAGCACTGTTGATATCGAGACCACTCCAATTTAAGTAACCTAATAAATCAACGCCATCTTCCTCTACAGCCAATTCAACTTGTTGCAAATGAGCTTTTAAAAAATCAATTCGATAACTATCATCAATCTGACCCTCGATTACAACATCTTTTGCTCCTAAACCATTTTCTACAATCATCAATGGTTTTTGATATCGGTCATACAATGTGTTCATTGTAATTCTTAAGCCAACTGGATCAATTTGCCAACCCCAATCAGTCTCTGAAAGATAGGGATTTTTTAGTGTTGCAAATACATTTCCCGATTGATTGCTTTCTTGATTTTTATCACTGGAACACATTCTAGAGTTGTAGTAGCTGAATGAGATGAAATCAATTGTATTTTCCTTCAACAATTTGATATCTTCCTCAGATATTTCAAATTCAACTTCTTTTGACTCTAATTGTTTTAAATAATAGCTTGGATACATTCCTCTACTTTGAACATCTAAAAAGATCAAATTTTCCTGATCCTTTTTAATTGAAAGTAGCACATCTTCGGGATTCGAAGTAGCAGGATAAGTATTTCCTGCTGCTACCATTCCTCCAATTTGAATTGCTGGATTAATTTCTTTAGCTATCTTTTTAGTCATAGCATTTGCCGTGAGCAAATGGTGGATTGCTTGGACAACATGGTCATTGCTATGATTTTGTAATCCTGCTCCGACATAAGGTAAATGACTGGCCATATTAATTTCATTGCATGGAATCCAGTACTTTACTTGTTTTCCATAACGAGTTAACAAGACTTTTGCATATTTTATAAAGGCGTCTTTCGTTACTACATTGGACCAACCATTATATTCTTTTGAAAGGTAATAAGGCGTATCAAAGTGATTCATTGTAATAATAGGTGTAATTTGATATTTTTCTAATTCTTGAAATACCGAATCATAAAATAACAACCCTTGTTCATTTGCTTCTTCCTCAATTCCGTTTGGAAAAATTCTTGGCCAACTAATCGAAAGACGTAAAGCATTAATTCCCATTTCACTGAGCAATTTGATATCTTCTTTATAAAATTCATAGAATTTTATCCCGTGATGACTAGGATAAAATGTATGAGTTGTCTCCGCATTGTTTTCTGGATTACTCATTACTTTAAATCGTTCTTTACCAGCTGGTAATCTATCCACGATACTTTCGCCCTTACCATCTGAAAGGAATGCTCCTTCGGACTGATTCGCAGCCAAAGCAGTTCCCCATAAAAATTTTTTCTTCATGACTCTACCCTCTCATCCGATTTAGTTTATCAATAAAATGCAACATATCTTTTTCTTCAATGACATGAATCGCTACTAGTTCTTTTAACGAATGCTGTTTATATCTTCTTTTCGAACTATCAGATAGTAGTTTATGGCTCTTAAAATGTTGGTGTAAATAACTTGAAGTCAATGGGTCCTCTAACAAATGTACTAGTAAAACTTCGCGATCAAAAGGTCGTACTAAATTTTCAGTAGATGGATAATGGAAACTATATTTTCCGTTCACTAATTTTAATTGTTTTTTCTCTCTATCATATTCAGCTATTTGTTGAAGATTTTGCTCAGAAATATACGGTAATTGAACAATCGCTTCCGTATTAAAAGGAATTTCCATGTTCATCGTAATATTATTTTGATCATCTAGTTGCCAATGGACAAACACTTTACCATTTGCTGTCTCAAAAGATCCTTTTGCCTCACTCAAACTCCAATGAATTTCTGGGGCAATAATGATTTCATGAAAACCCGCACTAGCTGAGCGAATTCCTAAAACATATTCATATAACCATTGTCCTATCGCTCCATAGGCATAGTGATTCAAGGAGTTCATTCCTTGTGGATTCATCGTACCGTCAGGCAGCACGGAATTCCATCTTTCCCAAATAGTAGTAGCTCCAAGGTTAATTGCATAGAGCCAACTAGGGTAATCCTCGTTTAATAATAAAGTGTAGGCAATATCATTTAAACCTGAATCACTTAAAACTAAATTTAAAAACGGTGTTCCTACAAAACCTGTTTTCAGGTGATAGTTATCTTTTGCTAGTCTTATTCTCAATTTTTCAATCATAGCTAGTCGTGCATTTTCAGGAATTAAATCAAAATATAATGTTAAGACATAACCGGTTTGTGTATCCATCGCTAGTCGACCATTTTTAGTTAAATATTCATTTTGAATTGCTTTTTGTAATTCTTCACTTCTCTCTTTGTATACAGAACTGTCTTCTCCTATAATTCTAGACACTTCTTTCATAATTCTTAAAGAATACAGAATAAAAACATTTGCAACAAATTGCTCTTCGGTTCCTCCAAAAGGCGACAATAGACTTTCACCATCTAAAGCTAACCAGTCGCCAAACTGGAAGTCATTTACCCATAAGCCTTTATAAAATTCACGAGAATATACGTAGTCGATCCACGCTTTCATACTATTAAATTGTGATTTAAGAATACGGATATCTCCAGTGACTTGATAGACATTCCATGGAATAATTGTTGCTGCATCGCCCCAAACTCCGGCAGCTACACTTCCTTTATTCATATCTGATGGGACATCTGGAATAGTCATTGTTGGGGCGCCTTGATGATTGATTTGTTCTGAATACATATCTCGTCCGTATTTTGCAAAAAAAGCTGCTGTATGATAGTTATACATGGCTGTTTTAGAAAAAATTTGCGCATCCCCTGTCCATCCCATTCGTTCATCACGTTGTGGACAATCCATTGGTACCTCTAGAAAGTTTCCTTTTTGTGACCAAATAATATTTTCATATAATCGATTCAATTTTTCATTACTTGTTTCAAAGGTACCTGTTCGCTTCATTTCAGAATAAATTACTTGCCCAATTACTCTTTTTGTATCAAATTCAATGTTTTCTGGCCAACCGCTAACTTTCACATAGCGAAAACCAAAAAAGCTAAAGTGCGGATGTACCCACTTTTCTTCGCCATTCGATACATAATCAAATGCTGCCCGTGCTTCACGGAGATTTTCACGGTAAAATTGACCATTTACTAATGTTTCAGCAAATTCAAATTTTATCTTTGCCCCTTTTGGTAATGTATTAAAGAATTTAATCCAACCTACCATATTTTGTCCCATATCAAGAACCATCTCTGGATTATAACTAACTGATTGGACCGGTAATTCTTCCATAATTTTTACTGGAGGACTCATTCTTTCTCGTAATTTACTTGTTGGCCCATTCACAACTTCTACATCTGAAAGAAAACGATTGTCAATAGTATCATCAATATCCTCACCATAATAAATTGAATTCTCTTGAATAGTTGATTCAGTTGACTTCCAACTTGAATCAGTGGTAAATACCTCTTCACTCCCATCCTTATAGACGATTCTTAATTCAGCGGTTAATAAAAATTGATTGCCGTAAATATTCTCTGATCCACCATGAAAACCAAAATTACCTAAGTACCAACCTTTACCAAGAATAACTTCGATCAAATTGTCCTTTTTCAAATAATTAGTCACGTCATAACTTTGGTATTGAATCCATTCATGATAATTATTGTATCCCGGAGTAAACAGTTCTTCACTAATTTTTTCATTGTTTAAATACGCCTCGTATAAACCCAATCCCACAATATATAGTCGGGCCGTTTTAATTTCTTTTTTCGTTTGAAAGCTAGCGAACAATTTGGGCGCGCTATAATTTTTATTTTTCGGTGAAATCCACTGACTCTGCCATTTTTCATTTAATTTACCTGTTTCAAACCAACTGGTACTACTCGATGACACTCCTAAATCATTCCAAACCGATATTCTCCAATAATACCGAGTTCTTGAAGCAAATTTCTGCTCAACATAAAATAATGGGATTTTGGTTTCTTTATTATTGTTAGTGTATAATATATCTGTAAAGTCGCTATCACTAGCAATGTCTAGCTGATGCGCTACAGCTTTACTTCCTTTATCATCATTTACCTTATATGAAAAACTTGAGCTAGAAAAATCATAACCAATTGGTGTTTCTAAATAATTAACTGTCAAATCAAAAATTTTCATAATTTTTACCTCTTTCAGAAAAAACTGGAGTTGATAGAATGAATAAAAACGAATTACAAAATTTGCTAAATGAACTCACTACAAAAGAAATTGAATATCAGAATCATCCTGAAAACAGAGACTCTTTTTTTAAAACAATATCCTTGGAGGAAACTCCAATATTTGATTTAACAAATTCTCTTCATCAAAATAAGTTTTTTCAAAATGACCCACAACGATCCTTTTTTACTTATAATGATATCGAGTTTGTGCAACATACGCGTTTCACAGAACCTCCTCTGCACAAACATAGTCATATAGAATTGACCTATGTATATCAAGGCTCTTGTAAACAAATTTTTGAAGAAAAAACAATTTCACTCACTCAGGGTGACTTATGTCTTCTTGATTCTAATGTTGTTCATACGATTGGTGAAGTTTTTGAAAATGATATTGTTATAAACATTATAATGAAAAAATCTTTTTTCAATGATGCTTTTTTAAATCGTCTCTCAAAATTTAGTTTTATCCCTGAGTTTATTTTACAAGCAATTTCCGAAGATAACACAAATGAGAAATTTATGATTTTTCATCCCAACAATCAATTTCATATCAATGAAATTGTAGAGAATATGCTAATCGAATACATGAAGAATGATTTCTATTCAGAAGAAACCATTAAATCTTATTTGATCATATTTTTCGCTGAATTAATTCGTAATCATGAATTAATTGAACAAAGAAATATATCTGAACCTGCAACAGTTCTCTCTATATTAAAGTATATAGAAGAAAACTATTTAGATATAGATTTAAATCAACTCTCAAATGTGTTTAACTATCACCCAAATTACATTGCTCGTCTCCTAAAAACTCATACCAATCGAACATTTAAGGAGCTAGTGATTAATCATAAGATCAATAAAGCTGTTTTCTTATTAAAAAATACTGACCTCTCAGTTGAAGAAGTTGCAGCAACTGTTGGTTACCATAATCAAACTTTTTTTTATAAAAAATTTAAAGAATATATGGGTTGCACTCCCTATTATTTCCGCAAACATCGTACAGCGGATTAAATTGATAAAAGATAGAAAGGCTAATTAAATCAACCTTCTATCTTCATTTTTATCTCTCTTCTTTAAGAGCTCTGCTATCGAGGATTTTAAAGAATGGGTAATAAATAGCTACTGATAAAAGAATCGTAAAAATTTGGAAAAGTGTTAAACGCCAACCGCCATTCAAAAAGGCATTTAGAATAATCGGCATTCCCATAGCTCCAGCTCCATTAGAAACAGGTAAGATCCCTGCAACAGTTAGGAAATAACCAAGCAAGACATTGATTACCGGAGTAAAAATAAATGGGATAGCTAGCGTTGCATTTAATACCATTGGAAAACCAAATACAACTGGTTCATTAATGTTAAAAAGTGACGGAATAAAAGCAATTTTTCCGAAAGATTTATATTGTTGACTCTTTGCAAAGAATACGGCTAGAATAATTAACCCAATCGTAGCCCCACTCCCTCCTGGAGAAGAGACTGTATTAATCCAGCTATAGGTAATAATATTTGGTGCTAGCTCACCTGCAGAAAGAGCTGCGATGTTTGCTGCATCCGCACCAATCCAGATTGGCATCACAACACTGATCACAGCAATTCCATGAATACCGAAAAACCAGCAAAGTCCTGATAACATATAAATAAGTGCCGATGCCCAAACACTAACTCCGATATTACTCAACGGAACTTGAATAATTGAATAAATCGCATCATGTAGATCCCCATAAGGTGTTAATGAGAACAAGAAGGCAAGTAAACCAAATAATACAATAAGAATAAATCCTGGAACAATTGCTGCAAATGATTTTGATACAAATGGCGGCACACTATCGGGTAATTTAATCGTTAAATTATTTTTTACAATCCAATGATAAATCATCGTTGTAAAAATAGAAACAATCATTGCTGCGAATAACCCTTTTGCTCCTAACCAACTGAGTGGTAAATTAGTTACTGCTGCAAAACCTTCACCAGTAATTTCCATCGGTGTTACAACGAAAAAATTCATTAATGCCAGTAAAGCACAAACAAATCCATCGATTTTTAACATTTTGGCATAAGTATAACTAATTGCTGCTACCACATAAACTGCTAACATATTTGTTGTAACATTAACAATTGAAGTTAAACTAGTTCCTAAATAAGTAGTACTAATAAACTCTTGATAAGCAGTAATCGGGAAATTTTGAAAAATTGATGCAATCGCTCCAATCATAATTATCGGCATACATACCATTAACCCTTTTGATATCGATTGAATAATACGATTGTTACTTAACCAAGATGCAACTGGTGCAATAAACTTTTCCAATTTAGTAATAAAAGTATCCATTTATTTTCCTCCTAAAAAGTATATAATAGCGCTACCACTACTGTATATTAACACCTATCTACACTATAGATAATATCTACTTTTAACGATAAAACTAACCAAATCAAATATAAATACAAAAAGTTTTATAGTATTTAGTGTTGATAGAAAACTTTCTGATTTTCTACCAACACTTTTTTACTAGCTTGAATATACATTTTAAGTGCAACACCTAAAAGATAAAAAAGGACTCATAGTAAACTTCCAGTTAGAATAGGTTTGTCGAGAACACTATTGAGAGGAAGATTACTATGAATCACTATAACTATCTTACAATATTTGAACGAGAAAAAATATACTTATTGTCTAATCAAGGATTCTCCATGCGAAAATTGCACAGATTATCCATCGTAGTCCTTCAACTGTTTCTAGAGAATTAAAACGAAACACACGAAAACAGTGTTACTCACCATCTACAGCACAAAGCTTTTACTCTTTAAGAAAACAAAAATGTGGACGGAAATCACTCTTATCAAACCCTACAATTTGGGCATTGGTTCGAAAACTATTTGTTGAACAACAATGGTCGCCAGAAGAGATTTCTTTTCGTATAAAGAGGGAAAAGAAAGATTTTTCAATTAGTTATTCGACCATTTATCGAGGAATTTATCATGGGCTTTTAGAAACAACACCTTTAAAAGAGGGGAATCGAGGACTTGTTCGCTCTTTACGACATCGTGGGAAAACACGTCATACAAAAGAACACATAGAAAAGAGAGGGAAAATACGGATTACGCATACGATTCATGAGCGTTCTCAAAAAGCAAAGGATCGTTCTGAAATCGGACATTGGGAAGCGGATACAGTCGCTGGGAAAACAGGACGTGCCTGTTTGGTCACGTTGACAGATCGGAAAACAAGATTCTTATTAAGTGGTAAAATTGAAAAGAAGTTATCAGAACTAGTTAAGAATAAAATAATCGCATTATTTTCTACTATTCCTAAAAACTATCTTAAGTCTATTACTCCGGATCGTGGAAAAGAATTTTCAAAACATCCAGAGATTACAAATGAACTTCATCAAATCCCATTTTATTTTCCTGATCCTCACGCCCCTTGGCAAAGAGGAACAAACGAAAATACAAATGGTTTATTACGAGAATACTTCCCAAAATTTCAAGAAATAGATTCTATCCCTAATGAAGTCATTCAGGGCTATATTGAGAGGTTAAATCTACGACCAAGAAAATGTTTAAACTGGAAAACACCGTATGAAGCTTTTTATAATGTTTCGTTGCACTTAATTTGATAATTCAAGGTGTAAAAAATATATAGGATATTATTTATCAAAAAAGACCTGTGTATGGTGATACCCAAAAGTTAGACTGGAGTTGTCAAGAAAAACTGGACACTTAGTTAAGAGAATAAGTGGAATTTTTTTCAAAGTCTTTAGGAGATTGATAGCCAAGGGCAGAATATATACGTTTTGTGTTATAGTAAGTTTCAATATATTTAAATAGTTCTATTTGATCCTAATCGATATCTCTGAATTGAGCGTCATTAATCAGCTCTCTTTTATTGTTTTATAAAAAGATTCTATTAAGACATTATCGTAAGGATTTCCTTTTCGACTCCTACTAGAAATTTCCGCTTTTTTCTTAGTTCTGCTTGGAATTTCGTACTTGTATATCGCTTGATCTGTGTGAACAATTAATCCTGGCTCAGGATGCTCTTTTCCAAATGCTTGAAGGAACGAGTCTACAACTAATTAATCTTTCATTCTAGGTAACATATACCAACCAAGAATTTTTCTCTTGCAGACATCAATGAAGAAAAACAAATAAAGTGCGCCTTTTCTCAGAGAAGTGGATGTAGTATCTCCTAGCCAAATTTTATTTTTTTCTGGCGCTTGAAACATTTGGTTAATAAGATTGGGGCGAGTAAGAGAAAGCGCTATTCGGTTATAATACTTATATCTATAGGTACTTTCCTTGGCATATAGTCCGAGTTGATGGAGTAGCTTTCCGATAGGTTTTCGATTAACGATAATTCCTTTTTTATTTAATACTTGAGTTATTCGAATTGCCCCGTATCTTCCATGGTATTCTTGAGCAATAGTAACGATTCCTTCTTTTAAAATTTCTTTCTCTTTTTTTCTTTTGGATGGTTTTCTTTTAAGAAACTCATAAAAACCAGCTTTTGAAACATTCAATGTCTGGCAAGCTCTTCGAATATTCGACTCATTTTTATGCTCTTTTAAGAACTGAAATCGGATATCTTGTTTGATTTCAAGAACAATTGGAACCTTTTTAAAAATTGTATCTCCTCTCTTAGGTAACGATTTTCTTGTTCTAATTTCTTTATTTCACAATGGACGTCAAAAAGTGCGCTCTCTTTTCCGAGTAACGCACTTTCTCCATATTTTTCAACTTCTTGAATCCATCAATACAAGCTATTAGCGTGAACTTCTAACTGTAGACTAACCTCTTTTACAGAAAATCCTTCTTCCATCACTAGCTTTACAGCGGCAATTTTAAATGCTTTATCAAATGAACGTCTGGACATCATCTAGATTCTCGCTTTCCTTTATCTTTTTGTCTAGCTTTTGGTAGTCAATTCAGTCTAAGAAGAAATTTTCTATTTTTAATAATCAAATTGACGATAGTATCGACGAATGTCTAATGGATGACAATTTAATTTTTCAACATACGCATCAATCCTTTGAGTTACACAATGCATTAATAAGTGAGATAAGATTCTACCACGATATTTTTCACTAATGCCTTCTACTGGATAATCTTTCGTATCAATCAATGTGTAGTTTGCACAAATACGTGGTAACAAAGCAGCTACACGCTCACTTAGTGGACGTTGCTCATCTTCTCCTAAAAAGACTGTAACCGGTGTAGTTTCATCAATAATTTCTAAGGTACCGTGTAAAAATTCTGCAGCATGAATAGATTTTGAACGTAACCAGCTTTGTTCTTCCCAATAACACATAGCATAAGAGTAAACTGCTCCCCATTGGTTTCCTGCACCGATAAAGTAATGCATCGCATCGTGACGATGCTTTTCAGCAAATTCTTTTCCAAATGCCTCAGCTTTTTTTTCTGCTTCAACTAACCCTACAGCAAGATGTTTATCTAATTCGCTATAATATTCTTCATAATCTTCAAAATCACCATTTAATTGCATCAAACGGTCTGCTATCATAAAAAATTTTAATTGTTCTGTTCCTGGTGCTGGATACGTAATTACATAATCAGATAGATTTGCTAAAGGTGTTGCTTCTGTATCAATAAAACCAATAACCGTTGCCCCTACTTTCTTTATTTCTTCTAATGCTCTCACTACTTCTTGAGTTGTTCCAGTTACAGAAGAAACAATTACAACAGAATCTTTTGTTAATCGACGATTTCCTGTTGTATAATACTCAGCCGCATGTTGAACAAATGCTGGTAAATTACTTTTACCATTCAAATAAGTAACAGCTTGCATAGCAGAAGCGTATGTCCCACCAATACCTAAATAATAAATATTATCGAAACCTTTTTTAAAAGTTTCATCTACAATTTTTTCTACTTGTGAACGTAATTCTAAAGCTCCTTGAATATTATTAATTTGTGTTTTTTCATCAAATTTTAACATGTTATCCACTCCTATACTTTACTTTTTAATACTTGATCAAAATCATCAAAAATACGTTTACTTAAATCAATTCCTTTAACTCTTGCCGTTTGATAAGCAAAAACTTGGAAAGGAATGACTAAAATCAAAGGTGTTAAATTTTCATCAATTGCAATGTTTAACGAAAGTGCTTGCTCATTCTCCACTTCTTCAGTAGTAATCGTCATCGTATGCCCCACATACTGAGACATATATTCTCTTAATTTTGTAGAACGTCGGGCGTTAACACTATTATTCTCTACAAGAAATAGAAGATGTTCTGCATCAGCCTCTAAATAAGGTCCATGCATATATGCTTCTAATTCAAATCCACTGGATGGTTTACGAACGGTTTCTGTAAATTTTGTTTCAAACTCTTTGACTGTTCCCCAGTTTGCACCATATCCTATACCAATAAAGCGAGTGGCCAAACGGAAAATTGATTCATTTTTTTCAAAAAATTCCTGACTTTTTTCAATTACAGTTGGAATATGTTCAACTAAATGTTGCAGTTGTATTATATATTCGTTCACTTCGGTTTCACTCAACTTGTCTTTACTAGCACCAATTGTCAGTCCTAATAACATCAGCTGTAATACAGTTGCAACATAGCCTTTAGTTACAAATCCTACTTTTTCAATGCCAATATCTAAATCAATTACATAATCAGAAAGTTTTGCAATCGGGCTATTGGTATCACTAGTTAAGATAATTTGAATGTCTCCTTTTTTTTGAAATTTTTGCAATGCGTCAATTGTAGAAGCGCTTTTGCCACTTTGCGACACAGCAATAATTCCGTCCACTGCTGCGGGTAATTTTCCATAATGTTGAAAATGATATGGTTCTTCAATAGTTACGGTAGTTCCACTAACTTTTTCGAAGAATACCTTTGCTGCGAGACAGGCATTGTATGAAGAACCTGTCGCAAGAATCAATATCTGTTTTGGTTTGGCTAGCTTTTCATTTTTTTGATATCGATACTTTGCGATAATTGATGAAAGTGTTTCTTGTTCTTCTTGAATATAATCCAGCATTGTAACCATTTATATCTAACCTCCTAAAAGATACCAATTAATGAACCTAAAATCCCTACTACTGCTAAAATCAGCAGAACTGCCAACGGTTTAATTTCTTTTTTCAACAGATAGAATACTGCACCGAAGACTCCTAGATTCAAGATGTGGGGAACAATGTCATCAAAAATACTTTGAACCGTTACAGCATTCTCTCCCTCGCCAATTTTCAATGGGATAGTAATATCAATCATCGTAGCAGTCATTCCCCCTACTACCATTAATCCAATAATTGAGGCACCTAAAGTAAGGCTTGTCATTAAACCATTTTCTTGAATTTTTTTCAAGAAACCTGTTCCTAATTTATATCCCCAACCTGTTGCAAAATAACGGAAAAGTACGTGAGGAATATTGAAAATCAACAAGAATAAAATGGGGCCTAAAATATTTCCTTGTAAAGCTAAAGAAGTGCCTACTCCTGTAGCAATCAATCGTAATGTTCCCCAAAAGAAAGAATCACCGATACCAGCTAAAGGACCCATTAAAGATGTTTTAATACTATCGATTGCACTAACATCGAAGGATTCATCTTCTACATTCTCTTGTTCCATAGCTGCATTGATACCTAAAATTAAAGTAACTATATGTGGAGTAGTATTAAAAAACTCTAAATGACGTTTTAAAGCATTCGCCATGTCTTCTTTTTTCGTATAAAGCTTTTTCAAAATCGGGATCATCGCATAAACATAAGCTAAACTCATTTGACGTTCATAATTCCAAGAAAACTCCATTTGAAATGAGCGCCAAAATACTTTATTTAAATCTTTCTTCGTAATTTCATTTGATTTAGAAGTCTTCGTCATCGTCTATTACCTCCCCTGTACTTGTTTGTACTGCACTACGAATATTCATAATATTTACTATAATCACTGCTAAAATTGCCCCAAAAATCGCAACCCCAGTTACAGGGATAGATAGATACGCCGCTAAAGCAAAACCTAAGAAAAAATAGGGTGCGACTTGCTTATTAATCAACAAACGAGCTAACATAGCAAAACCAAGTGCTGGAATTAAACCTGTTGCTACAGACAAACCATGTTGAATAAATCCAGGAATCATTTCTAATAAATTACTAACTGTTTTACTTCCAACTAAAAATGACAATGTAACAACTAACGCCAACATCAGTGATAAACCAAAGCCAGCAAACAAGTGCATACGTTCTACACCTTTGTAATCTGCTTTTTCAGCGTAGGCATCGGCTTTATGATTCATCATTGGAATCAATAATCCTAGGTAAACATTCTTCAAAATCAGTGTCAATGTTGCAATCGGTAGGCCAAGAAGTAAAGCAGTTTCAGTGCCAGCACCCGCTGTAATTGCAAAAGCTGTACCAAGAATTCCGCCTGTCACAACATCTGGTGGAATCGATGCACCTACAGAAAATGAACCAATAAATGCGAGCTCTAATGTTGCACCCATGATAACCCCAGTTTTTATATCTCCTAATACAATTCCTGTAAACAGCCCTGTTACAATGGGCCGTGATAATAATGACGTTCCCAATGCATATTCCGATTGAGCAATAAATGCCACAACGCCTAATAAAATTGCTTGAACAACCATTTTTTCACTTCCTTTTCTTTATAGCACTTCAGTTACAGCTACTTTTTTATCATTTGGTACTTGTCTGATTTCGACTTCAATCCCCTTTTCTACTAGTTCTTTTAATAATGTTTCTTCTTCTGATAAAATGTTTACGGCTTTTCCAATATTTCGAGCACCTTCTTTTGCTTTTATTCCTCCTAGATTAATTTGTTTAATTTCAGGGTAAGAGGTTGCTAACTTATAAGCATCTTCAATCGATTCTACGACGATAAATAACTTATATTTATCAGTTACACCACTTTTTAGAGAATTGATAGCATCTTCAATATTTTTAATAACTAATTTTACCCCTTGAGGTTTAGCTAATTTGATTGTTGTTTTGCGAATTTCATTGTTAGGTACGTCATCATTTGCTATCAAAATACAATCTGCACCTATATTTTGTGTCCATGAAAAAGCAACTTGACCATGTAACAATCGATGATCAACACGTGTTAATAAAATCATAATTTTTTCCTCCTAAAATTCTTCTTCTTCGACTTCTTGGTTGATGGTATCATTACAAAACTGAATAGATTCTTTAGCACTTATTAATGCTTGTTTGATAGCAGTATCTGTTGATTCAATAAGATTGATTTTCGTCACTAATTCAATTAGAAACGGTAAATTTAATCCAGCGACTACATAAAAATCTGATCTCTTGATATAACGTAGAAACTCATTATTAACACTTCCGCCAAACACATCTGTAATTACAATTAACTCCTGGGCTGGATAGTCTGAAATTATTCGATCGACAGCTTGGCTTAAGTTAAAAGATTCAGTTATGTAACAATCCATCGCAATAATCCCTTCTTGTTTTCCACAAATCAATTCTAATGATGTCAAGATTCCTGATGCAAATTTGCCATGGGATGCTAAAATAATTTTTCTAGTCATTTCGTTCACCTCGCTTACACTTAAATAAAAGCAAGTTGCGTGCCAACTTTAGTGGCAAACAACTTGCTTTTATTAAAAATCTTCTTCAATTGTTGATAAATCAGTCTTTTTAAATAGAATGTCATAAATATAGGCAAGTTCCGAGTCAGGGATTTTGACACTATAGTCAGTTTCTATGACACTAAAGGCTTGTTTAATTTGTGAAAGTGTTTTTCTTTGACACTGACTCAATTCATCATATCTTTCATACGTTTCTATAGGGACGTTACGAATTAGCCTTTCAATTAAACAACTAACATGTACGTATAGAGCTAACTTTTGTGCATTAGGTATTGGACAATTCGTAGCTGTTTCTAAGTCACGCATAAATAGTTCAATTTCACTCATAACTTTTTCAGTATCTAAGATAGTTACGGAATCAATAACTTTTTCTAGTGAAAAGTTACGGATTACATTAGCTAAAAAAATGGTATTCTCTTCTTTCGTCATAACTGATTCTAGCCACTCACCTAGAATCTGATTTTCACTCCCTGAAATTAATTCCTCTAAAGATAAATAAGGAACATCTTCAATTTCAGGATTGTCTGTTCCAATAATCCCTAATACATCATACATTGAGAAAACAGTCTCTTCCCTTTTCTTTTCTCGTAAAACATCAAATTCATAAGGAAGAATAGTTAAATTTGCAGAAGTTAGCAAACTTTTTTCCAGTAAATGAGAAATATGAGTCGCTGTACCAATCCCAGTCAAACAAGTGGTAATCAACGCTTTCATTTTATTCTTTTCAGGATAAATAATTTCCCAATCGAGTTTTGCTGTTTCTGCTGCATTAGTAATCATCTCTTTTAAAGGTATATTCTTTTGTAAATTTTCACCTATTGCAATTGCTAAAGTTGTTGTCACATTGTTCATAATCACAATTGGTGAAGTAATTTGTTTAGGAAAATACTGATAAATTTCTTTTAAAGAACCCATATCTACTAAAATTACTAAACCATTCGAAATGTCATTGTATTCACTATAATCTAAAATTTCTTCAGCAATTCGTTGAGGTGAAACAGCTAATGGCATATCAAATGATTCAAAAATATCCTTTTCTAATAAACGATTAGCTACGTTGGCAATACTACTTGCAGTAGCATAACCGTGAGCAACAATCACCGCTTTAGGTATCACCAATTCACGTGTCCAATCTACTCGTTTTAAATAAATCGTCAATAAAACTTTATCCATTGATGATATTTCCAAATCAATTTTTGGTTGGCATACTTCTAAAATTCGTTGAACATAATGATAGCTAATCGGATAGGCTCTTTCAACTTGTTCTTCTAACTCTTGAATCAGCCGTGAAATCATGGGGTCTTCAGGAAACCAACGACTGCTACTTCTTTGAAAAAGATAATAACTAATCGCATACATACTGTTCCCATTAAATTTAATTTGATAGGCTGCTTCCATCTGCTTAAGTGCTTCCCTAATATATTGAGTTAAATAAATTAGGGTTTCATGACGTTGCTGACGATCTGTTTCAAATAGTAAAAAGTCAAACAGATGATCTACTTCCTTGATAAACTGTTCTTCACAATCCTCTAGTTGGCAATTGTTTTGTTGGAAGGTAGTGAGTAAATGTTCAAAAGATAGAATCACCCGCTGTTGTTGTGGTTGACTTTTCTTTATTAGTTGTTCAATAACACTCAATTCATTGAAAGCAACTTCTTCATACATATAACTTTGTTTATTTGAATTAGATGCTATTAATAATTTTTCAGGTAAATGGTAGATAGTCAAGTGAACTTCTTCTTGCCTTTGGTTTTGTTCTGCAAAAGCTTTAGCTACCGTCACTTTAACAATATTTTTTAATTCACCAATGTTTCCTTTAAAGTCACTACTCGTTAACAAGGTTACAACTTGTCCTGTCACACGTAATGGATATTTAATTTTATGTTGCTCCTGTAATAAAAAACGATAAACTAATTCCAAACGTTCGTTATGGCTACGTTCTGAAATAGCTGGTAACTCCACTTGAATCGGAATTCTTCGAATAAACGTAGTTAAAAAGTTACTTTCTAAATTTTCAGTCGTCGCAAAGAAAATACGTGTTTGGATGGGGATTGGATGATTCGTATCGCCCATTCGATAAATAACTCCTTGATCGAGAAATGTAAATAACTTTTCTTGTCCTTCTGCATTCAAACGATGAACCTCATCCAAAAAAAGAACTCCCTGATTTGCAGCTTCAAAAGCACCTTGCTTATCTTGTTCGGCACCTGTAAAAGCCCCTTTTATATGACCAAATAAATTACTCGTTAACAATTCAGGATTATTTGCATATTGCGCACAATTTACTGTAACAAAAGGGGCTTCTTCATTAATCAATTGATTTTCACAACAATAGCGATAAATTAAGTTAACTAAAAAACTTTTTCCAGTCCCACTTTCTCCGGTAATTAATGCTGGTAATCCATTTTCAGGATAATACAAAGCCATTTTAATTTGTTCAATACAGCGGCTTAGACTTTTATCATGTCCAATTAATAGCGAAAATAAATCTCTTTGCTGTTCAAATAATGGTCGCTCACTAAGAATATCTTCTACATTTTGATACAGAATTTGATTTAAGGGGTAAAATTGACTTTCAAAAGCTTCTTTATGAAAAAAATAAACTGGGCGGGAATTAATCTTAATCAAAAAGCCCTCTTCATGTAGCTGATTCAAATAATGACTAATCGTATTTCGTTTCACATTAAAAATATAAGCTAGTTCTTTTGCAGTAAAAAGCTTATTAATAGCTAATAAATCAATGAAAGCGGTTTGATTTTCTAGGTAGCTCAATAATTCTTCTTTCACTTTATGTTCACCTCTTTCAAACGTTATTGTACAGAAAATTTTAAGTTTTAGCAAAAACAATTGTCAAGTTTCTGTTCGTAGGGTCGATAGATTTGCTACATCACTTCCTTTACTCTGTCATCACTGACTTCGACTTGTGGTTCGCTACTCTTGTCAGTAATTACTCACGAATGGACTTGCATCACTAGTTGAATGCCACACATGATTCACGAGAAAGACTAATCGTAAACATCGAATGAGTTTGGTAAAAAGTTGCATAAAATAAAACAATACATGAAACCTGTTTTCAATTGATTTCATGCATTGTTTTGATTTTTCTTATGAATAAAACTTGGTAATTTTTTCCCAATCTCATTCCCTATTAATTTTATTTGTTAAACTTTTTTGATCCTAACTTCATATGGAATTTTGGATCTTTGGGTGTTGAAGGATTTACTCCTCGTAGTGTAGGAATTTTCGCACAAATTAATTGTAGAGGAATAATAAAGTTGAATGTTAAGAAATCTTTGTTCTGTGTTGTCGGTAATACTAAATCAGCAGCTTCATAGTCATAATTAGTTATAAGATAAATATTATCTGACCAATCAGAAAGGACTTCTTTCATTTTTGTAGATCGTGATTCACTTCCATCATCTAGAATAAAGACTGTTGATTTTTCATTAATTGCGTTGTAGATACCATGTATAAACTCCTCGAATTCATAACCTGTAACTGGACAGCGCATCGTTTCTAACAATTTCAAAGCACTTTCTAAAATATCACCATATGAATTGGCTGGTCCTGTAATTCTGATTTCTTCTGCATTTGTCAAAACTTCTTTATGATCTTCAATCCATTTCTCAGAAACGTCATACACTTCTTTGAAATATCCCGCAGCATTTTTCGCCTTTTCAATGTTCTCATTAAATACAGTTGAGTTAATACGACCTTGTTCTAAGCCTATATACAAACTAAGTAGTAATAGGTTTAGTTTAGTACAGTAAAATCCTTTTGTTTTTGCACCTGCAAGTTCTTCTCCACAATAAACAGTTAAAATATAATCTGCTACTTCATCGATAAACGCATTTGGCCCACCTGCCATTGAAGCTGTTAGACACCCTTTGTTTCTTGCTAATTTCATTGCGTTATAAGTGGAATAGCTACTACCTCCTTGTGAAATTCCAACAACTAAAGTTTGTTCATTATCTTGTAGGAAAGTGTCCTCATTTATGGCAAATGGATAAATTGCTGTCACTTCCATTTGAAGTAAATGCTTCATTTGCTTACTCATTTGTAAGGCAGAATGGTAACTAGTCCCAGACCCCGTAATAATAATTTTCTTGATATCTGCTTTTTTAACTTCTGAAAATAGATCCTCTGAACGCTCAATAATCTCCAACATTTTTTCTGGTGTTTCTAACATATAACTTTCAATTGTAGCCATAATCTTCCTCCTAAAAAAATTTTATTTTATAAAATATTAAATAGATGCATCACGATTCCAAAAATTATGATACCTATTGTTAACCAAGCCACACTCACTTTTTTTAGTAACTTATAGATGACAAAAGTAAAAGCCAACGGTAACATTTTTGGTAAAATTTGATCCAAAATATCTTGGACAATAATCTCTGCACCGCTGATATTCCATTGTAAAGGTGTGGTAATGTTCAACATAGTTGCAACCATACCACCTACAACAGACAAACCGATAATTGTTGCTACTGACATAATTTTATCCATCAAACCTTCTTTTTGAATACGATCTAATGAGTTAACTCCGACTTGATAACCAAAATTCAAACCAAAAATTCGTAGAGCAAAATTAGGGATGTTATAAATTAGGAAAAACAGTAATGGACCAAATAGATTCCCATCGGCAGCAAGCGATACGCCAATACCAGCTGCAATAATTCGTAACGTCCCCCAAAATATAGAATCCCCAATCCCAGCTAAAGGTCCCATTAAAGAAGCTTTCACTGCCCCAATCGATTGTTCATCAAATACAGGATTATTAGTATTTTCTTCTTCCATTGCTGATGAAATTCCCAATATAAATGGTACTACCACTGGCGTAGTATTAAATATTTCTAGATGACGATCTAAAGCCTGTACTTGGTCTTCTTTTTTTGTGTATAGTTTTTTAATTACCGGAACCATTGAGTAAGCATATCCAATATTCTGCATCCGTTCGTAGTTAAACGCTCCTTGTAATGCAAATGATCGCCAGAAAACACTTCTTAATTCTTGATTAGATACTTTAGTCAAAATCAATCTCTCCTTCCGTTAAATTATCAGCTGTATTATTATCGTCTGCTTTTTTCGGCTCAATATAAAAATGTAAAACAAATGCAATACATACTGAGAACAATGCAATTGCAGTAATATCAATCCCTAAAAATGCTGCCCCCAGAAAACCAAAGAAGAAAAATGGTGCCATCTTTTTAGAAAATAACATATCCATCAATAAAGCAAATCCAATCGCTGGTAAAAGTGATCCGGCTACAGCCAATCCATCTAAAAGAACACTTGGAATAGCTTCTATTAATCCAGAGACCTTATCGGCACCTAACAGAATCGCTAAAAAAGTTGGAACAAAGGTACTTAAGAAGAATAGTAGAACTGGTATCCACATAGCAAAAGCAATTCCTTTAAAATTAGCTTCCTGTGCATATTTATCTGCTTTATGAGCAAAGTATGTGTTGACTACTCGAACCAAAACTCCTAATGACTGAGCTAAAACTGCTATTGGTACAGCTAAAGCTAAAGCAACTTCAACACCACTACCGGAAATGATAGCAAATGCTGTTCCCAGGATACCTCCAGTAACAATATCTGGAGGTGTTGCAGCTCCAATACCTGCAATTCCCATCCAAATTAACTCTAATTGAGCCCCAATTATAATTCCTTGTTTCATATCTCCTAAAATCAAACCAACAAATACCCCTGTTACTAGTGGGCGATCAAACATCATTTGGCCAAAAATGCGACCATCTAAAATCCCTATACCTGCGAGTAAACCTAACATCAATGCTTGTGCTAACATCCGTTATCCTCCTTTCACTTATTTAAATATTAAAGTCACTTAGTACTCTCCGCTTGTCTCTAGGTAACATTCTGAATTCAACTTCTACACCCATATCACGAATGGCTTTTAAATTTTCTACATCTTGTTCATCAACAGCTACTAAATCTGTCAACTTTTTCTTTCCGTCAGAATATCTTAAACCACCAATATTGATTTCAGTAACAACATCACCAGCATTTTCTAACAATTTTCGCGTATCTTCTGTATTTTTGGTTAATACTAAAACCTTACTTTTTTTAGAGGTTTGGAATTTTTGTAAAATCTCTCCCGACTCTTCAACTCCGCGAATATACAAATTAACATTACTTGGCTTAGCTAAGTTCAATGCCATTGCTTTCATTTGATCATTTTTTGCTTCATCATTTACCACTAAAATTGTATTAACACCTAAAGATGACGTCCATCCAAATGCAACTTGTCCATGAATCAAACGGTCATCAATCCTCAATAATGATATCGTCATTGTCTATCCCTCCTTGATTAACTAATAATTCATTAATATGAATTATTCCTTTTTTTGCTTCTTCTACTCCTAAGGAAACAATATTTTCAGAATCGCCTTCTTCTGATAGTAACATTGTTAGTACCATAGGAAGATTTACTCCCGTCACTAATTGAAATGAATAACCTTCTAGTAATAGATTGGTAAAAAGATTAGTTACACTCCCTCCAAATACATCAGTTAAGACAATAATCTCTTGGTTTTCTTTTTGTTTTAAGTATTCTGTAACCTCCACCTTGGCATCTTCTGCTGATTTAGATATCGTCATTGAAAAGTAATCAATTTCATTATCCTTCCCAACAATCAATTTAGCAGCATCAATCAGTCCTTTAGAAAATTCTCCGTGGGTCGCAATTAAATAATTCATACTCTTCCTCCTTTACAAAGATATAAGCAAAAAGCGTGCCAATTAGTGACACGCTAATCAAGATACAGAATATTGTGAATATAACAAATTTCTTCCAGAGGGATTGTCACACTATAGATAGGCCCAAGCACACTAAATACATCTTGAATCACACGAATTTCTTTCTGATTATCGAATGAAAACTGCGCTAAATCTGGAAAATCAGAGATCTCTGAATGACGAATTAATCTTTCTATCATACAACTAACATGTACATACATAGCTACCTTCCGTGGATTAGATAATGTTAACTGTAGTCTAGCTTCCAATTTTTGAATACATGATTCAACTAACTCCATGATTTTTTTTGTATCTAGAATCGTCAACGAATCTATCACTCGTATCAATGAAAAATTCTTTACTAATCGATTGTTTACCTCACAAATTTCTTGTTCAGATAACATATCTTCAAAGAGTTTATTTAGTTTTCCATCCCCCGAAATAATTTCTTCTAAATATAAAAAATTAACGTCTGGAATTTGTAAATTATTTGTACCAATTATTGATACGATATCATATTTTGTTCTTAGAGCTTCTGTGATTCCTTTCGATTTCAGTTCGTGAAACTCTATAGGGATAATATCGATATCAAGAATACCATCTAAACAATCATACAATAATTTTTGAATTTGAATAGCAATTCCTAAACCTGAAAAACACGTTGTAATAACTGCTTTGCGTTTACTTTGTTCTGGTTGGAAAATTTGGATATTTGGTATAATAGATTCAGACATACTGTCCGCAATTTGGACTAATGTCCGATTTTGCTGTATTAAATTTCCGACTTCTAGTGCCATAGGCGTACTTAATTGATCAATAAATAGAATTGGAATCTTTACATTTTGTTTCAGTTCCTCATAAATCATGTTCAATGAGCCCATATCAATCATTAAGACCAAACCTTGTTCCACTTGGTTACTCTCTATATATAGTTTTACTTTTTCTGAAATATCATGAATTGTAGCCTCAATAGGCATGTCTATACCAGTAAATATTGCTTGACCTAACAATCGATTACAAACATTCGAAATACTACTTGCAGTTGCGTATCCATGTGCAATTATAATTGCATCAAATTCCATACCTTTATTAGTACTTTTTAATGTTGATAAGAAGAGTACAAATAAGATTTTATCAATCTCAGCAAACGTAATATCTAATCTTTTTTCAATTGATGGTAAAAATTGAAGAAGGGCATTCATTTCTAGTTTATAATTCTTTTTGATAAAGTGTATCAACTCACTTTTAATAGACTTATTTACATTGACCCCTTTCAAGATATAACTATAAATGTAATGAGATAAGAATAACACAACATTACCATCATATTGGAATTTAGTTTGATGCTCAATTTCTCTAAAAATATCTTGCATTGTAGACAAAATAAACTTCTCTAATGCAACTTGTTTCATCTGCATCTCTTTAAAAATCAGCTCATCCATAAACTTTATTATCTGTTGTAATAGTCGCTGTTGTATTTCATAATGAGTTTTACCATCAAACTGGGTAAAAATTATATTCAAATAGTCTATAAATTTTTGTAATTCTTTAACGTTATTAGAAAATTCGGAAATTTCTCCTTTTGTCGAGAAAAGTAAATTTTCACCATCAGAACTGACAATAAGTTCCTTTTTCTCAATAGCAGCATATATTTTTTGGGGAATGTCACGGATTTTAATTTGAATTCTTTCGGTTGAGTCATTTTGAGATATTGCACTTCCGCAAGCGTACTTGATTGTATTTTCCAGTTCCCCTATATTTCCTTTATAAGTTGTTTGCAATAAAATATTCATTACACCCGGAGTAATTTCAATCATTTTTTGAACTTTTCCACTCTCTTTTTTAAATAAATACTCAATAATTTGTCGTTTTTCTAATATACTTCGCTCATTAATAGTCGGAATATAAATTTGTATCGGAATCCTTCTTAAAAATGTTTGTAAAAATATATCTGCTTGCTCTGTTGTAGCAAAAACTAGGCGAACTTTTGCTTTACGTTCTTTTGTTTCTCCAATTCTAGAAAAAGATCCTTTATCCATAAATGTAAAAAGTTTTTCTTGCCCTTCTGCATTTAGACGATGTACTTCATCCAAAAACAATAAACCATTATCAGCTTCTTCCAATAAACCTTTTCGATTCTCATAAGCACCGGTAAAAGCCCCCTTTGAATATCCAAACAACAATCCAGATAACAACTCCGGGTTATTGTAGTATTGTGCACAATTAAGTGTAATAAAAGGAGCTTTTTCATTTATTAGATTACTTTTTATAATGTATTCAAATAGAATTTGCACAAAATAACTCTTTCCTACACCTGTTTCTCCCATCAACATTATAGGTAAACCATTTTCTGGATAGTGCATAGCTGTCTTTAATTGCTCAATCGCTTCATACAAACTTCCATCATATCCAATCATTTGTTCAAACACTACTTCATCAGGCGTGTCCACAATTTCTTGTTTTAACTGATTCAAGCTCTCATATTCTTGCTTAACTGAAAACATATATTTTTCTTTAAAGACATCAGTAAGAGAAAAAAGTACTGGACGAGAATTGATTTTAAATAGAATTCTTTGATTCACTAAGCTATTAGCAGCACGGCTTGCTTGTGTTCTGCTAATTGAAAACTCTCTTTCTAAGTCAACTGTTGTAAAAAAAGCTGAATCTAATTCTTCTATCGCTATTTCATTACATTTATCTTTTGCAAAGTTCAAAACTTTTTCTTCTAACAGACTCATCGTATCACTCCCTTTGTTCAATTATTTTAGCGACAATAACAAACATTTACAATCATCTACAATTTTCAATCAAGTGAAAGATTCCCACATCTTTCAAAAAATCAACTCATTCATACAAAAATAGCTTAGGGTATATTTTCTTCATTTTTTATTGAAGTTTCTTTGATACTTTAAAATTAATCTATATCGATCAGTAAGGATACTATGTTAGAAATGGCTCTGAGCATTGAATTAAATGGACCTCGTAATGTATGTATCTCATTCGCCTATATCTTCTCTCTGTTCTGTTAAAACAAACGGCTATGACAAACACTCTTGAGCGTTTGCCATAGCCTTATTCATTTATTTAACTTCTTTATTTGCATTTTCTACTTTCAATAATTGATGTTCGTAAATTTTTAAGAATGGATAATATATTAACATATCAATGATAATTAGAACAACTATCAAGATACTTGCCTTAACATCTAAAGTAGCAAAAAAACCACCTAAAATCGAAGGCATATTCCATGAAACCATTGAAAATGTTTTTTCTATCAAACCAACATTCATACAAATATAGGTAATTACTGCATTTGCTGTTGGGGCTAGAATAAATGGAATAAAGAATAATGGATTCAACATTAACGGAACACCGAAAATAATAGGTTCAGAAATTCCAAACAATGAAGGTAGAAATCCTAATCGACCAACAATTTTTAATTGTTTTACTTTAGATACAGATAGAAGCAGCGTCAGACCTAAAACAGCTCCCGCACCACCAATTACAATAAAATAGACATAGTAAGAAGTGGTAAAAATATGTGGGATTTCTTGACCCGCCAAACGAGCAGAAGCATTTATAGAAAGATTTCCATCACGTAATGGTCCTAAGATACCGGCTAATGCTGCATCATGTAGACCAAAGAACCAGAAAAAGTGAACAACCACTGAAATCAGAATGACTGAAGGTAGACTGTCTGCTAACCTAAATGCTGGAGATACACTTTCTAACAACCAGGCTGGCATACTTTGATTCATTGCGTTGAAAATTCCATAAATGAAAGCATAGAATGCAATCAAAATCATTCCTGGAATCATTGAAGCAAATACTGCTGATAAGCTAGATGGCACACTGTCGGGTAATTTAATTCGACCGAAGTCTTTTTGAATCATCCAACGATATAGTTCAGCTGTTGAGATAGCAATAAACATTGCTGGTAAGATACCCTTTCCGTCGATATAAGTAAAGTCTAAACTTTTCATTTCAAAAGATAGTTCAACAGGAATAGTCACAATTATCATAAATCCAATTAGAGATAAGATAACTGGAATAATTGTGTCGATTTTGTAGGATTTAACCAAAAAGTGCGTTAAAGCAACACAGATATAGAGCGACATTGCACCTAAGGTAAATGAATACATCCAATCGAGAAAAAAACCATTTGATTCAGAAAAATTTTTCCATGCTAGTAAGAACCCATTTGTTGTCTCATCTGTTACTGGCGGAGATTTTAAAATAGCAAAAATCCCTCCCATAAGGTTGACAGACAATAGACTTAAAAAAGAATCCCGAATTGCCACAAGATGACGTTGTGTGCCTAAGCGATTTGCTAGTGGCATCATTTTTTCTTCAATGAGGGTTCCCCAATTTTTTTTGTTCATTCTTATTTTCCCTCCATAAGAGAAAGCGTATTGATATAATTGCTATGGTACACTCGCTCACTTTCGATATTTTTTCCTTGGTTTGAGCAAACATCTTTATACCAGTAGTAGGACTTTTTAGGTCGTCTGATAAAACCATTCTCAAAGTCTACGGCAACTAATCCATATCTTTTATCTGTTCCATTTTTCCATGAGTATAGATCCATGGTAGACCATACATAGTAACCTCTAACATCCGCGCCATCTGCTATGCTTCGTTGGATTGCATCAATGTGGTCATTTAGAAAAGAAATCCGATAATCATCTTCGATTTCTTTTGTGGCATCTTCATACACGCCTATCCCATTCTCTGTAATATAGATTGGAATATTATATTTTTTATATGCCATCATAATTCCGTCATATAGGCCTTGTGGAAAAATTTCGACATCCCAGTCTGTATATTCAGTATCTGGTAAATCAAAGATTTGCTCAAACCAATTTTTCACAATAATCCTACTAGAACCTTTGCCAGATTTCCCACTATTATTGATGTTTAAAACAGTTTCTCCCTCTACATAAGGGCCTATCATCACTCGCGCATAGTAGTTTAGGCCAATAAAATCAACCGTGTTTTGTTTAAATACATCTTTGTCTTCCGGATGAACAAAATCAAGATTGATTCCAGATTCGATTATCTTGTCTACAAGATCCTGAGGAAATTCACCTAAAATTGCTGTATCTAAAATCCAATTATTATAATAATTATCCCCATCTCGCATGGCTTGCCGAGTGGCTAATGAGTCATCAATGCCATAAATCGGACCATAGCTATGAACAATACCAATTTCACCGAACAATTGAAGCTTACGGAATAATTCAACTGCTTTTGCATTTGCCAACATCATGTGATAAGCAGCTTCCGTTGTTTTTTGTGCATCGTTTAGTCCCGGTGGATAATTACCAATAAAATAGCCACTAAAGACATAATATCTCGGTTCATTAAAGGTGGTCCATAGTCTAACTTTTTCTCCATATTCCTTGAAAATAACTTTACAAAAATCAAGATAAAACTGAATAACTGCTCGATTCAACCAACCTCCCTTTTGCTCAAGAAAATTAGGTAAATCCCAATGAAAAATCGTAATCAACGGTTCAATACCCATTTTCAAACATTCATCAATAACTTGGTGATAAAAATCAATACCTTTGGGATTTATTGTCCCCTTGTCATCCACAATAATCCGACTCCAGGATAAAGAAAAACGATAGCTTGTTTGTCCCGATTCTTTCATCATACGAATATCTTCTTTAAATCGATGATAAAAATCAGATGCGTTATCCCCACTCTCCAGATGATTTTTATGCAGATATTCATCCCACAATGACGGTACTCGACCATCCTCATTCCAAGCACCTTCACATTGATATGAAGCGGTCGCACTACCCCACAAAAATTTTTCGTTCATAAGCTCCTCCTTTTAATACTTATTTGTATTATAAATTACTAACATTAATATAAGGAATTATTAATTAATTAACAAGATTTATATCTAAAAAAATGGTATTATTTTACATAACGTTCGGATTTTTAAAAGTTAGGAGGGAACTATTATCCAAAAAGAAACAAAATCTCAAATTGCCTATGATTATATTTATTCTCTAATTTCGACTGGAACAATCCCGTGTGGTGGGAAACTCCCAAATGAAATAGAACTGGCTGATTCACTTGAAATGAGCCGGGTCACTATTCGTCGTGCTCTAGATCTTTTAAAAGAAGATGGCATTATAAAAGGAAAACGAGGACTTGGTAATTTTGTAATCAAAGATCTTGCAAACCCAAACCAAAGTGGATTGGAAAAACTTGAAAATCCCATCTATGGTAGCTTAAATTCTGAAATATCGAATGTTCAAATTGAATATTTGAAAGATACAGTAAACGAACATGACAATTCAACGATCCAGATTCAATCAAAGCAGGTTATGAGAATCAAGCGCTGGTATCAATCTGAAGAAAAAAATATAGTGGTCTGCCACTCAATTGTTGATCCAGAATTTATAGAAGCACGCCTCCCTTTTGATTCAGAAAAACATTTATTGGCATTTATGGAAGAATCCATCTACCTTTTCAGTCACATGGCTCACTACGAATTTCTTTTTGTTCACGTCCAAGAAGAAGAGTTCGAGAGACCATTTGAAAACTCAATAAAAAATCACTTCATTCTTCTTAGAGAGATTCTTTCAACGAATGATGGGATAAAAATTGCCGAAAATAAATTTTATATTCCTCTAACACAAGCAAGAGTTCAAGTTAACGTACACAAAAAATAAAAAATAGGTACTTCAAGAAAACCAACATTCCAAAAAATATAATTTGTCTCTTATGATTTTTTTACGATCTCCTCTTTAAGCGAACAGTGGCATACTTATCTGTAAAATTGCTCGTTTCTAAAACTTGTTAGAATTCTTATTCTGAAACTTTGATTTTCTGCACGTTCGAACCAATTTCTTAATCATTCAATCATTCCAAGGAGTTTTTTATTGCTAAAGCTACTTAATCCATGCTTATAAGCACGCGTTTTTTTGTTTCACATGCTTTGCGAGTGAAACAGATTAAAGCCATTAACAAAAAGGCCGATAAAATGAGAATGTTCATCTCAAATTATCGGCTCTGCGTCTTTGCGTCTGGCTCTTCAATTATCGTCAATTTCAATGACTCGACACTTATTAATGTTTCACGCTTACATTTCGGACATAACAAAGGAAAGTTCATTATTACGGTTTCTTTACATATTTTTAGTCGTGTTTTATTCCCGCAACGAGGACAGTTTAACCAGTATTTATTCCCATTTAAATCACTCCTCGTATAACAAATTTGTCAGTAATCACTGACAGGATATTCTTTAAATCATTTATTTGGTTTAAACTTGTAGTAAGCAGATAGAGGTCGTAGGCTCACTCCTTGAAGCATTGTCTTCCTTCGAAAGTCTGACGCCTCTTCTCTTGCGACAGTGTATGAATGAGCTAGATAGAACGTCGTTTCTGAATATCGAACGAGGCTATACCGTCCAAGAGTAGAGAGGATAACCACTATCTGAAATCCTTATTTGAAAGGTTTGGTTGCGTATGTTTTTTATGGGTATTGATATTGGTAAACGACATCATGAGATTGCGCTGTTAGACAATCAAGGGAAATTAATTGCTAAAACGTTGCGCATTGCCAATTCAAAACAAGGCAGTGAAAAGCTTTTACAATTTATCAACCAACATCAGTTACTTCCTGAAAACACATTAATTGGCATGGAAGCAACGGGACATTACTGGCTATCCCTTTACTCATTTCTTCATGGACTCTATTTTCAAGTAACAGCGTTCAACCCTATTCAATCTGACGTATTACGAGATTTCTATATTCGTAAGACTAAGACTGATACCGTTGATGCTGTGTTGATTGCGCAAGTGATTCGCTTGGATTTGCCTGATGCTACGAAGTTACCAAGTGAAGATATTTTTCAATTGAAGCAACTTGAACGTTTTCGCTACAGTTTAGTTGATCGAACATCTGAATTGAAAAATAAAGTGATTGCTTGTTTGGATCAAGTATTCCCTGAATATGACAAGCTTTTTTCCGATACCTTTGGTTGTTCTTCAACGCAAGTCTTGCTTCAATCGCCTTTGCCCGAAGACTTACTTCAAATTGATACATCCAAACTAATTGAACTTATCAACTCAGCTAGCGGAAAGCGTTTGGGTAAAGTTCGAGCGAAAACCAAAGCGACACAACTTAAGGAACTAGCTGCTACCTCTTTTGGCGTTTCAATCGCCACCGATGTCTTCAAATTGGAAATCCAATTGATGTTGGAACAAATTGCTTTATTAGAAAACCAGCTAAACAAGGTTGAAGCTGAAATGAGTACACTAGTCGACAAACAAAACAACTATTTGACCACTATTACCGGCATTGGTGAAGTTACCGCTGCTGTAATTATGGGCGAAGTTGGGGATATCCACCGCTTTGAACGTCC
Source organism: Enterococcus sp. AMC2644 (assembly GCF_058216475.1). Classification (NCBI taxonomy): domain Bacteria; kingdom Bacillati; phylum Bacillota; class Bacilli; order Lactobacillales; family Enterococcaceae; genus Enterococcus; species Enterococcus sp. AMC2644. The sequence continues at coordinate 55,823 of NZ_CM177095.1, forward strand.
AAATCAATTACTTGCTTTTGCTGGTCTGGATGCATCTGTTCATCAATCAGGTGATTTCACTGGAACGAAAAATAAACTATCTAAGCGTGGCTCACCATATTTAAGACGTGCCATTTGGCAAGCTGCCTTTATTGCCTCTAACAAAGACCCCGCTCTGTCAATTTATTATCAGAAACTGCGAAATAGAGGCAAATCACATGGGACTGCGATTGGTGCAGTCGCTCGAAAGCTAGTGAATATTATTTTTGCCGTTTGGACACAAAACAAACCTTATGAAGTCCACCTCCCACAACAAGTTGAATTGAGCGAACCATAATTTTTAAAATTTGATTCATTTCAGCTTATTTTGTGCGCTCTTTTTTCTATCGCTGGCTTTACATATTTTTCGCAAGATTTTTCTTGACTAATTAATAGCTAGCTTTCGATTTGATAAGCGGTTGGTAGCCACTTATTAGTATATCGAAAGGAGTTTTTTATCGCTAAAGCTACTTCGTCCACGCCTATAAGTGTGCGTTTTTTTGTTTTACACGCTCTGCGAGTGAAACAGACTAAAGTCATTAACAAAAAAATCCAAACTAGAAGTTCTCACCTTCTGGTTTGGATTTACCTCAATCTAATTCATCAGTTCTTATTGACAAAGAGCCAATGAACGTCTTTCCATAATAAATCAAATTTCCTCTTCTTTTGTGTTCCCACTTACTAGATCCATAACTACCGACACATTAATGTCGTCTTGAATCTCCTTATTTCGTATTTTATCCCCCTCACCAGTGAAGACGATATGCTTATAAAACTGCCTAAAATTAAGGATTTCTAGATCTAGCGTCTTTGTAGCAACGTCACTGTCTCCACATGTGTTGTCTGTGGGAATAAATCAACAGGTTGCACTGTATCAGTTGCGTAACCTAATTCTGCAAAATAAGCTAAATCACGAGCCATCGTAGCTGGATTACAAGAGATATAAACAATTTTTTCTGGTTTCATATCACAGGTTGCTTGAATGAAAGTTTGCTCTAAGCCTTTACGTGGTGGATCTACAAAGATTACATTTGGTGCTATGTCCTCTTTTGCCCATTGTGGCATTATTTTTTCTGCACGTCCAACTAAATAAGTCGCATTATCAATATTGTTTAGTTTAGCATTATCACGTGCATCATCGACTGCTTCGCTAATTGTTTCCATTCCATATACATGATCTACTTTATCAGCAATAGACAAACCAATTGTACCAATTCCAGCATAAGCATCAATGACCACATCAGTTGTTTGCAAATCAGCTAACTCAATTGCTTTTTGATAAAGAACCTCGGTTTGTTTTGTATTCACTTGATAGAATGATTTAGCAGAAATGTGGAATTTTTTCCCTAACAACTCATCTTCAATATATCCTTTGCCAAATAAAACTTTTTCTTCTTTTCCTAAAATGACATTAGTTTTTTCTTCATTAACATTTTGGATAACTGAAACAACTTCTGGTAATTCATCATGAATTACTTGAGCAATTTCTTTTCCTTTAAAGAATTTAGCCTTACGAGTGACTAAGACCACCATCATTTCATGTGAATAATGACCACGACGAATAACAATATGTCGCATAAAGCCTTCGTTAAATTCTTCGTTATACGCTTTGATATTGAAGCGTTGTAAAATATTACGAACAGTAACAATCGCTGCATCGATAGCTGGGTCTTGAATAAAGAAATCTTCATTTGGAATTAATTGATGACTATTTTTACGGTAAAAACCTGTGGCCAATTGACCTTCGATTTTGCGAACTGGAATTTGTGCTTTATTCCGATAAGCAGATGGTGTTTCCATACCTAAAGTTGGTAAAACAGTAATTTCTGGCATTTTAGCAACTTTAGTTAAAACATTTTGGACTTGGTGTTGCTTAAATTCTAATTGCTTTTCATAACGTAAATGGCTTAATGGTGCAATTCCTGTCCGCAACAAGTCTTCATTTGCCACTGTTTGACGATCTGGACTAGCTTTTAAAATTTCTACTACTTTACCAAAACCAAATTTATTGCCAACTTTTAAAATTTTTACTCGTACTTCTTCTTCCGGTAAAGCATTTTCAATAAAAATGGGATAACCATCAACTTTGGCAATGCCCATTCCTTCATGTGATAAGTCGACAATTGTTGCTTCAATTTGTTGGTTTTTTGTTACTGGATATTGTTTCATTCTTTTTCTCCTTAATGTTTAAGCTTTTCTACACTTACTAACAACCCTAAAAAACTAGAACATTCTCAAAAACGTTCTAGTTTTAAAGTTAAATAATTTATTCTTTTTCATCTGCAATGCGACCATCACCATCAATATCTTCGTCATTCAAACGTTCTACTTCAAGAATTAATTCTTTACTAATCACATCAAATGGATCAATTGCACCTGTGACAGAATCGTCTGGGATTTGATCAACGTTAGCATAAAATTCAATATGCTGATGAAGATTTTCGAAACGCATTGGGGCATCGCCACCATACTCACCGTCCAAATTAATCATTAGTCGTTCATTTGCATCAGATGTTGAAACTTCTAAATGCGATGTCTTGGTATAGATAATTCGTGGATCATTGACATGTTTTCCTTTATTCAACATTAAACCCACTAGATGAACAATTTCAAAAATATTTGCTGTTTTAACAATAATTAATGAGAATTTTCCATCATCTAATTTTGCATCTGGAACAATTTGTTCAAAACCACCAACAGAATTCGTTAAGCCCAGGAAGAACATAGAGGCATTTCCATTGTATTCTCCTGTATCGTATTTAAAATGCATATTTATTGGTTTGATGCGTGGTAACAGTTCTGCACCCTTAGCTAAATATGCCAAATAGCCAAAAATACTCTTTAACTCTGAAGGAACGTCATAAGTCAGTTCAGTCAAATGACCACCAGCTGCAATATTAATAAAATACGAGCTTGGTGTTTTTCCAATATCCATTTTAACTGTTTGTTTTTTCAAAATGACTTCTGTTGCAGCTTTGATATTATCTCGCGGTATCTTTAATGCTCGGGCATAATCATTCGTTGTTCCACCAGGAATAATCGCCATTTTAGGACGTTTTTCCAATGGAGCAATACCATTAACGACTTCGTTAATGGTACCATCTCCTCCAGCAGCAACAACGAGATCAAAGCCAGCTTCTCCAGCTCTTCTTGCTTCATCTCTAGCAGAAAATGGAGTGGGGGTTGTTGCAAATGCACTTGCCTCATAACCAGCTTTTTCTAAAACATCTAATATATCTGCTAGACTTTTTTTCACCAATTCTTTTCCTGAAGTGGGGTTATAAATGACGCGTGCTCTTTTCATAACATTCCCTCTTATCGTTTTGCTAATTCTTCTTGTAACAGTTTATTAACCACACCTGGGTTGGCTTGCCCTTTAGTTGCTTTCATAATTTGACCAACTAAGAAACCAACTGCACGATCTTTTCCATTTTTAAAGTCATCAACAGATTGTTGATTATTATCTAATACTTCGTTAATGATTGGTAGTAATTGTGCAGGATCTGATAGTTGAACTAAACCTTTTGCTTTAACAACTTCTTTTGCATCGCCACCATTTGTAATCAGTTCACGGAAGACTTTCTTCGCAATTTTAGAACTAATTGTTCCATCTGCAACTAAGGTAATCATCCCCGCTAAATTACTTGGTGTTAGTTTTGTTTCAGCTAATTCTAGTTTTTCACTATTTAAGTACGCGGATACTTCACCCATTAACCAGTTTGATGCTTGTTTCGCATCTGCCCCAGCTGCAACCGCTTGGTCGAAGAAGTCAGACATTTCTTTGGTTAATGTCAAGACCATAGCATCATACTCTGGTAAACCTAAATCGTTCATATAACGAGCGCGACGAGATTGTGGCATCTCTGGTAATGTTTCGCGTACACGTTCAATCCATTCATCATCAATCGCAAAACGCGGAATATCCGGCTCTGGGAAGTAACGATAATCTGAAGATCCTTCTTTCACACGCATCAACGCTGTTTTATTGGTTGTTTCATCAAAACGACGTGTTTCTTGTTGAATTTCACCGCCTGAAAGTAAAACCTTTGCTTGGCGTTTTTCTTCAAAAGCTAGTCCTTTTTTAACAAAGTTCATTGAGTTTAAGTTTTTCAACTCTGTTTTTGTTCCAAACTCTTCTTGACCGTAAGGACGTAAAGAAATATTCGCATCACAGCGCATTGACCCTTCTTCCATCTTCACATCAGAAACTTCTGTAAATAAGATGATAGAACGTAATGCTTCTAAATATGCATAGGCTTCTTCTGGAGAACGCATATCTGCTTCAGAAACGATTTCAATTAGTGGTGTTCCTTGACGGTTTAAATCAACATGAGAATAACCACCAATTCCGTGCATATTTTTACCCGCATCTTCTTCTAAATGAACGCGTTCAATGCGGATTTTTTTCTTTTTACCTTCCACTTCAATTTCAATCCAACCGTCATGTCCAATTGGTTGATCAAATTGAGAAATTTGGTAAGCTTTTGGATTATCTGGATAGAAGTAGTTTTTGCGGTCAAAATGTGTATCTTTTGAAATTTCACAATTCAATGCAAGAGCTGCTTTCATCCCAAATTCTAAAGCAGTTTTATTCATCACAGGCAACACACCTGGGTAACCCCAGTCAATGATGTGTGTATTGCTATTTGGTTCTGCTCCAAAATGTGCTGGAGCAGGAGAGAAAATTTTCGAGTTTGTTTTTAATTCTACGTGGACTTCAAGCCCAATGACTGTTTCGAAGTTCATTAGCTATTTCCTCCTAAAATCACTGGTTTTTTTGTATGGAAATCAGTTGCTTGCTCAAACGCATATGCAGCTTTGTACATCGTATTTTCATCAAAATGTTTACCGATTAATTGTAAGCCAATTGGTAAGCCTTCTGAGAAACCTGCTGGCAATGACATTCCCGGTAAACCAGCTAAGTTTACTGGAATCGTTAAAATATCACTCATATACATTTTAATTGGATCATTAATATTTTCACCAATACCATACGCAACGTTTGGTGACGATGGTCCCATGATTAAATCATAATCAGCAAAGACTTTATCGAAGTCTTGTTTAATTAACGTACGGACTTGGCCAGCTTTTTTGAAGTAAGCATCATAATAACCCGCACTTAGTGAGAATGTTCCTAACATAATACGACGTTTTACTTCTGTACCAAACCCTTCACTACGAGAGTTTACATAAACATCATCTAAACTATTCACATTTTCTGAACGATAGCCATAACGAATACCATCAAAACGTTGTAAGTTTGAACTAGCTTCTGAAGAGGCAATAATATAATATACGGCTACACCATATTTTGAATGTGGCAAGCTGACTTCTTCAACAGTTGCTCCTAACGCACGGAACGTCTCTGCGGCTTTAAGGATGGCTGCTTTCACATCAGCATCGACTCCTTCACCCAAATATTCTTTTGGTAAAGCAATTTTCATGCCTTTAATATCGCCTGTTAAGCCAGCTGTAAAATCAGGAACGCTAACACCTGCTGAAGTTCCATCTTTTGGATCATAACCACTAATAGCGTTCAATGCTAAGGCGTTATCTTTAACATTGCGAGTCAACGGGCCAATTTGATCTAGCGAAGATGCAAAAGCGATTAAACCAAAACGTGAAACACGACCATATGTTGGTTTCATTCCAACAATCCCATTAAATGAAGCTGGTTGGCGAATTGAACCACCTGTATCTGTTCCTAGAGCAACAGGAACTTGACCAGAAGCAACAGCGGCTGCTGAACCACCAGATGATCCACCAGGTACTTTTGTATGATCCCATGCATTTTTAGTTTTCTTGAAGTGAGAAGTTTCTGAACTTCCGCCCATTGCAAATTCGTCCATGTTTAATTTACCAACAGGAATCATATCAGCTTGATAGACTTTATCCATAACAGTTGCATCATAGATTGGATCGAAGTTATAAAGCATTTTTGATGCAGCAGTTGTTAAGATGTCACGAGTCACAATATTATCTTTAATACCAATTGGAATACCTGATAAAACAGCTTCTTCTGATACACCTTTCAAATCAATTGCTTTAGCTAATTCTAGTGCTTTTTCTTCACTAATTGTAATAAATGATTCAACTTGAGGTTCTGTTTCTTTGATACGTTCTAATGTTGCTTGAGTTAGGTCAGTTGCAGTAATTTCTTTAGAAACCAATAGAGAATGCAATTCTTCTAGACTTTTATCGTATAATTTTGTCATTATGCTCCTGCCTCCCCATTATCAATAATTGCAGGTACTTTAATAAAGCCATTTTCTGATTCGGGAACATTGCGCATTAATTCATCGCGATTCCAGCCTTCAACTGCTTCATCTTTTCTTAATACATTGATTGTATCTACAACATTTGAAGTAAATGGTACACCTTCTGTATCCACTTCTCCTAACGTTTCCACCATATCAATAATTTTTCCTAATTGTACGGTAAAGTCTTGTAGCTCATCATCTGAAAAAGATAATTTTGCTAACTTGGCAACATGCTTTACTTGTTCTTCACTAATCGCCATAATGTCCTCCTTTTAGTTTTCATGCTTTGATTTAGCATTTTGTTTTCACTGTATTGTATCACTTTATTGAAAATCAATAAATAACTATCATGAATGTTTTCTGTTTAATTGAAAACATATAAAATAATTACTTTGTTTAGACTTCCAGCAAAAATAGTTGAACTTTCCTCAATGAATCTGCCTAGTTCCATTGAGGAAAGTTATTTCTTTGGTTAACTCTATAATTATTCTCTTATTAATAATATTGGGAATCTATCTAAATTGTCAATATTTGGCACTTATCATTAAAACAATTTTTTAAGTTATGGCATTTAACTATTAATTTCCCTGCTTTTATTCTTCACTTGCATAACTACCTTCAATCGCCTCAATCATTTGCGCTTCATTCCAAACGGTGACACCTAAACTTTCAGCTTTTGTTAATTTACTACCAGCTTCTTCTCCCGCAACAACGATATCCGTTTTTTTGGAAACACTTCCCGTAACTTTACCGCCAAGATTCTCAATCTTTTCTTTGGCATCTTGACGTGTATAAGTCGTTAATTTCCCTGTTAAAACGACTGTTTTATCTTTAAAAAGGGATTCTACTCCTGCTATTTGATTCATCGTTCGTCCTAAATAATTAAAATTAACTCCTGCAGCTGCTAATTCGTCCAGTAATTCATGAACTTCATTATTTTCAAAATATGTCACTATACTGTCAGCAATGGTCGTTCCCATACTATGCAAGTTTAAAATTTCTTCATCAGTTGCTTGACTTAGCTTTCGAATATCTTCAAAATGCTCCATTAAAATCTTGGCAGCTTTAGCTCCGACATGTCGGATACCTAAGCCAAAAACCAGACGCTCAGCTGAATTGGTCTTACTTGCTTCAATTGCAGATAAAATATTATTGGCTGATTTCTCTTTGATTTTATCTAAGGTTAATAAGTCTTCTTCCTTTAAAAAATACAGATCCGCTACATCTTTCACTAATTCTTTGTCATACATCTGTGCCAAGACACGAGGGCCTAGTCCTTCAATATTCATCGCATTCCGCGAAACAAAGTGGCTTAGACCTTCTTTGATTTGTGCTGGACATTTAGGATTAATACAACGCAATGCTACCTCTTCGTCTAAATGAATTAATTCACTGTCGCAAATCGGACAATGAGTTGGCATTTCATAAGGCGCACTATCTACAGCACGTTTATCCAAAACAACTTGGGCAACTTCAGGAATAATATCACCCGCTTTGTAAATAATCACGGTATCGCGTAAACGAATATCTTTCATTTCAATGTAATCACTATTGTGCAAGCTTGCTCGACTAACAGTTGTCCCCGCTACACGAACAGGTGTCATCACCGCAGTCGGTGTCACAACACCTGTTCGGCCAATTGTCCACTCAATATCTTCAATAATCGTTTGCGCTTCTTCGGGTGGAAATTTATAAGCAGCCGCCCAGCGAGGTGCTTTGACAGTAAAACCTAATTCTTCTTGTAAATGGAAGTCATTGACTTTAATAACCACGCCATCTATTTCATAAGGTAGTTTAGTTCGACGTTCGTGAAGCTCTTCAATATACGCCCAAACTTCAGCAATTGTTTGACATAATCGACTCTCTGTATTAATACGAAATCCCAGTTGATCTAATTCTGCTAGCATGTCATGTTGGGTTTCTGCTTCCAGTGGTGCAACATCGGCTACAGCATATAAGAAAGTACTTAAATTTCGCTTGGCTGTTACACTGGAATCCAATTGACGCAAGCTACCTGCAGCAGCATTACGTGGATTGGCAAAAATATCTAAACCTGCTTCTTCACGTTCTTGATTCAAACGTAAAAAAGACGCTTTAGGCATGTAACATTCACCACGAACTTCAATCGTAATTGGTTCACGCAAAGTCATTGGAATAGATTTCACTGTTTTTAAATTTTCCGTAATATTCTCTCCGACACTACCATCTCCACGAGTAGCACCACGAATAAATTTGCCATCTTCATAACGCAAGGAAATAGACAAACCATCTATTTTCAATTCACATGTATAAGTAACAGGATGACCTACAGCTTTTTGAACGCGTTGATCAAAGGCTAAAATTTCTTCTTTGCTAAACACATCATTTAAACTATACAACGGAATATCATGAGCCGCTTTTTCAAAACCTTCTAAAACAACTCCACCTACACGTTGCGTTGGTGAATCATCTGTAACTAGTTCAGGATATTGTGTCTCTAATTCAACTAGTTCCCGATAAAGCGTATCATACAGATTATCTTCGACAGATGGTTGGTCTTTGACATAATATTCATACGCATATTGATTTAATTGTGTTTTTAATGTTTCAATTCTTTGCGCAACTAAAGACTCTGCCATTTAATTGTGCTCCTTTACTTATAATTTTTCGATTGGGGCAAAAGCTGCGAGTAGACGTTTCACACCTTGTTGGGCAAATGCAACATCTAACTCCATATCTTTAGCAGTTCCACTGACTCGTACAACTGTTCCAACGCCCCATTTTTTATGGCTGACTTTATCGCCAGCCTTCCAATTTCCAGCATCGCCTCCTGTTTCTCTTTTGGTAGAAACAGCAGGTTTAGTTGGTTGTGCTTGTTGGTAAGTAGGTTTAAACACTTTCGGATTAAATGTACCTCGAGCCCCTTTTGTTTGAATAGGTTGCGCTGATCTAGCACTAGTAGCTTCTACTAAATCAGATTCAATCTCTGCTACAAAACGTGAAGGCTGATTGTATTGGGTACGGCCATATAACGTACGTGAGAATGCATTAGTGAAGTATAATTTTTCTTCTGCCCGAGTAATTCCCACATAAGCCAAACGTCGTTCTTCTTCTAATTCACTTTCTTCCATTAATGAACGAGAAAGTGGAAATAAATTTTCTTCCATGCCAACTAAAAATACCACTGGAAATTCTAGTCCCTTAGCTGCATGTAAGGTCATTAAAGTTACTTGCGTTGTTTCTTCTGCATAGTTATCTAAATCTGAAAATAGTGCTAAATCATTTAAGAAAATAGACAATTTATCTTCAGGGGCATCGCCTTCTTCTTCAGAACGATTTTCATACTGTTTATCGAATTCTTTAGTAACTGTTAAAAATTCTTCCAAGTTTTCTAAGCGTGCTTGTGACTCTAATGTATTTTGAATACGTAATTCGTCTTTATAGCCACTTTTTCCTAAAACTTCTTCGGTCAATTCGGTAATTGTTAAATATGGAATCATTTGATGAAATTCTGCCATGATTTGGCCAAATTTTCCAAGTTCTTTGGCTGCCTTACCAGTAACATTACTCAATTCAATATTTTGAGCGGCTTCCAATAATGGAAATCCATGTAATTCTGCAAATTGACGCAATTTATCTAAAGAACCTGGTCCAACACCTCGTTTTGGCACATTAATAATTCGCTCTAAGCTAAGTGAATCATCAGGATTGGCAATCGCACTTAAATACGCTAAGATGTCTTTAATTTCTTTCCGCTCGTAGAATTTATGTCCTCCTACCATAGTATACGGAATATTTGATTTGACCAAAATGTCCTCGACAGCACGTGATTGCGCATTCGTACGATAAAGGACTGCAAAATCTCCATAATCACGCCCTTCATCGGCAATTTGATTTTGAATTTCACGCACAATAAACTGGCCTTCATCGCGTTCAGTTTGGCCACGATAATATTTGATACGCGGGCCTTCTTGATTTTCTGTCCATAAATTTTTATCGCGACGATTGCGATTATTTTGAATAACTTGGTTCGCCGCTTCTAAAATTGTTTTTGTTGAACGATAATTTTGTTCTAACAAAATGACAGCTGCTTCTGGATAGTCCTTTTCAAAATCCAAAATATTTTGCATATCGGCGCCACGCCAACCATAAATACTTTGATCAGCATCCCCAACAACACATAAATTTTTAAAACGAGCTGCCAACATATTGACTAGTGTATATTGTGCATGGTTGGTATCTTGGTATTCATCTACATGAATATATTGAAATTTATTTTGATAAAATGCTAAGGCTTCTGAATTTTCTCTAAATAAACGAATCGTATTCATAATTAAATCATCAAAATCCATACATTGATTTTGACGTAATTCTTTTTGGTAGATTTCATAACAGCGACCAACAATCTGCTCAAAAAAATCACCCTGTAAATCTCGGTAGTCAGCGGGTGTTTGTAACGCATTTTTTGCATTCGAGATTGCACCTAAAATTGAACGCGGATCATATTTCTTCGGATCAATATTTAACTCTTTCAGCACTCGTTTCATCAATGTAAGCTGTTCAGATGAATCAATAATAGTGAAATTTCGTGAGTAACCAATATGATCAACATCCCGTCGTAAAATCCGAACACACATCGAGTGAAATGTAGATACCCAGACATCTTCGCCTTCCATACCTAATAAGTCTTTCACACGTTCTTTCATTTCTTTGGCCGCTTTATTGGTAAAGGTAATGGCTAAAATATTCCAAGGATTGATTCCTTTTTCTTCAATTAGATACGCAATGCGATGAGTTAATACACGCGTCTTTCCACTTCCGGCACCAGCCATTAATAAGAGCGGTCCTTCTGTGTAGACTACCGCTTCTTTTTGTTTGGGATTCATTCCATTTAATAGTCTTTCTTTGGATGACATTCGACAAACATCCTTTCTTTATCAATCCTCTCAATTATAGCATTATCCATCATTTCATAAAACCGAACAACCTGATTTACCAGAAAATTTACAAAAAAACTGACTACTTCTTTCAAAAATAGTCAGTTTGTATTTATTGCCATTGTTTGGCAACATCTTCTTGCACATAGACAGAAACTTGTCCATCGTTTACAGGAAAGACACCTTTTCCAGTTTTATCAAGAACAACTTTTGCTTCATTATTTCCTAAGATATCAACAAAGGTTTTATCACGATGAATAGCACTAACAGTCATTTCTTTTTCACTGCCTTTACCATTAGTCATAACAACAGCTATCCCTGAGTCTGAATCTTCGAAGTCACCAGTTAACACCCAACCAATACAGTCTGGATTATCGAAATAATCAATTTGATTTCCAAAATCTGTTTCATTCCGCAATTTTAGTAAGGCCTGTAAATCATCCCCTACTGGTTGAATATCTTGTGCAGGAATTCCGTATAAATCCCCCCAGAAAACAACAGGTATTCCCTGTTTACGAAGAAGCGTTAAAGTATACGCATGAACTTTAAACCAACCATCAATCCATGATTCCAAGCTTTGACCTTTTTGCGTATCATGATTATCAACAAACGTTACTGCAAAGTCTTCACGAGAATCAACAAGTGTATGATTAAAAATTTGCGTCATATCAAACTCACCATTGGAATTTGCTGCTTCAAAAAAATTAAAATGCAATGGTACATCAAACAAGTAAATCAAATTCCCTGATGAATCAAGATATGTTTCCAATTTTTCTAAATCATTCGACCAGTATTCACCAACGACAAAAATACTGTTTCCTTTCTCTTCGCGTCGATTGATTAACCAATCAACATAATAATCAAATTGTATATGTTTCACGGCATCTAAGCGATAACCATCCACATTAGTTAGTTCTTGATACCATTTCCCCCACCTATCCAACTGTTCAACAGTCTCAGGATTTTCCATATCTAAGTCGCAACCCATTAAGTAATCAAAATTACCATCTTCTTTATCGACCGCTTCATCCCATCCTTTATCGGCAAAATTAAAAATAGCATGTTCTTTTGTCCGTGCATCGTAATCAACACCTGAAAAATTCTTCCACGTCCAGACATAATCATTATATTTACCTTTTCGACCAGGATAAGTAAATTTTGTCCAGGCTTCAATTTCTTCTTCAGCACTGACCGCTTTTGTCCGATCATCTGCACTGTATTGAACAGCTGGAACGGTCTCTGTTTCATCAGCACCCATCAAATGATTAAAAACAATATCTGCATACACTTCTAATTCATTTTCATGCAAAGCTTGAATTGCTTGAAGATATTCCTCTTTAGTCCCGTATTTGGTAGGAATAGTTCCTTTTTGATTAAATTCACCTAAATCGTAATGATCATAAACACCATAGCCTACATCTTCAATTCCTGATGATGCTTTGTAAGCTGGTGGTAACCACACAGCTGTAAAACCTAAATCATGAAGCTCTTTTGCTTTTTTTTGAATTGTTTGCCAATGTGTCGCATCGCCAGGTAAATCCCATTCGAAACCTTGTAAAATTGTTTTATTTTTCATATGATGACCTCCCATATCTTCATTAAGCAAATTTTCTTTTTATTTGTCAAATAATTGCTTGTTTGGAAGAAATGATTTATTTTGACTGGTTTCTACTGTTTTTGATTGATTTAAGCAAATAGGCATGTTAAAATACTCGATGAAGAGGTGATTGAAAATGCTTACAGAAGAGAGATATCAACATATCTTATCAAAAGTGGAAGAAAATGACATCATTACGATTAATGAACTTCTGCTACCGTTAAAAGCATCGGAATCTACCATTCGTCGAGATTTACAAAATCTGGAAAACCAAGGATTGCTCACTCGTATCCATGGCGGTGCCAAAAAACGACCACGGTTGAATTTCGAAGCCACAATGAATGAGAAACAGCAACAGTTTCATGCTGAGAAGGTTGCTATCGCAAAAGCGGCAGCGAACTTAATTACTAGAGAAGACGTTATTTACTTGGATGCTGGCACAACAACAATTGAAATGATTCCATTTATTCCAAATGATTTATCCATTAAGGTTGTGACCAATTCAGTGAAACACGCTTCCCTTTTAGTTGATCGAGAAATCGAAACAATTATCCTCGGCGGTGCAATCAAACTTTCTACAAATGCGACACTAGGATATGAAACCGTGCGTCAATTGAAGCAGTTTCATTTTAGCAAAGCCTTTATGGGAATGAATGGTGCACATCTAGAAGCTGGTTTTACAACTCCTGATCCAGAAGAGGCCGTCGTTAAGAAAATTGCTATGTCACAAAGTCAAACTGCTTTTGTTTTGTTGGATTGTTACAAATTTCAACAAACAACCTTTACTCAAGTTGCACCATTAAAAGCAGCAGAAATTATTACAAATAAATGTTCAAAAGATATTTATCGTAAATTTCAACTGCAAACTAAAATTATGGAGGTAAAATCATGATCTACACAATGACTTTAAACCCTTCGATTGATTACATCGTTCATGTGAAGGATTTAAAAATGGGTGATGTCAATCGTATGTCACAAGACTTCAAACTTCCTGGTGGAAAAGGAATCAACGTTTCTCGCATCTTACAGAGAATCGATTCAACTTCTACTGCTCTAGGATTTTTAGGAGGATTTACTGGTTCTTTCATTGAAAGCTGGTTAAAAGAAGAAGGCGTTGATTGTCAATTCACACCTGTTAAAGAAGATACACGAATTAACGTCAAACTAAAGGCAGAAGAAGAAACAGAAATTAATGGATTAGGTCCCGCACTTTCTGACGAAGAAATCCAAAACTTGAAAGACGCTCTTTCAATCGTCTCTTCTGGCGATATTGTTGTTCTTTCAGGAAGCACTCCAGCAGGCTTGCGCAAAGGTTTCTATCAAGAATTAATTCAATTAATTGAAGAAAAAGGCGCAGAATTTGTAATTGACACGACTGGTGATGATTTATTACAAGCGTTAACTCACCATCCATTATTAGTAAAACCTAATAATCATGAATTAGCTGATTTATATCACACAACGTTCGAGTCAATTGATGATATTATCGAACATGGAAAAAAATTATTAGCAGAAGGCGCAAAAAATGTTTTAATTTCAATGGCTGGCGATGGTGCTCTTTTGATTACAGAAGATGGTACTTATCAATCAAATGTTTTAAAACGTGAATTGAAAAATTCTGTAGGCGCTGGTGATTCCATGATTGCAGGTTTTATCGGACAATATGCAAAAACACAAGATTCAGTTGAGGCATTCAAATGGGGTGTTGCTTGTGGTAGTGCCACTGCTTTTTCTGACGACTTAGCTGAAGCTGCCTTTATTCAGGAACTACTTCCAGAAGTAGAAATCACAAAATTATAGGAGGTCTATACCATGCAAATTAATGACTTATTAATCAAAGACGCAATGATCATGGATTTACAAGCAACTGATAAAAAGGGTGCTATCGATGAAATGATTCAAAAAATGTACGATGCTGGCAGAATTTCTGATATCGAAACTTATAAAGAAGGAATTCTTGCTCGTGAAGCTCAAACTTCTACAGGCTTAGGTGATGGAATTGCCATGCCTCACGCAAAAAACGCGGCTGTTAAAGAAGCGACAGTTTTATTTGCTAAAAGCAAACATGGAGTTGACTACGAAGCCTTAGATGGTCAACCAACTTATCTATTCTTTATGATTGCCGCTCCAGAAGGCGCCAACGATACTCATTTACAAGCGTTAGCTGCGTTATCTCGTCAGCTAATCAACCCTGATTTTGTTGCAAAACTAAAAACTGCTAAGACTCCTGAAGAAGTTCAAGCAACATTTGCCGAAGCTGAGAAAGTTGAAGCTGAAGAAAAAGCTGCCGAACAAGCAGCCACAACAACTGAAACAACAAGTGATCGTCCACTGATTGTAGCTGTAACAGCTTGCCCGACTGGTATTGCTCATACGTATATGGCAGAAGATTCTTTGAAGAAAAAAGCAAAGGAAATGGGTGTAGATATCCGAGTTGAAACAAATGGTTCTGAAGGAATTAAAAACCGTTTGACAGCTCAAGATATTGAGCGTGCCGCTGGCGTTATCGTTGCAGCTGATAAAAAAGTTGAAATGGCTCGTTTTGATGGCAAACATTTAGTTAACCGTCCAGTTGGTGATGGTATTCGTAAAACAGAAGAATTAATTAATCTTGCTTTAAGTGGTTCTGCTCCAATTTATCATGGCGACGGTAGTGCTTCTTCTGAAGAATCAAATGAAACAGGTTCTGTTGGACAAGAAATCTACAAAAACTTAATGAATGGTGTTTCTCATATGTTACCATTCGTAATTGCTGGTGGTATTTTAATTGCGATTGCCTTTATGGTAGATAATTTCCTTGGTGTTCCTCAAACACAAGAAGCCTTATCTCAATTAGGTAGCTACAATGAAGCTGCAAGATGGTTTAAACAAATTGGTGATGCTGCATTTGGCTTTATGTTACCGATCTTAGCTGGTTTTATCGCAATGAGTATTGGTGATCGTCCTGGTTTGGTTGCAGGTTTCGCTGCAGGTGCCTTAGCTAATGCTGGTGGTGCTGGATTTTTAGGCGCCCTACTTGGTGGTTTCATTGCAGGTTATGTTATCGTCTTCTTACGTAAATCATTAAAAGGTCTACCAAAATCATTAGACGGTATCAAAGCTATTTTATTCTATCCTTTCTTTGGATTATTAATTACTGGTTTTATTATGTTATTAGTAAATGTTCCAATGAAAGCAATCAATGATGGCTTAAACGGCTTCTTACAAAGTTTAGATGGTGCCAATGCTGCATTATTGGGTGCATTACTAGCTGGTATGATGGCAGCCGATTTAGGTGGACCAATCAACAAAGCAGCTTACGTATTTGGTACAGGTACAATCGCTGCAACTGTTGCTCAAGGTGGTAGTGTTGTAATGGCTGCTGTTATGGCAGGCGGTATGGTTCCTCCATTGTCAATTTTCGTTGCAACTCGTTTATTTAAAAACAAATTTACTAAACAAGAAAATGAAGCTGGTTTGACAAACATTATTATGGGATTATCCTTTGTAACTGAGGGTGCTATTCCATTTGCTGCAGCTGATCCATTACGCACAATTCCAAGTTTTATTGTTGGATCAGCATTAACTGGTGGTCTAGTTGGTGCATTTGGTATTCGTTTAATGGCTCCTCACGGTGGTATCTTCGTAGTGCCACTATTATCAAATCCTTTATTATATTTAGGCTTTGTAGTTATTGGTGCTATTGTATCTGGTATCTTATTAGGTACTTTAAGAAAACCAGTCGCAAAATAAGAAGAAGCGTCGAGTATACTTACATACTCGGCGCTTTTTCTATAGGGTAAATGGAACTCAGCGGTAAAAGTTCGACTTGCAGCTGAACTTCTCCTTTTTTAACAGAAAACCCGCTTTTTTTTCTTCCCACTTTTTCTTTGCTAAATAAAACATCTGACATCTGCTCTTTTAGTTTTGATAAAGGAACTTTACTAACATATTCATCGGGTAAAAAAAAGGTAATAACTGGTGTATAATACTTATATTTTTTATCTTTAAAATCAACGGCTAAATATTGACGCAAATAAAATTCATACGCTTCTAACCCTTCATCAACTGTTTGATCCACAAATAACGTTATCACAGTCTTCATCTTGCGCTGTCGCTCATTAATTAAAGGGAAATACGCTTGTGTATTTAAAGCACCTTTTATTCGACTGACCTTTTCTTCTTTTGTCATTGGATTATACATACGCGTAACAAAATGTGTAGCTTGACTTTTTGGAGTTGGTTGTAAAAAATCGTTTTGATATTGAATAATTTGCAATAAATTAGACGAAGTGCGGTATTCCACAAAAGGTTCCCGTAATACCCCTACACTATTTAACCAACTCAATTGATCAATTCCTAATTGATTACGGAACATTCGTTGAAAATATAAATTTGCTGGTGTATCCCAACGATAGGGATCTTTATATAATTCTACTAAAATTGTGCCATTCGTAAATTCGTCTACTCTATCAACTTGCTGAACTTCTCTAATCAAATCCAGAGGCAAAATCGCGCTATACGAAGGACTAAAGTACATTCTCCAACAAGAAGTTAAGCAAAATCCAATATGAAAAATATCAAATCCCGCAAAATAATTCCCATCAATAATCACTTCACCTTGTATATTTTTCTTTTTCGGATAGTTTACCATTTCTTCTTCGGATTCAATTATTTTTCGGTAATTGGGTTGTTCAATATTGTGATATAAAAATTCATCATAGGAACGAATATAAGCAAAGATAGCTCTTTCCATACGAATGCTTACATAATCAAAAATCATTTGACGCTGTTGCTCAAATTGTTCTTTAGTAAAATAATGACGTTCAAACAACACTCCATTATGGCATTGAATAACGCTTTCACTCCATTGGTCATGTATTCTTAAGACAAAATTATCCATAGTCACCGCAGATTCAATCATATTGTCCTGGTTCTTTACTGAAAAAGGTAAAATTTGTTGATTAAGCTCAATATATAAAGGATCAAATACAATCCGACCGAATGATAAGCCATTTCTAAGCCATTCATGATACCGCTTCCCTTTTTGCGGTACAGTTTGTATGTAGCAATACATTTTCTCTGTCAGTTGCATTTAATCACCTCCTAAATGTCTCTTTCCTATTTATTGTAACATATGTATTTTCTTTCAGTGGAATGAAAAAGATTTTTTACGTGTATCTTCAGACTTTTCATGCTAAACTTTCTTTAGTGGAGGTGACAACATGAGTTTAAAATTCCAACGTGATGATTCTTTGGATAAGAAATTTGAAGAATTTGCATTTTTTCCTGATGAGAAGAAAGAAGATAAGCCTGACATTGAGCGTTTCTTAAATCCGACACCTAAGAAAAAAGAGACTGATGAAAAAGATAAATAAAAAAGAAGTGTTACAAACAGACTATTTCTGAATGTAACACTTCTTTATTTAATTGCTTCTTCAATCGCTTGCCAAGCTTCATCTTTTCCTTGTTTTGTAACTGATGAAAAAAGAATAAATGTGTCTGTTTTATCAAAATCTAACGCTTTTTTGATAACACTTTCATGCTTATTCCACTTTCCACGTGGAATTTTATCAGCTTTTGTCGCAACAACAATCACAGGGATTTCATAGTATTTCAAGAATTGATACATTTGAATATCCTCTTGGCTTGGTGCATGACGCAAATCAACTAACGAAACAACTGCTCGTAATTGTTCACGTTGTGTTAAATATGTTTCAATCATTTTACCCCATTTTGCACGCTCTGTTTTAGAAACTTTTGCGTAACCATACCCAGGTACATCTACAAAATGTAACGCATCTTCAATTAAGTAAAAATTCAGTGTTTGTGTTTTACCTGGTTTTGAAGAAGTTCGCGCCAAGTTCTTTCTATTAATTAATGTATTAATGAAAGAGGATTTTCCAACATTCGAACGCCCTGCTAAAGCAATTTCAGGTAATTCTGTATCTGGATATTGTGCTGGAGCTACAGCACTAATCACAATATCGGCTGAATGAACTTTCATATTAGCCATCCTTTCTTAAAAACAGGAAACCGGATAGAAAAATCACTATCCGGTTTATTACCTTACCCTGCTTTTTTTTCTTCTTTGTAACTGATTACTGGTTCTGCTTCACCTTTAGCAGCAGCTTCGGTAATAGTTACTTTTTCAATTTCAGCTTTTGATGGAGCTTCAAACATAACATCCATCATAATGTCTTCAATAATTGAACGTAGACCACGAGCACCTGTATTGCGTTCGATAGCTTTTTTCGCAATAGCTACTAATGCGCCATCTTCAAATTCAAGTTCGGTATCATCTAATGACATTAGTTTTTTATATTGTTTTACTAAGGCATTTTTAGGCTCGGTTAAAATATGAACCAAATCATTCGTAGTTAATTTATCTAAAGCTGCCATAACTGGTAAACGCCCGATAAATTCTGGAATTAAACCAAATTTCAACAAATCTTCTGGAATGATATGTTTCATCACACTCTCATCGTCAGCAATTTTTTGATTGTTTGAACCAAAACCAATTGTTTTTTCACCCATTCGGTTTTTAACAATCGTTTCAATCCCATCAAATGCTCCACCTACAATAAAGAGAATATTAGTTGTATCAATTTGAATCATTTCTTGATGTGGATGTTTACGGCCACCTTGAGGAGGAACGCTTGCTGTGGTTCCTTCTAAAATTTTAAGCAACGCTTGTTGTACACCTTCACCAGAAACATCACGTGTAATTGATACATTTTCACTTTTACGCGCAATTTTGTCAATTTCATCGATGTAAATAATCCCTTTTTCAGCACGCTCTACATTATAGTCAGCTGATTGTAACAGCTTCAACAGGATGTTTTCAACATCTTCACCAACATAACCAGCTTCCGTTAAACTTGTTGCATCTGCAATTGCAAATGGCACATTTAAACTTCTAGCTAAGGTTTGCGCTAAAAATGTTTTACCAGACCCAGTTGGTCCGATAAGACAAATGTTACTTTTTTGCAGTTCTACATCGTCTTCTTCTGTTTTTTCTACATTTACGCGTTTATAATGGTTGTAAACCGCAACGGCTAATGCACGTTTCGCACGATCTTGTCCAATCACGTATTCATTTAAGACATCCAGAATTTCTTTTGGTTTTGGTACTTCCATAAATTCACGAATCGCTTCTTCGTAGAACTCTTCGTCAATGATTTCTTTACATAATTCAATGCATTCATCACAAATGTAGACACCAGGACCAGCTACGATTTTCTTCACTTCTTCTTGTGCTTTTCCACAAAAAGAACAGCGTATCGGTTCATTTCCGTTAGTATTGTCGTACATGGTGTTCACCCCTTGATTTTTCTTTCCGACTGGAAAAAAACATTTCTGACTTTAACAGTCTTTATCCATTTTAGCATAGTTTTCTAGAAAGAAAAAGCCTTTAAGCCTTGATAATTAAGCTTTCTTAATCTAAAAATTTTCTGATAATAAATGTGTATGATAAAAAGACCAAGCGATTTTTTTCGCTTGATCTTTTCTTTAATTAGTAATCCATACTTCATTGACACCATTGCCTTTAGCTGACCCGTCAGTCAGAACTAAGCGTCCGGTAAATGAAGTATAACCATATAAGACTTGGCTTCCACCATTCTCCCATTTAATTGTGATTCTCGCGTTTGGATGAACTGTTTTCGTTGCAGGCATTTTCGTTGGGTTTTGTTCATTGGTTTCATAACTCAAGACATCGCCGCTATAATTTTCGACAGCTGCTTTTCCAGCTTGCGATCCCTTTGATACTTTACCATCTACACCAATCGTTAATGATGCTTGTCCTTGTCCTTCTACGAAATAAACACCGTATCCCGTTGCCCATTGTGCAAATTCTCCAACAAAGACAGGCTCACCTTTTTCTTCTTTCTTTTCCGCTTTTTCTTTTTTTGCTTGTTCTTCTTTAGCTTTTTGTTCTTGTTCCGCTTTTTTCTCTTCTGCTGCTTCTTTTGCCTTTTCAGCTTCAATTGCTGGTTGGTTTTGTGCATGAATTTGATCCACAATTTTTTTCACTGAGGCATATTCTGAACGCGCTAAGACATCTTCTGGAATGGCACTTAATTCTAACTCCGATTCTGAATAATTTCCTTCGTCGGCCAAACGTTGAGCATTTTCAAGAATATCATCATATTTAGCACTCACAGGTTCTTCTGAACTGACAGTTGTTGATTCGACTGTACTTGAAGTGGTCGAAAGACTCATTGTTTCAGTCGTTGAGAAACCAGTAGCTTCTGTCTCACCTGCTTCTGGTTTTGTTATAAAAACAGATAATAAAAACCACACTGCTAAACAAATGCCACAGACAATTAAAAGCAGCGTAATAATTAATGGATACAGCCTTTTCTTCTTAGCTAATTCTTTTCGCTCAGCTTTAATTGGTGAAATTTTTTTTGCAACCACTGGGTTAGGTGACGTTTTTTCAGGTATTTCCTTAGGTGCCTCTTTCATTGCTTTTTCTATCACTGGTACTTCTTTTGGGATTTCTTTTTCCACTTTTGTTCCACATTGACCGCAAAAATTTGCTCCTTCAAGTAATTCTTCGCCACAATTCGGACAGTACTTCATTTTTTACACTTCCTTTTACTAATCATGCCACGCTTCTAACGCAAAGTTACCAATCGCTTCACGCACAACCCCATTACCATAAATATCTGTTGTTAAAACAACAATAGCCATTGGGGTTTCATCGTCTAGAATCAAGGCTATATCATTTTCAACATGTTCCAGTTCACCAGTCTTATTGGCAATCACTACGTCCTCAGGAAACTTACTAGGTATTTTAGTCCGAACTGTTTGACCCAATAATAATTGCAACATTTCCGCATAGGGAGACTGGTCTTGATGAATATAAATATTTTCTAAAAAGGTCAAAACATCTTTGACTGAGGTATAATTTTCCAAGCCTTGTGCTTGCGCTGCTTCATCTAGCATTCTTCTTTGCAATTTTGTTGATGGATATTGGTTAATAATTTCTTCATTTAATGTTTCCAAACCAATATAATCAATCAAGATATTAGTTGCTTGATTATCACTAGTTTGAATCATTAAGCGAACTAATTCCTCAATCGGGTAGCCAGAAATCTCCAAGGTACGATCTAGATGCTTATAAACATATTCCATGATAAATACTTTAATCACACTAGCAGCGACAAAAGGCTCTTCTTTAGAATGGGATAGTTCTTTCTTTTCGTTAAAATAATACACTCCATATGCAACTTTTTCAGCGCTAGCAAACAGCTCACTGTCATCCAATAAATTCTCTTGAAAACTACTTGAAGATGGTATTGCTGTTTCTAAAGTTTCTTCACGACTAGAATTGGTTGTTTCATTAATAGTTGCTTGGGTCTCTTGTACATCTCTTGTTTTTTGAGAATAGATACCACTGCCAATGGCAAGCACCAGGAAAATTATTCCAAGTTTTTTTAATTTGATGTTTGCACACTCCTTTAAACGAAACAAAAATAATTATCACTATAGAATTATACCGTAACAAAACGATGAAAAGCAAACTGTTCCCTGTTTTTGTAAAAACAAAGAAATATTGTCTTTTAATTTATTTAAGAATATGATAAAAATGACTTACTTAAAAGGAGGTTTTTTTTATGGATGATTTAACACTTGAAATAGCAGGTGGAAAACTGAATATCCGCGTTGCCGCATGGATTGAAAAAGAAAACCAGTTACTCGTAGCTATGTATCCCGATGGTACTATCTCTTTACCTGGTGGTCGTCTTAAATTTTCTGAAACAACATTAGAAGGGATTTGTCGTGAAATATTCGAAGAAACTGGTGAGCAATTAATGGAAGCAAAGCTGTGGGCAATTATCGAAAATTTCTTTCAACAGGAAAAAAAGCAGTATCATGAATTGCTCTACGTCTATCGTGGCACAATTTCAACTAAAGAAGGGTATATGAGCGAGTCTGAAGAAGAACTTATTCGCTGGATGCCTAAAAATAAACTCACTACACTAAAACCTCATTGCCTCCAAAAACTAAGTTCAGCTAATACCTCTTTACTCATTCATTTAGTAAATATTGATTAGCAAAAAAAAGCACTGCACTATAGGGGCTGATGAATCAGAAAGGATTCGCCAGCCCCCTTCATTCACTTTAGATATCAAAACATATCATTCTTCTGTATGATTAAATCACAACAAAATAATTTACTGAGAGGACGATATGTTCTATAAATAATCCTATCAAAAAAACGTCTCTAAAGATTAGATGAGACATTTACAGTCAACCTCTATAAAATCTTTTAAATCATGAAGAAGGGATTCGTAATGCCCTGATTTCTCCTTATTCCAATAGCAAAATAGACGCGAAGAATACACATACAAAAACACTAAAATGCGTATCTTATGGATTTAAATCATTTAAGAATATGAAAATAAGAAGCTTGCTACTCAATCAGTTGATTAAAGTAAACAAAAAAAATCCAAAACAGAAGCTTTCACTTTCTGTTTTGGATTTCCTTCAGTCTAACTCATCAATTCTTATTGACAAAGAGTCAAAAAACCAAATCGTTTTGAACTTAAAATTATGCTTCAACAGCAGTAGAAGTGATTAAATCTACAGCTTTCTTCATGTTGATGTCATGTTTTAACATGTCTTCTGTAAGTACACGACGTACTTGAGCTTCTGGCATGTTATAAGCTTCTGATAATTCTTTAATTTCTGCTTCAACTTCTTCTTCAGTAGCTTCTAAGCCTTCAGCAGCCACGATAGCTTCAATTACAAGGTTAGTTTTCACACGAGTATCAGCTTCGCCTTCGAATTGTTTGTGTAAGTCAGCTTCAGTAGAACCAGTTAATTGGTAGTACATTTCTGGGTTAATCCCTTGGCGTTGCATGTTATTTAAGAATTCATCCATTGCACGGTGAACTTCATCGTGAACCATTACATGTGGTAGTTCAACGATTTCAGCATTTTCAACCGCTTGACGAATAGCTGCTTCTTCAACGGCTTCTTTCGCTGCTTTTTCTTTATTTTCTTGGATTTCAGCACGGAATTTTTCTTTTAATTCTGCTAAAGTTTCAACGCTATCGTCAACATCTTTTGCAAATTCATCGTCTAATTCTGGAACTTCTTTACCTTTTACTTCATGTACAGTTACTTTGAAGACAGCTTCTTTACCAGCTAAATCTTCTGCTTGGTAATCTTCTGGGAAAGTAACAGTTACTTCTGTGTTATCGCCAGCTTTTTTACCAACTAATTGTTCTTCAAAACCTGGGATGAATGAACCTGAACCTAATTCAAGTGAATAATTTTCGCCTTTTCCACCTTCAAAAGCTTCATCGCCTAAGAATCCTTCAAAATCAATCACTACTGTATCACCTTCAACAGCAGCGTCTTCTTTGATGACTAATTCAGCTTGTTGTTCTTGTTCGCGTTTTAAGCGAGCATCCACATCTTCTTCTGTTACTTCACTATCTTGTTTTTCAACAGTTAGATTTTTGTATTCGCCTAACTTAACTTCAGGTTTAACTGTTACTTCAGCTTTAATTACCCAAGCTTCACCTTTTTCCATGCTTTCAACATCGATTTTAGGTTGAGCTACTGGATCAATACCAGCTTCTTGGACAGCTGCTTCATAAGCTTCTGGCAATACAGCGTTTAAAGCATCTTCATATAATGCTTCTTCACCGTACATACGATTAAATACTGTACGAGATACTTTACCTTTACGGAACCCTGGTACACTAAGGTTTCCTTTCACACGATTGAAGGCTGTTGTTAAGCCTTTTTGAATTTCTTCTTGAGCAATTGAAAAAGTTAATTCACCATTATTGGTGCCTGTTTTTTCCCATTTTGCAGTCATGTATTTCCCTCCGAATTAACAAATAAATTTACATATGAAATAGTTTCATGCATACCTTTAAATAGTACACTATGCCTTGAAAAATGTAAACATTTTGAATGCAACTTCCAATTTTTCTACAGCAATTTTTGATAAATTTCTCTAAGCTCCTGCTTTTTCAATTGAATTCTTTCATAGTTTTGCAATTGTTCAGCAGCTGTTTCATCGCCAAAGAGGCTTTTATATTCTAATAAATAGCTTTCTAACCATAATGCGACATCGGATTCATCAGGTAAAAAAGGATACATCAAAGCAAAATGTGCCTGGATTTCAGCAATAAGCATTTCTTCTAATTGAACATCTTTTAATGCCTTTTTCTTCAATAATTTATACACTTCTTGCAACGTAGCTGTTTTTTCTAATAAGACTAATTCAGAAAGATGAACTATTTTGCCATGAATCATCACTTCATCATCTGCTCCAATTTTCACTAACTCTTCTACAAGTTTAGGAATTATAAAAGGATTTTGCGCTATCGGTAGAAATTCTTGGCACATCCGCAAGAAATTAGAAAATGAACTGTTTTTCAACCATTCATTCCAGTCTTTCTGAGGCACTGGATATCCACTACTCTCCCACTGTTGCAATTGTTGCTTTTTCACCACTTGCTCATTAGTCCCGATAACTTCTTGAGCAAATTCTAATTTTTCCAAATCTTGTCTCAGTTCGTTCAAAGGCAATGAAGTCTGTTGCAACCAGCTATGTACAGCTAAATATTGACCATCTAACATCAATAAACGCAAATACATTTCAAAACTAGTTGGATTATTCAAGAAATCTTCTAAATAATCTTCAGCTAATTCCAATGCTTTTGTAAATTCACCTAAATTTTGCAAAGTTTCTACTAATCTTTGGCAGTGTCGGAAGGTCGGTTCTAATTGGTACAATTGTTCGAATAATCGTTTAGCTGTTAAAAATTCTTGTTCTTCGATTTTTTTATTTCCATTTACCCATAAGCGTTCAGCTTCATTAGGAAAGGATAAAATTTCTGACATTCTATTACCTTCTTTCTTTTCAAATATAAGTAGAATGGTCGCTTGAGTTACTTTAAGAATGAAATATCCGAACTATTAAGAGTTTGCTTTGAATCGCAAATCCACTTTATAGCTCGGGTATCTTTCTATCTTTATTCAAGTCAGAATGGCTTAAATTTGAACTTGCTTATTAAAAGCCTTAATCATATTTAACGTCACCACACTCGTATCTGTTAAGTAATCACCTGCATGTTGTTTACGTTTAGTAAAAGCCGTAGGTAAATAACCTAAATATAAAAACGGATTTGCTTGTAAAACAAAACGGCAAGCAACTTCACGGACTAGGACCGTTTGCCAAGAAAGTTCTTCTTCTTTCAAAGCAATTACTCGAATCCCAAAAATCATTTTCCCAATGGTTTGACCATGATTTAATTTCGTTAGTAATGTGAAATAAGCTAAATAGATGCTTATACTCAATAATCCATAAACACTAAATAATGAGGTAGATATTGGTAAGTGTAACGCTCGAAAAATGACATTAATTAAAATTTCGGTAATAGCAGAAATACAGAGAATATCAATTAAAAATGCCCAAAAGCGAATCCAAAACCCCGCATAAAAATAGGTGGGAAAGTCATTGATTGGTGGTTCTTTGGATGATTCCTCAAAACGTTTCCACGCTACTTGTTTCTGTTCAATCTCTTCTTCTGTATATTCTTTCTCTTTAAAAGAAGTGAGTATTTGTTGATAAAAATCATCTGGATGATCAGGAGTAGCTGATTTTTTCTTATCTTCCAACGGATTCATATTATTCACCTCCATAATAATATAAAGGTTTCGGGGCATCTGGTGTGCCAATACTTTCAATAATATTCAACACTCGACTACTTTCAGATGGTTTCAACCCTTGAACCTCAGCTAATTTTGAGCCAAACCAAGTATTTGCAAAACCCGTTGCTGAAAGCTCATATTCAATTAATTCAGCATTTTCTAGTTGTTGCTCTGTTCGTAATGCTTCAAGTGCTTCTTCTGGGAAACCTAACGCGTCTATCAAGCCATTATCCAGAGCTTGTTGGCCATCATAAATACGACCATCCGCAATTTTCCGCACTTGTTCTTCTGGCATTTGACGACCTTCTGAGACAATTTTTACAAAACGATTATAGGAATTATTTACAAATGTTTGCAATACTTCTTTATCAGCAGTTGTTGGCTTTCTTGCACCAGAACCGACATCTTTTAATGCACCACTTTTATAAGTCGCATCCTCAATACCTAATTTTTCAAATAATCCCGCATAGTTGATTCCGCTCATAATGACACCAATAGAGCCTGTAATTGTTTCCTCTGTGGCAAAAATTTTATCAGCCGAGGCGGAGATATAGTAACCACCACTTGCAGCCATTTGCGTCATTGTTACGTAAATTGGCACATCTAATTCTTGAATTTTACGAATTTCTTTAGCAATCTCTGCACTTTGATAGACGCCCCCGCCTGGTGAATTTACTTCTAATAGTACACCAGCAATCGTTGGATCATTTTGAATTTGTTTTAACTGCTCTAAAAAAACTTGGTGATTATATCCTTCTGTTGCAAACAGACTACTACCTGTATCAGAAATTTCACCTTCTACATAAAGATGCGCAATTCGCTGCTGCTCATCTCCAGGTTCAACCACATACTCAGCTAGTTCATTGGTTCCATAAAGCAGGGCATTTAAACCACTTAGAGTATCCGTCTCCTCTTGTTTAGGCTTTATTAACACTGCAATTCCTGAAAAAATAAATAATCCAACGGCAATTGCTACCGCAACCCATCTCCTTGTATTCATTGACAGCCTCCTTTATCAATATAAATTTTCAATGACAATTACTTCTTCTATTGGTCCATCTGCATTCATTTTTTCTGCTTTTTCAACCAATGCATATCCTCCAAAAAATTCTTCTGTTAAGACATCTTGCACTTTAAACGAACGTGATTTCTTAACTTGAATTGATTCTGGCAAAATTTCTTGTAGGCTATCCCAACCAGTATCTAACATGACTTTTGTCTCATCAGATATATTCGCATTTTCTAACTTCTGTACAATTTCTTTTAACTCTTTAAAAGTCATTGCTTGAACTTCTGACATACAATCCCCTCTTTCTCTCTTATTGTATCGAATTCGCTTAAATTTTGATAGAGAAAACCTGTTTTCTTGCGTTTTTAATACCTTTATTTTTAGACCAATTTAATTTTATTTATTTTTTTATTGACTTATAACGCGATTATGTATATGATTACCAATGTATTTCTAAAAAAACATCAACTATCAAAAGACTATACCAATTAAAAGCGCCAGATCTATTACCAAACATTTAATAGATGACGAGGACAGAGCTTATCGAATATTCGGCGGGTGGCTCTAGGGTCTGCACTCTACAGACAAGTACAAAAAAGGCTGTGAAGTCTTCACAAAAAACTTGTCGTGCAGTTAGAAATACATAATGACAAAAAGAAAGTAGGAAACTCATTATGTGCGGAATTGTAGGAATCGTAGGAAAAGAACATGCAGAAAAAATTATTATTAGCGGATTGGAACGTTTAGAGTATCGTGGGTACGACTCAGCAGGTTTATTTGTTTCTGACAAACAAAACAACCATTTAATTAAAGCACAAGGTCGTATTAAAAATTTAGAAGAAAAAATGACAGAAGAAGTTAACGGAACAATCGGTATTGGTCATACTCGTTGGGCAACACATGGAAAACCATCCGAAGAGAACGCCCATCCACACACTTCACAAAATGGTCGCTTGGTCCTTGTTCATAATGGTGTAATTGAAAACTTTGAAGAAATTCGTCAGATGTACTTAACAGATGATACCTTTTATGGTGAAACAGATACTGAAATTGCCGTTCATCTAGTTGCAACTCTAATGGAAAATGAACAACTTTCAACAAAAGAAGCTTTTCAAAAAGCCCTAACAATTATTCAAGGCTCCTATGCTTTTGCTTTAGTGGACAAAGAGGACGGCGAAACAATCTACGTTGCCAAAAATAAAAGCCCACTATTAATCGGTCTAGGTGATGGTTTTAACGTTATTTGTAGTGACGCTTTAGCAATGTTGGATCAAACAAGTCATTTTGTGGAAATTGTTGATGGCGAAATGGTTACTGTGACTGCTGAAGGTATCCAAATTGAAGACGAAAAAGGGAACAATGTTTATCGCGAATCTTATGAAGCACAGTTGGATTTAACAGATATTGAAAAAGGTACCTATCCTTATTACATGCTAAAAGAAATCGATGAACAACCTGCCGTTATGCGTCGCTTGGTTCAAGAATATCAAGCAGAGAATGGCGAAACTAAATTAGATCAAGAATTAGTTGATGAAGTCATTACTAGTGATCGTATTTACATCGTTGCTTGTGGAACTAGTTACA
Organism: Enterococcus sp. AMC2644; assembly: GCF_058216475.1. Lineage (NCBI taxonomy): Bacteria > Bacillati > Bacillota > Bacilli > Lactobacillales > Enterococcaceae > Enterococcus > Enterococcus sp. AMC2644. Next base: position 84,872 of record NZ_CM177095.1, read on the forward strand.
ATGCTGGTTTAGCTGCCAAACAATTGATTGAAAAAACAACAGAAATTCCTGTTGAAGTTCACCTATCAAGTGAGTTTGGTTACAACATGCCATTATTGTCGCAAAAACCATTCTTCATTTTCTTAACACAAAGTGGTGAAACAGCAGATAGTCGTCAAGTATTGGTACAAATTAATCGTTTAAACCATCCTTCATTAACTATTACAAACGTGCCTGGCTCAACTCTTTCACGTGAAGCAAAATACACTTTATTACTACATGCTGGTCCAGAAATTGCCGTAGCCTCAACAAAAGCTTATACTGGACAAATTGCTGTTTTAGCTTTATTTGCTAAAGGTATTGGTGAAGTTAAACAAATCGCAGCTGCCCAAGAATTTGATGTCTTCCATGAATTAGCATTGGTTGCTTCTGCTATGGAAACAATGATTAGTGAAAAAGCGATGATTTCACAATTAGCAGAAGACTATTTGACAGGAACACGGAATGCTTTTTATATTGGTCGTGGAAATGATTATTATGTTTCCTGCGAAGCTTCTTTAAAATTAAAAGAGATTTCATATATCCAAGCAGAAGGTTTTGCAGCGGGTGAATTAAAGCATGGAACTATTGCCTTGATTGAAGATGGTACACCAGTTATCGGGGTCATCACTGAAGCTCATACAGGTGCTCATACACGTGGTAACCTAAAAGAAGTTGAAAGTCGTGGTGCAAAAACGGTTGTGATTGTTAGTGAAGATTTAGCGAAGCCAACTGATCAATTAGTTTTACCAAATGTACACCCATTATTAACTTCTCTAGTTTCTGTTATCCCGACACAACTAATCGCTTATTTCGCTACTTTACAACGTGGTTACGATGTTGATAAACCTCGTAACTTAGCAAAATCCGTTACTGTAGAATAATCAAAAAGCTTGTCAGCAATCGCCTGACAAGCTTTTTTTGTTAAAACAACCAACCACGACGATATTGCTCAAGTCCTTCTATTTCTGTATGCAGTTCCTTGGCAGCCTGATATGCCCAATAAGGATTGCGTAACAGCTCTCTACCTAAAAAAATTAAATCAGCGCGTTCATTTTTTAAAATTTCTTCTGCTTGTATCCCTGTTTGAATTAAACCGACAGCTCCAGTTGGTATTTCAGCTTCTTTACGAATCAATTCTGCAAATGGAACTTGATATCCTGGATAAACGTCAATCGATGTCGACACAACAGCACCTGAACTAACATCAACTAAATCTACAGCTTGCGCTTTTAACCATTGAGCAATAGGAACATAGTCAGTTGGTGTCATACCACCTTTTACATAATCATTAGCGGATATACGCACAAAAAGAGCTTTATCCCACACCTCACGAACCGCATAAACAACTTCTTTTAACAAGCGATAACGATTTTCTAAAGAGCCACCATATTCATCTTTACGATGATTTGCCAAAGGTGATAAAAATTCATTAATTAAATACCCATGTGCTGCATGGATTTCCACCATATCAAAGCCCGCTTTTTGAGCACGAATTGCCGCTTGACGAAAGGCTGTGACAACGTCTTGAATATCTGCTACAGTCATCTCTTGTGGTGTTTTTGACTGCGCATCAAATGCAATTGCTGATGGTGCAAAAATCGTTCCAGGTAGTTCAGCTTTTCTGCCTGCATGTGCTAATTGAATGCCCACAGCAGCACCACTGTCTTTCACCTCGTTTGTAATCTTTTGTAATCCTTTAATCTGTTGATCTGACCAGATACCTAAGTCATTCACACTGATACGCCCTTCTGGTTTAATTGCTGTAGCTTCTAGAATTACTAAACCCACTTGTCCTACCGCACGTGAAGCATAATGCGTAACATGCCAAGGCGTTACTTCTCCGTTTTCTGCGGAATACATGCACATCGGCGACATCACAATACGATTCTTTAATTTTAAATTTCGAAATTCAATTGGTTCAAATAATTTTTTGGTCATCCCTTTTTTCTCCCTGCGATTGAAAAACACTCCCTAAAACTAGGAAGTGCTTAACAATTATTTTTCTCTCAAGCTTTCACCATTTGTTTCGATCACTTTTTTATACCAGTTAAAGCTTTTTTTCTTGTAACGCTTTAATGAACCTGAACCGTCATCGTTGCGATCAACATAAATGAAACCATAACGTTTTGACATTTGGGCAGTCGATGCGCTTACTAAGTCAATACATCCCCAAGAAGTATATCCCATTACTTCTACGCCATCTTCAATTGCTCTACCAACTTGTACCAAATGATCATTCATATAATCAATTCGGTAATCATCAATAACCGTTAATTCTCCATCTGCTCCTTCAATTAATTTATCCGCAGCTCCTAACCCATTTTCAACAATAAATAATGGTACTTGGTAACGATCATAAAATTCATTTAAGACAACATATAACCCTTTAGGATCAATTTGCCAACCCCAATCAGAAGCTTCTAAATATGGATTGGGGAAACCGCCTAAGATATTCCCCCGACCGCGTTCATACTTTTCTGGTGTTGCAGTTGCTGTGATACTCATATAATAACTAAATGAGATAAAGTCCACAGTGTGTGTTGCTAATAACTCTTCATCACCTTCAGCAAATTGAATTTCAATGTTGTTATTTTCAAAATACTTTTTAATGTAATTCGGATATTTTCCACGTACATGAATATCTGAAAATAAATAGTTTTGACGATCCGCTTCTAATTTTGCTACTACATCATCTGGGTTAGGGGTCATCGGATAAGTAGGCATTGCCAAAACCATACAACCAATTTGGAAATCTGGATTAATTTCATGACCAATCTTAGTTGCCAGGGCACTTGCCACTAATTCATGGTGAATTGCTTGGTATAAGTCTTGTTTTGATAATTTTTCTGGAGGTGTTGCAATTCCCCCACTCATAAAAGGTGCATGTAAAACAGAATTTATTTCATTAAAGGTTAACCAATACTTCACTTTATCCTTATAACGTGTGAAAATAGTACGCACATATGTTTCATAAAAATCAATCAATTTACGATTTGTCCAACCGTCATATTTACGAGCTAAGTGTAATGGCGTTTCATAATGTGAAATTGTAATTAAGGGCTCAATACCATATTTTAAACATTCATCAAATACTTTATCATAGAAAGCTAAGCCAGCTTCATTTGGCTCACTTTCATCTCCTTTTGGAAAGATACGTGACCATGCAATAGACGTACGATAAACTTTAAAACCCATCTCTGCTAACAATTTAATATCTTCTTTATAGTGATTATAAAAATCAATTCCAACTAATTTTAAATTATCTTCTGTTGGCTCATCAGTAATTGGTCCAAAACCACCTTTTGGCGTTACGTCTTGAACTGACCAACCTTTTCCATCTGCATCATAGGCTCCTTCATATTGGTTTGCAGCTGTAGCTCCACCCCACAAGAAGTTCTCCGGAAATTTTTTAACCATTTCCCCACGTCCTTTCAAATTTTAATACGTTGTAAACACATCCATTATAATCATTTTATAATAAATATTCAAAATTATTTTTAGCTCACACTTTTTTAAATTATGTTATGATACTCTATATAAATAATTAGTAAATTGATATAAAGGAGGCCAACTAATGAAAACTATTACAAATTTTCGAGATTTAGGCGGATTAGTCAATCGCCAAGGTCAAACTATTTTACCTAAAAAATTATTACGATCAGGCGAACTCTCACGTATTTCTCTAGAGGAACAAGCGCAATTAATTAACAACTATCAATTGGAAAAAATTGTAGATTTGCGCTCCCAAGAAGAAGTGATTGAACGACCGGATAAAGCATTTAATAACATAGATTATATCCATATTGATATTTTCCAAAATATCAATGATGAAGGTGCAAGTTTAGGAGATTTTATTAAAATTGGCTCTGCCGAACGAGCACGTGAGTACATGCATGAAATTTATCATACAATGACGATAAATCCTGGTGCTCAAGCTGGTTTTTCAAAAATGATTGAAGCTGCCTTAAGTGTCTCAGAAAAAAATAGTTTCTTATTTCATTGTTTTGCAGGAAAAGATCGAACTGGTATATCTGCCGCTTTGTTGTTAGAAATATTAGATATCCCGCAATCCACGATTTATCAAGATTATTTAGAAACAAATACCTTACGTGTCAAAGAAAATCAAGAAATTATTCAGCTTACCAAAGACAATGGCGCTCCTAAAGAAGTAACAGATGCGCTAGATGTCGCACTAAATGTTGAGACGGAATTTTTAGATACATTTTATCAGACTGTTACTAATGAATTTGGCAGTATGGACAATTACCTAACTAATACATTGCATATTTCAAAAAATATGCAGAAAGATTTACGTACATTATTGCTTGATTGATTTATTGTATTGCTCATACTCCTTTCTCTGATTTCAGAAATAACTTGAAAGACTATCCGTTTATTCGATAGTCTTTTTTTACGATAACAAAAAGCTATCATAACTCTGAAACCCTTGCTATTTAGACTTATCTCCGTTGACACGCTATTTTTCCTTTGTTATGATTCAAATCAAATCAACAAACACGTTGATAAAGAGAGTAGCACCTATCCTTTTTCCAACAGAGAGTCTCGGTAGCTGAGAAGAGATGAAAATGTAGGTGTGAACATGACTTTGGAGTGATTGCGATGACTCATCCATGATAGTCGCAAGCGGATGCTTCCGTTATCAAGCAGAAGTAAGAACCTTTACTTCATGAGTTGCGTGATTGTGAAATGCGCATAAATCAAGGTGGTAACATGTCATCCGTACATCCTTAGAAGAATGAATTCTTCTAGGGATTTTTTTATTACACAAGGAGGAAATTAAATGAAAAAATCAGTATTAAGTGGGATTGTCGGTTTAGTTGGAACGGTGCTTTTATTATCGGGATGTGGCAATACAAATCAAACTGAAAGCACCAACATTCGTGTTGGAACCTCTCCAGGACCTTACAGTGAATTATTTTTAGAAGGTATCAAACCTATCTTAGAAAAGAAAGGTTATCAAGTAACTGAAACAGCTTTTGATGCCCTTTTACAAGCAGATGTTGCACTCAATGAAGGGGAAATTGATGTCAATGTGGACCAGCACACGGCTTATCTAGAAAACTTTAATGAAAACAGTGAAGCAAATTTAGTTGGCTTGGTCTCTATTCCAACAGTTCCTGCTGGGCTTTTTGGCGGACGCAAAGACAGCTTGAAGCAAGTTGGAGAAGGCGATACAATCGCTATTCCTGAAGACGCATCCAACACTGCTCGGGCGTTACTCCTATTAGAAAAAGCAGGTTGGATTAAACTAGATGAAACGATTGAACCAGTGGCGGCAACAACCAGTAATATTAAAGAAAACACCTTAGATTTAGATATTGTTGCTATGGATTCTGCTCAAATCCCTCGAAGCCTACAAGATATTGATTTTGGCGTAATTCCCGGAAGCATTGTGTATAGTGCTGAAATTCCTGCTGAAAATAGTTTATTAAGCGAAGATATTTTAAAAGAATATGAATTAGTGGTCACTGTCGATAAACAGAATGCGAATGAACAATGGGCAAAAGATATTGTTGCTGCCTATAAATCTGATGAATTTACAGATTTTTTAAAAGGAAAAAATCAAGATAATTATTGGTTCATTCCAGCTGATTTGCAAAAGTAAGAATTTTAAGTGATGCACACAGATGTACTGATGATAACTCAACTAAAACTGTTTCTCTTTGCTGACATTTGATACTAGCAAAGAAAAATATGAGCAGCTTTAATTTATGACTTGAAATGGGAAATAAAGTAGAATTTTAAAAGATTATTAGATACAATAAAACCATCCTAGTAAAGATAGAAGGTTTTTAAATGTCTGCAAAACGTTTTATTCAGTTATTTGTTTGCTATTTTGCTTCAATCGTTGTCGCAATCTTATTGGCAAACGTATTTCCCATTACAAATCAATGGGTATATATGCTAGTCGTTAGTATAATTGGTTATATTGTATTAACTGTGCCACTTACTATCATGACTGTTATGAAGAAAAAATAAATGCAGTTGCCGCAAAGCAAAATAAACGATCCGAGCAATAGAACTGAAATGCAGTCTCTATTATTCGGATCGTTATTTTTAATTGATTAGTTCACGCCTAAGATATCTTCCACACAGGCTTTCATATCGCCTACTGCAATCACACGCTTATGAAGAATTGGCGCATCATCAAGCTCCGTTACCGCTTTTGGAATTATTACATTGGATAATTCATTTAATTCATGAACTAATTCAAAATCATCCTTATCTGTTACAGTGTTAGTTAAAGCTTCAACAACTACACGAGGGAATTTATAAGGACTGGCAGTTGAAACAATTAATGCTGGTAAATCTGATTTTTGTTGATATTTGTCTAAGACACCTACTGCCACGGCAGTATGCGGATCAATCACATAATTAGCTTCTTGATATACTTTTTTAATCGCTTGTTTTGTTTCTTCTTCCGTTGCAAAATCACCGTAAAACTCAGCTAATTTTTCTTTCATCTCCGGCGTAATTTCATACGAACCAGCTACACTTAATTGGTCCATTAATTCTTTGGTTTTTGTTACATCATCGCCTGTTAGATGGAAAATTAAACGTTCTAAGTTACTTGAAATCAAAATATCCATCGATGGTGAAGAAGTAACAAAAAATGGACGATTGCGGTCGTAAACACCAGTTTGAAAGAAATCCGTTAATACTTTATTAGGATTTGATGCACAAATCAACTGATTAAACGGTACACCCAATTGTTTGGCATAATACCCTGCTAAGATATTACCAAAATTTCCAGTAGGCACTGAAACATTGATTTGTTCGCCATTTTTAATTTCTCCAGCTTTGACTAATTGTGCATAGGCGTATACATAATAAACTACTTGTGGAATCAAACGACCAATATTAATCGAATTCGCAGAAGAGAACTGTTTACCATTTTCTGCTAATTTTTGTTTTAAAGCTTCATCATTAAATAAAGCTTTAACAGTTGATTGAGCATCATCAAAATTCCCATCAATGGCCACAACATACGTATTGTCACCTTTTTGCGTAACCATTTGTTTTTCTTGAATTTTGCTGACGCCATCTCTTGGATAAAAGACAATAATTTTTGTTCCTGGAACATCTGCAAAGCCAGCCATTGCTGCTTTTCCTGTATCGCCAGAAGTAGCTGTCAAAATAACAATTTCTGAATCAACACCATTTTTTTTGGCAGAAGTTGTCATCAAATACGGTAAAATTGATAATGCCATATCTTTAAAAGCAATTGTTGAACCATGGAATAATTCTAAATAATACTGATTATCTTTTTTTACTACAGGTGCAACTGCTGCATCATCAAATTTTTCATCATATGCTGAATTAATACAATGACGTAATTCTTCTTCTGTAAAGTCAGGATAAAATGCGCTCATAATAGTAAAAGCGATTTCTTGGTAGCTTTGTTTTGCTAATTCATCAAAATTTAATGTAAGTTTTGGTAATTCCGTTGGCACATACAAGCCACCATCTGTCGCTAAACCTTGTAGAATTGCTTGCGAAGCTGATACGATGTTTTGTGCATCTCGTGTGCTTCTATATAATAAAGTCATACATTGCTCTCCCTTAGAAAAATTTTATTTTAATTATTTTATCATTTTTTAGGAAAATAGACTACAACGAAGCAGGTTTTTTATGAAAAAGTTTTATTTTCTTTTCATTTTTCTTTTCTTAATAAATAGACATCTAGCTCTTCTTTCATCTTTTCTGAAATTTCTCTTGAGATTGGCATGACTTGTGCATTAATAATTCGTGAAGCAAAGGCAACAATAAAAGCAACACTTTTATTAAAAGAATCTATACTTAGAAAATCAATCACATCTTTTTTTGAATGAATCACTGGACCACCCGGAGCAGCACCTCTAGCAAAAGTCACAGCAGGCACGCCACCGTCTGCAAAAGGAGTAGAATCACTTGGATAAACACCTTGACTCGTTTTAATTCCATGCCCTAGCTCATTCGCCACAAAATCAATAAAATGAATCACAGCTTCTGTTGCAGTTGCACATGCCACATCATGTCCCAAAACGGCACCAAGCATATCAATATTGATGACTAAACGATAATTAGATAATTCTTCCTGATGGGCTTTCACATAGGCTGTTGATCCACAAAGCCCACGCTCTTCTGCACCACACCAAATAAATTTCAGCGTACGCTTGGGTTTTGTTTTTATAAAATGAGTCAAAAAGTCAAAAACTGCCAACACTCCTGTTGCATTATCATAAACGCCTTTTGAATGCCGAACTGAATCATAATGTGCAGTAAAAGCAACGACTTCTTGACTTTCTCCAGGAATTGTTGCCACAATATTATGTGAGGTTCGCAGGTTTTCTTTACTAATTATATTCATTTTAACTTTTTGAGGATTCATCCGGACCAATCTCTCAGCATCGTTAATACTCATCGTAACTCCAGGTATTTTCCCAAGTTCTTGTAATTTTGGACGTAAATAACGTTCTTCAATATCTGTGTACTCATCGTAACAGTCGCCATTAAAAGTAATAAAGCCTGCAACCTCCGCTTCGATAATTTTTTTATATGAAGCATACGTAATTCCACCATTAAACAAGACAATTTTATTTTTTGCTTGTACCAAATTAATTGAATCTAACGCATCAATATAAAGGAATTCGGCTTCTACCTCTCCAACTCCGCCCATACCGACACCAGTTACTTCAAATATTTCATTAACTGGAGTGACAACTTCAAAGGTAGCCTTCATTTCTTCTGCAAAATCAATTGTAAATGGTTCAAGTTCAACTTTAACACCATATTTCTCAACTTCCTCTTTAATGATGGCCATTGCTTGATATTCTTCTGCTGAACCAGCAACACGTTCGAAAGATAATTTTTCTAATAAATCAAAATTTTCCATACGTTTCCCTCCTCACTATTAGTATACGAAGCAAAGTTTAGATGAACAATGTGTTTTTCTAGGATAGAATCCAACAATCTATGTTATAGTTAGTGCAGATAATGAACAAAATGGAGTGTGTTTGATGTTAACCTTAAAAGAAAAAATTATTGCCGAAAGTAAAAAAATAGGCATTGATAAAATTGGTTTTACAACAGCTGAACCATTCGAATACTTAAAAGACTCTTTAATCGAGCAACGAGAAGCTGGTCATACCTCAGGCTTTGAACACCAAGTGATTGATGAGCGAATTTATCCTGAAAAGACGTTTGAAAATCCTCAAAGTATCATTGCGATTGCTTTAGCATACCCGACTCGAATTCACGAAGAAGTCCCTCGTGATGAAAAACGCGGACAATTTGCTCGAGCATCTTGGGGGATTGATTATCATAACATTCTAAAAGACCGTTTAGAACGCTTAATCGACTATATTAAAACAGAAGCTGCTTCTGAGCAAGAAGAAGCAAACTGGCGATTTGCACCGCAAGTTGATACTGGTGAATTAGTGGACGTTGCGGTTGCGCAGCGTGCAGGTTTAGGCTTCATTGGTAAAAATGGCTTACTAATTACGGAAGAATATGGATCTTTTGTCTATTTAGGTGAAATCATTACCAATATTCAATTTGAGCCAGATACCCCTGTACCAAATGGTTGTGGTGATTGTACACGTTGTATTACAGGTTGTCCGACAGGTGCTTTATTAGGGGATGGACGAATGAATGCCAAAAAATGTCTATCTTATCAGACACAAACCAAAGGCATGATGCCTAAAGAATATCGCCGTAAAATCCGTAATACTATTTATGGATGCGATATTTGCCAACTAGTTTGTCCCTATAACAAAGGAAAAGATTTTCATTTTCATAAAGAAATGGAACCAAAACCAGATGAAGTTTTCCCGAAACTAACGCCTATGCTTTCTATTTCTAATAAACAATTTAAAGCACAATTTGGGCATTTAGCCGGATCATGGCGTGGGAAAAAGCCTTTACAACGCAATGCACTAATTGCTCTTGCTAATCTCGGTGGCCGTGAAGCACTTCCTGACATTGTTAAATGTTTGGAGGACCAACGCCCTGTTATTCGCGGGACAGCAGTTTGGGCAATCGGACAATTAACAAAGCGAAATCCCGAACAATATCTATCACAGTTGCAATCAATGCAAGAAAAAGAAACTGATGAAGAGGTCATCTTGGAACTAGAAGAAACCTTAGAGCTACTTACAAATAAAGAGAAGGCCTAACTAAGCCTTCTCTTTTATTTGATAAAATAATTGCTGAAAAATCGGAGCTAATAAAAAATAAAAAACGCCATTGCCTAGGCCATGTAAGAAATCAAAATATAAACCTGCAAAATAATATGGCCAAAATTGGGGGATTCCATAGATTTGCACATCAATCCCAGCAATAACAAAACCATACAAAAAACCTGAAATCACGCTAAAAATCACTTGTAAACTACGCTTTTTACGAAAAAGAGACCAGCGACACAATAGACCCATACATAAAATAATAACGCTGAATGAAAGAATTTGAGAAATCGTCCATATCCCCATCCCCATGTATAAATTAGTAATAATTAATGACAAAACATTCACTACCAACCCTCGTGAAATCCCTAATTGATACGTTAAAATCAAAAAAATAGCAGTCATTGGTTGGATATTAGGAATAAATTGAAATAAGGTTCTGCCAACTACACAAGCAGCCACTGTCATCGCTAAATACGCAATTTCATATGTTGAAAAAAAGGAGTGTTGTTCATTTTTCATAAGATAATTCCTTTCTCATTCTATGTTTTTAGTATAACTTAGTTTCCAAGTCCATGCATCCTATCTAACAGGAAAAATATGGTATGCTAACAGTAACAAATAACAAATGAGGTGAGTAGATGTTAGCTTATTATACGATTGATAAAGACCATGGTTTACAAAACGGAAGCTCCGAAAATCACAATTGGCTTGTTTTTGATCAAGAAGAAGATGCGACAATCGAACAGCTTTTAACAGATTTTTCATTACCTGATGATATTTTCATCGGTGCCGATGATTCAGGTGAAGTTTCGCGTATTGAATATTTAAAAGACACTAAGCTATCTAACCCTATATCAGTTGTATTATTGAATCTTTCTTCTGAATATCAAAATATTGAACAACGAATCGAGCCTATTTCTTTTATATTATCTGAGGATCTTTTAATTACTTATATTGGTAAGAATAGCCATTTTATTCAACATTTATTAGAAAAAAAAACTTCGTTTCGTTCATTTGAACAAGTTTTACTTACTGCTCTTTTAACAAGCTATCGTCATTTTATTGCAGGATTAAAAGAATTAAAAACAGAAATAGATGACCTGGATACAGCTGCGCGCCAAACGACAGATAGTAAACGCTTGTTCCAATTAGCTGATGTCGATCGAGCAATTATTTTTATCGATCATACTCTTGCTGATCAAAATCAAATGTTAGATAAACTTTTGGAAGATGAATGCCTACTTCAAAAAGTAAATAACCCTGCTCTAATTCACGATGTCAAATTACAACAAAAACAAGCATTAAAATTAGTTCAAATTTATCATGATTTAATTAACACAATTGGCAGTCTTTTTGCCAGTATGATTGATAACAACTTAAACCATCTGATGAAATACCTGGAATCAGCAGCACTAGTTTTGTCTATACCTACTGTTATCGCAGGTATTTGGGGAATGAATACAGGTGGTCTCCCTTGGGCAAAATCTTCGTTAGGTTTTGGTATTGTCATGCTATTCACCATCATTTTAACTATCTTAACTGGTATTTACCTAAAAAATAAAAACTATTTCAAATAAAAGAAAGCCCTTTCTTTTGTCATCTATACACTATTTTGTTATCATAAAAGAAAGGAGGAATGAACTATGACGAACCCTGATGATAAGTTAAAAAAATTGGCGGAAGAACGTAAAGAACACAATCCTTTTGATAAAATCGATGACATCGAAAAAGAATATAATTTGGATGAAAAACCGCAAGTAACCGAAGATGACGAAGTCGATGAACATTTGGATAAAGTTCCAATTGAAGAAGATCCTATTGTAAAACTTGCAATGGCAGAACAGCGACTACACAATAACCAAACGCCAAAATAAAACGAAGGTCTGATTCGTCAGACCTTCGTTTATTGTTTCTATAAATTTATCGCAGTTCCACCAGTTACACCATAGGTTTGAGCTGTTACATAACTAGCTTCATTTGAGGCTAAAAAGACATATACTGGAGCTAATTCTACTGGTTGGCCCGCACGTTCTAATAAAGAATCCTGTCCAAACTCAGATAGTGCACCTGGAAGCTGTCCTTCAGCTAATTGCAGTGGTGTCCAAATTGGGCCAGGAGCAACGCCATTAACTCGAATTCCTTTTTTAGCAAATTGGGTTGCTAAATTAACTGTAAAATTGCTAATAGCAGCTTTAGTTGCAGCATAGTCTAATAAGTTGTCACTTGGATCAGTCGCTTGTACCGAAGTAGTTGTAACGATAGCACCTCCTGCTGGCAAATAAGGTTCTGCCTCTTTAACTAAAGCAAACATGGCAATAATATTGACTGTAAAGGTATCGCTAACTTGTTGAATCCCCAACTCACTGATTGATTTACGAGCGAATTGTTGCGCAGCATTTAAAACCAATGTGTCTAAACCACCTAATTCTTTCACGGCCTGTTTAATAATTTCATGTGGTGATTGTTCATTGCGTAAATCATACGGCAGTAAAACAACTTTTCTTCCTGCTTTTTTGATGTATTCAGCAACTTCATTCGCATCTTTTTCTTCTCCAGGTAAAAAATGAAGTGCAACATCGGCACCTTCTCTCGCAAACGCAATGGCAACAGCTCGTCCAATACCAGAATCTGCTCCTGTAATTAATACCCGGCGATTTTCTAGCCGATTATTTCCCTGGTAACTTTCTTCTCCACAATCAGGTTGAATAACCATGTCTTCTTCTAAGGCTGGAGTGTCTTGATCCTGTTTCGAAAACTTTCCTGTATGATACATCTTTCTCGGGTCTTTTAAAACTGGTTCTGTCATACCGTAGCTCCTCCTTTTCAATACTACTTCTATTGTAACGAAAAAAATTTTAACTGCCTATTAATTGTCATGTTCACTTTTTAATCTATAGTAGACAAAAATGACCAATCTTTTAAAAGACTGGTCATTTTTCTTATTTCAGAATTTGAATTTGATACCCTTCAAAATATTTTGTATTTTTGCGATACTGATTCCAAGAGAATACACCCATAATTACTGCGCCAATCGTATTGATTAACAAATCCCCCATCGTATCAGATAAAGCTGCATGTCCAACAAATTCCACACCATCGATTGTCATGTAACGTTGTAGATTCATATTGCCTATCGCATCCCATGACCATTCCCAAAACTCCCAAAAAACACCGCATACACCAGCAAATGAAAAGCCAAACAGTAAGAAAACCCATGGTGAAATATCACTGACTTCATTATCCAGGCTACCTAACAACGTGCAGATTATTCCATATCCTACAGCGGTTAAAATCATTGGACTAGTCATATGCAAAATTTTATCCCAAAATGGGATAATATCCATCATATGCAAACAGGTTCCGATAAAAACTGAAAGTAATAAGAAGAACCAATAAAAATAAACAATTGATGGTGGAAAGACAATCTTAAAAAAACTTTTTAAAAACTGTGGACCATAAATTAAAGCAATCCCCATAAGGCATTCCATAATAGTAACTAATGCTGCAAGTGGTGGTACTCCTAAAAATAATTCTCCAACATTAAACGCTAATGTGAATAAACCAATAATTAATAAGCTTCGTCTTAATTTTGTTTCAAATGTCATTTGGATGCCTCGCTACTTTCCATATGCGCAGCCAAGCCTGTTAAAAGATCTTCTTCAGATGAATAAATTTCACCTTTTAGTTTAACTAAGCCCACTGTATATAAATTTAAGTAATGAAACTGATTTTCACCTACAGTTTGCAATGCAGCCAACTTTTTAGGATGTTCCCCACCCTGTTGACGCGTATCTGTGTATAATCCTAGTATAGGGATATCTTTTGCATAGGCAATCCCAATCTCTGAAGCAACACCAGCATCAATGGTCATACCATCTAATACTGCAATCATCAACTGACTTTCTAAAACTTTCTCTGTATCAGCTAACGCAATCATTTTACTATCTGCATAAGCTGCTTTATTATTAATTGCTGCATTTTCCTGAGGTAAATAAATGTTGACTTCAGGATATCTCTCTCGAATCATTTTTACTAAATAAGCATTGTAAACTAAATCGCTTTTTGCAAACATTGGTGCTGCAAAATAAATATTCATGGTTTTCCCTCCAAAATTATAAAAGTTTTTTAAAAGTCATCACTAAAATATGCTGCCATATCAGGGATTATTCGCTCTAATGTTCGTAATGTCTCTTTATCAGTATCAATTCGCTCAATTTGAGCTAAGTAAGCAGCACGACGGTAATTCATTAATAAGCAAGTTAATGTTTGAATATCGAGATAAACCGGCTCTCCCACAGCTTCTCTTACTACCTGCAACTGTTCGTTTTCCCATATTAAACCAAAGATACCATTATTCCATTGAGCTAACGGATCGCTGACCACAAAATGGAAGTTTTTTCTGAAAGGTTTGAAAGGAAACACCTTTAGAAATTCTTCAACATCAACAATTCTTGCCATGAAATAGGGTTCAATCGTCTCACGAATTTGCCCGTCTTCCAATAAAAAGGCTAATGGTTCATTTTTGTAAATATTTCCTTGAATCCAATAAACCATTGAAAAATGTGCAGTAATAAAATTCCATAGGCCATTACGTGCTTCTTGATTCAAATAAAACATCTCTTTAATGTGAAAAACCTCTTCAGCAATCCAATAAAACAACACCCCTTTAGGATTGCCGGCTTCATCATAATAAATTGCTGCTGTACGCTGTTCTTCATTCTCATAACGCCAATACTCTTCCCAATTAAACTTTGTTCGTTGCAAGGCACCATGGTTTTCTTTAGCAAATTGATTATACACTTTATAAACATCTTCATGATCAACTTCTTGACGCTCTACCATCCCCGATACATTGACGTTCTTAGGTAATTGCGTATCTCGAATTTTAAACGTCAATTTATCCGACATGATTTCCCATCCCTTACGACGATAATAAGGAATGCTATACGGATATAAATAAGAAATCCATTGTTGATTTTCACGCATGTTCTCTAAGGATACCCGAACTAGTTCATTCATTAAACCATGACCAGCATACTCAGGATAAGTACCTACACCTGTTACACCTCCCATTTTGTAAAGTGTTCCATGAATATTTACTTCACAAGGGTAAATCGCAATTTGTGAAACTAATTGCTCATTATTAAACCATCCAAAGACTTTTGATAATTCTAAGATTGGTTTTTTAGACTTAATCATTTCTCGTTTGTTTTCAAAGCCACTTTCTTCAATGTCTGATTTTGTCACTTGAAAGACATAACTCAGTAATTCATTAAATTGCGCCACATCTTTTTCTTCAACTGGGCGAATTTTTAAATTATGATTGAAAGGTTTATCCATAATTCCAACTCCATCTCTTGTTTTTTATAGTATAACAAACTCATAGAAATTTTGTCAGTTTAAGGTATAACAAAACTCTTTAAATCTATTACTTTCGTTGGTATAATATAAAGGCTGACTATAAGAAATGAGGAATTTATCCATGCATAATTTAGAAGAAATGAAAAAGCGTCAAAAAAAGATTCGTAACTTTTCCATTATCGCACATATTGACCACGGAAAATCGACTTTAGCTGATCGTATTTTAGAAAAAACGAATACTGTAAGTTCACGAGAAATGCAAGCGCAACTCCTTGATTCCATGGATTTAGAAAGAGAACGTGGAATTACTATTAAACTGAATGCTGTTGAATTGAACTTTACTTCCAAAAATGGTGAAACTTATATCTTTCACTTGATTGATACGCCAGGACATGTCGATTTCACATATGAAGTTTCCAGAAGTTTAGCTGCTTGTGAAGGAGCTGTCCTAGTGGTTGATGCTGCCCAGGGTATTGAAGCCCAAACACTAGCAAATGTTTATTTAGCATTAGATAACGATTTGGAAATCTTGCCTGTTATTAACAAAATTGATTTACCTGCCGCTGATCCAGAACGTGTTCGTAAAGAAATTGAAGATGTTATCGGTATCGATGCTAGCGAAGCGGTATTAGCCAGTGCAAAAGCAGGGATTGGTATTGAAGATATTTTAGAACAAATCGTTGAATACGTCCCACAACCACAAGGTGATTTAGAAGCACCTTTAAAAGCGCTAATCTTTGATTCAGTTTATGATGCTTATCGCGGAGTTGTTTTAAATGTCCGCGTGATGGATGGTGTTATTCGCCCAGGTGATAAAATCCAAATGATGAGTAACGGAAAAACATTTGATGTAACTGAAGTTGGTGTTTTTTCACCAAAAGCCATTCAACGTGATTATTTAATGGTTGGAGATGTTGGCTATGTGACAGCAGCCATTAAAACTGTACAAGACACACGTGTTGGTGACACAATTACTTTAGCCAATAATCCAGCGACAGACGCTCTTGAAGGCTATCGTCAAATGAATCCTATGGTTTATTGTGGTCTCTACCCTATCGACACTTCTCGTTATAACGATTTGCGTGAAGCATTAGAGAAATTACAATTAAATGATGCTGCATTACAATTTGAACCAGAAACTTCTCAAGCATTAGGTTTTGGGTTCCGTTGTGGTTTCCTAGGTTTGCTTCACATGGATGTTATTCAAGAACGCCTAGAACGTGAATTCAATTTAGAATTAATTACAACTGCTCCATCAGTAATCTATCATGTTAATAAAACAGATGGCTCCACTGTAATTGTCGATAACCCTGCTGAATTTCCAGAACCAGTAACTATTGACAGCGTGGAAGAACCTTATGTCAAAGCACAAATTATGGTACCTAATGATTATGTAGGAGCAGTAATGGAATTAGCACAACGTAAACGTGGTGATTTTGTGACAATGGACTATTTAGATGATTACCGTGTAAATGTTATTTATGAAATTCCTTTATCAGAAATTGTTTTTGATTTCTTTGATAAGTTAAAATCAAGTACTAAAGGCTATGCTTCTTTAGATTACGAAATGTCTGGTTACCGAACAAGTCGTCTAGTGAAAATGGACATTTTATTAAATAGCGAAAAAGTAGACGCTCTAAGCTTTATCGTCCATCGTGATTTCGCTTTTGAACGTGGAAAAGCAATCGTTGAAAAGTTGAAAAAACTGATTCCTCGTCAACAATTTGAAGTTCCTGTTCAAGCTGCTATTGGACAAAAAATTGTTGCTCGCTCGGATATTAAAGCCCTGCGTAAAAATGTTTTAGCAAAATGCTATGGCGGTGACGTCTCTCGGAAACGTAAATTACTTGAGAAGCAAAAAGAAGGTAAAAAACGAATGAAACAAATCGGTTCAGTCGAAGTTCCACAAGACGCCTTCATGGCAGTTCTTAAGATGGATGATGATGCAAAGTAAGTCACATCAACTTTTTACTAGTTTTTAAATGATAAATAATTACTATTTAAAAGAGTTTTGCCAACATTTTGCCAACATTGAAATAGATGTTGGCAAAAATAAAAAAAAGAAGGCCCGATTTAGGAGCCTTCTTTTTTTATAATACTGTTGGATCATAACGATAAGTAACATTTCCGTGATGTGCTGCTTCACCGACAATATATTTTCTATCTTCACGTTCTTTCCACGCTTCTATAAATGTCATTACATTTTCTCGTTCAACCTTTATCTCTTCTATTTCGCCATCTACAAGTCTTTGAATAAGTTCTTTGTACGGATTCATGGTACACCTCTGTTAGTTATTTTTAACTATTATACCATCAATCTTAATAATTTGTTCGCTTGATTAAACGAACATACGTTTGTATAATCGTACTAAATTAATCTATTGTAGGAGTGATATCTATGCAAACAATTAAAGGTACTGTTAGTAAAATCAAAGTTTTAAAGCTGTCTGCCTCCCCTCTTGTCAGATTTAACGTCGGTGATATCAACTGTTTGATTGCGCAACACAGTCTTAATTTTATGTATGATATCATGGAAGATTCCGAAATTGTTGTCAGTGGTATATATAATAGTAGGAAACAATTTGTTGTTAAACGTTACTGTGTATTAAATAAAGGCATGGTGTCTTCATGAGAGCACAAGAATTGTTAACTGCTTTAAGTACAAAAGTTTTTACAACTGAGTATGAAGGTATCTACTATAATAAAGACAAACAGATTATCCCTTTTACTACTATTGATATAGACGGAGTAGGAAATCTAGTTTTGTACCAAGAAGCACATAGACAACCCTTGTTGATTAAAGACTTACTTACTAAATTGATGCTCAACAAAAAGCGTCAAATCACGTTTTGGGACGGTGAAGAAAAGTTAATCATGTTTGGCTATAAAATTGATGACGATAAGATAATTGTTTAGACCTGGCAACAGGTCTTTTTTTATTTTAAACTTTTTTACACAAAACCCTTTACTTTTGTACGCAATGCGTATATAATAGGTATATAAGATAAAGAGACGGAGGAAAAGAAAATGAAAAAATTTAACGTAAAATCAATTATGGAAATGGCTTGGAGATTAGCTAGAACTTGGGCGAACAATAAAGGTGGAAAAGCAATTGAGTATATCAGCGCTGCAATGAAACAAGCATGGAGAGTTGCAAAAGTTGATTACATCAATGCAAATGGCTTGCAAGGTGTAGAAGGTAACACAATCTACCTAACTGGATCTAAACGCCAACCAATGTATTTAGCAATCGTAGATGGATTAAGCGAAAAATTTGGTTTAAACAGAAAATTCATTCCAGCTCCAAATCGTGGAACAACTTCTCACGAATTCACTTTGGAAAACGGAAAAGTTTATAACTGGAAAGAAAGTCGCGAACAACGTTTTGGAAAATTCGAAAACGGTCAAATGATTCCATTAAGTCAACAAGAAGTAACAGCTATTTTTTCGTAATAAAAAAGCAATCACCCAACCGACCAAAGTTAAGTAATTGCTAAAGGCTAAAACCTTTAGCTCTATAATAACATAAAATAAGAAATGGAGCGATTTAATATGAAACAATTTACAGTAAACTACGGACAAGGAAATATCGAGGAAAGAGAAGCTAATAACGTTTGGGAACTAGCAGAAGAAATCAATCAAGAAGGATTACCTTATAATCAATCGTCAGTCAAAATCTTAGATCAAGATGACAACGAAATTTTAATCGCCGACTGGTGGGGAGTAGAACCCGATGAAGATGATGACATACTTCAACAAATCGGAACATTCGGGTTCTTTAGTCCTTGGAGAGAAGCTGACAACTATTGAGAGGGTTTTTCCCTCTCTACTTATAAAAAGGAGTGAAGACATGCCGAATGAAACTAAAAATTTAACTGGCATGAAATTTGGTAGATTGACCGCTTTAGAACCGACCGACAAACGTAATCGAGGGAGTGTTGTTTGGAAATGTCAGTGTTCGTGTGTTGATAAAACGATTGTTTATCGCCACGCTTCTCAACTTTTAGATGGAGACATAAATAGTTGCGGTTGTCTCAAACGAGAACAGGACAAACGGAACCTAAAAGGACAGCCCAAAGGAAATTACGAACACTTACGCCACGCGCTTCAAAATCAAAAAGTGGATGGTGTTGCTGTACAGTTTTTTACAGACAAGCCAAATAGAAACAACACGTCTGGATATAAAGGCGTGGTAAAAAAAGGGCCTAATAATTACCAAGCTAGAATTAAGGTCAATGGAAAAAATTACTTTAAATATGGCTTTAAAACTGCTGAGGAAGCCTATTATAAAGGCAGATTAGTATTGGAAAAAGAGCACCTACCTAACAAAAGAAAAGAGGAAAACAAATGAAATTTGAACTGTTTAAACAACTATACTCAGAAGCTTTGGAGTATGAGGAGATAGATATGTACATTGCAGAACGAGGTTGGCAAGAGTGGATGGAAGAGTTTGAACCATCTACTATACTACCTGCCATTTATGAGTTGGCAACATCTACAATTAAAGAAAATCGTGAACGCATTGACCTTAGTCGTGATGGATTGGCAAATCTGGTGGTTATCCCTTATCGCACATTACAAGATTGGGAACTCGGAAACAGAAAATACCCAACTTACGTAAAATTATTGATTGACTACGCACTGTTTATGAGGTGATACCACTATGGCGAAGAAAAAAGAATTATTAAAACCTGGTCAGCGGATTGAAGGTTCTAGATTGACAGTCATCAAAGAAGTTGCGCCTCGTAGAAATAGTCGTTATTTTTTGTGCCAATGCGATTGTGGAAGTAAACCAAAAGAAATACAATACTCCACTTTAAAAACTGGAACAACAAAAAGCTGTGGATGTTTACATAGCGAAATTGTGAAAAATCGTGTTTTTTCAGAAGAGACAAAAGAAAAAATGACTAAATTCCAAGAAAAATCTAAGTACAAACGAAAAGCGCGATCAGATAGTGCCACTGGATTTAATGGTGTTTCCTATAGTAAAAAAAGAAACATTTACAGTGCATATATATATGTTAAAGGCAAGAAATATTTAGGTGGTGATTTCGAAACTTTAGAAGGAGCAGTCGAAGCTAGAAGAAAATTAGAAGCAAAATATGCTACAAACAAAAAAACGGAGTAACCAACTAAGGCTACACCGCTTTTACATAAGATAAATGACCTATTTACATTTTTTATTTATACTTAGCTACTGTATCTTTACGAGTAGTGATATACAATCCAGATTTAAGTTTAAAACGTGGATATTTACCGCTGTACTCAATATTGGTAACAGTAAGGATAGTACCTTTTTTGACTTTGTTTCCAACTCGATTTTTTAGCGATACCTCTTTATAAGCATAATCGTCCTTGACTAGCTTAATTTGCGCAAATTTGGTTGTGTGGTAGTTATTGATGTCAAAAATCGGTGAGGCATCTTTGACTAACTCAATATCGTTTTCGTGCGCCCAGCCACTAAATCCATTTCCAACAATGTGATACTTCTTACCCTTTTTTGCGATTTTTTGAATAGTACCTTGCTTACCACGGCTAGCAGTGGAACGACCAACTCCTGTCGAGTCTTTGTATAACGCATCAATTACTTTTACTTGATCGCCTTTTTCAAAACTTTTAGTTGTTGGTTTAGATGTGCTGGTACCTTTACCATTTAGTTTGTTAAGCTCTGCCTGCACCATGTTTAAAAATCTTTGCCAACCAAGGTCTAACGTACGATGTGGACAATATTTATAGTAAGTACCTTGCCAATAGTCTTGGTGTTTCCCAACTTTGTTGATTCCCCATCCTTTTGATTTAAGGATTCGAGCAACTAGTTCAGCCGCATTTTTCTCTGCTTTCGTAAAACGAGTGCCACCGCTTTTCGAATAACAAATTTCTACGCCAATTGTTTTTCTATTACCTTTGCCACTTCCACCATCACCAGCGTGCCATCCATTACGGTTTAAAGGTAAACCTTGTACTGCACGAATGTCATCGACTGCATAATGAAAAGAAACTTCGTAAGGATTTCCTTGCATGTATGATACTTCTGCCATTGCGCTAGCATCATTTGCAGTATTGTGCATTGTAATTCCATCAGGATCCATCGCAAATGGGCATTTAGTGTTGTATTGTGATTGCGGTAAATTGACTTGTGTGATTGTTAAACTCATTATTTACCATCCTTTCCGTCAGACCCACGATTAAACGTGTTTTCTTTGATATTTTGTTCATATTTTTTTTGCTCAAAATCTACTGTTTCTGTCGGTTTTAATAAGTCTTTTTCTACCATTTAAATCTCCTCCTAGTTTTTAGTACGAAAAAAGGACTAGCAATCGCTAATCCTCTTTACTCTTGTTGTAGTTTAATTGACTAACGCCTGTCACAGCTCCTAAGAATACCGCTACGGCATTGATTGTTAAGACGGTTAAATCTGTATACACGAAATTGTAAGCTTGCCCTAACGCTCCTACAAGTACAGATAAAGCAGGTAATACCGTTAGCACTCCCCACTTAATGATTTGATATTGTTTATCTTTTAAAATCATGTTATTTTCCTCCGAAAAATTTTATTAATTCTAATACAAATGCAAAAACCACTCCTGCAGAAGCGCCAATCCCAAAAATCATCTTCCACATGTTCGTTTTATCAAGCATCTTTAGTGCATAATTTCTTTCTTCCGATTTTTCATTGCGATTTAAAACCGCGTTTAAAATATCGACGTTTTGTTCTGATTGACGCATATTCTGTTCACGTAAAAACTTATTAGATTCGTCAACTCTCGCCAAGCCCTCATTCATGCCTTTTTGCATCTCTAACAAATTATCGTTGATTCGACTGATTTCTTTGTCATGTTGCTCTAGTTTTTTACCATGTCCTTCGATAATCTTTTCTAATTCCATTTGACACCTCCAACTAAACTATTAAAATCCCGACCACTAACCAAAAGACGACCAATCCGATTAGGATTAGTCGCCATGCTTGGTTTTTTTCATTTTTATCAATCCTTTATAAATTGATTCAATTTTTCTAGCGTCATCTCTTCCTCGACAAAATCCCAACGATTGATAATGTTCTGTTTGATATCTTTAAAACTATTTAAATCATGATATGGTTGGGTCGGCCATCGCTTATGATTTTTCTCGTAATTATCAGCTCCGACACTTAACCAAAAGTTTTCGAAATGATCTAAAATATCAATTAGACTACGATGAGCGACAAATTTTTGATAACGAGTCACAATCTCCTGTTGAATCAATCCGTTTTCGAACAATCGTTGTATTAGCTTATGTTTGTTAATCATTGTACTAGTAGTTAAACTACGCATATTTTTGTTGTAACTTATCCCTCTAAAGTCACTACCATACGCTAAATCATGATCGTAACAAACAACATTCCATTTCACACCATCTCTGGTTTCGAAAATCGTATTTTTAGTCCAAACATCGCTAATACAATAAATCATATACGCTAAAAATGCATTTGCTACACTAGGTATATTCACTTTATTTCCGATATTTGCTACAAACTCGGCATCGGTTCCGCTATTCGTTAACGCCATTAATTCTTCAAAACTTGCTTTTAATTCTGGTGTTAAGTCATCAGGTACTTCCACTACAAAATCAATATCTTCGTCAAATGCTGCTGTATCTGACCTAAAAGCAGTCACGTCGGAATTTATCGAGCCTTGAATAGCGCATTGCAATGGGTCTTCATCGTCCGCGTTGATTGCATCGGTTTTTTTTGTACTCAAACCAAATAAGCCATAATACCCCTCTCTCATAAACAAACTACAAGGATAACCTACGACTTGCTCTTGATTGACATCAAAAACCTGTTTTGGATCTAATCCCTCATTATTAATCAATGTTAATTTACGTATCTCATCACTTATTACAAGATTGTTTGAGATTGTCCAATCGACCCAATACGCTTTTAAGTTGCAGTCGCTTGTTGGTTTCGCTCCCGTTACCCATTGTATTTTTTTCTTTTTTGTGTAGGTATCGTCTGTAAATGCCCGTAATCGGAACGATTTTTTTTGAAAGTTTAAACTGCTATCACCTTGATAACTTGCATCTACGTACTCGGTCACTAAATTCCCATCGCCATCAACCCATTGCATGGTTGTATGATGTTTATTACCGTCTGCTAATTCGCTGTCTGTAATATCTACATTTATAGCAAACAAACTATCACCTTTTAGTTTTTGAGCGAGAGACGTATCATCATCTTCGTTTCGTTGATTAAAAGTAGCTACGTCAAAATCTATATCTGCAATACTAAAATCAGTTAACACATTGTTTCGCTTTGTTACAAAAATCAATGCACGATACAACTCTGACGTTGGTTGCGGTAATTTAAAATCTATTGTTGCTTTATTGTACACACCAGCAGTCTGATTTAGAGTTTTGATTTTTAAATCAGACGCCACTGAGCTACCTAAATAATGGTATCTTAGATAAACGGACAACTCAACATCTTCTGCGGATTGGATTAAAAAGGAAGTTCTCAATGTTTGACCAAAACTTTTTTCATTCAGATATTTTCCGGGTATTTCGATGAAAATGCCTTCCCAATCTTCATTTTTCGTTCCGTGAGCTCTGATAAATTTTTTGCCAACTTTACTCTCGATTGATAAATTGACTTGTTTAGATGGTGAAATATTGCCTGGATAATCGGAATGCTCTGTTTTTAAATCAATATCTGTCAAATAAAAAATGTTATTTTGATTACGACACTCAACGACAATTCTTTTTTTAATAACATTTTCAATTTTTTCAAAAAATAAATTGGTCGTTATCTGATTAATGTCATTTGCTTTTACGTTAAATACATTTTTGATTGGCTTTTTATACACGCTTGTTTCCGTGAGATACTCAACGTATATTATAAACTGCGCATCATATTCGCTTAGCAACGTAAAATTAAAATCGTAATCTCTTGAAATACCTAACTGATTGTCAGTTACATCAAAAATAACACTTTGGTTAGCTACATTGTGTTGTAGCTTTATCCATTTTTTACCTAGTTTGTTCACAATATTTTTTGTACTGTTTAGAGTATTTGTAACATTGGTTGTTTTATCCCATTTCATGTAGTTTGGCGCTAAATTCAACCGTGCGACATCAAAATCGCAAGGTTTGTCACCACGCTGTTGGATAACAATTTGGATATTCGAAAAACTATCTACATCTTTCGGGATAGGGAAATAAAACTCTTGATCAATCGCTAAGATTTGACCTATTTCAGGCGTTAAATTATCGACTAAATCCGCATATTGGAACGGATTTAATGAACCATCTTTATTTAAATATCTAAACCCCACCGTTAATCTGGAATATTTATTCGTTCTCACTAGGGCACTAAACCGATAGGTTTCACCAAATTTGATGGTGTTTGCATTCAAATTATAAGATACGCCTTGATAGTCTAGCTCGTTCGTGCCTTCAACATGTAGCCAGTTTCTGTCACTATTTACAACCCTAGTTATTTTAGCTTCATTTGTTCCCCAAAATTTTGATATATCCGCAGATTCTAACCATCCATTTTTCAATAAATTTCCATAATCTTGTACAACTTCCATGATAGGTGCCAATAGATAAGCACCTAAGTCAGTCCAAACACCATCTTTCCACATATAACTATGCGCACCATCTTGATGCGAACTATCAAATACTAAATAAGTTCCTTCTTTTCCGTTTGGATATTTAGATTTCAGAGCGCCTAATGAGTAAAAAAGTTCTTTGGGTCCTCCAGTACTAATAGATGCTATTACTGCATCTACATAACTTTTGTCTGATTTCTGTGTTAAACGATAATCAATATCGTTTAATCTGTCTTTAAGTAAATCAAATAGCCCCCTTGCTTCTGATACCTCCATATTTGCATTACCAGTCTTACTTGCGTCCTCGTAAACTCTCTCTAATGCTTTAGCAATAGATTCCCTCACATCAATTCCAAACATTTTCTCTCGTATAAACTTAACTAATTGCGTGATGGAAAAATTCTCATTTGGGTCTAAATGATTTGGATCACGATAATCTGCCATTAATTATTTCCTCCTTTAATAATTTATTGTACTATCAGTCGCGCGACCAAATCCACGTAACTTTATCACGCGATTAGTAGCGTCTATGGATATAACTGTTTGTGCATCTTCTGTTACAACATTTTGTTGATTGCCTGCATTACCAACACTGTGTAAACATTCCACGATTTTAATACCATCCCAATCATTAACTGCTTCCCTGTGCGTGTGACCACTAAACCATGCCACAAAATTACAAGACCCTTGGTCAGTAAAATCATAATTTGCAGTCAAAGGAAAATCAGGATTAGATGATGAAGCATTACATGCGCCACCAGTTTTAAATGCTTTAAGGACTTGCTGGACAATATTTTGATTAATATACTGTGGACGATTTATCCAATCCTCACGTAAAGGACAATGTGCCACAACTAATGTGTGGTAGTCAGCAGGAACATTTCGCAATGCAACGTTTGCCAACCAGTCAAGTTGAGCTTGTCTGATAGTATGCAAATTAAGACGACGATACTTCAAAAAGCCTTCGCTATTCGTCATCGTCTCGTTAATATCACTTGTGTTCAGACCAATTAATCTAATTTTTTTATTGGGATAATCTTTGTAATAATAAAGACTATCGCCATTATTGCGCGTCTCACCAAATTTTCGTTCAGACGTTTGTAATAACGACCTAAACTCGGCATCTTTGATGAACCCGTCTGTAATAGGAACATTATTTTCATTCAGCCCTGGTCGACTGCTACCGTCATCGTGATTACCAATATGCACAAATACATCTGACGAATAAGTACGACTAGTCATAGCATTTACTAAATCGGTGTACTCTGATTTAATATCAGTCAATTCGGGATAAATGGCATGTAAATTATCGCCATTGATAATAGTCGTATCAACTTTATCGCTAAAATACATCAAATTAGCTAGATGTGAATAAGCGTTTTTAGTATTAACGCCATACGAAGATGTTTGTGTCTGATCGCAGTGGAAATCAGTTCCCAATGCCAAATTAAAATCTGATTCAAGCAATCGTGATTTAATTCGTGCTAAGTCATTGCGAAAAATCGACCGAACCTCTTTAGGAAAAACATTCGGTAACTCTGGTGATACTCCACCTTCTAATTTTTTAATCCGATTAGCCAAATCATCATTGATGGTATTCAAAATAACCACATCGTCTGACACAGAATTTTCAAGATTATTTAATCGTTCTTTTTCCGCTGCTAACAAACGTTTTTGCCGCGCTAAATCATTCTCTAGCACGGCAATTTTTTGGATATTCTTTTTATTTTGTGATTGATATTGCGACAAAGTCATTTGCTTTTCGCCAAATGATAATTCAGTTTGTTCTGGTGCATTGATATTGATATTCATGTCAATAATACGTAATTTTTCATTCACATTCATTAGTGGATTAACCACTAGGTGAGTATTGCCAATCCAATATCTATGAGGGTCAATATTTAACAATGACAAATCTAATGCACGAATAGTAAACTTCCCAGTCGCAATTAATTGATTATCTAACCATTTTTGTCCCGTTGTTTTTAAATTGCTAGCTTGCGTAATATCATCCCAAGTGATTGCCTCCGCTTGATAGCCAAATTCATCGATTAATTCTTGTTTGGCCAACAAATATTCTTTGTTGTTATTAACAGACGATATCGTTAAACGAGGTCTCGATACATCATCGTTACCTTCTGTTTCTACCGTCTGACCGCGTGGATATAAGACTGTTACAACAGATGTTGGATCGATTTCTTTTGTCATTTCTAACAAGTTTTTTTGCAAGGAAATTGGTGTATCTTTCTCTTCACCGATTTTTCTTACCCAATCGATATAACGAACACCATTTTCTTTTCGAACTCGAATCTCTCCACCTATAGAGTCGTTTGACAATAATTTTTCAGTGATGGTATCAAATGTTTTCTGTGTATCGTCAATAAACCGAACATGATTTGATAGCTCTGGAATATCAACTATGCCTACAGTAAAGCGTTTGTATTCTTCAACTTGTTCGTTGTGAACACGAATCGCTTCACGAAACAACTGTTCGCCTGTTTGATTTCCAGTAAATTTTTTAAATGATTGAATACTATCATGTAAATAAGCTTTTTCATCCTCACATAAGTAGCTTTCACTAAGTATGCCATCCTGTCCTTGATTCGACGTAGGAATCAATACCCGTCCTTCGAAAATTACGAATTGATGTTTCGTATCATCTACTCTGATCAAAGTTTTCAGTGGTTTTATTTTCCCCCATCCAGGGCTATTAGGATAAATCGTAAATGTAAATGTTCCAATAGCATTGATAGAGGGTTTTAAACTATCCGATTTTATTTTGAGCCCATCAGAATAAGGTGAATGAATTTGAATGCCCGAACTATCATTCTCATTTTCAAAAATCGTCACTCGATACATTAAATCAACTCCTTATGCCACAAAAATTCGATTGTTCCATTTCCAACAATACGCAATTCATTTATTCTTTCGGTCAATTTAAAGTCCACAGATTGCGTCGTTCCGGATGAAAATTTATAAGTAACGTCTTTATAAATAATGTCCATCTGAGCTGTACATTTAACGGTCGGTCTACTATTAACGATACTGTCATTAATTAATAAAATTGTTTTCGTGCCTACAACATCGAATTTAGTCATTTGAGCAATGTCGAAGTCAAAATCGAACGTATCCCAAATGTCATCGCCTTCGTATTTGTTGTAAATCATGTATCTGTAACACTCAAAAACAACCGTCATAGTCCCTAAACCTCTTGTTTCATTAAATGTTGGTCGCTCTCTAACCTCTGCTAAAAAATGGAATCCAGGATAGTCGTCGTCATATAATTCAATCAATTTATTGGTCCTCATAAAATGATTTAAAGCTTTCGTTTTTAAACGATTCATGGCCAACTTTGAATGCGTTCTTGCATCGAAAACGTTGAAGGTATAAGACAATTGGCGATTGGTCAGTGATTGTTCGCCATAAAGTTCAGAAAAATCATATTCCATATCAGAAAAAGGCACTTTCACAAGCACCTTCTCCTTTTCCGGATTGCCAATTACTTTTTCCTTGATGGTTAAATCTAAATCTCTGTATGAGTGTAGACCATTATAAATTATTCCCGCTCTACTCATTTAATATTCAACCCCCTGTCAATCAACTTACTACGTTCTCCTTGATTTTCATCGTTATACGGTGCTTGATTTTTACTAACTTTTTCACCGTCCAAGATAACACTAGGGTCTTTTTCCTTTATTTTTTCTAAAACATCGCGATTATCTGCTAGTAAACGATTGTTTTCTTTTAGTAAAGCGATAATTTGAGATAATTCAGAACCGTTTGTCGAATCAAACGAAAGAGCACCTGTGTTGTAGCCGACAGCATCTAAAAGATTTAACGTCATTCCTGCAGCGGCTTGTTTAATATTCGTGCTAGCATTTTGCAAAATATCGGTACCATTTGCCGATAAATAACTCATCGCTTGCATGATTAATTCAATCGCACGTTGTGGTTTTGTTAACGGAATAACCATTTCTGGTTTATTTCCCTCTCCCATACGATATAAGCCATCTTGCGTAACTAAACCACCGTTTTCATACCCTCGTAATCGACGACCAGTTGGCCCCCAACCGATACCTAATCCAATTCGTTCATTTCGCCAATTCGAATTATTGAAGAAAGCCAATAATTGATGGAAACCATTCATGATATTCCCATAACCTCGAACGGCATACGCTCGGAAAGTTTGTGGAATATACTGCAATAAACCTCTAGCAGGGTTGCCGTTTGCCATATTGACATCCCAAACGGCAGACGATTGAATCAAACTTTGGTCTCCGCCTGATTCTGTTTGAATTTGTTTAATAATACGATTAATTTCGCTGTTATTAATCGATTGCCCCATCATTTTAGCTGCAGCAACAATTTGACCTCGCCATGCAGAAGCACTACTTCCAGCTCGAGGGATACCTTGAGAACTTGTTGCACTGTAAATGTCCCCTGCTCCCATTGCTCCAGATAAATGAATATGGTCATAGTGATCGTTGTCTGGCCATCGTACCCAGTTCCCGGAAGAACCTGTTCCAGAGTACCCTGAACGGTCTCTTACTCGGCCATTCGTAATAACGTAGGCAATCTGATTTCTAAACTT
This sequence comes from Enterococcus sp. AMC2644, assembly GCF_058216475.1. NCBI lineage: Bacteria > Bacillati > Bacillota > Bacilli > Lactobacillales > Enterococcaceae > Enterococcus > Enterococcus sp. AMC2644. The sequence goes on from NZ_CM177095.1 coordinate 114,619, forward strand.
ATCAAAAGCCCAGTTCGCTGCTTCGGTATATTTTGATGAACCTACAACACCTGGATAAGCAATATCGATTGCTTGATGCTTTCCATGATGATAAGGATCATTAGGTCTATAACCCGATGTCGGAACAAGTCCTGGAAACTTTGCGATGACTTTTCTAGCAACATCTACTAAGTATTTGTAGACATTATTATAATGACCACCTTCCATCGACATGCTTCCGTCAAAACCTTCTGGCATAAATGATGCAGATTCAGTTTCGAACCAATCTTTTATCCACCCAACTGATTTCTTAATTAAAGAACTACCCCAGCTAGTAACAGGCTCTCCAAATTCGCTTAAATCTGGCACAAATTCTTTGAAGAGTGCCCCTATCATCGAAAGTGGGTCATCAATAAAATCAAGAACATCACCTGTCCATTTTTTTATGTTATTCCAACCACTTTTAGCAAAATCGCCAATAGCGCTTAACCAATTAGGCGAACCATCCTTAAAATGAGGGAACAAATCTTTTGTTGCTCCTGCAGGTATAATCTGCGTACCTTTGCGAATAGGTAGAACGACATTTCTTCCTCTAGGAATGAACGGTTTTCCTTCTCCTTTTGGAGGTATAACTAACTCTCTATACGTTTGACCCTGCTGATCGTTTACAACACCGAAAGTATCAAATGGGACTCCGGATGAACCGTGCTCAAATTTTGGTAAAGATACTCTACCAGGTTCTTTAATATTCGCGCTCCAGTTCACTTCATTGATAGGTTCTTTCCCAAAGAAATCCAATAGCTTGTTAATTGCATTAATTACGCCATTAACACCTGCTTCAATCCCTTTAACCATACCTTTTGCTAAACCATGAATCATCGTCAAAACGGCATTCGAAAATCCTTCAATGCCAGAAGCAATAACATTCCATCCGCCTTTGAAGATATCTTTTATACCATCCATGACTTTCCGAATATCGCCAGTAAAAATTCCTGTAAAGATTTTAATAAGACCTTCAATTATTTTGAATGCGCCTGAAAATACGCCTTTTATGGTGTCCCAACCGACTTTTATTAATTGAAAGATAGTAGCAAAAGTGTTTTTAAAAATAGATGTCCAGACGTTGAGTGCTATTGAAATAATTCCCCAAGCAATTTTAAAGAATGAAGTAACTCCATTTATAATCAACGAGCCATACTGATTCCAAAAACCTAAAATAAGGCCTAAAGTGAATTTAACAACGCCTAAAAGGAAATTGAAAATATTCTTAAAGGACTGCAACAGACTGGAACCATGAGTTTCCCATAGTGTTTTTATAGCTGATAGCGCTGATTGGAACGTTGTTTTCAATTCATCCAGTACGGATTGAACAACTGTCCAAATATTTTGGAATATTGTAGAAGCAACTTCTAGTATTCCGGCGCCATATTGATTCCATAAATCTTTAATGAACGATAATGCCGTTTGGAAAAACCCTGTAATTTTATCGACACCAGATTGAACAAGTGACCACGTTTTAGTAAAGAAATTAATAACAGAAGTAACAATATCATTTCCATTTTTATCCCAAAACTTTTTAATTAATGCAAGGGCCTGTTGAAATGTTTGAACCACAGAATCCATTGCGGGCTTAATATATTGAGTGTAGATTTTTTGAGCGAAATTTTTAATACTTTCAACTAGTCCGTCAATAAAATTTCTGAATGGTTCAATTTTTTTGTAAGCAACAACAAAAGCAGCTACTAGTAGACCGATTCCTAAGATTATTAACGTAGTAGAACTAACAAGAAATCCAAAAGCAGCACTCAAGCCTTTTGTCACTAAAGATCCAATACCTGCAACAGCGTTCCATAAGCTTAAATTCTTTATATCTAAAGCAATTGCTGTTGCTAATGCACCAAGCATTATTGCTATAACAGTAAGCGGAGTCTCCAGTTTCTCCCAATTATCTTGTAGATATTCGACCCATTCCCCAGCAACCTGAAGTTTTTCGGACATGAACTGTAAAGCAGCAGTGACGATTGGAAGAATTGGTTTTCCGATAATGGCAGAAAAATCCGCCCACGCTTGCTTCATGTTTCCGAGTTGGTTTTCTAATGAATCGCCTTCTCGATTCGCTTGACCCATCGCTCCAGCTTTTTCTAGCATAGATTCTGCAAAACTCAAACGAATATTTTGTTTCTCTGCTTCGGTCATCTCTTGCCATTTTTTAGTAAGATTAGGACCTTCTGCCGCTTTTTCCATCGCAGCATTAACTTTTTCTTGCGCGCTACGAGCTTCTAAACTATCCGCACCAAATTTTTCAACTGCTTTAGAATACGCAGCCTGTGCTTTTTCAATTGCTAAAGACGTCTTTTGGGCATGAGCCTCTTGTTCTGAGGTCGCTTCGATTAAATTATTAGAAATCGCATATGCTGCCATCTGTGTATCGTTCGCGAATAAACCAATCGATTCTCCAGCTTCATAGTTGCCTTTTAGGAAACTAGTGATAGAACTCTGAGCATCTTCCATAGACTTATCGTAAAAAGCGGCTGAATCTGCTGCTAAAGTAGTAGCTCGCCCAGCTTGTTCCATCGCTCTTTCGGTTGTTTCACCCAACCCCTTGAACATCGATGTCAATTGGGAGAAATTAGGCTTAATTCTGTTAGGCAACATTTTAAAGTTCGCTGCCATCTCTTCTATTGCTTCTTGTGCTGGTCCAGTAAAATCTTCAAGTACTTTCCCTTTGTCGTCAACGCTAGTAAATACCTGTTCAAATTGGGCTTCCATTGCACTTGCTGCAGCAGCAGATTGAACACTTAATTTACCAAAATCAATAATTTTATCGACGGCAACTACACTTGCAATGACACCTAATCCTGATTTAAAAAACGCACTAATTCGATTGCTAGATTTTTCCGCTTCATCGGGTAAATTTTTAAAAGTCTTTTTAACCCCATCGAACGTAGTTTTTGCTTTGTCTTTTATCTGTTCGAATCCATTAGTAAAACGAGTTTTCAAACTTGACGCAGCCGAGGATGCGGACTGTGGCAAATTAGAAATACTACTCTTAATCGATGAAAAAGCACTCTTTGTTTTGCTAGGAATAGAGGTAATACCGTTTTTGATTTTATCAATCTGTGAAATCGCTAATTGCTTGGCTTGGCTAAAACCCGAAGAAACAAAACCAGTTGTCTTTTTCATTGAATTTGAAATAACATTTGGTAATTGTTTGATACCATCTACAGGCTTTTTGAATAATTCAGAAATGGTGCGACCTAGTTCTTGGACACTTTCCTTCATCGTTTTCTTCATTTGATTATTGAATTGTTTAGTATCTTTAATCATTTCATCGTAAGATGCTTTCGATTCAGATTTCATTGAATTAAACGTGTTTTTGGTGTCTTTCGAAATAGATTTGTTAGAGGTAGAAATTTTAGAGGCTAATTGTTGGTAACTAGCGCTACCTTTTTTAGCCACTGTATCGATATTATCCCGCAAATCACTAACAGTTTTAATCGTCTCTTTGGTTCTACCTTCGATGGTTTTATACCCAGAAACAACCTTTTTAGATGATTCAACGCCTTTTTTACCTAAATCTTCCACAGATTCAATTGCTTTACTCACGTCACCGGCCAACTGAGTTGCTTTTTCACCAGTCTTTTCAAACCAGTTGAAAAATGTAGCAACTGCCTTCTCGGCTGGTGCGGAATCCGCTGAAATCTCTATATAAGCACCACCTGCACGAATATCTTCTGCCATTTAATCACTCCTCCCCTTATGTATTTGGTTTCCACCATAGTGTTTTGTCTACACCGTCATTAACAGACTTATTTTGCGTTTTGATAGCCTCTTCGAAAGATGGAAGTAAAATATCAACCACTTCTTTAGAGCCCGTGAAACTGCCAATTATATTGCTTAGAACTTGACTAACAGACGTTGTAATGTCAATTTGTCGTTCACGGCGTAGATTATATTCACGCTTCATCGCCCACTGATATTTTCTCCCCGTCCAACTTGGCGTTTTAGCGAGTACGTAATCTTCTGTGTAATTAAAGTAAAAAGATACGTACTCAATCTGTTCAATTAGTTGATCGGCGAAAACGTGTAATGAGTCGCCGATGCTGTTTTGTTCGTCGGAGTCTCGAGTGCTTTCTTTATACTTTCCTCCGTCGTCATCGGTCGAAATTTCGCTTGGGCCTTTTTTACCACACCGATTAATTTTTCAATTGGAGTGACTGCAATAAATTCTGCGATGATTAACGATGTGTCAAAAAAGTCCATGTTTTCAACTGCATCAATTGATTGATCTAATAAGATAGATAGTAGAGTCATTAGTTTTTCATCTGGAATTTCTTCCAAAATAAATTCCACAAATTGTTCAGCAGTCGGAAATTTGAAATTATATAACAATTGACCGTCTTCATTTTTCTTTTGATTACCATCTTCATCGAGAGAAGGTGTTTTAATGGTATTTTTTTCACGCCAATTTTGATATTTCGAATAAATAATTACACCATCACCAGCAACAAATTTAACTAGATGCAAAACTTTTTTATTCGTTAATCGTGGGATTTCGATTGTTGAACCATCACTTAGTACTACTGTCTTTTTCATTTCCACTACATTATTGATATCTGTCATATTGATACGCTCCTTTAAAATAAATAAAAAGCCTTGCTATGCAAGGCTTTAGGTTATAACGTTTGTTCGATTTCCAAGTAAACATTTTCATCGTCTGGAAAGTCGTCTTGCGCAAATGCATTAAAAGTCACTGGCAATGTTGCTTTTTCTTTCCCATGATTGGTTTCTACATTATCACTGATTTTCACTTCGTAATAATGGACCATTAGGAATGTTCCGTCATCACGACGAACAATCAATGTTAAGCTGTAGTTTGGCACATACGATGGTGCGCCATATGCGATGCGTTTAGTTCCTAATTTAGTCACAGGGGTTAATGTATCCGTTGTCGCATACGCTACTGATACACCCTTTTTAAGAGTAATGACATCATCTTTCACATTTGCGATTTCGATTGTTTCGTTGCCGATTTTAGCAAACTTCACAGAAGTGAATGATGTGCCTGAACCAGATGCAACTTTCACCTTTTTATTTCCTTTGTTAACAGGAGCTGCTAAAGTGGCTGGTGTACCTAAAGTTGCTGCAGTTTCTTCAATGGTTCCGCCAGCTAACGCTAATTGTCGATTGTCAACGGATGTTTCCATTAAAGTTGTTGCAATAGTATTGGTCCAAGTACTAATTGTTGTATCAATAGGCGTAGTTGATTGATCAATGACAACATCTTCGGTTTCATTACCACGAGAACGAGCAATACCTTCCGTCGTACCACCTAAATCACGAAAACCTTCTTTTAGTTCGTAGGTATCTAAATCCATGATGTCTTCGATGGAATCTGGTCGAAAATCAGTATCTTCACCGATGATTAGACGACCAGCACCGCCTTGAATTTTCGTCTTGTCAAATTTATAAAAATTATCTGCCATTATTTCTTACCCTCCTTTTCAAATTTCCATGAATTACTTAAAGCGTTCAACGTAACTAATTCGTTTTCATTCACTTCTAAAACTTCACCTGGTAAAACGATGTAATTCTTTTTACCTAACGTAAAATTAAGCGATGCATTACTCCCTGCAAGCGATACTGCAGTAACTGTTACTTTTTTAGGGCTCGAAGTAGTAGATTCTTCTTTTGTAGTTGTATTTTTCGTTTTATTATCCAATAAAATCCCTCCTAGGATTCAAAATAGCTGATGCGCATATAACACCAAGCTTCATCTTTTTTCGTTTTTTCATCAACATCTGGAATGGGGACAGTCTGAAAATCAACATCAAAAACATTGATATTCTCTATGTCAGCAAAATTTCGTTTCAAATAGTTGCCGACATCTGTACAAAGCTGTAACGCTTCAATATCATTTTCAGCTCGAACTAACAATTGGATAGTCTGTCTTCCTATTGTTTTAACCAATAAACATGGCAAAGGCGTATCAGAATCAATTTTGAAAGATTGAATCGATGCAAACTCCTCATCGAATGATTGAGAAAGAAAACGACGTATCGGATTAGTACTGTCTAGATAGTCCATTATCTCGACCTCCGTTTTTTAACAACTTGTTTGATATACTGCAGACCTACACTGGCCATATCATCAAGATAAGAGTCCAATGCACGACCAAATATGTTGTATTTTTTTTCCAATCGACTAGCATAACTTACTCCGGAGCCCACTCTCAAAGTTAATTTACTGCCATTCTTTTCTGATTCATTAATGACAGAACCCACTTTATTTCCTTTTGGTCCCACATAATTTCCAGCGTAACCAATGGAATTAATGTATGCAGCAGTTTGAATATGATGATCTGCACGAGTGATATCTTTTGCACCATCCGCCCAAACACGAGACATCGCTTCGACTGATTTTTCTTTTGCTTCGTCAAAAACTGCTGAATCACCATCAAAAAACTTTTCGAGTTCTGGACCAATTTTAAAAGTGACCGTTGCTCGTTTCGCTTTACCTTCCATCTAATCCACACCCTTTAATAAAACTTTGTAATGATGCAGCTTTTTCCGAGCGGTTTGTCGAACGATTGTTTCAACTTCCAGTTGTTTCGTCGTTAATAAATTACCATCGGCATCTTTGACATTAGAAATCGTCATTTCGTTGTCTACTTCGCATGTTTTTTGTAGTAACAGGCTCGTTTCATTAACTTCTACAAGACCAACATTCGTTTTTGTGACTACAGTCCTTGTCATATAACGACAAGAAACCTCTTTCGGTTCTTTATCCTTATAAATTGGGCGTCCCCAATCATCCATTCCTATATTCTCTTTCCCTGGTAGTGTAATCTCACACGTGTGGGGAAGTAATTTATCGAATGACACATTACCACCCCTTCTTCTTAGGAATTCCTGTTGAAAAATACATTGGCGATGAAGGAATAACCGTCAATGAATCGAGTAATAAATCCAGTTCTTTATCACCAGTCAAGCCAATACCAACGTCCGATTCAGCATCGCTTTTAAGCGTATAGCTGTAATCACCACCAATACTTTCCGATTGAATACCCGCATAATGATTTTCCATATCAAAATCATTATCGAAATAAAACAAATAATCCATCAATCGCCACGTAATTGTCTTTAACGTCTGCTTAATTAATGGATTATTCGTTTCGGAGTAGTCTTTACGAGTACGTATTGTGATGTAGGTATCTGTCCGTTTTAATAACTCGTCGAACTTATCTGCTTGTAAAGATTCGATTAATGAACTGTATCTAGAATTTCTTAGTATTTCATCTCTTTCGATAAACATACTACTCCACTTCCTTAACGAACCCCGCTCTGATTCGACCAATCAACTCATCTGAATAAACATCTGGTGCAACAACTTTTTCGCCATAACGAATGACAATCCCTTGTTCCACATATTGTTTTCCTTCTGCAGTCACTGTTAAATAAACTTGTGGGTTAACATTTTCGGAATCAGTAGTTTCAGAGACCACTGGTTCATTTTCAGTAGTCTCTTTTATTTCTTCAGGAACTTCAGTTTTTCCAACTGATGGTTCAGTATTAACATTCGCTGCTGTTGTTTCTTCTTTTTTTCTAGGCATGAAAATTCCTCCTTAAGGGTTATGTTCGCAATACACTAGCATCCATAATTACGCGAGCATTTGTTTCGAATGGTACATAACCAGCTGTTTTAGTTGTGTATGATCCTTCGATTTGTGTTTTGACATTGCGATCATTTTCTGTAGATAAAGCTTTGTACACATATTCTTGTAAGGCGAAATCCGTATCAACAAACATGATTTGACCATCTGCCATCTGTTCTGAGATAAACGGAACAGATTTGATCACGTTTGGTGTTTCACCATTGCGCAATTCATCCAAGAATAAATATTGATTATTAGGTAACATAGTAGTCGCCCATAATTCACTTGTTTTAGCATTCATAATCACACGATCTGGCGTAAAACCTAATACTTCTTGCATGTATACAGTCGCATGCCACATGTCAATTAAGCTGATTTTCCCAACTTCTTTTACACCGATTACTTTAGGGGTATCATACCCATCGTCAAAATAACCGTTAATTAATGTTTCAACTGCTAACATTTCATCAACACGACTCATACGTTGTCCACGACGTTTCAAATGACCTGCAAGCATATCGATATTCATGGATTTCGCTTCATCTGTTAATTCGACACCGCCACCACGCTTGTAAACTTGAATAGAACGATTGTTAGCAAGTTTAATGGTAGTCACTGGAATTGGCGCACCTTGAGCGATTTTATTGAAAGTCAAATCTTCGTCTTCTAAGTTTTCAGCCACATAGAATGAAGAAGTTTGTTGACTAATTGGAACGACCCCCATTAATAACTGATCTGCACGACCAGTTCGTTCATAAGCACCGCGCACATAATCTTCAATCAGCGTTGTAAATAAAGGTGCGGTATTGTCGTTAGTAAACAATTCACCGACCGAACGACGGAATACATCAGGATTCATCGCACGTTTAACGTCGGCCCATGTCACTCCAATTTCGGAAAAATAACGAGCAGTTAACAAAGAAGATTTTTCGCTAACTAATTTAGAACCGCGATTGTTGAATTCTGCAGCATTCGATACTTTTCGTAATTCCTGATTAAGCTCTTGCCCTTCTGGTAATTCGATTGTTTCCCCACGAGCATTAACAATTTTTTTCGTAAATAATTTATCCGCCATTAAATAAGCACCTCCGCTGTTTTGGTTGCATCATTAACTTTCACAACAAGATTGCTATTTTTCGCATCAGCCTTCTTGTATTTTCCATCTGGTGCAGCAACTACACTATCTCCAACTGCTAATGCACCTACATATGCAATTTTGATGTTACGTACATATTTGCTAGCAACGTGAACACTTAACGGTTCGTTGGGCTTTTGTACTGTAACTTTAGCAAACGCTTCGGGCTCATCACCATCTGCTGCCTTTTTGACCCCGTACTCACCTGCTGTTGAAGAGAATACTAACGGCGTACCAGGTACAACCGGATTCGCTTCTGTTGCATCTTCACAATAAACTGTAAGGCTTAACCCATAATCATCAGGTAAAATGCCTCCACGTGGATATCTTAATCCCATACTATTTTCCTCCTTTAAGTTCAGAAACAATTACATCATCAGTAATTTGTTGACCGTTATCCGTTTGACGCCCGGAAGTATATTTACTCCCCTTCATTTTCTCGTAACTTTCGCGCTCATCTTTGATGTATTCAACATCAGAGCGTTCTAGCATTGAGCGATAATTATCAGCGTTAAACCCATCACCTTGAATCGCTACACGAGCTTTCACAGCATCTTCGATTAAATCTTTTTTATACTGACGACCTGCTTCCGCTTCATCTTTTAGCTTACGAATTGATTCAACTGTTGCATCATCGCCTAAAGCGTTACGAATTGCGATGTTGTCTTGTGATTCAAAACGAACATCATTTTCTTCCATCACTTCTCGCAATTTACTAACAGATAGCGATCCATTAGTTATTGCTGCACGAATATCTTTGATTTCCATTGCTACAACTCCTTCGTTTTTACGTTTTTTTGTACTAAAAAAAGACTTCTCGACGTCATCAAAACGTGTTTGAAATCTTTCTTCTAATGCATTGATTTTTTTACTGTCAATTTCACCATTAGCGATGGCTTGACGAGCCTTTTCGATAAATGCGTTCCCATTAGCTCCTTTATAAACGGTCGATACTTCACGTAGTGTGGCATTTTTAATCCAGTAAAATACTGGGTTGCCATCTGTATCGCGATCGCCCGGAAAATAAGGACTATCCCAATAACTTTTTCCATCTGCAGAACAAATATAATCATCCAAACTCGCAGAAAAACCTACCGACATATCACGAATAATGCCACCTTCGATATTTCGAATAATGTCATTGGTCGAACGACCATTCGAGTTGCTATTACGTAATACATAAAAATGACCGACAACTCGTGTAACACCTTCTTTTTGGATAATTTCAGAATCAAACGAACGTCCGTAAGGCTCTGAATTAGTGTTATGACCATCCAAAAGAGAAACACCGTTTAATAAATCAGATGCAAAGAGTGGTAACGTTGTTGCAGGGTCCATGCGTGTATCGAAAGAATCGACGGTATCATCACTGATTGTTCCCGAAAATAAGAATAATTCATCGGTACTGAATTGGCGTTTGGTATGACGGTTCACTTTAGCTAACTCGTCATCGTTCATCACCACGGGTTCGATACGCATAGGCATGCTAGCGATATTTTTCATTTACTCACCACCTTTCATATCTGCAGAGAAAAATAGCTAATCTGCAGAAAACTTGATACAAACATTGACGTAACAACGTTTTAATCTACAGAATTAAACCGCCTCGAATTCGATACGGTTTTTAAAACTATTTAACGCATAGTTGCGAGATGTTGGATCACGAGTCCTTTCTTGTTTTGTCCGTTTTAATTCGATTCCACATCAGTTCGTTTTTGTCGTGTAGTTCTTTGATGGGGTCGTCAGGCGGTTGTTTTAATTTGAATGACATTCCATACAATAACAAGAAAAAACGATGCAACGATAACGGTTTACCTGTTCCTTTATTCATACAAATCAACCTTTCTTTCGTGATTCACAACCAGGAAACGGACATCGGAATGAACCATCGATAGATTTCGCATTGGCACGATGACCATTGTTAGGATGAAATTGTTCCGTCAGTGCAAAGGTACGTTCGTATTCGTCTTGTAACGCTTTATATTCGTTCGGCGATAAGATATGTTTCTTACGCTCGAGCGTCCGCTCCAACTGACCAACCTTAGAAAACAGTGCTGAACGAATAATTTCGTTGTCTGATTTCTGACATAATCCATTATCACGTACAACAATTCCAACGATTTGTTTTTTCTCCATCGATATTACCCTCCAAATGCTTCAATGAGCTGAGTTTTCTTATCTTCTTGACCGACCCACAATAATCTATACGTACACCGACATTGGATAACATTTTTTGCTGTCGCTCCTAATGCATTATCGCGAGGAAACATCATCTTTTCTCCACCAATGTCGAACGGCTCCATGAACTCCCTCACTTGACCATCGGCTTCTTCGTGCGAATGACGAACTTTGCTGTCATCGGAGTCTTGCCAATACTTGCCAATTAACATTTCATCGTTATAAAACACCATATCTGATGCGAACTGCCCCGTTGTTTGGGCCGTCAAGATTTCCGTCCGGGCGATGCTACGTGCTCTTGTATCTGAAAAGGTATAGTTTTTTTGCAATGCTTCTTGTACTTTGTCGATAGAGTATGGGCCATCAGCTAAGGTATTGTAAATAAGCTCCCGAACTTCGGAAGCTGTAGTTCCAACTATTTTGACTGCTGAATCGTTGGCTCGCCATTTCATCCAATCCATTAGTTGATCGTCAATAAAATCAAATGTGACTTCCGGATAAAACTGGAGTAAATTAATCTCGCCAACTGTCATGATTGTCCCTAGTATCCATGCAGCAAATAACTCTTCCCATTCCTCTACCATATGTTCCAAATTATCATCGCTAAAAACAAACTCTTCCACCCAAGCAATGAATTCTTCTGGATAATCATCTTCATCTAATGAACGTGAGTTTGCTTTAGTGTCAATTTCAGGTAGTTCTGCAGCGTTTTCTAGTTTCTCGCTTACAAATTGTTGTTGCGATTGCAAAACCTCGTAGAACGCAATATAAGCATCCTCTGCAATCCCTCCTACTGCATCACTCCACGGCTCTCCTAATAAAACAAACTCATCAATGGTTCGATTTCCCGCGAAGGTAGATTTCTGACGGGAACTGTCGGAATGAGCGACCTTCTTCGTCATCTTCATCGCTCCCTTCTGCCGTTGTTGTCTTATTTGTTAATTGAGATAAATAGCTAGAATAAGAATTGGCACTATTGGAAGACGTTTGAGCAATCGGACTCCCTACTGAATCATGACCAACGATTTTATTAGCCGCCTCGTCATTATCAATCCAGCCTTGTTGATATTTCATTATTTCATTTTGAATTTCAACAGATTCTGCACTTGCTTCGGCTGCGCGATCTTTCGTTCGCACCTCGTCAAAGCTAATCGAAACACTAGATTGACTGCCTTTAACACGTAAAGCGACAGTGTACGCTCGCTCAAGCATTCGTTTCGTCATTTTTTGAATACTACGAACACCAGCGATGTGAATTTCCCACTGGATAGAGCCATGCGTTTCTGTTGTTGATTCGTTACGACCGAGCAGAATCGGCAATTGTTTGAGCGATGTAACAACTTGTTGATTTATAATGTCAATTAAAGATTTGCTATCCATCGATTTACCACTTGTACCTCCGACTGTAGTAATCGTGATAGCGTCATTATGATAAAAATCATCATCGGGATCTAAATCATCGAACGCCTCTTCAACACCATTCATAAAATTCGCAACGGCTTGCTTAGCTTGTTCTTCATCAGCCAATATATGTTCTGGCAAATTATCAATAATCGCTTGAGTTGATACGCTGATATCAAATCGTGCAAGCCCTTGATGATGGGCGACCGCTTTTAAGTCATTTAACACTTGTGCTTGAAACATTACAGCTTCGATTGCAGGTAGCATCGGGCTACGTCCGAATGGGTCGTCAATGTCAGGGTCTAACGGCATATAAAACACTTGCTCTTCATTCAATTTTTTATAAGTGCCATCTTCTTGCTTCTGACAAAGTTCCAATTCGCCTGTTTCACCGTTAGGAACAAAATCTAAGCGACTAGGGTCGAGTGGATGAAAATCGATAATATCGTCCAACGATTCGTTCAATTCAACTTCGATTGCTTCCGCCCCCTGTGTATATCCTGTAAGATTAAGGACATTGACAACTTGGTCCATCCCTCCGCCGTAAATTTTCCCTAAACGTGGCGCTAAGTCATCATTGATATACTCTTGCATCGCTGTATCAATATCACCGTTGATATCAAACACTTCGACTTCATGCCCTTGATTGGCTAAACGCAAAAAGTTCCAGACCGCCATAGAAGCATCCGGATTTAAATCACGAAGCAGCTTTAATGCATCAACTACCTTTTTATCACGATAAGGACCACGTCGAAGTGGTTGATTTAATTGTTTGTAAAAACCATATTCCCAAGAGGGCCGAGTTTCACGTCCACTCCGTATTTTTCCACCAACCTGGTTTAACGCATCAAATCGCAAATTGTTAATGTACTTTTTTACTTTCCGTTTTTGTCGGTATCGTTTAAAACGCTTAATCGGATTTATTTTCTTCGCCCCCTTCCTTTAATCATTGGCGCTGCTTTAGGTAATTCTTTCGGGTCAAATGGTTTTTCCATCTTAACCAGCGCCTGTGACATCGCGTCGACATCATCATCATTCTTACCGTTTGGAAATGATTCTAACTCAGAAACAACATCATCTGACCAAGATTTGTACAACGGATGTGGTAAATAGACATTACCAGCCTCCCAATAAGGAGCAACCGCTTGTGCACGGACCGCTTTACCACCTTCTGGGTTGATACCTACGATTCCACTAATTTTCTTTTGAAGCATTTCGATAACAGCGGAGCCATTGGCTTTGTCTTCGATTAATTTCATTACAGCGTCCGGCCACCTTGTAGTCATCATTTTAATTGCTTTCATTGTATCGACTATTCCCATTCTTTCGTGGTGTCGATCAAGCATGAAAAAGTCTGGACCATGTCTAGCCCAAACGTGACCAGCTACATAGTCCGATGTGTCCTTATCCTTAAATGTGCAATCCCAAGACTGCAATTGCTGACTAAAAGAACTAGGTAAAATCCTTACATCATCGCTTAGTCCTAATTCATTTCTGATCTTTATTGAAGGCACATAATATTTTACCCATAATCGCTTGAATATATCTCCCCCTGCTGGCGATGGACGTTGTTGATACAGTGCATTCCATCCGCGTGAACCACTTACTCGTCTGGTTTGTTCCGCCCAAGCTTCATCTTTTCCGATTTCAGGAGCTAATGCCTCGCCGACTTCACGGCCTAATAAGTCGTCCTCTTCGGCGATGGCTGGTATCTTGATTTCAATCCACGGTAATGTTTTTTCTTTCAACAACCGCCCAACTAAATCGTCCTCATGCCATCTCGTCATGATGATAATAACGGAACCGGTCGCAGACAAACGAGAATAAAATGTATCTTGCCACTCATTGTAAATCTTATCGCGCATTGTCTTACTCTCAGCTTCTGCCCTGTTTTTAATCGGGTCATCAACGATGAGTAAATCCGTACCACGACCAGTCGCACCACCTAAAATGGACGTACTGTAAAGTTGGCCGAGATGATTATCTATCCCCCACTCGGAAACACTGGCGGTATCGGAACTTATTTTCACATTAAATAATTCTTCGGCATACGCTCGAAACTTCTCCCGGTTCTTACGTCCGAACTTTTTATAAAGTTCTTCCGAATAAGATACAACCATCGCGAGTTTATCGGGATTCTTACCCAAATAATACGATGGAAACGTCTCTGTGATAAAAGTCGATTTACCATGCTGTGGTGGTAGCTCGACGATAATAAATAATCGTTCACCATCTGCAATACGTTGCAAATAGGGAGCGATGTGTTTTTGATGGCGTAACGGTTTATGAGTGTAACCGTGAGAACGTTGGAAGTAATCGATGTAGTTACGACGTGCTAACTCTTTGCGCGACTCTTCCTTGATGAGCTCCAAATCAACCGTCGTCATCGGCAAGTTTCCTTAGTTGCTCGTCCGTCAAACCAGTAAACGGATTATCAATTTTAACGGTTCCATCGTGTTGCACGTGTTGCCTGTCACGCCATACATCAGGCTTACGATTCATCAACCACCATTTGGCAGCATTGGTATCAGGCGATACCTCTTTCGTTTTTTCCTCGACTAACACCTTTTTATACGGCATAAACGATTCGCGCTCACGTCGTATATCATCATCAGTCGCTTCCGGATTCGCCATCTTGAAGCGATGGATATAATCTTCCCTAGCGTCGTACAACTCATTTTCTTCCATAGCCACCATCGCATACTTAGACTCAACATACTCGTACCCTAGCGCCCGTTTAAGCAGTGCATTTTCGACTTTTCGGTCTACAATCTCTTTTCCGGCCTTTAAGGCGTTAGAAATGTTAGGATACTTCTTTTTCCAATCGTATAAAGTCTCTCTTCTAATTCCGATTTTTTCGGCAATCTGCTCGTCGATGAGACCATCGCGTGCCCAACCTTCCAATTTAAGGAGACCTTCTTCGGTTAAATATTCTTCGTATTTCCCTTTAGCCATGACCTCACCTCCTAAAAGTGATTACGCAACAAAGCAGATTGAATATGACGATCATTAAACTCACCACATCCCAAATAAATCAGTTGGCATTTATCCAAAGAATCCTTGTCTGCCTCGTTGGACAACTCGATAATTAGATAGTTGGTGCGTTTGATTATCTTAATCAATCCACGCTTTTTCGGCTTTTTTAATCTCTTACTTATGTACCAATACGATTGCATCGCATTCACCTCGAACTCCCCCGCCACACCAAGGAAATTAATATATACACAATATGTGGTTGCTAGCCCCAGATGTTTCCGCGAATGGACAAAATGAAAAACTATCGATAGATAGCTATGGACCATGAAGGACTTGAACCTCCGACCGGACGGTTATGAGCCGTCTGCTCTAACCATCTGAGCTAATGGTCCACTGATTCAATATTTCTACATATATAGGTTGCTCTCGTACGACAAAAAACGGAAAAAATGGGCGAAAACAGAAATTTTATACTAACTCAACGATACTCCTTAACCTTTTCTTAATATTTATCAGAAAAGTGACGTCTGAACGTTGTCATCTAAAGTTTTAAGTATTTTGCTTTCGGCGCGTTTTAAATATTCTTGTACAGCCGATTTGCTGATATTTAAGTATTCCGCAGTCATTTCAAACGTATTCCTTTTACCACGAACTGAAATAAAAACTTCGCGTTCCCTGGTACTCATTCCGTTTAAAAAGATATCCAATTCTGCTCGTTCGTCATCGGTCATTTCATGATAATTGGTTTTTAAATGGTTTAAATAAGTTAGTGCTTGATCTACATCGGAAACAGAAACAGTCCGTTGAGTGTATGATAGCCTGCTGACTGGATGACCACTTTTAGGTTCGTTTCCGGTCCTTAACCATTGGATAACATAACGACTACTAGAAACAATCGGGCCGATTATTTTCATCTGCAGGCGAATTTCTTTTCTCAATCCTTTGTACCTCAATGATTCATCCCATTTTCCTTCATTTTCGCATTGAAATTGAAGTTGTAAATATTCTTCTCTTAATGCTTTATATTCGTTATAAAGGGATACCAATCCCCTTAGATCGTCTGCATACAATTCCGCTAGTTCGTCCGAGTTATTCCAGTTTTTCATAATTTCAGCCCCTTTAAATAGAAATAAAAAAGGCGGACACAAACTAACAGGGATTAACCTGTCAATCTGTGTCCGCCAGTCGTCTGGTAGGACGTATTTATAATTGTGTTTCGGTTTGTACTTTGATTCGTTTTGCCTTTTTGTCCTTACAGACAATTTGCACATCACCGTATGCTGGAAGCTCACCTACTTGTATCTTACCGTCTGATACGACAATGACTGCGTGTTTTTCTCTGATATTTTCTAACTCTTCTAGTGACGTGACTAATTTCATTTCCATCTCGTGCGCCTCCGTGGTACAATTATTTTGCGGATAATTGTAAGAGGCGCTAGGTTTATGACCTGGTGCTTTTTTTTGTCGTTAACTCGCATCGCCAAATAGATAACCATTGCCATTCGCACGATCAATCCTTGCCATTAGTTCCATGCTCGGTCGCCATTTAGGAATAATTTCCATCGCCTCGTCATACCGAATTTTTGGAATATCCATATAAGAAGCGACATCGAAGAGTTGTTGCAACTCCTTATAGCAATTACGAAAGGCCGTCATACGGATACCACTATCTTGATATGCATGCGACTTTTTGCCACCTAGTGCGATGATAACGACTGATGATACCTTACCTTGTATTTTCCGACGTTGACTGGTATTGATTATCGTTTCATTTTTGAGTTGATTCACTTCATCTTCTAAATTATCCAAGCGTTCCTCATGTTCTAATGCCGCTTGTAACATCGCTTTGGTTGACGATGGTTTGGATTCCACTTTGGCGATGTGATGTTCCATTTCTTCAAAACGTTTTACGTATTTAGCTGTAAATTCAATCCCTTTGTCCCCTTGTAATTTATTGCCTGCTAAGTCACATCCTATTTTTGTGACTAAATAACACGGGCGAATTTCATTTTTAATATCTTTGTAGTCGCTGGGGATGAAATAATCTAACGAGCGCAAGTTAGCACCCGTTAAAACGGGAATATATTTGCGAATATCTCTTAACAATTCCTTATGCTGTTTTCCCAACATCTCAGCGACTTCGCGACTGTCGATCGTTTTTTCTATTTGATTCATCGTCCTACCTCCGATTTTTTTCGAATCTCCTTTGCTGTCTGCTTTATTTTTTCTGTTGCCGAATCAAGTAATCGACTTTTCGCGCTTAATGTCCCATCTCTATCCCAATCTTCAAATACAAATCCACCGTACATAAGGAACTCATTTAAAACTAACCATTCCTCTGCTGTTAAGTCATTTTTCATTGCGGTTCCTCCAATTTTTATAGAAAATGGTGGCACAAAACACTGTGATTACTACTGTCACAACTACAATCATTCCGACACCTCATATCCATTCCTGTTCCAACGTACTTACATCAACAGGACACCAATATTCCAAAGTTATATATTCTTCTGTAGACTCAATCACTGAGCCTACAATAAATCCATGCACATACCATCCATGCACATACCCCTCTGAATCTACTGGAATATCACAATCAGAGGGTGTTTGATCTACCATTTTAGGTTTTGCTTTAAATTTCATCATTCCGACACCTCGCGTAATAAATATTCGATAAATTTCCATACTTCTACTACTAATTTTTTAAAGGCTGAACCTAGTTCTCGGAAATAGTCACTCATTTTTCTTCGCTTCCCATTTTTTTAAAGTATCAATAATCCATGATAATTGTTGCTGAAACCACTTAGTTTCTTTGTCAAAAAACTCATCAAGTGCTTTTTGGCTCATTTTCAAATTAAGCTGCATCATCCCAAACGAGATTAAAAATGAAATGGCTGCAGAAATAATTATTGTCATCATTCTTCTACCTCACTACAATCAATTATCTCGTGCACAAACTCCCATTGTTTCGCTTCCCGCAAGGCTCCTCGTTCCGTCCTTGCGTTGACATCTAGCGTATGCACCTCTTTGCTCAAAAACGTGGTAAACGACACTTCGTACTTTTTAATCGGCTTGTTTTTATAAATAGAAATTGCTCTGACAGCAAGAAGAAAAAATACAATTGCTGCTATCCAGTGAATTATCGCGATCATAGGTTCACCCCTTCTTTGATTCTTAGTGGTTCATTGTCGTAATCGACATCGATTTCTTCTCCTACTCCATCGATAAACGACACCGTTTCCTCTGTATAATCAATTGCGGCTACATCAAACCAAAACGGATATCCTTCTTCGAGTTCTAATAAGATTTGTAATTGATAATCCATTTACTCCACTCCTTTAAAATAATCTCGCTTGGCCACTAGGGCTTCCACCAATATCATCTGTTAACATCATTTTCATTAATTCAATATCAGCCATAACGTTTGGATTTCCGGTCAATTGATCTAACATGGTTAGTAACCCTGCCTCACTTTCGCGAATTTGCTGATTGATTTTCATTAACTCTAAAGCAGTCTGACCTAAGTCGATGGGTTCTTCTTCCTCAAACGTATCCACAAATCGCGGTATATTGAGGTTATAATCATTTTCAACAATCTCTTCAAACGAAGCTAAATGTGCAAATTTATCAATATCTTTCCGCTCCTGATATACATTAAAGATTTTATTAATATGACTGTCCTGCATTACATTGATACTTTTACTTTTCTCAAATTCCTGTGAAGCATCGATAAATAAAACATCGCTTGTCATTCTTTTTTTCTTCAAAACAATCATTACGGTGGGAATGCTAGTTCCAGCAAATATATTAGCTGGTAACCCGATGACAGCGTCGATTGCATTTATTTCTAGTAATTTTTGTCGTATCTTTCCTTCTGCAGCTCCTCTAAACAACACGCCATGTGGTAAGACGATGGCCATTGTTCCACCGTCTTGCAATTGATGAAATCCATGTAGTAAAAATGCAAAGTCTGCTTTTGTTTTTGGTGCTAATCCAAATGGCTCAAATCGTCCATCATTTTTTTGTTCCCATTTAGCCGAAAACGGTGGATTCATTAAAACAGATGTTTTCATTTTATTTCCTTTCCATCCCATCTATGTAGCAACACTGATATTATTTTTTTTCGTTAGTCGCTGTCGTCGCAAATCTCACGGATCGCTCGAGCGAAAAACAAAGCAGAATCAGAATTTTATCTATGCTGGATGAATTAGCTATTACGGATACTTCGAAGAACTGATTGAAGCTGCTAAAGCAGTGCTTTCACCTTCCTTTCTGTATCAGTGCTGCTACATAGATGGGATGTTTTTTTATTTTATTTTGCTGAATTTTCCATCGTTTAAAATTCGATACTCTCTTTTAAACTCTTGTTTCAAACTATCTCCATGCCTTACAATTCCATTCATCCCACGGATTGATATGTTAAAAAGAAGGAAAGGTATGGCACGATCTGAGAGTTCTTCCACGATGTAAAATTGATGAGGCTGTTCTGTCCAAGCTTGAATCATCATTCCGCCAGTTCCTGCAGCTGCTTCAAAATATTGGTCACTTCGTCCAATAATCAACGCACCTAATCGACTGACAGAGTTTGGTGTAAAGTCTTGTTTTTTTACTTTTCGATCAGCATGTTCTGATTCAAAATAATTCTGAAACCATTCGAATTTCAAATCTGACTCAAAATCAAGAAATCGTTCGAATAAATCTACTCGCTTTCCATCATCTAACATCAGTTCAAGCATTTTTTTGGGTGCCTTATAAGATTCTTCAATCCCTAGTAGTTGATTGATTACTTCGTTGCTTATCATATGTCCACCTCTGTTTCATTTTTTCTGTTCGTTGCTCATATGGTACTGGTTTGCAATAGAGATTGTTTTGCCTTATAAAAGTGCTCAATGATTTTACGTCAACATCTAGTTCTTTAGCAATTTCAGTTCGATAGTAACCTTCTTTGATTAGTTCCAAAATTTTTTTCTTGTGAATATGAACAGGCCTTGTTCTACTCAACCGTAGATACTTTCGTCGAGATTTGATAGATTGAATGGTTCTCATCAGTCTTTGACTGAGTAATTCATCTGTCATTAATTTATAATGGTCTTTCAAAAATTGATCCTCACTCTTTTTCCAGCGACGCTTCATGTACGCCGTTTTTGCATCATTTTTTCGTAAAGCCGTTAGCCTTGTGTTCACTGCTCCTTCTGTGCGATTTAAAAATTTAGCGGCTGCTTGGATGGTTGCATCATTTTCATAAACGAAATATTCCAAATAAATATCTTCATCTTCGGTCCATTTTTTACCATTCATAATGACCACCTCGTTAAGCTATTTGCATAAGTATAGCCATCATTTTTTGGTCGTCTTTTTTCTTGAGGTCGTCCAAGACATGCGCGTATGTCTCTTGTGTCACACCTACATCTGCATGACCTAAACGGGCAGAAATCGTGTGAATGGAAACACCTTCTGCAAGTAATACACTGGCGTGTGTGTGTCTCAGCGCATGTAATGCAATTTCAGTAATCCCCAACGCTTTGCACTTGCCAGTCAAAAAATTGACATAAGTTGAATTGTATTGTCTTTTGTATTGTCCATTTGGCAGCTTTTCAACAAATATGGGTTCATCGGGTTCCAAATTGTCTAGCAACGGTTTAAACTGCCCTACAATTTGCCAATCAATAACAACTTTACGGACGCTACTTTCGGTTTTCGTTTTTTGGAAACCGCCTATCGCATCTTTGTAATTCCACGTTTTATCAATCGTTAGTTGGTTGGTTGACCAGTCGAAATCATTGGGTGTTATAGCTAAACATTCAGCAAATCTCATGCCTGTTTTAGCCAATAACAAGATGAACCAGTCACGATTTATTCCACTTGTTAAATCTAAAGAATGTAATAATTTTATTAGCTCATCCTTTTGTAAGTACTTTTTGCGTTTTTCTGCGGGTTCTTTACCTTTAAGTACTGCTCGATACGTAGGATCTTTATCTAATAAACCGTCGTGAAACGCATCCTTGATACACCCTTTAACATGATGATGAAAATCAATAGTGGTCTGTTTTTCGTGTGTTTTAGCATATTCGTTTATAATTCTTTGGTACTCTCGTCTGTCAAAATCAGACATTAATAAATTTGGGCATATATTTCTTAAATGCTTCCCTGCTACATAGTATTTTGCCAAAGTAACATCAGCAATTGCGCCAACTTTATAGGTTTCAACCCATTCATCGTAATAATCAACAAACAATTGTTTTTTTCTTCGAGCCAATGAATTCACGTCCTTTCTCACAAAATATAACAGTTGGGTATTTTATTCATCCTCCTCAAATTTAATGATCGTACGTCCGTTTTTATATTTTTCTGTTCGCTTTTTAGCTGATGGTTTTGTATACCAAATGACGGACGACTCTTTAATGCGTAATTCTTGCGCTACTTCTTTTAGCGTTCCCATCGCAACGATTTCTTCGCCTTTATATGCTGCGTAAATCATTTAATTTGCCCTCCTTACAAATCCTCTGACTTAACAAACACACCATCTACCATTTTTCCAGTACGTTCTGCAATTTCGTTGTATGCTGTGTTTAGACACTGTTCCAACGTCATTCCGTTTTGTTGGGCAAGGATGATTAAAGTTACTACCACATCACCAATACCATCTTCTAATGATTCGTGGTTACCTCTTGCTAAAGCACTGGCGCATTCCCCTAATTCCTCACAGCATTTTAAAAATTGTTTGCTAGGTTCCGCTTTATCCAATCCTTTATCTTTTGACCATTGTTCTACTTTTTCGATTAATTCGTTCATCCTTATTCCTCCTACAATTTGATAAATTGATACCCTTTAAAACGCCCATGTTTTATCGTTCTATCGACACTGCAATATTTACTCACTGCGTGGCGACTGACTTTAAAACACTCGCCTGCAATCTGCATAGACGGAAAATCTTCATATTTGCCATTTGGATAAACGACGCGAATCGCGTTTTTACCAAGAAATTTCTCGTTTTTACCAGGTTTATCTTCGTTGATGATAAATCGTCTTTCTTGCTTAACTCCTTCACCCACCAACTTGCATAAATGTGTATAACCATCTGCATCTAAAACGACCATCGTTTTTTCCAACTTAGCAGTGATTTCACCGTCAATTATCTCTCCTTTTATCGTTTCATACATTCCCATTCTCCTTTAGATAACTTTTCAACGCTTGCAGCACAACATCCTTACCATGTTTATTTTCCAAGCGCTTAATTTGCGCTTTTATGTCTGTTTTTGCATAAGTCATCTGATTCACGATCCTTTACATACGCATCCCACTCGTCATCCGTCCATTCCTCGACTAAATCCACTGCAGAGACATCCAGCGCCTCTGTATATAGACCTAAACGCCGAATACCTGTGCCGACCATGTCACTTTTGGACGTCTTGTAAGTGCTGGTGCTTTGTCCTAATAGCTTGGCCATATCGGCATCGCTATAACCACGTAATTTTTGATAACGTTTGACATTAGTCCAAAAGACTACGTTGTAATCTGTCATTATTTTCACTCTCCTTCGAACAAATCTATTTGACCGACTGGTTCAAAATTGCACCATACTAAAATATTGTTTCCGCGAATAATCCCGTATATGAATCGTATTTCGCGAGAATTAAGTCGCAGTTGTACTTGTAACAAAACCATTTCGCTTTTATCGTAAAATCCTTTGTACAAACTCCCTTGACATCCACTACCTTGACGAGTTGATCGCCATCCCAAAAAGTAAAATCCGGAACGTATTTGATGGAACGAACTGTTTTGCCGTTACGTTTGTGTGCGGGAAGTAGAACGAACTTTTCTTGCAACCGCAACTCAAGATTGTATTTTTTAGCATAGAGACGAGCAACGGCTAAATACTTAGACTCTGCAATGCTGTCAAACTTAATGCCATCGACAACCACTTTTTTATTGCCATATTTTTGCTGTTTCGTGTGGTTGAAATTAAGCTGTTTTGGACGTTTAATTGCTGCTGGTTTAAGTCTATTCATCCTCTAACTCCTGCAAGGTATAGACGGTATTCTTTGTGTGTAGCTCGATAATGTCGGAATCATCGGATTGCTGCACATGACGCAATTTTGAAGTAATTAACATGCCATTGTTGGGATAATCACCATAATGAATAACGGCTTTTTCGCCCTTATAACTCAAATAACCTGTAACTCCAACGAGTAATCGACCTTTTGATTCGGTATTGCTAACGCGTAACACTTTTATTTTCATTCGCTTGCGCCTCCCGTTCTTCTTTTTCACGTTGCTGTTTTGCAAGGTATTCGTCTAACCGCTTTTGCATGGCTTCTTGAACTTCTGAGTCTTCTTTTTCAACTGGTGGATTGTTTGCCCATTCAGGTAATATTTCTTTACGAACTGGTTGCTTTCGATTTGGATATTGATTCTTGTTTTGGTTTTTGAATTTATTACTAGCTTCAATAGCTTGTTGTAAGGTTGAAATGTTTGATTGTTGCCAATTTAAAAGAACTTTCGAAACATAACCTTTTAACCCTCTTAGCTCACATCCATAATCAAAAGCATTTTCAATAGCGAAACAAATCATTTCTCTTGGCCAATATTGCAACCAATCAGAAACAGCACCTTGTAACACGCCAGTCGGAAATTTGTTATAAAGCCGTTGAATCACCTCAGCAGGATATTCCGATATATCTATATCATTATCTTTAGTTTCGTTTAGTTTAGTTTCGTTTATATAAGCTGAAAGATTTACTGAAGGATTTACTGTAGAATCTACTGAAGGATTTACTTTCCTATTTACTGTAGAATCTACTGGAATTTTTCCAGTAGTGGTATTAACTACTGTAGTTTTTACTGGAATATTTCCAGTAGTTAGGTCAGTTAGAATATAAATTCCTGATTTAGTTCGACCTCGTTTCTTATATTGAAGGAGTCCGCTTTGGATTAACTGATTACGATTATTAATCAGCGTTTTTTCAGAACTTTTAGTCATTGATATTAGCCTTGTATTAGCTATAGATAACTCATTCTGCCATCCGCTTATGTTTGCTACTCGCATTAGTTTGTACCAAAGCAATTGCGGACCGGCGCCGAGATCGTTAAACTCAAGCCAATTTTCAAAAGCATTAATCTGTCTGATATAGTCCAAAATGTTTCCTCCTTTCTGTTTGATTATTTAGAATTCTAAGGAGTTTGTTAACTCCTTAGAACGGTAAATCGTCATCGCTAATATCGATTGATTGGTTAAAACCACCATTGGCAAAGCTACGATTGTCTCGCGTTGGATCAACACCTAAATTTTGTTGCTGTCCTTGTTGATTGTGATTGGCAATACGATCAGTTGCATTTTGCATCGCATTGTTTTGGTTGTTCGGCATATTCTGCGTATTTGATACGTTGTTTTGATAATTGGCTGCATTATTTTGATTATTACCTGTATAACCACCAGAACCATACGCCCCTGCATTATTCGCTGGGTGTGATGCATAACTCCCGTAGCTACCACCAAAGTTATTATTATCACCTGGTCGATGTGGATCGTTTTGGTTGTAGTTGTTATTGCCGTATGCCTTTTCTAAAATCGGCATTGGCCGTCCTCGATTCGGGTTTTTCGTTGGATGAAATTCTTTTACTTCTGGATACGCATTTCCTTTGTCGTTTGGTGTACCCATAACTACTTTCACAATCAAATCCTTATTGACCATCAAGTTAGCCCATTCAACCGCAGAATTAATTGGTGTCCCGTCTGGAATGCCTACCGCTCTTGCAAATGCGTCCATACGCCATTTTGAAGTTGGGATAACGTTGAAGTTATCGTAATTTAATTTCCCACCTTGGGACGGTTGATTAATATCCTCACGAACTGTATAAAATAAGCTGATAATCTCATTTCCCGCTCTAGACCGTCCGATTTGATAATCGCTAACATATACCTCGTAAAACCCTGGTGGCACATGTCCAGCACTTCCTGCATTGTTGTAATCTACGTCGAATAATCCCATTTTTATTACACTCCTTTGATTTGTTTATATAGGTTTAAAACTGATACAAAATCCCATGCATCAAGTTGCAAACGCATGGAACTAATAGCCTGCATGACAATTTGTTGCGTTGCTGGGTCCTGTTGATTATTAATCCAGTTGATCATCGCCAACCGCTGACGCTCTTCGTTTTCGCGTCGTTCGCGTTCCTGTTTGGCGACATCAACACCGATTTCAGACCATGCATAAAGCTTGCGTCCGTCATCGACAGTTAGTTGACGGGGTTCCTTGAAAATTTCCGAATTGTCTTTTATTGGGAAAGCAACCGCGCCTGCCTCAATTCGAAAGTTAACAACGAACTCATATTCCAATGAATCTTTTTGAATCATTTTCAATCCAACTTTTCGAGGTGCCATTTTTCCCTTTTCATTAGGCTCGACAATGAAATCTGATTTGACTCGTGCTGTTGAAATAACATGCACTTTGTCATTAATGATTAGATTTTTAAAACGTGTTTCCAATGGTTTGACAGTTTTCCAGTCGCCAAACTTTCCACCAGCATTGTCTACGGTGTCTAATATCCCACCAGGTCCTTCCCAGTTATGCGATATGCTATCGATGATGATAACTTCGCAACCAGCGTTGACAAGTAGATAAAACGCCTCTTCGTAGCGATCAATCGTAAACGGTTCGGCCATATTCGCAACATAAAATTTTCCAATGAATTGACCAGCTTTTTCGGATTCAGCGTAAAGTGATGCTCGGCGATGCTCTGTGTCGATTAGTCCAATTTTTTTCCACAAGTCGGATTCTTCGGCATCCGGAAACATCTCTTTTACAATTCCAAATGCCAATAGTAATGCAGATAAAGTTTTTCCAGAACCTGTCACACCAGCGAGTAAAATCGGTAACTTGATTTTTTCGCGTTGTGCTTCTTCGATTTTTAACGGTTCCATTTGCGCTCTCATTCCCTTCGTGATAGAATAGAAGAAAGTTATTTTGTTAAAATACTTTCCTTTTACGACTTCGTACTTGCCGGTAGAGTCGTATTTTTTTGTGCTTTTTTATGCATCAATACGTCACCACGCTTTCTTACAAAAATCTGCTTTTTCTTCCTCAAACTTCTCACGCTGTTCATCCAATTCAGCTTGTGATCCACAAAACATTTCGACCAAGTTTGCGTAAACAACAAACTTTTGTTCTTCAGATAACTGTAAAAACTCTTCTTGTGTTAATCCTAGTAAGTCTTTACTGGTTTCATCCTCAAAATTTACAGTGTTTCGACGGATACAATTCATCAATCGTTTGCGCTGTTTGTGGCTAACTCGTGGATAGAATTCTATATACACTTTGTTATCTAACTGTTCCATATCTACAAGGACTATATCTTTTCCCATTCAACTCTCTCCTCCCCATTAGGTCGTTTCAATTTTCAAATCCTTCGCCTCAGTTTCCGATAACACATTAGATATTTGTAAAACATAAAGAAGACGATTAAATTCGAAAATTCGACCTTCCACGAACCGTGTGTACAAACCATCTTGATAGGTACATGATTCTTTTTCAGTTTCGATATCTTTTTTTCGGTATGCTAAACCAATTAACAAACCATTGTTATTCATGGTTTTTCCTCCATTCCTTTTCAAACCATTTGAAACAATGCTCTTCGAATCTTAAGTAGATAGTCGTCGCAACTCCCACAAATGCAATAACTGAGTAAAACCATTGCATATAACTCAAAGCAACCAACATCGGGACTGTGATGACTAACAACCAAAAATCAAAATGCTTTTTCACCTTTTTCACTCCTCCTATCTAGATATTGAAATTACTTTGGCCTGACAAGAATCAACCAACTTTTTTCTCTCTTTTTCTTCGCTAATTTGTTCACTGAAATTCGTGCCTGCGTGTTCTTTCAAGAATCGTTCTGCTTCGTATATGGAAATAGTCTTACCTTTACTTCCGAAACTAAGTGTTTTTATCACTCCTAATTCGCAAAGTATATAGACATTTTCCTTAGCTGTTTTTATTTCTTTAGCAAATTCTGGAATTGTATAAACGAGCATTTAACATCACCCTTTTCTCATGTATTTTTTTGCTATCCACTCAGGCATTTTTATCCGGATTGCTTCCCTAATTGACATTCCGATAATATTTAAAATAGAAAAAACAATGGATAACTCTACGATGATTTCATCTAAAAATTCTAATGCGTAATCTCTAAGCTCCGAAACTTCTTGTTGATCCAATCGCTTCATTTTTGATTGAACAATTAATACTTCGGCACGACTTTTTCTTTCTTTTCGTTCGTCACTTTCCAAACGTTGAAAAATATCAAGTTCTGCAGTAGTACAAATTTCAGCAAGTTCACCGTCCATAGATTTGATGAAGCCTAAGTAGCTGTGGCTATAATCAGAAGTCAATTCATTCAATACAGAAACTTCATTTTCATTTTCGAAAGATTCAAGATAATCCATCGCCTTATCAAATTTGACTTCTCTTCCATTGATATGATCACTGACGGTTGCAGTCGGTGTTTTTGATACTTGTGCTAAACCCTTTTGATTTAATTCTGAATTTTTAACTGCTCTGTCTAAAACAGTTGATATATTAGCGCTTCGTTGCATGTAAACAACTCCTCTTTTGTTTATTTTCTTGATACAAACGACCTTTTTTGCTTTAAAATTAAATAAAAGCTGCTTCATCTAATTCACGTTGTAAATCTTTTTGAACTTCTTCAACCAATCGGTCAAGTTGTTCATCGTTAGCGCATTTGATGATATGGACTAAACGGGGTCTCGCATCTAAAATGAGTTTGATTTTTTCTTCTCGCGTCATACAGTTACATCCTTTCATTAAGTTGTATCTCCTACACGTTTCTGTTGATATAATCAAATAGAAAGTGAGGTGATAAATATGAAAGCGAAACATGATACTCCAAGTGTTAATGGATTCGATATAAATCCAGAAAAATTGGCTCATGATTTAACAATGCTTCAATTATATAAATCAAAAATTGAAATCCCTGAGAACAGCAGTGATTTCAATTTTTGATTTATATATTAAGTATCTAACTCCCATTAGATTAGAAATTGAGCATCGCACTCGCCATGATTCTTTCTAACTTAGAATCATCGGTTTGATTTCATCAGTTTTGTATTCAAATGGTGGTTTAGCATTACGAATTACTTTGAACCAGTAATTATCTTTGTAGTGCTTAGCATCGTTTGAATACATTTTTATGAATGATGTTAAATGAATGGAATCCTTGCTTTCCCTCCCATAGAAAGGCCTGATTGCAAATTGTTTCTCATCCGCATAGACTACTATTCCTTCTGGTTTCCCAGACACTTCGATGTAGTCACCAGTTTTGAAGAATCCGTTATGATTTCCTTTTAATCCTTTTAACCAAGCTTTTCGTTCCTTTAAATATTGAACCTGTTCCGCTTTCGTGGTTGGAAAAACTCCTGGGATACTTGCACTATCTCGGAGTGCTTTATACAGGTTTCTGCGTTGCCGCAATTTGTATTGCTCGTATTTCATAATGTCGCCTCCTGTTAGTTAAGTTGTATCTCCTACACGTTTCTGTTGATATAATCAAGTTGAAAGTGAGGTGAAGTATATATGAAGTTAAATCAAGATTGTGTTCGAGATATTCTGCTTTCTGTAGAAAATACTCCGATGAATTATAGTATTTTAGTGACAAATTTAATTGATGAATCAGATGATTTTCTAAGGAACAACGATGTTCCTAAATATGATACTGAAACAGTAATCTACGCTGCCGCCAAGCTTGTAGAGAATAGTTATCTAAAAGGAAAAGTTATATCATCGGATCAGCAACCCATCATTGATGTAAAAATTAATTCTCTTACTTGGGATGGACATGAATTTTTAAACACAATTCGTGATCCGAAAGTATGGAAAAAAACTAAAAACACTTTAGCTACGTTTCAAAGTGTTTCTTTAAAAACAATGGGTACAGTTGCCACAAAAATTTTGTCTGATTTAGTTTCTAAACAGTTGGGACTTTAAACTCTGTTCCATCTATCATTACAAAAAGATTGTCTTTTATTTCGGGATAATCTTTTTGTAATTCAATAAACCAAGAATCATTTTTTACATTGAATAAATTTCGATAATCTGAAGATTCACTATAATAACCTAATGGAATATTTTGATTATTTTCCTTGTAAAAATACATGGCCCGTAACATCAAATTCCGTTCTGATGGTTTATTCAACGAATTTCCCTGATTAGATTTCCGTTGAATCTGAAGTGCAATAAAAGAAATATCATGTAAAAGTTTTAAAAATTCTCCAGCATCGTCAAACCCTATGAAGTCTTGATTATCTTTTCCTGTTTTTCTTAGTTGAAATGTAGCCTTAACTTCTGTCGGTGCTGGTCTATCTTCTTTTTTAGGAATAGATACAGATAATTCAGTTACACCTATTGCATAATTAATTTGATATTTGTCTGTTAATTGAATATCTATTTTTTTCTTTGTCATAAGGGCACCTCCTGTTCCGGTTTATTTATTATTTTGGGTTCTCTTTTTGTTCGTTGGATTAGTTTGGTATACTTTTATCAAAAAAGGAGTTTTTTATATGTTACCTTCTGCATTCTTCCTGTTACTAAAATTACATAATGGGAAAGCACGCGAAATTGAAAATTCTAATAAAAACCTCGAATTCTTACTTGATAAAAGTTGGTTAGAGAAAGAGAAAAAGAAAGCTACTTTTGATATTAAAATCGCTCCTTTTAAAGAAACTCATTGGATTCCAACTGGAAAATATATGATTACTTCCAAAGGGAAATCAGCTCTTTATAAATCAATCGGAACGATTATTGCAGCGATAGTGACCATTGTCAGCTTGATTATGAATTTTTTCAGTTGAAAAGCTAACGTCTTTCCAATCATCTGGAAGTTCAATTTTCCCGTTCAATGCTTGATACCATGTAACTATAATTTCTTCAAAAAGGGCTTCATCGATTGTTTTATCATCCAGACGTGCAATTCTAATTTCAATTCCAATTGGAACTGAACCGTTTTTCCAAATGGCTGTACTAATAGATTCAGCCATTGGATGATATGTTGTAATTTTTTTATTTTCTTTATTTCGTTTAAAAAATTTCATAAAACCACCTCCTCCTGTTTTTCAACTGAACTAATGTGCGACGAATCGCGTAGTTCATCTTTAAAAAAAATAGTCCAATCAAATTTTAAAACCGACGCGATTCGCATAGCATTCTTAACCGATGGGTTTCTTCGTCCTTGTTCTATGGAAGTGTAAGTTGTCCTAGGCATTTTAGCTTTTTCGGCAACTTCTGCTTGGGTCATATTCATATTATTTCGCAATTTAACTAACCAATCCATAATCTACACCCCTTTCTTGTGTGTCGTATTGCGTACTTTCATATTACTACGCATTTTGACACAAGTCAACACATTTATACTCTTTTTGACACATTTTTTTATTTTTCTTTTTTATACGCTTATTGCGTAGTAATATAATACATAAAGAAACATACGGAGGTGAGATATATGTTTGCTCAAAAATTAACCGAACTGAGAAAAGAAAAAAGATTAACACAAGTAGAAATGGCTCGAAAACTCGGTGTAGCTAGAACAACTTACTCTTCCTATGAACAAGGCAGACGAATGCCTGATACTGAAATTCAAGAAAAAATAGCTGATTATTTTAATGTATCTTTGGACTACTTACATGGGAGAACTGATAACCTTCTAATAGCGACCCATGTAGATGACGGGTTAAATGAGCAGCAAAAAAAAGAAGTTCAAGACTTCATAGAATTTATTAAGATGAGAGATCATAACAAGAAGTAGGTGGATTTATTGAGTCCTGTTGAAAAACTCATGTGTTCATTCCCGCAACTAACTTATAAAATGGAGCCACTAATGCCAATCCATCAAGATGGATTGATTATTGGTGAAGTTGTTTATTTAAGGCCTGGTCAATCTTCCAAAGAGTTAGTTCGAACTGTTTCGGAAGAAATTGGCCATTATCTAACTTCTGTTGGAGATATTTCAGATACTGACGACCCCGAAAGTCGAAAACAAGAACAAAAAGCTCGTGACTTAGGGGCTACTTTAATTGTATCTCCAAAGGAACTATTAGATTGTTATAAGGCTGGGTTGATTACCTATTGGGAATGTGCGGAATTTTTAGAAATCCCTATAGAGACCTTGCAGCGTGCGGTAAACGTGTATGCTAGAAGTAAAAACGGGAAATTAAAATATAATCACTACACTTTCTATTTTCGTGCCAATGGAACAATTGATATAGTTGATTGGTTAAATTAAAAAATTTACATGAAGTTACGAAAATAGTTGGTTTTATAAAATGGAGGGAATCGAATGAAAAAAAGTTACATCAAGGGATTATTTTTGGTTAGTTCTATCCTATTAGTTGGTTGTTCCAATAAAAAATCAGAAACAGTTGAAACAAGCAATAGTAATCAAGCTACTGAATCATCTACAAAAGTTTCCTCAACAACTATGATTTCTACAACAAATACAGAGGAAAAAACAACTTCATCAGAAAAAACTAGTAGTACAACTGTTAGTTCAAACGAACAACCAGTTCAAAACGAAAGCATCGAACCTGTATTGCAAGAAACATACTCAGAACCAGAACCTGTCGAACAAGAAGAAAACTATGAAGATTTAAAACAGCGAACACTTACTTCTACCCCGGCGGATAGGGAAAATTGGTCTAATAAAGAATGGGAAGCATTTGGTATGGCTTTATATGAAAATGGATTAGTTTTAGACGATGTGGGCAATATTATATCCCAACAAGAATACGATCAACAATATAACCAAGAAGTTGTATTAGAAGAACCTACAAATTTAACCGATTTTGTCAATAAATATGGTATGTCTCCTGCTGCTTACAAAATGCAGTATGAAGGCATGAGCGAAGAAGAAGCTCTACGTAATACTCCAAATGAAATGAAAACATCTGGAGAAATTCAATTAGGTTTTTCAAAATACGGAATTCAGTAAACTAAGAATGGAAGGTTGATATATATGTTTAAAGAAAAATTTGGATTAACTCCTAAAAAAGTTGTTACATTTGACGGAAATACTATCAAGATTGGGAAATACTCATTGAACATTGAGGATATAAATTGTATTTATGTACGGCCTTTCAGTCCGTTTGAAAATGGTTCTGTTTATTTCAGTTTAGAAGGAGAAGATTTTAAAACTGAAGATATATTCAAAAAAAATGTTTTTAGATATACAAAAAAACAGACTTCAAAAGTACAAGAATTTCTTAATTTACTCGATGTTGAAATAATTGAAAAAGAAAACTTGGTTGTTGAAAATAGGAAAGAAAAAAATACAATCATTTGTCCTCATTGTAAAAGTACGGATGTTCAATTTATGCAAAACAATCGTAAGTCTTTCTCTGTAGGTAAAGCTGCAGCGGGTGCCGCTTTAACAGGAGGAATTGGAGCGCTAGCTGGTTTCGCAGGGAAAAAAGGGAAAAATCAATTTTTCTGTAATAATTGCAATCAGGTATTTGAGAGAAAAGCATAAAAAAGAAACTAGCCTTCGGGCTTTTCTTCTCCCCTGCTGGTGACAGCGGTTCAATTCCGTCGAGGGGGTTATGATGTTCTTATAGTATATATTAACTGGAGGTAATTTAATGAATGATTTTTTGAAGCCACTGTTAACTAAAGCTGACTCTATGCCCTTCCTATTTTTAGGTTCTGGGTTTTCTAGAAGATATTTAAATACTCCTACTTGGGAAGATTTACTAAAATACATTGCCGAGCTTACTTATCAGAATAAAACTGGATTCCAGAAAGCAAAAAGAATTGCATCGAAAACTTATAATGAAGATACTGATTATAATAAGCATATGTCCTATCTTTGCGATCTTATTTCAGATGATTTAGACGAAATTTGGTATGATGATGAACGTTTCGAAGAAAACAGAAATCGTTATTGGCATCTTATCGAAAGCTACTCCACTCCCCCTATAAAAATTGAAATTGCTTGTTACCTAGAACATTTTAATAACTTTTTACCTGAACGCCAAAATGAAATCGATGCAATCAAAAGTATAGCACCTAATTCTATTGCAGGAATTATCACAACTAATTATGACACTTTGCAAGAACAATTGTTTGATTACGAAGTGTATTCTTCTCAAGAGGAGTTACTATTTCATACTAAATATGATTTAGGAGAAATTTATAAAATACATGGTTGTATGAATAAACCTGACTCTATCCTTATAAATACATCAGATTATGAACAAATAGAAGCTAAACATAAGTATATTGCTGCTAAATTATTAACGATTTTTGTCGAACATCCTATTTTTTTTATTGGATATTCTATTGGAGATGAAGATATCCGAACTATATTAAATGACATTCAGCTGTCATTAACAACAGAACAATTAAAAGAAATTGAAGATAGACTTTTTTATGTAGTTTGGGATAGCAAAGAATCTCATTATTCGTCTTCAACTCATACAATTACTTTTGACAATGGCCGTACGATTACATTTAAACAAATAGCACTTAATGACTATTGTCTTTTATACGATGCACTAAGTGAAAATAAAGCCAAATATCCAATTAAATTACTTAGACATGTAAAAGAAGATATGTATAATTTGGTATTAACTAATGATCCTAAAGGGCGTATGCTATTAGCTCTTCCAAACAAAGAGCTAACTTCTGAAGAAATGGAAAAAATAGAGTTTGTTTATGGCTTTGGAATTATGGAAAGAGCTAAAAACGGTTATCAGCTTGTTACACCTGAAGAAATTTATAGAGATGCTGTTTTTAATGATGGTAATTTTCAAATTGATTTACTTGTAACTAAAACTCTTCCATATGCTTTACCCAAGAGCGGAGGATTTTTGCCAATAAGAAAATATACATCAAATATTGATGTAGAAGAATTACCTTTGATTGTAAAAAATAATTTAAATAGATTTAATAGCATTAATAAAATTCTTCCACAATCATTACGTAAAGAAAAAAGAAGTTTACGAGAAGATATGACTATAGAAAAAGCACTTAGAGGAAAAGAAAAAGCTAAAAACTTAGCATTAGTACATTTCAATAAAAATAATATTGAAGAGTTAGGTGAATATCTTAAGAGTAAATTAAATGAAAAAAATTTCACTACAACTAGTGACATAAGAAGATTAATCAGAATATATGATTTCATTAAATATTCATAAAAAAAGCCAACCATAGATACAGATGACGCTATACTACGTCAACCTTTCCAGGGGGTCGGCTCAAACGGAAATGAGTAAATCTTTATCGATTTCAAACTCATTATACATGATTACATCTTATAAAGGAAGAATTATATAATAAAATAATGGCCTACTTGGCTATTATTTTTAACCCAAAAAAGAACATACGTTTGTATTTAAAACATAAAAATACGGGCATCTCTCTTATTCGCGTGATTTCACACGAATAATCACGCGAATATCGGATAAAAATATAATAAATACGAAAGGTTGATTTTTTATGGAAGGATCTGTCAGAAAGCGTGGAAAGAAATGGTACTATTCTTTCGAAGGAGCTAGAGTAAATGGTGAACGAAATCGGATTGAACGTCCTGGAGGAAAAACAAAAGCGGAAGCATTAGAAGCTCTTAGAAAAGCGATTGATTCATATGAAAATGGAGAAATACTTGATTTATCAAAATCTAGTGTAGCAGACTATTTTGACTATTGGTTTGATGATTATGTTGTTCGCAACCTTCGTCCAAATACACAAGATAATTACAAAGGTGTGATTGAAAATTATATAAAGCCAGAGTTAGGTAAGTACAAGCTGAAAGCTATTTCCCCAGCTAAAGTACAAAGCTTTGTAGACAAATTACCCAATGGTTTTGGTAAAACGTTAAGCAAGCATACCGTAGAAATCATCGTAACTGTGTTAAAAGGCGCATTTAAACGTGCAGTTTATCCTTACGAATTGCTAAGAAATAACCCCACATCTTATATCGAACTACCTAATTTCCCTCGAAAAGCTAGCTCTCAAGAAGAAGATTTAAAAATAATCACGTTAGAACAGTACCAGCAAATATTAGATTTACATCCATACGCTTCCCCTTTTCATATGCCAGTTGTTTTATCTTTTCATTCGGGCTTGCGACGTGGAGAAACAGCGGGATTAATGTGGTCAGATATTTCGTTTGAGAAAAAAACTTTAACAGTTGATCGACAAATGCTCACAGTAAAAGGTGGAAAATGGGAACTTGGACCGCTTAAAACAGATTCTAGCTATCGAACAATCGCAATTGACGATATATTGATTGCAGAACTAAAGAGAATGAAAAAAAGACAATCAGAAAATAAATTACGATATGGACAACACTATTATGACTCAAATTTTGTCTGCACGAAAGATAACGGAAAACCAGTAACTCCAAATTCCATTAAGCATTATTCGAGAAGAATTACGGAATTACTACACTTTCCATTTAACTTCCATTCTTTACGACATACTCACGCTACAATGCTTTTGGAAGATGGAGCAAAATCTAAAGCTGTTCAGGAAAGATTGGGACATTCGAGAAATTCTACCACTATGGATACCTATGTACACGTGACTAAAAAAATGCGTACCGATACGGTAGATATTTTTACGGAAAGAATGAAGCGAACACAACAAAATTAACTGTGTTGGCAGAAAAAAATTTGTCGGCAAAAAACAAATTGCCAACATTTTGCCACCCACGCAGCAAATACACCTTAGTATTACAAGATATTTGTAAACCTATAAACATCATTTAAGTTCTTTTTAATGCTATAGTTCAAAAGTATCAACAAGTATAGTTAAGTAAACTCACTACTGTAGAGGATTTTAACAGAAACAGGACGCCTTCATGGCAGTTCTTAAAATGGATGACGATGTGAAGTAGATATATCAAGGGTTTAGCAAAATTGCTAAACCCTTTTTTCTTTATTTTCCCCCATTCTTCCCACAAAACTTTATTTTAATAAACGACAAAGATAAATTAATCAATATTGAAATCAGTAATTTATAAAAAAATACGACGTTCAGGCATGAATTTACGACGTTTGAGATAAAAATGGTTTCTTTCTTATTTCTCATGGTATATTCATTGCGAAAAAACAAATCAGAAGCGGGGTATAATGCAGATGAAAAAAATAAAAATTTATCAAGTTTATCCATTAATTTCAAGTTGCAGTTTTATCCTAGCTCAAGTATTTATAACTAATTATAACCCTAGAGAAATTCAACCGGTCTTTCAATATTTATATTTTAATATTCTATTTCCAGTAGCTTATATGTTTTTTATAGGTTATCTTATTCCTTTATTTTTATCAATAAAAGTTACAAAACTTATTAAACCTATATTAACGGCCAGTACATTAGTCTTTTTATTAGCATATATAATTATATATATATATTCCTTTTTCAATAATCATGGGGTTATCTTTACGAATCACGAAGATTTGTTACTAGGGATTTTTGGTGGGCTATTGTTAGGGATGGCAAGTGCTTGTTACACAGATAATAATCATTAATAGGTTTTGACATATATGGAACAGTATTTTCTGATCTGTATGCTAATTTAACTGTATAATACAAACAATATGGGAATCT
Source organism: Enterococcus sp. AMC2644 (assembly GCF_058216475.1). Classification (NCBI taxonomy): domain Bacteria; kingdom Bacillati; phylum Bacillota; class Bacilli; order Lactobacillales; family Enterococcaceae; genus Enterococcus; species Enterococcus sp. AMC2644. Next base: position 151,556 of record NZ_CM177095.1, read on the forward strand.
CTAGTCTATAGTTCGAATAGGAGGCGATTTTTATGTGGGTAGTTTCGGCTACAATATACGTATCATTATCTATACTGTTATTTCTATCTTTTTTAATATGGAAATATTTTATGTATTATTTTTACTTTCCATTATTACTAAGTGCGCTAATATTTTTAGTCTTAGGTATTGTCTCTTACTGGTTTGCTTTAAAAAAAGAAAAAAATAGCTAACTCACCCTTAATGATGATATAAGTATCAATCAGCCCAATAAAAATACCAATCACTACATTAAAGACGGTAAAAAAAGAGGCGATGCTTTTATGTTTAAAAAACGCTTTTATGAAATACTTCAGCTATGTCTCTTTGTTACTGTAGTTGCTGGTGGAATAGATTTGATACTAGGAAAGAGGAAACTTTCATTTTATACTAATTTTATTGGAGTTGTTTTTACACTAAAAATCCTTTCTAATAAAGCGATTATAGAAAAATTAGGATATTGGAAGCTTACAATTATCTGCGTCATAGCACTTTATGTACTAAGTAAACTATTGACATTTTTTAATTTTGAAGTTATCACATTGAGCATATCTTCTTTTTCACTTTTAATATTAACTGAAACACTAGTTGTTCTTATCATGTTTTATACATTTCGTAAAAAATAAGATATAATTTAAACTCGAAAGTAAAATATGCCTTAGGGATAAAGAAGGAATCTATATGGAATTTTTATTAGAATATTTAAGTGGATTTGTAATTTTTGCTGATGAGCTTATTTCACCTGATTTAGAAACAAAAAAGAATAAACGAATCGCTTTTTTTCTCTCTCTTGTTTCTTTTCTTATTTTTTTGTTTTTTACTTTGTTTTTAATTTTTTTAACAGTTGGAATATCAAAATTATTAATTAATAATTTTGATGTGATAATTGCCTTGTTAGCTGTACTCTTTTTTTTATGTGACTGTTTTTTTGTATATAAAAGCTTTGCGTATTCATTTGAAATTATAGCCAATATGAAATTATTTACGAAAAAATCTAATATCAATTAAAATAAAAAATGACTGAGACAAACAACACAGCGGTATCCGGGCTCTTTGTCAATAAGGACTGATGAGTTCGATTGAGGTAAATCCAAACCAGAACGTGAGAACTTCTGGTTTGGATTTTTTTGTTATGTTACTTTAATCAATTGATTGATCAGAAAGATTCTTATTTTCATGTTCTCAAATGATTTAAATCCATAAGATACGCGTTTTAAGGTTTTTATATGTGTATTCTTCGCTTCTATTTTCCCATTCGAATAAGAGTAAATCATGGCATTTCGAATCCCTTCTTCATAATCCAAAAGATTTTGTAGTTTGTTTCGAAACGTCTCGTCTAATGTCTCTGGAAGTTCTTTTAGCTGTGTGAAAAAAAGCTGAGGATCCTTGTCTCGAAAAGCATCTGTCAATTCATGAAAGATATCATAGGCTGCCTTCAAAGGAGCGGAATAGGCAAGTAGTCGGTCTATCATCATTGCTTCGGTAAGGAACGGATATTTAGGTGCACGGAAACTCCGCCATGTCTTGTATTCGGAGTGATTGATTCTTTGCCTATTTTTAGTAAGGTAGCGCCAGTTCGCTTTTAATTTTTGAGCCTCCGTTTTACGCCCAGATGTGTCGAGTTCTTTCATCAACCGGAAACGAAAATCTTGAAATGTTTGATTCATATGTTTGACGATGTGAAAACGATCAATCACTAATTTGGCATTAGGAAAAACGGTTTTTGTTAGTTGAAAGTAAGCGGCATTCATATCAGTCACTAAAAACGCCACGGCTTCTGGGTTGGCACACTGTAGAAAATAGGTGGTTAATCGTGTCAGTTTTCTTGAAGGCAAAATATCGATTAATTGACCAGTTTCCCCATCTACACAAATGAAACTCATTTTGTCTTCTAAAGAAGTATGCGAGCGAAACTCATCGACCATGAGCACTTTAGGAAGGCTCTTCTTTGAATGATTCGGTAAATAGCTTTTTAATTCTTTTAATGTACGAATGACAGTGGGCAAAGAAACATGACACAACTTGGCAATAAAAGACAATGAAACCTTCTCGGTCAATAAAGAGATAATTTTGAATTTCACCTGATTGGAAATAGAATGTCTTGGACGAACGAAGTGACTTTGGGCAGTCCAATGATGGTGGCAATTTTTACATGTATATCGTTGTTTTTTCAGATGCATCACTAGCGGCATATGATGGTACTGATCAAAACGGACGACGGTTTTCTTTGTGCCATTTTTGACAACGATGGTCTTGCCTGCCCCATCAATCACTGAAGAACCACAATTCGTACAAGCATGAGCAGAGGGAGAAAGGGTGGCTTCAATGACAAGGTGTTGTTTACGATGGCACATTTCATACGCCACATCATTAATTGTTAAATATTTGTCTGTAATTCGTAGCATTTTTTTGATAGAATCATTCATAGAGCATATCGTCCTCTCAGTTAATTATTTGTCGTGATTTAATCATACTGGAGAACGATATGTTTTTTAATACCTAAAATGAAAGATGGGACTGAAGAATCATTTCTGATTCATCAGTCCCATATATTATAGAGCCGGTATTTCCGTTGGGGGGTGTCTCAGTCTCTTTTTTCCCACGAAAATTTATTTTTTTGAAAAATAATCTTTTAATTTAATATCTTGTTCGCTTGCAAAAGGGAACGTACATTCGTATAATCATCTTGTAAGGAGGAATTTATATGTATTTTGATTATAAATTTGAGCCTCACGGCGATTATCTTTGTATTGATTGTTCCTCATTTTATGCATCTGCTGAATGTGTTGCTCGCGGATTACATCCTTTGGAAACAATGCTTGTTGTGCTTTCTGGTGCAGATAGAGATGGAGGCTTAGTCCTAGCAGCTTCCCCAATGGCTAAGAAAAAATTAGGTATATCCAATGTTACTCGTAAATATGAATTACCACCTCACCCAGATTTAATTTGCGTCCCTCCTCGCATGCAAATGTATATTGATAAAAATAGTGAAATAGTAAATGTTATCCAACGTTATGTACCTGATGAAGATATTCATGTTTATAGTATCGATGAGCTTTTTATCCGCTATGATAAATTAAAAACTCTTTATGAAAATGTTGATGTGAAGCTTTTTGCTAAAGCGCTTATGCGTAAAATTTTGGAAGAAACTGGTATTTATACGACTGTCGGGATTGGAGATAACATGCTTTTAGCAAAACTCGCCCTTGATAATGAAGCCAAAAAGAATCCTGACATGATAGCAGAATGGCGTTATAAAGACGTGCCTGCGAAAGTTTGGACTATTGATCGATTAACTGACTTTTGGGGAATTGGAGAAAAGACTGCTTTACGTCTTTATAATAAGGGTATCAATACGATTGGAGATTTGGCCAATTATAACCCCTTCTTGCTTAAAACAAGTATGGGAGCAATCGGAGTGCAGTTACATGCGCATGCCAATGGTATTGACCGTAGTCAAATAGATAAAAAATTTAAACCATTAGAAAAATCGATCTCAAATTCTCAAATATTATTAAGAGATTACACAGATATTCGAGAAATTGAAATTATTGTTCGCGAAATGAGCGATTTGGTCGCTTCTAGATTAAGAAAAATCCATGCGCAGACAGAATGTATCAGCTTGAGCATTGGTTATTCTAACACACATTTAATTAGCGGATTTTCACGGCAAATGAAAATCCCTGCTACTGCAAATACAAAAAAACTAACCGAGTATGCGCTCAAATTATTTTATGATCACTATGAACATTTTTCCGTGCGGACTGTTGCGGTTTCTTGTTCAAAACTAATCTATCAAACAAGTATTCAATTAGATTTATTTGCTGATTCTAAAAAGTTCCTTCAGCAAGAAAAACTTGATTATTTGTGTGATGAAATTCGTAGTCGGTATGGTTTCAAATCATTGATTCATGCCAGTTCACTAATACCAGGCGCAACCGCAATTAGTCGAAGTAACAAAATTGGTGGTCATTAATTGAAAGGATGAATCACATGTCATATGGAGAAAATTATAATGATAGAGGAATGATGAAATGGATAGGTTTTTATCTATCTGAACATACGGATACCTTACATAATCAGAAAACAGCTGAAGCCAACCGACCACTTCAAAAAATACAAATGGATATAAATGAGATTGGGAAAATTTTGTCAGAAGCACAGTTGAAAAATAAACAGGTCGCCATTCAAATCGAAGAACGAGATTTGAACGGTTATTACAAACCTGATACCGTAGGATTTATCAGAGGTTATGACGAATTGGGTATCTTTGTAGGAAGTACCAAAGTTGGTTATGATGAGATTCGCCATGTGGAATTTTCGAACGAGTTGAAGTGGTCGGATACGGAACGTTTTTAGGTATATAGGTTTCCAAATAATTACTTTTTGACTACATTAGGACGTTAGCATACTGTGAGAAAACCTAGCCATTCTTTTTTAAATAGCAACATGACTTACTGTAATAATACTTGTCGAGAAATATTTTTGAAATCAGCCCTCTCTATTCAGCTTACAGCAATAAATGATACTCTAATTAAGCAGGACCCTGGGGCTGCAGAAAAAGCCACGGTGCCAATCAGCTTGTTACATATCCCCTAAACGAATCACCCTTTGTATTCTTGTCCAGCTTTCAGACGCTCTGCTATTTCATCTATTTGCATAACTGATGATACACCATCAACTACAATAATTGCTTCCTAATCAGCATACGTACTATCGATAGAAACAATTAGTGGAGTTATCTTGTTTTATTGTAGATGAAGATAAAAATATCCACTCTTTTATCTTTAGCGTGGGCATTTTTTCCTAGCCTAACTGTTTACAAAACCACTTGAAATGACTACTATAATAAGAAAAACTTGTATGATGAGGTGTGTTACTTTGAGATTATGGCATGAAAATTTAATTGTGCGTTTACCTAGACAACAATTATTAGGTCAACACAGAGAATGTTGTGCATTAAGAGGCAATGGTTGGGGCAAAAAACATGCTACAGTAAACTATGTTTTTAATTATTCACCTTATAAATTATACCAATACCATCAATTAGTCATGGAGGAAATGGTACGCAGAGGTTATCAACCAACAGATTTGTGGTGTAATCCTCTCTACAGAGGGATTAAATGCGAACCTTATACAGTCTTAAATACCGAACCCTTATCAAAGCCCATCTATGCTGAACATAATCAAAATTATTTGATGGAATGTTTAGATAATTTACAGACTAAAGGAATCGAAATTTAATATGCTTTTATATTTGTTAGTCACTTTTGAATTTTTTCCAAGAAAATGTACAGTATTTTAAGCTACATTTATTACCTGCTCTTCTGCTTATTGAGACGTTAAATATTCGTAAATAATTAGCGTTCTCTACGAAATTATATCCATAAAACTAACTTAATACCATTAAAAAAATACTTTCTAATTTTATTTCTTTCACAATATTTTTATATAGCATAAATATATAAATAGTACCTTTATTAAATCCAAAGATTAAAATTGTATAAAATTACTATGTATTATTTGTAATATTCGAACTTTTAAGCTATCGTATATAAATAAAACAGGAGGTCTACCTGCAATGAAAGTTGATCGGCTTGAATTTAAAAAAGTAGTCAATGATGCTGCTCATCTTCGCTTTAATTACAGTCAAATGCGAATAGCTGATGATAGTGCTGACATTCGGGAGGATGAAATTGAATATTTAATTGACAATAATATTCATCATCGCGTGATGGAAAACTCAAAACGTAGCCTCTTTGGTGACAAAGTGAGCATTAATTCTACTGTAGAGAAAGACTACTTACTTTTAAAAAAATATACAGAATATTTTCGCTAAACTAAAAAGAATGGTGGTGAATAAGAAATTATTCACCACCATTCTTTTTATTCTTCTATTTTACCAATAGAAACAGTCTTCTGATTGTTATATACATCTTTATCTAAAGCATCCACACTATTTGCAACTAGTAAAGAAACAAATACATCATTATTTACGTTTAAGAATGTTCTAAACATCCCTGCAAACCAATCGACGCCGATTAATAAGGCAATTGATTCTAACGGTAATCCTAAAGAAGTGGCTAAGAATGTAGCAACAACTGCAGCACTTCCAGGCACAGTAATAGTTCCCAACGTTAGCATAATTGATAGTCCAATACCAATAAGTAATTTCAAGAGTGATAATTCAATTCCTGCGCTTTGTTGCATAAATAAGATCATTACAACGTAACACATGGCAGCTCCAGCACTTCCCATGGTCATTCCGACACTCATAGTAAAATTAGCGACATCACGTCGCACACCGAATTTTTCTACACAATCTTTTAATGCTGTAGGAAACGTAATCGCTGAACTAGTTGTTGTTAACGCAACAATTGACATATCCATAAACTTTTTGGGAAGTAACATTGGGTTCAATCGGCAACGTACCGCAACTACTACCGCCATAATTACCATCATTAGGATAACACCAATTAATAAAATACCTAAGTACTTAATCATTGGAAAAATAATTTGCAACCCGGTTGTTCCTGCTACATTTGCTAATAAACAAAACACACCTATTGGAGCAATCTTCATTGCTAATTGAATGATATTCAATACAATCGTATGGACTTCTTTTACACCGTCTAAAACTAATGTATTGCCAGTTTTCTTCACGAGCATATTTAAACCAGCTCCAAAAAAGACAGAAAAGATAATAATTGGAATCATATCTGCTGATGCCATTGATTGAAAAATATTTGTTGAAACAAAATTCGTTACGGTTTCTTGAAAGCCTAATGCTTCAGGAATTTCTACTGTTAAACTTTCAGCTGTCATCATTCCTTTACCTGGTTGAATGATTGTCGCCAATAAGAATCCTAATGCCGATGCAATCACTGTGAAAAACAAAATCCATTTAAAGGTATTAACGCCCATTTTCACTCCAAAGGTATTTGTCTCTTTCTGACGAGCCATTTCACCAATTGCCGATATGACCGAAGCCATAACTAAGACAACAATTGACATTTGAATTAAACGAATAAATATATCTCCTATAAATTTTAAGTTGCCTGCCCATTCACCAACAACTGTTCCGAAAACCATACCACCAATTAACGCAATAACCATTTGCGTTGTAGTCGACTTCGTTATAAATGATAATCCTTTCATAACCCCACACTCCTATTTTTTATTAAGAATTATTATAACTAATTTATTTTTATAAAGAATTAGTCATCCAGTATGATAATAATTCTTTATTTGTCTATTTTAACTAAAGACCAACAAAAGAAAAGGGTTTCTTTCAAAAAAACAGTCTTTTATTCTTTCGTGCTTTGTTTATTTTTAACAAAACTATTTTTCATTCAAATAATAGTTAAAGGCAAAAGATAGTCCCTTTTCTGTATCAATATTCGGCATATTGAAATAATTAGCTGCTGCAGCGAAAGCACTTAGAAATAGTAATATATTATTTTTTTCTGCAACATATCCCATGTTACCAATACGCCATATTTTTCCATGCATTGGACCAAAACTTGATGCAATTTCAATTCCAAATGCAGTTAGCAGAAATTGGCGTACCGCCTCACCATCAATCCCTTTTGGAATTTCAACACATGTCATATTGGTCATTTGATGTTTTTCGTCACCAAAAATAGTAAATCCCATTACTTGTAGACTTTCTTTAATCGCTTGTTGATGATAGCTATGACGTTCAAAACGGTTTGTTAATCCCTCTTCCAAGGCAATTCGTAAACCTTCTCTTAGTGCGTAAACCATCACAGTTGCTTCTGTATGATGATTTAAACGGCGCTCACTCCAATAATCCATCAGCTGTGTTAAATCAAAGTAATTACTAGTAATAAATTTTTCTTCAACACAATCTGTCTCAGTTCGCACGCCTTGTTCGACACGTTTCCGTTTATTAATTTCTTCTGCAAAACGATCGTTGAAAGTAATCGGTGTAATCCCTGAAGGAATAGACAAACATTTTTGAGCGCCTCCAATAACTGCATCTACTTGCCATTCATCTGTTTTAAAATCAACACCCATAAAAGTTGCTACGGCATCTACAACTAAAAAGCCACCTTGTTGACGAACTTCAGCACCGATTTTATCTAACGGCTGCATTCTACCAGTCGATGTTTCACCGTGAACCAAGGCAACGACTTTGGGATTTATTTCTTTGATAGCACTAATAATCTGTTCTTGTTGAAAAACTGTCCCCCACTCTGTCTCAATAGTGTGAACACTTGCACCTGCTCGCTCACATAACTCTACAAACAAATGTCCAAAACGACCAAAGATCGGTACTAAGACACTATCACCAGGTGAAACAATGCTGTTAATGACAGCTTCTAAACCGGCTCGACTAGTTCCGTCAACCGGAAAAGCCCACTGATTTTTTGTTTTAAATGCTTGGCGAATTAACGTCATCGTTTCATTCATAATGGTCGTAAAAGCTGGGTCAAATTGACCTAAAATACTATATCCCATGGCTTTGCTAACCCGAGGATCCACACTCGTTGGTCCAGGTGTCATAATTAAACGGCTGCTAATATTCAATTCTTTCATTTATATTCCTCCTATTCCTTGCCATTTTATATATTGTATAGTATAACTCTATACAAACAATTAGACATTGTATTAATATACCAAAAATTTATTTTTTTAGTGCGCAATGTACAAAGAAAGGCGTATTTTATGCAACTTTATTCCTTATTAAATGCTGATGAAACACATTATATTCAAGTCGCAAATCAAAAAGCCGATTTAACTAGAGAAGTTACTACGGTGGGAATGATGGAAGCTCCTGATATTATTGACTTTTTAGTTGAAGGTCAATTATTAGTAACAACGGGTTTTCACTTTTACCAAGATATTCCATCTTTAACAAGCTTAATTAGAGAAATGGATCAACGAAAATGTGCCGCAATTGGAATTAAAGATCAACGCTATTTTGAAAAAATTCCTCAAGAAGTGTTAGAAGTAGCAAACGAATTACGATTCCCTGTTTTATTATTGCCAAAAGATACTGGTTTATCTGTTGTTGTCCGTGATTTATTACACCGCTTGTTAGAATCACAATCAAATGCTTTAACGCGAATTATCGAGCATACTAGTAAATTATCAACTTTTATTTTAGAAGAGGGTCCGACGAGTCTATTCTTAGAAAAAATTTCTACGATAATTAATAAAGAATTGTTTTTAATCAATTCGCATTATGTAGTCACTTACACTAGTAAAAATATTGATATTCATGCAAAACATATTGGACAGACATTGAAAATAACTTTGACACAAAAATTATTAGATTTATCTGAACCGCTTATTGGAACCTATGAAAATCACACCGTTGCCTTATTACCTATCAATACAGATTTCCAATCAAATAGTTTATTTTTAGGAATACTAGATTATGAACGTGGAAACAAAGAAGCCACTCTTTTGTTACAACAAATTGTAAATTTACTAGGCTTTTCTACATTACGTGCTTTAATCAATGAAGAAGCCAAACGGCAAATAAAAAATGATTTATTTACTTCAATTATCTCTAAAAAAATTGATTCATCGGTACTAGTGCAACAACTACGTTTGCAAGAAATTGATACTTTAACACTTCATAAATGCGCAATTGTCTCCATCCGTCAATCCGTTAACTCTCATTTAATCAGCTACAAACTAATCCGAAGAGTTCATGACTATTTAAAGTGGTTTTTAGATGAAGAGCAATTGACCTATCAGCTGTTCATTAACGGTGAAGAATTAGTTTTTCTCATTCCTTCACTAGATATGACTTTTGAACGTTTATATCACTTACAAGCATTTTTATCTGAACAAATTTCTGAACCGTATACCTTTGTAATTGGTTATTCCCATAGTGAATTACCTTTAATTCAAACACATACTTTATTTACAGAAGCTCATGAAGCCTTGACGCTAGTTACTAATTCCCCCGAGCTAACTCTAATTGAATATCGACCAAAAGTAATTTCAGAATTGTTACAGCTTATTCCTATTAATGAGCAAAAAAGTTATATTGAAGATAATCTACTCACTTTGCTACAATTGGAAAACCCTATTGAAAAAACTGAGTTAATTGAAACACTCTATCATTATTTCTACCATTCACGTGCCATTAATAAAGTTGCAAGTTCATTGTTTTTACATCGAAACACTGTAATTTATCGCCTGAAAAAAATCGAACAAATTCTACATGTTTCTTTGGAAGACCCTGAAGTAAGAATGCGATTAACTATTGCCATATTATTACTTAGAAATCATGAACTTTCCTTATCAGACAACTGGAAGGATAAGCCAATGTAAAAAGTTTACATCCTTCATTTAATATTTATGTTAGAATAAAAGGAAACAATGAAATTGAGGTGTTGCTGATTGAGAAAAATCAAAATTGATTGGAATTATTGGATTATTCGTTTTCTATTTCTGATGGCGGTCATCTTAGGATATAAATTCATTTCCAATTACCAAATTGCAGTAAATTCTTTACGGAACTTCTTCCATGTTTTGTCACCTTTTATCATGGGATTTATTCTTGCCTATTTACTAAATGGTTTGCAAAAAAGAATTGAAAAGCTATGTCAAAAATTTGGAACGTTGTTTATAAAAAAAAGAAGTCGTGGCATTAGTGTCCTGATTTTATATCTTTGTGCAATTTATTTGATTTTTATTGCATTAAATTATCTTGTACCGCTAATCATCAATAATATTATTGATTTATTGACTTTATTACCAACCTTTTATAATTATTTGATTGACTTAGCTACGAATTTAGAAGATCAAGGAATTATTGAATTTATTCGTTTAGAGGAGTTGTTAACTAACCTAACAGCCGATTATTCTCCTGATAAATTGATACTTCAATGGACACAAGCCTTAACTTCTTTGGGTGCATTGACTAAAGGGTTATCTTCGTTTGTTATAAATTTCTTTTTATCAGTAATTATTTCAATCTATACATTGTTGTTTAAAGACTCTATTTTAGATTTTATCGCTAAAGTAGCAAGTAAAATAATGTCAGAAGCCGTTTTTAACAGTAGTCGCCATTGGATTCAAACAACAAATAAAATTTTTTATAAATTCATTAGTTCCCAGTTTATTGATGCTTGTATTGTTGGCATTTCAGCTTCAATTTTACTTTTATTAATGAATGTGAAATTCGCCGTCACATTAGGTTTATTGTTAGGAATTTGTAATATGATTCCTTATTTTGGTTCAATTTTCGCATCGGTTGTGACAGCAATTATCTCCTTCTTTACAGGTGGATTAAGTCACGCAGTATCGGTTTTATTTGCTTTGATTGTTTTACAACAAATTGATGGAAATATTATCGGCCCTCGTATTATGAGTGGTGCATTAAATTTAAATCCAATTATCATTATTATTTCCATTACTATCGGCGGTGCCTACTTAAATATCCTAGGAATGTTCCTTGCGGTTCCTGTCGCTGCTATTTTAAAAATTATTGTGACTAATTGGCTAGATGATTCTATAGAAAAAACAACACCGCAATCTGAATAGGATTGCGGTGTTGTTCAGTTTACTGCTTCTGAACGACGCTGTGCTTCTTTCACAAACTCCGTCATATTCTGTACCAATTGTTGACGCAAATCAGGAACTTGTTGTTTAACTAGTTGTTTTTCTCGGACTAGCTGACAACCATTTACCCAAACAGACGAAACGTTACTTGCATTTGCAGAGTAAACTAAGGCTGAATATGCATCAAAAATAGGAAACATATTAATCGATTCTGTTTCAATCAATGTTAAATCAGCTTTCTTTCCCACTTCAATAGTACCGACTAAATGCTCTAATCCTAACACTCGTGCTCCACCTTTTGTTGCTAAACTAACAATCTCTTTAGCAGGAAATAACCCACGATCATGCTCATGAGTTTTATGAAAGTTAGCAAACATGCGCATCTGCGTAAATAAATCTAAGGTGTTGCCACTGCTTGGGCCATCTGTTCCTAAACCAACACACCAGTGATGCTCTAACATATCTTTTACTGGTGCTACCCCTTTTGCTGATTTAGTGTTGGCACCAATACAATGGGCTACTTTAACAGAATAAGCTTTATCCTTTAATAATTCAAAATCACTGGGCTGTGTAAAAATACCATGAGCTATGATAAAATTTTGTTCAAAATAGCCTAATTCGTCTAAGAAAGCTATCGGTGTTTGCTGATAACGTTGCGCAAACTCTTCCATTTCATAGGTCATTTCTGCTACATGCATTGTAATGGGCACGTTATAATGTTGCGCGACTGCGACGATTTGAGCTAAGATTTCTGGAGTATTCGTATTGGTCGCATGTGGAGCAATGGCTGGTATAATCAATGGATGTCCTTGCCATTTTTCAATAAACGTTTCACACCACGTAAGAGCTGCTTCAGGTGTTTGAAAATCACATGTTGGCATATCAATAATTGTTTCGCCTAAAATCGCTCGAGCCCCCATCTTTTCGACAGATTCAGCAATCGCATCTTCAAAATAATACATATCACAAAAACTTGTTACTCCACTTAAAAGCATTTCTGCCACAGCATATTGAGCAGAAGCTTGTGCTAGTTCTTTTGTCATAACTTGTTCTAATGGAAATAAAAAACGACGTAAACGATCCGGTACATCATCTCCTAAAGAACGAAACGGAATCATCCCTACATGTGTGTGCGTGTTAATCATTCCCGGAATTAAGATTCCATTCTTTCCATCAGTAATCGTATGAGCAAAGGGTAAACAATCATTCATTTCCCCTATTTTTTGAATTACGTCATCCTCAATTAAAACATACCCATTTGAAATTTCACTCATCTGATCATCAATAGTCAATATATGAACATTTTTAATGAGCTGTCGCATGTAATACACCGTCCTCTGGGAAAACTAATGGGTAGAAAGTTTGTGATTTCGTATCCATCATTCCTTTATCGGTTACCTTAATTGCCGGTGAAACAGGCAAGGATAATGTTGAAAAGGACATAATTTCGTTCATATTTTCATACCCTAATTGTTGCATGGCCAAACGAACTTGTTTTAAGTCAGCCCCAAGCTTATCAATTGGCGCTTGAGATAAAATACCCCCAATTGGTAATGGACAGGTTGCTACGACTTGACCATCATGGACAACCACATAACCACCTTGCATTGCTAATAACTCTTTTTGGGCTACTAAAATAGAGGTTGAATCGTTGCCCATCACCATTAAATTATGATGATCGTGTGCCCAAGTCGTAGCAATCGCTCCTTTATGCTGCAAAGGTTGTTCCATTAAAGCATGAGCGATATTACCATTTTTACCATAGCGTTCCATGACAAGTAAGTGACCAATATTGGCTGCTTCTATTTGTAATACACCATCCACTACGGCAATTTCTTTGGTAATCCTTTCAGTGAATGTACCTATAACTTGTTTCTGAATGACATTACAACGAACTTTTTCATTATCTGTTTCAACTTTTAATACTAAATCTGCTTCTGTTAATGGACGGCAATTCACGCTTTGTTGATAGACTTTGGGAAATTCTTCTACAGTTTGTGGATAAACAAATGGATCTCCTTTTTCAAAAACTTTTTGACCCGCTTTATACACTTGAGCAATCGAAAAATCTGCCAAATTATCTAGTAAAATAAAATCTGCTATTCGGCCAGGCGCAATCATTCCACGATCTAATAAACTCATGCGGCGAGCAGGTGTGTATGTTGTCATATAAATGGCTTCTTCAATTGGTAATCCAGCAGCGACTGCTTTTTTTAGATTTTCATTCAGATGACCGTGTAATAAATCATCTGCCATCACATCATCTGTGATTAAACAAGCAAAATCATACAACTGATTGTCTCGAATAACTGCCATGTTTTCAGGTGTAATTGATTTATTTTGGAATTGAATAAAAAGACCTGCTTGAATTTTATCTAATAAATGATCAGGAAACTGATGCGTATGATCCGAAGAAATTCCGCTATACAAGAAATCTGCTAGCTCTTGATCATAAATTTTAGGAATATGGCCTTCCATCGGCATCGTTGGACGAATTTTTTTACATAAATCAATAATTTGAGCAATTAAAGAGTCTGGCTCATAAGCAATCCCTTTGAAATTCATTGCTTCACCTAAACAAATCACTCGCGGATCTTGCAATAATTGCTCCACCTCGGGTAGTCCAATAATCCCACCAGTTGTTTCTAACTCCGGTGTAGTTGATGGAACAGAAGATGGAATTGCATGGAAAATATCCAAAGTGGTTTTGGCAGCCATAAATTCTTTAAGACCTTCTAAGCCAAAAACATTAGCCATTTCATGCGCATCAGCTACAATTGTAGTTACGCCATAACGTAAAACAGTTTCAGAAAAGATAGTTGGTGTCGTCATAGAACTTTCAATATGCATGTGAATATCAATTAAGCCGGGAATCAAATATTGATTCTCGGCTTCAATCGTTTTTGCAGAAAGATTGTCTATGTCGGCAGCACTGATATAATAAAATTTGTTCCCTTTGATGGCAACATTTTGTTTTACAAAGCTTCGAGTCGGTGTTTGAAAGACCCAAGCATTTTTAATAATCACATCTGCGTTCATTGTATCCCTCTTTTAATTATTCATTGTACGGTTCCATTGGTCTACCCAAGAACCCATATTTTCATTAATTAGTTTGAAATCTACTGGTTGTGCACGGTCAGCAACAGCACCATATGTTTTATTTTCTGCTTCTTCATCAGTTAATTCAACGTCTTTGTTTACTGGACCTTCATTTAAAGATAGAGCTTTCGCTTTTTGAGATTCTGCGCTGATACGGTGGTCAACAAACTTTAAAGCCAATTCTTTATTTTTTGTGTCTTTTGGAATATTTACTGTATTAAAGTTTGCATATGTGCCTGATTCAGGGACAACATATGTGACATCTGCTGCAGCCCCTTTAATGATATCAACAGCAAAATCTGCTACAACAGCAACTGAAATTTCACCTGATTGGAACATATTTGCTAAATCAGATGATTTTGAATAGGTTTTAACTACATTTGGTTTCAACTCTTTCAACGCTTCAAAAGCTTTCTCACCATTATCTGCTGTAATATCTTGTTTTGCATAATCACTTGCTACATATAACATTAATGGACCAGCTGTTACAGTAATATCAGGAATTGAAATTTGACCTTTTAAATCGTCACTCCATAAGTCTTCCCAACTAGTAATCTCATGCCCAACTTTTTCTTTATCGTAGACGATACCGATACTATTTACAGCAATTGGTACACCTGAACCACTTTCAAAAACTGCTTTTGCACTATCTGTTAGATTTGCTAGATTTGGTACATCCGCTTCCGTAACTTCTAGGAACATATCGTCTTGATTACCTTCTGTTGAGTTATTTTGTGCTAACTCAATCACATCGACACCTGCATTTGGATTATTTTTCAATTTTGTAAAACGATCTGCGCTGTTTCCAACTTCCAAAGTAATCTTTGCATCATTAGCTTTTTCAAATGGTGCCATGATATCTTGCTTCACAATATCTTCACTCAAACCAAATGTAGAGACAACTAATGCGTTACTGCCTGAGCTTTCGCTGCCTTTTGATTCTTGTGTTTTGGCTGCTTCACTGTTTCCGCAAGCTCCTAAAATTAATCCCGATACTAATAATAAACCGAACATGTACTTTTTCATTGTGTTCTCACCTTTCTAAAATAACTAATTTTTCAGCTGGGAAGTTTAATTGAATTTCTTCGCCAGTTTGGTAAACTTGTTGATCGCTACCATTGACTAACAGCATGCCTAATTCAGTTGCTACCTCATATTGGTGGCTTTTTCCTAAAAATGTACGGACAACAACGGTCCCAGTAACTGCACCATCATTGACAATTTGGATATCTTCGGGACGAATAGTTGCAACTGCTTTTTCAGCAGTTGCCTTTGAAATCGTGGAGGAAAGAATAATATTATTTTTTGTTTGATAACCTGTTGCTGTTTTAACCACATCAAAGAAATTTTCAAAACCAATAAATTGGGCAACAAATTGCGTTTTGGGTAAACGATAAATATTTTCTGGCGTATCATATTGCTCAATCACACCATTATTCATAATTGCTACTTTATCAGAAATCGAAAAACATTCCTCTTGATCATGGGTAACAAATACTGTTGTAATACCTAATTGTTGTTGAATTCGTTTAATTTCAATCCGCATAGCTACCCGTAATTTAGCATCTAAATTTGATAGTGGTTCATCCAATAATAATAATTTTGGCTCAATAATTAATGCACGCGCCAAAGCAACACGTTGACGTTGCCCTCCGGATAATTGTTTAGGATAGCGATCTCCTAGATTTTCTAAACCACAGATTGCTAACATTTCAGCAACACGTTTTTCGATGACTTCTTTACTCTCTTTGCGTAGCTTCAAACCAAAACCAACATTTTCAGCAATTGTTAGATGGGGAAATAATGCATAGCTTTGAAAAACCATTCCAAAATTACGCTTATGAACAGGTACTTTTGTTAGATTGTCATTATCTAAAATAAACTCTCCATCGTTTGGTTTGATTAAACCAGCAATCACTCGTAAAGTCGTGGTTTTACCACAACCACTTGGACCCAATAAAGAAACAAGTTCACCTTTTTCCATCGAAATATTCATTTCTTCCAAAATATTTTGTTTTCCGTCATAACTGACACGAATATCTTTTAGTTCAACAAATGACACGTTTTTCTCTCCTTTACGCAATAGACGCTAAGCCTAGCGTTTTTTCAATCAGATACATCAAGCCGATGGTCAATAACATCAACATCACTGAAATTGCCGAAACGGTTGGATCATAATTGTATTCCATATAACTTAATAAAGACGTTGGTAACATTGTCACCCCTGGACCGGATAAAAACATTGATACAGGTACATTGTTAAATGAATTAACAAATGCCAACATAAAGGCCGCAAAAATACCTGAAGAAACGTTTGGCAACACAATTTGCATAAATGCTCTAAAACGTGTACATCCCAATGTCCAAGCTACTTCTTCAATCGAATAATCCAATTGATCCATACTTGAGCCTACGACACGAATAATATACGGTAAACTAATTAAAAAGTGGCCAATCAATAGCCCTTGAAAGACTGGCAAACCCAGTGCAACCACAATAAATTGGAAAAGTGTATAGCCGACAACAATTCCCGGAATAACAGTAGGTGATAAGAAGAAACTCTTAATCAAGTTTTTCCCTTTTACTGTGTATCTCGCTAATGCATAAGAAGCAGGAACACCGACTAATAACGCCAAAATAGTTGCAAGCAAGCCAACAATCAAACTTAACTTAAAACTCTCTAACATGGTTTCTGAGCGCAGTGCATTGCCATACCAATCCAAAGTAAATCCCTTAATAGGAAATTGAATCGCTGCAGCTGTTCCAAATGATGTTACAACGATTAGTAATAGTGGTAGAAATAAAAAGGCAAAAACCAAAATCGCAATAATTGTCATTCCTTTTTGTTTACGCATGATTCATTTCTCTCCTATCCATTCGACTAGCAATCACATTTAAGCCTTTCATTACAATTAATGTTGTAACAATCATAATCAAAGCAATAATTGCCACTGCATTCCAATCACCAAGTGTCGATGCTTTTTGGTAAAGGAAAGTTGCTAATAACATTTTTTGATTTCCTCCAAGCAATTGTGGTGTTGTATAAGCTGTTAACGTTCCAGTAAAAACTAAAATACTCCCAACAATTGCACCCGGAATTGATAATGGGAGTACAATTTTGATAAAAGCAATAAAAGGAGACGCACCTAATGTTTCAGCAGCTTCTAACATTTCGCCTTCAATATTTTCCATCACGCCGACAAGTGTCATTATCATAGTAGGTAAAAATAAGTAAACAGAACCAATAATAATCGCAAACTCTGTATAAAGTAAGCTTAGCGGTTGATTGATTACACCTACTGATAATAAAAAGTTATTAATAACACCATTTTTACCTAAAATATTAATCCAAGCAAAACTTCGAATAACTGAATTGGTCAATAACGGAAACAAAGTCATTGCCATTAAAATTCCACGCCATTTTTTCTGCAAACCAGCGATAAAATAAGCAGTGGGTATTCCTAAAACTAACGAAATAATGGTCACAATTCCTGACACGCGAATTGTTCTCCAGAAAATTCCACGGTTGTATTCATCTTGAAAGAAGGCGATATAATTACCAATACCTCCATTATCCGGAAGAAAAGTTGGAAAGATACTCGCAATCAAAGGAATCATCAAGAAAAATACTAGAAGAATAATCCCTGGTAATAAAATCATATATGGAATATTTTTTTTCATTGTTACACTCCTCTTTGTTTTCAGCACAGAAAGATTATACGGGATGCATACATAGCTTTCAATAAAAAAACATAAAAAACACATATTTAAACATAAAATGTTCGTGTTTTGGCTTTTGATTTTATTTTTGTCTTATTATTCTTCGTAAAAAAAGCTGAGACTCTTAAAAAGAAATCTCAGCTTTTTCTTATTCTTCAATTGGGGCATTTTGAAAGACTAATTGATCATTTAACAAGCTAATCGTGACATTTGTTTTTGGCAAGACACGTCCAGAAACAATTTCTTTCGCAAGAGGTGTTTCTACTTCGCGCGTAATAAATCGACGTAACGGACGGGCGCCATAAGCTGGTTCATACGCTTGTTCTGCAATCCAAGATTTTGCATCATCAGAAATGCTCAAATAAATTTCTTGATTAACTAAGCGTTTAGCTAATTGGGCAACCACTTTATCAACAATGCCTTTCACGTTTTCAAGACTTAGTGGTGTAAATAAGATTGTATCATCAATCCGATTTAAAAACTCAGGTTTAAAATGTCCTTTTAGAATGGCCATCACTTGTTCTTCTACATTTTCTGGAATCGTCCCATCGGCTGTTACACCTTCAAGTAACAACTGTGAACCAATATTACTTGTCATAATTAAAACTGTATTTTTAAAGTCCACCACTCGTCCTTTAGAATCTGTCAAGCGCCCATCATCCAGAACTTGTAATAAAATATTAAACACATCCGGATGGGCTTTCTCAATTTCGTCCAATAAAATAATGGTATAGGGGTTACGACGAACCGCTTCAGTTAGTTGTCCTCCTTCTTCAAAACCAACATATCCTGGAGGTGCTCCAACCAAACGAGACACAGAATGTTTTTCCATGTACTCACTCATATCAATACGTACCATATGATCTTCTGAATCAAATAGGTTTTCAGCCAAAGCTTTTGCTAATTCTGTTTTACCAACACCAGTTGGACCTAGGAATAAGAATGAGCCTAATGGACGATTTGGATCTTGCAAGCCAGCTCGTGAACGAATAACCGCATCACTGACTGCATTCACTGCTTCATCTTGTCCAATCACACGTTGATGAAGGGTTTCATTTAACTTCATTAATTTTTCGCGTTCACCTTCGACAAGTTTAGTGACAGGAATGCCTGTTAATCGGCCAACAACTGTCGCAATCTCATTTTCAGTCACTGATTCTTGAACCATACGTAAATGATCGGTTGTATCTTTATTTTCCAATTGTTTTAATTCACGCTCTAATTGGGGAATTGTTCCATGACGTAAGACTGCTGCTCGTTCTAAGTCATAATTATTTTCAGCATCTTCTAATTCATGCTTTGCGCGATCGATTTCAGCACGTTTATTGGAAATTTCATTGACTTCTTCTTTTTCAGTTTCCCATTGCATCTTCATCGCATTTGCTTCTTCACGTAATTCTGCTAATTCTTCTTGGAGAGAAGCTAAACGTTTTTTCGATGCATCATCAGTTTCTTTTTTCAGCGCCGCTTCTTCAATTTCTAATTGCATAAGACGACGTGTTACTTGATCTAGTTCCGTTGGCATAGAATTCATTTCAACACGAATCGTGGCGCATGCTTCATCGACCAAGTCAATGGCTTTGTCGGGTAGAAAACGATCGGTAATATAGCGATCAGATAATGTTGCTGCAGCGACTAACGCATTATCATGAATGTTTACACTATGATGGATTTCAAAACGTTCTTTCAACCCACGTAAAATAGAAATGGTATCTTCCACAGTTGGTTCTTTTACCAACACTTTTTGGAAACGACGTTCTAACGCTTTGTCTTTTTCCATATATTGACGATATTCATCTAAGGTAGTAGCACCAATTGTGTGCAATTCTCCACGCGCCAACATAGGTTTTAATAAATTACCTGCATCCATACTGCCTTCTGTTTTACCAGCACCAACAATATTATGAATTTCATCGATGAATAAAATAATACGTCCATCTGATTTCTTCACTTCTTGTAAGACAGCTTTTAATCGTTCTTCAAATTCACCACGGAATTTTGCACCCGCAATCAATGCGCCCATATCTAATGAGAAAATGGTTTTATCTTTTAAGTTTTCAGGGACATCTTTACGAACGATACGTTGAGCTAAACCTTCAACAATAGCCGTCTTACCAACACCTGGTTCACCAATTAATACTGGATTATTTTTTGTTTTACGTGACAAAATACGTATGACATCACGAATTTCTTCATCACGACCAATAATTGGATCCATTTTGCCATTTTTTACTTGTTGCACTAAGTCAACACCATATTTTTCTAATGCTTTGTATTGCTCTTCTTGATTTTGTGAGGTCACTCGATCCCCTCCTCGCATATCTTCTATATTTTTACGTAATTCTTTTTCATTGATTCCTTGTTTGGTTAAATATTTTGTTAGTCGATAATTTTTTAATTTCATTAAAGCAAGTAATACAATTTCCGTTGATAAAAATTCATCTTGAAAAGATTCTCTTAATTTATCCGCTTCATTTAATAAATTGTATAAATTTTGACTCATACTTTGCCCGTATTGAACATTTCCGCCTTCAATACTTGGATATTCATCTAAGGCACGATCAACTTCCATTTCAAAAGCATCCACGTCAATCCCTGCATCTGTATAAAAATTTCTTGCAAAATGATTTGGTTGTAAAAAGATTTTCCATAAATGGGCTATATCGATTTCTTGATGATGACGAGTCACTGCAATTTGTTGAGCTTCTGCAATTGTACCTTGAAGAGTCGTCGTCATTTTCTCTATATTCATATTATTTCCTCCCATCATTTGACTAAGGCTTATCGCCTTACAAGAATGATTATACGACTATGGTCAGTAAAGGTCAAAAAATAACCCTTCAAAGTCAAAAAAATTTTATTGTCATTTTAAACTTAACAAAAAAACTTAGATCTACGTTAGTAGCCTAAGCTTTTTAATAGAGTAGCCAACAAGGTTTGATAAAATACTTGCTATTGTTTAATCGTTTAGTCGCCTACTTTCTCATAAAATTGCTTGCTTCTCTTTAATCTTTACTAGAACTTAAATAGACACCTAGAAAATTTTACTTTTTAGTTTCTGCTTCTAGTCCTTCATTAATTTGACTGGACTTTTTCAGCGTGTATAAAACCTACTACCTACCTCATCTCAATGGTTTCATAAACCCATAAAAAATGGCCCTTGCCTCTTTTATTTTTTTAAGATACCTTCGAAGTAACCTCTCCTAATTGCGTTATATTAAACCATTGGATACCAAAGAACCTTGCACTTTTATATAACATTTTGCAGCTCTATATTACTTAGGAAATTGGTTTTTAATTCTATCAGTATAAGCGGCTTTTTTTGTGTAGAGCTTAAATGAAATATGGAAAATGCCACATGCCATTAACAAAATTCCGTACATCAGATTCCCTTGCCAAAAGACGTATGTATTGAATATAGCAATTAATAATAACGCTACTAAAAAGCAAAGAATCATCCGAATAATTAAACCTTTCGCTTTGATTGTGTTAAAGTAGGCGATCCACTTTCCTTCATCCATATGTTGAACCCATCTTTTTATGTGGAAAAACAACATTAATAATAAAACAGAAACTAATACGGCCAAATAGATAGATACTAGCACAGTGATAAATAAGCCCAAAATATCTAAAATCAAATAGACATCTCCTTGCATTTTTACTTTTTTCAAAGTCTAACATAGAATAACTTTTGTCTCAATTAAAAGAACACTAATCATCTTTTAAAACAAGATAATCAGCGTTCTTTTTTCATTTTTTATTTAACCATTTTACACTGAAGAAAAAGGAGGAAATACTTAAAACGAAACTCCCTAGTAAACAATTAAAACCTAATTTGAGTATAAAAAGATCTGCATCTTGCCATTTTGCAAGATCAAAATTAGTTGTCCCCACTTGTTTTACAGCTTTCGATACCATAACAAATAGAATAATTGAACCAATCATTAATAAAATCGAAGCGAATTGTAACAGATGATTAATTTTTTTCATGGACTTTCTCTCCTTTGAAAAACAACTTAGAAAACGCTTTATTTCATTCTAGCATATCACTCGCTATACAACCAAAATTGCTACTTCTCTTATCAAAATACAAGACAATCCTAATCAAACATTCGCATTAAAATAAATAAAAGGAGGAAATCCCCTGTCAACAATTTATGATTTCACAGTAAAAGATTAATCAAGGAATGATTTTTCATTACGTACCAAAAAAAGGCCTGTTTATCGTAAACACTGCAACAAAATATGAGTTCACTAAGCAATACAAATCCTTAGAAAAATTATACAAGGAACTCACTGAACAACCTTTGGATCAATGGTTACGAAAAATAAACCCATAGATAAAGGAAAAGGTGCGCAAGTTTTCATTGAGAAAATGCACACTGTTCATCCAGATGTTGAAAAGGACTTTTTTAGATGTACAAAGAAGATAAGAACCATGATTTCTTTATCTAAAGTACTACGCAGAAAGAACTGTCAAAAATCTCTTTAATTAGGATAAGCAAAGGCACTCGCACTTTCCTCATTTAATACTAACATAATTGGCGGATACTTCATTAAAGCCAAAAAAAGATAGAAAGCTAGAAACAGCTCTCTATCATTTCCTCTTATTTTTCTTTCTTTTTCTGACTATCTAATCCAGAACCAATGGCAACACCAATCGCTACTCCTAAAGCAATCCCTAAAGCCAAATTATCAAATAATAAACCAAATACGACACCAAAAGCGGGACCTAATGCGACACCTAGAGCTGTATAATTTACATCTTCTTTTTTCTTCATATTCGCCACTCCCTTTGGTTTTCTCAATTTAAGCCTAACAAAAATTGAACGTCCTGGCAATTATTTTAAATAATTTCAGGTAAATCATTCAGATACATTTCACAAGCATTCGTAGCCTTAGACAGAGTTATCATTGTTTGTCTGTTTGGTTTCACATAAATAGTTGGATACGTGTATTCATCCTCTTCCGAATTAGGAACAAACGCCAATTTTTCTACTTCCCCATCAAAATCTGCTTGAATCCCTTCTTTATTTCCACGCGCATCTAATTTTACCCACCTTTTTTGGCAAGATAAATACACTGCATTGAGCGCATGTATACAATACCTTCCTTCTTCCTTATCAAATAAAAGTAAACGTTGGTAGCAGAATCCTGTGGGAATTTTTTCTTTCCTTAAAATAGCTGCTAGTAAATTTGCTTTTGCATAACAAATTCCATGACCAACTTGTAATACCTCTAGTGAAGTTTTAGTGATTTCGCCTTGCTGAATATCCCAAGAATGAGCAATTCTATCTCGAACAAAAATGAATGCTTTGCGAATCTTTTCTATTTCTGTATCGCCTAACAAAAATAGCTTTTCTGTCAGTCCTTCAATTTCCTTTGAATAAATCAACAGTTCTGGTAAATCCTCTACATAAGCAGCTAACTCATCTACTTCAACATTCATTTCTATTCACCTTTCTCTGCTTTCAACTCTTCTAATTCATTTGAGATAGCATTCTTACGATCAACTAATACGCCAACAAATCCTAGTAGAAATGGTAAAACATACGACGCAAAACGATAGAGTAACATAGATGATACTGCATCGACAGTTCCCACTAAGGGGCTAAATAAAAAGAGATAAACAAACTCAAATGCCCCAATCCCCGCTGGCGAAGGAAGAACCCCGGCTAAAACAAGCGTAAAACTAATCAAAGAGAAAACCAATAAAAAATCAATATTGGGATGATTATCCACTAAACAAACATAAGGAATAATATACCACATACTCAATTTTAATAAATTTAACAAATAAATCTTAATAAGCGCTGTGCGATCTTTTAAAACAGAAGAAACAGTTTCTCGTAAAGAATATATTTGAATATTACATCGATCGACAAAATCACGCATTTTTTTCGTTTTTAAGAAACGATGGCATACCATGACAAAACCAACTTGTAATTTTAAACTTATCGAAATAACTAAAAAGAACAAGATAATTACACCCGTCATGATCATCCCCAACAAAATTAACGGAATCATTTTAGGTGCATGTTCATAAAATAAGGAAAATTGAATAATCAACGCAAAGATGGCATAGGTTAAAATAGCACCCTTGTACATAATCATATGTAATGCTGCAACACCCATTCCCTGCGAAATTTTTAATTCTTTACGATTGTAGTAATTGACTTCTGAAATTAATGTTCCCATTCCAAATGTAATCACTCGATAAAATGCGACATGAAAGGCTGTGAGCATGCCATCAAAAATACGAAATTTTTTGGAAAAACCTGTCACAATTGAACGAATGGACCAGCCTTCAAAAAATTGATACATGACCCCTAAAATGATAACACCAACTAAAACTATTGGTGAGGTTTCTTTTAACTCCGCAAGTATGTCGGATAAAGAATTTTTAATTAAATAAAACATAATTCCAAAAATTAGTAGTAATGCTAAGATATTTAGGATAAATTTAGCTTTTGCATTTATTTTCATTTTATTCTCCTAACTGACAAAGAACAAGAAACCATCAAAAATCACACCAACTAAAAAGCAAATTAAAAATTTAGGTTTACGAGTTTTATGATGAAAAAGAGTACGTGCAAGTAGACCGCCTAAGCCGCCACCGACAATCCCGAACAACAAAATATTTGCTTCTGGTACACGCCATCGTTTTTTTCTTGCTTGCTGTTTATCGTATCTCATTAAACAAAATACATATACATTGACCAGTATTAAGTAAAGCCATACTGGATGTTGAATTATTTCTGACATATAAACCTCCATAACTATAGGATACAGTACAATGAAAATTTATCAATAGAAAAGCAGACAATTCTGTAGTGACCAAAAAAATGTTAGATTTTTGGTCTAACTTTTGGAGGATTACTACATTCGTGTCTGCTTTTTCTTTATTTAGTTGTAGGTGTAAATACCGCTAATTTTTGATGAATAGCTTCCAATTCTACAGGTAAATCATCTGTCGGATCGCCATCGGTTCGCGTAACGATTTTTTTCTCATTAATCAATGGTTTTAGCAAAGCTTTTTTTGCTGAAAAGTAGATTACTCCAGGTATTTTATGAAATTCTCCTTTAAAAATCCGTGGAATATTATAAATAAAACGGAAAAATTGCAGCTTTGGAATAATCGTTATGTGTAATTGACCATCGTCAGGTGTTGCAGAGGCGTCAAATTGAGTAAAGCCGCCAACTGAATTTGTCATGGTAATTGTCACTAAATGAGCTTTGCCTTGCCAAAAATCATCCTCTGTCTGGATGGATAGTGGGTATTTTCGGCGTTTGAACAAGATACGGAAAAACCGTTTTGTAAATGCCAATGGACCATATTTTTGTTTTTCTTCCTGACTAACTTTCGATGCCGTATCTGCTAAAATACCAACTGTCATAGTTGAAATCATCACATCATCATTAACTGTCGCATAATCAATTTTGCGTGTGTGTTGATTAATTATCACGTTAAATGCTTCTTCTTGTTCTAACGGAATAGCCAATACACGAGCCAAATTGTTAACTGTCCCACCCGGAATTAAACCTATTTGGTATCGTTCAATCGTTTCTTGGAACATTCGAACTACATGATGAACAGTACCATCACCGCCAATAACTACGAGTGTGTCGATTTGATGGTCGGTTGCTTTTTGAAGGATTTTCTTTTCATCAACATCTGGATTGGTTACTTGAAAAATAATTTTTTCAACATTTTCGTTATTTTTTGTGAAGGTTTTGAAGCTTTCGGCAATTTGTTCCCCTTCATTTTTACCAGATGTATCATTGTAAATAACCATAATTCTCATCTTCATCACTCCTAAAAAAAGATAGTAAAGTTCAGTTCGACTTTACTATCTTTCTTGTTATTTTGCAACTAATTCAGCAATTTTTACAATAACATCGGTTGCTTTTTCCATAGCTTGTAAAGAAACATATTCAAAGCGACCATGCATATTTTCGCCACCAGCAAAGATATTAGGTGTAGGAATTCCCATATATGAGATTTTTGAGCCATCTGTTCCACCACGTACAGGTTCAATGATTGGTTGAATGGCTAATTCGTGCATTGCTTTTTCTGCAACGTCGATAATACTCATATCTTTTTCAATAATTTCTTTCATATTGTAGTATTGATCATACATATGAACAGCTACCCGTTCTTGATCGAATTGGTGATTAATTTTTTCTTGAATTTCTGTAATTAAATTTTTGCGGGCTTCAAATTTTTCACGGTTGTGATCACGAATGATGTAACTCATTTTCGCTTCTTCTACAGAACCAGATAATCCCATCAAATGGAAGAATCCTTCATAACCATCTGTTTTTTCTGGAACTTCATCAGCTGGTAATTGATTTTGAAAATCAATGGCTAATTGCAACGCATTAATCATAGTATCTTTGGCTGTACCTGGATGCACATTTTTACCGTAAAAGGTAATATCTGCTTGCGCTGCATTAAAGGTTTCATATTGTAATTCACCTACAGGACCACCATCCATTGTATATGCAAATTTAACTTTAAAATCATCTACGTCAAATTTATCAGCCCCAACGCCAATTTCTTCATCCGGACCAAACGCCACTTTAATTTCACCATGCGGAATCGATGGATTGGCTAATAAAATTTCCATTGCTGTCATAATTTCAGCGATTCCGGCTTTGTCGTCAGCACCTAATAAAGTAGAGCCATCGGTCGTAATTAATGTTTGGCCTGCATAATTTTTCAAATTAGGAAAATCTGTCGTTGTTAATACATACTTTCCATCTTTGTCTAGTGGAATATCAGAAGAACCATCATAATTTTCAACAAGTTTTGGATTTACATTTACTGCATTAAAATCAGCCGTATCCATATGAGCAATAAAACCAATGGCAGGAACTTCTTTATCAATGTTTGCTGGTAAAGTTGCTACTACAAAACCATTTTTTTCATTGTAATGAACATCAGTTAGACCTAATTCTGCTAACTCATCTTTCAGCGTATGAGCAAAAGCAATTTGCGTTGCTGTTGAAGGGGTCGTTGTGCTTTCTGGATTGGAACGTGTTTCTGTTTTTACATAACGTAAAAAACGTGGTAATAAATTTTCGTACATCTGACATTACTCCTCTTATCTAAATTGAAATGGATTGGTATTTGTTTCAGATGGAATAAATTCAATATCCCATTGCTGTTCTTTTTTCCATTCTTCCATTTTTTCTATGAATTTTGGTACACAGACAACTTCAATGTTATGACCGGGATCAATAACTGTCAACCCATTTGTTTGCATATCATGTGCTGTATGATAATATACATCTCCTGTAATATAAACATCCGCACCAGCTTTTAATGCATCGTTATAGAAATTCCCACCTGAACCACCGCAAATCGCAATTGTTTGAATCATTTTTTTCGGTTGTTGCGGTTCAATCAATCGTAACCCATCTAATTGAAAAGTTTCTTTTACTTTTTGCGTAAAATCAGTGATTGTCATCGGTTTTGCTAGTTTTCCGACACGTCCTACCCCGAACGTTTGCGGAGGGTTGTCTAAGGTTAAAATATCATAAGCAGGTTCCTCGTAAGGGTGAACAGCAAACATTGCTGCTAATACTTGCTCTTGAATCGTCTCAGGATAAAGCACTTCAATGCGGGCTTCTTGGACTTGCTCAGCTTTATTTGCTGTACCAATTGCTGGCTTGGCTGCTTCAGTTGGCGTAAAACGTCCTGTACCAACCAATGAATAACTTGTATGATGATAATTGCCTTGCATTCCTGCTCCAGCATCACCTAAAGCTTGACGCATCATCGCACCTAATGAAACAGGAACATAAACAACTAATTTTTTAAACTGAACTTCATGCGTTTTTTTCAAATAATTTGTCACTTGAATATCCAACATTTCGCAAAACCAATCGTTTAGTCCATCTTCGATAATATCCATATTTGTATGTGCTGCATACACAGAAATGTTATGACGCAACAAGTCAATATACATCTTTGTTTGCAAATCATCTTCAGTCAAACGCTGAATTGGTCGAAATATTGGTGGATGTTTTGCTATAATCAAGTCAATTTTCTTTTCGATGGCTTCTTCCACAACTTCTGGACGAACATCTAAGGTCATCATCACACGTTGGATATCACGATCTAATGAGCCAATATGTAACCCTACTGGATCCCCGTCTTCTGCTAACCATAATGGACAATATTCTTCCAAACGATGAATAAAGTCTTTAGCTGAAAGGCTCATACTAAAACCTCCTTAATCCAGTCGAGTTGTGTTTTTATTTCTGCAACTTTTTCTAAAGGCTTTTCCTCAGCTTTTTCTAGCTGAGCTAAAACACGTTCTTTCGCAGTTGCTTCACGTTGCCATTTTTGAATAAACACGTCATTTTTTTCCTTTAATAGTTGTGGGCCAAAAAATAATTCTTGCTCAGTATAAGATATAGCTTTCTGTTTTTCAGCAACAATAATTTCATAAGTTTTTTTATTTTCTTCTAAAATTTCTTCTTCAATAATCGTATACCCATTCTCAACTAGCCATTCACGCAACGTTTTTTCACCAACGTTTGGTTGTAAAATTAGTCGTTCACTACCATTAATACGACCATGCTGTTGCCCTGCTTCTAAAATAGAACGGATTAACGTGCCGCCCATCCCTGCAATGGTAATCGCACTAATTTTATCATCAGCTTTAATTGCGTCTAAGCCATCAGCTAAACGGACAACGATACGTTCTGTTAATCCACTTTTACGAACTTGTTTTTCTGCAGATTGAAAAGGACCTTTTACGACTTCCCCTGCAACGGCAAACGTGATTTTATTTTTTAACATTAAGGCAACTGGTAAATACGCATGATCTGAACCAATATCTGCTAAACGAGCATCTTGGGGCACATACGAACCAACACGTGCTAAACGTTGTGATAATTCTTGTTCATTCATTTATTTTCCTCTTTTCTCAAGAAAAATTCTCTTAAAAGTGGTGACTTACCACGTTCAAGAGAATATTCAATCTTTAGGGTAATAAGGTAATATTTTCAATCGAATTTCCAACAACTTGTGGCGGAATCGATGCTGTAGTTGCTGGAAGTCCGTTTAATGTTACTTTCACTTTACTTCCTTTACGCCAGGCACGCCAATAAGAAATATCGTCAGTATCTATATTTATCCCTACACCCATTTCTGTAAATGTCGGAACAATCTTTTCTGGATCCTCAACTGCTTCGACATTTTCTAAAAATAATAAGACATTTTTATCATCTAATGCTGATTCTTCTAAATTTTCCGTTAATGTTCCGATAAAAATCGTTTTTGATTCCATCACTTCATCACTCTGTGTACTTTCTTGTAATTTAGGTGTGTCATTTTTTATGCCACAGCCTGATACAAAAACTATGCTTAAGACTAGCAGACTACCGAGTAGCCATTTTTTCATTTTGTTTCACCTCTATTGATTTCGTCGATTACGTCCGTTCATCCCAATTTCTTTGGTCAAATAACGGATACGCTCCATGATGCGTTTAGCTTTTAACGGCTCCTCTTCGCCACGTTGCGTAACAGACAAGTGTTTTTCTAATTCGAGCATTGTAAAATTAGAGGTAAAAAATGTTGGAAGTTGTTCTTGCATTCGATATTGCAAAATAACGCCAAATACTTCGTCTCGAATCCAACTACTCATCGCATCTGCACCAATATCATCTAACATCAAAATTGGCGCCTTTTTGATTGCTTCCATCTTTTCCGCTACTTGGTCTTTCCCAATTGCTTGTTTCATTTCAACCGCAAAAGAAGGAAAATGTAACAAGGTCGATGAAAAACCAGCTTCGGCTAAATCACGAGCAATCGCCCCCAGAAGATAGGTTTTACCAATGCCAAAGCTTCCCGATAAATACAATCCTTTATGAAAGTTTTTTGGCGCTTCTTTGTAGGCTTCGATAAAATCAATCGCCGCCAGTAATGCCTCGCCGCGTCCTGCAGTTCCTTCATACGTAGCAATCCGAGCTTCTTGGATATCTTTTGGCATATTCAAGGCTTGAACACGATTACGAATCTCTTCTTGGTGTTTTTTGGCTAATAGTTCTTCAGTTGGAATATAGGTCACATCAACTGAATGAAAATTTAGCATTAATTGTGGTTCATAGCCAGGTGCAATTTGAGCTGGATCGTTTAACTCAAATTTACGTTTTTCTTGCACAAATTCATAGAGCTTCGCATAGCTACGCTCAATATCTTGTTGGGTCAAACGATTTTTATGCAAATCTAAAAAGTTTCGCACATCAACATCCGCTAAAACCTCTTGCATCATCTCTTCAAAACGTGTCCGATAATTTTTTTGATCTAAGATACGATTTAAATTTTTACCTACATCTTCCATCATTTTTCACCTTCTTTGCGTTGTAAATATTCTTGTAATCGTTGATTAATCACTGCTTGTTTTTTAGAATCTTCTACTTCCTCTACTGGATTATCCACCCAATCAGGTAAGGTTTCTTTTCTAATTGGTTTGCGATAATTGGTTCGTTGGGTGTCGCGTTTTTCTTTAGCTTCTTTTGAATCTTTCACCAGCTTACGGACATGTTTAATTGCCTCTTCAGGACTTTTAATCCCTATCTCAGACCAATTCGTTGCAATACTATTAACAAAGTTAGCTTGTAATGAACTATTTTTTTGAACCACTAGAACATAGTGCATTAAAACATTAATGACGCTGTTAGCTAATGGGCTTTTTTCAACCAAAGATTTCAATAACCAACTTTCGGAATCAGCTACAAAACTATGCTTTTCTTGTTTAATCGCTTGTAAAAAATCAGCTGGAGCTGTTGCTTCACTCATCTGAATTAAGCCAATATCTTGTTCAGAAAATCCTGATTGTCGCAACGTATTGAAGCGTCTGGTCTCAGTATCTTCCGAAACATAAATACTGGTCTTTTTTTGTGGTATTTGTTTCGTATGACGTGTGACAACTTTAGCAAGCTCTTTTTCATCTACCTTACCATCAATAAAAGACACAGCTTCAGTCATCAAATCAACTAATTCCATCTCATCGAATCCATATAGATTTTGATAGAGCAACAATTGATGATTAAAAGAGGTTGTAAAATTTGTACGCGAAATATATTTTTTCTCAGCTAGATTCATTAAAAAGTTCCAATCAATTTGAGAAGCATCTAATTGAATTCCACTGCTTTTATTCACATCATATACTTGCGCTATTTGCTCTAGTTTTGATGATTTTCGCATAAACGATTCTTCATTAATCGAACCATATACTTCTTTAAAGTGACTCGTAATTTCTTGATAAGCAGAAACATCGAGCTTTTTAGGTTTAAACCGTTCAACCATTTGATTAAATTTTCGTTCTCCAATTGCGCTCCATAGTAAGAAACTGTATGTCTCATCTTTAAAAAAGACTTGTGGATGTAACGGTTCTTCCAAACAATATAAAAATATCCGTCCAAATTCTAAATCTTCTTTCATAAAAACAGAAAGTAACCCCATACCTTCTAATTGTTTGCGCGCATTAAAAAAATCCGGTAGTCCAATATTCAACGCATTTAACATATCAATATGCGCAAAATCATTTTCAAATGAATCTTCTGCGTCACCTAATAACGCATAATACAGCGCTAAAGCTTGCGCACCAATAATTGGTTGGTAGAGGTACAATAACCCGTCGTTGCCTTCTTTAGTTAAAGGCAGGCTCTTGAACACTTGATAAATATGATTTGGTTGGACTTCATCCCAAGCGGTCTTCACAAAAGCCCCTCCTTTAAATTACTCATTTGCTTCTTTAGCTTTGTCAACAATGTCTTGTAATTCCTTTAAAAATACTGACATGTCTTTGAATTGACGATAAACACTTGCAAAACGGATGTAAGCAATCTCGTCTAAATCAACTAATTCTTCCATCACATACTCACCAATTAAGGTTGATGGTATTTCATTTTCGCCTCGTTCACGGATACGTGCTTCCACATGATCGACAATTTGTTCCATTTGTTCCATCGCTACTGGACGTTTCTCAGCTGAACGAATTAAACCACGTAATACTTTTTCACGATTAAACTCTTCGCGTGCGCCATTTTTTTTAATGACTAACAGAGGTGTTTCTTCTAATCGCTCAAACGTTGTAAAACGAAAGCCGCAGTTCTCACATTCTCGTCTACGGCGAATCGCACGACCGTCATCGGCTTGACGGCTATCAATAACACGAGAATTATTATGATGACATTTTGGACAGTGCATTTTTCCACCTCATTTATCTCTATTTATTTTAAATTTACTTAATGAATAAATTAAATTTCTTTCTATATTATAACACGTTTACCAGTTCTTCTGACAGAATAGACGAGAAAAAACTCTAGAAAACTCTAGAGTTTTTAATCTTTTTAAATAAAATTTTGTACTTTTAACCAACTTTTAACATTCTTTTTTGTTTCTTCAAGTGAATTTTGGTTATCAAATACAATATCCGCCCGTTCTCTTTTTTCTTCAATCGATAATTGACTAGCAATCCGTTGCAGCGCTTGGTCTTTTGTTAAATCATCTCGCTTCATTAAACGTTCCAATTGAACTGTTTCTGGAACATAAACAACAGCAATCTGATCCATCTCATCTTCATAGTGAGCTTCAAACAGTAACGGAATATCAGCAATTACTAAAGCTGCATCTTGATTATCAGCTATTCGTTGACTAATGGTTTCTCTTAAAATAGGATCTAATACTGCATCTAATTGTTTACGTTTTTGTTCATCAGCAAAAACAATATCACCAAGCTTTTTACGATTTAACTGCCCATTTTCCAACAAAACACCCTTCCCGAAAACAGAAACAATTGCTTGTAAGCCTGCTTGTTGTGGTTCAACAATTTCTCGAGCAATGACATCGCCGTCAACAATTGGAAATCCATACTCACGAAAAATGCGAACAACCGTACTTTTTCCTGTGGCGATACCACCCGTGAGACCTAAAACCATCGACATCAACCTCATCCTTTCCGTTTTTGACAAGTTGGACAGTAATGTGTACCACGTTGCGCAACTTTTATTTTAACAATCGGTGTTTGGCAACGTAAACAAGGTAAATCCGTTTGACCATAAGCATTGAGAGCTACTTGAAATGTTCCTGCTTCACCTAAAGCATTGGTATAAGAACGAATGGTTGTCCCTCCTGCTTCTACAGCTCTAGCCAAAACATCGATAATCGCTTGATGTAAACGAATGGTTTCACCTTCATTCAACCTATTTGCAGACGTTTCAGGGTGTATTTGAGCTTCCCATAACGCTTCATCTACATAAATATTTCCTAAACCCGTTACTAATTTTTGATCCAGTAATAGCGGTTTAATTGCTTTAGTTGATCGTTTTAGTTTTTCTTGAAATGTTTCCAAATAAAAGACGTCTGGCCTGGGCTCTGGACCTAATTGTTTAATACCTTTGTACAAACTGCTCGCATCCTTAGGAACCAAGACCATTCTGCCAAATTTACGTACATCGTTATAGAAAAGACGAGAATGGTCAGTAAAATTAAAAATAACATGCGTATGTTTGTCAATCGTATCTTGCATTTCAGGATCAAATTCATATTTGCCTTCCATACGTAAGTGTGAAATCATATCATAGTTTGTTAATTTGAAAATCAAAAACTTCCCTCGGCGATGAATATCTTCAATCGTTTGATTAATCAAACTTTCTTGGAAAATTTCTACTTCTGGCGACTCAATGATTCTTGGCCAGCGAACGTCGACGGATGCAATCGTTTTTCCTTTAATTAAATGTACAAGTCCTTTACGAACTGTTTCTACTTCTGGCAATTCTGGCAAATCATTTCACCTCTTTATTTGGCTTCATACCATGTTTTTCCCCAACTACTGTCAGTAACTAATGGTACGTGTAAGGAAACTGCTGTCTCCATCACTTCTTTGACAAGTTGGTTTAATTTCTCTAATTCATATTCAGGAACTTCAAAAACCAGTTCATCATGTACTTGTAAAAGCATAGCTGCTTCTAATTTCTCTTCTTTCATTCGACGAGCTAAATCAATCATTGCAATTTTCAGAATATCTGCAGCACTTCCTTGAATCGGTGAATTAATAGCTGTTCTTTCTGCAAATGAGCGTAAGTTAAAGTTACGTGAATTAATGTCTGGTAAATAGCGACGACGATGATATAACGTCTCTACATAGCCTTTATCTTTAGCTTCACGAACGACCGATTCCATATATTCTTTAACACCTGGATAGCGCTCGAAATACGTATCAATGTATTGTTGTGCTGCTTTTCTAGTAATTCCTAAATTCTGTGATAATCCATAATCAGAAATCCCATAAACAATTCCAAAATTGACAGCTTTCGCTTGGCGTCGCATATTAGGTGTAACATCTTCAGCTTTTTCAATGCCAAAAACTCGCATCGCTGTACTTGAATGAATGTCTTGACCTTCTAAAAAGGCTGTTTTCAAATGTTCATCATTTGAAATATGAGCAAGCACACGTAGTTCAATTTGAGAATAGTCGGAAGAATAAATGACCCAATCCTCTTTTCTTGGTACAAATGCTTCACGTATTTTGCGTCCTTCTTCTAAGCGAATGGGAATGTTTTGTAAATTTGGATCTACCGAGCTTAGACGTCCAGTCTGTGTCAACGTTTGTACATAACGAGTGTGGATTTTCCCATCACTTTGAATCATTTTCAACAATCCCTCAACATAGGTTGACTGAATCTTAGAAATTTGACGATAGACTAAAATGTCTTCAACAATTGGTGCTTGTTCCTTTAACTGTTCTAAAACATCCACTGCCGTAGAATAACCTGTTTTGGTTTTCTTAATCACAGGCAGCCCCATCTTTTCAAATAAAATAACCCCTAATTGTTTTGGTGAATTAAGATTAAACTCTTCGCCTGCTTGCGTATAAATTTTTTGTTCGATTTCTTGTAACCGTCCGGCAAATTCACCTTTCATTTGATTTAAACGCTGCGCATCAACCTTAATCCCCGTCATTTCCATCTCTGCTAAAATATTTGACAAAGGAAATTCCATTTCATGGAAAAGCTGTGTTTGACCTTTTTCTTCTAATTCTTCCATTAGTTTTTCACTTAACCATTCAATCGCAACAACTTTACGAGCTAGATGTGCAAAAAAGACTTCTTCATCTTCAGGTAGGCCTTTTTTAGCTCCTCTACCGTAAATAACGTCATCTGACTGAATTTCTGTATATCCATAATGAGCGGCAACTGCAGCAATATCATTGCTACTATCATTTGTGTCCAATAAATATGCCGCCAATAAAACATCATAGGATAAGCCTTTAGGACGACCAATATAACGATTTAAAGAAACTTGAGTACGTTTTGCATCATAAACTTTTTTCTTTTTCGTTTCATCAAATAACCATTCTTGAAATGCTGGTTCTTCAAGCACAGCTTCACTATTAGCAACATAGATTTTTTTCTTTGTTCCCCAAGCAATGCCGACAATATCTTCAATATGATAATTATCACCCAACATTTCAACATATAAAGATGATTCTTCAGTAAACATGTCTGGAGTCGCTTCTTCAACTACTTCAAACAAAATATCAGCCATCTCTTGATCATCCACGATATTTAAACGTTCTAAGAAAGTCTTAAAATTCATTTCTTTATAAAATGGAACTAATTTATCTAAATCTTTGCCTTCATATTTTAATGAATCAATAGTAATCTCAACTGGAGCTTCAGTATTGATTGTCGCCAATTGCTTTGAAAGAAAAGCTAACTCTCGGTCATTAATTAAATTTTCCTTCATTTTACTTTTTTTCATTTCATCAACATGCTCATAAATTCCTTCTACTGACTCATATTGTTTTAACAACTTAATCGCCGTTTTTTCACCAATTTTTGTAACTCCTGGAATATTATCAGATGCATCACCAGCTAACCCTTTCATATCAATGATTTGTAACGGCTTCAAACCATCATATTTTTCGGCAATATGCTCTGGTGTATAAGATTCAATATCACTTACACCTTTTACTGTAATATCAACTTTTACATGTTCGGTTGCTAATTGGGTTAAATCTCGATCACCAGTTAAAATCACGACATCGAATTGCTCTTTATCTACTTGATTAGCTAAAGTACCGATAATATCGTCTGCCTCATAATTATCTAATTCATAATGTTTTACGCCTAGTCCCGTAATCAATTCACGGATATAGGGCATCTGTTCTTTAAATTCACCTGGTGTTTTGGCACGTCCACCTTTATATTCTTCATACATCGCATTACGAAAAGTAGTTTTTCCTGCATCAAATGCTACCAATACATGTGTTGGCTGTTCTTTAGTCATTACGTTTTCAAACATATTGTTGAATGCATAAATCGCATTGGTGTGTAATCCATTGTTATTTTTAAAGCGTTCTAGCGAATTATGTAACGCAAAAAACGCACGAAATGCGACACTATTGCCATCCACTAATAATAATTTATTTTTTGTCATTTTTTTGGCTCCTCACTTGAAACATTCTCCTTTATTTTAACAAAGAAATCTGGGGAATGCGATTATTTGAGTACAAAAAAACGAACATCGGTTTGCCAATGTTCGTTTGCTTGATTAGTCTCTTGAAAAAATACGCAATAGAGATAAAAATAGATTGATAAAGTCTAAATACAGCTGCAATGCCATGAAAGCCGCTAAGCCTAGATTATCTTGGCCTTGTGAAGCAAAGTAGACCTGACGGATACGTTGGTTGTCATAGGCTGTCAACCCTACAAAGATTAGTACCGTAACATAGGATAAGAAATAATCAACACCTGAACTTTGTAAAAACAAGTTAACAATAGTCGCGATAATTACTCCAAATAATAAGCCAATTCCCGCACGACCGATACCACTTAAATCACGTTTCGTAAATGCTCCATACAATGCCATTACTAAGAAAGTAATTGTTGCTACAACAAAGGCTTTACCTGCGTTTCCTACACCATAAGCTAAAATAGTAATGGATAAAACAATTCCATTAAGTAACGCATAAACAATAAATCCTGCCAGTGTTAAGGATGGATTTTTTTGCGCTTTAGCACTTAGGACCATCACTAAGATAATTTCAGCAATCCAAATTCCCGTTAATCCTAATGGAAAATTTTGAATAAATGCCATGGTTTGTGTTAGAAAAATGCTACCGCCTAAAAAAGCCGCTAAAGCACTAATTCCTAACCCCATTCCAAAGATACCATAAACTTTTGCATAAAATTTATTTAATCCAGTTGATTCTTCAATAACTTGATGATTATTCATTTGTTTCCTCGCTTTCTTCAATTAAAATTGGTGGTTGAACCATCACAACCGCATCCAATACGCGATCGTTTGCTGTATTCACTGCTTCCACAGAAATAGTAATGACATCTTTCATTTTATCAACTTTAATAACCTCAAACTCAAATGTCAATGTTTCATAATGGTAGACAGGTTCCACGAAGTTTACAGAAAAATTAACCACATGTGATCCTGGTCCGGGTAAATGTTTTGAAATAGCACTCGTTACAATTCCCATCAACATAATCGATGGAACAATCGGGCGTTCATACGCCGTTTGTCGTGCATAATCATGTTGAATATATAATGGGTTAGCATCATTAGTTAATCCTAAATACAACAACAACTGATTATCTTCAATCGATTCGGTAACGGATAACGATTCACCCTCCTCAATTTCACCAATGGTTTTTCCTAGTTTTCTCGGCTTACCTATATCCAAAATAGCAGACCTCCAAATAAAATATATAGTTTCTCTTATTTTATCAAATGCACAGAAAAGTGCAAGCTTCGTTACTTTTAAAAAAAACGGATGATAGCTATCGCCACCATCCGTTTTGTTCTTACAATACGTTACGTGTTGTTCCACTTAATAACTTTTCATAAGCTTGTTCAAATTTTTGAACATCGCCTGCTCCCATAAAGATAATAACAGCATGTTCATGATCTAATAATGGTGACACATTATCTTCTTTAATAACTTGACCACCTTTGGAAATTTTTGCTCCTAGATCTTCAATCTTCACATCACCTTGTGTTTCACGTGCTGAACCGAAAATGTCACATAGATACACTTTGTCAGATAAATCTAAAGCTTCCGCAAATTCATCCATCAAGGCAATTGTTCGCGTGAATGTGTGTGGTTGGAATACCGCAATAATTTCTTTTTCTGGATATTTTTGACGAGCACCATCAATTGTTGCTTTGATTTCTGCTGGATGATGAGCATAATCATCAACAATTGTCATATCGGCAACAACTTTCTCAGTAAAGCGGCGTTTGACACCCTTAAATGTCAACATTTCTTGAGCAACCTTTTCCATATCAAAGCCTTCTAAATGAGCAGTCGCAATCACGCCAAGCGCATTATTGATATTATGTTGACCAAACGCTGGTAACGCAAAATGACCTATGAATTCACCTTGGAAATACACATCAAATTCAGAGCCTTCTGTTGTACGAATAATGCTGCGCGCTTGAATATCATCGTTTTCATTTACCCCATAATAATAAATTGGAACATCTACTTCTAATTTACGTAAATACTCATCATCACCAAAAGCTAAAATCCCTTTTTTCACTTGATGAGCCATTGTTTGGAATGCTGAGAAAACATCTTCAATACTTGTATAATAATCAGGATGGTCAAAGTCAATATTTGTCATAATTGCATAATCTGGTGAATAGGCTAAGAAATGACGGCGATATTCGCAGGCTTCAAACGCAAACAATTCGGCATTGGGTTCA
The DNA here is from genome assembly GCF_058216475.1 of Enterococcus sp. AMC2644. NCBI lineage: Bacteria > Bacillati > Bacillota > Bacilli > Lactobacillales > Enterococcaceae > Enterococcus > Enterococcus sp. AMC2644. Next base: position 190,683 of record NZ_CM177095.1, read on the forward strand.
CCATGACCTGTTCCGTCACCAATTAAATAACTTGTTGGACGAATACCAGTTAATACATGTGCTAGCAGTCCTGTCGTGCTTGTTTTCCCATGTGAACCAGTTACTGCAATACTTGTAAACTGTTGGATAAATTTACTAATAAAATCATGGTAACGAATCACTTCTAAGCCTAACTCACGTGCACGCACCAATTCTTCATGAGCATCCGTAAACGCATTTCCAGCAATAACTGTCAAACCTTCGTGAATATTATCAGCATCAAATGTATACAAAGGAATACCTGCACGTTCTAATTCACGTTGCGTAAAGAAATATTCTTCTACATCAGAGCCTTGCACTTGTAACCCTTTTTCATGTAAAACAAGAGCTAAAGAACTCATGCCAGATCCTTTGATTCCTACAAAATGATAGATTTTTTTATCTTGATTCGTCATAATTTGTTGTCCTCTTTTCTCAAACATTCTCTATATAAAGATTCATTTATCGTCTAATAAGTATATTGAACTGGGATACATTATCTTACAAAATATTAAAAATAGCAACGAGTTTTAACTTATAATAGTCAAGATTTAATATTCTCTCATTATTTTTCCAAAGAAACAATCTTTGTGTCCAAATATTGGAGACTCCCCTGACAGTCACCACACACATACCGTTCCGTATTGATTCTTTGACGACGTTGTACATTTTTCCCACAATTTTGACATCGATAAATCAACACCTTCACTTCCCTAGGTCTACTAGGAACAAATCTAAGCCCGCCTGTTTGTGCCAGCAATTCTTTAAATTCCCTATCTCTGTGCCTGTAACCTTTACCTTCTAGGTGTAAATGGTAGTGACAAAGTTCATGCTTGATAATCCCTATGAAAACTTCCATTCCTTGTGTCAACATACTAGGATTAAAGTCTAGATGATGGTCCTGTAAATGATAACGACCCCCTGTTGTTTTCAGTCGTGCATTAAACACAGCCTGATGTCGAAATGGTTTATCAAAAAATTCAAGCGATAGTTTTTCAACCAATTGTTGCAATTCTACTTGTGTCATTTAGAAGAACCTGGATCAAGCATTGTTAAGCTAATTCGACCTTTATTGGCGTCAACTTGATCAAGCCAAACAGTCACCACATCCCCAACTGAAACAATATCTTTGGGATGCTTAACAAAAGTTTTACTTAATTTAGAGATATGAACCAAACCATCTTGTTTCACTCCGATATCAACAAAAGCACCAAAATCGATAACATTACGAACAGTTCCTTTTAGCTCCATTCCCGGTTTTAAGTCTTCCATTGAAAGTACATCTTTACGTAAAAGCGGAGCAGGCATTTCATCGCGCATATCTCTGCCTGGTTGAAGCAAAGCTTTGATGATATCTAGTACCGTCTCTTTACCTACTGTTAGTTCATCAGCGATTTGTTTCACATCCAGTTGCCCTAATGTTTCTTTGGCAGTTTCTGTCCCTAACTGCTCTAATGAGAGTTTAACCAAGGCTAAAATATCTTTGGCGACAGCATAACTTTCTGGATGAATCCCGGTATTGTCTAGAATATTTTTTCCACCTGGAATCCGCAAAAAGCCAATTGCTTGTTCATACGCTTTAGGTCCTAAGCGCGGAACTTTTTTCAGTTGATTACGTTGGCTAAAAGCACCATTTTCTTCACGATAGTTGACAATATTTTGAGCTGTTGTTTTGTTCAAACCAGAAACGTGTTGCAACAGTTGAGGACTAGCTGTATTTACATCAACGCCTACTTGGTTTACCACCGTTTCCACTACAAAATCCAATTGTTCGCCTAGTCGTTTTTGGGAAACATCATGTTGATACTGACCAACACCAACTGCTTTGGGTTCAATTTTCACTAATTCAGCCAAAGGATCTTGTAAACGGCGAGCAATACTAATTGCGCTACGTTCCTCTACTGGTAGTTTCGGGAATTCTTGACGAGCAGTATCACTTGCCGAGTAAACTGAAGCGCCTGCTTCATTAACAATCACATAAAAAACTTCACGTTCAATATTTTTTAATTGTTCTGCAACGAACTGCTCCGATTCGCGACTAGCCGTTCCATTACCAATTGCGACCATATCCACTTGGTAGGTTTCAATTAGTTTCTTTAAAGCAGGTCCTGCTGCTTGACGTTTTTCAGGACCTGCTGGTTTATGTGGATAAATGACTTCAATAGCTAATAATTTGCCAGTTGCATCAACAACTGCTAATTTACAACCAGTCCGATAAGCTGGATCAAAGCCCAATACCACTTTTCCTTTTAATGGTGGCTGCAACAGTAAGTTACGTAAATTTTCACCAAAAATCGCAATTGCTTGCTCATCGGCTTGCTCTGTCAGTTCATTGCGAATTTCACGTTCAATTGCTGGACCAATAAATCGTTTATAAGCATCTTGATAGGCTTCAATAATAAAAGGAGTGGCTGTTGATTGTGATTGTTTAACTAATTGCCGGTTAAAATAATCAAAGATTTTCGTTTCGTCGACTTCCAGAGAAACTTTCAAGATATCTTCTTTTTCACCCCGATTTGTTGCTAAAACACGATGCGAAACAATCTTATTAATCGGCTCAGAAAAATTGTAATACATTTCATAAACACTTTTTTCATCCTTATCAGCATCTTTGACTTTACTGATATAGCTTCCTTTATTAAAAAGATAACTACGAATCCACGTACGGAACGTCGCAGAATCACCGAACTGTTCGGCTAGAATTTCGTGAGCTCCTTGTAGTGCTTGCTCTGGTGTTTCAATTGACTCATTAATAAATTCCTGTGCTTTTTGATAGACATCTTCTGCTGGAAAAGTCAATAACCAAATGGCTAGTGGTTCTAAACCATTTTCTTTCGCAATCGTTGCTTTGGTACGACGTTTTTGTTTATATGGACGATATAAATCCTCTACTTGTTGCATTTTTACTGCCGCCAAAATTGCTTTTTTTAATTCAGGCGTCAACTTTTCTTGTTCATCGATCAAACGTACAACTTCTTCTTTACGTTTTTCCAAATTTTCTAAATACGTATATCGTTCTTCAATCTCGCGGATTTGAACCTCGTCTAATCCACCAGTCATTTCTTTCCGATAACGCGCAATAAAAGGAACGGTATTGCCTTCTCCTAATAGCTCCAAAACTTTTATTAACTGGTTACCACGATACTGCGTAAGTTCTTTTTGTAATAATTGAATAATTTTATCGTTCATTTGCTAAATTCCTTTCTTCAAATACCTCTTTAGTTTAACATAAAATAAACACAGATGGATATGTTCCATCTGTGTTCAAGCTTAAAAATCTGGTTGCCAAGCCCCCGACATATTTTGATATTCAATATCTTGCACGATGCCATTTTGATCAAAAACCACCCCATGGACAGAACCACCAAAAACTGCACCACCATCGATGCCAATTTTATTATCAGAAATCCACAAATCGGTAGTTTGCATATCGCCATGTAGCATCGGTGTAATTGTATGACCAAAAACAATTATTTTTCCTGTGTTATTTTTACCAGTATGAAATGACTCGCGAATCCAAATAAAATCTCGAGGATCTGTTTCTTTCCAATCTTTTTTTGTCAAGTCAACACCAGCATGAACAAATAAATAGTTGCCCCATTCAAAACTTAATGGGCGATCCATCAGAAATTCAACTAAATCTTTGTAGCGAGAACGAATCATCATGGCAATTTCAGTTGGTGAATACTCATCGGTTGCTCCGGGATGAAGTAAACTATCAATGGTCTCTTTTCCACCATTACGTACATAACCTGCCATCCAATCTTCTGGGGCACGTAAAAATTGTAAGAAATATTCTTCATGGTTTCCTCGAAGATAGATTGCATCATATTTTTCGACCAATTTTTTTCCTAATAAAAAACATTCCTTACTCTTTTTCCCTCGATCGTTCAAATCACCAATTAAGACAAGTTGATGATGGACAGGATCAAAGCTTTCAAGTAATTTTTCAAACAAATCAAGTTGACCATGAATATCACTAATCACATAAATATATGGTTTCATATTATTCATCCCCTTTTCTTAAGTATACGCCTTTTTTTTAACGAATTCATGGCTAATTATTGCGCTTTATTTAGGAAGTGTCTATACTAAAAAACAAGGATGTGAACACATTGAAAAAATGGATACACTATTGGTTACAATTTAAAGCTGAAATAAAAGAATCCATTCGTACAGGTGCTATTGCGAAAGATTGTCAAAAATAAAAAATGATCCATCGCGGTTATACACGATGAATCATTTTTTATTTTCCTGAAACAGCGTAATAATTTCCATCACGGTCTGCAAAGTTAAAGACCATTTGTTCCTCCATTTGAATCAATTCGCCTACTTCAACATCCATAGTTAATAGTTTTTTATATAAATCGATAATTTGATTCGAAACAAACATAATTGATGGTGAATTGGTAGCAACTTCTGGTGAATGACTTTCAATAAATTCACGATCATACAAAACAAAATGCGTTTGCGCTTTGCTTGAAGCTGCAATCTCAACAACAAGTGTACCGTCTAATTCTTGTTTTTCAATCACAACAAAACCCAATTCTGTCCAAAATTCAACTGCCGAAGGGACATCATCTACATAAACCATCACTTGCATCTCATTTGAAAACATATGCTCAATCCTCTTTTTCTTGATTGTTAAAGTTTAATTTGATTCCTGGCTCATCAGTAACAATTTCAGTTACTTCATAAGTCAAGCGTTGCAACATTTCAAATAAAGGCTCGACTAATTCATCTGCTTCAATCTTTGATAAATCATTGGGACCTGCAATTTTACGATTAACAATGTGATTGACTTGTCCAATCGCTCCACTAATAATAAATTCAGGGAAAACTACTTCAAACTGCAAACGAGCACCTAAAATTGTATTTTCTTCTGGATAATTTTCTTGTGGTTTTAATGGTGCGAAACCAACATTTAATTTTGTTTCTGCTTCTTGCTCCGGATTACGCATATCAAAATGATATGTCTCAACTACTGGTTTTTGTCTTTTTATTTCCAAACTTCTCACGCTCCTTAACAAAAGTATATCATAATCTAAAGCGGGAACCTATGTTTAACTAGTGTTTTTTTCTAAAATAAAAAATCGAAACAGAATATCTGCTTCGATCCTTTATTTACATTTTTTCAAGATAAGTCAATGCATCTTGTAAGGTTTTTACAGGGACGATTTTCATATCCGATTTAATTTTTTTCATTGCTTCGACAGCTTCTTGATAGTTAGTTTTTAACTCTGGATATGCTTCTTTTTGCTCTTTAGTAATTTCATCATCAGGCGCAAAGAAAACTTCAACACCTTCTTTACTAGCACTCGCAACTTTTTTATCAATACCACCAATTCGGCCAATAGTTCCATCGTTATTCATTGTCCCTGTACCTGCAATTTTTTTCCCTCTACGCAAGTCCTTATTCACTAATTGTTCATATATTTCTAGCGTAAACATTAATCCTGCAGACGGGCCGCCAATATTCTCTACATGAAAATCAATTTTATCATCTGATTGAATTTCTGTATGATCGACTAAAGTGATGCCGATACCAGTTTTTTTATTAGCTTCTAGAGTAATTAGTTTAGCAGTAGCTTGTTTCTCTTCACCATCTTGAAGATAGGTTACGGTTACTTCATCATTCGCTTTTTTACCTTGAATATAACGCATAAATTCTTGCGTGCTCTTAAACGTTTTCCCATCAACTTTAGTAACAGTATCACCAATAGAAATCTTATCAATAAAATTGGAATTCGGCTCGATGCCCATCACATATACACCTTTGTATTCAAAATGGTAGGGTCGTTTTGCTTGTTTCAAGGCTTGCTCAATTGCATTATTTTGCGATGAAGTCATATAGTATTGTTGAATTCGGTCATATTCTGCACCGCTTGCATCACCAAATAGTTCTTTTTCACTAACTAAATCTTCAAAAGGGTCAATCTTGGCTTTGATTGCTGTTACAACTGTTGCTTGACGAACCCCAACTGACGTTAGTGAAAATGAACCAGGATTATCATCTTTTTTGTCGTTAACTGTAACGAGCTCTTTTAAATCGATTGTTGATCCAGGCTGTTCAACATAATAAGGCAAAGGAATAAAGACACTTGCCACAATCGTCAACGCTACCACAATAGATAAGAGATACTTGACAGAGCTTCTATTTTTCATTTTCATCACCGTTTCTTAATCGCTTCATAGACATTTTTAGGAAGATATTTCTGAACATCTCCTCCAAATAATAGCACTTCTTTAATTAAACTAGAACTGATATGACTATATTCAGATCTCGCTACTAAAAAGACTGTTTCCAAGCCAGGATCTAAGTGGCGATTCATTTCCATAATCTCTCGTTCATATTCGTAGTCTTTCATATTACGCACGCCACGCAATAAGAACTTTGCCCCTAAGCGTCGTGCAGTTGTTACAGTCAGTTCTGTTTCTTGGGAAACAACAGTCACATTCGATAGGTGTGCTACTGCATCATTCACTAATTTTACTTTTTCTTCCACTGAAAAAAAAGTATGTTTATTTGTATTAACAAAAATTCCTACATAAAGCTCGTCAAAAATTTTAGCTCCACGTTCAATAGTGTCTAAATGCCCCATTGTTAGTGGGTCAAAACTCCCTGGAAATAATGCAATTTTTTTCATATCAGCTTAAACCTCATTTCTATAAATAGTAACTGCTGACATCCCATACACTTGATGTTTCGTTTGAACAAGTGTTTGCAGTTTTTCTGGTAAAATAACGCTCTTATCTGTTTCACAAACAACTAAACAATCTGGGTTTAATAGTTTTTCATCTAACATCTTTTCTAATTGAGCGACTATTTGCTGTTTTGCATAAGGTGGATCTAATAAAATTAAATCAAAAGAACTCTCTTCATGTGCTAATTTTTGTATTGCTTGATTAGCATCCATTTTAAGTGTCGTAAATTTCTCTGGTTCTTTTGTAATTTTGATATTTTCTTGAATGACTTTCATTGCAGGATAACTGCGATCGACACAAATAGCGTGCGCCATTCCTCTTGAAATTGCTTCAATGGCTAAGCCGCCACTACCTGCAAATAAATCTAACACCTGACCTTCATCAAAATAAGGGCCAATCATGTTAAAAATCGATTCTTTTACTTTGTCAGATGTTGGTCGTGTATTATCGCCATCTAAACTTTTTAAACGGCGACCACGATAGGTTCCTGATACTACGCGCATACGGTTGTTCCTTCCATTGGCTATTTTTCACTTGATCTATGCGAATCACTATTCAGCATTTATTACTTACCAGCGTTTCAATCTCATCAAGAACTAAGGAATATCTTGATGAATCAGCTCCCGCTCTCCTTACAGTCGGCGAATCACTGTGATTCGATTTTCTGGGTCACTACCCTCGCTTTGCTCAGCTAGTACTGTTCATCATCAGCTCTCGCTCTCCTTACAGTCGGCGAATCACTGTGATTCGATTTCCGGGTCACTACCCTCGCTTTGCTCAGCTAGTACTGTTCATCATCAGCTCTCGCTCTCCTTACAGTCGGCGAATCACTGTGATTCGGTTTCCGGGTCACTACCCTCGCTTTGCTCAGCTAGTACTGTTCATCATCAGCTCTCGCTCTCCTTACAGTCGGCGAATCACTGTGATTCGATTTTCTGGGTCACTACCTTCGCTTTGCTCAGCTAGTACTGTTCATCATCAGCTCTCGCTCTCCTTACAGTCGGCGAATCACTGTGATTCACAGCAAATAGGCTGGGCTTGGTAGTCCAACCTTGTTTGCTATACGTTTTCGGCTAGGCGAATTGTGGTATTTTTTTCTTCGATTTCGTCTTTATCTATTACTTGAAATGCTGCTTTTGTACCGATTTTTTCAGCAAAATTCATTTCAATATCGGGACGATGTGAGATGTCTACATGGCGTACAAAATGTAGGCGTTCAATTTTTTCCATATTTTCTTCAACACTTTCTTCATTCACATACATCAGCACATATTTCATACGCCTTGAAACGTAGTGAACAAATCCGAAACGACGTAAATTTTTCAATTGACGCAAACTATACACCCAGACAATTAGTCCTCGCCTTTTTTGCATCGTAAATTCTTCAGAGTTAACTGACATGGCATTTCCCTCCACAACTTGATCTTGTTTCAAAGAATGGATTTCCTGTATCTACTTTAATATCATCTGAAATACAATGAGCAATTTTTATGCCCATTTCATCTAAAATCCCTTGTAATTCTGTTTCTGAAAAACGGAATTCGGCAACTAATGGATGTAAATCCAATACACGTTTAGATTTTCTTAAAGCCCGTTGCTTTTCTCGATGATCAGGTGCATAACCACCATAAGCCGCAACACGGTCAAAAGACTCTTTTTTAGTTAAAAAATCTGTTCGAATTTCTTGGACTTCTGAATTATCATATAAAATTTTCTTATTATTAATATATGTTTGAAAAGTTTGACTTCGTCTCAAACAAGATAATAATTTTTGTACTTGATCTTCTACTTTAAAAAATTGATCATCGTAAATCAATTGGCGTCACTGTCCTCTGTTTTATTTTCTAATTTCTGTAATAAGACTACCACATTCTCTTTTGAAAAGGCAATTCCTAAAGACTCAGGATCTTGATGCATAAATCGCGTATGTAAATACGGCGTGCTATACCACGTTAAAATAGTAAACATTGGATCATAAACTGGCAGTTCTAAATAGACACTAGCAGTAGTTACTGAAAATTCTTTTAGAACATCTTCCATTTCGGAACGAGACAAGGTAAAACGACCATCCTCTGTTCCGCTTTGAATTCTCTTTAATTGTTGGGTACGTTCAGTGGTTAAAGAATCTTCTGTTTTTGAGAAAAAAGAACCCAAGATTTGTTCGCCAAGGATTTGATTCTTATCATCTAAAACAAATTCAGGTAAACGATCATAATTTCTTAAAAATTGAAACAAGTCTTTGCTTTGTTCCTGTTTAGCTTGATTGATAGTTTCCCAATCAACATCTTCTTCTATGGAAAAACGAGGCGATACGCCATCCGTTACTTGGTAAGGCTCAAGCTGTAATAAAGTCTCTTTATCAAGATACATCACGCTATACAGCGAACTTTCACCTTTTTTCTGACTAAAAAACAACATTGCGAAAGTTCCATTATCAAAGGCAATTAATGGTCGATAATTCATGTCGTCTTCCATCAATTCAAACGCAATGACTTTGCCATCATGATTAAGCGTAAAATTGGGATAGATCATTGTAATTTTAGCTAATTCATTCATTGTCATTCCAAATTGAAACGGTGTGATATCCGCATTTTCTTTTCCTAAAAACTTAATACTAGTGATACGTTTTTCCTCGGTATTAACTTCCAAGTACGTCTGATCGTCTATAAAATAGCGATGAATAACAAAAGAAAATCCAGAAGAATACACCTCTTCTGGATCTCCATAAACCGTTTCGAAATCCGTTAGTTTTTGCCCTATCCATTTGGCAAATCCATCCGTCGCAATTGGTTCATAGTTCCAAGATGTCGCCGGCGGATCTCTGCGAATTTCACTTTTATTAGACGGATCAGAAGAAACATGAGGAAACCATACAGGATACATATATAACAAAAATGTACATCCTATGAAAATGACACTAAATAATATTCCTCGATGTTTCATGCTGATTCCAGCCTTTCACTATTTTTCTGATACTTCGATTAATAAATCTCCTGATGAAATTGGTTCACCCTCTGTAACATAAACATGTTCAACAGTACCATCAAAACGTGCTTCAATAGATGTTTCCATCTTCATTGCCTCAGTAACTAGCAATGTATCGCCACGTTTCACACGGTCCCCTTTTTTCACTAAAACTTGTAAAACAGAACCCGACATTGTTGCGCCAATTTGTTCTTTATTTGTTGGTTCAGCTTTTCGTTTAGCAATAACAGTGCTCTTAATTGAAGTATCTTTTACTGTAATTTCACGACGTTGTCCATTCAAGTTAAAGAACAATGTACGATTTCCTTCAATATCTGCATCACCAATTTCATCTAAACGAATAATCAATTTTTTACCTTTTTCGATTTCAACATTGATTTTTTCACCAGTACGCATACCACTGAAGAATGTTGGTGTGTCCAATACTTTGATATCAGCAAATTGTTCGTAAGCTTTACGATAGGCTAAGAAAATTTCTGGATACATCAAGTAACTTAAAACTTCATCATGTTGTGGCTCGTAGCCAATTAACTCAGCTAATTCTGCTTTTACTTTTTCAAAATCAACTGGTTTTGCTAAAGCACCTGGACGTTCTGTGTATGCAGGACGATCTTTAATAATGATTTTTTGTAGTTTTTCTGGGAAACCTCCAGTTGGTTGACCTAATTCACCTTGGAAGAAAGTGATAACTGATTCTGGGAAGCTGATTGTCTCACCAGTTTCATAAACATCTTCTTCTGTTAGATTATTTTGAACCATAAATAACGCCATGTCACCTACTACTTTAGAAGAAGGAGTTACTTTTACAATATCACCAAACATCATATTTACAGTGTGGTACATTTTTTTAATTTCATCCCAACGATCACCTAAACCAACTGCTTTTGCTTGTTGTTGTAAATTAGAATACTGTCCACCTGGCATTTCATGCATATACACTTCTGTTTGAGGAACGTTTAAGCCGTTTTCAAATGGTTTATAATACATGCGGACATCTTCCCAGTAATGATTCAATTCTTGAATATTTTCAATATTGATATCTGGTACACGATTTCCATTAACTAAGGCATAGTATAAACTACTCATACTTGGTTGGCTGGTATTGCTACTCATCGCACTCATTGCTACATCGACAATATCAACACCAGCTGTAACTGCTGCAGAATAAGTGATGATTCCATTTCCACTTGTATCATGTGTATGCAAATGAATTGGTAAATCTACTGTATCTTTTAACTCACTAATTAATCGATAAGAAGCTTGTGGTTTCAACAACCCTGCCATATCTTTAATCACAATAGTATGTGCACCTAAAGCTTCGAGCTCTTTTGCCATATCTTTGTAGTACTGCAATGAATATTTGGGTCTTGAAGCATCATTGATATCACCAGTATAACAAATTGTTGCTTCAGCAATCTTCCCTGCATCACGAACTGCTTGAATACTTTTTTCCATTTGTGGAATCCAGTTCAAACTGTCAAAAATACGGAAGACATCAATTCCTTGGCGAGCTGCTTCATTGATAAACTCAACCAATACATTGTCAGAATAATTTGAGTAACCTACTGCATTGGAGCCACGGAATAGCATTTGTAATAATGTATTTGGCATTTTTTTACGTAAAATACGCAATCTTTCCCAAGGATCTTCTGTTAGGAAACGATAGGCAACGTCAAATGTTGCACCGCCCCACATTTCACTAGAGAACAATTGTGGCATTGCTTCTTCTGTTTTGCTAGCAATTTTTTCTAAATCGTGTGTACGGACACGAGTTGCTAATAAACTTTGATGAGCGTCGCGGAATGTTGTATCTGTTAACAAAACATTTTTTTGTTGTTTAATCCATTCAACAACTGCATCCGCACCATTTGCATCTAGGATATTTTTAGCAGTAACTATGTTTTCCACTCGTTCTAATTTTTTAGGCATTCGTGGTTCATCGAAAAATCGTTTTGTCTGTTTTTCAATTCCAGGAAAACCGTTCACTGTAATTTCACCAATATACTTCATTGTTTTGTTTCCACGGTCACGTGTTTGTGGAAATTCAAATAATTCTGGTGTTGTATCGATGAAAATTGTTTTCGCATCACCTGAACGGAATTGCGGATGACGAATAACGTTACGCATAAATGGAATATTTGTTTCTACTCCACGGATACGGAATTCTTTCAAACAACGCTCCATTTTATCAATTGCTTGTTGGAATGTTGAACCATGCGTACAAACTTTTACTAATAAAGAGTCAAAGTAAGGAGTTACTACTGCACCAGCATAAGCATTACCTACGTCTAAACGTACACCAAATCCGCCTGGAGAACGATACGTATCAATTTTACCTGTATCTGGCATAAATCCGTTTAATGGATCTTCTGTTGTCACACGACACTGAATGGCTGCACCTTTAAACGTAATTTTATCTTGCGTTGGGATGCCAATTTCTGTATGCAAGTTTTTGCCTTGAGCAATTAAGATTTGTGTTGTTACGATATCAATATCTGTAATCATTTCAGTAATTGTGTGTTCTACTTGAACACGAGGATTTACTTCGATGAAATAAAACTTATCTTCTTCAACTAAAAACTCCACAGTTCCAGCATTCACATAATTGACATGTTTCATTAACTGGACTGCCGCATTACAGATTGCTGCTCGTTGTTCATCATTCAAGGAAACACACGGTGCAACTTCGACAACTTTTTGATGGCGGCGTTGCACTGAACAATCCCGTTCAAACAAGTGGACGACATTCCCATGAGCGTCTCCTAAAATTTGTACTTCGATATGTTTAGGATTACCGATGTATTTTTCAACATATACTTCATCGCTACCGAAAGCAGCTTTTGCTTCACTTTTAGCGCGTTCATAACCATCGCGCGCTTCTTTTTCATCATGAGCAACACGCATTCCGCGTCCGCCTCCACCAAGGGCAGCTTTAATCATTACAGGATAACCATGATCGTTTGCAAAGTCTAAAACACCTTCAACAGATTCCACTGGACCATCCGAACCAGGAATGGATTGAATACCTGCTGCAATAGCTGCCTCTTTGGCTTTAATTTTGTCTCCAAAAATATCTAAATGATATGGTGTAGGGCCAATGAAAATAATCCCCTCTTCTTCGCAACGTTTAGAAAATTCCAGGTTTTCTGATAGGAAACCGTACCCTGGATGAATCGCTTCTGCGCCTGATTCTTTTGCAATACGAATAATATCTTCAATATCTAAATACGCATCAATTGGGCGTTTGCCTTTGCCGACTAAGTAAGCTTCATCGGCTTTAAAACGATGAACAGAATATTCATCTTCTTCTGCATATATTGCTACTGTTTTTATTTTTAATTCCACACACGCTCGAAATACTCGAATCGCAATTTCTCCACGGTTAGCAACAAGAATTTTTTTCATTAAACCACTCCTCTTTCGCTTCTATATCAATAATTTAATTGATATCTTTTTTTCTTTTCATCCGCACTAATATTCAGCACAAAACCAATACAGACAGAGAATATCAGTAAACTGGAACCACCCTGACTGATAAACGGAAACGTAATTCCTGTTAAAGGAATAATCCCCGTAATTCCACCTAAATTGATAAACACAGAAATTAAGAATAATGAGCCAATTCCAATACACATCATAGAATTGAATGCATCATTCGAACGAATGCCAATTAATATGATACGAGCAACCATATAAAATAGTAAGCCTAAAATAATGATTGCTACAATGAGACCTAATTCTTCCACAACAATTGAAAATGCAAAATCTGTGTGGGCAAATTTTAGGAACCCTTTTTTTTGTATACTATTACCAAGTCCTCGGCCTAACAATCCACCATTAAACATTGCATAATAACCATGAATTAATTGATGACCATTTCCAAACTCGTCAATGAACGGGTTACGGAAAACTGCAAAACGAGAAATAACATGCGCTGGTAAAAAGTACTTTCCGATAAGATTGACTAAGGTAACAGCTAAAACACTACCCGCAATTCCAATAATACCGGTATATAATGTATAGAGATAATTTACGCCACTACTTAACAACATAATCATCACTAACAATACAATAACTGCTGCATTCCCAAAATCAGGATAAAACAGGATAACAGTAATTTGAAACCCAATAACCGCTAGCAACCCTTTCACACTTGTCCAAAACTCTTCATGAATCATCTGCTGACGCTGTGCTAAATTAGTTGCTAAAAACCAAATTACAATAAATTTTAGAAATTCTACAGGTTGAATGGTTCCCAAACTTCCTAATTTAATCCAGCCATACGCTCCGTTAGTTGCTTCCTTATTAAATAAAAACACTACAAACAACGATACAGTGACCACGGTCATCACTATTTGTAAAAGTTTTTTATTTTTTAAGAAGTCTGTTTTCATTTTGTAAATAACAAAAATAGTGAATAAACTTAACAGCCAAAAAGCAAATTGTAATAATGCTTGGCGGGTTGTATTCAGACCGCTCTCTAACATAACATAGGTTGTTGTACTATAAACCATCATTAATCCAACAACACTTAAAATAAGATATGGAATCAAGATACCTAAGTCTAACAGATGCCGTTTTTTTATCTCTTTAGGCAAGGCCTAAACCTCCTTGCCTATTTCATTTGCTCTGGTTTCCTCATATACTTCATTGTATAGCTGATTCAAATCTTTTTCTAAATCACTCAATAATTGTTGACCTATTTCATTCGATACAATTCCCAAGCGAATAGCGAATGTGACTTGTCTTGACAAACCATACATTTGAGTATCTACAACTTCTTCAAAAGCTTTACATTGAGAAATACATAAGCTATTTTTTTGATTGCGAATTAACATACGAATACGATCGGCTTCTTGTACAAGAACCTCTAGTGCTAGTTCTGGAGAAATAGATCCCATTTTCGCTCCCTCCTATCTTTCGTTTCATTATTATAGCACAACTTTCTATAGAAATGGATGTTTCAAATGATGAAGTTTTAACAAAAAAATGAGAAAAGCGAACAAAAACTTTATAAATCCTATTTTTTTAAGAAGTTCAAACAAAATTCCACTATATTTTTTTTATTTATTCGTTTTTTTATCAGCAGATACTCTCGTTTGTGAAACATATTTAAAATATGAAACATTTAACTCTTCTTAGTTTTACCTGAAGAAAAATGAAACATTGCTAAATCAACCTTTTATTTATTTAATTCTTAAAGTTTCCCACAGATTAAAAAAAAAGCCATCGAAATTCATTCGATGACTTTAAATAAAATAGTTTATTCAGATTTTTTCTTTTTCTTCGCCGCTTTTTCACGTTCATTTTTGTTTAAGATTTGTTTACGTAGACGAATATTTTCTGGTGTTACTTCGCAATACTCATCATCATTCAAGAACTCTAATGACTCTTCCAATGATAAAATACGTGGTTTTTTGATTACTGACGTTTGATCTTTATTCGCTGAACGAACGTTAGTCATTTGTTTTGCTTTTGTAATATTAACTGTCAAATCATTCTCACGAGAGTTTTCCCCAACAATCATACCTTCGTATACTTCTGTTGTTGGTTCAACAAAGACTGTTCCACGTTCTTCAATACTCATAATAGAATAGGTTGTTGCTTTCCCTGTATCAATTGATACCAATGCACCATGATGACGACCACCAATTTGAGTTGGAATCATTGGCAAGTATTGATCGAATGTGTGGTTCATAATTCCATAACCGCGAGTCATTGATAGAAATTCATTTGTATAACCGATTAATCCGCGAGCTGGCGCTAAGAATACAAGTCTTACTTGTCCATTTCCTGTGTTAATCATATCTTGCATTTCTGCTTTACGCATACCTAATGATTCAATAACTGACCCCATATATTCTTCTGGTGTGTCAATTTGCACACGTTCAAATGGTTCACATTTCACACCATCAATTTCACGTTCGATAACTTCAGGGCGTGATACTTGTAATTCGTAGCCTTCGCGACGCATATTTTCAATTAAGATTGATAAATGCAATTCACCACGACCAGAAACTGTCCATGAATCCGGGCCAATTGGTTCAACACGCAAAGATACATCTGTTTGTAGTTCTGACATTAAACGTTCTTCAATTTTACGAGAAGTGATATATTTACCTTCACGACCAGCAAATGGAGAGTTATTTACTAAGAATGTCATTTGTAACGTTGGTTCATCAATATGCAAAATTGGTAATGCATCTTGGTGACTTGCTGGTGTTACTGTTTCCCCAACAAAGATATCTTCCATACCAGAAACGGCAATTAAATCGCCCGCTTGAGCTTCTTGAATTTCAACTTTTTGTAACCCAAAGAAACCAAATAATTTTGTTACACGGAATTGTTTAACAGAACCGTCTAATTTCATTAAGGCTACACTATCACCAACTTTAATTCTTCCACGGAAGACACGACCGATTCCAATACGTCCTACATAATCATTATAGTCTAGTAAAGATACTTGGAATTGTAATGGTTCATCACTATTATCAACTGGAGCAGGGATATTTTCAAGAATAGTGTCAAAAATCGGTGCCATTGTTTTTTCTTGATCTGCTGGATCATCGGATAAACTAGATGTTCCATTCAATGCAGATGCATAAATAACTGGGAAGTCTAATTGATCATCATCTGCACCTAACTCGATAAATAATTCTAATACTTCATCTACTACGTGTTCTGGACGAGCAGAAGGTTTGTCGATTTTATTTACAACAACGATTGGTGTTACACGTTGTTCCAAAGCTTTTTTCAATACGAAACGTGTTTGAGGCATTGTTCCTTCATAAGCATCTACAACTAATACTACACCGTCAACCATTTTCATGATACGCTCAACTTCTCCACCGAAATCCGCATGTCCTGGAGTATCCATAATGTTAACACGAGTTCCTTTATAATCTACAGCAGTATTTTTTGCTAAGATTGTGATTCCGCGTTCTTTTTCAATGGCGTTAGAGTCCATTGCACGTTCTTGTAATTGTGTACGCGCATCCAATGTATCGGATTGTTTTAATAATTCATCTACTAATGTTGTTTTACCGTGGTCGACGTGGGCAATAATAGCTACGTTTCTAATATCATCTCTATGTTTCAATTTTATTTGCTCCTTTTAATTTGGCTTTACACTTGACGAGTAATTATAACAAATAATCTTTCTGAAAACTAGTGAAAAGTTTTCAGTTGAACGATTTTTTTCGAAAAAATGAAAAACTTCAAGGTTAAGGCATCTTACCCCTGAAGTTTTCCTCTTTTAATCATTGACTTGTTGTGATAATGCTAACATTTCTTTATAGGCACTTGGTGTTCCCGCTAAGAATCGTTCTCGTCCGTCTAATTTTAATTTTGCACCTGTAATATGACTCATTTTCATTCCTAATGCTTCGAGTAAAACGCCTCCTGCAGCATAATCCCATGGAGCTAAATTAGACACATAGCCAACTCTTCGGCCTAATACCATCCCCATCAATTCTAGCCCTGCACATCCCGACATTCGTACACCCATTGCTCGGTCACCCATGATTTGCGCATTATGACTATTTCTAGCATACATGGCTGCATTCATCCCTAATAATCCGTCTTTTAACGAAACATCCGCTGGTTGAGGTACACGTTCCTCGTTTAAGAAAACACCAATATCGCGTCCTCCCCACAAAAGCTGCTCTTTCATCACATCATAAATAAAACCTAAGACTCCCTGACCTTCTTCATAAACAGCTAACATAATACAAAAGTTTTCACGTTCCAAAACAAAATTCATCGTACCGTCAACCGGATCAATAATATACACTCGACTATTCCATTGCGCCACTTGATTTTGTCCATTTTCTTCACCTAAAATTTTCGCTTGTGGGTCAAACCTTAAGATATTTTGCGAAAAATATTCTTGTACCATTTTGTCAACATTGGTCACTAAATCTTTACGATCACTTTTTGTATCCACTGTTAACTGGTTATCTGAAAGAGCCGCTTTAATCATTGTTCCTGCTTCTAGCATCCAATTTTTGATTTCACTAATTAATATTTGCATGATGTTATCCTTTCATTTTCAATTTACCAGTAGCATTCGTTTTTGCCTCTTGTAATGTTCGATACAAAGAATAACCCGATAATTCTTCAAATTCTCTACCTAAACGACGCTCTTCACCAATACTTCGAACAACAGTTTTAAATGCTTGGTGGTTCTTTAAAAATTTTTCAGTGGGTATTCCTTTTTCATAAGCTTGTTCTAAAGCATCCCACATATTCATGACTAAAACCATTTCATCTGTAGTCCAGTCTAAATTTAAAGGATATTGATACTCTCTCATATAGTTCCCTCACTTTATTCTCTTCTTATTTAGTTTATCATAGATATCTTAGTAGGAAAACAATTCTCTTAAAAATGAAAAAAAGCTGATTTTCTCAGCTTTTAATCTAATTTTTTTAAGGCTTTTTGCGGAACATCTTCTTTAGTCACTTCCTCATATGTTTCAACATGCGCTCCTTTGTTCGTTAATTTCAAGTAACGCCCTACCTTTAGTTCCGAAATGCCATTAAATGCAATTGGCCTCGTTTCTCCCTCTTTATCAACTGCAATTTGTTCATAATAAGCTGTTCCATAATCATTTACGCTATCTGGCTCTTTTGTTTTCACATAAACGTGTCCTTCTTTTATTAATGGGTTTAGTTGATCTAAAATCCCAGCGAATTCGTCTGCAGAATTTTTAGTATAGCATGTCAAAACAAACAATCCTCCAACCATTAATAAAATAACTCCACCGATCCTAACAATTACTTTCATATTCCTTTTCCTCCATCTTTCATCTGTTAACTGTATTTTAATAGAAGAAAAGAAATTATTGTTCAGTCCATAGGCCGAAAAAATACTTACGATTTTGTCACTCAAATCGACGTACAAACACTGTTTTGTGCTAATAGTTCTAATAATCAACATGATCCACCTGTTTATCGTCAATTGTAATTTGAATGACGCTAGGATCTTTCACTTCTAGATTCAGACCACTAGAGTAACACCTCATTCAGTTATTTGGCCAACTAGATATCCGAACAAAAAAAGAGCTGTCACAAAATGACAGCTCTTTTTATGAGTAATTTTAAGCGTGAATTGGTAATCCTAATGCTAATTCTGAAGCATCCATTACAATTTCACCTAATGATGGGTGAGGATGGATAGTCAAAGCGATATCTTCTGCATTCATACCTGATTCAATAGCTAATGCTAATTCTGAAACCATGTCTGATGCACTAATACCAGCAACTTGAGCACCGATTAGAACGTGACCTTCAGTAGTTGCAACTAAACGGATAAATCCTTCAGTTTTGCCTAAAGATAATGCACGACCATTACCAGCAAACGGGAATTTGAATGCTTTAGCATCAATTCCAGCTTCTTTGGCTTCAGCAATTGTCATACCTACTGAAGCTAACTCAGGATCAGTAAAAGCAACAGCTGGCATTGCTTTATAATCAACAGCAACTTTTTTACCTGAAATTGCTTCAGCAGCAATTTTAGCTTCATAACTTGCTTTGTGTGCTAAAGCAGCACCAGGAACGATGTCACCAATAGCATAGATATTTGATACGTTTGTACGACCTTGTGCGTCAACTTTGATTAAGCCGCGTTCACCGATTTCTACACCAGCTTGTTCTAAGCCCATGTCATCAGTATTTGGACGACGACCTACAGTAACCATTACGTAATCAGCAGTGATTTCTGCTTCCTTACCATCTACTGCATATTTAACAGTTACGCTATCACCATTATCAACAGCTTCTTTAGCCATTGCACTAGTAATAACAGTCATACCTTTTTTCTTGAATTCAGCTTCAACAATTTTAACCATATCTTTTTCATAAGTCGGTAAAATTTGTGGTGAACCTTCAAGAATGGTTACATCAGAACCTAAGTTAGCATAAGCGCCACCTAATTCAGCACCGATAACTCCGCCACCGATGATAATCAATTTTTTAGGAACTTCAGTTAATGCTAAACCACCAGTTGAATCGATTACACGTCCAGCGAATTTGAAACCAGGGATTTCAATCGGACGAGAACCAGTTGCTACAATTGCATTTTTAAATTCATACGTTTGTGCAGAATCTGGATGGATAACACGCAAAGTATGGTCATCTACAAAGAAAGCTTCTCCTTCAATGATTTCTACTTTATTTTTTTTCAAAAGCATACTTACGCCAGAAGTTAATTTGTTAACAACTCCGTTTGTTTTCCACTCTTGAGTTTTTGCAAAGTCTAATGTTACTTTTTCTGCAGACACACCAAACATTTCTGAATGTTGTGCTTCTTGATAATGATGTCCAGCAGCGATTAACGCTTTTGAAGGAATACAACCTACGTTTAGACATACGCCCCCAACGTTTTCTCTTTCAATAATCGCTACTTTTTGACCCATTTGAGCAGCACGGATGGCAGCTACATAGCCGCCAGGTCCCGCACCGATTACTACTGTATCTAATTCTAAGGCAAAATCTCCAACTACCATTTGTTTATCATCCTTCCATTAATAGTAACTCTGGATCTGCTAACAAGCGTTTGATGTTATTCATAGCTTGTTGAGCAGTTGCGCCATCAACGATACGGTGGTCGAAGCTTAATGATAATTTCATCATACGACCCACTACGATTTCGCCTTCTGCATTGACAACAGGTTGTTGAGCAATTGTACCTACACCTAAAATTGCTACTTCAGGGTAGTTAATTACTGGTGTGAACCAAGCTCCACCAACTGAACCAATGTTACTGATTGTAACTGTTCCGTTACGCATATCTTCAGCAGCCAATTTACCTTCGTGAGCTAAAGCAGCTTTACCGTTAATTTCATCAGCAATTGCGAATAGACCTTTACGATCCGCATCTTTAACGTTTGGTACGTATAAACCGTTCGCAGTATCTGTAGCAATTCCAATGTTGTAATAGTTTTTGTAAACTACTTCTTGAGAAGCGTCATCAATTGATGCATTCAATACTGGATATTTCTTCATAGTTGCAGTTAGTGCTTTAACAACATATGGTAAGAAAGTTAACTTAGTATTTTGAGCAGCTGCAACATCTTTAAATTTCTTACGTTGATCCCATAAGTTAGAAACTTCTACTTCATCATGTAATGTTACGTGTGGAGCAGTGTGTTTGCTGTTAACCATTGCTTTAGAGATTGCTTTACGCATTGGTGTAAGTTTTTCACGAGTTTCTAGTTCGCCCAAGTTAGATTGGTATGGTTTTGCTGGTGCTGCTTTTTCAGCTTTCGCAGGAGTTGCTGCTGGAGCAGTTTCTGTTGCTGTTTCTGCTGGAGCCACTTGAGAACCACCAGAGATAAAGCTTTGGATATCTTCTTTTGTTACACGGCCACCTTTTCCAGAAGGTGTAACTAAAGTAATATCAACATCATTTTCACGAGCAAATTGACGTACAGATGGCATAGCCAATACGTTTTTACTTGGTTTACCAGTTGGAGCTGCTGCTTCAGCTGGCGCAGATGTAGGAGCTACTGGTGCTGAAGCTGCTGGAGCTGCTGCTGGTGCATCATTATGACCAGGTGCATCAATTTCAACTAATACGTCGCCAACATTTGCTACAACGCCTTCTTCTACAACTACACGTACAACTGTTCCTGTAACTGGTGATGGAATTTCTTCCACTGATTTATCATTTTGTACTTCTAATAAAGTATCGTCTTCATTAATAGTATCGCCAGCTTTTACAAACCATTTAACGATTTCGCCTTCTGCAATTCCTTCACCAATATCTGGTAATTTGAATTGGAATACGCCTTGACCGCCAGCTTCTGGTAATGCTGCTGGAGCTGCTGGTGTTTGTGATTCAGCAGGTGCTGCTGGAGCTTCGTCTTCATAACCTGGTGCGTCAATTTCAACTAATACGTCACCAACGTTTGCTACAACACCTTCTTCTACAAGAATGTTTTTAACTGTTCCTGTAACTGGTGATGGAATTTCTTCCACTGATTTATCATTTTGTACTTCTAATAAAGTATCGTCTTCATTAATAGTATCGCCTGGTTTTACAAACCATTTAACGATTTCGCCTTCTGCAATTCCTTCACCGATATCCGGTAATTTAAATTGAAATGCCATGTTTGATATCTTCCTCTCTTATGATCTTAGAAGTTTGCGATTTCTCTTACTTTTGCTTCAATATCTGATGCATTAGGTAACCAAGCATTTTCAGCTTGACCAAATGGGAATACAGTATCTGGAGCAGATACACGTCCGATTGGAGCTTCTAAAGAAAGGATCGAACGTTCAGAAATTTCAGATACGACTTGAGCAGCCACACCAGCTTGTTTTTGAGCTTCTTGAACAACTACCACACGACCTGTTTTTTCAACAGAAGCAATAATAGTTGCAATATCAAGAGGTGCTACTGTACGCAAGTCAATAATTTCAACACTGATATTTTCTTTTGCTAAATTATCAGCAGCTTTAATTGCTTCACGAACCATTGCGCCATAAGTGATAATAGAAACGTCAGTACCTTCACGAGTTACAGCAGCTTTATCTAATGGAACTGTGTAAGATTCTTCTGGCACTTCTTCACGGAATGAACGGTAAAGTTTCATGTGCTCTAAAAAGACAACTGGGTCATTGCTTCTAATAGCAGAAATTAATAATCCTTTTGCATCGTATGGATTTGATGGAATAACAACACGGATACCAGGTGATTGAGCAATCAATCCTTCCAAGTTATCTGAGTGCAATTCTGGAGTATGAACACCACCACCAAATGGTGAACGGATTGTAATTGGCAAGTTTCTTGTGCCACCCATACGGTAACGAGTACGTGCCATTTGAGCTACAACTTCATCCATTGCTTCAAATACGAAACCGAAGAATTGTAGTTCAGGAACTGGACGATAGCCTTCTAAGGCTAGACCAAACGCTAAACCAGCAATACCTGATTCTGCTAATGGTGTATCGAATACACGATCTTCACCAAATTTTTCTTGTAAGCCTTCAGTTGCACGGAATACTCCACCGTTTTTACCAACGTCTTCACCAAACATCACTACGTTTTCATCGCTGGCTAACTCACAAGCTAGGGCATCAGTGATTGCTTGAATCATTGTTTTTTGTGCCATGATTATTTCGACTCCTTCGCTTCGTAAATTTCAATTTGTTCTTTAATGCTTTGTGGTTGATCTTCAAACATATTTTTCAAGAAATCAGAAACTTTTTGTTTTGGAACTTTATCAGCTTCAGCAATTGCTACTTTGATTTCTTCTTTGGCTGCTTCAATTACTTCTTCTTCTTTAGATTCAGACCATAGTCCTTTTGCTTCTAAATATTTACGGAAACGAACCAATGGATCTTTTGCAGTCCATTCATCATCCATATCTTTTGAACGGTAACGAGTTGGATCATCACCTGATAATGTATGTGGTCCATAACGGTAAGTCAATGTTTCAATCAATACAGGACCGTTACCAGCGATTGACCAATCACGAGCCATTTTAGAAACAGTATAAACTGCTAATGGATCCATACCATCAACTTGAATTCCTGGAATACCTGCTGCTACTGCTTTTTGAGCTAAAGTTGTTGCAGCTGATTGTTTGTCACGAGGTGTAGAAATTGCAAATCCATTATTTTGAATGAAGAAGACTGCGTTTGCTTTATAAGCACCTACAAAGTTAATACCTTCATAGAAGTCACCTTGTGAAGAACCACCGTCACCTGTATAAGTGAATACAACATTTTTCTTACCGCGCATTTTTAGTCCTAAAGCAACACCGGCTGCTTGAACATATTGTGCACCAATAATAATTTGTGGTGGTAAAGCTTTCAATTCTTCTGGGTAGTTGTTACCAGCTACGTGGCCACGAGACCATAAGAATGCTTGAGTTAAAGGTAAACCATGTTGGATTAATTGAGGTACATCACGGTATCCTGGTAATAATACGTCTTCTTTTTCAAAAGCAAAATGACTTGCTAATTGACTTGCTTCTTGTCCAGCTGTTGGAGCAAAGAAACCTAAGCGACCTTGGCGGTTTAAAGCAGTTGAACGTTGGTCAAGAACACGAGACCACACCATACGAGTCATTAATTCAACTAATTCCTCATCACTTAAATCAGGTACTAAAGCTTCGTTTACAATGTTTCCATCTTGGTCTAATGCCTGATAAGTTGGAAATTGAGCATCGACATTTTCTAGCAGTGCTTGAAAGTCAATTGTTTTTTTCTTTGCCATCTTGTCACACTTTCCTCTCTTTGTTAGGTTAATTCTTGTATATGATAGATTGTAACAGCGATTCTCTTCTGTATCACTTGTCGGAATCATTTACAGTTAATAAGCTATCATTTTTACAAGATAAAAACAAGTAAAAAGTTTGCAATTCTTTTATTTTGTTTCTTGTCAATCCTTATTATACTAACTCTTTCTCGTGAAATCAATCACATTCAAGAAAAACCTCATTTAAAAGTAAAGCGTTTCCCTCACGTAACAATCTATATTAGTACAGACTGAAATCACAAGCGAAACAGTTCTAGCAATTCAGAGAAGACATTTAAGAGCTACCTACCTTTACTTAGCGAAACAACAGGCAAAAACATAGGCAATTCCTTATAAATAAATGGCAGGAAAACTCCCTAAAACAAGAGTTTTCCTGCCATTTCAGACAATTTATTTTATAACCATTCTTTTGTTATACGAATATAAAATCGTTTCGCAATTTCTACTGATAAAAGATAAGTTATAGTAATACAGATAAAACCAAGCCAATAGTTAGCTGGTAGGTCAGTAAAATCAAAAAATTCTTTCATAGGGGATAAAACAAGTCCGATACCAGCAAAAATTGCCACTAGACTAGCAATCACGACAGGTATCGAGGCATTGCTTTGAATAAATGGTATTTTTTTCGTTCGCACAATATGCACAACAAGGGTTTGTGTCACTAATCCAACGACAAACCAACCCGTTTGAAAAACAGCTTGCTCTGCTAGGGTATTGGCACCAATAATGTACCACATCATCAAAAATGTTAAAATATCAAAAATGCTACTTACTGGACCAATACATAAAGTAAATTTTAGCAAGCCACCTACTTGCCATTTAACAGGTTTCGCAATCTCTTCCTTATCAACAGCATCCCATGGAATAGTTAATTGCGCCATATCATAAATTAAATTTTGTACTAGCAACTGAATAGAAAGCATTGGTAAAAATGGTAAAAACGCACTCGCAACTAAAATTGAAAATACATTTCCAAAGTTAGAACTAATAGTAATTTTAATGTATTTCATCATATTACTAAATACTTTTCTGCCTTCTACAACACCTTTATCTAATACATTCAAACTTTTCTCTAATAAAATAATTGAACTGGCATCCTTAGTGATATCAGCAGCGGTATCTACAGAAATCCCAACATCTGCCATTCGTAAAGCTGGTGCATCATTAATTCCGTCTCCCATAAAACCAACTGTATGCCCGTCTTCTTGTAAAGCTTGGATGATTCGTGACTTTTGCATAGGGTTTAATTTCGCAAAAAGATTTGTTGTTTCAGCAGCTTTTGCTAATTCTTCCTCGGACATATGATCGATGTCAGCTCCCAATAAGGCATGACTTACTTCGATTCCAACATCACGACAAACTTTTTCTGCCACTACCTCATTGTCGCCTGTTAGAACTTTAACAGTTACGCCATGCTGATGAAGTGACTTGATAGCAGTTGCTGCTGACTCTTTTGCCGGATCAAGAAAGCCCACAAAACCAATCATTGTCATTGCTTGTTCATCAGCTACAGAATAAATTGCATCTTGATGTGCATCCTTTTTTACAGCTACAGTCAATACACGCATTCCTTCTTCGTTTAAACGGCGATTTACCTGACGCAAACGTTCTTTTACTTCATCCGTTAACGGTTGAACTTCATCATTAAGCATGACGTGAGAACAAATTTGTTCCATTTCTTCAACCGCACCTTTTGTTACCATCCATTGATGGTTATCCGCATTAACAACGACAGTTAAACGACGACGAGAAAAATCAAATGGAATTTCATCTATTTTGATTACATCTTTAAATGGGAGTTTTTTTTCTTTTTCTTCAAAATAATTGATAACTGCAATGTCCATTAAGTTCTTCCATCCCGTTTGATAAAAGGAATTTAAAAATGCCATCTCTAAAACGGTTTCGTCAACCTCACCTAAAGGATTTAAATGTTGAACTAATACAACGCGATCTTCGGTAATCGTCCCTGTCTTGTCTGTACACAAAACATCCATGCTGCCTAAATTTTGAATGGAAGGTAATTCCTTAACGATAACTTTTTCCTTAGCTAAAGTCATTGCCCCTTTCGCTAAATTACTTGTAACGATCATAGGTAACATTTCCGGTGTTAAACCTACCGCAACTGCGATAGCAAAGAAAAATGCTGCACTCCAGTCACCTTTTGTTAACCCGTTAATCAGAAAGACAACAGGGAATAATATAAACACCATCCGTAGTAATAATTTACTAATTTGAGTTAATCCTATGTCGAACGCTGTTTTCCCTCGTTGCTTCGTAGCATTTTTTGCAATATCTCCAAAAAATGTATGTTGGCCTGTTTTTAAAATAATTGCTTTTCCTTGACCACTTAAAACGTCCGTTCCCATAAAAACCAAGTTATTCATATCTAAAGCAGAAACTGTTTTCTCTATTGGAATTCCAGCATCTACAAATTTTTCAATCGGCATTGATTCTCCGGTTAGAGAAGATTGATTAACAAATAAATCTTTGGTCCAAATTAATACGGCATCAGCTGGAATCATATCTCCTGTTGCTAATGTGACAACATCTCCTGGTACAACTTCATCCATCGGCAGTTCTTTTGTTTTACCATTACGAGTAACGGCACAAGTATTTTCAATTAATTCCTTTAATTCTAAACTCGCCTTTTGCGAACGGTATTCTTGAATAAAAGAAATCGTGGCACTCGCGGTAATCATAACTGCCATAACAATGGCAGCTTCATAATCTCGTGTTGCAAGAGAGACAATCATCAATAACGCTAGCACTAAAACAAACGGATCACGAAATGCGTGAATAAACATCAACCATGCAGGTGTTGGCTTCTCCGCATCAATTTGATTTAAGCCAAATTCTTCTAAACGTTTTGTGGCATCTTCTGACGATAGACCATTTAAAGAAGTTCGTAATTCCATAAATAACTCTCTATCGGACAATGTTGCTAATTTTTTTAATTCTTGTTCTTTTGTTTGTGGTTGTTTCATCATATTTTCTTCCTCCTAGTTTTGTCTAGGAGCTAATCCTAGACAATTAGTTTTTTAGATTCCTCTTGGGTGCGGGGTGATCCATAATAAACCTTCCTTTCTGTCTAGTGAAGATACGTTTTAACATAAAACAAAAAACGCATACTCAACAATGAGTATGCGCCTTATTTAGTAGCTAATTCATAGTCATCGTTGAGCTTTAGCACTATAGGGCGTAGACAAATGATTATTTGTCAGCTACGTTATGAATAACCTTCAACGATTATTCCTGTTATACCAAACTAAGGGTCTCTCGAGCCTTTCGCGGCAGTAGCCTATGTCCATATAGGAGCCTCACCTAACAATTATTTTATTTTTTACGAAAACTTTCGTCACCATCCATACTACTCACTTGTTTTCATTCTGTCAACTAATTTAAGATTCAGAAAAATAACTCGCAATAGCTTCTAGAATATATTCACTAGCATTTCCATCTCCATAAGGATTCTTCGCTTGAGCCATTTGCTGATGACTTACAGCATTGTTCAGTAACTCTTTTGTTTCCCTATAAACTGTGTCTTCTTCTGTCCCAATCAATTTTAAAGTTCCTGCAGCTACACCTTCTGGACGTTCAGTTGTATCGCGCAATACTAAGACCGGAACACCTAAAGATGGTGCTTCTTCTTGAACGCCACCTGAATCCGTTAAAATCAAATGACTACGCGCAATTACATTATGAAAGTCCACTACATCTAGCGGTTCAATTAATTGTACATTGGATAAATCACCTAATAAATCTTGAGCAATTGCTCGCACTTTCGGATTTTTGTGCATCGGGAAAACTAGGCGAACGGTAGGAAACTCTTTAGCAATACGTCGTAAGGCAGAAAAAACATGCGCCATGGGTTCACCTAAATTTTCACGTCGGTGCATCGTTACAACAATTTGTTTTTGCTGATTCAAAACTAAATCGGCATTTTCATAGTCCTCTTTAACCGTATATTTCATTGCATCAATCGCGGTATTTCCTGTGACAAAAATCTGATTAGCAGGATGATTTTCCTTCAATAAGTTTTCTTTACTTTGCTCAGTTGGTGCAAAGTAAAGATCAGCTAACGCATCTGTCATTTGTCGATTAGCTTCTTCAGGAAATGGCGAATATTTATTCCAGGTTCGTAGACCGGCTTCCACATGACCAATTTTAATTTGTTGATAAAAAGCGGCAGTAGCTGCAGCAAATGTGGTTGTGGTATCACCATGAACCAAAACAATATCTGGTTGTTCTGCTT
Source organism: Enterococcus sp. AMC2644 (assembly GCF_058216475.1). NCBI lineage: Bacteria > Bacillati > Bacillota > Bacilli > Lactobacillales > Enterococcaceae > Enterococcus > Enterococcus sp. AMC2644. The sequence continues at coordinate 218,909 of NZ_CM177095.1, forward strand.
GTAGAATGGGTTGCATCTCTAAAAGAACTTTTGTTGTGATATCAGTTAGTGTTTGACCACTCGCCATAATATTCAAATCATAATCAGGTACAATCTCAAAAATATCCATCACTTGGTCTAACATTTCACGATGCTGTGCAGTAACAATAATTTTAGAATCAAACCGATCATCTTTTTCTAATGCTTTTACTAACGGTGCCATTTTTATTGCTTCAGGTCGTGTACCAAATATTGAAAAGACTTTAATTCCCATTTTCATTCACCTCAATTGTATTGTAACAAACCATTGTTCAGTAAGCTATGAAAAAAAGAAGTAAAATCAACTGTGATCTTACTTCTTGAAAAAGTTATTTTTAGATTGTATCGCCATTAAAGATAGAGTTTTTAACAATGACATAGTCCACTTTGCGAATTGCTTCTAAGTCTTTACCACCTGCATATGAAATCGAAGACTGTAAATCTTGTTGCATTTCAACTAACGTATCTTTTAATGAACCTTTGTGTGTAACCCAAATCTTCTTACCTTCAACGTTTTTCTTTTCACCTTTTTGAAATTCAGAGGCTGAACCAAAGTACTCTTTGTAGAATACACCATCTTCAACTTTTGTTTCTCCTGGTGATTCTTCATGCCCAGCAAATAATGAACCAATCATGACCATAGTTGCTCCAAAACGAACTGATTTGGCAATATCTCCATGCGTACGAATACCGCCATCTGCAATAATCGGCTTGCGTGCAGCTTTCGCACACCATCTTAGTGCTGCTAGTTGCCAACCACCTGTACCAAAACCAGTTTTGATTTTCGTAATACATACTTTACCAGGTCCAATGCCGACTTTCGTTGCATCTGCTCCAGCATTTTCTAATTCACGAACCGCTTCAGGTGTACCAACGTTTCCTGCGATAACAAATGTATCCGGTAAATGTTTTTTAATATGTTGAATCATACGAATGACTGCGTTTGAATGCCCATGAGCAATATCAATTGTAATGTAATCAGGAACTAAGTTTTGTTTTGCCAACGTTTCAACAAATGAATATTCATTCTCTTTAACACCGACACTAATAGAAGAAATTAAATCACGTGCTTTCATTTTTTTAATAAATGGAATACGTGCTTCTTCATCAAAGCGATGCATAATATAAAAATAGCCATTTTCTGCTAAAAATTCAGCAATTTTTTCATCGACAATTGTTTGCATATTTGCTGGAACTACTGGCATTTTAAATTCATATTTCCCTAATTTTACAGTTGTATCACATTCGGAACGACTATCTACAATACATTTGTTAGGAATCAACTGAACATCTTCGTAATCAAAAACCGTTAAATCAAACATTGAAAACATCCTCTCAAATCTTCACTTATTATCGAAGCATTAAATATTTTTATACGTATTTTATTTTTAATGCCCTCAATAATTTAGCTGATATCATTAAATAAAGCAACTATATTCCTTCGTTAAAAAAAAACAAACGAAAAATCGTTCGTGTTTTACGAACGATTTTTCATTTCATTTTATGGTAAAATATTTCCTGCTGCCATATAAACACTGTACCAATCTTCTCTTGTCATTGGAACTTCAGATGCTTGGGCAATCTCTTTAATACGCTGAACATTCATTGTTCCAGCAATCACTTGCATATTTGCCGGATGACGTAAAATCCATGCTGAGGCAATACCAGTTGGTGTAGTATTGTATTTCTCAGCCATTTCATCTAAGACCTTATTTAGTTCTGGGAATTTTTCGTGACCAATAAAAACTCCTTCAAAGAAGCCGTACTGATAAGGCGACCATGCTTGAATGGTCATATCATTTAAACGCGAATATTCAAGAATTCCTCCATCATGATCAAACGATCCTCCATCTGTCATATTAACATGGATACCTTGATCAATCATTCCAGTATGCATAATCCCAAATTGTAATTGATTAGCAACTAGCGGTTGTTTAACATATTTTTTCAACAATTCAATTTGCCCTGGTTTTTGATTACTTACACCAAAATATTTTACTTTCCCTTGTTGTTCAAGTTGATCAAAAGCTGCTGCCACTTCTTCTGGTTCTACTAATGTATCTGGACGATGTAACAATAAAGCATCTAAATAATCCATATTCAAACGTTTTAAAATACCATCAACTGAAGCAAGGATATGCTCTTTCGAAAAATCAAACATCTTTCCTGGAACAATTCCACATTTTGATTGAATGAATAAGTCGTCGCGTTTAATTTCTGTTTTTGCTAACGCCTCTGCAAAGATACTCTCACATTCTCCTTGACCATAGATATCAGCATGATCAAAAAATGTAATGCCATTATCAACCGCAGTTTCAATTACTTTTACTGGATTTTCAGCATTGTTAATACGCATACAACCAAGAATGACACTTGCAACATCAAGATTAGTTGTACCAAATTTAACAGTTTTCATAAGTTAAATCTCCTCCTTTTACATTTTCATTTTAGCATAGTTTAATGGAAACGTTATACTAAATTAATCAATAAAAAAAACCAGGCGTTATTTCCACACCTGGTTCCCACTTATAATGCTTTATTACCAATATCGCTACGATAAAATAAATGTGGTAAATCGACCTGATCTAATAATTGATAAACTTTTTGTTGTGCTTCTTGCAAAGTATCTGCTTGTGCTTCAACTAATAACACACGTCCACCAGCACTTACTAAACCATTATTTTCTGCTACGCCAGCATAATAAACTTGGCATTCTTCGCTAATAAAATCCGGAATTAATTGACCGGTCATGTAATCACCAGGATAACCTTCAGCAGCAACGACTACTCCTAAGGTCGCCTGGTTATTCCATTGAATTTCAGGTTCTTGACCTTTTAGAATGGCTGTAATAATTTCAGCTAAACTACTATCCAAACGAGGCAATACTACTTGTGTTTCAGGATCACCAAAACGCGCATTAAATTCTATCACTTTTGGACCAGAGTCGGTTGCAATTAATCCAGCATATAAAATACCAGTGAATGGCGTCCCTTGATCAACCATTCCTTTTGCAGCCGGCAACAACACTTTTTGAACAGCTTGCTCCACCATTGCTTCTGGAATTTGTGGTACTGGTGAGTAAGCACCCATTCCACCAGTGTTAGGACCACGATCGCCATCAAACGCTCGTTTATGATCTTGAGCAATGACCATTGGATAAACTTTTTCATCACGAACAAATGCTAATAATGAAAACTCTTCCCCTGCTAAAAATTCTTCAATGACTACTTTTGCTCCGCTTGCTCCAAACTTATTGTCTTCAAGCATGTCTTTCAAAGCAACGATTGCGTCATCAATCGTTGCTGCAACAACAACACCTTTACCAGCAGCTAATCCATCTGCTTTAATTACAATCGGTGCTCCCTGTTCTAAGACATACGCTTTCGCTGCCTCAAAATCAGAAAAACTTTGATAAGTTGCCGTAGGAATCTGATTTTTCATCATTAATTCTTTTGCAAATTCTTTTGATCCTTCAATCATTGCAGCAGCTTTTTTAGGTCCAAATATTTGTAAACCAGCTTGGTCAAAATCATCTACAATACCATTTAGCAAAGGAATTTCTGGACCAACAAATGTCCAATCAATTGCTTGGTCTTTCGCAAACTCAATCAATCCTTGATGATTATCTTCAGCAATATCCACAATTTGAATCCCATCTTTTTTCATTCCAGGATTACCTTTCGCACAGAAAACAGTCGTTACACTTCTATCCAAAAGTAATTTTTTAGCAATAGCATGTTCTCGACCGCCACTGCCAATTACGAGTATCTTCATGGGTTTTCTCCTTTAAAAGATTAATGTCTAAAATGACGAACATTTGTAAATAGCATTGTAATACCATATTTATCAGCCATATCAATTGATTCTTGATCTTTAATACTGCCACCAGGTTGAATGATTGCTTTGATCCCATGCTCTGCCGCATATTCCACACTATCACCCATAGGGAAAAACGCATCACTCGCTAAAACTGCACCAGCAATTTTTCCTGTCGCTTCAGCTTGGTCGATTGCAATTTTTACAGAACCAACACGATTCATTTGTCCGGCACCAATCCCAACTGTTTGTTTATCATTCGCTAATAAAATCGCATTTGATTTCACATGTTTCACAGCTTTCCAAGCAAACTCTAAGGCTTTTAGTTCTGTTTCAGTTGGTTGACGCTTAGTTACTACTTGCCAGTCTGTGCTATTTTCTTCAATTAAATCTTGATCTTGCACCAATAAACCACCTAAAACAGAAACTGTTTCAGCTTGCGTAGATGTTTGATCAGTAAAATCTAGTGTCATTAATCGAATATTTTTTTTCTTTGTTAATATAGCCAATGCTTCTTCTTTAAACGCAGGTGCAATAATAATTTCTAAGAAAATTTTACTCATTGCTTCAGCAGTCGCTTCATCTACTGAACGATTTAAGACTACAATTCCACCAAAAATAGAAACTGGATCTGCTTCATATGCTGCAGTATAAGCATCATAAATCGTATTTGCAGTTCCAATACCACATGGATTCATATGTTTTAAAGCTACTACTGTTGGTTCAGTATATTCACGAGCAATGCGGATTGCAGCATCAGCATCACGGATATTATTATAAGAAAGTTCTTTACCGTGTAACTGTTTTGCGGAGGCAATAGAATAAGGTTTTGGTAACGCATCAGCATAAAACGAGGCTTCTTGATGACTATTTTCACCATAGCGTAAAGATTGTTTCAAATCATAAGTCAAGGTTAATTTTTCAGGCTCATCTTCACCAACTAGTTCAGTTAAATAAGTAGCGATCAAGGCATCATAAGCAGCAGTATGTCGGAAAACTTTTGCTGCTAAGCGTTTTCTAGTAGCCAAAGATGTTTCTTCAGCAATATCTAATTCACTTAACACAACTTCATAATCAGCTGGATCAACTATAACTGTTACAGAAGCATGATTTTTAGCAGCCGAACGTAGCATACTTGGTCCACCAATATCAATATTTTCAATTGCATCTTCTTCAGTTACATCAGATTTTAAAATCGTTTCTTTAAATGGATACAAATTGACTACAACAAAATCAATAGGTACAATCTCATGATCCTTCATAGCATTCATATGTGTTGGCAAATCGCGACGTCCTAATAATCCGCCATGAATTTTGGGATGTAATGTTTTAACCCGCCCATCCATCATTTCAGGGAAACCAGTTACTTCATCAATTGAAATTGTTGAAATTCCAGCCTCATCCAATGCTTTTTTTGTGCCACCCGTCGAAATAATTTCGATATTTTTTGCTACGAGCGCTTTAGCAAACGCTTCAATCCCTGTTTTATCTGATACACTGATTAATGCTCTTTTTTTCATGTTTTAATTTACTCCTTTTTGTGTAATCTCCGCAATGACTTTGGGATACCAATGATGTTCTAATTGGTGAATTTTTTCTTCCAATGATTCTAGTGTTTCTCCATCAGCAATTTCAACTGCTGCTTGTGCAACAATCGGCCCGGTATCCACACCGGCATCCACAAAATGTATGGTAATTCCGGTAATTTTCACACCATAGTTGTAGGCATCTTTAATTCCATGTAAACCTGGAAAAGCTGGTAATAAAGAAGGATGGATATTTAAAATCTTATTAGGAAACGCTTCTAATAAGTCTTTTCCTATAATTCTCATATATCCTGCTAGCACAATAAAATCAACTTGATTAGCAAGCAACAAATCTCGTAGCGCTTCTTCATACTCTTTTTTTGATGCAAAATCTTTTGGTGTAAAACTAAAACGAGGAATTTGATATTTTTGAGCTCGCTCTAAAACATACGCATCTGTTTTATCTGAGAAAAGCAACGACAATTCTCCTTGAATCTCTTTCGTTTCAAATGCTTGCGCAATTGCTTCAAAGTTACTACCATTCCCAGAAGCTAAAACCGCAATCTTCATGCCTCTACCTCTTTAAAAACAATAGCTTCATCTGATTGTTCAATAACCTTACCAATGATATAATTTTCTTCATTTTGTTTTTGTAATAATGCTTGAACTTTGGCTACTTTCTCAGGAGCTACAGCGATAACCATCCCAATTCCCATATTAAAAATTTCATACATTTCTTTTGTTGGAATATCACCATAAGAAGACAATACGTCAAAAATCGGTAAAACTGGCCAACTATTTTCCTGAATTTCTACTGCTAATCCTTCTGGTAACATACGTGGTAGATTTTCAACAAAGCCACCCCCAGTTACATGGGCAATACCATGAACCAACTCTTCTTTGACTAATGGCAACACAGCTTGAACATAAATACGAGTTGGCGTTAACAACTCTTCGCCCAAAGATTTTGATAACTTCGGAAGTTGCACTTCATATGCTAATTGGTGTTGTTCAAAGAAAATTTTTCTAACAAGTGAAAAACCATTAGAATGAATACCTGAAGACGGTAAGCCGATTAAAATATCACCTGCTTGAATTTTTTCACCCGTTACTAATTGGCTTTTTTCAGCAATTCCGACTGCAAAGCCTGCTAAATCGTAATCATTTTCATCATACATGCCTGGCATTTCTGCCGTTTCTCCACCAATTAAAGCAGCCCCTGCTTGAACACAACCTTCTGCAACTCCGGCCACTACTTTTTCTAAGCGTTCAGGAACATTTTTGCCTGTTGCAATATAATCTAGAAAATACAAAGGTTCTGCTCCTTGAGCGACAATATCGTTGACACACATGGCCACACAGTCAATGCCTATTGTGTCGTGTGTATCTGTTTGAATAGCAATCATTAACTTCGTTCCAACTCCGTCTGTTCCTGAAACCAAGACAGGTTCTTTGACCGAAAGAGTACTCAAATCAAAACAACCACCAAAACCACCTAGACTACCTAATACACCTAAACGTTCAGTTTTCTTTACATGTTTTTTAATACGTTCAACTACTTCATAGCCTGCTTCTACATCCACACCGGCTTTTGAATATGCGTTTGTCACTTGCTTTCCTCCATTTAAAAAAATGATGTTTGCTCTTGTAATGATTCTTTATATTGCTCCTCATAATCATAGAGTGGTGTTGGATAATCGCCATTAAAATAGGCCATACACAATCCAGAATACGGTGCATCAAATCTTAAACCAATCGAATCGATTAACCCCTGTTCACTTAAAAAAGCCAAGGTATCAGATTGGACACATTCCCTAATTTCTTCAACCGAATGATTAGCAGCAATTAATTCCTTACGAGTTTGAATATCAATGCCATAAAAGCAAGGATATTTCAATGGTGGTGAAGCAATTCGTAAATGAACTTCTTTTGCTCCTGCTTCTTTTAATAGATTTACAATCCGACGACTAGTTGTACCGCGAACGATCGAATCATCGACTAAAATCACTCGCTTTCCTTCGACAACGCCACGAACTGCTGATAATTTCATTCGAACGCCTTGTTCACGTAACTCTTGTGTTGGTTGGATAAACGTTCGTGCTACATATTGATTTTTTACTAAGCCTAATTCATAAGGAATACCAGAATATTCTGCATAACCACTGGCAGCTGATAATGAAGAATTAGGTACACCAATCACCATATCTGCTTCAACCGGCGCCTCTTGTGCTAGACGTCGTCCCATCTCTTTTCTTGCCGTGTGTACATTTACACCAGCAATATTAGAATCTGGTCGGGCGAAATAGATGTATTCCATCGCACAAATTGCAGGTTGGGTTTCAGTCGTATATTGTTCAATAGTAATGCCATCTTCGTTAATGATAACCATTTCCCCAGGTTGGACGTCTCGAACAAACACTGCGCCACTCACTTCTAGAGCACATGTTTCTGAAGCAATCACATAGGCACCATTTTTCATTTGACCAATGGATAACGGACGAAAACCATTTGGATCAAGTGCTGCCACGATAGCATCCTCGGTAATTAATAAGTAGGCAAAACCGCCTTTTACTTGATTCAAGGCTTCTTTTAATTGTCCATTAAAAGTTGGTTGTTGACTTCTACGAATTAAATGCATCAAGATTTCAGTATCTGAATTTGAATGAAAAATTGCGCCATCTTTCTCTAATTCACGTCGTAATGTTTTCGCATTCGTTAAATTACCATTGTGCGCTAAAGCAATTTGGCTATCATAAAATTTGAATAAAAAAGGTTGAATATTGTCAACACTGCCGTTACCAGCTGTTGCATAGCGAACATGACCAATAGCTGCGTTTCCTTTTAGTTTTGTCAATTTATTTTCATCTGAAAAAACATCAGATAACAACCCTAAATCACGATGACCACGTAATCTTCCTTGATCATTGGAAACAATCCCGGCGCCTTCTTGTCCGCGGTGTTGTAAACTATGCAAACCAAAATACGCCACTCGGGAGGCATCTGGATGCCCCCATATGCCGAAAACGCCACATTCTTCATTTAAACTTTTTACTTCATAAGACATGGAATAGCTTCCTCCCATAATCGCTTCGCTACTTGTGTGTCTACAGTGATTTTGTCATTTTGAGTAGCAATGTTTAATTGACCATCAGCCGTTACTTTTCCGATGTAGTGTCCTAAGTCACCCATTAACTGCTCAAATATTGTTTTATTTTCCGGTTTAACACTCACGACAAAACGTGATTGTGTTTCTGAGAACAACCATTCTTTTGGCATATCTAGTGAAACATCAATTCCCAATTCATTTTTAAAAGCTGCTTCAGCTAAAGCAATCGCAAGCCCACCTTCTGCACTATCATGCGCACTAGCAATTAGCCCTGCTTGAATCGCTTCTAACACAAACGCTTGAACTGTTTTTTCAGTAGTCAAATCAAACGTCATTAATTTTCCTTCGATTTTTCCTACTTGTCGTTTTTGAATTTCGCTTCCATTAAAATCAGCTTTTGTTTCACCAATTACATAAATTAAATCATCCGCGTTTTTAAAATCTTGTGTGGTAATATGAGCAAGATTTTCAATCAAACCAACCATACCAATCATTGGTGTTGGATAGATTGCTTTCCCATTGGTTTCATTGTATAAAGAAACATTTCCAGAAATAACTGGCGTATCTAATATACGGCAAGCTTCAGAAATTCCATCCGCTGATGTCCATAATTCCCAAAAGCCTTCTGGTTTATCTGGTGAACCGTAGTTTAAACAATCCGTGATTGCTAATGGTTTACCCCCACTAGCGACAATATTACGTGCAGCTTCAGCCACAGCAATTTGCCCACCAATTTCTGGATTCAAATATAAATAACGACTATTACAATCTGTCGTCATCGCTAAGGCTTTTTCAGTTCCACGAATTCTTAAAACAGCAGCATCGCTACCTGGAGGAACGACTGTGTTTGTACGGACTTGCGAATCGTACGTTTCATAAATTGATTTTTTAGAAGCAATCGTTGGTTGTTGTAATAAATCTAACAATGTTTCAGAAGAGTTTTCAATTGTCGGCACAAAATCTTCCAACGCAGCAAACTCTTGGATACGTGCTGGTTCTTGGCGTTCTTTATGATAAGTTGGTGCATCTTCTGCCAAAGCATCAACTGGCAGATTAGCAACTTCTTCTCCATGATGGTAGAGGCGATATAGCCCATCATCTGTCACTTCACCAATTGATACCGCATCTAAATCGTATTTTGCAAACAGCTCAACCACTTCTGCCTCATGCCCTTGTTGAACACAAATCAGCATTCTTTCTTGTGATTCAGACAGCATCATCTCATAAGGACTCATGCCTGTTTCACGTTGAGGTACATCATCTAAATAAAGCTTCAAACCAGATCCTGCTTTTGATGCCATTTCAGAGCTAGAAGAAACTAAACCAGCTGCCCCCATATCTTGAATCCCCACTAAAATATCGCTATGTTCCAAAATCAACTCTAAACAGGCTTCTAGCAATAATTTTTCCATAAAAGGATCGCCTACTTGAACTGCCGAACGTTGCTGTTCTTCGCCTTCCACAAATTCTTCTGAAGCAAATGTTGCTCCATGTATCCCATCACGTCCAGTTTTCGCACCAACATACATAATGGCATTACCGACACCTTTTGCTTGGCCTTTTTGAATATCTTTGTGGTCAATTAAGCCAACACACATCGCATTCACTAATGGATTACCTTCATAGCAAGCATCAAATTGGACTTCACCCCCAACTGTGGGAATTCCAATACAATTTCCATAACCGCTAATCCCAGCAACCACTTCTTCTAATAAATATTTTGTCCGTTCATTATCCAATTCACCAAAGCGTAAAGAATCTAAAATAGCAATCGGACGAGCCCCCATACTAAAGATGTCGCGAATAATTCCACCGACACCTGTCGCTGCTCCTTCATAGGGTTCAACTGCAGAAGGATGATTATGACTTTCAGCTTTAAAAACTACTGCTTGACCATCGCCAATATCAACAATCCCGGCTCCTTCACCTGGACCTTGTAGCACCTGTGGACCACTCGTTGGAAATTTACGTAAGACCGGTTTTGAATTTTTATAAGAACAATGTTCGCTCCACATTACAGAAAACAATCCTGTTTCAGTATAGTTTGGCATCCGTCCTAAAATATCTTCTTCAATCATTCGATATTCTTCATCAGTTAAACCCCATTGGGAATAGATACGTTGTTCTTTAAGCTCTTTTGGAGTTGGTTCTACTTTTATCATTTATACAGACACCTTTCCGAAGTTTTTCAAGATAGAAGAAAAGAATTTTTTCCCGTCTTCTGAACCTAGCAATGATTCCATTGCACGTTCAGGATGTGGCATCATCCCTAATACATTTCCCTTTTCATTACAAATTCCGGCAATATTTTTTAGACTTCCATTAATATTTTCATCGTATTTAAAGACAATTTGATTATTTGCTTCCAAAGAGGCTAATGTTTCTTCATCACAATAATAATTCCCTTCACCATGAGCAACTGGAATACGAATAATCTCATCTTGTTCATACTCAGAAGTAAATTTCGTTTGATTATTGACTACTTTTAGTGAAGTTGTCTTACAAATGAAATGCAATGATTCGTTCCGACGAAGCGCCCCTGGAAGTAGTCCAGCTTCTGTTAATACTTGGAATCCATTACAAGTACCAAAAACGGGTTTCCCTTCGTCTGCAAAACGAATGACTTCTTGCATAATTGCAGAAAAACGAGCAATTGCGCCACAACGCAAGTAATCGCCATAAGAAAAACCACCTGGTAACAAAACGCCATCAAATCCTTCAAGTGAATCTGCATCGTGACGTACATATTCAGCTTCTGCTCCCATAATATCCTTGATTGCCCAAAGCATATCCATATCACAGTTTGAACCAGGAAAAACAACGACTGCAAATTTCATGTCTAGACTTCCTCCGTTGCTACAATTTCATAGCGATATGTTTCCATATTGACATTTGCTAATAATTTATCACAAATCTCTTCAATCGCATCTTCAACTGGGCGGTTAGATTTTGCTACTTTAATCTCAAAATATTTTCCAATGCGGATTTCGTCAATTTCATCATAACCTAAACGATGAACGGCACCTTTAACTGCTTCCCCTTGAGGATCTAAAACCGATTCTTTATATGTGACAAATACTTTTACGAAATACATAATTACACTCCTTTTTCTTCTAATCGTTGTAATACTTCTTCATATACTGGAATTAAGTCGCCTAAATCACGACGATAAACATCTTTATCTAAATGAGCATTTGTTTTAACATCCCATAAACGACATGTATCTGGTGAAATTTCATCAGCTAATAAAATCGAGCCATCTTCTGTACGACCAACCTCAATTTTGAAATCAATCAAACGAATGTCAATAGAAAGAAATAATTCTTGTAGTGCGCGATTGACTTTTAATGCAAGCTCTTTAATTGTCTGTACATCATCTTTCGTCGCAATATTTAAAAAGGCAACATGATCATCATTGATGAATGGATCATCTAAACGATCCTCTTTGTAATAAAATTCGGTGATTGGAAATGGTAAATCTGTTCCTTCAACTATGTCCAAACGTTTTGAAAAACTTCCAGCTGCCACATTTCTTACAACAACTTCTAAAGGAATCATATCAACTCGTTTCACCAATTGTTCGGATTTAGAAATTTTTCTAATAAAATGGCTAGGAATTCCTTTAGTCGTTAATTTTTCAAAAATTTGAGAAGTAATTTGATTGTTCATTTGACCTTTACCTTTAACAGCATCTTTTTTTGCACCATTTAATGCGGTAGCTTGATCTAAATATTCAACTAAAAATACTGATTTATCATCAATCTCATATAACTTTTTAGCTTTTCCTTCATAAGCTAATGCTTTTTTTTCCATGTTACACCTCGTTTTATTTTTTCCTGATACTTCATTTTGTGTACTGTCATTCTAACAATATCCATTTCCCACCGTCAACGATAACTTTACATTAATTATTTATATTTTGTAAATAGTTCGTGTTTTATCGTTTTAAGGTTTTTATATTGAGTACTTACGAAAATAAAGCGTTTACACAAAGCGGTTTAGGTGTTATTATAATGGCAGATGATAGTCTGGTTTCGAGGAGGACGATAACTATATGATAGAATTTTATGAAGAAGCTCAACATTTTGTATCATATTTAACACCAGCAGAAAGAAAAAAGATGTTTTACGAACTTTCAAAAGTTTTGCAGCAATACAATGAAATACAAGAACGAAAAATGTCATGGAATGGACGTATGATTTTTTTGTCAAAACCCTATCGTCGTTGCAAGCAACTTTTCCAATTCACTAATCATCACAATGAAGAAATTGTCATTCGCGAAGTGTATCAAACGCATCTTTTTCAACGTCAATATCATGTCGAAGTTTTTTTTAATTTTAAAGAGACCTCTATTGAATTTGTCCAGGCAATTTTTCTTGTTTTAAAACGAGAACTTTATACCATTAATTTTATAGCTCAAAGATAGATAAACGGCAAAAAACCCAATTCCCAAAAAGTTTGGAAATCGGGTTTATTTTTATGTTTTATTCTTCATCTAATCCAACACGTTCAAAAATGGTAGCTACATTTTTTAAGTGATGATTATAATCGAAAGCATCATCTAAATCTTCTTTTGTTAAAATTTGTGTTATTTTTTCATCAGCTTCCAACAATGGGCGGAATGCAGTTTGATCGTCCCAAGCTTGTGCAGTATGCGGTTGAACTAAGTCATAAGCTTGCTCACGTGTCATTCCATGATCAATCAATTTCAACATTACACGTTGACTATAAATCAAACCAAAGGTAGCCTCCATGTTACGTTTCATGTTTTCTGGGAAAACTGTCAAGTTTTTCACGATATTACCAAAACGATTTAGCATATAATTTAATAAAATTGTTGTATCTGGAATAATAATACGTTCTGCTGAAGAGTGAGAAATATCTCGTTCATGCCATAATGTTACGTTTTCATAGGCAGTAATCATATGTCCACGAACTACACGTGCTAAACCAGACATATTTTCAGAACCAATTGGATTACGTTTATGTGGCATTGCAGAGGATCCTTTTTGTCCTTTTGCAAAAAATTCTTCTACTTCACGTGTTTCTGATTTCTGTAAACCACGGATTTCTGTAGCAAATTTTTCAATACTTGTTGCAATCAAAGCCATTGCTGAAAAATATTCAGCGTGTAAATCTCTTGGTAATACTTGAGTAGAAATTTCTTGAGGACGAATACCTAACTTAGTACATACATATTCTTCGACAAATGGTGGAATATTCGCAAATGTTCCCACTGCACCACTTATTTTCCCTGCTTCAACACCTTTAGCAGCACGTTCAAAACGTTCAATATTACGTTTCATCTCTGAATACCATAAAGCTAATTTCAAACCAAACGTAGTCGGCTCTGCATGTACACCATGTGTGCGCCCCATGGTCACAGTATATTTATGCTCTTTGGCTTTTTCACCGATAATATCTGTTAGACGTTGCAAGTCTTGACGTAAAATATCATTGGCCTGTTTCATTAAAAAACCATAAGCTGTATCCACGACATCAGTTGAAGTTAAGCCATAATGTACCCATTTACTTTCATCACCTAATGTTTCTGAAACAGCACGTGTGAAAGCAACCACATCATGTCTCGTTTGTTCTTCAATTTCTAAGATACGTTGAATATCAAATGAGGCATTGGCACGAATTTTTTCAACATCTTCTTTTGGGATTTCGCCAAGTTCAGCCCAGGCTTCATCTGCTAAAATTTCCACTTCTAGCCATGCTTGATAGCGATTTTCATCTGTCCAAATTTTCCCCATTTCAGGTCGTGTATAACGTTCTAACATAGTTTTTCTCCTCTTAATCCCAAATTTTTGTTTTTTTGATTTCTTCTAAAGTTTGCTTCACATTGTCAGTAACAATGGTAATATGTCCCATTTTACGGCCTTTTTTTGCTTCAGATTTGCCATAGTAATGAAATTGCCAATTAGGTTTGCGTGCAATCAGCTGATAAGTTGCTGCTAAATGCTCACCTAAAATATTAACCATTACGGCATCACTTAATAAATGAACTTCCCCTAATGGCCAACCACAAATACCACGAATATGTGCATCGAATTGACTCATGCTACATGCTTCCATTGAATAATGACCAGAATTATGTGGGCGTGGCGCTAATTCATTCACATAAATACTGCCCGTTTTAGTTAAAAATAGCTCAATTCCTAATACTCCACGTAAATCTAAAGCTTTGGCAATTATTTTAGCAATTCGCTCCGCCTCTTTAGCTACATCATGAGGAATATTTGCAGGTGCAATAGTTTCATGCAAAATATTATTTCGATGAATATTTTCAACCACTGGAAACGTTGTATATTCACGTCCATTTCCTGCAACCATGATTGATAGTTCTTTATCAAAAGGAATCCACGCTTCTAATTCACACGTTCCTTCTCGTAATAAATTCATTGATGACGCAAGATCTGCACGACTCTTCAAGACATATTGTCCCTTACCATCATAGCCACCACGTGTTGTTTTCAAGACACACGGATAACCAATATGCTCAATTGCATCCTGAATATCTGTAGGACTAATAATTGTAGCATATGGCGCAATGACAATATTATTTGCTTCTAAAAAAGATTTTTCTAACAAGCGATCTTGGGTAATCGCTAATAAATCAGTTCCTTGCGGTACCTCGCAAAACGGTAAAATTGCATTTAATGCTTCCACACTAACATTTTCAAATTCATACGTCATGACATCACTTCGTTTTGCCATTTCTTCTAACGCTAAAATATCATCATAATCAGCGATGATATGCCAATCAGCAATTTGTGCTGTTGGACAATTTTCCATAGGGTCTAACACACCTACTCGAAAACCCATTTGTTTTGCACTCATGGTCATCATTCGACCTAATTGACCGCCACCAACGATTCCAATCGTTGCACCCGGCATCAAAGGTTTAACCAAGTTGATCACTACTTTCCATTACTGATTCTTCCATTTGTTTACGTTTTTGAGCAAGTTTTTCTGCTACCTTTAAATCATACATTGAAAGCATCTGCGCCGCAAGTATTCCTGCATTAATCGCACCAGCTTTTCCAATTGCTGTCGTTGCAACCGGTACACCACCCGGCATTTGTACAATCGATAATAATGAATCTAAACCGTTTAATGTTCGTGATTGTACTGGAACACCAATAACTGGCAAAGTAGTCTTTGCTGCAATCATTCCTGGTAAATGCGCTGCTCCTCCAGCACCAGCGATGATTACTTTCAGTCCATTCTCACGAGCCTTTTCAGCAAACGAGAACATAAAATCTGGGGTACGATGTGCAGAAACAACCTTCTTTTCATATGGCACACCTAATTCATCCAAACTATCACAGGCACCCTTCATTGTTTCCCAATCTGAGGTACTCCCCATAACAACAGCAACTAATGGTTTCATTTTCTAAACTCCTTCTAATTTATTCTTTTTTATTTTAGCAATCGAAAAAAACAAAGTCAAAACATTAACGAATATTTTCAAATAAAAACTTTCTATTGTTCGTTATATACCAAAGTATTTATTCACAAAAAATGCGATAGTTGATCAACTATCGCATTTTTTGTGTTTATTCTTTATTTTTCAGTCCATTTAATATTAAATTCAAAATAACAGCAGTTAAGCTGCTCATGACAATACCATTACTTGTAAATAATTGTAAGGTTTCTGGTAGACGCTCAAATAATTGGGGAATCATGTTAAAACCTAAACCAAAACCAATTGAGACAGCAACAATCAATAAATTTTTATCATTATTGTAGTCTACTTTGGATAACATGCGCATTCCTGCAACAGCTACCATGCCAAACATCACTAACATTCCTCCACCTAATACAGCTTCTGGAATAACTTGTGCTAATGCGCCAATTTTAGGAAACAGACCGAGAATAATTAAAAATATAGCTGCAAAATAAATCGGTAATTTTGTTTTAATCCCTGAAAGTTGAACTAAACCAACATTTTGTGAAAAACCCGTGTGAGGAAAGGTATTAAAAATTCCTCCTAATAAAATAGCTAAACCTTCTGTACGATACCCACGTTTTAAATCTGCACCAGTCACTTCTTGTTCAGTAATTTCACCTAATGCAAAATAAACGCCCGTAGATTCAACCATACAGACAATAATAATAATAATCATTAAAACAATCGACACAATATCAAATGTTGGCATCCCAAAATAAAATGGATGTGGAACTTGGAAAACCGGTGCTTGACTAATTGGTGAAAAATTTACATCTCCCATAAAATAGGCTAATAATGTTCCTCCAGCTAGTCCAATCAGCACGGCAATCGAACGAATAAAGCCTCGACCGAATGCTTGAATACCAATAATCAAAGCGATTGTTACAAACGCTTGAATGAGATAACGTGGTTCTCCAAAGCTGCTCATAGAAACATCACCGCCACCCATTTTGCCAATTGCTACAGGAATTAATGTTAACCCAATAACAGTAATAACCGTTCCGGTAACAATAGTAGGAAATAAAATTTTAATTTTAGAAAAAATTCCTGCCGTTAGCACTAAAAATAAACCTGCAACAATAATCGAACCAAATACCGCGCCAATTCCAGCTTGAGTTCCAATCATAATCGCTGGTCCTACTACTTGAATTGCACAACCTAAGATTACTGGCAAACCAATTCCAAAATACTTTGTTACAGTTAACTGTAACAAGGTTGCTAAACCACACATGAAAATGTCCATTGAAATTAAATAAGTCATCTGTTGAGCATTCATACCTAATCCTGTACCAATCAACAGTGGAACTGCAACTGCGCCAGCATACATTGCTAATAAATGTTGTAAACCAACTAAAGCCGCTTTTCCATTCTCTTCATTTGCTTGATTACGCATCTGCTTCACGGAAAGCGACCTCCCCATCAGCTAATGATGCAATACGTGCTAGCGACACAACACGAATTCCCATATCTTCTAATAATTGACGTCCATCTTGAAATGATTTTTCAATCACAATCCCGACACCTTCAACTTGTGCACCAGCTTGACGACATAATTCAATCAACCCTTTAGCCGCTTGTCCGTTTGCTAAAAAATCGTCAATAATTAACACTTTATCTTCATTACTTAAAAATTTACGTGAAATTGAAATTGTACTTGTCACTTGTTTTGTAAATGAATAAACAGAACTGGTTAATAGCTCTTCATCCATAGTTAAACTTTTGGCTTTACGAGCAAAAATCATTGGAACATTTAATTGTTTTGCTGCATACAATGCCGGAGCAATACCTGATGCTTCAATTGTCACAACTTTAGTAATCCCGCTTTCTGCAAATACTTCTGCAAAACGAATACCAATTTTTTCCATTAATTCAGGATCAACTTGGTGAGTGACAAAGCTGTCAACTTTTAATACGCCTTCTCCTAAAACATTCCCATCTTTTTGAATACGACTAACTAATTCTTCCATTTTTACAAACTCACTTTCCTTCACTTTAGTAAAATAAAAAGAGCACCTCTTTGCGAATACAGCAAAAAAGGTGCACAAACAAACACTTTTTTACCTATAGTCCGATATTCCGGTATCGGGTAGAGACTGTCGACCAATTACGACGATATATAAGTAAGAACTAATTATGAAAAACACAACCATCATTATGCCTATAATTTATATAAAATACAAGTAAACTCAATCATAAATTTGGATTTTCTCATTTTTTGTTCGTTTTTAATGTGATTTTTTAAATTCAGATCGTTCTATTTCACGATAAAGATCCATTTTTTTACTAAACAAATCCCCATTAGAAGGTGGCGTATACGTAATCGCATTCGCCCCGGCTTCAATTGTTTCACGAATGCTTTCTTCTGTCGGTCCTCCAGTTGCCATAATTGGTAATTCTGGGTAAATTTTTCGGAAATGACGAACAGTAGCGGCAGTTTCTTTTCCTGCGCTAATATTAATAATTTTAACTCCTGCTGCAATTTTTTCATCAATGGGCGTATACTTGCTAGTCACCGTACTAACTACTGGAATGTCTACAACACTACAAACTGCTTGAACGGTATCAATCGGGGTAGGCCCATTCAAAACCACGCCAATGGAACCTTGTGCTTCAGCGAAAAGACTCATATAAGAAGCGCGCGTTCCTTGTGTTAATCCACCACCAACTCCAGAAAAAACTGGAATATCGGCTGCTTCAATAATACTTTTAGTGATTGCTGGATGTGGTGTAAATGGGTAAACAGCAATGACTGCATTGGCATTTGTATTACGAATAATCGCAATATCTGTAGTAAAAATAATCGATTTGATTTTTTTCCCAAAGATAATAATCCCACTAGCTTCATCAATTATTTCTGGTACTTTTACAATATCTTTTCTTAATTCCGTGGTAATATTAGGAATAAATTTTTCGCTCATTGCTCAACAGCTCCTTTTAATCATATTGATTAAGTTGATAGGTTTCAATTACTTCTTTAATTTTAGCAGCATAGCCTGGATCAGTTGCATAGCCTGCTTCTTGTAAAGCATCTGCCGCAACTTCATAATTTGGAGCAGTTAAAACTTGTTCATATTTTTCAGGACTCCAATCCACACCGTTTACAAAAAGCATGGTATGGTCGTCCATCGATTCTTCCCACGAATTATAAACACGAAAATCGCCTTTAATTGTAATCCATTGTTCATTAACAAACTCTTGTGTATCTAAAGTTATTTTCTTTTGATTCCCATAAGCTTTTATTCCAAACAAATTATTGTATTCTTTAGATAATTGACTATTTCCCCAATTTGACTCTAGAATTGCTTGCCCAATCACAATACTTGGCAAAACACCATAACCTTCTTGTAGCTCTTTAGCATGGGGGAGCAAACGTGAAATAAATTCTTCTTTGGTCATATCTGTATTTTCTTGATATGCATAGATATTTTGCGAAAATTTCGGACTTGTTAAACTTTTTAACGAAAAAACAAATGCTACACCAATCATAACAAAACCAATTAAAATGGCTGGCAAGCGCAGCGTTTTTTTCTTTCTTCTATTCATATACACCCTACTTTTCTTTTAATAAGTCAATGTACTCTTCTAATGTCAGGTGATGTTCTTCGATATATTTTGCATGTTCTATGCCTACATAACGAAAATGCCATGGCTCATACGTAATTTTAGTAATCTTTTCTTTTCCTTCAGGATAACGAACAATAAAGCCATATTCTCTAGCATGCGTTGCCAACCATTTTGCTCCGGGTTCATCACCATAAGCAGGTTCTAATAAGACACGTGGATAATTTTGTTGCCAGTTGGTATCTACCACATCGATAGCTAATCCAGTGTGATGTTCACTATTTCCTGGTTCAGTTGACGTTTTTTTCGTCTCAGTAATGGCTTCTTTTTCACTGAGTCCTTGCGACATATATTGATAAACTGCATCATTAAATACTTGCTCTTGATAGGATACAGAACGGTAAGAAGACACTAGAGCTATTGGATATCCTGCTTGTTCTGCAGCTTGAACCAACTTTTGATAAGGCTCCAAAACACGACGATCCAATTGCATCACACTTCCAGGTATTTCTACGAGATTATCTTGTGGGATGTCTTTTTCAAGTGGATGCTCTGGACCCACTAGAATCAAGTTCCAATCATCTGTTGAACCTTCAGGAAGCGTGTCTTTCTTTTCTTCTTGCGTCTCCTGTTTTTTCTGTATCGGCTCTTTTTCAGAGGCTATAACAGAAGAATCCGGGTTTTCAATAACAACTTTCCTTGTAACAAAACGATTAATTCCATATATGGCAACAATGCCAATGATAATTAAACTAATCGTTTTTAATGTTTTTTTCAACAACCTTTCCCCTCTCACTTACTTGTTATATGTTTCTTCTAAGTTTTCATTAACCCAGTCTAATAAAGCAACTTGTTCATTTTCTAACTGTTGTTGAATATATGCTGGCAAGCGGAAAGTGAGAATATCATCAAAGCCCCATTCATCATAGGCGATCCCTACACGTAAGTTTAAGTACTGACTTGAACTATTTTCCTCTTTTGACTGAATCATTTCAACCGTCGCAAGACCGATATTTAACCACTTACGAGCAATCGCTGTTTTCATTTTTCGATACTCACTCACAGCAACCCCACGCTTTTCTGGATAAATAATTGTCTGACGCAAAATCTTTTGTAATAGCATCCATTCATAATCACTGAACAGATTTTTTACTTTTTGATTCTCTTCAGGAGCTAAAGAATCCATTCCTTTTTTCCAATTCTCCCATTTTTCAGAAGAAATTCCTAAGTTATTTTCATAAAATAACGCTTCGATACCATATTGTTCGTAAACCGCACTTAAAATCAATTCAATATATACATCATGCATAGACAATCCCTCCACTTTCTATTCTACTCAAATTTTAAGATAAAAGAAACTTTTTGGCTACTACCTTTTCTCAATTTTAAACTAATTCTGTTATACTAAAGGTATTACTAGTAAAAGGAGAAGATATAATGACAAATTATCGTTGGGGAATTATCGGATTAGGAGATATTGCACATCAATTTGCAACGGATTTCAAAAGTGATACTAGTGAAATTTACGGTGTCGCAGCGAGAAGATTGCCTAAAGTTCAAGAATTTGCAGAAAAATTTTCGATTCCAAATGTTTATGAAACAGTTGATGCTTTATTAGCTGATGAAGCGATTGATTTTGTTTATATTGCAGTACCAAATAATGTGCATCACCACTACATCATGGCAGCATTACATGCAAATAAACATGTTTTATGTGAAAAAGCAATTACGATGAACAGTGACGAACTAGCAGAAGAAATCGCACTTGCTAAGAAAAATAAGCTTGTATTACAAGAAGCAATGACCATCTTTAACATGCCACTTTACCTTGAATTAAAAAAAATCGCAGACAGTGGCAAATTAGGTAAATTAAAATTAATCCAAGCACCGTTTGGCAGTTATAAAGAGCCAAACCCAACCAACCGCTTTTTCAATCCAGATTTGGCAGGTGGTGCTTTATTAGATATTGGAACTTATGCCGTATCTTTTGCACGCTTCTTCCTATCCGAATCACCTGATGTGTTATTTAGTAATGTGCTACCGTTTGAAACGGGCGTTGATGAGCAGTCGATTACTGTCCTGCGTAACAAAAAAGATGAAATGGCTACAGTCAGCCTAGCTTTCCAAGCAAAAATGCCCAAACAAGGGATTGTAGCTTATGAGCACGCTTATATTACAGTTGATGAATACCCACGTGCAGATAAAGCGGTAATTAATTACCGTGATGGACACACAGAAGTTATCGAGGTAGGTAATACTACCGAAGCATTAAACTATGAAATCCAAACTTTAATCGATACGGTTGAAGGAGCTGAAAATCGTACGCTACCTCTTACAGCAGATGTTATTCGTATCTTAGATGACATGCGTCGTTTTTGGTAAAAATCAAGACAGTCGCTTCTTTTAGGCGACTGTCTCTTCGTTTAATTTAGTACTAGATTTTGAAAATTCGGCTTTAATTTCAATAAAACTTTTAAAAGACTGAAGAAATTGAAACAAACGCGCTCGGTTTTCAAATTCTTCCCGATTTTGAGGTAATGCTTTTGAGCGATAGACTTGATACACTAAATCAATTCGTTTCAAGATTTCCATTCCATCATTATCTTCATCAAAAGTCGCAGCCGTAAAGTTTAAAAGTATCCTTAAATCTTCTACTAATATTTCTTCCACTTGAATACCATCAAGCAATTGAACCATATCCGATAATATCCTAACTTGTGTTCGACGCATTGAGAAATATTCCTCATAATAAGCATCTTCTACTTGCCACTGGTTTTCCTGATACATTTGCGCTTGTTGCTGACCTTCACGAATAAAAATCAGTAACTTATCACATGAATTTTTCAACTTATCTTGAGATGCATGATTTAACATCGCTGCCATTCCTGACAAAATATGGCGGAAACTCTCTTCTATTTCTTCCTGATTTTCTTTTAGTTGTTTCTCAATATTAGGCATATACAAGTTAAATACTAAAGCAAAGCCTACCCCAATGCTCATTAAAAGCAACTCATTAATTAATAGAGGTAATGAATATGATTGCTCCAACATATAGTGTGTGACCAGAACTGAATTAACAACAATGCCATCTGTTAGATGAAACGTAGCAGATACGGGAATAAAAAATAATAAATAAATACCAAATGCAATCGCATTATAGCCAATTACTTGAAAACATATAAAAGATATGACTGTGGCAATCGCTAAAGAAGCTAGTCGCCCCAATCCAGTGTATAATGAAGCCTTTTTAGTATTCCCTACACTTAATATAGCAATAATTCCTGCGGCTGGCGCATATAGTAAGTTTAATACATCAGCTAAAAGCATTGATAAAATAGCGGCTACTGCCGTTTTAATGGTACGTAATCCAATTCTCATATAAGTTCCTCCCTACATAAGAAATTATACTAAACCTTTTGTATTTTCTCTATAGATTCGTTATTATTAAATTAAAGGGGGCTATTGTTGTGCATATTGGCCGTTTTAGACTTGGCATGAGAACTTTCAAATCATCTTTGTCTGTGTTAATTTGTATTTTAATTTTCGAATTTTTTAATCGAGGTGAGCCATGGATTGCAGCATTAGCAGCTGTTTTTTCACTACGCCAAGATTTAACCACTACTTTTAATTTTGGTAAATCACGTATTCTCGGCAACACAATTGGTGGTATTGGAGGCATTGCATATTTATTACTACAGCAAAAATTCAATGAGAATTTCATTGTTGAAATTATTGCATTGCCTGTTCTAGTGGCATTCGTAATTGTGGTATCAGATGGCATAAACAACAATGCAGGTATTATCTCCGCTATTGCAACAATTCTGTTAATTACTTTGAGTGTAGATCCTGGAGATTCTGTAGGCGTAGCTATAGACCGTATTTTCGATACATTTATAGGTACTTCTGTTGCAATTGGTATTAATTTTATTTTGCGACCACCTAAAACCGAGAATGAAGAAGAGATTAAAGAGGATCTTGTCGTATTAAAAAATAAAGAAGCAGAACTTCAAAAACAATTACAAGAAATTCAAGAAAAAATTGAAAATCAAAAAAAATAAGAGACTGGAATCCCAGTCTCTTATTCATTTGATTTTAAGGCTTCTATCATATCCACTTTTTGTAATTTCAAGTACATAACAACCCCTACAACTAATGTAAAGAAGGTTGTAATGCAGCCTGCGTATATATAACTCATCAAATGGATCGTTGGTGAAAACATCAACATATCCATTTCTACTGTCTGTAATACATATCCGTGTAATAAAATTCCCATCGCCAAACCTACAAAGACACCAAAGAATGTTAGGAAAATATTTTCACGATAAATGTACATTGTCACTTCTTTATCATAAAAACCTAATACTTTGATAGTCGATAATTCTCGAATACGCTCAGAAATATTGATATTATTCAAATTGTATAACACAATAAACGCTAGTAATCCAGCTGAAATAATCAGTACCCAAACGACAATGTTTAAAATACCTGTCGTTTCATCCAACGCAGTGGATGAATCAGATAGGAAACTAACATTAATCACTTCTTCTTGATCCATCAATTTTCCTGCAATTTGTTTTTCTTGTTTTTTGGTTTGTTCTCCTTTAAATACAATTAAATCTGTATTATAAGTTGGTTGCTTATCAAAAATTTTTTCAAAAGTTTGTGGTGTTAAATATGCGAAATGACCAACATAATTTTCAACAATAGCCGCGATTTTAACTTCAAACGTCTGATGATCAGTATTTTTTAAGACGAGAGTATCTCCTACCGATAGATCAAAAAGCGCAGCTAGTTTTTCATTAATAATCGCACCTTCATCAGTTAAATAAGATTCTTTACCTGTTTGACGATTATTGAACAAAACAAAATCAGGTAATATCTCAAGGTTTTCCGGTACATAGACCGTTACATCTTGACTTGTTACACCACTTTTTTCAACTGTTAAAGTTTCAGAACCAATTGCTAAATGTGACTGATAGTCATCAAGTTGCTCCAATGTATCAAGATATTTTTGATACACAGCATCATCAGGCTGTTCTTTAAATGTCACCATTCCTTGATAGTGCCAAATTTTCGAAAACTGAATTGGGACTATGTCACCAATAGAGTCACGCAATCCAAAGCCAGTAAGTATCATTGCCGTACATCCTGCAATCCCAAAAATAGTCATAAACATCCGTGATTTATAACGGAACAAATTTCGCATCGTGACTTTTTGAATGAAGCTCATTCGTTTCCATAAAGGCGTTAGATATTCCAACAAAATTCGTTTTCCTACCTTTGGAGCTTTTGGTCGTAACAATGCAGCGGGAGAACTAAATAAATCGACACGTAAAGCAACTAATGAAACTCCGACTGTACAAACTAACGCAACAATAATACCAATGCTACTATAACCTAAATACCATGGTGTCATAAACTCTTTAATGTTGTACAACTGACCATACGCACTAATAATAATAGTAGGAAAAAGATAAAAACCAACTGCTAATCCTAATAAACTTCCTAAAAGTCCAGCAGACAAAGAATAGAGTAAAAACTTTTGAGAAATTTCACCATTTCTATAACCTAACGCTTTCAACGTACCAATTTCCACTCGTTTTTCTTCAATCATTCGTCCCATAGTTGTTAGGCTAACTAATGCCGCTATTAAAAAGAAAATTGTGGGAAATACTGTTGCGATTGACGAAATTCGATTCGCATTCTCTTTATATTCAGTGTATCCTGGGTTACTTTCCCGATCAACTAATGTAAAGCTTGCTGGTTCTAAATCATCTATTTTTTTTTGCTCGGATGCTAACTTCTCAGTAGCCTCTTTGAGTTTTGGTAATTCTTTTTCTTTTTGTTTTTTAAATTCCTCTAGACCTTTTTCATATTGTTTTTTGCCAGCCTGCCATTCCTCTTCAGCTGCTTTTAATTGATTCGCACCACGTTCTTCTTCTACTGCAAAGGTTTGCTTTCCTTCTGCAAGTTGCGTCTTACCATCTTTTAATTGTTTTTTCGCCTCTTCTATTTGTCGCTTGCCTTCATCAAGTTGTCTTTGACCATCTTGAATTTGCTGTTTTCCACGTGCAATTTCATCCATTCCTGTACCTAATTGCGCAAGGTTTCCTTCAATACTGGCAATTTGAGAATCAATCATATCTCCTAGACTACGAATATCCTGAACAAGCGTTAACAAAGTTTCTGATGACAACTCATCAATAATTTGTTGAACAGTTGTTTTCCATTCATTATCTTCTGGCAATTGTGTCAGCAATAATTGTAAATTCGTTTTAATATCATCCAGCAGTTGATCAAGTTCTTCTTCTGGTACATCATCTACTTGTGAAGTTAACTGTTCGATATTTTTAAATGTTTGTTGCGCTACTTGTAATTGATAGAGAGCGTCTTCTAGCTGACTACGCTGTGATTCTAATTGAGAAAGCTGTGATTCATACGCATCTAAAGAACCCGACTGACGATCTACTTCACGTTGGTTTTCATTTAAAATCTGTTCGTTTGCAATAACTTCTTTTTCTGCTTCAGTAATTTGTTGTTCACGCGATTGAATTTCTGCTTTAGCTGCAGCTATTTTTTCAGTATAGAGTTGTTTGGCTTCTTCTAATTCTATTTGACCTTGATCCAATTTTTCTTTGGCTTGTTTCAATTCTTGTTCGGCTTTTTCTAATTGTTTTTCGCCTTCTTGGACTTTTTTACGATTTTTGGCTAATTCACGATTAGCGGTCTCTTTGATTTCAGTTAAACGAGCCTGCTTTCGTGGTTCCAACCAACCTTCCAGCTGTTCTTGATTTTTATCCATACGCTTTGTATATTCATCAGAATATGACCCTACTGTTTGAGCATTTTTAAAAGATAATAGCAAGCGTGCGTAGGCATCCATTTGGAAAGTTTCCTCTGGTAAAAGAGCAAAATAATCAATAGCACCATTTCCTACATTAGTATTTCCACGCTTTGCATTGTCAATAAATTCAGGTGTTGTCACAAAACCCACAATTTTAAACTGATACTGCTTTAAAGCCTTTTCGGAGTCATCACTTTCTTGGATTTCAAATGTATCTCCTAGCTTATAGCGTCCTTTCGCTCGAGTGTCTAACACAATTTCATTTTCTTTTGGTAGTTCACCCGATTCAAGAACTGGTAAATTCAGCGTTTCCGTCAAACTATAAAAACGTACCACTTCATTTTTATCCACTAAATGCATATCTGTTACATATTGCGGAACTACTGCTTCAATATTTTTTTGCTTTTCCAAATACGTTTGATCTTCTTTAGAAAATCCTAGACTAGAGTATAAAGTAATATCAGATAGTTGTTGTTTTTTATAATAATCATCTGCAGACTGAATCATATCAGGACCCGTCGCACCAATCCCTACAAAAAAAGCAACACCTAAAAAAATAATGCCTAAAATTGAAAAAAAGCGAGCTGGGGATTGTTTGATTTCTCGAATACTACTTTTAAGGAGAGCTTTCTTCTTCATTTATATCCTCCTCACCATTCGATTTGAGCAATTGGTGTTGGACTGTCATTATGCTCTATACTACGAACTTTAGCATCATTAATACGAATCACGCGATCAGCCATTGGAGCAATTTGCGAATTATGAGTAATAATAATCACTGTTGTTCCAGTATTCCTTGCTGTGTCTTCTAAAATTTGTAAAATCTGTTTTCCAGTTTCATAATCCAATGCACCCGTGGGTTCATCACATAGCAATAACTTTGGTCGTTTAGCTAAAGCCCTTGCGATGGTAACTCTCTGTTGCTCCCCTCCAGATAATTGTGAAGGGAAATTATTCATTCGATTTCCTAAACCAACTTGTGTCAAAATCTCTTCTGCATCCAATGCATTTTCCACAATTTGAGCAGCTAATTCTACATTTTCTTTTGCAGTTAAGTTAGGAACTAAGTTATAAAATTGAAAAACAAACCCTACATCATCACGGCGATAGGCTGTTAATTGCTTCGCATCATAATTTGCAATATCAACGTCATCAATGATAATTTGCCCACTATCACAACTATCCATACCACCTAATATATTTAAAACTGTTGATTTTCCAGCACCACTCGGACCCAAAATCACAGCTACTTCACCTTTTTCTACGCCAAAAGTAACACCATCATTTGCCATGATAGTCGTATCACCCATCTGATATTTTTTTACTTCATCAATAACTTCAATGTAACTCATTTGTCCTCCTCCTTTTCTTTAGTTTAACATAAACAAATAAAAACACAGATGTTTTTTATATTAAAAAACGAGAATAGATTCTATCCTCGCTTTTTCATTTCTTTGATTTCGAAGTTTTTCTAATCATTTTTCTTCATAAACAAATTAAAATTTTTAAGAACCGATTGACTATAAGAATATCTCTACGTCATATAGCTGACTATGGTTAATTTTATGAAGACTGCAACTGTTAAATCGGGAGCAATATTCAAAAAATTAGTAATTTTAATCCATGTAGTCATGAAGACTGCAACAATGGGGAAAAAGCATAATGTTACTATGAAAAGATTTCAATCCATGCAGTCATGAAGACTGCAACACAACAAGAATTTCACACGGAATCATCTAGCATGATTTCAATCCATGCAGTCATGAAGACTGCAACGCTTTTAATGTATATCCGTCGTTGACAATTTTTTATTTCAATCCATGCAGTCATAAAGACTGCAACATTATTGCTGATGATTTAACACCGGAGCAGATAATTTCAATCCATGCAGTCATAAAGACTGCAACAACTAGAATTTGAAGAATTTAAGGACGCTTTAATTATTTCAATCCATGCAGTCATAAAGACTGCAACGGTTGTTTCTATGGATATAAGAAAGCACGTAGGTGTATTTCAATCCATGCAGTCATAAAGACTGCAACGGCGATTTTTGTAGAAAAAGACAGTACGCTACTGCATTTTTTCTGATGAATATCGCCCGATTATATATTTTATTTTAAAATTGAATACAATCGTACTTATTTTCTCATCATTTTTTCATTTAACAACTATTTCGTGGTGCGAATCTCCTAGAATTATTATGTGAACCTAGGATTCGCACAGTCATCAAAACCAAATACTTTTTTCAGATCAGTTAATTATATCACCCTTTATCTTTATCAACTACGTCTATTTACTATAAAAAGCGAAGTGAAAACATCCACTTCGCTTCATTTATTATTTAGATGCGCAAAAACGCTCAACACCGTCTAAGTATGTTGCTTCTAATGTCATATCTTGATTTAGGACGATAAAGTCTGCATCACGTCCCTTTTTAATCATGCCACAAGTATCATCAATTTTACAACTTATAGCTGGTACTAAGGTTGCCATCATGATAGCTTGTTCAGGGGTTGCTAGTTCCCAGTCGACAACATTTTTTATCGCTTCTTTTAATTTTAAAATACTGCCTGCCAAATTCCCTTCTTGTAAACGTGCAGTTCCATTTTCAACAACTACTGGAAATTCACCTAAAACGTAGTTGCCATCCGGCATGCCGCCTGCCATCATACAATCTGTAATTAAAGCTACATGATCATGCCCGGCTTTATCCATCAAAATTCCTGCAGCTTCTGGATGAACATGATGGCCGTCACAAATCAATTCAGAGAAAACATGATGCAAGCTTAATAAAGCTCCAACCATTCCTGGTTCACGATGGTTTAACCCACGCATCCCATTAAATGCGTGAACAAAAACGCTTGCTCCAGCTTCGACAGCTTTCGATGCATCTTCCAACGTTCCATTGCTATGACCTAATGAGACAACGACACCTTCATCCGTTACTTGCTTAACAAATTCCTCTACACCTTGACGTTCAGGTGCTAAAGCGATTTTTTTGATGATACCACCAGAAGCTTCTTGCCAGTCATGGAAAGTATCAATATCTGGATCGCCAAAATATGATGGATTTTGCGCCCCTTTATATTCCTCGGTAAAAAAAGGTCCTTCAAAGTAAATCCCAGGAATTTTAGCACCTGTAACATCTTTGTGAACTCGACCAATTGTTTCTGCTACATCACGCAATAATTCTTTACTTGAAGTCAAAGTTGTCGGTAGAAAAGAAGTGACTCCACAAGATAATAATGCATCTGACATTATTTTAATTCCTTCAGCGTCATTATCCATTACATCATGATTCATATATCCATGAATATGGGTATCAACCAACCCTGGTGCAATCCATTTGCCTGAATAATCTATCAATGTTACTGCTTCTTCAGGAAGTTCAGAAGTATATTCTCCAAATTTTCCATCAACAATCTCTAAATACCCAGGACCTTTAACCATTGATTTTAAGAAAAATTTATCTGCACTTATAAAAGTTCTCATTTGACTCGCTCCTCTTTAATCTTTCTATCCTAAAATTACTCTTATTTTCTTTATAAGTCAAGAAAGGTCTACACCATTTATCGGATTTTTGATATATAGGTAGATAAAGACAAATACTCTTTCGAGGCTTCTATTAGATTCATTTTTCGACAAATAACACTCGCTAGCGAATAAAGTTCTTCTAGATAGTAATAGCTACAACGCTGCTTTGCCCATAAAATCCCTCGCTCTGAAACTTCTAGAGCTTGTTTATATTTTTCCATTCGTAATAGGAGACTTCCATAATTATAAAATACTTTTGTTAACTCAAAACTAGTTAACTCAGTTGGTAATAATTCAATTGATTTATAACTCGTCTCCAAATAGAATGAAGCTTTTTCAGTATTACCTGCATCATCAAATACGCGACCTAAGCAACTTAATAGTTGGATTTCGATAGGTGAAATATTTTCTTTACCTTTATTATATGTATACGATAGTCCTTTTTTAAGAGACTGAATCGAAGCATCATAAGCTTGATATAAAAAATATTCACAACTTCCCAAATAATAATAATAAAGTTGAAAATCTGTATCCAAATAAAGATGATCCATTAGGTTGGAATTCCCTAATAAGGCTGCCATATTTTGATATTCTTGATGGATTAGATAATAATGTACTTGACTAAATAAAAATTTAATTCGTTGAATCTCTTCAGACTCTGAATGCAACACTTGATCTAATGTTACATTTAAACGCTGACAAATACTCTGCAAAACAACCACATTAGGAATTTCTATGTCATTTTCAATACGACTTAAGACACTTTGAGCACAAATCCCTTGTGCCAGCATTTTTTGAGTCATTTTACGTTCTTTCCGTAAGCATTTAATTGTTTCACCAAAACTTTCAGATGACAATACTATTTCCTCCAAAATATGCGAATTAGCATTTTCTTTTTTATTTATTTTAACACATAATGTTAAAAAAGGATGATTTTACCGAAAAACGTTCGGAATTCTTTAATATTTAGATTGGAGTGACACGTATGGAAACGAAAACAAACGTAACATTCAAATGGGAAAACCTAACTTTATTTGGCTTTATTGAACGAGAATACGAAAATTCATTTTTAATACAAGTTAACGAACCTTCTAAAGAAATTATGGATAAATTTAGTGGCCGAATGGTGATTAGTAAAAAAGTATGTGAAAAAATTTCTGAATAAAAAAATGGAGAAGCGATGATTCGCTCCTCCATTTTTTTATTTTTGTTTATAGGTTGCTAAAAACTCACGCATCTTATCTGAAGTTAATTTTAATTCTTCAAGATTCGGTAAATATACAATTCTAAAATGATCTGGTTGTTGCCAGTTAAAACCACCACCATGGACCATCAATACATGATGCTCGTGTAAAAAGTCTAAGACAAATTTTTCATCATCCAAAATATTAAAGCGTTTCGTATCAATTTTAGGGAACATATAAAAAGCGGCTTTTGGTTTCACAGCAGACAAGCCTGGAATATCGTTAATCGCTTTATAGATAAACTCACGTTGTTCATAGATACGACCACCTGGCAATAATAATTTATCAATGCTTTGATAACCGCCTAGTGCAGTTTGGACAATTTGTTGTGATAATACATTGGAGCATAAACGCATAGATGACAACATATTTAACCCTTCAACATAATCCTTAATGTGTCTCTTATCTCCACTAAGAACCATCCAGCCAACACGGAATCCTGCCACTCGATGAGACTTAGATAATCCACTAAAAGTTACTACTGGACGATCTGGAGCTAAAGTTGCAATTGGAATATGTTGATGACCATCCATCAATAAACGATCATAAATTTCATCAGAAAAAATAATTAAATCAAATTCACGAGCAATTTCAACAATTTGTTCTAAAATTTCTTTTGGATAAACTGCTCCAGTAGGATTATTAGGGTTGATTAAAACAATCGCTTTTGTTTTAGAAGTGATTTTTGAACGAATATCTGCTATATCCGGATTCCATTCACTCTCTTCATCACAGATATAATGTACAGGCTTACCTCCAGCTAATGAAATAGAAGCCGTCCATAATGGGTAATCAGGCATTGGCACTAAAATTTCATCACCATTATCACATAAACCTTGCATTGACATAGTAATTAACTCACTTACACCATTTCCAGTATAAATATCATTAATTGTAACGTTTGGAAAATTTCTCAATTGGCAATATTGTTCAATTGCTTTACGTGCTGAAAAAATACCTTTTGAATCAGAGTACCCTTCCGATTCTCTCACATTCATAATCAAATCACGAATAATTTCGTTTGGTGCTTCAAATCCAAATGTTGCTGGATTACCTGTATTTAATTTTAAAATACTGATTCCTTCTTCTTGCATACGATCTGCTTCTTCTAAAACAGGTCCACGCACGTCATAACTAACACCTTCAAGTTTACTAGATTTTTCAAAATTTCTCATAGTAGAATCCTCTTTTCATAAATATACATTCGGTATATCAAACTATATTGCTGCGTTTCCCATAGAACTTTTTTCAGTGTTTCTATTATAGCAAATTTTCTGAAAAAACGGGAAGTATTATTATTCATTTTACAAAAAAATAAGAATCACAGTATTGACAAACATTCAAATAAAAAGTAAGATTTTAACTGTTGTTGCGGACGTGTTGGAATGGCAGACAAGCATGATTGAGGGTCATGTGAGCGTATGCTCGTGTGGGTTCAAGTCCCATCGTCCGCATTTATCAAAAACGGCTCTATAATATATGGGACTGATGAATCAGAAATGATTTGTCAGTCCCATCTTTCATTTTAGGTATTAAAAAACATACCGTTCTCTAGTATGACTACATCACGATAAAATAGTTTACTGAGAGGAAGACATGTTCTAGGAAGAATTTTATCAAAAACAGTCCCCTTGTCGTCAAAGCCACCCTTTCCTCTCTGCTCACGCTTGTACAAATTGCGATTCAGCAGTAACCACGAGACAGGTAAGTCGATTATTGTCAGGCCAGAAAACAGTCATCCGTTTTGACCAGTATCATCCTATACCACTGACGATACCTTAAAAAAACAAGATATATGTAAAAATTATCAACATCATTGGACTGCCCAAAGTCATTTTATTCGTCCAAGATATTCTATTTTGAATCAGCTAAAATTCAAAATTATCGCTTGATTGACCGAGAAAATTTCATTTTTTTCTTTATTTTTAATACAACAATAATTTTTTTGAGTATTCACTTTACAAACCGAACTATTGTTCGTATAATTTTCTTAACAGCTTTTGTACGTAAAATCAAGAAAACTAAGGAGATCTTTTAATGAAATCGACTAATATTTTGCAAAAAGTATTCGGAAACATCCAAATTTATTGTTTAGAAAATCAAAATCTAGAATATGAAGGGTTTATCTTTTATTCGCAAACAATAAATAGTAAAGTAAGAGCTCGACTAGCAAAAAAGACACCAAAAAAAGAAGGATATTTTGTAGCTTTCTGGGAAAAAGATGAACAAACTCATAATACACCCTTTAAAGCAACTAGTAGCCCAGAACTGCTAGCGATAGTTATAGACGATGGAGATAAGAAAGGAATTTTTACCATTCCAAAAGAAATTGCTATTGAAAAACAAATCCTATCTACAGAAAATAAGCGTGGGAAAATGGCGATGAGATTCTATCCAGTTTGGTGTCATAATTTAAATAAAACAGCAACGCGAACACAAAAATGGCAATTACAATATTTTAAAAATCTATCTGAATAAATAATTTAATTTTCTCTCTATTAAAACTAATACACTGATAATCGATTTTTTGAAAAAAAAAAAGTCAACTACCTTGCGATAGTTGACAAATAATTAACCTTTAACGATGTTTGTTGCTTGAGGTCCACGTTGACCTTCTTCAATATCAAAAGTTACTGCTTGACCTTCTTCTAAAGTTTTGAAACCTTCGCCTTGGATAGCTGAGAAGTGTGCAAACACGTCTGTTCCATTTTCTGCTGTGATAAAGCCAAAACCTTTATCTGAGTTAAACCATTTTACTGTACCGTTATTCATAACGTACCTCCAAATTACACATCATATGTGTTTATTTTGTAATAATGAGTGAAGTGCAAATAGAAGTGCGTATCATTTTTTATAAAGATAAACATATTATAGTTACATATCAAAAAGTATTACTAACATAGTCTAACACGGATATCTTATGAATGCAAATAGATTTATTTAATTCTTGCTATTTTTCTTTGAATTAGCTCGGTACTGACTTCTAGTCATCTTAACTGAAGAATTAGAATTAAATTTACGAACAGCTGGATCAGTATCTTTACGTGTTTGATATGCAGCGGGTTCTGTATCAAATAATAGATAATCTTCTTTTTTCATAGAATTCATCAAATCTTCTTCAGAGATTGCTGGTGCATATTCATCTTGAATGATTGACGTAGGAATGTATTTGGGAACGAACGGCGATCTTTCAGTCATCTCTTTATGAACTGATGGACGCGTAATCCTCTCTGATCGTTTTTCTGTCACCTGATACG
Organism: Enterococcus sp. AMC2644; assembly: GCF_058216475.1. Classification (NCBI taxonomy): domain Bacteria; kingdom Bacillati; phylum Bacillota; class Bacilli; order Lactobacillales; family Enterococcaceae; genus Enterococcus; species Enterococcus sp. AMC2644. The sequence continues at coordinate 253,274 of NZ_CM177095.1, forward strand.
TACTATGCGCAACAGCATCTCCAAACAAACGTGTTTTACCCGTTGGTGTTACTTCAGGTTGATTTTTTTTATTGTAATTTGGTAAATTTTGACGATGTCTGCTTAATTCTTCACGTTGACGAATACTTTGGCCCGCTTTTTCTTGGCTTACACGAGGTGAACGTCGTAGTGAACGCTTCTCATCATTTTCAAAAGAAGCTATCTGCGAATGTTTCGCAGCCTCTGTAAGAATCCAATTATCATCACTTTTAAAAGCAGATCGTTTATTTTTAGGTTGTAATTTTACCCCCGTATCATCTGAATAAGCTGGAAAACGTGTATGTTTCCGTTTAATTTCTTCGTATTGTACCATTACTTTCATTCCTTTTATCACGTTTTTTTTAATGATAACACAAATAGCAGCGCTTCAACAGTTACAATCCTAAAAAAACAGAGGCAAACTACTTGTCTGCGCTCTGTTTTGATTTTATACAAGCTGTAATTGTTCTTGATTCATTTGGAAACGCTCAATTTTCTCTTTTTTCTCTTTACTACTGATAAAAATATAACTATTTTCAGCAAGAGATCGTCCTTTAAAGCGACGTTGAATTTCTTGAATCATCGATGTTTCTTCTGCAATAAAACAGAGCTCTTTATCAACATATTTTGGATAATTAGTTGGATTCATTAGGACAGCAACATATTCATCGTTATCTCTTCTTAAGATTCCAAATAATTCGTCTGTATAAAAGAAACTCAAGTCCCCATGAATTAAAACTTCGTAATTGTTACGGTATTCTACCCACTTACGACAATTATCGTATATTTCGCGATTAATTTGGTTCCATGGGAAAAATTTGCGGTTTTCAGGATCTTTAGCTCCTGTCACTCCTGCTTCATCCCCGTAGTAAATACATGGGATACCTGGAGATAAGAACATAAATCCAAAGGCTAAGTCTAATTTTTTTGTATGATTACCCACCATCGTCAAAATACGTTCAGTATCATGAGTCCCTATATTGTTTAAATTATTATAAAAAATATCTCGCGGATAGTTCTCATACAAGCCTGTCAACGCCTTAGCAACTTGCTCTGGAGAATTCCTTTCGTTTAGCAATTCAATTGCACTATCACGTAATGGATAATTCATTACCCCTTGCAAATGATCGCCTAGAATATATTCACGTCTCACATCATACGATACTTTATTGGAAGCATCTTCCCAGACTTCACCAATCAACACACGATCTTCATAATTATTTAAATTTTTGCGAATCCCTGCAATAAATTCATCCGGTAGCTCGTCAGCGACATCTAAACGCCAACCATCAACTCCCATTTGATTCCATTTAGTTAATACACTATTTTCTTCTCCAAAAATAAATTTTTGGAATTCTGAATCGTGTTTATTAATTTCTGGTAAATCTTTAATTCCCCACCATGAATCATATTCATTTGGGTAATTAATAAAATTAAACCAAGAAAAATATTCACTATGCCGATTTTGAAACGCTCCAACATGTGAGCCATATGCACCACTTGCATTGAAATAACGACTATTTTGTCCAACATGACTAAATACTCCATCTAAAATAAGATGCATCTCATTGATGTGTAAAGTGTCAAGCAATTCTTTAAAATCTTCCTCAGTTCCTAAAACTGGATCAATTTTAAAGTAATCCGATGTATCGTAGCGATGGTTACTACACGCTTCAAAGATAGGATTCAAATATATACCTGTAACACCTAACTCTTTTAAGTATGGAATTTTTTTAATAATTCCTCTCAAATTTCCTCCAAAAAAGTCCCAACGTAAAATATCCCCATTTGGACCTTTGACATACAACGGTTCATCTTCTTCATTCGCATAAATAAAAGTATTGGGTTTTGGTGAGTTAATTTTTTTATTTTCATTGCCATTAAAGAAGCGATCTGGAAAAATTTGATAAAAAATTCCGTTACGATACCAATCAGGTGTGCGTTCCGCTTCTTTATAACAAGTGATTTGGAAATCCCAAATAGTTGATGGGTCATCATACAAACGACCTTCCCCACCTTGTTCACTAGCACCATAATACTCAACGAATACTTGATTACTTACTTTTGTATGCACCTCAAAATGATAGAAGTAAAGCCCTTTTCCTTGATTAAAAAAGTACTCATATGAATATAGTCCTTCTTTTGGATTTTCCATAAAAATTCGTTGTTCTGGTTGATGATCCTTATGCATAACTAAATAAACTTGTAAAATGTCCTCGGCGATTACTTCAACAGATAATCGCGCGAGTCCATTTTCTTTTACTGCTCCAAATGGGTGTTTATGATAGCTTTGCCAAGGATTAAAACGTATTAAAGACATTGCTGGTTCCCTCTTTTTCTGTATGGGCAAAAATTGGTTCAATTTGCCAAATATCTTCTGCGTATAGTCTTACAGTATCGTCAGAAGAAAAACGTCCAGCATTCGCAATATTTACTAGACTGATTTTGCGCCATAACAATTGATCTTTGTAAGTTGCATCAATTCGTTCTTGCGCTCGACAGTAATCATCAAAGTCACGCAACAAGAAATATTCATCATTATAACGAAGTAACGAATCATAAATTTCGCGACCTTCATACCCAATATTTGGAATAGTTCCATCAACAAAAGCATCTACCACACGTCTAATCACTGGATTTTCATCATAAATGTTTTGAGAATAATATTCCTGATTTTCGTAATATGCATATACTTCTTCTTCTGTTAATCCAAAAATACAAATATTTTCATCACCGACAGCATCACGAATTTCAACATTCGCACCATCTAAGGTCGCTACTGTTATCGCACCATTTAACATTAATTTCATATTACTTGTACCGGAGGCTTCTTTTGATGCCAATGAAATCTGTTCACTAACGTCTGCTGCTGGAATAATTCGCTCAGCTAATGAAACATTGTAGTTAGGTAAAAAGACAATTTTAATTTTGTCTTGAATGCTAGCATCATTATTAATCATAGTTGCTACTTCATTAATTGTTTTAATGATAGATTTGGCATAGGTATAACTTGGTGCAGCTTTTGCACCAAAAATAAATACACGTGGGTGGATATCCAATTCAGGATTATCTTTTAAATCAAAGTATAATTTTAGAATATGCATCAAGTTTAACAACTGACGTTTATACGCATGCAGACGTTTAATTTGCACATCAAAAATGGCGTTTGGAGATACTGTAATTCCCGTTGTTTCTTTAATGTATTCTGCTAATTCTTCTTTCTTTTGATATTTCGCTTCAGCCAATTTGCCTAATACTTTTTCATCGTCTTGATAATTCATCAATAGTTTTAAATCAGAAGAGTCTTTACGCCAAGTTTTACCAATTGTTTCATCTAAAACATTAGACAAAGGCTCATTGGCTAATTGTGACCAACGACGCTGTGCAATTCCATTTGTTTTGTTGTTAAAACGGTCTGGATAAACCAAATAGAAATCGTGCAATACAACTGATTTCAGCAAATCAGAATGCAGTTTAGCTACCCCATTGGTACTATGGCTACCAATAATAGATAAGTTAGCCATGTGTACTTGTTCGCCTTGAATAATACGTGTTCGTTGGATTAAATCTTCCGGATGGATACCACGCATTGATTCAACATAACGACGATCAATTTCTTCGATAATTTGATACATACGTGGAACAATTTGTTTCATTAAATAGACTGGCCATTTTTCTAGCGCTTCTGCTAAAATGGTATGGTTTGTATAACTCATAACTTTTACAGTAAGATCCCACGCTTGTTCCCAATTAACGTCATTTTCGTCAATTAAAATACGCATTAATTCTGGAATACATAATGCCGGATGCGTATCGTTGATGTGAATGGCTATTTTTTCACTTAATGCAGACCAAGGTTTATTTAATTTTTGGAAGTAACGGACAATACTTTGAACACCTGCTGAGACAAAGAAATACTCTTGAATCAAACGAGTCATACGGCCTCTTTCATTTGAATCATCCGGATACAACACTGCCGTCAAATCTTCGTATACACGTCTCTCTTCAATGCTCTTATATTTGCCTTCTTCTGAAGCTGGGATTTCGACACTCCATAGACGCATCGTATTTACAATCCCATTTTGATAACCAACCATACCAGTATCATAAGGAACTGCACGTAAAATAATTTCATTTTCTGCAACAGGTTTTAATTGACCGTGTTCATTTTCTTTTAAATAAACATTACCTGCAAAATGTACATTAACTGCTTTACTCGGACGACGGATTTCCCATACATTTCCATTGTTTAACCACTCATCGGGCAACTCTACTTGATAACCATCGACAAACTGTTGTTTAAATAACCCATAATCATAGCGAATCCCATTTCCATTTCCAGGCAAACCGCTTGAAGCAATAGAATCCATAAAACATGAAGCTAAACGTCCTAATCCGCCATTCCCAAGCGCCATGTCTTTTTCAACATCAGCTAAATCATCTAAATCTACATCTAAATCCGATAAAGTTTCACGGACTAAATCTAATAATCCTAAATTTAGTAAATTACTTTTTAACATTTTCCCTGGTAGAAATTCAATAGAGAAATAATAGGATTGTTTTTGTTCTTCTTTTAAATAATTTTTCCATGTTTCGCGCCAGTTGTCATTATAAATAGCTTTTACTAAACTACCTAAAGTAAAAAACAATTCATCTGCTGAAGCATCTTCTAATTCCACTGCATAACTTTCTTGTATACGTTGTCGCAGTTCTTCTTTTAAATTTTCCTTTGTTAAAATAATCATTACCCCCCGCTTCTAAAAACAGGCTGAAACATTGAATAATTCAACGCCTCAGTCTGCCTGTTTCTAAAACTTTTTTATTTAACTACACTATATCCTCATATAAAGCAAGATAACCTTTACAGCTAGTCTCCCAACTGAAGTCTTTTGACATCGCATTAAGACGTAATTTATCCCAAGCTTCTGGTGAAGAATAGTATAAATCAATAGCTTTTTGTAAACACTGCATCAAATTATATGACGTAAAATCTTGGAATCCAAAACCTGTGCCGGTACCTTCTACTGGGTTAAACGGTTCAACTGTATCACGCAAACCGCCAATTTCATGAACGACAGGTAATGTTCCATAACGCATTGAAATCATTTGTGAGAGACCACATGGTTCAAACGCAGATGGCATCAAGAAAATATCTGCTCCGGCATACATTTTTTGAGCAAGTTGAACATCAAACGAAATGCTAACTGAACATTTTTCAGGATATTTTTCAGCAATCGATTGGAAACGATTTTCAAACACTGGATCACCGGTTCCCAATAAAACAAACTGAACATTAAATTGCAATAAGTTTTCCAATTCATCTAATACTAAATGGAAACCTTTTTGATAAGTCAAACGACTAACAACCGCAATTAAGGGAACATCCTTGATTGGACGTAGACCCATTAAACGTTGCAAGTCTTCTTTATTAGCTGCCTTACCAGACAAGTCATCCACAGAGTAAGTGCTAACTAAAGCAGAATCTGTTACAGGATTATTGATATCATAATCAATCCCATTTAAAATACCAGTTAATTTGCCACTTTCCATTCGTAAGATACCATCTAACCCAGAACCGAATTCTGGCGTTTTAATTTCGTTTGCATAAGAAGGACTTACCGTATTTACACGATCAGCATATAAAATACCAGCTTTCATAAAGTTTAAAGCATCACCCATCCGGATTGTCCCGTCATCATAACGTTCTCTCCCCATACCGAATAAATCTGGCAACACATCTCCACTATACTGACCCTGGAATTCAATGTTATGAATCGTTAATACTGTACGGATATTGCGATATGCTTCAATCCAATTATATTTTTCTTTTAATAAAAACGGAATCATCGCTGTATGATAATCATTGACATGTAAAACATCTGGAATAAAGTCAATTCTTTCCATTAATTCAATAATAGCCATTTGGAAAAAGGCGAATCGCTCACCATCATCGTAATAACCATATAAGCTTTCACGATCAAAGTAATATAAACTATCAATAAAATAGTAAATGACATCATTTAGTTTAAGACGTTTCACACCACAATACTGTTTACGCCATCCTACAGAAATTGTAAAATTTAATACATCTTCACATTGTTCTTTATATTGAGAAGGCATTTTTGTGAAATAAGGGAGAACAACTATCGTTTCGATTCCTTTTTTCGTCAGTTCTTTGGGTAGCGCACCTGCTACGTCACCTAATCCGCCGGTTTTAAAAAATGGCGCACATTCAGATGCTGCAAATAGAAGTTTCATTTTCTAACCTCCAATAATATCTGCTGTTACATGTGTTCCTTTTTTAACAACAACTGGTTTTTCTGGTGTTCCGATAATCTTGACACCTTCGTCTACAACAATATTTTTATCTAAAATTGCGTAACTAACTTCAGCATTGGATTTGATGGTATTGCTTGGGAAAATTAATGATCCCATAACTTTTGCACCTTCCCCAATATCGCTACCACGACCAATAATAGAATCTTCAATTTGTCCTTCAATCATACAGCCAGTTGCAAATTGACTATTGTTAACAACAGATGTTTCTGAATAGTATGTTGGAACCTCATTTTTCATTTTTGTATAGACTTTTTGGCTTGAATACAGCAATGAATTGAATTTTTGAGTATCTAACATATCCATATTTGCTCGATAATAAGATTGGACATCATAAATATTACTTAGATATCCTGTATACTCATACGCATAGGTGTTTTTCGAGATACGTTCACGCAAGAAACTTTCAACATTTCCTAAAATATTTTCCGATTGTTTTTCACGTAAGATTTCAATTAATTTTTCTGTTTTAATGATAAAAATATCAGTGCATAGGTTTGCGACATCCTGAATTTCAGTGTTTTTCACTAAAGAGGTTCCATCAATCAAGTTATCTTCACCTAAAGAAAGGATAATATCTTCTTTGTATAAAAGTTCCTTAGGTACACGTTTATAGACCACTGTCATATCATTTCCGTGAGCCTGATGAATGTGTAGTAAAGCACGCAAATCAATATTTACTAAAACTTTGCTCCCCATATATACTGCATATTCAGATTTTGATTTTTTTAAATAATCAATAACTAAATCATAATAACTACTATTATTGTCGGCACGACGAATGAAGTCTTGATAAATATGAATGAAGAAACGATTTTGAATCCCATCTAAACTCCATTCTTTTCCACCACCAATATGATCAAACACTGATTGTGTTTCCCCTTCATTAAACACCATAAACAATGATTTAATATTCGCATTTGCAATACTAGACAAATTAAAATCAAGTAAGCGATATTTACCATCAAATGGTAAAGTAGATAATGGACGATTTGCAGTTAATGGCAATAAATCATCATAGCGATGCAAATTTCCAACAAGCGCACACATTTTATTAGTCCTCATCAACAGTCACTCCAATCACTTCAGAATAGCCAACCACAGCAATTTCTTCTGTTCCATCGATTACCGCATTATCACCAATAATCGCATCTTCCCCAATAATTGCTTTGTGGATTGATACATTTTTACCAATCGTTGCCCCAGACATCACGATACTGTCTGTAATTTTTGCGCCTTCTTTTACTTGTACATCGTCTGATAAGACACTGTGATTCACATCTCCTGCAATATAGCAGCCATCAGAAATCAAAGAGTTTTTCGCTGATCCAGTTTCTGTAACAAAATGCGGTGGTGAAATAGGATTTTTCGAATAAATTCGCCAAGCTTTATCGCGAATATTTAGTTCCATATCAGGGCGTAAAAATTCCATATTTGCTTCCCATAAAGAATCAATTGTTCCCACATCTTTCCAATACCCATCAAAACGATAAGCAACAACTGTTTCACCACTATCTAGATAAGCCGGAATAACATGCTTCCCAAAATCATTCATTGAGCTATCTTTTGCATAACTAGTCGTTAGAACATTTCTTAAACGTCCCCAGTTAAAAATGTAGATGCCCATTGATGCAAGGTTATTTTTAGGCTCTTCTGGTTTTTCTTCAAACTCAATAATACGATCATTATCATCTGTATTCATGATTCCAAAACGAGAAGCTTCTTTTATAGGTACTTCAATAACAGCAACTGATAAAGAAGCATTATTACGTTTATGATTTTCAAGCATTTCTTCATAATCCATCTTGTAGATATGGTCTCCAGATAAAACCAAAACATACTGCGGATCTAATTGATCGATATAAGACATGTTTTGATAAATAGCATGAGCTGTTCCTTCAAACCATTTACTACCTTCAGAGCTTGAATAAGGTTGTAAAATAGTTGCACCCGCATTGATTCCATCTAATCCCCAACTTGCACCATTTCCAATATGATTATTTAATGCAAGAGGTTGATACTGAGTGACTACACCTACATTATTAATCCCTGAGTTTGTACAATTACTTAAAGTAAAATCGATAATACGGTATCTTCCTCCAAAAGGAACTGCGGGTTTAGCCATATTTTTGGTTAATTTGCCAAGTCGTGTACCTTGCCCTCCTGCAAGAATCATGGCTACCATTTCTGTTTTCATTTTTTCGGTGAAGAATTCACCTTGCCCCCTTTCAACTTACTTGCTTGTATTTCTTTTGTTGCTATTACTCCCGTTGTCGTTTGTGTTACTTTTTTTACCTTTTTCTTTACACGCACATTAATATCTTTCGGACGAATAATTAACGCACCTAGTGCAGGTATAATTGTTTGAATTTGATAGTCAAACTGCTTAAAGGACTGCTCCATTGTTTGCTTGTCATCATTAGCTTTAGTCCAAGTGCCACCAAATTCCTCCATTTCTGTGTTAAGTATTTCTTGATACGTACCTGGATAAGGAACGCCTATTACAAAATCATGTCGTTCAACTGGCGCAAGGTTTAAAACGACAATCAAGAAATCTTTTTTTGTTTTACCTTTACGAATAAAAGACAAAACCGTATCATCTAGGTTATCTGCATCAATAATCTCAATTGTTTCTCGACTATCTTCTAGTTCCCATAAGGCAGGCTCTTTTTCATAGAGTTGATTCAAAGTCCCCGTAAAGAACTGCATTTTGAGATTCATTTCATCATCTAAGTTGCCCCATTCCAATTGCTCGTCATATTTCCATTCAAGGAATTGGCCAAATTCACTCCCCATAAACAGAAGTTTTTTCCCAGGATGCGTTATCATGTAGGTATACATATTTCGCAAATGCGCAAATTGCTTATATCGATCTCCCCACATTTTATGCATTAAGCTTTTCTTTCCATGAACAACTTCATCGTGAGAAAAGGCTAATATATAATTTTCGTTCATCATATACATAAATGAAAATGTTAATAAACGGAAGTTATCTTTGCGAAGTACTGGATCCATTTCATAAAAACGTAAAACGTCATTCATCCATCCCATGTTCCATTTGTAATCAAAACCTAAGGCACCGTTTTCGATTAATCCTGTAATTTTTGTTTCTGAACTACTCTCCTCGGCCATCATAATTGTTGCAGGATAGGCCAGTTTAATTACAGCATTTAATTTTTGTAAGAAATAAAAACCTTCAAAATTTCGGTTACCACCTTCATGATTTGGTGTCCAAGGTCCTTCGTCATAGTCTAGATAGAGCATACTTGAAACTGCATCTACTCGTATTCCATCAATATGGTACATTTCAAGCCAAAAAAGAGCACTTGAAATTAAAAAGCTTTGGACTTGTGGTTTCCCTAAATCAAAACAAATAGTACCCCAACGATTGTTTTTAGCTCGATTCGGATCACTATACTCAAATGTCGGTGTCCCATCATAATACGGCAACGTATCATCATTAATACAAAAGTGACCTGGAACCCAATCGACAAACACACCAATATCATTCAAATGACATTCTTCAACAAAATCTTGAAACTCTTTTGGCGTTCCATAATAAGAAGATAATGCAAAGTAGCCGGTCAATTGATATCCCCAGGACATACCTAATGGATGTTCCATCAATGGCATAAACTCAATATGGGTATACCCCATTTTTTTTACATAAGGAATGAGCTCAGTTTTCAAATCAGCAAATGAATACAATTTCCCATCTGAATGTCGTTTCCACGAACTAGCATGAACTTCATAAATGTTCAACGGACGTTTAAATGTATTGCGACGTTTTTGCTGCCCCCGCCATGAACCATCCTTCCAAGTTTTAGTTGGAACTGTATGTAACACTGCTGCCATACCAGGACGTTCTTCAAATCTAATAGCAAAAGGATCAATTTTCATAATCTCTCTTCCATTAGCTTGGCGAATTTTAAACTTATACTTTTCACCTTCTTTAGGAAGCGATGTCGCTACTTCCCAAATCCCTGAAACTTTGCGTATCTCCATAGGCAAAGAATCATCCCATTCATTAAAATCACCAACTAACCATACTTTTTGCGCATTTGGTGCCCATACACGAAAAATATAGTTATCTCCATCTTTGTGTACACCTAATAAATGTTGAGTATAAAAATTCTCTCCGGTTAAAAATCGTTGTTCAGCTTCTAAAAACTTTTTGTCTTTCACACTCATGCAAAAACCCCTAACCGTTTTATAAATAAATAACTATTAATGATAAAAATAAAAAAAATCGAGAAGTCACACAACCCTATCGTCATCTGATTTCTAATACAATTATATCATATTTTTAATCTTTTAAAATAAAAATCATTAACATAATTTAAAATAACGTAGGAATGGTATTATTTGAAACACTCTAAAAAAAAATGTTATTTACGGAAAAATTTTCATTTTTAAAGCATAAACGTCAACACTTATTTCCTTTCATTTTTCACTAAATCCAATTATGAAAACATTACCAAAACAACTATTGGAAATACTTTCATTTCAAAAATAGAAAAAATCACTAAAAATACGAACATTATTTCTTATCTCTTTTCACAAAACGACAAAAGCGTTAGCAAAATATTTTTTTCCATTAATAACCTCTATCCGTAAAAATAACTAGAAAAAATACATTTCCCTCCATTTCAATAGATTAGATAACTAATATCCAAGAAAACCCTTACATTAAAATAAAATTAAAATTGTTTTTTTACAAAAAAAAGAAGCGTTTTAGCGCTTCTCTTTAAGAAAAATACTGGTCATAGTAGCCATATCTAATTCCGCTATCACATTTGCTAAAATCATTCGTTTTACAATTTTAGGTAGTCGTTCAAATCCAGCTAACTCTTCAAACAACTCTAACGACGTATACACAGGCACACACAATTGTATCACTTCACCCTTGTTAATCATCCCAAAAAACCTCATCGATTTGACAAAAATACTTTCTCGAATCGACCTACGATGCGTCAAAATTTTTTCAACAACGACCTGAATTTGATCCAAATAATAATCTGAATCCACATCACCAATCAACTTGGTTACATCTTGATAGATAGGTGCTATTTGCTCCGTTCTTAAATTACTGAAATAGCGCGGCAACGTTAGTGGCCACTCTTCGACAGAAAGCGAAGTAACTTTCAAATTTTCCGTTGAAAGCGAATCATAATACGCCAAAGAGATATCCCGCTCTAACCCATAAACCATTTCAACTTCTTCAACAGGAAACAGACTCTCTAAAAACATAATTCGTTCTCTTTCCTTTTGTTTTTCTGCAGTATTTACAATAATTTTTGTCCAAGATTCGAGTAGTTCTTCATCAACTTCAAGCATGGGGAAACCAATAAAATAGCGTCGCTCTACTCGTTGAATAATCCCTTTTTTTATCAGTTTTTCTAAATATTTTTCTACTTTATTACCAAACACTTCTTTTAAACGGCGGAGAGTTGGTGTTTCAACTTCCAACAAATCCACCAGTTCTGCAAAAAAAGAACTGTTCATTAGTTCAGCTAACCACTTATCAGATGTTTCATAAATAAATTTCATATCTATCTCCTACACAAAAACACTTCGGAAGAAAATACTTCGCGAAGTGTTTTATCTTGCTTAATTAAAGCTCTCTGTCAGTTGTGGAACTACTTGTTTTTTACGAGAAACAACACCTGGTAAAAAGGCACGATTATTTTCTAGCGTAACATTAAACGCTTTTTCCACATTAGTTTTCGGCTCACCAACAACTAACAATTCAGAATCGCTATCTAAGATATTGGTTACCACCAATAAAAATAAATCATAATTATTTTCTACATTCGCTGTACTCATCGCTGCTTCTAATTCAACCTGACGTTCAAACACTTCTGATAAATCAACTGTATTTACTTGAGCGATACGTACATTTTTATCTCCCATCGGGAAACTTTTGGCATCTAAATCTAATAATGTTTCTACAGATTTATCGCTTAGTTTTGTACCAGCTTTCAACATTTCTAATCCATACGCTTCTAAATCAACGTTAGCAATAGCTGCTAACGCTTTTGCAGCGTGTATATCTTCTTCTGTACAAGTAGGAGACTTGAACAACAATGTATCTGATACAATCGCTGAAAGCATTATACCAGCAATCGCTTGCGGAATTTCCACATTGTTTTCATTGTACATTTTAAAGATGATTGTGCTTGTGCATCCTACAGGTTCTGCGCGATAATACAATGGATTTGCTGTCTCAAAATTAGCAATTCTGTGATGATCAACTACAGATAAAATATTGACATCCGCAATATCAGAAACACTTTGTTGGAACTCATTATGATCAACTAACATGACATCAGCCGTTTCGTTTGCTACTGTTTCTACAACACGAGGCGCTACTAATTCAAAGTGATCTAAGGCATATTGCGTTTCTTCACTTGGCGTACCTAATGCAACTGCTTCAGCATCTTTTCCTAACGCTTTTTGCAATTCCGCAAAAGCAATTGCTGCACCGATTGCATCTGTATCTGGATTTTGGTGTCCAAAGACTAAAATTTTTGACATATACTTCGCTCCAATCTTTCAATTCATTGTTAATCATAGCAAAATCATTCAAAAATTTCCATATCTTTCCTTGAAAAGGTGTAGATTATTTTGCATCATAAAAAGGATTATTACTTAAAACAAACTTATCCGAACCATATATGACAAGATACACTTAGTTAACTTTTATAACTCAGTGATACGACTCCTCTCGTCTATAGTTCGGATAGTTTAATATTTTATTTTCACGTAGCTATTAGTGCGTTAAATAACCAGTATATTGATTGACGTGTAACAATTCTTTCGCATTGCTCACTCGATCTTGTCCTGGAGGCTCAATGCCTTCTAAAGGATATTTTATCCCTAATTCATCCCATTTATATTTTCCCATAGTATGGTAAGGTAGCACTTCTACTTTATCAACATTGTTCAGTGTTTGGATAAATTCATCCAAACGAATCAAAAATTCATCGTAATCGCTACGTTGAGGTACTAAAACATGACGAATCCAAACAGGTTTCCCAATTTCAGAAAGATACTTAGCCATCTCTAAAATATTTTCGTTACTTTGAGTTGTTAATCGTTTATGCGCTTCATTATCAATATGCTTAATATCAAACAACAATAAATCTGTATAATTCATTAACTCTTCAAATTTACTAAAGAAAGGTTCTTCCCTAGTAAACGGCTTTCCACACGTATCCAACGTTGTATGGATCCCTTGAGCTTTTGCCTTTTGAAATAACTCAATCAGAAAATCTACTTGAAGCAACGGTTCACCACCACTTACAGTAATGCCACCTTTCTCTCCCCAATACGCACGATATTTGGCAGCTTCGGCCAACACATCATCTGCTGAACGCAAAGAGGCTTTCGGATCATTAATTTTCCAAGTGTCTGGATTATGGCAAAATTGGCAGCGCATCCGACATCCTTGAGTGAATACGATAAAGCGCACACCTGGTCCATCAACTGTTCCAAAGCTTTCTGTAGAATGTATTCTTCCCATAACTGGAGTCGTCATATAAATCCCTCTCTCTTTACAAAAGAGAGTGACTACGCCACTCTCTTATTTTTTTATTCTTACAATTTGCTGTGTGAAGTTCTTGCAATAACATCCGCTTGTTGCTCAGGTGTTAAATCTCGGAATTTAACAGCATAACCAGAAACGCGAATAGTTAAGTTCGGATATTTTTCTGGGTGTTTTTGTGCATCTAATAGTAATTCATTAGTAAATACATTGACGTTCAAGTGATAACCACCTTTATCAAAGTATCCATCCATAACATTGCGTAAATTATTAATTCTTGTTTCTTCATCTTTTCCTAAACCATTTGGATTAATAGTTTGTGTATTTGAGATTCCATCTAACGCATGAGTGTATTCCAAACGAGCAGTCGAATTCAAAGATGCTAATAATCCATTTTTCTCACCTAGGAATTTGCCATCTTGATAACTTGGGTTTGCTCCTGGAGCAAGTGGCTTACCAGCACGTCGTCCATCCGGTGTATTCCCTGTCGCTTTTCCATAAACAACATTTGATGTGATAGTTAACAATGAAGTTGTTGGACGAGAATTACGGTACGTATGTTGGCGTTTAATTTGTGTCATAAAGTAATCTAAAATCCAGTTTGCCATTTCATCCGCTTCTTCATTATCGTTACCATAAGTCGGAAATTCATTTTGTGGAACATAATCAACAGCCATACCATCTTCATCACGGATTACTTGAACGTTCCCATGTTTAATTGCCATTACACTATCAGTTGCATGAGAAATCCCTGCAATACCAGTTGCAAAAGTACGTTTCAAATCAGAATCCATCAAGGCTAGTTGTGCAGATTCATACGCATACTTATCATGCATATAATGAATAACATTTAGTGTATTTACATATAGTTCAGCTAACCAGTCCATAATATCTTTGAAGCGTTCCATAAATTCATGATAATCTAATGTTTCACCTGTCATCGGACGATATTTAGGACCAACTTGCATTTTTGTTTTTTCATCCACGCCACCATTGATTGCATATAATACTGCTTTCGCCAAGTTAGCACGAGCACCAAAGAATTGCATATCTTTCCCAGTAACCGTTGCAGATACACAACAAGCAATTGCACAATCGTCTGATCCCCAGTTTGTTCGTAATAAATCATCGTTTTCAAATTGAATAGAAGAACTTTCTTTCGCAATTTTAGCTGCATATGTTCTAAAACCTTCTGGTAAATGAGAAGAATATAAAACAGTCAAGTTTGGTTCTGGTGATGGTCCCATATTTGTTAAAGTGTGTAAAATACGGAAATCATTCTTCGTAACAAGTGAACGTCCATCCATACCCATACCAGCAATTGATAATGTTGCCCAAATTGGATAACCTGAGAATAATTGGTTGTATTCTGGTGTACGGGCAAATTTCACCATACGTAATTTCATAATTAAATGGTCAATCATTTCTTGAGCTTCAAATTCAGTAATTGCACCACTCTCTAAATCACGTTGAATATAAACATCTAAGAATGCAGAGATACGTCCAATAGACATAGCCGCTCCATTTTGTGATTTAATTGCACCTAAATAACCAAAGTATAACCACTGAATAGCTTCTTGAGCATTTTCAGCTGGGCGAGAAATGTCAAATCCATAAGATGCTGCCATTTTCTTCAAATCATTCAATGCACGATATTGTTCGGTAATTTCTTCACGCAAACGAATTACGTCATCTGTCATTACTTTGTTTCCAGTATTATCGTGGTCTTTTTTCTTTTGCTCCATCAAGAAGTCTACACCATACAAGGCGATACGACGATAATCACCAATAATTCGGCCACGTCCATAAGCATCTGGTAATCCTGTGATAATTTTGTTTTTACGCGCTAAACGCATTTCTGGTGTGTATACATCGAAAACACCTTGATTATGTGTTTTTCTCCACTCGCTAAAAATTTTTGTCATGTCTTCATCGGCTTCAAAACCATTTGAAACTAATGCATTATTCGCCATGTTAATACCACCAAACGGTTGAAACGCTTGTTTCAATGGTACATCAGTTTGTAAACCGACAATTTTCTCTTCTTCTTCAAGTAAATATCCTGGTGCATGTGATGTTAAAGTTGATGGAATATTATTATCCATGTCATATACACCATTTTTTTGATGTTGCACTTCAAATAATTCTTGTAGTTTTGTCCAAAGCTTATCTGTGCTAGGTGCAATTCCTTCTAAAAAGCTATCATCTCCGCGGTATTCTGTGTAGTTCGCTTGAATAAAATCACGAGTATTAATTTCTTTTTTCCACTGGCCGCCCTTGAAACCTTCCCAAGCAGTATTTAATCGTTCTGTTTTGTTTGTTACTGATGCCATTTTCTGTTCCTCCTCAATTCCTGTTCATTGTAACAGCTCTACGTGAATAGTATAACACGTTAACAAAAACTTGCAAGCATTTTCATATATTTTTATTAACAATTTTAAAATAAATTAATGTAAAAATGATTTAAACGTTGATTTAACAACGTTTAAATTTTGTGATTTTTTTATCAAAATAGCATTTTATTTTTTGATACGCATTGAACAATCCGCGATAAAAAAAGGGTTCTGTATTGATACAGAACCCTTTTTTTATCTTAATTATACAACAGTCGTCTCATTTATGATCGATGGATCGGTAATTTCAATAACTGACGTTACCTCACCACCTTGTTTTTCATCCATTACAAAGGAACCATTTGAAGTCCGATCATTTATAGCATAGTTATCTGTAAAAATCAGTTGTTCTTCTCCTTTTTGGTTTTGCAGACGAAGTTGTTTAGTTTCACCCTCTCCCATATAAATAATCCGGTGAGGGTTTGCTTTCAATTCTCTTAAAACCATTAGGCCACGCTTAGCACGACCTAATTGCGTCAACTCTTGCGCTAACATCCGCTTCACAGCACCTCTTTGAGTGACAATCACAACGGGAGTATCGCCTTCAGAGTAAACCAAGATGCCATTTACGACTGAATCTCCCTCTTTTAGATTCATTGATTTAACGCCTGCTGCTTTTGGTCCAACAACAGGTACCTCAGTTAATGGGTAACGCAAGCCAAAACATCTTTCACTCGTTAAAAAGACATCTAAATTCTCTTCTTGACTAACTAAGAAAACATTTGTTAACTCATCTGTACTTGATTTAAACTTAATAATCGTTGTTGGACGACTCTTATAAGTTCGCCATGGCTCTAAATCAGTCATCCGAGTTTGTTTAATTAGCCCTTCTCGACTAATTAAAACAAAATTCTTCAATGGATGTAACTCATTATACGTAAACACACCTAAAATTGATTCATCTACCGAAAAATTCAAGATCGTTTGCGAAATATGTTCCCCAATTTCTTTCCAACGCATATCAGGTAATTCATGTACTGGTCGATAAATGACATTTCCTTTATTAGTAATTAATAATAGATGGTCTAACGTATTTGCTTGTCCAGTGTATAAAACGTAGTCGCCTTCTTTCATACCTAATTCATCTGGTTTTGATGCGGTATAAGATCGGAGACTACTACGTTTGATATACCCTTCATGGGTAACAGATACAACGACATCTTCTTGAGTAACTAAGACCTCTGTTTCAATTTTGATTTCTTGAATTTCATCCTCGATTTTCGTCAAGCGCGCTTGCCCATATTGTTTTTTTACTTCTCGTAATTCTTTTTTTACTACCTTTAATAATTCTGCTTCATCATTAATAATTTTTTGTAATTGAGCAATAACAGCAGCGAGTTCCTCTGCTTCGGCTCTTAATTGTGTAATATCTGTATTTGTTAAACGATATAGCTGCAATGTAACAATGGCTTCCGCTTGAGCTTCAGTAAATTGGTGTTCAATAATCAAATTATTTTTAGCATCTTTTTTGTCTTTACTTCCACGAATTGTTGCAATTACTGCATCTAAAATTGACAAAGCTTTAATCAAACCATCCACTATATGTTGTCTAGTCTCTGCTTTTGCAAGATCATAACAACTCCGTTTTAAAACAACTCCACGACGATGTTTGATATAACTTTCTAAAATTCGTTTTAAACCAACTTGTTGTGGACGCATTTCATCAATAGCAACCATATTAAAATTGTAGTTAATTTGCAATTCAGTATTCTTGAATAGGTAATTCAAGATACCTTGCGCATTTACATCTTTTTTCAATTCCACAACGATTTGTAATCCTGTACGGTCACTTTCATCACGTACTTCAGCAATTCCTTCGATTTTTTTATTCAATCGAATTTCATCCATTTTCTTAACAAGCGTTGCCTTATTCACCTCATAAGGAATCTCATTGATAATAATTTGTTGCTTTCCACCACGGATAGTTTCAATTCGGGTTTTCGAACGTAAGATAACTTTTCCTCTACCTGTTTCATAGGCTTTTTTGATTTCTTCTTTCCCTTGTAAAATACCACCAGTTGGAAAGTCAGGACCTGGTATAAACTCCATCAACTTCTCTAAAGATGCTTGTGGATGATCAATCAAATAAATCGTTCCGTTAATTACTTCATCCAAGTTATGTGTTGGAATTTCCGTTGCATAACCAGCAGAAATACCTGTAGAACCATTCACTAATAAATTAGGATATTTTGCAGGCAAAACCGTAGGCTCTTTTTCGGTGTCATCAAAGTTCCAAACAAAATCAACCGTTTCTTTTTCAATATCTTTTAACAATTCACCACTTAATTGTGACAGACGTGCTTCCGTATAACGCATTGCAGCCGGTGGATCACCGTCCATGCTTCCGTTATTTCCATGCATTTCAATCAAAATTTCACGTAGTTTCCAATCTTGACTCATGCGAACCATCGCTTCATAAATACTGCTATCGCCATGAGGATGGTAATTCCCCATAATATTTCCGACAGATTTAGCAGATTTTCTAAAACTTTTTTCATGGGTATTACCGTCTTTATTCATCGCAAATAAAATTCTGCGTTGCACTGGTTTTAAACCATCGCGAATATCAGGCAATGCTCGTTCTTGAATGATATATTTAGAATATCTTCCAAAGCGATCTCCCATGACTTCTTCCAATGTTAATTCTTGAATATTGTGTGTATGTTCCAAGAGATCACCTCCTAATCATCAAATAAACTTAACTCTTGAATGGACTGCTCCTCAACTTCAGTCTCATCTTCTTTCTTCTCCAGAATACTACCTTCTTCTTCCAAAGAAAATTGAACATGAGATTCAATCCATTTTCTTCTTGGTTCAACCTTATCCCCCATTAACGTTGTCACACGACGTTCTGCTTTAGCCGCATCATCGATTCGAACGCGAATTAGCGTTCTGGTTTCTGGATCCATGGTTGTTTCCCAAAGCTGTTCTGCGTTCATTTCACCAAGACCTTTATAACGCTGCAGCATGTAACCTCGACCTACTTTTTTCGTCATTTGTTCTAACTCTTCATCTGTCCAGGCATATTCGATAACTTCTTTTTTCCCTGAACCTTTTGAAACTTTATATAATGGTGGTAACGCGATATAGATTTTACCAGCTTCAATCAGTGGTTTCATATAACGATAAAAGAACGTTAATAATAGGACTTGAATATGTGCACCATCGGTATCCGCATCGGTCATGATAATTACCTTATCGTAATTACAATCCTCTATTGCAAACTCAGGACCTACACCAGCACCGATTGTATAAATCATCGTATTAATTTCTTCGTTTTTTAAAATATCTTGCATCTTGGCTTTTTCAGTATTAATAACTTTCCCTCGTAAAGGTAAGATTGCTTGGAATTTACGATCACGCCCCTGCTTAGCAGAACCTCCAGCTGAATCTCCTTCGACAAGATACAGTTCATTCTTTTTAGGATTACGTGATTGTGCCGGTGTTAGTTTCCCAGAGAGTAACGACTCGCCTTTTTTTCGTTTCTTCCCTGTACGGCTTTCTTCACGAGCTTTACGAGCTGCTTCCCTCGCCTCTCTTGCTTTAACTGCCTTACGAACAAGCATTTGACTCATTTCACTATTCTCTTGTAAATAAAAGCCTAATTGCTCACCTAAAACGGAGTCTACTGCTCCACGTGCAGCTGGTGTTCCTAATTTTTCTTTGGTTTGCCCCTCAAACTGTAACAAGTTCTCTGGAATACGCACAGATAGAATCGCAGATAGCCCTTCACGGAAATCGCTACCTTCTAAATTTTTATCCTTTTCTTTCAATAAATTCACTTTACGTGCATATTCATTAAAAGCTTTAGTCATAGAAGTTTTTAAACCAACTTCATGTGTACCACCATCTTTTGTACGTACATTGTTAACGAAAGATAAGACATTTTCTGAGTAGCCATCATTATATTGAAAGGCAACTTCAACTTCGATACCTTCACGTTCACCTGAAAAATATGCAACAGGTGTCAATGTGTCTTTTTCTTCATTTAAATATTCGACAAACTCTTTAATTCCTTCCTCGTAAAGAAAAGTTTCTTCAATTTTTTCTTCACCACGAAGATCTGTTAGCGTAATTTGGACACCACGTAATAAAAATGCCGATTCACGTAGACGTTCAGCTAAAGTCGTATAAGAAAATTTCGTTACTGAAAAAATAGTTGGGTCAGGTAAAAAGTGAACCTTAGTTCCATTTGATTTTCTAGTTTTACCAATTTTTTCTAGCGTTCCGTCAGGTTTTCCACCATCTTTAAACTTTTCTTGATACTCTATACCATCGCGAACAATCGTTACAGTCAGCCAAGTAGATAAGGCATTGACAACACTGGCACCCACACCATGCAAACCGCCTGATGTCTTGTAACCACCTTGTCCAAATTTACCACCGGCATGTAAGACAGTAAAAATAACTTCAACTGTTGGAATTCCTGAAGCATGCATTCCAACTGGCATTCCACGTCCACTATCTTGAACACTGATGCTATTATCTTCATGAATCGTTACACTAATTTCTTTTCCATAACCTGAAAGAGCTTCATCGACAGCATTATCAAAAATCTCATATACTAAATGATGTAAGCCTCGGCCATCTGTCGAACCGATATACATCCCTGGTCTTTTTCTTACCGCTTCTAATCCTTCTAAAACTTGGATTGACGCGTCATTGTACTCATTGGTTTGTTTTTTTACCAAAGCTAGCGCTCCTTTTTCAAAATTTACTCGAATCATTATACATCATATTTGTTCTACTAAGCAAAAAAATCGTGAAAAACAAGAAAAAAATTCTAAGAAGAAATTTTCTCTTAGAACTTTTTTCGCTCTTGCATTTACGCCATTTTTGCTAGTTCAATTTTAACGCAACGATTCATCACAATATCTGTGCGACCTACTGCTTGTAAAATTTCAGCCGCTTCATCATTTTCAATCCCTAATTGTGCCCAGTAGACTTTCGCATCTGTTTCTAAAAATGCTTTGGCGATGTCAGGTAAAAATTCACTACGTCTAAAAATATCTACAATATCAATTGTTTCAGTAATATCTTGTAACTGCTCATAAACAGGTTCACCTAGAATCGTTTGCCCGACTAATACCGGATTTACTGGAAAAATGCGATAGCCATATTCTTGTAAAATTTTAGCAATTTGGTAGCTGGTACGATCTTCTTTATTGCTTAAACCAACAACTGCGATATTCTTTGCCTCTTTTAAATATGCTTGAATAATTTCTTCACTTGGATTTTGAAAACTCATCGTACTTCCTCCTCTAAATATTTCGTTCTTTTTTATTGTTGCAATGCGTAATTCATGCTAAAATTGCTCTAGTTCTTTTAAGAAAGTTGGTCATTATGAAAATTATAATTTTATTGGTCATTGCTTATTTATTAGGTTCAATTCCTTCAGGTGTATGGATTGGTAAACTCTTTTTCAAAAAAGACATTCGGCAATTCGGTAGTGGAAACTCTGGCACAACCAATACCTTTCGTGTCTTAGGAAAAAAAGCAGGGATCATTGTCTTATTAATGGATATTTTAAAAGGTACACTAGCAACTAGTTTACCCGTTATTTTTCACATTACAACCATTAACCCTTTATGGTTTGGAGTTTGCGCTATTTTAGGGCATACATTTCCAATTTTTGCTGGATTTAAAGGTGGTAAAGCAGTAGCAACTAGTGCGGGAATGCTGTTAGGTTATCAACCACTTTTCTTTTTATACTCTACAGTTATTTTCCTCATCTGCTTGTTTTTTACTAGCATGGTGAGCTTAACAAGTATGATTGCTGCTGTTTTAATTACCTTATCCACACTCATTATTCCTTATGTCGCGCCGGTTATTTTAGAAAAGCAAGACTGGTTATTAACCATTATCGCTATTTGCGTCACTACTTTTATTTTCTATCGACATAAAGACAATATTCATCGGATTAAAAACGGAACAGAAAACAAGGTTCCTTTTGGTCTAAACAAACCGAAAAAATAAGCTGGGTGTATCCATCCCAGCTTATTTTTTATTTCACTGTAATCGAATACTTTGTCTCAAATACTTCATGAGCATCTAATTTACGAATACCCAATTTTTCTGTTAGTTCACCACTTGCATCATGGGTATCTGCAATGCCTTCCCATGGTTCAATGCATACAAAAGGTGATTCTACTGGATAAGTAGACCAAATACCGACATACGGCATATTGTTATAAGCTAAAGTAACACTGTGGGACGAATTTTCATTACGAATTGAAAATGAATTTAATCCGATCGTTTCAAAAATTAGGGCATCATTTTTGAATAGATCATGTGTTAATGCAATATTCGTATTTGTTTGTCCAAGCGTTCGTTGATCTAAATCTACATAACGACCACGTAATGGCAAAGCAACACGAGATTTCATTGGTGAAGGTTCTAAATAATAATCTTCAAAATTCTCCCCTTCTTCCAATGGTACATTGAAAGCAGGATGTCCACCGATAGAAAAATACATTTCTTCTGATGAAGGATTTTCCACACGGTATTTGACAACAATCCCATCACCGCCCAACTCATAGGTCAAGATTAATTTAAAATCAAAAGGGTAAACTTTTTTAGTTTCTGGTGTACTTTCCAAAATAAAACTAGCAGTATCCGCTTGTTGCTCAAGAATATTAAATTCCATATCGCGAGCAAAACCATGTTGTGGTAGCTCATAGGTTTTCCCTTGATAGGTGTATTGATTATCTTTTAGCGAACCAACAAATGGAAATAAAACTGGTGCATGGCGAGCCCAATGTTTAGGATCAGCTTGCCAAATGTATTCAATCTCTGTTTCTTTACTTTTTAAGCTTTTTAACTCTGCCCCATGTGTTGAGATAACTGCTTTTAAGTGAGGTGTTTCAATTGTAATATCCATTTTATTTCCCCCTTAGAGTTTAAAAGTTTACGCTTTGTCTAATTCATCTTTAAAGCGATGATTCAATACTTTTAAATAAGTTCCTTTCATCCCTAGTGAACGTGATTCAATAATACCTGCTGATTCTAATTTACGTAATGCATTTACAATTACTGAACGAGTAATACCAATCTCATCAGCAATATTAGAGGCAGTTAAACGACCTTCATCGCCTTCTAATGCGTTAAAAATTGCTTGAACAGCTTTCAGTTCACTATAAGATAGGGTATTTACTGCCATTTGTACAGCAGTTGCACTACGAATATCTTCTTCAATATTCCGTGATGTTTGATATAAGATTTGCATTCCTACAACCGTTGCGCTATATTCCGCTAAAACTAAATCTTCATCATCAAAGGAATCATTAATTCTTGAAAGAATAATTGTCCCTAGACGTTCACCCGCACCAAAAATAGGCACAACAGTGGTTAAGCCATTTGGATATAACTCACGTGATTCAATAGGAAAAGCTGTCATATCACTATCAATCGTAATATTAGCTTCGGTGGCATATAGGTTATCAACCATATCCGTATAGCTTTTTGGAAATTGCTTTTCAACAAACATATTTTTGACACGTGCATTGTTTACATCATGTTTTTCATTAAAACCTAATAGACTTCCATTACTACTGATTATATACGCATTACTATCCAAAATATCCCCTAAAATAATCGCCATTTTATCATAAGGCAAATCGGAATCCATGTTAAAAGTATTCTTTTGTTGTAATAATTCATTAATTTGTCTTGTTCTTTCTAAAAGTGTGGTCATCTTGTTCTCCTTTTTTATAAAATATAACGGCTTAAATCTTCATCTTTGGCAATATCTGCCAATTTTTCATCAACATATGCTTCGGTAATTGTAATCTCAGCCATTTGCATATCAGAAGCTTCAAAAAGAAGATCTTCTAACAGTTTTTCCAAAATAGTGTGTAGACGACGAGCACCAATATTGTCCGTATCCCGATTTACTTGGAAAGCAATAGCTGCAATACGTTCAATTGCTTCAATAGTAAAGGTTACTTTCACATTTTCTGTTCCTAGTAATGCAATGTATTGTTTTACTAAGGCATTATTAGGCTCTTTTAAAATTTTAACGAAATCTTCAGCGGTTAAATCATCTAACTCTACTCGAATTGGAAAACGTCCTTGTAGTTCAGGAATTAAATCACTAGGTTTTGATAAATGAAAGGCTCCTGATGCAATAAACAAAATATGATCTGTTTGCAATGATCCATATTTTGTATTTACTTGCGACCCTTCTACAATTGGTAAAATATCACGTTGTACACCTTCACGAGAAACTTCTCCAGACTGTTGTGATTTTGATGTTACCTTGTCAATTTCATCGATGAAAATAATCCCGCTTGATTCAGCCAAACGTAAGGCCTCACTATGAATATCTGCATCATTCACTAGCTTAGAAGATTCCTCTTGAATTAATAATTCACGCGCTTCTTTCACTGTAACGGTACGTTCTACCTTTTTGCGTGGTTTTAAAGCCCCTAAAGTTTCATTCAAATCAATCCCCATTTGTTCTAAGCCGTTATTCATCATCGGTGCTTGTGTTTTTGGCTCATCAATTTCAATAGTTACTTCACGCGTATCTAATGCACCACGTTCTAACTGATCAAAAATTGATTGACGGTTCACACGAATCTCATCTGTCAATTCTTCTTTTGGTTCTTCTGGTTGCTGCATGGTGTTAAACATACTCATCATTTGTTCATATGGATTAGCTGATTGTTTCTTTTCTTTTTTAATTCCTGGAACTAATACTTTAGCTAAACGACGATTGGCTTTTTTTTCTGCCTGAATGCGTACACGATTATATTGTTCTTTTTGAACAATTTGGATTGCATTTTCAACTAAATCTCGAACCATAGACTCCACATCACGGCCGACATAACCAACTTCAGTAAATTTAGTTGCTTCAACTTTTATAAAAGGAGCTTGAACGATTCTAGCTAATCGGCGAGCAATCTCTGTCTTACCGACTCCTGTTGGTCCAATCATTAAAATATTCTTAGGTGTAACTTCTTGTTGCATTTTTTCATCCAATTGCAAACGACGATAACGATTACGTAAAGCAACTGCTACTGATTTTTTAGCAGCTTGTTGACCAACAATATATTGATCTAATTCAGTGACAATTTCTTTTGGTGAAATATTTTGATTCATCATAAAACTAACATTCCTCTACAATAATATTATGGTTAGTAAAGACGCAAATATCTGCGGCTATATTTAAAGCATTTTCAGCAATTTCTTTAGCTGTCAATTCGTTACCAGCATATTTTTTCATCGCGCGAGCAGCTGATAACGCATAATTACCACCTGATCCAATCGCTAAAATTCCATCATCTGGTGCAATAACTTCCCCAGTTCCAGAAACTAATAACATTTCATTTTTATTCATAACAATCAACATAGCTTCCAACTTTTGCATAGATTGTTTGGTGCGCCATTCTTGAGCTAATTCAACAGCAGCCCGTTGCAAATTACCATTGTATTCGTTTAATTTTCCTTCGAACTTTTCTTCTAAAGTAAACGCATCAGCAACACTACCAGCAAAACCAACCACAACTTCACCGTTATAGATGCGGCGCACTTTGCGAGCAGTTCCTTTCATGACGATTTGTTCACCCATGGTTACTTGACCATCTCCGGCCATTGCAAATTTGCCATCTTTTTCAACGGCACAAATAGTAGTTGAATGAAATTGTGACTCCATTAGTATATATCCTCCTAAGTAACTTTAAATAATTATTGATTTGCTCTTGGATGAAACTGTCGATAGTTTTTCTGCAAACTTTCTTTCGTCACATGAGCATAAATTTGAGTAGTTGATAAATTGGCATGACCTAGCAATTCTTGAACAGTACGCATATCGGCACCATTGTTTAACAAATGCGTCGCAAATGTATGGCGCAACATATGCGGATGAATATGACTATCAAGGCTACTTTTGCGAATAACCTGATTAAGTGCATATTCAATCCCCGTTGAGGTAATGGGATCACCTAAACGGTTGACAAAAACAAATGAATGTTCTTTATGATATTTTTCCATTAAGACACGACGACCTTGTTCAAAGTATATCTGTAGTGCTTCTTGTGCATAGGCTCCAAACGGAACATAGCGTTCTTTGTTCCCTTTTCCTCGAATCAGCAGAACACCATTTTCCCAATCAATCTGACTTAATTCTAAGTTGGCACATTCGCTTACCCGCAAGCCTGAACCGTAGAGCACTTCTAAAAGTACACGATTTCGCTGTTGCAAAGGTTCTGTTCCTTGTACACTTTCAAAAAGAACTGCCATTTCATCTTCATAGAAAAAACGAGGTAATTTGACCCCTTTCTTTTTTAAGTGAATATAGGAGAAGGGATTTTCAGAAATTACTTCTTGTTTCAATAAATATTGATAAAAAGAACGCAAACTCGCAATTTTCCGACTAATTGTATTACGACTATAGGATTTATCATTTAATTCTCCCAGATATACCCGTACATCGCGATGATCAATAGTTAAATAGTTTTTATTTTTAGTTTTCAAAAAGTCAAAAAAAACTGCCATATCTTCTTGATAAGCTTCTTGTGTTTTTTCTGAGTATCCTCGTTCTACCATGAGATAGCGGAAAAATTCAGCAGGCCAATCTCTTGCTACCATTGCTTTTCCCCCATTCTTGATTCTCTTAACTTTAGCATAGACCAAAAGAAAAAACAAACGAATTGTCAGAATTTAATCAATATTTCAAAGTATCTTCACAATTAAGAAAATTTACATATAATTTTCTAAAAATTTTCTAAAAAAACATTCGATTTTCTTTCTATTTTGTTATTTTATTAAAAATATAAAAAGCATAAAGACTGCTAAATAAATAAATCATCTAGCAGCCTCTCAATTACAGTTTTATTTTTCCTCGGTAACAATTACAGCTTGTGAATCTTCTTTTTTTGCTTCAATGGCTTGAACAATTTCTTTATTGCCTTGTTTCGTCGCCATCGTCTCATTAATTAAGCCAACTAAATCTAGACCCGTGGTTTCTTTAATTGTATTAAAAGTACGAGCTAAACCAGCTTCTCCCATTTCATGTAGACCGTCTCCACCACCAAAACTAACAACTTTATCGATATTGCTAATTGGTGCATTTACTTCTTTTGCAATAGCAGGTAGAACTTTAATGAATTCCATTAAAATACCAGCTTCATTGAGTTTTTGTAATGCCAATGCCATTTTTTCTTTACTTTCAGCTTCCGCTTGACCAACCTTCGCAATCTTATCAGCTTCGGCAGCTCCGAGTTTTTCTACTCGTTGCGCTTCAGCTTCGGCTGCTAAACGAACTTTTTCAGCGTCAGCTTCCGCTTTAGCGATTTCTCTTGCTTTTTCAGCTAGAGCATTTTGTTCAATAACATATTTATCAGCCTCAGCTTTTTTACGAACAGTTGCATTTAATTCTTTCTCGCTTAATTCAGCTTGTTTTTCTTGAATCTCAATATTTTTCTTTTGTTCAATTAAACGAACCTGCATCTTTTCACCAGTTGCGACTTGTTCTGCTTTGGCAACAGCAACTTCTTGCTCTTGTTTATATTGTGCTTGTTTTAACTGCATTTCTTTCGTTGCTTCAGCAATCTCTGTTTTTCGACGAATTTCTTCATGCTGTGCTAACTGTTCATTTTCCGCTTGTTTAATACGAGTTTCACGTAATGCGTTTGATTCAGCTACTTCAGCATTTTTCTTTACTTCCGCAATTTGCGGACGACCTAACGCATCTAAATAACCATTGGGATCAGTCACATCTTTAATTGTAAATGATACAATTTCTAAGCCCATTTTTCGCAAATCTGTTGATGCAACTTCTTGTACTTGTTCAGCAAAATCATCACGATTTTTATAAATTGCTTCAACGGTCATTGTTCCCAAAATTGCACGTAAATGACCTTCTAACACTTCTTGTGCTTCATCTTCTAATTCTTGCGTTGATTTTCCTAAATATTGTTCAGCTGCAGTTTTAATAGATTCCACACTGTTTCCCACTTTAACCAATACAGTGGCACTAGCTAAAATTGGCACACCCTGTTCTGTGTAAACTTCTGGCGTTCCAATCTCTAGTTTATGTGTTAACAAACTTAACTTATGAGCTTTTTGGACAATTGGAATCACAAAAGTTCCACTATTTTTTAAAATCTTAATGCCCTCTTTACCTAAAAAAGAACCTGTAACAATTAGTGCTTCATCAGGTTTTCCAATCCGATAACGAACCATTAAAAAGGCTAAGATTGCAATAAAAACAATAATTCCCCATAGTATCGGACTACTTAAAATTTCTAACATATACACACTCTCCTCTTTAAAATTGATTACTTTTAACGACTAGGGCAATCCCTCTCTCATCAAAATCAATAATTAATACCTTAGTACCAATCGGTAAAACAACATTGCTATTACGATCTTCTTCACGATAAAATCTGGCTGGATAAACTGAAATTGCTGATTCACTGCCAATTTCAATAACTTCACCAATAGAATCTCCTCGAAGCCGTGTTGTTAGTTCGCCAATTAAATAATCGTTTTCTCCCAAAACATTACTTTTGTTTTTATCAGTTAGTCGGTTATATAAAAACATTAACGGGAAAAAAATTAGCGAAAAAAATAAATACAATGCAAAAATAACGAGAAGAAAAAATAGCAACCATAGCAATGCTTGTATACTGAGCGATTGACTAGCTCTAAATTGATTTAGTTGTTCAACGAACCCAAACATTTGGTTTCCCACCTTCCGTTATTTCATAATTTAATGATAGCGCATTCCTTAAAAAGGTTCAAGAATATTCCAAAAGATCGTCCTTAAGACTGATAAAATAGCAAATAAAACTAAACAAACGCGCCCCTAGTATTAGATTTTTGGTCTAACTACTGGGACGCGCTTGAATAAAAATGATTTTTTTTATTTATTTATTTCTGATTTTTTTACTTCTAAGCTTTCTAATGCACGATTTGCAATTGCTTCATAACGTGACTTTTTATCTTTAATCCGTTCTGGTAGTTCTGGGAATAAGCCGAAATTCGCATTCATAGGTTGGAAGTGTTTACCGGAAGCGTGTGTGATGTAATACGCCATGCTACCAATTGCTGTCTCTTGTGGGAAAGTAATTAACTCTTCTTCTTTTGCCATACGAGCAGCATTGATTCCTGCTACTAAACCACTAGCTGCACTTTCAACATATCCTTCGACACCAGTCATTTGACCAGCGAAAAACAGATCATCACGCAAACGTGATTGATACGTTTGTTGTAACAATTCTGGTGAATTCATAAAGCTATTGCGATGCATTACCCCATAACGAACAATATCTGCATTTTCTAAACCAGGAATCATACGGAAAACACGTTTTTGTTCGCCCCATTTTAAATGAGTTTGGAAACCAACAATATTGTATAAAGAAGCAACGGCATTATCTTGACGTAATTGAATAACTGCGTATGGACGTTTGCCTGTTTTAGGATCTTCCAATCCAACCGGTTTTAATGGTCCAAATAACATTGTTTTACGACCGCGTTTCGCCATTACTTCAATTGGCATACAGCCCTCAAAGAATTTCTCTTTTTCAAATTCTTTCAAAGGTGCGACTTCAGCAGCTACTAATTCATCATAGAATGCATTAAATTCTTCTTCTGTCATTGGACAATTTAGATACGCTGCTTCACCTTTGTCATAACGAGATTTTAAATATACTTTATCCATATCGATTGTAGCTTTATCAATAATCGGTGCTGCTGCATCATAGAAATAAAATCCTTCTGAACCATTAAAATCTTTAATGGCCTGCGCTAAAGGTGCTGACGTTAATGGACCTGTCGCAATAATGGTAATCCCCTCTGGAATATCGGTAATTTCTTCTTCAACGACAGTCACTAATGGGTGTTCTTTTACACGTTTCGTAATTAATTCTGAAAAAGAATCACGATCAACAGCTAAAGCACCACCTGCTGGTACAGCAGTTTCATCAGCTGAAGTAATAACGACAGAATCTAAACGGCGCATTTCTTCTTTTAAAACACCAACAGCGTTTGCTAAACTGTTACCACGTAATGAATTTGAACAAACTAGTTCTGCAAAATTTCCTGTATGATGCGCTTCTGTTGATTTTTTAGGACGCATTTCAAACAAACGAACAGGTACTCCCGCTTGTGCTACTTGCCAAGCAGCTTCGCTTCCAGCTAAACCAGCACCAATAATATTTACAGTTTTCATTATAAAACTCCTTTAAGATGAAAAAGATTCATCTTCTTTCTATTTTTGTACATCTTCTTCGTAGTCACCATTTGGACAAATAATTTGTTTGCCACCTTTAACTTTTTTCTCTACTAAATAATGATCACATTTCGGACAATTTCGACCGATTGGTTTATCCCAAGAAGTAAAGTCACATTCTGGATAACGATCACATCCATAAAAGATACGATTTTTCTTAGATTTTCTTTCCACAACTTGTCCTTTATGACAAATCGGACATTCCACACCAATTTCTTTAACAATTGGTTTTGTATTGCGACAATCAGGAAAATTACTACACGCATAAAATTTCCCATAGCGTCCTAATTTGATAACCATTGGATGCCCGCATAACTCACAATT
This sequence comes from Enterococcus sp. AMC2644, assembly GCF_058216475.1. Classification (NCBI taxonomy): domain Bacteria; kingdom Bacillati; phylum Bacillota; class Bacilli; order Lactobacillales; family Enterococcaceae; genus Enterococcus; species Enterococcus sp. AMC2644. The sequence goes on from NZ_CM177095.1 coordinate 284,127, forward strand.
AAAGCCTGCTGGTTCATCTTTAATTTGAATTTTTTCAATTTCTTCTTCAGCAGTTACCAATTCTTTTTCAAACGGTCGATAGAATCGATCGACAACTTTAATCCAATCTTCTTTGCCTTCTTCTACATTGTCGAGATTATTTTCCATCTCAGCTGTAAAATGAACGTCGACAATTTGTGGGAAGAAATCTTCAATGAGTGTATTGACGATTTCTCCTAATTCTGTTGGTTCAAAACGTTTTTGTGCTAATTTCACATAATAACGACGTTGGATCGTTTCTAAAGTTGGTGCGTAAGTCGATGGTCGCCCTACACCATTTTCTTCTAAGGTACGAATCAGTGTTGCTTCACTGAATCGTGCAGGTGGTTGTGTAAAATGTTGTTTTGGTTCGATATCTACTGATTGGACAAGCTCACCAATTTCAAGTTCTGGTAAAATATTCTCTTTGTCCTCTTTACCATCATCACGACCTTCAACATATACTTGCATAAATCCTTTAAATTTCACTTTTGAACCATTTGCAATAAATTGAACACCGTTATGATCCAATGTCACTTTCATTGTATCCAAAATTGCTGGTGTCATTTGACTTGCTACAAAACGTGACCAAATTAAAGAATATAGTTTTAATTGATCTTTGTCTAGATATTTCGCCATTTCATCTGGCGTACGTAATGCACTCGTTGGGCGAATTGCTTCATGGGCATCTTGTGCTCCTTGCGCATTTTTCAATTTTTTAACATCATGCGCAGCGAATTCTTTACCATAAGTTGTTTCAATGAAATCCGTTACTTCAGCTTTCGCAGAATCTGAAATACGTTTTGAATCAGTACGCATATAAGTAATTAAACCAACCGTTCCTTGACGTCCCAAGGCAATACCTTCATACAGTTGTTGCGCAACCATCATTGTCTTACGTGTTCTAAAGTTTAGTTTCCGTGCTGCCTCTTGTTGCAAACTACTTGTAGTAAATGGTGCTGCTGGATTGCGTTTACGTTCTTTTTTCTCAACGTTCTTTACTTCATAGTCTTTACCTGTAATACGACTAGTAACTTCTTTCACACTTTCAGCATTCGGTAATTTCTTTTTCTTACCATCGGTCCCCCAAAAATTAGCTTTAAACTTTTTACGTCCTTTTTTGAAGTTTCCATCAATACTCCAGTATTCTTCTGGTTTAAAATCACGGATTTCTTTTTCACGATCAATAATAATTTTTAAGGCAACTGATTGAACACGTCCCGCACTCAAGCCTTTTTTAACTTTACGCCATAAAATTGGACTAATTGAATAACCTACTAGACGATCTAATACTCGACGTGCTTGTTGCGCATCCACTAGGTCAAGATCAATTGTACGCGGTTCTTTAAATGCTGCTTTTACTGCATCTTTAGTAATTTCATTAAAAACCACACGATTTTTTTCACTTAAATCTAAATTCAATAAGTGGGCTAGATGCCATGCAATTGCTTCCCCTTCTCTATCCGGGTCACTTGCAAGATAAACTTTCTGTGCTTTTTTTGCCGCTGAACGGAGACTCTTAATGACATCCCCTTTTCCACGAATAGAAATATAATGTGGTTCATAATTATTTTCAACATCGATTCCCATTTTACTTTTTGGTAAATCGCGAATATGCCCTACACTGGCAACAACTTTGTAATTTCGACCAAGATACTTCTCAATCGTTTTTGCTTTCGCTGGTGATTCAACAATCACCAAATATTTATAGGCCATGCACAAATGGCTCCTTCCTAAGAAAATTTCCTACTATATAAAGTGCTATCAATTAACAATAAATCGTAGCCTATCATATCTATAAGAAAATCTTTTGTCAAGGAGAGACGTACTTGTGCTTAAAAAATAAATTAATAATTTGGAAGTTCATCAAAGATATCCTGTACTGTATAGACACATTTAGCGCCATCTTGAATCAAATGATGACACCCATTTGACTGTCCACTGACAATCTCTCCAGGAATAGCAAAAACTTCTTTCCCATATTCTAAAGCTAGTTGTGCAGTAATTAATGAGCCACTGCGCTCTTTTGCTTCGATGACACAGGTTCCTTGTGTTAACGCTGCAATAATTCGATTACGCATAGGAAAATGATGTCTTTTCACGCCAACTCCTTGAGGGTATTCACTTAAAATCAATTGATTTTTCCTCATTTCCACAAATAATGCACCAACTTCTTGCGGATAGCATAAATCTAAACCGCAGCCCACAATTCCAATAGTATTTCCTCCTGAAATAATAGCTGCTTCATGACTCCATCGATCGACACCTTTTGCCAATCCACTTACAATAACAATATTTTTTTCAACCATTTTTGGAACAAAATTTTTCAAGACTTGTTTGGCATAAGAGGTTGCTTGTCTTGCTCCTACTACTGCCAATTTAGGATAGTGTAATAAGGATAAATTCCCTATATAAAATATGATTAACGGTTGGTGATATAATTGATTCAATTCACTCGGGTAATCTTTAGCTAACCACGTGACAAATTGTTGTTTAGCTGCTTGTTCTATTAACCAAGATTCTGAAATGACCTGCCAACTTTCTTTAAATTGCTTTTCGAATCGTTGAATACCTGCTATACGTATAATTTCTTCTACTGAGAATAACGCATGCTGTGCTTTTTCAGCATATTTCACGATTTTCCACTTACCAATTAGACCAATACCGCGACAATATGTTAATTTAAAAATCAAACGTTCCAGCTCACTAAGTTGCCAAAAATCCACATTCCTCTACCTCCTCTTCTTCTCACGTTAAAATACGCCAAAAGTGTTCACTATTTTTTACACACAAAAAACTTGAGTCCCTTTGTAAAAACGTTTATGATTGACGTTGTGTAAAATAAATGACAGATTTTATCCATATTAGTTAAAAAGGAGTGATAAATATGGCGATTCAATGGTTTCCTGGTCATATGGCAAAAGCAAAAAGAGAAGTAAGCGAAAAATTAAAATACGTTGATATTGTTTTTGAATTAGTCGATGGAAGGCTACCTTTAGCTTCTCGTAACCCTATGCTTGACCAAATTCTTCAACAAAAACCACGACTTGTTATAATCAATAAAGCTGACCTTGCTGATCCTAACCAAACAAAACAGTGGGAAAAATATTTTATTGAAAAAGGATTCTCTGTATTAGCAATCAATGCTCAAGAAAATAAAGGAGTAAAAGCAATTGTTGCCAAAGCCAAAGAAGCACTTAAAGAAAAATTAGAACGTGATCGCAATCGTGGGTTAAAACCTCGTGCGATTCGTGCAATGGTTATTGGAATTCCAAACGTTGGAAAATCTACACTCTTAAACCGATTAGCTGGTAAAAAAATTGCACAAACAGGAAACAAACCTGGTGTGACTAAAGGGCAGCAATGGATTCGTTACGGAAGTGAACTAGAATTATTAGACACTCCGGGAATCTTATGGCCAAAGTTCGAAGACCAAGAAATTGGTAGAAAGCTTGCCTTAACTGGCGCTATTAAAGACCAGCTTTTACATTTAGATGACATTGCCATTTATGGCTTGGATTTCTTCGCACGTTACTATCCAAAGCAATTAGTTCAACGCTACCATTTATCAGAAGATGAGCTTTCACAATTAGGAGCAGAACTATTAATGACTATTACAGAAAAACTAGGATTTCGTGACAATTATGAACGTGGCAGTGAGCGGGTCATTCATGATATTCGTCAAGGAAAATTAGGAAGATATACTTTAGATCGTTGTGAAGAAATTGGAGTTGACCTTGATGAAAGCTGAATCCATTGCGACTATCAAGGAGCAGTTACAAATAATTTCGTCGTTGGAAGACCCGTATATTATCAACTTGCGCCAAGATTCACGAACAGGAGTTCAAAAACTACTAACACAATTTGAAAAACGTTTAGAAAAAGAGACGCAGCTTAAGATAAAATATGAAGAGATGCAGTTATTTGAACGTGCATGCTATGAACAAGGGCATCTATTAGTAGCCGGAATCGATGAAGTTGGTCGCGGCCCCTTAGCCGGCCCTGTCGTGGCTGCAGCAGTAATTTTACCGCATAATTGTGAAATCTTGGGTCTAAATGACTCAAAACAACTTTCTGAAAAAAAGCGTGAGTTACTCGCAAAAGAAATTCAAAAACAAGCCATTTCAATTGGTATTGGCATCCTTTCTCCAGAGGAAATTGATCAATTAAATATTTATCAAGCAAGTAAACAAGCAATGATACAAGCAATCACTCAATTGACACCACAACCAAACCACTTACTGATTGATGCGATGTCACTAGATGTACCTTTACCACAAGAAAAAATCATTAAAGGTGATGCACGCTCAATCTCAATTGCAGCAGCTAGTATCATTGCGAAAGTTTATCGAGATCATCTCATGAAAGACTACCATAAGCTATATCCTCATTATGGTTTTGATAAAAATGCTGGTTATGGGACAAAACTTCATCTTGATGGATTAGCAGCCCATGGAATCAGCCCTATCCATCGCAAAACATTTGCGCCTGTTAAGCAATATCTTTCATAAGTAACACCTCTCTCTAGTGAAACAGCCTTCAAAAGTTAGCTTAAAAAAGCTAACTTTTGGAGGTTGTTTTTTATGACCAATTATAAATTTGAATATGTCAAAAAAACTCACCAAAATTTTGGTGAGTTAAATAAATTTGATATGTGTAAATGGATAGTAGACAAAACGAGCTTTCCCTAAAATATTATCTTCAGAAACCGCCCCAAATGAGCGACTATCTTTGGATAAACGACGGTTGTCTCCAATAACAAAATAACTGTCTTTTCCTAATTTTTCTACCCCCATTAATTCTTCAAATTTAAAATCATACGTAAAAGGAATGGGCTCTTCATTTTCTGCTAAATTCTTTTCTAAAAAGGGCTCTTTAACTTCCTTACCATTAATATACAGCTGATCATCCACATAACTAACAGCCTCTCCAGGTAAGCCAATTACTCGTTTAATATAGGTTGTTCCATCGGAAAGTTGAAAGACAATAATATCAAAACGCTTAATCTCAGAAATTTTTTCAACGACAACCATATCTCCTTGTTGTAAAGTCGTTTCCATCGAATTTCCTTCTACAGGAACGGGAATCAGTAAAAATCCCCGAATCAGTAATGCTAATGCACCTGCAACAAATGTATACTTTAAAATCATCCAAAATATTTCAAAAAAACGATCTTTATTCACTGTTTTTATCATTGCGCTGACTCTTCCATCAATACTTCAACTGCTTTATCATACATTTGATCAGTTTTGCGCAATTGGTCCGTTATCTTCAATTCAATAACAATTGCCGTTTCCGCATCTACTTCACCAGTTTCTTTTAATTCATTGGATGATTGCAAATCTTTGATTGCTTGTTCTGTTGTATCATTAAAAGTATCTCCTTGTGTTTGATACCCCAACACATGTAAAAATGTATTTAAATTTCCGACTTCTTCAGATGTCATTCCTTTTTTTAGTGTTTCATTTTTTGGTAAAGGTGGTAGATAGGCGTACTCTGGAAAATCAACTTCAATAGTTGGATTCAAGCCTTTTTCATTGATCCATTCCCCAGATGGCGTCAACCATTTTTGAACGGTCATTTTTAGTTCACTCTGATCACCAAAGCCATTCACTGCTTGAACGGTACCTTTTCCAAAAGTTTTGGTTCCAATGACTGGTGCCTTAGCTGATTCTTTTAAAGCAGCCGCAAAAATTTCTGATGCTGATGCACTCCCACCATCTACTAATACCGCCACAGGTTCAGTCACTTTAAAACCACCATCTAAGTCGCTAGAAGCTTTACTTGAACCAACGATTTGATCATCACTTGCAAATTGCACGATAGTTTGACCATCTTTTAAAAACATACTTGCCATCGCTTCCACTTGACTTAAATAGCCCCCAGGATTTTGACGCAAATCAATGATAAACGATTGTGCTCCTTCTTTGCGTAACTTCTCAATTGCTTCTTGTAATTCACGAGCAGTACTTTCGTTAAAGCTAGCAATTTGAATCTTACCAATCGATTGATTTTTATCCATTTCTGCGGTTAAAGAAGCAATTGGAATTTTCCCACGAGTTATTTCAATATCAAACATTTTATCTGCACGTTGAATGGTTAAGACTACTTGAGTATTTTTTTCACCACGAATCGACTGTACCACTTCATTTAGTGTCTGCCCAATTGTTTCTTTACCATCAACTTTTAAAATCTTATCATGAACTTTTAAACCAGATTTTTCAGCTGGGCTATCTTTGACTGGTGCTTGTGCAACTTCAGGTATATTATCTACTAAAGTAAGTGTCGCACCAATTCCTTCAAAACTATCAGCTAAAGAATTGGATAATTGCTCCGCTTCTTCTTTACCCAAATAAGTAGTATATGGATCATTTAATGCTTCAGTCATCCCTTTGAGCGCACCTTCTACCAAAGTATCCTTATCAACTTTTTGATAATAGTCTTCTTGTAACGTGTGATATAAGGTATGAATTTTTTGTAACTCATCCTCTTCATCCGAAGCTAAAGTAACTCCTGAATTAGTAGCGACATATACTCCGCCACCGGAAATAATTGCTACACAAATGAGTGAAATAATATATCTATGAAAAGGTATTTGTTTATTTTGCATGTGTTTCCTCCATTTTTATACCATGAGTATTTCTATACTTTGCATCATACCACAAGAAAAAAGAAGACGGTACAAAAGTCTATTATGACTTTTCCGCCTCCTTTTACTTATCTATTATTTTCAAGATATTTTTCCCAAATACGATCAAAGATATCCATATTTTCTAAATAATTGACATTCATTTCTAAATAATTAGAAATTTCATCATAATTATCTGTATGCTTAGGAAATTGAATATCATGACTTGCTTCTGTTGCAAAAATTTGGGCTTCATCTGTATGACTTGGTCCCTTCAACGTCATCAAATACTGATAAAAACTTCTTCTCATATTCTCACCAATTCTCTTTTAAAAATGCTTCTCTTCGGGCATGACTACGCTCAAAGTTAGTCGGATTTTTCTTGTAATAGTCTTGATGATACAATTCTGCTGGATAAAACGGATGGGCTGGTTCAATACTTGTGACAATCGGTTTATCAAAACGACCAGAATCTTGTAATGCCTGCTTGCTTGCTTCTGCGATGTTCTTTTGTTCTTCATTAAAATAGAAAATTACTGGACGATAGTTATCTCCACGATCTTCAAATTGACCAAACGCATCTGTTGGATCTGTTTGCTGCCAATAAATTTCTACCAAATCTTTAAAAGAAATTAGTTCTGGATCAAAAATAATTTCTACTGCTTCTGTATGACCCGTTGTATGACTACATACTTGCTCATATGTTGGATTTTCCACATGACCAGCTGTATATCCTGACATTACTGAATGAATTCCTGGTAATTCATCAAAAGGTTGTATCATACACCAAAAACAACCTCCTGCAAAAATAGCTCTTTCCATCTTTGTCACTCCTTTTCTTTGGATTCAGGTAAATATAAACTCACTTGAATCTCATCATCAACCAAATTTATTTTGTCTGCTTTTAAGAACAAACCATTTTGCATACGAAATTGATCTAAACGCAACATCACAGTCTCTTCTTTAGGATCAATCTCAATCCATTTTGGCATATCATAATTCCGTTGAATCATTTTCATGACCTCAGCAATCGGTACGCCAAGTGTGCCAATTGATAAACTTTTCGCTTTCAATTGTACATTCCCATTATCCATCACATACGGATCAAAATAAAGATAAAATGTTACTGGAAAGCCTAAAATTTTAAATTCACCTGTCAATAAGGCTTCATTTTCCAAACGAAAGGTATACTTTACATCAGAATCTTTTTGATATTCCTCTAAGTAAAAGTCAATCAACGAGTTGATTTGTTCTTTGTTACTACGGATATTTAAAACCGGACTGCCTTCACGTTCAACCAACGCAGGAATGTCATGTTTTGTAAAATCTCTTTTTTCCGTAATTCGTGTGAATAAAAAAATACTGCTGCCTATTACAATACCAATTAATACAAAAAAAGCAACTTTCCATTTATTCCATGCTTTCCACGAAAAAGATTTTTCCATCGTTGGTTTTTCTTCTGGTGTCATCTACTCACGCTCCTTTAGCAACCATTCATTTTTGGTGCTAACTATTTCATCTTTGACTGCTTTTGCCATTAATTGATAACCGATGTTGTTAGGATGAAATTTATCCTTGTCATACAACACATTATTTTTAACAATGCTCAAATCATTACCTGTCTCTGTTGAACTAGATTCCTCTTGAATTGCAATAGTTGGTTCGCCTAATCCTGAAGCAATCAACTCATTAATTGGAATAAAATAGGTATTCTGGTTTTTTGCAACTATTTCTTTTGTACCTTCATTCCAATTATCTACAATTGTTTGCATATCTGTAATTTCTGGAAAGTTGACATAGAATGGATTGTACACTCCAAGTACATAAATGGGTGCTTGAGGGTTTAGATTTCGTAAATCTGCTAACAGTTCAGTTAATTGCGCTTGATATTTCTTTAATGGCTTGTCAAATGTCTTAGTTGATAAGCCAAAAATATTATTTTGAATTACTTTCATTAAATCATTTCCGCCAACGGTTAGCGTGATAATATCAGATTCTGCCATATCTTTTTGAATCTCAGTTTCTTTTTGCAAACGTTTATAAATTTGGTCACTACGCTCACCAGCAACACCATAATTTTCAACCTCTACACTTGTTAACTGAAACTCTTCTTGCAAAGCGTTAGCAACAATGGGGACAAACCCACCACGTTTGGTATCATCACCAATTCCTTCTGTCAAAGAATCACCTAAGGCAGTATAACGAATCGTTTCTTTATATTTTTCTGTAGCGACTTGACTTGGTCCATTTAATCGTGGTTGAACTTTAGGAAAAATTTGCTGAAGGACCAAAAATGTCAAAAATGCCAGCAAAAAAACGGCAATCATTGGCCCTATTATTTTTTGAATCTTCACATTTGCGTCCCTCCCTCTTCTGATTTCTCTGCTATTTTATCAGAAAATAACCAAAAAAACATACTAAGTGTTCTTTAAGTAAACTATTCTTAAACAAAAAAAGCACCTAAAAAGATGCTCCTTTGACTATTCAGTATAATACATAATTGCAAATGCACCTTCACCTGTATGCGTTGCAATTATTGGTGTCGTATGCAGTAAACAAATATCCATTTGAGGAAATATTTCTTGCAATTCATTTTTGAATTTTTCAGATTGTTCTAAGCCACCTGCATAGGAGATACCGATTTGTTTCACTGCTGGGTTATTTTTTAATTCATTTTTTAATTGTTCAAACCACTTGTTGAATGTCTTTGCGCCTCTGCCTTTAACAACTGGAATCAATTCAGAATTTTTCAATTCCATAATCACACGCATATTCAAGAAACTAGAAATCATTCCTTTTGCACGACTAATACGGCCACCTTTAACTAGATTTTCCAATGTCGATAAGCCAATAAATAATTTAGTATTACTTAAAATATTTTTAACAACTGGTAAAACTTCATCTAACGTTTTACCTTCTTGTGCTAATTCTGCCGCTCGAATCACTGCAAAAGATAGTCCTTGGTCTGTCATATCAGTTTCTACAACTGTTACATTACTTTTTGAAAGATTACCCGCTTGTCTAGCAGCTTCGACGGTACCGCTTAATGCTTTTGTCATATGAATTGATAGAATTTCACTACCATCTTCTCCTAATTCATCATACAATTCAGCAAATTCACCAATTGGTGGTTGACTTGTTTTTGGTAATTCTTTGGAAGTTGACATCATTTCCATGAATTTTTCTCCAGGTAGTTGATCGTCATCACGATACACAACACCATCAATCATTACTGATAACGGCACTACATGAATATTCAACTGATCTCTTACACTTTTTTCCATTGTACAAGATGAATCAGTAACTATCTTAAGATTTCCCATTCTTCTTTCACTCTCTCTTTAACACTGGTCCTATTTCGTGTTAGAATACTAATGAACCATTTCTTGTCTATAAGTATAACAGACAAAAATTGTTTTTTCATCTAACTTAACTAATTTCCAAATGAAAAGAGGCAGGCGTTTATGGAAACATCTAAATTTACTCGTAAATATCTCATCGTTAATGAAGTATTAAATGCCGTCACACATGGCGTAGGTTTTGGACTTAGCATTGCAGGACTGGTCATTTTATTAGTCAAAGGAGCACATCTACATTCTCCAATTCATGTTGTTTCTTACGCAATTTATGGTTCGATGATGATTTTGTTATTTTTATTTTCAACATTGTTCCATAGCTTAATTTTTACAAAAGCAAAAAAAGTCTTCCAAGTGTTTGACCATGCATCAATTTTTTTATTAATCGCTGGTAGCTACACACCATTTTGTTTATTGAGTATTCAAGGCTGGTTAGGCTGGACCTTATTTGTAGCGATTTGGTTACTAGCAATTAGTGGTGTCGTCTACAAATCAATTACGCTCCACAAACAAGAAACCGTCTCGAAAATTTCAACCATTATTTATATCATTATGGGGTGGTTGTGCTTATTAGCCTTTCGCCCATTGACTCAATCACTCGGACTTTGGGGAGCTATTCTCTTAGCTAGTGGCGGAGTTTCTTATACAGTTGGCGCATTATTTTATAGCTTGAAAAATGTACGCTTTATGCACGTAGTCTGGCATTTATTTGTTATGTTAGGCGCCGGTCTCATGTATTTTTCTGTTTTATTTTTCACTTAAAAAAGTAGCAGCTCGGAATGTACAGACCCCCAAAATGTTAGATTTTCGTTCTAACTTTCGGGGTCACTACATAATCGAACTGCTACTTTTTATTTACGCTCAAATGTTTCATAGCGATGCGCATATCTATTTTTCTCATCCACTGTGCCTTCTGTTGACTGAACCAATTGCCATTGAGACCAGTCAATTTCTGGCATATAAATATCTCCTGTAAACTCTTCATCAATCATTGTTCGAAGTAATTGATCGCAATACTGCAAATAATCTTTAAAAATTAACGCCCCACCAATAATATAGACGGGATGCTCTACTTGATTAGCGTAATCAAGTAGCTCTGCTGCGGTATGCATCACTAGCACCCCTTCACTCTGATAATTTTTATCTCTCGTTAAAATAATTGTTTGACGAGATGGTAACACACGTTTTCCCATACCTTCAAATGTTTTTCTCCCCATGACAATCGTGTTACCAATTGTTGTCTCTTTAAAAAATTTCAGGTCTGCTGGTAAACTCCATGGAAGCTGATTATCTTTTCCAATGAGACCATTTCTATCTTGTGCCCAAAGTGCTACTAACATCTGTTTTCCCTTCTTTCCCTTATACTGCAATCGGTGCTTTAATTGCTGGATGCGGATCATATCCTTCAAGAGTAATATCTGTCATTTTGAAATCGAAAATTGATTGTTTTTCTTCATTCAAAATCAATTTTGGTGCAGGACGTACCTCACGCGCTAACTGTTCCTTCATTTGATCAAAATGATTGTTATAAAGATGCGCATCGCCTAAGGTATGCACAAATTCTCCGACTTCCAATCCTGTTTCATGAGCAATTAAATGTGTTAACAAAGCATAACTGGCAATATTAAAAGGGACACCTAAAAAGACATCTGCACTCCGTTGATACAATTGACAACTTAATTTACCATCATTAACGTAGAATTGAAAAATCGTGTGACAGGGTGGTAAAGCCATGCTAGGAACATCTTCTGGATTCCATGCCGAAACAATTAACCGTCTTGAATCTGGAGTCTCTTTAATCATGGTTACTACATCTCGAATTTGGTCAATGAAACCACCATTAGCAGTTTCCCAATGACGCCACTGATAACCATATACTTTTCCCAAATCACCGTGCTGCATAGCAAACGCTTGATCATCTACAATTTTTTGACAAAAAGTTTTTAATTCTTTTTGGTAAATTTCATTAAACGCCTCATCAACTAAGCAACGATGACCAAAATCTGTCATATCAGGGCCTTGATAATCAGAGCTCTTGACATAGCGCTCAAATGCCCATTCATCCCAAATATGATTATTATGTTGTAATAAATAGCGAATATTAGTATCGCCTTTTAAAAACCATAATAGCTCACTTTTAATTAAGCCAAAAGGAACACGTTTCGTCGTTAATAGTGGGAAGCCTTGTTGTAAATCAAAACGCATTTGATGACCAAAAATACTTTTAGTGCCTGTACCTGTTCGGTCGCCTTTCTGATTGCCTTCTTCAAGTATTTTTTTACCTAGGTCAAGGTATGCTTGTTCCATTTATTCTCCTCCTATTCGTCTGCCAATTCGCTCAAATATGCCCAACGTTCCATTTTTTCATCTAATAATTTCTCGGTTTCTGTTACTGCATTTTGTAACTCTTGTAATTTTGTAAAATTATCACCTTGATGATTCATGTCTTCTGTGTACATGTCTATTTTTTCTTCTAGCTTTGCAATGTCCTCTTCAATGGTTTCCCATTCTTTTTTTTCCATATAACTTAATTTCTTTTTAACTTTTTTCTCTGGTTGTTTTTCAAGATTTTTTATTTTGATTGCCACTTCTTTAGGTTCTTCTGCCAAGTATTCATTAATCGAACCAAAATAAGTATCTATCTTCCCTTGCCCTTTAAAAACAAGCAATTTTTCTGCTACTTTATCTAGGAAATAACGATCATGTGATACTGTGATGACAGCGCCTGGAAAAGACTGTAAATAGTCTTCTAGAATTGTTAATGTATCAATATCTAAATCATTAGTTGGTTCATCCAGTAACAAAACATTTGGCTGACCAATTAGTAATTTCAATAGATATAAGCGGCGTTTTTCTCCACCAGATAGTTTCCCGATTTTCGTTCCATGCATAAAACGTGGAAATAAAAAGCGTTCTAACATTTCAGCTACACTGATTTGTGTACCATCACTACGTTTAACTTCTTCTGCAGCTTCTTGTAAATATGCAATCATCCGTTGGTCATTATCCATCGCTTCATTTTGCTGTGTATAATAAGCTAAACGAACAGTTTCACCTACAACTAATTCTCCTTGTTCTAAAAATAAACGACTTGCTAAAATATTTAATAACGTGGACTTTCCTGCGCCGTTTTCTCCAGTAATCCCTAAACGTTCTCTGGATTGAATCAACAAATTAAAATGATTTAGGATCGTTTGATTTTCAATATGATAGATTCCATCTTTGATTTCCAACACTTTTTTTCCTAAACGCTTTGTTGCAATATCAATTTCAACTTCTCCATTTGTTTTCACTTGGTGAAGATTTTCTTTTAAGTCTTCGAAACGGTTAATTCGGGCTTGTTGTTTCGTCGTGCGCGCTTTTACACCTGCACGCATCCATGAAAGTTCTTGTTTATATAACTGTTGGCGTTTTTGCTCTTGTTCACTCTCTACTCGCTCTCGCTCAGCACGAGCGAATACATACGCTTCATAGTTTCCTTGATATTCATAAAGTTTTCCAAAAGATAATTCAAAAATACGATTAGTTACACGATCTAAAAAATAACGATCATGCGTAACCATCAAAAGAGCGCCACGATACTGATTCAAATATCCTTCTAACCACTGAATTGCCTCATAGTCAAGATGGTTAGTAGGCTCATCTAATAATAATAAATCTGGTTCATCGATTAAAACTTGGGCTAAGCCTACACGTTTTTGTTGACCACCAGATAACTCGCTTACGCGTTTATCTAATTGATGAATCCCTAATTTTTGTAAAATAATTTTAGCATTTGTATCTGTTAACCAAGCATCTTTTTCGTTCATTGCTTCTTCGGCTAATGTATATTCTTTTTGAACCTGAGCATCTGAACCATTTGTCTCAAGTTCCAATAGAGCTTTTTCATATCGCTTAACTGTTTTTAGTTGCTCACTTTCTCCTTGAAAGACCGCTTCTAAAACAGTTTGGTTTTTATCAAAAACAGTATTTTGCGACAAATAACCGATTCGATAATCGCTTGGATAAAATACTTGTTGGCGATCACCATCACCACTATCTTTTCCTGCTAAAATTCCTAATAAACTAGTTTTTCCAGTTCCATTTACTCCGATTAATCCAATGCGATCTCGCTCATGGATTAAAAAGGAAATCTGATCAAAAAGCGTTTTTTCTCCGTAAGTTTTGGTCAACTCACTTACTTTTAATTCCTTCACAGAATCCCCTCCATTTCCTTTCGCTATTGTAACACAAAACGAACCTGCGATATAAGTTTGTTTAACTGTAAAATATCCCAAAGTCTGGTCAAATGAATCTACCATCCATCAGATATTTTTCAGTTTTACTTATATTACAAGCTCGTTAAATACTAATGTAAATTTTTACTAATTGCAAATGATTCTAATAAGTTAACCTTTTGACGGTAACTATTGGCTAATAAAGAAGAAATCTTATCTTCTCGCTCAAATTCATCGATTGTCCGACGTTCATAAGTATAACCATTGAGCAGCTCACGTTCATAAATTGGACTTTTTTCAATTGAAACCATTGAAACAACATTACGATGATACATCCGTTTTAATAACATCTCACGACGACCAGCAAGAAAGGACAAGACAGTTTTGCTGACCTTTTCTTCTTTTGATTCTAAACGTTGATTAATTCGCAACGTATTCGTATCATAAATATATTTCAATTCATTTACATTAATTTTAGAATTTTTCAGAAAATCACGATCACGTTTTAGACGCCAAAAACGTTTTGGATGTAATAGCATACGTAATAAACGACGACCAATTAATAACCATAAACTAATAAATGACAAGAATCTCTTTTCATTTTTAAATTCATAACGATCTAACAAACGGTTATAAATAGCATAACTGGTATGACTAATTTCACCTTTTTGATACATTTCATCCAAGCCTTGTTGTTCAATTGTCAACATCCAAGCTTGCAATTCTTGAACTTTTTTCTGATCGCTTTCAGTCATTCCTTCAGTTGTTAATTCCCATATACGCATACGGTATTGATCAATAATTGCTTCAATAGCCGTTTCTTCCTCTTCTGAAAGAGAATTTCTCATTAATTTTTGTTGTAAATATTTAATGACTGTATTCAATACGTCTAATTCTTTTAAATCAACTGGACGTTCATATTCTCCATCAGAAAGAAGCGGTAAAATAAACATCCCAATGGTTAGACTAACAAAAATAACGCAAGCAGTTAAAAATAACAATAATGCACGTTGTTCGAATGCCACACCATTTACAGATAAAGGTAAAATAAAAATAGCTGCTAAACTGACTGTTCCTTTTACTCCACCAAAAGTCAGTAATAATATCTCACGTGAAGTTGTTTTTTCAGCAGATGTATGCTCTTTTACTAAATAAAAACCACGGACGAATAAAAAACGAACTAAAAATACTACTGCCGTAATTAATAAAACAATCATCAATAACCAGCCGTTTGAATATGTACGATCTGTCCAGACTGGTGAAATAACTTCTGATAATTCAATTCCTAAAAATAAGAAGACAAGCGCGTTTAAAGTAAAACCAATAGTACTCCAAATATTCTCAGAAACATTCGCTAATTGTGCATCAAATAAAGTAACTCGTTGATGGCTTCTTGACTGTAAGACACCAGCAACTACTGCTGCAATAATTCCTGATACACCAATAATTTCTGCAATTACATAAACAACAAAAGGCAATAGTAGTTCAATTAACAAATAACTGATTACATCCTTAGCAGCTGCTTGTTCAATAAAATTAAGAATACGATTTTTAATCCAAACAACGCCTATCCCAACTAAAGCTCCACCAATACTAGATAAAACTAAAGTTACTGAAGCATCTACTACAGAAAAAGTTCCCGTTAACAATGCTGCTACAGCAAATTGAAAAGCTGTCACACCAGATGCATCATTTAGTAACCCTTCGCCATTTAAGATGTTAATAACCTTACTAGGCATTTTGAGCTTTTTAGAGAGCGATCCTACTGCCACAGCATCGGTTGGACCTAAAGCAGCACCAAAAGCTAAACAAGCTGCTAGCGGAATTGTAGGGAAAAATGCGTGTAAGGTGAACCCTACTGCTAGTAAGGTCAAAATAACTCCACCGAATGCTAAAAATAAAATTGTTGAAAAATTTTTCGCAATAGAAGAAATATTAGCCTCTTCTCCTTCCCTAAATAAGAGGGGCGCAATAATCATAACCAAAAAAATCTCTGGTTCAAACGTAATTTCATGCCCATATTTTGACATTCCTAAGAGAATACCTAGAAAAATTTGGGCAAAAAAGATTGGGATTGTAGGCATTACTTTACTCAAAATGTTTGAGAAAGTAATTGTTAATGCAATGATAATTAGTAGTTCAATAAATTCCATCGGACCATCTTCTTTCCTTAAGTTTTGCATCTAATTTATTATACTTTATACTTAGCGTTTTCACGAACATAAAGGAACTACTTAGCTTAAACAATTCTCAATATTGATCTTGTGAAAATTAGGCAAAAGTTTTTAATTAGGTACCTAACGTTCCTCGCGCAATCAATTATAGTTTGGTACCTAACTATTTGTCAATAACTTTTTTCTCAAAAAAAAGATAGATACTGAAGCGTACCTATCTTTTCTATTACTCAGCTAAATATAAATCGTAATAAGCATCCATGATTTGACGCGTTAAATCTAAGTTCGGTGTACCACGATTCTCTCCTTTTAACTGGGGAATGACAACAGACACAGCAATCTCAGGGTCATAATATGGACCATAAGCTACCATATTCAAGTTATCGACATCAACGGGCTTGCCTTCAACATAAATAACCCGTTCAGCAGTTCCTGTTTTTGCTGCTAAATCCATCTTAGCTGCCGTTAATGAACGTGCCGTTGTATAAGGATCATTTCCATGGACAACTTGATAAAACCCTTCTTGTAATAATTTCATATTTTCAGCTGAAATATCAATTTTATTTAAAACGTTCGGTTCAATCTCTTTCTTTAGTTCACCTAAGTTACCGTTTTGATTATTTTCATAAATACCTGAAACTAAGTGAGGTTCCATACGTTGTCCGCCATTAGCTACTGTAGAAACATATTGTGCAAGTTGCATTGCAGTGTATGTATCAAATTGTCCAAAAGCCAAATCCAGAACTTTCCCTGCATCATTATTTTTATCAGATAAACTGGACACACTTGGTTGCAATCCTGTTTCTTCATTTGGTAAATCAATGCCAGTTTTAACACCTAAACCATAAGAACCCATCGCCGTACGGAGTTTCTTATACGTATCTTCTTGACTTGTTACTCCAGGAATATACAAATCTCCACCTTGGTAATCAATATTCATTAAGCGTAAAGCTATTTGAATCATATAAGAGTTTGAGGATAGTTCGAGTGCTTGAACTACATCTAAATTACGATTATTATATCCTAGTTTGTTAAAAATAGAAGCTTTCGTGCTTCCAGGAAGGTAGATTGGTTGATCATATAAAACTTGATTCCCATTTATTACATCATTTTCCCAACCAGCCGTAATTGTGGCAGCTTTCATAACAGACCCAGGTTCAAATGCCGCTTGATACGTACCAATAGAATTTTCAGATAGCTCATTGGTCTCAACGTCATGATGATACCCTGACATTGCCATAATTCCGCCAGTTTTGGGATTCATAGCAACAACATAAATTCCTGGTGAATATTCAGCTACTTTTGTATCAATTAGATTTTGATAAAGATTTTTAACAAGTTCATCAACTTTTTCTTGAAAGGCTGTATCAACGGTTAGTACTAAATTATCACCCTTCTCTCCTGGAGAGATTTCTTTTTGACTTTCAATAGTACCATCATTGCCTACTTTAATTTCTTGTTGAGATTTAACTCCTTGTAAGACTTCCTCATATTGTTTTTCTAAAAAACTAGTTCCTACTCGATCGTTTAATGCATATCCTTTAGCCAAGTATTCTTCCGCATTTTCGGCTTGTAACCCTTCTGTAGATACACGACCAATCATGCTTTTTAGTGACTCATTTCCTGTACGTAGTTCTCTTGTCCAGTCTGTGCCTGTAGAAACTCCTGGTAATTCTTGAGCGCGTTCAGAAACTAATGCCAATTCTTTATCTGTGACTTTTTTGTTTTTAACAAAAACTGTTTTTAATTGTTGCGCACTATTTAAACGTTTAAAAATAGTTGCCACCTTTAGTTGTTCCGCATCAAATTGAATTTCATCATTCGATACTTTTTCAACTAGAAATTCATATTCTTTAGATGAACCAGCTAATTTTTCTTTGGACGTTAATCGGTCTCTTGCTTCATTCAAATTTTCTTTATTTGCTAGCCAAAAATCTTTCAAGTCGCGTTCTGTTAAAGAAGTATCTGCTTCAATATCAATTAATTCATTTAAATGTGTCGCAATATCCAATAAATCATTCGCAGTCATTTCAATTCCACGAGTAAAAGTAATAGCAGCATTCGCTTCATTTTCTACCAATGCTTCACCTGAAGCATCGTAAATCATTCCACGAGGGGTACTTCCTTGAATAGTGATGACCGATGAAGCTTTTAATTGCTCCTCTAGCTGATTGCTATTTATAATTTGTAAATGCCCTAATTGAGCAATTAAGATCACAAATAATGTAAAGATAACGAAAAATAATAAATTTAATCGAAAAGGAACATGTGATTTTCGACTGTTATTTCCAGAGAAGTTCTTTTTAAATTTCTGCATGATGACATTCCTTCCATACTCAAGCTACTGTCTTATTTTACCAAAAAAAAAAATTAAAAAAAGCGAAAATGTTTATACTTATAGAAAATCCAACATTTTTTTACCAAACAACGATTTGTTTCACAAAAAAAATGTTTTCTAAGTTTTTTTCTTATAAATAGGCATTCATTCGTGAAACATTAC
This sequence comes from Enterococcus sp. AMC2644, assembly GCF_058216475.1. Lineage (NCBI taxonomy): Bacteria > Bacillati > Bacillota > Bacilli > Lactobacillales > Enterococcaceae > Enterococcus > Enterococcus sp. AMC2644. Next base: position 303,020 of record NZ_CM177095.1, read on the forward strand.
AGACTGTTATCTCATTTGTGGACAACTAAAAAAGCGACTCCTTATGAGCCGCTTTTTCTTAATAAGCAAAGTCTGTTGTTTCTTCTACTTCAATGCTTTCACTATTATCATAATAAGGTTCATCTTCAGGATCAGCGACTGACGTATGGTCAAGACCGTCCACTGAATCATCATAAAACTGATTCCCAATATAACCATTGTAAGAATATTGGAATTGAGAATCTATCTCAAGTGTTTTATTTGTTGGTAGTTCCAATTGTTCTTTTAGAATATTTTGCACATTCAATAATTCTGTAATACCTAAAATTTGATAATAAACACCGTTCATCATTTGTCCATTGCCTTCTAATTGATGTTGTTCAATTGTGTTGAAGGCTGGATAATAGTTAGTCGCAATATCTAGCATATCATTCCAAGTTAAATCTGTTTTAGAATTTTTTTCTACAGCTTTTAAGATTTTTTGATAGTTACTAACACCATCTAAACTTAGTACTTTTTTTACAATTTTTGTAACAACTTCACGTTGGCGACGTTGGCGACCAATATCACCTTCTGGATCATCATAACGCATTCTGGCATATGCCAACCCGGTTTTGCCATCTAAGGTAATCTTTCCTGCTGGGACGTGAACTTTTTCTAGAGTAAAGTCAATTTTATTATTTACTTCAATTCCACCCACTGCATCAATTAAATCACGCATACCTTGCATATTAATCGTTACGTAATGGTCAATTGGAATATCTAATAATTTTTCTACAGCATCCATTGCCAGTTCCACGCCACCATAGGCATACGCATGATTTAACTTATCAAAAGTTACACCATCTAACATGTCAGCCAAAATATCACGGTCTAAGCTGACAATTGTGGATTCCTTTTTCTCAGGATTCACTGTGACCACCATCATACTATCTGAACGTCCTTGATCAGTTCTACCAAGTGCTCCAGTATCAATACCTAATAAAAGGATGGAAAAAGGATCTCGGTCTTCAATACTTACTGCTACATCTCGTTTCTTTGTTTTCCTATTGGCAGCTTGACTAATATTGTCAATAACATCATTGATATCATCAAACGCACGCATACCATAAATGGTAAAACCAATAACAACTGTAGCTAGTATGCCTAAAATTCCTATAACTACTTTTTGATATAAACGCATTCTGCACCTCTTTCTAATAGAGCAACCGTTTAAATTTTGCCATAATTTAGAATCTGTATCAATATCACAATAATTTTATTACATAAACTTAATAATTTTGAAACATAAATGAAAAAGAGATGGAAAGCCATCTCTTTAAATATAATCTACAAACTTCGCACGGAATTTCATGTGTAAATGACTTCCTAAAATTAATAAAATCAATACAATTCCCCAGAAAACAAACCCATATGTTGTTTTTTCCCAGAACCAAGCACGATTTAAAAATGTATCTCTAAAACCTTCAATAATGTAATAAATAGGATTAATTCGTAAAATTTTAACTAACATAGGTGGTAGATTTCTATTTTGAATGTCCCAGATAGGACCTGAAACATAAAATAGTAAACGTAACACAGATTGTAAGAAAATATGATAATCTCGAATCAAAACTGTGATGGTAGCATTTAACAAACCAAATGCAAATAAAAATACAAACATACAGAAAAAGTAATAAATGTACTGCAACCAATACAATGTAGGTGTACCGCCAAAACCTAATACGGTAATAACGACAATTGCTAACATTGGAAAATAGGAGGATAAGTTACTAACAATATTAATTGTTGGCAATACGCTCACTGGAAATTTCATTTTTGCAACCATACCGACTTGACGATGAATACTATTCGAGGCACCCAAGATAGATGAATTCACATAAAACCACACCGTAATCCCAATTAACATCCAAACAATAAATGGAACTCCGGAAATTTCTCTACCTTGATTGACTCCTACCCCAAACACTAAATAATAAATTCCAACTTGAATAGCCGGATTCAAAATTTGCCAGGCTAGACCCAAGTAATGGCTCTGATACGTCGCTTTGTCTTCATAGCGAGACATACGAAATATCATACCCATATGTTGGAACTGTTCTTTGATAACAGCGACAATTTCTTTCACAAAACTCTTCCTTTTCTATCTAAATTGAATACTCAATTTATTTCTATTATTTAAAAATACTTGTAATAACCTCTACCGGATGTTCAACTGAATAAGTTAACGAACGTCCACTAAATGATACTAGTGTACAAAATAGCGTAGCTAGAATGGTTCCAGTTAATAGCAGCTTTGTGCCAACTGTCATTTTTTCTCCTAAAGGTGTACGTTTTAAATTTTTATCAACAGCTTTTTCAGAAAGTTGCTGTGCTTCTAATTGAGCATCTCCTTTAGCAACACGCTCAGCTAATTCTTCTAAATTGAAAGCTTTTTGCGCCTCTTTTTGAGTATCTTGATATTTTTTCTGCTCAACTTTGGGTTGTTTCTTAAACCATTCGATAAATTGACGATATTCTTTCATCACTTCATTCGTTGGACCAAACATTCTTAAATCACCATAGTGCATCCAGATTGTTTTATCACATAATTTCTCAACCTGTCCTAAAGCATGGCTGACAAAGAAAATAGTCTTACCTTGGGCTTTAAATTCCATAATTTTATCTACACATTTTTGATAAAATGTTTCATCACCTACTGACAACGCTTCATCAATAACTAAAATGTCTGGATTATTATGGACGGCAATAGCAAAACCTAAACGTGAACGCATCCCACTTGAATAGCTTTTGACAGGTTGATTGATAAAATCACCCAAATCAGCGAATGCAATAATTTCATCTAGTTTTTCATCAATTTCTTTATTAGTCATTCCAGACATTAAACCTTTTAGACGAATATTTTCCATCCCAGTTAATTGAAATTTTAATCCAGCACCAATCGATATAATCGATGTTTCGCCATTCACTTCCATAGTACCTGATGTTGGAGGAATAATTCCACTAATCACATTGGATAAGGTTGATTTTCCAGAACCATTAATCCCAATAATTCCAACTGATTCGCCAGCCTTCACTTCAAAATTCACACCTTTTAATGCCCAAAAGCGCGGAACATTTCGATGATAAAATTTAAAAAGTGCTTTGATTTTATCTGATTTTTTCTTATACAGATCGTACTCTTTTGTAACAAGTGTACTTCTTACTTTGATTTCATTATTTTTCAATTTATTCATCCATCCTCAAAAACTCTTATAAACAATAAAAAATCATAGTTATCATACCACATTTTTTTGCAAAGGAACATTTATCCTTTAGAAAGTAAAGGAAACATTAAAAAAGTCGAGAAGTCTCGACTTAGTTTTCATTTAATTTTAAATCTTTTTTGATTTGAGTCGTAGAAATTTCTGGGGTACGTGCTAAATAAAGGACTTCTGCCTCAGTTTTGTCTTGAATGAAATCAAATTCACCCGCCCAGTCATCGCCCATCACAAATGTATCAATATGATATTCTTTAACATCAGTAACCTTTTGATCCCAACTATTTTCTGGAATAACTAAATCCACATAACGGATAGCTTCTAATAATTGTTTTCTTTTTTCATAAGAAAAATAGCATTTCTTTTGTTTTTCATCCCAATTAAACTCATCCGTTGATAAAGCAACTACTAAATAATCACCTTGTTCTTTTGCTCGACGCAATAAGTTTATATGTCCATAATGCAACAAATCAAATGTTCCATAAGTAATTACTCGTTTCATATTAAGACCTCATTTATTATTTAATATAATTGAAGATAACAAAAAACAGCTAAAATAGCAACAAAAGAAAAACCACAAAGATTTCTCTTTGTGGTTGCCATTCTTAAAGTTTTGTTACTTCAGCTGCTTGAGGACCGCGGTTCCCTTCAACAATGCTGAATTCTACTTCTTGTCCTTCTTCTAGAGATTTAAATCCGTCTCCTTGAATTGCAGAAAAGTGGATGAATACATCATTGCCATTGTCAGCTGTAATAAATCCAAAACCTTTTTCATTGTTAAACCATTTAACTGTACCATGTTCCATATAAATAATGCCTCCAAATAGTAAAATAACGAATATTCTCGTTATAAATATTATAACAAAAATGAAAACGTTAGCAATAGGTTTTTTCAAAAAGATAATCTACCATAAAAAAACCTTGCCCAATATCAGCAATATCCTCTTTTATCAATTGAAAACCACGATGCTGATAGACAGCAATCGCTTGTTTATTATTCTGATTCACTCGTAATCGTTGATTTAATTGTAATTTTTGACCTAATTGATCATACCAGTCAAAAACATCACGCATCAAGCCTTTTCCACGATAATTTTGATGGATATAAATTTTACTTAAGTATAAGTAATCTTTTTTGATTTCATAAGCTGTGTATCCTACACAACTTCCTTCTGAAAATAACATATAATACTGTGTTCCATTTTGTATTTCTCGACTGATTGCTTCTATCCCTTGATAGTTTTCTAGCATATAGGCAACTTGCTGTTCACCAATAATTGGCGTATAGACCTCTTGCCAGATTTCTGTAATGATTGGATGAAATTTCTCAATGTCTAGTGGGGTAACTTTTCGACGTTCTATCACCTTTTTACTCCTTACATTAAACTTAAAAAAGCAGATAGAAAAATTCTACCTGCTTAAGTATCTCAAACGATTATTTTGCTGCGTTGTATAATTCGTTTGCTTTTTCCCAATTGACTACTTTCCAAAAAGCATCAATGTAATCTGGACGAACATTTTTGTAGTTTAAGTAATACGCATGTTCCCAAACATCTAAACCAACAATTGGTGTGCGACCATCCATTAAAGGAGAGTCTTGGTTTGGTGTAGAAGCTACTTCTAATAACCCATTATTTAAAGCTAACCATGCCCAACCAGAGCCAAAACGGCTAGTTGCTGCTGCTTTAAATTCTGCTTTGAATGCATCAAAGCTACCAAATTTTTCATCAATTGCTGCTTTTAGTTCACCTACAGGCTCGCCACCAGCATTTGGTGCCATGATTTCCCAGAAGAAAGTATGGTTTGCATGTCCACCACCATTATTGCGTACTGCTGTACGAATATCTTCAGGAACTGCTGATAAATCAGAAATTAAATCTTCAACAGACTTTCCACCTAATTCAGGATATTTTTCGATTGCTGCATTTAAGTTTGTCACATAAGTGTTATGGTGTTTGTCATGATGTAAATGCATTGTTTCCACGTCGATATAAGGTTCCAAAGCATCATAAGCGTATGGTAAATCTGGTAATGTGTAAGTCATAGAATAATTCCTCCTAAATAGTTATTTACACTGTAAGACTATCAGAGAAAGCGATTTTCTTCAAAAAATATGCTTAGTTTTTTTTCTCAATTACGTTTAAAAATTAAAAACTTACTGAAAACATAATTAGCAACAACCACAAGGATTTGTGTAAAGATTTTTGCCACAATATCTCCGGTGTGAATTAGTTCAATCAACACGTACATACAGCCCATATCCATGACTAGAGATAGTAAACGATAAAAAACAAATTTTGAGAACTCAATCAGCCATTCTAGGTTACTTTTTGTCTGTGAATGAAAAACCCAACGTTTATTTGTTACAAAAGCAAACAGCACAGATACACTCCATGAAATAACCGTTGCTAGCATGTAGTGAAAGCCAAATACATCCAAGCAAGTAAAATGAACGGCAATATTAACAATCGTCGTTAATCCACCAAAAAAGAGATAAATAAAAACTTCCCATAGTTTTTTTTCCTCCAGCTGTTTTTTACATTTCACTAAAAATTTCATCCTGTCTTCTCCTCATTTTATATCAAATTTATTTATTTATTATTTTGTTTCTATTTATCTTCTGATACAATAGACTTTAGTATTTTAAACTATTCACTTTATGAAGGGATTGTATCATGTCATTAATTCAACTTGCAAAACACTCTTTTTTTAATTTTCCCCAGTTGAAAGAAGCTCGAAAAATTGGCTTAGGAAAAGTCGTCGCTTATATCTTATTACTAAGTGCTTTCTCTGCGATTCCAATTACTTTCCAAGTCTTACAAATCTTTAAAGATATTCAAACGGATGGGCAAGAAATTGCAAAACAAATTCCTGATTTCACTATTTCAGATGGTAAACTAACAACAGATAACGCTGAAAAAGGATTTATTTATCAAACTAATTCAATTATCTTTACCTTTGATCCCGATGGACGTCGAACACCCGAAGATGTCTCAAAAGATATGGTGGGCAACTTTTTAAGTGTTGGCTTGCTTTCTAAGGAACTAATTGTTACTCTACCGTCCAATGATGCGACTACTTCTATTTTAGGTAGTAACCAATTAGAGCTTTTATACGCAGACCTGACAGACTCAAAGCTTCTTAATGGAAAAATGTTACGAAACGTGCTAGAAAACCAGCAACTGCCTTGGTGGGTTTTTGTTATTATCTTCGCAGTGGCGCTTTATCCTTCCTTTTTAAGTCTAATTACTTCAATTTTGATTGCTACCTTATTTGGAAATATCTACTGTCGTTTCCGTCAAGTAAGCTATTCATTTGTAGATAACTTAAAAATTGCAACACTATGTGTCACTTTACCAGTCGTAATAGCAACGATCGTGCATGCTTTAACGTATACCTTTGATAGTAGTACTTTTGTTTTGTTAAGCACGCTATTTATTTTTACTCGTGCAGTTCGTCCAGAAAAAAATATTACCTGACATTTCCGTTTTGGGAATGTCTTTTTTTATTAAAATTTGCTAGACTTAAAGAAAAGGAGGTTTGTTTTATGAGTAAATATATTTTATCCACTCGTTCATTCCGAGAAGAGTTTATTCGCCAAATGCGCGAAATTTCTGCTGATTATCACTTCATCACCTCAGAAGAGATTCATGATTCATTTGATTGGGACAACGTTGAGATCACTATTGGCTGGTCTAAAGATTGGGGTGATAAGTTATTAAGACCTTCGTCTTCCCTAAAATGGGTACAATCTATTTCCGCTGGTGTTGATACTTTACCCTTAAAGGAGTTTGCCAAATATCATATCCAACTATCAAATGCTAGTGGGCTACATGCCCAATCAATTACTGATCATGTGTTAGCGATTTTATTCATGCAAAGCCGTGGTATTTTTGAAGCTATCAGTAGTCAACAAAAACAGGTCTGGCAAAAAGAGCTAACTATTAATAACTTACAAGATTTACGTGTGTTAATTATCGGTACGGGAAAAATTGGCCAACAATTAGCCAAATCTTTAGAATTTCTGCACTGCCGTCCCATCGGTATCAATACAAATGGTCGCGCAATTGATCACTTTCATGAAACCTATTCGATTGTAGAACTTGCTCCACAAACTCAAAAAGCCGATATCGTTATCAATATTTTACCGCTAACTGAGGATACGTATCATCTGTATGATGATGACTTCTTTGCAACTATGAAACAATCAGCAACATTTATCAACGTTGGTCGGGGGGCAAGTGTTGATACGACTGCACTTTATCAAGCACTAGTTGATCATTCGATCCATTTTGCAGCTTTAGATGTCTTTGAAGACGAACCATTATCAGAGAATGACCCATTATGGACGCTAGAGAATATACTAATCACACCACATATTTCAGGGTACACGCCCCACTTTCAAAAAGCGTTCATGCGTATTTTTATCGAGAATTTCAAATCATTTTACACTACAGGAAATTTATCTAAAAATACCGTAAACATTCAATCTGGCTATTAAAAAGAAGATGGTGAAAGCCATCTTCTTTTATTTCTCTTCGGTTTCTTTTATGATATAGATTGGACGTTTTTTCGTTTCTAAGAAAATTTTACCGATATATTTACCAATAATCCCGATACTCAAAAGTTGAATACCACTAACAAATAAAATAATTGAAACTAGTGATGGCCATCCATCTGTCTGATCACCAAAAATCAAAGTGCGAAAAACAATAAATAACAATGCCAGTCCTGCACCAAGACAAGTAATCGCACCAATAACCGATGCGATGGTTAAAGGAGCATCTGAAAAATTGACAATTCCATCTATAGAATACTTAAAGAGACTCCAAAAAGACCAGGATGTTTTCCCTGCAACTCGTTCACGATTCTCATAAGAAATGTATTCCGTTTTAAAACCTACCCAACTAAAAATTCCTTTTGAAAAACGATTATACTCAGTAACCTCTAAAATTGCATTTACCATTTGACGAGTCATTAAACGAAAATCACGTGCGCCATCTACCATTTCTGTATCACCAAATTTATTTACCAATCTATAAAACATCTTGGCAAAAAAACTCCGAATTGGTGGCTCACCTTGACGGTCGGCCCTTCTAGTTCCTACACAGTCAATATCTGATTCTTCAATCATTTTAATCATTTTTGGTAATAATTCCGGAGGATCTTGTAAATCAGCATCCATGACAGTAATCAACTCACCTTTTGCTGCCTGTAAACCAGCATACAATCCAGCTTCTTTCCCAAAATTTTTTGAAAAAGAGATATATCTTACTTTGTCAGGCAATTCCTCATGGAGTTTTCGTAATACTTGTAATGTTTGATCTTTTGATCCATCGTTCACAAAAATATACTCTAATTTATGTTCGATATTTACAGCTACTTTTTCTACTTCTTTAATAAACAACGGAAGAGATTCTTCCTCATTATAGCAAGGGACTACTATTGATAACATGTATACTTCAACCTCCTAATTTTCAAAAATTATAGCATATTTAGCTTTTTTATAAAAAAAAAACTGAATTCTAAGAAAAATTCAGCCTTTTCACATTTAACTATTATAACTCTGCAAATAAATATTTCGGTTCATTTAATTTTTCATCATAATCAACAGTCATTTCTAAGCCTTTAAAGAACCAATCATCACTTTCTTCAGCAAAAAATAAAATACCGTCAACCGTTTCTTCAAAAAGTGGATTTTCTGGTCGATCAACGGACATTCCCACTGAGAATCCATCATGAACTTGAGTGTTTCCGTAAATTTTTCCAAAGAAACGAATTCCTGTTTCTGGCTGTAATACTACTTCTTTCTTAAACCATGCCAATGCTGTATCTGTAATTACTATTTTCATTTGCTACACCCCTAGTCGTTTAGTTTATCATCAAGTAAATCTACTTCATCCGTACTTCCAATCACCAGTAGATTATCGTTTTCACGGACAATTTCACTAGCAGCAGGAGAAACGACAACTTTGCCATTTCCTCGGCGAATAGCGACAACTGTTAAGCCAAATTTTTGACGAAAATTCAATTCTAGCAATGTCTTGTTGAAGAAACGTTCATTGGTTACCCGAATTTCAGCTAATGAAAATTCATCAGAAAGTTCAATGAAATCCAAAATATTTTTAGATACTAAATTGTGTGCAATTCGAATCCCCATATCTCTCTCCGGATGAACCACGCGATCAGCACCTATTTTTTCTAATACACGCGCATGATATTCATTTTGTGCTTTAGCTAAAATATTTGGCACACCCATTTCTTTCACCATTAAAGTAACTAGAATACTTGCTTGAATATCTTCACCAATTGCCACAATAACGTGATCAAAGTTACGGATTCCTAATGATCGCAATGTCATTTCATCTTGAGCATTTCCTACAACTGCATGGGTTGCAATATTCATATATTCATTGACTCGATCTTCATTACTATCAATTGCTAGAACCTCTTGACCTGATTCTATCAAAGTTCGGCAAATACTCCCACCGAAACGACCTAAGCCGATAATAGCATAATTTTGTCTCATTGTTTTCGCTCCTTTAAACAATATTCCTCTACAAATTATAACAACTGTTGGGTTTTACTAATCGGCAAATAACTATTTTACTAATTTATGTTTAAACGCATAAATCGCAGCTTGCGTACGATCTTCCACTTCAAGTTTTGACAGAATATTAGAGACATGTGTTTTAACTGTCTTCAAGGTTATAAATAGTTCATCTGCAATTTCTTGATTGCTTTTCCCTTGAGAAATCAGCATCAATACTTCACGTTCACGATTAGTCAAATCTTCATGCAATTGGATTGTTTTATTCGTCATGCGATTTACCATTTTAGTCGTCACTTCTGGCTCCAACACACGTTCTCCGCGTTGTGTAGCACGAATCGCATCTGCAATTTCATGTGCTGTTGATGTTTTTAACATATAACCAGCAGCTCCCGCCTCAATTGCGGGATAAACTTTTTCATCATCAATAAAGCTAGTCACAATAATAATTTTTGCTTCTGGCCAATCTTTTAAAATAGCTTTTGTTGCTTCAATTCCATCCATTTCTTCCATTACTAGATCCATCAATATAACATCTGGACGTAAATCTAAAGCTTTTTCGTAGCCAACTATTCCATTCTCAGCTTCGCCCACCACTTCTATGTCATCCTGAATCAATAAATAAGAAGACACGCCTAAACGTACCATCTCGTGATCATCTACCAACAATACTCTTATCATTTACTAGTAACCTCCTTCAACAACGGAATCTTAATTTCTACACTAGTTCCTTGATTTTTAAAACTAATAATTTTTAATGTTCCACCAACGCCTGTAATTCGTTCACGAATATTCATTAAGCCATAGCTGCCAGCTTTTTGTTGTTGCTTCTCAGGATCAAAGCCAACACCATCATCAATAACTCGCAATAAAATATTTTGATCAATTAAATTAAGGTAAACTTCTAACTCCTCAGCTTTAGCGTGACGTAATGTATTAGAAAGTAATTCTTGTACGACACGAAATAATTGATCTTCAATGCTACTTGGAATTACTAAATCTTCAATATCCCACTTTAAAGAAATCTTGATTTTTGTTTGTAGTTCTCTTAATAATTGTTCAATACCTTGCTTTAAGCTCTTCCCTTCTAACGTAACTGGTCGAAGGTGTAATAATAATGCACGCATTTCAGATTGCGAAGCATTGATAATATCTGAAACCATTGCTAATTGCTTTCTTTGCATTTCTGGTGCATCAGTTTTGATTGCCTGCTCATTTAACGCAGACATCATCATCATTGCTGCAAATAACTGTTGAGAAACAGAATCATGTAATTCTCTAGCCAAACGATGTCGTTCATTTTCTAAAATTTCTTCTTTTGTCTGTCCATCTACAACTTGAGGACGTGCATTTAAAATTTGTAATTCACTTGACATTTCTTTGAGCTTTTCTTTGATTTGATGAATGTCATTATCCATATTAAACAATTCTTTGTTTGAAGCAGATAGCGGCATATTTTCATTTAACGTTTTACTCTCTAAATTACCATTTGCTAGTAAACGCATTTTTTCTTCAATTGGTGCTAATAGCCTTTTTTGTGTATATGACAAAAGAACAAATATAGAGATTCCCGAGACAAGTGCAATGGCTAATAAATAAAAAATCATTGGAATGAATAAAACTTTTACTTGAAATAATTGCAACCACCAGTTTTTTTGACCAGTGGCAAATAAATAGGTAAATAAGACAAAAACTAAGACGAGTAAGGTCACGATGCCACTATATAAAGCAAACATACTTCGGGAGGTTTTAGCTCTCATACACGAATCACCTCTAAATCTCCCACTAAAGTGTTAGATACTATTTTCAAACGTCGAGGACTTGTGCTGTAATCACTGCTTACTACAGTCAACACTTCGTTGCGTAGCTCAGTTTCCTTTGATTCAAAAATGACAGAACCAGCAAAAGCCGCGTGTTCTAATTGAACGCCAATCCCGGTTGGAATTAAAATTCGTGTTCGACCAAACCCTTTTCGTACTAATACAATATTATCATTTTTTGGTAGGATTGTATTGCCTAAATCAATGATAGTATCGCCTGATAAAATACTGATATTAATATCGTCCCACTCATAGACTTGACTGCCTATTCGCTCATTTCCAAACCATTGTTGTTTTTTCTTTTTACCATCATGATTTTGTGGTTCATCCGTTTCTACCATAATGATTTGTTTTTTACGCCAAAAAGAGTGCTTTGAAAAATCAATTCCTGAAATTTCAACTCCTTTTAAGCCAATAAAAAGAACAGCAAAAACAATCATTAACCACAATGCGGGACTATTTAATAAACTTACTAAAATCATTAAACAACCCACAATCAATTGAAAATTCTTCGTACGCAAATGTTTTTTACGGTTGATTGCTAAATAAACATTTAACATGCCTATTCCTAATAAAATTAATAACGGTGTATTATTGATAATTTGCCATACAGCAAGTAAAAACAATAAGGCTTCTACAACAAAAAAGAATCGCCATGGATTATTCATAGAATTCCCTCCTCTACTTCAATTTCTCTGCTTATCATACTCGTTTTTATCACAAACTTCATCCGTCGTGAGGCTGAAAGATAACAAATAAATAGGAATAAACCCTAGTGGTCTATTCCTATTGCAGTTTTTACTTATTTTACATTAACAATTTTTACTAGCATATCTCCACCTGGAGTTGAAATTGTTACTTCATCATTAATTTTTTTGCCAATTAATGCTTGAGCAATTGGAGAATCATTTGAAATTTTACCAGAGAATGGATCTGCTTCAGCGCTACCTACAATAGTATACTCTTCTTCTTCTTCATCCGGTAACTCTTTAAACACGACTGTTTTACCGATTGAAACTTCATCTTGATCTACACCATCATTATCAATGATTTGTGCAAAACGAATCATTGTTTCTAATGTTGTAATACGTCCTTCCACAAATGCTTGTTCATCTTTTGCAGATTCGTATTCAGAGTTCTCAGATAAGTCACCAAAACTACGAGCAACTTTAATTCGCTCAATAATTTCACCACGTTTAACCGTTTTTAATTCTTCTAATTCTTGCTCTAATTTTTCTTTTCCTTCTATCGTCATTGGATATACTTTTTCTACCATAATAAATCTCCTTTTACATCTCATCATTTCGCATCTCTAGAATAAACCTAGGTGTAATAAAATGGTAATCTTTTGTATAGAATCCACAAAAGATTACCACGCTTTTCAATAATTGTAAACCACTTTCTGCAAGAAAATATTTTTAATTTGTTTTATTCACATATTCATCAACTAATTTATTATGTTCCTCTAAAGTTTCAGCATAATAAACTTTCCCTGTCTCTAAATCAGCCACAAAATAGTAATTATTATTTGGTGTCGGTTCTAAGACAGCTTTAATCGCTTGTTCACTTGGATTATCAAATGGACCAGGTCCGTAACCAGTATTCTTATATAAATTATATGGTGAATCGACTTCTAAGTCTTCATAAAGAACCATTTCTTTATGAACACCTAACGCATATAAAATTGAAATATCTGATTGCAATGGCATATCAACTGCTAGTCGATTGAAGAATACTTGGGCAATCTTCTTACGATCTTCTTCTGTTACGCCTTCTTTTTCAACTAACGAAGCAATTGTCAATACTTCATGTACGTTCAAGTCAGCTTCTTCAATTTGTTCGTAATAGCCAGCTAGCACATTATTAGTCGCTGAAACCATTTCTGTAACTAACGTTTCAAGAGAAGTCCCTTTATAATAATCATACGTTGCAGGGAAAAGATAGCCTTCTAAACGATAACGAACACCTTCAGCCTTGCTAGCATCTGTTAATAAATCTGGAAATTGTTCAAGTAATTCATCAAAGAATTTTTCATCTTTCATTAAAGCAATGAAATCTTTTTTCTTCAATCCAGTATTTTTCTCAATTGTATCACCAATCTGATCAATATCATAACCCTCTGGGATTGTTAGACGTGCATCTGCTTGATCAGCTGCTAATCCGCCACCTTGTAATAGTTCGCCGATTTCATCTAATGTCATATTGGGTGCCACTTGATATTTACCAGCTTGGAAACCAGTTAAATTATTAAACTTTGTATAGTAGTTAAACACCATGCCACTTTTAATAACCTTTTCGTCTTCTAAAATCTGACCAATCATTTTGTTAGATGATCCACTCGGGATATCTACAACAATTTTTTTCGAATTATCCGGATCTAAAGGTTTGATACTAGATGCTACATATCGATAAGTAGAAAAACCAAACACCCCACCAACAATTACTAGTGCTAGTACGACAATTGCTACAATCCGCGTAACTATCTTGTCTTCTTTTCGATGTTGAGATTTTCTTGAATTATCTGCTTTTTGATCCACTCCAGCTACCTTCTTTCCATCCGGATTTGAAGAATAAAATGATTCTTCTGTACTATTGGTTTTATCATTTTTTCCAAGAGATTTTGATTTATTCGAGTGTTGTTCTCGTTTCAAAACAACGCCTCCTCACTTTCTGTTTCTAACTTGTATCATTATACACGAAAGTGAAGATAAGGGGAACGATTTTGAAAAATGATTTACATTATAGTGTAACTTTTTAATTGTTTCTAAATAAACTTTCCCATACCTCAACTGATTTCATCTCTTGCTGTGCAAAATTAAATTCTACTGTCTGGCTACCTTCTGTAAGATATGTCTGCATCCCTTTTAATAAACCTTCCGTCGAATTTTCTACCACGATAACTTTTTCTTGATCGCCTAAAACATCTAGAGTTTCTGGAATGTTAGTCATAATAACAGGCGTTTCTACAGCTAAAGACTCAAAAACAACCATCCCTAATCCTTCATATCTGCTACTAAAAACAAATGCATCTGCTTTTTTCACCAAATTATACGGTTGAACCATGTTCTCAAAAAGATATATTTGCTCCTTTAAAGGACTATTCTTAACTTGCTCATCTATCACTTGTTTTTCTGGACCATATGAACAGATTAATACTAAACGGGCATGACGATTATTTAGTTGTTCAAAAGCTGAAATTAAACGATCATAACCTTTCTGCTTAGAAAAGCGACCTACGCTAATAAAAACTGTTATTTTTGAATCATCAAGATCTTGTAATAACGCTTTTGGTATATTTGAACCTAATGGTCTCTGTGCTAGTTCTTGTATATACTCTGGATTAATTAATACTTCCATTACCATTGTACGAGCAGTTGGAACGAACGATAAAACCTTTTGCTCAATAGGTCGAGAGACACACACAACATGGTCGGCCTGTTTATACGCTTCAAAAATAATTTTTGACTTTAAGTTTGGATTAACTTTAAATTCTTTTTCCATATCTGTATGAACAAAAATATTGGTTTTAACACCTATTTTTTTCAGTGCCCATACCCATACAGCATACGAACGATCATAGCCAGGATAGTGGACAAAATGAGCTACCTGTAGATTAGGAAATCCCCTTTCAAAATCCCGTCTATACATGTGAGCAACTATTTTTTTACTTGCTGGAAGTTGTTGCATATACAGCGTTGTATGTAACATTTCAGTCAATGTACATTGCGTTTTTCCAGTTTGAATAAAGGTATACACGCCTTCTGGCAAATCACGGATTTTATATTCTAAAGTAGACGGAATCATTCCTTCTTGCCAAATTAAAATATAGTTACGTAACGATAAATCGACTTTGTTTAGAACATTTAATAACGAAGAAGTTATTCCATTATCGTTTAATTGATAAGCATAAATCAATATATTGTCTTTGCCATTCCAATTTAAACACTCATAAATAGATGGATGTAATTTACTTTGTAATAGATAATCTAAAATAATTTTTGTGCCTTCTTTTTCGTCTAAATACGTATATTTTTGATGAATCGTTGTGTAATCTATTCTAGATGGATTTTCAAGTACACAAGCTAACTCTTCGGAAGATTTTACTTTTGTAAACGGCAACTCTTCTAAAGAAAGATACATTCCTCGTTCTTGTATATATTCTTTTTCATCAAATGTCCATAGCACAATTGGACGATTAGTTACTGCAAAATCAAACATAATTGAAGAATAATCGGTAATCAACTTCTCAACTGTTTGTAAAAATTGATACAACTCTTCTTTTTCAGGATAAATTTTAAGATGGCGATAATTTTGCTCTGAGAAATTTAATAAAGAAGCTTCATAAGGATGCAGCTTAACATATACTTCTTTATCTCCAGATAATAATTGATCTAACTTTTCAAGTTCCCGTAACATTTGCTGTGAGATATTAGCTTTAGATACATCTTTTCCTCGCCAAGTTGGCATATAGAGATAACGTCCTTGAACGACCCGATTTTCAAATAATGAGCTATTCCGCGGTGAAGGAGCAACAATGATTTGATTATGAACAATATCTTTAATACCAAAATCTGTGATTAATTTTTCTTTCGTAAACTCATTGCTCACAAAAATTTTATCGGCAGACGCTAAATTTCTTTGAATATTTCCGTAACCTTGTACTTGTGTAGATTTACCTAAATATTTTAATGGTGTTCCATGCCAAAAAATAAAATATTTTTGTTCAGCTCTCTTATGAAAAAATTCCCAAAAAGAGGTATCATTTATCAAGTATTCACAAGTGGCAAGTAAACGTAAATAGTCGGCACTCATGTGTTCTACAGTGTTATCTACAAAACATTTTGGTAATGCTCTATCTTTTCTGATAACTAGATAAAGTTCATATTCTGGGTAGTCAAGCATTAATTGTTTTGCTAGCGCATAGATATGTCCCGATATTTCACGACCATGTGTACTCTCCAACAAAATAGTTTTCTTTAAAATAGGTAGTCTACGATTATGTAAATACCGTAATTCCTTTGGAGACATAAGGTTTTTTTTCAGTTTATTGATCATTGGCCATTCTCCTTGAAAAAAAGAGTATAATCTATCTAAGATTCTACTCTTTTTTTGTTATTTATTTCTAGTTTACTATTTTATGCCATACATTTAGGGATTCTACTTCTTGTGTATCAAAATCATATGGAGGAAGTGAAGGTGTATCAGAAAGATAATTTTTCCAACCTTCAATGATGCCCTCTAGTGAATTCTCCACAATAATTGCTGCAGGATTGTCGATAGAACTTCCTCTTATAATCCCTTCTGTTGTAGCAGGAATATCTACTGTGATTACATCAGTTCCTACTGCTAAAGCTTCAAATACCACTAAGCCTAATCCTTCATATAGGCTAGTAAATACAAACGCATCCGATAATCTTAGTAATGAATATGGATTATCCATACCACCTAATATAGTAATACATTCTTTTATTCCTGAATTTCGCACTTTTTGAATAGTTTGCTTTTTCAATGACCCATGTGGTGCTACAATTACTAAGCGAGTATTCGGATATTCTTTATTAATTTCCACAAAAGCATCAATTAAACGATCATGGCCTTTTTGAATATCAAATCTTCCAATATTAATAAAGACTTTAATATTTGGATTTAATAAGTCATCCATTAGACGCAATTTACTAACCCCATAAAGATAACCTAGTTCATTATAACTAATTTTCACCTCTAAAGATTCATTGATAAATTCTTCAAAAGGTTTGTTTATTGCTTTATTTAATTCAGCAAAATTTTCTTCCACATAAGGGAAAAGTCCTTGGGTGCTTAATTTAT
Source organism: Enterococcus sp. AMC2644 (assembly GCF_058216475.1). Lineage (NCBI taxonomy): Bacteria > Bacillati > Bacillota > Bacilli > Lactobacillales > Enterococcaceae > Enterococcus > Enterococcus sp. AMC2644. The sequence goes on from NZ_CM177095.1 coordinate 320,455, forward strand.
GTTTTCTAATAGTAGGTAAGAATTTATTAGCAACTTTGATGTTAGTTTTTGTCAATTCATTGAATTCACCTGTAACATTGTTCATAAGGTTTTCTGCATATCCATATTGTAAGGGAACATTTAAAAAAGAAGTAAAAATGCTTTCTTTACTTTGCTCTCGAATTTCTTGATAGCCTAAAAAATTATCTAATACAATGATATTGTTTAAATGTGGATAATTTTCTAATAAACGAGATTTTAATTCTTTATTTACAATAATCAATTGATCTGCTAATTCATATGTTCGTTTTAATGCTTTCATACTAATATTATGTTTAGCTTCATATTCTTCAAACATGTCCGTATGATAAAAAATTGATGTTTTCATTTTAGACCCAGATAGAGCGCTCAGCATTGCTGCCAAGGATCTCTCAAAACCTGTATAATGAATAAATTGATTAATTTCTAAACCATTAAACATGCGGCGGAAATCACGTCGATACATTTTAAAAATAGTTTTTTCAATTAAATTTTTCCCAATCTTACGTCCAAACCATTCTTTATTAAGGTATAAATAAGTAAGAATACCTTCAATAAAGTTATACTGAGCTATACCTGCACTCAACACATAAGGAATCTCTAATTCTTGTAATTTGTATTTATGTTCTTTTTTTACTGCTCTATCTTTAACATATAATATATAATTTTTTTCTGATAAATCAATAGAATTTAATGTATTAAAGAAAGCACGACTAATTCCGTTATCCCATAAACCGCCCGCAAAAAAAACAACATTTTCTTTTTCGTTTCTCAACTCATATTCAGTAATATTTTCAATTTTTACATCTTTGAAAATATAATCTAATAATTGTTTGGTTCCATCAATATTATCTGAGGCTACAAACTTTTCTTTGAATTTAGCTAAATCTGTAAAATTCGGTACCGTAGGACGAACCATTTCTTGATATAACGCTTCTTTAGTTGCTACCTGTGCAAAAGGATAGTCATCTACATTCTCATATAATCCACGTGATTTATAATAATCTTCTTTATCGTAGGTATAAAGAATAGTTTGCCTATCTGTACAAGAAAAATCATACATAATCGAGCTATAATCTGTTATGAGCGTATCAATAGCTGTTAAAAATTCGTACGTTTCAACTTCATCTGGATATTTCACGATATTTTTGAATTCAGATAAATCCATTGTTAATTTTTCTGCATCAAATGGATGTAATTTTACAAATAAAAGCGCATCTTTTGACAATTTATCATCAAGATATGCTAATGTTTCTTCTATGATTGTTGTTGAAGTTCCTGTATCTCGATATGTAGGCATATACAAATATACTTTTTTATCAGAAATATTTAAACTACTTCTGATGTCTTCACGTTTTCCATCATCGAATAACACACTATTTCTAGGAGATGGACCAACAATAATTTTTGTACTACTTATATTTTCTAAATTGTACCCTTTAACCATCTTTTCTTTTGTGTAATCATTGCTTAATATAAATAAATCTGAACTCAAAAAATTCTTTTGTACATTTCCAAATCCATCCAATGCCATGTCTTTCCCTAAACATTTTAAAGGAGTTCCATGCCAAATATTTATATATATTTGCTCCGGTCGTTTATTGAAAAAATCCCAAAATGTTGTATCATTTATCAAATATTCTGATGTTGCTAGAGAATAAATATATTCTTTAGATAAATAATCTACAATTTTTACAGAATGAAGATGATTTTTTTTGAATAGCTTCTCTAAGTTTTCCTTTTTATCAGATTTTACTCCAATAACGATTTTCATTTCTGGAAATCTATTTTCCAACTCTTTTGTCATGTAAAAAACATGCCCACTAAAGTCCCTACCATGCGTTGATTCAATCAAAATAGTATTTTTTTCGATTGGTTTCTTTGAAAATCTCAAGTATTGGAATTCATATCTCCTATTTAATTTTCTTTTCAAAACTTTTTTCACTCTAGGTGTAATTATTTTTGCCACAGGTTTCACTCCTTGAATATGCCTAAAATTATTTCTTGTTTATTTTTTCTTTACGGTGCCACCACAAGCTTTTCACAACAAAAAGAGGTAGCTGGAAAATTCGTCCAATTCTTTTTGGATTACTCAATGAACGATACAACCATTCTAAATGATAGTCAATAAAAATTTTGGGTGCTCTTTTAACATGCCCACTCAGTACATCAAAACTCCCACCAACATCTTGAAAAACGTGTACTTGCAATCTTTCAACATTTTTACTTAACCATTGCTCTTGTCTAGGAAAACCTAAAGCCACAAATAAAAAGTCGGGTTGTACAGCGTTTATTTTCTCAATTATTTGCTTCTCATCCAATTTCGTATAGCCATTTAACTTACCAGCAACTATCAAATTAGGATATTTCTTTTGAATATTTTTTATGGCATCGTTCAATACATCCGATTTTGCTCCATAAAAAAAAACTCGTTGATGATGTTCGTTAGCATACTCTAAAAATTTGATCATTAAGTCAAATCCAGCAACACGCTCCTGAATTTTACCACCAAGTATTTTTGAAACCATGACGATTCCGATTCCATCAGGAATACGATGGGTACTGTTCTCTATAAATTTGATGATTTCTGGGTAGTTTTGTCCTTCTACAACTATTTGAGGATTGACACTAATAACAGTCATTTTCTCACCCGATTTAAAGTATTGGGGCACATCTTCTAAGATTTCTGTATAAGTTATCCTATCGACAGGAATTCCCATTATTCTTTCAGTTTTCATATCTGTTATCCACCCATTCTACTAGTTGGTTTGCTGCTTTTCCATCCACATATTCATTCCATAATTGATTGAAAGCTTCCAATTCTTGATATTTTGGGTTTTGAATTTCTTGTAATAACTCTTGTTCAGTTTTTACAATTTTACCAGGTGCCCATGAAGCAAAATCTGTCTCCACCCCAACTGAATTTTGATATTCTAATAAATCATAACAGAAAAAAATAATTTTTCCATTAGGATTAGCTAAGGAATATTCAAAAGGCACAGAAGAATAATCCGTAATCAGACAGTCCACTGATGGCAACAATTCCTGTAAACTCATTCCTTTAAAATCTGTTACTATTGCTTCCTCTTGTCTTAATTCATCTTCTAATTGTTGATCGTGTGGATGAGCTTTGACAAACAGTAACCACTCTGACCCAAGGGTATTTTTTATCTTTGAAAAATCTAAGGGTATTTTGGCATACTTTTCTCTATATGTAGGAACATATAAAGCTATCTTTTTTTTGGTTAGAAAGTGCTTATTAAACTTTTTTTTAGAAATAGATAGCCACTGTTTATCAAAATAATAATCAGTGGGTAAATAACCGAATGGTAAACTTACGATAGCCTGTTGGTAATTACTAGCAAAAATATCCGCCATTTTTTCTGAACTAACAACATAATGGGTAAATTTTTTATACACATCTTTATAACGTCTTTTATCGTTTACAGAAACCGTTTTGACATAATTAGCATTTAAGCCAAACGATTTTATTGCACCATTTGCATGCCACAATTGAACTACAACAGTTTCTTTAGGTAGTGTCACTCCTGCTAAAAAAGCATAATAATTGTCACATAAAATAACTTTACTTCCTACAACTATAGGAACTATTTTTTTCAACAACGTCGGAAAATGATCGATACCCAAAATCGTGCATCCCTTGTTTTTGTATTTCTGAGCTAATTCCAAACCTTCTTTTGTGTAACAAATAATCAATCTATTACCAAATTTTTCATATAGCCTTTTCAAAACATATCTGCTTGTAGACGGGAAACTTAATAGATACACAATTTTTTGATGTGTTATTTTCGTTTTAGCAGAACTTTTTTTTACAAGTCTTACATATATCTCTTTACTTAATGAAGTGATTGCTCTCATCAACTATCTCCCATTCTATTCTATGTAATTATTGTTTATTTTAACTGAAAGTTAATCAAAAAGAAAATATTATTTATACAAAAAAATGATAGCCTAAATTGATTTTACAATTCTACGCTATCATTTCTATCTATTGAAATATGGTTTTTATTTTTTCATTTTACAAGTGTTAGTTAAAAAATATTTTTCTCATTAAATATCTTTTTTGACTGAATCAGCTTTAGACACGTCACTCTACCAAAACGCATCCACATAAAATAACAATAAATTATGAAATAAAAAAATTTATTGTGTTGGAAACTAAGACACTTCCATGAATAACATTATAGACAATTCTGGATGAAAACTTCAGCTAAAAAACAAGCTTATGGTTCTAGCAATTATTTTAATCTATCATATATCTGTTTAGATAACTGGGAAATGACTTCATATCCCACTCCATTTTCTGTCATTACAACTAAAACATAGGGTTGTTCTGCATAAACAATTGCTGCATCATGTGCTAATGAATTTAAATCACCTATTTTATGAGCAACTTTAACAGATAAATATTTAGGGATTCGTTGTTGATCATATACAGTATTTGATAAATCTGTAATTAATTTTCCGCCTTGATGATAGATTGCCTTCATCATAAATGCATTATCTTGTGCACTAACATAAAAAGGACTTGTCCAATTACGTTTCATAATGTAGCTAATTTCTTGTTTCATCTTTTTATCGTATTTATTTGCACCATAGTATCCTAAAAAATTAGCTCCTTGATTATCAGAATATTTAGCAGTCCAATTCATAATTGTATTTAGTGAATATTTATTACCAAATGGTTGCCCTTGTAAAATTCCTGCTCCACCACGCATGTAAGAATTTGGCATGGTATTAATGGCATCTGTGTAAAGATGCAATGTTTCTCCATTTAATTTCTTGTCGCTAATCATTTTTTGTGTATAGTATAAAGCTGGTAACTTCCCAGTACTTGCAGCATGAAAAATCTTAGTTCCATGCTTCTGAGCAACAGATTCATCTACTAGACTCATTACATAAATGCCATAATTGGCTGAATAATATTGTTGGTCTAATAATCGTTGAACTTCTGCCATTTTTTCTTTGATTTCAGGCGCTAGCTTTGTACCAGATTCATTGATGTAGCCGATCCATTTGCCATTGTGTTCATACAAGCTTAAATAACGTGTGCCATTAAAGTGATCGTAATAACCTTTGGCGAGGACAGTCTTACCTCGGTATTTAGAAGAATGTGTTCGTTTTTGCCAATTAAAGTTTTGCCAAATGTCGTAGTTGGGTGATTGAATAGTCACGTACTTATTATAGGCATGGTAGTTGCCACCCCCGCCATTGTCGGATAGCTTGGTGCCAGATTCATTGATATAACCCACCCATTTACCTGTTCGGTCATACAAAGTCAAATAGCGTGTGCCGTTGAAATGGTCGTAATAACCACGGGCTCGTAAAACTTGTCCTCGGTATTTAGAAGAATGTGTCCGTTTCTGCCAATTAAAGTTTTGCCAAATGTCGTAGTTGGGTGATTGAATAGTCACGTATTTATTATAGGCATGGTAGTTGCCACCCCCGCCATTGTTGGATAGCTTGGTGCCAGATTCATTGATATAACCCACCCATTTACCTGTTCGGTCATACAAAGTCAAATAGCGTGTGCCATTAAAATGGTCGTAATAACCACGGGCTTGTAAAACTTGTCCTTGGTATTTAGAAGAATGTGTCCGTTTCTGCCAATTAAAGTTTTGCCAAATGTCGTAATTAGGTGATTGAATGGTCACGTATTTATTGTAGGCATGGTAGTTGCCACCCCCGCCATTGTCGGATAGCTTGGTGCCAGATTCATTGATATAACCCACCCATTTACCTGTTCGGTCATACAAAGTCAAATAGCGTGTGCCATTAAAATGGTCGTAATAACCGCGAGCTTGTAAAACTTGTCCTTGGTATTTAGAAGAATGTGTCCGTTTCTGCCAATTAAAGTTTTGCCAAATGTCGTAATTGGGTGATTGAATGGTCACGTATTTATTATATTTTTTATATTCTCCATAGGCATTATTCGTTCCTTCTACATCATTTGCTTTAACATAACCTAGTAACTTCCCTTTATTCGTTTCTAATAAATAATAAAGGTTTTGATTAGAATCGCTGCGTTGCAAATTGATTTTTAGCGTTTGGTTTAGCAAATTTTTCGTATTCCCTATAGAAATAACTTCCTGATTGTCAAATTGCCAAAGAGGAACATTTTTCTTAATGATTGCATAATTGAAGTTCTGTGAATCAATTATTTGTTCATCTTCAACAACTAATTGATTAATAAAGTTCTGATTATAATCAGAAGAGATATCAAAGACTCCTGGAACATTCGGGAATGTCATCTGTGAAGACCACTGCCATGCCCCATATTCTGTATATTTTTGTGTTGTACTGAGTACATATGGGTATGCAGCAACCCATAACTTTTTATTGCCTAATGTGTTAGGATTAATTTTCCCACTAGTAATCCAATGCATTCCTACATAATGGTTCACATTCATAAAACCTAATTCATTCAATCGTTGTTCAAATGCTAATGAATTTTGCGTATGATTATTACCTTCTGCGATTTTAGGCTCTTCAATATCATTAACCATCAAGGTATCCTTTGGTAATCCTAAAGAATTAGCTCGGGCCGCAAAATAATCTGCTTCTTTTTTTGCTTGTTCTTTCGTTTTAAACCAGCTGTAATGATAAGCAGAAACTTTCATTCCTGCTGCTAAAGCATTTTTTATTTGATCTTTAGCATATGGATTTTGATAACTTGTTGCTTCTGTTAACTTTACAACAATTCCATCTACACCATAAGACCTGATAATCTTAAAATTTTCTACACTTATATTGCCATTATGTGAAGAAACATCAATAAAACTTTTTTTAGGTAGATTTGTATCAGTAATACTAACTTTTGGAATTGCTGCCCGTGCGCTAAAGGCTTGCATATTGTTTAAATCAGAACGTCCGCTTGGAAAAATATACTCTTCGTTACTATTTGGCTCAAGCGTTGTAATTTCTGTCGTTGATTCAATAGGTATTGATTCTTCTATTGACTGAGAATCATCCAAGCTTGTATCGTGTTCATTTAAACTTTCCAATGATGCAGAATCAGTAGATTCTATTCCTGACTCCTCTTCTGACTCCCCCGTTTCAAGCTTGTGATCCGTAGTCGTACTATTCGAAATAACCTCGTCATTTATTTCTTCAGTTTCATCTACTTCAAATGATTTTCTCACTTCTGTTGACATAGTTGTTTCACTTGTCGATTCTGTCGCATACACATTTAATAACGGTTGCAACATTAAAATAAAGCAAGCACTACTAACTGTTATTTTTTTTATTTTTTCCATATTAGCTACTAAACTCCCCATAATTTGTTTCTTCCTATAAAATCAAAAGATATACTATCAATAAAATTACCATATTATTTATTTAAAATAAATAATTATCTCAATTTAATTCCCTCTATAAAAAAGGTGCTATATTACATAAATATGGTATATTAGAAGTGAGAATATTTTTAGGGGGAGAAAATAATGAAAAAGAATTATTTTTTGATTTCTAGTATTAGTTTAATAGCCATACTCTTTTCTATCAATACATCCACACCTGTCTTAGCCAATGATACCTCGTCTGCTGAAAACGCCGTCATGACAACAGAAACTACTGAGTCTGAAGACAGTTCGTCACCTATCTCAGAAACTATTGAGTCAGTTGAAGAAGTATCTAGCATAGATAATACGTCCGCCTCGACTAATTCTACAACGACTGAAAATTCAACTACTAAATCAACCGTCGAAAATTCGTCAACAGCCGAAGCACAATCAAGCGATTCTCAATCACTTGCACCAACATACACTATCGAAACTATTAATAAACAAGGTGTTCTAAAAAATACTTCTATTGAGTATTGGGAAAGTTTAGAGAACCTCATCGCTTCTAAAGAAAAAACAAATGTACAACTAAAAACTTATCAAGAACAACTAATTGGCAGCATGGTTTATCAAATAACTGAAAAAATTTTATTTAATGATCAAACAGCCTATTATAAATTAAGTGATACGAATGGAGAAAATACAGCATATATCTCAGAAAAAGCAATAGCACTTATTGATGCACCACAACCTGTAAAAAAATACTTCACATTAACTTCAAATAATAGCGTCATTTACCAGGACATTAATTTAACAACAAAAATAGACACCAACAAATTACTCAATAAAACTTTTTTTGTTAAAGAACGCAGTACTTCTTGGAATGAGAAGTCGTACCTTGTACTTTTTGACAATCAAAATAATAAGGTTGGTTATTTGGAAGACGCTAATCAGACGTTAATAGATTCTCCTTTAGGCGTTCCTAAAACTATTAATCATTACGTTTCTGTAAATGTCCCTGATAAAATATTTTACCAGGATATAGACTTTCAACAGTCTCTTTCATCCAATGATCTGTTAAACGTTACACTTCAAGCAAAAAAACTATACTATCATTTTGATGGAAGACAATACATTTCTCTTGAAAACAAGGAACAAAAAACGATAGGATATATTGATACGTCTTATACAAAAAATGTAGAGGTTCCACAAGGCGAATATCAAGCCTACAATAAATACGTGACCATTCAATCACCCAATTACGACATTTGGCAAAACTTTAATTGGCAGAAACGGACACATTCTTCTAAATACCAAGGACAAGTTTTACAAGCACGCGGTTATTACAACCATTTTAATGGCTCTAGATATTTAAGTTTGTATGACCGAACAGGTAAATGGGTGGGTTATATCAATGAATCTGGCACCAAGCTATCCGACAATGGCGGGGGTGGCAACTACCATGCCTATAATAAATACGTGACTATTCAATCACCCAACTATGATATTTGGCAAAACTTTAATTGGCAGAAACGGACACATTCTTCTAAATACCAAGGACAAGTTTTACAAGCCCGTGGTTATTACGACCATTTTAATGGCACACGCTATTTGACTTTGTATGACCGAACAGGTAAATGGGTGGGTTATATCAATGAATCTGGCACCAAGCTATCCAACAATGGCGGGGGTGGCAACTACCATGCCTATAATAAATACGTGACTATTCAATCACCCAACTACGACATTTGGCAAAACTTTAATTGGCAGAAACGGACACATTCTTCTAAATACCGAGGACAAGTTTTACAAGCCCGTGGTTATTACGACCATTTTAATGGCACACGCTATTTGACTTTGTATGACCGAACAGGTAAATGGGTGGGCTATATCAATGAATCTGGCACCAAGCTATCCGACAATGGCGGGGGTGGCAACTACCATGCCTATAATAAGTACGTGACTATTCAATCACCCAACTACGACATTTGGCAAAACTTTAATTGGCAAAAACGAACACATTCTTCTAAATACCGAAGTAAGACTGTCCTCGCCAAAGGTTATTACGATCACTTTAATGGCACACGTTATTTAAGCTTGTATGATAACAATGGCAAATGGATCGGCTACATCAATGAATCTGGTACAAGCTTAATCAAAGGGGCTGGAGCGTATCTAGGAATCAATCGTAGTAACATTTTAAATGAACTAAATAATAATGGTTCAATGTATCTTAATACGCCATTTAGAGGTTCCTTAGCTATTCCTGCTAGTGTTATGAGTCCAATCGGAAATCCTAATCAATATGGTCCAGGTTTTAACTGCACAGGTTTTATTGCTACAGCTTTACGAAATAGTGGTGCGAATATCAATAAAGTTGCCAGTGCTACCAGTGGGATTGGTGGCGTAGCTAATGCCTATAACTGGCGAGATGCTCTAACTGCCAACACCGATTACTATACTTTCTACTCCATCGATGCTTTATTAAAGAGTGGTAAAGCCAAAAAAGGGGATCTGATTTATTTCGAAGCTGATTTTAGCAAACCAAATTATGATTGTCATATTGGTTTTTTCTGGGGAAACACACCTTCTCAAAATCGCTTTTGGCACTCAACATTAGCTGCTGGTGGTAATAAAATTACTCATATTTTTTCAGGAACACCCTTTTCTAAAATATTATTAATACCAATGGATTAACTTTAAACAGGGACATGTATTAGACAGTCCCTGTTTTTTTCAAAAAAAAACAATCTTTAGGTTATTACTTCCTAAAGATTGCCTTATTTAACTAAAGAAACAACTATCATCAATTAAATACTTGATATCATTTGTATCTACCTCTAATAATCGTTCTTCATTTACTTTACCTCGATCACAAATATCATAATTTTCAACTTTAAGAAGAATGGAATCATTCTCTACACGATTTACTGTGCCAATAACACCACGGTGAAAATTCTTTGGTTGCACTTCATAACGTTTTCCTATAACAATTTCTTTCACTTGAATCATAATATTGTCCCCCTTTTGAATAAAGCAAATAACAATTGATTTCACACTCTATTCATAACACGTATTTAAAAAACATACAAGTGTTTCGGTTCAATAAAGATGATTTTTTTTAAATTGGTAAGATGTTGAAAAGACCGGCTGCCATTGCTCCACCAACAATTGGTCCAACAATTGGAACCAAACTATAGCCCCAATCCGAATTCCCTTTATTTTTGATTGGTAATATTTGATGTGCTAAACGAGGACCTAAATCACGTGCTGGGTTAATCGCATAACCAGTTGGCCCACCTAAAGACAAACCAATTGCTAGAATTAAAATTCCAACAACCATTGGGTTCGTCCCATCAGCAAAATTAGTTTCGCCAAAAGCTAATAAAGCAAAGACCAAAACAAAGGTACCGATAATTTCAGTAATTAAATTTGCTGGTAAGTTGCGAATCGCTGGACCAGTTGCAAATGTACCTAAAATAGCTCCCTGATCTTTGGTTTCTGCCCAATGCGGTAAATATGCTAACCACACAAGCGTTGCTCCAACGATTGCTCCTAAAAGCTGAGCAATGACAAATGGAACTACTAATCCCCAAGAAAACTGACCAGCAATCGCCATACCAATAGTCACAGCAGGATTTAAATGAGCCGGCCCCATGAAACTAGACGCATACACTCCAATCGTTACTGCCGTAGCCCAACCAGCAGCAATCACAATCCATCCAGATGCTTCAGCTTTACTTTTAGCTAAATTAACCGCGGCACAAACACCACTCCCCAATAAAATCAACACTGCTGTTCCCAAAAATTCACTAAAAATTTGTGTCATATCATTCATCGTCCTAACTCCTCTTTTAATTGTTTTAAATCAGATTCTGCAATTACTTTTTCTAATTCAACTCGTTGTTTTTCGGTCTCTTCATTAGACCAGCCAAAGAATGTTTGCATTTTTGCAGTAACTGGTTCTTTAATAGCATCTACTTCATCACGAATGAATAAAATAAAGTTGGTACGACGCATGAAATAATCAGCAGGTGTCAACACAGCTTCTTCTGCCAGCGCATAATTTAGCGAATAGCTATCTCGATCAGATAAGCCAGTAATTTTTTCGTTATAACTTAAAACTTGAGGTAAATTCGAACCATATAAATCAGCTAAATAACGTGCATCCTTTTCATTTAAACCTTTATCTTCTGCTAATTTCGCAAGTTCAGCTAATTCATCATCTACGTTTTGATGATCAATTTTACCTCCAGAAACAGGATAATTGATAGAATCAATTAAAACAAAGCTTTGTTGAAAATTCTCTACCAGTATTTCTTGAATTTTTTGTAAAGCCCCTTCAGCCATCAAACGATAATCTGTAATTTTTCCACCTGCTAAAGTTAATAAGCCATCACTTGAACGTTCTAGACTACTGCCACGAGATACTTGCGAAGGATTAACAGTATTATCAAGTGAAACTTCAACTTCGTTAATCGCTTTTTCTACTTTATCACGAGTTTCCGGGTTATCTAAATATTCTTTAACAGCGCTTACAACATTTTCAAAACTGTTATCTGATAAAGCTCCATTATTCCCACCATTGTAATCTGAACCACCATTTCCTGAAATTAATGGACGTAACCCAGCCCAGCTTGATTCAATGTCGTGAATAGTTAATTTTGCCTCTGGAAAACGATGATTAACAATATCTAATAAATAAGCAACATCACTTTGTTCAACTTTAGGATGTTTCAAATCTCCATGATAGTCTGTATCTGTTGTTCCAAAATAAGTTTTTTCTTCGCGGGGAACTACAAAAACCATCCGTCCATCATTTTTACCTGTATCAAAGTAAGTTGGTTGTGGCACATTTAACTTACTGCGATCAACTACTAAATGCACACCTTTAGTTGGTCTCATTTGTGCAGGCAGCTCATTCTGACTATCTAATTGTCGTACTTTATCAGACCAAGGTCCTGTGGTATTGATAATAACACGAGCAGCTATCGTAAATATTTCCCCTGTTAATAAATCTTCTACTTTGGCTCCGTTCGCTTGACCACTTTCATCATGCACAATTTCAATCACTTTGACTTTATTGAGCATTAAACCGCCATCCGATTGTGCTTGTTTAATATTTTCAATAACTAAACGTGCATCATTGTTTCTAAAATCAAGATAAACACCGGCACCTTGTAAGTTTTCTGCTTGTAGTTGCGGCTCTCTTTTTAACACTTCTTCTTTACTCAAAACATAGTTGGCATATTTTGTTCCCGTAACATTTGCTAACTGATCATATAAGTCCATTGCAATCTTTACTGAAAATAAATTAAATGTTGCACCAGGTTCATCGTAAATTGGTAATAACATTGGGTCAGGTTTGGGAATATGTGGCGCAATCTTTTGTACATTTGCACGTTCTTTAACAGTATCCGCTACAACTTCTACGTCAAAGGTTTTTAAGTAACGAATACCACCATGAACCAACTTAGTTGATCTAGAAGAAGTTCCTTCAGCAAAATCTTGCATTTCCACTAAAGCTGTTTTCATACCAGCAGCGGCAGCTTGAACAGCTACCCCTGCACCAGTAATACCTCCACCAATAATTAACAAGTCAACAGTTGTTGTTTTTAACTCCTGGATATTCGTTTGTCTAGTCTTAAATGAAAATGTCATATTATTGACCTTCCTTCTTTTTTCGAGGTTTAAAGACTTGTGTAGCAGCAACTGCCGCTTGCCAATTCTCATATAATTCTTCGCGTTCATCTTCTGCCATTTTCGGTGTAAAACTTTCGCCTTCTTTTTGCATCGCCTTTAATTCATCTAGATCTTTCCAGAATCCTACAGCTAGACCAGCAAGATAAGCAGCTCCTAACGCAGTTGTTTCTAAATTAGCAGCACGTTGAACTTGAGTATTTAATATATCTGCCTGGAATTGCATTAACAAATTATTCTTCGCCGCACCACCATCAACTTTTAGTAAAGGAATATCAATACCAGAATCTTTTTTCATTGTTTCTAAAACATCACGTGATTGATAAGCAACTGCTTGAAGTGTTGCTCGCACAAAATCTTCCTTTGAAGTTCCGCGAGTTAAACCAAAGACTGCTCCGCGAGCATCTGAATCCCAATAAGGTGCTCCTAAACCAGTAAACGCTGGCACCACATACACTTCATTACCACTTGTTGCTTTAGCTGCAACCTCTTCTGATTCTGGAGAAGTTTCAATCATACGTAAACCATCACGTAACCATTGAATTGCTGAACCAGCAACAAAGATACTTCCCTCTAAAGCATAATAAACTTTTCCATTAATTCCGTATCCGATTGTCGTTAATAAATTATTAGCAGATAATTGTGGTTTTTCACCAGTATTCATTACAATAAAGGAACCAGTACCATAAGTGTTTTTAACCATTCCAGGTTCAAAAGCCATTTGACCAAATAGCGCCGCTTGTTGATCGCCAGCCATTCCTGAGATTGGCACATTACTTCCATAAAAGTGATATCCTTTAGTATATCCGTAAATTTCTGAATTACTTTTGGCTTCCGGTAGCATTGCTTTCGGAATATTTAGCAGCTCTAAAATTTCTTCATCCCATGCTAGCTCATGAATGTTGTATAGCATCGTACGACTTGCATTTGAATAATCTGTTACATGCGCATCACCATCTGTTAACCGCCAGACTAACCAAGAATCAATTGTTCCAAATAACAATTCACCTTTTTCTGCACGTTCTTGGGCTCCTTCTACATGATCTAAAATCCAACGAATTTTAGTTGCTGAAAAATAAGCATCAATAATTAATCCCGTTTTCGAATGAATCATATCTTTGTAACCATCAGCGACTAATTGATTTGCAATTTCTGAAGATTGACGAGATTGCCAAACAATGGCGTTATAAATTGGTCGGCCCGTTTCTTTCTCCCAAACAACAGTTGTTTCACGCTGATTTGTAATACCAATTCCTGCAACTTCGTCTGGATGAATACCAGATTCAATAAACGCACCGGCAATAACAGATTGAACAGAGTTCCAAATTTCATTTGCATTATGTTCTACCCACCCTGAATTTGGAAAATATTGGGGAAATTCTTTTTGGGAGCTACCAATATTTTTACCCTCTTTATTAAACAAAATTGCTCGGGAACTAGTTGTACCTTGATCAATTGCCATAATGTATTTTTTTTCTTTTGTTGTCATATTCATCTGCTCCTTTGATAGCGTTTTCTTTACATTCATATCTTACCTTTTTTTCTCTGTTTTATTTTGTCAGCTTTTTTTCTTTTTCTAGATTTTTTGACAAAATTCAGTCACAGCAAGGGATTTATTCTAATTTTCGAATAATTTTTTTAATTTCTTGAATATCATAATTTGTTCCTAATTCTGATAAACGATAATAGTGTGCTTTTTCTTGATATTGATTAGTAATAATTAAATCATAATGATGTTCAGGGACATACGCCTCCACCACTACGCCGTTAATCATATTTAAATGTAGCATATACATATTAATAGCAGCTTCTTTAAATAAGGGATCCATTTTTAGATGGATACCTACTCGAATTTCTCGATTCATTTCTACATCTAAAATTGTTACAATACTCAAATACTTTATTTCAGTCATCGCTAATAAACTATTTTCTTCTTCATAAGGAATGGTTAGCGTCTCCTGTGCTAATTTCAACAATTTTTTCGTATACATTTGAATATTCCGACTAGATAGTTTGGCTTCTAGTTGCCAGATATTCTCACGGTCATATACTTCAACATCTCCTTGAAAAAAATACAAGCGCAAATGAACTTGTGATAGATGATAGTAACAGTTTGCTTCCCATTCTGGACGAATTTTTGGACGAGGATATAAGCGTAATATATTTTCTAAGATTAAGGTATCAGCAATACTACTTGGCGTGAAACGTGAACGCTGTAAAGAGTACTGATAAAAATCTTTTTCATTCAAAATGGACATACTAATTAAAAAGATAAAATGCAACATAATTTCTTCTTCCCTAATTTCTACTGCATAGTAGCTAAAAAATCGCTGAAAAATAGGTTTTAATTGTAGATAAAAACGATCTTTTTTATAAGGTTCAAACTTCTTGTGAAACTCTTGAAAAGATAATTTAGTGATTGAAATACGGTACTTAGTCACCTTTATCCATAAATTAATTCGTTGATGAGCTTCTTCAGTAAAGATTAAGCCAAAGCCTCGTTCAAATTGCTCAATCAATTGTTTTTCTTTACCTGTCAAATGCTTTGGATATTGTTCAAGGTACCACATTAATTGAAAATAAAAATAACGAATTTGACTTTCTTCTCCTTCTATTTTTCCTTGCCAAATCATCAACTTAAATTCTTTTAATAAAACATTTATTTCTTTAATTTTTCGCGATAAGGATGACTCGCTAATTGCTAGCTCTTGCGTTAGTCGAATAAATGATATTTCCTTATTTTCCAGTAAATGAATTAAAATTTGATACTTAGGAGCTTCTTGATACCAGCTTAATTCTAATTCACGTAAAGAAAATTCAGGAACTTTCCAAAATTCAACAAGTGTTTTATCATAGATTAATTGGCATTGACCTTCATATATAGTTAAATCATCCATCAACTCATCTAGATAGTTTTCTACCGATTTTTTAGAAAGCTGCAACTTTTTCATCATCTCTGTAATTGTTGCTTTTCCGCCTGAAAGCAATAAGGTTTTTAAAAGACGCATCTTTTTTGCTTCTCTTTTTTCTAATAAATCTTCAAATTTCATTGGAATCACGTCCTGCAAATAAGTCATTTAAGAAAGCTAAGGTTACGCTGTACTGAGATTGAAAAAAGAAATCTTGTTCTAATAACATTTCAAGAGTCATTTTTTGTTGAATCGCCCATCCACAACGTTCAATAATTGCTAAACAATTCGCTTGCGATAATAGTTGTACACCTAACAAACGTTGTGTCTGTTTTTCGATGATTAACTTACAATACAATATTTTTTTAGAAGTTGTTGATACAGGTATAATAACGTTTCTAATCATAATCTCTCGAGGATATAAAAAGGCTTCTGATTCCAATAATCCAACGCTTGCCAAATACCAATCAAATATTTTAGTACCAATCATACGTAAGCCTCCACGAAATTTCTTAGTTGGAGTCACTAAATTTGCAGCAGCTACCATTCCTGAGCGAACAGCGTGATTGATTTGAGGTAAATAAATCTTTTCATTGGTTAAGGTAAAAGGGATTTGAATTAAGTCACCTACTGCAAAAATATCCTTTTGCGAAGTTTCTAAAAAGTCGTTTGTCTGAATGGTTAAATCACTATGGGTGGCTAATACATCTCTCATTGTTTCTGTTGGATGAACATTGACCGTAGTTAAAATTAAATCACTAGATTGACTTTGAGTCATCTGAGAAATTCGTTGATTTAATCGTAAATCTAACTGAGGTATTTTTTCTAAAGCAGTTAAAAAAGGAATTAAGAAATCTTGATCAAAATATTTAAATAATGGGTAATCCATGGCCTCAAATAGGTGGACTGTTTTACCCAACTTAATAAAAACGCTGGCTGCTTCCATTCCAGCTTGTCCAGCCCCAATTAAAGTAATCTCTTGAGCTTCTTCAATTTTTGGCAGTAAGTATTTTGCTGCTTGGTATGTTTTGTAATGATAAATTTCTTCCTCTTGTAACTCAATTACTTTTGATTGCTGTGTTGAACCAGTTGCTAAAACTAATTTGTCATAATCATAAATTGTACAATTTGTTTTTATTTTCTTTTCTTTACTATCGCATGATAAAAAAACTTCTTGCAAGTGTAGTTGAATATTGTTTTTTATTAAAGTATCTTTCGAGATAAATGTTGCATCTTCTAGATTTTCATAAACTCCTTGAAGATGTAACAATAAACCGTTCGGCAAAAATGCAAATTGTTCATTTTTTTCAATAATAATAATTTCCGAATTGGGATAAAGTCTTCTTGCTTCTAATGCACAGTACACGCCAGCAAACGATGCGCCGATAATCATAATTTTCATAAGTTCACCTCTATTTTTTCGTTAAAAAAAGTGCAAATTAACTGATTCACACGGTTTTTTGGGCTTTCATTTTGTCCTAAGTATAACAAAAAAACGCCCAAAATGTGGGCGTTTTATCAGTTCTATGGGTAAATACGATTTAATAAACGTGGGAATGGACTGGCTTCACGTACATGCTCAATTCCTGCTAACCAAGTAACAGTTCTTTCTAAACCTAATCCAAATCCTGAATGAGGAACAGAACCATATTTGCGTAGATCTAAATACCAAGAATATTCTTCTGGATTTAAGCCATGACGCTCAATTTCTTTAAGCAAATGATCATAATCAACATCTCGCTCAGAACCACCAATGATTTCACCATATCCTTCTGGTGCAATCATATCTGCACAAATTACAATATCTTCACGAGTTGGATGTGGTTTCATATAGAATGGTTTAATCGCTTTTGGATAATTCAAAATAAATACGGGTTGGTCATATGAATTAGCAATAAAGGTTTCATGTGGCGAACCAAAGTCATCGCCCCATTCAATATCATCAAACCCATTTTCTTTTAATAAGTCAATTGCTTCATCATAAGAAATACGTGGGTAAGGTAATTTCGTATATTTTTCTAAAATAGCACGGTCACGACCAAGTGTTTCTAATGCTAATTCACAATTATCCAATACATTTTGGACCAAAAATGCCACGTATTGTTCTTGAATTTCTAAGCTTTCATCTTGATGCATGAATGCCATTTCTGGCTCCATCATCCAAAATTCAATCAAATGACGACGTGTTTTTGATTTTTCAGCACGAAAAGTTGGACCAAATGAGAATACTTTTCCAAAAGCCATTGCCGCAGCTTCCATATAAAGCTGTCCTGATTGAGAAAGATACGCTTTTTGATCGAAATAATTTGTTTCAAATAAATCAGTTGTTCCTTCTGGTGCAGAACCAGTTAGAATCGGTGGATCAATTTTAATAAAGTTGTTTTTGTTGAAAAATTCGTAGGTTGCACGAATAATCTCGTTACGAATTTGCATAATTGCATGCTGTCTTGAAGAACGTAACCATAAGTGACGGTGGTCCATCAAAAATTCTGTGCCATGTTCTTTTGGTGTGATTGGATAATCATGACTTTCACCAATTACTTCGATGCTCTGTACACCAATTTCGTAACCAAATTTTGAACGGCTGTCTTCACGAATTTCACCTATAACCCAGACAGAAGTCTCTTGTGTTAAATTTTTCGCAGTTTGAAAAATATCTTCGCCTACTTCATTTTTAACAACAATTCCTTGAAAAATTGCTGTTCCATCTCTTAGTTGTAAAAAGGCGATTTTTCCACTTGAGCGTTTGTTCGCAATCCATGCGCCGATTTTTACTGTTTCACCAACATGATGTTTTGCATCAATAATTTGAATTTGTTCCACTTGTGTCTCTCCATTCTATAATTAAACGTTCTATGACAGTGTATTACTTTCTACGATTTTTTTCAACAAATGCCTTGATTCGATTAACAGTTTCTTCTAATGTTTCCCAATCAGATGCATAGCTTAAACGAATATTTTCATTCGCACCAAAACCGGCACCAGTGACAACGGCAACGTGTGCCTCATTTAGTAAAGCGTCACTAAATTCAGTAACATCCGTATAGCCACAAAGTTCCATCGTGTCTTTGACATTAGGGAAAAGATAAAACGCGCCTTGAGGCTTGACTAGTTTAACACCTGGAATCTCTAGCATCAATGGATATAAACGATTTAAACGTTCTTCAAACGCTTGACGCATTTCTTCTACTGTATCTTGAGGTCCTGTTAAAGCTTCAACAGCTGCATATTGGCTCACGGCAGTTGAATTACTCGTTGATTGAGAAGCAATATCTGTCATTGCTTTAATTAATTCTTTATCACCAATGGCAAAACCAATTCGCCACCCCGTCATAGAGTAACTTTTTGATACGCCATTGATAATTAGTGTTTGTTTGCGAATGTCTTCAGAAATAGTTGCAATTGACGTAAATTCATTTCCATCATAAACCAAACGTCCATAAATATCATCTGCTACAATTAATAAATCATGCGCAACAGCCCACTCACCAATTATTTTTAATTCTTCTTTTGTGTAAATCATACCTGTAGGGTTAGAAGGTGAATTTAAAATTACCGCTTTTGAATTTTCTGTACGAACTGATTCTAATTGTTCAACAGTTACTTTGAATTGATTGTCTTCGCTTCCTTCAACAAAAACCGGCGTTCCATCTGCTAATTTCACCTGCTCACCATAACTTACCCAATAAGGCGTTGGAATGATAACCTCATCCCCTTCATCAAGAATCGCTTGGAATAAAGCATATAAAGCAAACTTCGCACCGTCAGTTACTAATGTTTGAGAAACATCATAAGTTAAACCATAGAATTTTTCGATATAATCAACGATTGCTTGACGTAATTCTGGAATACCTGCACTCGGCGTATAGAAACTTGCTTTTCCAGATTCAATCGCTTCAATTGCTGCTTTTTGAATATTTTTCGGTGTTGGAAAATCTGGCTCTCCTAATGTTACACTTAAAACATCTACTCCTTGGCCTTTTAATTCCTTGGCTTTCGTAGAAGCTGCTAACGTTACAGATGGTTCTAATGTCTCCGTTCTTTTTGATAATTTCATACCATTCACCCTTTCAATTTACACCTTAAATATTTCGAATTACATTGACTTCTTTGCCGTCTTTAAAGTCTAGAAGATAATAGTTATTCCCCTTATTACCTTTTGTCATGACTTCCCAGACAGGTTTATCTTCAAACATTCCAAGCGTTGCCTTTCTTAAGGTTTCACCTGGATAATCGTTAAAAACCTTTTCTTTTACTTCATCTTCAGTTAGACCTTCGTCTTGTGATAAAACAGTTACTTTTTCTCCTGACTTAGGAATAATCGCAATAATCTCTTGTTGTTTATCATTCTTTCCTAAGATAGAAAAATAAGTTTGCTCTCTTGTAAACCAATAAAATTGGTCAACTCGTTCGATATGCGCATACTGTTCCGCAAGCTGAGCTGCTTCTGCTTTAGCTTGTCGCATTGGGCTTGTAATACGAATATAAGCAAGCGAAGAAAAGAGAATGATCAGCAACAAGATTATAATCCCTGTCAACAATGCCATAATTTTTTGTTTTTCTTTTTGTGCATCAGTTTTCACTTCTATTCTATACACTTCCTCTCTTGATAGCTTTCATTATACAAAAACTTTCGTTGAATCTGTACTATTTTTGTTTAAATCTTTGTTCTTTTCTAAGAACTGAACAGTCGCTTGTTGAATTTCTTCTACAGAAGCTTCTTGTAGTGGTAATTCTTTTGGTAAAGCCCGTGCTATTTTCTTACCATATTTTGTTGTTACAATTCGTCGATCTAAGATAATCATAATCCCCTTATCTTCGGTTGAGCGAATTAAACGTCCTAATCCCTGACGTAATTTTAAAGCTGCTTTAGGAATTGTTTCTTGCATAAAGGGATTAACCCCCTGCTTTTCCAAGTATATTTGCCGTGCTTTAACCATTGGACGCTCAGGATTTTCAAAAGGTAATCGAGTAACAATTAGTAATTGCAACGAGTCTCCTGGTAAATCAACGCCTTCCCAAAAGCTATCTGCACCAAACAAAATACTATTATTCGATTGCATAAATCGTTTTAATAGCTTTTCTCGACTCCCCCCCATTCCTTGCGCCAAAATCTCACGGCCATTTTCTAAAAACTTCATATGCATTCGACTGTACACTTTTTGCAAGATGTCATGCGATGTAAACAATACTAATACTGGCTGATTAACCTCTGTTAACAAAGTTGTCAACGTACTCGCCAAATATTTAGCATATGCAGTAGCATCGTATTCATGAATGGCAATACCTTTATCTAAAGTAAACAATTGCGCTTGTTTCGCATAATCATATGTTGTGGGTACGACTTTTAAGGTGGCTTCAGGAATACCTAATTTTTTCGCAAAATAACTACGATCCCCCGATACACGTAAAGTACCGCCAATATATAAAATACGTTCATATCGTCCGTACCAGCGAGTATTAGGTAAAATTGCCGCATCAAAGTCAACTAATTGTAATTTTACTGTCCGTTGGTTCCCATAAATTGTTAAGAAGTGGACGTAATTCTCCTCCCAATTCGAAAACCAATGATCCATTACTTGATATTGACGCTGCATTTCATCAAAGAAACTTAATAAATCACCCGATAAAATTCGTTGTCGATTCAGCCATGAATGCCCCATCTGATTCATTAATTTTCGTAGTTGTTCCTGTAACACCAATAGTTCTTCATAATACAATAATAAACGTTGAATATTTTTCTCACATTGCAAGGAAACTGATTCTCGCTGCTCTTTGGTCACAATCTTTTCTTCGTGCCCCATTGTTTGGGACCACTCATAAAAAATATCTTCTTGTGTTTCAACTATTGCTGTCAATTCATCTCGATAGAGTTGAAATAAACGAGACGTTTCATAGTCTTGCCCAACCATTAATTGAATCAAATCAAATAATTGCCCCTCGTCTTGAAATTGATTGAATTTTCTTTGAAAAGCAGCCGTATCTACAAACAAATTGGAAACTTGTTCCATAATATCAGGTAAATGATGCGCTTCGTCAATAATTAAATATGAGCTTGTTGGAATTAATTGCTGCTGACGTTGCGTTTCTTGTGCTAATAATGCATGATTAATAATTAACACATTACTTTGCTTCATTTGTGCATATAAATGTCGTAAAAAGTCTTCTTTATATAATGGTTGTGATTTTGCTAAATTTTCAACGCCACGATGGCTGATTTCTTTAAATAAAAGATGATTTAAACGAACTAAGTTCAACTCATCAAAATCCCCGGTTACTGTTTGTGTTAGCCAAACTAAGATTCCCATTTGATATAAGGCATATTGCTTTTGTTGAACAGGCATATTTAACGTTGCTTTAAAACGTTGTAAATCAATGTAGTGATTCTTACTTTTAACAATTGTGGCTTGGATCGGTTGTTCCAAAATTGAATTCAACAATGGAATATCTTGGTTAATTAGTTGCTGTTGTAACAAAATCGATACAGTACTAATAATCACAGGTTTTTCTGGAGTTGCTAGAAAATGCGCTGGTAACAAATAACCAATTGTTTTTCCCATTCCAGTTGAAGCTTCAACCAATAAATCTTTTTGTTCATTCATTGTAAAATGGCGATAAATAATATTCATCAACTTACTCTGTTCCTTACGATACATTAATTTATCCTTATACAATGCCATTTTTTCTTTTTTGGTAGTTGGATAAGATTTATCAAAATGCTGTTCCAAAAATAAGTTCACTTCTTTTTTGTGTAACGCAATTCCATCAACAATTTCTAAGTCTGGCGCTAACGGTCGTGGTTGTTCACGCATTTCTTTGACAACCGATTGTATATACTCATTAGTTTGCATACTAGTAACTACACTCAATTGTGCTATTTTCTCCATGGTCACTAAGGGCAACTTTTTCATAATTTCTTCTATATATATTAATAGTGCTGCGGTTACTTCTGCATCACTATCAGCTTGATGGGGTGCATCATGTTCTAAGCCTAAATTTTCTGCTAAATCACCTAAACGAAAGCTAACTTCTGTCGGTAAAAAAATTTGCGCTAATTCAACCGTATCAATTCCTGAAATGGTCAAAGGTGGCATCCCACAACGTTCTAATTCATGATTTAAAAAGTGGTAGTCAAAATGAATATTGTGCGCTACAAAGATTGTATTTTCCAATAAATTATAGATAGTTGGTGCCACATCTTCAAAGAGTGGCGCTTTTTTTACCCGTTTATTTGAAATATGGGTTAAGTTTTGAATTTGCTTGGAAATCGGCTGCATCGGATTGATATCAGTCGCAAATCGACTAACAATTTTATTGTTTTCAACTAAGACACAACCAAATTGGATGATTCGATCACTTTTAGGATCAGTACCTGTGGTTTCAATGTCTACGATTGCATAAGTGGTTTTCATCCTCTTCCTCCTCACACATGCTCTTTGCATTATACTACAAAGATTTTTATTCGCCCACCTTTGCCCAAACAAAAAGACCACCTCTAAAGATGATCTTAGTTTGATTATTTTGTTTCTGGAATTAATTTATTCATTGCAACAGCAACAATTGCACTTAATGCAATAGGTGAATCTAATAGGTATTGAATGAATTGCGGAGCACTTTGTTTTACTTCTGCTGGCATGAATAATAAACCAATAGCAAAAATCAAAGGAACGCCAATAATATATAATTCTCGTTCAGAAAATTCCTGATTTTTAATGACACGGAACCCACTCAACATGATAATGACACAAACCACAGAAAACACGCCGCCAATAACTGATGATGGAATGGCGTGAATCAATGCCGATAGCTTTCCTAAAAAAGAGAGTAGGATAAACCAAAAAGATGCCATAACAAATACTTTCTTACTTGCAACTCCTGTAATTGAAATAATACCCGCATTGGTTGAATAACCTGTTACTGGTGTTGTTCCTACTAAAGCAGCGATTAAACAGCCTAAACCTTCACCAATGACACCTTTGTTAATTTGCTCATCAGTGACCTGTTCCTCCGTTACTGCACTAACTGCGTACCAAGTACCGGTGGTCTCAGCTAAGAGCACCATATAGATGATTAACATTGTTAAAATTGCTGACACATCAAAATCCAAGCCAAAATCAATAAATGCTAGGTTTGGCAAACTCAAAAAGGATGCTTCAGATACTGAACTAAAATCTAATCCTCCCATGAAAGAGGCGATTACTGAACCTAATACTAAAGCAATAATTACTGAACTGATTCGGAAAATTTTGCCTAAATTTGGGAAATATTCTCCTAACATTGAAAAAATAATTAACGTTGCTGCGGTAATTGCTGCTAATAAAATATTTTGATTTACACTTAAACTTTCACTTGAAACATAAATATTGCCAGTAAAAGCAGATGGCAACAGGGTCAAACCAACAATCATGATGATTATTCCACTAACAATACTTGGTATAAATTTGCGAACAATATATTTATATATACCGGTCATCCCTAATAAAACAACAGCTAGTGCACCTATGACACTTGCTCCCAAAACTGTATCCATTCCTTTTGAACCAAGATAAATCCCAATAATTGCTCCCACTGGAACAAAAGATGGTCCTTGGCAAACAGGCAATTTCAAGAAAAATAGAACTTGAATTAATGAAGCAATTCCTGCTCCTAAAAATGTTGACTGAATGAGTCCTGCAGCATCAGGAGAAGACATTCCCACTGCCGTTGCAATAATAAATGGCGGCACGTATACGTCCATTGCCAGTACATGCTGTAATCCTAAAATAAAAGCTTGACCAAAGGGGATGTCTTCATTGACACCCACGGTTAGGTTCTTTTTCTCTACTCTTGTTTCCACAAATCTTCCTCCTAGTATTTCTCGTGTACAAGATTTCCTTGCACCCAAACCTGTTTAATATTGGCAGGTGTTGCTAAATAAAGTAATTTTTGCAATTGTTCAGACGGATCATTAAATACACCAAAGCCCGATAATGATGCACCTGTTGCGTTCATATCAATCACTTGCAGATCACATGCATAGCCTTTTTCAATGATACCAATTGGCAAGCTTAATGCTTCGCCACCACCTTGAGTAGCTAAAGAGAAAGCTTCAATTACTGAAATACGTGAATCTGGCACGCCACGTGTCTCTTGTTCACGAGTAACATCCACACCATCTTCTAACATTCGTGAAGACATGACTGCTTGTTTGATGTTATCCCACAAACTAGGTGAAAAGCCACCTGATATGTCTGTTCCTAAACCAATTTCGACACCTTGTTCTTTTAAACGTTTAATCGGAATCACACCATTTGCAAAATACGCATTTGAGATTGGGCAATGAGCAACTGCTGTCCCAGTCTCAACAAAAATTGCGCCATCTTTTTCATCCACAAAATTACAATGAGCCATCACTGATTTTTCGGTTAATAAACCAAAATCACGTAAAACTTCCGTATCCGTTTTTCCAAAACGTTCTTTGACATGATCATGTTCCCACTGTCCTTCACTACAATGAGATTGTACATGAACCTGATATTGTTCAGCTAATTTGCCTAAACCAGCTAGCCCCTCATCGGTACAACTTGGCACAAAACGTGGGGTGATAACAGGATAAACCCCTTGTGGAACAGTTTTTGATAATTCTTTAACTGCTACGATGAATTCCTCTGTATCTGCTAATGCTTGCTGTGTTGAAGCATCACGATAAAAATCAGGATTCATATCTGGATGATCCATGACAACCTTTCCTACTAATCCACGCTGACCTTGATTTGCACAAATTTTAGCCAAAGTTAAACTTGCTTCTAAATGGACTGTTGCAAAATACAAAACCGTTGTTGTTCCTCGTGCTAGTAGATTGGCTACCAAATCCTGATAGACAATTTGAGCGAAATCATTCTCTTGATACTTCGCTTCCAAAGGAAATGTACACTCATCTAACCATTTATTTAATGGTTCATCTAGTGCAATTCCCGCTTGTGGCCATTGCGGAGCATGAACATGTAAATCAACAAACCCTGGTAAGAAATATTGTCCCTCTTTTAATTCTACAAATTTTTTACTTGCTCGCGCTTCTTTTAATTTCGTTTGATAGGAATCATCTTTGGTTTGCAATACCTTTTGAATAACCCCTTCTTCGTCCACTTCGATAAGCGCGTCTTCTATAAAATCTAATTGACCATAACTTGGTGTATGGAATGCAGAACCTTTAAAAAACATGATTGTTTGCTCCTTCTTTTTTATTCTTTTTTATTATAAAGGAAAAATGATAATCCACAAGATTCTTACGAAAATTAATCATTTAAAACATCTAATCGTTCGGATTTTACTCGTTTTAAAAAATGGACAAAAAAAAGACGAAGTCGTTAAACTTCGTCTTGTACATTCATATAGAATTAAGCTTTAACAACGTTAGTAGCTTGAGGGCCACGTTGTCCTTCTTCGATATCAAAAGTTACTGCTTGACCTTCTTCTAAAGTTTTGAAGCCGTCTCCTTGGATAGCTGAGAAATGTACGAATACATCGTTACCATTTTCTGCAGTGATAAATCCAAAACCTTTGTCTGCGTTAAACCATTTTACTGTACCTGTTTCCATATTAAAAAATCCTCCTTGTGTATGAACACATATTTTGCAATTACTTGTTAAGGTGAAAATTTGGAAGATGTTTTAAAATGAAACAAGCTACCATATTTACCATTACAAAAACTACATATTCATTATAACACATTCATTATAAAAATATCTACCTTTTTACAGAAGATTTAAAAACTAATAGCGTAAGATGGCTACCAGTTCCTTATCCTCTGGTGCATCTTTTTGATTGAGGACAAACACGTCTCCACCATTGCGAATAGTATCATTTGCTAGCGTATTTAACACTTGTCGCCAATCGTATTCCTCTTCAGGGTTGTCACCATAACCATCAATTAGATTCGAAGTTGAGATAAATAAATGTGAAATGCGTCCTTCAGTGGCAGCTTGACGAATATCTACTAATTGATCGAAAAACTTACGTTCAATCAATGCTTTATAATTTTTCACTTCTTTAGCTGTTAACTCATCAACAAGGACTTGTGTGCCCTTTTCAATATCACTTACAGACAATTGCGCTGGAGACGAAGATACTGCGATTGAAGAATCATAATAAGGATATTTTGCTACTTTTTTAAATGTTGTTTGATTTTCCGGAAGCGCAAACAGGTAGAGTGGTAATTTCTCTGTATTTTCTAGTTCGTCTTTTAAGAAAGAATCGACTGCTTGGTAGTAATTGACCCAATCAATTTCGACCTCTTCATCTTTTGCACTTACACCATGGTAGGCAGCACTCGAATTTCCTTGTGTCCGAAAATTCAAATTACCACCCGTAATTTCTTCACCAAGCGCTTTTTTAATATCCGTGGGGGCTATTTCTGATAAGGATACTTCAGAAAGTTTTTTATTTTCCATACGATATAATTTCATCGAATCACGATTTAAACCTAGTAAATAGTAATTATAATTAAATTGGGCATTTTTAATAATTGCTAATAGATACGGTGTATCACCAACATAATATTGGTCATCTACTGCAATGCTTAAATGATGAACATAGCTTTCTTCGGTTGTTAAAATAATCGCAACACTAGTTGTTGCACTACGCCAAAAGTATCGATCGTTCAATAACGCATCTGCTTTTTCTTGGAATTTTTGCCAATCATGTTCAGAATAACGTTTATTAAATCGTTTTTTTGCTTCTTTAACAAAATTTTTGAATTTCAATTGATCTTTTTCGATGTCTTGATGAGCCACATGCGTATTCAACATGATTGTTACAAATGGTCCCTGCACACCTTTAGAAGTAAGTTGATCCAGTAATTCTTTACCAATTTTCGCCATAATATTCCCTCCTACAAAATTATATCTTACACAAATAGTGTATCACGCCTCAGAGTGCTTTCCAAATAAAACGGTTACAGATTTAGTAAAATCAATTTCAAAAAAAATAAATAAAAGACTTGACTTCCAATTTGCTCTTATGATAAATTAAGAATCGTCTCAAATCGTAATAATTACGATTTACAAACAATAGAACTTATTCGGAAAGCGAGTGAAGAAAGTGAAAAAAGGAAAATTAGGTATGTTGTTAGTCAGCACACTCTTATTAGGGGCTTGTGCAAGCAACACAGCGGATAAAACTAGTCCCGTATCAAAGGAGGAATCATTAGAAATTGTTACTACCTTCTACCCGATGTATGATTTCACCAAAAATATTGTTGGCGCTGAAGCTAATGTTGAATTATTGATGCCTGCTGGAACAGAAGCGCATGATTATGAACCATCTGCCAAAGATATCGCTAATATTCAAAAAGCTGATGCCTTTGTTTATAACAATGAGAACATGGAAATGTGGGTTCCTTCTCTTGAAGAATCGTTAAAAGATGGTGACGTCAACGTCATTAAAGCAACTGAAGGCATGTTGTTGCTACCAGGATTAGCAGATGAACATGGTCACGATCACGGACATGGAGAAGAAAATCATACGCATGAACTCGATCCTCATGTTTGGATATCCCCTCACCGTGCTATTCAAGAAGTTGAAAGCATTCGAGATCAATTGGTTACAGCGTATCCAGACAAAAAAGAAACGTTCACTACAAATGCTGAAAACTATCTAACGAAATTAACTACTCTTGATGAAAGCTATCAAGAAGCATTTGAGCAAGCAAAACAAAAAAGCTTTGTCACACAACACGCAGCTTTTGGTTACTTAGCTTTAGATTATGGTTTGACACAAGTACCAATTGCTGGTCTTTCTCCAGATGAAGAACCTTCCCCTGCTCGTTTAGCAGAACTCAAAGAATTTGTTGACGAACATGGCGTAAAATATATTTACTTTGAAGAAAATGCCAATGATGCCATTGCACGTACGTTAGCCGATGAAGCCAAAGTAGACTTAGAAGTTCTAAATCCACTTGAAGGCTTAACCAAAGAAGCCATCGATAACGGTGAAGACTATATTTCAGTAATGAAACAGAATTTAGTAGCCTTGCGTAAAACAACCGATACAGAAAATCCAAAAGAAGAAACAGCTAAAGCAGAAAAAGAAAAAACTGTTTATAATGGCTATTTTGCGGATAATGATGTTAAAGATCGCCCATTATCTGATTGGAGTGGTAAATGGCAATCTGTTTATCCATTACTTGAAGATGGTTCATTAGATCAAGTCTTTGATTACAAAGCAAAACTGGACCCAAGTCAAACAAAAGCAGAATACAAAGAATATTATACAGTTGGTTACCAAACAGATGTCAAAGAAATAACTATTACCGATGATACTATGGAATTTATTTTCGACGATAACTCGTCTGAAAAAGCAACGTATCGCTATGCTGGAAAAGAGATTTTAAATTATAAAGCTGGAAACCGTGGCGTTCGTTTCTTATTTGAAGCAACAGATCCAGATACGAAAGCATTTAAATATGTTCAATTTAGCGATCATTCAATTTCACCAACAAAAGCCGCTCACTTCCACATTTATTTTGGAAATGATAGTCAAGAAGCTTTGTTAGAAGAAGTAGATAATTGGCCCACTTATTATCCAACTGATTTATCTTCAACTGAAATCGCTCAAGAAATGTTAGCACATTAATATAGGAAGGAAGTTTTATATGGAAAAGCAAGATTTATCAAGTGCCTATCGCCGTCTAAAAAGTCCCAATATTAAGACGCGTAAACGCGCATTAAAAATTATTCATCAATATAAACGAAACAACAAAAAATAAAGGAGTCCTTTTTCATGGCAAAAAAATCAAAAATTGCAAAATACAAGAAGCAACAAGCGCTAGTTGAACAATACGCAGCTTTACGACAAGAGTTAAAAGCCAAAGGTGATTACGAAGCTTTAGCAAAATTACCTAAAGACTCACACCCCAATCGTTTGAAAAATCGGGATGTCATTGACGGACGACCACATGCTTATATGCGTAAATTCGGACTATCAAGAATTAACTTTCGTCAATATGCCCATCTTGGTCAAATTCCTGGCGTAAAAAAAGCTAGTTGGTAAATATGAAAAAACTATTGAAGCAAATGAGAATCAAACCCTTTGATTTACCAATCATCTTCTGTCTAATTCTCTTTTCTTTCATTCCTCTCGCTATTTTTGCTGCCCAACAGCAACCCGAATCCGATACACCTTCTGCCCGTTATGCGATTGTTCGGATTAATGGACAAGAAGTCGATCGCTTTAATTTAGACGAAACACAAGATTTTGAAAAAACATACTATCCTGCAGAAGATCAATACAATATTATTCAAGTAAAAGAAGGACGTATTCGTGTTCGTGAAGACAATAGTCCTGATCAAATTGCAGTTAAAACAAGTTGGATTGCTAAAAATGGTGAAACAAGTATCTGTCTCCCCCACAAATTAGTCATTGAAATTCAACAAGAAGGCGCCAAAGATGTCTTTATCAATTAAAATAGGAAGGGACTTCTTTTTTCAGAAATCCCTTCCTATTTTTTATGCTCTAACTCTTCTGAGCTTTTAGTCAGTCAGCTTTCGAATTATTCTCTTGATACATCACTTTTATCTTCTCTTTATTTACATGTTCTTTCGCTGCAAATAACTTCTCCGTTACAGCTATTAAATTAACGCATAAAGAACTGTTCCCCAAAATAATGCTAAGAAACCTAAGATAAAGCGCCAGACAATATAAGCTTTCATTTGAGTAATTTTCATATAGATTCCTCCTAATACTCTATTATCTTATATCTCAAATGTGTTCTTTTTTATAATAAAGTATAAAAGAAAAGTTAAATTAACGATAAGATATAAATAATAGAAGGAATCATTTATAATAGAAACAAATTATAATTGGAGGGATTTTATGACAAATAGTGCCTTACTCCTAATCGATGTGCAACAAGCGTTCGATGATGCTAAATGGGGACCTCGCAATAATCCTCAAGCTGAAGAAAACATGCAAAAAATTTTAGCATCCTGTCGAAAAAACAATTGGACAATTATTCATGTCCAACATATTTCGCAATCAACAGAATCTGTGTTTTACCAACACGGTTCAGGTTTTCCAATCAAAGAGATTGTCGCGCCACAAGCACATGAAAAAATCATCCACAAAAAGGTGAATAGTGCCTTTATTGGCACAGATTTAGATGATTACCTTAAAGAAAAACAAATTGATGACTTAACGATTGTCGGGTTAACCACACCTCATTGTGTATCTACAACGACTAGAATGAGTGGGAACTTAGGCTATCACACCTACTTAATTTCAGATGCCACAGCAGCATTTGGTATGAACGATCATCAAGGTAATTTTATAGATGCTCAAACAATCCACCATTATTCTCTTGCTACATTGCATGAAGAATTTGCAACAGTGCTTGATACCCAGACTTTACTTAAAAAAATAAAACATTCAACTATTTAAAATGTCAAACTGAAAATATAGATGTGTAGCACCGTACTCTAAAATTCTAATTATTCTTCTATATAAAAAGACCAATACAAAAAATTGAATTTTTGTATTGGTCCCACCTAATCAAACCTATAACAATCGAAAAAAGGATGATGAGTATTTTTTAGTTTTACCACAAAAACATTACATTTAGAAAAAATTTTAATTCCTTTTATAAAATTAACTTCTTAAACCACGTCCGCGTTCAATTAAATACCAACAAACGCCATACAAAACAACAATGAATAAGACTAGAATAGTCATTGAAAAAGCTAAAGGTACATCAATTGTTCCTAAAAAGCCATAACGGAATCCTGAAATCATATAGACAATTGGATTAATTTTAGAAATTGTCTGCCAAATTGGTGGTAACATAGAAATTGCGTAGAACACGCCACCAAGATAAGTCAACGGCTGCAAAACAAAGGTGGGTACAATTGAGACATCATCGAAAGATTTCGCAAAAATCCCATTTAATAAACCTGCTAATGAAAACAACGTTCCTGTCATTAACAAAGTAACAATCACAATCCCCCATGAATAGACATGTAGTGGGACAAAAAATAGTGAAATCAGTGTCACTAATGCACCAACTAAAATACTTCTTCCTAAACCGCCGATGACAAATCCCCAGATAATCACATGCGTCGGTACAGGTGCAACTAATAATTCTTCAATATTTTTTTGAAATTTCTGCGAGAAAAATGAAGAAGCAACATTAGAATAAGAGCTGGTAATGACAGACATCATAATTAACCCCGGGACAATAAACTCCATGTAAGTAAACCCAGCCATATCACCAATACGGCCACCAATTAAATTCCCAAAAATAACAAAATAAAGTGACGTCGTTATAACTGGTGGGACTAACGTTTGGACCCAAATTCGCATATAACGATGCGTTTCTTTCACTGCGAGACTTTTTAAAGCTGTAAAATAAAGACTAAGCATGTTTCTCCCCCACTTGTTGATTTTCTTCAGTAATTTTTAAGAATAGTTCTTCCAAACGATTGGATTTGTTACGCATTGAAAGTACTTTGATTCCCTGTTTTGTTAATTGGTCAAATAAATCGTTGATTCCTTGATTACGTTCAACTTCTACCGCAAGTGTGGTTTCATCTTCAAAAGAATACTTATAACCAATAATTTCTGGCGATTTCTCAAACGGTGCTAAATCAAATAAAAAAGTTTCAAACTGTAATTTTGATAATAAAGATTTCATACTCGTATTTTCAATTAGACGTCCTGCTTGAATAATACCAATATTTCGACATAACATCTCTGCTTCTTCCAAGTAATGAGTAGTCAAAATAATCGTTGTCCCTTTCTCATTTAATTCCCTTAAAAAATGCCACATTTCACGACGTAACTCAATATCAACACCTGCAGTCGGTTCATCTAAAATCAGCAATTTCGGTTCATGCATCATAGCACGAGCAATCATCAAGCGGCGTTTCATCCCTCCCGATAACATACCTGCACGCTCATTACGTTTCCCCCATAAATCAGACTGTTTCAAATATTTTTCACTACGTTGGAAAGCTTCTTTACGTGGCACGCCGTAATATCCTGCTTGATTCACAACAATCTGTTGAACTGTTTCAAAGGGATTAAAATTAAACTCCTGTGGTACCAGACCAATTTGTTGTTTTGCTCGAACTAAGTCTGTATCTAGATCATAGTCGAAGATTTTCACTTGTCCTGACGTTTTATTGACAAGCGAAGTAATAATACCAATTGTCGTTGATTTACCAGCGCCATTGGGTCCTAATAGTGCATAAAAATCGCCTTCTTCAACTGTCAGATCTATCCCACGTAACGCTTCTACACCAGTTGCATAGACTTTTTTTAGTGCTTTAATTTCTAATGCATAACTCATTCAATCATGTTCTCCTTTGGGTATAATTTGCCATACTATCATAACACGTTTTATTTCTAACGCTAAAATGATTGCTTGCCAAATAAAAACTACTCACTGAAATTTTAGTGAGTAGTTATTCATCCGTATCAAAATTTACACCTCGAGGTCCTACATTAGTTGAGAAAACGATGTGAGTTTTTGTATCACCAAAAGCTTGTAATTCATTAATAAATCCATCCAATTCGATTGTGTTTTGAAAAAAAACTTTCAATAACATTGAAAAATCTCCCGTAATACAGTCGCATTCCACTACATTGGGAATCTCTTCAATATACTGATAAAAATCATGTTTGATTTTTGCATTCACTGCACATTGGATATACGCTTTAATGGAAAAGTTTAATTTTTGATAGTCAACAATTGTCTGGTAGGATTTAATAATCCCTTGATGTTCCAGGTTTTGTAATCTTGTTGAAACTGAAGGAGAAGAAATAAAACATTCTTCGGCAATTTGTTTAACCGTGACACGCGCATTTTTTTGCAAAATGTTGAGTATTTTGACGTCTAGCATATCCATAGTAATCTCCTCCAAATTCTTTCGTTACTCTATTTTAACGAGTGGAAGAGTTCAATGCAACTACTAATCGTTTTCCATGTTATGTTTTATCACATATTATATTCGTTTTTGCCAAAATAAATAGACACCACCTGCTAAAACACCGCACAATGTACAAAAAAGATACATCGTTGAAAAGCCTGCAAACGTTGCAATTACGCCCCAAACCATCGCTCCTCCACCATATGCTACATCCAAAGACAATAAAAAAATGGCAGTTGCTTTGCCTCTTTGTTGCTCAGAGACACTTTGCAAGACAATTGTGTTCATAATCGGCATTAAATTTGCATAACCAATCCCATATAAGATGGCTGATAGCAACAATTCCACTAGACCATTCGAAAATGCTATCAAACCAAATGCAGCTGTTATTAATAAAATACTGCTGTTAATTAAAAATTTTTGATTGATTTTTTCTAATAAAACTGGAAAACAAAGTCTCACTAAGACCGTCACAATAGACATTACTGTAAAGTAATAGCCCGCACCAGAAATATGACGTTCTACTGCGAATTGGGCGATAAAAGCAACTACCCCAGATTGTGCTAAAAAAATTAAAAACATAATGATACTAGGAATGACAACTTCAGGTTTCTTCAATAACCCAACATCTAGATTATTTGTTTTCTTGGCGGTAGTAACTAAACTCTCATTGACAAATAAACTCAAGAAAAACGCCAGAGCAGTTAAGATTAATGCAATTCGAAAAAGTACATCAAAACCATAATTTCCAACAACCGTCAAACCAATTAAAGGGCCAATCGCACTAGGTATCGATTGGGCAATACTGAAATACCCTAGCCCTTTTGACAATTTATCTTTGGGAATTAAATCAGCGGTCATCGTTGCTGCAGCAGTCGCTTGAATACTATTTCCAATCCCTTGTACTAAGCGTAATAAAAACAATGAAAGTAACGTCTGTAAAAAATTCAAGAGTGTAAAATCAACCAACAAAATAAATAAACCTGTGATTAGCAGAATACGCCGACCATATTTATCTAGGAGCAAGCCAATCGGAAAACGGACACACAAGGCGGAAATCCCTAAAATTCCGACAACCCCTCCTGATACAGCGCTTGATCCTCCTAACTCAGATACCAACAGCGGTAACGTGCCCATCTGGGTAGTAATAGCGGTCATTGCAAACATAGTAATTAGCATTAACAAAATAAAATCTTTTGTCCATAACCGGACCTTTTCTTGAGAATATTCCATCGCTAAACTCCTTTACGCTGTTCTAAAGTTAATTTGCGATAAAAATTTCTTGGTTCGCTCTTCTTTTGAATGTTGAAAGACCTCTTCTGGAGTTCCAGCTTCAACAACTACACCATCTGCCATAAAAACAACTTTATCAGCTACTTCATAAGCAAACTGCATTTCATGCGTCACAATAATCATTGTTTGACCAGTATCAGCTAACTGACGCATAACTTTTAAGACGTCACCAACTAATTCTGGATCCAAGGCAGAGGTCGGTTCATCAAATAATAACAATTCTGGACTCAAGGCCATTGCTCGTGCAATTCCAACTCGCTGTTGCTGTCCACCAGACAGTTGAACAGGGTACATTCCTGCTTTATCTGATAACCCTACTTTTTCCAACATATCTAATGCAATTTTTTGTGCTTCTTTTTTTGAATAATGGCGAGGAGTCACCAGGCCTTCCATCACGTTTTGCAATACTGTCATATGTTGAAACAATTCATATGATTGAAAAACCATCGCTGTTTTCAAAGCAATTTCACGGCGTTGTTTGCTGCCAATTCGATGCAATAAATAACTTTCAGAGCCTAAAACATAACTTCCAGAATCTGGACGTTCTAGTAAATTTAAACATCGCAAGAAAGTTGTCTTTCCTGAGCCACTTGGTCCAATAATGCAAATCACTTCTCCATGATGAATAGTCATATTGACATCTTTTAAAATTTCATTTTTTCCGAATTGTTTTTTCAATCCTTGAATTTGAGCTTGAACCATCGCAATCCCTACTTTCTAAATTTAAACTGAAATTTTATTCATAGACTCTCCTTTCAATAAAATTTCTTTCGCATTATTTAATGCCGTCTCTGTAATTTCTTTTACTGCTAATTCTGTATGAAAAGCAACATGAGGAGTCAAAAAGACATTGGGGAACTGACTTAACTTTTTATAAAATGGGTTTTTCGTCCAATCATCATTAAAATATTGTTCTTCATTTTCAATCGCATCTAAAGCAACGCCCCCTGCATTTCCTGAGGCTAGCCATTCAATCATAGCGTTTGTCTCAATAATTTTGCCACGAGCAGTATTAACTAAACAGGCATTAGGTCTCATCATTGCAAATACTTCTTCTGAAAATTGATACAAAGAACGTTCGCTCAAGGGAATATGGATCGATAAAACATCTGATTGTTTTACTAATTCTTCAAAAGAAACATACTTCGCAATTCCCTTAAGCCGAGGATTTTGACGGGAACTGGAGGCTAACACATTTCCACCTAACGCATCAATTCCTTCTGCTACCACGCAACCAATTCGTCCCGTTCCTAATACGCCAACTGTTACATCTTGTAGCTCTCGACCAATAATATTTTTTCTTTTTGCTTTTTCATTCATGTGGGTTGGTACATTTCGCAGCAATAACATGATAGACATAATCGCAAAGTGACCGACCGATGTCGGACTATAACCTGGGACATTTGTAACGGTTAAATTGTATTTATTTGCCCACTCAAAATTTACACCATCAACTCCAGTCGATTTAATAGATAATTGACGAATGCCATAATCGCTCAAACGTTTATAGATTGTTTCATTTTGTCGCATTTCAACACTTGGATAAAGACAAACTCCATCATAATTTTTAACAAGCGCAACATTTTCACTAGAAATCCCTTCCGAAACCATTTGAACAGGAATTTGATTAACAAACGACCATTTTTGGATAAATGGTCGTTCATCTTCACTTACATTATAAAAAATTAATTTCATTGTCTTCCTCCTCAACTAGCACGATCTATTGCTTTCAATTCTGCTTTTTCCATAGCTTTTCCTAGTCGTGCAATTCCAGCTTTAATTTCTTCAATCGTTGGTTTAGTAAAGTTTAATCGAATATAATGATCATATCCTCTACCATTCACACTCATAACGTTCCCTGGAATGACAACAACTCGATCCTCTTCTAAGAATTGATAGAATTTCTCCATATCAATAGATTCATTTAATTTACAGCAAATAAAATATCCACCGGTTGGCTTGATATAGCTAATTTTATCTTGGGGTAAACAAGCTAAAGCTGTTATCATCGTTGTTAAATTTTCTTTGTACAATGCTTTTAAAAAGGTAACGTGTGCTTCAAAGTTATAATGTTGCATAAATTCTGCCAGCATGACTTGCCAATAAAAATTGCTATGCGAATCAGATACTTGTTTTGCTAAAATCATTTTTTCTAATAACTCATCGGGCGCCATCACAAAACCTAAACGGGTACTTGGCGCTAATATTTTAGAAAATGATCCGGCATAAATAACTATCCCTTCCGTATCCATTTCTTTAATTTTGGGAATCGGATCCCCTTCGTATAATAAATCACCATAAGGATCATCTTCAAAAATTACTAAATCATATTTTTTTGCAAGTTGATAGATAGCTTGACGTTTTTCTAATGGAATCGATGTCCCTAATGGATTTTGAAAGGTCGGAATCAAATACAACATCTTAATTCGATGATGAATATCCATTTTTAACATTTCTTCTAATGCAGCTAAATCGAGTGATTCTTCTTCTATGTTCATCGGAACAGCTTTGGGAATAGCACCATAACCCTTAATGGCATTCACCGCTCCAGAAAAAGTCATTTCTTCGCATAAAACAATATCCCCTTCGTTACACAAAACTTTCACTGCAACATCCATCGCTTGAGTAGAACCAGAAACAACCATTACTTCTTCTTCATTTTTAATAGAGTTAATTGTTTCCAAACGTTCTTTAATTAATTGACGCAACAGTGGGTAGCCTTCTGTTGCTCCATACTGTAAAAGTAGTTGTGGATCTACTTCGGTATAAATTTTTTGGGAAATTTCCTGCAACGTCGTCATTGGGAAAGCTTCAGTCGGTGGAAAACCATAAGCAAAAGAAATGACTTCTGACTCTTCCATATTTTTCTTAGCATTTTCTCTTAAAGGGGATGTCTGCATCCCTGACATTCGATTCGCAAAACGATACTTCATATATTTTTTCCTCCTACCCAACTAATTGACTTGTAAAACGAGCTAGAAAATTTTTGGTTCGCTCTTCTTTTGTTTGTTCAAATACTTCTTTTGGCGTTCCCTGTTCAATAATGTGACCATTTTCCATAAAAATTACTTTATCAGCTACATCATAAGCAAATTGCATCTCATGAGTAACCAATACCATTGTCGCTCCTGTTTTGGCAATTTCTTGCATTAAATGCAACGTCTGCCCTACTAATTCTGGATCCAAAGCCGAAGTTGGTTCATCAAATAAAATAATTTCTGGATTTAAAGCCAGCGCTCGTGCAATCCCTATTCGTTGTTGTTGTCCGCCTGACATCTGACTAGGGTAGAAATCTGCTCGATCGCCCAACCCCACTTGCTCTAAGAGGTCCAAAGCTATTTTATTGGCTTCCTCTGCCGTTTGTTTCTGTGCTAGCATTAACGGTAAAGCAATATTATCTTTAGCTGTTTTATTCAAAAACAGCGCATAATTTTGGAAAACCATTGCCGTTTTACGTTGATGCTGTAAAATTTCTTTTTTAGTTGCCGTCTCAATATTCGTTTCAACCCCACTTAATGTCAGCTTTCCTTGATCTGCATACTCTAAAAAATTTAAACATCGTAAGAAAGTCGTTTTTCCTGAACCGCTTGGGCCTAATAACACAACTACTTCTCCTTTTTTAACATCCATATTAATTCCTTTTAGTACTTCATTTGTACCAAAACGTTTATGAATATTTCGTACCTTCATCGTAATCATGTTGTCGACCTCCTTAATTTACGTGTCATGCGTTTTTCTAAAAAGCCCGTTCCTTTTTCAATGATGAAACTCATTCCCCAATAGACAATTGCTACTGCAATATAAGCTTCTAAAAACCGGTAATTTTGTTGAGCGGTAATTTTTGCTGCGGCAAAAACATCTACTACACTTACCATTGAGCCTAACGCCGATGCTTTAATCAGATTGATTAGCAAGTTACTAAACATTGGCAAAGATACTGGGATTGCTTGGGGAAGCAACACGCGTTGAATCGTTTGAAATGGAGATAAACCAATTGAATGCGCTGCATCAAGTTGTCCTTTTTTTATAGAAGCAAATGCCCCCCGAAAGATTTCACTACTGTTGATTGTCGATAAAATACTCAATGCAACAATCGCAATCCAAATCATATGAAAATTTTTAAAACGCAGCGACCAGCCCATCGTTTCTGCCCATACATCAAATTGTTTTGACGCAATTAAATAGATACTTAAGATAATCAATACGATTGGAACACCTTTTAAAAGGGTAATCAGTGTTTGTAAAATAGGCGACAGTACTTTTATTTTATACAGCCTGATTAAAGCAATCCCCAAACCTAATACCATACCAATCATTAAAGAGATGATTGCCATAAATAAAGTTGTACCAATGTATTGACTTGCTACTTGTAGTGAACGAATCATCGTGCTAAAGTCAAAACTCATAATCCTCACCTCGCTTATTTAGGAACATAATCTCCTTTTAGATATTGTTCAGAAAGTTCTTTCATAGTTCCGTCATCAATCAATTCCTGTAATCCTGTATTTACAGCATCGATTAATTTTTCATCCGTTTTCTTATTGAAAAGTAGAAAAGCATTTGAATTATGCACTGGTTCACTTCCTCTTTCTAGAGAAGTATTAAATGAGGTATTCCAATTATCTAATTGATACTGTGGACTTAGAGTTGCATCAACTGCTCCTGAAGTTAATGCTTGAACAATTTGTTCGTTATTGTACTCACCATAGACCAATTCAAATGCGTCGGGATGTTCCGATAAATAATTTTCTGCCATTACTGCTTGGTTAGTTGCTGTGGTTACATAAACTTTCTTACCTGATAAATCATCGAATG
Source organism: Enterococcus sp. AMC2644 (assembly GCF_058216475.1). NCBI lineage: Bacteria > Bacillati > Bacillota > Bacilli > Lactobacillales > Enterococcaceae > Enterococcus > Enterococcus sp. AMC2644. The sequence goes on from NZ_CM177095.1 coordinate 360,391, forward strand.
TGTTATAGACCGGTCCATTTTCTGGATCAAAAATAATATATGTGTCCCATACAGAGTAACCTACATCTCCATAGATAAATTTTTCTTTTCGTTCGTCATTGACTTCGTATTCATAAGCAGCAATATCAACTTTTTTACTTTCTAAATTAGATAAAGTTGTTGGAAAATCGGCACCTTCCAAGACAAACGTATAATCAGGTAATTTTTCATCAACTGCTTTTAAAATAGCCACATCATAACCGTCTAATTCACCATTTTCATTTAAATAGGCAAAAGGGAGTGCATCATTACCTGTTCCAACTTTAATTTCCGTTCCTTTTTCTTCACTTGTGGCTGAATTATTGCCACATGCTCCTAATATAAAAAGTGTTGCTACTACAGTTCCACTAGTGACCCATTTTGATTTTTTCATCTTTTTTCCTCCCTTAAATCAATTCCGTTTTTTTTCGTTTAAATAAAAGTAATTTTGGTAACTGAATCTTTATTATCTTCTTTTGTTCAAAGCTCATATTACGTTCCAATAAAGCAAAGACACGTTCTAGAATCATACTTAGTGCAATAAAAATAATTGCGGCCCCCACGTACCCTTCTAATGTGTGGAAAGTAACAGCACCAATTGCCCGAGCTTTTCCGACTACATCTATTACACCAATTGTAAATGCGAGTGAAGTATCTTGTAATAAAGCAATTGTTGTCGTACCAAACGCAGGCAAAGCTACTCGAACGACTTGAGGAAAAATGACTCGTGTATACATTTGATATTTAGTAAGTCCACAAGCAATGCTTGCCTCTTTTTGTGTGGCTGGTACACTTAAAATTGCGGCTCGAATTGTTTCAGATTGAAAAGCTGCTGTATTTAATCCGTACGTAATATAAATAAAAATAATTTTATTCCAAGAACTCACATCAATTTGAATGAGTTGCAGCAACATTGGTACACCGTAATAAACAACATACAGCTGAACAAGAATCGGCGTGCCTCGAATAAACGAAACAAAGATTGCGCCTATTTGACTAAAAACTGGAATATTTTCAATACGTAAAAACGCAATGATACCTCCAAAAAGCAATCCTACTAATGTCGCAATTCCCACAATCATTAGCGTGACTGGTAGTGCACTGAGAATATTTGGGAAATATTCGACTACCAAGTTCCAACTAAAAAAGCTCGTCATGTTTTTTCCTCCTTTTGTTCATATTTATCTGAATATTCTGAACATAAGAATACAATACAGAGCTATTGACTAAATAACAATAGCTCATGATCTTTTCCTTTAACCATTTCGTAAATGACAGATTTTACCAAATAATCTAAAAAATAAAACGGATTCATACTTATTTTATAAATTAGAGCAAAATAAATAATAAACGAATAATCGACCATTTTTTCGTTAAACATTTGCCAATTATTCGTTTATTATTTAAATATAATCAAATTATTTTTTTATTATACGTAATTTTCGCAAATCGTTGCATGCTAGACATTGATTAAAATTAAGCAGCAATCCAAACATTCTTTCTAATTGTTACTTTTGGTATAACAACCACTACTACATCCAGGGATGTCTATCACATGATTTGAGGTACAGACGCCCCTTCGACTGGTTAGAGTGTCAAGCGACTCTATTTCATACCACCCATAATTTTTGTCTTTGTTCTTCTAAATTCTTCTTCGCTCCTCACTCATCCAACTAGATACAAGCAATTTTAAATTTCTTCCTAGAGAAAAAATTTGCAAGTGCTTCTCTTCTATATTAATGTCAAGTTATCTATAAACTTTCTGAGGTGATACAAATGCAAATAAATCGACTCTTTCAAATTGTCTATCTACTTTTAAATAAAGAAACAACCACAGCAAAAGAATTGGCGGCAGAGTTTGAAGTCTCTCTTCGAACCATCTATCGTGATATTGAGGTACTTTCTACTGCAGGAATTCCTATTTATACCAAGCAAGGTAAAGGTGGCGGTATTTTTTTATTAGATAACTATGTATTAAATAAATCTTTACTTTCGGAACAAGAACAAAATGAAATTTTATTTGCTTTACAAAGTCTAGCTATTACACAGCATAGCGAAACTGATAAGCTTCTCTCCAAAGTAAGTAGGCTATTTAATAAAAGTAATACCAATTGGATTGAAGTCGACTTATCATCTTGGGGAAGTAATTTGAGTAACAAAAATGAATTCACTACAATAAAAAATGCGATTTTAGACCGCCATGTCATTCAACTAACTTATTTTAATAATTCTGGTGAGAAAAGTATTCGAAAGATTGAACCGTTAAAACTTATTTTTAAAGTAAACGCCTGGTATCTTCAAGCATTTTGTCGGACTAAAAATGATTATCGAACCTTTAAACTCTCACGTATATCCACTATTATAGTGACAAAAGAAGTTTTCCCACTCCCTCAAAAGCAAGTCTCCTTTGATACAAAAGCTGTCGTTGATCAGAACTGGCTGACGGTTCAATTAAAAATTATGCCAGAAGGTCGCTATCGTGTTTTTGATGAATTCAAAGAACAAGAAATCACACAAAATCCCGATGATTCTTTTACTGTTTGTACTCGTTTACCAGAATCTGAATGGACTATTCAACATCTCTTTTCTTTTGGCAGTACGCTTGAAGTCCTTGCTCCTCAAAAATTACGTAACCAAATGGAAAATAAATTAAAAGAAATGATTAAACGTTATAAAAATTCTACTATAACTTGACAGACAGTTGTCTAGTTATTATTGCTATACTCTTCAATAGATATAAAAATACAAAACTAGGAGGAACCCTAATGAATTTACCCTCAATAATCACTACCTATTTTCAAGCATCCAATACGTTTGATAATCGTTTGCTTTTTACATGTTTTACCGAAGATGCGCTGCTTTTCGATGAAGGAAAGACCTATCAGGGACCTAATGCCATCGAAAAGCATATCGTTGAAGCTAGCAATAAGTTATACGTTCAAACAAAGATCCTCTCTTTTGCGAATCAAGATAAACAAATCGTTGTGACGGCAACTATATCGGGAAATTTTGATGGTAGTCCACTTAATTTAGACTACTACTTTTCTTTGCAAGACAATAAAATCAGTAAATTAACCATTGTTCCATCAACTAATTAGGAGTGACAACTATGGCTGAAAGATTAAAAGATATTTATTCTACAAATTTTTTACTAAGTTTCGGAAATAAGGTTGCACATGTCTACCCCGATTTTAAAAGCGATGAATTCATTGATGCCGTATTGGATAATACTTGGAACGATTTATCTGTAAGGGCCCGTGCAAAACATATTGCCACACAGCTAGGCCGCTTCCTCCCACCCATATATGAACAAGCTTTAGAGATATTATTTAAACTGACAGATACTTGTCATGGTTTTGCCTATCTTTTCTTTCCAGACTTTGTCACAATCTATGGGCAAGATAAAGCCGATTGGGAACTTTCGATGCGTGCGCTTGAAACATTCACCTCGTCTTCGTCTTCAGAGTTTGCTATTCGACCATTTTTATTACGTGACTCCAAACGAGCGATGGCACAGCTAACGGACTGGGCCACCCATACAAATGAACATATTCGTCGATTAGCAAGTGAAGGTTGTCGTCCAAGATTACCTTGGGCAGAAGCCTTACCGATGTTCAAAGATAATCCTGAACCAGTGCTTATGCTTTTAGAATTACTCAAAGATGACCCATCACTGTATGTACGTAAAAGTGTTGCTAATAATCTAAATGATATTTCAAAAGATCATCCAGCAATCGTCTTACAACTTGCAGCTGACTGGTTAGGTAGCAGTGAAAATACTGATTGGATTATTCGTCATGCTTGTCGCACATTAATCAAAGAAACACATCCAAAAGCAATGCAATTATTTGGCTACACAGTAAATGAAGGAGCCATTAGTAGTGCCAACATTTCAACGACAATAAAAAAGCTATCGATTGGGGACAATTGTGACATTCAATATACCGTACGTATTCAAGCAGAACAAGCAACACAAATCCGTCTTGAATATGGAATCGATTTTGTCAAAGCAAACGGTAAAACAAGTCGTAAAAAATTCCTTTTATCCGATAAAACTATTATTAGCGAAAACACTTTCGTAGGAATTCGGACGCACAAATGGGCAAATTTGACCACTCGTCGTCATTATCCAGGAAAACATTCGATTGTTCTTTTAGTGAATGGTCTTGAAGTTGCAAGGACTGAGATTGAATTGCAATGAGGTTATCCTAAAATCATTCCATCATTGACACTTTCAAACTTTATATGATAGAATACCGGTGAGATTGTTACCGCTTTAATTTTTGTGGGCTATACTCTAATTTATTTCAATATATTGAAACATAGGAGCCTCTTCATTATGGTTATTAAAAAAATAATTAATAATAACATTGTCGTTTCATTGAACAACGCACATAATGAAATAATTGTTATGGGAAAAGGCTTAGGATTCAAAAGAAGTGTTGGCGATACGATTGATGAAAGTTTAATAGAAAAAACTTATGTTATTACCAAAGAATGGAATGTTAATAAACTGACACAAATGTTATTAGATATTCCTCTTGAACATATTCAAGTCGCTAACGAAATTATTAGCTTTGCAAGAGTTTCTTTAGGTAAGAAACTCAGTGATAATTTATTTTTGACTTTAACTGATCATATCCATTATGCAATTGAACGGAAAAAAGAAGGCATCATGTTAAAAAATGCTCTTTTATGGGAAATCAAACGATTTTATAACCATGAATTTTTAATCGGGAAAGAAGCACTCAATATCATCCGGAATCGTTTAAATGTTGATTTACCAGAAGATGAAGCTGGATTTATTGCTCTTCATATTGTAAATGCAAATTTAGATATGAAAGAAGTTAGCCAAGTGAGTGAAATGGCTGAAATTATTCAAAATATTCTTAATATCGTTAAGTATCATTTCAAAATCGAAATTGATGAATATTCTTTAAATTACGAACGCTTTGTGACCCATTTGAAATTTTTCATCCAACGTTTATTTAGTGATACTCGTTTGAATGATTTAGAGACAGTACAACTTATGCTAAAAATTAAAGATCAATATACTAATGAATACGCCTGTGCTCTCAAAATAAGCAATTATGTTCAGAGTGTGTTTAACCGTGAGTTAGAAGAAGATGAATTGATTTATTTAACAATTCATATTAAACGAATAATAACTACCGATTAGGATTGTTACCATTATATTATGGGCTAGACCTAAATATCTCTTATAGGGATGTTTAGGTCTTTTTATTTATTTAAAATATTAGGAGGAATAAAAGTGAACTATCAAGAAATAGCAGAGAAAGTCATTGATGGCATTGGAGGAACAAACAATGTCAATAGTCTAACGCATTGTGCCACTCGCTTACGCTTCAATTTAAAAGACGATAGCAAAGCAAATAAAAATATATTAGAAAAGACACCAGGTGTAATGGGCGTAACAATAGGTGGTGGTCAATACCAAGTAATTATTGGGAGCGAAGTTCGTCATGTCTATAATGAAATAAATAAACATCTAACAGCTGAAACTAATTCAACCAATGAAAAAGTTGAAGGACAGAAGAAAAATATTGGAACTCGTTTCTTAGAGACAATTTCTAGTATTTTCACGCCTATTTTACCAGCCATTACAGCAGCCGGAATGATAAAAGCAGTTTTAGCTTTAGTGGTCGCATTCAAATGGGTAGATAATACTTCACAAACATATCAAATTATCAATTTTATGGCAGATGCAGGCTTTTATTTCTTACCTATTCTGTTAGCAAACTCAGCTGCTAAAAAATTCAATTGTAATCCATATCTAGCTATGATGGTCGGTGGAATCTTACTTCATCCAAATTTTGTAATGATGGTTAATACTGCCAAAGAATCAGGTGAAGCAATCAAATTAGGATTCCTACCTATTTATAATGCAACATACGGATCATCCGTAGTACCAATTATTTTAGCAGTTTGGTTTATGTCTTACATGGAAAAATTTGCTGATAAATATTCTCCAAAAATGATTAAATTCTTTACTGTTCCTTTAATCGCTATTTTAGTAACAGGAGTTATCTCATTAGTTGTATTGGGTCCGATTGGTTTCCATATTGGTAATGGAATTGCTGAAGGTATCTTATTCTTGGACACACATGTAGGTTGGTTAGTTCCTATGATTATTGGCGCCTTCTTCCCACTATTAGTATTAACAGGAACACACTATGGAATTATCCCCATTGGCGCCAACAATATTATGTCAGTTGGTTATGATGCCATGATTGGACCAGGAAATTTGGCTTCAAATATTGCTCAAGGTGGTGCTGCACTAGCAGTTGGTTTGAAGTCAAAAGATCCTGTCGTAAAGGAATTAGGTATTTCTTCAGGAATTACCGGTGTCTGTGGAATCACTGAACCCGCCTTATTTGGTATCAATATGCGTTTTAAAACGCCTTTATACGCTGCCATGATTGGTGGTGGTGTTGGTGGACTCTTCATTGGATTTATGGGAGTAAAACGTTTTGCTTCTGGATCTCCAGGTTTAATGACCTTACCTGTTTATATTGGCGAAGATGGTTTTAGCAATTTAATCTATGCATGTATTGGTGCTGCTATTGCTTTTGGTGTTGCATTTGTTGTTTCCTATATCTTATATAAAGAAAAACCAGCAGAAACTGTTGAATTAGATACACTAGAGCCCACTGCTGACAGTGCAAAAGATTCAGAGGTGATTTCATTCTTTTCACCAGTAGATGGTCAAGAAATAGCCCTATCAAAAGTAAGTGATGCTGCTTTTGCAAGTGAGGCAATGGGAAAAGGAATAGCTATTATCCCTTCTAATGGAACATTCGTCTCACCAATCAATGGAACTGTCGAAATGGTTTTTGAAACAAAACATGCGATTGGTTTACGTTCAGACGAAGGTTTGGAAATATTGATTCATATTGGTTTAGATACTGTTAAATTAGCAGGAAAACCTTTTGAAACATTTGTAAAAAATGGGGATCGTGTGCAAGTTGGAACTCCCTTAGTTCAAGCAGATTTAAATGTAATTAAAGCGGAAGGTCTTGAAACAACTACCCCTATCATTTTTACGAACTATACTGAGTTTTCTAAACTGAATATATTAAATAAAACACAAGTTATAAGTGGTGATTTATTAGTGGAGGTAGAAAAATAATGACAAAAAATCTAGAATTTCCAGAAGGCTTTTTATGGGGCGGAGCTACGGCTGCAAATCAATACGAAGGTGGTTATAGCCAAGATGGAAAAGGTAAAGCGATTGTTGACGTCTTACCTGCTGGGAAAAATCGAAGAGCAGTCATGCTTGGTCATCTAGATTACAAAGATTTAGAGAAAGAAACCATCTATCCAGGTAGAGAAGCTGTCGATTTTTATAATCACTGGGAAGAAGATATTAATCATATGATTGAGATGGGATTTAAATCCTACCGTTTTTCTATTTCTTGGAGTCGTATTTTCCCTACTGGTATTGAAAAAGAACCGAACGAGACTGGCCTAGTTTTCTATGAAAAAGTCATTGATAAACTAGTTGCCAACAATATTGAACCAGTTGTTACTATTTGTCATTTTGATATACCACTATATTTAGTAGAAACTTATGGTTCATGGAGAAGTCGAAAAGTCATCGATGCTTATTTACACTATAGTGAAACTTTATTTAAACGTTTTAAAGGAAAAGTAAAATATTGGATTACTTTCAATGAAATTAATATGCTTTTCCATTTGCCTTTCATGGGTGCAGGAATTGTTTTCCAAGAAGGTGAAAATGAAGAAGCGGTGAAATATCAAGTCGCACATAACGAACTTGTTGCATCTGCTCTGGCGACTAAATTAGCTCATGAAATTGATGAAAATAATCAAGTAGGTTGTATGCTAGCCGCTGGACAATATTATCCTTATTCTAGTCATCCCGATGATATTTTTGATGCTATGGATAAAAATCGCAATATCTTTTTCTTTAGTGATATTCAAGTACGTGGTCACTACCCAAATTATGCTAAGAAAAAATTAGAACAATTTGGAATTCAATTACAAATGGAACCTGCCGATGAAGAAATTCTTCAAAAATATCCTGTAGACTTTATTTCTTTTAGCTACTATTCTTCTCGCCTAACGAGCGCTGACACATCAGTAGGTGAAGTAACTGCGGGCAATGTCATTCATTCTCTTCGAAACGAACACTTAGAAGTCAGTGAATGGGGATGGCAAATTGATCCAAAGGGGCTACGAATAACCTTAAATGCCTTATATGAACGTTATGAAAAACCTTTATTTGTTGTGGAAAATGGTTTAGGAGCAAAAGACGAACTGATTAATGATACCGTAGAAGATGATTATCGCATTGATTATCTAAATAAACACATGAAAGCAATGCGTGACGCAATTTTAATCGATGGTGTAGATTTAATTGGTTATACTTCTTGGGGGTGCATTGACTTAATCAGTGCTTCTACTGGCGAAATGAGTAAACGCTATGGGTATGTTTATGTAGATAAAGATGATACTGGACAAGGGACTCTAAACCGTTATCCTAAAAAATCATATTACTGGTATAAAGACATCATTGCTTCAAATGGTGCTAATTTAGAATAATCTAAAAGACCTCTTGGATTCATTTTATAGATCCAAAAGGTCTTTTATTATTATTAACGATGCTTATCTTGAGCTTCTTTTGTTCGTGCGGTCTCTAAATGGGTCACATAGTCGAATTCGTCAGTGTACGTTTTCATGCGTTCCTCAATCGTGACCCACCATTCTTGTCCTTGGGGAATCTCGTATTTCGCGTAGTCCGCATAAGGAACAACTTCATACATTTTTTCATTTTCAGTACCAAGAATAAATACAGGCATAAATTTAGGATTCGTCACAACAACTTCCCCATCTTCTTGGCGTTTAAAAGTGACCTCAGTAATCCCACCTTGTTTGTTATCAATATTAACTTGCCCTGTTAAGAAACTAGCTTGAGAATAAATGGCAAAGGTCTCTTTTCCATTGTACCAATCCATCGGTTGTAAAACGTGTGGATGACCACCTAATATTAACTTCACGCCTGCTTCACTTAACATTTCAAAAACAAAGCGTTGATTATCATCAGGTAATGTTTCATATTCTTGCCCTAATTGGAGTGTAACCACAACAGCATCCACTTGGTCTTTTAATTTTGTTACATCATCCACCATTTTTTCAACATCTACTAGACTAATTGTATATTCTTTACCAGGATCTGTTGGAATGCCATTGGTGCCATAAGAATACGTTAGAAAACCAAGCTTAATCCCATTCTCATCAATAATCCGAGGTGTCTGTTGATCCTTTTCACTTCGATAACTTCCTACGTACATCAAACCTGCTTCACGAATGTGATCAATTGAGGTTAGGGCTCCTTCACTGAACCAATCTAATGTGTGGTTAGTACCATTGCTAACAATATCCACACCAATATTTTTTACATTGTTTAACAGTGAACTAGGGGCATTAAATTGAGGATAGCCCGAAATAGGTAATTCTGGATAAGCTGTAATCACTTCTAAATTAGCAATTGTTGCATCCGCATATTGAGTAAATGGAGCGATTTGTGCAAACATAGGTGAAAAATCATATTGAGTTTGTTCTGTCTTACTTGATGTTCTTTCATTTCCAGTAGCTAAATCATCGACAGCAACGCCCTCAGCTTGCAATGACTCCATTGCTGATTGGTATAAAGGATTACTAATATCAGCCATATAAGAAACCGTCTCATGAATTAATAAATCTCCCACTGAACGTAATACAAATTCTCCTTCTTTGCCTGGCGTCGCATCTCCCTTTTCTTTCTCACTTAACCCTAATAGTGGTTCAGTCAAAGGGGGCATTTCTTTTGCTTTTTTCTTTTTAACAGCCTCCGCTTTTTGAGTGATATTCGTTGCTTCTGTTTGCTTTGTGTGTCTGACAACCATAACAGTAGTCACTATACAGGATAGAGCTAATGCTATTAGCAACCCAATAACTGTGATAATTTTCTGCTGTCTTCGTGATGTCCTATTCATGCTTACACCTCATCTTCGTTTAAACTTCTCTCTATGTAGTACATTGTAACAGAAAACGTTTTCTGATTGTTTAGATATTTTCTGTTCTAAATAAACTTCCATACAAAAAAAGCATCCAATAAGCTATTGAACACTTCTTCTTTATTTAAACATGGCTTATGCCAACCACTGTTTAGCTGCTAGAACTTCTTGATGCGTTAATTGATGATTCATTGTCCATAATTTCGTAACCACAGCATGTCGTTCTTCTAATATTTTAATCACATGCAAACTATCTGATATCGAAACAATAGCATCTTGTTTGCCTAAAGTTGTAAAAACTTGTGTCTTCTCTAATGAATGAATCGGTAAATTATCAACTGGAAACATCGGATGAAATAAAATAGCTTTTTGATAAATTTCGGGTTCATGAAGTAATAGCTGTATAGCAATATTGGCACCGTTAGAATAACCTATTAAAATAACTTGTTTTAAATCAAAATGATTGTTTGTTGCAGCTTCTTTAATAAACGCACTCAACTCATTTCCACGTAAAGTTAGGTCTGCTTCATCATAAACACCTTCTGTTATTCTTCGAAAAAAACGAGGCATGCCACCCTCCAAAATATTTCCACGAATGCTTAAAATAGAGGCTTTCTCATTTATCATTTCTCCAACTTCAAGCAGAGAATTTTCATCGCCACCAGTACCATGTAATAAAACAAATACTGGTTCTTGTGTTCCTTGTTTAAAAATATGTTGCATTGTTTTTCTCCTTGTATATTATATTTAAGGTTTTAATTTTCCGATTTTTAGAGGAGAACCTTAGGAACCTTTTGTTATTTTTATTTGGTATTTACTCAATTATTTGAGAAAATATACTTAATGGATTGAGAGGTAGATTGTTTTCTCCTTGAGTTTTAAAACTCGTAATCGAAAGACTAATCCCTCTCTCTGTTAAGCTGTTTACGAATGAGTTAGATGTTGAAGGTAAATGCCTTACTCCGTATCTAGAACAAGGTAGTGACGCTTTTCAGTTGAGTGGCAATCAATCCAAATTTTGTAAAGAAGGTGTGCTTATGTTGTATCTAGGTATTGATATTGGCAAACGATCTCACGTCGCTTCTCTCATGAATGCAGAAGGAAAAGTCCTACTTAAAGGTTTTTCTTTTGCGAATTCTTTAGACGGTGCTCACGCTCTTTTAGAACGCCTCACTTCTTTCTCTGATTCCACAAATGACTTCTTAGTTGGAATGGAAGCCACTGGCCACTATTGGTTAGCTCTCTTCTCATTTCTTGACGAACAACAGTTTCTTGTTCATGTCATCAATCCAATTCAAACCGATGGCTGGAGAAAAGGGACCGAAATTCGTAAACGAAAAAACGATATTATTGATTCGGTATTAATTGCCGATTTAATTCGCTATGGTTCGTTCAACGAAACAGCTTTAGCGGATGAAACTATTTTCTCTCTACGTCAATTGACTCGTTATCGCTCATACTTAGTTGGTACAGCGGGCGATTTCAAACGAAAAATCATTGCCGTCTTAGACCAAGTCTTTCCTGAATATGAAAAGGTGTTTTCAAAAGTTGGCATTTTTGGCAAAGCCTCCAAAGCCGTCTTATCTGAGTTTTCTTCCCCTGATGAATTCAATCAAGTTTCTGCCGAAACATTAGCCGAAACACTCCGTTTAGCGAGTCGAAGTCGTGTTGGACTAAGTAAAGCGGAAGCACTGAAAACAGTCGCAGCTCATTCTTTTGGTGTTCGCTTTGCACAAGATGCCTTCGTTTTTCAATTACGTTCCATGATTGATCAACTTAGTTTTTTAGAAGAACAAATCAAACGGACAGAAGAAGAAATTGCACAATTAATGGCTTCTCTTCATTCGGTCATAGAGACCGTCCCTGGCATTGGACCTGTTCTTGGCGCCACGATTTTGGGTGAAATTGGTGATATTCAGAAATTTTCCAATCCTAAAAAACTAGTAGCTTACGCAGGAATCGATGCTTCTGTCTCGAAATCTAGTGAATATGAAGCCACTCACAACGTGATGAGTAAACGCGGGTCTCCTTACTTAAGAAAAGCGTTGTTTCAAGCGGCACTTATTGCTTCCAGATGCGATCCAGTTTTCAAAGCCTTTTATGACAAGAAACGAGCAGAAGGGAAACACCATCTTACAGCGATTGGCGCTGTTTCAAGAAAGCTATACTATATTATTCATGCGATTCTAACAAAGAATGAACCTTATGAAATTCGTCAGTAATAAAAAAATTAGTCTTTCTGATGTTTATTTGTGATGCACTTATTTGCTATTTTTCATTCAGAAAATTTTGTTTGTTTTCACTTGACTTTATATAGTTAGTCTTTCTAAGTTGGGCGCTCCATCTCAAAAATATCGCCAATCGTTGCATATGAGCTACCTGCCAAACGACTAATTGCAGATAATTTTCCAGCGTCAATTCTGCCTTCTTGATAAATAGCCTCATCAATTACATAGTGCTTAATTTCTAATAAAAATAAATCTGCGGTCACTTTTTCCAAGTGATGAATAGGTATATGCTGATAAAGTATTGTTTCAAAACGGATTTTCGCCTCGTTTAAGCTAGGTACTGCAATCGTTGACGAAGCTGTAGTAGTAAAGCTTGACACAGTTAATTCGCTCTCTTCAGGTAATAATGGTGTCGCAGTTTGATTTGCATCTTTCACATTATCACTATCTAAAATATGAATCACAGCAGATTTTTCAGCTAAAATATTCCGGGCAGTATCTTTCATTTGATTTCCTTTTCTTTGTACTGCTATAGATACGATTGCTGGTTGGGTACTGACAATTGAAAAATAGCTAAAAGGTGCAATATTTAGCTGTTCATTTTCAGAAAGAGTAGTCACAATCGCTACAGGTCTTGGAATAACTGATCCAATCAATAATTTATAATTTTCACGTTCGCTTAATTTTTTTGGGTCAAATTGTAACAAAATACAACACCTCTCTTAGATATTTAATTTGGGTAAGGATGCACTAATTTCTTTTCTACGAGATTCAAAATGTTCAGGCAACATTAGTCTTTGACCAAGTGTCTCAAAAGGTTCATCTATGGTAAATCCAGGACCTATTGTCGCTAATTCAAACACAACACTCCCAGGTTCTTGGAAATAAATTGCTTGAAAGTACTTTCTATTTTTAATTTCAGTTACTCCATAATGCTGTTGTGATAAATACTCGTGCCATTGAGTCTGTTCTTTTTCATCAGCAACAGCCCATGCAATATGATGGACCGTTCCAATTCCCCAACGACCTTTAGATAAAGGTTGTTTAGGAATTCCAATCTGATGATGCGCATCACCTTTAGTGTAAAAATAATCATAGTTTACGGAACTGCCGCCAGTTGCTAAACCTAAATCTTGTGTCAATGTATGTGCAGTGGCTTTGGGATTTGCTGATAAAAGAATTGCTCCATGAAAACCTAAAATCTCTGACGTTTCAGAAAACTCATTACTTTCAACCAATGCTAATGCTAAATCGTGAACATCCAATAGTTCTAATGTTGGTTGATTGAATAGCAGAGTTTCTTTAATAGGAACACCAAATTGAGTCAAACGGTCACGCCAATAGTTCCTAGTCCCTTTAGGTATACGAAAAGCTATCGTTCCCACTTGTCCGCTCCCCACTCTCCCGTGATGAGCATTTTTCCAATTAAAGAAAGTAATGATGCTACCATTGTCAACGGATTGACTGCTAAAATAGAGATGATATGTGTGTTCATCATCATAATTAACAGTTTGTTTGATGAAACGTAAATTTAAAACATCACGATAAAAATCAACGGTTTCTTGCGGGTCTCCAACAATTGCTGAAATATGATGGATATTCATAATAGCCTTCATTTTATTTCCTCCTCTAAAGCAAAACTATTCACTACGCTTAGTATTAAAAGGTTTAATGACACTTTCAATATACGCACGACGCTTTTCTAAGAATGGGGCTAAAGATAATTTCTCTCCAAGCGTTTCATAAGGCTCATCTCCCATAAATCCCGGTTCATCCGTTGCCAATTCTACTAAAATATGTCCCATACGCACATAAAGTGATTCAAAATAATAACGATCAACATACCCCGAATTTGGCAATCCTAGATTGGTAAAAATTTCTTGCCAAACTGCCAATGACTTGCGATTAGCTAAACGAAAAGCAACATGGTGCACTTCACCATAACCTTGTTGGGATTGTGAAGATGTTTGATTATCTACTAAAATAATCTGTCCACCATTCCCACCTTCACCGACTTCAAGTAAATAACGATTTCCTTCTTGTTTGATTATTTGAAAACCTAACACGCCTTCAAATAATTCCTTGAATTGTTCGAAATACGCAATAGAAATTTCTACTGGCCCTAAACCATAAATCGCAAATTTTTCTGGGACTGGTCCTTTTTTCCAAGGAATTCCAGCTTTTACTCCATGATTGGTTTCATCGGAAATTAGCTGATAAGCTTGTTCATCAAAATCCCAAAAACGTAAAACCTTTTGTTCAAATTCAGTTGTGATTTCTTGATACTTCACATTAAATTCTTTAAATCTTTTCGCATAATATTCTAACGCTGCATCATTTGGTACTCGAAAACTTGTACGTGTAATTGCATTTGTACCCTTTACTCCTTTGGGATTGTTAGGAAAGTCAAAAAAAGTCATAGTTGTGCCGGGCGAACCCAAATCATCAGCAAAATACGTATGATACGTATAAATATCATCTTGATTCACTGACTTTTTGACAAGGCGCATCCCTAATACTTTAGTAAAAAATTCATAGTTTTTAACTGCATCACTTGTCATCGCTGTAACATGATGTACTCCTAATAATTGATCTTCTTTTCTCATAACTCTTCCTCGTTTCTTTTCTTCGATATTTTTTTTAGTATTTTTTGTAATAGGTGCAACTCATCTAATGAAATTTCTGCAAAACTGTCAGCAATTCTCTTTGCATGTAACGGAAAGATTTTTTCCATCAAATCAATACCCGATGTTGTAATTTCTACATAAATAACGCGACGATCCTTTGGGTTATTTCGTCTTTGAACAAGTCCTTTTTTTACCAACTGATCAATGACATATGTTGTGCTACTGCTAGCAATTAAAATTTTTTCTTTAATTCCCTGTGTTGTGTGAGCACCTTTATGAAAAAGTAATTCCAAAACTGAAAACTCCGTAATATTTAAGTTGTAACAGGCAACATCTCGTTTGGCTATTTGTTCCAATTGGCTACTTGTTCGCAATAATCCAATATAAGCTTTTAGCGCTTCTGATTGATGATCCATCTTCCCACCTCATTTATTTCGAATTCGAGATAAATATAACTTACTTTTTGTAAGTTTTCAAGAGAAATGCTTGAAAATAGTTATTGAAGAAAAAATAGTATAAAAAAATTATGTCTATAATATTATTCATGCTCTTTTGGCGATTTTTATTTATTAGCAACGTAACTTCATTAATTTTCCATTGAATTTTGAATATCAATATTTTTTCAACTTCTTCAAATACATCTTTCACATGAGTACCAATGACAACTTGATGCACACCTGCATTATGAATATATTTCATCACACCAGCTAACTCCTCTAGCTTATCTTTGTTTAGTTTAGCTTCGATTCATCCGCCACTTTAAAACGTAATCTTGTTTGAAAATGGTAGGCGTCAGGAATATTTTTTTGCTACCTAGTTGTTGAACTATTTCTTTAGCCAACTGTTCATGCTTTTTACTCATACCTTCCAAGGCCTTTTATTAAAGTTGAAATGGATTTCATTTTATTTTAAAATCTGTTCTTTTCTATGAAATTTATTTCATCTTTACAAAAACAATTGACTTAAAGTGAGCTTGAACTGATATAATCAATACAATGTTCATCTATTTAAAGGAGCTGAAATAAAATGACAGATAAAGAACAAGCGCTGCCACCACAAACGATTTTTTTTGCGCAAGAAGCGTTTCAAAAAAATGAAGATACAATGATTCACTGGTTAGGAAATTCAGGAATTTTATTGAATAGCAGAGGAACTTGCCTAATGGTAGACCCTGTTTTAGAAGGATTTGACTTACCTTTGTTAATTGACTTACCAATTAAAACCGCAGATGTTCCTTATTTAGAGGCTATTTTAATTACACATTCTGATAACGATCACTATAGTTTGCCGACCATAAAAAAATTAGCTCCTAAAACGTCTTCCTTCCATGGACCAAACTACGTTGCGGAATTAATGACAAATCAATTAGCAGTCGCAGCTACAGGTCATGCTATTTACGATGAATTTATGATTGATAACTTAAAGGTGACTTTAACAAAAGCCAATCATTTGTGGCAAAATGAAACAGATAAATTTGATCGTATTTTTAAAATAGAAGATTATTGTGGATTTTGGATTGATTCGCCTGATGGAACACTGTGGATTCCTGGAGATTCTCGGTTACTTCCAGAACAATTGGAAATGCCACAACCCGACGCCATTCTTTTTGATTTTAATGATAATTCTTGGCATATCGGTTTTGAAAATGCCATTAAATTAGCAAATACATATCCCCATGCGGATTTAATTCTCTCACACTGGGGAACTGTTGATGCGCCCCATATTGATGCCTTTAACGGAAATCCTGAAGATTTATATGACAGAATTGTCAATCCCAAACGTATTCAATTGGTTGCTGCTGGCGAAGCTTTTAAATTAACAAAGAAATAAACATATCCGAAGTACATAGATGAAGACTGCACATTGCTTAGCTTTCTATGTACTTCGGATATGTTTTATTGTCGTTGATAATTACCGTTAGAAATCTTCTGAAATATCTTTAAATGTTGTTTGTCTTTTCACTTCCAACCTACGTGAATTAGCTATTTTGCTCTTCATATTTTCATCATAATTCAAAGAAAATACTTTGGCGTATAAAATAGTTAAAATAAATTGAATGGACTCTTCGGTAGGAAAATTAGCTATTTTTGAATATAATTTTTCTCTACTTGATACATTTAAAACAATGGTAGAATAGTCACGTAAATAGTTTTCTCCACCACTGGTTATACTAATGATTGACACACGATTATTTAGCAGAATTTTTACATTTTTCATCGGATACGAGTCAGAATTATTGCCCGAATAAGAAATAATAATGGCACAGTCTTTACTAGTCAACGTGTTTGAAATTAATCCCGCTTCATCTGCGTCTGCTACAAAAGCTTTCTTATGAATTGTATTTAGGTTTCTTTTAAATAACTCTCCAAAATAAGAATTTAGACTTCTTCCCTAAATAATAATCGTCGAGGTATCTGCGGCATTATCAAAAGGAACATTGGTGTCGACATCAAAATGATTGTCATTAAAATGAGCCACTTCATGCGTAAAAGCGTACATGAATTCCTTCCACCCAGAATAATTAAAATATTTCGCAAATCGAACCAATGTTGCTTTTGAAGTGTGCGTCAATTTAGCGATGTCTTCCATAGTATATTCTGATAGTTTTTCACGATTGGCTAAAAGAAATTCTCCGATTGTTCGACGGGCATCATACTGTTTAAAGACAGTCTCTTCAATTTTCTGAAAGAGATACATACTATTCAACGCTCCCATTAGCATAACTAGCGGTTTGATGTTTACCTGTTTTTATTTTTGCTTCATAGTTTTTATTTTATTTCCTAGTTTAACTACTGTTTCATTTACTTGCTGTTGTTTTTCTAGTAATTTTTTATATTCCACAATTAAAATCGCCTGCCGTGCTTCTAAGGTTTCATCACCTTTTTGATATAATTTCGTATATTCAGCTAATGATTCAATTGATAATCCAGAATCACGCATGCATTTAATAAATTCAATCCAATTTACATCTTCGTTGGAGTAGGTTCGATTCCCCGCCTTGGTGCGAGCAATAGGTGGAATCAACCCCTGTTGTTCATAATATCGTAAAGTTGCTGGTGTCAATTGATACCTAGCAGCTACTTCCGAAATATTCATCTATTTGTCCTCCTAATCAGTATCTTCGGGCTATGTACATTAAGACTAGTAGAAAAATTCCCACTAGTCTTAGCGTTTATGAAAATCCGACAATTTTATGCGGAATGTACTCTTCTTCCAAATAGGTCACTTCTTCTTCAGTTAATTTAAAGTCAATGGCCTTGACTGCTGTTTCGACGTGACTAAGTTTGGTAGCACCAATAATTGGCGCCGCTAAATTCTCTTTTTGTAAAAGCCAAGCTAATGCTACCTCTACACGGCTGACATGATGCTTTTCTGCGATTTCTGCTACGCGCTCGATAATAATTCGATCTTTTTCAGCAGATTCATCGTATTTCGCTCGTTGTGCTGGATCTGTTTCTCGTCTTAAAGAACTTTCAGAAAATGGTTTGACGAGTCTCCCTGAAGCTAACGGACTGTATGGCGTTAGAGCGACTCCTTGATCGATACAATAGGGAATCATTTCACGTTCTTCTTCACGATACATTAAATTCAAATGATTTTGCATAGACACAAATTTTGTCCAACCATTTTTTTCAGCAACGTGATTGGCTTTCTGAAATTGATAAGCATACATAGCTGATGCTCCAATATAACGCGCCTTCCCTGCTTTCACTACATCATGTAATGCTTCCATCGTTTCTTCAATCGGTGTATCGTAATCCCATCGATGAATAATATACAAGTCCACATAATCTGTTTGTAGTCGTTGCAAGCTTTGATCAATTTGTGACATGATTGCTTTTCTAGATAACCCTTGCCCATTTGGACCATCAAACATTTTTTGATGCACTTTTGTAGCTAGAACAATCTCATCACGATTGGCATAATCTTTCAGAGCCTTACCTAAGATTTCTTCACTACGCCCTAAAGAATAGACATTTGCCGTGTCAAAAAAATTGATACCTAAATCTAATGCACGTTTAATAATCGGGCGACTCTCATCTTCTTCTAAAACCCATTGGTGAATCCAATTATGGGGATCCCCAAAACTCATCGCTCCCAGACAAATCCGAGAGACGTCCATTCCGGTATTTCCTAATTTCACGTAGTCCATTTCCATTACCTCCTCTTTTAAACAGTCATGTATTGATTAAAAATCAAGATAATCAAGCCAATACTGCCTAATGCTAAACCCGTAATCATAATTTGATTTCTTGCGCTAGCATCGCCACTCATTAAAGACATAGCTTGCGAAGCGTAAGGTGCAAGTGTCGCTCCCAAATTATACGCTACTAATACAACTGTCGTACCAAATTTCACTACTGCTTCGCCACCAGTAGTAAACGTGTGTATAAAATAGGGCATAATATTACGAAAGGCAAAACCTAACAGCAATGAACAAAAAAGCGTAAAGTTCACAGAAGTTGACCAACTAGTCAAAAAGATACTCCCTCCAGCTATAAAGGCTGCAAGAGGCAATAACCAACGCTGTAAATAATGGTAAGTTAACCCAAATAAGTTACCTGCAATAAAAGCGCCTGTCGCAATTGCAGCAATCATATTACTTCCATTAGTCGCATCACCGATTCCTTGCTCAATCAACAATGAGGTAATCTGTAAGTTATAATTGATAAACAGCAGAACAATACAGAATAACACCATTCCTAATAAAATAGATTTTATTTTACGCTCGTTGGGGATAGAAGATTCTATAGCAGCTTCTTCTGTATCCTGTGTTACGTTTCCATTTGGAATAAATAAAAATACAACGAATAAACTAATTAACGCAAAACCATAGATCAAAAAAGAGCGTTCCCAATTTATTTTGATTAATTGACCGACTGCGATTGTCATAAAAATGCCGCCTAAGCCTTCACAGGCACTTTCTAAACCTAAAGCTTTTGCCTTTTTGAGATTATCTTTTTGGAATAGCTGACTAATCATCTGAATGAGCAGTCGATTAAACAAACCAATTCCTAAGCCCAGCAAACATCTTGAAAGAAATAAAACAGCAAAACTCCCTTGATACCATGCAGGAAGTGTGCCAAAAATCCCAACAATCAGTAGTCCAGTCATAATGGTATACTTTTTACCAATTTGTTTTTCAATACTACTGGTTAAAAATACACCCACCACTAAAAACAACGAAGGAATCGTGGTCAGCAATCCAACATACACTGGATTTATTTCAGAAAAATGTTGCGTAATTGCTGGAATGTTTGCTGAAATAGCTGGCGCAGAATTAACCACCAGCGCAACTGATAGCAAGGCAATTAATTTCATTGAAAAAAAGTTTAGGTTTCTTTCTTTAGTGATAGCTTTATTTATCATCAAAAATTTCTTTGGCTAAATTAAATGCTGACCAAGCTTTCGGCCAACCCGCATAAAAAGCCAAGTGCGTGATTAGTTCAACAATTTCTTCTTTTGTTACGCCATTTTGCTTAGCAATAGCTAAATGGGCTTCCAATTGAGGAACACCTTGGGTTAACAGACTTGCAACAGTGATTAAACTACGGTCACGTGGAGAAAGTTGTGCTTCCCGATCCCATACTTCACCAAATAAGATATCATCATTTAATGCTGCAAATTGTGGGGCAAATTCTCCTAAGTTATCTCTTCCAGCTGTTTGTTTTGGCATTATTTTTCCTTCTTTCTTATTTTTTTAAATTTAAATAAATTTCATCAGAAACTGGTTCTAGCCATTCTGGAGTGCCAGCAGTAATTGCAATATGTTCAAACCAACTATCTTGTGCTGCACCATGCCAATGCTTTACCCCATCATGTGTAACGACAACATCGCCTGGCTTTAAGAATTGAGCTTCTTTTCCTACTTCTTGATACCAGCCTTCACCACCCGTAACTAAAAGAATTTGGAAACCATCGTGATGAATATGCCAATTGTTTCGACATCCTGGTTCAAATGTCACATTTCCTACACCGACATTAACTGACGGATCCGCGACAAGGGTTTTCAAATAACTTTGTCCAACAAAATATTGAGCAAACGCATCATTTTTATCACCACTTGGAAAAATCACACCATCTTTGACTTCTTCAAATTTTGCCATTTATATCTCCTCCGTTATCGAATACTGTGTAAGTCAGTTTGAAATAGCATTATCCGCTTTCTCAATTCTTGAACCTCTAACTGGTAAACCTACCTTTACATTTGAGTTTGGACAGATCTTTTTTAGCTCAATTAAACTGCAACCAAAAGCACTTCCTTCATGTGTACAAAATGGATAAATTGTTTTAGCTGACAAATCAACCGTTTCTAAAAAGTGAACAACTATCTGCGGAAGCGAACCAAACCAGTTTGGAAATCTTAAAAAAATCATTTCTACTCGATTCCAGTCAATCGCTAGTTCATGAAAAATAGGCTTGTCCTTCGTTACTTTTTCCTTTTCAACAATGGTCATTACCTCGTAATAATCACAGGGATACGGAACTTTCAGACTAATTTCAACTACCGAGAGCTGCAACTTTTCTCCAATTTTTTCTGCTAAAATTTTTGCATTTCCCTTCACTAGCGTTTTAATTTGACCATTAACGAAATTTTCATCTTTTCTAGAAAAGTAGATTATAATTGTCATTCTCTCACCTCAAAAAAGCTGTACCATGAACTCAAATAGCTTACAAGTTCATGGTACAGCTTTATTTACCTAACGTCCAATACCTATTAGGCTTAGTTTCATGCCTCTAAAGCATGCTTGATTTTTTTGATAAACGTAAGAACTGTTGAACTAAGAATGGCATCTTTTTTCCAGACAAGCACACAATTAGTTTCAAGTGCTGGGGTGAAAGGTAGGAAAATTGTCTTATTTTTTCGATTATCAACGGCTCCTTTAATCGCTAAGGCAGCTCCCACTTTATTCTCAACTAAGGAAATGACATTAAAAATTAAATTGTATTTCCCAACAATATTTAAGTCGTCTTCTGCGAATTGTCCCCAAGAACAAAACATCTCTCTGACCTCTTTACGACTAGAATAAATAAGCGGAATCCCTCGAAGATCTGTTGCCGAAATGCTCTGTTGGTTACTTAAAAAATGTTCTGTCGAAACTAACACTCCCCATATTTCTTTCTCTGGTAAAATCAATTTATTGTATTTATCCATAGGCGCTGGTTCAATTAATAACGCAACATCTAACAGACCCTTATCTAATTTTTCGGTAATATCATTACTCGTTCCACTAAAAATATTGAATGTTACTTGAGGATAATCAGCAATCATTTCTTCTAACATCTCTGATAAAAAATGAGAACTTTCCGCTTCTATACAACCAATTGAAATTTGACCACTTAAAATAGCCTGTTGGTAATTCGCAAATTCTTGTTCGGTTTTTTCATTCAACTCTAAAATTTCTTCTGCTCGTTTCTTCAAAAACATACCCGGTTCAGTTAAATATAGTTTTTTATTTTGGCGTACAAATAAATCAAGCTGTAAACTCTCTTCAAATTCTCGAATTTGTCTACTTAAGGTTGGTTGTGTAATATGCAGTTTTTTGGCAGCTTGAGTAATATTTTGTTCTTCTGCAACAGTTAGGAAGTATTTTAACATTCTAATTTCCAAAGATAGCTGCCTCCTTATTTTTCTCTTAATGTTATTATACATGTTAAAGTCTGCTTTAAGACAAGCTGTTCTCTTTTTAAATAAAAAAATTTAACTTTTAAGGTGTGGCTCATTATTTCATACAGAATTGTTTGATTTGCAATTAAAAGTAAAAGAAACATACAGTGCCTGGCGTTTATTTTTGACCATCGATTAACAGCTTAAACAGTCTTTTCAAAAGTAACCTGTTTAGTTCAACAATATTAAAAATTTCAGGTAAAATAATTTTCATCAGCAACTGAACAACAACTAGCTACATCAATCATGGCGCAATGGATAAATTTAATGTTTCTACAAGAGTTTTTATTTTCAAACGTTATATATAAGTTATATGACTTCTCTAACTGCCACTTTAGTACTACCCTAGGTCAATGCACAATATCTCCTTAACAGATAAAAAAATTTCAATAACTATTCCTCTTTTCTTAAAAATCTAAAGTTAACTTTATGCTATACTGACAGTAAGTATAGCGAACTGAAAGGGGTCAAAAAATGAAAAATTTTATTGCAAAAAATGCAACTGTGATTGGCGATGTCACATTAGGAACAGAAGTGACTGTTTGGTTTAATAGCGTCATTCGCGGCGATGGCAATTCCATTACGATTGGAAATCGTACAAATATTCAAGATGGTACAATCATTCATATCGATCATGACGCTTCAGTAGAAATTGGTAACAATGTCACCGTGGGACATCAATGTATGCTTCATGGTTGTAAAATATCATCAGGGGCATTAATTGGTATGAGTTCTATTATTTTAAACCACGCAATTATTGGAGAAAATAGTATGATTGGCGCCGGTTCTTTAGTTACTCAAGGTACTGTTATTCCTCCAAATGTTTTAGCATTTGGCCGACCTGCAAAAGTCATCCGTTCCTTAACACCTGAAGAAATCAAAGCTAACCAAAAAAATGCTGACCATTATTGTCAATTGGGGCAAGAATATTTGGAAGGTAAATATATAGAAATAACTGAATCATAAAAATGCTTTCCTCTTTATCGAATTCATCGAAAAAGAGGAAAGTTTTTTAACGTCCCCTGCCGGAATCGAACCAGCAACTAAGTCTTAGGAGTTCTCTTTATCTTGTAGAACCCTATATTCTGTCTTTGTCTATAATACCGTCTAACACCTTATAAATCAACAAAAGCTCTAGTTCCATTTGGATGCTAATGACTTATTACCTACTCTAAATTACTAAAAAGTGTTAGCAAACTGTTAGCTAGTGTTAGCAAGAAAAAAATTATTAGATTTAACTTTTTTGCCGAAAATGTATATGATACTCTTTTTTAACTTTAAATATAGATACCATATTTTTAAAACGTTTCTACATAAAAATTATAGAAACGTTTTTTGTTATACTTACCTAGTGATTGATAGAAGCATATTAATTTTTATTGACTACAAATTTTAAATTAACTAAGACTTTTTTAGTACAGTGCTATCAACGTTTTTTCTTTTCATTTAAAACCATGCTTTCCAACAAAGTCAAAAAATTCCTTTTTTTATTTTTGACTTGCATATAATAAGCGAACATAAATATAAAAAAAAGACTAACTACCGACCAAGCTATAAGGTTACTAATGCTATCAAACAGGTAATTGTAAGCAATTTCTTTTATACCCAAGATAGTTAGACAAGTAATAAACAAGTTAAAAATTGTTAAACTAAATTTTTCTTTTCCTAAATGATATTGCAACTCCCAAAGAGTTTGATCAAGTTCATCGTCTTGATAATCTGATAAAATTTTAGAAATTTTTGATAAATACTTTTTATTAGGACTATCGTAATATCCATTAAATAAACTCCTAATGAGTGATTCTGGATATTCTTTTTCTTCAAATTGAAAACCAAATACTTTATGGTTCAGCAATACATTCATTTTTCTAGTTTCCGACATAAGTTCCATCAACATAGGAACAATCATTATACAGAATATAGAAATATACCATATTAACTCAAAAACTAATTGAATTATTTCATTTCCCTTAAAGAAATAAAGAATCAATAAATATATACAACTAGAGATAGTTAAATCTAAGTAGACCAATCCTGCCTTCAAATCTCCTTTTCTTGAAAAATATCTTTTAGTAAGCAAAATATATTCCTTCTTTCTATTTTCTACTATATAAAAATAATATTCTAACTAAAATTACTTTAATACTGCTCTATAACAAAATCAATATCTATAAAAAGTTTAAACTTTGAGTATTAAAAATTATCAAGTAAATAACAAAAATAGAATTGTATATTATATAATAAGGTATCTGATAACGCTTCAATTAAGGAGGAATCATCTATTGACTGAAGAAATGGATACAACTTTAAATATTGGTTATCATCATTCTAATACTTATTATAGACAAAGTGCTAACACACTGTTTAATTTTATGAGAAACATTGATTACTTAATTAAAAACATTGAAAATATGACTATGTATCCACGCTATGTAACCGAAGATATTGAATATTTACATTTAAAATATGGTAAACAACGTATGCTGAACGTAGCTTTTCCTATGCTATGTTTTTGTGATATCCATTTGCATAAACTTCCTTTTC
This sequence comes from Enterococcus sp. AMC2644, assembly GCF_058216475.1. Classification (NCBI taxonomy): domain Bacteria; kingdom Bacillati; phylum Bacillota; class Bacilli; order Lactobacillales; family Enterococcaceae; genus Enterococcus; species Enterococcus sp. AMC2644. Next base: position 385,517 of record NZ_CM177095.1, read on the forward strand.
ATGTTGAAAAAGATAGTTTGACGGGAAGTATCGGTTATGGAAAATATGGAATTGGCCTTAATAAAAGATGGTGTGAACAGAAGGGTTTTCAACCTATTACTTATTTAAATAGAGATTCATTGACTACATTAGAAATGAGTCGTTTGCTAAATAAAGGATTGGATATTTTATACACCGACTTAGATTTAGATGATGATTTTTTTGATTATATGTTACATCAAATTCGTCTATCCAAACCCCTAACTGGAACAATGCAAATGGATGGAAAAGAGATATTAAAAAATTTTCATGACGAACGTGAGTGGCGTTATTTACCCGATATGTCTAAAGTACAAATGCAAGATTTTATAAACGATGCTACTATGCCTAATAAGATGACACCTAATATTTTACAAAAAATGTCTAGCGCTTTAACCATTGAAGAATCGACTCATTTAAAACTAATTCCAGAAGCTATTAATTATATTTTTGTTGATACTTATGATGATAGGGATAAAGTGATACATGTCATTAAAGAAACATTTAAAGCCGATTTTGATACGGCGATGATTTTAGCTAGTAAAATTGTTATTTATGAACAGATTGCGAGGGATTGGTAAAATGGGATTCAGAGATGCATTTACAGAAGAAAATGAAAAAGAATTAGCAATTGGTCCAAAAGCTTGGCAAAAATATATTAATTTCAATGCCCCAAATGGTTTTCATTATGAGTATATAGGAGAGTCTCAATATCAATTGATTCCTGATAAAAAAGATGGACAGTTAAAATTTAGAATAACGGTCACTATACCAGATGATCTTAAACACATCAAATTAAGAGATGCTACTGATTTTCATAAACTGATTTATAGAGCACAGCGTGAATTAGAAATTACTCCAACTGATATCAGAGCAAATCAACAGCCTATTACTATAAATCAGTTAATTGTTGGCTTTAGTAAGGAAATAAAACATGAATATGATAAGTATTTTATAGTTCCTCAACCATTTGAACCACCAGTTGACTTACCTATTCAAATGAATGGAAATAAATACCAGTTCTCTATTCAACAAATGCCTTACCCTAGTTTAACAAAAGTAATATTTGAATCTTCTGACGAAAACATTATTCATATTAAATTAACTTTTCACGAAGATTTAGAAAAAATTGATATTTCAATGAATTATAATTTTCTGAAAGCTAATAACTTGGCTGACATATATAATAATAGACAAATGCTAAGAGACTACGCTACTGGAAATATTAATTTATTTGGTAATGATTTTGAGATATTCACTACAGATATTCAAATAGAAATAAATCAAATGTTAGATTTCTATCTAAATCTTTATGAGATTAAAGATTTATTTAATGGCGAGTTCGATATAAATAATGATATAACTTATCTGGATGTAATTAATTTAAAGAGAATGTATCACTCATTTATTGAAGACAAATATTACTTCGATACTAATAAAATCAAAAATTATAAAATGGTAATTAATTCTGATTTTTCTTTTCCTTTAGATTTATCACCAGACGTCAATTTTGCAATGATAGGTTATACTAAAGAAAAAATTATCCTACTAGGTCAATCTTTAGATTTAACTGAACAATTTGTTTTCAAAAATTCCTCATATTCTTCTGAAAACAATCCTATCTTGCACGAAGGAGAATCTATTATTTTTAATATTAATGACGATCAGATTGCATACAGAAAATTAATGCATACAGTACCTTCTGAAACAGATATGAATGAAATAATAATTCGTTTAAAAGAAGCTGCATTTATTGACGTTGATTCTATTTAAACAATTTTTTTAATATTTAAGTTCAAATATCAATAAAAAAAAGATACTTCACTTGAGAAGTGTCTTTTTTTTATGTTCAAAGGAGTTGATAACAATAACAAATTTAACATTAGGTAGTCTATTTGACGGTATCGGTGTCTTTCCTTTAGCGGCTCACAGAAATGACATCATACCACTTTGGGCAAGCGAAATCGAAAAATCACCAATCAGTATCACTAAAAAACAATTTCCAACTATGCTGCATTTAGGAGATTTAACCCAATTACATGGTGGAGAAATTCCACCCGTTGATATTGTTACTTTTGGATCACCTTGTCAGAACCTTTCTACCATCGGAAATCGTGAAGGATTAGCTGGCAAGAAGTCCAATTTATTTTATGAAGCCATCAGAATTATTGAAGAAATGAGGGAAAAGACCAATGGAAAGTATCCAACTCTCGCTATTTGGGAAAACGTCATGGGAGCTTTTTCATCAAATGACCGGATGGATTTTAAGGCCGTCTTGGAAGCCTTCGTTCAAACCGAAGTTCCAATTCCTCCCTCTCGTCAGTGGACAAACGCCGGTATGGTGCGAGGGAGAAACGTTGATGTGTGCTGGCGAGTCTTCGACAGTCAATATTGGGGTGTTCCCCAACGACGTCGAAGAATCTTTCTCGTCGCAGATTTTAGAGACTTCCGTGCCAGAGAAATACTATTTGACACCAAAGGAATGCTCGCGAATTCTAACACTTGCGACCAAAACCGGTTGTCGGCCACCAAAAACAATCGAAGTTTTATTACTGAAACAGGGAGGCGCCTACTCCTCTATCCCTTCCAAGAGCGCCGAATGCGTACGTATGCAAAAGAAAAAAATGCCAAAGGGTTCATCTCCAGTTTTGGACAACCAACTGACCCTTTTCCCACCTTACTAGCTGGCACGGTTGATATCTTTGCTTATTGGCACGAAGGATTTGAAACAGAAGGATTTGTTCGTAAACTAACACCACTTGAATGTGAACGGCTTATGGGATTACCTGAAAATTGGACCCAGTATGGTATAGATAATCAATTAATCAGTGATTCAGCTAGATATAAAGCTTTAGGTAATTCAATTGTAGTTCCATGTGCTGAATATATTTTATCGAATGTCGCAAAAGTCTATCAAAAAGGAGTAACCAATGATTAGAGATCATGAAAGTTTAAAAACTGCACAACAAATTCTTTGCAATAACGCAATGAATCAGTTAACTAGTTCTTACCATATGTTTCAATTCACTCAACATATCAATGGCCGTGAGCCAAAAGGACGACAAATCATATCAGAACAATTAATGGAGATTGAAAATCGGTTAATTATTGTTAAAAGTCAAATTCAAGCAATTCGGAATTTATATATGGAGGGATGACAATGGATACTACCATCAAGATATATGTCACAAACCTTAGTCGATTTGAGTATGACGGTTTAATTATCGGCTCTTGGTTCACCTTACCTGTTTCTTTGGAAGAATTACACGAGAAACTACAATTAGAAATAAATGAAAGTTATGAAATTGAAGATTGGGAAGCCCCTTTTCGATTAACAGATGATCGAGATATTCTGACACTCAATCGTTTAGCTCTCTTAATCAAAGAAAACAATCATTACGACCTATTTCCATATTTGGATGAATTGATTGAAATGGGTGTGTTTGAGTCTCTTGTTGATGGCTTAAAGCGATTAAATCTTCTAACACATTTAGAAGAAAAACCGAAAGATCCATCGTTTTTAGAGGATACGTTTGAGTTATCAGATGGCACCTATTTTACCATTTAAAGCAGTTTGACTAATTCCATAGTTGAATTGCTTTTTTGTTTGGAAAGGAAGTGTTTCAATGAGGAACACCTCACGTTCTCCACCAAGGATTAACGATGTTTAAACTTATTTCAACACAAAATTTTGAATGAAAAGAGGAAAAACAATGGAATTAAAATACGTAGTACCGATTATGAAAGACACGTTTGGACATTTAGAATTTGCGGGTGAAGGAAACGTCGAACAACGACGCGTCAATGGTCGTCTCACCACTGTTTCTCGTAGCTACAACTTATATTCAGATGTGCAACGGGCAGATGATATTGAGGTCATTTTGCCTCACACTGCCGGAGAAAAGTTCTTTGAGTTTGAAGAATCGGTTCAATTAGTCAACCCACGCATTGTCGCAGAAGGCTATAAGATTGGCGAACGTGGATTTACGAATTACATTTTACATGCAGATGATATGGTCAAAGCCTAAAGGAGGAAAACACACATGAGATTAGCACAAGGAATTATTATCGACAAAGAAAAAACATTTGGACGATTGAAGTTTTCTGCATTACGTCGGGAAGTTTTTCTAAACAATGAAGATGGCACCGTATCAACCGAAGTGAAGGAACGAACTTATGACTTGAAGTCACATGAACAAGGACGAATGATCCAAGTAAGTATTCCCGCGTCTATTCCATTACGAGAATTTGATTACAATGCCGAAGTGGAATTAATCAATCCCATCGCAGACACCGTAGCCAATGCGACCTTTCGTGGGGCTGATGTCGACTGGTACATTAAAGCAGATGATTTAGTTTTGAAAAACAAACCGACATCAGCACCAAAGATTGATCAAAAAAACAAACAGGATTAATCTATGAAACTCTTACAAAGAAAAGGAAAACGAATCAGACCAAGTGATAAAAACTTGGTCTTTCAGTTTTTCTTCGTATCTATTCTAGTTGGTTGGTTACTTGCTTTACTTCCCTTTCATTTGGCTTTTTTCAGTCGAACTACTTGGCAAATAGAGGAATTGAAACAACACTTTTTCAGTCCATATGGCAGCCTATCACTCGTTTTCTCACTTCTTTCTATTGGTGTTCTCCTCTATTTACTGTATCGATATGGATTTGATTACTACAAGAGTTTAACCCATCGTCAAAAACTGGCTCGAATGATTTTAGAGAATGGGTGGTTAGAAACCAAACAAGTCGAAGAATTTCAACTCTTTGAAGATTCACCATCTAAAAAGAAAGAGAAGATTAGTTACTTTCCTAAGTTCTATTATCGAATGAACAACGGTCTGATTGTCATTACTGTTGAGATTACTTTGGGAAAATACCAAGATCAACTGTTGCGATTAGAGAAGAAATTGGAATCAGGTTTGTACTGTGAGCTAGTCGATAAAGAACTCAAAGATTCCTTTGTAGAATACACCCTACTTTATGATACGATTGCCAATCGTATGACAATCGAAGAGGTTTCTGTGAAAGATGGTTCTATGCAATTGATGAAAAATTTAGTTTGGGCATTCGATTCCCTCCCCCACATGTTAATCGCTGGTGGAACTGGTGGTGGGAAAACCTATTTCATTCTAACGATTATTGAATCGTTACTTCGCACCAATGCCAAGCTGTTTATTCTGGATCCGAAGAATGCCGATTTAGCGGACTTAGAGACGGTTATGGAAAATGTTTATTACAAGAAAGAAGCAATATCTGAATGTATCGATGATTTTTATGATCGCATGATGGCTCGTAGTATTGATATGAAGAAAATGCCTAACTATAAAACAGGCGAAAATTACGCTTATCTAGGTTTAGAACCAAACTTCCTTATCTTTGATGAATATGTCGCTTATATGGAAATGTTGACGGCCAAAGAAAATATGGCAGTTATGAATAAGTTAAAACAAATCGTCATGTTAGGCCGGCAAGCGGGTTTCTTCATTATCCTCGCTTGTCAGCGTCCCGACGCAAAATATTTGCAAGATGGGATTCGAGATCAGTTTAATTTTCGTGTAGCACTTGGGCGTATGAGTGAGCTTGGGTATTCCATGATGTTCGGGGATGTTGATAAAGATTTCTTTTTGAAACAAATTAGAGGTCGTGGCTATGTGGACGTTGGTACCAATGTCATTAGTGAATTCTACACGCCACTTGTTCCTAAAGGCCATGATTTTTTAGAAACGATTGGTCATTTGTATCATTCAAAAACAAAAAAAGAAACGGAGGATTCAGAAAATGGACTTTGATACGTGTATTTATCGTCTTCATGAAATTGGTAGAAGTGACGAGGAAGAAATTAGTAGTCGATTTCGTCAATTAGCTTTTGATGTCAGTAAAAATGGCATTATGGGGCTAGTACCAATCGAAGAAGGTGGCATTACAGATGGTGTTCCGTTTAATGTGATTCTCACTACATTGCAATCGGGTATGGAACAAACCTCTTCTTCCCTTGTTCGTCTACAAATTGAATCACTTTATAATGATTTGATTTCAGAAGGTGTCGATGGTTATAGACAATAGAAAGGATATGAAACCATTGAAAATATCTGATCACTACAAATTCATTGAACAGATTGTTGGTTATGATCAATACTTGTCTGATTTTGAAAATGAGATTATCCCTACGTATCATCCAGACAAAGAAAGTGAGATCACTGGCTTTTTTGAAATTTTAACAAATGAATCAGAGTTTCATATGATTTTTCCTGAAAAAACGGCTGCGAGTGGCTTTTCAGTGATTTTTCATTTTCAAGTCACTCATTATGAGAATGAGACTATCCCACCAGTCATTCTCTATATTGGTTTCGATTATGATTAAAGCGGAAATTTTTAGCAAACTGCGATATAGTAACTATAACAAGATTGGAGGGGATGGCATGTCTCACTTTGTCCGTACTGTTTTTACCAGTTTGTATCCGGTTTATTTGATTCGTCAGTATATCTTTAGCGGCGTTGTCACTGCGTTTTTCTATTTGACAAGTCCTGGCACTGCCCCAACTTCTTTTTATATTTTCCTAGGATTAAATTTTATCCTCTATCCATTTGCCATGTTTGTTTACGATTCGGCTGTCTCTCTTTTGATGGGCAATAATGTGTGGATCACGAGTGGTTTCTTTGCGTTGATTTGGGGAGTAATCAAAATTTTGTTGATTTACTTCTTTAGTGTGTTGATTGCGCCTATTGGTATTCTTATTTTATATTTTATGAATCGATAACCGCAAGAACATAAAAAGATAGGAAATAGTTTTTAATACTATCCCGTAGAAAGGGTGTGAATTATCGAAGGCGCTTGTGACTGATAATTTATACCCTTTCGAGGGGAAACATGAGCGAAGAGTATTCGTAGTCGAATGTATAAAAGAAAGATAATCGATTGTTTTACTCTCTACTAATAGAGAGAATAAAAGTAATCACTTAACACAGGCGGAAAAAGTCATGACGGCAACGCATAAGTCATGGCTTTTTCTAGCCTGGTGGGTGTGGCTTGCCACGCCCACCTTGATTACCCCCCCATTCTAACAGGGGGGTAGAAATACAAATAGAATAAGCAACAAAGGATTAGAAACTTTGATGTAACAGTCTTTGTCTCACTTTGCAAGGTGTCAACTTTTTATGAATAGTTGACATCTTTTTTGTTTATTCAATAAATGACAGGAGGATTGATTGTGACAAACCTCAAACAACGAATAGTAGAACTAAAAGAACGGCGGAAAACCTATGGTGTTTCGCAAAACAAATTAGCCACTGCTGTGGGAATCTCTCGACAATATCTAAGTGAAATTGAAACAGAAAAAATGATTCCTTCCAGTGATTTACTTTCAGAATTAGATGATATGCTTGAACGTTTCAATCCAGAATTACCACTAGAAATGTTATTCGATTATGTGCGGATTCGATTTCCAACCACTAATCCAGAAGGAGTGATTGAGAATATCTTAAAACTAAAAATGAAGTACATGTTGCATGAGGAATATGCTTTTTACTCCTATGAAGAACAATATATCTTTGGTGATATTGCCGTCATGGTGTCTCATGATATTGAAAAAGGTGTGCTCGTAGAAATGAAAGGCAGAGGCTGTCGGCAATTTGAACACTTCTTACTGGCACAACGAAGAACGTGGTATGACTTTTTCTTAGATGTCTTTTCTGTAGATGGTGTCTATAAACGCTTAGATTTAGCTATCAATGATAAAGTTGGTTTACTAAACATTCCAGAACTTACTCGTAAATGCCAGAACGAAGAATGTATTTCGGTCTTTCGTAACTTTAAGAATTATCGTTCAGGCGAATTGGTTCGCCAACATGAAAAAGCTGATATGGGCGATACGCTTTATATTGGTTCTTTAAAGTCAGAAGTCTATTTTTGTATTTATCAAAAAGACTATGAACAGTATGTCAAACTTGGCATTCCCCTAGAAGAAAATCCAGTGAAGAACCGTTTTGAGATCCGTTTGAAAAATGAGCGTGCGTTACATGCGGTGATTGATTTATTAAACAATGGCAATGTTGGTGACACAACCTTCTCCATTATCAATCGTTACATTCGCTTTGTCGACAAAGACCCAAACAAACGTCGCAGCCAATGGAAAATCAATGCCGATTGGGCGTTTTTCCTCGGCGAAAATCAACGGAAACTGCGATTAACTTCGGAACCTGAACCCTATTCTTTTGACCGTACTTTGAACTGGTTAGCTCGACAAGTCATTCCAACATTAAAGCTAGCTATGAAAATCGACAAACTCAATCAAACGAGTGTCATTCAAAACATGATTGATTATGCGGAATTATCAGATCGTCAGAAAAAGATTTTACAACAACAAACCCTTCCTGTAGAGGAAGGTATTATCAAATAAAGGAGAATGTGCTATGAACTTTGGACAAAATTTGTACAACTGGTTCTTGTCGAATGCGGAATCATTGGTGTTATTAGCAATTGTCGTGATTGGTGTGTATTTAGGCTTTAAACGAGAGTTTTCTAAACTGATTGGATTCTTGATTGTTGCTTTGATTGCGGTAGGTTTAGTCTTTAACGCAATGGGTGTAAAAGATGTATTATTGAATCTCTTCAATCGTATTATTGGTGCTTGATAAATCTAGATTCGTGGTAAACTATAGCTATTAAGTTATAAAGGAGAGATACGTCATGAGCAATGAAAATATAAATAGTTCCGTCCTGATTAAGAAATCCATCGAAAATGTTTGGTCTGCCCTAACCAATGAACAATCACTTACAACATGGTACGCTCCTGGTTCTCCTTGGAAAATTCCAAATTTAAAAAAAGGCGAAAAGATGGTATTTATACTAAAGCCAAATCCTCATAATCGATTAACTGAGGAGCTTCCTATGGAGTTATTAATTGAAGAAGTCATTCCATATAAAGAATTTTCTTTTTCTTCGGCATCTCAAAATGATGTCATTTCTTTTATTTTAGAAAAACAAAATGATGGTACGAAAATATCTACAAATACTCCTGGTTATGATGAATCTTTAGCTAATTTAAAAGCTCTTTTAGAACACAATAAACTTCCCTTTACTTGATTTCTTATTTTAAATACATTTTTAAGCAGTTGACTTCTAAAAGTTGACTGCTTTTTTACTTACTAAAGAAAGAAGGCTATTCAATGATAAAAGTCACTACTATTGCCAATCGAGATTCTTTCGATGAAGAACTATTACAGACAGGTATTCCTTTACGAATCGGTGATGAAATTTGTCAGTTAGCGATCGAAAAGGCAACAGATATCTATGAAGAAACTCTTCACTCCGTTGTCATTCATTTCAATAGCAATCCAGAATACTCATCTTATACTGTTTTTGATTTAGTCGTAAATGAAGACATTCCAAATGAAATCCAGTTGGTATTTACAGATTTTTATTATATGTAAGGAGGAATTGAAATGGATATGCAAGTCTATATTTCAAACTTAGGCAGATATAATAAAGGTGAATTAGTTGGTGCTTGGTTTCATCCTCCTATTGATATGGAAGAAGTCAAAGAAAAAATTGGATTGAATGAACAATATGAAGAATACGCTATTCATGATTCTGAATTACCTTTTGAAATTGACGAATATACCCCTATCACTGAAATAAATCGTTTGTGTGCTTTGATTGAAGAAATTGAGGATACGCCACTATTCAAAGAGTTACGAGAAATTCAAAATACGTGGTTTTCGAGTTTAGAAGATTTAATTGAACACAAAGATGACATTATCTGTTATTCAGATTGTGATTCGATGGAAGATGTAGCTGCTTACTATGTCGAAGAAACAGGACAACTTGGCGAAGTCCCTTCCAACCTTCAAAACTATATTGACTATCAAGCACTTGGGAGAGATATGGAACTGGAAGGAAGTTTTTTGGTAACTAGTAGCGGTGTATTTGAATACTTAAATTAGATAATAAATTTAAAATATCGTCTATAAATAATTAAATACAAGTTTTATTTTTGATTAAATAGTAAGAAATATAATTTATTTTCTAGTATAATTAAGTATCAAATAAACTTTAAGGAGATTTTTATAATATGCATTCTGATGTAGCTGAACAATTAACTAAAACAACAGTGAAATTAACTACTGATACAGGTATTGGCACTGGATTCTTTTACAAAATGCGTAATGATGGTACAACTTTTAAACCAGTCATTGTTACCAATAGACATGTGTTCGAAAAATCTAATAATGTCGAATTAACAATGACTGTTAAAAAGGAAGAAGTTGATGAATTTTTCCCAGTGAATATAACTAACCTTATTGGAAATGTTATATATCACCCCGATCCCAATATTGACTTAGCAATTTTACCATGTACAGGAATTTTCCAAATGCTTTTAGATGCAGGATATGCTATTGGAAACTACTTTTTAGAAGAACTCCATATACCAAATGAGGAGCAATTACAAACCCTATCTGCAGTGGAAGAAATTCTAGTAATTGGATATCCCAATGGATTCATGGACGAAGTAAATAATAGACCTATTGTTAGGAAAGGAATCACTGCATCAGATTATAAGTTAGATTATAACGGTGAACCAATATTCTTAACAGATTCATCTATTTATGCAGGATCAAGTGGCTCGCCAGTTATAATTTATAATAGGACTGGCTATGCAGATAATTTGGGTGCATTTAATATGTCCCCACGAGTTTTATTTTTAGGAATTAATAGCGCTGTGTTAATTCAAAATGTCAACGGCAGGTTTAAAATGTAGGAAAAGGGCAATTTAAAATTGTCGGTTTTCCTACATTTTTTGTATGCTTTTCTTATCCCAAAATAGCTGGAGGTTTGAGATGAGAAAAGACATACGTGAAGGAGTGATGATCTACGTGATCAATGAAATGAAACCTAATTATGCGGCACTCGCAAAACAATATGAGTGCGATTATCGTACAGTGAAGACCGCCTATGAAGAAGCGAAAGAAAAAGGGAAAAAAACGGTCGAACGAAAGAAACGATCAAGTAAACTAGATCCCTACAAAGAACTAATTCAAGAAAAACTGAAAGATCAATGTAGTGCATATAGTATCTTTAAATTTATTGAACGGAAAGGTTTTGATGGCAGTTACAGTTTGGTAAAAACCTACTGTCGAATATTCAAACAAGAAAAAGTACAGAAAGCGACCATTCGTGTGGAACATACCCCGGGTCTCTCGGCTCAGGTAGACTGGAAGGAAAATATGCGAATGGTGAGTAATCAAGGGGAGGTTTTTGAATTCAATCTCTTTTTGTATGTCCTTCCTTACTCGAAGAAAAAATTCATTACCCTCACCTTTGATCGTAAACAAGACACGCTTTTTGAATGTCTGGATGACGCGTTCTATCACACAGGAGGTGTCCCAAAGGAAATTTGGTTTGACAACATGCGCACAGTGATTGACCACTCTCGTAGTCAATTTTCCAAAGCACAGTTCAACGAACGATTCTATGCTTTTAGTAAAGACGCTGGATTTAACCCCCTTGCTTGTCGACCTTTTCGTCCTCAAACAAAAGGCTGTGTAGAAGCATTAGCTCGAACGATGGAACGCTTACGCGTCTATAATCATGAGTTCTACGATGCCGTTGAACTGATCCACTTAATCGATGACTTCTGTGCCGAACTAAATAGCGAAATTTCTCAGGCAACAGACGAAACACCGGATGAACGTTGGTTAGAAAATGAAAAAGAGCACCTGCGAGAATTGCCAGAAAATCTTTTGAATTCCTATTTTGAAGACTCTATTACCCGTAAAGTCACCAAGGAAGCCATGATTATTTTCCGCAAACGCAGATACTCTGTAGATCCTCGATATATCGGGAAGAAAGTTGAGATCGAGCTCTCCGATAAAGAAGATCAGGTACACATCTATTATAACGGAGAAATGATTCGTGTGCATCCGCTAACCGAACAATCACTGAACTACCATGAGGAAGATTACTTTCAAATCTTGAAATCAGATGTCATGAGTCATAAAGAGGACGATGATATTCGAGCGTATACGAGAGAAAGTTTAAAACAATATGATCAGCTGGAGGTTCCCGAATGAAAACAAGTCATTATCAAGAGTTAATGCATCATCTCGAACAATTAGGTTTACACCGAATGCGTGAATATGTTCCTAATTATATTGAGGTAGCCAATCGAGAAGAGCTTTCTTTAACGGAAGCTCTTCTCGAATTAACCCGGCAAGAAGCCATCCACCAACAGAAACAAAAGATGAACCGTGTCGTCACTCGTGCACGTTTTCCTAAGCGAACGAGTCTAGAAGAATTTGATTTTTCTTTTCAGCCAAGCATCAATAAACGAGAAATTCTCGATTTAAAACACATGGGCTTTGTGGAGAAACATGAAAATCTTGTGTTTATTGGTAGTCCAGGTGTAGGGAAAACACATTTGACGATTGCTTTGGGAATAGAAGCCTGTCACCAAGGATATCGAACCTTATTTATTACGTGTCATGAGCTGCTTCTACGCTTACATGCCGCCTATGAGAAAGGAACGTTACAACGTGTGCTCAATCGTTATGCGCGTTATGAGGTCTTAATTATTGACGAGATTGGTTATTTGCCTATTCAGAAACAGGAAGCAGATCTTCTTTTCCAACTTCTTGCCATGCGTTATGAACAGCATTCAACGATAGTGACAACCAATATTGCTTTGTCTCGATGGGGAGAGTTATTCCAAAGTCCAGAGATTGCGGCAGCTATTCTTGACCGCTTAGTTCATCATGTAAAAGTGTTCAAAATAACAGGCAAGTCCTATCGAATGAAAGATAATTTTTAACGGGTAGTCGCCAACTATTTTACTGCCCAAAACCTACATTTTTATTTTGCCGAAAACCTACAATTTTAAATTGCCCTTGACATTCAAAATTTAGAAGGTCAAATGATTGAAAACAATATTCCATTAAATACAGGTATAAATAGTAGATTACCAATAGGTTTGGGTATTACTATCAAATCTAATCAGTTAACTGCTTTCGAGTCTTTATTACCAGATTAATATTTTGGAGGAACCTATGCATATCAAAGATGTGATTGATTTACTTATAAAAATATTAGGTACCTCATTACCGGGTTATTTTTCTTATCTCGCTCTATACAGATTAAATATAATAAATATTAAAAAAAATCGTTCCGATGAGAACAAAGTAATTTTAAATTTATTATCATTTTTAAACTGTTTTGTAGGGCTCTTAATACTTGAAAAATCACCCCAAGATAGTTTTTTTAGTAATGTTATAGTAATATCTCTCGTGCTATTTGTATTTTCTACTTTTATTTTACCTTTTATTCTTCCTTTCGTTGTTTCTATTTATTTTATGTGGTTAAACCTAGCGAGAGAAAAAGCAGGCTTTGGTAAAATAGATAACCTTTCAATCTATAAAGGTGTGTTTGATCATCCGCAAGGAACTAGATTATCTATTTTTGATTTTGAGGGTAATCATATAATATCAGGTTCTGCAGATTCTATTGTTGAAGATAATCAATTTGATTATTTTGACATGAAGTTCAACAATAAAATTGAAATATACGAAAATTTTTCACCTAATGAAGCAGTTAAAATGTATCAAACCGCAGAAGAAAAAAATATTGGGAAATATCAAGTTTATGTAGACTTTGAAAAAAAACTGATTTTCCATGTATTTAAAGAAGAAGTTAAACAAAAACTCCCATAAAAAGAAAAAATCTTATGAAATCAATGATGTATATTGACTTCATAAGATTTTTAAATTTACATTATAAAAAAGTAAATTTAGTTTTTTATCAATTCTTATTTTTCTTTTGGAATTTGTTTAAAAAGAATATCAAAATCAGAATTAGTTTCATCATATTTAATTGTTTTTCTTTGTAAATCTTTTTCATCGTTGCGTACTTGTTTTGTTTTATCAAATTGTTTATCTTTTTTATTTACACTAGCATTTCCCTTTTGAATATATTTATCTGTCCATGACATATAATCACCTCTTTTTTTATCTATTATACCTATAAAGGAGATTAAAAACATGAAAAAGCTAAAAAGCTATACCAGTATTTGGTCTGTTGAAAAAGTCATCTATGCTATTAATGACTTTAAACTCCCCTTTCCTATTACCTTTAGTCAAATGGCTTGGCTTGTTTGTAGCTTATTTACAGTGATGTTATTAGGAGATGTTCCCCCTCTTTCGTTGATTGAAGGAGCTTTATTAAAGTATGTCGGAATTCCTGTTGGCTTGACTTGGTTCATGAGTCAAAAGACGTTTGATGGAAAGAAACCTTATCGTTTTATTCAAACAATGATTACTTATTTCTTTCATTCCAAAGTGACCTACGCTGGAAAAACAGTCACATTTAAAAAAGTAAAAATGAATGAACCTGTTACAATTGTAAGGAGTGAATACATTGAATTATCCGATTAAATATATTGAGAATAACCTCGTGTTCAACCATGATGGTGAATGTTTTGCCTATTATGAATTGTTGCCCTATAACTATTCCTTTTTGACACCTGAACAGAAACTACAAGTGCATACGAATTTTCGTCAACTAATTGCGCAAAACCGCGAAGGGAAAATCCATGCCTTGCAAATTAGTACCGAACGATCCATTCGTTCCATTCAAGAAAAAAGTAAAGAAATGGTCACTGGTCGGTTGAAAGATATTGCTTTTCAACGGATCGATGAACAAACCGAAGCGTTAGTAAACATGATTTGTGACAATCAAGTGGACTATCGCTTTTTTATTGGCTTTAAATTACTGGTCAATGAACAAGAAGTGACCTTAAAAAATTTACGAACGACTGCCAAGAACACGCTCACTACCTTTTTTCGAGAAGTGAATCAAAAATTGATGGGTGATTTTGTCGCGATGCCACAAGATGAAGTCCATCGTTACACAAAAATGGCTGACCTCTTACAAGCAAAGATCGAACGTCGTTTCCATATCAGGCCCTTAGATAAAAATGATTTTGGCTATTTAATTGAACATCTGTATGGCAAAGAAACAAGTTCTTTTGAGGAATATGAATTCCCTCTCCCTCTCAAAAAATTGAAACATCAAACACTTGTGAAACGATATGACTTATTGAAACCGACTCGTTCCTTGATTGAAGAAAATCAACGCTATTTAAAAATCCAAAATGAAGAAACGACGTCATATGTTGCGTATTTTACGATTGATTCGATTGTTGGCGAATTGGATTTCCCTTCTAATGAGATTTTTTATTACCAGCAACAACAATTCGACTTCCCGATTGACACTAACATGAACATTGAAATTGTTGCCAATAAAAAAGCCTTGTCTACTGTTCGGAATAAGAAAAAAGAACTCAAAGATTTGGATGACCACGCATGGAATAGTGACAACGAAACAGGAAACAATGTCTTGGAAGCCTTAGAAGATGTCAATGAGTTAGAAGCCGAACTGGACCAGACAAAAGAAGCCATGTACAAATTGAGCTATGTGATTCGAGTAGCGGCTTCTTCTTATGAAGAATTAAAACGTCGCTGCAATGAGATTAAAGATTTTTATGATGATTGGAGCATTAAATTAATCCGTCCCTTTGGTGATATGTTGGGGTTACACTATGAATTTCTTCCTTCTAGCAAACGATACATCAATGATTATGTGCAGTATGTGACTTCTGATTTTCTGGCAGGTTTAGGTTTTGGTGCCTCTCAAATGTTAGGAGAAACAGATGGGATTTATATTGGCTACAATTTAGAGACAGGTAAGGATGTGTATCTCAAACCGAGTCTAGCAAGTCAAGGCGTCAAAGGGTCGGTCACCAATGCGCTTACTTCGGCTTTTCTTGGTTCTTTAGGTGGTGGAAAATCGTTCTCTAATAACTTGCTGGTTTATTACTCGGTTTTATTTGGCGCACAAGCGTTGATTGTCGATCCAAAAGCGGAACGTGGTTATTGGAAAGAAACATTGCCAGAAATTGCCGATGAAATTAATATTGTGAATCTAACGAGTGAAGAGAAAAATCAAGGCTTACTTGACCCCTATGTTCTCATGAAGCGTAAGAAAGACGCGGAAAGCTTAGCGATTGATATTTTGACTTTCTTAACAGGTATATCTAGTCGAGATGGCGAACGTTTCCCACTTTTACGAAAAGCGATTCGGTCAGTGACACAAAAAGAAGTGCGTGGCTTGTGGTTAGTTATTGATGAATTACGAGAAGATAACAACCCATTATCTCATTCGATTGCGGATCACATTGAAAGCTTTACGGATTATGATTTTGCCCATTTACTATTCAGTGATGGGTCAACGGAAAACTCGATTAGTTTAGAGAAACAATTGAACATTATTCAAGTAGCGGATTTGGTCCTACCTGATGCCCAATCAAATTTTTCAGATTATACCACCCTTGAATTATTGAGTGTGGCTATGTTAATTGTCATTTCGACTTTTGCTTTGGATTTCATCCATTCTGATCGAACCAAATTTAAAATTGTTGATTTAGATGAAGCTTGGTCTTTCCTACAAGTGGCACAAGGAAAAACTTTGTCGAATCGTTTGGTTCGTGCAGGTCGCTCGATGAATGCGGGTGTTTATTTTGTCACGCAGAATGCGGATGATTTAATCGATGAAAAATTGAAAAACAATATTGGCTTAAAGTTTGCTTTTCGTTCGACAGATAGTCAAGAAATCAAAAAGACCTTAGCCTTTTTTGGTGTTGATCCTGACGATGAGGACAATCAAAAGCGGTTAAGAGAACTAGAAAATGGTCAATGCTTAATCCAAGATTTGTATGGACGTGTTGGCACGATTCAAATTCATCCAGTCTTTGAAGATTTGTTTCATGCCTTTGATACCCGTCCCCCAGTTCATCAAGAAAAGTGAGGTGTATCCGATTGAAACCAAAATTAAAAAAGATGTTGTTAGTCATTTGGGACTGACCCTATAAATTAAGACACAAACAAAAAAGCATATACTAGGCTATAGATTTACGATATTCTATCGGAGATTTATAGCCTAATTTTTGTTGAATTCGAATTTTATTATAGTAATTAATGTAATCTATAACTGTCTGTATTACAATAGATGTAGGTTCATTATTGAGCCTATCTAAATAGAACGTTTCAGACTTTAGAGAGGCATGAAACGATTCGATGCAAGCATTATCTGAGGGTGTCCCTTTTCGGGACATGCTCATGGTAATGCTTTTTCTTTGTACTTCTTCTTGATAACGATATGAGGTGTACACCGATCCCTGATCACTATGCAGTAAACAATCGGTTACTTCTGGAAGTTGTTCTAAAGTTTTAAGAACAAAATTAATATCTTGTTTTTCACCAATATTGTAAGCAATGATTTCACCATTATACAAATCCATGATAGAAGACAAATAAAGTTGCTTTCTTCCAAAAGGTAGATACGTAATATCTGTAACTAGCTTTTGGAATCGTTCATTAGAATTAAATTGACGATTTAGTTTGTTTTCAACAACCTTAAAAGGTTGTCCCATTTTTTTACGTTTTTTAACTTTCACTTTACAATTCCAGTTATATTTTTGCATGATACGTTGAACAGTATTTTTACTCACTTTTCTTTTTCTATTTAATAGGGCAGTAATTTTTCTATAACCATATCTATACTTATTTTCTAAACATAATTGTTGTATATCTAATTCTAAATCTGTTAATTGTCTAATTTTTTTATTTTTAAGCCAGCCATAGTAAGTAGAACGAGGTATTTTGAATAAACCACATAACTCAGTAACGGTCATTTTTCCTTTCATACTAGAAACTAAATCTATAAATATTTTGGGTTCCACATCCTTTCCAATTCGTTGTACTTTTTTAGGATATCTAACTGCTGAGTTAAAAATCTATTCTCAACTTTTAATCGTTCTATTTCAGATACATATTCAGGTCCTTTGTTAAAACTATATTGTTTGCCAACTGGTTGAAGAAACCTATGTGTTTCTCCCTTTCTATACCAACGCCACCATGTTTCAACTTGTGTTTTATTTTTAATATTTAATTCTGTCATAATTTCTTTAGTTGTCATTCCGGATAATTTTAATTCAATCACCTTATTTTTTACTTCAATTGGATATGCCACTCTTGTTCCCATCAAAAAACACCTCCTGTTAAATTCATTTTAATTGAATTCAACAGAAAGTGCTTTTTTATTGTGTCTTATTATTTTGGGTCAGTTCAATAATATAGTTGTTAGTAATAGTGTTTTACTTCTTCATTCTGAAAGAAGGGAGTTTGTATTTGTATGATCGCTGATGAGGAAAATGCTATTGGTATGACAAATTCAGACAAAAAAACTTACACAGTAGATGAAATTGCCACTATTTTAAATATCAGTAAAAAAGCTACTTATACTTTAATCAAAAGAAATGTATTTCATTCAATTAAAGTAGGTAGATTGATAAGAGTATCTAAATCATCTTTCGATAAATGGTTAAATCCATAATCATTTAAGGAGAGATTATTATGGCATCAATTGTAACCAGAAAATCAAATTTTGCTGTTGTTTATTGGTATGTTAATGACAATAACGAAAGAAAACAAAAATGGGATACATTAAAAAGTAAAAAAGAAGCTCAA
The DNA here is from genome assembly GCF_058216475.1 of Enterococcus sp. AMC2644. Taxonomy (NCBI): domain Bacteria; kingdom Bacillati; phylum Bacillota; class Bacilli; order Lactobacillales; family Enterococcaceae; genus Enterococcus; species Enterococcus sp. AMC2644. Next base: position 404,114 of record NZ_CM177095.1, read on the forward strand.
GCACGTAAAGCGTTCATTGAATATTATCAAAAAACACATGGTTATGTTCTCGTTCCTAACGAGCAAGAAATAATTATTGATAAAGAAGAATTATTAAAGCAAACTCTTGAAGAAAAAGAAGATGATATCACTTTTGGAGAATTTTTGGATGTGTTTGTCAATCTGTATGGCACATCTAAATGGTCTGTTTCAACTTTTAGTTCTAAAACTGCTGAAATCAATAACTATATTATTCCATATATAGGTGATTGCAAATTAACTGACCTTACAACAAAAAAATTAACTCAGTATTATCATAGCTTATTAAGTGTTCCAGAAGTTCCTAAAGCAAATAGAAAACCTAGTGGTAGATGCCTTCAACCTACTACTATAAAAAAAAATCCATGACGTTATCAGGTGTTCTTTAAATCAAGCCATTCGTTGGGAATATTTGGATTCTAAAATGAGAAATCCAGCCTCTCTTGCTACTTTACCTAAAATAAATAAGGGGAAAAGAAAAGTTTGGTCTATCGAAACTTTCATAAAAGCACTGAAATTAGTAGAAGATGATTTATTACTACTATCTATGCACATTGGGTTTTCTTGTTCTTTAAGAATTGGTGAAATTACTGGATTGACTTGGGATGATTTAGTGATTGATGATGAAGCAATTCAAAACAATACTGCTCGACTTTCAGTAACTAAAGAATTGGCGAGAATAAATCTTTCTGCTATGCAAAAATTAAAAGAGAAAGATATTATTTTTATCTTCCCTGCTCACAAGCCTCATTGTACAACACGCTTAGTTCTAAAAAAACCTAAAACTGAATCTAGTATTCGAACAGTTTGGATTCCTCAAACTTTAGCTAAACTATTGGCTGAATTTAAGAACTCTCAACAAGAGTTAAAAGAATTCTTAGGTAGTGCATACAAGGATTATAATCTAGTATTTGCTTTAGACAATGGAAATCCCGTAGAAAGTCAGCTTATTCGAGATCGACTTCGAATATTGTGTGAAGTAAACAATATAGAAAAAATTGATTTTCATAGCTTACGACATTTAAGCACAAAATATAAGTTAAAAATGACAAACGGTGATATAAAGTCAGTTCAAGGAGATACTGGTCATACAGAAGCTGAAATGGTCACTGATGTCTATTCAGAGATTGTAGATGAAGATCGTCGATTAAATGCTCAGAAATTAGACAAAGAATTTTATCAAAAACTACGCACAGATTCTCTAGAAGAAAAAACGTTAGCTAATGAGATAAATGCCACCTCTGAAACAGACGAACAATTACTACAATTACTTAAATCTTTAACCCCAGAAATGAAGAAACTACTTCTAAAACAAGCTGCTAGCTAAGGTCCTTGTTCTATATAATCACTATTTGCTAACAAAAAGTGTTAGCAAATTCGACAAAGTTTTCTATTTTCAATTGCTTTTTCAAAAAGTGTTAGCAAGAAATTCATCTACTTTTATTACGAACTGTAATCTTAATCCTAAAAAATTTTTAGATTTACGATCCAAATAAAAAAGCTGAAACCATTGATATAAAAAGGTTTCAGCAACGTCTCCTGTAGGAATCGAACCTACAATTCAACCTTAGGAGGGTCGCGTAATATCCGTTTTACTAAGGAGACAATATTTATTTAGGTTTTTGTTGCAACAAGAACTTAGGAGGACCTTGTTATATCCATTTAACTAAGAGGACGACTTGCAAAAAGTCTGTTACCATTTTATCGCTAACCTAAAAAAAACGCAAGGTTAGCGATAAAATTATTTATTAGAAATAATCCTCTAAAACAGGAACATCTGTGGGTAAAATGGCTTCTATTATGGGAATTAGTTCTTTATCGACTGTTACGCAATTGAAAAATACTAATTCTTGTAATTTTTGATACCCTAAAAAGAGCTGTGTAAAATGTTGTACAGAAATTGTTAACGTAGGTAGTTTGGTTTTCACTACTTTATTAATAGTTTCTTGTGGATGAATTTCAAAAATTCCTTCATTCCATGAAGCATAGTTATCCTCTAAAATCTCAATCGCAAATGCCTCTTGTAAGTTATCAAATGGATAAACTGTTAAAAATACTTCTATATCAACAATTCGTACCATCATTTCTGGTCGAATCGTTGCCTTTGCAAGAGGTTTTTCTTGTAAGAAAAACGCACTATTTTTATTATAACCCTGTTCATAGCGAATTTCACTAACCGAGTCTTTATGTGTAGCAATGTAGCGATTCAATGCATGATACGCATTTCCACTTAAAACTTCCCATTCTGCGCAATAAAATTTTCCATTTAGAATTTGGTAAATTAAGTAACCTTCTGCTTCATCACTCTCATTGTAATACACAGCAAAATAGTATGGACGTTGAATAGAAAACTTATATTCATACCACCATGCTTCACGTTGCAAACCGCCGTGCTTATTTCGATTGGATGCTTCATATACTTCTTTAATAGCAATTTTGGATTGTTCCCATGTTTGTCGACGAATTTTCCCTGGCACACGTCTACTATCTGGCCACTCACGACTAGGTACATCATAAGCAATTCGTTCGAAAATTAATTCGTACCCGTAACGTCGATAAAAAGGGTATGAAAATGGTGCAAGATAAGAGAATAGCGTCTTATTTTTTTTACAATCATTTAAAATAGCCATCATTAACTGATCGATACGTCCTTCGCCACGATAACTTGGGTCTGAAGAAACAAATCCTACACCGGCCATATCAAACGCTTGATTAAAAAACTGAACTTTTAACGGTGTCACAATAACTTGGCTGGCTAATTGCTCACCGTCATAAGAACCATAGTGCTTGGAATGTTCCACGATATAATTTAAACGATTTTTGTAGGTATCACTTTGATTAAACTGAAACGCATAATGAGCAAGTTGATAGATTGCTTCTGCTTTTGCGGCTTCTTGCATAGCTTCTCCTCCTAATTAATAATTAAAAAAGAGTCTGTGTAGACAGACCCTTTAACATGACTCTTCTATCATGGTGAGCATACGTTTAAATTGACGTTTTTTGAAAAAACCTAAGAGAATTCCAAAAAGCATGTCATTCATTTTTTGCATTGTACCAAATGATTCCATTTTTTCTTGATAACGGACTTCACAAGTATGCTCATCAAGTGGCGTAATATCATACTTCACATAAAAATCATTTCTAGTTGTTGATGTGCGAAAATGGTATGCTTTGTTTGGTACAATTTTTTCAATTTTAATCTTAGCACGATTTAATTTAGAAAATTCTTTAATATATTCAAATTGATCCAATTGTTTCACACTAAGTTTTCTTCCTGTAGCACTATCAATATCATATAAGACTGAATCGATAATTTTATTGAAGAAAACCGGTGCTGGAATAGTTAGTTTTTTGACAACTTCCATTATTTCTTCACCTCATCTTCTTGTTTGTTCTTTTTTGATCCTTTGAAGAAAAAATAACCTCCAACTGCAACGAGAAAAATACCTGTAGCAAGACTTCTAAAATCATATTGCAGCGATGTTGGGTTTAAAGAATACAGAATAATCAAAAAGCCAATACTACATATAAACAAACCATTTTTTACCATTTTAATCACTCATTTCTAATTGTTTGCAAGCACTTGTAAATAAAGAACACTACCCCAAGACTCCTGTTTAATCAATGCCTTGGCTTTTACAGCAGCCTCTGTGGCATCACCTGTCACATCAAATATTAATTGAATTCCTTTTTTCTCTTTGAAAGTGTACGTGAAGTCGTCACCTGTATAATTAGTTAATAGCTCTTTAATTTTATCTTGTTGCATTGCACTTGAAATTGTAATCATTTGTCTCGCTCCTTATTAAATAGAAATAACTCTCCCTCCTTATCATAGGAGGGAAAGATGAAAAAATCAATTATTACTCCATAGGTTCCATTTTATTTGCTGAAATCACAAAAGGAATCCAGATTAAGAAGGCTGCTGCCATACAGACAATAGTAACAATTGGTGCTCTCCAGTCAGCTCCAGTTGCTAAGAATGATAGCAATACTGGCGGAACTACCCACGGAACTTGTTGTGACACTGGATTAACTAAACCAAAAATTGTTGCGAAGTAGCCAATGGCAGTTGTCACTACCGGCGCTAAAATGAATGGAATAAACATGATTGCATTTAACACAACTGGCAAACCAAACATAACGGGTTCGTTGATATTGAATAAACCAGGTCCAATTGATAATTTTGCCACAGTTAGATAATCTGCACGTTTTGAGAAGAAGAAAATCGCAAATAGTAAGACGATTGTTCCCCCTGATCCACCAAACATTGTGTAAGCATCAAATGAACCACGTACCCAGCTATAAGCTTTGCCGTCTGCAATCGCTTCGATAACTGCTTCTGCACCAGTTTTTCCGTTATAACCTTGTTGGAAAATATTCACGTTAATTAATTGTGCTTGACCCCAGATTCCTTCTAGAACAGGTGCCATTACGTTTGTCCCATGAATTCCAAAGAACCAGAAAATTTGAACAAAAATTTGAACTAATACAACTGCACCAAATCCTTGTGATAGTCCCAAGAATGGTTCGGCAATGTATTTTTGGATTAAATCAATTAATAATTGACCACCTGATAATTGACCAACGACAAAATTAATAATTGCGACAATATATAAAGCAATAGATGCTGGTAAAATTGCTGAGAAAGCTTTGGACACTGCTGGTGGCACTGAATCAGGTAGCTTAATTGTGATATTTGCTAACATTAACTTACAGTAAATAATTGTTGCTAATGCACCAATAATCATAACTGTAAAGTAAGCATTCCCATTTAAATGGTCAAGTTTTAACCAACCCCATAACCCAACATTTAATGTACTACCATCAATCGTCGCGCCAATATTAGCATTGTTAATTGCATTTGCAACATCTGCTGGTACATTTACGCCTAGATCTGCTGCACTTGATGGTCCAAATGAAATCCCTTGGATGAAGGCGGCTAAAGAAACGATCCCACCGGCTAAATCATTTACACCATATGCACGAGCTAAGTTAAAGCCCCATGAAAAAGCAAAAATCAATCCTGCGATTGCTAAGGTACCATTCCAAACAAAACCATTTACACCAATAATTTCTTTTACTACCGGAATTGTATTTCCATCATAGCTTGGCCAAAACGCTGGTGGTAAATCACGAATAATTGCGTTAATCATTACAGCCACAGAACCAGCCATTGTTGCTGGTAAAGTACCGATAAAAGCATCACGTAACGCAACTAAATGTTTTTGTCCCCCAATTTTAGCTGCGACTGGTAGGATGGTTCTTTCCATCCATGCTGTCAATCCGTTCATCTTGTTTCCTCCTATAAGTTCAAATAAATAGATATCGTTTCAGTTAATTTTTTTCTATCCGTTCAAAAATAGTAAAAAATGAAATTATTTTGTTTCTACATGACGATATAAATCAACAATTTCTTTTGCTAAATCTGTAAAGGCAATCGATGTCATCAGATGGTCTTGCGAATGAACGGTTAGTAATGTAACCGTCATATGATCACCTTGCGCTTCCTTTGTCAATAAACCAGTTTGTGCATGATGTGCTTCCACTAATGAAGCTTCTGCATCTTTGATTTTTTGATCTGCTAATTCAAAATCGCCTTTTTTAGCAGCGGCAATCGCTTCCATTGCATCGCTTTTGGCATTACCGCCATACATAATTAATCCCATGATGGCTTCTAAATTTGTTTCATCCATAAAATATCCCCCTAATCTCTTACTTCATTAGTGTTTCTGCTTGCGCCAATACCTTTTCACCATTCATCATGCCGTAATCAGCCATGTTGATGATATCCAATGGAATACCCTTTGGTGCTAACTTTTCTTCGAATTGTGCTTTCATAAAACGAACTTGTGGACCTAATAATAAAACATCCACTTTTTTTGATTCCAAATGATTGTCTGCATCTGAAGCAGATACTGCAAAGATTTCTGCATCCATTCCTTTATTTTCTGCTGCTTTTTGCATTTTTGTCACTAATAAACTAGTGCTCATTCCAGCAGAACATACTAACATGATTGTTTTTTTTGCCATGTCTGTTCACCTCTTTAATTTTTTTCTTTACACTTATCTATAAAGCAAAAAGTGTGCCAAAAACAAAAACAGATCAAAAGCTGATACACTCAACTTTTGATCTATACAAACATCGATATAGTGTGTAAAACAGCAATTACACACTAGTTTTCCAGTGTGTAATTACTAAGATGTGTATCTACTTTGTTCTCAATAAACATTTGCGTCAAGAAGGCAATTTCATCTTCAGGAATACGCAGACTGTAATTTTTTTCAATTAGCATTAAGCTTGTTCGTAATTGGTCAGCTTCTAAACGATATTTTTTTTGGAAACTTGCTAAATTTGGAAAACGACGAGTTGGTTCTTCCTTTAAGAGGCTTTCTATTAAGAAAGCAAGATGAATCACAATTCCTGCTTCAGCACTTGGTTCAACAATTAAATGCATTTGTGATTGAATTTGTTGCACTGCTTTTTGTAAATCTGTAATCAATGATTTCAAAGAAGCAACATGAGTAATTGTCCCCTTTAACGAATCAACCATTGTGTCTATAGGTACATCGTCACTTACAATTCGTTTTAACGTGTTTAATTGTTCATGATTAAATATATCGTAAGCAGAGAAGAATGGAATATTTTGATATTCTACTTCAACAGTTCCAGCAATAGCACGAATTTCATACTCTTCCAACAATCCGTCAATATGTTTTTTAAAGGTTTCACGTTCAATAAACTGCATTTGTATAATTTCCACTTTCGATTGATCAACAATTGGTGCAATTCGTTGATACAGTTTTGCAGCGACACCTTCTCCTGTAAAGCAAGTAACTACAATGGCTTTTTTCGTGCGTTTTGTTTCGTATAGCGAACGGAATTGTTCACGGACAATATTTTCAAAGGATATTTGAATATTTTGATAAATATCTTCTAAACTACGTCCCGTATCTGACATGCGTAATGCTTCAATAACAATCATGGTGCTTGCCATCGAGATAGCTTTTGTTCGAATACCAGTTTCTTCATAGATTAAATTTGCAAAAGAATTTAGCGACCCCATATCGGTCAAAATTAACAAGCCGTTTGCTAATTCATCCCTTGATGCATAAACATATGCTAATAATTCTTCATACATTTCTTGAACTTCAGTTTCTAAAGACATGTTCATCGCCATTCCTGTTTTGGTACCTAATAATTCTTGTGCAGTTTCCAGCATACTACTTGCGGTAGCTCGACCATGCATTAAGACGACTACCCCAACTTTATTCACAGGTAATGGTTCGTATTCTCCAACTTGAATGGATAAAAACATACTGATAAAACCAATTTCATCAAAAGGGATTTCAACATCACATTCTTCTTCAATGATATTCGATAAGTCTAGAGCAACTTGAAATTCAGATTTCAACTGTTTTCGAATGGTGTTTAAATCTGGATGGACAATCATATGCCCTTCTGCTACACGATCAAGAGTGCTTTGTAAATGCATAGCAAATGCAAAACGAGCTTTTTCGTTGTATTTACGATCAAGTTCTTCTTCAGCAATATCATACAAACGGTTGGTTAACTGCCATAATTCTTGAGGAATAAGCTCTTTTTGGACAGGTGTTTGTGCCAATTCTTCCACATACGTTTCAAAATACGCATCAACATCACGAGAAATTAATTTCTCTAAATCCACACTTTCTACCCCAGTTTGACTTAGAGAAGATACTTTTTCTTCAATATCATTGTACACTTGCATATTACGTTCTGGATCACCTGACCACACAACATCTGCTTCTCCAGGGTCAAAACTTAAAAATTCTCCTTTTCCTTCCAAAAAACGATCCAAACGATCAGCCATTTCTTTTACTTTTAACAGCCCTTTTTGAACTTGCAAGGAGCAATCTTTTTTGCGAATCAATAAAGCTTTTTGTCGATGCGTGCGATAATGCAGAAAAGCCTTTGCACAGACTAACTTTAAATCCCGTTTAATTTGTCCAATATTCGCTTCTGCATCATAAAGCATAAAAGCTAAAATGGCTTCTTTTTCTACTTGAATTTTTTGATTCAAGCGATTTGCTTCTTGCTTAATAAACAGTGAAATAATTTCGTAACGTTCATCTAATGAGCGTGCTGCTAAGCTTGGCAAGGTAATCGCCATCGGAATTCTACGATTAAATGTCGTTAAAAAAGAGTCTGATGATTCCGTAGTCGCTCCGATAATTTGTACAGAAGCTTCATAAACTTGCGCACTTTCTCCCAACGGACGATAAATTCCCTTATCAATAAAAGTGAAAAGCATTTCTTGCCCTTCTGGCGGTAATCGATGAATTTCATCTAAAAATAAAATACCGCCATCTGCTTTAGCAATCAATCCCGGACTATCCTCTGTCGCACCAGTATATGCCCCTTTACGAATACCAAAGATATGCCCAAATAATAATTGCGGATTTTGAGCATAATCAGCACAGTTAAATGAAACAAACGGAGCGGCTTTTTCGAGTGTATGGGATTGTACAGCAAAATGATACATACATTCAGCAAACATGGATTTACCAGTTCCGGTTTCTCCAAAAATAATCGTATGCAACCCTCTAGGTGGATATAAAATAGCCGCTTTTGCTTGTTGAATACTTACTTTAAGAGAAGCATTTTCTCCGACTAACGTTTCAAACGTGATGTCGGTAGAAGTGTCCACATGCACCTGGTCATCAGAAATTGCTTCGTACACTACTGGTCGACCTGAACGTTTTTGAATTTTCTCTTCTTTATAAAGTTCACTCAAATAACGACTGGCATTACTGCGATCAATCTGCACAAGATTCGCAACTTCAGCAGCAGTCAATCCTTTTTTATGCAGTTCAATAGTTTGCAGAATTTCTTCTTTTCTAGAATACATGTCTTTCTTCCTTTACATTTCTTTTCGTTTTCGTGCACCTTTATTTTTTTGAGCTTTTTTACGATTTTTTACTTTTGCTTTTGGTTTTGATTTTGACTTAGTTGCTTCTTGTCTGATTTTCACTTCACTTGGTTTCGATGATTTGCGTTCTTTAGGTTGATGGATTTCCTTTTCAGGTTGTTCATCAAGTAACGCGCCTCCATGTAAAAAGACTTCTTCTATCGTTAAGTCTAACTCTCTGGCTAGTTTTTTCAAACGTGGCAACGTGTTTTCTTGGACAATGGTCACTACTTGGCCAGAAGCGCCCATTCGTCCGACACGACCTGCACGATGCAAATAGCTTTCTTTCGTTAAAGGTACCTCTGCGTTGACAACATACGGCAATTCGGCAATATCTAAACCTCGAGAAGCCACATCTGTTGTGAGTAATTCCACAATTTTCCCTTGTCTAAATAATTCTAGCGACATCTTACGTAAATCCTTGGATTGATCCGATGCCAATGATGCAACACGTAAATGATGGAATAATAATTTTTCTTCCGCACTCCCTAAGTCTTGCAATTGATTGAAGAAAACCAGTCCTTGGAACCCTTCAATATTTGCCAAACGACGCAACCCATCAACCAAGCGGCGATTTGGATAAACAAGATATGTGTGCTTTACTACGCCCTTACTTTGGTCTTCTTTTGTTACATCAATTACCTGAATCTCTGGTTTAATTGCTTGAATTGCGGTTAATGCTTGATCCGCCGTTGCAGAAAAGAAGCCTAATTGTACCTCTTGTTGCAAGCTTTTGATAATTTCTTCAACCAAATGACTGGCACCAGGTAAAAACAATTGATCAGCTTCATCAAAAATAATTGTTTTTAATTGATGTGATTTAATTTTCTTTTGTTTAATTAATTCAACAATTCGGCCAGGTGTCCCTATCAGTACTTCTGGTTTTGTTTTTAACTTTTCAATTTGACGTTTGACATTCGCCCCACCGATAAACGGTTGAACATTTAACCCTAATTCTTTTCCCCATTGACGGGCAACTTCAGCTACTTGAATACCCAATTCCTGTGAGGAAGTCAAAATCAACAATTGATTGCCTTCATTCAACTGAACATTTTGCATTGTTGGTAAAAGATAAGACAACGTTTTTCCTGAACCCGTCGGTGAAATACCTACAAGACTTTCTCCTTCGATTAATGGGCGATACACTGATTCTTGGATAAGTGAGGGCGTAGTAAATCCTTCTTCATCCCAGCGTTGTTGCCATTTTTCAGGCAGTTTAAATTCTGACATCACATTCGTTCCTCTATTCCTGATCCGCATCAAATCTGATGTCGGCCTGTTTTCTCAATTCATATAATACCTCATTTACATTGCGTGCTAATTCAACCCAAGCGTCATAACGTGCGCTGTTCTCTGAATCAGCTGGCTGTTCAATGATTTGCGCAAAATCAAGCGCTTCCTCAATCATTGGATTTTCTTTGGCCGTCACATCTAAAGTTTTTGTGCCAGTTTCTCGATTATGCAGTTCGGCTTTTTCAATCGCATTAATTCCATTCAATTCTAATGTGCCATTATCAAAATAAATTTCTGACGGCAATTCTGCATTAGCGATTTTCCCATGTTGAATCGTTACATCAAACGTGTCATATCTTAAAATTGCAGTACCAATACCATCAACTCCGGTAGCAATTTTACGAGCAAAATGATGCACTTCATTTGGTACACCAAACCAACCTAACGCTGCATAAATGGCATACACACCTAAGTCAGATAAAGAACCACCTGAAAAGCTTGGAGAAAAGATATTTGGTTCTTTTCCAGCCAATACTTGATCGTAACGTGAAGAGTATTTCATATAAGTAAAGTTTGCGCCGATAATATGCTCAGCTGATGGTAAAAATTTAGCAATCGTTTGAAAACTTTCTTCATGAATGTTACGAGCCGCTTCAAAGAAAAAGACTTTCTGTTGTTTGGCTAAGTCAATAATCTCAGCCATTTCTTGTGGATTTGAAAAAGCAGGTTTTTCCACAATAATATGCTTACCTGCTAAAATAGCCGCTTTTGCTTGATTAAAATGCAAACTATTTGGTGAAGCAATATATACTGTATCCAATGATGGTGTGGCTAAAAAGGTATCTAGTTCTGTTTCACAAATAACCTCTCCTTCATACTTATCCGCAAATTCCTGAGCAGTTTCGAGTCTTCTTGAATAAACAGCTGTCAATGTGTAACGAGCTGTATCTAATGCAGCTTGTACGAACTGATGGGTAATCCAATTTGTTCCAATAATCCCTAAATGAATCATATACGTTTCCTCTTTTCTATAGTTTAACTAAATCTAAATTTCTTAGCTACTTAGAGAAATTTTAACATATAATCACAAAAACTTCTTGAAAAATCCAACCTTAGTCCCAGTTATTTTCTTAACTGTCATGATACAATAACGGTAACTTGATAAGTGAACGGGAGTGATTAGGTGAGTGGCAGAATACTTTTTTTGGGAACTTCTTTAGTGACTGGTATCGTAGGTTCTACGTTTATCCGTCATAGAAAAAAAACAGATGAACAGCTAGATACTTTTGTAGGTCATTGGTCATATGATCGACAACATCAAAAAGGCCAAGTCCATGTGACAGTGACAACTGACTTACAATTATATATCCAAAACAAGCTCCAACCAACAACTGTCATAGACTATACTTCTGAGCGTCTTACACTAATCGATTCAATGGGATATCATATTGTTTTTGAACAAAACGGCAAACAGATTTCCTTTTACGATGAAACAGAAGATACTTCTTTCCAATTAATCAAGCATTAATACTTTTTGTGGATGAACAAGGTTTGTTCCGTTAAATAGGTCGTACTTATTTATATTTCAAGGTGTGGGTTCGATTCCCATCTTCCACGTATCAATAATTATGAAAGGTGTGCTGTCTATGTTAACCACATTTGTTTCATTATTCTCTGTTTTTGGATTAATGGGATTGTTGGTCGTGTTCTCTTTCCTGGCCTACCAAATTAGTCAAACAGAAACGAACGCAAGTATTCCAGTTCGAGTGGAAACTTCTCACAAATCTCATCGTAGAGTTTAGTTGCAACTAAACTCTTTTATTTTTGCTTTGAATTTGATACACTCTTAAGTTGAGACTATTTAAAGGAGAGTATTTATGAAGAAAAAACATCGCTTTCTCCCCCTATTAGCGGGAATTTTGTTTTTCCTTTCATCAGTTGTACCCATTTTTAGTGTGCAAGCAGATGAATTGTCTGGCGATTTCAAAGTGGAAGCTAAAGCAGCTCTTTCGATTGACGCAGATACAGGTAAAATCTTATATGATCAAAACAGTGACGACGCCTTAGGTATTGCCTCTATTACTAAAATTATCAGTCTTTATTTAGTGGAAAAGGAAGTAGCAGAAGGTAAACTTGCTTGGGATGATGAAATTGAAATTTCAGATTTTGTCGCACAGTTAAGTGTTCACCCGGAACTTTCAAATGTTCCTTTAGAAGCGACCAGTAAATATACTGTAAAAGACTTGTTCGACTCAGCATTCATTCAATCATCCAATGCTTCTACAATGGCATTGGCCGAGAAAATTGCTGGCTCTGAAGCAGCTTTTGTCGACTTAATGAAACAACAATTAGAAGACTGGGGCATTAAAGATGCTCAAATCGTAAACTCTACCGGCTTAAATAATATTTATCTCGGTGAACACATCTACCCTGGTTCTAAGACAGAAGATGAAAACATTTTATCTGCAAAAGGAGTAGCGATTGTTGCTCGTCATCTGCTTGACGATTATCCAGATGTATTAGAAGTAACTTCAACACCCAAACAAGAATTCGGCGCGCACACATTTTCACCAATTGAAATGGTTAACTGGAATTGGATGCTGCCAGGTATGCTTTACGAAAAAGCTGGGGTTGACGGCTTAAAAACCGGAACTACCGATTTAGCGGGTGCTTGTTTTGTAGGAACGATGACAAAAGATGGCCAACGAATTATCACTGTGGTATTGAATGCCACAAACCATGAAGCTGATCCAGGCGCACGATTTGTTGAAACAGGCCGCTTAATGGATTACAGCTTTGAACATTGGAAAAAAGAAGAAGTCTTAGCAAAAGATGCAACTGTTTCTGAATTTAAAACAGCTCCTGTTCATCAAGGAAAAGAATTAACTGTTCCTGTACAAACAGAAAAAGCACTAACAGTTTGGTTACATTCTTCTATGTCGAAAGATGATGTGACGTTCAATACTTCTTTAAATCCAAAACGTATTACTGACGATAACGAATTACAAGCTCCTATTGAAAAAGGAGCAAATGTCGGAACTGTCCAAGCGGTTTCCCCTGACAAACTAGGTTTTATTGAAGAAAGCGATGACGATACTACAAAAACTGCCTTACTTGCTAGTCAAGAAGTGAAAAAAGCTAATATTTTTGTTCAAGCTTGGCGAGCGGTTAAAGGGTTATTTAATTAAAAAGCGTGTGTCTTTTCCTTCACGGAAAAACGACACACGTTTTTTTTATAATATTTTAATTGGAAAATATAATTCTACTTCACCAGGTTCAAAACTTGGTAAATAATGTTCTTGAATTGCAGCAACTAATTCAGCTTTTTCTTGTGGTAAAATTTCTTCAAACATTTTTTCTGTCATCATTTCTAAATTAGCTTCATTGGTTTTCACAACAAGATATTCCATTGCTGGAATTAACCAACGTTGCCAATCGTGTGGTGGTTTTATTTCATGAGGTAACTGCATACCAGCTAGATAACGACCTTCTTCTTGCCATGGGTCTAACCAGCGTTTAGCATCACTCATCAATCCCCATAAATTTACTGAAGCAACTTCCCATTCACTAGTTGCTTTTGCTAGTTCCTCAAAATCACGATTTGCTAGTTCCCACAATTCAGGAACCCATGAAGCAGCTTCCGTTGCCAATCCGCGACCTTCTTTTCCAATTACTGCAAACTCAGGTAATCTTTTACGTATTACTTCACCTAGTTCCACGCCTATCATCCCTCCTACTCATCTCTTCTTTTCATTGTAACGGATTTTTACAAATAAATAAAACAAGATTTTTTTTACAAAATTCGTTATACTTAATTTATTAATGAATGGAGTGATCGTATGGGGTTAATGCAATTATTTATTTTTGGAATTCCTTATTTAATAGGAACAGGAGGCATTTACTGGTGGCGAAAAAAACAACCACAGCCTGATAAATTTTTCTTTTTAAGTAGCTGGACTCTACTTGCACTCTCTGTGTATTTAGGGGTACTTGAAGCTAAAAATGGTACTTATTATTTAGTAATTCCATTATTATTTTTTGGTCTCTTTTTCTTTTCTTATCGTCTAGAAAAAACCAGATTATTAAACGGCTTTTTATTTAATTTATTCATCGTCATTTTTGGTAGTTATTTAGTGCTTAATTTTATTCAAACACCAAACATTGTTGTATTTTTATTACTAGCTATTCTTGGTGTGTGTTTGTTACTAGTATTAGCCTTTGGTTTTACAGGATTAATGCTTTTATTGTATTGGAATGCAGTTATTGTTATTCGGAAAGAATCACGTTCTTTGGCAAACTTATTAACTTTGATTTTAGCCATTCTGATGACTCTGTGGCTCGTCTACGATCATTTTATCGCCAGTAGTTTACCAGACTGGGCAACGCTCGTACTATCCATCTTACCGATGACTCTTTTTTATTTTGCTTTTGTTTTCTTAAATTTCTTAACAGTTTCTATCTTGTATCAATTCAACCATCCTCGTTACAAACAAGATTGTATTGTTGTTCTAGGAGCTGGATTGATTAATGGTGAACGCGTTTCACCATTATTAGCTCGCCGAATTGACAAAGCCATCACTTTTTATCATCAACAACAAAAAGCGACTGGTAAAGCACCAAAATTAGTTATGTCAGGTGGACAAGGTTCCGATGAGAAGATTTCAGAAGCAGTTGCAATGAAACAATATGCCTTAACCCAAAATATTCCCGAAAGTGATATTTTGGTTGAAACAAACTCTACTACCACTTTAGAAAACATGCAATTTTCAAAAGAAATCATTCGTCAAAACTTTGGCGATAATGCGACTGTTATTTTTTCATCTAACAATTATCATATCTTTCGAGCAGGCATTTTCGCTCGCTGGGCAGGATTAAAAGCAGATGGTATTGGTGCAAAAACTGCTTTGTATTACTTACCAAACGCCTTTTTAAGAGAATTTATTGCAATTGTCGCAATGAATAAAAAACGACATTTCTTAATCGTCGGCATCTTAGCAGCACTGATTTTAGTACTAACAATCATTGTGTTAATTGGTACTTATTGGGCGGCATAAAGAAAAAGCAGGTGATAGCTCACGCTATCACCTGCTTTTTCTTATATAGAATGATTTCTTACAACGACACGTTGAACGCTTGATTTAAAGCGTTTCACTAAGGGGCTAGTGGCCTCTTGAATCGCACAATATTTATCGACCATTGTTACAATATAACTTTCTTTATAACGTGGTGGTGCGATGGTTGCTCCCCACATATGTTTGACAATAATGTCACGTTCTAAATCAGAAAGTTCTGTTAATCTTTCTGCATTTTGTACTGCAATGCGTGGATGCATATACGCATGAGATCCTTCATCAAATTTCGTTGTACGCCAGTCATAATAGAATAAATCATGTAATAGACCTGCACGTGCTGTTGCGCGGGCATCGCCTTTCCAGCGTTTTGCTAGTTTGTAACTATTGTAAGAAACACTAATTGAATGATCTAAGCGAGTTGAATGCATATGTTGAACAAATTCTGATAATTTTTGAACTTCATCTGTTGCAAGTAAATCTTCTACATAAGATAGATATTCTGTATCTTTTTGCCATTCTGCTGTCATATGAATCTTTTGGCCACCTTTTACTTTGCATTTTTGTATCTATTAAAAGTATAGCACGCTGACTTTAAAATTCTAGAATATCATCATTTTGATAAATAATTTTAATAGTTCCTTAAAATTTATACTTTTTTCACACAATAATTATACAAAGACATACATCAAAATCCCAGCAGCTACACCAACATTTAATGACTCTGCTTGACCATAGATAGGAATGTATAAGTTTTTATCAGCCATTTGTAACAGCTCAGTAGAAACGCCTTGTCCTTCATTTCCTAAAATTAGTGCAACATCGGCAGTTTTATTCACTTGATTAAATGGTAGCGCATCAATGTTTAGTTCTGTTCCATAGACAGGAACTTGTTTTTGTTGAAACTTCAATACCTCTTCAACTAAGTCACAGGAAATCACAGGTAAATGAAATTGACTTCCTTGCATGCTGCGCAAGACTTTCGTACTATAAACGTCTGCGGTTCCTTTACCTAGTAAAACACCACTAAAACCTGCTGCATCAGCCGTACGAATCATAGTTCCCACATTTCCTGGATCTTGGACATTATCTAATAATAACCACTTTCCTTGATAGGCTATTTCCGATGGCTCTTCTTTTTGAACAACTGCAATCATTCCTTGAGGTGTCGGCAAATCAGACAACTGTTTCATTACTTCATCTGAAACGAAATATGTTGTAATCACTTGTTCAGCTATCCATGTTCCCCACTCTTTTTTTCCACGTTCATCAATAAAGATTTCTTCGACTTTAGCACCATACTTTACAGCTTCTTCAACTAAATGAAAGCCTTCAAGTAAATACTTCTCTTCCTGTTCACGGTACTTGCGTTTATGTAATTTTTTACGTTCTTTAATAAGCCCATTCTTAGTAGACTGAATTTCTTTCATGTCTTCACCTCAAGTTTCATTATAGCATGAAAGAAATTCCAAGGCTTGTTCAAATCAGTAAAAAGCGCTATCATTATGGAAAAAGAGGTGGCGAATATGAAAAAGATTCGAATGAATGTTCAAGGACGTGTTCAAGGTGTCGGTTTTCGCTTTATGACTAAAATACTTGCTGATGAATTAGGAATTTATGGTAGTGCAATGAATGAAGACAATGGTTCAGTAACCATCGAAGCCATGGGTGAAGAAGATAGCATCGATCGTTTTATTGAGAAAGTTAAAGCATCTCCTGCTCCCTACGGACGTGTCACTTTTTACACTATTGAGGAAAATGCAGCTATTACTGAACGAGATCGTTTTATCACAAATTAAAGCCTTCATACTTCTTTCACATTTAATTTTTGCTTTGTTCATTGAAAAGATGACTATTTTTTAGTATAGTTATCATTGTCTAAATTTAATAAGTAGAGGAAGAAGTACATGAGAAAAATAAAAAATTGGCTGGTTGGCTCCGGTCTTTTCGCGCTTTTAATCACATTATCTGGTTGTGTAAGTCGTTTGGAAGATGGGACACCTGATCCAAATGGGCTCATTTATCGTACGTTGGTGCAACCTTTAGGAAAATTTCTTTCCTATATTGCTACGGATATGGGCTTAGGTTTTGGTTTAGCAATTATTATTGTAACAATCATTGTTCGATTGATTATTTTACCACTAGGTATTGGTCAGTCGAAAAAAGCAATGGTACAGAGCGAAAAAATGCAATTCCTAAAACCACAAATCGATGTCGTTCAAAAGAAACTAAAAGCAGCTACATCACGTGAAGAACAAATGCAAATCCAAGCGGAAATGCAAAGTATCTACAAAGAAAACAATGTCAGTATGCTTGGTGGAATTGGTTGTTTACCAATGTTAATCCAAATGCCAATTTTTACTGCTCTATACTTTACTGCTCAGTTTACTCCAGGAATTGATAAAGCAACTTTCTTAGGAATTTCACTTGGTTCCCCTAGTATTGTTTTGGTAATTATTGCTGGTCTTTCTTATGTACTACAAGGATATCTTTCATTAATTGGGATTCCTGAAGAACAGAAGAAAACAATGCGCAGTATGTTAATTGTTTCTCCACTAATGATTGTTATGGTTTCATTTGCCGCTCCAGCTGGAGTCACCTTATATTGGGTAGTCGGTGGTATCTTTAGTTGTTTACAAACATTTATTACTAACGTGATTATGAAGCCAAGAATTCGTGCTCAAATTGCTGAAGAAATGAAAAAAAATCCGCCAAAAACTGTCGTGACACCAATGAAAGACGTGACAGATTCGGTTGAACCTGCGAAAGAAAAAAAACCAACTCCTAAACCAAACAACACTAAACAAGGAAATGGACGTAATGCAGGTAAGCAACAAAAAAGAAAATAATCAAATTGTTCTTTTTCTTATTTAGAAAAGGAACAATTTTTTTATAAAAAGGAGGAAAACATTTGTTACAAGCTTATCTCAATATCTTCGTTATTTTTTTACTGATGTTTGTTGGTTATTGGTTGTCTTATAAACAATGGTTTACCAATCGTTCGGCAGATGTCTTTTCTAAAATTGTTTTAAATTTGTCTTTGCCTTTTAGTATGTTTTTAAACATTACAGCAAATTTTTCGCGCGATGAATTTTTATCGTTATTTTCAGGAATGATTATTCCCTTACTGTCTATGCTGATTACTTTAGGGGTAAGCTTCATTTATCGGAAGCTCTTTCGAATCACTGAAACTAGAAAGGGAACTTTCTCTACAATGGTAACTTGCTCTAATACGATTTTTATTGGTCTACCAATTAATTTAGCTATTTTTGGTGAAATATCGATTCCCTATGTATTGCTTTATTATATTATAAATACAACCATTTTTTGGACAATAGGCATTTATTTGATTGCTACCGATAGTCCGCAAATCAAAGAAACACGTGTTACTTTTCATCCTCTAGTCGCTTTAAAGAAAATCTTTTCTCCTGCCCTACTAGGATTTATTATTGGATTAATTTGGATGATTCTAGCACTCAAAGTTCCGATTTTAGTCAAAGGCTTTGGAACTTATTTAGCGGATTTAACAACGCCATTATCTATGTTTGCCATTGGGATCATGGTCTATTTTAATGGTGTAAAAAACCTTAAAATGAATAAAGATATTGCTGGCGTCTTAATTGGTCGCTTCATTCTATCACCGCTTATTGTTTGGTTACTTGGTCAATGGATTCAAATACCTTCACTAATGCTTCAAGTATTTATTATTCAATCAGCAATGCCTGTACAAAATTCTGTTCCTATTCTTGCGCGAACCTATCATGCCGACGAGGAGTTTGCAGCTTCAAGTATGGGATATTCCGTCTTGATTTATATGCTATATATTCCTATTTTATTGAAATTTATTTATGCGATGTAAAATAAAGTGCCAATGCTATTTTTGCATTGGTACTTTTTTGATACAATCAATCAAAAAGGAGCAAACTATGAACGCTATCAAGATATTTAATCTACTACTTGCATTTATATTGGAACTGCTTGCTGTGCTATTTTTAGGTTACTGGGGTTTTAGGTTAACTATGAACCCAACAATAAATGTTTTACTAGGAATAGGAGCACCCGTTATTCTTATTTTAATTTGGAGTCGATGGTGTGCACCAAAGTCTCGTTATCGATTGACTGGAATCCATTTACTTCTAATAAAATGTTTGATTTTCGGTAGTATAGCCGGATGCTTAATACAGCTCCATTTCTTTTTATCTACACTTATTTTTACATTCTTTGTTATTCTCCATTTAAGTCTCAGTAGTTATTTTAAAATACTATAAAAAAACTAGGTTGCCGTTTTGATAAATCCAAGAGTTAGATTTCTGGTCTAACTTTTGGCTTTATCAAACTAATCATTAAGGCAACCCAGTTCTTTTTATTTTGTAATTAATGTATCTAAACTTGCTAAAGCTAAGGACATTTTAGAGATTTTACTCAATTGCATCAGACGATTGTTACGAACTTCTTCATCTTCTACCATAACCATTGTTTGTTCGAAATAGTCTCTAATTAATGGTCGTAAACCAACAAGATCATGGTAATTTTCTTCCACAGTTTGAGTTGCAACTTTTTCTTCTAAACGAGCAGTGGCTTCATAGAGATTTTTTTCTGCATCATTTTCAAACAGTTCTGGATTAATTGCAGTTTCTTCGTTCTCCACTTTTTTTGCTAAATTAATCACACGTGTTAATGCTTCCATCGATGGTTTGAAATCTTCATCTTCTACGTGATTATTTAACATATTTGCCGTTTCAAACAAACGAGAAAGATCCTCTTGCTCTGCATGAATAACAGCATCAATGACATCATGACGAATATTTCTACCTAAGAAGAATTGACGTAGACGAGCTTGTAAGAAACTTGATACTTCTTTATCTTCATCAGATAATTGAATACCATATAATGCTTGATTTGCATTAATTTTTTCTTCGATCATTTTTTGTACCCCTCTAAATGGGAAATGCCATTGTTTATCAGCCAAAATCCGAACGATTCCATATGTTTGACGACGTAGTGCATAAGGGTCATTTGAACCACTTGGACGCATGTCTACGGCAAAGAAGGCCAGAACACTATCCAATTTATCCGCAATAGCTAAAACAGTACCTACATTAGACTGAGGAAGTTCACCCTCACTTGAAATTGGCATATAATGTTCACGAATCGCTTGAGCAACAGCTGGTTTTTCACCTTGTAATAAGGCATATTTTTCTCCCATAATCCCTTGTAATTCTGGGAATTCACCGACCATATTTGTCACTAAATCAAATTTATAAATTTCAGTGGCACGTTGCAAATCAGCTAACTCTTCAGTGGTTAAGCCAACATTTTTTCCAATAATTTGGGCTTCAACACCTACACGTTGCATTTTTTCGTAGATTGAACCAATTTTTTCATGGAACGTAACATTTTTCAATTTGCTGACACATTGATTAATTGTTAGTTTTTGATCTTCATTATAGAAGAACTCAGCATCTTCTAGACGTGCAATTAATACTTTTTCATTCCCTTTAATCACATTTTCAATTTTTACGCTATTTCCATTACGGACAGAAATAAAGTGTGGTAACAATTGGCCTTGTGCATTGCGAATATCAAAATATCGTTGATGCTCTTTCATTGATGTTACTAATACTTCTTCTGGTACAGCTAGGTATTTTTCATCAAAATTACCAACAAATGCCGTTGGATATTCAACTAAATTGTTGACTTCTTCTAGTAAATCTTCATCTAATTCAACTGTCCAATTGTTTTTATCAGCAATTTCTTTAATTTGCGCTGTAATCACTGCTTCACGTTCGGCAGAATCAGCTAAAACAAACTGTGCTTTTAACTTTTCTAAATATTCATCGGCATTAGCAAAAGTCACATCTTCACCTAAGAAACGATGACCGCGAGAAGAACGTCCCGTCTGTACATCTAAAATCTCAAAAGGAATTACTTCATCCCCTAATAAAGCTACAATCCAATGAATTGGGCGAATATACTCAAAATCATAACTACTCCAATGCATAGCTACTGGAAATGTTAAACTCGTAATCACATCTTTCAGCCCTGTTAAAACATCAATTGCTGCTTTCCCTGGAGTATGTTTTGTGACATAAACATATTCTACACCTTTTAATTCTTTAAACGTGATTTCTTCTGTCGATAATCCTTGTCCACGAACAAAACCTTGGGCTGCTTTTGACCAATTACCTTCTGCATCTAAAGCAATTTTTTTAGCTGGTCCTTTTACTTCTTCTTCCAAATCTTCTTGTTTTTCATCAAGATTTTTCACATAAATTGCTAAACGACGTGGAGTTGAAAAAGCTTGGATTGATTCAAAATTCAAATGATTGTCAGCCAAAAATTGACGTGTCTTTGTTTCTAATTGTTCCATACTTGGTACGACAACATGTGCCGGCATTTCTTCTAAACCAATTTCAAATAATAAATTTTTTGCCATCTTATTTCTCCTCCTGCAATAATTTCTCTGCTTCTTCGCGATCTAATAATGGATAACCCAATTTTTTACGCTCATCTACAAAGATTTTGGCTACTTCACGTGCCATATTACGGATACGTGCCAAATAACCTGCACGTTCTGTTACTGAAACAGCCCCGCGTGCATCTAACAAGTTAAAATTGTGGCTACATTTTAAAATATAATCATATGCTGGATGTACCAGACTTTCGGCAATACAGCGTTTTGCTTCAGCTTCAAACTTTGTAAAATTATCTAATAACATTTTTTGGTCACTAATTTCAAATGAGTATTTGGAATGCTCATATTCTGGTTGTTTAAAGATTTCACCATATTTAACGCCTGGTGACCATTCTAAATCATAGACGCTTTCCACTTCTTGAATATAAGAAGCTAAACGTTCTAAACCATATGTCAATTCAGAGGTTACTGGATGACAAGCCAGTCCCCCAACTTGTTGGAAATACGTAAATTGTGTAATTTCCATTCCATTTAACCAAACTTCCCAACCTAAACCAGCACATCCCATTGATGGATTTTCCCAATTATCTTCAACAAAACGAATGTCGTGTTCCAATGGATTAATTCCTAATTTTTCCAAACTTTCCAGATATAATTCTTGAATATTTTCTGGTGATGGTTTCATGACTACTTGGAATTGATGATGTTGGTATAAACGGTTGGGATTTTCTCCATAACGACCATCCGCTGGACGACGTGATGGTTCTACGTATGCTGCATTCCAAGGTTCTGGACCAATGGCACGTAAGAAAGTATAGGGACTCATTGTTCCCGCACCTTTTTCTGTATCATATGCTTGCATTAACATACAACCATTATCAGACCAAAATTTTTGTAATGTTAAAATCATTTCTTGGACAGTTAATTTTTGACTCATGATTTTGCTCCTTTTCTTTTTGTTTTTGGCTAGTATTTTTAATTGGATGGCGACTTTCACATATTCAGCTCACTCAGCGATTTTCGGTGCTTTGTAACTACGCTCCCTTTGGTCGCCTAGTGCTGTTCAACATCAGCTCTCTCACTCACTTCGTTCGGTGAATCGCTGTGTTTCGGTGCTTTGTAACTACGCTCCCTTTGGTCGCCTAGTGCTGTTCAACATCAGCTCTCACTCACTTCGTTCGGTGAATCGCTGTGTTTCGGTGCTTTGTGACTACGCTCCCTTTGGTCGCCCAGTGCTGTTCAACATCAGCTCTCTCACTCACTTCGTTCGGTGAATCGCTGTGTTTCGGTGCTTTGTGACTACGCTCCCTTTGGTCGCCTAGTGCTGTTCAACATCAGCTCTCTCACTCACTTCGTTCGGTGAATCGCTGTGTTTCACAGCAAAAAGTCCCTATATCTATACACTTAGGTACAGATATAGGGACGAATAAGTTCGCGGTTCCACCCTACTTCCGATTGCTCGGCAGCTTTGTTGTCTCTGTGCTCACATTGCCTACGGTAAAAAGTTCTTTGTTTGGCTTTCACTCTTCCAAACTCGCTTCAAAAGATTGGCTTTTTCCTTTTTATGCTCATCGCACTATTTGAATATAACTATAATAAGTCGTTATTCTAGTGTTTGTCAAACGAAAGATGAAATTTTCCGAAAAATTATTTCATGGTTTCTTGTTTTACCTTGTGGTCAACTACATGACGTTTGGCTAATTCATCAGCAACTTCTTTCACTGAAATATTCATATCATTCATCAATACCAGCACGTGATACGCTAAGTCAGCAACTTCATAAATTGTTTCTTCTCGGTCTTCTTTCATCGCACCAATTACAACTTCGGTTGATTCCTCACCAATTTTTTTCAAAATTTTCTCTTTGCCTTTTTCAAATAAATAGCTCGTATAGCTCCCCTCTTTAGGGGTATCTTTTCTTTCTTGAATCAACGCATATAATTGTTCTAATGAAAATTTTTCTGGAAGAGTATCTTCATAAATAGTTTCAAAAAAACAGCTCTCTGCCCCAGTGTGACAGGCTGGTCCATCTTTTTTGACTAGTGCAACTAAGGCATCTTGATCGCAATCTGCTTTTAGAGAAACTAAGTGTTGATAATTACCGCTAGTTTCTCCTTTACGCCATAACTCTTGACGACTACGCGAATAAAATGTCATCAGTTTGTCTTTTAAAGTTAATTCAAGGCTTTCTTGATTCATGTACGCAACGGTCAAAACTTCTTTGGTTTCTGCATCTTGTACAACAACAGGAATCAAATTATCTGCGCCAAATTTTAGTTTTTGGATATCCATTTTTTCATCTCCTATAATCGTACTGCGATTTTTTCTTCAGCTAATTGTGCTTTTAAATCAGGAATTTTCACTTCACCATAATGAAAGATTGATGCTGCTAATCCCGCTTCAATATTTGGCAATTGGAATAGCTCAGTAAAGTCTTCTGCCTTACCAGCACCTCCTGAAGCAACAATTGGTAAAGAAGAAATTTCGGTAATGGCTTTTAACAAAGGTAAATCAAAGCCTTCTTTTACCCCATCTGTATCCATACTGTTGATAACTAATTCTCCAGCGCCTAGTGTTTCACCTTGACGAATCCACTCTAACGCATCAATGCCTGTATCTTCACGACCACCTTTCGCAAAAACATGCCATGCATCGCCTACGCGACGAATATCTACAGATAAAACGACACATTGACTACCATAGCGTTTCGCACCTTCTGCAATTAATTGTGGATTACGAATCGCCCCTGAATTGACACTGACTTTATCGGCTCCACAATTTAACACACGCTCAAAATCTTTTAGTTCATTAATTCCGCCCCCAACAGTGAGCGGAATAAACACTTCTGAAGCCACCGCCTGTAAAATATCGGTAAACAAGCCTCGGCCTTCTGCAGAAGCTGTAATATCGTAAAAAACTAGCTCATCGGCACCTTGTTCATTATAAAATTTAGCCAAGGTTACAGGATCATTGACATCTTTTAAACCAGCGAAATTAACACCTTTAACTACGCGCCCATCACGAACATCTAAACAAGGAATAATTCTTTTTGAAATCATGTTATTCCTCCGCTTCTTTTAAGACGTCTGCTAATTTCAAGTCACCTTTATACAATGCTTTACCGACAATTGCGCTTGGAATACCGATTTCTTTTAATGCGGTAATATCGTGTAACGTTGCTACACCACCTGAAGCAACAAACTCGACACCCTCAATTTCTAATAATTGTTGATACAAAGGAATATTAATCCCTTGACCTGTCCCGTCACGAGAGATTTCGGTAAAGATAATTGTTTTTGTACCCCATGCTGCTAATTCTTTACAAAAATCAAAAGCATCCGTTTCAGTGGTTTCTAACCAACCTTCAACCGCCACTTTTCCATCACGAGCATCGACGCCAACAGCAATTTTATCGCCATATTTTTGAATTAATTCTTTGGATAATGTCGGATTTTTTTGTGGTAAAGTACCGATAATCACGCGATGAACCCCCGCTGCTAAACAACGTTCAATTGTTGCTTCATCGCGAATACCACCACCAACTTCAACAAATAAGTTCGTATTTGCCACAATTTTTTCAGCTGTTTTGAAGTAGCGTAACGCCCCATCTTTGGCACCGTCTAAATCAACTAAATGTAAATATTTTGCGCCTTTTTCTTCAAAAGATTGTGCAAAAGCAACCGGGTCTTCACCAAAAACTTCTTGTTGGTCATAATCACCTTGGTACAAACGCACCACTTTTTCATTTAATAAATCAATCGCTGGAAAAATTTTCATCCTTTCACCTCCGAAAATGCTTGCAACATTCGCAAACCAACTGTACCACTTTTCTCTGGATGGAACTGTGCCCCATAAACATTGTTTTTTTGCACCAAACCAGGTACCTCTATCCCATATTCACTAGCTGCTATTAAACTATCATCACAATTTGTTGCATAAAAACTATGCACATAATAGACTTGCTCGCCTTCATTAAAATTCTTCAATAAGACACTTTCTTTTTTTACAAGCAATTCATTCCAACCAATATGAGGGACTTTTAGGGATAAATTTTGCGCTTGTAGCGCTTCTTTTAACGAAACAATTTCACCTGAAAGAAGACCCAGTCCACGGTGTTCACCAAATTCCGTACTCTTTTCAAATAACAGTTGCATCCCTAAACAAATGCCCATCAGCGGTTTTCCCTCTTTGACCAATTGCTTAATCGGTGTTTCTAATTGATGTTCACGTAATTTTTGAATCGCATCACCAAATGCCCCTACCCCCGGTAAAATAATCTGATCTGCCGCTTTTAATTGGGTAATGTCATTGGTAATGACACTCTCAATCCCTAAATATTCTAATGAACGAGACAAGCTAAAGAGATTGCCCACACCGTAATCAATAATCGCAATCATTTTTTGCCTCCTAAATAATTGTGCCTTTGGTTGATGGAATCTCATCAGGTGCGACTTCATCAATACTTGTTGCTTGCCCCAATGAACGGCCAAACCCTTTAAAGCAAGCTTCGACAATGTGATGGCTATTTTTGCCAGCAATTTGATGTAAATGAATTGCTGCTCCTAGTTCACGTGCAAATGCGATAAAAAATTCCTCGACTAATTCCGTATCAAATTGGGCACCAATTTTTTCGCTTGGAATATCCAAATTTACAACTGCCATTCCACGCCCACTGATATCAATTGCAGTCATGACCAAACTTTCATCCATTGGCAATAAAAAACTGCCGTAACGCTTAATTCCACGACGTTCACCTAAGGCTTCTGAAAAAGCACGACCCAACGCAATCGCGACATCTTCAGTTGTATGATGAGCATCAACCTGAACATCACCATCACACACAAGGTCAATATCGAAACGTCCATGACGACAAAATAGTTCTAACATGTGATCTAAAAAGCCCACCCCTGTTTGAAATTTCTGCTTTCCAGTACCATCAATGGTTAATGTTAATTGAATTTTTGTTTCTGTCGTGTCTCTAGTAACTGAAGCTGTTCTCATAAGTCCACTCCTTTGATTTCTTTGATTGCTTGAATCAGTGTTTCCATTTCTGCTTGCGTTCCAATTGAAATTCGTAAGTAATTGGCAATTCGAGGATTATTAAACCAGCGAACCAAAATATTTTTTTCTTTTAATTGTTTAAAAATTGTTTCACCAGCAATGGTTGTGTGCTGGCAAAAAACAAAATTTGTGTGACTATCGGTAGTTTCAAAGCCTAATTTTTGTAATTCTTGCTGGGTCCATTCACGTGTCGCAATAATTTTTTTCGTGCATTCATCTACATAGGCTTGTGCTTGTAAAGAAGCTTCCCCACATGCTAAAGTCATCGCATTTACACTGTAAGGATTATGACTAAATTTCAGTTTATTTAAATCCTCAATTAATTGTTTTGAACCTACTGCGTAGCCTAAACGTGCACCAGCTAAATGACGAGATTTCGAAAAAGTACCAACTACTAAAATATTTGGATGTTCCTCCAAATAAGGTACCAAAGATGCTTCACTGAAATCACTATAGGCTTCGTCAACAATGATTAAACGATTGGGATGTTGATCTGCAAAGGCACAAATGACTTCGGGCGCTATCACTAAACCAGTTGGTGCATTTGGATTAGCAATAATCACTGTCGCATCTCCTTGGTATTCAGCTAAATCAATCGATAAATCTTCTTTTAATGGAATGACTTGGGTATTCAAATGGAATAAATCACTATACACTTCGTAAAAACCATAGGTAATATCAGGAAATTGAACCCCTTTTTCCATAAATCCTTGAAAAAGAAAGAACAAGACCTCATCACTACCATTGCCTAAAAAGATATTTTCTGGTGCTACTTTGAAATGCTTGGCTAAGGGCTCAATGACTTGGTGACAAGTTGGATCTGAATAACGACTAAGTGTTGCAGCAGCTTCCTTTGCTGCTGCAATCACACTTTGGGGCGGATCATAGGGATTTTCATTAGTATTTAATTTAATTACTTTCGCACGTGTTTGTTCACCAGGAACATAAGGTATCAAATGTTGGAATTGACTATCTAAAAAGCTCATTAATTCGTCTCCTTTCGTACAGCCATTGAACGGGCATGTCCGTCCAAGCCTTCCATCTCAGCAAAGGCAATGACCTGTTTAGCAGACGTTTGTAGCGCTTCTTTGGAATAATATAAATAACTGCTTTTTTTAATAAAGTCGTCAACAGAAAGCGGTGAATAAAAACGAGCTGTTCCTTCTGTTGGCAATGTATGATTGGGGCCAGCAAAATAGTCTCCCAATACTTCAGGTGTATGGTGACCTAAAAAGACACTACCTGCATGCTTCACTTTCCCTAATAAAGCAAACGGTTCTGCCACACATAGTTCTAAATGCTCCGGTGCAATCCGATTAGCTAGCGTCAATGCCTCTTCTAATGATTGGGCAACAATAATTTTGCCATTATTTTCAATCGATGCTTGGGCAATCTCTTGTCGTGGTAATACTGCTAGTTGCTGACTAAGTTCTGCTTGAACTTCTTTGGCAATTGCTTCACTGGTTGTCACTAAAACAGCTTGTGCCAATGTATCGTGTTCTGCCTGCGCTAATAAATCAGCTGCTAACCATTTGGGTTTCGCTGTTTCATCTGCGACGATTAAAATATCACTTGGTCCAGCAATCATATCAATATCTACCAAACCATAAACCATCCGTTTCGCTGTCGCTACATAAATATTTCCTGGACCAACAATTTTATCAACGCTAGGAATTGTTTCCGTTCCATAAGCTAATGCAGCTACACCTTGTGCTCCCCCAACTTTATAAATAGCGTCTACACCAGCAATTTTTGCAGCCGCTAAAATGGCTGGCGGAATTTTTCCTTCTTTATTTGGAGGGGTAATCATGATTATTTTTTCTACACCAGCAATTTTTGCTGGTAAAACGTCCATTAATACGGTACTTGGATACGCAGCCGTTCCTCCGGGTACATAAACCCCTACTGTCTCTAAAGGTAATACGCGTTGTCCCATCACAATTCCCTGCTCATTCGTTGAAATGAAACCACGTTGAACTTGCTTTTCATGGAAGTTAGTAATATTTTGTTTTGCTTGGTTTAAAATCGTTAAAAATTCAGGAGTAATCTCTGCTAATCCCTCTGCAAATTCATGATCACTAACTTTAAATTCAGATAATTCTGCTTGATCAAATTTTTTTGTGTATTCTTTTAAAGCTAAGTCACCACGTTGCTTCACGTCTTTCAGGACCTCAGCGACAACTTGGGAAACATCTTGACTTTCGCCAGCTTTTCGTTGAATTAATTGTTCAATCGTCTCTTCTTTTGTTGTACGAATGTTTATCATAGTTGTTCTTTCACCTTCTCTAACAAAGTCTGAATCAGCTCTTCTTTAAAACGCCAGGTTGAATGATTAACAACCAATCGCGCAGAAGAGGGAGCAATGTCTTGAATAACAGTTAAATCATTTTCACGTAAAGTTGTTCCAGTTTCCACGATGTCAACAATTACGTCTGATAAATTTAATAATGGAGCTAACTCGATGGAACCATGTAATTGAATTAACTCAACAGATTGTCCCAAACGACTAAAGTATTTACGTGTGGTGTTCGGATATTTAGTTGCCACTCGCAATGTACGTGTATTATCTTGCTTGAAATCTTTATGAGCAGCGACAGCCATCTTACATTTTCCCATACCTAAATCCAGTAATTCTAAAACGTTCGGTTCGGTCTCATCTAAGACATCTTTACCAAGGACACCAATATCTGCTACACCATGTTCTACATAAATTGCCACATCACTGGGCTTAACAAGGAAAAACTTCAATTTTTTCTCTTCATCGACGAAAATCAGCTTGCGATTATCTTCAAAAACATTGTCACTTGCTAAGCCAGCATTAACTAATAATCGGTACACAGAATTCGCCATACGCCCTTTTGGTAATGCAAAGCATAAATAGTCATCCTTCTCCTCAGGAACTTCCACAGAGCGTCCTAGATTGTTTAAGTACATTCCAAAACCGATACCACCTTGGGCTTTATCCTGCTTTTGCAATAAATAATCATAACGGCCACCAAACAATACTGCTTGATTCACTTTTTTTACAAATCCTTGAAATAATAATCCACTATAATAATCGGCATCATTTACAATTGAAAAGTCTAAGCGAATTTTCACATTTTTTGGAAGTCGTCCTTCTTTTTCTAACAAGTCGTATAGTTGTTTTAATTCTTCAATCGCAGAAATAGCCACTGGATTGGTGAAGATAGTCGATGCTTTAGCATAAGTGTGCTTAAAGTCTCCACATAATGTTATAAGCTCTTCCAAAAGAACGAGCTTCTCTTCAGAAACTCCAGTCTTTTCCCCTAAACTACGGATAACATGTGGACTTTTTTGCTGTAAAGCCTTAATAACTTCTTCATGATTTTCAGTAGGAAATAACTCGCAAATTGCTTTTAATACGCCTATATGAGAGACATCTAAAACACCGCCACCTGCAACTGATAAACTCGCTAACGCTAAATGTAATACTTCTAACTCTTCTTGTTGACCAATCTCGCCAATAAACTCCAAACCAGTTTGGTGAATACGTAAATACTCTCCATTTTGACGATCATGACGATACACGTCTTCATAGTAATAAACTTTTCGGGTTTCTCTTGGTGGCGTGTTTTTAACAATTGACAACGTGATGTCTGGTTTCAATGCCATAATACGACCATCTCCACCAGTAAATGTAATGACTTCAGCTTCATTTAAAAATTTTTTATTTTGACTATATAATTCATATTCTTCAAAGCTGCTAAGATGGTAAAGTTGAAAACCGTGCCATTGATACAATCCTCTAAGTTGTAATGCTATTTGTTCTTCGGGTCTTAAAACTGAAAACAGATTTTCCAAAATCCCACTC
Organism: Enterococcus sp. AMC2644; assembly: GCF_058216475.1. Lineage (NCBI taxonomy): Bacteria > Bacillati > Bacillota > Bacilli > Lactobacillales > Enterococcaceae > Enterococcus > Enterococcus sp. AMC2644. The sequence goes on from NZ_CM177095.1 coordinate 434,690, forward strand.
CTAACAATTAAAATTCAATAAAAATGTATTAAGAGTATCATAAAGATAAATTAAGCAAAGGTCAATATTTACTCCTTAAATTTTGTAATTTTCTGTAAATTCATCGAATGACAGCAAATAAAAAACGTTCCGCATCATTATTCATTGTGCGAAACGTTGGTTGGTTGTTTGGGTATTTGGAAGATATTTTCCCATTGACTCATTTGATCGATAAAGGTTTTACTTTTTAAATTTACACCTACATATTCTTCATACAAAGCATCAATCGTTTGACGAATGAATGCTTTGGTTTCCGATTTTAATTCAATTGATTGAATGTTTTCATAAGAAATTTGAGCGAACATTCGAATGAAATGGATGGCTACTGGATTAGCATGGTATCGATGCAGATCTTTCTCCCAATGACGTTCACATAATACACCACTATAGGTAGAAGAATAATCAAATTTACCATGCGTTGTGCCGCAGATAGCGCACTTTTGCCAATTAATAGTAATTCCGAAACGTTGTAACAATTGAATTTCAAAAATATTGGTTAAAATTTCACCATCATTTCCTTGATCTAACATCATTAAAGCTTGTTCTAAAAAATGAAATAGATTAGGGTCATAGACATGATCTTCAATTGCTGCGTCTACCAAATTCATCATATAGGTAGCATAACCAGCTAAAAAAATATCTGCTTGTATATTGCGGTATGGGTGAACATTTTTTGCTGCATTCAAAAACGACAAGCCTTCGCTATTAAATTTCCCAATGTAGACCGCTTCAGTATATGGTAATAGTGCTGGAGCAAGCGGATTATTCTTTCGATGCGCTCCTTTGACGTAAAACATTTGCTTTCCTGCAGATTCGGTAAAAATCTTGACTAGTTTATCTTTTTCTTTATGATTTTTACTAAAAAGTAGAATTCCTTTTGATTCAGCAATGCTCATCAAACTCCCCTCCTTTGGAAAGAAAAGCGAGACAAATTCTCAACTGAGAACTATCTCGCAATAACCGATTAATAGTCGTCTTCACGGTAACCGTAATCTTTCAAATACGTCTGTTTGTCACGCCAATCTTTTTGAACTTTTACCCAAAGTTCTAGGTAAACTTTATCCCCTAATAAACGTTCAATATCTTGACGGGCTTTAGTACCGATGACTTTCAACATTTTTCCGCCTTTACCAATAATAATTCCTTTTTGGCTATCACGTTCAACAATAATTGTTGCTTGAACTTGAATTTTATCATTTTCATTACGTTTCATTGAATCAACAACAACGGCAACGGAATGGGGGACTTCATCGCGTGTCAGTAATAAAACTTTCTCACGAATTAACTCAGAAACAATAAAATATTCGGGATGGTCTGTAATTTGATCGTCAGGAAAATATTGTGGTCCCTCTGGTATTTGTTCGATTAATACATTCATTAGCGTTTCAAAGTTATTTCCTTCTGTTGCTGAAATCGGCACTACTTCTGCAAAGTCCATTTGACTAGTGTAGTCTTGAATCGTTTCTAACAATGCATCTGGATGAACTTTATCGATTTTATTAACGATTAAAAAGACAGGTACTTCACTTTTTTTCAAACGTTCAATAATAAAGTCATCCCCTTTTCCTCGCTTTTGATCTGCACTAATCATAAATAAAGTCACATCGACTTCACGTAGAGCACTATAGGCTGTTTCCACCATAAAATCACCTAAACGATGTTTTGGCTTATGAATTCCTGGAGTATCGATAAATACAACCTGAGTATCTGGTGTTGTATATACTCCTTGAATTTTATTTCTAGTTGTTTGAGCCTTGTCACTCATAATAGCAATCTTTTGTCCAACGATGCGATTTAACAGTGTCGATTTTCCAACATTTGGACGACCTACAATGGCAACAAACCCTGATTTATGTTCTGTCATATATTTTTTCCTCTTTCCTAATGAAAAACTAGCTGAATAAGCTTGGGCAGAAAAATAATTGCGCCAATAAGCAAAGCGAATAAGGACGTAATTAATACTGCACCAGCAGCCATATCTTTAATTTTTTTTCCTAATGGATGAAAATGTTTATTCGTGACCATATCTACTACATTTTCAAATGCTGTATTGATAATTTCCATAATTATCACCAAAAAGATACTTAAAAGTACCCACAGCCATTCTTGTTGATTTAAACGAAAAATAAATCCCAACAGAATGACCAGAGCTGCAACAAATGTGTGACTACGCATGTTTCGCTCATCTTTATAAACAGTTTTAATTCCGGTTAAAGCAAATTCCACAGAATTAATAAAATGTTTGTTTTTTTCAATAGTTTGTTTTTTATCTTTCAAGTCCATAGGCATCCAAGATTTCCTTTTGTAGTCCAAACATTACCTTCTCATCTTCAGGTGTCATATGATCGTAACCATTGATGTGCAAGAAACCATGCAATGCTAAAAAACCTAACTCACGATCGTAGCTGTGTCCATACTCTTGCGCTTGTTCTTGGGCTCGTTCTGTTGAAATCATGATATCACCTAATGTACGTGGCATATCTGATATAAAGTCATCTTCTTCGTCAAAAATAATCGGCAATTCATCTTCGCCTTCTTCTTCCATCGCAAAACTAATGACATCAGTTGCTGCATCTTTATCACGATACGTGCGATTGATGACTCTAATTGCAGCATTATCCATAAAAGTGACGGACATTTCAGTTTCTTCTGGCAGTTTTAAATAATTGGCAGCAAATTGAAGCAACGATTCAATGTCTGCCACTTTGTCGTTTGAAACAGCATTTGTTTCATCAATAAAGGTAATCTCCATCATTCTTCTCTTCTTTCTTGTTCTTCTTTCATTTTCTCTGCTTCTGATTTCATTTTTGGATATTTAATTCTTGAATGGAAGGTGCTGCACAGGCCATTCACCAATGAATTTTCGATAATTCTAATTTCTTTAAGCGTTAAACCAGAGTCGTCTAATTGCCCATCTAAAATGCGATCAGTAATTAAATTTGAAACGAACTGGCGAATTTTTTCATTGGTTGGATTTTCCATTGCTCGTACTGCTGCTTCACAACTATCTGCAATACTAACTACTGCTGCTTCACGTGTTTGCGGAATTGGCCCAGGATAACGATATTCCTCCTCCGTTACTTCTGAATTGCGCTCTTTCGCTTTCACATAGAAAAATTTCATCAATGTGGTTCCATGATGTTGACGACAAATGTCAATAACCATTTGTGGCATATTTTTTTCTTCAAGCAACGCAGCGCCATCAATCACATGACCAAAAATAATCTGCTTGCTATCAGCTGGTAATAAGAAATTATGTGGGTTTTCTGCCCCAGCAGGCAGATTTTCCACAAAGAAATTGGCATGTTTTAATTTACCAATATCATGATAGTAACAAGCTACGCGCGTTAATAATGAGTGCCCGCCGATTTCTGCTACTGCATTGGCACTCAAGTTAGCAACCATCATACTATGATGGTAGGTTCCTGGTGCTTCTTCTAGCAATTGCTTTAATAACGGATGATTAGGATTACTTAGTTCATTCAAGATAATCACACTATCATCGGTAATTAGCAATTCAATGTATTGATGTAATCCAATCGTTAATAATAATGAGAAAATACTACCTGCTAAAGCACATGCTAAAGCAATCCATGTTCGACTATTTGAAAAACTCATACCTTGGAAAATAATCAAAATCAAATTAATTAAGAACGGGAAAAGTACGACCCATACCAAAGCTTTAGTCCCCTGGTCAACAATTCGTTTTCGTGCTAAAACAGTTCCCATAATTCCTGAAAACATATAAGAGACTAAAATAATAGTTAAAAGATTGGTATCAATTGATTGATAAAAAATAAAGGTTGCAGTAACCACTTGAAAAGCAGCTGCTAAAATTCCCAATCGTCTATTTAAGAATAAACTTAGCACTAGTGGCGCAAATGCTGCTGGGTAAAATAATGGGATGAACGGTACTGCCTCTGTTTGAAACACTTGGAAAAATTTCATTACCAAGATGCTCAAAACCATTGTTATAGCATAAAACGTCAAATAGTTTTCACGTTTTTCCCGATCAGACCACTGTTTAACAAAATAAAGTAAAACAATAATTTGTAGCAAAACAGTCATTACCAGTGCGACTAGTGGAAATAATGACGCATTCGAACTCGTCATTCCTAATAGATTTAATTTCTCAATTGCATTTTCATCAATTTGTGAACCTTCACGAACAATGATTTCGCCTTGATAAATCATTACAGGTTGAACAGCATCTTTGGCTGCTTGTTGTAAATCTTGCGTTTTTCGTTCATTTAAGAACGTATTGACTACAACTCCTTGATTAATCATCAAACGAATCGCTTGTGCTTGGTTACTTGTTACATTCAAAAACTCAATTTTTTCATCGGCAGCTTTACGCGCTTCAGCAAGATTGGCTTGACGAACCTGTTCGTTCATTTGTTCATCAATTAAAGAAAGACTTTCATTCTTAACTGTTTCTAACGCATCAGAGCTTAAAGAAAAAACAATTTGGAAAAAAGTATTACTTACACGTTGATAAAAACTTAAATCATCTGAATCAATCTGTTCAAATTCTTTTTTCAACGCAGCAATTTGTTCATCAACCGTTACTTTTTGCACAGTTTGGTTGTCTTTGGCGTTCGCTTCTCTTTTTTTATTCTCCACTTCACTGTCTTTTTTGACTTTTTCAATTAATTGAAAAAGGTGTTGAATCAGTTCATGTTGTTTTTTCGCAATCTCTTCTTGATACGTATATTCTGGAATAACCGCTTCGGCAGCAATTTTTCGTTTTTGTTCAGTAACCGAAGTATTCTCAATTGTTTTGTTTGCACGAATACTTGATTCCGCTACTTGACCTTCTTTATAATCGACTGCGCGTTGTTTCACGCTAGAAAATACTAAACCAATCATAAAAATGAAAAAAATTAGGAGCACGAGCGGTACGAAAAATCTCCCTAGTTTTTCACGTATTTTTCTTAAAGGTTGAATAATCATCTATTTCCCCTCCTAGATAACAAAACTATTTCACTTCTCGTGTTTCCGCCTCGTCATATGCTTGAATAATCTCTGCTACAACAGGATGACGTACAACGTCACTCGCTGAAAAAGTAGCAAAAGCGATTTTATTAATTTTGTGTAACGTACGTTCTGCATGAACCAAACCACTCGTAACACCTCTGGGCAGGTCAATTTGGCTAGTGTCCCCATTGACAATCATTTTTGAATTATAGCCTAAACGTGTTAAGAACATTTTCATTTGAGCAATTGTTGTATTTTGAGCTTCATCCAAAATCACAAAGGCATCTTCTAAAGTTCGGCCACGCATATAAGCTAATGGTGCAATTTCAATGACTCCCCGTTCCATGAGACGGTTGGTGTGCTCCATACCAAAAATTTGATACAATGCATCATAAACTGGACGTAAATAAGGATCTACCTTTTCTTTTAGATCTCCTGGTAAAAATCCTAAACTTTCGCCAGCTTCAACTGCTGGACGCGTTAAAATAATTTTTTGAACTTGTCCTTTTTTCAATGCTGCAATTGCTAAAACAACGGCTAAAAATGTTTTACCCGTACCGGCAGGACCAATTCCAAACGTGACATCATGCGTGCGCACAGCGTCAATATATTTCTTTTGACCGACATTTTTCACGCGGATTGGTTTCCCATTTCGATCTTTAATGATTTCTTCTTCGTACATATCAATGAAAGTTGTTAAGTTGCCTTTTGACACCATTTTTAATGCTGTTACAACGTCTGGTGTATGTACTTGAATCCCACGCTTAATCAATTCTTGTAATGCACGTATCACTGCGGCGGCTTGATCAATTTTCTCTTGGGTACCTTTAATTTGAATGATTTCTCCACGAGTACGAATAATCGTTTGTGTGGTTTCTTCAATCACTTTAATATGTTTATCATGTGTTCCCAATAGCATGCTGGCGTCATCAGCTTCTGTTAATTTAATCTCTAAAGATCCTTGCTCTTCTGTCAAAAATGTCTCTCTCCTTTTTATCTACATTCATCCTAATAATACCATACAATAGATAAAAGAAAAATCGCTTCTACTTTTTATCTAAGAGTCTTTTAAAGTTTTTATTATGAAACAAAAAAGCCGCAGACAATTGCTTGTCTGCGACGGATTCATTACTCTTCAGTTAATAATTCTTTAACGACTGCATTTACTTGGTTACCATCTGCTTTGCCTTTTACTTGAGGCATCACCAGACCCATTACTTTACCAAATTCTTTTGGTGAAGTAGCACCAGTATTTTTAATCGCCTCTGCAACAATTTGATGAATTTCTTCATCTGTTAATTGTGCAGGTAGATATTGTTCAACAATTGTAATTTCACCTTTGACTTTTTCTGTTAGGTCTTCACGACCTGCTTTTTCAAATTCGGTCAAAGAATCACGTCGTTGTTTCATCTCACGAGATAAAACAGTTAACTCTTCATCTTCTGTTAAGTCACGACCGACCTTGATCTGTTCATTTTGTAACGATGCTTTCAGCATGCGAATGACTTGCAAGGTCTCTTTCTCCTTTGCCTTCATCGCCGTCTTCATATCATCGTTCAGTTTACTAAGTAGTGACACACTACCAGCTCCACTTCTCACAACAGAAAACTTAAAAATCAAAAATTAGAATTTCTTACGTTTTCTAGCTGCTTCAGATTTTTTCTTACGTTTCACGCTTGGTTTTTCATAAAACTCACGTTTACGTGATTCTTGTAACGTACCTGCTTTTGAAACGGAACGTTTGAAGCGACGAAGAGCATCATCAAGAGATTCGTTTTTACGAACGACTGTTTTTGACATGTAAATTCCCTCCCTCCGAGCTCAAATAGTAACCGTTTTTGTCATAAAAATAAAATATCTTATAACAATACTGTCCTTTAAAAATTATAGCTAAGTGAAGAAAGAGTGTCAAGTCGTTCTTCTAAAAACTTCTGATAAATGATGAGATTTTCTAAAAATTTTTCTGAATTCTCTCATTATTTCTGAAAAAAGCCGTTTTACTTACACAGGCTGACAATCTTCACAACGACCAAAAATTTCAAAACGATGACTTTCAATCGTACAACCAGGCAATTGATCTTGGAAAAAATCCATGGGACAAATTGATAATTCTTTTGTTTTGCCACAAATTGTGCAAATAAAATGATGGTGATGATGTTCAATTCCATGAGAACAACAATGGAATCGGAATTTCATTTCCCCATTTAGCTCAGTTTCTTCTAAAATACCAATTTCTGAAAAGTCATGTAAATTGCGATAAATAGTATCATAGCTTAAACCTGGATATTCTGCGGACATATACTCATGCAACTCTTTTGCGGGGACATAACGATTTGCTTTTGCAAGGTAAGCAATCATCGCTTCTCTTTTTTTTGTATATTTCAAACCGTTATCTTTTAATGTCTGTAATGCCTGTTCTATGGAAGTTTGATTTTTCACTTTCTACCCCTCCAAACCAAAATCATTCCGATTATTTTTAATGAGTGTATGGTATAATAAGATTAATTAAAATGCAAGTGAGGGATCGTTTTATGACAGAAGAAAAAAAAGAGTCGCTTCTAACCTTTTTCATTATTTCAGACTCTGCTGGAGAAACAGCTTCTAAACTAGCGCAAGCAACGGTAGCTCAATATCCATCGGTAAAATTTGAAATGTTTCGCCGAACTTTTATTACAACTAAAAGTACACTGCTTAAGACTTTAGCAGATGCAAAAAAACATAATGCTGTTATTTTACACACATTAATTAATGAGGAATTAGTTGAGTTAACTCATGATTTTTGTGAAGAAAGTGGCTTGTATCACTTTGACGTATTGACCCCACCTGTTGCTGAAGTGGAACGACGTACCGGAGTAGCCCCTACACGTGAACCAGGTGCCTTACACCATTTAAACAAAAATTATTTCAAACGAATTAAAGCTATGGAATTTGCAGTCAAATATGACGATGGAAAAGATCCCCGTGGATTTTTAGAAGCCGATGTTGTTTTATTAGGTGTTTCGCGTACTTCAAAAACCCCATTAAGTCTATTTTTAGCAAATAAAAATTTAAAAGTTGCAAACTTACCATTAGTTCCCCAAGCCCACATACCAAAACAATTATGGGAAATCAATCCTAAGAAAATCGTGGGTCTAACCAATGATCCCGATGTATTGAACGGTATTCGCAAAAAAAGAATGATTGCTTATGGCTTAAATCCTGATACAGCTTATTCTGATATTGAAAAAATCAAAGAAGAACTAGCTTTTGCCAATGACTTATATAAAAAGTTAGGATGCGAAATAATTAATGTTGCAACATTGTCTATTGAAGAAACAGCCTCAATTATCCTCAATAAATTAAATTTAGAAGATCACAGTTACTATGCAACCGATGAGGATTAATTAGAGACTAAAAAAGAGACTGTGACATAAATTGATTGACCGTAAAATATCCGAACAATAGAAGATTGCTCCTGCGGTCCAGTTGGTCCTCATCGCAATTTCGCCTTAATTTGGCGTAACCCTTCTATTTTGTTCGGATATTTTCGTCCTGTTTTTTTCTTATGTCACAAACCCTTTTTATTAGTCTTTTTGGGCACGTAGTTTAGGAATATCTTCCAAATGATAGGGTGTCATTTGATAGACATCATTCAACCAATTGTGATAGAGCAAATGCGCGTTGCCGCGCCAGCAATTAGTTACATTAGTCAATTTCTCATCATCAAAATAATTCACCGGAACCTGCGTAGTTAATCCACGCTGCTGATCACGTAAATATTCTCTTTTTAAACTATCTGTATCATATTCAAAATGCCCTAACAAGAAAATATTATGATCATCTGTTGAAATTAAAATCGTTACACCAATTTCATCATCGGCAGCTACAATTTGTAATTGCTCCTCTTTAATTTGGCTTTCATCAATACCTGTATAGCGAGACTGAGGTCCCATAAAGATATCATCAAAGCCACGGAATAGACGATGGTTACTATTTAAACGTTGCGGATAAATGCCAAATAATTTTTTTTCATACTGAATCTTTTCTACACCATAATGATGATATAACCCTGCCTGAGCTCCCCAACAAATATGAATCACAGATGTTGTATTTGTTTGACTCCAATCCATGACTTTAACGAGTTCTTTCCAATAATCCACTTCTTCAAATGGCAGTGTCTCCACAGGTGCACCTGTAATAATCAATCCATCATAGCATTGATTTTCAATTTCTTTAAACGATAAATAAAATTTAGCTAAGTGATTGGGACTTGTATTTTTGTGAGTATGTGAGACTAACTTCAAAAAATCTACATCGATTTGCAAAGGACTTTGACTAATTAAACGAAGCAATTGAATTTCCGTATCAATTTTATTGGGCATTAAGTTTAATAATAGTAAACGTAGCGGGCGAATATCTTGTTGAGTAGCACGTTTTTCTTCAATCGCAAAAATGTCTTCTTTTTCTAAAACTGATTTAGCAGGAAAATCATTTGGAAGTTTAATTGGCATCTGTCTACGCCTCCAATTGCTCAAACGCTTGCTGCAAATCAACAAGAATATCATTAATATTTTCGATTCCACAAGAAATTCGGATTAACCCAGCGGAAATCCCCACTTCTTTTAGCTCCACTTCTGATAGCTGACGATGAGTTGACGTCGCTGGATGCAATGCACAAGTACGAATATCTGCAACATGTACTTGTAAAGAAACTAGCTTTAGTGCATTTAAAAACTTGACTGCCTGTTCTTTGCCAGCAGCTATCTCAAATGAAATAACTCCACACAAACCATTCGGTAAATATTTTTTAGCCAACAAATAGCTAGGATCTGTTTCCAAGGTTGGATAACTAACAGTGCTAACTTCTGGACGTTCTTGCAAGAATTCAGCAACTTTTTGAGCATTTTCAAAATGGCGATCCATTCTCACTGCCAATGTTTCCATTCCTAAGTTTAGTAAAAACGAATTTTGTGGAGACGGCGTTGCACCTAAATCGCGCATCAACTGAACACGAGCTTTCGCTAAATAGGCTGCTGGACCAAAAGCTTCTGTATAAATTAAGCCATGATAAGTCACATCTGGCGTTGATAATTGTGGAAATTTACCATTATTCCAATCAAATTTACCACTATCAACAATAGCTCCTCCTGTTTGCACAGCATGTCCATCTAAATATTTGGTAGTACTATGAATTACAATATCTGCACCATATTCAATTGGGCGACAGAAATAAGGCGTTGCAAACGTATTATCGACGACTAACGGAATTTGATTTTCATGAGCTAGCGTTGCAAATTTTTCAATATCTAAAACATGTAAGGCTGGATTAGCAATTGTTTCTGCAAAAATAGCTTTTGTATTCGGTTGAATTGCTTGTTGTAATTCCTCTAAGTTAGCCCATTGATCAATAAAAGTCACTTCAATTCCCATTTTTTTCAATGTATGAGCAAATAAATTGTACGTTCCGCCATAGATTGACGTTGTCGAAACTAGATGGTCGCCTGCTTCTAAAATATTTAACACTGCAAAGAATGTGGCTGCTTGGCCGGAAGAAGTACATAATGCACCTACACCACCTTCAAGAGTAGCAATTTTTTCTTCTGCGGCATTCGTCGTTGGATTTGCTAAACGTGTATAAAAGTACCCTGAGGCTTTTAAATCGAATAGTTGTCCGATTTCTTCTGCTGAATCGTATTTATACGTTGTACTTTGTACGATTGGTACCACACGAGGCTCTCCATTTTTTGGTTCATAACCAGCATGTAAACACTTTGTCTCAAATTCCATATCCATTTCTCCCTTTTTTATATAATAAAAAAAAACGCACCCTTCCCATTACAGAAAGGACGCGTTTTAATTGCGTGTTACCACCTTTTTTTTGCTATTGCTTCACAGCGAATAACCTCTACCAGTACTAACATACTGAGGAACTGTAACGGGCTCACCCGATAATTGCTTCTCACAATTATTTGCTCAAAGACCATCTTCCAAATCGATTTCTTACTTCTTCTCACCTAACGAAGCTCTCTTTAAATTCCTCAATTTGTACTCTTCTTTTCAAAGCTTTTGTATTTAAATTACTTTAAGTATAGCGAGTAATTACATTTTGTCAATTTTTTTCTAGAAAACTTGAACCCCTTCACGATCAATTGATAAATGTTCAACCTGTGCTCGTGAATCCAAAGCATTCAATAACTTCATAATACGCTCTGTTTTATCGGATGATGTCAAAATTAAAATAGTTGGACCAGCGCCACTTAAGAAACAGCCATAAGCCCCTTCTTCTTTACAAATTTGGCGTATATCCGATAAATGAGGAACTAATTTACCTCGATAGACCTCGTGCCAAAGATCCTCTTGCATCATTTCACCAGCCAAAGGTAAATTCCCATTTAAAATGGCCGCAATCATCACATTTGCGATGGCACTCGCTTTAACAGCTTCTTTATAAGGCAACGTTTCTGGAAGAACACCCCGACTTTTGCTTGTTAATAATTCCGTATTAGGAATAAACGCAATGATATCTGATTCAGGGAAATAATGTTTCACATAGTTGACACTTTTTTCTTTGCGTTCAGAAAAATGACAAGCCACGACAAAATCCCCACAAATCGCTGGAGCCACGTTATCTGGATGACCTTCAACCTGCGTCGCAAGCTCAACTTTTCTATTTTCTGATAAATTTAAGTTCCCCAAACGATTTGCCAATTCAATTCCTGCTACAATCACCGAAGAACTACTTCCTAATCCGCGAGTTAAAGGAATAGTTGAAGTCATTTTTAATTTTTTAGGAGCTAATGAAGGCGCAAGCTTCAAAGCTGTTTGAATTAATAAATTTTTTTCATCAGATGGAATGTTATCACCTAATGAATGAATAATTTCCCATTGATCACTATCACCAAGTACCTCAACGGATAAGTACATGGATAATGCAATCCCACATGAATCAAAGCCAGGACCTAAATTGGCGCTGGTAGCTGGAACTCGAATTTTCATTTTTATGCCTCCATTACCCTCATTCTTCGTTCTAATGTTCCATGTTTAGCAATCGCTGCTTCAATTGCTGCTAGTTGCAACTGATTCATCCTTTCAGTTATTACCATAAAACGGTTAGTTTCTCCCACTTCTTGTGCTAACTCACTTATTTTTATACCTTCACTTGTAAACAACTCAGTTAGCGCATCCGCTACGAAGTCTGAAGAAGCTGTGATGGCTAAATAATATTTTGCATAGTTTGCTTCTGGCGCAGTTAATTGCAATGATCGACGATATTCATTAAATTGTGGTGCATCGATGCCTAAGCTGATATTTTTAGCAATAGCTACCACATCTGAAATAACACTTGTTGCAGTTGGTAACGAACCTGCACCTGGACCATAAAACATTGATTGGTCAATTCCTGTGCTATTGATAAATACACCATTGAATTCATTTTTAATCGATGCCAATGGATGAGTTTGCGGAACTAATACTGGACCAACAGAGACAGAAATCGTTTGCTCAGTCTTTACTGATTCACCAATTAATTTGATTTCATACCCAAATTTTTGTGCTTGTAAGACATCTTTATCAGATAGACCACGGATACCTTGAATATCTAAATCAGATAATTCCACAGCCATCCCATAGGCAAATTGAGTTAAAATCACCATTTTATATGCTGCATCAATCCCATCTACATCATTTGTCGGATCTGATTCAGCAAAGCCTAGTTCTTGTGCTTGTGCTAATGCTTCATCGTATGACGTTCCATTTTCTAACATTTTTGTTAGCATATAGTTCGTTGTGCCATTAACAATTCCACGAATATTAGTAATCTCATCTGCTAAATAATTGGTTGTTAATGTACGTAGAATTGGAATTCCACCCGCAACACTTGCTTCATAAAATAGTGATACTTTGTGCTTTTTAGCAATTTCAACTAGTTCTACGCCATGTTGCGCAATTAAATCTTTATTTGCTGTCACTACATGTTTCCCATTTTCTAAAGCTTGTGCAATAAATTCTTTGGCTGGATGAACTTTTCCTATTAATTCAATAACAACATCAATTGTAGAATCCTCCACGATATCTGCTAGTTCTGAAGTGAGTTCAATACCATGTTCATCGGCAAATTGTTTCTTATCTTCTGCTGGTCGTATCAAAGCTTTGACGATAGACACATTCATCCCGGTTTGTTCTTTTATTTTCGTTCGTTGGGCAGATAATACCTGTACCGTACCGCTTCCGACAACGCCTAATCCTAAAATACCTATACGTAAATGATCCTTCATAAAAACTCCTAACTGAAAGCGTCATTAAAACACTTTCATTTTTTTCTCATAATTAATTACTAGCATACCAAATATCATGTAAAAAAAAAAGAACTTTCTATTAACGAAAGTTCCTTGATCTTATAAATGACGAATATGACGAAAAGTCTGTTCTAAAATATCTAATACGTGATGATCATCTAAACTATATAAAATTGTTTTGCCTTCACGTCTAGATTTAACTACGTTATTTTCTCGTAAAAGCTTTAGTTGATGTGACACAGCTGATTGCTCCATCTCAACCGTTTCAGCAATTGATGTAACATTTCGTTCACCAGCTTCTAAAGATAAAACAATTTTTAAACGAGTGACATCACTTAACACTTTAAAAATTCGACTAACACGTTCAACTTCAGAAATAGTAGTTTTCTCCATCTAATTCTCCTCTTTTCAAAAACTCTGGAACAATAATCAAATGATTGTTGTCCCAGAGTTTTTTTATGATTCATGGTGCATGCAACAATTCAAAAAAATATTTTTGCTTATTATACTACTAAGCGCCAGTAATTTCATTGATTGCAGCTTCTAAGTCAGCGATTTTTTGTGTTGCATTCGCATCACTGTCTGCTTTTACACCAATATAGAATTTAATTTTTGGTTCTGTACCTGATGGACGTACAGCAATCCAGCTCTCATCTTCTAAGACATATTTCAATACATCTGAAGGCGGTGTTGTCATTTCTTCTGTTGAACCATCTGCTTTTTGACGTGTTAATAATTTGAAGTCTTCTGTTTGAGTGACTTTCACGCCAGCAAATTCTGCAGGAGCTTTTTCACGGAATGTTTTCATTAAAGCTGTGATTTTTGCAGCACCTTCTTGACCACTCATGGTTACAGAAATTGTTTTTTCTGCATAGTAACCATATTCTTCAAAAATTTCTTGTAAAGCATCATACACTGTTTTGCCTTCTTTTTTATAGTAGGCTGCAACTTCAGCAAATAATACTAATGCTTGAATAGCATCTTTATCGCGAACAAATGGTTTTACAAGATAACCATAACTTTCTTCAAAACCAAACATAAAGATATGTGAGTGATCTTCTTCAAATTGTTGAATTTTTTCAGCAATAAATTTAAATCCAGTTAATACATTAAACATTGTAGCACCATAACTTTTAGCAATCGCTGTTGGTAATTCACTTGATACAATTGATTTCAAGACAGCTGCATTCGCTGGCAGGGTACCTGCTTGTTTATGTGCTTCTAAAATATAACGCATTAAAATAGCACCAATCTGATTTCCTGTTAACACTTGATAATCACCATTTGGCAAACGGACAGCTGCACCTAAACGGTCTGCATCAGGGTCAGTTGCAATTAATAAATCCGCACCTTCTTTTTCGCCTAAGCGAATCGCATATTCAAATGCAGAATGTTCTTCTGGATTTGGTGATTTAACAGTACTGAAGTTTGGATCAGCTACTGCTTGCTCTGGTTCTAAAACAAATTGATTGAAACCAGCTTGTTTCAAAGCCTTTTCACCTAACATTTTTCCTGTACCGTGTAGTGGTGTGTAAACTAATTTTAAGTTATCACCCATTTCTTCAATTAATTCATGGTTGATTGTTACACTCTTAACTTCTTTCAGATACGCGTTATCAACCTCTTCGCCAATAATATTAATTAAACCACTATGTTTTGCTTCTTCTTCTGATAACACTGGTACTTCCAATGGGTTTTCGATTTCACGTACAAAAGCTGTTAGCGCATTCGCATCTGCCGGTGGCATTTGTCCCCCATCTTCACCATAAACTTTATAACCATTATAATTTGATGGGTTATGTGATGCAGTAATCATAATTCCTGTAAATGTTTTCAAGTAACGAACCGCAAAAGATAATTCTGGAGTTGGGCGTAGGCTTTCAAATACATAAGAAGGAATGTCATGTTTAGCTAATGTTTTTGCTGCTTCCATTGCAAATTCTGGTGAGAAATGTCTTGAATCATAAGCAATTGCTACGCCACGACGTCGAGTATCTGGATCTTGTTTATCCATGAAACGTGCTAAACCTTCTGTTGCTTGACGAATGGTGTATAGATTCATACGATTAATTCCAGGACCAAGTACACCACGCATACCTGCTGTTCCAAATTCTAAAGGTGCGTAAAACGCATCTTCTAGTTCCTGTGTTTGTCCTTCTAAATCTTGTAACTGTTTCTTTAAGTTCCCATCAAGATTTTCTTGATTTTTCCATTGTTTATAAGTTACTTCCCAAGACATACAAAGCACCTCTTCCAAATTAATTTTTCATAACGATTATATCATTATTGATAAGTGACTAAAAGCCTTGTAGCGCAATTCATCCAAAAAAAGTAGGACGTTATTTGAAAAACAAGCATTTCAGCGTTTTTCAGATAACATCCTGTATTCTTTCCGAGCTCTTTCAGTTTTTTCCTATTGTTTCACGTCTTTTTGAGTCTCAAGGTAATTAAATACTTCTTGACCAGCGACACTGCCGTCACCAACTGCTGTCGTAATTTGGCGTAGGTTTTTTTCACGAACATCTCCTACTGCAAAAACACCAGGGATTGATGTACGCATATCTTCGTCGGTTGGAATCCAACCTTCTTCATTTGTAATACCGCTTGATTTAAATCCTTCTGTTAATGGATCCAGACCAACATAAATGAAAACCCCATTTGCAGATTCCTCATGAATTTCGCCTGTTTTCACATTTTTGATTTGTGCACCTGTCACAACCATATCATTACCAACAATTTCTTCTACAACTGAATCCCATAAGAATGAAATTTTTTCGTTGGCAAACGCTCGATCTTGAATTATTTTTTGAGCACGTAATTCATCACGACGATGAACAATAACAACTTCTGAAGCAAATTGTGTGAGATAAATCGCTTCTTCTACTGCCGAGTCCCCCCCACCAATTACTAGTAACTTACGATTACGGAAGAACGCGCCATCACAAACTGCACAATATGAAACCCCACGACCGGCAAACTCATCTTCGCCAGCTACGCCTAGTTTACGATGTTCACAGCCTGTCGCAATAATGACTGTTTTTGTTTGGAAAGTTTTGTCGCCAGTGACTACTTCTTTATAATCCCCGCAATCTTTAATTTCTTGTACAATTCCATAGGCATTTTCAGCACCGAATTTTATTGCACCCTCGTACATTTTTTCTGCTAATTCTGGGCCTAAAATCATTTCATACCCTGGGTAGTTTTCAACTTCTGCTGTATTATTCATTTGTCCACCAGGTGCGCCACGTTCAATCATTACTACTGATAAATTTGAACGGGATGCATATAATGCAGCAGTCATCCCTGCAGGTCCTGCTCCAATAACGATTACATCATACATTTAATTTCCCTCCACTTTTCAACTAAGACATACTTTACTGCCTTCTCTTTTTTCTGTCTAACGTTTTGCTTTCTAAAAAAAATAAGAAATACATATTGACTTTTAAATCGTATCTTGTAAAATTTCCAAGACATCACAAATATTAACTATAAGAGAGGCGCATGTTTTTGACAAGAAAAAGATTTTTTAATGCTTCAGATAGTGAATTATTCTTTTTAAGTTGGCCAATTTTCATTGAATTATTTTTAAGAGTTGTAATTGGTAATATCAACGTCTGGATGATTTCTCATTATTCTGAACCTGCTGTTGCATCTGTTGGAGCCGCAAATCAGCTATTATACTTGGCAGTTTTTGTTTATGGATTTATTACTGTCGGAACCCAAATTATTATTGCTCAATTAATTGGTGCAAAAAAACGTAAAAAGATACAAGAAGTAATTAATACCGCATTATTTGGTTCGCTGGCTATCGGTTTACTTATCAGTTTGATTTTTATTTTATTTTCACCTACGTTACTACGCTTTATGAATTTAGATACAGAATTAATTGAAATTGGAAAAGGCTATTTACAAGTATATGGTGGTAGTTTATTCATATCGGCTATTACGGCCGTTATTATCGCTGTCTTACGGACACATAGTTTCACAAAGCCTGCGCTATTAGTTCCTATGGCTGCTAGTATCTTAGCAGTTGTTGGTAACTACTTTGCTCTGTACCAACCTTTTGGTATACCCAACTTTGGTGTGACTGGCTTAGGTTTTGCAAGCGTGTTCGGTAATACAATTGGCTTAATCATCGCTTTTATATTATTGAAAAAATATATTGGTTTTTCAATTCGTTCTATTCGTCTGAAAAAGATTTCCTTTCCTATTCTAAAATCAATTTTGGCTTATGGATTACCCTCTTCAGGTGAAACACTTTCTTATCAAGGTGCCCAAATTGTTGTAACAATGATTGTTGCTTCATTAGGTTCAAGTGTCTTGATTGCCAAATCTTATATTACAGCTATTTCTCAATTTGTTTATTTGGTAGCCGCTTCTTTAAGTCAAGGAAATCAGATTATGGTTGGACGAAATGTCGGTGCTGGTCAGTTTGATCGCGCATCAAAAAGAGGGATGCGCACAGTCATTATTGGTATGATTGTCTCTTTGGTTATTTGTTTATTAACTTTTGTTTTCATTGAACCTATCATGCATATTTTTACAACCAATGATGAAATTATTACAATTGCTCGTGAAGTTTTCTTAGTAGAAATTATTTTAGAAACAGCTCGTGCAGTTAATATGATTTTGGTTGGTTCCCTAAATGCTAGTGGTGATGTTAAATTCCCACTTATTTGTAGCTTAATTGTCTTGTGGGCAATTAGTTTACCATTCTCTTATGCCTTAGCAATTGTTGCTCATTGGGGCTTAGTGGGCGTTTGGATTGCCTACGCGATTGACGAAGCGCTCCGAAGTATTTTAATGATTCGACGTTGGCGTTCTGGCGTCTGGCAAACAAAAGCTGTTATTCATCAGGAAGAACCTGTAGAACCTGTAGTTTAAAAAGTAACCCTTGCGTATACTTTCCAAAAGTTAGTTTAAAAACTAATTTAGGAAATTTTTACGTGATTGGGTTCTTTTTTTTGCTTTCAAACTATAAATAGATTACGCTTAGAAAAAAGGAGAGGATACTCATGAGCATTTATGATTTTGAAGTTACAACTGCAGATGGTACTACTTATTCATTGGAAAAATATCGAGGCAATATCCTGATTATTGTCAACACTGCCACGAAATGTGGGTTTGCTCCTCAGTTTACAGAATTAGAGGCTCTCTATCAACGCTACAAAGCACAAGGACTTGTCGTCTTAGGATTTCCTTCGAATCAATTCAAACAAGAAATAGACAGTGCGACAGATGCCCAAGAGGCCTGCCGTTTAGATTATGGGGTTACGTTTCCTATGCATGAATTAGTCATGGTTAATGGCAGCCAAGCGGCACCATTATTTCAATTTCTTTCACAAGAAGCCCCGGGTTCCTTAGGGAAAAGTATTAAATGGAATTTCACCAAATTTTTAGTTGATCAAAATGGCCAAGTGATTACTCGTTTCGCTCCAAAAACAGCCCCAGAACAAATGATTCCAGCGATTGAAGAATTACTTGGATAAATAAAAAAGCAAGGATACTTAAAAATAAAGCGACCTTCCAACATTAGACCAAAAATCTAACGTTGGAAGGTCGCTGTCGCTCTAAAACTACCATTTCTTTTTATATCAGTTATTTGATAAGTCTTCACCATTTGAAGCAATTACTTGTTTGTACCAATCAAATGACTTTTTCTTAGAACGATTCAAGGTTCCATTACCTTCATTATCTAAATCAACATAGATGAAACCATATCGTTTCTTCATTTCACCTGTTCCAGCAGATACTAAATCAATACAGCCCCACGTTGTATATCCTAATAAGTCCACTCCATCTAATTCAACGGCATCTTTCATTGCTTGAATATGTTTTGCTAGATAATCAATACGATAATCATCTTCCACATAACCATCTTCATTTGGTACATCAACTGCGCCTAATCCATTCTCTACGATAAATAGTGGCTTTTGATAACGATCATAAATATCGTTCATTATAATACGTAGTCCTAGTGGATCAATTTGCCAACCCCACTCACTTGCATCTAGATAAGGATTTTTCACAGATGCAAAAATATTACCTGCAGTTTGGTCTAGTAATTCTGGATCCGTGGTTGCTACACGTGATGAATAGTAAGAAAACGAAATAAAATCAACCGTATTTTCTTTTAAAATGTCTGCATCGCTAGCTTCCATCGCAATTTCAATACCTTTACGCTCTAAATCTTTCAAGAAATATGCAGGGTATTCTCCACGAGATTGTACATCAATAAAGAAGTAACTTTCGCGGTCTTTTTGGCGTGATTCAAAGACATCTTCTGGACGGCAGCTATAAGGATAATAACCGCCTGCTGCTAACATACAACCCACTTGGTTTTCAGGATCAACTTCATGTGCAATACGTGTAGCAATCGCACTTGATACTAATTCATGATGGGCTGCTTGATATTTCACTTGCTCTTCATTTTCACCTTCTTCAAAGTAAAGACCTGCGCCCATAAATGGTGCATGTAAAATCATATTGATTTCGTTAAATGTCAACCAATATTTAACCAGCCCTTTATAACGGTTAAATATAACTGTACATAATCTTTCATAAAATTCGACCATTTTACGATTGCGCCAGCCCCCATACTCTTCAATTAAGTGCATTGGACAATCAAAATGAGTAATAGTTACTAAAGGCTCAATACCATATTTATGACATTCTTTAAATAAATCTTCATAGAATTTTAGGCCTTCTTCATTTGGTTCTGTTTCATCGCCATTTGGAAAAATTCTAGTCCATGCAATTGATAAACGATATGTTTTAAAGCCCATTTCGCCGAATAACGCAATGTCTTCTTTATAGCGATTGTACATATCAATCCCAACTTTTGCGGGATAATGGTAGCCTTCTTCAAAGTCAAACATTTTTGTTTGACCAGTAATAACACCTAAACGAGCTTCTCCAATCGGTACCACGTCTACGTTAGCTAAACCTCGTCCACCTTCGTTATAACCACCCTCACATTGATTTGCAGCTGTTGCGCCACCCCATAAAAAATCTTTACGAAATCCCATTTATTTATCCTTCTTTCTTATTATACTAAGTCTTTTGCTATTTCATCTTTAACTTCAACGCCTTCTTTTTCTAAGCGTTCAATAGTTTCTTTAAATTGTGGCAGATGTGCTTTATGTGCAATAAATAATTCATGCATCACTTTACGTGCAGTATCTCCGGATGGTACTAATGGATTGATAGTAAATGCTTGTAACGCAGTTCCATAATCACCCGTCACTGCTGCTTCGATTGTCAATAATTCCATGGCTTTCATAACTTGCAACCAGCCCTTTTCAGCCGTTGGCAATTCACCAAAAGCAACGGAACGAGCACCGTCGGCTCCTAAATATGCCATCACTTCAACAACACAATCTGCTGGTAGATCTGGTACTGCGCCATTATTTTTTGTAGAAACAACAATTTGAGTATTTTTATTTGCGTAAATTGATGCAATAGTTTCACATGCTGCATCTGAATAATGCGCACCGCCTCGTTGTTCTAATTGTTCTGGTTTGTGTGATAAGTTTGGATCTTTGTATAATTCAAATAATTCAGCTTCTGTCTTTTTCACTTGCTCTGCACGCGTACCAATAGTCTTGTATTCTTCTAACGCATGTTCTAACATTTCTTCTTGGCGGTAATAATAACGATGATAGCCACAAGGAATCATCTTCATTTGATGCAATTGTTCTTTATAGAAGGGGATGTCATGGATATTTTTCGGTAAGCCATTGTCTTCCTTAAATAGCTGATCAATAATGTCTAAGGTAACATCATTTCCTTCCAAGTCTGCCACTTTATGCCAGTGGAAATGGTTCACACCTGCAAACTTATAAATCAATTCGTCGGCTTTTTTACCCAACAAACCTGGTTCAACCATAATTGCGCCAACTGGTACATTACATAAGCCAACGACACGATCCCATTTTCCGTAACGGACAATTGCTTCTGTCACCATACCAGCTGGATTTGTGAAGTTAATCAACCAAGCCTTAGGACAAAGACGTTTCATATCTTCCACAATCCCTAAAATAATGGGAATCGTACGAAATGCTTTAAACATCCCGCCAGCGCCATTTGTTTCTTGTCCTAACAGACCATAATAAGCGGGAATACGTTCATCTTTGACACGAGCATTTAATAAACCCACACGAAATTGAGTTGTAACAAAATCAGCATCTTTTAATGCCTCTTCACGATCTAAGGTCAAATGTATCTTAACATCGTACGGCGAAGCATCCCACATCCGTTGTGCCATCTCACCAACGATTTCTAATTTTTCTTTTCCCGCTTCAATATCTACTAGCCAAATTTCTCTGATTGGCAACTCTTCATAACGTTTGATAAAACCTTCCATCAGTTCAGGGGTATAACTACTTCCGCCACCAATTGTTGCAATTTTAACTCCAGTCATCTGTCAAATCGCTCCTTTATTATTATTTACAACATGATTATCTATTATGTAAATAAAACATTCAAGATGTTTGCGAACGGTTTCAATCCTTTTTACAAAACCAACCAAAAAAAGCCGATTTTTTTGCGAATAATATTTACAAAATAGCAAAAAAAGAGTTTTAACTTGTAAAAACGCTATTTTTTATTTACAATTTGTTTGATATATTTGTAAAAAAGGAGTCCCTATGTTATTAATCGAAAAAATTCAAGAAACTAATTTTTCACCTGCCGAACAATCGCTCATTGACTATATACTCGAAAAAAATACAGCCATTGAAGATAGCACGATTAAAGATATTGCTAGCGCAACATTTGTCCATCCTTCCACATTAATTCGAATTGCTAAAAAATTAGGTTTTAATGGTTGGTCTGATTTAAAAATGGCCTTTTTAGAAGAACAACGCTACTTACACAGTCATTTTGAAGAAATTGATGCAAATATTCCTTTTGTCAAAACAGATGGCCTCGTTACCATTGCACAAAAAATGGCAGCATTAGAACAAACAACCATTGAAGATACCTTGTCACTTTTACATCATGATACTTTAAAAAAAGCAACAAATTTATTGTACCAAGCAAAAGAAATCAAAATTTTTACGTCAAATGCCAATATTTTTACAGCACAAGATTTTGCTTTAAAAATGCGCCGATTAAAAAAACGAACGACAATTGCTGAAATTATTGGTGAACAAGCCTATGAAGCCCATAATACCGACGAAACGACTTGTGCACTTTTAATTTCTTACACTGGTGAAAATCAATTAATCAAACAAATTTTACCGATCTTAAAAGAGCAAGGTGCCCATATTTTAAGTATTACTAGCATTGGCGAAAGTACGATTAGCAAGGAATCTGACTGTAATCTTCAAATGACCACCCGAGAGCGATTGTATTCTAAAATTGGTGACTTTACGACAAGTATGTCAATTTCCTACTTATTAGATGTATTATACACAACGGTCTTTTCTAAAAATTACCACCAAAATCTTAATCATTTAATTCACATGGGTGAAGAATTTGATAATCGAACCAGCACTTCCCCGGTTATGCAAGAACATCCTATAGAAAACAGACTACAAATTACCGATTCATTTTTGCCAAACTAAAAACAAGAGATTTCGAGTCAAATGTTAAAATTAAAGAAAATGACATGCTATATTTGTTATTAATCGATCCATCCATGTTAGAATATAAGTTCTAAAAGACAAGGTTTCCTATAAAAATAAAATTTTACGAACTTGTTTTTATAATCTTTGTTTTGAAAGGAAGAAAAACATGCTTAGACAGATGAAGCAAATGTTAGATGCGCATACTTTCGCTAATGCTCGAGTCGTTGAAATTAAAAATGAATACGCAAAAATTGATAAGGATTGGTTAGCTGTTCATTTTAAGATAACTGTTTATTTGGCAATAACCACATTTCTGATTGAAGTCATTTTAGGTTTATATGTGATTCAAACACACTTATTAACTACAACTCTGTCGATGTATTTCTTAAAATATTTAATCGTGCCTTCTGTAATCAATGGTGGTTTGTTGCTTATAGGCTACTTTTTTATAAAATCCAAGCACCTTTCTTCTATTCAAAAAATTTATGGTATTTCCATTATGTCAACATTTGTAGCATTTGTTATCACAACCGTTCACAATATCTATAGTCCAATCTATATGATTTATGTAATCTCAATTGTGTTAACGTCGATTTACTCAAACCATCGCTTAACGAAAAGCATTAGTCTTTTGAGCATCGGGTTATTTTTACTTTCAGAATTCATGATCATTTGGGATCCCCTTAAACAATCAATTTTCGATAACCCTTTACGTTTAGTTGGGATTTTTTTGATTTTTATTACCTTATTACTCTTTTCAGTTACCTGTATTATTAGTATGGACTTTTTAAAGAAGAAAAACACCGTCAGTATCAACTTAGAAATCGAACGCTATGAATTAGAACATCGTCTCCGCTTCGATGAACTCACTGGAATTTACAATCGTCTAACACTCAATACTACATTAAAAACCATTTCTGAAGGGCAGCGTGATAAACATTATATTATGGCAATGACTGATTTAGATTATTTCAAACAGATCAATGATCAATTTGGCCATCATTTAGGTGATTTATGTTTAAAAGCATTTGCTGATACTTTAAAAGATATTCATCCCAATTCACTGGCCTTTCGTTTTGGTGGTGATGAATTTTGCTTATTGTTCCAAGATATAAGCATAGAAGAAGCTATTGAAGTCTGTCATTTAGTACAAAAAAAACTGACAGATATTTCAATTGATGAGCACAGTACAATTACAATGCATGCGAGTTTTGGTCTAGCGGAATTTATTGCTTCGATAGATGTACAAGAATTATTTCTACGTGCTGATGCAGCCTTATACGAAGCCAAAGAAACTCGTAATAACATTGCAGTTTTCTCAAATAGGTAACAAAAATCCCAGTAAGCATGTTGTGACCCCAAAAAGTTAGACTTTTTAGGAGTGGAGAATTCCACTCCTTTTTTACTGTTCTAAAATGAATAATTAAGTGATAAACTATGCTGCTTTTCGAAATTGAACAGGGCTTTTCCAGTTTAATTTCTTTTTCATTCGTTTATTATTGTAGTAGTAAATATAACGATCAATAGCTATTTTAAGTTCATCAAAGCGACGATAAATCTCACCGTGAAAAATTTCTTGTTTTAAAAGACTAAAAAAATTTTCCATTGGAGAGTTATCTAAACAATTTCCTTTACGGGACATACTTTGAAAGATTTTGTGTTCCTTTAACTTATTACGGTATATTTTCATTTGATAGGCCCATCCTTGATCTGAATGAAAAGTTCTGCGAAAAGGACAATCATTAGTTACTTGAATAGCTTCTTCTAAACCTTCCATAATCGCGAGTGCATTAGGCTTTTCTGAAACTCTGTACGATAAAATTTCACTGTTGTATAAATCCATAAACGGATCTAAATAAAGCTTTTTCTGACGAATAACACCTTTAGTATCTGATTCAAAATACTTAAACTCTGTTGTATCAGTAGTAATTTTTTGATGACAGATAGTAGTGTAGAAACGTCGATGAAAACGATTTTTCGCAATTGTACCGACCTTACCTCGGTAAGAACTATATTTTCGTGACTTTCTAGTGTAAGATGTTACTTCGATTCCTAATTTTTTTATCAAACGTTGTACTTTCTTTTTATTAACGTGGAAGCCTCTATTTTTTAGCTCTCTTGTCATTCGAAGACAGCCGTAATCCTTATGTTCCTTACGAATCTCCAACATTTGATTTTCTATTTCTTGATCTGGATTTACACGGTTAAAACGTTTCTGCCAGTACATATAGGTTGCTTTAGGAAATTTCAAGACTTCAAGAAGCTCAACTAATTTGAATGATCCTCGGAGGCTGTCGATGATTCGTGCGATTGATTCTTGTGTCTTTGTTGGGCTTCCTGTTTTCGCAGCTTCCTCAATTCTTTTAAAAAGGCATTCTCTATTTGTAGTGAACGTATTTGTTTCTCTAATACTTTGATGCGTTCAGATTCATCAGTCGTTATTTTTGTCGTTGTATTCTTTCTATTTTCTTTTTTCTTAGCCATATTAGAAGGACGTCCTTTCGGGTTTGAAAGTCCCTGAACATCACTGTCACGAAACTTACGTACCCAAGAAGCGATCAGTGGAGGATTATTAATGCCTAGAGCATTAGCTACCTCACGATAGGACATTTCACTCGTTTGATACAACTCTATCGCATTTAACTTAAATTGAACAGAATATTTTTTATTTTGACGTTTTCTACAAAGTCCTTCTTCTCCAAATTCTTTATACGTATTCACCCACTTTCGTAGTTGATAAGTATCAGTTATGTCATATTTTTTTGATAAATATAGATAACCTCCTTTTCCATCAAGGTATTCTTGAACGAGTTTATATTTAAATTCAAAACTATATTTTGCCATAGAAATAGCGACCTCCAAAAGTTAGATTTTTTGGTCTAACTTTTTGGGGTCGCTACAGCATAGTTGGTTTATTGGGATTTTTTAGTAACCAATACAAAAAAACCTAATTATCTTCAACACAAAAAATGTATTGGAAATAATTAGGTTTAGCTGGTAAAAAATAATCACCATCCACGGCTCTTTTTCAATCGTTTAGATTACCAAAAAAAATGGTTAGTCGCCCTTTTATAGACTCATACTTTGTAATTTATACATATCAGAATACAAACCATTTTGTTGAATTAAGTCATCATGATTCCCTCGTTCAACGATTTTCCCTTTATCTAGGACAAGGATTAAATCTGCATCGCGAATCGTTGATAAGCGATGAGCAATTGCAATCGTCGTCCGACCTTGACGCATATTTGCCAAGCCTTCTTGAATATAACCTTCCGTTTCAGTATCAATATTTGCGGTTGCTTCATCTAGCACTAAAATTTTAGGTTGTGTAACCATTGTACGAGCAAAGGAAATCAATTGGCGTTGTCCACTTGAATAACTTGCTCCACGTTCAATTACCTTGGCATGGTAGTCTCCTGGTAATTGCTCAATAAATTTATCAGCTTGGACAAACTTCGCAGCAGCTATAATTTCTTCATCAGTAATATTTTTATTTAATAATCGAATATTATCTGCAATATCACCATAGAACATAAATGCATCTTGTAGGACCAAGCCCATTTTTTGACGCAACTCTTCTAATGAAAAGTCGCGAATATCTTTATCATCAATTAAAATTTGCCCCTCACCGAATTCGTAAAAACGCATCAAGACATTAATAATTGAACTCTTCCCACTACCTGTATGTCCGACCAATGCCACTGTTTCTCCTGGATAAGCTACAAACGAAATGTTTTGTAGCACATTATGCTCGCCATCATAAGAAAAAGTTACATTCCGAAATTCAATTTTTCCAGCAGTAATTGTTGCATTTGCCTGCGGATGTTGTTGTGGCGTGTATTCTTCATCATCCATAATTTTTAAAATACGACTTCCTGCAACCACACCATCTGTAAAAGTGCTTAAAAAATCCATCATTTGGGTCATTGGATTAAAAAATCCTTGTACATATGTGGTAAAAGCATAGATTAACCCAACTTCAATTGGTGAATGTAATGCATCGAAGCCAAAGATGGTCAAAGATAAGGCCACTGCAATAGCATACAATAAATTAATAATAGGGGCTAATAACAAAGAATTCGTACGAATCATCGCATAACGCGTTTCCAAATATTCGTCATTTGTTTCTTCAAATTCATGATTTAAACGTTGTTCTTGACGAAATTGTTGAACAATTTGCATGCCGGAAATAGATTCATTGAGTTTAGTATTTAACTGACTCAGCTTTTCACGCATTTGACGATAGATACGCGAGCTAAATTTTTGATAATACCAAATAACAGTTCCCAATATGGGTAGAAACAGCAAATTAATCAGCGCAATTTTTTCATTAATTTGAAACATAGCTACAAAGGAAGAGATAACGGCAAAAATTCCCGTCAATACAGATAAAAAGACATACCAAAACTCAAATAATGTTTCGGTGTCATTTGTTACTCGTGAAACGATAGAACCTGCTGGCGTCCGATCAAAATAACGCATGCCTAATGTATGTAGCTTTTCAAATAGTTTCACACGAATATATTGATACGTTTTTAGTGACGCCATTGAATATAAAAACCATTGAAAAAACCAAATAATGGCCTTCATCACTGTTCCAAATAAATAAAGAGCTGCAAAATATAAAATTATTTGCATCGTGGCAGTTTGTTTCATTAAATGATTATCAATCAATGTTTGTAGAACTCTCGGTAATAAAATATTGACTACGGAAAGTAAAAAAGCAAATGCAATGGCCACAATAAAGGTTTGCTTAAATGGTTTTGCATAAATTAATAAACGACGAATAATCGTTGCTTGTTCTTTTAGCGGAATTGATTTTGCCCATTCAGATTGAGATTTCTCCATTAAGCATCACTCCCTTCAATTTTTGCTTCTAATTGTTGTTTATCCCACATGCGCCTATACCACCCATTGAAGTCCAATAATTCTTCGTGGGTGCCACGTTCAACAATTTTTCCTTCGTCAATGACTAAGATTTCTTTTGCATGCATCACGCTACTTAAACGATGTGCTGCAATAATGGTTGTTTTATCTTGACGGAATTCTTTCAAATTATGCAAAATTGCTTCCTCAGTTTTAGCATCAACAGCTGAAAGAGCATCATCTAAAATCAATAACTCTGGTTCAACAATCAATGCTCGTGCAATTGAAATACGTTGTTTTTGTCCACCAGATAACGATACCCCGCGTTCGCCAACCATTGTGTCATATCCTTCTGGAAATGCCTTGATATCTTCATCAATAAACGCTAACTGTGCTGCTTTTTCAATTTTCTCTTGTGAAAAATGCGGATCAGCAAAGCGAATATTATCTCGAATAGTCATTGAAAATAAAAAATGATCTTGCGGAACATAACCAATAGATTGTAACAAAGCATCTAATGAATATTCTTTAATACTATGGGAGCCAAATTGGATAATTCCTTGATAATTGTCGTATTCACGCATTAATAATTTTAATAAAGTTGTTTTACCTGAGCCAGTTTTTCCAACAACCCCTAATACCTCACCTTCATTCAATGAGAATTGAATGTTATTTAGTGCAACAGTTTCGTCCTCAGGATAACAAAATTGTTCAATATGAACAGCTATTTCACCTTTAGCTGGTGTTGTAACAGCATTGGGGGCTTCAATGATATGCGTTTGCTCTCTCAATAGTTCTGATACCCGATCATAGCTTGCATTGCCGCGCTCCAAGACATTAAATAAACGCCCAATTGCAAACATCGGCCAAATTAACATTCCAATGTAACTAATAAATGATACCAATTGGCCAATAGTAATTGTCCCGCTCATAATAAAATTTCCACCAACAATAATCGTTAAAACATATGATAATCCAATAATTATCGTAATAAACGGATCAAATAAAGCATCTAAAAAATTGACACGTCGATTTTTTAAAATTGCTTGATCGATTTTTTCAGAGAAATCAGCTAAATCTTCTTTTTCTTGCCCAAACGTTTTAATCACCTTCATACCAGTAATACTTTCTTGGGCTTTGTCATTGATGTTGGAAAACGCTTCTTGAGAATCGCGAAACGCATCGTGGAGTTTAGAACCTAAAATACGTGAAGTCAATGCCAACAATGGCAGAGGAATCAAAGCAATCAGCGTTAAACGCCAATCAATAAAGAGAATCATTGCTAAAATCGTCATTCCTCCTGAAATAAACGAATCTGCAAATGTCAAAATACCGGCACCAGCAACGTTCTGGATAGCATTCAAATCATTGGTCGCATGTGCCATCAAATCGCCTGTACGATATTTTTGATAAAAAATAGTGTCCATTTTAGTAAAATGATCAAATAATTGACGCCGTAAACTTTTTTCTAAGCGAGCCGCACTTCCCCAAATATGGGTTCGCCAAACATATCGAAAAATATATTGCCCCAACGCAGCTGCACATAATACGACAATCCAAAACAAAATAGTGGGCATTTGAATGTTTTTTTCAGCAATTTCATCAATAATAATTCCAATCACTTTTGGTGGAACTAGTTGCATAATTGCTACAAGAATTAATGCCGTGACTCCAATAATATAATTTTTGCGCTCTTGTTTAAAAAACCAACTTAACTTCTTAAATATTGACATACCTAACCTCCTATTGTTTTATAGCAAAACAAAAACGAGCTGAATAAATCAGCCCGTTTAAAAAAACCATTGTTTACTTTTGGTTTTTCATTTGTTGCATCATTTGACGAATTTTTTTCTCAGAAGGCTTTTGCCCCATTGACATCATCATCATGCGCAACATATCCTCATTAACGGGAGGATTTTTCTTCAAGTAATCTTGCATATATTTACGTGCTAAAAAGAAGCCGCCTACAGCGCCCACAAGTAAAGCGATAATCGCAATTAAAACAACAATTCCTGTACTCATAATTATCTTCTCCTTTCCCTATTCTCAATGAATTATTGTACTAGAAAAAACGAAAAAAGAAAAGGAAGTTTTACAATTTACGGCTAATTCCTTTTCTTTCGTCATTTATTTTCTATTGTGCAACAATTTTTTCTAATAAATGTGCATCAAAGACTCCCGCTTTTAACATTTCAATTTCAAAACGATATGGTGGTTTCTTATTCTTTTTGTCTTCACCAACCATCACATAAGGAGTTTCTAAAATTTTTGGTAAAGTTACTAATTTCTCATGATGGACGATGTAATTTAAAGCGTCAAAACCAATTGTACCAAAGCCAATATTAGCATGGCGGTCTTTGTGTGAGCCTTGAGGATTTTTTGAATCATTGACATGAATAACTTTCAAACGGTCTAAACCAATAATTTTGTCGAATTCTTCTAAAACACCATCAAAATTTTCTTTGACATTGTAGCCAGCATCATTGATATGACAAGTATCCAAAGTGACTGATAATTTTTCATTTAAAGTTACACCATCAATAATTCTAGCTAACTCTTCAAAGCTACGACCTAATTCTGTCCCTTTACCTGCCATTGTTTCCAGAGCTATTTGCGGAATTTGATCTTTGTCCAAAACTTCATTTAAGCCCTTAATAATTTGCGCAAGTCCCGCATCTACTCCGGCGCCCACATGAGCTCCAGGGTGCATGGTGATTTGCGTTGCTCCCAATGCTTGAGCACGACGGATTTCTTCTCTTAAAAATTCAATGGCAAAGC
Organism: Enterococcus sp. AMC2644; assembly: GCF_058216475.1. NCBI lineage: Bacteria > Bacillati > Bacillota > Bacilli > Lactobacillales > Enterococcaceae > Enterococcus > Enterococcus sp. AMC2644. Next base: position 465,198 of record NZ_CM177095.1, read on the forward strand.
CAAAATTTTCTGGCTTAATAGTATTTCCTAAATTAATAATATACGGTGCATGTACCACCATATCTGATAAACCATGTTCAGCCATAAACGTTGTCCCAGCTTCAATGTTCATTTCTTCTAAAGGTTTACGACGTGTATTTTGTGGTGCTCCTGTGTAAATCATAAACGTTGTTGCATTGTAGCTGGCAGCTTCTTCTGCTGATCCTAATAACATTTTTTTCCCACTCATAGAAACGTGTGAGCCAATTAACATGAAATAGCCTCCTTCATTATCTTATACTCTAGTATTGCGGACTCGCTTAGAGATTGCAAGAATAGCGCTTAACCACTAACCCCTAATAAGAGAACGACAATCGTCATTAACGGTAAACTCAATAAAAAACTAATCGATGAAGCAAAGCCAACTACTTCTTCTTTCACTCCTGCTAAAACGGAGTTAATTACGCCAAATAATGGAATAGGCGTAAGTGCTAGTAGTGACAAAATAACTTTGTGTAGATGTGAGATAGGTAAGAAATAAACGATGGCGATTACTACGAACCCTAATCCATAACGAAGCATTAATAATTTCACGACCTCATTCATTGCACCTTTTGGTAAACGAAATTCTAGATATAATCCAATCATAAACATTGATAAAAAGACATTGGCTGCAGCAACTGGATGTAGCATTGTTAAGAATGAGTCAGGTAAACTGATTTCAAAAATCCGTAAAATCAGCATCAACATATAACAAGTAAATGGAATAGAACGTACTAGTTGCAACGCAATTTTTTTCGGTTCAAAAGTTGTTTGCTTTCCTACTAGACGATTAACTACAATATTTGTTCCACCACATAACATAATGCTATTCCCCATATCAAACATTGAAATAAAAGGAACACCCAATGGTAAAAACCCTTGGACAAAAGGCAACGTAAAGTTTCCGATATTAAATCCTGAAGCACAATACATAAATAATTGTTGTTTCTTCGCCGATTCTTTACGGGTAAATAGCCAAGCTAATGCAATTTGGAATAATGACCATATAAATCCAATCAAAATAAATACGACTAAATCAATTTTTAAAGATAAACGCGCTAAGTTAACAATGACGACTGCTGGCAAAGTGATATTCACAATAATAACGGATAGCGTAGTGCCATCGGCTTTCGATAATAAGCCAATCCGTTTTAACAAAAACCCTAAAAAAATCATCAAAAATAACCCTACTGCCTGAACAATAATTGCGACCACTTTTTTTCCTCCCACAAAAAAGAGACTGCTAAAAACAATCTCTTTTACTCTCTTATTTAATTTAGAATTTTAGCAAGAAATATTTTTTCTTCCCACGACGAATGACCGTAAAATGTTCGTCAATTTTATCAGTATCACTAATTTCGTATGCTAAATCTTGTACGCGATCACCATTAATGTAGATAGCACCATTTTGGATATCTTCACGCGCTTGACGTTTTGAAGGTTCAATTTTAGCAATGATTAATAGTTCAACCAGATTTAACTTATCTTCTGATTTTACTTCATACGTTGGCACACCTTTAAAGCCTTGTTTGATTTCGTCGCCAGATAAACCCTTAATAGCTCCACTGAATAAAGCTTGAGAAATACGAACTGCTTGTTCATAGGCTGCTTCCCCATGAACTAAAGTTGTTACCTCTTTAGCTAAAGCCTTTTGTGCCACTCGCATTTCTGGTGCTTGTTTAAATTCTTCTTCAATTACAGCAATTTCATCCAATGATAAGAAAGTGAAGTATTTTAAAAATTTAATAGCATCACGGTCGTCTGTGTTAATCCAAAATTGGTAAAACTCATATGGTGTTGTTTTTTCTGGATCTAACCATACAGCATTGCCTTCTGTTTTACCAAATTTTGTACCATCGGCTTTAGTAATTAATGGCATGGTTAAACCAAAACCTTGTACTTCTTTCTCACGACGCAAAAGTTCAATCCCAGAAGTGATATTTCCCCATTGGTCACTACCACCCAATTGTAATAAACAACCATGATTTTCGTATAGTTTTAAGAAATCATAAGCTTGTAATAATTGGTAAGCAAATTCTGTATATGAAATACCTGTTTCGATACGACGTTTAACACTTTCTTTACTCATCATATAATTAATAGTAAAGTTTTTTCCCACATCACGTAGAAAATCAATCAAAGAAATAGTGCCTAACCAATCATAGTTATTCGCAATAATTGCTGGATTTTCTTTATTTTCAAAATCAATAAAACGCGATAATTGATTTTTAATACTCTGTGACCAGTTTTGAACGGTATCCAATGTATTTAGTTGACGCTCTTGATCTTTAAATGATGGATCACCAATCATCCCTGTTCCCCCGCCAACTAACGCAATCGGCACATGTCCATTTTGTTGGAAACGGCGTAACATTAAAATTGGCAATAAATGGCCGATATGTAAACTATCAGCTGTTGGATCAAACCCAACATACAATTTAACAGACTCTTCATTTAATTGTTTTTCTAATGCTGCTTCGTCTGTTGCCTGATGAACTAAACCACGATCTTTTAGTTCTTGAAAAAAGCCTGAACTCATATTATTGTTCCTCCTCAATGAAATACTCATTGTCCATATTAACTGAAAATCGTGTTAAAGAAAAGAAGTAAGCTAAAAATAAATGGTACTTCTTTTATTTTTTTCTTAGTTTTTTCACTTAAAGAAACGGCAATCTATTCAATCGAAGCTTTTTTTGCTATAATCAAGCAGAATCAAATTAAAAATTGAGGTGGCTATTTTGTCCGAACTGGAAAAAAAAGCAAAAAAATTTATTAAACGTTCCTCTGGATGGTTCTATTTTAATATTGTCTTAAGGGTTATACAATCATTATTTCTAGTAGGTATTTCCTTACTTGTTCTTGGTGGTTCATTGGGATTAGGTATCGGAATGGGCTATTTTGCGTATCTTGTTGGTGATACAAAAGCCCCTACAAAAACTGAGCTACAACAAGACCTAGGTGATATTACAGAAACATCCAAGGTGGTGTATGCGGACAATAGTACGATTGCGACAATTCGTGCCGATTTGATGCGCACAACCGTACCAGCAGATCAAATATCTGATTTGGTAAAAACAGCCGTTGTAGCAACGGAAGATGAATACTTCTATGAACATAAAGGAATTGTACCAAAAGCGGTTCTACGTGCCTTAATTTCAGAAGTAACAGGCATCGGAAGCAGCGGTGGCTCAACGTTAACACAACAATTAGTTAAACAACAAATTCTAACTGACGAAACAACTTTCAAGCGTAAAGCAAATGAAATGTTGTTAGCAATGGAAGTGGAAAAAAACTATTCAAAAGATGAAATTGTCGCACTCTATTTAAATGTTTCACCATTTGGTCGGAACAATTTAGGACAAAACATTGCTGGTGTGCAAGAAGCCGCTAAAGGTATTTTTGGGGTAAAAGCAAGTGAACTTAATTTACCACAAGCTGCTTTTATAGCTGGTTTACCGCAAAGCCCAATTGTCTATAGTCCCTACACCAACACAGGTGAACTAAAAGAAAATTTTGACGCTGGCTTACAGCGTAAAGATTTCGTATTGTTTAGTATGTATCGTAATCATGACATTTCAAAAAAAGAATACGAAGATGCCCTTGCGTATGACTTAGTTGCCGACTTTAAACCTAAAGAAACTGCAAATCAAGAAAGTCATGAATTCTTATACGATGCCGTAATGAACGATGCTTATAAAATTGTTGCGAAAAAACTCGCGCAAGAAGATAAAGTAAGCAACGAAGATTTCGCTAAAGAAGATGTTTATCAAAACTATTTGTACCGTGCTCAAACAAAGATTTCAAACAGTGGATACACGATCCACTCCACTATTGATAAAAATATTTATCAAGCAATGCAAGATGCTGTGACAAACTACGGTTACATGTTAGATAATAATTCTTCCGTTGAAGTCGGAAATATTCTAATGGAAAATACAACTGGAAAAATTCTTGGTTTTGTTGGTGGTCGTGATTATGAAGCATCACAATATAATCATGCCTTTAGTTCAAAACGTCAAGCGGGTTCAGCAATTAAACCTGTGCTAGTGTATGCACCAGCAATTGATCAAGGTCTCATAGGTAGTGAATCACGGGTTTCTGATTATCCAGCCACTTGGAAAGACGGCGAAGATAGAGGAAAGAAAATTGTTAATGCGACTAATACTGGTTCAAGCACATTCCAAACAATTCGTGAATCATTGATTCATTCGAATAATATTCCAGCTTACCATATTTATCAAAAAACATTAGAAGAAATGGGCTCAACCGAGGCTGTTTATGATAATTACTTGAAGAAAATGAACTATCCAGCTACTGATACTTGGCAATATGAATCCGCACCTTTAGGAGTTCCTGAAGTCACAACTTTAGAACAAACAAATGGTTTCCAAACATTAGCCAATGGTGGAGTGTATCAAGAAGGCTATCTCATTGAATCTATTACTGATTCACAAGGTAATGAGTATTATAAACATGAAGCAAATCCTGTACAAGTTTATTCAAAAGCAACAGCATCCATTATGAATAATATGATGCGTAGCGTTGTTGAAGAAGGTGTTACAACGAATTTCATAGCTAATGTTAATAATATCAATTGGAATTTAGGTAATGCCGACTGGGTTGGTAAAACCGGGACAACCGATGAATACGTCGATTCTTGGTTAGTCGTTTCAACACCAAGTATTACCTTAAGTAGTTGGGCTGGACGCGATGATAGTCAACCTACCGATTCAAATGCTGGGCAACGTACTGCTCAATATATGGCGTACTTAGCTAATTCTATTTATCAAGCAAACCCTGATGTAATCGGAGTCGATAAAGAATTCAATTTAGATAAGAGTGTCAAGGAATACAAGGTTTCTGATTTCACGGGTGCCAAACCTGGTGGAAGAATGACCGTTAACAATACTTCATTTAATATTCCAAGTAACACTGTTACTTCTTACTGGGCTAAAGGTGGTCCATCAAAAGTAAGTTTCCGTTTTGGAATTGGTGGTACTGATACTAACTATGTTGATTATTGGAAAAAAGCTATTCCAAAAGCACAACCAAGTACTAGAAGGCGCTAAAAAAAATCTCGTAGACCAATAACGGTTTACGAGATTTTTTTGATTATTTAGTTGAACCTTTTTCTAAAATGTTATAAGGGAGAATAATTGTTTTTTGATCAATTTCTTCTTTATTCATCATTTTTGTTAATAGACGCATCGCAACCGCACCGATATCATAAAGTGGTTGACTTACACTTGATAATCGAGGGCGAGAAACATCTGTTAATAATGAATTATTACTTGTTAAAATTTCAAATTCTTCTGGTACTTTTACATTGCGATCATACAAGCCATCTAAAATACCAATCGCTAACTCATCATCAGTCACGTATGCAGCTGTTGCTCCGCTATTTAGTAAACGATCTACAATTGCTAGACCATCTTTAAAAGAATAAGGTGCTTCAAAAATCAAGCCTTCATTATATTCCAAATTGCTTTCTTTTAAAGCATTTTTGTAGCCATTTAAGCGATTTTGTCCATTAATCGGATCAATTAAAGCACCACTCACAAAAGCAATTTTTTCGTTGCCATTTTTCGCTAATAAACTTACAGCATCTTTAGCTGCTGCAGTATAATCAATATTTACGCTTCCTACTTGCTCATCTGGGTCAATTGAACCAGCTAAAACAACTGGCGTTTTTGAGCGTGAAAATTCACCACGAACCTCATCAGTAATACGATGCCCCATAAAGATTACACCATCTACTTGCTTCGCTAATAAATTATTTAATACATTAACTTCTTTCAAGCTATCGCCATCTGAGTTTGCCAAAATAATGTTATATTTATACATTGTTGCAACATCATCAATCCCACGTGCTAAAGAAGCGAAAAACATGTTACTGACATCAGGAATAATTACTCCTACTGTTGTTGTTTTTTTGCTAGCTAGTCCACGAGCAACTGCGTTCGGACGGTAATCAAGACGATCAATGACTTCAAGTACCTTTTTACGAGTGGCTGGTTTGACATTGGGATTTCCGTTAACAACACGAGAGACGGTAGCCATGGATACATTAGCTTCACGAGCAACATCATAAATAGTAATCGTTTGTTTCTCCATATTAATTTTCTCCTATCAACTTTCATTTTCTGAAAACCTTGTTTACATTTCTTAGATAGAATAGCAAATTTCTTTCACATTTGCAACCGTTTTAGTTTCATTTTCATGAAAATAATTTTACTGACATCATTTTGACAGAATAGTGGTACAATAAGTAAAGAATTATTAAAGAAAGAAGGTACTTTATGAATCAAGAAAAAGTGAATGAATTAACTCGGTGGATGTTGGCAGAAAATGTTGATATTGCTTATATCACAAATCCTAACACCATCTCCTATTTATCGGGTTTTACCAGTGATCCTCATGAACGAGTATTGGCCCTTTTCTTCTCGCCTACTCACGATCCTTTTTTATTTACACCAGCTTTGGAAGCAGAGACTGCTCGTCAAAGTAGTTGGCCTTTTGAGGTTGTAGGATATTTGGATACTCAGAACCCTTGGCAAATGATTGCTGCAGAACTAACAACACGTTATGGTAAGCCTCAACAATTCGCTATTGAAAAATCAGCTTTTACGTTGGATCGCTTTGAGCAACTTGCAAGTTATTTTCCAACGACTGATTTTTCAAAAGATTTAACTACCGTCATCCAACAAATGCAATTGCATAAAACTTCCACAGAAATTGACACGTTGATTGAAGCAGGCAACTGGGCAGATGTCGCTTTTGAAATCGGCTTTTCAGCGATTAAAGAAGGGGTCACTGAAGAGGAAATTGCTGCAGAGATTGACTATCAACTAAAACGCAAAGGTGTCTCTCATATGTCATTTGATACTACCGTTTTAGTCGGTGCACATGCAGCTAGTCCACATGGTGCACCTAATCAAACGCCTGTGACAGCCAATGAATTAGTCCTATTTGATTTAGGGGTGGTTTGGAAAGGTTATTGTAGTGATGCAACACGAACTGTTGCTTATAAAGAGCCCACTGCTTTTCAAGAAAAAATTTATGCGATTGTTTTAGAAGCACAACAAGCTGCACAAGCCGCTGTCAAGCCCGGAATGACAGCAAGTCAATTAGACAAAATTGCACGCGATGTTATTGCTGATTACGGTTATGGAGAAGCCTTTAACCATCGTTTAGGACACGGAATTGGTACTTCTATCCATGAATTTCCTTCAATTGTAGCGGGAAATGACCTCATTATCGAAGAAGGAATGTGTTTCTCAATCGAACCTGGTATCTATTTACCAAATCAAGTAGGTGTACGAATTGAAGACTGTGTATATGTTACCAAAGATGGCTGCAAATCATTTACGAAAACTTCGAAAGAGATGAAAATTATAGATTAAAACAAAACGATTCGAATTACCAAGTGGACATGCTCGGTAATTCGAATCGTTTTATTTTGAACTGCAAAATGATACAACTTATCTTCAGCAATCACTGCTCCTATAAAAAAACATATTCACCATGACTAATACTTTCAATAATCGTGATTTTTTCAACTTGTACTAGAATTTACTTACCATCAGTAATTCTTTTCGTTTTTATGCCAATTTTTCTAAAAAAAAGATGAGGTTGTTCACCCCACCTTCTTTTTTATGCTTCTGGATTGTTTTCTTCAATTTTTTCTTTTAATTCTTCAACTGACTCTTCAAAGTCGTCTTGAGCAATTGTCGTCGTTTCTGCTGCTTCTTCTTTGGCATCCGACACAATTTCTTTAACATCGTCTACACCATCTGCAACAGTCTCTTGAAGATCATCTGCGGTATCTTTCACATCGATAATAATATCATCGGCAACATCTGAAGCTTCTTCAGCTACATCATTGGCTGTTTTTTTGAAACGATTTGCAAATTCACTCGTTTGATTTTGTACATCATCAGTAAAGTCTGAAGAGACATCCTGAAAATCTTCATAAGAATTTGTTACTTTTTCTTTTAAAGATTGTGCTAAATCTTCTGCTTGTTGGCCAAATTCACTAGCTTTTTCCTTAGCTAAATCAGTTAAATCATCGCCTTTTTCTTTAGCAATATCTGTATAATCAGAAGCAGCATCTAATAAATCGTCAATTTGTTTTCCTAATTTATCACGTAATGCTTTTCCTGATTCAGGAGCTAATAATAATGCTGTTACTGCTGCAGCGGTACCGCCAATAACTGCACCTAATAAAAATCCGCCCTTTTTACTCATATGGTTCCCTCCGATTATTCTGCATTTTCTTTGTTTTTATTAAAAAATTTCATTGCTGTTTGTCCAACTTTACCAGCAATTGTTGCTTGAGCTGTTGTACGGCCCAAAGTTCCTAAACGAGAAACCAAGTTTCGTCCAGAATAATTTAGTTCTGATACGCTAGTACTTAAGTCCGCCACCGCTGTAAATAATGGATCAATAGTCGCCACTTTTTGATTCACATCTTGTAACAATTCATTACTTTTGACCAATAATCCTTCCACTTCTCTTGAAAGAATATCCACATCTCTAGTCACTACTTTGATTGTATTATTGGCTTCTGTAATAGTTGTTTGCACAGATGAGACCGTTTTGTCCACTTTAATCAATACACGAACAAGGAATAAAACAAGTACCGCAAAAGCAATAGCCGCAATCAATCCTGCGATTCCCCCAGCAGTCATAACAAAACTCCCTTCAAACTTTCTAGTTCTTACACTATTAAGCATATCATTTCAAAATTTATTATACAAATAAAAGCGATATCACTTTGCTAATTTTTTTAAAGAAAAAGAATCTTTTTAGCTATTCAGCGAAAAAGATTCTTTTTTTCATTCTTCAGTTTCAATTGTTTCTTCGACGACCTCTTCAACAACTGGTTGTCTTTTAGCAGCTAACTCTTGACCAATTTCAATTAAAAATTCTTCTAAGTTATCTTTGACTTCTGGATGAACTAAGCCATATTCAATACTTGTTTTTAAGAAACCAAACTTATCCCCGACATCATAACGTTTTCCTTTAAACTCTCTCGCAAATACACGTTGTGTTTGATTTAAAGTATCAATCGCATCGGTTAATTGAATTTCATTACCTGCACCAGGTTCTTGATTTTCTAAAATATCAAAAATTTCAGGTGTTAGCAAATAACGACCAATAATTGCTAAGTCACTAGGTGCTTCTTCAGGAGATGGTTTTTCAACAAAATTTTTAACATTGTATAAGCCATCTTCTACTTGATCGCCTGGATCAATAATTCCATACTTATACGTTTCTTCATGTGGAACATCCATGACAGCAATCGTTGAAGCATGTGTACACTCATAATCGTCAATTAACTGTTTACTTAATGGTACGGTATCTTCCATTAAATCATCACCTAACATGACAACAAACGGTTCATTTCCCACAAAAGCTTTAGCTTGTAAGACTGCATGTCCAAGTCCTCTTGGATGAGATTGACGAATAAAATGTAAATTAACATCAGTTGTTTCTTCGACTAATTTCAACAATTCATCTTTACCTTTTTCTTTTAAGTTCATTTCTAATTCTAAATTCGCATCAAAATGATCTTCAATTGGGCGTTTCGCTTTGCCGGTAACAATCAGAATATCTTCAATACCTGATTTTAATGCTTCTTCGACGATAAATTGAATTGTTGGTTTGTCAACAATTGGTAACATTTCTTTTGCCATCGCTTTAGTTGCAGGTAAAAAACGAGTTCCTAAACCTGCTGCTGGAATCACTGCTTTTTTTACTCTCATCACATTGTTCTCCTTCATGCAACTATTTTTGTGAGAATTCATTTTCTATTTTGCCGTCTCTTAACATAATATCTCTCGCTGCTTGCTGAATATCTTTTCCTTCATATAAAACACTATAAATTGTTGCAGTAATCGGCATATCAACATTTAGACTATCTGCTAATTCCATCGCTGCCTTTGTCGTTGCGACTCCTTCAACAATCATTCCCATGTTCTCTAAGATTTCATCTAGATTTTTACCTTTACCTAATAAATTGCCGGCACGCCAATTACGTGAATGTACGCTTGTACATGTAACAATTAAATCACCAACACCACTTAAACCAATGAAGGTTAAGGGATCAGCACCCATTGCTACGCCTAAACGGCTAATTTCAGCTAGACCACGTGTCATAATTGCAGCTTTTGCATCATCCCCAAAACCGAGCCCAGCAATAGCACCGGCGCCGATAGCAATGATATTTTTTAAAGCTGCACCAGTTTCAACACCGATTACATCATGATTTGTATAAATGCGGAAATAGTCATTCATAAATAGATCCTGCACATATTTCGCTGCTTCTTCTATTTCACTAGCCGCAGTAATTGTAGTAATGTCGTGAACAGCTACTTCTTCAGCATGACTTGGTCCAGACAATACAATAATCTCTTTTCGCTGTTCTGCTGGAATTTCTTCAGTTAAGATTTCAGAAATTCGTTTGTGTGTTCCTTGTTCTAACCCTTTTGAAGCATGAATAATATAAGGTTGACCTTCGATGTGTTTAGCCACTTCTTGGGCGACACTACGAACAGCCTTAGTTGGTACAACAAATAAAATTGCATCAACACCGATAATCGCTTCCTTTAAGTCTTTATAGCCAATAATACTTTCGGGAATTTTAATATTTGGTAAGTAATGTCTATTCGTATGATATGTGTTAATTTCATCAATTTGAGCTGGATTATGCCCCCACATAGATACATCATGACCATTTTCAGCCAATACTTGAGCAAGAGCAGTTCCCCAAGAACCGGGGCCTAAGACTGCAATTTTCTGTTTCACAACGGAAACCTCCTCTATCTATAACAAAATTTTCTTTTGTGCTTTCTAAAGTCTATCATATTTCAATAATTTTGTCCTTTAGATTAAGTATTCATTTTCACCACGAGAACGGTTATAATCCTTTAAATCATTGGCTTTTTTGCGACGCCAGATAAAAATAGCCCAACCGCCAATGAATAAGATAAATGACAACAATTGAGACACACGGATAGGACCAAATAAATACAGACTGTCTGTGCGCATACCTTCGATAAACATTCTTCCGAAGCTATACCAAATAATATAACTTAAAAAGACTTCACCTTGTTTTAACAATCCGGTTTTTTTACGTAAGAAAATTAATAAAATAAAACCGAGAACATTCCACATTGATTCATATAAAAAAGTTGGTTGACGATAAGCACCTTCTATATACATATTATCAATAATAAAAGTCGGTAAATGCAACATTTCTAAAAATCCACGTGTGGTCTCTCCACCAAATGCTTCATGGTTCATGAAGTTTCCCCAACGTCCAATGCCTTGTGCTAAAATAACACTTGGTGCTGCAATATCCAAAAATGTCCATGTCGAAATAAAATTTCGTTGACAATAAAAATAAAGCCAGATTCCACCTGCAATTAAACCACCATAAATCGCTAAACCACCTGAGCGAATATTAAAAACTTGCATTGGGTCTTGAATATAAGGTTCTAAATTGAATAAAACATAATACAATCTAGCTCCAATAAACGATAACGGTAATGCTGCAAGCATAAAATCTGAAACATCATCTGAGCGCAACCCAACTCTAACTGCTTCACGAGAACTTAACCACATAGCAATGACTACACCCGAAATAATGATGATTGCATACCAGTAAATAGCAATCCCAAACAATTCGAAAGCGACACGATTGATTGTTCCTACCATATTAACGCCTCACTTCCTACAGAGCTGAATTCTCTTCAATTAGTCGACTTAAACGATCTTCAAACGCTTGTGTAGCATCATATCCCATCGTTTTAGCTCGGAAATTCATTGCTGCAACTTCAATGATAATTGCTACATTGCGTCCAGTTTTGACAGGTATTTTTATTTGTGGAATATCCACTTCACCTAATTGAACGACTTCATCAGAAGAACCTAGACGATCGTATTTTTTATCTTTAGCCCATGCTTCTAAATAAACGGCTAATTGAACTTGCATCGAACCTCGAACTGCACTAGCGCCAAATAAATTCATCACATCAATAATTCCAATGCCGCGAATTTCAATTAAGTGTTCTAAGATTTTTGGTGGTTCTCCAATCAGCGTTAATTCATCTTGCTTATAGATATCCACACGGTCATCAGCAATCAAACGATGACCTCGTTTAATTAATTCCAAAGCTGTCTCACTCTTGCCAATTCCACTGTCGCCTTGGATCAAAACCCCTAATCCATAAACATCTACCAATACCCCATGCACATTCGTTCTAGCTGCTAAACGACCATCTAAATAACTAGTCATTTGTCCTAATAAACGAGATGTTGAAATGGTTGAACGTAAGATTGGAATTTGTTTTTCATTACAAGCTTGAATCATTTCTTCAGGAACATCTAAACCTCTTGAAACAATCAAGGCTGGTGTGTCTTCTGCACACAAACGACGAATAACCATCAATCGTTCTTCTGACATCATTCGACGTGCAAAGGTCACTTCTTTACTTCCAAATAGTTGCAAACGATCATGTGAATAGTAATTAAAATAACCTGTTAATTCTAAGCCTGGACGAGAAACGTCGGCTGTTCTGATATCGCGATTAAGCGCTTCTTCTTCACCAGTAACAATTTCTAAATTTAAAGCCGTAGCTAGTTCTTTTACTTTTACGGTTTCTGTCATACTTTTCCCTCTTTTCTAAACCTTGGTTCCGTTTTATTTTATCATTGTATAAGCAAAGTTACTACCAAAGTAAAGATTTTCTCAAAAAAAACCAACATTTTTGTGCATGTTTCAAAATAAAAAAATATCCCTTAGATTCGTCAAAATCTAAGGGATTAAGATGCCTGATATTTTTCCATGTGATGTTCAGTCACAATCATATTCACAACAGACATAATGATAGCCACCAGCAATGCTGATCCAAATGAGGAGAAACCAAAATTGTGTGCACCAACAAAATGAGAAGTGAATTGTAGCATCAAAGCATTAATGACAAAACTGAAAAAACCAAGTGTCAACAACGTTAGGGGAAAAGAAATGATTGTGAGAATTGGTTTAATCAGAGCATTCAAAATTGAAAGCACAAAACTTGCCAATAATGCCATCATAATACTTTGGACATGTACCATTTGTGGCAATAACACCGATAATGAAATAAATGTCAACATATTAATGATTAGGCGTTGGAAATAACTCACTAGAAATCACTCCAGTCCTCTTCTTCTACTTTTTCAGCTTCTTTGCGAGGACTAGTTGTGCCTTTGCTACGATAATTGTTGTTTGTATAATATTTATTGTCATTACCATAACGTTTTGGACGCTCAGAATGATCAGCTGGAATTAAAATTGCCATACCGATATAAAGTAACACTGGTGCACCAAATCCCATTAATGCTAAAAAGACATAAACAATACGAACAATTGTCGGATCAATATTTAAATACTCGGCAAGACCTGCTAGAGTTCCTGTTAAGACAACATTGTCTTTTGATTTTGTTAATTTTTTTCTCATGATTTTCACCATCCTTCATTTCTCACTAGGTGCAGAAGATGTGCCAGCACATCTTCTGCCTCTCTTCATTTTACTCTTATTTATCTGTATCTTTCAAATAAATATTACCCGTTGTAGTTGAAAGGTCAATTTGTGCAACATTTTCAGTGACACGACGGAATTGTAATAACTGGTTCATGCGTTCTTTCTTTTGACGAACAATTTCGTACTCTGACAAACGACTATTGATCGAACCTAAACTTGTTTTCGCAGTTCCTTCTAATCCTAATGTTTCTGGGAAAGCAACTTTAACATTTCCGTTAACTGAATTTGCGTTTAAACGACGTAATGTGTCTTCTTTTAAAGTTAAACGAACGTCACCATTAACTAAGGAAATTCCAATGTTCTGTGGTGTTGCACTCATTGTCACACTACCATTGACCGTTTCAATGATTGAATCTAAAATTTCGCCACCATTTACTTGGATAACGCCGTTTACACCTTCAATTTCTAACATCGAAGCATTGATTTGCTCAACCTCGATGTTGCCGTTAGTCGATTTAGTGTAAATATCTTTTACATCCAGTTCATTAACTAAGATATTCCCGTTCAATAATTTAATTGACACGTGATCATACGTGCGTTTTGGTAAATAGAAAACTAAATCAGCACGAACACGTTTGTTGGGGATTTGGAAAGACATACGTTCATCATCTACATTAATTTGACTACGTTCGTCAAATGCTGCTTCTGGTGAGACAGCATCCATTTTTCCATAAAGCTTAATTTTTGCTTCTACTTTTACACCAGGTTCATCCCACGCTTCAAATTGAACATTTCCGTTAGCTACTTTAATATCTAAGATACTTGCTTGTGTTTCTGGAAATTCAAATGTTTTCTCAAATTTCTGAGTAGCTACACCTGGAACACGTAGATTGACATCTTTCCATTCAACATTGTCACCCACTGTTTCAGAAACAGCTTGGAAAGTTTTCTTTAAGAAATGACCTAAATGTGTACTTGCTTCTGCTACTTTGCCACCAACTTGGTTTAAGGTATCAGTTGCTTGTTCTTTCCAGTCTTCTGGAATATCCATTTTTTGACTAATTTTTTCTTTTTTGTGGTTCCATTGATTACGACGAATATTTTTTAGTTGATCTTCTAAACCTGCACGTTCATCTCTTAAAGCTTCTAGTGAGTCTTCTAAAGTTTTTACTTCTGCTTCAAGTTCTTGACGTGTTACTAAATCTTCCTCGACTAATTCGCCTAGCTCTTCTTTGGTATTCAATTCCATCAAGCGTTCACGTGCTTCTTTTAATTCTGTGTGTACACCTTGGATTTCAGCATTAACTTCATCTAATTCAACAGATGCTTCATTCGCTTCAGTTGCTAATTCATCCAAAATTTGTTCTAAACGTGCTTTGTCTTCTATTGCTTTTTGACGTAACTCGTCTTCTCCATCAGATAAATCTTTTTCTAAATCAAAATCTTCTATATCATCAATCAATTGACTTCTGTCTTCTTTTTTTTCTGCTGTGACTTCATCGGCAGCTCGTTGAATTTGTGATTCGTCTTTCGCCTTCGCAATTCCTTCTAGCAAATCCAAGGCTTCTTCCGTAGAAAGTACACCTTTTTTTACTAAATCCAAAATTCGTTCTCTTTCGTTCATGGAAATTGCCTCCTTAAGCAAATTTATTATATGCAAGTTTTCCTTACACACATATTATGCCCTCTTTTGAAATAAAATGCATAGGTCTTAAGTACCAACTTTTACTCAATCTTAAGAACAGTAAAAAAAACAAGGCCTGTTCACCTTGTTTTTTTACTATTATAATGACTCATCACGGTTTGAACTTAACTCACTGATTTTACCTGTTGCCAAGTAAACGATCCATTCACAAATATTCGTTACGTAGTCACCAATCCGCTCTAAATACTGTGCCACATTAATATAGTCAGTACCACTTACTACTGTTTCAGGATTAGCTTTCATTGCTGCAATTGTTTCATAGTAAATTTTTTCATAATATTCATTCACACGCTGATCCATCTTAGCAATCATTTTTGCATCTTCTTGGTTTGTTTTCACATACGCAACTAAAATGTTATCCACCATTTTTTTCACGTAATCAGACATATCTGAAATATCTTTTTCTACTTCAGCAATACGTTCTTGCCCTTTGACACGAATAGTTGATTTTGCGATAGATACTGCATGATCCCCCATACGTTCTAAGTCAGAACTAGCTTTCATAACTGTAATAATTTTACGCAAGTCGGTGGTTACTGGTTGTTGTAAAGCAATCATCTCAAAGCTTTTTTTCTCTAATAAAATTTCAAGATCATTAATGTGTTCATCTCGTTCAATGACTTCTTTTGCTAAAGCTTTGTCATGTTTCACATATGAACGAACAGATTTATGGATTGCTTTACTTACCATCATACCCATCTCATAAAATTGATTATGCAGATTTAATAAGTCTTCTTCAAATTGTGTACGCAACATTTGATTTTCTCCCCTTTAAGTTTTCATGATTTACTTCATTAAAACAAATTTTGTTATCCAAATCTACCAGAAATGTAATCTTCTGTCTCTTTTTTACCTGGATTTAAGAAAATTTTCTTTGTGTCATTAAATTCAATCAAGTCACCGTTCAAGAAGAAAGCTGTTTTATCAGAAATACGAGAAGCCTGGGACATATTATGGGTAACCATAATCATCGTATATTTCTCTTTCAACTCTAATAATGTATTTTCAATTTTCCCTGAAGAAATTGGATCTAAGGCACTTGTTGGTTCATCCAATAAGATGATTTCTGGATTCACTGCTAATACACGTGCAATACATACTCGTTGTTGCTGTCCACCAGACAAAGCTAAAGCGCTCGTATGCAATTTGTCTTTAACATCCTCCCAAACAGAAGCGGCTTTCAAGCTTTCTTCTACTACTTGATCAAATACTTGTTTATCTTTTTCACCTTTTAATTTCAATCCATAAATAATATTTTCATAAATCGAAAATGGAAATGGGTTCGGTTGTTGAAACACCATTCCAATTTCTTTACGTAAATTTACTGTGTCTGTTTTGGGGCTATATATATCTTTTCCTTTGTAAACCACACTTCCTGTGATTGTTACGTTTGGAATCAAATCATTCATACGGTTTAAGCAACGTAAATAGGTTGATTTTCCACATCCTGAAGGTCCAATCATCGCTGTGATTTCACCTTGATTAATCGTCATATCAATGCCTTTTAATGCTTCTTTTTCACCATAATATAAATGCAAATCTTTTGATGAAATAATCTCTTGTCCCATTGTTTTACCTCCGTTTCCCACTAACCAAAGTGTCCTGATACATAATCTTCTGTTGCTTGAATTTTTGGACGTGTAAAGATTTTTGATGTCACATCATATTCAATAACATTGCCTAAATAGAAGAAGGCTGTATAGTCACTGATACGCGCCGCTTGTTGCATATTGTGGGTTACGATAACAATTGAATATTCTTCTTTTAAATTGATTAATGTTTCTTCTACCTTACCAGTTGAAATTGGATCTAACGCACTGGCTGGTTCATCTAATAATAAAATATCAGGTTTCATTGCAATTGCCCGAGCAATACATAGACGTTGTTGTTGTCCACCTGATAACGCAAGCGCACTTTTATCCAGTGAATCTTTTACTTGATCCCATAAAGCGGCTTGTTTCAAACTTGTTTCTACAATTTCATCTAATTTATTTTTATCTTTTTCACCATGACGTTTCAATGCAAAGGTGATATTTTCATAAATTGATTTACTGAAGGGGTTTGGGCGTTGGAATACCATTCCAATCCGTTTCCTCATTTCATAGACGTCAACTTCTGAAGAATTTACATTGACACCTTTATACATGATTTCGCCAGTTACTTTGGTATTTGCAATACCGTCATTCATCCGGTTTAAAGAGCGTAAATAGGTTGATTTTCCACATCCTGAAGGACCAATCAAGGCAGTAATTTTATTTTTTTCAAAGGCTAAATCTACGCCTTTAATTGCTTCGTTATTGCCATAAAATACATGTAAATCGTTTGTATGCACAATAACATCTTTGCCTTCCATCGTAATAATATTACGTTCGTCCAAATTATATTCTTTCATAGTCATTCTCCTTATGCTGACGTCATTTTCTTATGCAGTTTTTTTCCAACTGCACGTGCGCCGAAGTTGAAAGCTAAAACAGCGATAATTAATACGGCAGATGCTCCTGCAGATACAGCTACACCATCTGGCATTGTACCTTCCGTATTGATTTTCCAAATATGAACCGCTAATGTCTCCGCTTGACGGAAAATACTAATCGGACTTGAAACACTCAATGGATTCCAATTGCTGAAATCTAAAGCTGGCGCACTTTGACCAGCTGTATAAATCAAGGCTGCCGCTTCTCCAAAAATACGTCCGGAACTCAAAATAACCCCAGTCAAAATCCCAGGTGTTGCTTCTGGCACTACTACTCGTAAGACTGTTTCCCAACGAGATAGTCCTAAAGCAAGCCCCGCTTCACGCTGTGTATAATGGACTGCACGCAATGATTCTTCCACATTTCTCGTTAGCAAAGGTAAGTTAAAAAATGTTAATGCTAAAGCCCCAGAAATAATTGAAAAACCATATTCAAATTGAATAACAAAAATCAAAAAACCAAACAAACCAACTACAACAGACGGTAAAGAACTTAAAATCTCAATTGATGTACGAATCACATCCGTTACCCAGTTCTTTTTTGCATATTCGGATAAATAGATCCCTGCTCCTAAAGAAATTGGAAAGCTAATAAGCATGGTAATAAATAACAAGTAGAAAGAGTTAAATAACTGGATACCAATCCCACCACCTACTTGATATGCTTTAGAAGGTTGTGTTAAAAATTCCCAAGAAATATGAGGAACTCCTCGGACAAGGATATAAGCTAATAATGACGCTAGAATTAAAACGATAATTCCTGAAATCCCATATAAAATTCCAGTAGCGATTTTATCTGCACGTTTTGCGTTCATTATTTCAACGCCCCTTTCTTCCCAATAATACGAATGACAATATTAAATAGTAATGACATTAATAATAAGATTAGTGCTAATGACCACAACACGTTATTTTCAACTGTACCCATAATGGTATTTCCGATACCCATTGTTAAAATCGAGGTTAAAGTTGAAGCAGGTGTAACTAAACTAGTTGGCAATAATGCAGCATTACCAATGACCATTTGAATTGCTAAAGCTTCACCAAAAGCACGAGCCATCCCAAACACAACGGCTGTCAAAATTCCTGGCACTGCAGCACGTAAAACTACTTTATAAATTGTTTGCCAGCGAGTAGCTCCTAAAGCCAATGACGCTTCACGATAATGACGAGGAACAGCTTTTAATGCATCTACTGTCATGGTAGTAACAGTTGGCAAAATCATAATGAATAAAACAAACGTTCCAGCTAAAATCCCAAATCCAGTACCACCAAAAATGGAACGAACAAAAGGTACAATCACAGATAGACCAATAAATCCATAAACTACTGATGGAATACCAACTAAGAGTTCAATAACTGGTTGTAAGATTTTTTGTCCTTGTTTAGGTGAAATTTCTACCATAAAAACAGCTGCACCAATGGCAAATGGGGTTGCGACTATTGCTGATAAAAATGTTACGACAAACGAACCAACAATCATTGGTAACGCCCCTACCATTGGCTGCCCGTCTGGTCCAACTTGACTTGGATTCCAATTTGTTCCAAATAAGAAATCAAACACATTTATCTTGTCGGTAAAGAAAGTAGCCAGTCCTTTACTTGCTACAAAATAAAAAATAGAAACTACGACCAAAACAATTAAGGCGATACATAGGAAACTGATAAACCGTCCTCTTTGCTCCATTTTGGCGCGTTTTGATTTTTTTGTTAACAATTCTTTTACATTTTCTTCCACGAGGGTTCCTCCTCAAAAACTAAGATTTTCGCTCTCACTCAGTGTAACGTTCCAACGTCAATTTTAGTTTAACGTTTTGTAAAGATTAAGAGAACTTTGTAAATTTTGTGTAAAGCTACTTAATAATATTTCCTTCCCAATCACGTTCTACTTCCATTTTAGATACTGGAATATATCCTAGCTCCCCTACTACACTCATTTGTACTTCTTCGGAAAGAATATAATCTAGGAACTCTTTTGTTAATGTTGTTGGTTTGCCTTTGGTATACATATGCTCATAAGACCAAATAATCCAATCATTAGTTGTTACATTCTCATCAATTGGTTCAATCCCATCAATTGATAAGGTTGCAACATCATCAGTAACATACGAAAAAGCAACATAACTGATAGCTCCAGGTGTGTCAGCAATAATTTGACGCACCATTCCACTTGAATCTTGTTCTTGTGCACGCTTAGCTGTCTCACCATCTAAGACCCATTTCTCAAAAGTTCCACGAGTCCCACTTCCAGCGGCACGATTTAACAGAACAACTTCTTGGTCTTTTCCACCTACTTCTTTCCAGTTAGTGATTTCGCCTAAAAAGATTTTCCTCAAATTTTCTAAGGAGATATCTGAAACCCCTACTTCTTTATTAACAATAGGAGTAATTCCTACAGCTGCCACCTTATGATCGACTAGCGCATCTGCGTCAATTCCTTTTTTCTCTTCAGCAAACAAATCTGAATTGCCAATATCCACAGCGCCAGATTGCACTTGACTTAAACCTGTCCCGCTTCCGCCACCTTGGACATTGATAAATTTCCCAGGATTCTCAGTTTGGTAAGCTTCTGCAACAGTTTCAACTAATGGTTGCAACGCTGAAGAGCCTACGGCAGTCACAGATTCACCACGATCAATCCATTTGGCACAACCTGTCATTAAAAGTGATAGCCCGATAAGCGGGAGCAATAATGTTCTTTTTTTCATCTATAATCCCTCATTTTTTTCATAATCAATACATTACCATCATTTCTATTTTACCATCATCTCAAAAGCTTGGAAAATACTTATTGATAAAAATGAGGTAATTCTTTTTTTCAAAAAAAAAACTTCAAGTATGTCAAATGAACGACGTACTTGAAGTTTTATAGAATTAAATTTTTAAGAAACGTCTCATGGAGATAACTGATCCCAATGAACCAATTGTCATACCAATAAGCACTAATAACACACAAATTTGAATCGTAAACGTTCCTGGTGCTAATAAACTATAGTTTGATCGCAATAATACTGGATTGATAATATTGAAGAACCTTGGATAACCAAAGTACATTAAAGCTACTGGAACAGCAGCTCCAAATAGTCCAATCCAACCGCCTTCTAAGAAGAAAGGCCAACGAATGTATCCATTTTTCGCTCCTACAAGACGCATAATTTGAATTTCACGTTGACGCGATAAAATCGTAATACGAATCGTATTTGAAATTAAAAACATTGCCACTAGTAGTAATAAAGCTGAACCTATCAAGCCCCAAGTCCGAACACCTTGCGCAATGCCAAAAATACGATCAGATAAATCTTCCCCGTAGCTGGCTTTATGCACATATTTCGTAATTTTTTCAGCTTCTTCAGTAATATCTTTTACATAACGAGGCTCTGTTGCACTTACCACAAAAATGTCTAACAATGGATTGTCTTGATCAAATAATCCCCAGACATCTCCATAAGATTCTTTAATACGATCTAATTCTTCATCTTGACTTGAATATACTACGGATTTTACATGAGGAATTTCTTTTAATTGTTTTTCTAATTCCTCTTTCCCTTTATCATCTGTTCCGTAAGTAACAAAAACGGAAACATCTACGTTTTCTTCCATATCTTGTGCTAATTTCACTGTATTCATGATAACAACTAAGAAAACACCTAATAAAGTCAAGGTAATCGTTACTGCACTAATGGAAGAAATGGTCATCCATCCATTACGACGTAAACTCTTCAAGCTTTCTAAAACGTGTCGAAAAAAAGTTCTAATCATCGTAGCCGTACTCTCCTTCCACCTGGTCTCGAATAATACGTCCATTTTCAATGGCAATTACACGATGACGAATCGTATTTACAATTGTACTATTGTGTGTCGCCATAACAATTGTTGTCCCTTGTCCATTAATCCGGTCTAATAATTTCATGATTTCCCATGAATTCTCAGGATCAAGGTTTCCGGTTGGTTCGTCTGCAATCAATACTTTAGGTGTATTTACAATTGCACGAGCAATCGACACACGTTGTTGTTCGCCACCTGAAAGCTCACTAGGGAAAACACGGACTTTGTGCTTCAATCCAACTAGATCTAAGACTTCCATCACACGTTTTTTGATCTCACGAGGTTTACGACCAATTACTTGCATTGCGTATGCCACATTCTCATAGACAGTTTTCTTTGGCAGTAATTTATAATCTTGAAAAACTACTCCAATTTCACGACGTAAAAGGGATACATCACGACGTTTTATTTTTGTTAACTCATAACCTGCAACACTCAACATGCCTTTTGTAGGTTTTTCTTCTCGATACATTAACTTGATAAAGGTAGATTTTCCTGCGCCGGATGGTCCAACGACATAAACAAATTCACCTTGATTAATTGAAACCGAAAGATTACGGATAGCTGTTGTACCATTAGAGTACTTTTTCATTACATCTTGCATTTCAATCATGGCTATCTCTCCAATCACTTTTATTCATACTGGCTCATTATAGCATGCCTATATTGCAACAAGCTTTCAGTAAGTTACATTTTTATTTCAATTAAATGACTTTTAGTTATTTTGATTTAATTTTAATTTTAAATAGGCATCAATGAAACCATCTAAATCGCCATCCATTACCGCTTGAACATTACCTGTTTCAAAATTCGTACGATGATCTTTTACCATTGAATACGGATGAAATACGTACGACCGAATTTGCGATCCCCAACCAATTTCCAATTGTTCACCACGTAAAGCCGCCGCTTCTTGCTCTTGTTTTTCAACTTCTAATTGATATAGTTTTGCTTGTAACATACTCATTGCTTGTTCGCGGTTTTTCAACTGTGAACGTTGCGCTTGGCTAGCTACTACTGTTCCAGTAGGAATGTGCGTAATTCGGACAGCCGACTCTGTTTTATTAATATGTTGGCCTCCTGCACCACTTGCGCGATACGTATCAATTTTTAAATCATCTGAATTAATATCTACTTCAATTGTAGCATCTAATTCAGGCATGATATCTACTGAACAAAACGAAGTATGACGTCGTTTAGCTGAATCAAACGGTGAAATACGTACTAATCGATGAACGCCTTTTTCAGATTTCAAATACCCATATACATTATGGCCTTTAATCAATAAAGTAACACTCTTAATTCCCGCTTCATCACCAGCTTGATAATCCAACACCTCTACTTGATAATCATGTTGTTCAGCCCAACGTGTGTACATGCGTAACAACATACTACCCCAATCTTGTGATTCCGTCCCACCAGCTCCAGGATGCAATTCTACAATGGCATTATTACGGTCATACGGTCCATCTAATAGCATTGATAACTCATACGTATTCATCGCTTCACGCAAACCTTTAATACCAGCAACTAACTCGGCCTCAATTTCTGGATCCGGATCTTCCTGCAACATTTCTACCATCACTTCTAACTCTTCAACGCCATTAGCTAAATGATTAAATTGGTCATAGGTTTCTTTGTTGGCATTATTCTCATTAATTATTTGTTGTGCTGTTTCGGAATTATCCCAAAATCCTGGTTCAGCCATGCGGTGTTCTGCTTCTGCAATGTCTTCTTCTAATTGTTCGAGGTCAAAGAGACCCCCTAAAGCTTATAATTTTTTCATTCATTTCTTCAAGTTGGTTGCGAATCTCAGCAATTTCCATTTAAATTCCTTCTTTCTTAATTTTAGACAATTAAAGGGCTGGACAATTTATATGACCAGCCCCCCGAAGAGTACAAATAAATTGTCTCTTTATTTCCTATTTTTTCTACTTACCTTTACCGTGGCAGTTCTTATATTTCTTTCCACTTCCGCAAGGACATGGATCATTACGACCAACTTTAGTTACTTGAACTGGACGCTTTTCAGCTGTATTGGTGTCAGTTTGCTCTGTTGGATGCACCTCAGTCTGAGCTACTTGCTCACGTTGGACATTTTGTCGAATTTCAGCTTTCATGAATAAGCGTGTAACATCATATTCAATTGCACCAACCATGTTTTCAAACATAGTATAACCTTCTGTTTGATATTCAACGAGTGGGTTATTTTGACCATAAGCACGTAACCCGATTGATTGACGTAATTGATCCATTGCATCAATATGGTCCGTCCATTTTGAGTCGACAACTCGTAAAATTACTACTTTTTGGAATTCTAGTAATTGTTCTGGACTATTTAATTGCGCCACTTTTTCATCAAATTTTTCTTGTGCCCGTTGCATTAAATATTCTTTCACTTGTTGTGGATCTTTATCTTCAAGATCAGCAACAGAGATAGAATCTTCATGAACCAATACACTACCTGCAAAATCAACAATTCCGATCCGGTTTAATTGATGAGCTTCTACATCCGTATGACCATCAACTACGCGATCAATTGTCCGTTTAACCATACTCATTAATACATCAGACAATGAACTTTCTTCCATAATTACTTGTTGACGTTGACGATAAATTACTTCACGTTGTTCACGCATCACGTCATCATATTGCAAGACATTTTTACGAGTGTCGTAGTTATTTCCTTCCACACGTTTTTGTGCTGATTCTACTTGTTTTGAAAACATTCGGCTTTGAATCACAGAATCCTCTTCATCAATGTTTAAACGATCCAAAAATACTTTAATTCTTTCTGAACCAAAACGTTTCATCAAATCATCTTCTAAAGACAAATAAAATTGTGAAACACCGGGATCCCCTTGACGTCCTGCACGTCCACGTAACTGATTATCAATACGACGAGATTCATGGCGTTCAGTCCCAATAACAGCTAAACCGCCAACTTCAGCAACCCCTAAACCTAATTTAATATCAGTACCACGCCCAGCCATGTTAGTTGCAATCGTAACAGCACCTTTTTGACCAGCGTTTAAAATAATTTCAGCTTCTTTAAAATGGTTTTTCGCATTTAAAACTTCATGCGGGATACGTTCTTCATCTAGCATATTTGATAATAATTCTGAAGTCTCTACAGCAACTGTCCCCACTAAAACAGGCTGTCCTTTACGATGACGTTCTTTAATATCTTGAACTACAGCTTTAAACTTACTGCTTAATGTTGGATACAACAAATCTGCACGGTCATCACGAACAACTGGTTTATTGGTTGGAATTTGGAATACTTGAATATTATAAATTTCTCTAAATTCCTCTTCTTCTGTCTTCGCCGTCCCTGTCATACCTGCTAGTTTTTTATACATACGGAAGAAGTTTTGGAAAGTAATAGATGCCATTGTTTTTGTCTCATCTTCAATTTCTACGCCTTCTTTGGCTTCAATTGCTTGATGTAGCCCATCAGAATAACGTCGGCCATCCATAATTCGACCTGTAAATTGGTCTACGATCATTACTTTATTATCTTGTACAACATAATCAATATCGCGAATCATGATATAGTTTGCCCGTAATGATTGATCTAGATGGTGTGTTAATGCTGTGTTTTCAATGTCATATAAATTATCTAAACCAAATGTCTCTTCAGCTTTTTCAATTCCTGTTTCAGTTAGACTAATTGTTTTTGATTGAACATCAATTTTATAGTCCTCTTCTTCTTTCAAACGTTTGATAAAATTATCAGCACGTACATATAAAGCTGTTGATTTTTCTGCTTGTCCAGAAATAATCAACGGGGTTCTTGCTTCATCGACTAAAATTGAGTCTACTTCATCGACAATAGCATAATTCAATGGTCGTTGTACCATTTGATGGCGATATACTACCATGTTATCACGCAAATAATCAAAACCTAGTTCATTGTTAGTGCTATATGTGATATCACATGCATAAGCTGCACGTTTTTCTTCTGAAGATTTTGAGTTGATATTTAGACCAACTGTCATTCCTAAGAAATTATACAATTCCCCCATTTCAGTTGAGTCACGTGTTGCTAAGTATTCATTCACAGTTACAACATGAACGCCTTCGCCTGTCAAGGCATTTAAATAAACAGGCATTGTCGCAGTTAATGTCTTACCTTCACCGGTACGCATTTCTGGAATGTTCCCGTCATGTAAGACTATCCCTCCCATTAATTGTACATGATATGGATATAGTCCTAGTACTCGTTTCGCCGCTTCACGGACAACTGCAAATGCTTCTGTTAATAATTCGTCTAAAGTTTCTCCTTGTTGATAACGTTGACGGAATTCATCAGTTTTTGCACGTAATTCTTCATCTGACAATACACTCATTTGGTCTGCTAATGCTTCGACTTTATTTGCCATTTGATCTAGTCGTTTAATTTCTTTTTTATCATTTTCAATCAGTGTTCTAAAAAAGTTGGCCATTCCTTTACGATTCTCCTTTTAAACATTGTTCTACTTCCTAATATAACATAGGAAAGTCTCCAATCCATTTTATCACTTGTTTCCTTTGATTGCTACTTTTTCCGCTAATTCACACTGAGCGATTTTACTTTTTAAGGAAAGCGTAAAAAAATAAAAAATCCAAGCGTTCCCACCTGGATTTTTCATTTAATTTATTAATCTGTTTCAATTAAGCCATATTTGCCATCTCTACGACGATAAACAATGCTTGTGCCATTTGTTTCTGCATCTTCAAAGATGAAGAAGTTATGGCCTAGCATATTCATTTGTAATACAGCTTCTTCACTGTCCATTGGTTTTAATGAAAGACGTTTCGTACGAACAATATCTAATTCAGGACCGTTGTCTTCTTCGGCTTCCTCAGCTACTGCAAAAATTGTTGCTTGTACATCCGGTAAAGCTGTTTCTCTAGATTTACGGTTAATTTTTGTTTTGAATTTGCGGATTTGACGTTCTAATTTATCGACAACCAAATCAATACTTGCATATAAATCTGGTGATGTTTCTTCCGCACGTAATACAAGATATGGAAGTGGAATTGTGACTTCTACCTTCGCTGTTTTCTCTGTGTAAACTTTTAAATTTACATGAGCTGTTGCATCGGGTGCATCACTAAAGTAGCGTTCTAATTTCCCTACTTTTTTCTCCACGTAGTCGCGAATTGCCTCAGTAACTTCAATATTTTCTCCGCGTACATTATATCTAAACATAACAATTGCCCCTTTCATCTACCAATTAAAGAGGAATAAGGACCACTCTATATTCCTCTTCTTATTTCTATTATATCGAACTTTGTTATAAATGCAAAAGAAATCGGTATCAAAAACAGAAAATATTTTATCTTGCTAAAGATAAAGTTCTTATTTCTCTTGGCTGATAAGGAATTAGAGCATCGGCTGCATGGAATAAAGTTCGTCCTGTTGTATAGACATCATCGACTAATAAAACTCGTTTTCCTTTAAGCTGATTTTCTTTAGCTACAACGTCAAATGGTTGTGGTGTTAGCAACCTTTCTGCACGGTTTTTTTCTGCTTGTGGTAACGTATTGATTTTTTTCTCTAGTATCTTTTCTACTTTAATATTGGCTGCTTCTAGCATACCTTCTACTTGGTTGAAACCACGCTTAAGATAACGTTCTTGAGATAAAGGAATCGCACAAACGATATCAAATTTTTCTCTCTTGAAAAAATGACGCAATTCAGCAACAAATGTTTTTCGCAAACGATAGTCTCCTAAAAACTTGTATTGATGAATCCATTGTTGAAAGGACTCATCATATTGAAAAAAAGCTTCATGTTTAAAATTATAAGCTGGATAAATTTTATGCCAACGCAAACAATCCTGGCATTGTGTCGATTTTCCGACCTTTTTACATGTTGGACAGCTTAATGAAGTGATAGTTGAAAGTGATTCTGAACAGGATGGACATCTAGCTTCTTCTAGATGAAAAGGCCAGAATAGTTCTTGCATGGTCAAATTACGAATAATTATTTTTTGACACCAATTACATCGCATTAGTCTACCACCTGTTTTGCCAAATCATTCATTTCTTTAATTTCTCGACAAGCTTGACGAATTGCCGTTGTTTGTTGATTCAAGAAAAAAATAACTCGACCATAGTTAAAATCACCTTTGCGGTCAACCCTACCAGCAATTTGAACAAGTGCTGATTTTGTATAAACCGGATGATTAGCTCCCATAATAATCACCGAAACTTTTTCAAAAGTCACCCCTCTTTCAAGAATGGTTGTAGTAAACAATACTCGATATACTTGCTCCCTCATTGCCTGCACTTTTTCTTTTCGTTGCGCATCTTGGGATGATACACAAGCAATCATCTCTGGTAGAAAATGCACTTTGACTGCTGCATATAGTTTCTTCATATAAATGATGCTAGGACAAAATACTAAAACTGCATTATTTTTGAGTAATTCGTTTAACAAACGAAGCAATTTTCTTAATTTCCATTTACGCTGATAACATGTCTGCCAATATTCATACCAACAGACCTCTGGATTAATTAAAGGACGTCGGTGATAACGAATGGGTAACTTCATAATTGCAAAAGTATCTTGGACTTCTTTTAATAGCTGTTGGGATGGTGTTGCAGTTAAATATATATAGTGGCCTATCGGTTTAATTGCTTGGTCCACTGCAAAACGTAATTGGGGATTACCTTCATAAGGAAAAGCATCAATTTCATCTACAATTAGTAAATCAAATGCGTGATAAAAGTGAAATAATTGATGGGTTGTGCAGACAGTTAGTTTACTATAACGATATTTTTCTTCTGAATCACCATACAATAATAACGTGTTTTCTTTAGGAAACGCCTGTTGAATTCTTGGAAACAGCTCACGACAGACATCTATTCTTGGTGAAGCAACACCCACACGTCCTCCTATTGATAATACCTGTTTGATAATTGGAAAGATCATTTCAGTTTTTCCTGATCCCGTAACAGCCCAAATCAAAAAATGTTGCTTTTTTTGTCTATTTTCTAAAATAGTGTCCGCAATCTCTTGTTGTGGTGGTGTTAATGTTCCTTGCCAGTTAAAAATAACCTTACGATGTTTGTATTCTGTTTCTTCTTTAGACAGTAAAACATCTTCAGTTGTCAAACGTCCAAATTGTAAGCAATCTACACAATAATAATTTCCATTTGGCAATAACTGTTCTTGCTTAGAAAATAGACTTCCACATCGCTGACATCTCCCCTGTGCTAAATCAATGGCTTCCCGTAAAACCATATTAGCTAGTGGTGCAGGCAATTCATTTTTAGAAAGAGCAATTTGTCTACCTAACTCATTCATCTCAGCATCCCTCCTACTTATAACTACGCAAAAAAGCGAGGAAATTTTATCGATTTCCTCGCTTTACTAATTTTTATTTATGAAGGGGTGAATTATTCGCCAATCAAATCTAACGCTTGTTGTAATACTTTCTCACCATTCATCATTCCGTAATCTGCCATGTTGATTACTTCTAAAGGAATGCCTTTTGGTGCTAGGCGTTTTTCGAAATCGCCTTTCATAAAACGAACTTGAGGACCTAATAGCAACACATTAACATCTTTATTGGCCAAGTAATTGTCTGCATCAGATGCTGACACTGCAAAAATATCCGTATCTAAACCTTTCGCCTCGGACGCTTGTTGCATTTTTGTCACTAATAAACTGGTACTCATTCCTGCTGAACATACTAACATAATGGTTTTTTTTGCCATGATAAATCTCCCCTTAATCATTCAATATTAATTATCATTATAGTATTTAATAACAACCCATAATTCTATTATAAAATAAACTTATTCTTTGTCAACGCTTCCTTCAACTTAGCTCTAGCCAAGTTGATTTCACTAATGGACGAAATACAACATATTCTTTCTCTAAATTAACATGAACTACTTCATATTTTGCATTAATCCATGCATAGGCTCCTTTTTCAGGATGTTTATAATCATTTGCCCACCAGTCAAGCGTTATTCTAGCAGTTCTAGGTAAACCATTCGCTGGAAATAATAATTCGTCAAATTGAGTAAACGTTAACGTCACTTGCGAACCACCATTATTTGCTAGATAATTTGTAATAACATCATACTTTTTTTTACGTCTCACCATGGTTTACCCCTCCTTATATTTATTATTACGCTTTCATAACTAAATTGCAAGACTTGCATCCATTTGAAAATTGATCACTTTTTTTCTATACTAGAGAAAAGGAGTGAGCTATCTTGATTGAGACCTATTTGACCATTAAAGAAGATGGACAAAGTGAAATAGAAATTAAAAAATCACGCTTTATTTGTTCATTAAAACGAATTGAATCAGAAGATGAAGCAAAAGATTTTATTCAATCATTAAAAAAAGAACATTGGAAAGCTAACCATAATTGCAGTGCCTTTGTATTAGGTGAAAAAAATGAAGTTCAACGTTCGAGCGATGATGGCGAACCAAGCGGTACTGCCGGAGTCCCTATGTTAGAAGTTTTGAAAAAAAACGAATTACTTAATGTCGTAGCAGTGGTTACTCGCTATTTTGGTGGAACAAAACTTGGTTCTGGTGGACTCATTCGTGCCTATTCAAGTGCTGTTTCTCATGCATTAAATGAAATCGGTATTGTTGAGGGGAAACTTCAAAAAGAAATTTTTGTGCAAATAGACTATCCATTATTAGGAAAGTTACAACATTTCTTGGATCAAAATCAACTTTTCGTTAAAAATACTCAATTTTTAGAAAGTATTACCTTATGTGTCATGGTACAAAATGAAGAAGGTTTTAAACAAGCAGTTATCGATTTGTTAAATGGTCAAGTATCATTTGAAGATGGGGAATATTCCTATGTAGAGATTCCTATAACAAATAAAACAAGCTGAAGCATGCTCCAGCTTGTTTTATTTGTCTAAAAAGAACTCAAAACGATTACCCACATATTGACTACGAACATACTCAAAGGGTTGCCCGTCTGATAAAAAAGAAACTTGTCTCATGCGTAAAATGGCATCGCCTTTTTTGATGTCTAAATAATCAGCAATTTTTTCTGATGCAATCATTGCTGAAATAGTTTGATTTGCACCCCCAATTTTTTTCTCTCCCTTTTCTTCTAGCGTTCGATAAAGAGATGAAGTGATTTCTGATTTACTATATTTACGAATTAATTGTTCAGGTACACTCGCAACTTCAAAACAAATCGGAATATCATCTGCCAAACGAATACGTTCCATTCTCAAAATAATATCATCTTTTTTTAAGTGTAACTTATCCATCTCACTAGAACTTGGAGAAGTAAAGAAATAAGAAATAGCGCGACTAGATGGCACTCTTCCTTGCGACAACATAATTTCGGTAAAGCTGGTTGTGCCCGTCATTTTTTCTTGAACTTTTCTACGTGCAACATACGTCCCTGAACCAATCTTTCTTTCAAGAATCCCATCATCAGCTAATGTTTGAATAGCTTGACGTAGTGTCATTCGACTTACACCAAATTGGGTAGATAGTTCGCGTTCTGAAGGAAGACGATCTCCTATTTTCCAATAATTTGCTTCAATTTTTTCCTTAATTGCATCATGTATTTGAATATATACAGGCAATGTATCTCCCATTTTTTTATCCCCTCCTTCTTTTCTCTTTATTATATCTACTATCTCGCGAAATTCCAACAAAACTCGTTATAAAAAAAACTTTCAACATAAAACTGTTGAAAGTTTTCTCGTTTAGTAGTTTTTAGAGCGCCACTTGATGGTATGTTTAGTTGGACGTGGCCGTGTTACCTTTACATCTTTTCTCAACAAATTAACTGTAACATCTTTCTTAGAGATTTCATGAATGTGTTCAGCTGTTTCTGTTATTTTTTCTTTTAAATTAAATGGTAGTTTCATCTTAAACACTCCTTTTTATTTAGAGTATCGTAAAATTAAAATTTATTCAAATAAAAAAAGACACGTCTTAAACGTGTCCATAAAAACTGGGGTAGCTGGATTCGAACCAACGCATGAGGGAGTCAAAGTCCCTTGCCTTACCGCTTGGCTATACCCCAATGGTGGAGGAGAGTGGATTCGAACCACTGAACCCTAAGGAACGGATTTACAGTCCGTCGCGTTTAGCCACTTCGCTACTCCTCCAAAAGGTTGTTTAATCAACCTGACTTAGTTATAATACAATATTCTTTTTTACTTTGCAACACTTTTTTTCAAGTTTTTTTTACTATTTCTAGAAATTATTCATGTAAGTTCCATTGACGGATAATCGACTCAATTGCAAGATCTAAACTCTTACTTGCACCTAATTCTTCATTATCCATAAAACTTTGAAATTCCTTTGGTCCGTATGCTAAAACTTCGCCAATTTTTTTCTTCCCAATATATAACTCAGTTACATCATAAGTTGAACCGCTAATTGTTTTTTTTGTATCCTCAATGCGTACTTCAATGTCTTTATTTTTTTTCAAAATTTTCACCTCGAGTTACATTCTATCATAAATTTATTTATTTCCTAGTAGAAACTGCACTTCTTTGCTATTTTCAGGAAAAAACAGCTCCTCAAACATTTTTGAGGAGCTGTTTTATCTTTATTGATTCGTTAATACAGCATTTACAACATTGTAACCCGCTTCTTCTAAAGCTTGTCGAATAGTAACAACTTCTTGAGATTCCACTTGAATTTCAAGAATTGTCGCATCACTTACACGATTGACTACAATTGTTGCAATACTAAAGTCATTATTTGCTAATAGTTTTGCAATATCAGCTAAAATTCCTTTTTGGTCTTCAGTAATTTGTATGGTTACTCGCGTACCACCATTGTTATAACCAGTGATTTTTAGAAAAGCATCGAAAATATCATTATTGGTAATGATTCCTTGTAAATTTGAACCTTCTACAACTGGTAATACACCAATATTTTTCGCACGCATTAATGCAATGGCATCTTCCAGCAATGCATCTGGCGAAATCGTCTCGATATCTTTTATCATTACATCGCGTACAGTTGTTTTGTTTAACAAATAATTAACTTCATAAACGCTCAAGCTTGTCGCTTTTGAAGGCATCGCTTCTTGAATGATTCCTTCTGTAATCAATCCTACTAATTGATTATTTTCTAAAACTGGTAAACGATGAATGTCATGCTTTTTCATCAAATCTACTGCATCAAAAATTGGTGTGTCAGGCGTTACAGTAACTAAATCTGTGGCCATAAAATCACTTACGCTCATTCTTTACCCTCCTAAGTATGCTTTCTTGACAGCTTCACTAGATAGCAATTCTTGTCCCGTTCCTTCAAGAACCACTTTACCTGTTTCTAATACGTATCCTCGATCAGCAATCGATAAAGCCATGTGTGCATTTTGTTCAATCAACAAGACAGTCGTTCCTTGTTGTTGAATTTCTTGAATAATAGAAAAAATTTCACGGATGAAAATTGGTGCTAATCCCATTGACGGTTCGTCTAACAATAATAGTTTAGGCTTAGACATCAATGCACGGCCCATCGCTAACATTTGTTGTTCTCCACCAGATAAGGTTGCTGCATCTTGATTTTTACGTTCTTTTAAAACAGGAAACTTGGCAAAAACTTGTTCATAATCAGCTTTGATATTATTATCTTTGCGTAAAAATGCACCCATTTCTAAATTTTCCTGAACTGTCAAGCCAGCAAAAACATGACGCCCCTCTGGCACTTGAGACAGACCAGAAGCAACAATCCGTTGTGGTGCAGCTTTCTCAATCGCTTGTTCTTCAAATGTAATTGAACCTTCTGATGGACGAATCAATCCTGATATAGTTCTTAAAATCGTTGTTTTTCCCGCACCATTTGCGCCAATCAATGAAACAATCTCGCCTTGGTTTACGTGGAAGGAAACGTTATGCACGGCTTGAATCATACCGTAACGAACCGATAGATTATCAACTTTTAACATTAAATTTCCCCTCCTAGATAAGCCTCAATTACACGAGGATTATTCTTAATTTCATCTGGATTTCCTTCAGCGATAACTTGACCATATTCTAACACATAAATACGTTCACAAACATCCATAACCAAATTCATATCATGTTCAATTAAGACAATTGTTAAACCAAAATCTTTTTGAATTTGACGAATTAATTTTGTTAATTCAGCAGTTTCTTGTGGATTCATCCCAGCTGCAGGCTCGTCTAGGAAAAGAATTTTAGGATTCGTTGCTAATGCTCGCACAATTTCTAATCGACGTTGTTGGCCATATGGTAAATTCTTAGCTAATGTTTCCTCTTTATCTTCTAAATCAAAGATACTTAAAAGTTCGCGTACTTTTTGTCGCATCATTTCTTCAGTTTGATAAAATTTCGGTAAACGTAAAATTGTACTAAAGAAGCCTTCTTTATTTTTGGAATTCATCGCAATTAAGACATTATCCATAACTGTCAAATCTTTAAATAAACGAATATTTTGAAAAGTTCTAGATAAACCTAAATCTGCAATCTTATAAGGTTTAATTCCATTTAAGCGCGCTTCTTTACCATCCATATCTAACAATACATCTCCACTACTTGGTTCATAAACACCTGTTAGTAGATTAAATAGTGTCGTCTTCCCAGCACCGTTTGGACCGATTAAACCGACTAATTCATTATTTTCTAATGTGATATTGACATGTGAAACAGCGGCAAGACCACCGAAATTTTTTGTTAATTGATTAACTGTTAGTAGAGGCATTTGAGTCATCCTCCTTTTTAGAAAATTTATTAAAGATACGTTTGACTGAAAATTCCCATGTTCCCAACAAGCCACTTGGTTTGAAAATCATAATTGCAATAATAGCTAAAGCGTAAATAATCATACGCAAGTTTCCAAAATCTTGGAGATACATATTTAAGAAACCTAATACGACAGCTGCTAAAACGGCACCTGTTGTACTACCAATACCACCAAATACAACAATAATCAAGACATCAATAGACTTCATAAACCCATAATCTTGTGGAAATACAGATTGTTGATAACTAGCAAATAATGAACCCGCAACACTTGCCAATACAGCTCCTAATACAAAAGCCGTAACTTTATATTTAGTTGTGTTGACCCCCATCGATTCGGCAGCAATTTCATCTTCACGAACAGATAGAGTCGCACGACCTGGACCACTATGAATGAAGTTAGAAACAATTAAAACAGACAATACCATCATAATAAAAATAACTTGCCAATTACTAAATTGTGGTAAGCCAAAAATTCCTGCTGGACCATTCGTAATATCACTCAGATTAATTATTAAAATACGAATAATCTCTGAAATCCCCAATGTAGCAATCGCTAAATAATCTCCTTTTAAGCGTAATGTTGGAATCCCTACAGCTAAAGCAATCACACCAGCTAACAACATTCCTAAAAGAATGCCCATTGCAAAGCCACCAAATGTTGGATTATCACGCGTTATAATCGCTGTAGCGTATGCTCCGATAGCCATAAAGCCAGCATGACCTAGCGAAAATTGACCAGAAAAACCGATAATTAAGTTCAAACTCACTGCTAAAATAATATTAATACCAATATTAGCAATAATCGCATCCGTAAATAAATTGATTATGCCACCATTGTATAAAGCAAATAAACCAAAATAGATGACAGCCGCAATTGCTAACCATGTCAGATTGTATTTTAAATTTTTCTTCATTGCTGACACCTACACTTTCTCTTTAATATTTTTGCCAAGAATTCCAGCTGGACGAATCAATAAAATTATAATTAAGACTGCATATACGAGTGCATCTTTGTAATCAGAAAAACCTAAAGCAGTAGACATCGTTTCAATTAAACCAATCGCAAAGCCACCTAGGGCTGCTCCTGGAATAATACCAATTCCACCTAAAACTGCCGCAACAAAAGATTTCAAACCAGGCGCCACACCCATCATTGGATCAATTGAGTTATAATATAAACCAATTAACATACCACCAGCTGCAGCTAAAGCTGAACCTAAAGCAAAAGTAAACGAGATAGTTCGGTTTACGTTAATTCCCATTAATTGAGCTGCATCTGTATCAACACTTACCGCACGCATAGCCTTTCCCATACGAGTTTTTTGAACAATTAGTTGTAACAAAATCATTAATGCTACTGAAATACCTAAAATCAATAATTGAATATTACTTACTGAAACAAAACCAATCGAAAATGTTTTTCGTGCAATTGCCTGTGGAAACGGACGAGTATCTGGTGAGAAGAAATAAATCATTACATTTTGTAATAAATAAGATACCCCAATTGCTGTAATTAATGCAGCAATTCTTGTTGATTTTCTTAAAGGCCGATACGCTAAAAATTCTACAACGACACCTAACAAAGCACTGGCTGCCATTGAAATAAGCATTGCTATAAAAAAGCCCCACGCATTTGGTAAAATTCCCCAAGTATTAAAAGAATTAATCAAAAAGTATCCGATAAAACTCCCAATCATATAGATTTCGCCATGAGCAAAGTTAATAAGTTTAATAATTCCATAGACCATTGTGTAGCCTAACGCCATCAAGGCATAAATGCTACCTAGAAATAGTCCATTAATTAGTTGCTGGATCATTACTTCCATCTTTATCACATCCAAATAGTTCATTTTTATTACTTTTTTAACCACTGTAACAAAAATAAAAGCTGTGACAAAACCGATTGTTTGATTTTGTCCCAGCTCTTATTTGTTCAATTCATCCAATTATGGACTTACTGTATCAGCTGAACTTTCTTTACCATCTGTAAAACCGATAACAACAGCTGATTTTTCTGGGTTATGGTTTGCATCCATTGTAATGTTACCTGTAATACCAACAAAGTCTTTCAACTCAGCAAGACCTTTTGTAATTGCTGCTGAATCAGCAGAGTCTTGTGATTCAATTGCTGACTTAATCATGAACATTGCATCATATGCCAACGCATTGAAAGTAGATGGCTCTTTACCATATTTTTCTTTAAATGCATCAATAAATGGTTGTACAGTATCGTTTGCTGGAGCTAATGCAGAGAAGTGACCTGTATAGAATACATCTGATACATTTGCAGCACCTGCAAGTTGAATCATTTTTTCATCACCAAAACCATCCGCACCTAAAATCGGTTGTTCAATCCCCATTTCACGAGCTTGTTTAATAATCAATCCGGCTTCTTCATAGTAGCCTGGCAAATACAATACATCAAAGTCAGCATTTTTAATTTTAGTTAACTGAGCTTGGAAATCTTTATCATTTTTTGTGAAGTTTTCTCTTAAAACAACTTCCCCATCATAAGCACTTTCAAAGGCTTTTGTTAAACCAATAGCATAATCACTTGAATTATCTCCAAAAATAACTGCTTTTCCTGCTGATAACGTTTCATCAGCGTAATTTGCTAAGATAACACCTTGGAAGCTATCTTGGAAACAAGAACGGAAAACATACTCTTGTACTTTGTCTCCATTAACAGTAATTGCATCATCTGTACCTGAAGGTGTAATCATTGGTACTTGTGCTTTTGTAACATTCGGAATAGCAGCTTTACTTGCTCCAGTCGTTGCTGGACCAATAATTGCAACAACACCATCGTTCGTTGTTAAGTTAGCTGCTGCCGTAGCCGCTTCATTACTATCAGATTTATTATCTTTTACTACTAATTCAACTTCTTTACCTAAGATACCACCATCAGCATTGATTTTTTCAACTGCTAATTCAACGCCTTCTTTTTCTTGTGTTCCGTATCCGGCAACTGCTCCAGACAATTCAAGGTTCAAACCAATTTTGATTGTGTCACCTTCTTGTGTGTTACCGCCACCTGAGTTGCCGTTTGAGCTACCGCCACCGCTTGGGCCTGCGCTACAAGCACCTAGCAAAAACAAACTAGCAAATAAAAATGCAAATTTCTTTTTCATACTGAGTTCCTCCCTTTTTACTCCCCTGAGTATGAAATTAATATACAGAATTTTTCAGTAATTGTCAATGAATTTTCAGAATATTTTATACATTTTGACAATCTAATAATAAATTGATAAGAGCAAGCTTAAATAATCATTTTTCATTGCAGTTTCACTAATCAAAGATACTAAATTTTCATAAAAAAATGAAAAACAACTTCACATTGTGAAATTGTTTCATTTTTTATTTTCTTTTCGGTACGTATAATTAGGACGGTTTTCATCTATCGTATTTCTTTTCAAAGTAAAGTTTCGTGGCACATAGTCAATAC
Organism: Enterococcus sp. AMC2644; assembly: GCF_058216475.1. NCBI lineage: Bacteria > Bacillati > Bacillota > Bacilli > Lactobacillales > Enterococcaceae > Enterococcus > Enterococcus sp. AMC2644. Next base: position 502,919 of record NZ_CM177095.1, read on the forward strand.
CACCGCGAACAAATGGATGGCACCGCAAAATTCGCGAAGTTCCCATCAAAACACCCTTCATTGCACCATGAACTTGAATGGCATCAATCATATAGCTCGAACAAGTTGGATAATAGCGGCAACTTGGTGGAAATAATGGTGAAATGAAACGTTGATATCCTTGAACAAAATATATTAAAATTTTTTGCATTTTTTTCCCTCTTTTCATTCAAAGTATAGCTGTTTTTTATTTTTGATACAAATATAAAAACACTAAAACAAAAAGAGAAAAACAGTAGCTAATCCTGTCTTTCTCCTTAAATTATATATTAAAAAAGTCTAAAATATGTTGCCAGAGTTCACGGTTGAAAACATGGAATGGAGAACCATCCCCAATAACACCATAACCAATCATTAAACCAATGAAAAACAGCAAAATTGCACCGAATACGATGGATAGAATTTTAATTAGGGTCTTTAGAATGTCTTCACTTATTTCCATTCTGCCATCCTCCTTATGATTGTGTAACAACCGCTTCTTCTACAGTTTCTTCGGAGCCATTCACTCGCTCGACATTTGCACCTAATTTTTGAAGTTTTTCATGGAACTTATAATATCCACGATCCAAATATTTCAAATTACGAACGCGCGTACGTCCAGTAGCTTTTAATCCTGCTAAAATCAAGGCTGCGGCTGCACGTAAATCAGTTGCATAAACTAAAGCACCTTGTAATTGATGTCCACCTTCAATAATTGCTACGTTCCCATCAATCTTCACATGAGCATTCATACGAACCATTTCATCTAAATGTTGGAAGCGATTTTCAAAAACAGTCTCAGTTACAACACTTGTACCGTTAGCAAGTACTTGAATGGCAGTCATTTGCGCTTGCATGTCTGTTGGGAAACCAGGATGCGGCATCGTTTTAATATCTGTTGCTTTTAATTCTTTCGGTCCAATGATTCGTACACCATTGTCTTCTTCAATTACTTTTGCACCCATTTCTATTAATTTAGACAATAACGGGCGATTATGTTCAGAAATAGCATCTTGAATCAGCACATTTCCTTCTGTCATTGCAGCAGCTACCATAAACGTTCCGGCTTCAATACGGTCTTGAACAATTGCATGGTCAACTGCATGAAGATGGTCAACCCCTTCAATACGCATTGTTTCCGTTCCTGCTCCGTAAATTTTAGCACCCATTTTATTTAAAATGTTAGCAAGATCCACAATTTCAGGTTCTCTAGCTACATTATCAATAGTAGTTGTACCTTGTGCTTTAACAGCAGCCATCATAATATTTTGAGTAGCTCCTACACTTGGAAAATCTAAATAAATATTGTTTCCTTTTAATTGGTCTGCAATTGCTTCAATATAGCCATCTTTTTGAATAATCTTAGCACCCAGTGCCTGAAAACCTTTTAAGTGTAAATCAATTGGACGTTTTCCAATCGCACATCCACCTGGCATAGCAACTTTAGCGTGTCCATTACGTGCCAATAAAGGACCCATTACAACGATTGATGCACGCATCTTACTTACATATTCATATGGAGCTTCAATTTCTAATTGTCGTGATGCATCAATTGTGACTTCATTTTTATCAGTATCAAAATCAATATCTACATTTAAGTGTTGAATTACTTTATTCATTGTAAATACATCTGAAAGAATTGGGACATTTCTTAATGTTGTGGTACCTTCTTCCGCTAATAAGCTGGCAGCTAAGATCGGTAAAACCGCATTCTTTGCTCCTTCAATTTTTACAGTTCCTTTTAACTGATTACCACCTTGAACGATAATCTCTTCCATCTTGTTCCCTCCAAATAGAACGCTATGTAACATTTCAATCAAAATCTTTTTTATTATAGCATATTCATCTTATTTTAAATAGTAAGCAGAACTTTTAAAAGCCTACTAAGAATAAATTCTTGCACAAAATAATAATTTCTAGAAAAAAATTGCTGGCAGTAAAGCCAATTGCTACAGAAATTAAAACAAGAATTAAGCGAATTTGGGTAGTATGAAGGGCTTTAAAAAATGTTTCGATTCTTACAGAACCTAACGCCCAAAAAGTTAGATAAATAAAAGCCAAATGACTAACAATTCGGATGAATGCATCAATACCATAAACTTGCATATAAAAACCCCTTCTTTACAAAAATTCAACATATAGATAATACCATAGATTCAGAAAATAAAAAAATATTGTTCCTGTAAAAAGTTTTTAAAACACTTTTTAAAAAACTTTCTAATGTTTTCTTCATAATTGCAATAGACTAAAAACTTTGGCAAATCTATATTTCATAGCATTATATTTTTTTTAGTCTTTAAATAATTATGAAAAAAAAGAACCTTCTCATAAAGAGAAAGTTCTCACTTTTAAAGATGATTCGAAACATTAATTCGATTCAAAGCGCGATGCAAAGCGACAGTAGCACGTTTTAATTCATCGACATTATCATGGGCTTTCGCTTCAGCAATCATTCGTTCTGCACGCTCTTTCGCTCGTTGCGCACGTGCAATATCAATTTCACGTTCACGTTCAGCACTATCTGCAATAATTGTTAGAACATTATCACGAACTTCCATAATGCCACCATTTACGGCTACCCAGTCAATATGTTTTTCTGAGTCTATTCGATTTACTCGTACTTCATCAATAATCAATGGCGCAATAATTGGAGCATGGTGAGGCAAAATCCCCATTTCACCATCGATTGTCTTTACAACAACGATTTTTGCATGGTGATCATACACCACGCCATTAGGTGTCACAATATTGACCGTCAAATGTTGATCCATAAGGCACCTCTTTCTAGTATCCTAAGTTTTTCGCTTTTTCAACGACTTCTTCGATACGTCCGACACTACGAAAAGCTTCTTCTGGAAGTTCATCATATTTTCCATCAAGGATTTCTCTAAAACCTTTAATTGTTTCCTTAATCGGAACATATGAACCTGGTTGGCCGGTAAACTGTTCCGCTACGTGGAAGTTTTGTGATAAAAAGAATTGAATACGACGAGCGCGTGATACCAACACTTTTTCTTCATCAGATAATTCGTCCATCCCTAAGATAGCGATAATATCTTGTAATTCACGATAGCGTTGCAGTGTACGTTGGACTTCACTAGCCACTTGATAATGCTCTTCACCAACAATTTCAGGAGCTAATGCACTTGAAGAAGAGGCTAGAGGATCCACCGCAGGATAAATTCCTTGTTCTGTTAATTTACGCTCTAAGTTAGTTGTTGCATCTAAATGCGCAAATGCCGTTGCTGGAGCAGGGTCAGTATAGTCATCAGCAGGAACATAAATTGCTTGAATGGATGTAATAGAACCTTTTTTCGTTGATGTAATACGTTCTTGTAATTGACCCATTTCAGTAGCTAATGTTGGCTGATAACCTACGGCTGAAGGCATACGACCTAATAAAGCTGAAACTTCCGAACCAGCTTGAGTAAAACGGAAAATATTATCAATAAATAATAATACATCTTGTCCTTCAACGTCACGGAAATATTCTGCAATAGTCAAACCAGTTAGGGCTACACGCATACGTGCGCCTGGCGGTTCATTCATTTGACCAAAAACCATGGCTGTTTTTTCAATAACTCCAGATTCTTTCATTTCATAATAAAGGTCATTACCTTCACGAGTACGCTCACCGACACCCGAAAACACTGAAATCCCACCATGTTCTTGCGCAATATTATTAATTAGTTCTTGGATTAATACGGTTTTACCTACACCAGCACCACCGAATAATCCGACTTTTCCACCTTTTAAGTAAGGAGCTAGCAAGTCGATAACTTTAATCCCAGTTTCAAGAATTTCTGTACTTGTACTTAATTCATCAAAATCAGGGGCTTTTTTATGAATCCCGTTACGCTCGATATTTTCCGGAAACGGTTCATTTAAATCAATTGTATCTCCTAAAACATTAAATACACGGCCTAATGTTTCTTTTCCAACAGGAACAGAAATTGAAGCTCCTGTATCAATGACTTCCGTACCACGTTGCAAACCATCTGTAGACGCCATTGCAATCGTACGCACGACACCATCACCAAGTTCTAATGCTGTTTCAAGTACAACTTTTGTTTTTTCATCATTCTTTTTGTAGACAATCAACGCATTGTTGATATCTGGTAAAGATTGATCCAAAGAAAATTCCACGTCAACTACGGGACCGATGACTTGAACAATCTTGCCTGAACTCATTTGTTTTCCTCCATTCATTCACGAAATTATTCGAGAGCTGCTGCTCCACCCACAATTTCAGTAATTTCTTGGGTAATTGCCCCTTGACGTGCACGATTATAAGAAATCGTTAAATCATCAATAATATTTCCTGCATTATCTGTTGCGGTTTTCATTGCTGTCATACCAGCAGCATGCTCAGCAGTTTTTGCATCAACAATTGCACCATAAATCAAACTTTCTGCATATTGTGGAAGTAATTGGTTTAAAATTGCTTCTTTCGAAGGTTCAAAAATGTACTCTTGCTCATAAGTTTTTGCTTCGTCTGGATTAATTGTTGTAATAGGTAACATTTTTTCCATACGAAATTGACTGGTTAATGAATTGACATGATGGTTGTAACATACATATAACTCGTCAAACACTTCATTTTGATACATTGAAACAGTCATATTGACAATTTTTCTTACCTCTTCAAAGCTTGGTTGATCTGATAAATTACGTAACTCATAAGCTAAGGAGATGTCTCGTGCTTTAAAAAATTCTGCACCAGTAGCTCCAATTGAAATCATTACATATTCGTTAGAAGATTTATGGTCTTTTGCCAACATTGTCATCATTTGTTTTAAAATAGAACTATTATAGCCACCAACTAATCCACCATCTGAAGTAATAACAATGTAGCCTGTTTTTTTCACTGGCCGACTAACTAACATACTATTAAAATCTAGTTCTTGTTTCTTTTCTGATTTTTCCATCTCAATCAACTGACTTTTGGTAATATGCGTTACTAATTCACGCACTTTTTTAGCATAAATTTGAAACTGATTAGAGTGCGCTTCTGATTTCGTCAGTTTCGAAGCCGATACCATTTGCATCGCTCTGGTGATTTGACTGGTCTTCTTTGTGGAAGTAATCCGTTGTTTTATTTCATTTAGAGAAGCACCCATTATTCTTCACCTCGTTTACGATTGCTCCATCGTTGCTAAATGCTCTTTAATAAATTCTTTATTTTGACTACTTTTTCCTGCCATAAACAACTCTAAAAATTCTTTAATAGCTTGGTTTAAATCAGCTTCTGCTGGTAAATCATGAGTTGTGCGAATTGTTTCAAATAATTGTGCATAATTTGCTTCCAAATAATCAAACAACTCTGCTTCAAAGTCCAAAATACTATTAACAGGCACACTATCAATAAAACCACGCGTTAAAGCATATAAGATAACAACTTGTTTTTCAACAGGAAGTGGAGAATGTGATTTTTGTTTTAAAATTTCAACGGTACGACGACCACGATTTAATTTTGCTTGTGTCGCTGCATCTAGATCAGAACCAAATTGAGTGAAAGCTTCTAATTCACGGTAACTAGCTAAATCTAGACGTAAGGTTCCAGCAACTTTTTTCATTGCTTTAATTTGCGCAGAACCACCTACACGTGATACGGATAAGCCCGCAGCTACGGCAGGACGAACACCTGAATAGAATAAATCACTTTCTAAGAAAATTTGACCATCAGTAATTGAAATAACGTTTGTCGGAATATAAGCTGAAATATCTCCTGCTTGCGTTTCAACAAATGGTAAAGCAGTCATTGAACCGCCACCTAAATCATCACTTAATTTTGCAGCACGTTCTAATAAACGAGAATGTAAGTAGAAAACATCTCCTGGATAAGCTTCACGACCTGGAGGACGACGTAGTAATAATGAAAGTTCACGATAAGCAACTGCTTGTTTTGATAAGTCATCAAAAACAATTAATACATGCTTACCGTTATACATGAACTCTTCTCCAATGGCTGTTCCAGCATAAGGAGCGATATATAACAATGGTGCAGGCTGAGATGCCCCTGCAGACACCACGATTGTATAGTCCATCGCACCATATTTACGTAGCGTTTCTACTTGTGTACGAACTGTTGAGTCTTTTTGTCCAATTGCCACATAAATACAAATCATATCTTGGCCTTTTTGGTTGATAATTGTATCAATTGCAATCGATGTTTTCCCAGTTTTTCTGTCACCGATAACTAATTCACGTTGTCCACGACCGATTGGCACAAGTGCATCAATCGCTTTTAAACCAGTTTGCATTGGCTCAGAAACTGATTTACGTTGCATAACACCTGGTGCTTCAGCTTCTACTGGACGGAATTTATCTGTTTTAATTGGACCATAGCCATCGATTGGTAGTCCCAACGGATTAACTACACGACCAATTAAAGCTTCCCCTACAGGTACTTCCATAATACGACCTGTTCGTTTTACTGTATCGCCTTCGCGAATGGATTCAAAATCTCCTAAAATAATGATCCCTACATCATTAGACTCTAAATTTTGCGCCATACCGAAAGCACCATTTGAAAATTCAAGCAATTCGCCACTCATCGCATTTTCTAAACCATGCGCACGGGCAATTCCATCACCAATGTAAGTAACCGTTCCTACTTCTTCGACGGAAATCTTACTTTGATAATTTTTTATCTGATCTTTAATCAAAGCACTGATTTCTTCTGCTTTAATGGCCATTCGATTCACCTCTTACTGTTTGTATTATTTGCGTAATTCTTTTCGCAAATATTCTAAACGGCTTCTAATACTCCCATCAATGATATGATGATTGGCTTCAACAATCACACCACCAAGTATGTTGGGATCAACTTGTTCCGTTAGCTCTGCTTTTTGATAGCCTAATTGTTTGGCTATTTTTTGAGTTAGTTTCACTTTTTGTTCGTTTGTAAGTGGTACCGCTGTGGTTACACTTCCTAAAACAATATTTTTACTATCATTGAATAATCTCTCATATTCATCGATAATTAATAGCATGTCGTACATACGATTATATTGATAGATAACTTCTAAAGCATCGCGAACGATTCCATCGAAACCTTTTACAAGATTATCCATTACGTTACGTTTTTCGTTTAAATCTAATCGAACGTCACTTAATAAGTCTCCTAATTCAGGGATATCTTCAAATATTTGTCGTAGTTTCAATAACTCATTGTACACGTCTTCGGCTTGTTGAGATTCGACCGCCAATTCAAATAACGCTTTGCCGTAACGTTTAGCAACGGTAATTTTATCTAGTTTCATTGGTTGTTCCTAATCCATCAATACATTGATCAATCAATGCTTTATGAGAATCTAGAGATAGTTCTTGATTTAAGATTTTTTCTGCAATTTGAAGAGAAAGATCAGCTACTTCATCTTTCACAGATGATAACGCAGCTTGACGCTCATTAACGATGTCATTGTGCGCTTTGTCCTTCATCTGAGTGACTTCTGCTTCGGCATCTTTCAAAATTGTTTGGCGGCTTGATTCTCCACTATCTCGTGCATTTTTTATAATCTCGGCAGCTTCAGTTTGAGAATTTGCCAAGTGCATTTGACGTTCTTCTTCTAGTTTTGCTGCTTCAATCCGAGATTTTTCTGCTGAATCTAAATCATTCGCAATCTTATCTTCCCGTTTTTTCATGATTGCTGCGATGGAGTCCCATGCAAAAATCTTCAAAAGCACAAGCAAGAGAACAAATGAGCCTGTAACAACAACAAAATTACTGATCATTGTATTATGCACTTCTGCCGATGACAGAACCAAGTGATTTAGCATATACTGTAACTCCTTTACTTGAAATTTTGTTTCTTGTAAATACACTTCATGTGTCACAAAAAAAGCAGAAGATTTATAACTTCTGCTTTATTTGGTGTCTTATAAAACAAGAAGTAAAGCAATAACAATACCCAAGATTGGCACAGCTTCGATAAACGCCATACCTAAAATCATTGTTGAACGTAATTCTTTTGCCATTTCTGGTTGGCGAGCCATTGATTCCAATGCTTGTTTAACAACTTGTGAGTTACCATAAGCTGCTCCTAGAGCTGATCCGATAATTGCCATTCCTGCTGCGATAAATTCCATAATATTTCTTCCTCCTAAAATATAAACAATATGTTAGTGTTCTACGTCAATTTTGTGACTTAAAAATACCATTGTTAATGTAACAAATACATAAGCTTGAATTCCTCCAATGAATAAGGAGAACCCAATCCAAGTCATTTCTAATGGGATAGCTAGTGGTAACGCGATCCAACCCAGATTATTTACCATAGAAACAATCAAACTTAAAAGAACTTCACCTGCAAAAATATTTCCGTACAAACGTAATCCTAAACTAATTACATTAGTGAATTCTTCTAACAATTTAATTGGCAAAATGATACTCACGGGCGTTAAAAAGGAATTTTTAATATACCCTTTTAATCCTAGCTTTTTGACTCCTAAGAAGTTAGTTAATACGATAACCATAAAAGCCAAACTTAACGTCACGATTGGATCAGCTGTGGGGCTTTTCCATAAGCTGACTTCATGATTGGTCACAATTTTAGTAACTAGACCAATTTCATTAGCAATCAAAATAAAGAAAAACAAGGTAAAGGCCAAAAAATGATAGTTGTTAACTTCGTTTTTAGGTAATTGATCAGAAGCAATTCCTCTCACAAAGTCAATGACGTATTCAATAAAATTTTGTTTTCCTTTTGGCTTCATCTGTAAATTGCGAGTACAAACAAAGACAATCGAAAATACGATGATGCACGTAAGTAGTGTCATCAAAATAACTGTCCCATCAAACCATACCGGCCCTATCTGAAACAGTAGTGAACGTTCTTCCAATATTCTCACCTCTCTTCCTATAGTCTTCTACGCTATGACATAAACGCTTGTGCATTTTTGTTCATAGTTTACTTAACAATCGGTATCATACCACCGTAGAAGAAAAATTTCAAAGCATTTTCAGCAAAAACTAGACAAAATGCCTTATTTGAAAAACGAATAGAAAATCCACGTTGTTATAAATTTAGTAATGATATACCAACTTATCATTGAAACCCTTAACGCTTTCACTTTCGTTTGAGTAAATAGTATCATATTTCTTGTGCAATAGAAATCAAATTCCTACTAAAATAACAAGAAATGTCAGAAGTTTTTGATTACTCTCTGCAATTGACGGTCTTGATCTTTACGCTTCAAAGTTTCACGTTTATCATAATCTTTTTTCCCTTTAGCTAAGCCAATTAGAACCTTTGCATAACCATCTTTAATGTAAACTTTCAGAGGGACGATAGTCATCCCTGTGTTTTTCGTTTCGCCGATTAATTTCGCAATTTGTTTTTTATGCAACAATAATTTACGCGTACGCAAAGGGTCATGGTTAAAAATATTTCCTTGCTCATACGGACTAATATGCACATTATAAAGAAATGCCTCACCATTACGAATTCGTACAAAACCATCTTTTAGATTGATACGGCTGTTACGGATAGATTTAATTTCTGTCCCTTGTAAAACAATACCTGCCTCGATTGTATCAACAATCGTATAGTCATGTCTTGCTTTTCTATTTTGCGCAATTAGCCTTCCTTCACCTTTTGGCATCCTCTTACCTCCATTTACTTACAGTTATTTTCCCTTCTTTTTGGCCACGCCTTTATAAAAAGGTGCTTTTTTTCCTTTTTTTGGTTTTCCTTTAGGTCGTTGATTTTTTTTCGGTTTGTGTTCTTTTTTATTTTTATGATTCATAGCATCGTTTTCTTTTGGTTTACGACGACGTTGATGACGATTTTGTTCTCTTTGTAAGCTTTCTGTTTCTTCCGCCTCAACTAATTCAAAATCGATTTCTCTTGTTTCAGGATCAGCTTTAACTACGCGAATACGTACTTTTTGACCAATTTTAAATGTCATGCCTGTCCGCTCGCCAACCAATGCTAAATGCGATTCTAAATAATGGAAATAATCTTGTTTTAAGTCATTGATATGAATTAATCCTTCAATAGTATTGGGCAATTCAACAAATATTCCAAATTTCACTACAGAACTAATAATCCCTTCAAATTCTTCGTCAATATGATCTGCCATAAATTCAGCTTTTTTCAAAGCATCTACCTCTCGCTCTGCATCAACAGCTCGACGTTCCATTTGTGAACTATGGACAGCTATATCTGGTAATTTTTCTGCCCAAATCGCTTGCGTTTCTTCAGAAATATCTTGCGCATAAGCACGAATCAAACGATGCACAATTAAATCCGGGTAACGACGAATTGGTGAAGTAAAATGAGTGTAATCCTCTGCAGCCAATCCATAATGACCATAATTATTCTCAGAATATTTTGCTTGTTGCATACTACGCAACAGCATCGTGTTAATCACCATTGCTTCTGGTCGCTCTGCGGTATCTTCAACAATCTGTTGTAAATCCTTTGGGGTAATTGAACCTTTTGTTTGCTTGACAATAATTCCTAATGCTGAAGCAAAGTCAAAGAAACGACGGAGTTTTTCTTCTTTAGGATCTTCATGAATTCGATAAATAAATGGCAAGTGACGTTCATTAAAGTGTCGAGCAATTGTTTCATTTGCTGCTAGCATGAAGGATTCAATTAATCGTTCACCAATCCCTCTTTTACGTAAAATAATATCTAAAGGGTGTCCGTCACTATCTACTAACACTTTTGCTTCATTATCTTCAAAAGATACCGCCCCACGACGAGTGCGCATAGCTTCTAAAATATGATGTAACTCGCCCATTTCTTGAAACATTGGCACTAATTCTTGATAACGAGCCATTATTTCTGGATCTTGCTCTTCTAATATCTGATTAACCGCTGTATAAGTCATTCGTTCTGTTGTTTGAATGATACTTTGGAAAATCTCATGTGAGACAACCTGCCCTTGATCAGTAATTTCCATTTCACAGCTCATTGCCAAGCGAGGAACTTTAGGATTCAACGAACAAATACCATTTGATAAACGTTGTGGCAACATCGGAATTACTCGATCAGTTAAATACACACTTGTACCTCGCTCAAATGCTTCTTTATCTAATTGACTATCTGTGGTTACATAATATGAAACATCTGCAATATGAACGCCTAAAAAGTAATTACCATTCGTTAGTTTACGTACAGTCACAGCATCATCTAAATCTTTAGCATCCTCCCCATCAATCGTGACAATCATTTGAGCACGCAAGTCACGACGTTCTGGAAATTTACTAGGATCAATTGAATCTGGTACGGCATCTGCTTCTGCTAATACTTCGTTGGGAAACTGGGTTGGAATTCCATTAGCAATCACGATAGACAAAATATCCATCCCTGGATCATTTTTGTGTCCTACAACTTGTTTTACTATGCCTTCTAAACTTGTAGCGTATCCTTTTTCTGGATAATGAGTAATTTCAACCACTACAATGCTACCGTCAACGGGACGAACGCCTTCTGCTGCGACATAGACCTTTAATTCTTCCAATTTCTTATCTTTTGGTTTTACTACACCATATAAATCAGTTTCAGCAACCTCTTCTTCTTGGAAAGCTGTAAACTCTCCAACTACTTGTGTTGCTTGACGTTGGCGAACTTCTACGACTTTACCTTCTGCTCCACGATCGCTAAATGGGTCCGCAGGTTTAATAATATCAATCGCAACGATGTCTCCATCCATCGCATATCCAGTTGCTTCTTTTGGGATAAAGATATCTTCTTCTTCTGGATCAATCGTGACAAAACCAAACCCACGGCTATTTGCACGGAAAGTTCCTTCAACGACTATTTGTTGTTGAGGAAGTTTAATCTTCCCTTTTTTATTGAAAACAATCAATTTTTCTCTTTCCATCATCGCAACTGTTTGTACAAGTGCTTTAAAATCTTCACTTTTTTGTAATTCAAGATTCTCAGCTAGTTCTTCCATCGAAAAACTTTTTTTACGACTTTGTTCCATAAAGAGCAAAACTTTTGTTTTTATGGTTTCTTTCATTTATTTATTCCTCATTCCAAGACAAGCTTTCAATAAAAGCTAATACGTCTTTTTCAAATTCTTTTCTTTCTTTATCTACAGTGACGACATGTCCACTCTCAGGGTACCATTGCAATGTCACCTTAGTATGTGCTAAAGCTTTTGCAGTTTCAAAGACTGTCAATGGATCAACCATCTGATCTTTACCAGCTTGTGCTAAAAAGACAGGAATACGAATATTCACTAATTTTTGACTAACTGTTTGTGCAAAGGATTCAATTGCTAGTAATTGATTGTCAGCTTCTTTAGCAATTTCAGGTAGCATAGTTCTTTGTTCTTCTGGCGTAAAATCAGAGTGACTTAAGACTTTCTCTGCATAACGAACAAAATTTTCTGGCACTTGATTTTTTGCTTTAAAAATTGGTGAGCAAAATGCACCGCCACCAACCAGCGCTTCATCTTCTAAAGTTAGAGCGCTCATTGCCATAATGCCTCCCATAGACAGACCTAAAACAGCAATTTCTTGATAGCCTTTATCTTTTAAAAATTGAATAGCTGCTTTTGTATTTTCAAACCATGTTGTAACTTCTTCTTTTAATATATCTTGGGGATTTAAAGTACCATGTCCCGCAAACATTGGCGAATATACTGTATAATTTGCACTTTCTAAATATCTGCAAAGCATACGCACATCATTCGGGCTTCCCGAATATGCATGCAGTAATAACACTGCTCTTTTTCCATGTTCTGCAAATAATTCTTTAGGTAAACTCATTTTCACTTAACAACACCTCTCTGCTTCCCATTTTAACATAGGAAAACTAAAAAAAAGAGTTTGAGATGTCATCGTCCCAAACTCTTTTTTGTTTATCTTGTTGAAGATAATAAAACTAATACAAATAATAGTATCATCCAAACAGCACCTAAAACTGCTGTTGCTCGTTGCATCACGGCTTCAAAACCGCGTGCTTTTTGTTTACCAAAAAGTTGATCCGCGCCACCCGTAAATGCACTTGCCGCACTATTTTGTTTGCTTGGCTGCATCATGATTGCAATAATTAAAATGAATGAAAGTACAATGACTACTCCTAAAATAAAATTATACACTCTAGGAACCTCCTACCCTGTTTATCGTCTCATATACTTTATCATAAATTTTATCAATTGACTAGTGGAAGTGGTTTTAAGCATTTAGTATTTTATGCCTACTTTAAGTGACAGCTATTCAACTTTGACCCTGCTTGCGCTTATTAGTACCTCCTGGATTGACTGATTCACTCATCCGAGAAAAATTAGAAATACCACACAACGCTTGGAATCCTCAACTTAAGCACTGTTCTTTACTCGCTACTTACGCATCACCTACTTGGTCATAATTGACTTATTCTCACAGTTTTATATCCAAATCAACAATCTATTTTGGGTTAATTACCTTAGAATAAAAAGTTAAATAACCATGAGTATAGGGTGTTCATTATTTATTTAAAGAATATGCATTGTTTGAAGTAACTATTTTTTCATAGGTAATACTTTCAATATTTTTATCTAATTTTTTAGTTGTAAATGCTAGTCCTACACCTGATTGAACATATAATTCTTTTTTCGTTATATTATATCCTGCCCAATATCTTGTATAATCGCTTTTTGTTGATGTATCAGAAGTATGTTCTAGTCCTCTTGGGATACATAGCGGTCTAAATGCAGCATATAACTGTGTAAATCCATCTTCACTTTCAAAAGGATCTATAAAATTTCGGATTAAAAATGCTCTGACAAAACGAGAAGGCGATGTGAAATCACCAGGCATTCCAAAAAGACCATACCCTGTTCCACCTTCTATTGGAACAATCGGATTCGAATTTTTAAATGCTGAATTTTCCTTCACAGATGTATTTTTGATACCAATATAATTTCGAATATTTACTTGATGATAATTATATTCAGGGCTATTCGCAGTAACCCCTATAAAATCATATAACTCAAATTCTCCATTGTTTACAGGTTCTAGAACTACTCCATCCCCGTCCTTATCAATAAAAGTATAATGTAACGGATATTGAATTAGCGTATTGTTAAACATATATTTTTGATCTACTTGGTAAATATTTGCATATTCATCACGTATCTCTTGAACATTTTTAAAGTTCGTTAAAATATATGCAACAAATTCTTCTCCTAAACAAGGAATTAGAGAAGAGTTTTCAGATTCTTGACTAGATTTCCACGTGGCTTCTTTTAATACTTGACAATCTCCTGAGAGACCCTTTTCGTTGACACCATCAAATATACAGCTTTCTCCTTCGGCACCAACACCTAAGACAGCATATTTCGTTTTCCAGCTAGTTAATTGACTAGGAAATTCAACCCCGGATGGAATGTTTATAATGCTTGCTGGGAATTCTATTCCTTCATCTTCACCAAACATAGGAATATCTAAATCTAAAGTTCTTCCAAAAAAAATATCTCCGTTATTTGCTGTTAAAGCTAATCCTGTACACATAAGTATTCCTCCAATTAATCAAATGATATCTTTCATCATACACCTTTCTAATTATAATTAAAAATATATTCTATATTGACAAATTATGGTCACTGAAATTATAGAAAGATACTTAATATCTAAAGCTGTTCGTTACACACTTCTTCGTGTAATCCTAACTTTCAAGTTCATTTTTTTATAATATTTCTTCAAAATTATGAATCAAAAACAGAAGATTTTCTCGAAAATTAGTATAGTATATCTCTTACCTGTTGGTAACTCAATTATGCATATTTTTTTTACAATACGAAAAAAAAATATACTCTATACCCCTATCAATATAGGTTGCTATTTCAATTTTACTAGGACAACAAATTTTCACATTTTTTAGTATTTTCTTTACTTGCTTATCTGAGAAAGTATCTATCACTTTTTATGTATCTATAATCAATCTCAAATTACTTTGTTTCGAATGCATAATCAAAAAATTGAGGAATAATCCTTTGATACATTAAAGCTATTATATTATTTGTGTAAAAACGCCAACCTATTATAGCTTTCAAAAACTAATCTCACTTTTTAGAGTCTTTTAACCCCCTACACTAACAACAAATCGATTCTTTTTTTAATTAAATTTTACATTTTTTCAATGATTTTATCTAAATATCTCTCAAACAATTCATCTTCAACATAGAATAAATCCTTTACGTACTGTTGATTACTTGCTTCATCAACAAAACGATAATCTACTTTTAATACTTCTTTAGTAAAACTCTCATTCAAGTTGAACATAAATTGTTGAAATCGTTGCTCATTATCTGTTGCTTTCCAAATAATCAAAAGTTTTTCTAATATTTCTTGAGTACGTCTTTCAATCTCCTCACCTTTACCTAGCTTGTTTATAGCATCCTCTAATATTTCGTCGATATCCTCATTCATTTTCAATTCCTCCTTCTACTTCCAATCTATTCTTCATAGCATAAGATATATTAACTTTCTCTGCTATATTTTTCACTGTTTCGCCTTTATCAAGGGAACCATAAACAAGTTTCTCAGCACCCTTTGCATCTCTATGATACTTAATTGGTCTTCCTTTATATAAATACCCTCTCGTTGTCTTTCTTTAATCTTATTACGTTCTAACTCAGCAATACAAGAGAATACCTCTATAACAAGGTTTGTCAGTAAATCTCTTAACTTTGGTTCACTTACACCGGAAAAGGTAAGTATATCTAGTATCTCTATGTTAGCTCCTTTATTTGCTATCTCTTGCAATAGTTCTTTGATATCTCGGTTTGTTTCTTCCAAGCTTGTTATAACGACTGTATCACGCTCTCTGTTGAACGACAACATATTATTCAATTCAGTTCGATTCGTTATGTTCTTACCTGACATCTTTTCTTTAAATACTTTTAGTTCTGCCCCATCTATATCATTCTTCTACCAATTCAATATAAATTGTTCTTGTCTAACTAAATTCTAATTTGACGTTGCGATTCTTAAACATGCTACATACATTAACCTTACCTCCTAGTATTTTAAATGTAATCGAAACACAATTAATAGTTAACCCATAGGATACAAAAATACCATCTCTATAATTTTTAGTGTTGGTATAAATTACCAGCACTCTTTTTTATGTGTATTGAAAACCCACAGCTTAGCCAGGAATTTTCAATACACACAAAAAAACACCCTCCAGCAGTAGCTAGAGAGTGTTACATTCAAACAGTTTTAAAACAATTAGAATAAGCTTTATTTACTTAAAATTATTTGTTTTTTAAGTTGTAGAAAGATTTCAAACCTTTGTACTCAGCTACTTCACCTAATTGGTCTTCAATACGTAATAATTGGTTGTATTTAGCAATACGGTCAGTACGTGAAAGAGAACCAGTTTTGATTTGGCCAGCATTAGTTGCAACAGCGATGTCAGCGATTGTTGAATCTTCTGTTTCACCAGAACGGTGAGATACAACTGCAGTGTAGCCAGCTTCTTTAGCCATTTCGATAGCTTCAAAAGTTTCAGTTAAAGTACCAATTTGGTTAACTTTGATTAGGATTGAGTTACCAATACCTTGATCGATACCTTTAGCTAAAATTTCAGTGTTTGTTACGAATAAATCGTCACCAACTAATTGAACTTTGTCGCCTAAACGTTCAGTTAATAGTTTCCATCCATCCCAGTCATTTTCATCCATACCGTCTTCGATAGTGATGATTGGGTATTTGTTAACTAATTCTTCTAAGTAGTCAACTTGTTCAGCAGCAGTACGTTTCGCTCCGCCTTCACCTTCGAATTTAGCATAGTTGTATACGCCGTCTTCGTAGAATTCAGAAGATGCACAGTCAAATCCTAAGAATACATCTTTACCTGGTTCCAAGCCCACAGCTTTGATTGCTTCTAAGATTGTTTCAACACCGTCTTCAGTGCCTTCAAATTTAGGTGCAAATCCACCTTCGTCACCTACAGCAGTTTCTAAACCGCGAGATTTCAAAATTTTAGCTAAAGCGTGGAATACTTCTGCACCCCAACGTAATGCTTCTTTAAATGTTGGTGCACCAACTGGTAAAATCATGAACTCTTGGAATGCGATAGGAGCATCTGAGTGAGATCCACCATTGATGATGTTCATCATTGGAGTTGGTAAAACTTTAGTGTTGAATCCGCCTAAGTAGTGGTATAAAGGCACTTCTAGGTAGTCAGCAGCAGCACGAGCTACGGCAATAGAAACACCAAGAATAGCATTCGCACCTAATTTACCTTTGTTAGGAGTTCCATCTAATTCGATCATTGCTTTATCGATAGCCATTTGATCACGAACATCGTAACCAATGATAGCTTCAGCAATAACGTTATTTACATTATCAACAGCTTTAGATACCCCTTTACCTAAATAACGATCTTTGTCGCCATCACGTAATTCAACCGCTTCATGTTCACCAGTTGAAGCTCCTGAAGGAACCATACCGCGTCCAAACGCACCTGATTCAGTATAAACTTCTACTTCGATTGTTGGGTTACCACGTGAGTCTAAGACTTCGCGAGCGTAAACATCAGTAATAATTGACATGTTTTGTCTCTCCTTTGAGTTTGTTTTATCGTAAGGGCTATCCCTTGTGATACTTCTATTTTAATGAATTTTAAGCAATACTGCAAATAAAATTCGAAAATGAAACCGAATTATTTTACAGCGTCTAATAAAGCTAGGAATGAATCTGTTTGCAAGCTTGCGCCACCTACTAAAGCTCCATCAACATTTTCTTTCGCCATGTATTCAGCGATATTTTCTGGCTTAACAGAACCACCGTATTGAATGCGAACTTTTGCAGCTACATCGCCACCATAAAGTTTTTCAACAGTTTGGCGTACAACACCACAGATATCATCTGCGATTGTCGCATCAGCAGATTTACCAGTACCGATTGCCCAGATTGGTTCATAAGCAATGACTAAATTACTTACTTGTTCATCTGTTAAATCAGCTAAACCAGCAGTGATTTGTCCTTCGATCCATTCAGCAGTTTTTCCTGCTTCATATGTTTCTAGAGACTCACCACAACAAAGAATAGGTGTCATACCATTTGCAAAAATAGCTTTTGCTTTTTTGTTGATCTCTTCATCAGTTTCATGGAAGTACTCACGACGTTCTGAATGACCAATGATGACATAGTCCACACCTAAGTCTGCTAAGGCAGCTGGTGAAGTTTCACCTGTGAATGCTCCTGAGTTTTCCCAGTAGCAGTTTTGAGCAGAGATTTTTAAATCAGTTCCTTTTGCAGCATCTACTAAAGTTTCTAAAAATAGAGCTGGAGAACCAATAACTGAATCTACTTTGTCATTACTAGGGATATTATTTTTTACAGCTTCTGCAAAAGCTTTTGCTTCAGATGCTGTTAAGTTCATTTTCCAGTTACCTGCGATAATAGGTTTACGCATTTATATGACACTCCTTTTTCAATTTGTTCATTCATAGAAAGGGCTCTTTCTATGAATGAAAAGAACAATTATTTATCGTTGATTGCTGCCAAGCCAGGTAATTCTTTACCTTCTAATAATTCTAAACTTGCGCCACCACCAGTAGAAATATGAGTAAATTTATCTGCAAAGCCTAATTGTTCAGCTGCTGCTGCAGAATCTCCTCCACCGATAATTGTTGTTGCGTCTTTTAAGTTTGCAATTGCTTCACAAACACCAATTGTACCATTAGCAAAATTAGACATTTCAAACACACCCATAGGACCGTTCCAAACAACTGTTTTCGCATCTTTTAAGATATCGCTAAATAATTCAACTGTTTTAGGACCAATATCTAAGCCCATTTGATCTACTGGCACGTCACCTTCATGAACTTCAGTTGGTACATCGTTAGAAAATTCAGCAGCTGTCACTGAATCAACTGGTAATACTAATTTATCGCCAGCTTTTTCAATTAACGCTTTTGCCAAATCAACTTTGTCAGCTTCAACTAATGATTTACCAATTTCAATTCCTTTTGCACGATAGAATGTATAAGTCATCCCACCACCGATAAGAATTTTATCTGCTTTTGGAATTAAGTTTTCGATAACACCAATTTTATCTGAAACTTTTGCGCCACCTAGAATTGCCACCATTGGACGTTTAGGTTCTTCAACTGCTTCACCGATAAATTTGATTTCTTTTTCCATTAAGAATCCAGCTACTGTTGGAATTCCTGTTGAAGCAATTCCTACGTTAGAAGCATGTGCACGGTGAGCTGTACCGAACGCATCGTTTACAAATACGTCACCTAATGATGCCCAGTATTTACCTAATTCAGAATCATTTTTGCTTTCTTTTTTACCATCTACATCTTCAAAACGTGTGTTTTCAAAGACAACTACGCCACCGTCTTCTAAGTTGTTGATTGCAGCTTCTAATGCTTCACCACGAGTTTCAGGAACGAATGTTACTTCTTTACCAAGTAATTCGCCTAAACGATCTGCAACAGGTGCTAAAGATTTACCAGCTTTATCTTCTTCTGTTTTTACACGTCCTAAGTGAGAAAATAGAATTGCTTTTCCACCTTGGTCTAATACATAGTTGATTGTTGGCAAAGCCGCTTTAATACGTGTATCATCAGTAATTACACCATCTTTTAATGGAACATTAAAATCAACACGAACAAGAACTTTTTTACCTTTTAAATCAATATCTTGTACAGTCTTTTTAGCCATGAAATTGCCTCCTAATATGGGTCTTTCTCTTTAAAAAAAGCGGAGAAGCGCGTCGCTTCCCCGCTTTGATACTGCCAATTTTGATAATTAGATTATCTTATAAATTAGCGAAGTATTCTAAAGTACGAACTAATTGTGCAGTGTATGACATTTCGTTATCATACCATGAAACAGTTTTAACTAATTGTTTGTCGCCAACTGTCATTACACGAGTTTGAGTAGCATCGAATAATGAACCGAAAGTCATACCTACGATATCAGAAGAAACGATTTCGTCTTCAGTATAACCGTAAGATTCGTTAGCAGCTTTAGCCATCACTTCATTGATTTCATCAACAGTCACTTGTTTGTCTAAAACAGTTACTAATTCAGTTAATGAACCAGTAGCAACAGGAACACGTTGAGCAGCTCCGTCTAATTTACCGTTCAATTCTGGAATTACTAAGCCGATAGCTTTAGCAGCACCAGTTGAGTTAGGAACGATGTTTGCAGCAGCCGCACGAGCACGACGGAAGTCACCTTTAGGGTGTGGTCCATCAAGAGTCATTTGGTCACCAGTGTAAGCGTGGATAGTTGTCATTAAACCTTCAACAACGCCGAAGTTATCGTTTAATGCTTTAGCCATAGGAGCTAAGCAGTTTGTAGTACATGAAGCACCAGAGATAACTGTTTCTTCGCCTGTTAAGATTTCATGGTTTGTGTTGTAAACGATTGTTGGTACATCGTCTCCACCAGGAGCTGAGATAACAACACGTTTAGCGCCTGCAGTCAAGTGTTTTTCAGCAGCAGCTTTTGATGTAAAGAAACCAGTACATTCTAGAACGATATCTACGCCTAGATCGCCCCATGGTAATTCTTCAGGGTTGCGGTTAGCTAAAACTTTCACTTCTTTACCATTTACATTGAAAGAACCTTCGTGAACTTCAACAGTACCGTTGAAACGTCCTTGAGTTGTATCATATTTTAACAAGTGTGCTAACATTTTAGCATCTGTTAAGTCGTTGATTGCAACCACTTCGATTCCTTCTACATCTTGGATACGACGGAAAGCTAAGCGTCCGATACGTCCAAATCCATTAATACCTACTTTAACTGTCATTTAAGATTTCCTCCTTATGAAAATCAAAAAAATTTTATTTTAAAGGGTTGCCCCTCTTAAAATCTCATTTGCTGCAGCTTCATCTGTGATGAGCCACGTTTGTTTTGGTGCATTTTTCATATAAGCATGAATCGCTTTTGCTTTGCTTCTCCCACCAGCTATGGCGAATACGTAAGGGATATTCTGTAAGTCTCTTAATTGTAAACCTATCCGTGGGATTTTGTAAACGACTTGCCCTTCTTCATCGAAAAAATAACCAAATGATTCAGCTACTGCATTTTTACGTTTTAACATAAAAATCTCTTCTTCAGTCATTTTTCGCCGGGCAGCCATATGCAAGGCTTTTCCGATACTGTGGATGACACAGTTTGCTTCGCTTATTAAGTTTAGAACTTCTAAAATAGAAGGTTCTTGCATCAGTGAATTATATGTAGCGGTGCTTAATTGCTCTGGTACATATAAAGCACGATATTTTCCGTTGGTTTGAATTGCCATTTCAGCACTCACAGAATTTGCTTGTACACTAACAGCCTCTCCAATACCACCTCTAGCAGGTACGAATAAATTTTCTCGTTGTTCCGTTTCTAAGTTAGAAAGCTCGCTTGCAACTTGTGCCATAGTGGTTCCACCCATTACTGCAATAATGTTTTTCCCAGTTGGCAAATTTTCGTCCAATGCTTCGTTAAGAAGGTGCCCAAACTCGCTGATTACTTTTACTTGCTGATCGCTATCTCCACCTGTAATGAGGCAACGAGAGATACCAAAGTAACTAGCTAATCGCTTTTCAATCTGGTGCATTTCAAATAATTGGTCCATTGTACTCCCTAATTGATTATAAACATCTTCGCCCCTAGGCGTTAACATCATGCCACTTTTTGAAGCTTCAATCAATTTCAGTCGTTTCAATACATCCGTTTCTGTCCGCAACACACGCTCCGTCAAATCTAAACTCTCTGCCAACGTACGTCGACCAATCGGTTGCATCCAGTAAATATTTTGCAAAATTCGGTATCTTTCTTGAAGAACCGTCAAAATATCTGGAGCAATAGCTTCAATCAATTTTATTTCATCAAGCATATGCAACCTCCGTTGGACATTTTTTGTCCTAGATAGACTTAATATGACCCATGTGTTGTAAAAAAAAGCGAATTTACTTTTCAGTACCAATTCCTTACAAAAATAATTTTAGCATGTTCTTTTTTATTTATCAACTAATACTCAAAGAAAAACACAAAAATTACTTATTTTCCTGAATTCATCACAAAAAACAAAGGAATTTCACAAAAAAGTCATGAAACCCCTATCAGTGCTCATTTTTCATCGTACCGTTTACGTTTAGCCGACGATGGAATTTTTAATAAATCGCGATATTTCGCAACAGTTCTTCGTGAAATGTCTATTCCTTCTTCACTCAAAAGATCAACTAATTTTTGATCAGATAACGGTTTAACTTTATTTTCTGAATCCACTAATTTTTGCAAACGATGCTTGACATCAGTTGTCGAGTGCTCTCCTTCACCAGAAGATAATTTTTGACTAAAGAAATGCTTTAACTCAAAAACCCCAAAATCTGTCTCCAAATACTTGCCATTAACAGCTCGACTGACAGTTGATTCATGAATAGCTAATTCTTCTGAAATATCTTTTAAGATTAATGGTTTAATAGGGTGCTCTTTTTTTAAAAAGAATTCTTGTTGTCGTTCAACAATCGCTTTTCCCACATTATAAATAGTATCTCCGCGTTGTTCGACGGTTTTTTTCAACCATTCAAAAGCTTGCTGTTTTTCTTTAAGATAGTTTAATACTTCTACATCGCCACTTTGCTTCATTTGTTCAAAGTAATTTTGCTGAAACTTGATTTCGGGCATCCCGCTGCGGTTAGACAAAACTGTCACTTGTTGTTCTTCAACTTTAACAGTTAAATCAGGAATGATATACAAGCCTTCTGTTGAACCAAACACTGCGCCTGGGGTAGGGGTTAATGTTTGAATATAATCAAATACTTTTTGCACATCTGTTAAAGAGATGGCTAATTTTTTAGTGATACTTTCCCATTTTCGTTCAACTAATTCCGTGAAGTATTCTTCTAATATTAAATAAGCAATTTCTGGCGCATAATTGTCTCGCTCAGTCTGTAACATCAAACATTCCTGTAGATTTCTAGCACCTACGCCCGCTGGCTCTAATTGCTGAATTAATGTCAAAGCATCCAATAGTTGAATAGATGTCCCACCAGTTTGTTCAACCGCTTCATCCAATGCGATAGTCAAATACCCATTTAAATCAATATATTCTACTAAATAAAGAACAAGCGTCCTTAAATAAGTATCACGATAATTCAAATGAATTTGATCAATTAAATGTTCAAATAATGAAATTGTCGTATCAGGAATTTGATTTAAACGAGTCATTTCTGTACCTGTTGATGTGCGTGGCTTTGAGTAGTTTGAAGTATAATTAGGTTGAATTACATCAAGTAGTGGATTCTCTAATGCTTGATTATCAATAAACTGTGTCAGTTCTTCAGTAGAAAATTGCAAAATTTGAATGGATTGCTGTAACTTTTGCGTCATAGCAAGCTTCTGTGTTTGCTTTTGCTGTTGCGAAAACTGTTGTTCAAATTTCATTTTAGATTTCCCCTTGTTTTTTTTCTTAAAGTTCGCTAAACTATGTAAAGTGTTCAGCACCTTTAGTGTAGTGGATATCACGCAAGATTCCGGTTCTTGAGACAGGGGTTCGATTCCCTTAAGGTGCGTTCGTGTAACTGATTACATTATACTTGATACTACATTAAATGGCAAAATCCTATCGACTAGTCGTTTTTGACATACAAGTAGTGGTAATTTTATTGTATGCTTTAGACATTATGATAAATGCTGTAGCAGGCGAGTTAAAAGCTAGACTCCAAATTGGAATCTAGCTTTTAATTCGCCTTACCTAATTGGAGTCATTTACAAAAGAAAATATTCAAAATAAACTCTCTGAAAGAGTGATAATTTCGGCCACTATATACGTATCATTAGCTATACTATTACTTTTAACCTTTTTCATCTAGAAACATTTTATGTACTCGTTTTATTTTCCACTACTCTTAAACGCATTATTGTTTTTAGTCCTAAGTGTAGCTTCTTACTGGTTTGTCTTAAAAACCAAAGAGAATTAATTGAACAAAATTTGATTGATGATTGAGATCTTAGACAAAATTTTTCTTTTGTTTAAAACCACTCTTTGTTTATCAAAAAAACACTAAGTCACTACACCTTTTAAAAAGAAGGCAGACAAAATCATCTATATTTTTTCAGTAATTTTCTTGAAATTCCCCGGTCATTTTCTTTTTCAAGGAAACTATGTTATACTTAGGTAACGCGAAAGATATTTTTATGCGACACTTTAATTTGTTTTTAGGAAATTTATTCACACTGGCGTAACTACAGGGTTACAAGGATGTATTAGAGGTTAGGGAATACATCGTTTAAATGAGAAATAGTTAATTTTTAGTAATAGTTATAATTGATATCAACTTTAAAATAAACATATTGATTCGTCAGATAGCCTTCTCTTTTCTAGAGAGGGCTATCGTTCATTTCCAGAGTCTTTTAATTCACATAGATAAAGAGCACCCAAAAGCTTGTTAACAAACTTTTGGGTGCTCTTTTATGATTATAATTCTTCTTCCTCATCATCAAATTCATCGTCGTCATCATCGTCAATGATTGTTAAGTCTTCTTCAATACTTCCAGGAAGCTCTTCTTCATCATCGTCATTTGTAGCGCCGATTTCTTGTAAATCAGAGTTGTATGCTGAGATTTCTTCATCTTCATCGTCATCATCAAATAAATCATCATCATCTTCTTCATCCGTTAGATCTGCATCTTCTGGATCATCATCGTTGTAGTCAATTGCATCTTCATCATCACTAATAAAGGCATTTACTTTCTTACGTTTACGACGGCGTGGTGCATCTTCGTCATCTTCGTCAATTCCATGGTTTACTTCTTCGTCAATCGAATCAATGGCATACCATGAACGTAAGCCCCAACGATTATCACCTAAAGAAATGAAACTACCATCAATGTTTAAGTCTGTATAAAACTGCGCCAATGAATCACGAATATCACTATCAGATTTTCCTAAATAGGTTTGAATCTCATTTACTAAATCTGAAAAATCCATTACATCACCTTTTTGAGATAAAATTGCATGAGCAACTTCAATCATGGATAATTCGTTTCTATTTACACCTTCAAATACATTAATTTCCAATCGGGACACGTCCTTTCACAGTCTACGTCTAATCATACAAAAATGTTTGCAAAAAAGCAATTTATTCTGATAAAAAACATCAAAAATCAAGCAGTAAATTCTAATGAGAGTTTATACTCACCGATTTTATCGCCTGCTGTAAATAAATCGTAATCAATAGACACTTTTCCAGAAGTCGGCTGGTCTTTTAAACTAAAGTGAAGATTATTGGTGTATGTACTGAAAAACATCACGCCATATGGAGTTTGATAACTCGTATCTGCTTTTTCTCGATAAACAAATTTTAAACGCAGGCGCATCTCGCCTGAACGGATTAATTGAATGGTTCCATCTGGTGAAATTTTCATTGTAACAGGAATTTCGGACTGATCCTCTTGAACTTCTTTATAACGAATATAAAGTGTATCGCCCATCTTAACAACTTGCCCAGATAATTCAAATAAAAATTCTTGTAATTCATCATTTTGAGTTACTTCAGTCTTCAAACGAATGGCAACTGGTACTCCTTTAGTTAAATCCACGTTTTCCCCTCCTCTACTATTTCTTTTATATTGTTCACATTTTCAGCTTATTTGTCAATAAAACAAACTGTTTTGATGTTTTTCACGTGTTTTCAAAATATTTTCGTATATAATAAAAGAAAATAATTAATTAAAGAAGGGAATTTTCCATGAAGCAATTATTCGATCAAGCAATATTTACGGAAAACAATACGTATCTTCCCTTTGCCTTAACAGATGTCTTTATAGAGCATGCTAGTGAAACATCACAAGAAATGATTCACTTTTGGCAATGTGATCAAACATTTATTTTAGGAATGAAAGATACGCGTGTTCCCCATTTACAACATGGCTTAGCACAAGTTTTTCAAGACAATTACCTGCCAGTCGTTAGAAATTCAGGCGGACTAGGTGTTATTGCAGACAAAGGTATCTTAAATATTTCACTGATTTTTCCAAGAGAAGAACATACAACAACAGATAGTGCCTACGAACAAATGATGACGTTAACGCAACAAGCATTTCCTGAATTAAAAATTGCTGCTTATGAAATTAGCGACTCTTATTGCCCTGGAACGTTTGATTTAAGTGTTAACGGTAAGAAAATTGCAGGGATTGCTCAGCGTCGTGTCAAAAATGGCGTTGCAGTTATGATGTATCTCAGTGTTAATGGCAACCAATATCAACGTGGTGAAGTTGTTCGTAATTTCTATCAAGAAAGTCTTAAAGAAAAATTTGGTCAAGATGGTTATCCCGCTGTCGATCCAGCCTGTATGACAACTATTGAAGCAGCGTTGAAACAACCATTATCTATCCAGCAAACAAAAGAACGTTTCATTCAAACCTTAGGTATTCAATCTATCGCCACTGATCCGCTACAATGGGTCAAAAAAACAGTACATTCTGAATTACTCGAAAAAAAATTAATCAGTATGCAACAACGTAATTTACAGATAAAGGAGTTAAACGATGGCTATTCCCTATAAATTTCGGAAATTACCAATAGAAAAAGTATTTCGTGATCCCGTCCATCAATATGTCCATGTCCAGCATCAAGTAATCTGGGATTTAATTAATACGAAAGAATTTCAGCGTCTTCGTCGGATTAAACAATTAGGAACATCTTCATTCACCTTTCATGGTGCTGAACATAGTCGTTTTTCACATTCTTTAGGCGTCTATGAAATCACACGTCGAATTTGTGATGTCTTCAAACGTAATTACTCAATTGATAGCCTTACTGATGGCTGGGATGATTCCGAACGTCTAATTGCTTTATGTGCAGCATTGCTTCATGATGTTGGTCACGGACCTTATTCACATACGTTTGAACATATTTTCAATACCAATCACGAGGCGATTACAGTTGAGATTATCACATCGCCTGATACCGAAATCTATCAGATTTTAAATCGAATAGAAGAAGGTTTTCCTGAAAAAGTTGCTAGTGTTATTATGAAAACTTATCCTAATCCTCAAGTTGTTCAAATGATTTCAAGCCAAATTGACGCTGATCGGATGGATTATCTTTTGCGAGATGCCTATTTTACAGGAACAGAATACGGAACATTTGATTTAACTCGCATTTTACGTGTCATTCGTCCCTATAAAGGTGGTCTTGCTTTTTCAATAAATGGCATGCATGCAGTCGAAGATTACATTGTAAGTCGTTATCAAATGTATGTTCAAATCTATTTTCACGCAACATCGCGTGGAATGGAAGTTGTTTTAGAGCATCTTTTAAATCGCGCCCATGTTTTATATAAAAAAGATCCCAAATTTTTTGAAAAAACCTCACAACTTTTACTGCCCTTTTTAGAAGAAAATTTTTCATTGGAAGACTACTTACGCTTAGATGACGGTGTCTTAAATACTTACTTCAATCATTGGTTAGATAGTCATGATTCGATTTTAAATGATCTAGCAGCTCGCTTTTTAAATCGCAAGCCTTTCAAATCTTGTCGCTTTTACCCAGATACACAAATGCCATTAATTGATAAGATGAAAGACATTGTATCTGAAGTTGGTTTTAATGCAAAATATTATACGGGAATTAATTCTAACTTTGATTTACCTTATGATTTTTATCGTCCCAAACGCGACAAGCATCGTACACAAATTGAATTACAGCAAAAAGATGGAACCTTAATTGAACTATCAAAAGTCAGTCCATTAGTGAAAGCTTTAGCTGGTCAAGAACAAGGTGATCACCGTTTCTATTTTCCTAAAGAAATGGTTGACCAATCATCTAAAGACAATTATGATTTATTTGGAGAGTCATATCAGCAATTTGCTAGTCATATTCATAACGGCGAATTGATTGAATAATAAGGAGGAAAACATGTCAATTAAATTAATTGCTATCGACATCGATGGTACCCTACTAAACAGTCAGCATCAATTAACGACCGAAGTACGCACAGCACTAAAACAAGCTGAAGCCCAGGGAGTTAAAATTGTTTTATGTACAGGCCGTCCTTTAACCGGAGTAGAGTCTTTATTAGAGGAGTTGGATCTATTTAGCGGCAATGATTACGTAATCACTTACAATGGTTCACTTGTTCAAAGTACTCATGATAAGGAAATTGTTTCAAAATTTGGCTTAAGTTATGATGACTATTTAGAAATTGAATTGTTAGCACGCAAACTAGGCGTCCACTTACACACAGAAACAGAAGATACTATGTATACTTCCAATCGTGACATCAGTCCATACACTATTCACGAAGCTTTCTTGGTAAAAATGCCATTAAAATACCGAACGCCTGAAGAAATGACTGATGAATTGTCAATTATCAAAATGATGATGATTGATGAACCAGCATTTTTAGATGAAATTATCCCACTTATTCCTAAGAGTTTTATGGAAAAATATACAGTGGTCAAAAGTGCGCCATTCTTTCTAGAAATTTTAAATAAAGAAGTCCATAAAGGAGCCGCTCTTGAACGTTTAGCTACTCATTTAGGACTAGATTGTTCAGAAGTTATGGCATTAGGCGACAACGAAAATGACGTAACCATGATTGAATATGCTGGCTTAGGTATTGCAATGGCAAATGCAACAGATAATGTAAAAAAAGCTGCAAATGTTATTACTGCCTCAAACGATGAGCATGGTGTTGCCCAAGCCATTAAAAAATATGTATTAAACGACTAAAAAAATTCCCCACAAGCTTCTCTTTAAAAAGATACTTGTGGGGAATTTTTTAGTCTTCTTTTAACCATTCCTGTACAGCCCAACGATGACTCCCACGTTTTAACAATAACATCGCATCTGCTGGTGTGACCCAAGCAAGTTCGTTGGTTGTCTCTGTAGGTTCTGCTACTTTTTTCCATTCATCTACGACATAAAAATATCCTGGATGTTCGTAATAGGTATCGCGATGACTAGAATAAAAATATTCAACTGCTTCTCCTAAATATTTACCAACTTCTACCTCAAAACCAACCTCTTCTAGCATTTCCCGATTAATGGCTTGTAAATGATTTTCTCCATGTTCGATTTCGCCACCTGGCAAAAAATATGCGCCATTTGGTGCTTGCACAATAATAATTTCTTGTTTATTTTCTCGATGAATCACAACATAGGCACCAAAACGTGGTTTATAAATCTTATCAACTTCCCTTTTCCCAAAAATCGGCTTCTCCATTTTATCCTCCTTGTAAAACTGTTTTCTTTTGATTGTAACGGATAGTTGATTCTTAGACAAGTTTCAACGATATAGAAAATTTAGAGAAAATCAGGACAGTTCTCTTATCAATAAAAATCTGATATGTTATGATACATATATTAAAATAAGAAAGGATGATTTTATTTATGAAAATGGCACACACTTGTGTACGCGTAAAAGATTTAGAAGCATCTTTGGACTTCTACACAAAAGCATTCGGTTTTGAAGAAAGTCGTCGTCGTGATTTTCCAGATGCAAAATTCACTTTGGTTTATTTAACATTACCTGAAGATGACTACGAATTAGAATTAACTTACAACTATGACCATCCAGGATATGACTTAGGTGATGGTTACGGTCATATTGCTATTTCATCAGATGATGTGGAAGGTTTACATGCCAAACACAAAGAAGCTGGCTTCAATGTAACTGATTTGAAAGGTTTGCCAGGAGTTCCTCCTTCATACTACTTCATCATTGATCCAGATGGATACAAAATTGAAGTTATCCGCGAACATTAATTCGCAAAACTCCTTCTACCAGTTAGAAGGAGTTATTTTTTACCAAGGAGGTTTTCTCATTTGAAACCAATCATTGGCATCGCTGGTAATGAGCGCACTATGACCATGAATGAAACGTTTTGGTTGTCTTATACCTCACGTAATTTTGTAGAAGGTATTCAAGATGCTGGTGGATTACCGCTTGTTTTACCTATCGGACAACCTGAAGATGCAAAAACATATATTCAACGAATTGATAAGTTACTTTTAGGAGGCGGACATGATATAAACCCTCAATTGTACGGGCAAAAGCCTCATCCTTACTTAGAAGAAATTAATGAAAAACGAGATACATTTGAATTAAAATTAATTGATGAAGCGGTCAAACAGGGTAAACCAATTTTCGGAATATGTCGCGGCATGCAGTTATTAAATGTGGCTTTTGGCGGCACTTTACATCAAGATATCTCTTTATTTGGTTCGACACCAATAAAACACGTACAAGAATCCGAGATGACTAAACAGACTCATTCTATTCAAATTAAAGCTAATAGTCGCTTAGCTGATTTTTTACCCGAATATTATTCAGTTAATTCTTACCATCATCAAACCATCAAAAAAGTAGCCCCTAATTTCACAGTGACAGCTCAAGCACCCGATGGAATTATCGAAGCAATTGAAGCCAAAGAGTTACCTATCCTAGCAATTCAGTGGCATCCAGAGTTAACGCGAAATACTTTGGCAACTGAACAGCAGTTGTTTACTTATTTTGTTCAAAAACTATAAAAAGATACCGAGATTAGTAAAAAAAAACCAACTATCCACAGCATAGGCCTGTGTCATAAAGAAAAACAAGGCGAAAATAGCCGAACAATAGAAGGATTATGCCAAATTAAGGAGCACTCTTCTATTGTTCGGCTATTTTACGCTCAATCTACTATGCACAGTCTAAACATTTAATGAGTTAGACATCTTATCGTCCTTAAACTGATGCCAGCGTCTTTTTTTAACGATAAACCACTTCAAAGTCTTCAAAAATAATCTCCATGTCAAATGAAAAATCAAAACCGCTTGCTTCTCCTACCTCTTTAAAAAAAGAAATATGGTTTTGTTGCCATGATTCAAGAGTTTCATCCTCACCTTCACGGCAACAAACTTCAAAAGTCATTTGCTGAAATTGCAGCTGTTGGACTGCTTTAGTTTCAATCACACATTGAGGTTGTCCCCAATAATCAGTGACAATTGACAAATCACCAACTTTAGGATAATCATTCACTGAGTTGTATTGATAAACACTCGATGTTGTAGCCGTTTTTTTACCTTCTAAAACCAGTGTTACTAATTGCGCAGCAGCTTGTTCGCTATTGCCAAAATAGAAAACTTCAAAATATTTTGTGGTTGCAGCCCTATTTGTTTTTTCTAGAAAAGCTTCCCAATACTTTTTTATATTTTCCATTAATTACTCCTTTTGTTCTAAATACTTCACTAAATCACCGCTATGTTCAATAGCAGTCCCATATTCTCGAGAATTTTCTACCATAGTAATTCCCATAAACTGTTTATTTTCAGTATCAAAATATAATAAAAAACTATTCTCTATTCCAGTCGTATCTTGTTTCTCTTTAATTTCTGCTGTTCCCGTTTTAGCCGATAAAATAAAGTCAGGATTATAAAATTGATGCACATAGCCATCTTCATCCGATACACTATGAACTAAATCAGCTAAGATGGTTGTTGCAGCGCTCTTAGAAATCACTTTTTCTTTGACTTCTGTTTGTTGATAATCCATCAAACGTGGATAGGTCAATTGACCATCATTCATAAAAACACTATACAT
Source organism: Enterococcus sp. AMC2644 (assembly GCF_058216475.1). NCBI lineage: Bacteria > Bacillati > Bacillota > Bacilli > Lactobacillales > Enterococcaceae > Enterococcus > Enterococcus sp. AMC2644. Next base: position 534,440 of record NZ_CM177095.1, read on the forward strand.
CGCAGCTTGTTGAATAGGCGAAATCAACAACTCTCCTTGACCATATCCAGTATCAGCTAATAGAATATCGGTTGAAAAAGATTTTTCATTGGAAAGTGACGCAGGTTCCATGTAAAAAGGCAAATCCAGTTCCTCATCAAAAATAAAACGAGACAACCCTTCCCTAAACTTATCTTCACCTAATTCCAGTGTTTTCTGCGCAAAATAAATATTATCAGAATACACTAAAGCTTTCTCCAAATTGATTGGCGATGTGTCTTTGACTCGAGTCACTTCATAAGAACCCCAGCTTTGGTCTTTTTGCCATTTCAATCCTGAAATCGCTACTTCCTCTTCTGGTTTAATTATTCCTTGATCTAAACCAATCGCTCCAGTAATTACCTTAAAAGTTGATCCCGGGGCATAACGATTGGTAAACCGTGTCATAAAAGGTAATTTTTCATCATTAGCATACGCATCGTATTCTTTTTGAGTCATGCCTAACATCATTTTGTTTGGATCATAAGAAGGTGAGCTAACAGTAGCTAATAGATCACCGGTTTGTGGTTGCATAATTACTGTAGAGCCGGATACATTTTCTAGATTTTTAAAAGCTGTCTCTTGTACTTTAGCATCAAGTGTTAATTTCAAAGGCGCCGCATCTTTACGCTCTTTTTCTAATAAAATGTCTTTTACTGTTCCTTCTTCCGTTAAAATTTCAATTTTGCCACCTGATTCTCCACGCAATTGTTTATCAAAAGTTGCCTCTATACCTGCTTTTCCAATGATAGCTGTCTCATCTAGTGATTCATCTTTTTCGATATCTTCTTTAGTAGCTTGGCCCACATATCCGATTAAATGAGCGGCTGCTTCTTTTAATGGATAATAGCGCTTATTGATATGACCGATAACAGCTCCTTCTGGCAAATCTTTTAATGGATTATTTTCTTCATCCCCATATAGCGTTTTAACAGGGACAAAAACATCGCCGGTTGCCCATTCAGGTGTTAAACGTTCTTTTAATTGATCTACAGGAACTGAAAAAGCTTCACTAATCGCCTCTAAACGCTGCTCTTTCTCTGCATTTTCTCCTAGCTTACTAGGATTTAAACCTAATTGCTGATAGTCACGATTCGTTGCTAATTTCTCGCCATTGCGATCAATAATTTCACCTCGTTCAGCGATATCTTCTTGGATATTGATTTTATCTTTCCCTTCCATTTCAGGGAAAATTAAGTTAGGCGCCCAATCAATCACAGGTTGTTTATCTACCCACTCAACTGTTGTTTGATAGGCTACATCCTTTAATTCCCCTAAAAAAGTATCAAAAGATACATTGTAAGATAATTTATATACTTCTTTATTTTTTTCAATTTTCATGTCAGAAACTTGAGCGCTCTCAGTATGTAACGCAGAAAAAATAAGTTGGTATTTATCCACTACTTCTTGTTTTGTATAGCCGCTACTTTTAATAGAGGATGGATTAAAATTCTCAATCATTTGTTCATAGGAGCCTTTTTCTAAAGCATCGAGATAGTTATCAGTCACTTGTTTTACTTCTCGCTCTTTTGCTCCTTGCAAATACCAATAAGTCCCTCCACCAAGTGCACCGATTGCGATAACGGCACCGGTAATCATTGCTATTTTCTTTGATGACATTCATTTCCCCCACTTTCTTTTCAATTAATTATGTCATACCAAAAATTGAAAAGCAAAAAGCTTAAGAAAATTTAGAGAGGGGCTCTCCGCAAACTAAATAAAAACAACTGAACTATAATGAGTAATTTGACTACTTCTATTGACTCATAGACTACTCGTTTATTGTTCAGTTATTTACAATTTAATAATCTTCTCATCCATGTCTAGACCTTACATCGCATCAATACCACGAATTACTTTTTTCATACACCACAAGCCCTATCTCAGCTATTACCTATCTTTGTTTCACTTCAGAAACTACTTCCTGTCAGCTTCTCGCCACTGCTCCTTCACAATAAGTAACTAAACATGGACGCTGTTTCCCCACTTATTACTCAAATAACTATTTATTTTGAACCACTTTCAAAGAAATCCACAATTAATTGATACACTAATTTATTTTCAACTTCATTGAGAACTTCATGTTTCATCTGTGGTAAATCAATAATGTCAATATTATGATACCCAATTTGTCGTAACGTGTTTTCTGTATCTAACAACCCTTGCTCGCCACCTGTAATATTCCAATCTTCTGCACCTGTAATACTTAAAATTGGTAATTCCGGATGTTGACAAGTAAAGTTCACCCAATTTTTTAATTCACGATTGGTGTGCCAAATAGTTGCCACCCCCCGATTATCATACCCTGGAATCATCCAAGGATCATTAATAGCTTTTTCCAAGTGTTCTGCACTAGTCGTTAACCATGTTTTGTCGTCTGACCCAAAATCAGATAATTTCTTCAAAATCCATGAAAAGCTATGCTCTCCAGCCACTTTATTAGCTACTTCCGCAATGGAGCAGGCTAGTTTCACATTTTTTTCGTATTGGACTGTTCCAGTTAATAGTAATTTATCAATTTCTGTATCATGCTTTTGTAAATAGACACGAGCTAACATTGAGCCAAAAGAATGACCATATAAATAAACGGCTTTATTAGGAAAACGTTGCTTAATAAATTTTGTGATATTCACTTGATCTTCCACCATCCGTTCGGTTCCCGGCATATGCCCTAAAATAAATTCTTCATTAATCGATTGGCCATGACCACGATTATCACTGATGACCACAGCGTAACCATTCTCTGCTAGATGCTTGGCAAAATCTAAATAACGTTTCCGATGTTCCAAAATACCATGGATAATTTGAACAACAGCTTTTATTGGACGATAAGTTGGACGGACAAGGCTTATTGCTAATGGCAACCCATCTGATGCGACTAAAAAAAGATCTTCTGTCGTCGTTTTAAGCAACCCTTGCTCATCCATTGGAAACTCTTCCTCAATAGTAATAGTTTCTGGTCGGTTACGGAATAGCGCATAAAGTCCGACCCCAGCACCAATTAAACTGCTATAAAATAAGGCTTTTTTCATAATACATTCCTCCTAATTTCCTCATTGGCTTTATTGTACCGAAAAAAAGAAATTTAGACGAACAAAAAACAGACTGATCGTATAATAAAGCGACTAAAAGAGCGCTCATACAATCAATCTGTTTTTCATTAATTTTGGCTTTTCATTAAACGGAAAGACTGTTTCAACGTTGCTAGAATACCGTTATCATTATAAACCAATACATTGGATTTATACATTTTTGCACAACCAAGCGTTAAGGCAATCGTTGCAATCAATAAGATAGCAACCGAAATTAATGCACCGCCCATTCCGACAGTCTCATTTGCTAAGCGAATTGGCATAATATAAGACGATAGAAATGGAATATAAGAAGTCACACGAATCACAATATTATTAGGATCCATTGCCCCTAACATTATTCCTAGCATATAACCACCTAGTGATAGATACGTAACTGGTAAAATCACTTTAGATGTATCTTCTGCTTTGTTCACCAATGATCCACATAAAGCTGCCAAAACAGCATAGATGAAAATACCTAATAAAACAAAAATTAATGTGAAAACTAAAAAGTTACCTAGAATAGCCTGTAGTGAGATATTTGCTAAGAAAGTTTTAACAGCTTCCATGTCTTTCACCCAGTTATAACTAATAGCAAATGCGACCGCATAAACAATCATTTGTGTTAATGCAACTAATAGAATACCAAATAGTTTGCCATAAAAATGTGTTTGTGCTCGTGTACTTGACAAAATTACTTCCATAATACGCGTACCTTTTTCAGAAGCAATTTCTTGGGCAATAATGCCCGCATAGGTCATGATGAAAACAAATAGAAGTATCGTTCCACCAAAACTAATGATATATTGGATTGCACTATTGTCTTCTCCAATAATCATTTTACCATTATCATCAAAACTTACTTTTTGCTTAGTAAATTCAGCCGATTGACTAAGACTTGCTACTTGTTCTGTAGTTAAGCCCAGTTGTTGCGCACGAGTTGAACCTTGAATACTTGATAAAATTTGTTGTAGCGTTAATTCAGTCGTTTGTCCTAAACTTGACTCACTAAATAATTCTCCTTTTATCGTATCATCCATTACATGTAAAATAAGAAAAGCATCAATTTCTTCCTCATTCATTTGTTTTTCAGCTTCATCTTTAGAATCTAACACAACAAACTTATAATCATCATTTTCTACCTGAGCGACTGCTTGAGCTAACTCATGTTGATCAGAAACTAAAGCAATTTTATCAACATCACTTGCACGACTAGCAAATTGTCCACCAGCATAAGCCAAACCACCAATAATAAATGGTACGAGCAACATGATAAAGAATGAAACTGATTTTACATTTTTCTTGTAGACATCGCTTGCAATTACCCAAAATTTATTCATTGATGTCACCTGCTTTCAATTTAAAAATTTCTTCTAGCGTGGGTGGTTGTTGATTAAACATTGGAATATAACCGTCTGCTGTTGCCAGATTAAATAACTCTTTACCGGCTTCAGGATTAATTAAAGTAATCTCCAATGAACTATCCTCACGAGTTTTAACGTGTTGAACACCAGTTATTTGCTCAATAGACTCTTTCTTTAAATTCGATTCTAAAAAAACTTTGGTGCGACCAAACGATTCCCGTATTTCATGAACTTTTCCATTTAAAACCATCGAACCATCACGTAACATAATTAAATGATCACAAATTTTTTCTACGTTATCCATATTATGACTAGAAAAGATAACACATGAGCCTTTTGATTTTAATTCAATGATACCATCTTTTAAAAGTTCAGCGTTTACTGGATCTAAACCACTAAATGGTTCATCTAAAATAACTAACTTAGGTTCATGAATTAAAGTAGAAATCAACTGCACCTTTTGCTGATTACCTTTTGATAATGATTTAATTTTATCTGTTTTTTTCCCTTTTACTTGAAATTTGTCCATCCACTCATCAATCTTGGGCTCAATTTCTTTTTTGGTTTTTCCACGTAACTTTGCAAAATAAATTAACTGATCTTGAATCGATATTTTGGGATATAGACCTCGTTCTTCTGGTAAATAACCAATCACATCATAATCTTTTGCACTTAATGATTTACCATTCCATAATACTTCTCCTCGATCTGCTCGTAGAAAATCCAAAATCAAACGAAACGTTGTTGTTTTTCCAGCACCGTTTTGTCCAATCAATCCCATAATTTCGCCATCTTGAATTCGAAATGACAAATCATTGACTGCTGTATATTCGCCAAATTTTTTGACTAAATGTTTTGCTTCTAACATAGTGACTCCTCCTCCATTTCTCTTAGAAAAAATACCCAAAAATAAAACCAATCAATCCACCAAGAATGGCCCCTAATAACAAATTAAATAAAGTATCTAACCAAAATCGTTGTTTCTTAGCAAATTTTTCAGGATTACTAAAAAACTCTGAACGATCTTTATAACGCCAACGCATTAATCGACCACCAATAAAATAAATAAGCGGAAAGAAAAATAGCCCTGTTCCTGCTCCTATAAAAAGGCCTATAAAAAAATTCTTTTCTACAATTTGATAAGTTAGCAAAATAGTCACTAATGTAATAATTATAAAACCCAAAATAGTTGTTTTAAAAGAGTTTTTAAACAACCATTTCTGCTCCACTTCTAAACGCTCTGCGTAACTTGCTTTATCAGAAAAAATATTAGGTGTGCCTGGATCACTCATAAAGTAGAAATACTTTTTATGGTAATTACTCAAATATGTCCAACCACTCGCTTCATACATCTCTAAATACTCGTCAATTTCTTCTTGTGTTTGATTTCCCGTATAAAAATCAATCGCAAATTGCTTGTCTTGGATTGGGGCTTTTTCAAAAACCAAAAAACCTAATTGATTCATTTTGACAAATTGCCAGCCTTTTCGCGCCTGCTTCGCTAAGCGTAACATTTCTTTTTCTGCATAAAAACTAACACCTAAGCTATATAAATATTTTCGTTTCAACCTTAACACCCTCCAAACACTAATCAAATGGTTCCAACATTTTTGCACCCGCTTGATAAAATATTTTCCGTCGTTGGACTTCTTTTTTTAACACGTCAATCCCTTTTGATGTGATATGATAAATTTTTTTGCGATCCGAGCTTTCTTCTAATTGAATCCATTCGCTTTTGACTAGTTTTTTTAAGATGGTATACATACTTGCAGGTCCAATCTCAACTTTTCCCTCCGTTAAAATAGTTATTTCCTTCATAATCGCATAACCATGCTGCGGTTTTAATAAAGCTAATAAAATTAAATAGGTGGAATCAGTTAATGTTTCATCCATCGTAATCACCTCACCTATATCATCATCCGATATATCACTTAATGATATATTATCAAGTGATATATTTTTTGTCAAATTACAGCCAAACTTTTGGATCCCCAAAAGATAAAAAAAGCTAGAAACCTTTTGAAAGATTTCTAGCTTTTTTTATAGTTCTACTACTTGTCCAATATTTTTTTCTGCTGCAGTATCTAAAATTTGTTTGGTCACTGCTAAATCCTGCAAAGCAATTCCTGTTGAATCAAAAATAGTTATTTCTTCTGCAGACTGACGTCCAGCAACTTGTCCTAATAACAATTGTCCGATTTCAATTAATTGTTCAGGATGCACTTTACCGCTTCGAATGGGTATCTCTAATTCCCCCATGGTCATCGATTGATTCAAATCATCTACAAAAATTCGTGCTGTTTCCATAATTGCTGTGTCAATTTCTTGCTTACCACTCATGTCAGCTCCCATACAGCTAATATGGGTCCCTGGTTGAAGCCATTCTTTTTTTATAAAGGGCTCTTTAGCAGGTGTAGCCGTAACAATGATATCACTGATTGGCACAGCCTCTTTTAATGGTAATACTACAAATTCTATTTCTTGAATATTCTTTTTAATTTCAGGAATTTCTTCCAGCAATGGACTTGTTTCCACTAGATTGAGAAGCTTCGTACGACAAGTCGTCACAAAATTTTCTGCCGAATCTAACTTACGTGGACTACTTATAATCACTTTTTGAATCTGAGGTAATGCAATTAAATGACTGAGAATTTCAAATAATGCTAGGTGTCCTGTTCCTGCCATCAACAAAGTAGTTGCATCTTTTCTAGCTAACCATTTACTTCCGATTGCACCCGCAGCACCTGTGCGGACACCTGTGATATAACCAGCATCGACTAAACCAATGGGCTGCCCTGTTTCACTATCAAATAGCATGGTTGTCCCATATAAAGCAGGTAGATTTTTCTGCGGATTTTTTCCATACCAAGAAACTAGTTTTAACCCATAGATTGCTAATTCTTTCATATAACCCGATTTGATGTCCATATCAGCAACACCAGGTTCAAACTCATAAAAAATCATCGGCCACAGGGTACTGTTTTCCAAAGCTTTACTACGATAAACTTCCTCCACTGTTGCGATTGTTTGTTTAGGTGACAAAACTAGTTGTACCATTTGTTGACTTAATACACGAATTTTACTCACAATAACTCTCCTTTATTTATCTAATTTTGCAAGAAAATCAGACAAACGTTCCAAGCCAGCAATCATGCGCTCTTCTGGTTCTCTAGCATACCCCATACGAAAGCATTGTTCTAAATCAAAAACAAAGCCAGGCATTAATAGAACACTTTGCTCTTCAATGACGCGTCGACAAAATTCTTCAGAAGACAGCGAACTTTCGTAAAAGGGCAGAGCGACAGTTCCCCCTTTAAAAGGTGTACATGATAACTTTGGCTCACTATCAATCCATTTCGTGAACATCGCAGCACGAGAAGTTGTAATTGCCATGTTTCGTTGATGAACCACATTTTTATGTTTCAACGCTAATGCTGCAATATATTCATCAATTCCTCCATTACTAATCATTGTATAATCACGATGAATATGGACAGCTTCCATAAATGATTGGTCTTGAGAAGCAATCCAGCCTAAACGTAGACCAGCTAAAGCAAAAGCTTTTGACATACTTCCTAAACTAATTCCTTTTTCATATAAATCCGCCACTGATGCCGAAAAGCCAACACTGTGAGTTAACCCACGATATGCTTCATCACAAATCAAGTAGGCATCATGTTGGCGAGCAATTTCAACCATTTGTTGTAAATGTTCATCACTGATTACATCTCCAGTGGGGTTGTTAGGATTGTTAAAAACAATCGCTTTTGTTTTATCCGTTGTCAAATTGGCTAGTTTATCCAAATCAATCGTGTAGCCTGTTGCTGTTGCTTCCAAAAATAAATAATCAACTTTGGCTCCAATTGACTCCGGAACAGAATAAATTTGTTGGTATGCTGGTAAGATTGCCACTACATGGTCGCCAGGTTCAATCACTGTTACCATGGTCAAATGAGACGCACCTACACCACCATGTGTTGAAATAACTTGCTCTTGGCTGATATTATCATAAAGTTGAGCAATTCCAGCACGATAATCTGGATGTCCTTCAATAACTCCATAATTTAATTTACGTGAAAAAATATCTTCTTTAACTTTTTGTTCATCTTCACCAGTTAATTGAATTAATTCTTGTAACGAAAATGGCATAATAGACGTACTTGTTAAATTATAATCTACCTCTGTTTCATAAATACTTAGCCAACGTTCAACGCCAAATGGTTTAATATACATGTTCTACTACTTCCAATCTTTAATTAATGTAATACTTTACTCAAGAAATCAATGGTTCTTGGATGTGTCGGACGATCAAATAAAGCTTCAGGCGTTCCTTCTTCAACAATTTTGCCACCGTCCATAAATAACACGCGGTCACCTACTTCTTTGGCAAATCCCATTTCATGTGTCACAATCACCATAGTCATACCAGCTTGGGCTAAATCTTTCATAACATTTAATACTTCGCCAACCATTTCAGGATCTAAAGCAGAAGTCGGCTCATCAAATAACATGACATCCGGATCCATCGCAAGTGCCCGAGCAATCGCAATCCGTTGCTTTTGTCCGCCAGATAATGAATTAGGATAAGCATTTGCCTTTTCTTCTAAACCTACTTGTTTCAATAAACGTAGACCATTTTCTTTGGCTTGATCTGACGTTCGTAGTCCAACTTTTACAGGTGCTAAGCAGATATTTTCCATCACTGTTTTATGTGGAAACAAGTTGAACGATTGGAAGACCATTCCTAATTTTTCTCGTACTTTAAAGATATCAATTTTTGGATTAGTTAAGTCTTGGTCCTCAAAAATAATCGAACCTTTTGTCGGTACCTCCAATAAATTTAAACAACGTAAAAAGGTACTTTTCCCCGACCCAGAAGGACCGATGACAACTACTACTTCTCCTTTTTGAATCGTCGTATCAATGCCATTTAATACTTGATTGTCGCCAAATGCTTTATGCAAATCGACTATTTTAATCAATTCTGTCATTTTTTTCATCTCCTTCTAAATTTTTGATGAACGAGCCAGTCTTTTCTCGAATCGTGATACTAACCAAGAAACACTCCATGTAATAATGAAATAGATAACCGCCGCAATCAATAACGATTCCATTGTTCGATAAGTTGCAGCTTTAACTGTATCAGCAACAAACATTAATTCTGAAACAGCAATAACCGAAAGCAGTGATGTCTCTTTAATCATTGACACAAATTCATTTCCTAAGGCTGGTAAAATATTCCGAATCGCTTGTGGCAAAATAATCTCTTTCATTGTTGTTCGTTGATCTAATCCTAATGAATAGCCAGCTTCCATTTGTCCACTATCAACGGCATTGATTCCTGAACGGATAATCTCAGCAACATACGCACTGGAATTAATGGATAAGGCGATACACCCTGGAATCAAACGTGCAATGTTTATATCCCAAATGTGGATAGCTGGGATTTTCAATAGCGTTGACAAACCAAAATAAAAAATAAAAACTTGTAGTAACGCGGGTGTGCCACGTAATACTTGTATATAAAAATAAGCAATACTACTAATAATTTTATTCGATGATAAACGCAATAGTGCCACTAATATTCCTAATACAGTTCCGGCAATTACACAGATAAATGCTACACCGATGGTAGTCAATGCACCTTTTAAAAAGAGTGGGCCATAAATTTGCAAGGTACTACGTGAGTCAATATCTCCCACTTTGGCGGCTTCAATATTTTTTTCTAAAAGTTCTTCAATCAAACCTTTTTCTTGCATATCAGCAATAATTCGATTGACTTCCGTAATCAAAGCTTGACTTTCTTTTGGAAAAGCAATCGACTGTGCTGTTTTTTCTTCTGGTACTTCAATCTCAATATCAGCAATGACTAAATTCGGATAAATATCCAAATAATTTCGAGCAGCTAAATAACCAACAACACCGGCATCGACAGTTCCGGCATTAATTTCAGCAATCACTTCTGGCAATTTCCCTAAAGAAACGGGATGAGCATGACCAATGTAATCATGTAAGATTGTTTCTTGGGTAGAGCCTTTTTGCGCCGCTACTTCTTTGCCAGTTAGGGCTTCAAGTGATGTAAACTGTTCTTCTTTATCTTTGGTGGTCAAAACCACAAAAGGCAGATTATGATAACTGTCTGAAAAACTGATGACTTCTTTGCGCTCAGGTGTTGGATTGAATCCAGCCAAGGCCATATCAAACTCGCCCGCTTGAACACTTGGTACCAGTCCGTCAAACTTCATATTGGTAATTTCTAATTCCACACCTAATTCTTCAGCTATTTTCTTAGCAATATCAATATCAAATCCAACAATTTCTTCTTTACCATTATTCATACGAATGTATTCTTTAGGTGGATTGTCTGCTGATGTTCCTACTATTAATGTCCCACGATCTAAAACTTTTTGTAATGAATCATCCGTCTGCGCAGATACATCAATACTCCATAACACAGGTAGAAAAACCACTAACATACCTATTAAACCAATTACCTTTTTCCTCATAGGTAAACCTCCTAAGTAATGAATATTTTTATAATTATTCATTTGCCTTCCTCGTATTATAGTTCATTTTCAACAAATATTTCAAGGAAATGTTTTAATTTTCTGAATTTTCATCAAGAAAAAAAACTAGCTTTAACAGCTAGCTCTTTTCTTGATGTAATTCATGATAGACATTTTTCGCAACATTTTCTGGCAAACCGTGTGCGCGTAGCTCCTCTACTGTTGCTTCTTGAATCTTTTTCAGTGACTTAAATTCTTTTAATAACATTTTTTTCCGTTTTGGCCCCAACCCTTCGATATTATCTAAACGAGAAGAAAAACTGTTTTTGCTACGTAATTGACGATGGAAAGTAATCGCAAATCGATGTACTTCATCTTGAATCCGTTGAAGTAAAAAGAATTCTGCTGAGTTACGTTCTAAAGGCACAATGGCTAATTCAGAACCAAATAACATTTCACTTGTTTTGTGTTTATCATTCTTTGCTAAACCAGCAATTGGAATGTCCAAACCTAATTGATTTTCTAAAACATCTCTCGCCACATCGACTTGACCCTTGCCTCCATCAATGATAATTAAGTCTGGGAATGGTAAATTTTCTTTTAAAACTCGTGCATAACGGCGATAAACCACTTCACGCATCGAAGCATAATCATCTGGTCCTTTGACCGTTTTAATTTTATATTTACGATATTCATTTTTAGCTGGCTTCCCATCAATAAAAACGACCATTGCTGAAACAGGGTCTGTTCCCATAATATTGGAGTTGTCAAACGCCTCAATTCGCGTTGGTGTAGGAATACCCATAACATTGCCTAGTTTTTCCACGGCACCAATTGTTCGTTCTTGCTTACGCTGAATTAAATCAAATTTCTCAGATAAAGCAACTTTTGCATTTTTACTAGCCAATTCTACCAGTTTTTTCTTTTCTCCGCGTTTGGGTTGCAAAATTTTTGTTTCAAGTAAGGCTTGAACGCTTTCTTGATCGATATCATCAGGAATTAGAACTTCTTTAGGTATAATATGTTCATTTTCTTGATAAAACTGACCAATATATGTGAGAAAGTCTTCTCTTGCCTCATTATAAAAAGGAAAAATAGAGACATCCCGTTCAATTAATTTCCCTTGACGTACAAAAAATACTTGGACACACATCCAACCTTTATCTACTGAATAGCCAAATACATCACGATCCATCAAATCAGTTTGTGTCATTTTTTGACGAGTCATGACAGTTTCAATTGCTCGAATTTGATCGCGATATTCAGCTGCTTTTTCAAATTCCATATTCATTGCTGCATCATTCATTTTAGCTTCCAAATCTGCTTGAATCTCACTATGTCCGCCACTTAAAAATTGCTTGATTTCTTTCACCATTTCTGTATAAGTCTCTTTAGGAACATCAAAAACACAAGGAGCCAAACATTGACCCATATGGTAATATAAGCAAACTTCTTTAGGCAAAACTTTGCACTTCCGTAAAGGAAATAAGCGATCTAACAGTTTTTTGGTTTCATTTGCCGCACGAACATCCGGATAGGGTCCAAAATAAAGTGCCTTATCTTTTAAAACTTTCCGTGTAATTAATAGCCTTGGATAATCCTCATTCGTAATTTTAATAAAAGGATAGGTTTTATCATCTTTTAGCATGATATTGTATTTAGGATCATTTTTCTTAATTAGATTAATTTCTAGCAACAATGCTTCAATGTTGGATTCAGTTACAATATATTCAAAGTCTTCAATCTCACTAACTAAGCGTTCTGTCTTGGTATCATGACTTCCTGTAAAATAAGAACGGACACGATTTTTTAAAATTTTCGCTTTTCCCACATAAATAATCGTTCCATTTTTATCTTTCATCAAATAGCAGCCTGGTTGATCGGGTAATAATGCTAATTTATTTTTAATTTGCTCATTCATGCAAATGACAGCCTCCGTTCTTTCTGTATTATTATAGCATATCAGAACATTCGTTCGTAGCATTTTAGTTTTATGTAATTGTGTCCCATCACTGTAGTCAAACCTAAAGAGTCACTACTCTCGTTCCACTCGACTAGTACTGCTCATCAACTATTCTCGCTCTCGTTCCACTCAGCGAATCATCGTGATTCCTTTGAGAGGTCACTACTCTCGCTTCACTCGACTAGTACTGCTCATCAGCTATTCTCGCTCTCGTTCCACTCGGCGAATCATCGTGATTCCTTTGAGAGGTCACTACTCTCGTTCCACTCGACTAGTACTGCTCATCAGCTATTCTCGCTCTCATTCCACTCGGCGAATCATAGTGATTCGCAGTAAAAAACCTGAGATGTGGATGACATCTCAGGTTTTATTCTTACATGTGTGGTGCAATCATTGCTTCGATTTGTTCTTTTGTTTGAACACCAATTGCTTTATCAACAACTTGACCGTCTTTTTTCAAGATTAATGTTGGGATGCTCATTACACCAAAAGATGCTGGGGTTTCTGGATTTTCATCCACATCCATTTTGACGATTTTGAATTCATCTTCATCATAATTTTCAGCTAATTGTTCTAAAATTGGAGCTTGCATACGACAAGGTCCACACCAAGTTGCCCAAAAATCAATTAATACTAAACCCTTATCTGTTTCTTCAGCGAATGTTGCATCTGTAATATTTTTTGCCATTTTTGTAACCTCCAATATTCAATATCAAGAGTATAGCATCTTCATTTACACTTGAAAACTATCTTGCTTACTCTTGATAAGTTATTTAAATTTTACGATTGTTGCCCCATTACCACCTTGGTTTGCTGGAGCGAATTCATAACTTTTGACACTACGATGATTTTTCAGATAATCAATAATTCCCTGACGTAACGCCCCGGTCCCTTTTCCATGAACAATAGTTACTTGTGGATAGCCTGCTAAAATTGCGGCATCCAAATACTGATCGACTTCGCTTAAAGCTTCTTCATAACGTTTGCCTCGCAGATCTAATTGATTCGATACATGAGAACTATCCGCCGAACGAACAGTGTTGACAATCCGTTGAACCGGTTCTTTTATCGGAGCAACCGGTTGAATATCTACTTCATCAACTTTCATTTTTAAAATACCTAATTGAACTTCCCACTGACCATTCGAAGTTTGTTTAATTAGTTCACCGCGTTGTCCATAAGAAGTGACTAAGACTTCATCGCCTGCTTTTAGTTTTTTTGCTTGTTTTGCTTTTTTTAAGACCTTATTTTTCTTCAAGTGATTTTCTTCTTGGTGTAACCCTGAAAGACGAGTTTTTGCATCAATTAATTCATGCTCTTTTACGCGTCCCTGACCACCTGTTAATTGCATTTTACGAATATCAGAAATAATTTTCTCGGATTCTTCTTTCGCTTCTTCTACGATTTGATTCGCTTTTTGACGAGCTTTAGCTAATTCTTTTTCACGTTCTTCAAAGAAATAGCTATAAGCAGATTGTAACTCTTCATGCAGTCGTTGGGATTCGTCTACATATTGACGAACTTCTAAATATTCCGTTTCTGCCATTTTGCGTCTATTTTCTAAATCAGCAATCATATCATTCAAGTCTTGACTTTCGCCATCCATAATTTGTTTGGCAGCATCAATAATATGCCCTGTTAAACCAAGTCGTTTTGAAATTTCAAAAGCATTACTTCGCCCTGGCACACCGATTAACAAACGATATGTCGGACTTAACGTATCCACATCAAATTCCATTGAAGCATTAACGGTTTTAGGTCGGTTATATCCATAAACTTTCAATTCAGGATAATGCGTAGTTGCCATTACATAAGCAGATTTTGCACCAATTTCATCTAAAATGGCAATTGCTAATGCTGCGCCTTCTTGAGGATCAGTTCCCGCGCCTAGTTCATCAAACAGAACTAAGCTTTCACTATCTACTTTATCTAAAATAGCAACAATATTTGTCATATGTGAAGAGAACGTTGACAAACTCTGCTCAATTGATTGTTCATCGCCAATATCGGCAAAAATTTCTTTAAAAATCCCCATTTGACTCTCTTCCTCAACAGGAATTGGTAAGCCTGATTGACCCATTAACTGTAATAAACCTAAAGTTTTTAATGTAATAGTTTTACCACCAGTATTCGGACCCGTAATAACGACCGCTTGATAATCTTCGCCTATCAAGATATCATTAGCTACAACTTTTTCTTGGTCAATTAATGGGTGACGAGCTTGTTTAAATAAGACATGATTCTCTTCACTAATTGCTGGTACGACTGCTTTCAATTCTTTTGCAAAGCGTGCTTTTGCATTCATAAAATCAAATTTCCCAATGACATAAGCATTATGAATGATGTTTTTACGATAAGGAACTAATTCAGCAGATAGTTCAGATAGAATACGAGAAATTTCATTGCGTTCAGCAATTTGATGCTGTCGTAGTCGGTTATTTAACTCTACAACTTGGCGTGGTTCAATAAACAATGTTTGCCCTGAAGCACTTTGGTCATGTACAACCCCTCCAAAAACACCACGATATTCTTGTTTTACAGGAATCACATAACGCTCATTACGCATGGTAACAATCGCATCGCTTAGATAACGAGCATTGCTTCCGCGTACAATATTATCTAGCGTTTCTCGAATCGTTTGCTCGCTACGACGAATATTTCCGCGAATGATTCGTAATTCAGGTGAAGCCTCATCAGTTACACGTCCATCTTCATCAATTGCGGTTTTTAAGCGACGACTTAACTCAGGTAAGGTCGTTAGCTGCTCTTCCCAGTCATACAAACGTTGGAATTCAATTTCACTATCACGCAAATCTTCTAAAAAATATTTGACTTCATTAGTTGTCGACAAAACTCGTGAGACTTGTGCTAATTCGATACCATTCAAATCGGCTCCAATTTCAATTCGTTTCATATGAGGGCGAATATTTTCAATTTTAGGTACGGGAATTCCACCACGCAGACGTTGCGCTTTTATCCCATCTTCTGTTTCTGCTAACCAAGCAGTAATGACTTGGATGTCTGTCACGGGCAATAAATCACGCAATTCTTCCTGTCCTTGAGCAGTCACTAAATAGTGCGAAATCTGTTGTTTTACTTGAGTAAACTCTAGTGTTTCTAAAATCCGTTTATTCATTCATTCTTCACCTACATTTCTTCTTTCATTTTGTTGCCAACAAAAGAGAGCAGGGTTGATTAACAACACAGCTGCTCTACTTTTTTAGCGAATAATATCTGTGATCCATAATTGATGGAATTGTTTAGATAAAAACAGTGATTTTTCAACAATCAAACTCATTGAACCACTTTTTTCAAATAATTGTTGAATGGCATCAAGTGGAATAGTTGTTAACAGGAATAAAACTAAGAAAATGAATGTATACGTAATTATCACATTCAAGACACCTGCAACTGCCCAATCATATTCAAACAAACTATTTCTAAAACGTAAATCTCTTAAAATTACTCCAACTAGTTTCGTAACTAACCAACCGACAACCATTAAAGAGATAAACGCTACTCCTGCATAATACGCTTGATCTAAATCAAACGACAGTTCTTGGCTATAAAAGGTCATTTTAGTATCTGGTGAAACAGAAAGATATGGCACATATAGTTCCAATTTTTCACCAAGTGATTGGTAAAAATGTTTTGCTACCAAAAATGAAACAACAAAACCTCCAAAATAGACCAATTGTAAAGTAGTTCTTCTTCTAGCACCTTCATAAAAAGCGAAAAGTAAAATTAAAAAGAGTAAAAATCCAATCATTCAAGTATCCTTTCTGCTACCCCTGTGAGGCTTTTTGCTGTATCGTTCTTTTCCGTTCTTCATTCAAAATTTGTTGTGCTTCAACGTGATTTCGAATTTTTTTATCTGCTTGTCCTGTCCGTTCAAGAACCTCTTTTGCCTCAACTTCGATTGCTTCAATTCGTTGAATACGATTCTCCAGTTCAACAACTCTAATTGCCTTTTGTTGAAGTTCTTCGTTCTTCTTTTTAAGCAAAAGTAGTTGTTCTTGTTTTTTCAGTTGATCGGAAATTGCATTAATCGCCAACAATATTGCTGCTTGTTCTGTATCCATATGTGTTGAAATAGCTTTAATTTCATTCAGTTGCGCATTGACAAGTTTTGTAACTCGATCCATATGCTGTGTACTTTCTGGACCAATAATTGTGTAACTTTGATTATCAATCATCGCTTTATAGCGTTTCTTTTGCGTCGCCACATGTTTCAGCTCCCTCATTCTTGCAAGTCTTTTCTATTATAGCACTTTCTATTGTTTTTTTCTTTACACACTTCTTAAAATTATAAAAGAAACAAGAAAATTTTTCTATGTTCAAAATAATTTTTTTGTATGGTAAAATCAAAAAATAGGAAGGAATGAACTTATGAGTACAAGTGTCATTAAATTATCCAAAAATGAATTACCCAAAGTCCTTGATTATTACCAATCATATATCTTGAATAAACAAGTACCCTATACACATTTTGTTGCCAAAAAAGATGGTATTACGATTACTGCATACACTTCAGGAAAAATTATGTTTCAAGGGAATCAAGCAGAAAAGGAAGCCAATCGTTGGCAAACTACTACTACCTCTTCATCTTCAAGTAGTAGTGATTTACCACAAAACTTCGCCGAAAAAAGCATTATTGGTAGTGATGAAGTTGGCAACGGTAGCTATTTTGGTCCCTTAATCGTTTGTGCTGTTTATGCAGAAACTACTATCTTGCCAACGCTAAAAAAATTAGGTGTCAAAGATTCAAAAATGTTAACCGACCCACAAATTCGACAAATGGCTCCTACCATTAAAAAGGCCGTTCCCTATCAATTATTGACTGTTTCGCCTGAAAAATACAATCAGATTCAACCACAATATAATGCTGTACGTATGAAAGTCGCTCTACATAATCAAGCGATTCAATTATTACTACAAAAAATTGCACCAACGAAACCTGAAGGCATTCTAATCGATCAATTTACAAGCGAAGCAAATTATCGCAAGTATTTAAAAATGGAAAAAAAACAGATTACTGATAACTTATATTTTATTACCAAAGGAGAACAATACCACTTAGCAGTTGCTGCTGCTTCTATTTTATGTCGTGCACATTTTTTAGAAGAATTGGAGCAAGCTTCTAAAGAAGTTGGCTACACACTTCCTTCAGGCGCTGGTAATAAGTCCGATCAAGTGGCTGCAAAACTTTTAAGAGACGGTGGCTTACCACTTTTATCTAAATACGCTAAACTACATTTTGCCAATACACAAAAAGCCCAAAAAATTGCAGAAAAATAAGGCATCACGCGGATGCCTTATTTTTTATTTTGCTTGTAAATCCTCAATGGAATCAATATCCATATAGTTTGGTACAACAAAACCATTTTGCGCACCAACTAGGTTTGCACCTAAGTCATCTATGTCGCCACCATATTTTTCATAAAATGATTGATGAGTTAGCGGTAACCATGGGGCTACACTAAAATCGGCTTGACCAGAAGCCACTGCTTGAAACATAATAGCTGGTTCTACATCAGTCATTTTTACAGTGTACCCTTGGCTTTCTAAAACCTGCTTGATTAACTCAGAAGATGCTCGTTCTGTATCCCAAGGAGTTGAAACTAATTCAAGAGTTTCTCCGTCAACTTTCTTTATTCCTTTAGTCCATTCAGACACTCTATCGGTATTAGCTTCTATCCACTCTTCCACAACTTCTGGGAATGGGCGATCAACACCATTATTCACTACTTCTTGCATATCATTTAATGTCCAATTAAAATTATCAATAATTTTATAAGCTTCAGGCTGTTCTTCTTTTAACTCTTTTCGAGCAATCGTCCGAATTTCTTCTTTGCCACCCATTGTTCCTTTTGGATCTTCTAACATTTTCAAATCGTATTCTTCAAAAATCCAATGAGGTGTCCAGCCAGTAACGATAATAGGTTCTTCGTTACGAATTGCTTGTTGTAATGAAGCTAACATTCCGGCAGTTGAACTTTCTTGTAATGTCCAACTCTGTAAATTTTCATAATCAGCCATTGTATGATGTGCAGCTTCAGTTATACCAGCACCAGGTTCTACTCCCGTAATCGTATAATCAGTAAATTCTTCTATATTTTCTTTATTGGCTGTTTGTTCTGTACCACAGCCAACTAATAATAATGTTCCTGCTAAAACCAACATGCTTCCTATTTTAATTTCCATAAACTTGTAATAATCCTTTCAATTATAAATAAAAAGCCTGTAGGAAAACATAATGTTATCTTACAAGCTTTTTAATTGTCTATTTTTTCCAGCTATTTACAACATCTTCATGAGCATCCATCCAGTCTCTTGCTGCTTGAACTGGATCAGCACCATTTTCGATTTCTAGCATCATGCCTTCAATATCTTCTAATTCCCAAGAGAAATTATCCAAGACGTTATAAACTTCAGGCATATCTTCTTTTAATCCATGGCGGACCATTGTGTGAATACTTTCTTCGCCACCCATCGTTCCTTTTGGATCTTCTAGATACTTCAAATCATACCGAGAAAACATCCAATGTGGTGACCAACCAGTAATTACGATTTCTTGTTCGTTCTTAACCGCATTTGCTAGTTCTGTAGTCATTGCACCACCAGAAGAAGTCATTAAATTCCAATCAGATAAGTTAGGATATTCTTTCACTGTTTTTTCAGCAGCAGAAACAACTCCTGCACCAGGTTCAATTCCTACAATTGTTTTGTTGGCTTGATCAGATAAATCTTCAATTGAATCAACATCCATGTATGAAGGAACAACTATACCTAAACGTGCGCCGCCTTCTAAGTTGGGACCTAAGTTCTCAACTTGATCTTTAAATTTTTCATATTGTGTACCATGTGTTCCTGGTAACCAAGCAGCGACCATCCCATCTGCTTCACCATTTGCTACGGCTTCCCACATAATCGAATTATCTAACGGAGTCATTTTCACTTCATACCCCATATCTTTCAACACTTCTGAAACAACAGTGGTTGAAGCAACTTCTGTATCCCATTCAACATAAGCTAAGTTTACAGTTTCTTTTTTATCACCTGACATTGAACTAATGGCTGTTCCACCGACTAAGATGACAATAACAGCAACAATTGCTCCTGTGATTAATTTCTTTTGTTTGGCAGTTTTTGGCGCTGTTTTACTTTTTGGTCGATTCATATTTTGTGTGAATCGATCCATAATAATTGCTAAAACAACTAATGCCAATCCATTAACAAATCCACTACCAACTTGTGAGCGTTGAACTGCAGATAAGACACCTTGACCTAAACCAGGTGCACCAATCATTGATGCAATAACAACCATTGATAAAGCTAACATGATCGTTTGGTTAATCCCGGCAAAAATTGTACTTTTAGCTAGTGGTAATTCTAATTTAAATAATTTTTGTTTTCCTGTTCCACCAAATGAATCAGAAGCTTCTACTAATTCTGTTGGTACTTGACGAATCCCTAAATTCGTCATACGAACGGTTGGCGGTAAAGCAAAAATTACAGAGGCAAATACCCCTGGTACCATCCCAATTCCAAAGAAAGCTACCGCTGGAATCAAGTAAACAAATCCAGGCATGGTTTGCATAAAGTCAAGAACTGGTGTAATGATACTTTGGGCTTTTTCACTTTTTGCCATTAATATCCCTAATGGAACCCCTATAACAATGGATACTAAACTTGAAATAATAACCAATGTGACAGTATTCATTAATGCTGTCCATAAACCTTGGTTATAAATAAATAATAAACCAATAAAGGTAAAGGCAGTTAAGCCCCATTTTTTTCCTGAAATAAAATAAGCTATCGCAGTCACAATTAGTAGCATTAGTAAAGGTGGTACTACTAATAAACCATTTGTCATGCCTTCCATGACAATTTGTCCAATTGTTTGTAAAACTGAGAATAATCCTGAGAATGTATTAGTTAACCAATCTGTTGCATTGGTTACCCAATCAGATACAGGTATCGGTTGTTGTAAAAAATTAAGCATTCGTAGTTACTCCTTCATGTGTTGTTTCATCTTTTGATTCAATGTCAGTTAATGCACCAATGACAGTTCCTCGAATAACAACGCCCATCAAACGGTCATTATCATCTACTACTGCTAACGGCGTTGGTGAATCATAGATTAAATTAAAGATTTCTGATACTAAGGTATCTTTGTGTACTTTTTGTACATTCTTATCAATAACTTCTTTTAACGATAATTCATTTTTACGTGCTTCACGTGCAGATTCTGCTGTCAAGCTACCCTTTAATTGACGTTTACGGTCAACTGCTAACAACATACTTACTTCTTCTTTACGCATACGTTGCAAGGCAACATTTGGTCCATCAATTTCAATATTTGTTGTTAAAGCCGGTACCATAATATTTTCCGCAGTTAACACTTTCGAACGATCCACATCTTCAACGAATTCACGAACAAAATCGTTAGCAGGATTTGTTAAAATTTCTTCTCCTGTACCGATTTGCATAATTTGCCCATCTTTCATTAAGGCAATTCGGTCACCAATACGCAATGCTTCATTTAAGTCATGCGTAATAAAGATAATTGTCTTTTGCACTTTTTGTTGTAATTCTAATAATTCATCTTGCATTTCACGACGAATTAACGGATCAAGTGCTGAAAATGCCTCATCCATCAATAAAATTTCTGGATCATTGGCTAATGCACGAGCTAATCCTACACGTTGTTGCATCCCACCAGATAATTGGTTTGGATATTGATCTTTAAATGATAGCAACCCAGAGTTATCTAAAGCTTGCTCAGCACGTTGGCGTCGTTCTTCTTTTGCTACTCCGCGTACTTCCAAACCATATTCAGTATTCTCTAAAATCGTACGTTGTGGAAATAGTCCAAAATTTTGAAAGACCATATTAATTTTATGACGACGTACCTCACGCAATTGTTCTTTGGTCATTTTTGAAACATCTTCTCCATCAATGTAGATGTTTCCAGACGAAGGTTCAATTAGACGATTCAATAGACGGATTAATGTAGATTTACCACTACCAGATAATCCCATGATAACGAAAATTTCTCCTTCGTTCACTTCAAAACTTGCGTCATAAACCCCGACTGTTGCCCCCGTTTTTTCAACGATTTCATTTTTACTTTTATTTTCTTTAACCATAGCTAATGCTTGTTGGCTCTTTTTCCCAAAGACTTTTGTTAGATGTTCAACACGAACTTTACTCAAACAAAAACACTCCTTTTCAATTATTTCATGATTTTTTTCTGAAAACCTCACCTAAGTGACCATACTATCGTAACATCGTGTGGTCACTTTGTCAAAAAAAACACACAACTCTTTTTAGAATTGTGTGTTTTCGCTATTTGCTTGGATAAAAAAAATTCTGCATTCGTTGAAAACTCAACTCATTGCCAACAAAATAGACCGTATTTCCAATACTCAGTTTTGCATAAGGTCCAGGTGATAATAACAATTCTGTTTCTGTTTGAATTGCCACTACAGTTGCCCCTGTCACCTGCCAAATATTTAACTCGACAATGCTTTTCTCCAAATGGGAAGCTTCTTCTGTTATTTTCAATTCATAGGGGATAAAAGGTGAAATATCATGAACTTGCTTTGTCTGGTTCACCAATGCTTCTATTAATTCAGAAAAATTAGCTACTTCTTGTTGTTGCCGATCAATGCTGTCCGCAATTTCTTGCTGAATTTCTTTGACCGATTGAACATTCCGATATTTTTCAACAAACTTTTGTGCATTCTCTTTTGAAGAAACATACGCTCCACTACCATGATGAACTTCCATAATTTCCAAATCAACCAACACATTAATTGCTTTGCGTGCTGTTTCTGGTGAAACGTTAAAATTACTTGCTAAAGTAGATCGTGCATGAATTTTCTCTCCGACTTTATAACGACCTTCAACCACCCTTTCGGCAATCTCAACGGCAATTTGCTGGTAGCGTGGAAGCGACACTCTTTTTTTAGGTTTCATACTTTTTTCCATTTTTCTACCTTCTTGTTCTCATATTTTAACTGCATAGTATCATAACTCTAATTCTGAAAACAAGTTTCCTCTAGAAAAAACCTTTCAAGCGTTTCTTTAATCGAGGGTCTAACAACGCGAATGATTCATCAAAAGAAGTCCCCAAATGAAGTTGTTTCGCACTAGCTAATAGCTTTGCACCAGTCACATAGTCTGGATTTTCACCTAACATACTATGAATATAGCTCGTTAATATTTCGGATTGTTGCTGAACTTCAGGACTCTTTAATAGCATAGCCAATGTTTCAAAGAAAATATCTGGTAATTCTTCCATCTTTTTTGTAAAAGATTGTTCATATTCTTCTTTTTCTAAACGAATTGCTCGTAATAACCCGTTACGGATAACTCTGGGAATTCCTAAAAAAAAGGATTGTTCAAAGCCATATTTTAAGTATACACGTAAAATTATCTGAAGAATTTCTTCCGATAATAAATACGTTCGTTCATTAAATTGTTGGAATATTAAACGAGAAAAACTAGGGTCTTCTCTATTTATTTGTTGCAATTGATCAAGAAGTTCTGAATAATATTTACGTGGAATTTTTGATAAAGGACTACCCTTTGGCAATAACAACTGACTTTTCTTCGTCAAGAACAGTTTATCTAAGTAGATATTCGTTGTTTGTAGGTCTTCTAGAAAATCTTGATAAAAATGTTCAAACAACTCTTTTTTTGCTAAAAATTGCGCTGAATCTCCTTTAGCTTGTTGATTCACACGACGTATTTCTGCTTCTAATGCTTCATAATCCGCGATGTAAATTGGCATCTTTGCCTTTCTAAAATCTAAAACACGACGAGGTAATTTTTGATTCATTTGTATAGGCTTTGCTAATTGATTATTACGAAAAACAGCATAACAATAACGTTGCCAGACCTGTTCAGGAAATTGAATTTGATTCTTTTTTAGCCATAATAGTTCATCTAAAGCAACATCAATTTCATTTACACCTTTTTGAATTTCTCGTGCTACTTCAATCGGAATGTGTAAGTGATCTGCAAAATGATTGATTCCTAAAGCCATTGTTTGATTTTTTTTTGTAGAATGCAAAATAAATTGAAATTTTAAAGGTCTGCCACATTTACAAATTAATTTGGTCCCATCTGGAAATGCATCTGGATAAAAAGGATTGATTTTCAATTCAGAAAAACGCCATTGTGTTGTTTGCATATAACTATTTTTTAAAAACAAAGAACGAATCCGATACTTTCTATGTTGGTCTAGCAAAAGTCTTTGTGCTTCAGTTAACGTATGTAATAGTTCCTCTCGCTCTTTCATAGTAAATGTTTTAGCAACTCGGACTGGATAAAATTGATTGCCTAAAAATTCAGGGTACCAATCTGCAAAAAAATCTAAATAATCAGTCATTATAATTACTCCTTCCCGGCTTTTTCAAATTGACAAAGCACTTTCTATTATACCGCTTTTATGTTAAAACTAGTGAAGAAAGGAGTCACTCATGAAAAAAATTGCGATTATTGGCGGAGGAATTATCGGCTTAACTCTTGCTAATTATTTAGATTCAACAAAGTTTGATGTCACATTATTTGATGACGGTATTGGCCAAGCAACTGGAGCAAGCGCTGGAATCATCTCTCCTTGGTTATCTAAACGTCGAAATAAAAAATGGTACCAACTGGCTAAAGATGGTGCTTCATTTTTCCCAAAGTTAATTCAAGACTTAAAATTAGATGAAACGATTTATTCTACTTGTGGTACATTATTATTACGTGAACAAAATAGCTTGTTTTCACTAGCCGAACTGGCAGAAGAAAGGAAACAAGCAGCACCAGAAATTGGAGACATTCAATTATTAACAGCCGAGCAAACACAACAAAAACTCCCCTTGTTAAAACCAACTCCTGCATTGTATATTTCTGGTGGTGGACGTTTAGATGGAAGGACCTATCTTATTCAGGCAACGAAACAAGCAGAAGCAAATGGCGTAACAATCGTTCGGGAGAAAGCGGCAATTTATCCAGCAAACGATTCATGGAAAATTAAAAGTCGCACTCACCTATTGGAAGTCGACGCTATCGCACTCACAGCAGGCCCATTTATACAACCGCTCTTAAAAACACTTGATTACGAAGTTGATATTCGTCCTCAAAAAGGGCAACTACTAGCCTTCGAAACACCTTATAAGGAAAGTCATCAATGGCCAGTTGCGATGCTAGATGGGGAAGCTGACTTAATTCCTTTTATGAATGGTAAAATTTTATTAGGAGCAACTCATGAAAACGACAAAGGATGGGATTTGACACCAACCAAGTCGGCTTTTGAACAATTAGTGACAGGAACCCAACAATTTCTATCAGATTCTACATTCTTTCTTAAGCAAACACCGCAGTACTTCATCGGTACTCGGGCTTATACTTCAGATTTTGCTCCATTTTTTGGTCCTTTGGAGAAAAATCTAATTGTGGCTAGTGGTTTAGGTTCTTCGGGATTGACTACTGGACCTTATATCGGTTACTTACTTTCAGAATATTTCAATAAAAAAATTTGGCAAACGGAGCAATATCAAAAACCATTGACAACATATATCAAAAAAGGACTATGACGTAAAAAAAAAGACAGAAGTATCCGAATAAAATAGAATGATTACGCCAAATCCAGGCGAAATTGCAATGAGGACCAACTGGACCGCAGGAGCAATCTTCTATTGTTCGGATATCTTGCTGTCAATCAACTTATGTCACAGTCCCTTTTTGCCAATAATTTTAAAATTATGATTAACTGTCGCTTCAATAACAGGACGCTTACGTAAATAGTCACTAA
Organism: Enterococcus sp. AMC2644; assembly: GCF_058216475.1. Classification (NCBI taxonomy): domain Bacteria; kingdom Bacillati; phylum Bacillota; class Bacilli; order Lactobacillales; family Enterococcaceae; genus Enterococcus; species Enterococcus sp. AMC2644. The sequence goes on from NZ_CM177095.1 coordinate 560,179, forward strand.
TCAACTCAGTCATGTCTACTTTAATTTCACGAATAATTTTCTCAGGACCAAACATCGCATAATTTCCTCCACCAACAGCTCGATACTGACTCATCACCAGTTCTAATCGATCGGTCATATTAATTGGTTGACCATGATAAGCAAAAGTTGTAATACGTTGACCAACAGGCTTTCTCAAGTCGATAACATAATCAATGCCTTCATACATATCATAATTATAAAATTGTGGCTTAGGTCTAATATATTTAGGGTTAAACGCAATTTCATCATTACAAAGAATAAAATGATCTGCACTTTGTTCCAATGCTGCTTTCAATTCTGCACCAGTCACTTCGAGTACTGCGAGTGTATTTGGATAAACATAGTTGGTAATAATGTCACGCATTGTAATCACTTCTTTCAAGCCACATCCCTCATTATTAAACAATGCTGTACTGGAAATATCTATCCCACTTGCATCCATTTGAACTTTGTTAATAAATTCTATATACGGATGTTCGACAATTCGTGCTTGATTGGCATTACAAATACGCATATCTCCCTTAACATATCCCATCGGTTGATCCAACCAAGTTTCCAACTCTTCATTGATGTTAGCAAATTCTGCTACGATTTCATCGTCCATTTTCTCGTTTGCCGTTGTATGAAGCTTTGCTTTACTATCAGTAACTATTTTTGCTTCATTCAGCTCTAAAGTAATTTCTCCTAAAAATGCGCCTTGGAATCCTGGTTGAATTACGGGGATGCCATTGATTTTTGTGGCAATTTTTCGATGTTGATGGCCTGTTATTAGTGCATCAATACCAGAAACCTCCTGCAATAAAGTATATCCTTCATTTTCTCCTGTTAAATGTTCAGTTGGCTCACCAGTTTCAAGATCTTTTTCAAAGCCACCATGATAAGAAACAATCACAACATCGGCGAGCTCTCGCAACTTGGGAACGTACTTTTGAGCCGTAGCGACAGCACTAACAAATGTTAAATGCTCAATAATTTGCGGTTGTTCCCAATGAGGAATATATTGTGTCACTAACCCTAAAATAGCAATTTTAATTCCTTCTTTTTCTAGAATGACATAAGGTTGACCAAAGGCTGGTTCACCAGCTTCATTTAAGATATTCGCTGCTAAAACAGGATGCTGATAGCATGCAATAACCTCTTGCAGATAGTCAATGCCATAATTAAACTCATGATTCCCTAATACACTGACATCGTAGTTTAGATGGTTAATAATTTTGGTAATAGCTTGTGCGCCATGATGTGGATATTTACGGATATAATAGCTTAAAGGCGAACCTTGAATAAAATCACCATTTTCAACTAAAATAACTGGTCCAGTTGCTTTTTTTCGTAATTTATTTAATTTTGTAGCAACTTTGGCTGTTCCAAACGGCAGGTCCAAATCTCGTTGTGTGTAGTTGGTTGGCATGAGATATCCATGCATGTCACTTGTTGCAAAAATTGTTAATTTCATGTTAGTTCCCCTCTAGTCCATCTTCTTTTTCATGGTAAATCAAAAAAGCGATGATAGCAATTTAGAATGTCGATTCTCCTTATGTTTTCATCAAAATGTTTGTGTTTTACCAAGAGAAAAAGCTCCTCCTAATAAAAAATATCCGAACTATCGAAAGCTTAACGTTATGCTTCAGCAGGCTAGCTAAAAGACTAACGGATTTCTTCACTATAGTTCGAATATTTTCACTTTATGTTTGTTTATATTATTATTTTTTAGCAATGATTTTTTGATCGGCTATAATTTTTCCTTGATCCATTTCTATTATTCGCTGACAAGTCATCTGTAAAAATTCTTTGTCATGAGTAATAATCACAAGTAATATCTCTTGTTGCTGTAACCAGTGAATTAAATGACTGACTTCTTTCATTCGTTCTAAATCTAAACCACTGGTTGGTTCATCAAAAATTAGAATTTTCTTACCTGAAAGAATAGCAGCAGCTAGGGCAACTCGCTGCTTTTCGCCACCCGATAACGTCTGAGGATGGCGTTGAAGCAATGGTGCTAGTGACAAGCAGGTAACCACTTCGTCATACACTTCTAAATTTTTTGCTTTTGCAGTAATTTCTTTTTCTACAGTTTCAAAGAAAAGTTGGAAATTTACATCTTGCATAACAACATAGCTTTCTTTAATCAATTGTCTCATCGATACTTTTTTTCCACAATAGCTAATGTTTCCTTGCTTCGGTTTTAAAAGTCCTGTCAACAATTGACAAAGCGTTGATTTACCCGAACCATTTTTACCAACTAAACCGATGACTTCATTACTTGCTAAATCTAAGTGAGAAATCGCGAGTCCACTTTGTTGCTTCGGGTAACGATAGGCTAAATTTTCAACACTAAGAGTAGGCGCTGTTGATAAGTGATGTTCTGTTGTTTGAATCGATATAGCCTCTAAGCTACGCAGACCTAATTGTTCAACTTCTAATGGTGTTTTTGCTAATAATTCAGCTTTGGTCCAATGAATTCCTTCTGGTAAAAATAAAAAATGATCTGCGCTATCCATTAAATAAGACAAGCGATGTTCTGCAATCACAATAGTAAATCCTTCACTTTTTAACCAAGCTAAATAGGTGCGTAAGTTTTCAATCGTTTCTTCATCTAGATTACTCGAAGGTTCATCCAACAAAAATAATTTTGGTGCTAATGTACAAGCAGAGCCGAATGCAACGAGCTGCTTCTCACCACCAGAAAGTTGAAACATACTCTTATCTAATAAATGTGTCAAATTAAATTTTCTTGCTACTGTTTTTACACGCTCTACCATTTCTGGCTGAGCAATTCCAGCGTTCTCCATTGGAAATGCCAGTTCAGAATACACATCTTGGGTAAAAAATTGTGTTTTAGGGTTTTGAAAAACCATACCAATAGTTTCCACATGATCCGTAAATTCACGCGTTTCTAATGATTGCTGGAAAACTTTCCCCATGCCTTGCATAGTTGCCTCATATAACTCTGGAATTAAGCCACTAAATACTTTAATAAGAGAAGACTTTCCACTTCCACTTTTTCCACAAAGAACAAGCATTTCTCCAGGTTGAACTTGCAAATTAATTTTTTTTAAAAGCTCCTGCTCCTGATAGTGCAAGGAAAAATCAGTTAACTCAATGATGGCCACAATAATCTTCCTCCTATACATAGAACAAGTATGACTATTAAAACATAATCTTGCCATTGAAAGCGCAAAGGATAGATACTTGTATGCTTTTTAGCATTTCCCAAACCACGAACCATCGCTGTTGCAGATAAATCAATTGCTGTATTGTCGGCAGACATTAAAATCGGAATGATAATATACTCCATCGTTGTAAGTGGATGTAAAATCATTTCCCAGTAACTCATAGCAATTCCTCGGAAACGTAGAGCTTTGCGAATGTTTTTAAAATCTTGCAATAAGGTTGGAAAAAACCGGAACAAAACAGTCAAAGGAACAATTAATGCAAATGGAATCCGTAGCTTTTGCAACGCTGCAATCCATTCACTGATTTTTGTTCCACTCATTGCAAAACTTGCAGACATCAGCGTTGGCAACAAACGACGACTACCAATTAAAACAAAAGACAACAACCCGAAAATTGCGTGATTGCTTTGTGGATATACCCAAAAATCTAAGACTGCCAATAACCAAAATACAGAATAGTAGCCGATGCCTTTTTTCCATTCTCCAATCAATAAAAATAAAATGAACAAAATTGTCATAAATAAACACTCATAAGTAAAAGAGAGCGGAACCATCAAACTAAAACTTGCAAATAAGATAACACATAATTTTGTTCGAGGATCGAATGTCAGCCCTTTACACATGTCTTACCTCTTTGGTTGAAAATGCTTTGCTAATAATCTGCGACCAATATAAATACCCACAATTGAACAAATGATAACTGACACTACACATACGATAAAGCCAACTGTTGTAATTGGTGTAAATACATAATTGATATAATCAGCATCTTTCCCACGACGAATTAAGGAATCAATATAAGCATTTTTCATAAACCACATCGGTAATAACGGTCCTGTTAAGCCAAAACTAAAAATAGTATAACTAACTAAAGTACGTAATTTTTCATCAGCATTCCAACGATATTGAATAAAATCAGCTAAAATTGCACAAACAAAACTTGGAATGAACGATAATGCAAAATGTCCCGTAACTAAAAAGAGGAGCCCAAATACCCCACCCATGACTGATATTCCACCAAAACGTGGAACCTTTTGTAACAGTAGTAAATAAATAATCCCTGAAAAAAGTGCTGAAGCCGCAGGTAATAATAAGGAATCAAAAACAGGTACGGCTAATTTTAAAACAACCATCACAATCGCAACCACAAAAAAATAGATAGCTGTATAAACGCCTGTAAAAATAAGTTCTTGCATTTTTAGTTTCTTCATAGAAAGCTCCTTTATCTAATATTTTTAAATAACTTCCACGATTGAAAATTATATCACATTTTAGAAAGGTACTTATCGTTACTGCTTGTGAAAATGAAAAAACATGCCATTACTGAATACGAGTTAAAAGATAAACACTCGCTTAAAGAAATACAGAATGGTACTAAGCATGTTCTGATTGGCTCGTTGGATTGACAATACTAAATGGAAGAATCCCAGGAACACTAAAATAAGAAAAATAATATTGCCAGAAATTTATTAGTCGATAGGTGCTCGTTTCAATGATTAAAAATTATACAACAACGATTTGAAACTATTACAAGTGTACCCATGACTTTTGATGATCACATAATAATCGTATATTTTTAATGCGTGAAACATTTGAAGGTTCGGTTGTCAAAAGCATCTTACATCCAAGCACAGTCAAGCGTTACTCATCATGAAAAAAAATGAACTATTTGCCAAAAATCAGCAAATAGTTCTCTAAAAAATTTATTATCTTTTTGTGTCCGCTTGACAGGTCTAATCAAACAGACTTAGTTTTTCTTATTCAGAAATTTTACTACTCTTAAAAGTATCAATTACCAAAGGACCTTCACTAATCTGTAAGCTCATATTTTTTCCTTTTTCTTGTTCATAAAATGTAAAAGTCATTGTTTCACCCGTTGCAGTAAAAATTTCCACTGAAGAAGTGTCTCTAAAGATCTCTAATTTCAACTGATTATCAACTAACGGGACACGAAGCTCTCGTTTCGTTAATTGTTTTTTTTCGATTCCTTTAATATCATAACCTATATTTTCTCGTGAAAAACTTAGTAATGCGGTTGTTTCATCATACTCCAAGCGTAGACCTTCTTTATCTTGTGCATATAAGAATGTCACTTTTTGTCCCTTAACAACCTCGACAGCTAATTGGATATACTGTTGATCCAATACGCTATCTATAAAAACGATTTGACCACTAGCAATCTTTTGGTCCTCCATACTAATTGTTTCTTCAAATATATCATAAATATCTTTAGGCGGTGTCTGTATTAGACAATTATCTTTCACATGTAATTCTCTTGGTAAGGTCATCGAACCTGACCACCGATGGTTTAAATCGTGCGTTGGAATCGTTCGGTGCCACATTTGCATCCAAGCAACCATGATACGCTCCCCATTTGGACCTTCACATGTTTGTGGCGCATAAAAGTCTAATCCATGATCAATCTCATGATAATTTTCAACAGTCAATTTTCCTGTTTGCCAATCCATTTCGCCAATAAACACTACTGTTGAACTAGTATTCAAGTATGAATAGTCTGCTACTTCCATTTCAATTGGTGAGAAAATCAATACATCTTTTCCATCTAAATGAAATAAATCGGGACACTCCCACATAATTCCTTGATTTTCTTTTCCTTTTGCTACAACAGATTTGAACTTCCAGTCAAATAAATCAGCTGATTCAAACAATAACATTTGACCGCGTTTATCTTCTGTTTGTGATGCAACAATTGTATAATACATATCTGTACGTTGAAAAACTTTTGGGTCTCTAAACTCGGCAATATTACCAACTCCGTCGATATGTTCTTCTGCAATAATCGGATTATTCGCATATTTTTCAAAATGAATACCATCTTCAGAAATAGCTAAACATTGAACTTCCCTACGATAATCGCCTTCTTCAACATGACCAGTATAAATTAGATGTAGCTTACCATCTTTTTCAATTGCACTTCCAGAAAAGCAGCCATTTTTATCGTATTCTTCACTTGGTGCCAAAGCGACAGGTAAACTTTCCCAATGAACTAAATCTTTTGATTTTGCATGTCCCCAATGCATAGGTCCCCAGACACTATCATACGGATAATATTGGAAGAATAAATGATACTCACCTTTAAAATAAACAAAACCATTAGGATCATTAATCCAGCCAATAGGTGCCATTAAATGATAATGATTACGATAAGTTGGAATTACTTCGTGGATGTTCTTTCTAATAAATTCATTTGCTTTTTCAACTTCAATTTTATGCAATTATTTCACGTCCTTTTATTTTATACCTGTACCTGAACCACCTAAACCTTGTAAAATATACTTTTGTGCCACAATATAAATAATAATCAATGGAATTGTGGAAATAGTCAATACTGCCATCACTTGATTAATATAGACTGGTTGAGTGGTATTAATAGTTGTTATAGCTACTTGCATCGAAAATTTACTGCTATCAGTTAGTACCATTAATGGCCAAATATAATCATTCCAGCTACCAATAAAGGATAATACTCCGACCGTTGCTATTGCTGGTTTCGACATAGGAAGCATAATGCTAAAGAAAATACGTACAATATTGGCACCATCTAAGCGAGCAGACTCAATAATTTCTTCCGGAATTGCAATGAAAAAGTTTCTAAATAAATAAATATTAAATACACTTGCCATTGCTGGAAGAATAACTGCCATTCGTGTATTCACTAATCCTAAAGCATTCACAATCGTAAATTGCGGAATTAACACAGTTTCCATAGGGATAATTAATAACGCTAAAAGGATTCCAAAGATGATTTTTTTTCCTGAAAAATTGATTTTAGCAAAAGCAAACCCTGCTAACGAATTGACAATAACTGAACCAAAAGAAAAAGTTAAACCATAAAATACACTATTTGCTAAATAAGTAGTAATACTAAAACGTTCAAGTACTTCTTGATATGTCTTAAACCAGTTAGCTGGATTCAAACTAGGTAAAAAAGCTTTTAAAGAAGTAAGATTTGTATACACTTCTGCTTCTGGTTTCATTGAAGAAACTAGCATCCATAGCATCGGGAAGATAAAAAGTGCAGCTAATAAGAATAATAAAATGTATTCAAGTATCATTAAAGGCCCTACTTTTCTTGTCATAGCTAATCATCCTCCTTAATTAATTTACGTTGAGCCAGAGTAATTAAACCAATCATAGTTGTAAAAATTAACGCAATTGAGCTAGAATACCCTACCATTCTATCGGTAAAACCAGTTTGATAAATATAATAAACCATCGTCATTGTGGAATTCATTGGTCCACCTTGTGCCATAACCATTGGCTGAATGATTAACTTAAAAGCAGAAATCAAAGTTGTTAAGACAACAAAAATGGTTGTAGGTTTTAATAATGGCATTGTAATATAACGAAATTGTTGAAATTTGGAAAAACCATCAATTTCAGCGGCTTCATAAACATCATTGGGAATATTCTGCATACCGCCTAAAAAGAGAAGCATTTGATATCCTGCTCCTTGCCATGCTGATACAAAAACAATGGTATACATCGCTTGTTTCGGACTAGTCAAGAATGGTTGTGAAGGAAGACCAATTTTTGTGAGCAACGTATTAATTAATCCTTCGTTAGGATTTAACAAATACAGCCATAAAATTGAAATTACTACTAAAGACATAACTACCGGTGCAAAAAAGGCAACTTTAAAGAAAATATTTCCTTTACGTTGTTTGTTAATAATTAATGCCATTCCTAATGCAGCACCCAGTTGAACAGGAATAATCCAAATCACAAATTTTGCCGTACTCCAGATACTTTTAATAAAAATTGGGTCTTTAATCAATCGTTGGAAATTTTCTAAACCAATAAATTGTCGAGCATCAGGTGTTAATAAGTAATAATCTGTAAAAGCGTAATAAAAAACCATCCCTACTGGAATAACTAAGAAAATTGCTAGTAAAATCAATGCTGGGCTTAAAAAGCCATAGCCAACTATATTATCCTTCAATGTTGGTTTCTTGAACATGTTGCTCCCCCTTTGTTAAAAGAGTACTCTGACAGAATAATTGTCAGAGTACAATTTGTTTTATTTCAGTGAATTATCAATCGCTTGTTGCATTTCTTCAGCACGTGTATCAGCAACTTTTTGAATATCCTTGTTTTCTTCAAAATAACTTATATCTTGAATAGCTTGTTGGAATGCACGAGAAACTTGTGGATACGCTACAACTACTGGACGTGCATGGCCTGAACGTTGATTTTGCTCCATTAAAGTTCTCATTCCTTCAGAAACTTCATCTTTGATTAATTCAATTGTTGAATTACGAATTGGTAAAACACTATTTCCCAAACTCATAATACGACTCGATTCTGTGTTTGTTGCATATTTAATAAAGGCAGCTGAAGCATCTTTTTTCTCTGTTTTAGTCGTCATTGCCAATTGCCAGCTACCTGTTGGTGAGACTAACTCTTTTGTTGTATCTGAAACTGGATAAGGTAAAATACCATAGTCAATATCCTTGTAATTTTCTTCTAAATCAAAAATTGTCCATGAACCACTTAAAAGCATTGGATATTTACCTGTTTCAAAACCTTTTTCAATTGGACTAATTGTAGTGTAGCCATTTTTAACCAAGCTTTGAATAAACTCTAACGCTTCAACAGTCTTGCTATCATTGAAATAATCAGTTGCTTTTGTTCCCTCTTCATTCACTACATCGCCACCATTTGACCAAATAAATGGTGTATAAGCATAAGTTAACATTTCATCATTTGATGCAATTTGCATATCAATTGATGGCCCTTCAAAATGCTTAGTTAAAGTCTCACTAATTTTACTGAAGTCACTCCAAGTCCAAGGTTCATCAAGTGTTGGAAGTTGTTCTTCTGTAATCCCTGCTTCTTTGAACATTTCTTTATTATAGTAAACGCCTACATTTGATTCAGAAAAACCAAAAGCATACATTTTCCCATCATATGTTCCTTGTTGGATAATACTATCTAAAACATCATCCATATCAGCATCTTTTAAATACTCGTCTAGTGGAGCAATAACACCTGAGTGAGCATAAGCAGCTGTGTTGGGTCCATCTAAAGTAATAACATCTGGAAGTCCATTAGTAGTAATTGCTGCATTTACTTTATCTTCATAACCACCTCCGCTACCACTGCGAGGAATATACTCTGTTACCGCTTTGTACTTTCCTTCGTTTTCTTTATTAAAACCATCTACAATTTCTTGCCATGCAATACCTTCTGGTGTTTCATCAGAAAATTGAACCCAAATTTTAATATCCCCTGGATCACTACTTTCCTTCTTACTATTTTCTCCACCACAACCTGCCAATAATCCTATTGATAATACAGATAGTGCTGCCAAACCTAACAATTTTCGTTTCATGCGTGTTTCTCCTCCTTATTTTTGAAACGTTTCCGTTTTATCGTTAAATTGGAAACGTTTCAGTTAATAAAATGAGAATATCATTGGAAACGTTTCCTGTCAATTATTTTTTGATATTTTTTTAATAATGTTAGATTAAGCTAGATAACTCCTTCTTACTTACGTAATTCAATAATACTTCGAATAGGGGTCGATGATTAAGTAATTTCCTCACAAATTAGTTTCCTTGGAGGTGATAGATTGAATCAAAGATTCAACTACTTATCTAAAATCCATCTCTTTCGCTATCCCCTAAACCATCGGAATACTCACTCATCCCTCGTTGAGAAGGCGTTTTGGGATTGACAAAACAAAACGCTCTATTGTTTGTTTTACAAGTTCTTTTCTAACTTGAAATTTCTTTACCACAATCAAACGTATGGATTTAAACAAATATTTAGATACACAATCCAAACAATGATTGATACTTGTTTCAGTATCTTTAGCTTTTTAACCATCTGATTTTAGTGTAAAAATCACTTTTGGCCATCATTCAACTAGGAGGCAGAGACAGCAGTCTGGTATTTCCATCCGACTATTGCATGTCCTTAAAAGTGACTAAATTAATCAGTGGATTGATAATAGCCATTTGTATAATCGTTAATCGAACGACAAAGCTCTTTTCACTCATTTTTCTTGATATCTATTGGACTTATTCTTTATAATTCTTTCAGCATAGTAAAAAAGGAACAAAAATTATAGTACTTTTGTTCCTTTTTTCTCAATCATTTATTAATTTTGTTGTATTTCCTTCTTTAAAAATAACTGGTAATAGAATTCTTTTATGAAATTTTTCATTTGAAATCATAGATAATATCGTTTTAACAGAACGATAAGCCATTTCCTGGATAGGCTGGACAATTGTAGAAATAACAAATGGTTGATCTGCTGCCATTTTCACCCCATCAAAACCAATAATTTGATAGTCACTAATGGGCTCTTTTCCCAGCTTTTTCAAGACATCTATTACTCTTAACCCCATAAAATCATTTACTGAAAAAATACCATCTATTTCTTGGTGAGATTTAAAAAACTGTGTAAGTTGTTCTTCCAAATTAGTAATGGGTTCAAACATATCCAACGTGCTAGGAATAACTTCTTTTTGTAAACAAAGTTCATAGAACCCTTTTTTTCGATTGTTTGTTTCATTTGGATATGGTGACGTTCCACCAACATAAGCTAATTTTTTACAGCCGCGTTTGATTAATTCTGTTGCAGCAATTTTACCACCACTAAAGTTATCAGCTGTGACATAAGCGACTTCTTCAGAAAAATGACGATCAATACTTACAAAAGGTAAATTAGCAGATACATATTTATCAATATCGGAATAAGTAATCCCAATGATTCCATCTACTTTGCTCTGTTTCACCATTTGAATATATTCTTTTTCTTTATCAGCATTTCCATCAGAATTACACAATAGTAGTTTATAGTTGTGCTTACTCAGTTCAACTTCTACAAAATAGGCAAATTCAGAAAAAAATGGATGCCAAATTGTTGGAAGAATCAAAGCGATTGTATTACTTCTATTCGTTTTTAGACCACGAGCATATTCATCCGGTTCGTAATTTAATTCTTTAATTGCAGCAGTTACTTTTTCTCTTGTGGTATCTTTCACGCGTACACCATTAATGACTCGTGAAACCGTTCCTACACCGACCCCTGCAAGAGCAGCTACATCCTTCATTGTTGCTTTCATACCATCAGCTCCTCTCCTACTATAATAGCAGAAAATTGAAAACGGTTCTATTTTTTAACAAAAAATTCAACCTTATCATCAGTAAAGCTAACTTTTATAATACGCTTGCTAATTTATTAGCCTGTTATAAAGCAATCGGCGAAAGCAATTTAACGGTCTATTCATCTGCCAAACGATTAAAAGCTTCAATTTTATTATTTTTATCTTCTAAAGCCGTTAACGTGATAGATGAACAACGAGATTATTTTCATTACTATAACTGTCAGTATTTCCAAGACAGATTATAAGAAACCGGACTATCTAACATGGCGATATGATGATTTTTTACTCCAATGCTGTTAATGCTTCTTGATCATCCACCGCTACTTCTACTTCATTGTCTTGTAACAACCAATATTCACCAATAATTTCTCAAATGGTACAATCGTTTTCCAAAAAAATGTACCCATTCGATACATGATCGCTCATTTTTTTTGTTTCATCGCTTGAATGTGTTTCAAGTTAACATCTTTTTTTAAACACTGATATTCCCCTGACTGCATAGGGTATAGCGCCATTTTCCCTTCATGATCAAAATGTACCCCCCAACCATATTGCTTCACTAATGGCGATGCGCGAAAACAGGCTTGTCCTTTTGAAAAAAATTCTGCTTTCGTAATTCCTTTGTGGGCGGCGGTTGTTGTATATAATACTTCATCAGATGTGAGTTGATAAGGCTGATTAATCAATAATTCGTATTGCTTTCGAGCAATTGTTTTTTGCTTTCTTTCTGGGGGAATACCTGCTACTGTAACTAAACAATTTTGCGGAACTTCAATAAAGGTATTTACATAGTTCGTTGTATGAACTTTCATCGAAAACATCCTTTCTCGCTTTTTTCTACTATACCAAAACTTATTGCAAACAAAAAGAGTTGAAGTGATTCTTCAACTCTTTGCTCTTATCTCTAAAAAACTGGTACAACCGCTCCTTGATAAGTTTCATTAATATAGTCTTTTATTTTATCTGATTGTAATGCAGCAAGCAATGCTTTAATTTCTTCACTATTTTCGTTGCCAGCTTTGACAGCAACAATATTGGCATAAGTTTGAGCTGCTTCAGAGTCTTTATCTTCTTTTTGTAAAGCATCATTTTCAACATTGAAACCAGCTTCTAACGCATAATTAGCATTAATAACCGCAACATCTACATCTGATACTGCACGAGCAATTTGAGACGCATCCAATTCAACAATTTCTAATTTCTTTGGATTTTCAACAATATCCTTTGATGTCGTGTTAATATCCGCACCATCTTTTAATTTAATTAAACCAGCGGCTTCAAGTAATAATAATGCACGAGCACCATTTGTTGCATCATTAGGGATAGAAACTTTTCCACCCTCAGAAATATCATCTAATGATTTTGCTTTACCTGGATAAATTCCTAGTGGTTCAAAATGAATACTTCCAGCTGAAACTAAGTCTATCCCATGTTCTTTATTGAAGTTTTCTAAATACGGTGTATGTTGAAAGAAGTTTGCATCCAAGTCACCATCATTTAAGGCTGTATTTGGTAATACATAATCATCAAAAATTTTGATATTTAACTCAATTCCTTCTGCTGCTAAATCATCTTTAACTTGTTCTAAAATTTCAGCATGTGGAGTTGAGCTTGCGCCTACTGTTAATGTTGTTTTTTCTGATGAATTACCAGAATCCTCTGTTTGATTATCACTGCCATTTGAACAAGCAGCTAATCCTAAAAATGTTGCCCCTAAAATTCCTAACCCGATTACCTTTTTTAAACTTTTCATTATTTTGTCTCCCCTTTTTTTCTTAGTTATATTTAAGCCGTCAAACGGCGTGTTCCCTTAAACAACAAAAAAGTCCTTTCATCAGTAAAACTGACAAAAGGACGAATAATCGCGGTACCACCTTTGTTTGGAAGTAAGTACTTCCCTCAATCTATCTCCTTAATAAATAAGAAATAGTGTTCAAGATAACGATTGAACCGTTCGAAATCACCTACATATCGATGATTTATCCTCAGAGACCATCTTCATTTTTTATTGCTTAGTTCTTTTCACCAACTAGAACCTCTCTAAAAAGCCTTCAAAAATTACTCTTCTCTTCAATGGATGTATATGTTATTGAATCATAATTTACAATAGAATTAGACGTTTGTCAATCATTAAATAAGTTTTATGGTGTTTCTTCAAATAGAACAACTTTATTACGTTCTTTTTTAGCCTGATACAATGCATTATCTGCTTGAAAAAATAAATCTTTGATTCCTTTCGTTGAAGAATACTCTGCCAAACCAAAACTAGCTGTAAGTGCCAACTCTGGATGTTCCAGTATCACAATTGTTTGAAGATCCTTTTGTAAATTCAGACAATTTCTATAAGCTTCTTGTAATGTAATATCTTGAAACAACAAACAAAATTCATCCCCACCAAAGCGATACGCGACATGCTTTGAAGCTTTTTGATTAATAATAGTTGCAAAAGACTTCAAACATTGATCTCCTATATAATGACCATAATGATCATTTATTTTTTTAAAGTTATCAATATCTGTAACTGCTAAGACATAGCGTGGTGATAACAGTTGCTCATTTAATTGACTCAAATCCGTATTGAATGCCAACCGGTTAAAAATACCTGTCAATTCATCAATATGTAATTGTCGTTCAAGTTCATAACGATCTAGCTCTAAGTTAATACTAGCAATGTTTTTCCTTTGCAGATAATACATCCCTGTCGTACAAATCAGAGTAAACATAACCAACAAGGCAAAAATTAAAACTATTCCTAACAAACGTAAAGGTGATTCAAAAACAGTATGCTGATAAGGATTCCACGGAATAATAAACTCTGCACTTAAAAACAAGACAATACTTAACATACCTGTTCGCATCGTTAATTGAGGTTCCGCATAAATTCCTGTAATAACAATTGGTAAAATGTATAATGCGTAAACTGGTGAAGAGATATTATGAATGGTTGTAATCACAAAACTAATTAAGACAAACATAATAGAGACACTATATAATCGTTGCATATGTGAGAGTTGCTGGTTTTTCATCAGCATATATCCTGTCGCCAATAAGAGAATATTACTAACCGTAGGGATAATTAAATATTTCAGAAAATAAATAGTTGGTGGAGTCGTCAATAATTGTTGTTTTAGCACAATAACACTCACCACAAGTTCAATACAAAGTGCTGCTAAAACAAAAGCTACGGCTATTTTATAATGAAACCCTAGCCACTCCGCATTAATTCGTTCATATTCTTTTTCCAATTCAACTATTCGAGTAGTCGTAAATTGATTATTATTGTCTTCACGTTTCCCCATAGATTATCCCGTCCTTTCTCCATTCACAAACCATCAGTGTCTTGTCCTTATTTTAAACTATCTATAAAAATTATAGGGCGTGTCTGAAAACGACTTTGTCAGGACAAAAAATGGCGACTACATGGATAAAAATCAACTAAGAAATAGTCCGTTTTTCATAATGCACCACAATACAACAGAATTAGTTGGGTTTATTTAAAAACCATTTGACCAGATGTCTCTGTTTATCACACTAGATAGCCACAATTTACTGATTTCTTAGTGATTTAGCTCATTGTGTGACTACTGTTCAAAAATTGGTCAGTGCAATGTTGGTAAATAGGGAACACTTCCACTGCTCATCACTCAATTCATATTGTTTTGTTGCCATTTTAATCAGTTTCCTATTTCATTATATCATGAGAAGTTGATTAGTTTTAAGACACACTCTTTAAAAATAACAATTTTTGACGTTTAATTTTCAAAAAGGCTGATGTAGCAGTTACTTAATTTTGATTTAACTGCAACTTCTTGATGCACGAATCTATTTCACAAGTGCTTACTCTAATATGATTGACTCTTTTAATTACATTTGATATTTATCATAAAAAAAAACGAAACTCTCGAAAGAATCTCGTTTTCTTTTATTGTTCCTTGGTTAAAATCACTCCTGCAATGCTAATTAAAATAATCCCCATAAATGCAGGCATTGTGTGACCAATTATTGCATAGAATTGACCACCAATCACTGGACCAATTACTCTTGCAAGAGCTTGTATACTCTGTGCGCCACCTTGCACTCGTCCTTGTTCGCTAGCAGTTACTGATTTAGAAAGCATGCTATTAAAGGCTGGACCAAAAATAGCATCTCCAAGGCCAAATGAAATCACACCGATGATGAATATTGGAACTACCAAAAAAATTGCTGATAATGCAATCAAACCATAACCGATGATTTCACTAATCATACCTAAAATCGCTATTTGCTTATCAGACAATTTCGTTAACAATTGTGGCATAATAAATGCTTGAGAGAAAATATCTAAAATTCCTAAAATTGAAAAAAGCATACCAATAAATGCTGGTTTCCAAGTAAACGTATCAATTGAAAACTGAGAGAAAATAGCCTGTAGTGAACCATTAGGTAACCAGATAAAAAAGCCCGTGAGTAACAACCATTTTACAGATCTTAGCGTCAGCAAATTCATTATTTCGTGCAATGGATTCAGTTGTTGAATTGGAATATGTGTTAAGCGTTGCTCTGTATTTAATGTTTCAGGCATAAAAAAATAACCATAAATGGCATTCACTAACGTAATAATTACGCCTGCATACATTGGGACGCTATTGCCAAATGTTGCTAGAAAGCCACCTAAAGTTTGACCAATCGCCGTACCAACACCAACCAATGCACTAATCCAACCAAAATATTTCGTGCGCTCACTCGTCGGTGTAATATCGGAAAAATAGGCAAAGATAGCTGAAATTTCACCGCCAGTTACACCTTCAATTAAGCGACCTATAAATAAAGTCGTTAAGGAACCGCCCAAACCAAATATAAGATAGCCGATTGCAGATCCCAATAAGCTTAGAATCATAACTGGACGACGACCATAACAGTCGCTTAAATTTCCTAATACAGGTGCTGCTAAAAAAACTGCAAAGGCATAGGTTGCCAATAATAATGTCACTACTGTTGCTTGACTATGGGCATTTACAGTATACGTTTCAACAATAAATGGTAGCACAGGACTAATAATCGTCAATCCTAAACCTGTAAGAAAAACGGAAATAAAACCAAATATTACTGCATGTTTATTCATTGGTACATTCATCAAATCACTCCTTATTGTTTCCTTGGTAACAAAAACAACTTTAACTCCATTTTGTTTCCTTGTCAACAATTATAGAATAAAAAAAATATCACTTATGAGCGATATTTTTTAAATGATGACGATAACGTCCGATAAAACGAAATATCGTATCAAACTCTTCATCTGTCATATATTGAAATACAGCTTTATCTCTCTCTAGAAATACTTGATGCAATTCTTGGTGAATCTGATTAATGGCTTGTCCCGCTTCAGTCAACTGAAAATAAATTTCTTTTTTATTTTCAGCTTGTTGATAGCTTTCAATTAGTTCTTTTTTCATCAACTTTTTGGTTAATTTACTAATAGCGCCACGTGTCATGTAACTAGCAGCCGCTAACTTCGTAACATTTGCATAAGGAATGAATGCAATATGTTCCATCAATTCGATTTCGCTTAATGTATAATCACTTAATGTTTTTTCTAGTACGGGTTTATTTAACCACGTAATTTCATGGCACAAGTCCATTAACTCACTAACTAATTGTTGTCGTTGATCCATGATATCCCTTCTTTCCAAACAAGCATAGCAAGTTTTCCAAACGATTGCAAATCTGCTCTTATTTGTGTGCGACAACACGTAATCGACGGTAATCCGCAATCCAATGGTTTCCTTGCCATAATTTTTCATAGGCATTTTCAACAAAATCTGCGATGATTTGCTTCTGTTTTTCTTTCGAAAACATAGCTAATTCGGTTTCAAAAAATTGTCTTCCCCAAATTGCTAATCCCTGTTCACCATCAGATAAAATAGTCGGTCGATCATAATCAAAAATAGTATCAATTATAAAGCCTTGATTTTCAAGTAGTTTCGCAAAATCTACTGTTTTAGGAAAAGTAAACTTCGACTGATACGTATAACCAGATTTTTCTAAAGCTAGTTGAAAGCTTTTTTCAATTATTTGAATGTTTCCGTCTGCTCCAAACTCACAAATGAGCTGACCATTTTTTGCTAAAACTTGATAAATGGACGACAATAATTGTTGATGATTGTTAATCCAATGAAAGACTGCATTTGAGAAGATAATGTCCCACTCTTTTTTAAAAGTGAGGTTTTGAGCATCCATAACTTTAAATGTTAATTCTGGGTAAGATTTTCTAGCTTGGGCAATCATTTCAACAGAACCATCTACACCAAGAACCTTCCCATAATTTGCTAGTTGTTCAGTTAAGGTTCCTGTTCCACAACCTAAATCAAGAATGCATTGTTCCTCTTTTAACGGAATGAGCGTCAATAAATCTTTCCCGTATTCCGCAACAAAATCGTGATGTTGATCATAAGTCAGTGCATTCCATTTCATTTTATCTCCTCCAATAAAAAATTAGACTAACTATATCATATTCTGTTTTACTTTATAAGAATTTTCTTAACAAAAAGACTACCTTTCGCAAAAAGGTAGTCTTTTTCATTTAATCCCAAGAAGGAATCACCGCACCACGATATTTGTCCAAAATAAATTCTTTCACTTCTTCTGTTTGATAATACTCTAAAAATTCTTGGAAAATTTCTTCATCAGCGTCTTCTTTACGTGTTACTAAATAGTTGGCTTGTTTTAAATCTTCTGAGTTTTCAACAAAAAGTGCAGACTCATCTGGGAAATAACCGGCATCAATGGCATAATTCGAATTTACTACTGCAAAATCTAAATCTTTTAATCGTAATAAGAGTTGCGCTGCATCAACTAGAATAAATTCCAAGTCGTATGGATTTTCTTTGACATCATTAACTGTCACTTCTTGTCCTACACCATCTGGTAAAGTAATTAATCCAGCATCTTGTAAAACTAGTAACGCACGACCTTCTTGTGTTGCTGAATTAGGAAGTCCTACTTTTGCACCTTTTTTCACTTCGTCTAATGATGTTAAGGAATCTGAGTACACTGCCATTGGTAATGTAATCGTTGGTGATAAAGGCTCTAATTCAAAGCCTTCTGTCTGAACAATTTCGGTTAAATATGGTTTTGTTTGAAATAAGTTTGCATCCAAATCACCATCTGCTAAAGCACGATTAGGTGCAACAAAGTCATCAAATACCTTTACTTCAATTTCGAAACCATCTTTACTTGCAGATTCTTGGACATGTTTAATAATTTCCTCATGTGGACCACTTGTCACACCAATTGTTAACGGTTGTTCAATCGCACTGGTTTCTTTTTTACCACAAGCCCCTACTAAAAATAATACACTTAATCCTAATCCTAAAAACACCTGTTTCTTCATTTTCTTTCCCCCTTATAATGTTTGTTCCAATAAAAAAGCCCTCACTTAAACAACTGTTTAAGCAAGGACGTATTCCAATACGTGTTACCACCTAGATTTAGAAAAATGTCGCCATTTTTCCCTTATACAGTACGGGAATTTTTCCGATACCGTTGCATGTTTAACGGGTGCATCCGTCACGACTTAATGTTGCCACTCGGCCGTGCCACTTAGAATAATTCTGAATAAAGACCATTTTCCATTGTTCACCTATTACTCGCTTGCAGCATTTACGAGCTCTCTTTGAATGGTTCCGAATGTACTTATCTTCATGAGTGTTTAATGAGATTCAATTAGAACAATCTCATCTTACCAAAACAATACTTCTCTGTCAATATTTTAGAATATTCCCATGAAAGTTACAGATTAAGTCAACGCTCACATAGCATTTCTCTATAATGCTTCTTTCCCTTATGGCTTCAGATGATTGGTCAAAATATCAATCATTAAACTTCATTCTGTGTAGAAGATAGTTATTTTTTATTATTCATTCTTTCATACACATCAACAACATGTTTATCTTGTTTTTTTGTACCCGCATAAAATGCAAGACACACCGCTACTTCACTAATTACAAATTCCCAAACAGACCAATGAAAAAAAATCGTCAGCGCTAGTATTATAATTCCTGAAATTGCAAGAACTGCATCTTTGGTTCCAATAACCAATCTTAATTGAGTGTTCATAAAACTAATTCCCCCATTATTTTGAAACATTAATTCCATTCTACCACTCTATAGTAATTGATACACTCAAAATACGTTTTATTTAGGTTTCACTTTGGCAAACGAGACATGCTTATTCATAAAACATGCTCCTTTTAACATCTTATAAAATGGTCCCAGTATAAAGATGTTGCTGTTTTATTCACTTACTTCTCTGCATAAAAAAGGAGAAACTTTGATATATCAAGGTTTCTCCACTCTCTTCAGACTATTCTTCAGCCATGAAATCATGTTCAATAAGAATAACTAAGGATAGTTGAAATATCAATATTTACTAGATAAGTTTAATTTACTTTTGTCTCTACGAAAAGCTGTCTAAAGTTTGATACTAGCACCAGTTACTAATTGATTTATAATTATAAATTTTCCATTTCGTATTCATTTTCTGATTTATTATATCATATGATAATGAACTCTTTTCATATTGGTAAAATACTTACTTTACCAACAAAAAGACATAGAAGGATCTATTATTTATAGATATCCCGTCTATGTCCAATGGTTAATATTAATATTGTCACAACATCTTCGTTAATATCTGATATGATACGGTAATCTCCTACTCTATATCTCCAGTACCCACTCATATCACCAGTTAATCCTTTCCCATGATCTCTGGGGTTATCGCAATTTACTAGATTTTTCTCTATCCAGTTGAGAATTATACGAGCCTGAAATTTATCCATTTTCCGTAGCTCTTTTGCTGCTTTTGATTCATATTTTACCTGGTAACTCATAAGCCCAGTTGAGCCTTCATTTCTTCATGACTAATACTTTCATCATTTTCATTGTGGGCTTTTATTAATTCTAAGTAAGTATTATAATCCATTCTCTCTTCAGCAGCATTAATAGCTTGTTGACGTACAAAGTCTGACAATGAAACATTTTCAAATTGAGATATTTTTTCTAAAAAATTTTTTTCATCTTGTGTAACTCTAAATGTGATTGTGGACATACTACTCATCTCCTTTACCACATCGTAAGACATATGTATTACAAAGTCAACAAATTTTTTTATCTTTGTAAACATCCTTATAACTCTTTAATAAAAAATAACTAGGTGCATATATTTTCTACTAGTCTCATGCTAATTATCTTTTCTAGTGTTAGAGCATATACCAAAAATAAAAACTAATATTTCAATGGATAATTTTTCTTGAAACAATCCATATGTTTGAAAAGTTGAATCATGCTGTAATAAAGGTGTGAAAACTAGAAGATGGTTTAGTGTATCTATCACAAAATCCACTACCTGTGATGAGGTAGTGGGTTTTTTCGTTAGTGCGAATCTAACATGTGGTTTTGTTAACACTTATGCCTGTATTCATCATCTTTATCTTAACCAATGATTGGTCTTAGTATCAAATCCAACCAAGTTCAATAAATGGATTTTGCCAAAATATGATGATTTACAAATTAAGGAAATCTCTGTAAAACACATTCAAAAAATTTTAAATGAATGGGCTAAAATGACCGATTCATATGAAGCTCTACAATACTCATCTAACAAAAGAAACCAAAGAAAAAACCGTAGAAACTCTAGCTGCTAGTCACCTGAATTTCTAACGGAACGTATTCAATCTCGTATTCAAAAAAACATATAAAAAAGCTGAACCCTTATCTACCGGCTCTATAATATATGGGACTGATGAATCAGAAATGATTCTTCAGTCCCATCTTTCATTTTAGGTATTAAAAAACATATCGTTCTCCAGTATGATTAAATCACGACAAATAATTAACTGAGAGGACGATATGCTCTATGAATGATTCTATCAAAAAAATGCTACGAATTACAGATAAATAGTTAACAATTAATGATGTGACGTATGAAATGTGCCATCGTAAACAACACCTTGTCATTGAAGCCACCCTTTCTCCCTCTGCTCATGCTTGTACGAATTGTGGTTCTTCAGTGATTGATGGGACAGGCAAGACCATCGTTGTCAAAAATGGCACAAAGAAAACCGTCGTCCGTTTTGATCAGTACCATCACATGCCACTAGTGATGCATCTAAAAAAACAACGATATACATGTAAAAATTGCCACCATCATTGGACTGCCCAAAGTCACTTCGTTCGTCCAAGACATTCTATTTCCAATCAGGTGAAATTCAAAATTATCTCTTTATTGACCGAGAAGGTTTCATTGTCTTTTATTGCCAAGTTGTGCCATGTTTCTTTGCCCACTGTCATTCGTACATTAAAAGAATTAAAAAGCTATTTACCGAATCATTCAAAGAAGAGCCTTCCTAAAGTGCTCATGGTCGATGAGTTTCGCTCGCATACTTCTTTAGAAGACAAAATGAGTTTCATTTGTGCAGATGGGGAAACTGGTCAATTAATCGATATTTTGCCTTCAAGAAAACTGACACGATTAACCACCTATTTTCTACAGTGTGCCAACCCCAAAGCCGTGGCGTTTTTAGTGACTGATATGAATGCCGCTTACTTTCAACTAACAAAAACCGTTTTTCCTAATGCCAAATTAGTGATTGATCGTTTTCACATCGTCAAACACATGAATCAAGCATTTCAAGATTTTCGTGTCCGGTTGATGAAAGAACTCGACACATCTGGGCGTAAAACGGAGGCTCAAAAATTAAAAGCGAACTGGCGCTACCTTACTAAAAATAGGCAAAGAATCAATCACTCCGAATACAAGACATGGCGGAGTTTCCGTGCACCTAAATATCCATTCCTTACCGAAGCAATGATGATAGACCGACTACTTGCCTATTCCGCTCCTTTGAAGGCAGCCTATGATATCTTTCATGAATTGACAGATGCTTTTCGAGACAAGGATCCTCAGCTTTTTTTCACACAGCTAAAAGAACTTCCAGAGACATTAGACGAGACGTTTCGAAACAAACTACAAAATCTTTTGGATTATGAAGAAGGGATTCGAAATGCCATGATTTACTCTTATTCGAATGGGAAAATAGAAGCGAAGAATACACATATAAAAACCTTAAAACGCGTATCTTATGGATTTAAATCATTTGAGAATATGAAAATAAGAATCTTTCTGATCAATCAATTGATTAAAGTAACATAACAAAAAAATCCAAACCAGAAGTTCTCACGTTCTGGTTTGGATTTACCTCAATCGAACTCATCAGTCCTTATTGACAAAGAGCCTATCTACCAAGGGTTCAGCTAGCATTTAAAGCTTATTCTTCTTCTTCAGCCATGAACGTATTAAATACTTCTTCAATCATGTCCCATTCTTTGTCTGTTTTAATTTCTTCTAAATCGCCTTCTGTACCATCTGCATTTTCAATGTAAGCATACGCTTGTAATTCTACTTCTTCATCTTCTGGTACGCCAGCTGGATATAATAATACATAATTGCGTCCGAATTCTTCTTCACCGTCAATTGTTAATAAGATTTCGTAAAGTGTTTCATTTCCTTGGTCATCTACTAAAGTAATGTGTTCATGTCCTTCGTGGTTATGATCATGTGTATGTTCTGTCATGTTCTATCTTCCTCTTTCCATATACTAAATTTAAAATAATTTTTTGCCGGGGCCATCTAAATAGTTTTGTAAAATCATAACTGCTGCTAATTTATCAATGACTTTTTTACGTTTCGCACGTGATGTATTGGCTTGTTCAACCAACATCCGTTCTGCTTGGACAGTTGTTAATCGTTCGTCTTGATAGGCAACAGGGATATGATAAAGTTCTTCAATTTGTTTACCATAAGCCATAGAAGCTTCGGCTCTTGGACCAATCGTGTTATTCATATTTTTAGGAAGACCTACGACAAATTGATTTACTTCATATTGATCAACAAGTTCTTTTAATCGATCAAAGCCAAAATCGCCTTTATCTTCATTAATTCGAATAATTTCAACACCTTGAGCGGTCCATCCCATCGGATCACTCACCGCAATTCCTACTGTTCGTGAACCAACGTCTAGTCCCATCACTCTCATTATAGGTCGACTCCATGATTTTCTAAGTAGAAACGAATTAACACTTCTAAAATTTCATCACGTTCATGCCGACGAATCAAATTACGAGCCTCGCGATAACGAGGAATATAAGCCGGGTCTCCAGAAAGCAAGTAACCTACGATTTGGTTAATTGGATTGTACCCTTTTTCTTCTAGTGCACTGTACACAATCGCTAAAGTTTCACTTACTTCTTTTTTTCGACTATCATCAAAATCAAAACGTACCGTTTCATCTGTAAAACCCATTAATATGACACCTCTTTCTCCGAATAAGTTTGCGACTTCTCCTTGTCTATTGTACTAAACATCACCAGAAACTACAAACAAATACTTTACTTTTATCTTACTATAATTTATTTTTGTGATAAATTTATGAATTTACTGCTAGTTTTTTATTTCCCATTATTTTACTGTAAAAATAACATAAAATTGCTCATCAACCTCTCTTTCTCTTTTTAAATAATTGACGAGATAACTGATTGTATTTTAAAGTACATACAAGGAGGAATGAACATGCAAACAGTTACGTTTTCCTATGCACAAGAGCAAATAGCAGCTAAGCAGCTTATCTTACTTTACGTATCTATGCCCAATTGTAGCGTTTGTCATTCTGTAAAACCACGAGTGGAACAACTATTCAAAAACAGCTCACTACCGATGCTTCATCTCGATGCAGATAAATATCCCGAAGTTGCAGGCGCTTTTCAAGTATTGACTGCACCAGTCATTTTACTCTTTTTTGCAGGAAAAGAAGTCCATCGTCAAGCACGCTTTATTGATTTCCAAAAACTAGAACACCTTGTTAAAAACTATCAGTCTATCAATCTATCGGTTAGTTACGAGGAACTTTTCAACTAAAAAACACCCCATCATCAAAAAATGATTTGGGGTGTTTTCGCTATTCTGTAATCGTTTCGCCTTCTGAACCAGAATGCAAGAAATAAATCAATGTTTGTAATTCATTTGTTAAATCAACGTTTTGAATTAAAACATCACTTGATGCTGTGATACGAGCAGGTGTAAAGTTTAGAATGCCTTTGATACCAGCTTCTACCAATTCATTTACAACATCTTGTGAACGTTGTGCCGGAACAGTTAAGATAGCAATATCAATTTGTTGAATCGCGATTTGTTCTTTCATATCAGTCATTGGATAGACTGGAATACCATCTACGATACGTCCTACAATGTCAGGATTTACATCGAACGCCGCACTTACACGAATACTGTTACTTTGATGGAACTTGTATTTTAATAATGCGCTCCCTAAGTTCCCCACTCCAATTAATGCAACATTAGTCATTTGATCGTCATTTAAGGTTTTAGCAAAAAATTGCATTAAATCTTGAACATCATATCCATAACCACGTTTTCCTAATTCGCCAAAATAAGAAAAATCACGGCGAATTGTTGCACTATCAACTTGAACAGCTTCACTTAACTCAGTTGAAGACACTTTTTTCTTTCCAGCATTATTTAAGATTCGCAAATAGCGATAATATAGAGGCAATCGTTTCGCTGTTGCCTTTGGTATTTGATTTTCTTTCACTTTTATAGACCTCCATTTGTGAAATCTTCACTAGTACAAAGAGTATCATATCAAAAAGGACCAAAAAAAAGCAATTTGATTGCTCACAAATAATCGATTCTCATAAATTTTCTTACAAATCATTTTTTAGCTGTCTCGCTAAGTCTTAAAAAATGTGATAGACTAACACTGATTCGTCCATTAAATGAAAAGAGTTTAGAAGTGAGGATACTATGATTTTATTACAAGCCAACCAAATCGCCCGTCTCTTCGGTGCCGAGATTCTTTTTGAGAATCTTCAATTAGAAATTAGTAACCGTGCTCGCATTGGACTTGTGGGTAGAAACGGTGCTGGTAAATCAACTTTCTTAAAAATTATTGCTGGCATCGAAGCTCCTGATGCTGGTACGATAGCTAAAAACAAAACCGCTACTATGGGTTATCTAGCTCAAGATACTGGGCTGGTTTCAGATGCAACTGTCTGGGAAGAAATGCTCGATGCCTTTGCTGAAGTACGTCTAATTGAAAAACGTATGCGTGAATTGGAGATTGCTATTAGTGAAACTGATCCAACCACGCCAGACTATCAAACCATTCTAAAAGAATATGATCGCTTACAGCATGATTTTTCGGAAAAAAATGGCTATGGCTATGAAAACGAAATTCGCTCGGTATTACATGGTTTTCAATTTGATGCTACTTTTTATAGCCAAAAAATCGATACTCTTTCTGGTGGACAAAAAACTCGTCTGGCACTAGCAAAGATGCTGTTACAAAGCCCTGATATTTTAATTCTTGATGAACCAACGAATCATTTAGACATTGAAACTTTGGCTTGGTTAGAAGGCTATTTACAAAATTATTCTGGTTCTCTATTAATCGTTTCGCATGACCGCTATTTTCTGGATAAAGTTGTTACTGAAATTTATGAAATTAGTCGTCGCAAAATGCGCCATTACAAAGGAAACTATAGTCGTTATTTAGACTTAAAAGCGGAACAATTAGCTAGTGATTGGAAGGCCTACGAAAAACAACAAACTGAAATTAATAAATTAGAGGACTTTGTTGCTCGTAACTTAGTACGTGCTTCGACAACCAAACGCGCACAAAGTCGCCGTAAACAATTAGACAAGATGGATCGACTAGATCGTCCACAAGGTGATGAAAAGTCCGCTCATTTCTTATTTGATATCGAAAAACCTTCTGGAAATATCATCTTACAAGTGGAAGAAGCAGCCATTGGTTATTCAGCAGAAGAAGTTTTATCGGAACCAATCAACTTGGATATCCGTCGAAAAGATGCTATCGCCTTAGTTGGCCCTAATGGAATTGGAAAATCGACCTTGTTAAAATCGATAATTGGTGAACTGTCTTTTGTACGTGGCGAAGCTACATTTGGTGCAAATGTCTCAACAGGCTACTATGATCAAGGACAAACGAATTTGCATCATAACAAGACTATTTTACAAGAACTATGGGATGAACATCCAACAACACCTGAAGTTGAAATCCGCACAGCATTAGGTGGTTTCTTATTCTCAGGTGAAGATGTTGATAAGCCAATTGCCTTATTAAGTGGTGGTGAAAAAGCCCGAGTTGCTTTAGCGAAATTAGCAATGAATCAAGAAAATTTCCTAATTCTTGATGAACCAACCAACCATTTGGACATTGACAATAAAGAAGTCCTAGAAAATGCTTTAATTGATTATGAAGGAACGTTATTTTTCGTTTCGCATGACCGTTATTTTATTAATCGTATTGCGACAAAAGTAATTGAACTTTCCGAAAATGGTAGTAAGCTTTATTTAGGTGATTATGACTATTATTTAGAAAAGAAACAAGAAGAAGCAGAAATTGCTGCTCTGCTAGAGGAAAAAGAAGAGAGCGTTCATGTTTCAACTGGAAAACAAAACTTCCAACAAAGTAAGGAACAACAAAAGATTCTCCGCAATTTACAACGTAAAATTGAAAAAATCGAAGAAGAGCTAGCAATAGTAGAGGAAGAAATTACAACTTCTGAAACAAAAATGACTAAACCTGAAATTTTAAATGACCACGTGAAGTTGAATGAATTAAATCAATTTATTGAATCTGCACAACACCGTCAAGAACAATTAATGGAAGAATGGGAAACATTGAGTCTTGAGTTAGAAGCGTTAAATTAAAAAAACATCGGACTTTTCATCCTAAAGTCCGATGTTTTTTTAGCCAAGTTTGATTTAATAAATAGTAACTGGTACAAAGGAGGAAACCTCGTGAAAAAGAACAGAAATTGGGGAATAATTGTTTTAGGAGGACTAATGATTGGGAGCGGTATATTAGGTTTCGGTGTTCGAAACGCCATTCATGATTATGACACACAAACTTATGAACAACCAACAATGCCTGTTGAAGAATACGATTATGAAGAAGGTCCCTATACAGAATTTTCTTATCGGGCAACCCAGCAACTAAAAGCAGATGGCATCAAAGTCCCCTTATACTTACAAACTGATGAGCGTTGGAAGAATGAAACTATTGATTACAACTATTCGTTAACCATGGAAACAAATGGTAGTGCCTTTGCATCGATGATAATGGTTCTTTCTTATTGGCAAGATACTGATTACGATTTTGATGTTATTTATAGTCTATCCTCTGACAGTTATTTTAGTTCTGACAATACGCTTAAATGGAAATTTTTTGAAGAAGCTGGTGAATCTTTTGGTGTTTCTATTGCCAATTTAGGCTATAACTATGCAGAAGCTGAAACACACTTGAAAAATGACGAACCGGTCATTGTCGCATTGAATCCGGATGACACTTCCTCAAATGAACACTTTGCAGTCATTGTTCGCACGAAAAATGGCAATCTACGTGTCTTAGATCCTCTAGATACTCCAGAAACAGAACGTTATAAAAAAACATACACTCCTTCTGAATTAACAGATAATATTCAAAACTATTGGGCAATCATTTAATTGATTGTCTTTTTTAATTGTGAATTTGTAATCAATATAATTTTCCTCTATACTAGATAGAGAGATTAATGGAGGGATTTTTATGAAAATTGGCATACCTAAAGAAATTAAGAACAATGAAAACCGTGTTGCATTACCCCCATCAGGTGTTTACGAATTAATTCAAGCCGGCCACCAAGTACTTGTCGAAACAAATGCTGGTGTGGGCTCTGCAATTTCTGACGAAGAATACCAACAGGTTGGTGCAACAATTGGTACACAATCAGATGCTTGGTCAGCTGATATAGTCTTGAAAGTCAAAGAACCGCTCCCTGAAGAGTATCCGTATTTTCGTGAAGGTTTAGTCTTATTCACTTATTTACATTTAGCCGCTAACAAAGCTGTTACGGAAGCTTTATTAAAAGCGAAAGTAAACACGATTGCCTATGAAAGTGTTCAACTAGATGACCATTCACTTCCTTTATTAGCACCGATGAGTGAAATTGCTGGTCGAATGGCTGCACAAATTGGCGCAGAGTTTTTAGAAAGTCCTCAAGGTGGGAAAGGTATCTTATTAGCAGGTGTACCGGGCGTTCGTAAAGGCAATGTTGTCATTATTGGCGGTGGTATCGCTGGAACAAATGCAGCAAAAATCGCCTATGGGCTAGGTGCAAATGTAACAATTCTCGATGTAAATATCAATCGTTTAAAAGTATTAGATGCCCAGTTTAACGGTCAAATTCAAACTCTTTTATCTAACACTTTTAATATTCACCAACAATTAAAAACTGCCGATCTAGTAATAGGTGCTGTATTACTGCCGGGACATAAAGCTCCAACTTTAGTGACTCGTGAAATGGTACGTGATATGCCTGATCGTTCAGTAATTGTTGATATTGCAATCGATCAAGGAGGGATATTTGAGACAGGTACAAAAACAACCACTCATGATAATCCAACTTATGTTGAAGAAAATGTTATTCACTATGCCGTTGCAAACATGCCTGGTGCAGTTGCACAAACGGCTACTCATGCACTGAGTAACGCCACATTACCCTTTACGAAAAAGTTAGCTGCTGGAACATTTGAGCAAGTGATTCAATCTGACACTGCCCTCTTCCGCGGTGTCAATACTTATCAAGGTCAATTAGTTCATGAAGCTGTTGCAAGTGATTTATCGTTAGCTTATACATCATTAAACGAACTGCTATAAATAACTACCCCATTCCCTATAGAACTACGACGTTTCTCTGTTTGTAAAAGGAAATACAAGCGAATATTAAGTCAATTTGTCTGAAAATTGGTAAAATAAAGGGAATAACTATAAAATAGAGGAGTTGTTTATGATGAAAAAATTGTTAGCATTAGGAATAACGATTGTTGCTCTAGTTTTTATGGTAAGTTGTAGTAGTGAAGAAAAAAAAGTATTTGTCTCAGAAACTGATGGCTATAGCTCTGAAATTACTTATTATTACAAAGGTGATAACGTAACGAAACAAACAACAAAAAATTTGGTTAGTTATGAGTATCTAGGTGCTGCAGATACTGAGGCAGCAAAAACAACCCTTGAACCGTACGCGAAACAGTACCGTGATATTAAAGGCATTGATTATTCTATCGATTATGAGGACCCGGTTGTGGAAGAAATAACTGTCACTTACGCTGACATCGATTATGAACAGGTTAAAAATATTGATGGTTTTACTATTGAGGGCAATACTGACCAAGGAATTAGTATGAAGAAAAGCGAAGAATTACTGTTAAATCAAGGGTATAAATTGAAAGAATAAGTAAATGAAACAAGAAGTTCATCCATAGATGGGATGAACTTCTTGTTTTTATTGTGCATGATATTGAATGGCATCGTTTAAGGCTTGGGCAGCTCCTACTTGTTTTTCATCATAATAAGCTGTGAACCGTTCATCTGTAACATACATCATTCCTAAGCCTTTGTGAGCCTCGGCTGAATATGTTGGCCAAGTGAAACTCAACCATTTTTTGTGTAATTCACAAATTTCTTTTGCAGTTTCACTTTCAACTTTCGGTTGTTGTAAATAGACACCAATTTTTTCAAATAATTTTGTTTCGGTTTCTGCCATTTCCTGCATTTGCTCTTCTGTTAAGTTCAAATATTTTTGATTTGAACGTTCAATAGTCTCTTTTCCGTACTTCTCACGAATCTCTTCACCGTATGTTGCTTCATTTTCTGCAACTTTTTGTTCTTTAAATGCTTTAAATTTTTCTTGATCTGTCATTTCAATCTCTCCTTTATAATAATGCATTGTTTGTTGAACAGACGCCAATAAACGATCAATTTCACGCCGTTTTGCGAATAGTTTTTCTTGATGCTCTATCAAAGCTTGTTCAACATTAAAATCAGGATTATCGAGAATTTCTTTAATTTCTTCTAGTTTCATATCTAGTTCTCGATAAAATAAAATTTGTTGCAATCGATTGACTTCTTGTTGACCATAGATACGATACCCCGATGAATTAACTCTTGCTGGTTTTAGCAAATCAATTTCATCATAAAATCGTAATGTCCGTGCACTGACACCAGATAAATTGGCTATTTTTTTTATCGTATACTCCATGTCTTATCCCTCCTGACAAACCTATCATAAACCTTTCCGTTACGAGAAGGTCAAGTAAAATAAATATTTTTTTGCTTGTACCTTTTTTTGTTTCATGTAAAATACAAGAGACAGTCTAAAAAAGGAAGTGAACAGGAGAAACAATGAAAAAATTTATTGGAGATAAAGCTTTTTATCGAACAGTCTTAACGATAGCTGTTCCTGTAATGATTCAAAATGGCGTGACGAACTTAGTCAATTTTTTGGATAATATTATGGTTGGGCAAATTGGTACTGAGCAGATGTCTGGCGTGGCAATCGTTAATCAACTTATTTTTGTTTTTAATTTATGTATTTTTGGTATTGTTTCGGGTGCCAGTATTTTTGGTACTCAATATTATGGAAAACGTGATTTTGTGGGGATGCGAAATGCGTTTCGTTTTAAATTAGTTGCAGGAATTATTGCTTCATTACTTGGTGCGCTCTTACTTTTTACCATGCAGGTTCCCTTAATTTCATTATTTTTACATGGCGATGGTACAAGTAGTAATTTATCACTTGCATTACAGTCTGGACAAGCATTTCTGATGATTATGTTAATTGGTCTCGTTCCTTTCTCTATTTCGCAAGCTTATGCGAGTACCTTACGAGAAATGGGAAAAACAATTGTGCCAATGTTTGCAAGTAGCGTTGCTGTGGTAACGAATACTATTCTTAATTATTTATTGATTTTTGGAAACTTTGGTGCACCTCAATTAGGAGTACAAGGAGCAGCAATCTCAACAGTCATTGCACGAATTATTGAGTGTACAATTATCGTAGTTTGGGTTCATCGCCATAATATGGATAATCCATTTATTGTAGGTGCGTATCATCATTTCCATATTCCCAAGCAACTCGTACAACAAATCATCAAAAAAGGTTCCCCTTTAATGTTAAATGAAGTCCTTTGGGCATGTGGAATGACGATTGTCTTACAAGCTTATTCTATTCGAGGATTAAATGTCATTGCAGGAATGAACATTGCTTCAACGGTCTCAAATATTTTTAACATTATTTTCTTAGCATTAGGTGGCGCAGCTGCGATTGTCGTTGGTCAATTATTAGGTGCAAACAAAATGGCTGAAGCTAAAGACAGCGCTCGTAAATTAATTTTCTTCTCAGTAGTGAGTTGTACAATTATGGGGATTTTCATGATTCTCATTGCTCCTCATTTTCCAGAAATTTATAATACAAACCTTGAAGTCAAAGATTTAGCGAGCCATTTTATTATGATTGGTGCTATCTGTATGCCATTTTATGCGTTTAATCATGTCAGTTACTTTGTGTTACGTTCAGGTGGAAAAACAATTATTACCTTTTTATTTGATAGTGTCTTTATTTGGGTCATCGTCTTACCATTGGCATATCTATTAAGCACTCACACATCTTTGCCAATTGTTTGGGTATACTTCATCTGCCAAATGACTGAAACTTTAAAATGTATCATTGGTTATTTCTTAGTTAAATCCGATGCTTGGCTAGAAAATATTATTGTAGAAGCTTAAAAAGCAAAATAGCCAACTTATATGGCACTAGACCTTTTTCAGTTCTTTATCAATCAGGACTGATGCGTTACATTGAAAAAAACCAAAACAGAAGTCTTCACGATCTGTTTTGGTTTTTTTGTTAGTTTACTTTAATTAATTGACGATAAAATTCTTGTTTTCAATAATCATCCATCTACTGAACTGTTACTTGTTGTTTAATTATTATAGCTTTTATCAATCAATTTTTTCACTTTATTTCTTTGAAAATTGAAAGCTATTTGCTTTCATCTGACAAAAGTATTTCGGATTGATTTTAAACACCGTCACAGTTTGGTGCTTCTTTTTAATTCCTATGCGCGCAATCCACTCTTGATCCGTTTTAATTGTATAGATATTCCCTGGTACGTCTTCAAAAACACCGGTACCTACTTCATCCATCGTCACCTGATACGGCTTTTGTTTCCGCATTTGCGGTTTTTTACCCAATCGATCATAGAGAGTCACAGATTGTCCTGCAACTAATATTAATGGAATTGATATCCGCACCTTATTCAGTCGATAACGGGCAATCCCTCTATACATCAAGAAGAGCAACACGCCAACTGCGAAGAATATTCCTACGAGAATTCCAAGTTGCTTCCACTGCCTAAAACGATCACCTTCTGCTTTTTGTTGCTTAACTTCTGGGGTATAAGGTACACGTTCTCCCGTTATCAACAAACGATGGGAGTTAATCATGTATGGTGTACAAGTTAATAGTGTAACTAAGTCTTTTCCAAGAACAATCTTTAACGCATCGGTATCTTGCGGATCCACGACTTGCATTTCTCGAACTTCATAAGCCAGCGTTTCTCCCAACACTTCTAATAAAAAGATATCGCCAATTGCTAAGTCAGGGATACTCGTAAATAATTTTCGATTCGGTAAACCACGATGGCCAGAAATCACCGAGTGGGTACTTTTGCCACCAATGGGAAAAGAAGTTCCTTGCAAGACGGTTGCGCCACGTTCCAGTAATTCGTTGTTCGTTATGTCATACAAAGGTACTTCTAACAATAGCTTGGGAATATTTACTTTACCAATCAAATGTTCTTGATAATAGGCTGCTTCTTTTGCTGTTGCTCCGGTTTCACCAAAAGGATCGGTCCCAATTTGTAAATTACTCTCTTGCAATTGGGCATTTTCTTCTGCCATTTTAGCTCGTTCAGCTTCATATTTGGTTTTATTTTCCCTCAGTATAGATTCCATTCTTTTTTGATCGAGAAAACTATTTAACGTATCGACATAAAAAGGGTACGTCATCGTTAATAAACCGATTAAAAAAATCATTAAGATAATAGTTTGACTGATTACTTGTTTTTTCATTTGTTATTCCCTCGATGAATTTGATAGTTCTTTTGTTTGCCGGCTTTGACTCGTTTCAACACCTTATGAGAACTACGAATCACAAATTCTTTCCCTTTCAAACGATAAATATACCCTTTGATTTTAGGAAAACTTCCTCGGCTTTGTGCTTGCACCCAATAATGGCCTCCCCGTATTTGGTGAAAACACACTTCACCTTCTTCATTCGAGACAGCAACAAGTGGTTGTCCTTCGACTAAAAGTGGGAGTTTACGCTTATCAACTAATATAAAGGATTCGCCTACTTCTGGTTTTCCCTTGTTCATCAAAATAAATCGGAAGTCATAGGCATATTTGCCACTTTGATAATAGACAAACTTGCGCCACATCCAATAAAGAATCCCTCCAAAGAACAGCGGAATCAAGGCCATAAATAATCGAAAGCGATTCTTATGATACTTCTGCACCTGTTCTTTTTCTTTCTCCATTTCCTCCACATATGGAATACGGTGCGCTGTAACTAACAGACGATGGGTGTTAATCATATAGGGTGTACACGTCACCAAAGTCACTAAATCTCGATCTTCTTGAATCACTAAATCATCCAATTCATGGGGTAAAACAGTCTTAAAACTTTCTATTTGATACGCTAGCTTCTCTCCAGCTACATCAATGTAAAAATCATCAGCAACCTGTAACTTTTCTAAATCAGTAAACAGCATTTTGTCGGGCAAGCCACTATGACCAGTAATCACCGAATGAGAACTCTCTCCACCAATTGGAAAAGAGGTACCTTGTAAAATCGTTGCTCCACGATCTAACAGAATATTGTTGGTAGTGTCAAACAACGGTAAACTAACATGAATCTTAGGAATGTAAATGGCACCAATTGTATGTTCTTCAAAATATTCACGACCGGGATCGACCGAATCACCTACTGCAGATTCAAAAGGATCTTCTACCAAGCCCATACCAGGAATATTGGTAGTTTTTTTGTTTGCAAGCAGTTCTTCATTTTGTTTTTCCATCTCGGCTAAGCGTTCGGCACGTTCCTTCAAAAAAAGTTCTTGGTTATCTACTTGAAGTTTTTCAATCATCTTTTGATCGTAGTAATTGTTAATCGCATCAACCACAAAGGGATAGCTAAAAATGATAGCACCTGTCATGAATAATAAGGCCATTAGTAACTTTAAGAATAAATTAACTCGTTCATTTTTTTGTTTCTGATCCATCACAATGTCTCCCTTTTAATAGCTCTATGTAAAAAGGTAACTCCATCGAAGGAAGTTACCTTTCAAAATTTCTTTATTTCATTTAATGATTAAACTTCTGCTTGAACTTTAGATTTTCTGAACCAAGCATACGCACCAATCATCAAAGCTGCTCCGACTACTAGGAAAGCATAGATTCCATTGCCACCTGTTGAAGGAAGTAAACCTTTAGGAGTGTTTTCTACTGTTTGAATTTTAGCTTCAGTATATTCACCTTTTTTAACTGTAAATAAGATATCTTCTGTTAAGAGCACATAATCATTTGGTGCTTCGGTTTCTTCAAGTGCATAATCACCTTCAGTTAAACCAATCACAGCAAATTTACCATCTGCAGGAGTGACCATTTCAGTTGCATCTGCTAAACCTTCTGTCCATGCAACAAAAACATATTCTCCTTTTCCATTTGTTGTTAACTCTGCGTATTTTCCATCTTCATTTTTCACAACAAATTTTGCTCCAGCAAGTGCTTTTTCTGTATGAGCATCTACTTTGACAAATTTCTTACCGCCAGTAAAAACGCCTGGTGGAGGAGTGATTTCATTTTCAGTTTCAGTATCAGGTTTTGTACTTGTAATTACACTTGCATTGTTGTTAATAATTTCATCTGGCATTACTTCAGCAGTTAATTGCATTTTGTAAGTGACAATTAATTTTGTTCCTGCTAATGCACGAACTTTAGCATTCAAGATTAAGTTTGCTACGAAACCACCATCTTCTCTTACTACTGTATAGTCTTCACCTTCTACTAATCCTGCTAATGTTAATTCGTCAGGATCAGCTAAAGCTAGCCCTTCACCCGGTTTATCTTTAATAGCAAATTTAGTTGTTGTTGCATCCGCTAAGTTTGAAGGTAAGTTAATTGTTAATTGATAGTTTAAAATATCACCTGTTGTAATATTTGGATATTCTACGCCATCAATGGTTAATGAAGTAAAGTCTGACGCATTAGCCAAAACTTTTTCATTTTCTTCTTTAACATTTTTTGGATAGATTTGAATATTCGTATTAATTTCATCAGAATAAGTGATGCTGCCATCTGATGAAACAGTTGCTGTATAAATAGGCATTGCTAACACAATTGGTTGTGCACGTTGTGTAACTGTTGGTGTAGCAGGTGTTCTAGTTTCAACGATTAAGTAAACTGCATCATATTCTACGCCATCTACCGTTTTCTTCAAAGGTAACTCATCAAATGTTACTTGACCATTTCCATCTGTTTCTTTTTCACCCTTAACTACAGTTGTAGCATATGTCGTACTATCATTTTCAATTGTTTCTTTAGCAGTCTTTTGATCACTATCTTTAATTAAGTTATGATAAGCTGCTGTGACATCATAAACTGTAAAGCCAGCGCCTTCTAAAGGTTCACCACCAAAATCCATTTCTTCCCCTGTATTCGGTACGGGATCTGGCATTTCACCGTCAAATACTCGTTTATTCACGGTAATACTTGTTGTATCTTCTGCAGGCACTACTGCATGCACAGTTGCTGTCCCAAAAACACCACTAAATAATGGTAAAACAAGCAATGCTGCAAAAAGCGTTTTCCATAATTTTTTCATTTATAATTCCTCCTTTATTTTTTGTACAATATTTAATAGACTGTTTGTCTTTTGTACCACTAATTACTTCTTTGGCTCGCACGTTTTTTCCAGAAAAAGAGTGCTAAACCAATTAAGAATACACCGAGTAATCCTAGCATCGACTTTACTTCACCCGTTTGTGGCAAGTGTGGTTTTCCAGGATTGCTGGGTTTACCTGGGTTGCTAGGTTTTCCTGGCTTATCAGGTCCATCTGGTGGTGTAGGTTTCTCCACTTCTTTCCCAAAGTTTTTTGGATACATATCAATGATGGATAATTCCTTGTCCGTTACCTGTCCACTTGCATCCAATTCATAAATCGGGAAAGCAATCACTAAGGGCTCAGCACCAGTCACTGTCAATGTTTCCGTATTTGGTAAGGTTGTTTCAACAACTAGATAGACTGCATCTTGACCATTGATTACTTTAGGAAAAGCAACAAATTCTACAATCCCATCTTTTTTGGTAAATCCTTCATCAGTGACTTGGTTTTCATCCAATGCATATTTCGCTACATTCTCTTGAATCGTTTGAATCACTTGCTGTTGTGTTGAACCAATAATTAATTGATGATATTCCGTTGTGATGTCATAGACCGTAAAACCTGCCCCTTCAAGAGGTATACCTGAAAAATCCATCTCCGAACCGGTATTCTGAAGACTGTCTTCCGGTGCTTTTTCCCAAAGTTGTTTATGAATAAAGAGATTCACCATTGATTCATCAGCAAAACTTTGTTGTGGTGCTACAACACTAATGAATAAGGTTGCAAGGAAAAGAGCTAATTTCATGAACATCGATTTATTCTTCATCTTAGTTCAACCCCTTTCGATTGCGATAAACATAGAAACCACCAACTGTGCCAATCAAGGCAAAAGCAATTGCTGCGCTAACGAAGTAAAGCGTTCTACCATGACCACCTGTGGAAGGAATCAATCCTTTAGGCGTATTGGCAATTGTTAAAGTAACCCTATTATTCTCTTCATCATTTAAAGCAATTTCTAGTGCTTCTTCGTCTACCTCTTCCCCATCATAGGTAATCGTCACCTTGCCTTCATCAGAAACACTCACGACAAATGTGTCACTTAAGAGCACATAGCCATTCGGTGCAAAGCTTTCTTTCACTTCATACACGCCTGGTTCTAATAAGTATAAGTTGGAATCTGCATCAACAAAGTGCCCCATTCCATCTTCACCCGTAGTTAGCGTAGCTAGGACATCAGAAACTTCTTCATCTGAATTTTGTTTCCGTAATTCAAAGATAGCTCCTGCTAATGCCTTACCAGTGTGATAATCTTTTTTCAGAATTGAGAAATCGAATTTGCGAAGTTCATTGTACTTAGCAAAAACAAATGTCCCAGCATCACCTTTCTGATACCAACCATCTATTTCTGGTCGTTCATTTGTGATTTCATTACCTGCTTGATCTTTAAACTTACCATCTGCAGTGATTTGGAAGAAGAACTCTGTGTCATCTTCTTGGTAACCTGTAGGAATTGTTGTTTCTATCAGACTGTAATAACCTGGTGTTAGATTCGCGATAGAATCTGAATCGTTTGCTACTAATTCTTGTACTATCTCTGAAGATCCCTCCCACTCAGCTTGTTCGTATTTATATAAAGTAAGTTTTGCACCATCCAAAGACTCATTCGTTTCCGTTGAATATTTCTCAACAGCTATCGGCAGATAAATTTTCTTATTTGTCCATACAGTGCCATCTTCATTTGCTTCACTTTCATATCCAGCTGGTACATTCACTTCTTCAACAACCTTATAAGCGAAAGTTTCTCCCTTATTGTTGAATGTTGGTAAGTACAAGCTTTCTTCGTACTCAGTTCCAGCTACTTTTGAAAGTTGTGTCACCTTTTCACGTTTCCATTCATTAGGTGTTAATCGTAAATAAGCATCTTTCCAACCACTCGTGGTAGTTGTCCGTGTCACTTTGAAATCTAAATGGTTTGGACGAGAACCTGTATCCTCATCGAACTCTTCCCAGATTTTTTTAAGATCTATCGTTGTTCCTGGTGCTTTGCCGGAAGGAACACCGAATTCATGTTGTTCATCAGGATGATCCCCATTTGGTGTTAAAGTTGTTATCCCATTCATCGGATACCAATAATCTGGATTAAAATCATCAGCTTCGGTATTAATCCGAATTTGATAATGAACTTGAATTTCTTGTCCTTCACCCAAATTTAGATTTGTTGTAGCTATCGTATTTGTCTCTGAATCATAACTGCTAGCAATCTCTGCTAGCTCCTCGCTAGAAAGTGCTGGATTTCCAACAGAACGAATAGATAGTGAATCTGGTTCATAGAGATATTGAGAACCAATAGGATCATTTATGGAACCGTTTGAAATATGATTTTCTTTGACTTTTCCCGTAAATTTATTAACGAATGCATTCAGTTCATCTAAAGTATTAACTGGATAATAATCATCTTCCGTAGAAGCGATTTGTTCAAATGTATCTCGAATATTATTTGCTCCTAAACCTCCTGAAGCACCAATATTCATCCCCATGGCAACCAATTGAACATTATCTTCTTTGATTCTTTCTGCAGTCCCTCGTAAAGAGAAGAAATGGTTCCACACCTTCACGCCATTAACTGTATAGCTCTTGGTACCGGCATTATAACGGTCAAAATGAGAATCTTTTTCATCCCCATTTCCATCAATATTGCTTGTGTCATAATCATAACCAATATAAGGACCTGCGTTTTGAATTCCGTTATTAAACCAGTCCACAAAAGATACAGCATTACCAGTTAGTTGGGATTCATTTCCTTCAGCTATTCCTGTCACATGATAACTGAATGTTGGAACACCATCTGTTAGCAAAACTAAAATCCTATTATTATTACTTCCATCATCTAGCATAGCTTTTCCGTCTAATAACGCTTTTTGAGTAAAGGTTGCTCCTTCTTGAATAACTTTAGGTGAAGACCCCAATGTACTATACGCATTATTGATTGCTGTCTCAGCCGAACTTACTGGTTGTAACCCGATAGAAGTTGAGCTACCAATTTTTACTGGTGTTGCCCATTCAGTACCTGTGCTTCCTGCAGCGACATTCGATGAGTAAGCAATAAAACCAACATTTAATCCTGAGATATCATTCAGATTATCCATTATTTGTAATACAGCTTCTTTTTGACGCTGTATTTTTGTTTTTGTATCACCTGATACAACAGAATTCATACTCCCTGACCAATCGGCTACAATGACCAAATCAGTTGGCTCAGTTTTTATTTTTCCACGCACATTCAAATACACATCAAACAATCCTGGTGTGCCAGTTTCTTTGGCATATTTTCGAATAGCAGACTCCTCATTTTCTAAATAAGAATTTGTCGTATTATCTGGATCACCATTCCAAGTCGTTTCATTTTCGCCATTTCCTTGGTAGTTTAAAACATTTTTATCATTCCCTGGAGCCCAAGAATTTGTAGGATATTTTCCGTTTTCATCTTCTGTATAACTAGGAGATTCGGATGGAACAAATGCTGCTCTAGTTTTGCTATAATCATTATTCAAAAGAACCCTACTTGGAGAAATAGCATTTTCTAATGCTTCCATCTGTTCTTCTGTCTCTTTTGTACTTTCTATCTCTTTTTCTGTCGAACTTGTTCTTTCCTCTACAGTTTTCTCCTCTGTTTCTTCTGCAGTAGACTCTGTAATAGATTCCGTCGTCGTAGTTTCAGTGATTGGTGTAGAAGGTACCGTTAAAGAATGTGGTCCTGCTACCTCTTGTGAAAAGATATTCGCTGTCACGATAGTTTCTTCTGTTTCATCTGTTGTTTCTACATCCGCTTGAATCGTCAACGATACTTGATCCACAGATGAGTGAGTAATGACTTGCACTTTTCCTTTAGAACTTGCAGAAAACTCATCTTGAACAAACCATTCTTGGTCGTAGCTCCAACCTTGTTGTTGCTCGAATGCTACTTGCTGACCATCCGCTATTAGAGAAAATTTCAAACGTTGATTCTCATCATTTGATTGATTGTCAAACTGGAACTCCCAAGTAACCGTATCGCCGTCATTAACGGCATTAGCTTTGATATTTAAGTTTTCATTTTTTATCACTGCTTGTGATTGTTCATTACTATCAGCAAAAACAGTATGAATACCAAATAATGGAATGAAAAAATTAAACAACAAAACAAACAAAACTCCCTGAGTAATTGCCTTCTTCATTATTTTCCTCCTCTCTGTTAGTGATTGAATAAAAAATCGTTAGTTCTTTTTTCAAATGAGCAATTTTTATAGACTTACCTACTAACGTCAAATATTGCATTTATTTTTCATTCATTCCAACCCATTTACAGTAATAAATGTACGGTAATTTATTACCGTACACATTCATTATGCAAATTTAAAAAAACAATAATACATTCAAAATTCAACTATCTATAAGTCGTTTTTTGAATGGAATTAAACCTATAAATTATCATTGTCATAATGTATTCTTTTAAGAAACAAACAGTTTAATAAATTTTTTAGAAACA
Source organism: Enterococcus sp. AMC2644 (assembly GCF_058216475.1). NCBI lineage: Bacteria > Bacillati > Bacillota > Bacilli > Lactobacillales > Enterococcaceae > Enterococcus > Enterococcus sp. AMC2644. Next base: position 600,877 of record NZ_CM177095.1, read on the forward strand.
ATAAAAAGCAACAGATATGTACTAACTTGCAAACTTCATCAGAAATTATTGTTTGTTATGACTAAGAGTCTTCTTCTTTTGTGTTTCATGTAAAATTTATTAGATAGTAAATTAATTTTTTAGGAGGCTTGTCTTGCAATCATCAAAGAACACTCAAATTCTACATCTAGATATTATCAATCTTCTTGAAAATGAGACTAAACCTATTTCTATGCAAGAAATAGTGAACCAACTGAAATACCCCACCCTACATGCTGTTAAACGTACAGTACATGAATTAAAATTTACCATTAGCCATCTCTATCCTGAGAATAAAATGACATTAATTATTGATTCACGAAATGGCGTATCTTTAATTCGTCATAATGTCAGTTTACAAGAATTAATGCTCTCATTAAGTAAACAAAGTATTCCTTATCAGCTCATATTTAACATATTGGAACAACGACGTATTCCTGTGACACAATACTGTGAAGAACACTTTATTTCTCACTCAACGTTGATTCGCTACATAAAAAAATCAAATGAACTGATTCAAAGCCACACTTCAAATACTTTTCAGATTGTTTCTTTTGACTATATCAGTATCAAAAGTACCGAATCTACGGTTCGGATGTTATTTTATTTTCTTCTGAAGTCCAGTTCTCATTCTCTTGAGCAATTAGATGAATGGCATTCATCTATTAAAAATACTAAAAAAATTTTCGATCACTTTGCTCTCACTTACAACGAAACACAAATTCAACGTATTTCATTATGGTTCTATGTTTGCCAAAAAGCGATTAACAATAACATTCATGTGAAACCCAGTGATCCTGCTTTGAAAAATATTTCTTACTTTTTTTTAGAAGAAAAACCTATGTTTCTTAAAAAATGGCAAAAGACTGATTGGCAATTATTTTGCCTCTTTTTTTACTCAATGGAATTTAAGCTAACAGAAAAAATCATTAGAGTTACAAATACCACTCTCTTCCACGAAATTATTGAAGCATGGATTAAGAGTTTTGAGAGCGTTTTCCATACACTTTCTTTTGAAGAAAAACAATTCACGACATTGATTCTACAAAGGCAATTTCAATATATCGAGCTAACTCAGTTCAAAGAATCCGTTCTAAAAGCAATTGAGTTCTCACAAGACACAGTTATAAAGACGGAACATCCTTTCTTTTTACAAACAACTGAAAAACTTTGGCAAACTTTTTATGATAAGGTAAACAGAAAAGGAGCTATTCAAGCTTTTGCTGGTGCCTCTCTTGCAAACTGTGCTCGACTAGTTCCACTATCCTCTTTTATACTCCATCCTGTATATATTTATGTGATTACGGAAACAACGTACTCTCATGTAGCGCTAATTCAAGAACAAATCAAAAGTTGGTGTCATCAATATACACTTGAATTTGTCAGTGATTTTAGAAAAGCAGATTTAGTGATTACTTCTTGTACATTCATTGATGCTCTTGAAAAAAATCAAAAAATGATTCACATTCGTGCCTCCTTAACTTACAATGACTTAAACCATATTCAGCAATCGATTTATAAAGTATTATTAGATTATCATCTAGAATCTAAATAAATATAAACTTGATAAAAAAATAGATACCTCATACACATCAAAAATCTTCTATCATAGAAATCAAAAAGACCATGCTTCAACTTAAAAAATCTGAGCATGGTCTTATATAGGCCTCTTTTATTCAAATGAACACAAAAAAACCAGACAACTCGATTTATTTTGAGCTGTCTAGTTATTTTGTGGGGATGCCCCCAGATTTCTAGGTCTGATTCTTTGATAGTGTGTAAATTTACTGTGAATTTCTATTGTGGTGTAAGTTTGAAGTCATAGAATTTGGCTTTATTATTTGCATTAGCTAGTCCTACTTTTCCATGTGTATATGGATTATTTTCTCCATCATCAAATGTTAGCACCGGATTTTCCAGATTATCTACGTAAATCTTGATTGTCGTTCCGATTGCTTCTACCTTAACAGGATGAGATTTATTGACATCTATTTTCATTTCTTTGGTTGCTAATTCTTCATGTCCATAGTTTTGCTTTCTTAGACTTACCCCATCTTTCGTTATTCTTGCATAATAACCTTGAATAAAATCTTCATTATTTTGACCGAGTTCTCGCCCATTTGCAGGATTGGTAGCACGTAACAGAATACCTGCCTCACCTTCTTTTTCTGTCAACTCAATCGTTGTTTCAACAGTATAATCCAACCAACGATCTTGTCCAATTGTCACTTTTGAATACTCCCGATCCCCTGCCACGAAGTGATCCTCATCTACTGCCCAGTAACTTTCATACATTAACCAATCTAAAGATGAAACTTTCTCAAACGGATCAATTAGTTCTTCTGCTTCACTTACTTCAGAAAACGTCATTTCTTTAAAACTTGCATCTCCCTTAACTAATTCAATCGATAATTCATGTTTGCCTGCTTCTAGTGCTAGATTTCTTACTGTATCAGTTCGCCAATCGTTCGTTTTGGCAAGAGAGACAGATTCCGATATGTCCTGTCCATCTAGCTTAACAGCCACTTCACTATCCACATCTGCTAAAAATTGTAAGTCCATCTGATAATCGCCCGCTTCAGCGATATTCACTTTATAACTTAATTGATCCGCTTCTTTTAATTGAACATAATATTGCGCATCCTCTTGATGAATCGCTACTTTTTCATCTAGTCGATAAACGTGTGGTTCTTCGGTAATAGTCGATTCACTTTGATAATGTACTGATTGGATGGTCCCAGGTACCGGTTTATAAGCATCATAGACGCCACTACCATCCACCAAATTACTAAATGCTGTATAACCAAAATCGGCGACTGTATTCTGAGTGGTGTAACCAATTTTACCCCCAGCTAAGACAGATTCTTTTGTTTGCTTTTGCATTCCATCGATGTAAAAACGAAATCCTTCAATTGCTTTTTCTACCCGAATTTGATGAAGTTTTGTATGATCAAACTCTTCTGGTAGCGGTGAGATTTCCCACTCTGATTCAACACCTTCAACAGTAAATTTTGTCTGGAAAGTATTGTCAGTTGCATTTAACACGGCTAGTCCAAAATTCTCTTCATCCTGATAAGAAAAAACGGCTCCATAAAGTTCTTCTGATTCGCTTTGGTCTTCTGCTTTTTTAAGATGAAATTCTGCCGTATACAATTGTTCACTTTGATCTTTGGTTAGAATTGTTTGTCTCGCATCAGCACGTGTTGATGATTGACGTAAAAACTCTTGGTCCTCTATTTTCCATTTTCCATTCACTTTTTCCCAGTTTTTTCCCAATTTCTTTCGATTAAAGTAGTCTTCAAAAGCGGGGCGAATAGGGCCAGATTGTTCTGTCGCAGTTGGTCCTAAAACATCCAATTCTACCCCATTCCAGGCAATGCGATCAAAATTCATATGCCGTAACGGACCGACAGCCCCTTCTCCTTCCAGATTGTGATAAACAATATAATCTGTATCTAAATCAGGACCTCGAACAATACTATTATGCCCCAACCCAACTGTTGGACCTTCTGTACTTAGAAGAATTAGATTTTTATTTGAGGCAACATAATCCTTCACTGGATCGTCACTTACGGCATAGTCCACTCGATAACCATTACTAAAAACATGATTACCAGTATACGTCATATAATATTTTCCATGACGTTTAAAAATAGTTGAGCCTTCCGTCCAACCATCCATAAATGCATTGGTAACCTCACTCTCTTGTACTGTTAATGGATCTAACATTTTCGAAACTTCTATTCCATTTACACCCGCATGAGAAAAATACATCGACCCATCATCATCGACAAATACATTGCCATCGATAGATTTTCCAAAATTATCAGTAACTAGTTCAAACGGACCTGTAGGACTTTCACTTTGTAATATATAATGACCATTACCTGCTGGAGAAGTATACATATAAAATAGCCCATTCCAATAAATAACTTCTGGTGCATATGCTGCTTGAGTTTCTGGAATTTCTGCTACTACACCTTGATAATCCCAATCAACTAGGTTTGTAGACTGCCAAACCTTTATTCCCATGTCGGTATCTTTAGTACTTGGATAAAGATAGTACATCCCATTATATTTAAGGATATATGGATCACCGATGCCATAATCTTCCCATTCATCTTCTAAACTAATTGGATTTGAATAACTTACTTCCTCCACTTTGTTCGCATCCGTTTTATTAGATTCACTACATCCTCCCATCAAAGTCATCATTCCGATAAGACTGATGATTGCAAATGATTGCTTCATTCTAAATTACCTCCACCATTTATTCTTTGATAATTCCTTCAATCAGTCAGTGCCACCCAACAAACTATAACTAATTAGTTATAGTTAAATATTCAAACACCCACTTAAAGAAAACGGTATCACCATTTAACAACACTGTCAATCCAATCCATAAAGAATCTACTAAAAACAACTATCAAGTTAAAAAGTCACTCTTTCTTTCAATGGACACCGCCCACTTTTAACTAATAAGTTACAACTAAAATAAAACTATCTACTGCCATTTATCTATATAGCAATTTTAAATAATAGTATTTCGCTACTTTCTCAAGTCTTTAAAATATTTTTAGCCAGCTTGGATTTGGTATAACAAATTAGACAAAAAGATAAAGGAACGCAAGGAGTTCACGCCAATAGCTTATATCGATGGATTCAGAAAGTTGAAAAATATGGCGAAGTGCGTTTTCTAGAAAGGGGCGTGCACTTTTTGACGCCCTTTATGAAATAAAGAATTTTGAACAAGAAAATTATTACTTAAGAGAGGGACTAGATTCATTAAAAAAGTTCCAGATCTTCTTGAAGTTAAACAAGAAATTCGATTTCAGTTCTTGAAACAAAATCTTCTAAAGTTATAGACTCTTTTCTTCAAGTACTTGGAAAAGAACAACCTAAAACGGAGTTGATTATTCACACAAATCAAAGCTCGCAATACATAAGTACGAAATTCCAAGTAGAAGTAAGAAAAAGAGATAACTTATAGTATGAGTCGACAAGGAAATCCTTATGATAATACCTTAATGGAATCTTTTTATAAAACAATAAAAAAAGAGCTGATCAATGATACTCAATTCAGAGATATTGACCAAGCTCAAATAGAACTATTTAAATATATTGAAGCTTACTATAACACCAAACAAATGCATTCCACACTTAGTTATCAATCTTCTAGAGACTTGGAAAAGAACGTCAACTTGTTCTCTTAACTAAGTGTCTAGTTTTTCTTGATAATTCCATTTGGACTGTACCTCCCATTTTTGATAATAAAAAAGACCATAGTATTTCTACCCTGATCTTTCGTAAGTTTATTCAATTTTTTCTAAAAACAGAATATCTGTTTTCCCATGTTTTACCAGTATTATTTGCATAAATTTTGTGGTAGAAAAGAGAAAATAACAAAAAAAAAACTAAGAAATAGTTATCTATTTCTGGCTCTAGATTATTCGCTAATCGACTCAAGCTCTGAATTATCTACACAGTTTATTTTTGCTATAAAATGTTGAACTACTAATTTTTTTAAGTTTACTCCCTTCAATCAGCTGAATCTCTATCTAAATTCTGTATGATATAATTAATTAAGATGAAACAGTCTTGCTGAAAATCTCTCAAACCTTATAATCCACAAATATACAACTATTTCAAGAAAGAAGGTTTTTTTATGAGAAGAATTATCAATTTGTGTTTGTCTTTAGCTATTATATTTACTGTATAGGTGCCATTTACTCAATGATTTTATGTTATTCTTCTATGGATTCTTATGCTAAAGATAAATCCAAGTTAAATATTCTAACTTTTATTATTGGACTTAGCCCTTTAATATTTATTATTTTTGTTTTTCTATTAGTATTCTTTATTAAACCAGCACCTTGAAAAAGAATTTAGACAAATTAAAAGGGATAGGAAGCCTCTAAAATAAAACTCCCTATCCTCTCATCGAAGATCCCCATCATTTCCGATACATCTTCAGCTCCAAGAACAGATCGTTGTAAATCCCTAGATATTCTTTTCCTAAATCTTCATAGACTTCAAGGTGTGACATCAATTCATCTGTTGGGTAGAATTGTTCATCCTCAGTAATTTCTTTTGGTAAGATTTCTAATGCTTTTTTATTTGGTGTTGAATAACCAATATACTCAGCATTTTGTGCTGCATTTTCTGGACGGAGCATGAAATTGATAAACTCATATGCGCCATCAACATTTTTAGCTGTTTTTGGAATCACAATGTTATCAAACCATAAGTTTGACCCTTCTTGAGGAATCACATAATGAATATGCTCGTTTTCTGCCATCATATCAGCTGCTTCACCCGAGAATGTAACAGCAACCGCACTTTCCTCATTTGCCATGTACATTTTAATTTCATCAGCAACAATTGCTTTAACATTAGGTGTCATTTTACGTAGTTTGGTTATGGCTTCATCAAGCTCTTCCAAATTTTTACTATTTAATGAATAACCTAAACTATTTAAACCTAAGCCAATGACTTCACGTGCACCATCAATTAACATGATATTATCTTTTAATTCTGGACGCCATAAATCATCCCAAGAGGTCATTTTATCGGCACTAATAAACTTATCATTATACGCAATTCCCAGTGTTCCCCAAAAATAGGGTACCGAATAACTATTGGCCGGATCAAAACTTAAATTTAAGAAACGAGGGTCAATATTTTCTAACCCTTCGATTTTGGCATGATCTAAAGGTAAAACTAATTTTTCATCAATCATTTTTTGAATCATGTACTCACTTGGAATCGAAATATCGTAGGCTGTTCCGCCTTGACGAATTTTTGTAAACATCGCTTCATTCGAATCGAACGTATCATAATTCACTTTGTAGCCTGACTCTTCTTCAAACTTTTTCAACAATTCTGGGTCAATATAATCGCCCCAGTTATAAATATTTAATACTTGTGCACCAGCCATCCCAGTTGCTTTTTCTAATTGACGAACACCTAGCAGCAAGACCACAATGATGATGACGATACCGATAATCAATGATTGTAATTTCTTCATTGTAAATCCGTCACCTCTCTTTTTTGACGATTTTTACGAACACGACGGGACACATTTTCTTGGCTAATAAAATAATAACCAACGACTAAAATCATCGAGAACAAGAACACTAAGGTGCTTAATGCATTGATTTCTAAGCTAATCCCTTGTCTTGCACGAGAGTAAATTTCAACAGACAATGTGCTGAAGCCATTTCCAGTAACAAAAAATGTCACGGCAAAATCATCGAGCGAATACGTAAACGCCATAAAATAACCAGCAATAATACCTGGGGATAAAAAGGGTAAAATAATATTTTTCACTACTTGGAAATTATTTGCCCCTAAATCTCGAGCAGCATCGACCATCGAATCATTCATTTCGCGTAACTTTGGTAAAACCATTAAAACAACGATTGGAATACTAAAGGCAATATGTGAAAGTAAAACACTCGTAAAGCCCAAGCTAAAGCTGCGGAATAACCCACCAATCATCGTAAAGAAAATCAAGAAGCTAGCACCTATGATAACATCTGGTGATACTAACAAAATATTGTTTAGACTCAATAAAGCATTTCGTGTTGAACGTTGCTTTGTATAATAAATTGCCATAGCACCAAATGTTCCAATCGCTGTTGCAATCAAAGCTGATAAAAAGGCCAACATGAACGTATTCAATACAATAATCAATAAACGAGAGTCTTCAAAAACAGCGGTGTAATTGTCCCAAGTAAATCCAGTAAACTGATTCATTGTTCCTCCATCATTGAAAGAATAAAAAATCAAATAAAAAATCGGAGCATATAGCAACACAAAAACTAACGCTAAATAAAGACGAGACCAAGGAAATTTTTTCATTTTCTACCTCCTTTTTTCTTCTCACCTGTTAAAAGCATAACAACAAACATGGCAATAATTAATACGACGCCAATCGTTGAACCCATCCCCCAGTTTTGAGTAACTAAGAAATGTTGTTCAATTGCAGTTCCTAGTGTAATTACACGATTTCCACCAATTAAACGTGTTAGCATAAAGAGTGATAACGAAGGAATAAATACAGCTTGCACACCACTTTTTACTCCATTTAAAGATAAAGGGAAAATAACTCGGCGGAATGTTTCGAAACTATTTGCTCCCAAATCACGGCTGGCGCTGATTAAAGAAGGATTCATCTCTTCTAACGCATTGTAGATAGGCATAATCATGAACGGCAATTCAATATAGGTAGCAACTACCAAAAAGCTAAAATCAGTAAATAGAATTTGCTGCGGTCCAATTCCCGTAAACGTCAAGAAATTATTGACACTACCGTTAATACCAAAGATACCAATAAAGGCATATGCTTTTAATAACAAGTTAACCCAAGTTGGTAAAATGATTAGCAGCAACCATAAATCTTTATGCTTTAATTTTGTCAAAAAATACGCTGTTGGATAGCTAATTAATAATGTGATTAAAGTAATTAAAAAAGCATACCAAACAGAGTTCAAAGTCATTGTTAAATATTTACCCGAAGCAAAATATGTTTGATAATTAATCAATGAAAATTGACCATCCATATCAAAAAAAGATTGGTAAACAATCATTAAAACAGGTGCAATTACAAATAAAATCAACCAAAACATATATGGAAGCGCATAAATACGTCTGATTTTTGTCATTTTCTCCCTCCTACTCTTCGTAGCTTTCTAGTCGGGCATCAAAATCTTCTTCCGATTCATTAAAGCGCATAACGTGGATATCTTCTGGTTCAAAAGACAAACCAATTTGACTACCTGCAACAGCTTTTCTAGTTGAATGAACCATCCATTCATTCTCTTGCTCATCGTAACAAATGATTTCATAGTGCACACCACGGAATAATTGTGTATCCACACGGACACTTAATTTACCTTTTTCGATTGAAGTCAGACTTAAATCTTCTGGACGAATCATAATCTCCACAGGTTCATTTTTGCGCATCCCACCATCGACACATTCAAATTGTTTACCAACAAATTCAACTAAATTATCTTCAATCATCGTACCATTAACAATATTACTTTCACCAACAAAATCCGCTACAAAATGATTGATTGGTTCATCATAAATATCTACTGGCGTGCCACTTTGCACGATTTTTCCTTTATTCATAACGAAAATTTCGTCACTCATTGCCAAGGCTTCTTCTTGATCATGCGTAACAAAAATAAACGTAATTCCTAAACGTTGTTGCAACTCACGTAATTCATATTGCATGTCTGTTCGCAGTTTTAAATCAAGTGCTGATAATGGTTCATCTAACAACAAGACTTTAGGCTCATTAACAATTGCTCGAGCAATTGCTACACGTTGACGTTGTCCACCAGACATTTCGCTAATTTCACGATTTTCATAGCCGCCTAATTGTACCAAACGCAAGGCCTCTTTAACTTTTTTGTCAATTTCTTTTTTAGAAAATTTTTTTATTTTCAATCCAAATGCGACATTATCAAATACATTCATATGCGGAAATAGTGCATAATCTTGAAAGACAGTGTTTACTTGGCGTTGATTGGCAGGTATATCATTAATTCGTTTTCCTTCAAAGAAGATATCTCCTTCGGTCGCCTCAGAAAACCCAGCGATAATCCTTAATATCGTTGTCTTTCCACAACCAGACGGCCCAAGTAAGGTATAGAATTTTCCTTCTTCTATATCAAAACTCACACTCTTCAAAATCGTCTCATCATCATCGTACCGCTTCACCACATTACTAAATGAAATGATTGGTTTTCCCACTATTCTTTCCTCCCCAAATTGCTTTATTCGATGTCCTCATTTCCAAATAAATATTTGTAGTTTTTCACCTCTTGAATAAAATGACTACAATATATATCCATCTTTCTCGTTCTCAGAACATACTGCTTAAGAATAATTTTTTTTACAGAAAAATACAAGTATATTCTTTCAATTTAATTGATTTTTTTCCGCAACAAAATAATTGAATATGTTATGATAGAGTTATTCAATTATTTTTAGAAGTTAAATAAAAGGAGTGACTAAAATGGAACAATTTTTAGCTTTTGAAGTGACTAAAACAGACAATGTTTTTGCTAGAGGTATTGTACGAAAAGAACCGCAAACGCTACCAAAAAAACACGTTGCTATTAAAGTCGATTATTCTGATATCAATTATAAAGATGCCTTAGCATCCTCAAAAAATAGTGGTGTTATCCGTGATTATCCTAAAATTCCAGGAATTGATTTAGCTGGAGAAATTATAGAATCTCGTAGCGAAGATTGGACTATTGGACAAAAAGTTCTTGTCACAGGTTACGGGCTTGGTGTTGTGGCTAATGGTGGTTTTAGTCAATTTCAACAGGTTCCTGAAGACTGGATAGTTGCCTTGCCTGAGAATTTAACCACCAAAGAAGCTATGGTTTTTGGAACAGCAGGCTTTACGGCTGCTTTAGCTGTCATAAAATTGGTAAAAGATACGCCCAAAGATGGTCGCATTGTTATTACTGGTGCATCTGGTGGTGTTGGCAGTGTTGCAATCGCTTTGTTGCATCGCCTAGGTTATACAAATATTACAGCTGTTTCTCGTAAAAAAGCAAATGTGGCTTGGTTAAAAGATTTGGGAGCGACTGAAATCGTAACGCCTGAAGAAATTCTGCCTGAACCCATCAAAGCATTAAACAAACAAAAAATTGCTGCAGTAATTGATAGTGTCGGTGGTGACTTATTAGCAAGTTTATTAAGTCAAATTAGTTATGGTGGGAGTGTCTTTTTATGTGGAAACGCAGGTGGTGTCCAATTGAATACAACTGTCTTGCCATTTATTTTAAGAGGCATTAAAATGATAGGGATTGATTCAGTTAATGTTGAGATGGATGAAAGAAAAGCCACTTGGAAATTTTTAGCAGACCATCAACCACTGATTGAGCAATTACATTATCAAGAAGTTTCTTTAACCGACTTAGATGAACCCATCGATGCTTTATTAGCAGGAACCCATCAAGGTCGGACTATTGTACAAATGGAAGTGAAATAATGAGAATTTTAATTACTGCGGGTGGAACCTCTGAGAAAATTGATGATGTTCGTTCGATTACTAATCATTCTACAGGTAAATTAGGTAGCTTAATTGCAGAGTATTTCTTGAAGCATAATGTCAATATTGATTATGTAACAACTACTCATGCCCTACGCCCTCAATCAGATAAAATAACTATCTATGAAATTAATGATACACAAGAACTAGCCCAGCAATTGCAAAATTTATTGCAAAAATATTCTTATGATGCAGTTATTCACAGTATGGCCGTGAGTGACTTTACTCCCGAAAAAAGTTTATCACAAGAAGAATTTTTAGCCAAAATCAATCAATTTATTGAAAACAAACAACCAATAACAGTAGCGGACTTGGTTCAATTAACGGAAGAGACGACTAAAGAAAGTAAAATTTCATCAAATACTGATCATTTGTTTTTAATTTTGAAAAAAACAACCAAAGTTATTCAACAAATTAAACAACTACAACCAAATACTGTTCTAGTTGGTTTTAAATTATTAGTAGATGTGACAAAAGAAGAATTATTAGATGTAGCACGTAAAAGTTTAATGACCAACCAAGCTGACTTTGTCTTAGCCAACGACTTAACTTCAATCCAGCATGGTCAACATACAGGTTATTTAATTAATAAACAGGGAACAATCACTGGTGAAGCTGGGAACAAAGAAGAAATAGCTCAATTAATTGGCAAAACTCTTCTAAACACTCTATAATAGAAAAAACTATTAAGGAGCATGAATGATGAAAAAACGCATTTTATTAGGTGTAAGCGGAAGTATTTCTGCTTACAAATCCGCTGATTTAACCAATGAATTAACAAAGTTAGGCTACGAAGTTGATGTTATGATGACCAAAAGCAGTCAAGCGTTTATTACTCCTTTAACATTGCAGTCATTATCAAAACGCCCTATTCATACAGATGTCATGGAAGAAATTGTTCCAGATAAAATCAACCATATTGAATTAGCTAAACAGGCTGACCTGTTTATCGTAGCACCTGCTAGCGCGAATATTATTGGCAAATTAGCCCATGGCCTTGCTGATGATTTAATCTCGACCGTAGCCCTAGCCTTACCCTCTGACTTGCCTAAAATTGTTGCACCTGCAATGAATACTAATATGTATTTAAACCCTTTAATGCAAAAAAATCTTGCTATTTTGAAAGAAGTTGGGTATAAAGAGATAACACCACGCCAATCTTTATTAGCATGTGGAGATTTCGGTACTGGTGCTTTAGCAACTGTTGAAACCATCGTTGCACAAGTAAAGGCGACTTTGGAAGCATAAAGGAGGGTTTTAGTATGAAACAAAATGAGAAAACATTTCAGCTAGTATTAACTGCTTCATTTTTAGCTATTTTAATTTTGCTAGCTAGTGTCCCATTTTTGGGCTTTATTCCGCTGGGAATTATTAATGCTACAACATTACACATTCCAGTGATTATTGCTTCAATTATTTTAGGTCCTAAATTGGGGGCTTTTTTAGGCGCTTGTTTTGGTTTAATTAGCATGATTCGGGCGACTATCGTTGTTTCACCGCTATCATTTATTTTTTCCCCATTCATTACACCGCTTGGTGAGATGGGAATGGGAAGTTGGAAAGCCGTTTTAATTGCCTTTATTCCACGTATTTTAATTGGTGTAGTTCCATACTTTGTTTATCAATGGTGCAAAAAGGTATTCAAAAATCGCGGAAATGCTGCAAGCCTCTTTATTGCGGGTGTTTCTGGCGGATTAACTAATACCATTTTAGTTATGAATATGATTTATTTTTTATTCCAAAAAGACTATGCTGAAAAAATTGGTGAAGCTGGTAATGCTGTATATGGTGCAATTATTTCAGTAATTTTTGCACAAGGGATACCTGAATCGCTTGTTGCTGGAATTGCAACGGCTGCTGTAGCCGCAGTATTACTAAAACTAACGAAGCAACGTAATATTTAATAAAAAGCATGCAAGTTCATGGTTTGTAGTGACTCTAAAAAGTCTAACTTTCGGGGTCGGTACAGTACATTGAATATTCAAGTACAACAAAAAAACATTGAAAAAGAGTTCTTTTTCAATGTTTTTTTGTTATTTTTTTTCACCGATAATACGTACTTCTGTTTCTAAAGATACATCAAATTTTTCTTTAATGACTGTTTGAATATGCGCAATCAATTCTACGTAATCTGTTGCGGTTGCATGATTAATATTTACAATAAAACCAGCATGTTTTTCAGAAATTTGAGCACCGCCAAAAACAAGACCTTGCATCCCTGCATCTTGGATTAATTTTCCAGTAAAATGTCCTTCTGGTCGTTTAAAAACACTTCCACATGACGGATATTCTAATGGTTGCTTGGATTCTCTTAAATAGGTTAATTCTTCCATTTGTGTCTTAATGGATAATTGTTCCCCTTTTTCTAAAGTAAAACGAGTGCTCAAGACAATGCCTTCCATTTCTTGAATGATACTATGACGATAACTAAACTGCATGTCGTCTCTTGTTAGCGTACGAATAGATCCATCTGGAAGCAAAACATCACATGAAGTAAAGACATCCTTAATTTCACCACCATAAGCACCAGCATTCATAAAGACAGCGCCACCGATACTACCTGGAATACCACAGGCAAACTCTAAACCAGTTAATGTAGCATCTAATGCAGCATAACTAGTATCAATTAAACGGGCTCCCGCTTCTACTTCAATGACTGTCCCATTCACTTGAATTTGGTTCATCTCCAATAACATAATTACTACACCACGGATCCCACCGTCACGTACGATTAAATTACTGGCATTCCCTAAAACTAACCAAGGAATATCCAATTCACGACAATAATTGACTAACTGTTCTACTTCTAATCTATTTTTCGGAAAAGCTAAAATATCTGCTGGTCCACCGGTTTGTGTAAATGTATAATTCATCAATGGCTCATCCATTAGCAAAGCCATCTCAGGGAATTGTTTAATAATTTCTTCCTTTTTCACTGACAAACGCTCCTTCTTCTCAACGTCTTGTCCATTTTAACATGTTCTTCACAAACTGACTACTAGTTGGACCGTTCTTCATGTTGTTTTAACATTTTCGCACATAATTCATGGCTAATAAAAATATTTTCCTGACGTAATTTAGCGGTTTCTTTTGTTTGAACAGCAGCTACAAACTCTTTAACCATCTGTTCAAAACCTCGTTTTTGCAAGGTTACCTCCCAATCACCAAAAGTCTGTGTAGTTTGTTGATTTTGGTTAAAAGTTTGTAACGTTATCAAATTATCAACTACAGCAGTTCCTTGTGATGAAGTTACTTGATATTGCTCGCGACTAGCACCACTTTTTAAATCCATTGATAACATTGCTGTAGTATTTTCAGTTTCTAACTGTAAAAAGGCTGTCTCCATACCAGCAGGTGTATCACGAATACGACTATTCATAGTAACAATAGGTTCATCTAATAAATAGACAGCCGTATCTACCAAGTGTAAAAAGACATCAAAAATTTCAAACGCTGTTGGTTGCACTGAATGAACCATATTCTTTTGTAAAAAAATAGTTCGCTTATCCGGTATGGCTTTTAACTTTTCAACCATTGGCGCAAATCTGCGATTGAAACCTACCATAAGCAGCTTATTTCGTTGCTTTGCTAATGCTTGTAGTTCACTCACTTCTGTCAAGTTTTCACTCAAAGGTTTATCAATAAAGACATGAATATCATTTTCTAGACATTCTTTAACTAAAGCATAGTGACTGTGTGTCGCAGTATGAATGAAACAAGCTTCAACATTTTCTTCTAACAACTCGTGTAAACTAGTTCTCATATGTTGCAACTGATACATTTCTTTTAATTCCTGTTGCACTTTTGGATTGCGGGTAGCAAAAAAGAATGTTGCTTGATTTTGTAATTTAATATATGTTGGTAAATACGCTTTTTGAGCGATTCCTCCTAAGCCGATAACACCAATCTTCATATTAGTTCTCCTTTATAGTTGTTCTTGCTTTTATCTTACACTTTTTTTGTTTAAAATACAGGAAGGAAAAACAATTCTCAGGAAAATTATTTCTTAAAAGTAATCATTGTCCTGTTGAATTAATCGTTGATTTGTAAGAGGTGAAAAAAATGAATTTTATCGCAATGGACTTTGAAACAGCTAATTATCAGCGTCATAGCGCCTGTTCCTTAGCATTAGTTATGGTGCGTGATAGTCAAATAGTTGGTGAATATTACTCCTTGATTCAACCAGAAACTGAATTTTTTTGGCGTAATATACAAATCCACGGCATTCGACCAGCAGATGTTATTCGCGCACCAAAATTTCCTGAAGTTTGGCAGCAAATTGAACAATATTATCAAGAGAACAGTTTAATCGTTGCACATAATGCCGGTTTTGATACCGGAGTTTTAGCTGGTTGCCTAGATTATTATGGATTAAATCAGCCCCATTATCTCTCTTTATGTACAGTCAAAACCAGTCGCAAACTATACCCTAAAATGACTAACCATAAGTTAAATACGATGTGTGAATTCTTAGATATTCCATTGAATAACCACCACGATGCGTTAGAAGATAGTCGTGCATGTGCCAATATTTTATTGCATCAAGAAAAAATGTTTGGTGTGGAGCCATTAAAAAAATTAGTAACGATGAAATAAAAAGCAACATCAAGCGCAAACCTCAGAAGTTAGACCAAAAAACTAACTTTTGGAGGTCACTACAGCTTGGTGTTGTTTTTTTTAACTATTCGGTCGTTAATCAATCATTACACTCATCAATAAAACATCTAAGAAGTTCCCTTCATCACTCATAGCTCCTCGTTCCATTGTCGCCTCTAGTTGAAACCCAAATTTTTTATATAGATGAATAGCTCGTTTATTTTGAGTTTGGACAGTTAGTTCTAAACGACGAATACTTCCAGATTCTTGAGCCCAAACTATGATTTCCTCTAATAACACACTGCCTAGACCAATTCCCCAATAGCTTTTTAAAACTGAAATCCCCACTTCACCAATATGAGCAATTCGTTTTTCTTCACTCGCCCGAACAGAAGCTGTGCCGATGAGCTGTATACCATTATATGCTAATAACAACAAATTATTAGGACTTTCATAAATTGCTTCAATGTGATGTCCTAAAAGGTCAGGTGTTAACTTTAGTCCTTCATCCATAACCAAATATTCTGTTTCTCGACTAACTTGGTCCATCATTGCGAGAATGTTGGCTGCATCTTCAGTGCGTGCTTCTCGAATGGTTAGATCAATTGTTTCACTCATAGCTGTTCCCACTTTTCAAGGATGCGTTGTTTAAAATCCTCTCCTTGTTTCCCAGATGAGGTCAACGTAACTATCCGTTTCTGTTCATCTTGTGAATCTTTTTCGAGAATCAATTCTAAATAATCCACTGGTAAAGCTTCGTCCAAAAGGTTCCCCCACTCAATAACAGACAAGCCGTCTCCTTCGAAATATTCATCCAGACCTAAATCGTCTGCACCATGCTCTACCCGATAAACATCCATATGGTATAAAGGCAACCGACCAGCTTCATACTCACGAATAATCGTATACGTTGGGCTTTTAATCATTTGCTCAATTCCTAGCCCTTTCGCAATGCCCTTTGTTAAAGTCGTCTTTCCAGCACCCAAATCGCCTGTTAAGACTAAGTTATCACTTGGTTGGGCTACTTCACCAATAATTTGAGCAAATGTTGCTGTTTGTTTGACGTTCTTCAAAACAATCATACCGCTCTACTCCATTTCCTTTAAATTCTCGATTAGTATAGCTTTTTTTGGCTGAAATAGCAAAAAGAGCCGTCGTTAAAACGACGACTCTTAGAAATGCGATTAAGCCATTAAAGATTGGGCTGCTGTAATAATTGATAGTTTATAGACATCTTCTTCGTTACAGCCACGAGATAAATCAGAAACTGGTTTGTTCAAACCTTGTAAGATTGGTCCAATTGCTTCAAAGTTACCAAAACGTTGAGCAATCTTGTAACCAATGTTACCTGCTTGTAAATCTGGGAATACAAAGACAGAGGCTTTACCTGCTACATCTGATTCAGGTGCTTTTAGTTGAGCTACTGATTGAATGTACGCTGCGTCAAATTGTAATTCACCATCAATTGCTAATTCAGGAGCTAACTCTTTTGCAAGTTTAGTTGCTTCAATAGTTGCATCTGCTTGAGGTGCTTTTGCTGAACCTTTTGTAGAGAAGCTTAACATTGCTACACGAGGTTCAATGTCAAACATTTCTGCTGTATGTGCAGAAGCAACTGCAATTTCAGCTAATTCTTGTGGAGATGGTGCTACATTAATGGCACAATCAGAGAAAATATATTTTTCTTGTTCATTTCCACGCATCATTAAAAATGCGCCACTTGTACGGCTAATTCCAGGTTTTGTTTTAATAATTTGTAAAGCAGGACGAACAGTATCGCCAGTTGAATGAATCGCACCAGATACTAAACCGTCTGTGATACCCATGTAAGTAAGCATTGTACCGAAGTAGTTTTCGTCTTTTAACAACACTTCAGCTTGCTCTCTTGTCACTTTGCCATTACGACGTTCAACAAATGCGTCAACGATTTGATCCCAACGACCACAGTTATCTGGATCATAAATTGTCATGTTCGCAATATTGATTCCACGAGTTTCTGCAGCTTTTTCAATTTCATGCTGTTTACCAATTAAAACAGGTTCGATTAATTCTTCCCCTTTCAAACGAGCAACAGCACCTAAAATACGTGTATCAGAAGCTTCTGGGAAAGCGATCCGGATGCCACGACGAACGATTTTAAATTTTAAACTATCAAATAATTCCATGGATAATAACCTCCAGTTTTTTTATACATTCCCATCATACACCATCTATAAAAAAAAGAACAGTTTTTTTGTCTGTATTAATATCAAAAAGAGTATCTAATTGACTTTTATACACCATTTTTTCTTTCTGCTACAATTTACTCTTCCTTCTGTTATACTCTTTCTGGAAGTTGCCAATTAATTGGTGTTTCTCCTAAGGCAATTAAAGCATTATTGGTTTTTGAAAATGGCTTTGAACCAAAAAAACCACGGTGAGCAGAAAGGGGACTTGGATGAACAGAACGAATGACAACATGTCTGTGTGTATCAATCATTGACATTTTCTGTTGCGCTGGCTTTCCCCATAAAATAAAAACAATAGGTTGTTTTCGTTCATTTAGTTTTTGAATAATTACATCTGTTAGTTGCTCCCATCCTTTTCCGCGATGAGAGTAAGCTTGTCCTTCACGAACTGTTAAGACCGTATTTAACAATAACACACCTTGTTTTGCCCAAGATGTAAGATAACCATGATTAACCGGAGAAACACCTAAATCCGCTTCTAATTCTTTATAAATATTTTTTAGAGATGGTGGGATTTTCACTCCTGGTTGAACTGAAAAAGATAGACCATGTGCTTGATTTACCCCATGATAAGGGTCTTGGCCTAAAATAACTACTTTAACTTCTTCGTAAGGTGTTTTTTCTAATGCTTCAAAAATATGATACATATCTGGAAAAATACGTTGTGTTTGGTATTCTTGTTTTAAAAATTCACGTAATTCTAAATAATAAGGCTTTTGAAATTCCTCTTCCAAAATACTTTGCCAACTATTATGAATAATTGTTTTCATATACACTCCCCCCTTATTTCTTCTAGAATAGCGCAATCTATTGGAAACAACAAGTTCCAAAATTCACGTCACCTTCAAGAAAATTTCTATTTTTTGTGGTAAACTAAAAGAGAATTACAGGAGAAGAAAGGGTTGCTTATATGATTAAATTAATTGCTTCAGATATGGATGGTACATTATTAGACGCAGAAATGCGAATTTCCCAAGAAAATATAGAAGCGATTCAATACGCACAGGCAAAAGGTGTTGAATTTATGGTCGCTACTGGTCGAAATCGTTCTGAAGCGCTACCTGCG
Organism: Enterococcus sp. AMC2644; assembly: GCF_058216475.1. NCBI lineage: Bacteria > Bacillati > Bacillota > Bacilli > Lactobacillales > Enterococcaceae > Enterococcus > Enterococcus sp. AMC2644. The sequence continues at coordinate 619,865 of NZ_CM177095.1, forward strand.
CTAGAAGAAGCTGGCATTGACTGTGCGATGATTACTTTAAATGGGGCACAAGTATTTGACCAAGATGGAAATATAGTCTTTAGCGCACCTATTGATTTAGAAACAACACAAGCTATTTTAGCTATTTTAGATGAGCATCAAATCTATTATGAAGTTTCAACTAATAAAGGCACTTATTCTGAAAGCAAAGAACAACGCATTGAAAATTTTGCAGCACATATCGCAGAAACAATGCCACATTTAACACATAAGATGGCCATTGCTATGACAGTTGCTCGTCTTGAATTTTTACCAATTCATTTTATTGATAGTATTCATGACTTGATTGTTCAAGATGAAATTACCGTATTAAAAGTCATTTGCTTCCATAAAGAAGGTGCAGCTTATTTAGGGCCTGCTGCTAAAAAACTCAATGCCTACGATGAACTTTTTGTGACTTCCTCTGGTGAAAATAATATCGAAATTAATCACCGCGCTGCCCAAAAAGGAATTGCTGTCAGCCATGTAGCATTAGATAGAAATATTGATATAGAAGAAGTAATGACCATTGGAGATAATTTAAACGATGTAAGCATGATTCAGGCTGCTGGTGTTAGCTTTGCAATGGGAAATGCCTTATCAGAGTTAAAGGAATACGCCAAATACATAACTGAGACAAATGTTCAATCAGGTGTAGGTAAAGCCATTCGTCGTGCCATTGATGAAGAATTGTAAACCATAACGCTTCGACTAAACGGAGGTGAGTGGTCGTGTCTGAGTTTTTTATTCAAGAACAATTGAGTGCCGTGACTAGAACTGTTATTAAAGATGAAACAGGACACTCTCTTTATTTACTCGTTGGTCGTTGGGGAACTAAAGGAGACGCTTTATCGCTTTATCGCATGAACGGAACTTTGGTTGCTAGTATTAAGCAAGTCAGCTTTACATTTGGTAAACGTTTTGAAATCTATGAGGATTTCCAAAAGGTTGGAACAATGCAAAAAATTTTTAATTGGCCTGGGGACTTCTACTATGTTCAACAACTACATTGGCAAGTTCATGGTGATATTTACAACCATCACTACCAAATTCATCATTTTAAAGAAGAAATCATGCGCATGTATAAAGCAAGTTTGCTCACAGGTGATTTTTATGTATTAAATGTTGCGAATGATGCAAATGCTCCAAAATGTATTTGTATTGCAGCAGTGTTAGATTATTGGCTTTATAATCGTAAAACCAAAGAATCACTCGAATATAAACTCAAATTTGCGAACACTTTTGATTAAAAAAATAGCAGGTAGAGCTAATTCTACCTGCTATTTTCAACTAAATTGTTTTTTGCATATGATTGTATTTATGACCGCTAATCATTTGTTCTCCCACTACTTCAAAGCCTTTTCGTTCATATAAACGTTGGGCATTGGGATTGGCTTGGTCAACACAAAGACCAATCACTGATTTCTCTTCTCTTTTCACAATTTTGTCTAACGCATCCAATAATTCAGAACCAATGCCTCTGCCACGAAAAGCTTCATCCACACAAATCGTATCTAAATACCACTCATTTGGAAATGTTTCTGGATCGAGAAATAGTGGACGATCAATCATCCCCATTTCTTTTAAAACACGAGCTAAAGCATCATCTACAATAGTCTCTTCTTCAGCTGGATAACCAAAAGCAATCCCAGCAATTTCACCATTCACTTCTTTAACCAATCCTCGCTTGTAACCATAGCGATATGTCGGATCTTTAACTGCTTCAGTCAAGATTTCAATTGTTTTTGCTTCACCTACTTCATGGACGAATGGTAATTCCATATCTTTTAAAATAACAAGAACTAGTTTAGCAATAGCTACACCGTCTTCTGCTGTTGCAAATCGAATCATTTATTCTACCTTCTTTTCATTTGTATAGGTTTTAGTCTGCTGAATTTCTTATTTTTTGTTATACTGTTCCATAGGAGGAATACACAATGAATATCCTATATATCTCAATTTCAGGTAATACGCGTTCTTTTGTAACACGTATACAAACCCTATCTGAACAAAAACACGCAGAAAACCCTGATTTCCCTATTATACAATCAAAAGAAATTCACGACAACAGTTTAGATGAAGTCTTGAATGAACCGTTCTTTGCCATCGTTCCTACTTATTTAGAAGGTGGAAATGGCGTGGACAATGGCGATCAAGAAATCTTAACTGAAACCTTACGTGAATATATTGCTTTCGGAAATAACGCAGATTTTTGTTTAGGGATTATCGGTAGTGGAAATAAAAATTTTGGTTACCAATACTGTTTAACCGCCAAACAATACAGCGAGCAATTTAACACGCCTCTACTAGCAGATTTTGAACTTCGCGGAAATAGTTCAGAAATTGAAGCCATTTATGGTAAATTAGTTACAGTATGGCAGAACGCAGGTCAATAAAACAAGCAATGAAAATTGAATGAGGTGATTATTTGTTTCAAGTATTAAGAACATTTTTATCGGTATATGAGACACATAATTTTACGCGCACAGCAGACAGTCTCTTTCTGTCTCAACCAACTGTTTCTGCGCAAATCAAAAAATTGGAAGACCATTTAAATGTGTCACTTTTTATTCGTAATGGGAAACAAGAAATTATTCCTACAAAAGAAGCCGATTTTTTGTATCCACGTTTCTTAAAAATCATCGAAGAATGGGAAGATGCCACTCATCACGTCAATACACAAAAGAATTTTCGTGAGAAATGTATTTTTGCTAGTTCGCAAACTTGCGGTGCGTATCTTATTCCGAAGCTAGTTCCTATTTTGATAAAAGAATTTCCGATGATTGATTTTAGTTTTCCTATTATGCCTAGCGAGAAAATTATTCACGACTTAGAAAAGTCAAAAGTTGATTTTGGTTTAATAGAGACTCCTGAACGTAGTAGTCAAATTGACCGGCATTTAATTGCAGAAGATGAATTAGTTTTAGCTGGTGATTTAACTTCCAATTATTGGCTGTTACCAGAATCAGATTCCCCACTAGGAGAGATTAATGAGAACTATTTAAAAATACGTAATCTAGTTCCACATGTCATCCGGACAAATAATCATGAAATGACGTTATCTTTACTAAAAAATGGCGTGGGTAAAACCATTATTTCTAAACTGGCACTCGATCAATCTATTCCGTGGTGTTCGTTGGAAGTTGGCAATCAGCGCAGTCTTTATTTTCTAACCAGACAAAAAGTGGTCTCTGAAGAATTAGCAGCTGTTTCAACTTTTATCCAAGAACAAATCAAAAAGTCTAATCCTAATTAACCCCCCTCACTTACAGCTAACTAAAAGAAGTCATCGTTTTTGCGATGACTTCTTTGTTATCCACATATTTACAAGTTAATTGTTTCATATTTTTTACGTTTCACAAAAAGTATACTCTAAAAAATCCAGTAAACCTATTATTCATCATACTTGTTCCGCTTTCACATTTCCCCAGCATTTTATCTTCGTGAAACAAAACATTCATTCAAAAAATTGTTTGTCCAGGCTATATTGTTTTCCTTGGACAATATCGTATTGAATCAACTGATAATCCGTATAAATTTCTTGCACTTGTTGATCTAAAGCCAATTCTGATTGCCATTGACCTTTTTGCAGATACATCCCTTTTTCAAAGGCAGGTAACTCATTTTCTAATTTTAATAACATGGAATAAAATGGTGAAAGTTGTAACCCACTGCGTTCAAATAAATTAGGTGCAAAGTAAAATGGACTGATCACTTGATTGGGTTCAAATTGCCACTTATTTTGTGAATCCCACATCAGAAATTCTGTTTCATGCAAAGTAATTTGTTCGTTCTCTGCTTGAATTTCATCAGAATAAATTCCTGGTAAATGATCCCCCCAAAAAACAATTAACGTCCGTCGTGGCAATTGCTCTACTTGATTAATAAAATCACTCAATGCTTGACTGCTATAAGCAATATCTTGTAAATAATTGTCTAGACTACTCTTATTTCCATTGCCCTCAGCTGAATAATGTAAGGTATCATATTTGCCACCATAAGGCATGTGTGTTTGCATTGTCACTAAGTGGACAAACTGTGGTTGTTGATTATCTTCTAAAATATCCATGATTTCAGCATAAGCTGCTTGGTCAGAAATATATGGATTTTGTTCAATTTTGTCCGTATGTTTCATCGTATCTTGATCTAGAAATTGATTAAAACCTAAAATATCATAGACATCTTTTCGTTTATACATGGATGTATCATATGGATGAATTGCGGTTGTTTGATATCCGCGTTGCGCAGTTAAAGAAACTAAAGAAGGTAATTGATCCATTTTGGGGACTAATAGTGTGTAAGGTGTTGTCATTTGAGAATTAAACAATTCCATCGAAAAACTAGTCAACGCTTCAAATTCAATATTAGCTGTTCCTCCACCATAGTTTTGCGACAACATTTTCCCACTGTATGTTTGATTAGCTCGTCCATAATATTCTTTCAATGGATCTCCAGTCACTTCTAAACCCTTTAAATGACTTGGATCAGAAAAGCTTTCACTCATAATGTAAATGATATTCGGCTCTTCTACTTCTTGCTTTTTATTAAGCTGGTATTTTTCTGTAATTTCATCGATTGTTTTTTCAGAATAATTTTGAGGTTTTTCCATCGCTTCTACCCGTAAATTAAATAAAAAACCACCCATGAAACCTGTATTATAATAGTTCATTTGTTGTGAATAAGGAATCCATAGCGCCGTACGATTGTATGCCTTACGTAATAAATTTTCTTCATCATTAAAATGACTTACGTAAGCTAATCCTGCCAAACTGATTAGCAAAAAAGATACCCGCATAATTTGACGCTTTTTAGTTAAATAAAAACTACGATACAACTGCCAACCAAAAATTCCAAGCGCCCCAATGATAATTAGAATCGCTACAACAAATGGTCCTGTACCAATCATCTCTTTTAATAGGTCAAATTGTGTTACCATTTTTAAATCGTCTGGATAAATAGGTTCTTGACGGTAACTCATTTTAAGATAGGTCGCGTAACCGATTAATAAAACGACGACACTATAAAAGGTGGTACCGGCAATCCACGAACCTGCCAAACTAATTAAAAAGATATAAAAAATTCCTAGCACTAAACTACCTAAAAGAAATTTTTCTGTATGCCAAGAAAAGGCAAATTTTAATGCTAAGTCAGTAGATAAATTATTTTGACACCACTGTAAATAGAGATTGCTAAGAATGATTCCTACAATACTTACAATAACTACAATACTATATTTAATTTTAGAATTTATTTTCAATGAAAAACCCCCTTCATCAGTGTCTTATTTTAAGCTTCTTTTTTGCGGTTGTAAATGAAAGAATATGAAGCAAAGAAATAAAAAAACATCCGAACTATCATGAAAGAACCACTAATTAAGGTGGTCTCTTAAGGCCTATATAGACTTTAAGAGCAATCTCTCGATAGTTCGGATAGCTTAGTCTTCATCTAACTTATCTTTTATTTCCAAAAATCATCTAAAATGGTAATTGGTAAATGACGTTTATGTTGACCTTTACGCCACCAGTTTTCCAGTGTTGCTTGAGCTTCTGGAGAAATAGTTTTTCCTTCTAGGTAGTCATCTATTTCAGCATACGTAATCCCTAGTGCTACTTCATCAGCAATTAATGGTTTCCCATCTTCTAAATCAGCAGTAGGTGTTTTTGAATACAATTCTTCAGGTGCTTCAAGTTCAGCTAATAATTGACGACCTTGACGTTTATTCAAACGGAAAAGCGGCAAAATATCTGCGCCTCCATCACCAAATTTAGTAAAGAATCCCGTAACATTTTCAGCCGCATGATCTGTTCCCAGTACCGCACCTGAAAATTCGCCAGCGATAGCATATTGTGTAATCATGCGTTGTCTTGCTTTGATATTTCCCTTATTGAAATCAGAAATAGTCACGCCTACTGCTTCCAAAGATGCCACTTGTGCATCGACAGCCGGTTTAATATTCACCGCTAATTGACTATCTGGATTAATAAACATCATCGCTTTTTTAGCATCTTCTTCATCTGCCTGTTCTCCATAAGGCAAACGTACAGCAATAAAATGATAATCTGAATCATTTGTTTCTTGACGCATTTCTTCCATCGTTAACTGTGCTAAACGCCCTGTTAAAGTCGAGTCTTGTCCTCCACTAATTCCTAAGACAAACGTTTTTAAAAAAGGATGTTTCAATAAATACGCTTTTAAAAAATCAATACTTCGACGAATCTCTTCATAAGCATCAATTTCTGGTTTTACCCCTAGTTCTTGAATAATTTCTTCTTGTAAACTCATAAATTTACTCCTCCTTGCTCATTAAATACTTGAACTTGCTTACGAACTTTCTCCATAATCGCCATTTTGTGATTCCAACATTCTTGTGATAAATCAACAGGATATGGTTGTGGATTTAAGTCTCGTTTATATTCGTCCCATAACGCATCTAAACATTGATGAGAATAAGCTTTAATATGCTCCAAATCAGGTAATTCATAAATCAATTTACCCTCCACAAAGATATCTTGTAACAAAGGACGTGCTTCAAAGTCTGTAACTGTTTTGTTAATATACGTATGAACGGGATGGAACATAAAAATACTCTCTTGTTCAGTTGGCTTTTCATTCCATAATGTAACATAATCACCTTCTGATTTGCCATCAAGCTTACGTGTAATACGCCAGACTTGCTTTTTACTTGGTGTGGAAACTTTTTCCGCATTGCTAGATAATTTAATCGTATCTTCTAAGATACCTGCTTCATTTTCGATGGCTACCAATTTATAAACAGCACCCAAAGCTGGTTGGTCATAGGCTGTAATTAATTTCGTTCCTACACCCCAGACATCAATTTTTGCTTTCTGCATTTTTAAACTTAAAATGGTGCTTTCATCGAGATCATTTGAGGCATAAACTTTAGCTTCAGTGAAACCCGCTTCATCTAGTTGCTCACGAACCTTTTTCGAAATATAAGCCATATCTCCACTATCAATACGGACGCCTAAGAAATTGATTTTATCACCCATCTCTTTTGCTACACGAATGGCATTTGGAACGCCAGATTTCAACGTATCATACGTATCTACTAAAAAGACACAATCTTTATGTGTTTTTGCATATGCCATAAATGCGTCGTAATCATTGCCATAAGACTGAACCAATGAATGCGCGTGTGTTCCACTTGCTGGAATACCAAAAATTTTCCCTGCGCGAACATTACTCGTCGCATCTGCTCCTCCAATGAAGGCTGCGCGTGTTCCCCAAATAGCTGCATCCAGTTCTTGAGCACGGCGAGAACCAAATTCTAATAAAGGATCATCACCAATCACTGATTTAATTCGAGCAGCTTTCGTCGCAATCAATGTTTGGAAATTCACCATATTCAATAACGCTGTTTCAATTAATTGTGCTTGTGCTAAAGGTCCTTCGACTTGAATTAACGGTTCATTATTGAAGACCAGATCGCCCTCTCTCACTGAGCGAACAGTACAACTAAATTCAAAATCTTTTAGATACGCTAAAAAGTCTTCAGAATAACCACCCACTTCACGTAGATAAGCCAAGTCAGTCTCTGTAAATGTTAAATTCTCTAAATAGTTTACCAGACGTTCCAAACCTGCAAAAATGGCATATCCATGTTTAAAAGGCATTTCTCTAAAATAACATTCAAAAATCGCATGTAAATCGGCACGACCTAACTCCCAATAAGTTTGCATCATATTAATTTGATATAAATCTGTGTGTAAAGTCAAACTGTCATCTGTATATGTTTTTTGCATACGCTAGTAACTCCCTTGTCAATTTCTATTTATTATTATAACAAAAAAAACTAAAAATACCGACTTAAGCACAAAAAAAGCGATAGTTTTTTTCACTATCACTTTAATTTTCAATTTATTTTTGGATAATATGGTCAAAAATATACGTTCCTAATCCACCTTCAAAACATTCACCTGCTTGTTCCATACAAACTGCTTTGACAGCAGTACTCGCATTGGCCATAGCAACGGAAACATCAACCACTTCAAACATTGGCAGATCGTTTTCACCATCACCAAAGCCGTAACTTTTTGCGTTTGGAAAATGCTTTAGATACGATAAAATAGCAGCTCCTTTTGTAGCTAATGGATTTACTATTTCTAATGTTTGTTGGTATGACTCAAAAACATAGCTTCCCTCCATCGTTAGTTTGTCACGCAAAGCTTCTTTTTGCCGATCGTCAGCTTCCATCAATTCAACTTTGACAATTTTCAATTCAGGATGTTCTTGAATAAATGTAGGTACGCTTAAGACATTTTGACATTCTTTTTTAAAATAGTCTTCTTTATAATCCATTACGTCTACACCCACAGCACCTAATTCTTCTTCAAATTTAGTATGTAGTGCTTGAAAATGTGCTTGATAACGCGTCGCATCATTCAAAAAGACTCCTTGATCTGTATGAATAAAATAAAACGTATTTTCTGCTTCTAAAAGAGCTAAACTATCTAAACATACTTGATGATCTAGACAATTACTCAATTGCGGTTCTTCATTTTCTAGTTTAATTCCTGCACCATTACCAAAAATAATGTCACAAGGAAGATTAGTTGTTGTTAATAATTCTTGAGCTAATTCAAGACCACGTCCTGTCACAAAAACAAAATGGTCGCCTTGGTCATGGAGTGCTTGAACAGCGGCCACATTAATAGGTGGTACAGTTTGACTAAAATCTTGAAATGTACCATCTACATCTGCAAATACAATATTCATTTGTTGTCCCTTTCTTGCTCTTCATCGGTTAATATTCCCAAGAAAATTTCGACGACTGCAGGATCAAACTGAGTCCCTGCATTGACGCGAATTTCTTCAATGGCTGCTTTTTGTGACAGTGCTTTGCGATAAACTCGGTCATTTGTCATCGCATCATATGAATCTGCTACCGCTAAAATACGACAAGCAAGTGGAATCTCATACTTTGATAGTTTTCGTGGATATCCTGTACCATCCCAACGCTCATGATGCGCTAAAATCAAATTCGCAAATGGCGCTAATTCTGGTGTAGCTTGAGCAATACGATAGCCAATTTCTGCATGACGTTTCATCTCTCGCCATTCGCTGTCAGTTAATTTTCCTGGTTTGTTTAATATACTCGGATCTACCCCCACTTTACCAATATCATGTAATAAACACAATAGGTCTAGTTCATTCAGCTCATGAGAAGTCAGCTTCATCCTTTTCCCAATTGCATGGCAATACTGGACTAAGCGCTGTGAATGCTCTTCTGTCTCATTGCTTTTTTCATATAATGTTGCTAATAAACTATTAATAATGGCATGGCGATAACTTTTTCCATCAAGTAATTTTTGATGATACATATATTCTTCTGCTTCATTCATTGCTTCCACAATTGTTTTGCTAGTATCAATGATTGTTGCGAAGCCTAAAGATACACTTGCCTTCACACCGACAATACCTGGCACAGTAATGGGCATTTGACGAAGCTTTTGTACCATTTCTTCTGCTTCTTCTAAGCGGGTTTTAGGTAGAATTATCATAAACTCATCACCACCCCAACGGGAAATAATGTGTTCTTCAGAAAAAACACCTGCAAAAACAGTCGCTATTTCTTTTAGCAATTCATCACCTGCTTTATGACCAAAGACATCATTGGTTAACTTCAGACCATTTACATCTGCCATCACTACTGTAATTGGAAAATTGCTTGGTTGACTAAAACAGCCAACATGCTTTTCAATATAGTGCCGATTATACAGCTTCGTAATCGGATCACGATAGCTTAAAAATTCAATTTGCTGTAACTGCTCCATCTCTTTTTGAATATCACGAAAAACAATCACTACTCCTTGATAATTACTATGTTGGTCTTTAATCGGTGCCTCACTTTTAGCAATGGGTAACCATCGAGCATCTTTGGTTAATAATAATGCGATGTGTTCAAATTTGACTTGGACCTCTTTATAGAAAGCTACCTTTTCTCTTAAATCAGTTTTCTCGCAAGTTTTCTCATCATAGATCGTAAAAATATCTTCAAATTTTTTTCCTAAAACTTCATGGCTCTGCCAGCCAGTAATTTTGGCAGCCTTATCGTTAAAGCTCGTAATTTCTCCTTGTTTATTCATAGCGATGACGCCATCGCCAATCGATTGTAAAGTAATACGTAATAACTCTTCTTCGTGTAGTAGTTTTTGGCGTAATACTTCTCGGTCAGTTACTTCATAGGCTATCGCATAAGCAACACGTTCGCTTCCATCCCAAATCAGACTACAGTAGACATCGACTAACCGAGTCTCACCATTTTTTAAAACTTGTGGAATTGAGCTTAACAAAGTATCCCCGTGTCCCTTATTATTATAGTGTTTACAAAGTTCCTCTAATGGTCGGCCATTGATATCTGAAAGCTGGAGTTTTAGGAACTCCTCTTCCGTATATCCATAAAAATTACATGCAGAGGGATTTACCGATAGAATGCTCCCTGTTTCTAAATCAAAAATAATTTTAATAGCTGCGTGTTGATTAAACATCGCTTGTAATCTTTTACTTAGTTGCTGATTTTCTTTCTTTATTTCATTCACTTCGGAAACATCTTTACTATAAGATAAGATATACGGAATCCCATAAGTACTAAAAATAGGAGTTAATTCTGTATATAAAGTAAATTGCCGTTCACCTACTTCATAATTTCTTTCATAATGAACTAAGCGATTCTTCTGGATAGCTTCATCTAGATAGCCTTCTATTTTTTGCCGTAAGTTAGTTTTAAAAACTGTTGCAAGTGGCTCCTCTCTTAAATCTTTTAAACCAGTCAATTGCATATATAAGTCATTACTTTTTACATAGCGGTATGTGCCTTCATTAAATTCTAGCAGTGCTAAGGCATAATTTTTGCTTTCAAAAAGTGGGTCTACAATACGTAGGATTTCCATGCGTGCTTCGTTTTCTTTTTGAAAGGCTAATTGTTCGTCTGCTTGTCTTAAAAAAAGAAGCATCTGTTTGTTATTTAATGGCATTGCACTTATGGTTAAAAAACAGTTTGCACTCGCTACAAAACAAGTCATTTCATGAGTCTTTTTATTGCTCATTGCATGATTGCACAAAGATAACCAAATTTTTTCTTCATGAGGAAATTCTTTAAAAAATGTTGAAAATTTTTCTCCATTTTTTTCTTGTTCCCAGTTTAGCATTTTTACAAAAGTTGCATTCATAGCTTGTAATCGGAAATCGACAATACAATTTTCTGAATCAAAAATTGGGTCTATCTGACAACTTCCTAAAGAATCCATTGCTTGTGTATCTATCATTTGGTCTTTACTCATTCATCTACCACCAGTTTTGGACTATTTTTCTAGTTTGTTCAATTCTTCTCTATTTTAGCAAGTGCTTTTCATAAAAGCAATTTTGATACTAGCTTTCTCAGATATATTTTTGTTTTTTTATTATCAATTCTAAATTAAGTAAGACAACAAAAAAATTCTCGGTGCGCACCCAAGAAATAAGTCTATCGGAAATGTTAGAGAACTAGTAATTATTAAAGAAGACGCATTCAAATCCAGGTTCACCTTCCTAAGTAAAATAGTAGCAGTTCGTTTCGAGGGAAGAATGATTCCACAAAACCTAGCTTATAAAGACAACGGTTTTGATAATTTCATTATTGAAAGTTTCTTTATTTAATTGGATTAGCAAGTCTAGAGCATTTTAAGCAGGCGCTAGAAGATAAAATGCTCCAATAGCAAACAAATCTAGGTAAAAATAAAAGGCCTGAATCCGGTACAATACCGAATTCAGACCTTTTAGCTTAGTAGACCTATAATCTCGCAAATAGTTTATTACTATTATAGAGAATCTAAAAATTAGTTTACATCATACCGCCCATCATTGATGGATCCATTGCTGGCGCTGCTGGTGCAGCTGAATCTGGTTTATCAGCAACAACTGCTTCAGTTGTTAATAATAAAGCAGCTACAGAAGCGGCATTTTGTAATGCTGAACGAGTTACTTTTGTAGGATCTACAATTCCTGCTTCTAGCATGTTTACCCATTCCCCAGTTGCAGCATTAAAACCAATACCTAATTCAGCATTTTTCAAGCGATCAATAATTACGGAACCTTCATACCCTGCATTTTCGGCAATTTGACGGACAGGTTCTTCTAACGCACGTAACACAATACGGATACCAGTTGCAGCATCACCATCTGCTTCAAGAGCAGCAACTTTATTGATAACGTTCACTAAAGCAGTACCCCCACCAGAAACCATACCTTCTTCTACAGCGGCACGAGTGGCATTCAATGCATCTTCAATACGTAATTTCATTTCTTTTAATTCTGTTTCAGTTGGTGCACCAACTTTAACTACTGCTACACCACCAGCTAGTTTTGCTAAACGTTCTTGTAATTTTTCACGATCAAAATCAGAAGTTGTTTCAGCAATTTGGTTTTTAATCACTTGCACACGTGCTTCAATTGCTTCTTTTGAACCAGCACCTTCAACGATTGTTGTATTGTCTTTGTCAACAACGACTTTGCTTGCTTGACCTAAAGTATCAATTGTTGCATCTTTCAATTCTAAACCTAAATCTTCAGTAATCACTGTACCACCAGTTAAAACGGCAATATCTTCTAGCATTGCTTTACGACGATCACCGAAACCTGGAGCTTTCACAGCGACTACATTAAATGTTCCACGAATTTTATTTAAGACTAATGTTGGTAATGCTTCACCATCAACATCATCAGCAATGATTAACAATGGTTTTGATTGTTGTAAAATTTGTTCTAGCAATGGCAAAATGTCTTGGATATTTGATATTTTTTTATCAGTAATCAAGATGTATGGATTTTCTAGTTCTGCTTCCATTTTATCGTTGTTTGTTACCATATATTGTGATAAGTAACCACGATCAAATTGCATTCCTTCTACGACATCTAATTCTGTTTCAATTCCTTTTGACTCTTCAATTGTAATAACGCCATCGTTACCAACTTTTTCCATAGCGTCAGCAATATATTCACCAACTTGTTCACTACCAGAAGAAACAGCTGCTACTTGCGCAATAGCTTCTTTGGAATCAACGATGGAAGAAATATTGTGTAATTCTTCAACGGCTGCTTTTGTTGCTAGTTCAATACCACGACGAATACCTAATGGGTTTGCTCCAGCAGTCACGTTTTTCAAACCCTCACGAACAATTGCTTGTGTTAAAACTGTAGCTGTAGTAGTACCGTCACCTGCAATATCGTTAGTTTTAGATGCAACTTCAGAAACTAATTTTGCACCCATATTTTCAAAATGATCTTCTAATTCGATCTCTTTAGCAATTGTTACTCCATCGTTTGTAATTAATGGTGAACCATAAGATTTTTCCAAAACAACATTACGACCTTTAGGGCCTAATGTTACTTTTACTGTATCTGCTAATTTATCTACACCTCGTAGCATTGCTGAACGAGCGTCTTCTGCGAATTTAATATCTTTTGCCATGATTTATTTCACCTCAAAGTTTTTTTATAATTCTTATTTTTTATTTGATTATTCTACGATTGCAACAATATCTTTTGCTGAAAAAATCAGATATTCTTTACCGTCGTATTTCACTTCTGAACCAGCATATTTTTCAAATAAAACAGTGTCACCAACTTTAACTGGTACAGCTGCTAGTTCCCCATTATCTAAGACGCGACCTTCACCGACAGCGATAACCGTTCCTGTTTGCGGTCTCTCTTTGGCTGCAGATGCTAAAACAAGTCCTCCGACAGTTTTTTCTTCTTCTTTTGCGACTTCGATCAATACACGATCACCTAATGGTTTTAACACGATAAATCCCTCCAATTAATTTCTAATAACTTTGATTTGTTGTCATTAGCACTCTCATATATAGAGTGCTAACTTACAAAACTAATATTACTGATTTTCATTCTAGAATGCAAGTCTTTTGAATCATTTTTTTATAAAAGTCAAAATTGGTTAAATCATTCAGTTATTCTTAACGATTTGTTTCTCTCTATTTTGTTATAATAGTAAATATATGAAAGGAGGATTCCATGTCTACAAAAAAATACAGCATCCTAACTATCTTATGTTATGCAGTTGCTTTCTTTTCACCAGCTTTCTTACCTGCGAATCAACAAGTGCTAGCTACAATGATCGCTTATCTTTTAGGGGCAGTAGTCTTAATCATTTTATATTTAAAGCAAAACGAATTACTATCTTTTGATAGAGCAAAAACAAATTGGCTGAAAGTCATTGCTTTTGGATTGACAGGAATTTTTGTTGCCATTTTTTTACAAAATATCGTCTTACAAATTGAGCAACTATTTGGGCAAGAGGTTGCTTCTGAAAATACACAAAATATTATTCAACTGGTTTTAAGACAACCCCTTTTTGCAGTTGCCGTGATGATTGGCGGCCCCATTATGGAAGAGTTTGTTTTTCGTCGTGCTATCACAGGCTTTCTTGAAAAATATCTGAATGTTTGGTTCGCCATTAGTATCAGTTCCTTGTTATTCGCCCTCATTCATCAAGATGGACATTTACTCCTGTATTTTTCTTTAGGCTTTTTCTTTAGTTTACTTTATTACAATACTGGAAAAATCTGGACTTCTATTTTGACGCATGTTGGTATGAATACCTTAGTTGTTGTTGCTAATGTTATTTTACAGACTTTAGACATTCCCAAATAAAAAATTGTCTAGAATGTTAAAATGGACCCTAGATAATAGCGTCTGATAGAAACTGTCAGCAAACTATTATTTAGGATCCATTTTTTATGGCTTATTTTTTATAGCGTTTCTCCATTGGTTGCAATCACTTTTTGATACCACTCAAATGATTTTTTCTTACTACGTGCTAACGTTCCATGACCTTCATTATCTTTATCCACGTAAATAAAACCGTAACGTTTTTTCATTTCCCCAGTACCTGCAGAAACTAAATCAATAAAGCCCCATGGTGTATACCCCATCAAATCAATACCATCATATTCAACAGCTTCTTTCATTGCTTCAATGTGGGCTTTTAAATAATCAATACGATAATCGTCTTCTACTCGGTTCGTTTCAGGATTTATTTCATCAATTGCACCAAAACCATTTTCGACAATAAATAATGGACGTTCATAGCGTTCGTTAAACCAGTTCATCGCATAACGCAAGCCCATTGGATCAATCTGCCAGCCCCAATCAGAAGCGTCCACATTCGGATTACGAACCAAATCACGTGCTTCATCATAATCAAAGGCTGGTGCTTTGTCATTGTCTTTAATTGCAAAAGACATGTAATAACTAAAACCAATGTAGTCAACAGTTCCTTTTTCTAGCACGTCAAAATCTTCTTTTGTCCGATCTAATTGATAGCCTTTACGTTCAAAGTACGCCTCGATATAACTTGGATATTTCCCTTTGCAATGAACATCTGTGAACCAATAACGACGTTGCATAGCGACGGTTGCCGCCATCATATCTTTCGGTGCGCAAGAATATGGATAAATAGGTACCATCGCAATCATACAACCAATTTGAAAATCAGGATTAATTTGATGACCAATCGCAACTGCTTTAGCGCTAGCAACTAATTCATAATGCGCTGCTTGGTACATAATCTGTTCACGGTCTTCTCCTTCAACATATTTCAAACCAGAATTGGTAAATGGTGCAAAATCTTCTACGTAATTTGCTTGGTTATTAATTTCATTAAACGTCATCCAATATTTTACTTTATCCTTATAGCGAGTGAAACAAACTTCTGCAAAGCGTCCAAAGAAATCAATTACCTGACGATTACGCCATCCACCATATTCGGTTACAAGGTGATACGGCATTTCAAAATGAGACAACGTAATCACTGGTTCAATGCCATATTTTAAACATTCATCAAATAAATCATCATAAAATTGCAACCCAGCTTCATTGGGTTCTGCTTCATCACCCTTAGGAAAAATACGTGTCCAAGCAATCGAAGTTCTGAAACATTTCAATCCCAATTCTGCAAATAATTTCACATCTTCTTTATAATGATGATAAAACTGAATGGCTTCATGGTTTGGATAGTTTTCTCCTTCGATGACTCCATCCGTAATACGCCGTGGAACACCGTGCGCTCCTACAGTCATTACATCAGCAACACTAACACCTTTACCGCCTTCTTGCCAGCCGCCTTCTAATTGATGGGCAGCAACTGCGCCACCCCATAAAAAATCTTTTCTTAACATAGTTACACATCCTTTTCATTAATTAAATTTCTTCGTCATACTTGCCCCACATTAATTTAATTCATCTTTCTGACATACAGGAAATAGCCATAAATAATGGCTCGAGACTGGAACATAAGCAAAATAAGCAAGCCCATTTCGCCGCCTCTTTTTGTAAAGATAATGATTCTTTCTAAGTCTCTTGTTCCTATGTTTATTCCACTAAAAGTATTCGTTTACATAAATTAATATAAACAAAAATCTCACTTAAAAAAAGCGTTTATAAAGAAATTGAAACATGTTTCAATAAAAAAAACAGCTTCCAATAATTATTCGGAAGCTGTTTGATTGGCGAGATAAACTTTATGGCTAGCTTGCTGTGCTAAGACTTCTAACAATGTAATCACAGGAACTTGTGTGGTGATATTTAAACTTTCTCTTCTGCCATAAATTACTTCAGGCATATGATAGGATAAATTATAATCAGAAAAGCGAGCAATAGTTGAGTCTTCCTCATTGGTAATACTTAAAATAGTTCCGCCATATTGTTTAAATTCTTTTATTTGATCTAAAACTTCTGATGTTTCTCCCGATACCGACAAAGCAATAACTAACGTGTTGGTTTGCAACCGAGGTGAAACGGGAGCAAAAGCATCTGTTAAACTATAACAATTCAATCCAAAATTCATGAAATAACGACTACCATACATCCCTAAGATACCGCTAGTTCCAATTCCTGTAAAAATGATCTGATTTGCTTTAACAATCATATCAACGGCAATAGCTAATATTTTACGATAACTTTCTTGATTTACCCGCTTTAAAAAAGTATCAATTTGTGAAGTTTCATGATAAAAATAATCGAGATTATAGGCGTTCTCTTCCTCTAATTTTTGCTTAATAGCGTATTTCAACTCAGAAAAACCTGCTAAATTTAACTTATGGCACATACGAAAAATGGTAGATGTCGAAACATGACATACAGCCGACAATTCACGAATTGACATAGCTAATACCATTTTCCGATTCTTTAAAATATAGTCATAAACCATCATTTCCAAATCATTTAATTTCTTGACTCTTTCGTTATCAAACATCTTAGCATCCTTTCTGAACAAAAAAGAAGAGCATTGCGCCCTTCTTTTAAATGACAAATAATTCCGTTGCTTTATCTGGATCGGTATCATACACATGAACGGTTTCGCCAATGCCTAGTCCGTGTTCATACAGTACATTTTCCATTGTCATGTGGGCTAATTCTTTTAAATTATTCTCACGACTTAAATGTCCTAAATAAATCCGTTTCGTATTATCTGTTAGAATATCCGTCATAACTAGTGCCCCATCTTCATTAGATAGATGACCCCGATCGCCTAAGATTCGTTGTTTTAAATTCCACGGATACGCACCCATACGTAACATTTCTAAATCATGGTTACTCTCCATTAAATACGCATCTGCTCCACGAATAGTTCCACGCAGATAATCGCTACAATAACCCGTATCTGTCAACATGACAAATGATTTACCATCTTTATAAAAACGATAAAATTGCGGTGCCGCCGCATCATGAGATACCCCAAAACTTTCAATATCCATATCACCAAAAGTTAAAATTTTTCCCATTTCGAAAATATGCTGTTGTTCTACAGCAACCTTGCCAATTAAAGGCGACATTGCTTGCCAGGTTTTTTCATTAGCATAGACATCTAATTTATATTTTCGAGCAAGAACACCCACGCCATGAATATGATCGCGATGTTCATGCGTAACCAAAATAGCATCTAATTCTTCTGGTTTCCGTCCGACTTCACCTAACAATGAAGTAATTTTTTTGCCACTTAGACCAGCATCTACCAAGATTTTTTTCTTCTCTGTTTCAATAAACAACGAGTTGCCAGAACTTCCACTTGCTAAGATGCTAATTTGAAATGCGTTTTGTTTCTCCATTGCCTGTGACTTCCTCTCTAAGTTTGAACATTGAGTCCATTATACCTATCTTTTTACGTATTTTCTACTGTGCGAACTGTAGTATTTGTGATAATCCGATTTGTTAAAGCATTAACTCGTTCAATTTGAATTGTCTCATCTGGGGTTTCAATCGCTACAAACCAAGCTGGGACATAAACATTTTTTCCACGAACTTTAAGCGTTAATGTATAGGCAAGCTGTTGCCATTTTAAGGTGGAATTACTTGGAATTTTATTGTTAATGTATAGCGTATTAACTGCATCTTCCTCAGAATATAAGGTCATCGCTTCTCGAAGAGGCGTTAACTTATCGACATGAGTTTGCGTATAACTAACAATCGTCACTGCCTCCTCTTCTTTTCTTACAGTGATTCCCAGACGACTAGAATCATCGTTAATCGGAATACCTTCATAAGTTTGGGCAGCAAACAATTCAGCATAATCGCCATCTACTCGATCCCATTCCGGAATATAGGCATATTCACTTTGAAACATTAAATTATTACTCTTTTCAAAGTAACTATCCAATGTATCGATGATTTGACCATTGTTCCGTAAATAAGCCCCATCATTAACAACATGGGTTAAAACGGGTCCTTCCGTTGTCGTTTGACCATTAACAAGTTCTGTGTGAGTCCCATTTGCTCGTTCTTTTTCTATGAGTTCATTCATATTTGTTGGTTCACCGCTTAGGTAGTAACCGAGAATTTGTTCTTTTGAAAAATCTCCATCTGATTGAATATTTTCAGATGCTAAACGTTGTTCAATTGGAATTTTTTGATTCGAACGAGAGACAATATTTTGCTCAGAACGTGCTTCCCGATAAATACTGATTAGAAATATATTTACTCCCAGAAAAGCTAGGAAAAAAATCCATTCGATTCGTTTAAAATCCATTTGTCTCCCTGCTTTCTTCTAAATGTGCTAGTAACTGTTCATAACTATACCAAGTATTATCATATTGAATGTACCAATTAGGTTCTAAGTCAATGACGCCCGTATCTTGAATATTTTTCCAGCCATACCCGATTAAAATCATACTTAATTTTTCGTATTCTGCACCATGTAAATATAAGTTTTGAACGACTTCATAGCTAGACGGCAAGGTTATTTCACGTTCTGAAGGAATTGGTACTTGAATCGTGTTTAAATTCGCTTTTATTTCAATATTTTTTTGATTCACTTGACCATTTTCACTAAAACGGACAGTTATTTTCCCTTCAGCTTTATCACTAAAAACAGGAAATCCCTCGACAAAAATACGATAGTCAATCATGTTTTTCGCTTGAGAAAATAAACGTAACGACCCATAATTCGTACCTAATCCACGAACATAATCGTAACTTTTCGCATAGATATCAAATTGATGATCTGTACGAACAACACTACGAAAGTCAATTTGTTGCTGTTCTTGTTGGATGGTCATTGATTCTGTCCCATCATAAAAATTTAAATTAGCTGTTCCATCATTACTTCGAACATTTTTGGGATTAGTAAAGAATGAATCACGAAACACCGTATAGGGACGAGTAGAAGAAATATAGCTGTACATCTTCAGCTTCACCGGTTCTACTGTGTAATATTGATAAAAACTGTACGCTGGATCACGAAACACTTCGATCCATTCAGCAGCATTGTTTTTAATAGTGTGCTTAAACTCATTCATCCCTGATAAAATTTTTGCTTCTAAAACAGTTCGTTTGTTTCGATTTATAAATCGAATTTTTTCGCTTTTAAAATCAACTTGAATACGTAAGAATTCAGTATCCTCTTCCATCTCATCTGACATCGGAATAGTCACATGGAAAGTATCTAAATATGAACGAATAGGTATTGCTGCGGCATAAACCAGTTCAACGCCTTCGTCCAATTGGGTTTGTGCAACAAAATCTTGTGCAGAGTCATATTTTTTCACATACGCTGTTTCAAATTTTGCATCAGTCATATCTGTTTGGAATTTTTTAATCAAGCTTTCGGTATTGGTTTCATCTATTCCATTCTTATCAATACGTGTTAAACGTAAAGGCAGAAAAACTTCTGATGCCTCTTTGACGTTTAGTTCTGTACTAGCATCAGTCTCTACTTCATTGACTAAGGCAGCATCTTTGGTTGCCGGACTCCACCATATAAGGTAAGACAAGTAAAAACTTAGAGCAATCATTATACATAAGCCAAATCTTACCATTCTTTCTGTGATTTTCATTCCCACCAATCCTCCTCATAAGGTTCATATGGTAAGCTGATAAAGAACGTCGAACCAACGTTTTCACGACTTTCTGCCCAAATAGTCCCCCCATGAGCTTTGAGCACTTCACGAGAAATGGCTAATCCAAGACCTGTTCCACCTTGTTTTCTAGCACGAGCTTTATCTACACGGTAAAAACGATCAAAAATTTTCGTTAAATCTTTTTTAGGAATTCCCAAGCCTTGGTCAGTAACGCTTAAAATAATATTATTATGCGTCTCTACTAAACGAACAGTGATGATTCCCCCGTCCGGTGAGTATTTAATGGCATTATTCATAATATTATCAACTACTTGAATCATTCGATCGGTATCAACTTCCAACCATAAATCACGTTTGGTAAATTCACGACGAATGATATAACTCTTTTCATGATTGTTAACCATCATGTCAAAACGATCTAGCACAAAATGTACCAAATCTTTAAAGTTAATAAATTCCAATTGCAATCCTGCATTACCGCTATCCATTCGTGACAGATTTAATAAATCATTAATCATACGAATCATTCGGTCTGTCTCATCTAAAGTCACTTTTAAAAAGTTTGGTGCAATTTCTGGATCTTGCCAAGCACCTTCATTGAGCGCTTCGATATAACTACGCATACTTGTTAATGGCGTGCGTAATTCATGTGATACATTTGATACGAATTCGCGACGTTCTTGCTCTGTTTTTTCTTGCTCAGTAACATCATGTAAAACAGCCACTAAACCAGAAATAAATCCCGATTCCCGACGAATCATCGAGAAATCAACCCGCAAAATCAGAGCTTCTAGACTCGGATCGTTAGATGGACGTTCCAATAAAATTTCATCTGGATTTTCTAATAATTTACGTAATGTATAATCTTCTTCCATCTCAAATAACATTAGAATTGACTGACCAATGGCTTCTTCTTGCTTAACATTTAATAATGAAAGTGCCATTTCATTGATTGTAATCACTTTACCTCGACGATCTGTTGCTACTACCCCATCAGTCATATGTGCTAAAACGCTATTTAATCGATTTCGCTCAGACTCCATTGCTTCTTGTGTTTCTTCAATTCGTTCAGCTAATTGATTGAATGTTTCAGCTAACTGACCAAGCTCATCACGACCTTTAACTTCTACTTTATGACTATAATCTCCCTTGGCGATTCGTAATGCTTGTTCTCGCATTTCACCAATTGGCTGCGTGATGGAACGTGCAATTAGTACCGCCACCAACATAGAAATCATTGCAGCAATCACTGATGCAGTGACAAAAATAAATGCAATGTTATTAATCTCATTGTATTTTTGTTCTAAATTACTTTTAACATACAACAGACCAATAACAGTATCTCCAGCAGACTGAATTACTTGAACATTAATCTGTACGCGATCGCCTGTTGAATCATCAATTGCCGTAATATTTTTATTTGCAAAATCATTAATATACGGATCTTCGTTTTTCTTACCAATAGAGTTTCGATCACTGACATTCGTTGTTGCTCGAATGATACTTTTTTGATCGACAACTTTCATTTCAACAATATCAGGCGAATCACTGTTATCCAAAACACGTTGGATTTCACTATCTACTTGTTGACTATCGGCTCCTTCTTGACCTAAATAATTACCTAATGTACCTGCAAGTGTTTCAGCTTGGGAATTCATTCCTATTTTAAAACTCTCAATCGTTGAACGTTCCAATCCGCGAATAAAATACGCCCCGATAATCTCGATTGAAATTAACAAAATCAAGATAAAAGTCAGGGCGATTTTAAAGTTCACTGATTGAAAAAAGCGAACTTTATTTTTCATACATTTTTACTCCTGTTCCGGATTGCGTAGGTAGTAACCTACGCCACGACGAGTCACCAAATAATTTGGATGACTTGGATTGTCTTCAATTTTTTCGCGCAAACGACGAACTGTTACGTCAACTGTGCGTACATCACCAAAATAATCATAGCCCCACACTGTTTGTAATAGATGTTCGCGAGTCATTACTTGACCAATATGCTTGGCTAAATAATGCAATAGTTCAAATTCACGATGTGTTAATTCAATGGCTGATCCATATTTTGTTACCATATAAGCATCAGGATGGATGGTTAAGTCACCAATTGATAGCTCTGTATTGACAGGTTCCTCAACTTCTTTTCCTGCAGAAGAGCCACGACGTAAGTTAGCCTTTACACGCGCCACAAGCTCACGATTTGAAAATGGCTTCGTCACATAATCATCAGCACCTAATTCCAAACCTAACACTTTATCAATTTCAGAATCTTTAGCAGTTACCATAATAATAGGCATATCATAGGTTTTACGAACTTCACGTGCCACTTCTAATCCATCCATTTTAGGTAACATTAAATCTAGTAAAATTAAATCAGGTTCGATTTCGTTCACTTTTTCAAGTGCTTCTTCCCCATCATACGCTGTATATACTTCGTAACCTTCTTTAGTAAGATTAAACTTTACAATATCTGAAATCGGTTTTTCATCATCTACGACTAATATTTTTTTCACAAAAAAGTCACCTCGTTCTTATTTATTATACGCTCACATCTTGACTATCGTGTCTATTATACATGATTTTGCTTATGGTTTCATTAAAACACCTTTTGCTAATTTTTTTCTAAAGTTTTTCTTATAAAAAAACAGACTCATAAAATTGAGCCTGCTTCGTATCAATCTAATAGTTGAACACCAATTCCCAAAAGACCAGGTCCTGTGTGCACGACTAGAGCTGGTGAAATTGGACCAAACAAAATAGATTCTGCATTTGGAAAGGTTTGCTTCACTAAATCGTATAGCCATTCACCTTCCTCCATTGCATCTCCTTGAGCGATTGCTAGACGAAACGATGGTCGATCACCAACAAATTCTTTAACAAGTTTTACCATATTTTCTAAGCCTTTTTTACGTCCACGTGTTTTCGCAACTGTATGATAAACACCTTCTTCATTACAAGAAATAGTCGGATTTAATTTTAAGGCGGTTCCAATAAGCGAGGTAACCAACCCGATCCGTCCACCTTTTTGTAAGTATTCTAAAGTTGCCACGTTAAAATAAACACTGGACTCTTTGACTTTTTTCTCTAATTGCGTAATCAATTCCTGCCATTCCATTCCTTGAGAGATTAACTCTGCTGCGTGAATAGCTTGTAAGCCTGCACCAATCCCAATATTTTTTGTATCTAAGACAAATACTTCCATATCTTGCTCTTGTCCTAATAAACGTAAAATATTATACGTACCACTTAAACCACTTGAAATGGTGATAGCAACTACTTTTTGATATCCTTGAACGGCGATTTCATCAAAAATTTCTTGAATTGCTTTCCCATCAGGTAAAGAAGTAGTGGGAACTTCTTCTTTTAAACGCGCATAAACTTGCTCAGGTGTAATATCAATTTTGTCGGTATACGCACGCTCCTTATAAATAATTTTAAGGGGGATCATAAATATTCCATAAGCATCAATTATTTCTTGTGGGACATCTGTTCCCGAGTCTACTAATAAAGCAATTTTTTCTTTAGTCATTGTTTTCACCTTTTTCTAAATATTGACTTTCTATTTCAATTACTTTTTCAGCAAGTAATTTGTTCGCAAATGAAGCAGTTGCTGCTTTAACTGCTAGATATTCTACTGCAATTTTCTGAGCTTCCTCATGTTCAAGTTTTCCCATTGCTTGTAAGCAAACACGTTGAACTGCTTTTTCTTGTTCTTCGCAAAAAAGATTATATGCATTGCGAATCCCAACTACTTTTCCTTGAAATAAAATACCATTTTTAATTTCTTGAATAGTTAGTACCTGTTTTAATAGCGTAATGGCTATTAAAAATGCGACATGGCGACGTGTATACCGTTTTTTTTCTGGGGGTGGAATCATCCCTTTTTTAACATAGTTGTTGACCATTGATGATGTTAACAAAGCATGTTTATCAATCCGAATAACTGGTGATAAGTAGCGGTCCACCAAGGTAATTACTTGATCCATATATAAATCTAATTCGGGTAATTCATCCCATCGAGGCAAATGAAAACTGATAAGCGATTCGCCCCATTCACAAATATCTACTTGTAGCTCCTCCAAAAAAACACACCTCTTTTTAAGATTCAGGAAATATAATTTATATGATTATTATATCTAGTTTCAAGAACTAGGTAAAGTAAAAAATATCTGCCAACAGAGATTTGGCAGACATAGGTGTAAAATGAAAAGTGTTAAAAGCTTATTGATATGTACAATAATAATAGCTATGAATAAGCTATAATGAAAAATATTTATGATAAAAAAGAATATTGCATCCTCAAAAAAATCTGCGTATGATAAAAAGAAAAAAGGAGAAAATTATGTCGATTCAATTGAAAAAATGCACGTTAGAAGACCTAAAGAAGTTACAAGAAATCAGTTTTGAGACTTTTCATGATACCTTTGCCAAACAAAACTCACCTGAGAATATGAAAGCCTATCTAGATAAAGCTTACACTGATAAAAAATTAACAGACGAATTACAAATGCCTCATTCTACCTTTTTCTTTTTATACAAAAATGATGTGATTGCTGGGTATTTAAAAATTAATACAGAGGATGCACAAACAGAGTCCATTGCAAATAACGCATTAGAAATTGAACGTTTATATATTCGTACGACTCACAAACGTCAAGGACTAGGTCGTTATCTCATTGATCAAGCAATTCAAATTGCATTGGCGCAAGGAAAAGAAATGATCTGGCTTGGTGTTTGGGAACATAATCAGCCTGCGCGTGCGTTTTATCAAACCATGGACTTTGTACAACAAGGACAACATTCATTCTTCATGGGCGATGATCAGCAAACCGATTTTATTATGGTGAAACAATTAAAGTAGTCACTACAAAGAGGACCTGCAATCACAGGTCCTCTTTAAGATTGACTAAAAGACTTCTAAAGCTTTTTCCAAATCCGCTATTAAATCAGCAACATGTTCAATTCCTACCGAAATCCTTAATAAATCAGGGGTTAGTCCATATGACTCACGCACTTCTTGTGGAATATCGGCATGTGTTTGGGTTGTTGGATACGTAATTAGACTTTCAACGCCACCTAAACTTTCAGCAAAAGAAAAGACTTCTAAAGATTGTAAAAAGTCACCAATTTTATTTTCATCAGTTACACGGATACTAATCATAGCACCGAGACCCACATATAAAACCTCTTTAATTGCTGCGTGCTTCTGTAACATGCCAACAATCGCTTGGGCATTTTTTTCTTGTTGATTAAAACGTACTTCTAGTGTTTTTAAGCTCCGAACGAATAACCAGCTATCAAAAGCACTCAATGTTGGTCCTGTTGTGTTCGCTAACCAAGCTAGTTTCTCACCCAACACTGGATCTTTTGCAACGACAACACCAGCTAAAATATCGTTATGCCCTGATAAATATTTCGTTCCTGAGTGGATCACCACATCTGCACCTTCTTCTAATGGTCGTTGGCGTAAAGGTGTTAAAAATGTATTGTCAACAATTAAAAGTGCCTCATGTTCTTTAGAAATAGTTGCTACTTCGCGAATAGAAACTTCATTCATCAAGGGGTTAGTCGGTGTTTCTAAGAAAACACCAGCTATTTCTTGAGTAATCTTTGTTTTAAAATCTGCTAAATCAATAAAATACTGAAATGTCGCTAATCCTTTTGCTTCGATATCATCGAAGTAACGAAAACTCCCCCCATACAAATCTCTAGAAACTAAAAATTTACTGCCTGCTGAAAAATAATTAAACACTAGTTGAATTGCACTCATTCCTGAGCTAGTTACTACTGCCTGGGCCCCAGATTCCAATTTGGCTAAACCTTCTTCCAAAATGTCGCGAGTTGGATTTTTAGTGCGGATATAATCATATCCTGTGCTTTGTCCTAACCCAGGGTGCGCATAAGTTGTTGATAAATAAATTGGGGCACTAATTGAACCGTTTTGTAAATCCGTACGATTTCCTAATTGAACCAAATTTGTTGCTAATTGTTTTTCAGTCATCTATTTCCCTCCTAATAAATAAAAAAAAACATCCCTTTGTAAAAAGCAATTGCTTTTTACAAAGGGACGAATAGATTCGCGTTACCACCCTAATTTATACCATTCTCACAAATGATACCTCGACGATTCCTGTTGAAATCCGGCGATATAACGGTCGCGTCCGCATAAATAGCGTGAACTATTTACAAACTCAGAGCTCATCTTCACTTCGCTCTTCAGTCCCCTTTCTCACCAAACCGGGTTCTCTTAACTGAATCCTTAAGTTACTCTTCTCGTCAATGTTTTAAAATATGAGAATTAAATTAGATTATGACGATAGTATAGCGCTCATAATGAGAAAATGTCAATAATCTTTTCCATTTTTATTAATAACCGAAATGTTCATTAATAAAATAATGAACGCGAAAAATCGATTTTTTACTCGGAATATTCTCCCAGTAAAGAATCTTCTCTCGGTCAAATTCTACATGTTCATACTCTCGATCCATAATCACTAAATCTGTTTGTGGTGTAATGCTTCCTGTAACAGTCACATCCATATCAATCCCTTGGAATGCTCGCCGTTTAATCACTTCCAAACATTCCTCTCCAAATACTGATAAAATACAAATCGATAATGGTTTTCGTTCCTGTTCAATGTACTGACTAATCAGAAAGCAATAATTATCCAAGAGAAATGCTTGATTTTTACGTAAAATTTTATTTTCTTGTGTGAGCTGATCGACAATATGTTCAATTCGTCGTTCGATTTCGGGCAAAATAAACACTGAATCACTAATATCAATACCACTTAATACCCCCGCCCCTCGAAAAGTAAGTGCTTTGATATGTTTATGAATGAGGTTTGTATAAAGCAAGCCATAGTTTTTTGCTGAAATTTTCACAGGAAACTCTCGATAAAATAAACGAAACCATTGATTTGTCATATCTGCTGCCTTTAATTCATGCGTTTGACAGTAAAAAAGCATATCGCTAATATTTTTATTATCTTTTAAATGATACTCCTGAGCAAAAATAAAAATGTAAGCATAGGCAATCTCAGCTTTGATTTGTTGTTCAGTTATATGACGAAAAAATAACGAACATACTGGACACAAAAGATTAACTAAGTAACCAAAATGCCAGCTATCTTTTAAAATTTCATGTTTTAAAATTGTGATTGGAACAAAATGACCTTGTTTGATACGAGTAATGATAATTGCTAGATCATATAATACCTTTTCTTTTTCAACCAAACTCAGTTTTCTTCCACGAATATATTCGATTGGTTTGATTAAATATTCTAATACTCGTTTATGTATTTCTGAAAAAGGCCAAGCGGTTCCGCTATACGAATACCAAAAAAATTCAGAATAAAAAAAGCGAAATTGGAGTTCATCACCAGAAATAGACGCTTTCTTATTGGTCACAAAACGTAAATCAAACTGGGCTAATACTTCGTTTAAGCTGTATAATTTTTTATAAAGTGTATTGTAAGATACAAAGTGCGTCTCAGCAAATTTACGTAAATGAATCGATTCTGAATAGAAAATTTCAATCAACGCTTGATACTGCAAACTTTCATTTAAATAATGTAATAAAATTTGATGAAGTGAAAATTTCTCTTTTGCTACTAGATAAGTCGTTGTTTTCCTTGTTAAAACAGTTGCTTCTGTTACTTGCCATTCATCGAATTTCTCTTTAATTTCTTCTAAATCTCTAATAATCGTTGGTCGTGAGACATTTAAACGCTGACTTAACACGTCAAATGTCACGCCATTTTCTTTGTTCAACATAATCAAAATTTCAACTTTTCTTCTTGAATTGCTATCTAAAAACTTTCTCATGATTTTCCCTTCATTCCTCGTGAATTAAAGTAGAAACTTTATCATCTCATTTAATAAAAAACAATTTATAAATAAATATAAAATAATTTTTTAACATTTAATAACGATTTACAAACCATCTACTAACGTCCAGGTAATCATTCCAGTATAAGAAGACTGACTTTTCAAATTAGACGTTTCTACTTTTAGTTTAAATCCTTTTTGCGGCTCATATTGTAATTTAAATGCTCCTTGATGAAGGGTGTCATTAGTATAAATAATATGGTCATCGCCAAATGTTATTTTCTGATTATCAAAAAATAACGAGGCAGGTAATTCTTTATTATCCGCATCTACAAGTGGTGAAACAGTTGCGACAAGCTCCCACTTTTGTTTATTCACATATTCATCAATACCTTCAATTATTTGTTCATTGATAGTGGTTAACGTCATTTCATTCGATTGAATAGGATTGCTCCCAAAATCAAGGTTTGGCACTGAAGATAAAGATAGCATTGGTTTTTTCACCTTAAATGACTGTTGAGGGATTGTTGTATCTGGTAATGCATATTTTCGATTGGCATCACTAGTCCCTTTCAATGTTCCTGTATAATCAAATGTTCCTACTTTATTAAAAGTTACCGGAATTGACATTGTCAAGCGATCATTTTGGCGTAAAACGGTTGATGCAAGTGCTGTACTATCTATTTGTTTATCATTTATATTTGTCTTAATTTTTGAAGAATCAATTGTCCAAGAATCTGGAATATCAGGTGTAAATTGTGATGGGTAAAACGCACTTGTGCCAGTATTTTCAATCGTATATACCAAATTACCCGAGTCTTCCCAAAGAAGTTGCATAACTTCTTTGTCAGCTTTTGTTATTGTCGCAGTCATTGCTAACGTAGGTAATACAGGTACCTTTTGAGAAGTCTCTGCTTCTTTTCCATTCAAATATGCCTTCGCTTTAATTGTTTTTCCTGGTGTTAAACTTTTCGATAAGGCATACGTATACTGACCTTTTTCGTCTGCTTGCACGTGATATTTTTGTGTACTTGTTTCATTTGGTGAAGCCAGTGTCGGCTCGGGTAAGTTTTCTCCCTCAAAAACAATCATTGCATGTGGATTTGTTGTTCCTTGAAGAACTTTACTTGCAGGATCATTCGGATTTCCTTGAAGTTCATTTAATTGAATTGCTACGTCTGGAATATAACTAAAGCGAACACGTTGAAAATTCTGAGTACGATAGTTTGTAATTAAGTCTTGACTGACTGCTTGCGACAAGCTAGAGGCTGTCACTGATGATTGCACATTTCCAGCGGTGTAGGGAACTCTCATGTCAAATACTGGATTCCATATTTTATCTGGAGCATTCGTATTGTTTCCCTTATTCCACGCTTCGACTTTTTGAATAGAAGAAGTAAAAACACCTGGATTCATTGAAACCAATGTCATCGCACCGGTCATATTTTGTGTATTTAAATCAACTAATTTAGCGTTATTAAAATCAAAGGTACCATTCCCCTCTACATAAACAACCGCGATATTTCTAGAATCTCCAGATAGATTCACCGTAAATGTTCCGCGTTCATCAATTTTAAACGAGCTGTATGCTTGAGCCCCAATCACACTATTGGAATAAGTTGCCCATAAGCCTGTCCGACGTGCAGTTCCATCAATTGAAAAAATAGCGTCTGAGGAAACCGTAAATGTTGTATTTGAAGCCAATTGTACGATACTCCGGTCGGAACTTGGACTTTTATCGTTCACATGAATAGCCAATTTAGTTCCATTTGTTACATTTACCTTACTGCCTGCATTTGCAACATATAACGCTGTTTGGTTTCCAGATTCACGCGTATTAATCGTAATTTCAGCATTTTCTCCTGTTTCTAAAGATCCTCGCAAATCTACGGCATAATTACCATTTTCACCGCCTGTTCCATTAGAAGTTAGCGACATTTTTGCATTATTTCCTACTCGTAACATCCCAGAATTATATAATTCTAACACTCCAGCATTTTCTGTAACACCTTCATAAACAGCATTATCTGCTACTGTAATGTTACTTGATTCAATATTGACTTGATTGTCTAATGTATTAAACATTTGATTATCCGCAGGTGAGTTATATTGATTGACCGAAGAATTGCGAACTGTTCCTAAAAAAATAATGTTATAGTTTTGGGAACAAGTTAACTGGGCGCCAGTATAAGTGATATTCTCATAAGAAATTGTTCCCACCCCGTAGGAATTTCCATTGCTTTGTTGCGTATTGCCATTGTAACGAAAAGGTCCCCAATAATTTTGTCCATAAATAGTCATGTTTTTTATTACAATATCTATCGATTGCCCTGCTGGAATATTTGTTAAATTACGATACCCAGTCCCACGAAAGTCAATGGTATGACTATTCCCATCAATCGTTAAATTTCTCAATGGAATAGTCACATTTTTTTGATGTCCACTTCTATTAGTATCATCAGTATTATAAATATTTTTTGTAACAGAAATTTCTGTCACTGTTATATCGCTTACGGCTGCTTCAAATTCTGCCCAATTTTCAACTGTTCGAGTGGTTTCATCGTTTCTCATTGCTTGAGTTGATTTAGAAGATGTTTGTTCAGAGGAAGTAGTTTCTGATTGTGTGGTTTCTGCAAGCTTATCTTCACTAGAAATCTCAGTTTCTGTATTCGATTCACTCGTTTCTACTACTGTCCCTTCCGTTACTTCAGCGCTATCTTCACTTGAACTCACTGCTGCTTGAGAAGATATTTCAGTAGTTTCATCTATAGTCGTATCTGTCATTTCTATAGCTGATATAGTTTCTTCTGTGCTTTGAAAGGTTGAATCAAGAGTTTCTTCATCAGTATCTGCATATATCGAAATAATTCCTGAATAACTTAATAAAAGCAATAACACAAACGCGCTTCTTTTCATCTCTTCTCATTCCTTTTCATTCAATCATTTAATTTCATCTATCCTTCATTTTACTGAAATTTCCCTGAATGAATTTATATCTTTTTTTCACTTTTTGATAACTAAAATAAAAATAATTGAAAAAAAACAAAAAGAAAGCTTACAACAGCAAGAAAAACAACAAATAATCTAAGGACTATTGAAGAATACCTACGTTGACGTGAAAAATTTTTCTCGTTATCTTTACAACAAGAGGCCTCATTTACTTAACTAGCGAAAGGAGGAAATGAGTGAAAAAAATACTAGTATTCTTTATCTTCTGTTTTATTTTTGGTCAGTCATTACCCGTATTTGGCGAAGAAGCACAAATGGATTATCTTATTACCGTTAATTTACCTGATAACCAAAGAACAAAAGATAACACTTATTTTGATTTACAGATTACACCTGGAGAGAAACAGACGATAGCTATCGAAATCGAAAACACCAGTCATCAAAAGAAAAAAATCGTCGTTGAGGCAAATGATGCCACGACTAGTGACGGGATCACAATTGCTTATAGCTACACGGGGAATGAATTACTAGCAGACCCAAAGTTTTCACAAATCATCACCAAAGAGCAACAACAACGCATAATTGAACTAGCTCCTAATGAGAAAAAAAATATCACTTTCGATTTGACTTATCCTAAAGAAAAATTTGCTGGTTATATTTTAGGAGGAATTCATGTCTATGAACAAATTGAAAATCAGCAGCAAGAAAATCAAACAATTAACTTTTACAATCATTTTGCTTATTCGATAGCTGTAAAACTACAAACCTCTGATAAAAAGCTCACTCCAAAATTAACACTTGGAAAAATTAAACTTGATACAGAAAATAATCATCCGATTGTTAAAGCTGAACTTAGCAATCCAGTTGCAACGATGATTGATAATTTAGCTATTGATGCCACCATTTCAAAAGATGGTAAAATAATTGAAACGTATCAATCAAAATATGGAAAAGTTGCGCCTAATTCGATGTTCCATCTCATTGTTCCCTTATTAAAAGGAACATTAGCACCTGGAACATACCATTTTTTAGGAAACGCTGTAGCTGGCGATTATCACTGGGAATGGGAAAAAGATTTTGAAGTAGCAGGAAAAGATTATCAGTTGGTTGAAAAAGAGAATGTTGCGCCGAAGAGAACCCCCATCTATTGGTTGATACTTGCAACAATTGTTGTTTTCATTCTATTACTTTTACTAGTTATCATTTATATCAGAAGAAAGAAGGAGAAATATAACGATGAAAAATAAATTACCTTTAACAGGAGCTCTTTTGAGTCTCGCCTTATTAACAACAGCCCCACAATTTGTTGCAGCAGAAACATCTGCTGCGACAGTAAGTTTCACTGGTGATGATAATTCTCCAACAAATCCAGTAGACCCAACAAATCCAGATAATCCGACCCCTCCTGATCCAACTGATCCAGGTGATCCAGATAATTCAGGTACCAATTCTGCTGGTCCATTAAGTTTAGACTATGTATCAAATTTTGATTTTGGTAGCAATAAAATCTCTAGTACGACTCAAACTTATGCTGCAAAAACTGAACACCCTCGCATTCAAGTAACTGATAAACGTGGTACTGGTGCTGGTTGGGAAGTTCAAGCAGCAATTTCAACTATTAAAACAAGCGATGCAGATGTATTAGCTGGTGCAAACTTAAAACTAACCAATAAATCGGTCATAACGAATAGCCAAAATACTAGTACAGCTCCTGTTGCAGCAGATATTACTTTAAGTAGTTCACAAAAAACAGTTTTTAAGGCAAATAAAGATGCTGGTTTAGGAACGTGGTTAGATAATTTTGATAAAAGTGCATCTGTATTAACCGTTTACGGAGGAACTGCTAAAGCTAAAACATATAATGCCACTATTACATGGACACTAACTACTGGTCCAATAGAGTAGGAAAATAAACTATTTCAAGAGTACGTGGCATAATAAAACGAACCTGTGATATAAGAAAAAACAAGACAAAAACATCCAAACAAAATAGAATGATTACGCCAAACCAAGGCGCAATCTTCTATTGTTTGGATATTTTACGGTCACTCTACTTATGTCATAGACCTGTTTACTGTTACATAGATTTCTACTAAAATTTCTTTTCCATAAAAAAGAAGCCTTCAAAGCTTTTTAATAAACGGTATAGTTCCAACATTTTTCTTGAAAACAATCCCCATTGTCTGTTTCTAGAATACTTAAACTTGTATTAGCTAGCATCCCTGCTTCGCGAATCTGCGTAATATCTTTTCCTTTTAAAGTCTGTAACAATGTTGTTAATGTTACCCCATGACTGACAATCAAATAATTTACATTTTTCGTATAATCTAATTGCTGAATGAAGGATTTCCCTCTTTGAATTAGTGTAGGATAGGATTCACCCAGAAATTCAGTCGGGTCATACTGCTCAGGATGATAACGCAAATTATGCAGTTGCGGATGACCCTCTTTAGAATCAATCGACACCCCATCCCAATGCCCAAAATTAATTTCTTTTAGTTTTTCCTCTTTAATTAAATTATCCGTTGACAATTGATTTTCCTTTAAAATAAATTGTGCTGTTTCTACTGCACGTTTTTGTGGACTAACGTAAGTCTTTTCAAAATGAACATCTTGTAAAAATCTTCCTAATTCACTTGCTTGCTTCTGTCCTTCTGGTAATAATCCATGATTTGAATAACTTCCATTAAATGCGTGGCATGCATTATTTTCAGTTAAACCATGACGTACAAAATATAGTTTTGTCATAACTACCTCCTCGTAATTATTATAAGACAAAAAGTAAAAAAAGAGCAATCCACAAAACGTTAATTAAATGTTTTGTAAATTACTCCTAATCATTATTAGTTAAACCAGCCTTCAAAGAATGATTTAATTGTTGACCAAAGATTCGCAAAAAAACCTTTTGTTTCTTCACTATTTAGTTTTTCTTTAGCGTTATTGATGAAGTCCTTACCGTTTGTCATTAAGTCGTCTTTTAAAGTTGTTAACTGTTCCGTAATTTGTTCGTTATTAATAACAGGTGCTTGCGAGAAATTATACATTGTGTTGGATAAAGAAGTCACTTGCTCAGAAGATAATGTATCCCCTAGCCCTTGAATATTTAACTGTTCTATTACAATCTGTTGAACTTTTTCTCGACCTTGGTCCTCGTTCATTTTTGCTAGTTCCTCTTTGATTTTTTGTAATTCTAATTTGATTTCAGCTAAAGCAACAGCTAAATTATCATCTGAGAAGTTCGTATTCTCTTGGTTTTCTTTAGTAATTTCCGAAACAACCGCACTCTCTTCTTGCGCAACTTCTCGGTTTTTTGCACGCTCTTGTGCTTCTTGCTCATCTGCAGCAGGATCTACTTCATCATAAATCTTATAAATTCCTGCTAAGGCACCACTTCCGTCCATTACTCGAACTGAAGCAATGCGAATATCCGCATCGTACACACCACTGGTAATCGCTGCATTACGATAATTAGCTTCTGTACGTGAAGTAATATTTTCAGGCGTTTCAATTGTCACATCTACGCCTGAACCGTCTTTTGTGCGTACCAGATATGCACTTGAATATGCTTTTGAATCAGAAGTGAATGAATCAATGTCTGTCACATATTTGACTAAATCATCGCCATTAACTACAAACGTATTGTACGCTTCCTTTTCTTGTACCTTTAGCTTTTCAAGAGTTTGTGTTTTTTCTTGTTCAGTTAAGCCATTTCCCAAGGCCACGCTTGGAACATCCCAACCTTCATCTTTGACCTTTTGTATTTGCTCGTCAGTATCAGCTAAGACACCTACACTGGTGACCATTAATCCTGCTTGAAAAACGGTTGTACACAAAACTGTATTAGTAATGATTTTTTTTAATTTCATCAAATTATTCTCCTTTAAATATAAATCTACTTGTTAAGTATTGTAGCGATAAAACTAGTAGAATTCAAAAACAACTGGCTTTTTCTACGAAACTTAACAAAAAATTGATGAACTTTAACTAAAAATTAGTAAATTGGATGGGTTAAAAACTAGCCAATTGGTTGTTTTCATTTTTTATTTTAGCTTTTATAATAAGCAAAAAAGGATGTGACGAAATGACAAAAATAACCTTAACAATTGGTGGTTCTGATACATGGGGGGGCGGCGGTATTCAAACTGATCTAAAAACTTTTGAAAATTTACATCTATTTGGACTATCTGTACTTACTTGTGTTGCTGTAGCAGAAAATGACGACTTTGTCATTCGCCCTCTTCCCGTTTCTCTTATTCAAGAACAATTACATACGATTGAACAATCTTTTCAACTTGATGGCGTAAAAATTGGTTTATTAGCCAGCGTTGAAATTGTAGAATTGATAATTGATTTTTGTCAAAGAAATCAGGGAAAATTCCCAATTATCTTAGACCCTGTCTTAGCATTTAAAGAGACAGAGCAACAATTACAACAAGAGTATCTTCAAAAAATTCGGGAACTAGTCCAATTTGTTGATCTGGTAACACCTAATTTAAAAGAAATGCAGAGATTGATAGAAAGTTCTGATATCCGTTCACTTTCAGATATGGAAACAACGAGTCACCAATTCATTAGACAGATGAAAACAGCGCTTGTATTAAAAGGTGGCCCGCATATTCTAACAGATCGTGCTATTGACTATTATACGGATGGCACGAATAGTCATTTTTTCCAAGGTCCAGTTTCACATAAAACCACCATTCATGGTGCAGGTTGTTGTTTTTCTGCGGCTATCTGCGCACAACTTGCGCAAGGAACACCTTTGATTGAAAGTATTGAAAAAAGCAAACGCTTTGTTTTTGAAGCTATTGAACACGGTCTTACCATTCACGATGCTGGCAACGTATGGCACGGAAATATTGAAGGGAGTTTTACTCAATGAATTTACAAAAAAATCTCGTACAACTTGCAATGATTACAGCTTTAACCGTCACACTATCCTTACTTTTTATTTTCCCAGTTCCTGCGACTAATGGTTTTGTTACCTTATGTGAGGTAGGTATTTACACTGCTGCTTTTTTATTTGGACCAATTGGTGGTTTTTGGGTCGGTGCACTAAGTGGTGGGCTGATTGATTTATTATCTGGTTATCCACAATGGATTCTTTTTTCCGTTTTGATTCACGGTATTCAAGGAAGTATAGCTGGTTATTTTTTTCAAAAAACTTGGAAATACAAAAATATCACTGGATTATCTATTGCTAGCTTCTTTATGGTCATCGGTTATGCCCTAGCAACTGCTTTGCTTTATACATGGCCTGCAGGTGTAGCATCAATTATTGGTAATATCGTTCAAAACGTTTTTGGCGGCTCCCTTACGCTAATGCTTATTGTCGCATTGCGAAAAATAAATTTCCCTTTAATGAAAGAAGGACCTAAATAATGGAAAAAGAAACTCTAATTCAAGATTTAACGCAAATAACAGACGAAGTATTGACTCAAGCAAATTTAAAAGCCGGTGATATTTTTGTCTTAGGCTGTAGTACAAGTGAAATTACTGGTGGTGTGATTGGTAAAAATCCTAGTAAAGAAATTGGAGAATGGATTATCTCGACATTAAAACAAATGCTAGACTCAAAAGGTATTTACTTAGCTGTACAAGGTTGTGAACACTTAAATCGTGCCCTTGTAGTCGAACGTTCTCTTGCTGAGAAAAAAGAATTAGATATTGTAACAGTTTTACCAAGTCTTCATGCGGGTGGTGCTTGTTCAGTAGCAGCCTTTAAATTTTTCAGTGATCCTGTAGAAGTCGAAGCAATCATTGCACAAGCAGGAATTGATATTGGTGACACATCAATTGGTATGCATGTTAAACATGTTCAAGTACCTGTCAGACCAACAAAAAAAGAATTAGGTGCCGCACATGTGACAGCTTTACGTTCTCGACCAAAATATATCGGTGGACCAAGAGCTAACTATCCCGAATAAAAAGAGGGCAGACTTATTCCAAGATACTGAAAAAGGGACTGTAACATAAACAGATTAACCGTAAAATATCCAAACAATAGAAGCTTGCTCCTTGTCGCAATTTCATTTCGTCTTGATTTGGCGTAATCATTCTATTTTGTTTGGATATTTTCGTCTTGTCTTTCCTTATGTCACAGGCCCGTTTTATTGTTCCCACTTAGATTTGTAAAACATGTCGTAAAAAGAAAGCAACTGCTTTTCAAGAGCTATTAGAGCGTTGCATTTAACACAAATAAAAGAATAGTTATCATTTAGCTTTTTTAAGTATTCCTGAATTATTCTACTCTTTTTTTACAATTACAGTAATCGCTTTCTTTGTTGATATAATGAACTTTCATCGATGGTTTTTTTCAAATTTCGATTGCTTTGTAACAGGCTATCCCTTATTCTATAATAGAAGGTATAAATCAACTTTAATGGGGTGGGAAAATGAAAAGGCTTGCTATTTTAACAAGTGGTGGCGATGCACCAGGAATGAATGCAACAATTCGAGCAGTTTTAAACAAATCGACATATCATGATATTGAAGTTGTTGGCGTGAATTACGGATTTTTAGGTTTAGTATGCAAAAGTTTTACATCTTTAAATTCTGAATTAGTGAATTCCTCCATTGCAATGGGGGGTACCATCCTTTATTCTTCACGCTATCCTGAGTTTGCTGAAGAAAAAGTTCAATTACAAGCAATTGCAAACTTAAAAGAAGCAAATATTGATGGTCTAATTGTGATTGGTGGTTGTGGGTCCCATAAAGGAGCACTTGCGCTTTCTAATTTAGGCTTCCCAACGATTGGTATTCCTGCTACCATTGCGAACGATATTCCTGGAACAGAATGTGCAATTGGGTTTGATACAGCTGTCAATACAGTTATGAGTGCCTTAGACAAAATTCGTGATACTGCGAATTCCCACGTCCGTACATTTGTAATTGAAGTTAAAGGTTTACGTTCAGGCGATTTAGCTTTATGGTCAGGTGTTGCTGGCGGTGCGGAATCCATCCTCATTCCTGAACAAGCCCTTGATATTAAGCATATAGCA
The DNA here is from genome assembly GCF_058216475.1 of Enterococcus sp. AMC2644. Taxonomy (NCBI): domain Bacteria; kingdom Bacillati; phylum Bacillota; class Bacilli; order Lactobacillales; family Enterococcaceae; genus Enterococcus; species Enterococcus sp. AMC2644. Next base: position 658,032 of record NZ_CM177095.1, read on the forward strand.
AACAAGATTAAACAAAGTGTTGAACGCAAAAAGAAACACTGCTTAATCGTTTTAGCAGAAGGCGTGATGTCTGCTCCTGAATTAACAGCAAAATTAAAAGACGAAGGTGTTTTACATATTCGTGAAGTTGAGCTAGGTCATGTTCCTCGTGGCGGCTCACCATCCACTTTTGATCGTGTCTTAGCAAGCAAGGCTGGAGCTAGTGCTGTCAATTTATTCTTAGAAGAAAAATTTGGCGGTTGTTTATGTATTCAACATAACAAGTTAAGCCTTGTCTCTTTACAAGATGCGCTGGATATCGAAAAAAATTTCATTGATTTATCCTTACTTCCATTAAATGCATCCATCTCATATTAAACAACAAAGACCATAGAATGATAATTACTTCTATGGTCTTTTATCAATCATCAATCGTGACGCTCATCCTCTTTTTTGTTACAGTAGAATAAAGGAGGAGAAAAACATGTCAACATTTCATGCCCAACGTCAGCTTGATCGCAAGTTTGAAACTACTATTAAACGCATCCAATTGATTGGTTTTTTTTCAGAATCCGTCTTATTAGCAATAGGAATTGTTTTGTTCTTTTTGGACTATCAAATTTTTGCTTTGTTCCTTGCTCTTATGGCATTAGGGGGCTTATTTGTTTTCTTGAAGATTATTCCTGATAACATGCGCAAAAAAATTGAAACATTACAAACTATTCAACCATTTATCGAAATGGATAATCAAAAAATTCGTCATGGTAAAATTAAGATTCCTTGGGAGCAAGTATCAGCAGTTTTACGTGCTAACCCAGAGCATATTTCAAATGAGCATTCCCCTATCCAATCGAGTGATACCGTTTACATTTTATCAACGCAAGAACAAACGTCAAATAATCTTTCTTATTCATCTTTTTTTCAAAGTTATGGTGGGCATCCTTATCTGAGACTCAACATCTCCTACTTTGAGAAACCAGAAACCTTTCTCAAAGAACTAGAACAAATTATTCGAGAAAAAAATATTTCTTTTCTTGAAACAACAGATGCTCGCAAAGCAGAGAAATTCTTTCAGGAAACTTATAAAAATAAGCGCTGACATAAACCTAGTAAATAGTAAAACGAGACTGTGACATACATTGATTGACTGTAAAATATCCGAAACAATAGCATGATTTCACCTTGATTTGGCGTAATCATGCTATTGTTTCGGATATTTCCGTCTTGTTTTCCCCTGTGACATAGATCCCTTTTTATTATATTATCGACCTTTTTTTACCAAATACCTAAAACTTTCTGCATGAGCAAACTTACTAACATAATACTCACCCAACAACAAAATCCTAGAACTATCGGTTTCCCTCCCGATCTAATTAATTTCATAACATTAGTATTTAACCCAATTGCCGACATTGCCATCGTTATAAAAAATTTCCCTAGACTTGTTACTCCATCAACTATAGACTCATTCAAATTAATAACAGTACTAAAGATTGCCGCCAATAAGAAGTATAAAATAAACCATGGAAAAGTCTCTCTTACTTTCACAGTTGTTGCATTACTTCTTTTTGAACGGTAAATTGCTAGGCCTAATGTAATAGGAATAATAGCTAATGTACGTGTCAATTTCACAATTGTTGCATACTGTAGAGCAACATCGTTACCATGACTATTCGCCCATGATTGTCCTGCTGCGACAACTGAGGAAGTATCATTAATGGCAGTTCCTGCCCACATTCCAAAACCAATATCGCTTAGCCCTAAAAAACTCCCCAATGTTGGAAACATTAACGCTGCTAAAATATTAAACAAGAAAATAACAGAAATGGATGTTGCAACATCTTCATCTTTTGCATTAATAACTGGTGCTGTGGCAGCAATTGCAGAGCCACCACAAATTGATGATCCTACACCTACCAACGTCGAAACATCACTGGGAATTTTTAGTACCTTACTCACAATATAAGAAATCGACAAAGCAGTCACAATCGTGGAAAGAATAATCAATAAGGACTGGCTGCCCACTTCAACAATTTGGAATAAATTCATTCCAAAGCCTAATAGAATAATTGCGTATTGTAATACTTTTTTTGAGGTAAACTTGATTCCTACACTGAATACAGGATTTCTTGGAAAAAGTGCAATCAACATTCCTAATAAAATTCCAAAAACTGGTCCACCGATTAAAGGAAAATTTTTTCCTAAAACAGTTGCTAGTAATCCAATCACAACTGCCAATAGAACTCCTTGATAGTTCTTTTTAACAAATATCATTTCTCTCTTCCTTTCGTTTTCTTTGAAATTATCCTATCACATTTTATTTATAACGAAAAATTATATAATATTATATAATAATAACAAAAATTTATTGTAAGAGGGAAAATCATGTTAGATTTTCGTATTGAAACTTTTTTAGCAGTTTGTAAATATCTGGTTAAACGAAAACTATTGGCAACAATATTTAATTGGTTCTGGACGAATAAAACAGCAAGAAATGAAGGCTATTCATGAAAATTCATATTGAACGCAAACCTAAAAAAGAAAAACATCCAAACAAAAGAAAGTCAAAACCATCCACTTAGGCACTCACAAAAAGAGTGTCCTTTTTTTGGCTGTTATTGATTGGTAGCTTTAGTTTCGAGCTTTATAAAAACTTTACTGCCATTGAGACACACGATTCATGAGACAAAAATAATTGAACAAGTGCTTATTGATACCCCTGCCGTTGAGAGTTTTACTCTTAATTTTATTCAAGAATATTATTCTTGGTAAAATAACAAAAAAGCCATTGAACAACGACCTGAGCGAATCTATCGTTACCTGACTTCTGAATTACAAGAATTAAATGTAGATATGATTCGAACCGATATTCCAACGAATTATTCTGTCAGTGATTGTAAAATTTGGCGAATCGAAACCATAGATAAACAGAACTTTGAAGTAATCTACTCGGTTACTCAACAGATTACAGAAGACAAAGAAAATAAGTACAGCGTATCATCGTACCGTATCACTGTTCATCAAGATGAAGCAGATGATTTAGTTATTACCACCAATCCGACTATTTGGACCACTCCTCAAACGTCTGATTTTCAACCAGAATTTTTTGAAAACGACAACAGTATTGAAGAAGAAGTTCAACAAGAAATAATCTCTTTTTTTGGAAACCTTCTTTAAACTATGTCTTACTGCAAGTAGTAGCGAATTAACTTATTACATGCAAGAAAATACCTTACCAATGATTAACAAAGAACTGATTTCCTCGGAATTGATCTACCCTTCAATTCAAAAGAAAGAACAACAATATATTGTAAAAGTAACGGTAAGGTACTTGGATAGTGAAACTAGAAGTGAAATTGGCTTTCAATATTAACTAGTGTTGGAGACAGCAGATTATTGGAAGATTGTATTAGTTTTACAATGATCTAAAGTTATTATGACTATAACTGACTTTTTAGTTTTACGATACAAAGGGAAATATATTATAGTGATATTCTTTCTGTTTATTTTTCAGATCATTAGCACCTAGACTTATTACTTGTTGTAATTGATAAATTAGTTTCAATATGGTGGTGTATAGGCACTTTATAAGCAACGGATAGCAATTACTTTTAACATAAAAAATACTCCTTATATAGGACAATGTCCTATATAAGGAGTACATAAAACTTTATAATCGAGAGTTTGATTCGGTTTATTTCTAAGAGAATTGAAGAAATCTTCAATTCTCTTTTATTATTTCGATAAACAATCAAAAATAATTCTGAAGTGACAATCTATTCTGATTTCTCATCTTTTTTCTTCATCAAAGCTAAGGTAGTAAGAACCGTACCCCATCCAACTAATGACATTTGTAATCCATTAGAATCTCCAGTTTTCGGAAGAACACTTCCATTCGAAGGTCTACCGCCTGAAATCCCATTAGTATTTTGTTTTTCTCTTGGTATCTCTGAAGTAGAATTATTACTTGACGTACTTTGTGAAGTAGATCCAATCGCACTTGTTGACTGTGAATTTGATACTGAGATACTTTCTGACGTACTTTGCGAAGTAGATCCAATTGCACTTGTTGATTGTGAACTTGATACTGAGATACTTTCTGACGTACTTTCCGAGATGCTCTCTGACGTGCTATTGCTATGATACTCACTAACAATATGTGAATTAATACCACTAGTACTTTCACTTGTGCTCATAGAATCTGATGAGCTCATAGAGGTACTTGTTGAATCTGAGTTAGATACGCTCGTACTTTCTGATGATGAATCACTCACTGACGTACTTGTACTTGTGCTTTCGCTTAAGCTGGCACTTGTTGAACCACTATAGCTTGCTGATTCACTTGCACTGATTGATCCAGAAATGCTTGTGCTCAATGAGGACGAATCACTCACTGATGTGCTTGTACTTGTGCTTTCGCTTACGCTGGCACTTGTTGAACCACTATAGCTTGCTGATTCACTTGCACTGATTGATCCAGAAATGCTTGTGCTCAATGAGGACGAATCACTCACTGACGTACTTGTACTTGTGCTTTCACTTACACTAGCACTTGTACTGCTACTATAGCTTGTACTTTCATTTGCTACTGAGTCACTCACCGATGTGCTTGTACTTACTGAATCTGAGTTAGATACGCTCGTACTTTCTGATGATGAATCACTTAGCGACGTGCTTACACTGGTACTTTCACTTACACTAGCACTTGTACTACTACTATAGCTTGTACTTTCATTTGCTGCTGAGTCACTCACTGATGTGCTTGTACTTGTACTTTCACTTACACTAGCACTTGTACTGCTACTATAGCTTGTACTTTCATTTGCTACTGAGTCACTCACCGATGTGCTTGTACTTGTGCTTTCGCTTACGCTGGCACTTGTTGAACCACTATAGCTTGCTGATTCACTTGCACTAATCGATTCAGAAATGCTTGTGCTCAATGACGATGAATCACTCACTGACGTACTTGTACTTGCTGAGTCTGAGTTAGATACGCTTGTACTTTCTGACGATGAATCACTTAGTGATGTGCTCAAACTTGTACTTTCGCTCACGCTGGCACTTGTTGAACCACTATAGCTTGCTGAATCACTTGCACTGATCGATTCAGAAATGCTTGTGCTCAATGACGATGAATCACTCACTGACGTACTTGTGCTTGTGCTTTCGCTTACGCTGGCACTTGTTGAACCACTATAGCTTGCTGATTCACTTGCACTGATCGATTCAGAAATGCTTGTGCTCAATGAGGACGAACCACTCACTGACGTACTTGTACTTGCTGAGTCTGAGTTAGATACGCTTGTACTTTCTGACGATGAATCACTTAGTGATGTGCTCAAACTTGTACTTTCGCTTACGCTGGCACTTGTTGAACCACTATAGCTTGCTGATTCACTTGCACTGATTGATTCAGAAATGCTTGTGCTCAATGACGATGAATCACTCACTGACGTACTTGTACTTGTGCTTTCGCTTACGCTAGCACTTGTTGAACCACTATAGCTTGCTGATTCACTTGCACTGATTGATCCAGAAATGCTTGTGCTCAATGACGATGAATCACTTAGTGATGTGCTCAAACTTGTACTTTCGCTCACGCTGGCACTTGTTGAACCACTATAGCTTGCTGAATCACTTGCACTGATCGATTCAGAAATGCTTGTGCTCAATGAGGACGAACCACTCACTGACGTACTTGTACTTGCTGAGTCTGAGTTAGATACGCTTGTACTTTCTTACGATGAATCACTTAGTGATGTGCTCAAACTTGTACTTTCGCTCACACTGGCACTTGTTGAACCACTATAACTTGCTGAATCACTTGCACTGATTGATTCAGAAATGCTTGTACTCAATGAGGACGAACCACTCACTGACGTACTTGTACTTGCTGAGTCTGAGTTAGATACGCTTGTACTTTCTGACGATGAATCACTTAGTGATGTGCTCAAACTTGTACTTTCGCTTACGCTGGCACTTGTTGAACCACTATAGCTTGCTGATTCACTTGCACTGATTGATCCAGAGATGCTTGTGCTCAATGACGATGAATCACTTAGTGATGTGCTCAAACTTGTACTTTCGCTCACGCTGGCACTTGTTGAACCACTATAGCTTGCTGAATCACTTGCACTGATTGATTCAGAAATGCTTGTGCTCAATGACGATGAATCACTCACTGACGTACTTGTACTTGTGCTTTCGCTTACGCTAGCACTTGTTGAACCACTATAGCTTGCTGATTCACTTGCACTGATTGATCCAGAGATGCTTGTGCTCAATGACGATGAATCACTTAGTGATGTGCTCAAACTTGTACTTTCGCTCACGCTGGCACTTGTTGAATCACTATAGCTTGCTGAATCACTTGCACTGATTGATCCAGAGATGCTTGTGCTCAATGACGATGAATCACTTAGTGATGTGCTCAAACTTGTACTTTCGCTCACGCTGGCACTTGTTGAACCACTATAGCTTGCTGAATCACTTGCACTAATCGATTCAGAAATGCTTGTGCTCAATGACGATGAATCACTTAGTGATGTGCTCAAACTTGTACTTTCGCTCACGCTGGCACTTGTTGAACCACTATAGCTTGCTGAATCACTTGCACTGATCGATTCAGAAATGCTTGTGCTCAATGAGGACGAACCACTCACTGACGTACTTGTACTTGCTGAGTCTGAGTTAGATACGCTTGTACTTTCTGACGATGAATCACTTAGTGATGTGCTCAAACTTGTACTTTCGCTTACGCTGGCACTTGTTGAACCACTATAGCTTGCTGATTCACTTGCACTAATCGATTCAGAAATGCTTGTGCTCAATGAGGACGAACCACTCACTGACGTACTTGTACTTGCTGAGTCTGAGTTAGATACGCTTGTACTTTCTGACGATGAATCACTTAGTGATGTGCTCAAACTTGTACTTTCGCTTACGCTGGCACTTGTTGAACCACTATAGCTTGCTGAATCACTTGCACTAATCGATTCAGAAATGCTTGTGCTCAATGAGGACGAACCACTCACTGACGTACTTGTACTTGCTGAGTCTGAGTTAGATACGCTTGTACTTTCTGACGATGAATCACTTAGTGATGTGCTCAAACTTGTACTTTCGCTTACGCTGGCACTTGTTGAACCACTATAGCTTGCTGAATCACTTGCACTAATCGATCCAGAAATACTTGTGCTCAATGACGATGAATCACTCACTGACGTACTTGTACTTGTGCTTTCGCTTACGCTAACACTTGTTGAACCACTATAGCTTGCTGATTCACTTGCACTAATCGATTCAGAAATGCTTGTGCTCAATGACGACGAATCACTCACTGACGTACTTGTACTTGCTGAGTCTGAGTTAGATACGCTTGTACTTGCTGACGATGAATCACTTAGTGATGTGCTCAAACTTGTACTTTCGCTTACGCTGGCACTTGTTGAACCACTATAGCTTGCTGAATCACTTGCACTAATCGATTCAGAAATGCTTGTGCTCAATGAGGACGAACCACTCACTGACGTACTTGTACTTGCTGAGTCTGAGTTAGATACGCTTGTACTTTCTGACGACGAATCACTTAGTGATGTGCTCAAACTTGTACTTTCGCTCACGCTAACACTTGTTGAACCACTATAGCTTGCTGATTCACTTGCACTAATCGATTCAGAAATGCTTGTGCTCAATGAGGACGAATCACTCACTGACGTACTTGTACTTGTGCTTTCGCTTACGCTAACACTTGTTGAACCACTATAGCTTGCTGAATCACTTGCACTGATTGATCCAGAGATGCTTGTGCTCAATGACGATGAATCACTTAGTGATGTGCTCAAACTTGTACTTTCGCTCACGCTGGCACTTGTTGAACCACTATAGCTTGCTGAATCACTTGCACTGATTGATCCAGAGATGCTTGTGCTCAATGACGATGAATCACTTAGTGATGTGCTCAAACTTGTACTTTCGCTCACGCTGGCACTTGTTGAACCACTATAGCTTGCTGAATCACTTGCACTAATCGATTCAGAAATGCTTGTGCTCAATGACGATGAATCACTTAGTGATGTGCTCAAACTTGTACTTTCGCTCACGCTGACACTTGTTGAACCACTATAGCTTGCTGAATCACTTGCACTAATCGATTCAGAAATGCTTGTGCTCAATGAGGACGAACCACTCACTGACGTACTTGTACTTGCTGAGTCTGAGTTAGATACGCTTGTACTTTCTGACGATGAATCACTTAGTGATGTGCTCAAACTTGTACTTTCGCTTACGCTGGCACTTGTTGAACCACTATAGCTTGCTGAATCACTTGCACTGATTGATACAGAGATGCTTGTGCTCAATGACGATGAATCACTTAGTGATGTGCTCAAACTTGTACTTTCGCTTACGCTGGCACTTGTTGAACCACTATAGCTTGCTGAATCACTTGCACTGATCGATTCAGAAATGCTTGTGCTCAATGACGATGAATCACTCACTGACGTACTTGTACTTACTGAGTCTGAGTTGGATACGCTCATACTTTCTGATGATGAATCGGAAATAGACACGCTATCACTCAAACTATTACTTTCGGAATCTGAATCCGACACACTTACTGATAATGACAATGATTCAGATGCTGATACGCTATCTGATAAAGACACAGATGTTGAACCACTTAATGAAGTTGACTCACTAATTGATTCTGACAAGCTTAATGATTCGGATAATGATAAAGAGTCACTAATCGAATCTGATAATGATTCACTTTCGGAATCACTTGTACTATCACTTAATGAATCGGAAATAGACACGCTGTCACTCAAACTATCACTTTCGGAATCTGAATCTGATACACTTACTGATAATGACAATGATTCAGATGCTGATACGCTATCTGATAAGGAGTCGCTATCTGATAAAGACACAGATGTTGAACCACTTAATGAAGTTGACTCACTAATTGATTCTGACAAGCTTAATGATTCGGATAATGATAAAGAGTCACTAATCGAATCTGATAATGATTCACTTTCGGAATCACTTGCACTATCACTTAATGAATCGGAAATAGACACGCTGTCACTCAAACTATCACTTTCGGAATCTGAATCTGATACACTTACTGATAATGACAATGATTCAGATGCTGATACGCTATCTGATAAGGAGTCGCTATCTGATAAAGACACAGATGTCGAATCACTTAATGAAGTTGACTCACTAATCGATTCTGACAAACTTTCTGAGCCTGATAAGCTTTCTGAATCACTTAACGAAATTGACTCACTAATTGATTCTGACAAACTTAATGATTCTGATTCAGAATCACTTAATGAAGTTGATTCGCTTTCGCTAATCGAAGTTGAGATTGATTCTGCTTCTGATTCATTATTATTTGCTTCAGAGTTCGAATCTGAAATGCTAGTTGAAGTTGAAATTGACTCTGACTCACTTATCGAATTAGAAATTGATTCGCTATCTGAAATAGAAATTGATTCACTATCTGAAATAGAAACCGAATCTGATAAAGATTCTGATAAGGACAATGATTCGGAATCACTTAACGAATCAGAAGTTGAGATTGATTCACTATCTGACACAGAGTCTGAATCAGAGTTCGAAATAGACTCACTATCTGATACGGAGTCTGAATCAGAATTCGAAATAGACTCACTATCTGAATTCGAAATAGATTCTGATTCTGAGTCTGAAACTGATTGACTTTCAGAAAGAGATTCTGAAGTAGATAGGGATTCTGGATCTGCTTCATAAGTAACTTTAAATGCTTGAGTAGAACTATCACTTGAAGCTGAACCATTATTGGTTGCATCAAAAATCGAATTGTTGCTCAAAGCATCAGCTAAAGTATTGTAGACCACACCATCAGGACCTGTTACTGTATATATAAATCCATTTCTAGCTAAATCTGCATCCGTTACCCCTAAATCAATAGTTCCGTGAGAAACACCCGAAGAACCAAATCTGCCACTGCCATCTACATTACTAGGAAGTTGTTCAAATGACTCTCCAGTTCCTGGATCAACAGTTGGTTGATTATCACTAATTACACCAGCATCTTGATAAGACGGATATAAAGTAATTGTAATTTCTTGAATCTCAGTATCATAATCATTTCCTGCATTATGCGTATTATCAAAGATAAACGTACCATCTTCCGCATAGTAACCATTTTGATTTAGATGGTCCTTAATTAAATCAGCATAGCTAATTTCTAAATTTGAAGATCCATCAATTGTAATACTACTTGGTTGAGTATTGTCTAATGGTCGTCCATCATAAGTCTTGAAATTAATGTTTACTGTTTGTAAATCAGCTTCAACATAAATGGTTGTTACGCTTGACTCTGTACCAACAGTCATTTGTCCCGGTTGCGTATTACCATTTAAGGAATTGCCAGTTGCAAAATGGAAGCCTTTTGGTAAGTTAGTAAAGGTGTAATAATCATCTGACCAATCAATCACATTACCGTAGTTAGCAGAAGGTAAATCGGTTCCTGCTGCTTCTTGACCAGCATCCACATATTCACCAGAAATTACTTGACCAGTTTTGGCATCAACGTATTGATATTGTATGTTATTGTTAGGAGTCCCATATACATAGATATTGTATGTATACTCGTCTCCTTCCATCGGTACAATACCGACAGTTACTTGTCCGAAAGCATCTCCATTATCGGCATCCGTCGTACTATCACCACCACTTTGTGCATCTCCAATGGCTGAAGCCGGTACTTGTTTATCAATTGCCCACATATAGTTAGGCGGCATTTGATTATTGGCATATTCAATATTACGGAAGTCTATATACTCACCAATGAAGTTTTGTTCTTCATCAATAGGTACATCAACTGTTCTAAGAACATTTCCATATTGGTCTACATAATTAACTTTTATGCTACCCGGAGGAATAGCTACCGTTTGTAATTCACGTGTAGAACCATCAACAATATTGGAAGTAGATACGTTCCCAGCAGTATCAGTAATTGTCGTGCCACTTGAACCAATTCTCATTTCTCTAAATTTCAGATTACGATCACCTGAAGGATTGCTAGTAGAGGAATTTCCTCCTTGCCAGGTAGAAATAGAAGAATTGTTCATAATAAATTGACCAGCACCTGTAATATCAAAAATTCTTCCACCAACAGGTTGACCACTATTATTCATACGAGCAATGTGTAAGGCACGAGGTGAAATAAAGCGAATAGTTGAACCAGATGAGATATTAACAACGTCACCGTCAGACCATTGTTCTAAATTTAAAACTGTTCCCGCATTAAAGGTCACTGTCGCACTATTTGTAATATTAAACGCATCAGTATCCACCAATCGAGTAGCCGCCATATTAAGATTTTGACCAAATGTTACTTGTCTACCTGAGATTGAAACAGTCCCACCCGCAAATCTAGATGTATCGACAATTCTTTGGAAACCGTCTTGCTTCCAAGTAACATCGTCGCCAACTTTCATACTACTGAATCCATAATAGACTAATGGATAGTTATTACTACTATAGGTACTTAACTCGTTAGCATGAATTGTAGCACCATCACCAACTGTAAAGGTATGTGCATATCCTGTGTCTGCACGATTATTACCACGGATACCCATGAAATAAAACATTGAATAACCTGTTGTTCCAACTGTGCGATTTAATTCAACATGAGCGCCATCAACGATATCAACTTGACCAATTTGCATCATCTCTTGCTTTACATTGGCAACAACTCTACCGGACAAGGTTACTTGGCTATCTTCCGCATCTAACAATCTACGTGGTTGATACGCTTGACTACTACCATTGACTCCATCTCTACCTTCAAGTGTTACGTTATTAATATTATAGTGCCAATAACCATAACCACCTGCACCAGTCCTACTATCAATGACTGCATCAGCAGCAGTGGTGTTCCCAGAAGCAGTACCCGATTGCCAATGAACTAAGTCAATATCAGTAATAGTAAAAATTGATCCACGAGTAGTAGAAGAATTTCCCACGTTAAAGGCAGCACCCGCCATATTTACTCGATAACCACCACCATCGATGATGATACTGTTTGTTCGCCACCCTAAATCTCGTGTCGCTACGTTTTCAGCCGCATTGATATTAGAAGTTACTTCAATGTATGTTATGGACTGATTGCCATAAGCTGCTTTTAAACTAGCCCAATCATTAACTGCCGCATACGTACCATTAGCAATTGCATTTTGTTTGTATTGTTCTTTATTGGTTACTTGATCTGACGCTTTAATATTTACACTAGTCGGTGTTTTCGCTTTATCGCCACCATTAATTGCTTCTTCAAATTCTTCACGACCAATATCTGGATCGGAAGAAACGTTAATTCTAACAGTTTTGCCAGCTTGTGTTGTAATAACAAAATTAGCAATTAAATTATTGGCACTGGCATATTTTTGAGCTGCCCTGATTAAGGACGTTCTTGGAGATGAGCCATCTTTAACAACCAAATCTAATGTGTTGGTTGACTTATCAACTTTTGCCTCCAATCTACCTGGAACTAGCGTATCAAACAACTCTTGTGCTTTCTTAGATTCAGTTCGATTACTTTCAACTAAATCCTGTTTTACCTTTTTCAAGCTTGTAGATTGTGAAGTATTCTTTACCTCTGATAAAGATTCACTCAATAAGGCAGATGTACTCAAAGACATTGACGTACTTTTAGAATCGCTTGTACTCTCGGAAATTGAAACACTTTTAGAATCGCTTGTACTCTCGGAAATTGAAACACTTTCTGAATCTGAGATACCTTGTGATTCTGATAGACTTTGTGAAAACATTGCGCTAGTAGAAAGACTCTCTGAAACAGAATTATTTGAATCCGTTTGACTTTCTGATTCCGTTAAACTAGTAGATTCAAGTACACTTTCTGATTCTGTTTGACTTTCTGATTCCGTTTGGCTTTCTAATTCTGTTTGACTTTCTGATTCCGTTTGGCTTTCTGATTCCGTTAGACTCTCAGATTCAATATTGCTGTCAGATTCTGAACCCCGTTCACTTTTCAAATCTGACGCGGGAGGAATCTTCGTAGAACTTTGATTTGCCAATACATTTTCAGTGTTTGCTTCTTTACTTGCATCAAACTGAGACCCAATTTCATCTGCATGAACTGTTGTCATCGGTAAGGCACTAATTCCAGCAATCCCAGCAAAAGATGTGATTGTTGCAAACATCCATTGTTTCCCACTTTTATACATTCTATAGCGTTCACTTTTATCGGATTGCAGTAACTTTTTGTAATTATTTTTCTTACTCATTACGCGTAGATGTCTCCCCTTTCTTCATTTATTCTTTTATCCATCAAACAAATTATCTTGAGGATATTTTTATTATGTCATAAACCTAATTCAATCTGCATTTTGTCTCAATATTGGGACAAAAAAGAGGAAAGGAATTTATTATATTAAAATAAAAATGTAGACTATTACTGTAAATACAGTAATCACTCAAAAAAAATTTCTAGAATTTTTGCATTTATGTAGATAGTTAATTATAAATAGGAGTTTTAATGGATTATTTAATCGTTGGAGCAGAACTTTTTGGATCCGTATTAGTTCATGAGGCAGCAAAGAAGGGATATCACATAACAATTATCGAAAAAAAAGATTATATTTCGGAAAATATTTATGCTAAAAGATTGAAGAAATTGGCATTCATATGTATAGATAGATATATTTCATACCTCGAATAAGGACGTTTGGGATTATGTTCGCCAATTTTCTGCATTTAATCATTTTACCAATTCATACATTGCAGACTATAATGACGAAATTTACAATCTTCTCTTCAACATGGATACTTTCTATCAGTTATGGCGAACAAGTACTAGTACGCCTCAAGAGACACAAGAGATAATTAATTAACAAAAAGCACATTTAAATAATAAACGTCTAGAGAATTTAAAAGAGCAAACGATCTCTTTAGTAGGAACCGATATTTACCATAAGCTACTCAAAGGAACGCTTCGAATCATTGCCAGCTTAAAGAATCAAGAGCTCAATGCGTGATTTCTTTCCGATTTGTCGCCAAGTCTTTCATTAACAGAAAAAAAACAAGAACAAGTCGCTGTACGAGTAGCGACTTCTAAAAAATGGAATAAGGAAGAAGCACATATAGGTGCCTATCAGGTGAAAAGTGTCGGGAGAGAAAAATCGAGTAAACTAGCGCAGTTTTTTTCAAATCAATACTAAACAAAGGTCAAAAGCTTAAGATGGCTTGCGAACACTTGATAATGAGCGTCTTTGGATAACAATGGTTCGCCTGATGCATCCATGGTGAAGCGTTTTTTTACAGCAGGCCATCCAAAGACGGAGGCTCGTTGTCAAGTACACCGTACAAAGGTTAAAAACAAAAATAAGGTCAAAATATCTGACAAAATCAATGGTAAAATATTTCTACCGCAAAACTATTGACACGTACATGAGTATTTGAAACCGATGAAAATAAATTTCCCACATTTTCACAAATAATCGAATCATTTTCTAAGTACAAAATCTTGCCATAGTAAGGAAAGTAAGACAGAATAAACAGTTTCCATAAGTAATTTCAGGATATCTTGCACATTTATAATTTATAATGTTTAATTTTTCTATTTCTTCTGGTAGCTACCAAAAGCAGATATTGATATTTCTTTTTTAAGTCTATGGTAACTGTCTTATTATTTGCATATCAATTGCTTTTACATTTTCCACAATAATCAGCATATCTAAAATATTTGACGCCTTGTAATTATTAATGACCGATGCTACTGATAGTGCAGTTAGTTAGATGTCGTTTCTTGTTACACAATAAGCAATTGCGTTTTTTCATGTGCAGTATTCAATTTAAGCTCATTCCTGTTCGTTAGCTAAAAGTTTCAACAGCTCTGATTGCTCTTGAAGAATACTCTCTGGAGAGAATAATTCCTCGTCATCAGCGAAGTCTTGTTCTGATTTCTCAGTCACCATCGATTGATCATCCTCGGTAATTTGCGTAACAGCATATTGATTTTCTTCTTGATTTTCCTCAATCGAAACGTTTTCTGTAGCTTTCTCCGCATCATTAATAGAAGATGTTTCTTGGTTAAGCTCTTCCGCAACTGCCATTTTTTCTTCGCTGAGAAAGGTATCATTCCAGAAAACTTCGCCAAAAAGATACATTCCTAGAGCACTTTTATTATTAAACTTTCTACACTGCATACCAAATGTGTTTAAATATGCATTAATGCTGTCCTCTTTCAATACCTCTGCGGAAATATCACGAATTAAAATAGCATCGGCGTATCGTACATCATAATCATTATTAAGATAAGCCAGAACTTTTTGTGTTTCTTCAATAAATTCAGCATGAACTAATTCAGTTAAATTTACAGCTTGGTTTCCATTGATAGTAATAATAAAAGGATCACGTTTTTGAGTATTAACAATCATGTTATAAACCATTTCTCTGTCAATGTGAAACGGTCTTAAATTTTGCTTTAAAAGACTTGTGGTATATTCTTTAACAATCTTATCCGAAAGTTCATAAAGCCCTTCATAAATTTGTTCATTTTTTATCAACTCTCCATTATCATATATATCGCAATTAATATAATGATCATTCACATCAACTACGTAATTTAGTCCTTCTAAAACTGTTCCATCACCAAATACTGGCTTAGAATCATTTGCCTCTTTCTCTAAAATTGCAGCTAAAGACTTAGGAATAATTTTTATTGAGTCAATTATAATGGTAAAATCGATTCCATCCACATTCGATTTAAATTCATGTAAATACAGTTTTTCAAATTCTTCCAATTGATCTAGATTTTCCGTACCCACTCCTATACACAACGAACAATGCAACTTATTATCCTCTTGTTCAAATAATAAACTATTATCTGCAGCTAGATAAGATAATACATATTCAACAAAATCTAAGGCTATCGCACTGTCTAGTTGAAGGATCTGACTTCCAAAAGACTGATACGCTTCCTTCCTGCGACTGTACAATTGATCAAACCCCCAATTTATGGGTTCCTGTTTATTTGACAATAAAATTCTTTTTCCCTGAATATTTTGATCATTATTTTGTTTTTTCCCTCTATATAAAAGGGATTTCCAATTATTTCGTTTTACTGTAGAGTAAAGCGAACTCAATATTTTTTTATAGTTTTGGCCAGAAACACCAACCCGAAATTCATCAATATCCAATGCAATTATTTTCTTCACAAAAATTCTCCTTACTTTTATTAATTTATGAAAACTTTAAAAATCATAGTTTAGGCCTTCTTCTAATCGCTCTTAAATTCTCTGAGCTTGAGACTCTCAATTCACATCATCAAGCATTTCTATTGATAATTTTTTAATTAGTTGTGTGTTTTCTTCAATTGATTCTTCTAATCGTTGTACTTCACTTACCATGCATCTAGCATCACTCAAACATTTCATCAGCTGTCTGCATTCTTTACATTTGATTTTTATTTCATATGTTTTTTTACTGATTTCTTGTATTTTTACTCTTACATCAATTAAATCTTTATAGCTAATTGGCTCATCTTCTAATGTAGTAATATATTCTTTTAGTGATATTGTTTTATTATCTTTTTGTGCTACTAATTTGTTAACTTCAGCTAATAATTTTTTTAATTGATCCAGTTGAGTAGGAATATCTATAGCTTCTGATATTGATTGTTCTTCCAAAATATTTACATCCCTTCATCTAAGAGGATTTTCACCTCCGCTTCAATCAACGCCGATCGAGTAAAAATTCCCGCCCGCAATAATTTACTGAAACTAACTGTATTTTGCTTGAACTGCATCAGCTCATCTTCTGTTAAATTTTTCAATGCCTGATCTATTTCATCTATCGATTCTATAACTAGTCCTAAGCCTGAATTGGAAACAAGCTGGGCTACTGCAGCTTGTTTCCAAACAATTACTGGTAACCCTAAAGAAAGATACAAAGACACCTTATGCGGTGCATTGTATTGTGTATACTGTTGATAATTTGCTCCGTTATCAAGTTTATCATCCCATGCTAAACCAAAGCTGTCTTTAGGTATTTTACGAATCAACTCATCCTGTTCAAAACCGCCCCGAAAATCCACATTTGTTGATAGCTCATATGAACCTTTATTACCAAAAACTACAATTTTTGTTTTATTTGGCCAGTCTCGAACAAATTCTGTCTTGTCTAAATTACCTGCAAAAACAATGGTTTTATCCTGTTTTTTTTCATTTTCTTCAGATTGATTTTCGTATAGATAATCAAACAATGGTTTCAACACCATCGGAGTCGTTACCCCTCTATGGGATAATTCTGCTTTCATTCGTTCTCCATGAACGATTAACAACTCTGATTGATTAAATAGAGATACCTCGTCAAAATCAATATCGCCACGTAACATTTCAACATCATGTAAAAGAAGAACAGTTCGTATATTCCGTTGTTTCATACGACTGATAAAAGCATAATCAAAATGATATCCGTTATATGTTGGATACTGATATACCAAAATATCTTGTTCTTTAACTCCTGAAGTAATACCATCAATTCTTGAATTCAATGCGTAATCATTTTCGTTTTCATCAAAATAACGGTAAATATATATCGGATCATAATCCATCCCATTAGCAATTTTTAAAATATCCGTTCTAGCTTTGAACACAGAATCTAGCGCAACGGACTCTACAATATTGGTCACCCATCTTTTCAAACCACTATCAACTCCTCAAGTAAAAAAGTCTCTAAATATGAAATTTCGTCTGATGGTAAACACCAAGCTGCTTCTTTTAAATTTTTTCTAAAAATAGCTAAAACTTGATCATCTGTGTTAATATCCTTTTTTAGTAATACATATTTTATCAGCTTTAATATTGTTTGATCATAGCTTTCCAATTTCCATTTTTCCCCAATTAGATCCGATCCTTGTTTGATAAATTCATATGCACGATCTACTTGATCTAATTCAACTAAACATCTTGTTAAATCGAGGACTTCAGCCAATAAAATACATCGTAGTTCAACTGAGTCTGTTTTATTAATTTTTTTCAGCAAATTCTTTTCTAATAAAATAATTTGTTTTTCCAAAGAGGTAGATTCCAATTGATATATTTGTTTCACTTGTAAAGTGGCTAAATACAGAATAGTGTCAAACAAAGTGAAAAAATCCGTGTTTAAAAAATAAGTTTCAACCTGTTTCAAACTTTTAGAGGGCGTACGATGATTCATACACTCAAATACTACATCAGTATACGCAAGCATTACTTTATACATGTAATTATCATCCGACGAAATCCTGAACTTTTCTAACTCTTTGCGAACTTTTAAAAATGTACTAAACATATCTTTTTCTGATGATAACGAAGAATATACTAACACACTTAACATTTGTAACTGTTCATCTGTGGATGTAACAAACAATTCCATAAATTCTTTATCTGAAATAGTTAACATTTTTTTTATACCAATAACAAATTCCATCGGTAAATCATTTTCATATTGTAACCATCGATAATAACGTGATCTAGATAATCCTATTTTTTTCTCAAAGCTCTTTACAGATATACCTTTATCTTTTCGAATTTCTTCGATTTTTTCACGTTCAATGCTAACTGCTACCATAGATGTTTGAGGAATTTTCAGCTCAGGATTAACTACTCTTTTTAATCTACTAACACTTAAAATTTTTGTTTCCATGTTTTCATTCCTTTTTCAAATCGATTTACAATGATTAATAACCATAACAATTACTTTGGTAATACATCCAGAAGTGAATAGATTAAAGAGCCTATAATCACCGACGACATTATCATAGAAAGTATAATTCTTAACGTTTTTCCTTTTTTCTTTTCAATAGGAGATTCATGAATATTTTTTTGTTCAATTTCAAATTTTTCTTGAATACTATTTTCTAATTGACTTTTTTTCACAGAAAAACCTCTCTTCGTATACTTTCTATCTATTGTTCCTGAATATTATTAAATTCTGAAATTAAAGAGTCGCTCATTTGTTGTAGTTCTTCAACTTCTTGAAGATTTGAATCTTGTTTAATTTGATCTAAAACTTGATCTGTTTCAAGAACAAAATATTCACGAATAATCTTTTTTTCTATTTCAAACGACACAACCAACGTTTGATAAATAGTCATTAAATCTGTGTATTTTTTTTGTTGAATTTTATTATATTTATCAAAGTTATTACGCAAATTTTTAATAGCAGAAATATCTATCTCTTGGTTATCTCCAGATAAAGATAATTTTAACTGATTATTGATTATGATCATTTCGTTTACAGCTTCCTTGTACTGTTCATATAATACTTGAGCGTCTTTTTTATCTCGTTCGTAAGACATAATTGACCAATGATTCTCATTTAATAGTTGACCGATACTATCTAACAATTCTTTTGCACTTTTATTTTTCATGACTCTATCTCCTCTTTAATGATTACTTTATCTAAGCAAATTTTTTTAATTTTTAGTTGTTCAAAATGTTCTTTACCCATAACCACGGTTTGAATATAATCTATCTCGTTGTTTAAGATACTTAATAAATTTCCCTTCACTTCACCTTTTTCATTAAAAGGAGATTCTTCTAAATAAAATGTATTAACTGACTTGGTATCTTTTAAAGCAAGTAATTCCATTCCTAGATATGTAATTGAAACTGAATCCTGTGCCGTCAGAAAATCCGCTAATGTTTGACGAATAAAGTCTAGAAGGTTATTAAATTTTTTAATCACCTTACCATCTTCAGCATCTCTTAAAGTAATTAAATTTAAATTATCGTTATAAAAGAAATACGTTACTACTGGAATTTGTTGATTATTATAAAAATCGATTTCTTGTACTTGATTGTTAAAGAAAAACATCGTTGAAAATAATTTTCCGTCTGATGCATATTCTTCAATATAGTTTTTTGTTCCATCAATATTTAAATACTGTACCTCTTTTACATGCCTTCGAGTGTTTGGATAAAGAACCACTCGACCAATTTCATCTCCATCAGAAATAATTGAAATTGAACGATTCTCATTCATAAAAATTTCTGCACAGAAAACAGTGGGAATTTGATTGAAAAATAAAAATTTATCATTTGAATAACTACGTCCTGTCAACATATCTAATAGATTAAAACCTTCGACTTGTTCTTTTTTCAATAAGTCATAAAAATCAGGACTTGGTGAAATTGACAAGACTCTTCCACCTTTTTTTAATCGATCTTTCTGTGTATCCCAATTTAAATTATTAGGTCTAATGACCGTAACTAATTCATAATCCATTAATTAAATCACTCCATTTCTGTGCGATGATTGAATCTTGAAAAGATTGAACCGAAGTTCGTGTATTTTTTGCGATAGAAGTAAAGTCCGATTCTAAAATTTGAAAAATTCCTTCAGTCAGTTGCTTTTCACTATATTCCGCATCTTTTTTTGAAAAATCTTTTAAAAAACCATTTACCCCATCTTTGATTAATTCTATTGCACCGAATCGAGCTTTGAACGTTACAACAGGTAATCCAGCGTTCAAAGCTTCTATATAGGTAAGACCAAATCCTTCTGAATAAGAACCTGAGAGAAAAACATCGTATTCTGGATAAACCTCATTTATAGCGTGGGAATGACCTTTCATATGAATAAATTCTTCGGCATTTAATTCTTTAATTAGTTTATTCAGCATCACTTCTTCGCCTCCTTGCCCATAAATATCTAAAGAAATATTTGGATATTTTTTTTGAGCATTAACAATTGCTCGAACCACAATATCAATGTGTTTTTCTGATGCAAGTCGAGAAACAGTAATAAACTTTGTTGGTTGCTGTTTCACGGTTGGTAACTCTACATTTTCATTATCTCGAATACCGCCAACAGGGATAGCCACAAATTTGTAAGCCTCATCAGGGAAGTCTACCAATAAATCTTTTCTTTGTAGTTCTGTAGCTACAACCACTCTATCTACTTGATTTAAGTGAGTGAAAGCATACTCATAATAGTTGTTCCATAATGGGACTGAGAGAACATCTCTATCTGACAGATGATCCGCATGTACAATTTCAATTAACTTAATATCTTTAGAAAAATGACCAAACAAAGCCGCTTCACTTTCTTCCCCTCTATCAATAATAAAAGAATTTGTATTTGGAAAAGCTTCGACAAGTACTTTAAAGAAAAAGCGTTGAAATAATACTTCATTCCTAAAAAAACGGTGTTTTCCTTGAAAATCAAATAAGTGGATATTTGTCATAACTCTCCCCCTATTTGGGTCATCGTTATAACTAAAAGTAATTTTTCTTTTTTGTGTTTGATGATTAAATATTTCGACTTGATAGTCTGAAACAAGTAACATATTCTCTCTTTTTTTACTTGGAGATTTTTCTAGATGTTCAATAATCCTTAGACCAGAAGATGTAATTGTTTCTTTTAATCTATGTGTATTTGTTTGATCAATAATGATTTCTTGCGAATAGTTGAAACTTTTTTTAGCTCCTTCTTGCAAATACTTACCTTCCAATACAAAAAATTCCCACATCGAAATAACTTTATTGGCTGGCAAATTCCATACATCCATAGCCTCATGAAGATTTTTTACTAGTTCAGTAAATACATATTTGTATGGGAGATTTGCTTGATCAAATCTTTTCGCTCGATAAAATTGTGCATGTTCTACACCAGAATTTCCAATTCCCATTGCCTTATTAATAAAAAAATTCATGCTAACTCCCCTGTCCTTTTCTTTTGATAGTACATTTGTAACGCTTCAATAGCCTTTCTATTTAATTCATTCTGTTCTTTCAGTGATTTTAAATTTGTCTGTGTCAAAGTATCTGACATCTCCGTTAGCGAAAATAACCTCCTGAGAACAGGCAATATACTTTGATACTGAGTATCCAATAGCCCTTGAAAGTTTTTGCCTTTACTGATATTAATCACCGTTTGTTTTGATGCTTTAACAAATATCTGATCCAAAATTTTCATTAGCAGAGATTCATATGTACCAATGGTTTTATTCGGAAAAACAAACAAGTTATCATCAAATATATTTAATGGGATAGTAATCACATTCCTATTTATTTGCCCTAAGTAAATATTCAAAACTCGTGATTTTGGATTACTTTCCTTCTCTCTTGTGAAATACATTTCATTTGAGAGTGATTCAATTTCATGTATTTCTAAGGTCCCAGCCTCAAACACTATCAACTCTTTAAAAATTATTTCTTTATGCTTTTTATTAACTAGTTGAATCTGATAATCTGTTGCCATCTCCGGAAAAATAAACTCCCCATGGTCATCATCTATAATGCTTTTTTCTACAAAAAAACCATCTTTATCAAAAAAAACGATTACTAGTTGAATAGCATCTGGATTATCAAATTTTGCTTGAAGATACAATTCATATTTTTTCCCAGGAGTTAACAAAGGAAGCATTGGCGACTTTCGGCTCACATGGTATACAGTCTTAGAATACCAAGTTTTTATACCAATTCCTGGTGGCATTAAAGGAGATGAATAAGATATTACTCCCTCTTCATCAAATGAAATTGTCGCACCATAATTATAATTATCATTAAAATCATTTCCCCATTTTATGTGATAAACATTTTTCATGTATATACCTCACTGTGCTTTTATAAAATACGGTTAATATCTCGATTAAACGTGTTCACAAGAATATTTCTGTATTGCTTAAGAAACCATTTGTTAATACTTGAACTATCATCATTATGACGCCCTATCATTCCTTTGTATAACACTCTCGTCGTTGGAAAAGACGTTTTAAAAAAATCAAATAACATTGGAAATGCGTTTATATCATAGTCGTCCTGTTTCATATACGCGATTGCAAAGGTAGTTTGTTCATAATGTCCTTTTTTAAACTTATTCCAAAAACGATTGTCCAATTTTTCTGCTGCTTCTTGCGTAATTGACCCTTGGTTATACTTCATCATGTCTAAAGATGTTGGAAAACCAGTAGGTCGAAGAATTCTCTCATTTAAAGCAATCGTTCCTAGATTTGTCAGTGGTTTACCTACAATCACACTATTCGGAGTTAAATCGCTGGCATAATATAATGCACCAAATGTTCCCATAGACAAACCAGATAAAATCAAATCGGAAGTTTTAAAATTCAGAAGTTTTAATTTTTCTAAAATAATGTCAACAATTTTTTGTTCAAAATCTGAACTTCCTAAATAAAAATTGCCACCTTCCAGCCTTGGATCACCAATCAGAATAAAGGGACAACCCATACTTCCCATCATTCCTCGCCCTTCAAAACCCTCGGCAGAACGGTACCCTGAAAAATAGACCGCTAACGGTGGCTTTAGATCTCCCGGGTTAAAATAGTAAATGACTTCATCTGATAAATGCTTCTCATCACAAATTCTTTTTCCACCAGGAATCATAATACTTTCATCTGCCATTGCACGTCTAATATGAATTTGACCGATTGTCAAATCTACATCGTTTCCCCTAGCAAACAAAGTAACATTAATATAAGCATTGCAATCCGAACTTTCAAAGTATTGGACTTCTTTACTTAACAAACTTTCATGTGATATATCAATAACTTCTACTATTTCATTGGTATTTTCTTTAATCAAATTGATTTTCATCTTCAACTCAGCATCTGTTCCTTCTTGTCTAATTTCTGCATAGAAAGCCATGCGTTCTCTTTGATTGATTAAATTTGTCATTTTCCAAGAAACAACTTGTTGAAATTGATCTGTCAACTTAGTCTCAATATGGCACATAGCATTTCCTGATTTTTCAACTTTCAACGGAATATCAGTAGACAATTTCATATGATTCATTGAAAGTTTAAATCCAAGTTGCCTCGCAGAAAATTGTTTATTGATAAATTCATAAAAATTATCGTCTATGACATCACATACATAAGATCCTTTTAAGTCTAAAATTCTCTGTACTGGTTTAGGTATCGTCAAATCGCTTAAATAAAAAATTTGATAAGCAGGGAGTTGAGCTATCAATGATACATTCTCTAAAATAGGCGATTCATTTTCAAAGATAAAAATGGCCGAATGTAATTTTTTATTGTATTTACTGTTTATAAAAATTTGCATATCACCTTCATCCTCAATAAAATCATAGTTTGGAGAGATCCACTGGTACACAAATTGAGATGATAATAAAGAAGGTTCACTTAAAGGAATATTAGCAATATGAAAAATTTTTATATCTTTTTTACGAGCCATATAATATATTTCTCCATTCTTCAATAACATTTTCAACACTGAATTTCTCAATAAATTCAATATTGTCCACTAATGACTGATTCCAACTACTCAAGTTATCTAGATAAAATGAGATTGTTTCGTCTAATTCATCAATGGATTTAATGATTTTTCCATTAATTGTATCCTTAATATAATCCGTTTTCGTACGGACAATTTGTGGAATTCCTGCGCTAACTGCCAATGCTTGCTTTTGGGTATCTGTTTCAAGAGTTAAATCCAAATAGAGTCTCGTATTTTGAAAATCATTTTTTATTTTTGAAATAGTTGGGGCTACTCTAAACTTTATCCGAGAATAGGCTTCTATAGCATCTACTAATTGACGCCAATTTTTACTTTTTCGTAGTTCTTCTACGGCTTCTTCATCTTGTTTAAAAAGTTTTTTCTCTTTTTTTGCTTCAAAATAATCCCAAACCTTTTGGAAATCTTCTGACTCACTATCAATTGCAAAATAATCATCAATGGTTTCCTTTTGAATCTCCCTCAACAGCTTCTCATCTTCAAAACTAGATACCTCAATAATTAAGTCATACTTGAAATTACTTATAATCTTTTCCAATAAATGTTCATGTATTTTTTTGTTTTCATTATCCAACTGTCCTACATACCAGTACATCACTAATTGAGCAATAGAATTACTCATTCCTAATTGAAGATTAGTTGCATAAAAAGGAATTTTTTTTATTTTATCAACATCTAAACTTTCAATATCGCCCATTAGTTTAAGTATCTTCTTCGTTTTCTTAGTATCATCTGTTACCACAATCGAATTTCCAGACAGGATACTTTGAATTAATTTGTCATTATGTTTGTCTACATGTTTAAAATCTGTAACCACGCGAATAATTTTATTTTTTGAATTGTTTTCTTTAATTATTTCTAAATTTCGGCTATCTGCAATGCTAATAATGTGATCCTGTTTGGTTGTAGTCTGTTTGAAATTTTCAATTAACTCAGTAAGAATTTCATTCATATTTTGATAAACATTTTTTTGAAAGCCTCTTTTTTTATAATTTATAATCTCAATTCGAGGATTTTTTATCATGTATTCAATTGCAGTTATTTCACCAAGTTCATTCAAATATAACTTTTTATCAAGTTCATTTCTCTCATTAAAAAAGAGCTTTGCTGAAATAAAACCTCTGTCATCCAAAATAAAACGTTTTTTTTGCATCTCTTCAATTAAAGTGATTTCTTCTATAAATCCGTAACGATTAAAGGTAACATTACCTCTAGAGCGACCATCTTCAACTAATGAAATTCCAAATGGTGTATAAACTTTTTCTATTTGGGGTGGAATAAACAAATCGTCAATATCTAGTGGAAAACCATCCTTCACTCGAATATTTTGCATTTTATCGAACAGAGAAATTATTTGTTCAATATTAATCCCAAACTCATGCAGTTGATATCTCAAAAAAGGAATGTGATTTATTATAACAACAGTAAAATCTTCTTCGTTTTCTTCAAAAAGTTTTACAATATTCATCATGGCATCTCTTTCCAGATAAATACTATTCTTCTTCCAATCTGGAAAAAAATAATTCATTTAAAGCACTCCTCTTTCATTTTAAAAAATACTATAAGTTCTTCTAGAAAAAATAAACTGAACTTCATTGGTAATACTTTCTAAGATAATAAGTAACATAAAAATACTTCCAAAATAGAAGGCTATATTAGAAATAATCGGTTGATTAAGTCCCACTAGCAATGGGATAACCGAAACCACAACAAGATAACTATTTCCAATCAAAGAAACCATAGATAACCGTTTGAAAATATACTTTTCCGTTTGCTCACCTGGTACGACATCCAAAATGTAATCCCCCGTTTCTTTCAAATTTTTTGCAATATCAGAAGGCCGGACATTAATAAATGAAAATCCATATCCCAAACCATACAAAATTGCTCCGTAAGTTAATACACCCTGTATACTATTGAAAGAAAAGAAAATTGTTATAAAGTTAGAAAAAGCAGTATCCGTTAAATTTTCATTAAGTAAAAATAACTGTGGCATAGAAAAAATAGTCACTGCAAACATAAATGGCATAGCGCCCGCAGGCAACATTCGAATAGGTATATACGAATTATTGAAACGACTGTCTATTCCAGTTCGTTCAATTTTTATACGATACTCTGCATTATAAAGAAATAATGTTACACAAATGAAAATAAATGTCACCAAAGCTAATCCAATAAAAAAACTTGAATTTAAACGAATTGACTCAGTTTGACCCGAAATCAACATACCTGGAATATTAGACATTAGTCCTGGCAAGACAAACAGACTTTGTCCGCCAATTCCGTTTTCTATATTTAAATCAGCAAGCCAAGAAACCATCAATCCACCGCTTACTAAGATTAAAATGGAAATTAGCACAAGTAGTGAAACCGAAGTCCCTGAATTTTTAATAGGAACAATTGTAGGTTCAAATTTAAAAACAAGAGCGATGCTTTGAATAATCGCTATTATGAGAGTTAATAAACGTTGAATATAACCCGACTGTTTGGCAGAGAAGTTTTTGATTTTTTCTGAATCAACCATGGTAATTGTAGTCCAAATAATTAATGCCGTCATATATGGCCCCATGCCTAAAGAAAACAGATTTGGAACATCAAAACCACCACCTGTTGCTGCACCTAAAAAACTTAAAATTGTTTCTGAAGTACTTTCTTGATTTTGTTCAATCACAAAAAAAGGGATATTGATATTTTTTCCAATTTCTACCACCAGTAGTAGTGCCAAACTAATTGTTATTCGTTTGATTAATTCTATTTGATTTTTCATTTTTCTCCTAACTTTCTAACAATTATTACTTTGAATTAACAAAAAAACTACTTTAAATATACTATATCTAAGTTTTTTGTTTTATTTTTATTTTTTCGTTTTTGCAAAAAAATAAAAATAAAGATTCATCTCTCTAATGCTATTATTTTAATATCAGTTAATTTATAAATTATTATCGAAAGGCGTTAGTTATGAAAAGAATAATGCAAATATTACTGCCACTATTACTTCTTATTGGTGGCATCTTTTTTTTAAATGAAAATGTTGATAATATTGCTCCCGAAAGTTCTTCAGAGAGTTCTTTTATAGATGAAGACGAAGAACCCAAACTTGAACTAAAAGCAGTTAGTTTACCACGAAATACCCCTTTTGATACTGAATTTACCGATTCTATCTATCACGGAGATTTTTTTTATAACAACATGGATATATCTAAAGAACATACTCTAACTCTAAGTTTTGTTAATTCTAAAGGAGAACCTATAAAATATACTCAAAAAAAAAAATTAGAGGTTACAAAAAAAATGTACTTACAAGCTGCTGAAGGTAAAATTTATTTTGCCCTTTACGGGAATCATGCTATGGAAGAATATTTTAGTACGTTGGAAGATTCATTCATTTCTATTAAACTGGAAAACACTGAAAAAAAAGAGGAGCAGTGAAACAGATATGAGAGCTAGAAAATTTCGAAAATACGTTCGAATTGCAAAAAAAATTCAAAATTTATCAAAAGAATATCGACAAATGACTGATACAGAACTACAGAATCAAACCTTAATATTTCGAGAACAATTAAACAATGGACGAAAAATAAAAGATTTACTTCCAGCAGCTTATGCAGTTGTAGCTGAAGCTGATCGAAGAGTCTTAGGAATGGAACCATATCTTGTTCAAATTATTGGAGCAATTGCCTTATTTTATGGAAATGTAGCCGAAATGAAAACTGGCGAAGGAAAGACACTAACAGCGACCATGCCAATGTATTTACACGGTCTTACTGGCAAAGGAAATTTTTTAATCACTTCCAATGCTTATCTAGCCCTGAGGGATGTTAAGGAAACAGGAAAAGTTTACCGGTGGTTGGGATTATCTGTAGCTGCTGGAGTACCTGAGCACGAAGATGAAGGAGAAGAAATAGATAAAGAACAGGTTTATTCTTCAGACATTGTTTATACAACACATAGTGCACTAGGATTCGATTACCTTTTTGATAATTTAGCAGTTTCAGTTGATGAACAGTATGTTACTAATTTTAAATTTGCTCTTGTTGATGAAATTGACGCCATCTTATTAGACATGGCTCAAACCCCTCTTATTATTTCTGGAGCTCCTAAGGTTCAATCAAATTTCTTTGAAATATCGGATTGGTTTGTAAAAAGTTTAGTCAATAGCGAAGACTACATGATTAGCGAAAATAAACGTCATGTTTGGTTTACCGGATTAGGAATTAAGAAAGCTGAGAACTATTTTGGAATAACAGAAATTCTCTCTGATAAGTGGAAAGACCTTTATCGTCATTTAGTTATTGCTTTACGAGCAAACTATTTGCTGATTGTTGACAAAGACTATGTAGTAGAAGAGAACGAAGTTTTACTGTTAGATGAAGCTAATGGACGAAAACTAGTTGGCACGAAGCTTCAGGCCGGATTACATCAAGCTTTGGAAGCAAAAGAGGGAGTAAAAATATCCACAGAAAGTCGTTCAATGGGATCCATTACCTACCAAAATTTATTTAGAAAATTTGACATTCTCTCTGGAATGACTGGTACTGCCAAAACAGATGCAGAAGAATTTCGTGAAACTTATAATCTTGACGTGATTGAAATACCAACAAATAAACCAATTAAACGGAAAGATCACAAAGACTTAGTATACATTACCAACCAGGGTAAGATTATGTCCTCTCTAGATGCTGTAAAAAATGCTCTTGATCACGAGCGGCCTGTTCTTATAGAAACCGGTTCTGTTTTCATGTCTAACTTATATTCTTTAGTCTTATTAAAAAATCGTATTCCTCATAATTTACTAAACGCTACCACCGCGTCGAAAGAATCTTGGATTATCTCAGAAGCTGGGAAAAAAGGAGCTGTTACTGTCGCCACTTCTATGGCTGGGCGTGGTACTGATATTAAATTAGAAGAGGATGCTAGAAACAAAGGGGGACTATTAGTCGTTGGTACTGAACGAATGACTAGTGATCGTATTGACAATCAACTTCGAGGAAGAGCTGGTCGTCAAGGAGATCCAGGTGATAGTGTTTTTTATGTATCCATGGAAGATAAAATTGTGATTGAAAGTGCTCCAAAATGGGCCTCTAAAAAACGCGAAGAACTAAAAGAAAAAATTGATAATAATAGCATATCTGATCAAGAAACTTTAAAGAAAAAAAATATACTAAACTAATTAATAGATCTCAAACTAATCGTAAAAATCAAGAAATTATGGGACGACAAACAACTTTAGAATTTGATTCTATTATTACAATACAAAGAGATAATATCTATGCTATGCGGAACAAAATTATGACTGCCTCCCCAATACAGTTATCTGATATCATTGATA
This sequence comes from Enterococcus sp. AMC2644, assembly GCF_058216475.1. Classification (NCBI taxonomy): domain Bacteria; kingdom Bacillati; phylum Bacillota; class Bacilli; order Lactobacillales; family Enterococcaceae; genus Enterococcus; species Enterococcus sp. AMC2644. The sequence goes on from NZ_CM177095.1 coordinate 687,615, forward strand.
TCTGTATTAATAATTCTATTGAATTATTTGTAAATAAAAAAGAGAATTTAAATTTACAAGCATTAAGCGATTTTATCTATAATAATATTGATTACAATTTTAACACATGCGAATTAGATAATTTGACTTCATTTTCAAGGAAAAAAGTTAAGAACTTTTTATTTGATCTTACAAAAAAACAAAAACAACAAATTCAATTTGTTATGCCTGATAGTTCTCAACAGTTATTTTTTCAACGAATAGTTATTCTAAAATCATTGGATAGCCTTTGGATTGAACAATCTGATAACTTACAACAGCTAAAGTCTGTTATAAACGGCAGGAATTGGGGGCAACATCGCCCTATTTTTGAATTTCAGGTAGAGGCTCGTCGTTCATTTTCAGAAATGAGAGAAGTTATTTATTTAGAAGTCTTAAGAAACTTTTTACTATCTGAATTAGTAAAAGATAGAGATGGATCCTTCGATATCGAATTTCCTTAGTTTCTCTATTGGACAATTATTCCAAACACAAAAAAGACATTTATCCCGATTATTCAAATATCAACCGGGATAAATGTCTTTCTCGATGCTTTGCTATCTATTAGATAATTTCAAAATTCTTAATTGCTCACACGTACGACGTTGACAGTGGTCGCTAATTGACTCAACACGTTTTTGATTTTTGTCTCATCGTTTTCATTAATGTCGACGTTGGCAATCGTTGAAGAAACAATACCCAACATATTAAGAATATTGCGATTGATAATCGTCAGACGATAAGGAGAATCAAAACTCATTTCTATCGTTGGAAAATTCACCGAACGTTTAATTTCGCCCCGTTTTCTTCTTCAAATTTTTTCATAAAAACAACAACCTAGGCATCGACGCCTTCTTTAGGAAAAGTATTGTACAAACTAGCTCACATGTCACCGACTGAACGATATTCTTTGACCACTTGACTGATAAATAAGTCAGATGAATCAATTTCATCATATAAAAGTTGTGCTTTTTCTTGGTCTTGTTTGATGATTTCAGGTACACCACCCAAATATTTTAACCATTCAAAAATTCGCGTAGCAGTATAAATTGCAAATGTTGGAGGCGTTTTATGCAATGAATTATTTTAGGCCTGCACCGCATAGTCTAATGCTGAAGTAAATATCAATTCTGTATTTAATAAATCTTCACGAATAATCACAATCGTCAATCCAGATGGACCAATACTTTTTTGTGCACTTGCATATATTAAACCAAAATCTTCCACACGGTAGTTATTCGATAAAATATTTGAAAACATATCCGCAACAATCGGCACTTTTCCAACATCAGGAATCTGCAATAATTCTCTTAAATAGTTGCTCAGCATCTTTCATAATTTTGTCAAATAAGGAAGAACGATAACTCATTTTCATTACGGATACTTCGCTATCTTGATAATTCACTAACTCTTTTTGGGCTTTTTCTAAAACAGGTTTTGTCAACACGTCTGTATCAGCTGAAAAATGATACACTGTCATACATTTTCTACACTCATTATTTCTTTTAATGTATTTAAATTTATATAATTCCAAGTATAAATAATAAATACGTTGAAATGGAAATCCATCTCAACGTATTTATTATTTGAAACGGAGAAGGAGGGATTTGAACCCTCGCATCGATCTCTCGACCTACACCCTTAGCAGGGGCGCCTCTTCAGCCACTTGAGTACTTCCCCAAAAGAAACAAACACCTTGTATCTCTACTTCATAAGTATACAATATATAAAATCAAAATATTATCTAATTATTCCTCATTTTAGGAAAATTAAAAATACTTCACTGATATTGCATGAAAATTTCAAGCCAAAAATTTCTTATCTTGCTTTCGTATCCACGTATTTTTACTTGATAAGATACAATTATTCGTATATCAAAAGAATGAATAAACCGATTTAATTTGTCCACTTCTTTTCTCAAGATAACTAGTGTGATTATTTTCGCAAAATTCTTCTGCAGAAATCATTCGCTTAGTAATTCATTGATTAATTCAATGATAAGTAATTGTCCACGAAAATAATAAATGAAAGTTTTTATCAAAATTAGTATTTTCTCGATGGCGGTAAAGACACTCACTGAAACATTAATATAAAGTTGATTTTCTGGATACAGTTGTTTTAAATCGTCGTTTAACTCACTAATATATCTTAATGTTATCTAATTGTTTTCAACTTCAATGTATTCAGATACTTGAGCAGTAACACCTGTTGTTGACTGCTCATCTAAATAATTCAAAATATTTATTTTACGTTGAATATTAGGTGATATAAACATGCTTTATCACCTTTCTATGTTTTCGTAGTTTTGACTTTCTTTCTCTAGTTATTCAAATTTTTCAGCTTGGATATCTAATAAAATGTTCGTCAAGTTTACCCAATCAACAGACCTGGGGGGATCTAACCAGACAACAACCTCCATTTGATCTTTTTCATAAAGTTTATTCACGTTTGTAATAACCACATCTGGTTTAGTTGTTGAATCAACAGTAACAACATTTAAATTAATATAAAAGGACAAGTTTTTCTTGATAAAACGGTTATAATTGTCCCCATATGAAAAATCAACCAATATTTTTACTGGTTCTGTGATTAGGTCAATTGGAATGACATTAATCAAAATCATTAAATAATTAAAAAACAAATAGACTCTAAACAGTGATAGTTCTGGAAACTGTTTAGTTAGTGATTGAACATACTGAAATGAAAATTTATAAAACTCAGGATAGTTTTGTTGGAAGAAGGTTACATTCAACTCAACGTCATCAAACATATTCAATGACTGATGAAAAATATTGAAATGGAGCTTAGTTAATTTCGTCTGAAGCTGAATTTTTAAGTTTTGATTTAGTACACTAAATCTTTTCTCGAATAATTGGATAAAGTCATGATTGACTTGCTCGACGGTTGTTCCAAAATTTCCTCCAACAAAATCTTGTTCCAACTTATCGTTAATAAACAGCCAGACGACAATCGTATACACAAGATTATCTGAAACATTTGGGAAAATTTCTTTAATTGGAGCAAAATAAGACAACATTAAAAAATGATTGACCTTTTGTTCACCCCAACCATTACCACTATCATAATGTTCTAGATAAATAGCCAGGTAATGAAAAAATTTTTCCTTTTCATAACTGGTTAGTTGGAAATTCTCCTTTAAATTATCAACAAGAAGCTCGGCTTGTTTCACTGTTTTCATTTTATAAATTTCTGACTTATTCAAATTAGTAATAGAAAATAGGCTACATAAAAAAGAAAAAATGTTCTGCTGATTACCTGTTATCTTTCTCTTTTTAAAATGAATTTGATACTGTTTGAGTTCTTTTTTGATTACTTGAAAAGCATTATAGGCAACAGAATAACTAACAAAGTTCTTTTCAGCAAAATCTTCTACGGATTTGAACTCATTTTTAAAAAAAGCAATAATTAGTTTCAAACATAATGATTCGCTTAAATAATGAGAAAGCAGTATTTTATTAGAATAGTTGCCATCGATTTCAAGCTCTATTTCAAATTCAGTACTATTAATCTTTAAACTATCTTCAATATTCAAGTAGCTGATATCTACTTTTAACTTTTCTGTTGCTTTATTCAAAAGAAACTTTGACAGTCCTAAATCTTCTTGAATTTTTAGAACTTGCTCTGACAAAGTAGGTCTTTGTTCAAGATATTTGAATAAGTTATAACTTCTTTGATCATCTTTATTTAAACAAAATTCATAGTTCATAGTTTATCAATTCTTTCTTCCGTAAATAACGGTACCGGTAAATTCACTAACTAGAGCAACATATTCAGAAATCATTGGTCGATCAAAACCGGCCCCACCTGAACTATCGTCATTTAATGAAACTTCTTCTTGCTCAAAGAAATGTTCATCTAAATACACTTGTTTTATTTCGTCACGTTTTCTATTCGTTGATTCGACGGTTTCTACTTTATCTTCAACGTTATCCTCAACTTCTGATTCTTCACTTTTAGTTGGTTCCTCTGTTTCAATGACGGCTTCCACAATTTCAGCTTCTGGTTCTTCACTACTTTCAGTAATATCCAGACTGTCCACAGGGTCAACCACTTGATTAGGATTCACTGGATTATAGATGGGTATTTCCGTATCTGTATCGGCATTAACGGTGCTGACTCCTACTTGAACGAAAGAAAGTAGAATCGAGCTGAACAAAATGAGATATTTATATTTATTCATTCATCTACATAAATTTCAAGTTAGATTAGAAATTTATGACTTCACCTCTCTTTCTCTTTTGTTTTTTTTAATACTATCCACATTCCAGTCAATACTAGAACAATAAAAATTCCAACGATAATGTATAATAGCCATGGTGTAGCTTTGACCGTTACGTCCTGTTCGTTTAATTCTTTGGCAACTTCCTCCTCAATGGTAAAATCTTTTTGTAGTTTCCATTGATTTTGATAGTTTACTACCTCTCCATCCAGTTCTTGTTGAAATTCCCCATTTTCCGCTTTATTTCCCAAAACCGTTATTGAAAGATGATACTCTCCAGGTGCTAATTTTTCTCCATTCAAGGAAATGGGAAATTGAAATCTTGTATTAGGAGCAATTTGTAAATGGTTTTTATTTTCTGAATACAGTACTTGAGAGCTATTATGTTTGACAATGCTCGCTTGTACAGAAACTTGATTAATATAAGTTTTTTGATCATTTTGCAATTCTGCTAAAATAACATTTCTAGAATTAATCTGCCCTGCTTCGACTTTCTCTAAATTTAGATTTGGAATAACTTCATTTAAGTTTTGTCGCATCAATAAAGCCACAGCATAAGAAAACTCATTGACGATGGATAGGTCAGCTTCTTGCACTTCAGTCGTTGCTTGTGAATTTTCTTTTTCTTTAAAAGTAATTCCTCCTGCAAGTACGCCATCAAATGTCTCTGTTGGCATTTTTACTTTAAACCGAACTTTCTTTTCGCTGTTTGCCTCTAACTGAACCGTCTCAGGATATTCTACAAGGTCGGCTATATCAAAGGCCAAACTAGTATCTTTTTCCATTTGATTTGCTCCGTATTCGACCACAAGATTGGAATTGGTTGTTGCACTGTTTACAGATACTTCCACTGAAATTTTATGATCTGTATCATTTCTTAATAGCACATCGACAGCTTCTTCTTCATTAGGAGCTAAAAGTAAATCAAAATACGTTTTTTCTTTATCAATTTGTTTTTCTGAAGCAATTGGCGTAACTGAAAAACTGAACTGGCTGGCGGACACTTGCACTGTATTGACTAATAATAAGGTGGTTATCATTCCTACGATGACGACTAAGCGATTCAATGTTTTCAATAAAAAATCTCCTCTCCCAATCTTAGTCAGGAACATCTGTTAGTACCCATTCCAGTGTAGTTGTATATTTTTCAGCATATTTTGTGGTTGCACCAGGAATTGACAGTTCGATACTTTCCGCACCGGTTGTCGCATCTGTACCCCAACGCCATAAATAAGTGCCGGATCCGTTGCCAGAAGTGGCTGCCATTACACTGGATTCTTGTGAATTATCCGAGATTAAGGTAAAACTACTATTGCCGACTGGAATACCAGAATCGGAGACACTAATCACACTCCCATTATTAAAAGAAAGTTGGGCTCCTGATAATTCTTTCCCACTATCTGTTTGAAATTGCCCCGATTGTTTCACTTTCAATGACCAACCTGATTCTGTTCCACGATTATCTGTTACTTGGATAAAGTTTGGTCCTTCTGTCGGTGTTCCAGCATTTTCATCGCCATTCAAAACAGTATATTTTTGCGGTTTGGCATAATAAACTTCATCTTGTGACGTAATTTTTTGCTTGCCAAAATTTAAATTAGAGGCAAAATCAATGGATAATGGCCCTTTTGTCTCTTGATTTGGAGCACTTGGATTATTCGGTTTTTCAGGCAAAATAGGTTTAGTCGGATCGGTAGGATCTATCGGTTGGGTAAGTTCTGTTCCAGGTTTAAACTTAATGACCCCCTTTGTATCATAACCAGAATCATCATCTGCAAAAGCCACATTAGCTGTTGTTAAACTACTTGAAAGTACTAATATCGTGAGCCATTTTTTTTATTTTTCATCATACGTTCCTCCGTTTTATTCTTATGGATTTGGAATATTTTCTAAAGTCCACGACAACTTTGAATCAACACCATTAAAAAATAGATACGCGGTATTATTGGGTTTTCCCATTCCTCTAAGGGTTCTTTGAGAGGTCGGAATAGTTTCAAGCTTGTCTTTGATCTTCACTGACTATGGCACCACATCAATAACAGCTTGGCTTTCAGGAAATTTATTAGCATTTCTTTGACGTATCCAATTTTCTTCAGAATCTTGTCCTCTATGAACAGCCTTTATTCTTAACCGATACCCTTTTTTAAGAAATTCTCCATCTAGTGTAGGAATTTTGGTTATTCCTGCTCTCGAATCAGAATCATGAATAACTAAATCCGAATTTTAAGTCACACCTTCCACCGTCGACACTACTTTGTCGTCATCATCAATAATTTCAACGATGGCTTTTACTTCATTGAGATAAGCATCTCGAATTTCGCCAATATATTCAGAAACACTTGCATGGACATAAATATATTTGTCAGCGTTGGTTGGTAGAATGATTTCATCAATTTCCGCGAGCAGATTATTTTCGGTCATTCTGGTCCAATCTCGTAATCCATTTGCAGAAAGTTCCTGCCATCTGAGAGTTTGTGATCTTATCCAAGTTAGCATAATTAATTCCGAACATGCTAAAGTCAAAAAATATTCATTGGTTGGCTAGATTCCCGATTATATCTATTCCCTTTTTCCATAAAGAGAGACCCAAGTCTAAACTAGTGAATGTTGAGTCATGATTAGCAGTAAAAATATTCACTCACCTAGAACGTAGATTAGCAAAATCAAAATAATTCAAATAATCACTTTGAAAAACCAGTTTCCACGCTCTAAAAATGCCTTCATTAAATGCGTTCGTTCTGCCTCTAGCAACAAAATAAATCCCTTTAGAAGTATTGACACTTGCTTGATAAGTCAATCCATCTATTGCGGAACCGAAATCAGCTTGTAAATAGATACTGCTATTTTCACCTGTTAAATTAAATTCTTGCCACTCCCACTTGGAAAATAAATAGCTTGATTGCCGATATCTTTCGTATTTCGTGGTATGTAAACTCCATGATTAATCACTGAAAAGTGGGTATCTTCTGTGACATTAATTTTATTATTGTCACCATACATTCGAATTGCGGGTCCAGGAGGGGGTGAATCTTTTAAAATTTGTAATTCGGAATTATCGTCAACATTAAAAGTCATATTGCCTCTTAGCCAAAATCGCAATGTCGATTGATTTTGGGCAGTTAAGCTTGTCTGTGACAACTGTAACTCTGAATGATCTTTGAGATTAAAAACACCCTCCAAACTTGAAAAAACAATAGCAGATGACCGATCTGTTGAAACATCTAACCTAGATTTTTCTTCAACATTAATCGTCACATCCCCCACTTGAGAAACTGCCACAACCAACAAACTTGAACGTTCTTCATCACCCATCGGTGCGTTTCCTGCGATTGTTAAGCTCAATTGATCCTTCACGGTAAAATCAATGTACTGATTTGCTTCCTATAAAATACCATAGGCAATCTTTCTTTAAACTTTTAGTGGTGACTATCGACTGTTATTCGATCCGAACACTTCCATTTTGACCATTCGAATGATTATTCAGATAAACTTTATTAGAATTACTTTCCACCTTAGATTGATTCGTGACAATAAGATTTTCAATTTGGACGAGGACTTGATTATCTACTTCACGACTATAAGTCATGTTCGCTTGATCAAAAATAAGTGTCCCACCCACCATTTGAGCAATTCCGACTGTATTTCCAACTAAAGAATGAATTTCTTCTTGTAAAATAATCCCATTTTGGCTATCAACAGGACTTGTAAATAACTTACCTACAGAATTTCCTAAAAATTTTATATTACGAATCGTCACTTTTCATCATTTATGATATTCATCGTATAGGTTTGACTATTTAATTGGTGCTCAGAAAAAACAATATCAATCTCTCGATTGATTATGGAACTACTCGTTGCAACCAAATCTGAAATAACTACAATACTATTCACGTGCTCGTTTTTAAGAGCTGCAACGAATTCATTCCAATTGGCAACTTCGTAGTCCTTTCGCGAAAATATTTATATTTCAAAATTTTCTGTTAGAGAACTACTCTCAGTAGTATCTTCCTTTAAAAATTCCGAATCTATCGTTATTGACTTCTCTTCATCAAAACATGAATGAAATCAATCCTATTTAAATTGAGAATAATTGGTGAAACCATGACAACTAAAACACTACTCATCAATTTCTTAGTTATTTTTTCATGAGTTCCACCTCGTATAGCTAGTTTTTCTTTACTCACCATTCAATTAGACGCATCCGCAAGTATCCACGTTAAGGTCGTAGAGTACGTCTGAGATAACTTGACAGAACTACCATGTACATCAAGGGCTACAAATTTGAACCAAATTGATAAATCTATGTTCCTAATGCCTCTCCTTTTTCAGCATAAATAACTCGAGCTAAGACACTATTCATACCAAAATGATTTGCTGGTATAGATGGTTGAAAATCAGAATTAACAGTAGAAATAAGTTCTCCCAAAGAAAACTATAATTCCACCCAATTTAATTCATCTCCATCATTCGTTCTAAATTGATCATTTTGTTTGAGAAAGAGATTCCATCCGCTCAAAGTTCCTCTTCTATCAGATATTTGTAGATAGATGGGTCCTTCGACTGTAGTATCAGACACATTTTCCTCTGAACCGACAGCATATAGTTGATCAGGTGAGGCAAAATAAGCTCGATCCACTTTTGTAATCTTTTGATTCCCAAAATTTGTCTTGGAAATATAATCAATTGATAATGGTTGAGACGTTCCTAATTGATTTGAATCCACTGCCTGTAAAATATTTTTAGGATTGTTCGAATCCAAAGGAGGTACTAGATCAGTTGGAGTTGGAAATTCAATTGAACCTTGTGAATTGAGAGTGCTCGCATAAATTGTTGGAATTCCGCTATTTATAATTAAAAAAAGAGCAATCCATCCAATTTTCTTTCTCCTCATTCCACCAACCTACTCGACAAAAATTTACAATTAGACTTATTATTATAATATAAAACAGTAACGGTCCATTTTATTCTTTTTTTGTTCAGTTATAAAAAAAAAAAAATTTTTTTAACTGCCATATTTCAAAAACCACATGCCTACGATCTTTCACTCCAATCTAGTGCGTTTGTACTCAACATTAGGTGTATATCTTTCCAGATATTACATGTAAGTAAGATATTTCCCACTTGGTGACACAAGTTAAACATATCTATATCATAAAAATTAGGAATATCTATAGTATTTATTTTCGGATGGTTGTTGATGATAAATTTCCTTAATTTATCATTGTCAGGTGCATCTCCAGCTATGAGCATCATCAAAGATTTTCCATGCAAATTTTTAAATCTAATCATTTTTTTATGACTTAAATGATGAGCTTTTGATATGAAATAACTAAAATTACCTACCTTAAAAAAGTTCCAATAGTTTAACTTTCTAATTGAATCAGAGACTCCAAAAATGAAATCAATATTCACTCCTAAATTTTTAATTGTATCAAGAATAGTTGCATGGGTATATACGAATGGATTTATTCCAAATCAGCATAAAAAAAACTAACCGGAGTTAAAAATAAATTTCCACTCTAATGATGTTATTCGATTCATCAACACTATTTTCGCTCTATCTATTGCTTTTTCAGAAAAAATCATTAAGTCTTTGGTATCTCTATAAAAAGTAAAACTTCAATCTGATGATTATACATAACCACATTCCTCCTATTAACTTTTAGTTCACAGTTCATTAATTTTTTGCAAATACTTTTTATGTCCGTTTTTTATTATAACGATTATAAAGAAATGAAAATTATAGCTTTTTGATTTATCTGAATATAAAGTAAAATAAGAAAAACCTCAAGTGATTTGTTAAATTTTATGACTATACAACTATAGTATTCTCCGTTTCCTCCCTCATAAGTCCACTTAATTGCTAGTCTTAATTATTTTCAGTCAAACTCACTTTTCTTTTTACGATAAGATTTCTCTTATACATTCTACTGACCCTACTTATAATCAAACAACCACTATATTTATTCATTTCTAATATGAATCAAAACTTCTGTCGACTAAAAAAAGCCCTTATTTCAGCAGTTTTTTTGAATTATAGAAAATAGACACAACGAAAGATGGCTTTGGCCATTTTTTGTTGAATGGCCTTTAATCAAAGGTACATTTGATATAACAAATCTATTGTTCTGGAACTTTATACCATTATTAAAAAACAAATTTACTACAAAGTGTAAGACACATTATCAATGTGTGTTTTTTCACATTATATTCTAGTTTTCAAAAAGTTACAAAAGTTAACAAAATTTGTAGCTTTTATTTTCTTTCAATTATTTTTATCAATTTCCGTCATTTTCTCCTTTCCGAAAGAGGGTGCACAACTATGAAACTCTCTGAATTTCATTTAACAACAGAGAAACAATTTGATTCCTTTTGTAAGAGAGTCATAAAAGATGAATACATTGACTATATGCGACATTTATCTCGTCTGTCAAAAAAAGAAGTTTCATTTTCTGAACTGGGTAAATACACCATTAACCAGTTTTCCATTGAAGATAGTTATTCTATCGATTTTAAGTTTTTTGCCTTACATGGCATCTCTGTTAGCGTGAAAGATGGGTTATTTGGTGAAGCCCTACAAAGATTACCTAAAAAGAAAAATCATTCTCCTTTATCACTTTATGGGGCTGACTGATTTAGAAATTTCTAAGCTATTAAACTTCAGTCGTTCCACTGTTAATAGAGATAGCTTCTCTGGATGTTATGATGAAAAAATATATAGAAGAGCATAAAAATGAAAGCAAATTATCCTAGAATCCATTTTGAAACAATCGTATATGCGACAGAAGGAGATATTAATACCTTTAATCAAGTGAAAGACCATTTCTGACCTTTGACTCCCTTCGTCAAATGATTGATGATGCTAGAAATTCACATACAATTTTAGATGAAGCCTATTAGGTAGACTAGAAACACGATTACTAACGAAAATATTATCTTTTGAAAAATAAAAATATCCTTAGAGAAGTGTCTATCGTTCTCTCACGCTTCTCGAAGGTATTTATTGATCTATGAAAGTTAATTATGTCCTAATTAGATACGTCCAATTTATAACGATCCATGTACACAATACGTCATGATTTCTTTTTGAAGGAGCGATTTTATTTGATCAACAAATTTCAACGTAGGGAATTTTACTATTATCTTTTGAAGATTATCTTTAAACTGAATAATAAAAAAAGAAGCCGCGAGAATCGTTTTCGAAATGCTTTCGCACCAACAATTCTCCGACTTCGTGGGTTTGGCACCCATGGGGGCATAGGGGCTCGAACCCTAGACCCGCAGATTAAGAGTCTGCTGCTCTACCAACTGAGCTATACCCCCGTAAAATGAATGTTGCTTGCTTAAAAGTAAGTAGCACTCATTTAATACTTTATTATCTTACACCTGCTTATTTTAAAATGCAATGTTTTTTTCATTATTTATTTTAGAGAAATAACTTTTATTGAATAAGTTGTTCCCGATAGATACCCCTTCCTTCTCGATTTACTTGATAACAGCCGTGCTTGTTCAATATACTCTAGCTTTCTTAGCCGTTGCATAGCATACAACGTACAATAAGTAGCGATAGCTCACGACGAGATATTCAGTAATTTCAGCTTGTATTTCTTCACAACAATATTTTTAGTATGTTCTTCTGTTTGGATTAGCGTTAATTTGTCAATAAAACTGCTAGAAATTAAACAATCATCAGTTGGCCATTCCTCTGACTTTTCAAAGCTTTTGCTTTATCTTTTAAAATAGAAAAAAGATTGAATTCTGTTTTTTTAGATGAATTCATTTGAGTTAAATTGAAAACTAGAGACGCGTGCTTTAATTATTTCTAGAAAACAGTGGGGATATTTAAATCTGATTGATTCTTATAAAAAATTTCTCAGTTTTTTTCTCCTAAACATGAGATTTCTCCTATACTTCTTCTTCAGTTTAGATATAATAACTACAACACGATAAAGGAGGAATCCGATGAAGTTTAAAACGATTTTTCAGTCTCTTATCTTCTATTTTATTAGTGCTTTAGGTATCAGTATGACCATCAAAGCAATGATTGGCGTGAGCAGTTTTAATTCACTCAATACGGCGTTATCTGGTGTCTTGTCATTAAAAATTGGCACGATCACCTCAATCATCAACATTGGTTTTCTATTGATTTGCTGGGGAATGGATACACAAAAAGATAAAAAACAATATCTTCTCATGCTCTTTTCTTTAATTACTTTTGGAGAAGTGATTAATTTTATCCTGTATTATTTGTTTTCAGATATCATATTAATCTCTTATGGATGGCGTTTGTTTTTCTTTGTTATAGGAACAATTATTGGTGGAATTGGTACAGGACAAGTCTTGCGGCTAGATTTACTAAAGTTTCCAATTGAAAATTTTTGTTTACTTATCTCTGAACGGACAACAAATAGCTTTGCTTTTTATCGCTATAGTATTGATGTGATTTGTGTACTGCTTTCGTTACTACTCTCCTACTTATTTTACTTGCCCTTGTTTGTTCGCGAAGGCACGATTATTAGTTTATTTTTACTTTCTGGTGCTATTGGTTGGTCGCGTAATCTTTCACTAGCCCCGCAAAAAAATCGCCCCCAAGACTAATTATCTAGTCTTGGTGAGCGATTCATTTTTTATTCTTCAATATAAGCCCATTTGTAGTCATGAGAAGCGCCTGCACCGTGAGAAACCACGTTTTTCACTTTTTCAGCGCGTAAGTGTGCTTCTGCTCGTTGATATACTGGAATAGTTCCCATATCTTCAATTATGATGTTTTCTGCATCTAATAATGCTTGCCAACGTTCTGCTGGTTTAGTAGCGTAGGTTGTTGCAGCATCTTTAACTGCTTTATCATAATCTGCATTACTCCAACGACCACGGTTATATGCATTTCCTGTTACAAACAAATCAGTGAAGCTACTTGGATCTGCGTAGTCAGCTCCCCAACCACCAAACACAACTTCAAAATCACCTGCATTTGAGCGGTCTAAGCGAACACTAAATGGCACATTTGTCATAGTAACATCAACACCATCTAACGTATCATTCCAAACACCTTGAACATATTCAGCTGCTTTTTTTATAGAATCGGTATCATCTGATAGTAGTTCAAAACTTAATGAATCAATTCCTAATTCTTGTTTTGCTTTCTCCCAATATTCTTTAGCTTTCTCAGCATCATATTCTGTATTATTCGTTGTTTCCTCAACGAAATCTTTTCCTGTATCTGGATTGAATGACATATTCTGTGGAATCAAGCCTGTTGAAAAGTCCGAACCATCTCCTAAGACTTGTTTAACTAATGCTTCACGATCAATTGCATAAGACAAAGCTTTTCGTAAATTGACGTTGTTAAATGGAGAATCCTTTTCTCTTTGATTCATTTCAATATAACTTGTACGAGATTCTTTTATTGTAACAAATTCTGAACTACTTGCATTTTGTTGCGCTAATTCCCCTGTCAAGATGACATCATCTAATTGTCCATCTTGGAACAAATTCAAACCAGTTGAAGACTCTTTTACTACTGAGACGTTAACCGTTTCTAATTTAACATTTTCTGCATCCCAATATTCTGGATTTTTTTCATATGACCATTCTGTATCTACTCCCGGCCCATCAAAATCACCTAAAGTAAATGGTCCATTGTAAACGGCTGTATCTGTCTTCTTCGCGTACTCAGCTCCGAATTCTTTTACTGTTGCTTCATGTTGTGGGAAAAATGAAGGAAATGCCAAAAGATAATCAAAGTAAGGTGTCGCTACAGCTAATTTGATTTCTAATTCATAATCGCCGACTGCTTTAATTCCCAAATCGGTTACTGGTTTTTTCCCATTAATAATATCAGTCGCATTTTCTACTACTTCATAAAGATAGGCATATTGCGAACCTGTTTCAGGATCTACTGTACGTTGCCAACCATAAACAAAATCTGCCGCTGTCACTGAATCACCGTTTGACCATTTGGCATCTTCTCTTAATTTTAATTTATAAGTTAAACCATCTTCACTCAATTCCGCTAATTCGACAGCAGCTGCTGGTTGTGGTTTATTTTCGCTATCTAAACGGTATAACCCTTCATACACATTGTTTAATGCGGTAAAACTAATCGTATCCGTTGCAATCGATAAATCAGCAGTAGGCATTTCTTGCGCAACAGCTAAATTAAAAACTTGCTCGGTTTCCCCTGCCCCTGTTTTTCCACTATCGTCTGTTTTAGAAGTTCCACCTGTTGTACAAGCTCCTAATAAAATAGTACTTACTAGTAATGTTCCTAATAATTTTTTCTTCTTCATAAATCGTCCCCCTAATCTTTTTTTAACTTAATGTTAATTCTATTAGAATTTACTGAAAATTACAATGTTTTTTTAACATAAAATGCTATTTTTTAATAATTAAATTAAAAAAAACACTATTATATCAACAGTTATCTATTATTTTTAAAATTTTATTTTTTAAAAATAATGAGTTTGACAATTAAATTTTACTCATGTAAGATGAATTTCAATAGAAAATATTCTCCAGTGATAAGGAAAGTAAGCTTTGCGTAATTTTAGAGAAACTCTGGTTTGGTGAAAAGAGTTAATTATTATAAGTTGAAAATGGCCTTTGAGGATTATTTGACGATAGGTAGTCAAATGCGGATGTCCTTCGTTAACAGGACCTTCTGATTTTTTTCAGATTTGAGATAGGAAATTTTTCCTAATTAAAGGTGGTACCGCGTGAATTGTGCGCCCTTTTACTAGTTAAGCTAGTAGAAGGCTTTTTTTATTTTCTCACAAAAGAATTTTTCTAATAATTTATGAAATGAGGGAACATTCATGAGTACATTTATTCCATTTACCGTTGACCATGTTGGAAGTTTTTTAAGACCGAGTCGCCTGAAAGACGCACGTGCCAAACTAGCTGCAGGCACAATCTCAAAAACAGACTTACGTAAGATTGAAGATGAAGAAATTATTCGCTTAGTCGAAGCTCAAAAAAAATTGGGAATTAAAGGGATAACAGACGGAGAATTTCGTCGTGGTTTTTGGCACATTGATTTTTTAGAACATTTAAATGGCATAGAAGGTTATGTTCCAGAAAATGGTTATAATCAGCAGTTTAAAGGAAAAAATGCGCCAGCTTATAATATTCGTGTTGTTAATAAAATTTCCTTCAATACAAAGCATCCGTTTCTAGAGGATTTTATTTTTCTAAAAAATACAGTTGGTGATACAAAGGATGGTACAATTGCCAAAGCAACGATTCCAAGCCCAACAATGATTTTGCGTCAAGAATTACTTGCTAATGACGGCTCATCAAAAATTAAAGAAATTTACTCTAATTTAGAAGACTTCTATTACGACTTAGGTCAAACTTATCAACAAGCTATTCAAGCCTTTTATAATGAAGGCTGTCGTTACCTACAATTTGACGATACTAATTGGGCATTTCTAGCTGATGCAGCAAAACGTGAAGCTTTACTTGAAAAAGAAATTGATCCTTCTGAAATTGCAAAAATTTGTACAACTATCATTAATCATGCACTAGAAAACAAACCCGATGATTTTTTCATTACAACACATATTTGTCGTGGGAATCATGCCTCTTCTTGGTTATTTTCGGGTGGCTATGAACCAATTGCTAAAGAATTATTTGCAACAAATTATGACGGCTTCTTTTTAGAATATGATTCTGACCGTGCTGGAGATTTTGAACCATTACGCTATTGGAAAAATCCAAATAGTAAAGTTGTTTTGGGATTAGTCACCTCTAAATTTCCTGAACTTGAAGATCCTGAAGAAATTAAAGCTCGAATTCAAGAAGCTACTCATTTTGTTCCCTTAGAAAATCTAGCAATTAGTCCTCAATGTGGATTCGCATCCACAGAAGAAGGCAATAAATTATCTGAAGAGGAACAGTGGGCAAAAATTGATTTATTGCAAAAAATTGCTGCAGATATTTGGGCATAATTAAAATCAAAGAAAGATTGAAAATAATCAATCTTTCTTTTTTCATTTCACTTGTGAATTTAAAAACTTTACAGAATTTCTTTTTACTTTTTGACGTTTTTCAGCTACAATATATAAAGTGTGTTTCGCTTTAAACCCCACTATTCATCGCACTCGATTATGAAAAGACTTTTAAAAAACCACAACAAATAGTGTTTCCCTTATTCACAAACACTATATATAGTATTTTTTCATTTGACTTTCTCCGACAGTTCATTATACTATTCATATAAGACAAATGACCTGTGATACATAAGGAGGAACTATATATGAACATCAAATTATTTTCAAAAAACAACTGCATGCAATGTAAAATGGCTAAACGCTTTTTGGCAGATAACAATATTAGCTTTGAAGAAATCAATATCGACAATGAACCCAATGCTATTGATTGGTTAAAAGAGCAAGGTTTCCAAAGTGTTCCTGTTATTACATCTGATGCAACAACCGTTGTCGGCTTCCGCCCAGATCAACTACGCCAATTAGCAAGCTAATTTTCGTTCCAAAGAAAATCAGATTTACCTTGGATTTGTCCGTCACCTGTGACTAGCAAGTCCATTTTTTTATGAAGTATTAAAATATAGAGATAAGGTTGTGTGTACGAATGAGTTTAAAAACGTTAAAAGACGTCACTTACTTCAAGTTAAACAATGAAATCAATCGTCCAGTGAATGGACAGATTCCATTACACAAAGATCAAGAAGCTCTCGTAGCTTTCTTTAAAGAAAATGTCGAACCAAATACTAAAAAATTCGCTTCAGTCACAGATAAAATTGATTATCTAATTGCTAATGATTATTTGGAAGAAGCGTTTATCAATAAGTATACGCCTGATTTCATTGAAAAATTATACGCCTTTTTAGATGATCAAGAATTTCATTTCAAATCGTTTATGGCTGCCTATAAATTCTACTCACAATATGCTTTAAAAACTAATGATGGTACTGAATACCTTGAAAGTTATGAAGATCGTGTAGCATTTAATGCTTTATATTTTGCAGATGGCAATGAAGAATTAGCTTTATCTTTAGCAGATGAAATGATTCATCAACGTTATCAACCTGCTACCCCTTCTTTCTTAAATGCTGGAAGAAAACGCCGTGGTGAACTTGTTTCTTGTTTCTTAATCCAATTAACAGACGATATGAACTCTATTGGTCGTGGAATTAATTCTGCGTTGCAATTATCTCGTATCGGTGGTGGTGTAGGTATTACTTTGTCTAACTTACGTGAAGCAAGTGCTCCTATTAAAGGTTATGAAGGTGCAGCAAGTGGTGTTATGCCTGTTATGAAATTATTTGAAGATAGTTTTAGTTATTCCAATCAATTGGGTCAACGCCAAGGTGCTGGTGTTGTTTATTTGAACGTTTTTCATCCAGATATTATCAGCTTTTTATCTGCAAAAAAAGAAAATGCTGATGAAAAAATCCGTGTAAAAACATTATCATTAGGCGTGCTTGTTCCAGATAAATTTTATGAACTAACACGTAAAAATGAAGAGATGTACTTATTCAGTCCATATAGTGTTGAAAAAGAATATGGTGTTCCCTTCTCTTACGTTGATATTACAGAAGAATATGATAATTTAGTCGCTAACCCACGTATCCGTAAAACAAAAATTCGTGCACGTGATTTAGAAAATGAAATTTCTAAATTACAACAAGAATCTGGTTACCCATATATCATCAATGTAGATACTGCAAATCGTGCAAATCCTGTATATGGTAAAATTATCATGAGTAATTTATGTTCTGAGATTTTACAAGTCCAAGAACCTTCTGTCTTAAATGGCAGACAAGAATATGAAGTATTAGGAACAGATATCAGCTGTAACTTAGGTTCAACAAACATTGTAAACTTAATGGAGAGTCCAGACTTTGGTAAATCAGTTCGGACAATGACGCGTGCATTAACATACGTAACGGATGCTTCTGACATTGATGTTGTTCCTTCTATTCAAAACGGGAATCATTTGAATCATACAATCGGTTTAGGTGCAATGGGATTACACACATATTTTGCTAAAAATCAAATGGAATATGGTTCTCCAGAATCTATTGAATTTACAGATATTTACTTCATGTTGTTAAATTACTGGACATTAATGGAAAGTAACGCAATTGCTAAAGAACGTGGTGAAGTTTTCCATAACTTTGAAAAATCAGACTATGCAAATGGTCATTATTTTGAAAGCTACATTCAAGCTGATTATCAACCAAAATCAGAAAAAATTGCTGCGCTATTTGAAGGAATTAAAATCCCGACAGGTGCGGATTGGCAAGCATTAGCTGATGCAGTTAAAAAAGATGGCTTATATCATCAAAATCGCTTAGCCGTAGCACCAAATGGCTCTATTTCTTACATTAACGATACAAGTGCAAGCCTACATCCAATTACTCGTTTAATTGAAGAGCGTCAAGAAAAGAAAATTGGGAAGATTTATTATCCTGCTGCTCACTTATCAAATGATACTATTAGTTATTATAAATCAGCTTATGACATGGATATGCGAAAAGTTATTGATATCTATGCGACTGCTCAAAGACACATTGATCAAGGCATGAGTTTAACTTTATTTATGCGTTCTGAAATTCCTGAAGGGTTGTATGAATGGAAAGATACAAGTAAACAAACAACTCGTGATTTAAATATTCTACGTCACTACGCTTTCCACAAAGGAATTAAATCTATCTATTATATTCGTACATTTACTGACGATGCAGAAGAAATTGGCAGCAATCAATGTGAAAGTTGTGTAATCTAGTTCAAAGAGGAGGCCTTTTCATGGCAAACACTTATTATAAAGCAATCAACTGGAATGAAATCGAAGACGTTATCGATAAATCCACTTGGGAAAAATTAACCGAGCAATTCTGGTTAGACACTCGTATTCCTCTCTCTAATGATTTAGATGATTGGCGTAGTCTTTCTGAACAAGAAAAAGAAATGGTTGGACATGTTTTTGGTGGTTTAACTTTATTAGATACTATTCAATCAGAAAGTGGTATGGATCAATTAAAAAAAGATGTTCGTACGACTCATGAGGAAGCTGTTTTAAATAATATTCAATTCATGGAATCTGTCCATGCCAAAAGTTACTCATCTATTTTTAGTACATTAAATACGAAAAAAGAAATTGAAGAAATTTTTGAATGGACAAATACGAACGAATTTCTACAAAAAAAAGCTGAAAAGATCAATGAAATCTACAAAAATGGAACTGCTCTTGAGAAAAAAGTTGCTAGCGTTTATCTAGAAACTTTCCTATTCTATTCTGGTTTCTATACACCACTTTATTATCTAGGAAATAATAAACTTCCAAATGTAGCTGAAATTATTAAATTGATTATCCGTGATGAGTCTGTACATGGAACATATATTGGCTACAAATTCCAATTAGGATTCAACCAATTACCTGAAGACGAGCAACAAACGTTAAAAGATTGGATGTATGAATTACTCTTTGAATTATATGAAAATGAAGAAAGATACACTGATCAATTATATGCTGAAATCGGTTGGGCTGAGGAAGTAAAAACGTTCTTACGTTACAATGCTAATAAAGCTCTGATGAATCTAGGGCAAGATCCACTCTTCCCTGATACTGCAAATGACGTAAATCCAATTGTCATGAACGGTATTTCTACAGGTACAAGTAATCATGATTTCTTCTCACAAGTTGGGAATGGTTATCTACTTGGATCTGTTGAAGCTATGCACGATGACGATTATTTAATCGGAATGGATTAAGTCAAACTGTCAAAAGCTAATCGTATGTTTTACAAACCTAAGTGAGAATAAAAAGTCCTGGTTTTCAACTAATTGAAAACCAGGACTTTTTTTAGTCTCCCTCATCGGACTTTAATATTTGCTATCTAACAATTTTGTTCGTTTGTTTTCACTTCTTTCGATGGTTCTTTTTTTCTCCTCACGATAAACTATTGCTAGAATGAATAAAGGAGTGTCGCTTGATGAAAAAAATGACAAAACTCTTCATTGCTGGTTCACTATTCTTAGGTGTCGCTTATTTTGTTTATAATAATGTGCTACATCCAATCAATGAAGAAACCGTACAACAAATTCGCTTGTATAGATAATTACACAATTTTTATTAAGAATCTGAACGAGGCCAATTTTTTATAATTGGTTCTTTTTTTGTTCAAAAAAATGAGTTGCAAATTTTTTAAAGCCTTGTGTAATCGGTGTTTGATAGCGATTTTTCAACCAAGACAACCAAATTGTTCGCTGACAAGTTGGTGAATCAATCTGCAGTAGCGGTAATGATGTTTGATGTTTGTTTTCCGTCCAAGAATGTGGAACAAAGGTTACACCGAAACCCGCATGTACTAACTGAATAATGAAATCAAAGCTTTCAATTTCAAATGCCACATCTGGATTAAAACCTGCTTCGCGACAAAATAGTTTAGTCATTTCTCCAAAAGCATAATCACTTGTCACACTAATAAACGGTTCTTCTGCTACTTCATTTAGATGAACACTTTTCCGATCTGCTAGCGGATGATTCGGCGGAACCGCTAAATAAATTTCTTCAGTTAACAGCGGTTGGCACGCAATTTCAGGATGACGAATTGGAGTATAAAAAATTCCTAAATCAACTTCCCCATCTAATAATTTAGCTTCTAGCTCTTGTTGCTGTGTAATGTGTGCAATTTTGAATCTTCTTGTTGGATGCTGTAAGAAAAACTCTTGAAATAGTTCTTGCAAAAACCTTGAAGAAGATGCGCCAATCGTAACACTGTTTTCTTTGGTTTCAATTAAATGGTTTAGTTGATATTTGCTATACTCTAACTCACGAAAAATACGTTCCACAGAAACTAGAAAAATGGTTCCGTATTCGTTTAATTTAATCCGTTTTCCAATTCGATCAAATAACTTTACTCCTAGGGATTCTTCTAAATGAGCAATTGATTTACTTAATGAAGGTTGTGCAATATGTAGCGCTTCAGCTGCTGCAGTCATATTTTCTAAATGAGCAACTACTTTAAAATAGTGTAACTGTCTTAATTCCATCGTCTCTCCTTATAGCTAAAAAGAATAAATATATAATTTATTATATATTTTAACTAATAAATAGTCGATGCTATAATGAAAAAGCTTTAGAAAATTTATGAAAAATAGTTTAGGAGGTATTTCTTTGGGGAAATCAAAATTATGGACAAAAGATTTTATATTAGTCGCACTTATTAATTTCATTACATATTTAGTTTATTACTTATTAATGATTATTATTGCTGAGTTTTCAATGGCATCATTAGGTGCTTCACCTAGTCAAGCAGGCAGTGCTGTCGGAATTTTCATCTTAGGAGCATTAGTTTCTCGAATCATTACAGGCAGTATTATTGAACGCATTGGTTACCAACAGATGCTATTTATTGGTCTAGGAATTTATTTAGTTTCTTCTTTCTTTTATTACCCTATTAACAATTTATTTCTGTTAATGATTGTCCGGTTTATTCACGGAATTGGATTTGGTACGACTTCAGTTGTTACAAATACCGTTGCCGCACAGATTATTCCAATAGAACGTCGAGGTGAAGGGATTGGCTACTACTCATTAAGTACCACTTTAGCTTCTGCTACAGGCCCTATGTTAGGTATGTTTTTAGTGCGTCAACTATCTTTTAATACAATTATTACACTATCCATTATTTTATTAATATTTGGAATATTTGGTGGATTCATCTTACGCATGCCTAAAACAAAAAAAGCGATGCCTACACATTCACAACAAAAAATTTCAATTCATCATTTCTTAGAAAAAAAAGCTGTACCAATTTCTTTGATTGGTATGCTATTAGGAATTGGTTACTCAAGTATTGTTAGCTTCTTAACTTCTTATACTGCTGAAATTAATTTAGTTGCTGCTGGAAGTTTCTTTTTTATTGCTTATTCCATCGCAATTTTATTTTCTCGACCAATTGCTGGGCGTTGGATAGATACCAAAGGAGAAAATTTTGTCATGTATCCTGCTTTTGCTGCTTTTGCTATTGGCTTGTTTTTAATGGGTACTGCTACAAATAGCTTGATGTTATTACTAGCTGCCATCTTTATTGGTGCTGGTTTTGGTACTTTCTTATCCAGTGGTCAAACAATTGCAATTAAAGTTGCTCCTGAACACCGAATTGGTTTAGCTACTTCGACTTTCTTGGCTATTGTTGACTTTGGCGTTGGCATAGGCCCTTCTATATTAGGAGCATTAGTGCCCCTTATTGCTTATCAGGGTGTTTATATTAGTATGGCCGTTTTATCTTTGATTGCTGGTGCTTTTTATCTAATATTCAATAAAAAAATCTTAAATAGTTAATAAAAACGACTTTCTTTGGCAGGAAAGTCGTTTTATTGTTTGATTTCATGCACAAAATTAGCGATAATTTTCGCAGTGAGTCCCCAAATCAATTCTTCTGTTTGATAAAAAAGTAGTTGATGCTGCCCTGCTCCCCAAGGTTCTTGATAACGTTGGGGCAATCCTAATTCTTCCACTGGTAACAGAATTTCTTTCTCTCCTGTTGTTGAATCAATAATATAAGGATGAACCAATACTTGACATTGGTATTCTGTTGGTTCATTTTCTAGAAAAAAAGATACCGGAACGGTAAATATTTTTTCTACCTCATCAGCTGAAATGATTAATTCCTCTAAAGAAGTATGCAATAATCCAACATACGTATGAACTAACATTCCTGTAGGCATAATTAGCGTGTCCAGATTTCCAAAGATTTCAATTTCTTCTGGTGGACAGCCCAATTCCTCACATGTTTCCCTAATTGCTGTTAATTGAGGTGACTCATCAGTTGGATCAATTTTCCCTCCAGGAAAGCAGATTTCCCCACCTTGTCGAATGGATGCAGCCCTTTTTTCAAACACAAGATGGTAGTCACCATTAATTTTGACTAACGGTACTAATACCGATGATTGAAAATAATCGATTAAATGACTTTGCTTCGTTCGAAATGTTAATTGTCTTTTCAAGCGTTCTTCAGTTAATTTTTCCATGCTACTTCCCTCACTTCATTTGCTCTTTAACTATACCCCGAATGTTTCTGTGAAAAAAGCAAAAAGCATGCTAAAATGAATTCAAGTCAGAGAAAGTAGCGACTCATTGTACGATTACGCCACAATGAGTCTTTTTTTATTTAGAATGGAGGAATTGGTTAATGTGGATTTTGTATGCTTTTTTATCTGCTTTTTTTGCTGGAATCATGTCGATTTTAGCTAAAATTGGCATTGAGGAGGTCGATTCCAATGTAGCAACTGCACTTCGAACCTGTGTAGTTGCCGTACTTTCGTGGGGAATTGTTTTTATCGCTCATTCTCAAAATCTAATTACTACCATCGATCATAGAAGTATGCTGTTTTTAATTTTATCAGGAATAGCGACCGGCGCTTCGTGGCTTTGTTACTTTAAGGCATTACAAATCGGTGATGTCAATAAAGTGGTACCCATTGACAAAAGTAGTGTACTATTAACGATGCTTTTATCAATGGTTTTCTTAGGTGAATCTTTCTCATTACTTAAACTATTGGCAATGATTCTGATTGGCTTAGGAACATATTTCATGATTGAACGCAAAGTTACCATCAAAAAAGACACAGATAGTCGCTGGTTTTTATATGCTAGTTTATCTGCTTTTTTCGCTAGCTTAACGGCTATTTTAAGTAAAATTGGCATTGAGAATGTTGAGTCCAATCTTGGAACAGCTATTCGAACAATTGTCATTTTAGTTATTTCGTGGCTACTTGTTGCTTATCAGAAAAAACAAACTACCATTAAAAATATTTCAAAGCGTAGTTGGTTATTTTTAATTCTGTCTGGACTTGCTACCGGATTATCTTGGCTGTGTTATTACAAAGCGTTACAAATGGGGTCTGCTAGTATCGTAGCACCTATTGATAAATTAAGTATTGTCATTACTGTCCTTTTTAGTGCAACGGTCTTGCATGAAGTAATGCAGAAAAAAGCGTTGTTGGGATTAATAATTTTAACTGTAGGCACCTTGTTACTCCTAATATAAACAAGGTTTTCAATTTCTGTTGGTGATACTTGTCTGCGCTCCTATAACTACTACTAATGACTACGCCTGTCAAAGAATAGTTATCATTTAGTTTTTTGAGTAATAGGTTTATTTTAAAAGAGGTAAAAACACGTGGATTATTAATCCACGTGAGGAAGAGAGTTATTCATGAGGAAATTCTGTAACTGAAACAAGAATCATTCAATGGGTGATGAGTAAATTTTTTAGTTACACATTGATGAGAAGGAAAATTAGCCTATCATTTTAGGTAAGCGTATTTGAAATAGCCATTTATTTCTTTGTTCTATTATGCCATTTTTCAATTACATACATAATAGATACCAAACATACAAAGAAAATAATTTGGCTATACTTGAGTTCCATCAACATAGTATATTTCTCATGCGATACATAATGAACATTCAATAAATTGATTACATACTCTCCTGAAAGGTGTGTAATCAAAAAAATACTAGCGATTAACAAAATTTGTTGGGTTATATTTCCTTTATTTTGTATAACATATTTAGAGACAATTCTTTGTTTTTCTTGAATTATATCGAAGGAATAATAAACTTGATTCAACCAAATGCCTGATAAGGATCGCATAAAACTAAGTCCAAATATGGATAAACTTGTCAAGAAGTCAGGTATAAATAATAAAAAAGACAAGATTATCCCAACTAATAGGTATGAATAAACTTTTTCTGTAGGAATCGCTTTTAAAATTTTTTTAGCATAGATATTTGCAAGTATTATAGCCATTACATAAGGAACATAGAGCTGAATAATTATACTTTGATAGCCATGAGTCCCACTTAAAAAAATCAAACAAAATAAGACTAAAAAATTGGTAAGCATTCCGATTAAAAAAGACAGTGTATGAATTTTTTTAGGTAGTTTTGGACCATTAAACGATTTAAAAATGATGAAAAAACAAAACAAGATAGAAAATAGAATTGTTCCTATAATCAGCATTTGAGCATTAAACAGTAACCGTCCTGCTTGCATGACTATTAATAATAAAAAATACAGGAGAAACAGGTAAGCATCTTGCGTAACTTTAAAAGTTCTGGTGTTCTCTTGTTTATTTTGTTGACAGTTAAAGAATCTAAGTGTTGTGCAATAAGAAATGATATAAAGAACAAAATAAATTATCATAGTAATTAAAACATGTACGTTCCCTTTAATAGATAAAGAATAACTAACGACCATCAATAATAGAATAGTCACTATGTATGTCTGTGCAGTTATTGGCTTCAATCCTTTTTCTCGATTAAGATAAGTAACATGTACATTCAAAGGTCTTATCCAAGATGCCGTTAATCCTAATAGAATTCCTGATACAGCATATAATGGGAAATAAAAAAAGCCCAAAATGCCAAATAGGCTACCTGCTATCCCAAAAAGAAAAGATATATTCAATAACATATGATTATTTAAGTTGCTTCTTACCCCTTTTAATAAAAGCACTCCTGTCATTTTTAAAGTATAATATAAGATTGCTGGTATAAAGCTGCACCATTTTGTTGAATTAGCCAAACTTAAAAATAAGATATACGGAATAAATGTTGCTGTATTGCTAATATAAAAAGAGATTCCACTTACAAAATTATTAATATTTTTCTTGTTAATCATATTTTCTATCCTTCCAATACTTAATGTCTAGTAATCTAATAGCGAATATACCTCTTAGAGAAAAAGATCTTCAAAAATCAGTTAAAACCAACGTAGCTTTTGTCTGTTTACTATTCAATGTTACTAATTGCATAATTGCTTGTTATATTTCATCCACTATTAGCTTTGCTATATATTCTCGTAGTGTCTTCTTTTCAATAAATAACAGATATCTCCAACTGTTATAATGCTCATGGTACAAGAATACTATAGTTAAACAGTCATCGCTAGTTTCAAAAATAAGACCTTCCCCATCTAGAAATTTAGATCGTACTTTTTCGTCTACTTGATTATCTCATCCTTATTTTTTTATATAATCTTTAAAAATTTCTCCACATTTCTATATATAATAACAAAAAAGTGAAATGAAGTCTTTTTCTTATACTTCAAAAAATAACAATTATTAAAAATAGATACGTAGCAATGAGCTATCGAAAAAATTAAACTAAAGCCGACCATAATACGCTATCCCAACTAGCTACTCACTGGACAAAACGTATCCCTCACTTTGAATACGAAATTATTTCTCAGATAGCTTGTCAAAATATAAAAGATTTCATCTCAAAAATGATGCTAGTCACTTCAAAGTTAAATGACTATTTCTGTGTTTTGATTAAATACTACATATAATAACTAGAAACATCTATACTTATTTGACTAATCGGAAGCGTGGAGAAATGATGGAGAAATTTGCTGGTTTCCTGGGTGCATAAAATGTAGATTTTTAAATATGGTAATCAAATAAAAAAGTCTCTCTCATAAATGATACCTTTATCGACTCAAACACAGATGAAGTTTTTCACATTATAAAAGTTAAAAAAAGTTTAGTAAAAATTATTGAACAAAATTAGGCTAATTAAACGAGGTGTTAAACCATGTCATAATGAAACTTAATGCAACCAATCTACATCTAATCAGAATAAATATCGATGAAGATGTTGAAATTAAAGTTGAACATGTTGTCATCGACATTTCTCAAGAGTTAATCAACATTATCAGCCCATCATTGATGATTTAAAAAAAGAAATTCTAACTTTTTTAGCAACCATACTAGCTTCTTTTGCTTTAAAAATAGATTTTAATCAACTACTACTTTTTATTGGTGTTTCATGGTGCTATTCTCTCATATTATTAATTACCAACGTTTTAAAAGGTGTTCGTTTCCATTCAAAATCGATAGAGCAAGAATTTCTAATTTAAAAGAAAATTTAGGTGAAGTTTATAATCGTGAAAAAAAATCTATTGATAAAACAATCGCACAGCGTATAGATAGGTTATTAGATAAGTTAAAGACATTTGAAACACTAAATAAGATTATTATAGCTTGCAACTAAAAATTTAATATTACGGTCTCTTTAACAACCTCTGCACTACAATCAGGATTGGAACAAGTCACCTCTCCTCTTGAACGAGTAAAAATTGAAACGCTGTATAGACTATCAGAAGGTGTTGATGGTTATTGCTTATAATGAACAGTCTATTTAATATAAAACCGCACTCAGATAATTATGTATATATGCTATACTAAACCCAGATTAAAGGGGGCGTTTTCAATGGAAATGATACCAATTAAAAAATGGGGAAACGGTAATGGGATTCGAGTACCTAAAAATATCATGGACTTTTTAGGCGTGCAAACCGAAGATAAAGTAAAAATTACCCAAGAAGAAGTTGAAGGAAAAAGACGACTAATTATTGAATCCATAAATGTAGAACCTGAGTTAACGATTGAACAATTATTTGCAGATTACAACAAAGAAAGAGTTCATGTAGAACTTCAAGATTTAGGTGAACCAGTAGGAAACGAAAAATGATGAGTATTTCCAGATAAGGCGATATTCTTTTATTAGGCACCGCTCCTCGATTAGGACATGAAGAAACAGGAAAAAGATCTTATATTATTCTAAGTCATGATATTGTGGCAGATTATAGCAATATAGTAATCGTCGCACCTATTTCAAGTCCGCAAAGAAACTATCCTCTATATGTTCCGATTGATGCTTCTTATGGCATGAAAACGTCCAGAAAAGTGTTATTAGACCAATTAACAACTATCGATTATGAAGCAAGACCTTGTAAGTTTTTGGAAAGAGCACATAGCGATTTAGTTGAGGAACTATTGATAAAAGTAAAAGCTGTCTTTCAAAAAGTATAAAATTAATAGCTATTTCAAAAGCGAGTTATCAATGCTTGCTTTTTTTGTATCTCAAAATCGAATCAAAATTGAGAGAGGTGATTTTTTCAGAATTGATCTATCCTTCTATTCAAAATAAAGAACAACCATATGTTGTAAAAGTAGCTGTAAAATATTTGTATAGTGCAAAATTGTCTTTCAATATCAGCTTATGCTAGAAAAAAAGATAATTGGAAGATTATGGCGATACTCCTCTAATGTTAGTGCTAGTATAGATTACTTAGAACCTGGGTTTACTTAATACTCAGGTTCTACCTAGTTAGAAATCTTATGATTACGGATGAAGTCATCTTTCTTGAGATAAAAAAGTCACTTTGCGTAGTCTAAAGATTGAATAGTATTTAATGTCAAAATATTATTAACTATTAGAAAGTGAGAATAGTAATAAAATCCCATTTTCAATACTTAGATTGTGTACAAACCTATAGAATCTCTTTTTATTTGTTTATAATTATGATACAATAATACCTTATTTTCAATTCTCCTTAATGTTACTATGGCTGGATCTTTTCAGCTAATTAGTAGGGAGTGAAATTAAAGAAAATCAGGCAGACTAGTAGGAACAAATAACAAAGTATTATCTCCGTTGACAATAACTGACTAATTAGTTATTATTTGTTTGTAAAAAATTATTGTATTTTGAACACTTACTATCGAACGTCTACTAAATATCTTCTGTACTCCTATCTTTGTAGCGGTAATTTTTTAAGTAACTCTTTTATTTGTGTCATTTTAGTAGGTGCCAATAGTAGTGGAATAAATACATGATTAAACAAAAAAAGAAAGGGAAGATGATTGATGAAAGGAACAACTAAAATTTTGTTAGCTGATTTGGGAATTGTGGTAGTATTAACGGCTGTTTTTAGCGGAAGATTGATTAAAAACTATCATAGAAAAAAAGGTACAGCTAATGCTTATATGATTCAAAATTTTGGGACAGGAAATGTTATTCGCCCATTTAATGCAAAAATAGAAGATGGGAATCGTGTGATTCAATATCCTCCTAAAAATTGGGAATGTACAACTTGGCAATTTATTGAATTGGAAGAGAACGAATTCATTTTGAAAAATTTATATACACAAAAATCGTTTCAGCCTCTTTCTGATCCACAAGAAGGTGTAGCTCTTTTTCAAGCGCCAATGAATGCGGTGCAACCACAACGATGGGAATTTTTGAAAGTTGAAGAAGAAACAGCTGATGAAAAATATTTTATACGTTTGAAAGGAACACAGTTGTATATTACTCCTTCATCAAACGAAATAAATGCCTCTTTAGTTCTAAAAGAGAAAACAAATAATGAAAATCAAAAATGGATTCTAGTCGCACAAACACCCATTGTTTAGTGATAGATAATAACTAGATGGAAATAAAAGATGGCTTCATTAATTAAATGATTGTCTATCATTAAAGAGGAAAGTTTATGAATCAAATTAATAAAAAAAATGTGAAAATAGGTGCTATTCTGCTTATCCTTGCTCCAATATTTTTTCTGCTTTTTGAGGCAATTGCAGCTTCTGCATGGAAGGAACCCACGTATAGCTATTCCTATAATTTTATCAGCGATTTAGGTATTCCGGTTGTGACAAAATTCGAAGGACGAACCGTTAGTTCACCATTATTTAGTTGGATGAATTTAGGATTTATTGTATATGCGGATTTATTTGTAGCAGGATTTTGTTCGCTTTCTCATGCTCTTTCAGAGAAACGGCTAGCACTCACTACTACACTCACTATTTTATATGGTGTTGGTTGTACATTGATTGCACTATTTCCCGGTTATGAATGGGAATGGGGATTTATGCATGGCGTTGGTGCAATACCCATATTTTTCGGCGGTAGTGCTGCATTGATGTTGTATGGAACAGTATTTGATAGACTAATTCAAAAAAAATGGTATAAAACCGTTAGTATTCTATTAGGTATTATCGCTCTAACCGGAGCATTAACCTGTATCTTGCTTGTTGTTGATTTTCGGGGCCTTTTGGAAAGAATTGCGCTGTATCCAATGTTGATATGGTCCATATTATGCGGTAGTTTAGTCTTAGATAATTTAAAAAAAATTTCATAAAATGCATAACAAAATTAGTTCAAACACATATTTGATTTGACAATAACTGACTGATTAGTTATTGTTGAATTATGAGAAAAATAGATGTAAACAAGCAAATAGCAATTAAACAATCGGTGTTAGATTTAAGCCAAAATATTGGACTTTTTAACATGACGACTGCCAAAATTGCTAAAAATGCTGGCGTAAGTCCAGCAACAATTTATTTGTATTATCAAGATAAAACAGATTTGTTGAGTCGTTTATATGAGGAGGTTAAAACAAATTTACATGACGGATTAGAAAAAGTAATCAACAAAGAAGATTCTCTTGATGAACAAATTCAACAAATGATTTTTTTTACAGTGGAACAATATCGAACGTATCCTAAAGAAGCATATTTTATGAAAACACTTTGGAATAATCCAGAATTGTTAGATGAAAAAGCATTAGAATTTGGAAATACACTGGAAGATGCCTTGTCTGATTTATTAACACGAATCCAAAATTCAGACGAATATATGGATGTTTCTCGAGATGTATTAGATGTATTTTTATCGGTACCGACCCTTGTTTTAGAAGTAGATACGAAAATGTCGCATGAAAAATTACAGACAATCAGTGAAATGATAATAAAGGCTATTAAAAAATAGCCTTTATTCTTTAAATGGAATTAAACTGACTAATCAGTTATTAAAGAGGAGAAAATGATGAAAAACAAAATTATTTTAATCACAGGTGCAACAGATGGGATTGGGAAAATTACGGCTTTAGAGTTAGCAAAACAAGGACATCATGTGATTATTCATGGACGAAATGAAGCAAAAGCGAAAAAGACAGTCGAAGAAATCAAATCACAATCGAACAACCAACAAGTGGAGTACTTATTGGCAGATTTGTTCTCACTGCAAGCAGTGAAAGACATGGCAGATCAGTTTAAAGAAAAATATGATCACTTAGATGTGTTGATTAATAACGCAGGAGCTGTACTAGATGATACTCACGCAGAAACAGTTGATCGGATTGAAAGAACCATGTCTTTAAATGTGCTTGCGCCATTTTTATTAAACCAACTATTACTATCTAGTTTACAAAAGAGTTCTGATGGGCGAATAATTGATATGTCTTCAGGAACTCATAAACAAGCTAAACCAGATATGAATGATTTAAATTTAAAAAATGAACCTTCTGGGCAAAAACGTTACGGCATTACCAAATTATTTGTTATTTGGAATTCACAACATTTGGCAGCTGAATTACAGAGACAGGGCGTGAACAATGTAACAGTCAATTGTTCACATCCAGGAGCAGTAGGAACGAATTTTGGACAGGATAGTGATAATGGCATCATTAATAATCTAATTTATAAGCTAGCGTTATACGTGATGCCTGCCCCTGAAAAAGGTGCTGTGACCAATATCTATTTAGCTTCATCAAACGAAGTGAAAGGAATCACTGGGAAATTTTACAATAACAAAAAAGAATTAGAAGAACCGGTGATGAAACAGCATACACCTAAAAAAGAACAGCAACTTTGGGATTACTGTATGGAAGTTTGTGCCCAATTCTTGAAAGATTAACTATCTAATTAGAAACTATTTGTCTATCTGAAATATCTAAAGGAGGCGCAATATGGAAAATAAAATTATTTTAGTTACCGGTGCATCAAGTGGAATTGGTAAGGAAACTGCTCTTACCTTAGCAAAACAGGGACATACCGTAATAATTCATGGCAGGGATAAAACCAAGACAACAGCTGTGTTTAAGGAAATTCAAAAAGAAACGGGCAATAAAAATCTTGATATGATGATAGCTGACTTATCTTTAATGTCTGAAGTGGCAAACTTTGCTGACCAAGTAAAAGTAAAATATCGCCGTCTTGATGTATTGATTAACAATGCAGGTGGACAGTTTGGCTTTAAGCGGGAAGTTACGGCAGAGGGACGGGAGAAAACCATGGCAATTAACCTATTTGCACCCTTTTTGTTTACTCACCTTTTGCTTCCTATTCTGAAAAACAGTCCCTCTCCTCGTGTGGTTACTGTCGCATCGGAATCTTATAGGCAAGGTGGCAAGCCTCTTTTGCATGACATCGAGCTTGCAGATAATTACTCTTTTACAAAAGTCTATGGCTTATCTAAGTTGTATGTCTTTTGGGTCATGCGCTATTTTGCAAAAGAATATCCCAATATTGCGTTTAATACCGTAGAACCAGGCTCTGTAGATACCGATTTGGGGAGAATTTCTTCGAAAAGTGGTGTGGGTAAGCTTATATATAATTTATGGAAACCTATGATGCAGTCAGTCCAAAAAGGAGCGGCCACCAGCATTTATATGGCTACTTCAAGTGAAGTTGATGGTGTTACCGGAAAGTTTTATGGAAACTGTAAAGAGAAAAACATTAAATCCAAATGGCTATCCACAGAAGGTGAAAGAACGGTTTGGAACTACTGCATGAAAATCTGTAAGCCGTATATGGAGTGAACATGAAAAATAAATAATGAAAATCCCCTTACATCATTACTCAACTGAGTGGCTACATTTAAAAGTAAATATCCACCCGTGAAAACGGGTGGCTTTTTATCACCTCTAGAAGAGGTCGTCATTCGCTGCCCCTTAAAAGGAGCTTTTTTAAAGACTGCCAACCGCTCATCGTTCGCCTCTTTATTTATTTCTTACTTTTAAATGGATCCACGTACTCTCTTTTACTTATACTATCTCTTATGCGATCCTCTGCTTCTTGTTCTCGAATATATTTTTCAATCGTCTTTTGATTTAATCCCACCGTGCTTACATAGTAGCCTTTGGACCAAAATGACTTATTGCCATATTTATATTTCAGATTTGCATGTTGCTCATGGATTAACGTTGCGCTTCTTCCTTTTAGATAACCCATAAAACTTGAAACACTCATTTTCGGTGGAATTCTCACTAGCATGTGAATATGATCCGGCATAGCATGGGCTTCAATAATTTCCACGTCTTTCATTTCACATAGTCTTCGTAAAATCCTTCCTATATCTTTTCTTAATTGTCCATAAATTACTTTCCGTCGATACTTCGGTGTAAAAACTATAGGATACTTACAATTCCATCTTGTATGTGATAAACTTTTATCATCAGTAGACATAAAAAAACTCCTTTCGATTTGATAAGCGGTTGGTAGCCACTTATTAGTATATCGAAAGGAGTTTTTTATCGCTAAAGCTACTTCGTCCACGCCTATAAGCGCGCGGTTTTTTTGTTTCACACGTCCAATGAAAAGAAAGTAGGTCAATCGTTATGAAATGGAAACTAAAACTACTGGTTGCTTTGACACTCTTTCTATCCTTTTTTGGCTTATTATCCTTTGTGGCAATTTTTGTGGCAGATGAACCACAAGATAATTCTTCTGGATCAATTGCTATTCAAGAAAGTGGCTTGTCTGTTTCGTCAGAGGTTTTGAAGTATCGCTCCTTAGTAGAAAAATACGCAAAACAAGAGGATATTGAGGACTATATCAATATTCTCTTAGCGATTATTCAAGTTGAAAGTGGTGGCACTCTAAAAGATGTCATGCAATCCTCTGAATCAAAAGGCTTGCCACCAAATACGATTACTGATCCAGAAGAATCAATAAAACAAGGTGTTTCTTATTTTGCAGGATTGGTTCGTTCTGCGGAATCGTTAGATGTTGACCAACAAAGCGTGATTCAAGCGTACAATTACGGTGGTGGATTTTTAAATTATGTCGCAAAGAATGGGAAAACTTATTCCTTTGAATTAGCGGAAAGATTTTCGAGTGAACAAGCCAACGGTCAACGAGTCCACTATAGAAATGAACTTTCTATTCTTAAAAATGGTGGCTGGCGGTATAACTACGGCAATATGTTTTATGTGCTTTTAGTTAGCCAATATTTAGAGACAGTTTCACAAAAATTCGATAATCAAACCGTTCAGACAATTATGGACGAAGCCTTGAAATATCAAGGCTATCCCTATGTCTTTGGCGGGTCCAATCCAAATACGTCCTTTGACTGTAGCGGCATTACCCAATGGACTTTTCAAAAGGCAGGCATCACCTTACCTCGTACTGCCCAAGCACAATATGAAGTAATGGATCATTTGCCTTTGTCGCAAGCGGAACCAGGGGATTTAATTTTCTTTCAATCGACCTATACGACTGCCGATTATGTGACACATGTCGGCATTTATGTAGGAGATATGAGAATGTACCATGCGGGCAATCCGATTGGTTACACCGACTTAAATGAAAACTATTGGCAGCAACATTTAATTGGTGCTGGACGAATTAAACAATAAGAAATGAGGATGATTTATGAAAATTCATATTGAACGCAAACCTAAAAAAGAACAAACAACCAAACAAAAGAAAGTGAAAACCATCCACTTGGGCACTCACAAAAAAAGTGTTCTTTTCTTGTGGCTCTTATTGATTGGTAGCTTTAGTTTTGGGCTTTATAAAAATTTTACTGCCATTGATACCCACACGATTCATGAGACAACAATCATTGAACCTGTGTTGATTGATACCCATGCGATTGAGAGTTTTACCCTTAATTTTATTCAAGAATATTATTCTTGGGAAAATAATAAAGCAGCCATTGAACAACGACCCGAACAAATTAATCGTTATCTGACCTCGGAATTACAAGAATTAAATGTAGATACGATTCGAACCGATATTCCAACGAGTTCTTCAGTAAGTGATAGCAAAATTTGGCAGATACAAGCTATCGATGAACAGAACTTTGAAGTGATTTACTCGGTTACTCAACGGATCACAGAAAGCAAAGAAAATAAGTACAGTGTATCATCGTACCGTATCACCGTTCATCAAGATGAAACAGATGATTTAGTTATTACCACCAATCCAACGATTTGGATCATTCCTCAAACATCTGATTTTCAACCAGAATTTTTTGAAAATGACAACAGCATTGAAGAAGGACTTCAACAAGAAATAATCGCCTTTTTGGAAACCTTCTTTAAGTTATATCCAACTGCCAGCAGTAGTGAATTAACTTATTATATGGTCGGAAATACCTTGCCAATGATTAACAAAGAGTTGATTTTTTCAGAATTAATCTACCCTTCTATTCAAAAACAAGAAGGACACTATCTTGTAAGAGTTGCAGTAAGATATTTGGATAGTGAAACCAAAAGTGAAATAGTCTCTCAATATCATTTAGTGTTAGAGAAAGCAGATAATTGGAAGATTGTTGCTATAATATATTAATCGTTAAAAAGATATAGTTGAATCGAACAATTACAGGAGTGTCTTTGATATTTTCAAAATGGTAGAGATATAAAAATACCGTAATTTATCACTTGTTTTAAACAATATATTGAATTAATATAAATAATAATCAGAAAGAGGTGAAATTCGTTGATTATCGAAAAGCTTAAAAAGCAAGAAAACTTTACTATTGTTGAAAAACAAATTGCGACTTATGTACTAGATCATTTAGCGGATATTCCTAATCTTTCTGCTAGAGAGCTAGGTCAATATTCATTTACTAGTAGAGCAAGTATCTTTAGGCTTTGTCAAAAGATGCAATTTTCTGGTTATGATGAGTTTAAGTCAAAACTCGAAGTAGAAGTTAGAGAGTATAATAGAATCAAACTTTTATTAGAAAAAGAACCTGTAAATAAAGAAACTACAATAAAAGATATCTTTACAATAATCCCTTCTATTTATACGAATACAATAAATACTGTTAATTTGGGAATCAGTGAAACCTCTTTTAGACGGATCATTAGTAATATAAGAAAAGCAACCACTGTAGATATTTATGGAGCAGGTGTTACTTATACTTGTGCAACTACTGCAAAGTTCAAATTTAGAACCTTGGGAATTAATTGCCATACTTATTCAGGGTTAAATGAACATTATATTCGCTCCTCAAATAAAGATAGAAACAAAGTAGCTCTCGTTTTATCCTTTACAGGAGCAAATAAATCAATGATTGATATTGCTCATTATTTGAAAAAAAGTGGTTTTTACGTTGTCGGAATTGGTGGTAATGAGTCTACTGATTTAAAAGACATTTGTGATGAGTATATAGAAATTATTTCACAACAATTGATTTTAAGTATGGAAGTAATGAGCCCATTTATTGCAATTACTTATGTATTTGATTTATTATTTACTACTTTACTCGTCGCAGATTTTGAAAAAAATGTAAATGTTGCAGTCGATGTGATTAATTTCAAAAATGAGATAAAAACAACTTAATGACTTTTATTATAGGCAGAAGAGATAGTGTACATCTAACCTCTTCTGTCTTTTTTTGAAACTTAGAGTCTCAATAATAGTTCATTTTTTCTAGTATTTTTGAGACCGCCAGACCTTTCATCCTCTGAATTGATGTAATTATTAAAAACTGATGCTAGTATAAGGCTATCAAAAAAGCGCTTTTATGATAAATTAATTGGAAAATTGGAGGAGTTCTAATGGATAATAAACAACTTGCTACTGAAATTTTAAAGTTAAGTGGTGGAAAAGAAAATATTAGTAATGTTACCCATTGCGTTACTCGTTTGAGACTAACTGTTAATGATACAAAAAAAATCAATAACAGTGAAATCAAAGCCCTAGACGGAGTATTGGGAACAAATATAGTTGGTAGCCAATTACAAGTTATTTTAGGTGGACGAGTGGTTCCAGTTCATGATGAAACAGTTATTTTAGTAGGTGATACTTCAGGAAACAATAATGATACTGCTAATTCAGAAGGGCTTGTAAACAAATTTTTAGATACGTTATCTGGTATTTTTGTTCCCGTTATTCCAGCAATCATTGGCGCTGGGCTGCTAAAAGCAATTTTATTAACTTTAATGTTTCAAGATATTGTTTCTCCTGAAAGTGAACTATTCTCATTTTTAAACATCTTTTCTGATGCTGGATTCTACTTCTTACCTATCTTATTAGCAGTCAGTGCAGCAAATAAATTCAAAGCCAATCCTTATGTGGCGGCAACAATTGCGGGAATTTTAATTCATCCTCAATTGATTGCAATGATGACTGAATCTGATAATTTAAGTTTTATAGGTATTCCTATAGTAAGTGTTAGTTATGCAAGTAGTGTAATTCCGATTATCTTGGGTACTTTATTTATGTCTTATGTAGAAAAAGGCTTGAATAAAATTATTCCTAAAATTCTACAAACTGTTCTATTACCGTTATTAACATTAGTAATTACTGCTCCTGTTGTACTGGCAGTTATTGGACCACTAGGACAATTAGCTGGTGACGCATTAGGTAATGCTTTCATTGCTTTGTATATGTCCCCATTCAGTATTGTAGCAGGCGCAATATTTGGTGCTGCCTTCCCATTCTTAGTGATGATTGGTATGCATAATGGTTTTTCACCAATTATGATGCAAACTTTATCCACATACGGTGTGGATTATATCTTGGGGTTGAATTGTGCATCGAACTCAGCTCAGGCAGGTGCAACTTTTGCAGTATTTTTAAAAACTAAAAACAAAGAATTTAAATCCGTTGCTGGTGCAGCAGCTTTCAATGCGATACTTGGAATTACCGAACCCGCCTTGTTTGGGGTAACTTCTCGACTGAAAAAACCTCTAATTGCAGTTTCAATTGGTGGTGGTATTGGTGGCGCAATTGCTGGATTCTTTAGAGTAGAATCTCTAGGTATGGCTACAGGTCCAATTATTGGTATTCCATTGTTTATTGGGCCAACATTTATTTATTTTGTAATCTCTTGTACAGTAGCTTGTATTGTTGGTTTCGTTTTGACAAATATCATCGGCTTTGAAGATATCCCTGAAAAAGTCCCTGCTTCTACTACATCCGTCACAGTTGAGGAAAATATTGTTACTGAACTTGTAGCAGACGAAAAAATTGATAGCCCTTTAGAAGGAAATATCATTCCTATTGAAAATGTAAAAGACAAAGTTTTTGCCGAAAAAGTTATGGGTGATGGCATTGCTATTGAACCAACAGTAGGTAGAGTTGTAGCTCCTTTTGATGGAGTTATTGAAGTAGCATTTGAAACAAAACACGCTATTGGGTTAAAAAGCTATGATGGATGTGAGCTATTAATCCATGTTGGATTAGATACAGTTGAACTAAATGGTGAAGGTTACACTAGCTACATTAAAAAAAGCGACACTGTTAGTAAAGGCGATTTATTGTTGGAATTTGATATTGAAGCAATAAAAAAAGCCGGATACGAAGTGACCACTCCGATAATCGTAACTAATACACCTATGTATCAAGACATTACTAAAACAACAACAAAAGTTACTAAAACAGGTAATACACTATTAACATTAACTGCCAAGTAGGAGGTTCTAGTCTTATGACGAACATTACAAAAGAGTTTCCCAGAGATTTTCTTTGGGGAGGTGCTCTTGCAGCAAGTCAATGCGAGGGTGCAACATTAGAAGATGGAAAAAAATGGACCACTGGAGATGCTATGCCCTATGGTGTTTTTAGCGATATTGTTATCCCCCCATTAGACGATTATTTGAAAAAAGAAGCAATTGATTTTTACCATCGTTATAAAGAAGATGTAAAGATGTTTGCAGAAATGGGATTTAAAGTTTTAAGAATCTCACTTTCATGGGCTAGAATCTTTCCAGATGGTGATGAAGATCAACCAAATGAAAAAGGTTTGCAATTCTATGATGATCTTATTGACGAAATAGCAAAATATGGAATTGAACCATTAATTACCTTAGTCCATTTTGAGATTCCACTACACTTAGCTTTAGAATATGGTGGATGGACCAATCGTAAAATGATTGATTTCTATGAAAAATTTGTACGAACTGTGTATACAAGATATAAGGATAAAGTACGCTATTGGATTACCTTTAATGAAATTAATGTTGTTCTAGATGCCCCATTTAATGGTGCCGGGATTAATGCCAAACCAGATGAAGTTGATAAACAAGTATTGTATCAAGCAATTCATCACCAATTTGTTGCTAGTGCTTTAGCTACTAAAATCGGTCATGAAATTAATCCAGACTTTATGATTGGTTGTATGGTAGCAAACAGTCCTCATTACCCATTAACACCAAATCCTGATGATATATGGGAAGCCGTACAACGAGATAGAGAAACTTTATTCTTTGCCGATGTACATGCTCGCGGAGAATATCCTGCTTATATGAAACGTTTCTTCAAAGAAAACAATATAAAAATTGAATTTGCTGATGACGACTTAGAACTAATGAAAGAGAATACTGTGGATTATATTTCATTTAGCTATTACATGTCCTATTGTGCCACAGCAGATGAAAGTGTTCTAAAAGAAGTAGGAAATGTGAAAAGTGGTGTTAAAAATCCTTATTTAGAAGCATCTGATTGGGGTTGGCAAATCGATCCTAAAGGGTTGAGATATGGACTAAATATG
The DNA here is from genome assembly GCF_058216475.1 of Enterococcus sp. AMC2644. Classification (NCBI taxonomy): domain Bacteria; kingdom Bacillati; phylum Bacillota; class Bacilli; order Lactobacillales; family Enterococcaceae; genus Enterococcus; species Enterococcus sp. AMC2644. Next base: position 727,204 of record NZ_CM177095.1, read on the forward strand.
TTTTACGATCGCTACCAATTGCCTCTATTCATTGTTGAAAATGGATTAGGTGCAAAAGATAAACTGATTCCTGATGGTCAAGGTAGCTTTACAGTTGAGGATGATTATAGAATAGAATATTTGAAAGCCCATCTTCAACAAGTCTATGAAGCAATTCAAGATGGTGTAGAATTACTAGGGTACACTAGCTGGGGCCCGATTGATGTTGTTAGTAATACTTTTTCAGAAATGGCAAAACGTTATGGATATATTTATGTAGACAAACATAACGATGGTACTGGCACCTTAGAAAGATATAAGAAAAAAAGTTTTAATTGGTATAAGGAAGTAATAGAAACACAAGGTGCTAAATTATTTCAGTAGTTTAAAACTTAGAAAAAAATAGAACTATGATTTAAGGAGACGAATTTTATGAGTGAAAATAAAACAATCCGAATATTATTACCACAATGGCAAGGAGGGAATAATCCTGACTATGCTTTTGGAGCAGAGTTATTATCGCACATTATTCCTCAAAATAAGAATAGTAAACTTTTCGAAGTGAATGTAGATCAAGACTTTAATACAGAGCTTCCAATTGAAAATGGTATCGAAGGAGAATCTGCATTATTTAAACAACTTGATGAAACAAATGAAATCTTAGATAGAGAAAAACCTGATAAGGTAATCACTTTAGGTGGCGACTGTTCTATTTCTCAAGCTCCATTTGATTATCTAAAAGGTAAATATAAAGAAAAATTAGGAATTTTATGGTTGGATGCTCATCCTGATGTAGCCACCATTAAAGATTCTTCCAGAGATCATGAAATGATTTTAGGAAACTTACTAGGAAAAGGTGCTCCCCAATTTGCATCTAAAGTAAAGAATAAATTTAAGCCAAATGAAGTAATGCTTGCAGGATTAATTTATGATGAATTACGTCCACGAGATCAAGAAGTGAATCGTCTTAAAATCAATTATACCACTCCAGAAGACTTACAAGAGGATTCATCAAAGATTACTGAATGGCTAAAAGCAAATGATATTGAATATCTTGCTGTACATTTCGATTTAGATGTACTAACACCTGTAGATTATCGATCTATTTACCCAGCAGAACCTTACTTGGAAAGCTTTGGAGCTGCTATTGGGAAAATGACTTTAAATCAAATTGTACGTGTCTTAAATGACGTATCTAATGATTCTGAAATCGTAGGCCTAAGTATCACTGAACATATGCCTTGGGATGCACTTAACTTAAGAAAGAGTTTATCTGAAATTTCAATTTTTAAAGATTAATTCTTGTTTAAGAGTTTTGGAGGAATAAAATGAAATTTATCGAACTTAATCACTATATTGAGCATGGCTCTGTTTCGTATCCAGGAATGCCACCAGTGGAAATTTCAACATTTATGGAACGGAAAGAGAATTCAAATGATTCTGGTTTTCTTGATTTTTTAAAAATGGTAAATATCAGTGGTACTTATATCGATGCTCCCTATCATGCTTTTGCAGGAAGAGAAAAAATTGGTGATATACCATTAGAAAAACTAGTTGATTTAACAACGTTTGTCGTTCACTTAGGGAATAATAAAGATTACTTTAGTTTAAAAGATTTTAGTCATCTCGAAAAGGAAAATTTAACTGATAGTGCAGTCCTCCTTCATACAGGTTATGATAAAAAATACGATACTCCTGCATATGGAGACAATCCACCCTATTTGTCTTTAGAAGCTGCAAAGTGGTTGATAGCTAAAGGAGTAGGATTTATCGGAATTGACACACCACTAATTGATGATTATGTTAATAATTTAGAAAAAGGAAATCCTGTTCATCAAGTTATCTTAGATGCTTCAGCCATTGTGTGTGAAGATATGAAGAATCTTGATTTAGTTCCAGAAAAAGGAGCTTTGCTATCCGCCGTACCTCCTAGAATTGCTATGTCTAGTTTTCCAGTAAGAGCTTATGTAAAAGTAAATGATAACGAAAATTAAATAAATTTTCACAACTGCATATAGAAAAAGGATACTTTGTTAATACATCAAATATCCTTTTTCTTCATTATAATTTGAAAGGATTCATATGAATAGATTACTGATTTTAATATTGGGAAATACGTTAATGGCTCTAGGTACTGCAATGTGTAATTTGACTGGTTTAGGAATAGACCCGTTTAATGCATTTAGCGTTGCATTATCTAATATTTTCAACATATCTCTAGGAACTATTGTATTATTATCCCAATTATTTTTTGGAATTTTTGTATTTGTATTTAAGCGAGAAAATATTGGAATAGGAACAATTATTCCTATGGTAATTTTAGGCTACCTTCTTCAATTCTTTAACTGGTTAGTTCCTAACACTCTAACAGTTAATCTTAATCTCATTACTAGCCCAATTATATTTATAGTAGGAATGTTGATTATGGCTTTTGGTTCCGCACTTTATATAAAATGTAATGTAGGAATGTTACCCTATGATTCTGTTGCTTTTGTTCTAAGTGATAAATTAAAAGGGAATCCTGCAAAATATAGAGTGATTTTAGATTCAGTAATAGCTATTATGGCATTGATTCTGGGTGGACCAATTAATATTGGAACCGCTATTTTTGCAGTATCAGTGGGGCCATTAATTGCTTTCTATCATAAAAAAGTACTGTTTAAACTGTTTAAACCAGATTGATTGCCTTTTTGTTTTATCTTATTGTATCAATTAGAAGTAATACAATAAAAACTAACATATTTCATTAAACATTAGTATACAATTCAAGTGATATTTTCCATATTTTCTAGAAAGATGGTGATTACATGATTTTAAAATTATTGGATGAAAAAAAAGGATTCACAACCAATGAAGCACTGCTTGCGGATTACGTCTTGTCACATCCTTTTGAAATTTCAAATCTTACTGCCAGTGAATTAGGTAAAAAAGCATTTGTCAGTAAAAGTCTTATTTTTCGATTATGTAGAAAAATTGGTATAAATAGTTATGATGAATTTAAACGAAGGATTGAAATAGAAATGATGGAACGTTCTCGTCTTCAAGCATTGCTAGACCGAGAACCTTTTCACAAAGATACTTCACTTACAGAAATTATCAATATTCTACCTTCAATTTATGATAAAGCTATACACGGAACTAAAATATCTCTTAACAACGAAGTATTAGAAGAAGTTATTAGAAAAATTAAAAATTGCAATCAATTGGATATCTATGGAAGTGGCATTACGTATAGTTGTGCACTCACAGCAACATTTAAATTTCAAACAATCGGAATAAATTGTTTTGCACATTCAGGTGTAAATGAACATTATATACAATCAACCCAAAAAAATAACACTGTTGCCCTACTACTTTCCTTTACTGGTAGAAATTCATCTATGCAAAAAATAGCCTCTTACTTGTCAAAAAATAATGGCTATATTGTTGGACTTGGTGGTACTGGATCTCAGAAATTAAAAAAATTATGTAATGAATATATTGATGTACCTCAAAACGAACTTATATTGAGTATGGAGATATTGACTTCATATATTGCATTAAATTATGTTCTTGATGTAATATTTTCTTCGATTTTAACAAAAAATTTCGAACAAAATATTAGTTTTTCACTTGATGTAAAAAAGTCAAAAATGATTGATTAAATTAAAATACAAAGGAAATACTATACGTAAATCCTTTGTATTTTTTGTTTTTAGAACCTCTAGACCTAATTTTTAACATAAAAAAATAGAAATATTGATACTCTGAGATACAAATGATAGCGCTATATTGTAAATGGAAAGTTATATGCTATTCTTTGTTTTAGGTATTAGAAAAATTAAATTGATTTTAAATGCCTAAAAAATATTCTAAGGGTTTATGTAAGCAAGGAGTTAAAAATATGAAAGAGTTAGCAAAAAAAATTGTTGATCTTGTTGGAGGAGTTGGAAATATTCAATCACTAGTTCACTGTATGACCCGGTTACGATTTTCGGTTAATGATATGTCTAAGGTAAACAAAAAAGTCTTGAAAAATTAGATGTTATTGGTGTTCAAACTAAAGGAAATCAATGTCAAATAATCATAGGAGGCGATGTTGGTAAGATTTATAAAGTAATACTAGATATTTACCCATCAATCAATTCTTCTGATAAAGAAACCAATATGCCTATAGACAAGAAAGGGAATTGGTTTAGTAGATTATTAGATTTCCTATCCTCTATTCTATCAGCCATGTTACCGGCAATAATTGGGTGTGGGATTATATTAGGAATTCGAGCACTTCTTGTAAGTTTTGGTATTAGCGAAGAGTCCAATATCGTTGTTATACTAACTACTATGGGAAGTTGTGGAATGTATTTTATTCCATTCATGGTAGCTCTTAGTACTGCTAACAGAATTGATACCAATCCTTATATGGCTCTTGGACTAACTGCAGTTATGCTACACCCCAACATCGTAAACAATGTAGGAGAACCTGCAATGAATTTATTCGGCATTGTGGATTTACCATATATCAATTACAGTTCGTCAATTATTCCTGTCATTGTAGCAGTCTATGTAATGAAGTTTGTTTATAATTTTTTCACAGAAAAATTACCACCAACTATTCGTATTGTTTTTGCACCGTCTCTAACATATATGATTATGATGCCGTTTACATTAGTCGCCATAGCTCCTTTAACCACTTATTTGAGTAACTACTTGGGTAGTGCTATTGAATGGTTGTTTGTAACTGTTCCTTGGTTGGCAGGCGCATTTATTGGAGGTACACGGCCAGTATTAGTGTTAGTTGGAATGCATAACGCTGTTCGACCATTACAAGTTGTACAAATGGAAACTTTCGGTATAAATAAAATATCTCCTATCAATTATATAAGTACCTTATGTCAAGCTACAGCAGCATTTACTGCCATCTTCCTTACTAAAAATAAAAAAAATAAACAAATAGCTGTTTCTGCTGCAATTTCAGGATATATGGGAATTACAGAACCTGCATTGTACGGTGTCATTTTTAAATACAAAGCTGCTTTGATTGGTACAATTCTTGGAGGTGCTATAGGAGGTGCTATTGGTGCAACAATGGGTGCTGCTTCCCTAGCGATGAGTGTTCCAAACAATTTTGTAACAATGCCAGCCTTTATGGAAAATGGACCTGCTAGTATTATGGTGGGACTATTTGTAGGACTAGCAACAACCATAATTTCAACAGTTTTCCTAAGTAATACTTTCTTTAAACTTGAAGATTATGTTGAGTTTACAGATGGAAAAGTGGAAAAAACAACAATGCGAGAAAAAAACAAGAACTATGAAAATACCAATGGCACAATGAAAATTACTAGTCCAACTTCTGGACATATCTATTCATTGAATGATGTAAAAGATGAGACATTTTCAAAAAAAATGTTAGGCGATGGGGTTGCAATAAAACCATCCGATAACAAGATATATTCACCTGTAGATGGGCAAATAGAATCTATTTTCTTTACAAATCACGCAGTTGGTATTCGAGCAATGAATGGATCTTCAGTATTAATCCATGCAGGTATTGATACAGTTGAACTTAAAGGAAAGTTTTTCAAATCATACTGTGAAGTAGGAAGAGTTGTTAAAAACGGAGATTTATTAATAGAAATGAATACTGATGAAATTGTAAAAGCTGGTTACGATCCTAGTATTTTAGTTATTTGTACTGAACTAGGTAATTTTAAAACAGTGTATCATTTGACAGAGGAAAAACTTTCTAGTATTACTCCTGGGCAAGAAATACTAGAAATGAAATAGGAGTTTGATAAATGAGTATAACATCGTTAAATAACTTTAGAGACTATGGTGGATATAAAATAAACGAACAATACTTTGTAAAAAAAGAGGTTCTTTACAGAAGTGATGCACTTTGCAACTTAACTACCTTAGAACAAAAATATCTTTTTGAAAAACTGAATATTAGAGAGATAATAGATTTTAGAACACCTGATGAAATTTTCTTTGAACCAGATAAATTAATTACTGGAGTTAATTTTCACAACTTTTCTCCAAAAGCAAAGATAGCTGAAGTTGCTTCACAAGAAACAAATAGCACTCAAAGAAAAACAACTTTAATAAAAATAATGGACGGAGAAATAGATGATTTATATACTGTAGACCAACAAATGTACGAATTAATGAAATCGTTTGTAAATAGTCCAGTAAATAGAAAAGTTTTTTCAGATATGCTTGAAGTGCATTTAAACGCTCCTGACGTAGCTATTCTCCAACATTGTCGTGGTGGTAAAGACCGTACAGGGTTTGGTTGCGTGGTTATAATGGGAGCTTTGGGAGTACCTAAAGTAAAAATATATGAGGAATACTTATTATCAAATGAGTATAAAAAACAAGAGATTATGAGAAAGATGAATGCGTTTAAAACTGTGACACATGACCAAAAATTGCTAGAACAGTTAAGATGTCTATTGATTGTAAAAGAAGAATGGTTAGATACCGCTTTTCAAGAAATAGAGCGAATATACGGTGATTTTGATAACTACCTTAGAGAAGGATTACTTTTTGATGAACAACAACAGATGAAACTAAAAGAAAAGTTTACTGAACATTATTAAAATCATACTCTCAACTTAAAATGGATTAATAATTTAATTCAAATTACTCAATTTGATGGGATTAAGTCGCTCGACTGTAAACGAACATCGACACAAAGCATTACGTTTGATTCGAAAATTCATGAAGGAGGTTGCACAATGAAGACACCCTATCCCAGAGTACCTTTTGAAGTGATTGTACAGGCAATTGATGGTGATATAGTAGCAATTAATCAGATTAAAGAACATTTTCGTCCGTATGTAATACATCGTTCCTTCCGACTACTAATAGATGAAGTTGGTCAAAAACATCTGGTGGTAGACGAAGTATTATCTGCTCGTCTTGAAACGCGTTTGATTACAAAAATCCTTGCATTTAAGATCCAATAGTTTCGTCCTTCGTGGAGGTGTGGTCAACCTCTCACACTTCCTCGATTGTTTATTATTCCATGAAAGTTTACTGGTTTCAGCAAATTTTCATGGGCTAGTAAGCCTTCTGTTCCTTGACAACTAAATAGCATAATTAGATACGTTCTGTTTTAGAAGAAGCGATGTAAGGAAGTGCGCAATGATTTTCAATTGAAAGGAGCGACCCATACTTTGGTTACAGCTTTCATTTTGGGAAAATGGAAGTGCGAGGATCTCTAAGCTGGATAATGATACACCTACCTTGAACGCCTCACCGCATTGGGTAGCTCTCCACGTATGAGAAGAGATGAGATTTCTGTGTGTCTTCCCAGACCGTCTGATTATGAGTACTACCGATTGTTACAAAGATTTATACACCTGTTACTAAGACCAGATGCTGATTTCTGCCTTTGAATTGTTAGATGCAAAATCTGTCAGTTTAATAGCGTCGCCCAGATTCATTTTTTCAATGGATCGCTCGCCGCTTTTCCATTTTTTGATGGAACTTAAACTGATACCTGTGTGGTCAGAAAGTTCTTTTGCTGTTTTTTCTTTCAAAACTTTACGAATTAAATGAATGTCTGCGATACCCTGTTTCATAAGGGATTAGCCTCCTTTTCATAGAAAATTTTAACATGCCACTGTAGTGGTTTTCAAGCTTATTTCAAGGGTACTATAGTGGTCTGGCGGAATTTTTGATAGGGGAGAGCCAAAAACACAAAAATAGATAGGTTTTTAAACTTTCTTAAACGAGGTGATGAAATGAAAATTGAAATTTCATTAGAAGACAATAGTGAAATAATCGAAGCTTTAACCGAACAGATACTACAGCGAATTGAAGAACAATCAACAAAATTTTCTTCTGTCAGTGACTTACCACCCTATCCGAATCGTAAACAAGTCAAAAAAAGATTACGTATTGGTGATGACCGATTAAACCAGTGGATTGCCTCAGGATTAAAAGTCATCCCTTTTGGAAAAGAAGCTCGTTTTGATCGCGATGATATCAAAGATTTCTTACATCACTGAAAAGTTTAAGTTTGACGATTTACACCAATCCGCCTATGATACCAGTATGGAAGGAGGAAAAACGATTTCCCTTTGATATACTGGCGAATCATTCAAAGGAGAACTCCCATGATTAAAAAATATACAAAAAAGAATGGGTCTACTGCTTATCTGGTTAAAGTCTATTTAGGCGTTGATCCGCTTACTGGAAAGAAGAAAACAACAACCAAGCGAGGATTCAAAACCCAAAAAGCAGCCAAACAAGAAGCAGCACGTTTACAGTTGCTCGCACAAGAAGATGATCTTGTCATCGAGTCTAACCGATTGTTTTCGGATATCGCTTTAGAGTGGTTTGAACAATATAAAAATACGGTCAAAGAAAGTACCTATGTTGTTCAAAGAGTCGCATTAAACAAGCATATTCTTCCACTATTTGGTGAATGGAGAATTTCTAAAATCTCTATTCCGTATTGTCAGAAACAAGTCAATCATTGGTATTCCTATTACAAAAAGTATTCTAATCTGATTGGTATGACAAACTCCATTTTTCAATACGCCAAAAGCTTACGATTGATTCGTAGAAATCCAATGGAAGGCGTTATTCGACCAAAGAGACAAAAACAAATTGATGAAGAAAAATATACGGCTCCCTTCTATACGAAAGCAGAAGTTCTATCCTTCTTGCAAATTGCTAAAGAATATCCTGATCCATTGTACCCAATGTTTCATATTTTAGCTTTTACAGGTTTACGTAAAGGTGAATTACTAGCTTTACGATGGAAAGACATTGATTTCAAACGAGGAACCCTTTCTGTTAGGCAAACATTAACGACTGTTGAAGATTGGAAATTAGCTTTCCAAACCCCAAAAAACAGAAAAAAGTTTGCGAACTATTTCGATTGATAATCAAACTTTATCAATCTTTCGACAATGGATTCTTAAACAAAAAGCCTTCTTTTTAAAAACAGGCAGAAAACCTGTGGAAAATGGCGCACAACTTCTTTTCACGACAGAAGAAAATAAACCGTATTACCTAGATTTCTTAAATCATAATTTAACTAAAATACTGAAAGAAAATAAGTTAAAGTATATGACTGTTCATGGTTTTCGTCATACGCATTGTAGTTTATTGTTTGAATCAGGAGCTTCTATCAAAGAAGTACAAGTTCGTTTGGGTCATACGGATGTTCGAACTACCATGGATATTTACGCCCATGTGAGTGAACAGAAAAAAGAAGAAACGGCAGATCGTTTTGCCGATTATATGAATAAGTTGCACGAGGAAGAAGATGGGATGGTCAAAAGGATGGTCAAAACGAAAAAAGAGCAGACTCCACCTGTAATGAAGTCTGCTAAAAGTTGATAAATCAACGTTTGTCTTATTCCGCAGCGTTTGCGTCTTTGAGACCGTATTTTTTGTTGAAACGGTCCACGCGTCCGTCTGCTTGAGTGAATTTTTGACGTCCAGTGTAGAATGGATGTGAGTCAGAAGTAACTTCGACACGGATTACTGGATAAGTATTGCCGTCTTCCCATTCGATTGTTTCTTGTGAAGATTTAGTTGATCCTGACAAGAATTTAAAACCTGTTGTTGAGTCTAAAAACACTACTGGATGGTAATCTGGATGGATGCTTTCTTTCATTTCGTTTTCTCTCCTTTGCCCTGAATCATTTGCTGAGTCAGAGTTGATTTGTTTACAACGTTACTATCTTAACATGAGTTAAAATCATTTGCAATTATCTTTTTACATTTCTTTTGACTCTTTTTTCATTAAACGTCACATCATGGAATGCTGCAAGGAATTCTTGATTATTTTTAGTTTTTTTCAAGAATTGGATGAATTGGTCTGTGTATTCAAGTGAGTCACCTGTCATATGGTTACGTAGACGCCATGTTTCTTCTAGTTGTTCACTAGACATAAGCAATTCTTCTTTACGCGTACTTGATTTCTTCAAATCAATGGCAGGGAAAATACGGCGCTCAGCTAGATTACGTGACAATTGTAGTTCCATATTGCCGGTTCCTTTAAACTCTTCGTAAATCACATCATCCATTCGACTCCCTGTATCGACTAAAGCAGTCGCTAGAATCGTTAAACTTCCGCCTTCTTCAATATTACGTGCCGCACCAAAAAACTTTTTCGGTTTGTACAAGGCAGCTGGATCAATCCCTCCGCTTAGTGTACGCCCACTTGGCGGTACGACTAAGTTATAAGCACGTGCTAAACGTGTAATACTATCCATCAAAATAACAACATCACGTTTGTCTTCTACTAAACGCATGGCACGTTCTAGAACCAGTTCAGCAACACGTGTATGATTATTTGGTTGCAAATCGAATGTAGACGAAACAACATCACCTTTTACACTACGTTCTAAGTCCGTCACTTCTTCTGGACGTTCATCAATAAGTAACACAATTAATTCAACTTCTGGATAATTTTCTGTAATTCCGTTAGCCATCTCTTTTAAAATACTTGTTTTCCCTGCTTTAGGTGGTGCAACAATTAATCCACGCTGCCCAAACCCGACTGGTGAAAACATGTCAATCATCCGTGTAGAAAGACGACCTTTCGTTGTTTCTAATTTGATTTGTTTTTCTGGATATAATGGGGTTAATGCTGGAAAATGCGGACGTTCTTTGGCTTCTTCTGGGTTTTTCCCATTGACGCTTTCTACATGCATCAAGCCATAATAACGCTCTGATTCTTTTGGAGGTCTTGCTTTTCCAGCAACCTTATCTCCATTTCGTAAGCCAAAACGACGAATTTGCGAACTAGAAATATAAATATCTTCGGCACTTGGGCCATAATTAATCGGGCGTAAAAAGCCGTAACCTTCTTGGCCAACAATATCTAGAATTCCTTCCATGTAGAAAAAGCCTTGCTTTTCGGCTTGCGCACGAATAACTGCTAAAGATAATTCTTTTTTATTCATTTGACTATAATAAGGAATTTTGAATTCTTTTGCGTACGTATAGATTTCTTTTAATGTTTTATGATCTAACTCCGCCATTGTTAAATAGTCGCTCATATTTACTCCTCTACCATCTCGATTTTGGCACCTAAAGCCGTTAATTTCTCAATAATATTGTCATAACCGCGTAAAATATATTCTACCTTGCTAATTTTGGTTGTTCCTTCTGCCATCAAACCAGCAATAACTAAACAAGCACCCGCACGTAAATCAGAAGCAACTACTTCTGCGCCACGTAATTCACTTGGACCTTCCACAAACATCATATTTCCCTCAATTGAAGCTGTTGCGCCCATCCGAACTAACTCAGGGATATGATTGACACGTTGTTGATATATCGTATCTGTGATTTCTGATTTACCTTGAGCTTTTAACAATATTGGTGTGATTGGTTGTTGTAAGTCTGTCGCAAACCCTGGATATGGATAGGTTTTTACGATGGCTGGTTTTAAATTTTTTGAAGGATGGACATAAATACTATCTTCGCTGATATCCATTGCCACACCAATTTCTTCTAACTTGGAAATAAAACTATCTAGGTGCTCATAAATCACATTTTTAACAGTAATTCCCTCACCAACTGCTGCAGCTAATGATAGATATGTGCCTGCTTCAATACGGTCTGGAATAATTGAATGACGACAACCGTGTAATTCTTTTACTCCTTCAATCCGAATTTCATCCGTACCCGCACCACGAATTTTAGCACCCATATTATTTAATAACGTTGCTACATCAATAATTTCTGGTTCTCTCGCTGCATTCTCAATAATTGTACGACCTTCTGCTTTTACAGCAGCTAACATAATATTGATAGTTGCACCAATTGATACCATATCTAAGAAAATACGGTCCCCTTTTAACCCTTCTTCTGGTGCACGTAAATACATCGCACCATGCTCATTTGTTACTTCTGCACCTAAAGCTTCAAAACCTTTCACGTGCAGGTTAATTGGGCGTGGACCTAAGTAACATCCGCCTGGTAGACCAACGACACCTTCCCCAAACTTGCCAAGTAATGCGCCCATAAAGTAATAAGAAGCACGTAAGCTATTAATTTTTCCACTTGGCATTGGAATAGATACAATCCCTGTTGGATCTATTTCTAACTCATTGTTCGCAAAGTTTGTTTTAACACCCATAATTTCTAAAATTTCAATTAATGAATGCACATCTTGAATATCTGGTACGCCTTCCAAAGTTACTGGAGAATCAGCTAAAATCGCTGCTGGAATCAATGCTACTGCACTGTTTTTTGCCCCACTAATTGTTACTTCTCCAGATAATGGTCGATTCCCATGAATGACTATTTTTTTCATATATTTTCACCTATTTGTTTTTCATATTTATAGATACATCATCTTTGATTTTACCATAATTAATAAGAATAAAAAAGACGATACCGCTCTTCTTTACTTGAAGCATAGGCAACGTTTAAAAAATTTGTTACTATAAAATAAATCATTTCACTGTAAAGGAGGAACTTTATGTCACGACGACGTATTCTAAAAGAACAAAATGGTGATATTTATTGTTCCATTTTTATCGAAAACGTGAAGGCGCTGGAACAATTACAAAATGAGCTGAAACGCCAGCATTTTCAGCAGTCACAAACACTACTAGTGGAACCGATCAACTCCCAACTAATTTCACAATTGGGTTCTAGTCTAGTTTTAGAATTTTTATTAGTTATCATTCACGGACAAAAGTTGTTTCAATATACGATTCACACCACTGTTCATCGGTCGCCCACCGACTTTCTTTTTACTGAACAACATAAAATATATGTTCAGCCAGATTATCTTGAAATTTATCTTGCCCCAGATAATTTACCACCGTATTCTTCTTTTCAAGTATTCGCATGATTAATTACACAACACTATCAACAAATAAAAATCCCTTAGAACAGACGTCCTAAGGGATTTAAAGTTTAATTAAGCTTTGTCAGCTGAACCGAACCATTCGATATGTTCGATTGCATCTTTAACGATAGCAGCTTTACCTGGTGCTAATAATTTACGAGGGTCAAAACCTTTTCCTTCTAAATCTTTGCCAGCTTCGATGTATTCACGAGTTGCTTTAGCAAATGATAATTGGAATTCAGTGTTAACGTTAATTTTAGAAACACCCATTGAAATTGCTTTTTCAATTTGTTCTTGAGGGATACCTGATCCACCATGTAATACTAATGGTACATCTTGGCCTACAGCATCAGCGATAGCTTGTAAGTGGTCAAATGCTAAACCAGCCCAGTTTTCTGGGTAAGCACCGTGGATGTTACCAATACCACATGCTAAGAAGTCAATACCAGTGTTAACCATTTGTACACATTCATCGATATCAGCTAATTCGCCAGAACCGATGATTCCATCTTCTTCTCCGCCGATTGAACCAACTTCACATTCTACAGAAACACCTTTAGCATGTGCTTTTTCAACAACGTCTTTAGCTAATTTCAAGTTTTCTTCGAATGGTAAGTGAGAACCATCAAACATAACTGAAGTGTAACCAGCTTCGATACATTCTAATGCATCTTCATATGAACCGTGGTCTAAGTGCAATACTACTGGCACAGTGATGTTCATTGATTCAATTAAATCTTCAACCATGTGAACGATTAATTTGTAACCACCCATGTATTTAGCAGCACCCATAGAAGTTTGGATTAATACTGGAGCGTTTTTAGTTTGAGCAGCCTCAAGAATAGCTTGAGTCCATTCTAAGTTGTTTGTATTGTACGCACCTACAGCATAGCCGCCTTTACGAGCTGCCTTAAAGATTTCAGTACCTGATACTAATGGCATAATAATTTCCTCCTAAGTTTTATAAAAACTTTATTTGTTAAGACTTGCTTAACCAACGCTATCATTTTAGCAAATATTTATAGATTTTTCTACTAAAACTATGCATTTCTCTAGATTTCTCACTTTTTATTTTTTTAAAATAGGTATAAAGCCAGAAAATTTTCTGAAAGAATGTGATTAATACTACAAATTTATCCTTTTTAAATAACTAAAAAAAACAATCTTTCTCACATCATTTTTTATTTATTTTTTAATGAAGCATCAACAAATGCTTGAATTAAACGTTGTGGACGGTTTGGACGAGAAATTAATTCAGGATGGAACTGACATGCCACAAAAAATTTATTTTCTGGAAGTTCAACAATCTCCACTAAACGATTATCAGGTGACACACCTGCGAAAACTAAACCATTTTCTTCAAATTGCTGACGGTAATCATTGTTAAACTCATAACGATGACGATGACGTTCTTGAACGACCGTTTCATTGTTATAAGCTGCGGCTGTTTTAGTTCCTGCTTCTAATCGGCAAGGATATAAACCTAAACGCAAGGTACCACCTAAATTTTCAATATTTTCTTGATCTGCCATTAAATCGATAATATTATGTGGCGTATTTGGATCTGTTTCTGCTGAATGAGCGCCATCTAAACCAACAACATTACGAGCAAATTCGACACAAGCTAGTTGCATACCCAAACAAATCCCTAAGAATGGGACATCATTTTCACGAGCATAACGAATTGCCTCAATTTTACCTTCGATACCACGATCTCCAAAACCACCTGGTACTAGAATACCGTCTGCTTCTTTTAAATAGGTTGACACATTTTCACGAGTAATTTCAGCAGCATTCACCCAATCAATTTCAATGTCTGCATCATCAGCAAAGCCAGCATGTTTTAAGGACTCTACAACAGATAAATAAGCATCTGGCAATTCAACATATTTACCAACTAAAGCAATGCGAACAGACTTCTTCAAATTCAATACTTTGGTTTCTAATGCTTGCCATTCAGTCATATCTGCTTTTGGAGCATCAATTTTCAAGTAGTCGCACACAATTTGATCCATCCCTTGTCTTTGTAAATTCAATGGAATTGAATACAATGTATCGACATCTAATGATTCAATAACGGCTTCTGAAGCAACATCACAAAACTGGGCTAGCTTGTCTTTTGTTCCTTGAGAAACTGGTTGTTCCGTACGGACGACTAAAATGTTTGGTTGAATACCTAAACTACGTAGTTCTTTGACACTATGTTGTGTTGGTTTTGTTTTCATTTCTCCAGCAGCTTTTAAGTAAGGAATCAACGTTGTATGAATATACAATACATTATCACTACCTACATCAGCTTTCATTTGACGTAATGCTTCTAGAAATGGTAAAGACTCAATGTCACCAACCGTTCCACCAACTTCTGTAATGATGATATCTGCATCTGTAGTGGTAGCTGCTCGCATAATTTTATCTTTGATTTCATTGGTAATATGAGGAATAACTTGAACTGTCGCTCCCAGGTATTCACCTTTACGTTCTTTGCGTAATACTTCAGAATAAACTTTTCCTGTAGTCACATTGGAGTATTTATTTAGATTAATGTCAATAAAACGTTCATAATGACCTAAATCCAAATCAGTTTCCGCTCCATCATCTGTTACAAAAACTTCTCCATGCTGGTACGGACTCATAGTTCCTGGATCAACGTTAATATAAGGATCAAACTTTTGAATTGTTACATTCAATCCACGATTTTTCAATAAACGTCCTAGTGATGCTGCAACAATTCCTTTCCCAATCGAAGAAACGACACCGCCAGTTACAAAAATATATTTTGTCATAAATAAAACTCCTTCGCGTTATTTTTTAAAGGGTTGCACTAAAAATATAAAAAGCTCCCTACTCAAGTAATAACTCGAATAGGGAGCATATAAACGAATGAATCGACTCTTCAAAAGAGTGCCCAAACAGTATGATAAACACTTTCGAGCAATTTGTCAATCGTTACATTTGTTTTTTTCAGAAAAATTTCTGAAAAAGCCGAAAGAAGCCAGTAATGACTTCTTTCGACTTCCTGTTATTAATAAAGTTCTAAATATTGTTCTCTTTC
Organism: Enterococcus sp. AMC2644; assembly: GCF_058216475.1. Taxonomy (NCBI): domain Bacteria; kingdom Bacillati; phylum Bacillota; class Bacilli; order Lactobacillales; family Enterococcaceae; genus Enterococcus; species Enterococcus sp. AMC2644. The sequence continues at coordinate 743,049 of NZ_CM177095.1, forward strand.
CCACTCAGAAACTGATTGACGATACGCAGCCCATTCCATGCGTTTTGCTTCTACAAAGTTTCCATAGATATGTTCTCCTAATGCATCAACAATTGTTTGATCTTTACGTAATTGTTTTAAAGCATTATGAAGCGTTGAAGGCAAATCATAAATTTGCGCTGCTTCACGTTCTTCTTCTGTCATTACATAAATATTACGATCAACTGCTGATGGTGGTGTTAAGCCACGACGAATGCCGTCTAAACCGGCTTCTAACAAGACAGCCATTGCTAAATACGGATTAGCTGATGGGTCGACAGAACGTAATTCTAAACGTGTAGATAAACCACGAGATTCTGGTACACGGATTAATGGCGAACGATTGTGTCCAGACCATGCAACATAGACTGGTGCTTCAAATCCTGGAATCAAGCGTTTATAAGAGTTAACTGTTGGATTACATACTGCTGTATAGGCACGTGCATGTTCAACCAAACCAGCTAAGAATTGATAAGCTGTTTCACTTAGTTGTAACTCAGCATTTTCATCGAAGAAGACATTTTCATCTCCTTTAAATAAAGACATATTACAATGCATTCCTGAACCAGCAATACCAAACAATGGTTTAGGCATAAATGTTGCGTGTAATCCGTGTTTTCTAGCAATTGTTTTTACGACTAGTTTAAACGTTTGAATATTATCACACGCTTCAATAACTTCTGCGTATTTGAAATCAATTTCATGTTGACCAGGAGCTGTCTCATGGTGAGATGCTTCTACTTCAAATCCCATTCTTTCTAACTCTAATACGATATCACGACGACAATTTTCCCCCATATCTGTTGGGGCAAAGTCAAAGTAACCACCTTTGTCATTTAAATCTGTTGTGATTTCACCATTTTCATCTAATTTGAATAAGAAGAATTCTGGTTCTGGACCTAAGTTAAATGAAGTAAAGCCTAGGTCATGCATATTTTTTAATGAACGTTTTAAATTTCCACGTGGATCGCCTGCAAATGGAGTACCATCTGGATTGTATACATCACAAATTAAACGTGCAACTTTCCCATGGTCTGTTTCCCAAGGGAAGATCATCCATGTAGTTGGATCTGGATATAAGTACATATCGCTTTCTTCAATACGGACAAATCCTTCAATTGAAGAACCATCAAACATCATTTTATTATCTAAAACTTTGTCTAATTGACTAATTGGAACTTCTACGTTTTTGATTGTTCCCATGATATCTGTAAACATCAAACGTAAAAAGCGTACATTTTCTTCTTTTGCAATTTGTTTAATTTGTTCTGCAGTGTATTCCACTCTTGGCATAATAATAATCCCGTCCTTTATTTTTGTTTAAGTGTAGCGCTTCAGCAATAATTATAAATGTGGTCCATTCGGAAAATGCTGTGAATGATTTAATCCACCTTGAGATAAAATCTCATCATAGAAAATACGGCGAACATCTTTATCTGTTAGCGGTTGTTTATCTCGAGCTGCTTGTTCTTCCGCTTTTTTCATTTCATAAACTCGTTTGATTCCAGCCATATTCAGTCCGTCAGAGAGATAATCTTTAATTTCTAACAAAATATCAATATCATTTAATGAATACATCCGGCGATTTCCTTCGCTTCGTTCTGGATGAATTAAATTTTGTTCTTCGTAGTAACGAATTTGGCGTGCGGTCAAATCAGTTAGTTTCATAACTGTACCAATTGGAAAAACTGACATGGAACGTCGAAGTTCTTTTTCTCGCATAGCGTCTCCCCTCTCTTCTGTTTAATGAATTGCTGTTGAATCTAGAGTAAATATAGCAAGAGACACATCATATGTCAACCCTCTATGTTACATTTTCTTACATAAAAAGTTAATTTTTATAACTAATCTGTAACCTAGACCAAAATAAAAAGTAAACTAAGAAGACGCTTCCTTCTTAGTTTACTTTTATTAATTCATTTGACGAATAGCATAAGAATCAGGCTGAGCAAAACCCTTTAATAAATACGTTTGCGTCTCTTCTTCATAATCTGAGGACAACAGCAACGTTTCTCGTTTCAAACGATTTAACAGTTTCCCTTCATCTTGTTGTAAAGAGAGTGTATAGGGTTCTAAACTTTCCATAATCGCTAATTTAATGGCTTGAATTAATTGTTCTTTGCCTTTGGAACTTTTTGCAGAAATCAAGACATTAGGGAACAAGGTTGGGACAAATTGGTCGTCATCAATTTTGTCCGCTTTGTTATAGACTGTTAACATTGGCAAACTGCCCAACTCCAATTGATTCATCAAGTGTAAAACTGTTTCTTCTTGTTGTTGACGATTATCAGCGCTAGCATCTACAACGTGTAGCAACAAATCCATCCCTTGACTCTCTTCTAAAGTTGAATGAAATGCATCAATTAATTGCGTTGGCAAATCTTGAATAAATCCAACTGTATCTGTAACAGTCACTTCAAACCCTTCTGGTAAGCGCCATTTTTTTGTTAATGGATCTAAAGTGGCAAATAATTGATCTTGTTCATACGTTTGTGCACTTGTCAAAATATTCAAAATAGTCGATTTACCAGCATTTGTATAACCAATTAAGCCAATTTGAAATGTTTGATTATCTTTCCGTTTTTGACGTGTTCGTTCTCGATGAGCCGCAACTTCTTTTAACTCGCGTTTGATAATCGTAATTTTATTACGAATGTGTCGGCGGTCAGTCTCTAACTTGGTTTCACCAGGACCTCTTGTACCAATCCCACCACCTAATCGCGACATATTTTTTCCTTGGCCAATCAAACGAGGCAATAAATAATCTAATTGGGCCAACTCAACTTGTAGTTTTCCTTCTTTGGAACGGGCGCGCATCGCAAAAATATCTAAAATCAACTGGACGCGATCAATTACGGGAACACCTACTGCATCCCCAATCAACTGACTTTGGCGCGGTGTTAACTCATGATTAAAAATAATCAAGTCTGCTTCATGAGCATCAGCTAATTGTGCTAATTCTTCCAATTTGCCTTTCCCTACAAGCGTCTGGCGATCAACTTGCGGACGACGTTGTGTCAAAGAAAAAACGACTTCTCCATCGGCTGTTTTTGTTAGACTTTTTAATTCAGTCATTGATTCCTGAAAATTTTTATAGTTTTCTTCTGTTTCGACACCAACTAAAATAACTCGTTCTACTGTCATTTTTTCACCTCCAACCATTGAGTGATTTTTTTTTCTAATTCCGATAATGTTTCAGGCTGTTGCACCAAATCAATCCAATAAGGTGCTAAGCGATTACGAAACCAAGTTAGCTGACGTTTGGCATAGCGACGAGAATGTAACTTAATCTCTTCAGCTACCTCTTCTAACGTGGCTTGTCCTTGAAAATATGGAAAAAATTCTTTGTAGCCAATTCCTAAAGCTGCTTGTGTTTCAGGGATATCCTTGATTCGTGTGGCTTCTTCTGGTAAACCAGTAGCCATCATTGTATCAACACGCTGATTGATGCGTTGATACAACAAATCACGATCAGTCGTTAATCCAATTAAAAAATAGTCATACAACCGTTGTGGCTCCTCTTTAGGTGCTGCAATACTCTCTCCTGTTGTTTCAAATACTTCAAGAGCTCGGATGACTTTACGTTGATTATTAAAATGAATTTTTTCAGCAGCTAAAGGATCTGTTTCTTTTAGCAACTGCCATAACGCTTCTTTTCCATAATCGTATGCAAATTGTTCATATTTTACACGAATAGCGGGATTTTCATTTTCTTGCTTGCCACCTAATTGAAAGTCATAAAGCAAAGCTTGAATATATAATCCAGTTCCCCCAACCACAATTGGCAATTTACCACGTGTATGGATATCTTCAATCCATGCACGTGCCTCTTTTTGAAACTCCGAAACAGAATAACTTTCCTCTTTATTACGAATATCAATTAAATAATGTGGAATTCCTTCTTTTTCTGCTTCAGTTACTTTAGCTGTACCGATAGTTAGTTCTCGATAGACTTGCATCGAGTCACCACTAATAATTTCTCCGTTGTACTTTTTAGCTAATTCAATGCTTAATGCTGTTTTACCAACAGCAGTCGGGCCAACAATCACTAATACTTTTCTCATTTTTTTCCTCGATAGCTGCGTTTTATATCCATTGCCATTTCAGGAAAATCGGTAAAAATCCCTGTTACTTGGCAATCCATGCAACGTTGTACTTCTTCTTCTGTATTTACGGTCCAAGGTCGAATGGCTAAAGGAAATTCTGAAACTTCTGTAGCATGTGACCATACCCATTCAATATTGGGATGGACTCCCTGAATAAATGATCGCTCAAGCGCTATTGGAGTAATGTCTGATTTATCCATAATAAAATCAATTCGTGTAGTCGGTTCAAGTACATGAATTCTCTCCAATGTATTTATGTTGAAACTGCTATACCAATAAGTGAATGGCCATTGCTGACTTGTCATTAGTTCAGATACTTTTTCTTCAATGCCTGGATAAGTCTCTTTATCTGTTTTTAATTCAATCCCTAAAATTCCACGATAATTCCGAGCAACTAGCAAGTCAACAACTTCTTTTAACGTCGGTACTTTGGTCGAAGAATAGTGCTCACTAAACCAACTGCCAGCATTTAATTTTTTAATATCTGCTAACGTTTTATCAACAATTGCACCTTTTCCATCAGTGGTACGATCGACTGTCTCATCGTGCATGACAATCAGTTGTTGATCTTTTGTTAATTGCACATCTAATTCAATACCATCTGCACCAATTCGTACGGCTTCAGCAAAAGCTGGCAATGTATTTTCAGGTCGTGTGCCACTGCTTCCACGATGGGCAAAAATTTGCATGATTTATTCACTCCAATCAGTCATATTGTAACATGAATAAAGGGAGATGCAAAAAAAGAAGAGAGACCTTTTTATAGGCTAATCTCTTCCTTTTGTTATAAGGTATTTGAGAAATACGTCATTGGTTTATCTGTCATTTTTTGCAACTGGACTTTACGCTCGTAAACCATTTCTTTTAGCTGGTCTGAGAAATTTTCCATTAAGACACGTCCACCTTTAAAAGTATATCCACCTACTTCAACAACTTGTTCTGGTGAAAGAACCACTCTACGTGTGGCAATTTTTTTGAAAAATTCTTCTAAGAAATAATTTGGTAAATAAAAGCTGTTTTGTGCTGCAAATGACTGCAAATAAATATAATCATCTACCGTAATATGACAATCGTCAAATACATCAAAACTGACATATTTATCCATTGTACCAATTCTTTTCTCTAAAATTTCAATGATTTTTTTATTTAATAAAATCAAAATCTCAATCTCTTTCACTTTATGCTCTAATTGTCGACGACGCTCTTCTTTTCGATCGTCATAACGGCTTTGCAAGTTAAAGGCAATCGCTGTAACAATGGCACCTACAATTACACCAGCCATCCCAACGAAAAATACTTCCATGTCTGTTCCTCCTCTAATTTCTTTAGATGAATCTTAACATATTTTCGATTATTTTACTCAAGTTTTTACATTTGACCTTTATTGACCTTGTATGTATAATATCTAATAGATAAAAGTCTTAGGATGTCGCAAGGATACCCAATATTTTATCAAATAGCCAGAATTAAAGGAGGATTTTTAAATGAATTTAATCCCAACAGTTATTGAACAATCATCTCGTGGAGAAAGAGCCTATGATATTTACTCTCGTTTATTAAAAGATCGTATTATCATGTTGAGCGGTCAGGTAACAGACGATCTTGCCAACTCAATCATCTCTCAATTATTATTCTTGGATGCGCAAGACTCAGAAAAAGATATTTATTTATACATCAACTCTCCTGGAGGCAGCGTAACAGCTGGTCTAGCAATTTACGATACAATGAACTTTGTTAAAGCAGATGTTCAAACAATCGTAATGGGAATGGCTGCATCAATGGGAAGTTTCTTGTTAACAGCAGGTGCTAAAGGTAAACGTTTTGCTTTACCAAACGCTGAGATTATGATTCATCAACCATTAGGTGGGGCTCAAGGACAAGCGACTGAAATTGAAATTGCTGCTCGTCATATCTTAAAAACTCGTGAACGTTTAAATAAAATTTTATCTGAACGTACTGGACAACCAATTGAAATAATTGAAAAAGATACTGACCGAGATAATTTTATGTCAGCCGAAGAAGCAAAAGAATATGGTTTAATTGACGAAGTAATGACAAATCGTTAATCATTAAAAGCGCTGGAGCATATTGTTCCAGCGCTTTTTTTAATCATATTTAGTTAAGTCCCAAGTCGTAATTAATTGGTTTAGTTTCGTATGATATTGTGGATCTGTCGCATACTTTCCAGTTAACGATTGGGTAGCCTCTTGATATGTGTTGGCATTTTTTCGCCAGGTTCCTTGATAGAATTTGGCGTTCCAGCTCAATCCATTAGCTAATAATTTTGCATTATCTAAAAGTGAATCAGAGATTGTTGCATATTTTCTAAAAGATGCTGGCAACGTCACACGTACACCATTAATAAATTCATCAGATGGAATATCATATCTCTCAAATTTTCCTTCATCCCCGTTAGAAAATTTGATTCCAAATAAATTATTCGCATCTTTTGATAATTTACTTGCACCAAAACCTGACTCCAATGTGGCTTGCGCAATCATGACAGATGGATATAAACCATATTGATTGGCTAGTTTTTGAGCAGCTGGCGCAATCGCTTTGATAAATGAGGCATTGTCTACCCAAGTAATAGGTTCAGAAGTTTGTGTAGTAGTCATGCGACGTGTATCATCTTTAACGGTCACATTGTTTGCTTTTTTAATAGGTGAAGTCAATGCAGGTAACACACTTGTTCCTGTAATAAAGTGCTTGTCTGTATTTTTAGCGACACTAGCAATTTCTTCCTCCATTGTTCCCCGATCTTCTGCCGGTGAACGAGTAACACTATCTTCAGTTGTTGAATCGGTTGTTTCTGAACGCTCTGTTTCTGCGCTTATTGTCGTAGTGGTCTCTGATACTTGCGTTGTGTCTTTTGTCTCATTTGATGCAATTGTTGCACTTTTCTGCGTTTTATCAGTCGTTGGTTTTTCCTTGATGTCTTCCACTATAGCTGCATCTTTTTGAAAGGATTCTCGAGTACTTGAAACAGTTGCACTTTGTTCTACATAACCCACCCAGTTATCTGCAGTATCGTACATAGACAAATAGATTTCCCCATTCAAATGATGGTACAAACTTTTAACTTTGTACGTTTTTCCAATTAAAAAACTAGTATCGCTAGTAGTCGTCCAATCAAAATCTTCATAGATAGCGGTATTAACAACAACCTCTACATATTGACGCACAATTTTTTCAATTCCTTCTGGACCAACTGCTGGCGTCACTTGTGAAGCATCAATATAGCCGACAAATTCATCTTCATCATATAATCCTAAATACGTCACAATACCTTTTGTTTCAATTTCTTTGACATGAAATGTTTGATTTGTCGCAACTTTAGCTGCACGAATCGTTTTTCCATAATCACTATAAATCACTACATTATTACCAGTTATACTCACATATTCATAGCCTGACTCATCAGCATATACCCACTTACTTTCTACACATGATGGAATAATCCGCTCAGTAAAAAAGAAAAAAGTTCCCATAGCCATAACTACACCTAATTTCAACACACATTTTTTCACTTTTGTAACCCTTCCCCTGCTCAATCTCTTCCTTACTTTACAGGAAATGATTGTAAAAAGAAACTCCCTTTCGAGAATTATTTACAAACAAAAAAAACCTAGCACCTACGAGATGCTAAGTTCCTTGTTTATTCAGCTTCTTCTGAAAATTGACTATTATATAAGTTTGCGTAAAATCCGCCTTGTGCTAATAACGTTTCATGGTTTCCTTGTTCAATGATTGAACCTTGATCCATCACTAAAATTAAGTCAGCATCACGAATCGTAGACAAACGATGAGCAATGACGAAACTGGTTCGACCTTCCATTACTTTATCCATTGCCTTTTGAATTAAGGCTTCAAGACGTGTATCAACCGAACTAGTAGCCTCATCTAAAATTAAAATTTTCGGATCAGAAATAACCGCTCGAGCAATCGTCATTAATTGTTTTTGACCTAAGGAAATATTATCGCCCTCAGCATTGATCACCATGTCATATCCTTCTGGCATAGTACGGATAAAATGATCGACATTTGCTGTTTTAGCCGCATCAACCACTTCATAATCGGTCGCATCTAATTTACCAAAGCGAATATTATCGGAAATTGTTCCTTCATATAACCAAGCATCTTGTAATACCATACCGAAAAGTGAACGAACGTCACTCCGAGACATTTTTTTCGTATCAATCCCATCAATTTTAATCGATCCAGCATTTACATCATAAAAACGCATCAATAGATTGATTAACGTTGTTTTTCCAGCGCCTGTAGGTCCAACAACTGCAACGGTTTGTCCTGCTTTAACTGAAAAATTCAAATCTTCAATTAATGGCTTTTTCGGAGAATAGGCAAAATCAACATGCTCAAAGGTTACATTACCTTCAATTTTTTCAGGAAGTGGTATATCGGTTTTATTAACTGGTTCTTCTGATTCATCCAAAATTTCAAAGACACGAGTGGAGGCTGCCGAAGCACTTTGAAGCAAAGCAGACAACTGGGTAATATTCCCCATTGGTTGGCTAATTTGCCAGATATATTGGATAAAGGCTTGCAGTTGCCCTACCACAATTACCCCACTCATCACGTAAAAACTTCCCAAAACAGCAATGATAATATACGTTAAATATGCTGTTAACTGAACTAAGGGCATCATTAAACCAGAAATAAATGACGCTTTAAATCCATATTTTTTCAATTGATGGTTTACTTTTTTAAAATCTTCTAACGTTTCTTTTTCGCGTCCATATACTTTTAATACACTAAAACCAGTCATGTTTTCTTGTACATAACCATTCATGTTTCCTAATGCATTTTGCATACTATCAAAATAGCGTTGTGATTTTGATACAATATAACGCGAGATGAATAATGATGCTGGAATCATAATAATCGCGAGTAATGCCATATATGTGTTGATATAAAACATCATGATTACCGCCATAATAATACTTAAAAGAGCGTTAACCATCCCAATTAAGGCTTGTTGCATCGCACCACTAACCACATCGACATCGTTTGTTACCCGTGATAAAACATTTCCTTGTTGATGCGTATCAAAGTATGAAACAGGCAAGCGATTAATTTTTTCGTCAATATCTCGACGTAAGTCTTTCATAGCAGACTGCACCACATTCGTAATCAACAAACCTGCTAACAATTGAGAAATTGTATACCCGATTCCGACTAAAATCAACCAAATTAACGTCTTCCAAATATAATCGAAATTCAATGAATCGCCATTAGCAACATTTCGAGCAATTTCAGTCATTGGTAAACCAGTCACATAAGGCATTGCTGCATTAAAACCAACTGTTGCAACTGTAAAAAATAAAACAAGAATAAAACCAACTTTATATGGTTTGATATAGTAACCTAAACGTTTCAAGGAAGCAAAAGATTTCATTTGGCTAATTCCTCCTCTGATAGTTGCGAAGCTGCGATATCATAATAAATCGAACAGTTTTCTAACAACTCTTTGTGTGTTCCCATGCCCACAACATCACCTTCGTTTAAAACAATGATTTTATCAGCATGCATAATTGTTCCAACACGTTGTGCAACAATCAATGTTGTAGATTCCGTTGTTTCTTTGCGTAGACGTTCACGCAATTTAGCATCCGTTGCATAGTCAAGTGCTGAAAAACTGTCATCAAAAATAAAAATTTCTGGACGACGGATAATCGCACGAGCAATTGCTAGACGTTGTTTTTGTCCACCTGAAAAATTAGAACCTCCTTCAGAAATTGGTGTATCATATCCTTCTGACAAACGGGAAATAAATTCTGTTGCTTGAGCGATTTCAACTGCTCGATTCATTTCTTCCACTGTCGCATCTTCTTTACCATAACGTAGGTTGTCAGCAATTGTTCCAGAAAACAGCAATGCTTTTTGTGGAATATAACCAATTTTCTGACGTAAGGCGGCTAAGTTATATTTGCGAACATCTACACCATCAATTAAGACTTCCCCTTGACTCACATCATAAAATCGAGGAATCAACTGAATCAATGTTGATTTCCCACTTCCAGTACTTCCGATAAAAGCTACTGTTTCACCTGGTTGGGCTGTAAAGTTAATGTTACGAATAACTGGTGTTTGCGATGGACCTGGGTAGGCAAAAGTAACATTTTTAAATTCGATATAACCTTTTGTTGCTGTTTCCTTTATGCCATCAGTTTCTTCCTGAATAATCGGTTCAACATCAAAGGCTTCTTGAATACGATTGGCAGAAACGGCTGCTCGTGGATACATCATAAATACAGTTGCAAATAACATAAAGGAGAATAACGCATGGAAAATATATTCAATAAATGCAATTAAATCCCCCACTTGTAATTGTCCTGCTTCAATTTGTAAACTACCACTCCAAATAATTAAAACCATTACAATATTAAACAAAAAGAAAAAGGCAGGTTGTGCGACTGCCATCAAACGAAACAAACTCTTAGAACTTGATGTATAGGCATCATTGACTTTCTCAAAACGGTCCTCTTCAAATTTCTCGTTAACAAACGCACGAATAACACGCAAACCTGATAAATTTTCTCGTAAGATACCATTAATACGGTCTAGATTTTTTTGCTGTTTTGTTGACAATGGTTCAGAAATTCGTGCAATCAGTATCACACCAATTAAAAGAAATGGTAATGCTCCTAACACATACCAACCTAAGCTACGACTGGTACGCAAAACCATATACAAACTCATCCCAAACATCATCGGTGTCATAAAACCCATACGCAAAATATTTTGCATAAACAGCATAATTTGATACGCATCATTCGTTACCCGAGTAATTAAGGATGACACACCAATTTGCTCGTATTCGTTATGTGAATAGCTTTGAATTTTTTCAAATAAGTCGTCACGAATATCCGCTGTCATATTCGTTGTAATCCGTGTCGTAAAATATCCTAGAAAAATATTCATAATAATTCCCACAATGACAATTCCAATCATCGCAAGTCCGATTTTTTTCACATAATCAAAATCGTTATTAGCAATCCCAACGTCAATCATGCGAGCTAAAAGAGTCGGCAAACCAAGCTCTATTAAAATAAATCCAAATACACAGATGAAATTCATAAGCAATAACTTTTTATTTTTCATCGTGTAACGTAACATTAACCTCAAAATAATTCCCTCCTTAAAATATACCGTTACTTTAAATATAGCACACTCTATTTTTTAAAAAAACTTTGACGTAAAAACTTTCAGTAAAATCCGCTGCCTTTTCATCATCCTTTAATTTTCGATATTTTTATTTTCAAAAAAACTTGTCGAACAATTCAGTCTGCAACCATTTTCAACTCGCTTACTTTCTATACTTATTCGAAGTTGTGTGATAAACTAGGAGAAAAGATCGTACCAACGATAGCATCGGTTGAATTTTTATGTCATACATTCGGAAAGCAAAGACGAGGCTTTCTCTTTTTTTCTCACATTATGTCTGAAAAAAGCATCTTATTTCAAAAGAGTTTCTTTTGCATGCAGGTCTTCTTTTAAGAAGTCCGCGAGTTTGTTGCGCGTAAGAATTCAAGCGTCAAAATAATAACAAACTGCTCTAAGCAGATAAAGGAGATAAACACATGATTTATAAAGTTTTTTATCAAGAAACAAAAGAACGTAACCCAAAAAGAGAACAAACACACGTGTTATATATCGAAGCTGACAGCGCCGTAGATGCACGCCAACTAGTTGAAGACAATACCCCATACAATATCGAACTTGTCTACGAATTAGATGGAAATCACTTAGATTACGAAAAAGAGAATGCTGATTTCCAACTAACGGAGTTTTAAGATGAAAGTATCTCTTAAAAACAATGAGACCGGCGTTTTCGGTATTGGAGGATTAGGAGAAATCGGAAAAAACTGTTATGGGGTGCAATTTCAAGACGAGATTATCTTGATTGATGCGGGAATTAAATTCCCCGAAGATGAGCTCCTTGGAATTGACTACGTGATTTCTGATTACAGCTATATCGTCCAAAACTTGCAAAAAGTCAAAGGATTAATCGTCACACATGGACATGAAGACCATATTGGCGGTATTCCTTACCTGTTAAGACAAGCAAATATTCCTATTTATGCAGGACCATTAGCTTTGGCACTAATTACCAACAAACTAGACGAACATGGCCTATTACGTGATGCAGTCTTGCATGAAATTCATGAAGATACAGTTATTCGTTTTAGAAAAACCTCTGTGAGTTTCTTCCGTACAACTCATAGTATTCCCGATGCGTTAGGTGTAGTTGTTAAAACACCTTGTGGTAATATCGTCGCAACTGGGGATTTCAAATTTGATTTTACGCCAGTTGGTGAGCCTGCAAACTTGCATAAAATGGCAAAAATTGGTGAAGAAGGCGTTCTATGTTTACTATCTGATAGTACAAATGCTGAAATTCCAACTTTCACTAAATCAGAGAAAACCATTGGTGCTTCAATTATCAAAATTTTCGAGAAGATTGAAGGACGTATTATCTTTGCCAGTTTTGCTTCTAATATTTTCCGTTTACAACAAGCAGCTGATGCCGCTGTAGCAACTGGAAGAAAAATTGCTGTCTTTGGTCGTAGTATGGAAAATGCCATTGTCAATGGACAAAAATTAGGCTATATCAAAGTTCCTAAGGGCACTTTTGTTGATGCCAGCGAAATCAATCGTTTACCTGCAAATGAAACGATGATTTTATGTACTGGTTCTCAAGGTGAGCCTATGGCTGCATTAAGCCGAATTGCGAATGGTACACATCGCCAAATTCAAGTTCATCCGGATGATACAGTCATTTTTTCAAGCTCTCCTATTCCTGGAAATACGACAAGTGTTAATCATTTGATTAACTTGCTACTTGAAGCTGGGGCAAAAGTTATTCATGGAAAATTAAACAATATTCATACTTCTGGTCACGGTGGCCAAGAAGAACAAAAGTTAATGTTGCGTTTAATGAAACCAAAATTCTTTATGCCAGTTCATGGTGAGTTTCGTATGTTAAAAATTCATACTCAACTAGCCCAAGATACTGGTGTTCCTAAAGAAAATTGTTTCATCATGGAAAATGGTGATATGTTAGCTTTAACACCTGATACTGCACGGCTTGCAGGACATTTTAATGCCGGCGATGTCTATGTCGATGGTAGCGGAATTGGGGATATTGGTAATGTTGTTTTACGTGATCGTCGCATTCTTTCTGAAGAAGGTTTAGTTTTAGCTGTTGCAACGGTCGATATTGAGAAAAAAGAAATCTTGGCAGGTCCAGACATCTTATCTCGTGGATTTGTTTATATGCGTGAATCAGGTGAAATGATTAGCGAAGGGCAAAGTATTTTATTCCATGCTTTACGTGAAGCACTAAGCCAACCTGATTGTAACGAATACAAATTACGTGAAGCCATGTCCGCTGCTTTACAACCCTTTTTATTTGAAAAAACCGAACGTCATCCAATGATTTTATCAATGATTATGACGTTAGATGAAGAATAAAATAAGCACTCCTTTGCGTATTTATCAATGATAATACACAAAGGAGTTTTTTATGGAGAAGCATACGATGGTTCCTCAAAGTTCACGACCGCGTGAACGACTACTTGATTTTGGAGAAAAAGCATTATCCGATCAAGAATTATTGGCAATTTTATTACGCACAGGCTCTAAACCATACAATGTGTTAGAGTTGGCTGGTTTAATTTTGGCAGCTTTCCCCAATCTGTATGAGTTAAAGTCAGCAAGTCTTAACGAGTTACAGCAAATACGAGGTGTTGGGCAAATCCGGGCGATTGAGTTAAAAGCGATGATGGAATTAGGCAGTCGAATCCATCAAACCAGACAACCTAAATACGGAAAAATACAATCGAGTTATGGATTGGCACAACAATTAATCGAAGAGTTTAAAGACTACCACCAAGAACATTTAGTATGTTTGTATTTGAATACAAAAAATGAAATTACTCACCGCAAAACTTTATTTATTGGTTCTTTGAATCAAAGTATTGCCCATCCCCGTGAAATTTATCGAGAAGCTGTTCGTTGTAGTGCCGCTCGAATTATTTGTGCTCACAATCATCCCAGTGGCGCACCACAGCCTTCTGAAAACGACCGACTATTTACTAAACGTCTCAAAAATTGTGGTGAGCTGATGGGAATTGAATTATTAGATCACTTGGTTATCGGAAATCAAAGTTACGTTAGTTTACGTGAAGAGGGTTTTTGGAATGAATTTTAGTAACATCGCTTGCAAAAAAATAACTGCAAGTGTAGAATAAATTTGTAATCTTGTTTGGTAGTAGAAGTTGAAACAAAATGTTACACCTCTATCGTACACGAGCAATGTTACAACTATTTATTTAAGAGTGCTTATGCACGAGGAGGTTACTAGAAATGGAACAAGGAACAGTAAAATGGTTTAACGCAGAAAAAGGGTTTGGTTTTATCACTCGCGAAGACGGAAATGACGTATTTGTCCACTTTTCAGCAATTCAAGGTGACGGCTTCAAAACTTTAGAAGAAGGTCAAGCTGTAACATTTGATGTTGAAGAATCAGATCGTGGCCCACAAGCTACTAACGTTGTTAAAGCATAATCTTTCAAAAACGCCGAATGTGAATTTCACATTCGGCGTTTTTTTATTTTTCTAAAAACTTAGGAACATCTGCAAGTGTATCTAGGACAGCAAGTGATTTTTCTACTAAGTCAGGTGTTGGTTCTAGTAAATCGGGAATCATAATTACATTAATTCCGGCCTCATGAGCCGCAAGAATTCCATTTTTTGAGTCTTCTAAAATGAGTAAATTTTCTTTTGGTGTATCAAAAAATTGGTGCGCTTTTTCAAAAATTTCTGGATCTGGTTTAGCACGAGTCACATCTTCAAAAGAAACGATATGTTCGAACGCATCTTGCAGCTCATTTTTTTCTAGCAAAATATCAATAATCCGACGTTGGTTACTAGAAGCGATAATACGTGGAATTTTTTTCTCTGCTAAATAATTGAGTATTTCAGCTAGTCCAGGTTTTAAATCGGCAGCTCCAGCTTCAAATAATTCAATCGTCCGATTAAATGAACGTTCGATAAATTCTACGATAACTTCTTTGCCATGAAGGTCATCATACATTTCATGATAC
This sequence comes from Enterococcus sp. AMC2644, assembly GCF_058216475.1. Taxonomy (NCBI): domain Bacteria; kingdom Bacillati; phylum Bacillota; class Bacilli; order Lactobacillales; family Enterococcaceae; genus Enterococcus; species Enterococcus sp. AMC2644. The sequence goes on from NZ_CM177095.1 coordinate 758,302, forward strand.
GCTGCCCATACTTCGTCATCGCCAACTCCAATGTATCGTTTGTAGACATTCATATCATAATCAATAGCTAATTCATCTGCGATTTCTTTTGTTGCTCGATAATACAAATGCTCCGTGTCAAAAATCAATCCGTCCATATCAAAAATAACACCTTGTAAATTACGCATTTTTTCCTCCTTGAATTTCTTGTAATAGTTGTCGTACTTGAGAAACAAAATAAAGAGAACCGGTTACTAAAACTAAGGAATCCTCATCTGCTTTTTCCAAAATTTCAGCTAAACCAAATTGCCACAACGAAGCAACCTGCAGACGTTTCTCATCTAGTCGTTGATAATTTTTCTCCAACCTTAAAGCTTTAGGATAATCAAAAGATGTAATATAAATATCCGCATTTGGTAACTCCAACAACTGATGCAGCATTGTTTTAATTTCTTTTGTTTCCAATGCGGAAAATAAAACATGGGTTTTATAACCACTAAATTCTTGTTTCATGTTTTCAATTAAACGTTTCATCGCATGTTCATTATGAGCACCGTCTAAAATAACAAGTGGTTGTGTACTAATTCTTTCCATTCGGGCTGGCCAAAATGTCTTTTTCAAACCTTCACGGATATATTTTTCTTGAAAAGGTAATTGGACTTGCTGACAATACAAATAAAACAGTTGAATGGCCAAACTTGCATTTTCTACTTGATGCTTGCCTAACAAGGGGGTCTTCAATTCGGTTAGTTTTCCATTTTCATTATAAAAATCAAAAACTTCGCCCCATTGAACATCGGGATGACGATATTCAGCACAATAATCTTGCTTAAAATGATAAATTTTTGCTTGCTTTTCAGAAGCAATCTTTTCAATAACTGCTAACGCTTCTGGTTGGATATTTCCGGTAACAACAGATACATTCGGTTTAATGATTCCTGCTTTTTGCTCAGCAATTTCTGGTAAAGTATCTCCCAGAATATCTGTATGATCCATACCGATTGTTGTGATTGCAGTCAATATAGGCGAAACTACATTGGTACTATCCAATAATCCTCCAAGTCCCACTTCAATAATCGCAATATCAACTTCTTGCTGCACATAATATTCAAACGCCATCGCCGTTAACACTTCAAATTCAGTAATACCTGCGACAGCTTCCTTGCCATCTAACTGGGCAACAAGAGGCTTAATTTTTTCTACTAGGGAGATTAATTCCTCATCGGAAATTGCCACCCCATTTTTTGCTATCCGCTCATTAAAGCTTTCGATATATGGAGAAGTAAATGTTCCTACGGTTAAGCCCGTTTCTTGAATCATTGCTCGTAAATAACTAACCGTTGAACCTTTACCGTTAGTTCCAGCGACATGAATGACAGGAACTTTCTTTTCTGGATGATCTAATAAAGCTAGAAGTGCTTCCACTCGCTCTAACCCTGGTCGTGAACCAAATGGTAATCGACTATGAATCCACTCAATTGCTTCTTCTACTGTTCTCACACTACTCACCTCTGTAATTATTATAGCAAATAAATCCTTTATTCTGCCAATTTCTTTAAGTGCTCACCTGTTAATCGATAAGACGTCCATTCATTCATTGGTTCGGCATCTAGAGAAAGATAAAAATCAATACTCGTTTGATTCCAATCCAAACACCACCATTCTAACCGACCACAATCGCGTTCCAAAGCAATTTGCGCTAATTTTTTAAGTAACTTCTTCCCAATGCCATTTCCACGAGTTTCTGGTTTAACATAAAGATCTTCCAAATATAAACCTGCTTTACCTAAAAAAGTGGAATAGTTATGGAAAAACAAGGCAAAACCAACTTCTGTACCCTCAACAACTGCAAATAAAACTTCAGCATGTTTTTTTTCAAACAATGATTCTCTTATATCCGCTTCTGTTGCAACAACTTCGTCTAATAAATTTTCATAGTTCGCCAACTCTTTAATAAAACTTAAAATTAGTGCTGCATCTTCTTTAGTTGCAAATCTAAACTCCATGGTCTCCTCCTTGTTGCAAAAAAGAGTGGAATAACTATTCCACTCTTTTGCGATTAAATTGTACGCAATTGCGCAATACGTTCTTCTACAGCTTTTTGTTTTTCTAAATAATCCGCTTCTTTTTCACGCTCTTGTGCTACTACTTCATCAGGCGCATTCGCTACAAAACGTTCATTCGCTAATTTTCCTTGAACACGTTTTACTTCTTTGTTCCATTTATCTAATTCTTTTTCTAAACGAGTGATTTCTTCCTCAATGTTAATCAAACCTGCCAGTGGCAAATAAATTGTTGCCCCAGTCAAGACTGCTGACATGGCTAATTCAGGAGCTTCTAAGTCACTAGCAATTGTTAATTCTTCTGGATTACAGAAACGGTCAATATAGTTTTGATTGGCTTTTAAGAAAGTATCCACTGCTACATCGCTTGTTTGAATTAATAACGTGATTGGTTTTGATAATGGCGTATTCACTTCTGATCGAATATTACGAACAGAACGAATTAACTCTTTCAAAACTTCCATGCCTTTAGCTGCTGTATCATCTGTTAATTCTGGGCGAACAATTGGGTACGCTGCAACTACTAATGAATCACCCTCATGCGGAATTTGACTCCAAATTTCTTCTGTAACAAATGGCATAATCGGATGCAATAACCGTAAAATTTGATCTAATGTATAAACTAAGACGCTCTTATTCACTTGTTTTGCAGCTTCGTTTTCACCATACAATGTTTCTTTACTCATTTCAATATACCAGTCACAGAAATCATCCCAGATAAAGTTATATAATTGACGGCCTGCTTCACCAAATTCAAAACGATCAAATAGCTCTGTTACTTTTTCAATTGTTTCATTTAATCGCGTTAAAATCCAACGATCAGCAACTGACTTTTCACCAGAAAAATCAATATCAGCAACGGTCATTCCTTCAACATTCATTAATACAAAACGTGACGCATTCCAAATTTTATTAATAAAGTTCCATGCCGCATCCATTTTTTCATAGCTAAAACGCATATCTTGGCCTGGAGCTGAACCATTTGATAAGAACCAACGTAAGGCATCTGCCCCGTATTGATCAATCACTTCCATTGGATCGATTCCATTCCCTAGTGATTTACTCATTTTGCGTCCATCTTCTGCACGTATTAATCCATGAATTAACACATTATTAAAGGGACGTTGTTCTGTAAACTCAAGTCCTTGGAAAATCATACGACTTACCCAAAAAGCGATAATGTCATAACCTGTAACTAATGTATTGTTAGGATAGTAGCGTTGATAATCTTCGCTATTCTCATCAGGCCAACCTAATGTTGAGAACGGCCATAAAGCTGAACTAAACCATGTATCCAAGACATCTTCATCTTGTATCCAATTTTCACTGTCTTTTGGAGCATCCATACCAACATACATTTCGCCTGTTTCTTTGTGATACCATGCTGGAATTTGATGTCCCCACCATAATTGACGAGAAATAACCCAATCATGAATATTTTCCATCCAACGTAAAAAGGTTTGATTGAAACGTGGTGGATAGAATTCTACCGCATCCGCTGTTCCTTGGTTTTTAATTGCTTGTTCTGCCAAAGGTTGCATTTTTACAAACCATTGCGTAGATAAACGTGGTTCTACAACCACACCTGTACGTTCAGAATGACCGACACTGTGGACCATTTTTTCAATTTTTACTAGACGACCTAATTCTTCTAAATCTTTAACAATTTGCTTACGTGCTGCAAAACGATCCATTCCAGCATAGTTACCTGCTAATTCATTCATTGAACCATCATCATTCATCACATTCACACGTGGTAAGTCATGACGATTACCAACTTCAAAGTCATTCGGATCATGAGCAGGTGTAATTTTTACAACCCCAGTTCCAAAATCCATTTCTACGTATTCGTCAGCAATAATTGGGATTTCTTTATCCACTAGCGGTAAAACAACTTTTTTACCAATCAACGCTTGATAGCGTTCATCGTCTGGGTGAACCGCAACAGCTGTATCGCCTAACATTGTCTCTGGACGAGTTGTCGCAATTTCAACGACACCCGAACCATCAGCTAATGGATACGTCATATGATAAAAGGCGCCTTCTACATCTTTATGAATAACTTCAATGTCTGATAAAGCTGTTCGTGCTTGTGGATCCCAGTTGATGATATATTCACCACGATAGATTAACTCTTTTTCATATAACGTGACAAATACTTTACGTACTGCATCTGATAAGCCACTATCCAAAGTAAAACGTTCACGACTGTAATCAAGTGATAATCCTAGTTTTGCCCACTGTTCACGAATATGTCCTGCATATTCTTCTTTCCAATCCCAAACTTGCTCAACAAATTTTTCACGGCCTAAATCATAACGAGAAATTCCTTGCTCACGCAATTTTTCTTCTACTTTAGCTTGAGTAGCAATTCCCGCATGGTCCATTCCTGGTAACCATAATGTGTCGAAGCCTTGCATCCGCTTTTGACGAATAATCATATCTTGTAAAGTAGTATCCCAAGCGTGACCTAAATGTAGTTTTCCCGTTACGTTTGGTGGGGGGATTACAATCGAATACGGTTGGGCTTTTTTATCACCACTTGGTTTAAATAAGTCTTTTTCTAGCCATTCTTCATAACGACCAGCTTCAACTTCTTGTGGTTGATATTTTGTCGATAAATTTTTTTCTGACATGGATGTTCCTCCTAGTTTTCTAGATAATTTCGTAAGACGCGTCCCATTTTTTCAAGACCAATTTCAATTTTATCTTCCGGCATATTTGAAAAATTCAATCTGAAGGTATTACGTTTTTTACTGTTTGGATAAAATGTTTCACCACTGACAAAAGCAACTTTTTCTGCTAAACAATCTTGTAAAATTGGTGTGACATCTAACTGTTCGGGTAAAGTTACCCAAACAAATAACCCACCTTCGGGACGCGTGAATTGGACTTCTTTTGGAAATACTTCATCTAATTTTCTTAGCATCGTATTAAGACGCTGACGATATAACTCGCGAATTTTGTTAATATGCGTGTCTATTTCATAGTGTTCTAAATATGTGGCAATTTCACGTTGTGCTTTGGTATTACTATGCAAGTCTGTTCCTTGTTTCATAATCGTGTAACGCTGTAAAAATTCTTCGTCTGCTGCTAACCAACCAATCCGATATCCTGGACAGAAAATTTTTGAAAATGTCCCCGTACAAATAACTGTTCCTGCTTGATCAAAGTGACGAATTGATGGTAAAGTTTCTCCTTCAAAACGTAGTTCACCATAAGGATTGTCTTCCAAAACAGGAATTTGATACTCTGCAGAGAGTTTTGCTAATTGTTGACGGCGTTCTAAGCCCCAACTTAACCCCGTTGGATTTTGAAATTCAGGAATCACATAAATCAATTTGGCTTGTGGATATTGTTTTATTTTTGCTTCTAAATCTTCCATCACCATTCCTTGTTCATCTGTTGCGATTTCAACAAACTCACAACCATACGCACGAAAGGCATTTAAAGCAGCAAGGTACGTAGGGCTTTCACAAAAAACCACATCGCCTTCATCAAGAAAAATTTTTCCCGTTAAATCAATCGCTTGTTGCGAACCACTCGTAATTAAGATATTGTCTTTGTTAAAATTAGTTTGCAAACGTTGGTTCATCCGATGGGCAATCCATTCACGTAAAGGTTCAAAACCTTCTGTGGTACTGTATTGCAAGGCAGCTTGACCATCTTTTTCTAGCAACAATTCATTCACTTTTTTAATTTCATCCACAGGGAATAGTTCAGGTGCTGGTAAGCCACCCGCAAATGAAATAAAATCTGGTTGTTCAGTTAATTTTAATAATTCACGGACTTCTGAAGATTGGATATCCGCTACACGTTTCGCAAATTTCAATACCATAATATTCACACTCATTTCTGTGGATTGAATAAACTCGATTTTTTTCCAAAATAAAAACGTCCTAAGATGTCTCACATCTTAGGACGTAAAATTTACGCGGTACCACCTAAATTGTAGAATTTTTTCTACCTCTCAAAAGTGAGTTAACGGTCACTAATCGTTTGATTTTACTAAGACTTCAAATCAAAAACTCCCAAGCTACCTTCACTAGTTGCTGTTGAAAATCTTTCACCATACAATTTTCTCTCTAAAAACAGTCTGCTAGTTACTCCTCTTGTTCTTCGTCTGGACTCATTCTACAATGAAGTTTTTTGAAAGTCAACTTACACTAATGCTTTTGCTGCAGCAAGTGCTTTTTCATAATCTGGTTCTTGTGCCATTTCAGGAACGATTTCTTCATAACGGATGATACCTTCTTGGTCAAGCACATAAATCACACGCGCATAACGATTTAGTTCTGGAATTAAAATACTATAGCTTTCACCAAACGTATTTTCAGGGTCATGTAACATAACCATCTCTACGCCTTCTTGGCCACACCAGTTTGCTTGCTCTTCTTTTGTGTTGTTTGAAATTGTCGCAAAATTGATATCTTCAATTTGACTTGCTTCAACGTTGAAACGTTTTGTTTGGATTGCACATACACGTGTATCGATATCTGGAACAACCGACAAAATAGTTGGCTTACCAGCAAAATTTTCTAATGTGTAGAAATTATCGTTTAAATCTTTCAATGAAAAATCGGCAGCCTTATCACCAGTCTTTAATTGTGTACCAGGTACTTCCAATACTTCACCTTTACGGGTAATATTCATTCTTCCCACTCCTTTAATAACTTTCTAATTCAGTATAAAGGAGTATAGAATTTTTACAAAAACATCTGCCTATGAAGTTGCAACTAACGGGCGATTTTGATAATGGCTATCAAAGAAAATCAATGTTAATAACTCAGTAGTCAAATCAATGTAACGCATGTTCACATTCTTAGGTACAGTCACACGATCAGGGGCAAAGTTTAAAATTGCTGTAATACCGGATTCAACAATCGTATCAATGGCTGCTTGTGAATGTTGACTTGGTACCGTCGAAATGGCCACAGTCACTCCATTTTTTTCAGTAATAGCCTTAAATTCATCCATTCCATAGATATAGAAACCATCAATTGTTTTACCAATCAATTCAGAATTGTTATCAAATACACATGTGATTTCAAGATTCTCATTACGACGAAAGTTATTCTTAGCCAAAGCCTTTCCTAAATTTCCAAAACCAACTAAAGCAATTCGTTTTTCATCATCTGCTGCTAAAATATCACTAAAAACATCAATTAGATAAGAAACATCGTACCCATAGCCACTTCTTCCTAATTCTCCTAAATAAGAAAAATCACGACGAATTGTCGCTGCGGGAACTTGTGTAATTTCCGAAAAATCTTTTGATTTAATGCGAGTAACTCCAGTTGTCTCAAGTATTTTTAAATTACGTAAATACAAGGGTAAACGCTTAGCTGTGGCGCGCGGTAATTTTTTATTTTTATACTCTTTCACTATGCCAACTCCTTTTTTGTTAAGATATTCACATAAAAAGTTTACCATGCAATGTATTGTTGTGCAAGCATTAGTCAGTCGCCTCTATAATCAAAACCTCCAGTGTGAACTGGAGGTTTGTTCTTCGGCTGAAAGCCTCTTTTACCGGCCACAGCCTAAAAGGCTTTCTGAAGGGTTTCCCGCTTGCACCACTTTTACTCACCGATTCTTAATGAATCTCTTTTACTTCTTCTTATTTTGCTTTCCCGTGAATGGATCATACTCTTCAAACAACGTTAATTGATCTGCTGCATAATCCTCTTGTACTTGATTTCGAATATATTCTTCTATCTGTTTTTTATTTCGTCCTACCGTATCAACATAATAGCCTCTACACCAAAACTTTCGATTACCGTATCGATATTTCAGATTCGCATGTCTATCGAAAATCATTAAGCTACTCTTTCCTTTTAGATATCCCACAAATCCTGATACGCTATATTTCGGTGGAATACTTACGAGTAGGTGAATATGGTCTCTACAGGCATTCGCTTCGATAATTTCCACACCTTTTCTCTCACATAACGTGCGGATGATTTCTCCAATACTTTTCTTATATTTCCCATAAATAATTTGTCGTCTATACTTTGGTGCAAATACAATATGGTACTTACATTTCCATGTAGTGTGTGATAAACTTTCATTAGCCTTTTTCATAGAAGGCACCTCCTAAGTTGATTGATGTGGTGGTCGGGAAACCAATTTCATCTTATCATCTTTGGGAGGCTTTTTTAATACCTCGCTAGAAGCTCTTTAGAACCCCCGGCATAGCCAGGGGTTTTCAAGACACATAAAAAAACAAGAGACTTCGTGAAAAGTCTCTTGTAGTTATTTTATAAGAAATCGGCAAATTCATCTGCTTGCTCAGATTCAGGAGTAATCTCTTCCATCTTCAAACCAGCTAGGGCGCGATCCATCATTCCTTCAATATCCAAGCGTTCTTCATAATGATGAACTTTATCTAAACGAGGGCGCGTTTTAGGTTGTGGAGGGGCAAAAATCGTACAGCAGTCTTCAAATGGTTGAATCGCTAATTCGAACGTATCGATTTGTTGGGCCACTTCAATAATCTCTAACTTATCCATGGTAGCGACTGGACGAATGATCGGTGTATTCGATACTTCATTAATGGCAACCATACTTTGAAGTGTTTGTGAGGCAACTTGCCCTAACGATTCGCCATTCAAAATGATTAGTCCTTTACGTAATTCACGGACAGCATCTGTTAAACGTAACATCATTCGACGAGTAATTGTCATCCAATAACCTTGTGGAATATTTTTCTTAATTTCTTCTTGAATTTCTGTAAAGGGAACTTCAATAAATTGGATACTACCAACATACGGCGCTAGTTTAGCAGTTAAGTCTTTGGCTTTTTTTAATGCTTGTTCACTAGTGTACGGTGGACTCGCAAAATGGACTGCTTCAATTTCCACGCCACGTTTCATTGCAAAATATCCAGCAACTGGCGAATCAATTCCTCCAGATAGCATTAACATGCCTTTACCACCAGTTCCAACAGGTAAACCACCTGCACCTTGAATTGTTTCATAGGATAAGTATGCTCCATCCCGACGAATTTCTACCCGTAAATTAATATCCGGATTTTTCATCTGAGCTTTAATCTCTGGAAAAATGTCAATAACTGCATTTCCTAAAGTCAAGTTCAGTTCGCCACTTGTTTGCACAAAATCATGATCACTGCGCTTCGCAGTAATTTTAAATGTTTCGTTTCCTGTATACACTTCACGCATCATTTCTTGTGCCATTGCTTTAATTACTTCTACGTCTTTTTCTACACGAATACTTGGAGAAAAATTTTGAATACCAAATACTTTTTGTAATCTAGGAATGATAATATCGCTATCTTCTCCGTTTAAGATTAAATGCATCCGATCACGATCTGCATGAACACGAACATGTTGAAAATCAATTAATGCTTTCTTCACATTAGATGCTAAACGTGCAATAAAAACATGACGGTTTTTCCCTTTAGTTGAAAGTTCGCCATAACGAACCATAATTTCTGTATATTTCACATTAAAACTCCTTAATTAATTTTTGAAAATTTTTGATACAGTTGGTTAAATACAATTAAAAACTGCTCGACTTCTGCCATCGTATTGCTTTCATCTAAGCTAATACGAATCGCTGAAGTTGCTAACGAACTAGGTACATTCATTGCGTGGAGCGTACTTGAAGCAAGGTGTTTTTTACTCGAACATGCGCTAGTTGTTGACGTATAAATTTGTTTCTCCTCTAAGGCATGGACTAAGACTTCTCCACGGATATCTTTCAATGCAAAGCAAAGAATATGCGGGGCAAAAGCTGTTTCTTTTGAAAAAACTGTGACTTTATCATATGAGTGGAGCGCCTCTAATAAGTAATTTTTTAAGCGAATGACATGCTCTGGTTTTTCAGCCTTTTTCTCAAATGCTAAACGCAATGCTCGAGCCATTGCAACAATTGCAGGTACATTTTCAGTCCCACTGCGATGATTACTTTCTTGTCCGCCTCCATTCATCAAGGGCGCCAACTTACGGCCTTCGCGCCAATAAATAAAGCCGATACCACGCGGTCCATGAAATTTATGCGCAGAAAAAGTCGCAAAATCAACTCGTGGCGTAAACCACTGACTTTGCTCAACTTTCGTAATTGCTTGTACAGCATCAACATGGAAATGAATTTTAGGATATTTTTCTAAAATCTTACTGATTTCTTGGATTGGTTGAATAGAACCAACTTCATTATTGACTGCCATAACAGATACTAAAATAGTTTCTTTACGAATTAATTTCTCTAATTTTAAAACATCGACAAAACCTTCAGGCGTAACTGGAGCAATGCTCACTTCAAAGCCCAATTCTTTCAATTGAGCAGCTGTTTCACTAACTGCTGGATGTTCAATACTTGAAATAATTAAATGGTTACCAAAAGCTATTTTCTCAATGGCAGTCCCTTTTAAAACCCAATTATCGCCTTCTGTTCCACCACTTGTAAAAAAAATTTCTTTTGGTGAAACAGCTAACTGATCAGCAATTTGTTTGCGTGCCTGTTGAAGCAAACGATTGGCTTGGTTACCTAAGTCATGCAAGCTCGATGGGTTGCCTATAATTCGCTGACTTGTTTTTAAATATGTATCCAATGCTTGAGGAAAAATCGGAGTAGTGGCGCTATTATCAAAATAAATCATATTCAATGATCCTCTCTGTTTGTTAAAATTCTTTCCTATTATAACGGCTACTATCTCTGCTTTCAAGTTGAAAAGATTGTAAAAGAAAAACAGCATCTGATTTTCATCAAATGCTGTTTTGATTAAACTAAATCTCGATTGTTGAAATAAAAGTCTTCGATTCGTTTGAAAGCACCTGGTTCAACACGTTCTAAAGCCGTGCCAATTTCATCCAAGGCATCTTGATAACGATATTCATTCGTAAATAATTCTAAAGAACGATCGATAGAAGCTTTTACTTCAGGATGTGAATGACGATAACGATTTGCGTATTGCATCATTTGTTCCGTTAAGGCTGCAGCATCGACTAAGTCATGCGTGCGTTCATCAAGCAATTCTAAGTCTTCTTCACAGATAGCAACTAATTTATTAACTTCTTCCATATCCACACGAATTTTGTTCAACGCTTTTGATAGTTCTTCGATACGATCTGTTGCCATAAAGAAAAATTCTAAGTACTCTCCTGGCAAACCTGGCAAACGTTGTTTTTCAACAAAACGTTTTAAATTGCGCAATTTAAATTCGAACGTATCAATTTTATCTTGTGCAATTTTTTCACCTTTTCGTAATTCACGAAGAGCATCATCAATTTCAACTTGCTGACTCTCAACGTCATCTAAGATCTTAAACGCATCTTTGTAGAAGTGTTGTAGTTCTGAATAAGGAATTTCGTTTTTTTCCAGTTTTGGTGCAATGTTTTCGTTGCGTCGTGCAATTTCCTCGATTTCAGTTTGGAAACCACGAACACGCCCCAATTCATTATGATTTAACGCATAGCTTTGAGAAGTATGATCTAATTCAATTAATAATTGACGGTTATTACGAGTAGCATGTTCAATATAATCTGTAAGAACTTTGACATTCTTCATTACATATCTTCTTGCTTCGATTTCACGCTCTAATACATCATATAGACCATCGATTTCTTCTGCTGTTGTACGATTGGCAATTTCAACAACTTCTACTTCTACTTTTGCTAAATCTTCCAATGAATTTTCTACACGTCTTTCAACACGTTGAATATCCGCTTGAAAGTTTTCTTCTGGGAAAACGTAGTGGTCATTAATCATTTTCTTGTAGCTGTCTGAGATTTCCTTCAATTGTGAAGGGAATACTTTATTCAGCTCCTCAAAGATGACTGGCACCCGATTCATTAAGTCTTCTACTTCATACGTATTTTTTTCGGCTGACGCCAATACTTCACGAGCCTCTACTGGGTCTCCTGACGTATTTAATGTCACAAATTGTGTGAACTCACTTTCGATGCTTTTGATTTGTTTTTGAACTTCCGGATAAGCAGGACCAAAAGCTTCGCCGTTCTCACGAAGTTTTTGTTTTAACTCTTCGTATACATCTAGAGCTTTTTGAACTTGTAAAGAGTTTCGTTCTTCACTCTCACGTAATTCTTTTAGCCCCTCACGGATACGTTGGACTTCCTGTTCCATAATGTTCATAGTTGCTTCTGCTTCTGACACGGCCGCTTGTGCTTTAAAAAATCGGAAGGTTTCGTTCAAGTTCTCAACTTCAAAGATTTGACCCTCTAATTCTGAAAATGAACGTGTTGAAATATCTGCCCATTTTTGGTTCCAATCTCTAAAAGTATTTTGACTTTGGCCGACTAAATGCATTTTTTTGATTTCATCAATTTCTTCAATAATCGGTAAATCGAATAAAGACTCTTTCCGCTTTTCTAACTGATCGAGTTTTTCTTGATTCTTTTTCCGCATGTAGAAACCGACTCCATACAAGCCTGCTGCGACAACGATGATGGCAATGACGATTCCAATGATTAAATTACTTCCCATTTAAGGTTCCTCCAATTTCCCAAGTTCCACTTTTGCCAATTCGTGATGACTCACAAAATTTATAAACGATATTAAGAACCACCCATTTTCTTTTGCCAAAAGACATCTAAGTTGAATTATAGCATAAAGACCAACAGCAATCACTAAGAACCCCTAAAAAAATCGCAACTTTTTTTCAGAAACAAAAAAGCTTGATTTCTTTTCTTTGAAACTGTAATCTATATAAAACATGAATTTAGGAGTAATGCCATGAAAGTAGCAAAATTTGGAGGAAGTTCCCTTGCATCATCGGAACAATTAAAAAAGGTTATTAATATCATTAAAGCTGATTCTGCACGTCGATTTATCGTCGTTTCAGCACCAGGTAAACGTTACACCGAAGACATTAAGGTCACTGACTTGTTGGTTAAGTTATATCAAAAACGTCTAGCAAAAGAAAATACAGATGCAGTCATTCAAGCTATTTTTGAACGATATCAAGAAATTGGAACTGCCTTTGGTATTAATGAAGAAACATTAAAACAAATCCGCAAAGACTTAGATAGTTTAGTTGATATGCCGGTTGAAAATAACCCGCACTTTTATGATACGGTCTTAGCTAGTGGAGAAGATAATAATGCAAAATTAATTGCTGGTATTTTACAAGCTGAAGGATTATCAGCTCGTTATGTCAATCCTAAAGAATTGGGAATGATTGTGTCTGATGAACCTCAAAATGCCCGGATTTTGACAAAATCTTATACGGCCATTTATCAATGGCGCAATAGTGAAGAAATTTTAGTTGTTCCTGGTTTCTTTGGCTATACAGAAGACGGTGACGTTTGTACCTTCTCTCGTGGAGGCTCAGATATTTCTGGTGCGATTGTAGCCGCAGGTTTAAAAGTTGATTTATATGAAAACTTTACTGATGTAGACGGTATTTTTGCTGCTCATCCGGGATATATCCATCAACCAGAATCAATCACTCAATTAACTTATCGCGAAATGCGTGAATTAGCATACGCTGGATTTAGCGTTTTCCATGAAGAAGCTTTAATGCCTTCTTATCGTGCAAAAATTCCAGTGGTCATCAAAAATACAAATAACCCGTCACATCCAGGAACTTTAATCACCAACGAACGCTCAGATTTAGAAAATCCTGTCGTAGGTATTGCCAGTGACGAAGGTTTTAGTATGATTTATATTAGTAAATATTTAATGAACCGTGAAGTTGGTTTTACTTTGCGTGTTCTACAAATTTTCAAAGAATTTGGCTTAAATTATGAACACATGCCTTCTGGAATTGATGACATTTCAATTATTTTACGTGCAAATCAACTAAATCCTTATTTAGAAGAAGAATTATTACGAAAAATTGCTTATGAAATTGATCCGGATGAGTTACGAATCACACACGACTTATCAATGGTTGTAGTTGTTGGTGAAGGCATGAAACATCGTGTTGGGACAATGGCTGAAAGTGCAGCGGCTCTAGCCAGAAAGAAAATTAGTATTGATATGATTAACCAAGGCTCATCAGAAGTAAGCATTATGTTCGGTATCCATAAAGATCGCGAGCAAGATGCAATTCGTACCTTGTACTACACATTTTTTGAATAAAAAAATCAGCGTCTTCTTATTGAGGACGCTGATTTTCTTTTAAGGCCTGCTGACGTTCGATTTCTGTCTTAATTTTAGCTTCAGGTGCATATTCTGATTCCCAATTAGCTGGTTTTAACACCTTATTGGTTATTGGGTCGTAATGAGGTTTACCATCAGGAAACAATTTCCCCATATTGGCTTGATGAACAATGGCCATAATTGGTTCTGGGTCCACTCCTAACAATGAGAATGAGCCATACGTAAAATACAATACATCGATTAAAGCATCAACTTGATCCACTAAAGGATCAATCGTTTTTTCTTTTTTTAAAACCTTCTCTTTTGCTTGATCAACAGCTTGATGTAATCCATCCACTAGTTTTGAGAAAGTCTGCGGATTATTTTCACTAGCCGCATATAAAAATTCAACTAATTCTTCTGCTTTGAAGCCTGCCCTATACAACGCATCTTCTTGACTAAATGCTGTAGGAACATTAGGTTGTCTTGCATCAAATGTCTGGTGAAACTCTTCTGTCATTTCAAATGGTTTCATAGTTCCTCCTATATTAACTGAAAATGTCGCAAAGCTTTTTCAATGCCATCTTCATTATTGCTTGCCGTTACAAAATCAGCAGCTTGTTTCGTTTCTTCCATTCCATTCCCCATAGAAACACCGATGCCTACCCCTTTAATCATTTCAATATCATTCCAATGATCGCCAAAAACCATTGCTTCTGCTAAGGCAATTTCTTTATGTGCTAAGAAAAATTGAATCCCGCGTAATTTCGAGCCACCTTTAGGTACGATGTCTACAGTATAAGGATTGGAACGTTGTAAGTCACAATCAGGAAAAGCTTGTTGAAATTTTTCTGCTTCATACTCCCCGCTTAACATCACACATTGATAAATCGGTTCTCTCAAAATAGCAAGCTTCGAATAGCGATTTGAGCGACGGTTAGGGCTATAACGCTGCAAAGCTAATTTCATTCCTCGAATTGGAAACCAATGTGGAACAAAACGAATCATGCGACGGACAAAGCCTGATTGACCAATTCGCATCGTCAAGCTTCCTTCCATATGATGACGACCACCTAACATTAACTGACGGGAATTTTTATCAGCATACTCAATAATTTCATCTAATACAGCTTTTTCAAAAGGGCGCGCATAGATTGTTTGATCTTTCGTATAGACTACTTGACCATTATATGTAACAAACATATCTAAATTTAATTTACGAACAATTCGCTCCACACTTTCTGGACCACGCCCAGTAGAGACACCACACAGAATACCATTTTTTTGAGCTTGAGCGATTGCTCTTTTCGTACTTTCTAATATCGTTCCATTAGTAGCAATCAACGTCCCATCAATATCAAAAAATATCGCTTTAATCATCTATTCACCTACCTATTTTCCCGTCAGAACAACTCTAACTGACTAGGGTTCAATTTGTCATAATCTAAAGCTAAACGACGTTTAAATTCCATGGCATTTTCTGCTGCATCACCACCTGCATTATTATTAAATATCACCGCTATTTCTTTACTTTTTTCTTTAGCTGCTTCTACTGATTGCTGTAATTCAGCCAATTCTTCAGTATTGTAACGGTAATTCGTACGGATTTTTTGGGCATCAGGTCCAGTTGCAGTCCATCCCATATCATTACGACCATGAAAACGGAAAAAAGTAAAGTCTTCATTGGTTACATATGGATCTAGAGGAACGGTTGTTGATAATTTTTTAGGTTCATCTACAATAACTAAAGAAAATTGATGGGTTTTCATAAAAGTTCGTGTACCTTCAATATATTTTTCTTCATACCAACTACGATCCCGAAATTCAATTGCCACTGGCCACTCTTGAAACAATTGACGTAAAATCCGTAAGTAATCTACATTTTCTCTAGTACATTTGAACGTTGCTGGAAATTGTGCCAATAAACAAAACAGACGGCCTGATTCAATCATCGGTGCCATATTCTTCTTTAATTGCTCAGCTAACTCTACTAGTGTCTGTCCTTCTTCCAACTCTTGATGTTTGGTGAAAACCTTTTGTACTTTCACAATAAAACGAAATTGTTCAGGTACTTGTTTGAGCCACCCTTCAATATTTGAACGCGAAGGAATAAAATAAAAACCTGTATCCATTTCAACTAAAGGAAAATAACCAGCGTATTCATAGAGTGTTGTTTCTTTTTTTCCTGTTAAATATGTATGTTCTTTAAAACTCGTACAACCAATGCGAATCATCCTCTCACCTACTTTTTGAAAGTTAAAGTAATTATAAAGAGAATTTATTTATTTCGCAACACTTCTCTGCTTTGATGATTTTAATTTCCTTTTTTTCAGCTTTAGGATAAACTAAGACTGCATGTCAAAAAAGCGAGGTTTTTATATGAAAAAGATACTTGTTCTTCATACTGGTGGGACGATTGCCATGAAAGAAGATGTCTTAACTGGCGGCGTCAGTCCAGATGTAGCAAATCCTTTAATGGACGCAACCATTAATATTCCCAAAGATGTTGAATTAATCGTCGAAGATATTTTCAATCTTCCTAGCCCACATATTACACCAAGACACATGTTAAAAATTAAAGAACGAATTCAAGCTGCTAAATCAGCAGGTGTTGATAGTGTCGTTATTACACATGGAACAGATACCCTAGAAGAGACAGCTTTCTTTTTAGATACTACCATCGGCAATCAACTACCAATCGTCATTACTGGCGCAATGCGTTCAAGTAATGAACTAGGAAGTGATGGTCTTTATAATTTTGAAAGTGCAATTCGGGTAGCAGCCTGTCCGGAAGCTATTCATCAAGGTGTCCTAGTCGTAATGAATGATGAAATTCACTCGGCACGATATGTCACAAAAACACATACGACCAACGTTGCAACTTTTCGAACGCCAACGTTAGGTCCCATCGGGCTAGTGAGTAAAAACCGGATTTTATTTATGCAAAAACTCCTAGCAACACCGCACTTGGATGTTGCTACTGTTGATGGCTTAATTCCAATTGTCAAAGCCTACGCTGGAATGCACGGTGAATTGTTTGAAGGGCTAGTCCAAACAGATATCGACGGTTTAGTAATCGAAGCGTTAGGGGCTGGAAATTTACCACCGGAAACTCTTCCGCCACTCCAAAAAATGCTAAATAAAAAAATCCCTGTCGTCTTGGTTTCACGTTGCTTTAACGGTATTGCCGAACCTGTCTATGATTATCAAGGCGGGGGTAGTGAATTGCAAAAGATGGGGGTTATCTTTTGTAATAGCATTAATAGTCAAAAAGCACGTATTAAATTACTAATTGCTAAAAATTGTCAACTTTCTCCAGAAGAACTCAGTTATTTTATGGAACATTAAAACGACACGACACAAAATTTAAACTTGTGTCGTGTCGTTGTTTTTTAAGCTTTTTCCTGCCATTCAATAAACGCTTCGCAATAAGTTTGACTACCAATTCGAATTTCATGACGACTCTGGATGTGTTCTGCTTGTAGGATTTCATAATGGCTCTCAATTTCATTGCCATACTCTACTTCCTTATCAAAGCGAATATTCATATAGGTTGGGATATGTGACGTTAAAAAATCATAGCCTAAAACATCCATCATCCAATTAAAATAAATTGAATTATTCACATGCTGATTCCCATCAATATCGTAAAAACGTACGCGGAACGGTAAACTAATACCTTTTTCAACTTTTTCAATTTTAGGATAACGTTTAATTTTTGTGATTTTCTCACTTTCATAAGGTTCGATAATTTCAATAGGTACACTACTCATTTTTCTCGTCTCAAGATTCATTAACGCAAAAATTGTCTCTATTCGCACTAGCTCTTCACCGGTTTGTGTCGTAATCCAAAAATGGCGATAACAAAAATATTTATTATATTCTTGTGCTTGTGTTGTTACGTTGATCTTTTCGCCTGCTTTTGGCAATCGAGTAATGAATAGTTGGTAATTTGTAACAATCCACGTCAGCCCAAACTGTTGGACAAAGTCTGCTCCTCGATTCAATTGATTGCTTTGTTCTTCTGAAACTTTAATCGCTACAGCAATCATTGTCGATAATTTCATAGTCCCATTGACATCACATTCATAAGCAACGACTTCATGGGGAGTGGTATATTTGCTTGCCAAATCAATTCCTCCTTGTTTGTTTATAAATATAGAAAAAAAAGAAGAGCACACGCACTCTTCTGATTATTCGTTTCCGCTAATTACAGCAGCTGGATCATTTAATACGTCTCGATCTAATTCGTTAATTCGAGAACTTGTTACAACGCCCGCTACCATACTATCACTTACATTTACCAATGTACGCGCCATATCAATTAATGGTTCAACAGAGATAACTAAGCCAACAATTGCTACTGGTAAGTTCATTGATCCTAGCACAATTAATGAAGCAAATGTTGCTCCACCACCAACGCCAGCTACACCAAAAGAACTAATTGTTACAACTGCAATTAACATGATAATAAATTGCCAATCAAAAATGTTGATTCCTACAGTTGGAGCTACCATTGTCGCTAGCATTGCTGGGTAAACACCCGCACAACCATTTTGACCAATTGAGATACCGAAACTTCCAGCAAAGTTAGCTGTTGCTTCATCTACGCCTAATGCACGACGTTGTGTTTCAATATTCATCGGTAAGGTACCCGCACTTGAACGTGAGGTAAAAGCAAAACTTAACGCAGGAAAAGCTTTTTTGAAATATGTGATTGGGCTGACTTTCACCCCTGCTAAAATAATTGAATGGACAAGCAATACTACTATCAAGGCAGCATACGAAGCAATGATAAAGACCCCTAAATTAACGATTGCTTTAAAATCACTTGTTGCCAATACATTAGTCATTAACGCAAAAACCCCATATGGTGTTAAACGTAAAACTAATGTTACAATACGCATCACAATTTTATACAAACTTTCCATTAAGTTAAAGAAGAACTCTGCTTCTTTTGGTGATTTACGTTTAATGCCAAGATAAGCTACTCCTACAAATGCAGAAAAAATAACAACACCAATCGTACTTGTGGCACGTGTTCCTGCTAAATCTGCAAATACGTTACGTGGAATAAACGATAAAATTTGTTGGGGAATCGATAAATTTTGAACCTCAGCTTGACGTTGCGTAATCTCCGCAATCCGAGCTGTTTCAGCTGCTCCTTCTGTAAAAGTCGCTCCATCTAATTGGAAAATCATTACCATAACAATTCCAATTAAAGCCGAAATAGCTGTAGTTCCTAATAATGTTGCAAGTACAGTAAAACTAATTTTACCAATTTTGCCGCTTTCTTTCATCCGTGTAAATGCACTGACGATGGAAACAAAAACTAACGGCATAATTAACATTTGTAGTAAAGCAACATATCCATTACCAATTAACTTAATCCAATCCAATGATTGCGTTACAATCGGGTTTTCCGTGCCCCAAATTAATTGTAAAGCACCCCCAAAAATAATTCCGGCAAATAAGCCAGTAAATACTCGAGTCGAGAATTTGACATGTTTCTTTTGCATTCGATAAAAGACATATAAAATAGCAGCAAAAATAAGAATAATTAATACTGTGAGCAGAGTTGTCATTTGTGTTCCTCCTTTGTTTTTCACGCGAAAATGACAAGTCCGTCAACGGAAGTAAAGGTTCCTAGTGACCATTCTTCAACAGTTCACTCTAATGAAAATGCGTGTGAAAGAATCATTAGTGACGTTATTATTATATCTAAGCGAGAAACGATTGTCTAATACATGAACTTGTATTCATATTATTTTCAAATAATTTTCTAGAAAAAATGAAATTAAAAAAAACAGTTTCTATATTTACCAAAGCAATATTTAAATAAATAGACTTTTCTATTCCTTATTCCTAGAGAGATTCGCAAAAAAAAATGATAAAAAGCCACCAAAGGACAGCTTTTTATCACTAAAATAGATTAGCTTCGATTAATCTGATCGTTTTATTGATTGAGCCCTACTATTTTGATTATGCTAGTGCTCCCATTGGGTCCCATGGCGCTAAAACAGTTGGTTCGGCTTCAAATGCTGCTAATTGATCGGCAGTTAATAAGTCTTTGCGTACAACGATTTGATACGTGTATTCATCCATCCATGCATCGCTTGCGACAAAGAAACCTTTATCGCCAACTTTTTCACCCCAACTATTTTCAACTTTCCATTTTGTTGAATGACCATCTACTAAATCGACACCAGTTAAAACCATTGCATGCGTCATCAAACTTTCACCATAGTCAAGACGTTCAGCTTTAGTCATGTCAAAATCAATATCAAATAAGTCATTTACATCATAGGCATCTAAAGACATAATACCTGTATCACGTGTTGATGATTGACCAACATCGCAACCAAACCAAACAGATTCTCCTTGTTCTAATTGGGCGATAGCTAACTTTTTAAATGTTTCCATATCAACATTTAAATATTTCACTTCTTTACCGCCAACAACATTCCCTAACATTTCTACTGTATAGGATTGATTATAAGGTTTATCGGCTGTAGGAGCATTAATAATACTTACATAGTCGTCTAAATTAACACCAACATATTTTTCATAGAATGTTTTAGGCGTTAAGTCACGATCTAAGTGGTATTCTTGTTCTTCATCGCGGTATTCAAAATCAAACACTTCAGGAGGTGTTCCAAGCGACATGGCTAAAAAGTTATAAACTTCCTGTAACATCGTTGCTTTTGCTGCTTGAATTTCTTCAGATGTCTTTCCTTCAGAGACCAAGCGACGTAAAACAGAGGCATCTTTGCGTAGTTTTTTATTTAAATACGTATTTAGTTCACGTGAACTAGAAGAACTATTACTTTCTGGCATGACTGTTTTTGGCACAACGCCATATTTTTGGAAGATAGAAACAATCATATCCCATTGACCGCCATCTTGCTGAGGTGTTTGTAATAGGAAAGCTACTTTTCGACTAGTTAACTCTTGATTAGCAGTTGCCAAAATATTTTCGTAAAAATAGTTGGCTTTCTCATATTTATCCCAGAAGAAAGTATAGTTTTGAGATAATTCAAATTCTTTCAAGTTAAACTGATTCAACATTCTATGACGGAATGTATTTAATGCTGCAAACATCCAGCAACGGCCCGATTGTTTTTGATTAGCTACTTTTCCTGTTTTTACATCTACCGAAAATACAGGTACATTATTGATTTGTGCACTGACATTTTCAGCTGACGCTCGAATGCCATTTTTGACTACCCCACGTTGTAAGGCGTTTTGCTTATTGTTGTCTTTAAAGTCTAACGCAAATTTTTGAGTTAGCTCTTTCTTAATTTCAGACATAATAACATCTCCTTTACTCTAGTATTTATTCTACTCCTCCTGTTTTAGAAAAACAACTGATGTCATTCTATCTATTTTTTCGATGCGTTCCTAACAATCGTTGTTCAACTCCAGCATAAGCTTCTCCTACAGGTTTACTAGCTAAAACATAGGTTAAACCGATACTTGCCAAGAAAATTAAAACCAACGTTCCCCCATTTAATGGAATTAAATCTCCTGAAATTTCACGTACCGCCTTAACAACGAAGCCATGTAAGAGATAGGCAACCATTGTGTATTTTCCACAAGAAGTATAAAACTTTTCTTTGGTAGGTACACAGGCAAAAAATGCCAAAATACCTATACAGCCTAATATTAGTGTGACAATACGAACCATCGCTCCCCACTCAGGAAAGTTTAAAAAATCCTCATAAGGTTTTGAACCAAAGAAAATATATTTGTTAACTGGCCCAATCCAATGAATGAATCCGTAAACACCTGCAAAAGCTAACATAAACCACCTGCGATGTTTCATTAATTCGAATCGTTCGACACGCTCTTTTTGTAAATAATACCCCATCACAAAAAAAGGTAAAAAAACTACGGTACGCTGTAATGTTAGTTCTCGACCAATAAATGGTAAATAGCCCACTAAAAGGCTCAGTAGCACGCTGACAGTGATTCCAATTTTTGGCGAAACTTTTTGAAAAAAATACAATGAGAGTTGCCAAAAAAAAGAACTTATTAAAAACCACAGCGACCAATTCGGTATATGTAATTGGAAAGAAAAAGAATCATTTGTCCCAATAATCCAATAAAATAAAGAATACAGCCATTGAAAAATAATATAGGGCAAAATAAACTTTTGAAAACTAATACGTACCTGTTGCCCTTTTTTGTAATCAAATGATTTCGCAAAATATCCTGAAATAAAAATAAAAGCTGGCATATGGAACGTATAGATTGTAAAGTACAAATCATTGCTCCACTGTGCATCAGCAATAAATGGTTGTAACAAATGTCCAAAAACAACTAAAATCATTAATAAAAATTTAGCATTATCAAAAAAAGGATCTCTTCTTTTTAGCACACACTTCACCTATCTTTATAAAATTCTTTTCTTTATTTTTAGTATACAGGATAAATGTTGCAATTTTATTGCAATTATCCAAAAGAACTTAACAATTTTTTTCGATAATTAACAGTTGATTTTATATCATTTGTATTATAACGTATAATACAAAGAGGTGGAAAATATGATTTTAGAAATCGACCCATTCGGAGACGAACCGATTTACAAACAATTACGAGATCAAATCATTTTAGGGATTGCCCAGCAGCAACTAACATCTGGCGACTTACTTCCTTCTGTAAGAATGTTAGCTGATGAGTTAGGTGTCAATCCAATGACTATTTCAAAAGCTTACAATCTTTTAAAAGAAGAGGGCTATTTAATCACTGACCGTCGTAACGGTACGGTTGTCACTGAAAGACGTGGTTTTGATGAACGTGCGAAAAAAGCATATGAGCACAAATTAGCATTATTGCTAGCAGAAGGTTATCTTCATCAGCAATCAAAAGAAAACATTTTACATGATGTCGAAACTTATCTTAATACTTATTCAAAAGGATGTGATAAATCATGAGTTATCTATTTGGTATATTCATTTTGGTTAATATTATCCAAGCATGTACCCTTCGATTGTCTGGTACACCACACAATCAAGTGATTTTAGAAAATACAATGCTTACAGAACACTTAACAGCTCCACAAGTTCGTGCCTTAGCACAAGAATACAAAAATCGATTGATGCAAATTGCTGCTATTTTTAGCGTATTAAGTGTTGGTTTTCTCTTTATTTCTTATGAATCAATTTTATTAACCTTTTTCTGGATTCTTTTATTCAGCAGTATGACGGCGCTGCTTTTTTGCAAGATTCATTATGTGCGAAAAATGCAAGAACTATTGATTGCGAATGGTTGGCTAATGCCCGTAAAACCTATTTTAATTGATACACAGCTCGTTTTAGCTAAAAATCAAAAAATGGTATCAGGCTGGTGGTTATTGCCTTCACTGATTCTTTGGATTTTAGGAAGTAGCTATAGTTTACATTCTCAATTTGAAGGCAGTTGGTTGATGATTATTCTGAGCGGAATTATATTATTGCTTTCATTTATCAGTTGGGTAGCTGTTGGAAAATTACCTGTTCGTGCATTAACGGATACCCCCTCAATTAATCAACAATACAATGATTTGACAAAGCACCATTGGTCACTGATGATGCTTTCAATCAGTTGGGTGATGGTTCCATTACTCTTTATTCCAGCAATTAGCCTAACTGCATCCTCTTGGCTTGAAATGATTTCATTCGTTTTCTTTTTGTTGTTACTTATTAGTTGGACTATTTTTTCTTTTTGGTTTCTCTACTCTTTACGAAAAAAACAAGATCAATTACTGGCACATGTTTCAAGCTATCGCTATCTAGGAGACGATCAATACTGGCGTTTTGGCGTCTATTACAATCCCAATGATGCACGCTTATTTATCCCTAGTCGAATGGGAATGAAGATGGGAATCAATTTGGGACGTCCAATTGGAAAACTATTGATGGGATTAACAGGTATAATAATTGTTGGTGCTTTTGTGGTTACGCTAGTTCCAGCTTACTTGTATGATTTCACTACAAATCCATTTCAATATGAACAAAGCTCTACTAAAGTTGAGTTAAAAGCTCCTTTTGTTCCTACTTCAGAGATACTCCTAAATAACATTGAAAAAGTGGAACTAATAGAAAAATTGCCTAATAAAATTACAAAACTATATGGTAGTGCGACAGACAATTACGCAACAGGTAACTTCAAGGTGGACGGTAAAGCTGCCACCCTTTATATCGATCATAAAACAAAACAAATTTTACACATCGTAACACCTACTAGAGATTATTATTACACAAATAAACAACCACAAAAAACAGTGGCTGCTTATCAACATTTACAACAAGTTATTGAAAAATAAAAAAGAACAAAAGTCGAAATGACTTTTGTTCTTTTTAACTCCGGCAGTAGGACTCGAACCTACGACATCATGATTAACAGTCATGCGCTACTACCAACTGAGCTATGCCGGAATGACTATGAATGTATAATAGCAATTTTTTTTCAATTAATCAAGTCCTCTTTTGCATTTTGTTTAAAAAACTAGCGATTATTAAATAACTTATCCAATAAAAGGAGAACTTCTTTAAAATAAAATGCTTTACAGGTTTATAAAACGAATGATTTTAACTAAAAATAACAATCAAATTATTTACTGACAATTAAGGACTGCAAGCTAAATTTAAAAGGGACTGTGACAAACAATCGTAGTTATTTGTCACAGCCGCCTTATTCAAGATACAAAGATTGCTTGCCCATCTTTTCATAAATTATTTGAAAGTCATTGCGATTGACTTCTCGATGACGATAACCGTATGGATCATTAACATAGATTGTATCTCCTTCAATACCAGTAATAACAACTGCATGACATAAAGGACTAACGGTTACAATCCCCTCTTCTGTCTGCCACTCCCATAAATCATCCTCTGTTGGCACTTCAAAGTCGACTGTCGTAATCACTAAAACAGGAACCCCTGCACGTACCTTTTCTTCCAGTTTAGAAAAATCTTTTGTTGTACTTACTTCTACTTGATATTTACTCCCCACAACTTCTTTTGCTACTTTTGCCAAAGGTTCTACACCAACTCCCATTGACTCATATCCTTCTTCAATATTTCCAACAAAGCCTTTATGTGGGTTTCCATAAAAACCATTTTCAGATATGAGGGGAACATAATTCAGCATTTTAGCTAATTGATTCTTATTTGTATCAAAATGATAATAACGTAGCAACATAGATAGACTCGTAATTTCACAGCCGTTCTCTAATGGTGTCTTCGTCAATTGATTTTCTAAAGGAACATCAATCAGATTTAACGAATCCTCAGCTGCTGGATGAATCAACTCAGAATAAGTTTGCATAAGTATAGAATCCTCACGAAAACTATGCGTCAGCCACATTGTACCCGCTCCAGTCAAGACGCCCACTGAAAGAACTGTGAAATAAAATTGTTTCTTTTTAATCCTCATCAGCCCTTTAATTTATTGTTTATTAAACTGCTTACTCGATAGTATGCCTTGTTTTCTTTCTATTTGTCAATCTAAGTAGATTGGTTTGCCTAAATCTTACTTATTTTTTGGAAGTTGAATCCATTGTATCTCTGGTGAATTGAAATTTTCGACATACGTTCCACTCAGATTAATTTTAATGAACTCTTCATCTTCTTCAGGATAAGCATCTAAATAACCTATACGAATTATTTTCTTTTCGCCAGGCATAAAGGTTCCTATATTATAAAAAGCTTTCCCATCTTCTACTCCTTCAACATATATCGGTTCATTTCTAATCAAAAAAGGCTCTGTATACGTCGTTTCTTCTTTCGGTTGATAACGTGATTTTTTTATTTGTAATTGTTCGAATGTTGGTGAAAAATAGAACTCTTCCAATGGTTGCTTCGAAAGATTTTGGATAGTAAATGTCACTTCTTTATATAACGGCTGAACTTCTATTGTATTTATTTGTTCATCAAGAAAGGCGATACCATCTCCTGGTCGATAAATTTTTGCAGTATAAGGCAACAAGGTGCCTTCTGGCGTAAGAATCAGTTGATCGTCTTGTGATAAATGATAAGACGATGGCTTTGCTTGGAAATCAGGTAGCATTAGCCCTTCAGAATAATCACTGATGTTCATCTCTAACTTAAGATCTGAATCATTGATTCTAATTGGCTCATCTAATTGGTAAATATTTTGACTATCTTTACGCAAGCCAGTTATATGGGGAGTGTCTCCACTTTCTTGTACTACTTCATTAATAATAGTTGATTGTTCCTTTGTTGTTTGCTCTAATGTAATACCTGCCAAAATTTTTTCTTGCTCCTGTTTGGTTAAACTACTATCAAAATAAAGTTCAACAATTAAATTTTCTTTTTCGCAAATCATAAAAGCAACTGTATCAAAGCTGTTCTGTACTATAGAACGTTTAACAAAAAAAGTTGGACGTTCGTTAATTGTCATTTCTTGAACATCCGTTGAAAACGGAACTTTGTACTCCTCAATATTTTTAGGACGTAAGAGCAAACTTGAAAAACCGCCACTCTGTGTTTCTGGATGCCAGTATTTCATTCCATCCGAATGTGGTTGCAAGTTTTCAGGTACGTACGTAAAATTTAGTTTATACGCTTGCTGATTATTTGTATCTTTTTGAACCGTTAAAGTCGTTAAAAAGTTGTCTTGTTGAGTAAGAATAGACCAAACCTTACTTACTGAATAGACACTAGTAGGTATTAGCAATAATGTTGCAGCAATTCCTAAAATTATTTTAGTCGAATGATGTTTTAATCTTCTTTTTTTCTGGATTCTTTTTTGGATGGCGCGTTGATTCTTTTCTGAAAAAACTTGTCCATTTTCTATTAATAATAAGTCTAATTGCTCGTCAGTCAATTCGGTTAAATTAGATATTGGGTACGCTCTTTTCATGATTGCTCTCCTTCCATCAGTTGCTTAGCCATCAAGCAACGCAATTTCCTTTTTCCTTTGTACAAGCGATTATTTACCTCCATTTTACTTAATCCCATAAGTTGGCTAATTGTCTCAGGTTTTTGTTCATAAACAAATCGTTGAATACAGATTTCTTTTGTTGGATCTTTTAGTTCTTGAATACTTAATAAAAACGCTGTCCAAATTTCTGTATTTGCAATTGGCGTTTGTAGTTCTTCTTCTAAACTTACGTCTTCAAATTCAAATTTTGTTTTTTGGCGTAATTTATTTAATGCGAAGCTTCTTGTAATAAGTGCTAAATAATTTTTTAATGAACCTCGCTCTGGATTGTATTTTTCAGGAGTTTTCCATAAACGAAGAAAGACGTCACTGACTAACTCTTCAACATCGTGTGTTGGATAATTTTTACCTAAAATAGAATAAGCAACCGCCCATAGTAGCTTACTGTATTGTTTAACAACTAGATTAAAAACAGCTTCATCTTTTGCTATAAGACCCTTCAAAATTTCTTCATCTCTCACTTTTCTCCCTCCTCACTTATATATACACAAAGAATTGTTAAAATCCTTCCATATATTAAAACTCGTTGTAACTTCACTTAAGAAATTACAACGAGTCTTCATGAGCTAATTTTTCTAATTCATGGATAGCTAACAGTTCAATAATATTGGGTGTAGGTTGAGAAACAATCTTTTTTCTTGTTAATTTGGTTAGACCTCGACTGAAAGATTCTGCAGACATCCCCAAATACGAAGCAATATTTTTCTTTGTTGTTTCTAAATGAATTTGTGTTGTTTGCTGCTTTTGATAGGCTGCTAATAAATAATTACTTAAACGAGTAAGCACACTAGTAGTTGTAATCAGGGTCATTTGTTGTTCAGAATCAGTTAAACGATTCGCTAACTCGATCAAAATTTCCCAAGCAATTTGTGGGTTCGTTAATAATACCTCTTTAAAATCATGACGATTAATAACGCAAACTTTGGTAGGTGTCATTGCTTGAACATAGTTATCATAGACACGATCATCAAACAACGACATTTCTCCTACAAAATCACCTTGTTCCAAAACCCGAATCACTTGTTCTTTTCCTGAAGGAGCGACACGATAAATTTTCACTTGCCCTTCTTGAATTAAATACAATGCTTCTGATTTTTCTCCTGCTTGATATAAAAATTCATCGATTGAAAATAGTTTTTCTCTAATATGATTTTGAATTACTTCGATTTGTTGTAACCACAAATTTTGAAATAATGGCATCGTACTAATACAGTGATGATATTTTGTAAAATCAATTTTTGTGGACATTTTAGTACCTCTCTTTCTTTTTTCTTCCAGTATACCTCATAAAAAAAATATGTTGTTTAAAATGTAGATCATTTCAAACAACATCTCTCTCTTTATTTTTCCTTACTGGCATCATAATCTATCGCACGAACAAAAATTTCAATATTTCCTTGTAGTGCTTTAGAGTACGGACAAATTGCATGTGCTTTATCTGCCAGTTGTTGAGTTTCTTCTAAAGAGTAATCTTGAATACCAACTTGAATAGCTACCTCCAATTTAAAATCAGCAGCATCAGGTTTCTTAAATAATGAAACAGTGTGTAAAACTTGAGATTTATTACTTACTTTATATTGTCCTTTAGCCAACTCTAATGCACCATGAAAACACGCGGCATAACCTAATGCAAATAATTGCTCTGGGTTTTGGCCCTCTCCAGTCCCTCCCATGCTTTTTGGTGTCGTAATTTTCACTTCATAAGAAGCATCCGTTAAATAACTTACACCATCTCGTCCTCCGGTATTAATTGCACTGGTTTCATAAATTTTTGTATATACAGCCATGAAAAACACTCCCTTAGTTTTAATAAACTTAGTATAAGGAGTTTTGGCTTGTCGTTCCTTGACCTATGTCAAGACTTGAAAATTTTCCAAAAAAAAACTCAAATCCTTTAATAGAAAGAATTTGAGTTTTTTTTGAAAGCCACCTGTCGGATTCGAACCGACGACCCCCACCTTACCATGGTGGTGCTCTACCAACTGAGCTAAGGCGGCACATATTTAACACAAGTATTAGCATAACCAAAATAACAAAACTTGTCAATATTTTTTGAAGAAAATACTAGTAAAAAAAAGACTTCTCCATCCAGCTTTTTGATTGTTTTAGTAATTTGATTATCTTCTTTTATCATAATTTGACTATTGGC
>NZ_CM177095.1:792500-1050000 GCF_058216475.1 Enterococcus sp. AMC2644
GCGGGCCCCCGTCAATTCCTTTGAGTTTCAACCTTGCGGTCGTACTCCCCAGGCGGAGTGCTTAATGCGTTTGCTGCAGCACTGAAGGGCGGAAACCCTCCAACACTTAGCACTCATCGTTTACGGCGTGGACTACCAGGGTATCTAATCCTGTTCGCTCCCCACGCTTTCGAGCCTCAGCGTCAGTTACAGACCAGAGAGCCGCCTTCGCCACTGGTGTTCCTCCATATATCTACGCATTTCACCGCTACACATGGAATTCCACTCTCCTCTTCTGCACTCAAGTCTCCCAGTTTCCAATGACCCTCCCCGGTTAAGCCGGGGGCTTTCACATCAGACTTAAGAAACCGCCTGCGCTCGCTTTACGCCCAATAAATCCGGACAACGCTTGCCACCTACGTATTACCGCGGCTGCTGGCACGTAGTTAGCCGTGGCTTTCTGGTTAGATACCGTCAAGGGATGAACATTCTCTTCTCATCCTTGTTCTTCTCTAACAACAGAGTTTTACGATCCGAAAACCTTCTTCACTCACGCGGCGTTGCTCGGTCAGACTTTCGTCCATTGCCGAAGATTCCCTACTGCTGCCTCCCGTAGGAGTCTGGGCCGTGTCTCAGTCCCAGTGTGGCCGATCACCCTCTCAGGTCGGCTATGCATCGTTGCCTTGGTGAGCCGTTACCTCACCAACTAGCTAATGCACCGCGGGTCCATCCATCAGTGACGCAAAAGCGCCTTTCAGCTTTCTCTCATGCGAGAAAAAGCATTATGCGGTATTAGCACCTGTTTCCAAGTGTTATCCCCCTCTGATGGGCAGGTTACCCACGTGTTACTCACCCGTTCGCCACTCCTCTTTTCCAGTGAACCGAAGTTCGGCGGAAAAGAAGCGTTCGACTTGCATGTATTAGGCACGCCGCCAGCGTTCGTCCTGAGCCAGGATCAAACTCTCATAAAAAATTTGAAACAATCTTTCGATTGTTAAGCTCAATAAAAAATTTAACTTTGCTAGCTATTGCTTGCTTGTTGTATAACTTCTATCTAATAGAAGTGTCCTACACAATTGGTTCGTTTGCTTGCTTTGTTCAGTTTTCAAAGGTCTACTTTTTGCTGCGTTAGCAACTTTTATATAATATCACTTCGACAATCGAATGTCAACTATATTTTAAAAGTTTTTTTATTGAAGTATTTAACTTCTTCACAGCGACTTTATAATATTAACAAATGAATTGTTATTTGTCAACAGAATTTTTTAGTTATTTTGTTGTGATTACAACGTTTATAACCTCTTCAATTTTGACGACTTCGTTATAATATCATCTGTCATTTACTTCGTCAACTCTTTTTTTAAAAAAATTTCAAAAGTTTTGTTTGTTGTTTGTCATTCAATCAACGTTGATTAATTTATCACGTTTTAGCTACAGCGTCAACTAAAAAAAGAACAGACTTTCGAGTTAAAATACGACTCATTTATACATTTGTTCGCATTTTAACTCGAATAAGGTTCATACTATGTGTTATCCATTTTTATAAACATGAAATTCGAACATTCTACTACTATCCATCCTAAAAATATCGGTAAAAAAAAGCCGAAAATCGGCTTCAAATCATTTATTTTTAGAAAAAAGGCATCCCATCAATATCATAGTCTTGAATAATTTGACGAAAATCTTTTGCCTCTCTCCAAGCATATTTTTCTGGTAAAGAATTACTTTGATCTTTTTCTTGTGTTTCAAACACAAACAGCGGAATGCTCATATTATCTGCATAACCATTCGTTAATTCTACTAACTCAATGCAGGAAATATCAAGGTGTACTGTTTCTTTCAATAACTGTAAGATATTCGCTAATCCTGTACGTTCTTCTGAAAAATCTGTAGATGCTAATTCTAAATTCTCATCAACCATGCGCATCAAAAATTTCTTCGAGCCATCTTCCAAATGAAGCATGACTGTTCCGGCAACTCTTTTGTTTTTCAACATACTCACCTCGATCGGTATTCTCTTCTATTCCTATATGATAACACAATTTATCAACAGATACAGTTGATTTTCAGCATTTTTCTGAAGAAAGCATTTCCATCGCTTCTTTCATCCAAAGTGGTAATTGCTCATCAATGGTTCGAAAACCAATACGCTTATTTTTATTCGTGAAGTAGCGTTTTTTTCGATGACCTGTGTGTACAAATTTCGTTTCTAAGGTGCGTCGTGATAAACTAATTTTCTTTGTATATTCATCAATATCAATCACTTGTACATTTACTGAGTCACCTATTTGTAGGACTTCATGAATGTTTTTTGTAAAACCTGACTGTATTTCTGACACATGAATCAGCCCTTGTGTTTCGTCATCTAATGAAACGAATGCACCATATGGTTGAATTCCGGTCACTGTTCCTTCTAAAATATCCCCAATTTTATATGTCATATCGTTCCCTCTCTTCGCATCTTTTATTATACTATAACTAATAAAAAAATGAAGCAGAGAATCACTAGCTTTTATGGAGGGAAATTTATTATGAATCGATTCGATACAGTCATTCCAAGAAAAAACACCAATAGTGTCAAATGGGATACACCTGAAAAAAAATATAAAAAAGAAGATTTACTTCCATTATGGATTGCCGATATGGATTTTCCTGTCTTGCCTGCTATACAAACTGCACTTCAAGAATACATTCATCACGGAATTTTAGGTTATGCAACATTTCCTGAAAAACTATACGAAGCAATAATCGATTGGCAAGCAAATCAACATCAGTATACCCTACAAAAAGAAGAGATCCTCTTTCATAGCGGTGTCGTACCAAGTATCGCCTTAGCGATCCAAGCTTTCACCAAACCCAATGATGCTATTTTAATTCATGATCCTGTATATCCGCCTTTCGCCAATGTAATCAAAGCCAATCAACGAAGACTTGTTCGTAATCAATTGATTAGTCATCAGCAATTTAAAATTGATTTTGAAGCTTTTGAAAAACTAATTATAAAAGAGAATGTTCAACTATTTATCCTATGTAATCCTCACAACCCTGGTGGACGAGTGTGGAGTCAAGAGGAACTATACAAAATTGGAATTATTTGTCAAAAGCATCGTGTCCTTGTAATTAGTGATGAAATCCATCAAGATATTGTTTTTGCTCCTCATATATTTACAACTTATCATAATGTTGATTCAACATTCATGGACCATTCAATTATATTAACTTCAGCAACAAAGACATTCAATTTAGCTGGAATTAAACAATCCATGGTTTTTATTAAAAACCCCGACTTACGTCATAAGTTTAAAACGCTACAGCAACAACTTTATCAAAATGAAGTGAATACATTTGGCATGCTAGGAACACAAGCAGCCTTTCAACATGGCGAAGATTGGTTAATCGAATTACTAACTTATATAGAAGGAAATATACAATTTACTTTAAATTTTTTAGATCAACATCTGCCAAAAATCAACTATATGAAGCCAGAAGCGACTTATCTATTATGGCTTGATTTTTCAGCCTATCACTTAACAAATAGCCAGCTAAATAAAAAAATGATTGAAGAAGCCGGTGTTGTGTTAAATTCTGGTATTACATTTGGCTCAATGGGTAATCAACACATGCGCTTAAATGTTGCTTGCCCAAGAAGCATCTTAGAAGAAGGACTGCAACGAATTGCTCAGGTATTTTAAATATAAGCTAAAAAAAATCCGAATGGTCCTCTGCTTTATTTCTAGCAAGAGGAGACCATTCGGATTTCAGCTTATCCTTTAAAAGGTTATTCACTGATTTCGATTGTTTCAATAACTACATCATGGACAGGACGATCTTGGGGGCCACGTTGAACATTGCCAATTTCATCAACAACATCCATGCCTTCTGTTACTTGACCAAATACTGTATGACGGAAATCTAACCAAGGTGTACCACCTTTTTTATAGACATCAACAATTTCTGCTGGGTAACCAGCACTTTCCATTTGTCCAATCATATTTGCAGGTACGTTTTGGTTGGTTACGATAAAGAATTGACTACCGTTTGTATTTGGCCCAGCATTTGCCATTGATAAGGCACCACGTAAATTGAACAATTCTTGTGAGAATTCATCTTCAAAACTTGAACCATAGATACTTTCACCACCCATACCAGTGCCGGTTGGATCGCCACCTTGAATCATAAAATCAGGAATAACACGGTGGAAAATAATGCCATCATAGTAACCTTTTTTGGCTAATTCAACAAAATTTTCAACAGTTTTTGGTGCGTGTTCTGGGAATAATTGAATTGTAATATCCCCACGGTTTGTTTTAACGAGTGCGTTAACACCCTTTTGATTTGCTAAGTCTAATTGTGGAAATTGAGACAAATAAATCTCCTCCTTACGGTTTGATAGTCTAATAATAGCAGAAAAAAATAAAAATGCCACGCACAATATTCTTTGTTATAATGGTAATTACAAAAACAATGTTCAGTTTACAAAGGAGCTTATACTGATGAATATTTACGATATTACAATTGTAGGCGCAGGTCCGGCCGGGATGTTTGCTGCCTTTTATGCCGGTATGCGGAATGCCAAAACAAAAATTATTGATACCTTACCACAGCTTGGTGGACAACTTGCAACATTATATCCTGAAAAATATATTTATGATATTCCAGGGTACCCTAAAGTGAAAGCTGGTGAGTTAGTGCAAAAGTTAGAAAAACAACTCACTACGTTTAATCAACGGTATTGTTTAGAAGAACAAGTCTTAAAAATTGAACGCCTAGAAGATGGTATTATTGAATTAACAACAAATAAACGCACACACTATTCTCGTGCCGTTATTTTAGCCCTAGGAAACGGATCGTTTCAACCACGAAAATTAACGGTTCCTAATGCTGAAAATTTTGAAAATTATGGTGTGGATTATTATGTGCCTGACTTAATGAAATATGCAGGAAAAAAAGTAGCGATTGCTGGTGGTGGTGATTCAGCCATTGATTGGGCTTTAATGCTCGCACCAATCGCTGCAGAAGTGTCGCTTATCCATCGTCGCTCAGAGTTTCGAGCACATGAATATAGCGTGAATCAATTAAAACAATCATCAGTCAACATTATGACACCTTATATCATTAAGGAAGTAGCTGGTGAACGTATGCTTGAAGAAATTTCTCTTCAAGCGCCAAAAAGCGAAGAAACAGTACGTCTATCAGTCGATTATTTAATTGTTAATTATGGCTTCACTTCTTCTTTGAACTTAAAAGACTGGGGTCTCACTAGTTCTCGACAAGGAATTCCTGTCCGTTCTGACATGCGTAGTTCGATGGAAGGTGTCTATTGTTGTGGAGATATTACTTTGTACGATGGCAAAGTGAACTTGATTGCCACAGGATTTGGCGAAGCACCGACAGCAGTAAACAATGCTCTGCATTACATTAATCCAAAAAATCGGACGCAACCTGCCCATAGCACTAGCCTTTTCCAAGAATAAGCAAAAGAGGAAAGTTCAAACAGAACTTTCCTCTTTTTATCTACAAGTAATCTTCATAGCTTGCAACTATTTTTTTCACTAAAAAGAGCAGTTTTTCTGGCGTCTCAGCAGCTAGGTACTCGCCTGCAAAAAGCCAAAAAAGCTTTTGATTTACGCTCATAAGTAGGAACCCATCTAGTCTCTTCTTCCATTGAAAAAATGATTCCATCACTATTTGACTACCTTTCTGCTCAATTCGTTTCAGAAAAATCAACAAGAGAAAACGTCACTTCCCTGCTTTTCTTTATTTGATTCCAGTCGTGCAATAGTATAACATAAAGGAATAACATACTCGAAAAGCTAATAGGAGGTTTTTTATGGTCTTACAAACAAGTGACTTGGAACAAAAAGCTCGCCAATTATTAGGTGATCGCGGTGTTTCCATTGTTGACATCGCGAATTTAGTCATGCATCTTCAAAAAAAATATTTGCCTAATCTCACCTTGGAAGAATGTGTGGATAGCGTCAATTCTGTTTTAACTAAACGAGAAGTCCACAATGCGATTTTAACAGGCATTCAATTAGATATTTTAGCTGAAGAAGACAAATTGCTTCAACCTTTACAAGAGATTGTTGCTGAAGATGAAGGCTTGTACGGCATTGATGAAATTCTTGCGCTATCAATTGTAAATGTATATGGTTCTATTGGTTTCACTAATTATGGATATATCGATAAAGTAAAACCAGGAATTTTAGCCGAGCTTAATAGCCATGAAGGTCCACGTGTGCATACCTTTTTAGATGATATTGTTGGTGCAATTGCGGCATCTGCTGCGAGCCGTATAGCTCATCAATATCCAGATAAAGCACATGATATTACTCAATAAAAAGAAGTTCGCATGATTTAGTTGTGCGAACTCCTTTTTATTTCTATTTGACCTAATATAAACGGTATTAAGAAAAAAATCTCTATCAAAATAAAAAATAGAACAAAACAATACATAAAGAATTGTTCTGGTAGTACATTAATAATCGGGTCTGTCACTGGATTAAATAACCAATCATCATTACTAAAAAACAACTCATGAAATTTAGTGAAAAAAGTATCGAAACCAACCATCATAAAAAAGCCAAAAACGATTGGTACAATCATCCCCATTTTTGTTGGTAATAGCAAGCGCCAAAAACGACGATGTTTTTGGAGATAGCGGAAAAACATCCCCGTCGGAATAATCGAAACTGCTAAAACGCTGTAATTTAATAGAAATAACTTTTTCACATCATAAAAATGCCCCGCTCCTGCTTCAGACATCGGAAAGTCCGGTAATGCCAAGGTTTGATTCCATGGATTATTTAAAAAATTTAATAGTAAGCGATAATTATCCAACAATTCATTTTTAGACAAACTTGTATAGTTTAATACTTGAAATTGATCGACAGACCAACTATATAAAGGCTGGAAATTAATCGTTACTGTGATTGCTAAACTAATGGCTGTTAAGAAGAAAGATACCATTCCTAATCGCTCAATCCATTGCCATTTTTTATTCATCATCAAAGTCCCATTCATCCAAACTATCCAAAACATACGTAGGTGCAACTGGTAAAGTAGGAACTGCTGCTTTCGGCGTAAAACCCGACAACACTAATAAACTATCCATGCCATTATTAATTCCTGAACGAATGTCTGTTTCGTAATTATCCCCTACCATAATGACTTCTTCTTTTGTTAAACCAATATGTTCCAAAGCTTTTTCCATAATTATCGCTTCTGGTTTACCAATAAAAATTGGTCGAACACGTGTCGCCGTTTCTAATAAACTAATTAAAGCACCTGCTCCTGGGAGCAAGCCACGCTCAGTTGGAATATTTTTGTCAGGATTTGTCCCAATAAATGTCGCACCATTTTGAATTGCTAAAGTGGCAATCGTTAATTTTTCATAAGTAACCTGAGAATCTAAACCAACCACGACATAATCCGGATTTTTTTCATCCCATTCAAAACCAGCTGATAAAATCAAGTCGATTAAACCTGTTTCACCCACAACATAGACTTTATTACCTTTTTTGTCATCATGCATATAATCAATAGTTGCTAGGCTAGCCGTATAAATCTTTTCAGACTCCACATGAATATCAAATTCATTCGCCAAACGATGAGCTACTGTCTCAGGCGTTTTTGTTGTATTATTTGTAACGAATAGAAAAGGTAAGTTGCGGCGTTGCAATTCTTCGACGAAACGTTTTCCCGCAGGAATTGGTGCACTCCCCAAGTAAATCGTGCCATCTAAGTCAATTAAGTATCCTTTATAAGTCATTTATTCTTCTCTCTTTCGAATCGTAAAACTTTTTTTATCTTTCACTTGCTTCTGTTTTTCTGGTTTTTCTTTTGGTTGACGAGTTTTAATTATTGTTTTCGCCTTATTTGTGACAACCTCTTTCTTTTCAGAAATATGTGCTTGCGGAGGTGTTTGGCGTTTTTTTCGCCGACGACTGTTCACTTTATCTCGTTTACCACCTACACGCTGAATCACAAAGTAGGCACATCCAAAGTTACAATACTCGTATAAATAATCTTCTAACATATCGATACGCTGATCGGGTAGAGCTTTGCGATTTGAAACTTCAAAGAATCCCTTTAAACGTAGCTGTTCATAACCCCAATCACCAACGACATAATCATAACGCGCTAATACTTCACTATAACGTTCGCCTAAGCGTTGGGCATCGAAACCTTCACGATAATTCATCACTAATTTATATTGACGATTACCAATCATAAATTCTGTATCGCTGATTGGTAAAACAAGTTCGCCTTTTTTGGGTTGTTCTTTTTCAGTTGTTTCAACAATTTCTTCTAAAACTGCTGTCATTTCATCAGTAATATTCGCTTTTTCTTTGGTCATTTTTTCACCACCTATTCATCATTATACCTTCTTTTAGATAATGTGTGTAGTCCGTCAATTATTTTCTTCCAATGCGGCTAAAGAGTACGTCTGTGCAAGATGATTTCCTAAAACAGTACGAATAAATTCTGGAAATAAAAACTCGTATTTGCCAGCAATTTCAATTGTTGGGATAAAGGGAACAAACATCAGATGATCCACTGTTGTCAATGAATATTCTTTTTCAGATTCTAATGGTTTTCCTTTCCATAAAACAGTATGGTTTGCTGCATCATACGTCAATCCATCATAGATAATTTCACCAAAAATTTTCCCACGAAATCCCATTCCCACAATTGGATAATTACGCAAAAATAGGCGGTTTTTTTCAATTTCTAGCACCATTCGAATGACATCTCTCCCTAATAAAGTAACCCGAATCAAGCGCATCGGATGAGGCAAAATCATATGCAGTTGTTCTTGATTAACCAACCCTTCTGGTAATTCATCTAAGAATAAACCTGTATTTAAAAGGGCAACTTCTGTTTTTCCCCGTTTACGTACAGCAGTTAGTGTTTCACGAACTAATGAATAATCATCATAAGGATTAAGCGTTAAATCATAGGGTAACCAGGCTACTTTATTAGCAGCTAATAATTTTTGACCTTGCTCCATATAACTAAAAATCTCTTCATTATCCTCCGAAAACTCCAACATTTCGGCAGTTGAATAGGTTTGGGCGGTCGTTTTTAAAATGTGGTGGTTGTCATCTAAAAAAAGCGTCACCTCGCCTACATAATAGCCAAATTTACCAGCTGCTGCTAATTGAGTGCCATTTACTCGCTCGCCATCAACAAATAAGTGGTGCGTGTGTGAGCCTAAAATTACATCAATTTCTGGTAGTTCTTCAGCAATCAAATAATCGTCGGCAATTCCTAAATGGCTTAACAAGACGATAACATCGACTTGTTGACGCAGTTGTTGAACTAAATCCGGTAAGATATCCATCCATTGGCGGATATCCCAACCATTTGGTGTATAAGTTAATGGAAACGGTGCAGTTACACCAATCAAACCAATTTTTGTTCCATGTTGGCTAGTTATAATTTTATAAGAACTTGCCCAATCAGGTAATTGCAACGTTTGTTTATCAAAAAGATTGGCTAAGACAATATCGAAATTTGCTTCATTATATAATTGATTTAAAATGGCTTTGGCATTGCCAATCCCTTCATTGTTTCCAATGGTAACAGCATCATAATGAACTTGATTCATTAAGGCAATATTTGCTTGCCCTTCACTTGCTTCTGTCAACGGATGCCACCGATCGGAAAAATCCCCTAAATCAACGGTTAGCACAGATTCATCTTCTGCGCTTTTTTGATGCTCTTGAATAAAGCGACGAATTTTAGGCCAATTCTCAAAATGTGAATGCAAATCATTCGTATGTAAGATTCTAATTTTTTCCATTTCGTTCCCTCTATCCTCAGTAATTGTTTCTAGTCTCAGTTTACCAAAAAAAGAAAGATTCTAACAAGGATTCTTTTTGAACGATAAAAAAAGCTCAAAGAAGTTCCTTTGAGCTTCGCTAATGTTTACTGGCGTTTAGTCCAGTCGAAAACATTTTGACGAATATATTCTAAATCTTTCATTGATAAAAGGGGACTAATCTGAATTCCTGCCACATTTTCCTCTGTTGTAATGATAATATCTACTAGTGTTTCTTCAAATACAACGGTTGCACTGTTTTTTAAATAATTACTAATTTGTAACTGCATATGAAGAATTGTTTCATTAGGTAAACTGGACAGCATTTTCATACGAACCACTGGAAACAGTGATTCTGAATCAGCGAATTGATAGCAAAGTAAAAAATAGGCTTGTTTAAATGATTCGTTAGAAAATTCAGCTGGTTCAGCTAGCCACTCTTGCCATAACCGCTCAAATTTTTTGTTTAACAAAGGCGGATGTTTACAAATCGCTGTTTGTTCGATGGCTGTCAAAAATAAACATTCAATGCCCAAGCACTTCCCTAAATAGTAGCGATACATTTGTTTTGCAAAATTTTGTTTTTCTGAAACTGTTAGTTTACGAAAATGTTTTTCAAACAAATTAACGCTAAAACGTGTTATTTCTGTTGCTTGTGACTCATAAAGTTTTTCAAAATCCCAGCGTGGCTCAATTGTTAACAACGATAATACAAATACCACAGTCAAAACATATTCCCAGTCTTTTGGAGTTATAGCACTCGCAGGTAAAACTAAATCAAAGCTTTCAAGCTCAAGATTCTGTTCTAAAACATTGTTTTGCTTAATTGCTTGCAAATTGACAAACAACCACAAAGCAATAACTTCTACATTCAACTGTTCTTCTGAAAAACAAGCCCAAGTCACGCGTTTTGCTAAAAAAAGATACTCTGTACTATCAATCCAAGAAACGCGAGAAATTCCCCGATGTGTCATTCTTAAAAAAGCAAAAAGTAAAAAACGAATTTGAGATTCTTTTCCCACAATGGTAACATTTTTCCCGATTTTTAAAACGACCTGATACCCACTAAAAAAATGATTTATTCGATCAATATGGCGTCGAAGTGTAGACAAACTAATTTGATGTTCTTTACAAAATTCTTCGGCTGAAAAAGCTCGTTCTAAAATTAATTGTTTAAATAAATGATAATTCATTGTTTCAGATATTATTTTTTCGAAAATTCGATTAAAATTTACACCATTACGTACTAAATACACTCCATAATGACGATTGATTTCTAGACGCATTTCTTCTTTATCATAGCAACTGTCCAATTGTTCTGCTAATTCTTTAACTACTTTTAGTAATGTTTGAATGGTAACTTTATTTAAATCTTTAGCCATTTTTTGGCTACTAACTGGTTTTGTTTGTTGTTCTAAGTAAAATAAAATATCCCGTTTTAATAAGACATCTTTTGATAATCCAAACACCGTCACTCCTCCTATCTCCTGTACTTACCAGTGATAAATACGTTAATTTCCCCTTTTATCTTTATTCTTTTTTTGGAAATTATATATAGTATATTGTGTTTAAATTAGAAACGTCAATACACTCGATAGTTCTTTTAGAAACATATGTATCCTTTTGCGTAACGATATTTTTCAAAGCACAAAAAAAGACCTAGGAGCATATCCTAGGTCCTCTCAACTCTATGTACAGGCACATGAGAATCACTGCTTAGTGCTGCTTCCTTCCAGATCTGACACGCTTCACAATATTCCCATTGCCCAAAAAATAGTATAACGTATTTTTTACTATTTGACTAGTTCTTTTTTTCTTTTTTTGCTTGTTTTTTTAAACGACGCAATTCACGGAAAAAATCCGTTAATAATTGACCACAGGCTTCAGCTAAAATTCCTGATTCCACATAACTCCAATGATTAAAACGTTCATCTTCCAATAAATTTAACAAACTACCAGCCGTCCCACCTTTAGGATCAAATGCACCAAAGTAAACTTCTTCCACTCGAGATAACAACAATGCTCCGCTACACATCGGGCATGGTTCTAAGGTAACAAATAATTGAGCATTCTCTAAACGCCAACTGCCCATTTTTTCACAGGCTTGTTGAATTGCAATCATTTCCGCATGTGCTGTGGCATTCTGTGTTGTCTCTCTTAAATTGTGTCCTCGTCCAATGATTTCTCCGTCTAATACAACGACTGCTCCGATTGGTACCTCTCGCATCGTTTCTGCTTTTTTAGCTTCTAAAATTGCTTCTTTCATAAAGCATTCTTTTTGTTCTTGTGTTAAAGAACTTATCTTCATTCATTTCACCTCGACTCACTTTAGCATGGAAAAAAGAAAAAGCAAATAAAAAAACTACCCCTAGTTATTAGAGGTAGCTTATGGATTAGAATTTACTTTCTACAAAGTTAGAAATTTTGTCTTTGACGTTACCTGTTGCATCTTTAACATTATGACCATATTCTACGATTTGGTCACGGCCGTTATTGACTTTTTTAGCTACTTTCATAAATGAATCGATGTCTTTGTCTTCTAAATTGTCAACAAAACCTAATAACGTTTCATTTCCATTAAATTTGTCATCGACAAAACGTTTTACTTTACGTCGGTTAGACATAGAATGTACCTTGCCAATTATTTTTTCTGATACAACTGCAGCAGTTGCGATTCCTGCAATTGCTGCTACGCTTAATCCTATTGTTACTTTTGTTGATGTTTTCATAATACGACATCTCCTTCTTCTTTTTTACTATGATAACACGTTGAGAAATAGAAAAACAGTAATATGAATAGCTTCTACTTGTTACGGCATCGCTTTCAATAACGAAACAGATTATTGCTTCATTGCTTTTTCCACACTTTTAGTAATAAGTGGTTGCGAAATTTTTCCGTCCCAAAATTTAATAAATGGTCCTGTTAAAAAGGCATTGATGAACGTTCCTATACCGATAGGGCCTTTG
Organism: Enterococcus sp. AMC2644; assembly: GCF_058216475.1. Classification (NCBI taxonomy): domain Bacteria; kingdom Bacillati; phylum Bacillota; class Bacilli; order Lactobacillales; family Enterococcaceae; genus Enterococcus; species Enterococcus sp. AMC2644. The sequence continues at coordinate 805,273 of NZ_CM177095.1, forward strand.
AAAAAAAAGCCAATTAGAGCAAAACTGACATCTTGGACCATCCGTACTTTTTTATAGTCCCAACCAGTTTTATCCACAATTGTTGGCGCAATAGAATCGTAAGGGGCAGCACCCACATTCGCTGACATATAAAAAGATGCGCCAAAAGTAAAAAATAAAACACCCACAACTAAACAAATCACTTGTTCCACTAGTCCGTTTGCCATTATTTTTAAATAGGCAAAAAGCGCAGTATACATATCAATAAAAAAACCCGTCAACACCATATTAATGACTGTTCCTGTCCCTATATATTTACGACCAAACAAAAAAATGAGAATTAAAATAACTATGTTCACTCCAAGTTGGTAAACGCCTAACGACAAACCAAAAAGTTGACCTAAAGCAATGTTGGCACTGGTAAACGGATCTAAACCGACGTTTCCAATTTTCATAATAGTTACTCCAAAAGCCAAAATCAAAACTCCAATTAGAGCATAAATAGAACGAATGATAATTTCTTTGATATTCATGTTTTTCATAGTGAGCTCCTTTAAGCAACAAACATGTGCTAGTTTCATAAGAAAATCCTTCTTACTGCAGTTGCATAAGAAGGATCATAATTAATCTCGATTGTTATTACCAAAAATTAAAACAAGACGAAGCAATTGTAAAAAGGTACTAACTGCGGCAGCAACATAGGTCAATGCTGCTGCGGTCAATACTTTGCGTGCCATCGGAACTTCTGCTTCCGTTAAAAGCCCACCTTCACTTAAAATATTCAATGCACGACGTGATGCATCAAATTCTACTGGTAAAGTGACTAATTGAAACACTAATGCCATTGAAAAAGCAATTAATCCCAGATTCACTAATACTGGACCTTGTAATAACGCTCCAATTAAAATTAATGGAATCGAAATACTTGAACCAATGTTAGCCACAGGTACAATCGCTGCTCTTAAACGCAAAGGGAAATAACTTTGCGCATCCTGTACAGCATGTCCACATTCGTGAGCTGCAACGCCAATCGCTGCTACTGAAGTTGATTGTGCCGTAGCCTGCGATAAGCTTAATATTTTTGTTCCAGAATTATAATTGTCTGTCAGATTACCTGCAATTCCTTGGACTCCTACGTTATGAATCTGTTGGTTTTGCAAGATAAATTGTGCTGCTTGGGTACCAGTCACATTATTTTGACTGCGTATTTTGTCATATTTGCGAAAGGTGCTATTTACATAAGCTGAAGCTGCCATTGATAGTGCCATTCCAATAATGACTAAGATAAATGTTGGATCAAAAAACATTCCATAACCGGGCATCTCAGATTTCCTCCTTTATTCACTTTTCATTAGTTTAACAAGTTATCTTGAATTTTCCATGAAGAGAAACTGAAAAAATCCCCTTATAATTTCTTCACAAATTCTGATTTTAATTTCATAGGACCAAAACCATCAATCTTACAATCAATATTGTGATCCCCTTCTACTAAACGAATATTTTTCACTTTAGTTCCTTGTTTTAGTGCGTTTGATGCACCCTTGACTTTTAAATCTTTAATTACTGTAACAGCATCGCCATCTGCTAACAGATTACCATTGGCATCATGCACCACAAGTCCTTGTGATACTTCAGCAGTATCCCATTCATGTCCACACTCTGGACAAATAAATAATCCACGATCCTCATAAGCATATGTTGATCCACATTCTGGACAATTTGGTATTTCAGTCATTGTTATTTCCTCCTTGATTTTAACTAAAAAGAGGGAAGTCTCCCTTCCCTCTATTATACTAATATTTGAAAAAAATTCTCGTTTGATTATGTTTTGTGAGTATTTTCTTATTCAAGAATTAGTTTAATGACTCCGGAATCCGCTCATTTTGAATAATTTGTTCATAGCTTTGACGCGCTACAATAATATCTGCTTTACCATCTTTAACTAAAACAACGGCTGGAATGGGCAGTTTATTATAGTTACTAGCCATTGCATACCCATATGCGCCTGTTGCAAAAGTAGCAAAAATATCCCCCGATTCAATAGCTGGTACTTGAATGTCTTTCACTAGGATATCCGTACTTTCACAAGCTTTACCAGAAATAGTCACGGTTTCAGTCACAAGTTCTTCAGCTTTGTTGGCAAGTATTCCTTCATACTGTGCTTGATACAAGCCTGGACGAATATTATCGGTCATGCCTCCATCGATCGATGCGTATTTTCGAATACCTGGTAAATCTTTAATCGCGCCAATTGTGTGCAAGCTAATACCAGCTTCGGCTACGACACTACGACCGGGCTCAATTACAATCGCTGGACGAACCAAATTATTTTTCTGACAAAAAGCTTCCGTTAGTTCCATTAACGGATCTAAGAAATAACTATACGGTTGACGAATATCTTCTTTGGTATAAGTAACCCCAAATCCGCCACCGTAATTTAACTCTTTGACATCGTAAGCAAAACGTTTCTTAATTTCTAAAAGCAAACCTAAAGCTACTCGTGCAGCTGCTAAATGAGTGCTATTGTCTGATAATTGGCTACCAATATGGAAATGAATACCATAAAAATTAATTTCCGGTGCATGAATTGCTTGCTCAATTACTGGAAATAAGATTTCTTCATCCAAAGGAATCCCAAACTTAGAATCTTTTTGCCCAGTTGAAATAAATTCATGCGTTGAAACATTGACTTCAGGTGTAATTCTAAAAAGAATGTTAGCGGTCTTACCTTTTTCCCGACAAAGCGCTTGTATCCATTCAATTTCTTGAATACCATCGACAATAATTCGACCTACCCCATAATCAATCGCCATTTCTAATTCTTCAATTGATTTATTGTTACCGTTAAATTCAATATGTTCAGCTGGAAAATCAGCTTTAATTGCTGTAAATAATTCTCCCCCACTGACAACATCTAAACAAAGTCCTTCACGCTCAATAATTTTTAGCATTGCCAATGTATTAAATGCTTTGGATGCATATGCCACTCGAACATTGTCATATTTTTGAATGAAATCTTGTTGAAAGGCCTGACATTCATTTACAACCGCCGTTTCCGAGAGTACATACAAAGGTGTACCATAAGTTTTTGCTAATTCGACTGTATCACAGCCATCCCAAAATAAATGGTTATTTTTTACTTCTTTAATCATCGAATGACCCCTTTATTAAAATTAATTGTTACATTCATGCGAATTTGAAAGCTATTTTCGTATAAAAATTTACTATTTGAGGACAAAAACGAATTTTCCTCATCAATTTATTAGGAAAATCTTTCTAACCATTGAATTATTCTAATCATATAGTATATAATTTCAATAATCTACATAAAAACTTCTCATTTTTAAGTTTTTTTGCCAGTAGATTAAATAGAACTGATATATAAAATTCGAGAGGATGTGTAAAAAATGGCAATATTTAAAGGTTCAGGCGTTGCTCTGGTCACTCCAATGCATAATGATGGTTCGGTGGATTTCGATAAGCTGAAGGAATTGACAGAGTGGCATATTGAGCAAGGTACGGACGCAATTATTGCTTGTGGCACAACCGGAGAAGCATCTACTTTAGACGATGAAGAACATATTGCAGTAATCGAAGCAGTCGTAAAACAAGTCAATGGACGAATTCCAGTGATTGGCGGAACAGGCTCTAATAATACACAACATGGGATTCATTTATCAACTGAAGCAGAACGTGTAGGCGCAGATGCGCTGCTAGTCGTTACTCCTTACTATAACAAAGCTACGAAAAAAAGCTTAATCGCACATTACGAAGCAATTTGTAGCCAAGTTTCCATTCCTGTTATTTTGTATTCTGTTGCATCACGCACAGGAATGAATTTAGACGCTGCCACAGTTGCGGAGCTGAAAAAGATTCCAAATATTCAAGGAATTAAGGAAGCTAGCGGTGATATTTCACAAATTGTAGAAATCGGACGCTTAGTTGATGAAAATTTCGCGCTTTATTCTGGCAATGATGATCAAGTTCTACCACTACTTTCAATCGGAGGTTCTGGAGTTATTTCAACGATTGCAAATATAGCGCCAAGACAAACATCTGAAATGGTGCATAATTATCTGTCTGGCAATTTTGAAGCAGCAAAAGAAACCCAATTAACACAATTACCATTAATTCAGGCGATTTTCTCAGAAGTTAATCCCGTTCCTGTAAAAGCTGCCGTTTCTTTGCTTGGAAAATGTCATTTAAGCTACCGTTTACCACTAGGTGCACCTGAAAAAGACACAATCGAAACATTAAAGCGTGAGATGACTGCTTACGGAATCTTGTAGGAGGAAGTATATGAAACGAATAATATTAAGCGGCTGTAACGGCCGGATGGGACAAGTATTACAAAAATCAATTAAAGCGAATAATGAATTAGTCCTTGTAGCGGGAATCGATCATAATCCACAACAAAACGCTGATTTCCCTGTATACGCTACCGCAAAAGAGGTACAAGAAGAAGCCGATGTGATTATTGATTTTTCCCATTATACAGCTGTTCCTGATTTAATTGAATTCGCTGTTAATCAAAAGTTACCAGTCGTCGTAGCAACAACTGGACTAGAAGAAGAGACAAAAAAATTATTAAAAGAAGCTGCAGCAAAAATCCCTGTCTTCTATTCTGCAAACATGTCATTAGGAATTAACGTTTTGGCCAAAGCTCTACAAACGATTACTCCAGCTTTGGAAAGTGACTTTAACATTGAAATTATCGAAAAACATCACAATCAGAAGAAAGATGCACCAAGTGGCACCGCCTTGCTTTTAGCAGATGCCATCAACGATGTTTGTGAAACGAAAAAAGACTATATTTTTGGACGTTCAGGTAATGATAATGAAAACAAATTAAGCGAAATGGGGATTCATGCTGTCCGTGGCGGTACGATTCCTGGCGAACATATTGTGATTTATGCAGGTGATGATGAAATCATTGAACTAAAGCACACTGCTTTATCACGTGATATTTTTGCCAACGGAGCATTAAAAGCCGGTATTTTTTTAGCAGACCAACCAATTGGCTTTTATAGTATGTCGGATCTTTTAGCTTAGAAAAAGAGTAGCGAGAATTGCTTCAAAATTCTCGCTACTCTTTTTTAATACAGTACGACGCAACCTGTTTGTGCCGATTCATAGGCGCATTCAACTAAACGCGTCAATGTCTTAGCTGCCTCTAAACCATAATAAGGTAGCTCCTTTTCATCAGAATGATTGACTAAATCCACAAATAACTCTATGGGATAATCTGTCAATCTACTAATACCTTCAGACGAAATCAACGTTTTACGTTGATATTCTGCTTTTAAATTACTTTGAATAAAAATGGCTTGGGGTTCGTGTTCATTCCCAACAATTTGTAAAGAACCTTGAGTACCGATAATTTCGAGATAATTATCTAGTGTAGAGGCCAAAAATGAGGTTGTTGCCGTTCCGATGGCCCCAGAAGCGAATTCAATGACTGTTGTCGAACGTTCATCTACACCACTCCCCCATTGTTCATTCATTGTACAACTTACCGTTTTAGGTTTCCCACAAATCAATGGCAATAATGTAAAACCATGCGATCCTAAATCAAGGGTCACGCCACCACCAGACTGACTAACGTCAAACCAATAACTTGGTAAATGATTTTGGATAACAGCCCCATGCGAACGACGAAAATAGGCTGAGGTAACTTCACCTAATAGACCATCATGCACTAGTTGAAGTGCATAGTGGTAAGCATTATTAGCTAACGACTCTAAAGAAATCATAAATTTTACATTGTTTGCCTGAATCGCTTCTTCAATTTCTAAGCAATCTTGAGAAGTTAAAGCTAAAATTTTCTCTGAAAAAATATTTTTTTTCGCTTGTGCTGCCAAAATGATTAATTCTTTGTGCATTGTCGTTGGCGCTTCAATAATTACGGCATCAATTGTATCATCTGCTAAAATCACTCGATAATCTGCTTCAAATTGTGCGTGATATTCGCGTGCCGCTTGTTTCCCACGTACTTCATCAAAATCCCAAACATAGACACAGTCTACTTTTTTCGCTAACAAACGCGCCATAAATTTTTTTGTATGTACATGCCATGCAGAAATTAATGCTACTTTCATAGGTTCTCTACTCCTTTTTTCTTTTAGTATAGCATGAAAAAAAGAAGGAAAACGAATCTTTGTTTTCCTTCTTTGTGATTAACTAATTTTTTTACGATTTAAATAAATAACATATATAGCTCCAAGAATTAAAGAAAATAAAGGCAAAGAATAAACTGTCAACATCCCTAAACAAACTAGCGCAAATTTCATTTTCAAATCCATTTTAATGGTCTCCTCGTTTCATCTTTCGTGTTACAAATCTTTTATCGAGATTATTGTACAAAATCTAGAATAAAAGACGACCATTCGCTAGCATTTCTTACTAAATTATTATAAAACTGGGACTCTCTTAAGAAACGTTTAATTTTAACAAAGAAAACGTTTCAAAAACGATAACTACGTTAGAAAACATCACATAAATCAGTTGACGTCTTCCTACTTATCTCTTAGTTTCTGACTACGATTCTGCCTCTTCAATATCTTGTTTAATTTCGTCTATATCAATTTCACTTTCTAGATATTCTTGGTTATCAATCGGAAAATGTTGACGAAATTCTTCTAATTCATTTAGCATAATTTGACCATCTTCTAATTCAAAATCTAAAATATGTCCACCAAATAAACGGTCATCGCTTATAAAATGTAAATGGAAACCGGCTGCGGCAGCTCCATGAAATAGTTTTGGTGTAAAGAAACCTACAATAGTTCCTGAAACATTTTTTCTTTCAAATTCTGGTTGATGGCGAGCTATTTCAACAAAGCGCGGATAAGGTTTTTCTTGCTTTGGAGCTACTCGTACGTGCATCATCGCAAAAGTACCTTCAATTTTAATTGCTGTAAACAAATTAGGACTAATTTGTTCACTAATAATCGCTTTGACATCGGCTGCTTGCTGATTTGATAAAGCAAATGTTTTCTCTTCTTCAAAATTAGTTACTGCAGCATATGGTGTTAGTTCTTCGCCAGTGAGTTGAACTATTTCTCCTGTTTGATAGGCATGATACATCACCCCATCTAAAATAATAACCTCACCATTTGAGCCCGCCAACGTCCCAATACCAAAATCACCATAATTTAATAACTGACCTATTTTTTCAGTTCCATCCATCAAATCATTCATCAATCCGCCTAGCAATCCATGTTGATAAAGATAGCTTCGATTTTTCACTGCCATTTTCTCACTTCCTAATAAAATTGATCTGGTAAAATAACTTTACCTAGTTCACTATTGTCAGCATAATCAATTGGAATATCAATAATTACAGGTCCCTCTGTTGCTAAACCTTCGATTAACGCTAGTTGTAACTCTTCTTTTGTAGTTGCACGTAGACCTTTTGCCCCAAAAGCTTGTGCGTAAGTAACAAAATCTACGGGTCCAAAATGAACACCTGAGGAACGATTGTATTTCATTTCTTCTTGAAATTCTACCATGTTATAACTACCATCATTCCAAATTAAATGAATAATATTTTGTTTTAAACGCACTGCAGTCTCTAATTCTTGTGCCGAAAATAGAAAACCTCCATCGCCAGATACCGAAATAATTTGAGATTCAGGATAAACTAAAGCAGCTGCAATCGCCCACGGTAACGCAACACCTAAAGTTTGCATGCCGTTGCTAAATAATAGATGACGTGGTTCGTAACTTCTAAAATAACGAGCCATCCAAATATAATGACTACCTACATCCACGGTAACAGTCATATCATCTGTTACGATTTTTTGAAGGCTATCAATCACTTCCAGCGGATGAACTTTACCTGAATCTGGACGAACAGGTGTACATTGAGGTTGCATTTCTTTTTGCAAAACACTTAGATACTCTTTAGCATCTAAAGGCAATTGATAATTATGGATATTTTCTGCTAAAGCTTGAATATTCGCACCAATATCGCCAATCAATTCAAATTCTGGTTGCATAAACTGGTCAATTTCCATAGGTATTTCATCAAGGACAATCACATGCGCATTTTTTTCTGCATTCCAGTTACGGGCTTCATATTCAATCGGATCATAACCGATTGCAATTACTAAATCACTACGCTTTAACAACATATCTCCTGGTTGATTACGAAAAAGTCCTACGCGCCCAAAAAAGTGATCTTCTAACTCTCTAGAAATAACTCCGGCACCTTGAAATGTCTCTACAACAGGTAATCCTGTTTGAGCCACCAATTGTCGAATCGCTGCCGTTGTTTCTTTAGTAGAAGCTCGCATCCCTACTAAAAGGGTAGGTAATTTTGCTGATTGAATACGTTCGCCTAAACGTTTAATTTCTGTCAAAGTTGCCTGTCCTAATTTAGGTGTGCTTAATGGTTGAATTGCTTTTCCTTCAACCACACTGTCTGTGACATCTTGCGGAATTGATAGAAAACTTGCTCCTTTTTTCGCTGACTTAGCAATTCGAAAAGCATTTGCGATGTTTTCAGACAAAGTTTCTGGATCTTGAATTTCATTGCTATACTTAGTAATTGGTGTAAACAAGGCTGTATTATTCATACTTTGATGTGTCTGTTTAGCTAAGTCAGAACGTTTTACTTGTCCAGCCAAAGCTAAAACGGGATCTCCTTCTGCTGTTGCGGTGACTAATCCGGTAGCTAAATTGCTCGCTCCTGGCCCACTCGTCGCAATGACAACACCCGGTTCCCCTGTCAAACGTCCAATCGCCTGTGCCATAAAAGCGGCATTTTGTTCATGTCTAGTTAACACTAAAGTTGGTCCATCATCTTCTAATGCATCGAACACACCATCGATTTTCGCTCCTGGAATCCCAAAAACGAACGGAACATGATGGTTTTCTAAACTTTTAACAATAATATCTGCACCTTTATCCATTATAAAACAGCTCCTAAATTCTGTATCATTAACAAATACAAAAATAACACCAAATAATTTTTTTATCAAACAAAAACAACTATAAATTTAAGTTAAAATGAAAAACAAATTATTTCACATATACTATAACAGGTTTTAAAACTGTTTAAAAATAGATAAAAAAATACACTTAGATGGCCATCTAAGTGTATTTTTTATAGAAAATTTTACTTATAGTTTAATTATTTTCAGCTAAACGATTTTTTTCCATTACTTTGAAAAATGGATAATAAATAGCCGCACTAACCAACACCAACACAAAAGTAAAGACGACATTCCGCCAGTCCATGCTAGATAAGTATGCTTGCGCAAAAAATGGCGTAAATGATGGGTCAATAATAAATCCATAACCAATTAAATGAACTTTTTGAGCGAAATAAGTCAATAACAAATTAACAATTGGAGCTGTTAAAAATGGGATAGCTAAAATAGGATTTAATACAATTGGCAAGCCAAAAATAACTGGTTCATTGATTGAACAGATACCCGGAATGAATGATAATTTACCAATAGTCCGAAACTCACGCACCTTACTGCGCATCATTAACAAAATTAACCCCAGTGTTGCACCTGCCCCACCCATCACAGAAATCCGGAACATTTGTAAATTCATTAAGTGAGTCATTGCTTCGTTTGCCGTCATTTGCTCTGCATTGTAGCCGGTTTGTGCAATTCCTAATGTGAAAACAATCGGAAAAATAATGGATGAGCCGTTAATTCCAAACAACCACAAAATGTTGCCTAAAGTCACAATTAACAAAAAACCACCTAAACTACCAGCAATGTTCGTCGCAGGTGTCAACACTTGCATCACAGCTTCTGGAAAAATTTGATCTGTCGTTACAACGAAGATAATATTGATACCATAAAATAAAATAATATTGACCAACAACGGAATCAACATATTAATAAACGTTGCAACCATTGGTGGAACACTATCTGGTAAAGAAATTTTAATCTCTTTTATCTCAAACCAACGGCAAATCTCAACAACTAATAATCCAACAATAATCGCAACAAATAACCCATTCGTTCCTAAATAATTTAAATCGATTTTACCTTCAACTACAGGTGTACAAATCATTGCGTATACGACTGTCGCAATCATTCCTATCATTGCTGCATTTAGTTTGTACTCATTAGCTAATGAGTAGGCAATTCCAAAAGCACTAATTAAACCAATAATTCCCATAGTTAAATTATAAGGTGCTGTAATTAGATCATAATTTGCGACCGCAAATTCTTTCCATGTTGCTAAAAAATGCATGAAAAAATTCGCTGTTTCCGGATTATATTGTTCCATGTTAATTGATGGATTGGCAAAAATTAAAAAGAAGGAACCAATCACAATAAACGGTAAACTAAACATCATCCCCGTAGAGATTGCTCTTAAATGACGCTGATTCCCCAATTTCGCTGCTAATGGACTTAATACGCCATTCAACTTATCCACTATAGATACATTTCCCATTTTTTCTCCTCCTATTTACACTTGCCATGAATTAAATTGAAACGCATTTTCTACTTGCTCACTTGGATTGTATTTTTTCAAAATTTCATTGTATTGCTCTTTATAGTCATTCTCTACTTTAGCTTGAGGAATCACTTTACTAGCTTCGTGTAAAAAATGATGAGAATCACGACCCATTGCTAACCCGCGAGTGGTATGCTTGTCTAAAGCATATTCAGGAATTTCCGGAACATACCCCATAGCAAAACTCTTAATCATAATATTTTTCAATAAATCGGAAGAGCGATCTTTTTCTGAAGCACATAGGTAACGAATTGCATGGATAATAAACATTAAGCGATCAGACTCGTTGTATTGAAATTCTTTACGCATTTGGTTAAAATTATTAACCATAATAGCTGCTTGTGGATTTCCCATCCCAATATCTTCTACAGAGATTGCTAATAAACGACGCCATAATTTTTCTTCATATTGAGGAGAGGTAATGTACATTTCATAAGCAAACTCACATGCAGCTTTTTCGTAGCCACGACGAATCGATTTTTGTAAAGCAGAAATAACCTCGTCACCTGCTAAACCATTTCTAGTTGTTGTTCTTGCCCAAGGATCTTGAATAATTTTTTCTTTTTCCATGATATAATGCTCCTATCAAATAATATAAAGGTGATTGTGAAATGAATATTGAAATGCTAATTGAGAAATATCAATTGAATGATGCAGAAGCGCAAGTTTTGCGTTACATGCAGGAAAATAAGCAAACATTAAAACAAATGGGAATTCGCGAAGTCGCCAAACAATCTTTTGTTTCGACCGCAACTATTGTTAACATGTCAAAAAAAATTGGTTTTTCTGGATATAGTGAATTAGTTTTTTTCTTCCAAAACGAACCGACTCCAGCCCCTACTTTTCAAGTTGTCTCAGATAGTGAAATTCAACAATTCACCCAGCTATTAACTGCCTATAAAGATAAACGTATTATGATACTAGGTTTTGGTTTCTCTCAAAATTTGGCTAATTACTTTGCTGAATATTTAAATTTATACGGTTTTCGAGCAACCGCTAATGGCCATTTGGAATTTTTACGCGTATCTGTTGAAAATGAGATGTTAATTATCATTATTTCTAATTCTGGTGAAACGCGTCGTTTAATTGAACTAACACACACTGCAGTTGAACATCGTTTAAAGGTGATTGCTTTTGTAGGTGAACGTTGCTCTTCAATTGGCTCACTCGCTCATTTAACTATTAGTAGTGGCACCTATTCCCCCCGTTCATTTCAAGAGTTTGCACCTAACTTATTTTTCGGTACGGCTCTTAATCAATTTGAATTACTCATGAGCGAAACACTCAAATCCATTTTCACTTAAAAGTTGTTTATCAACTCCTGCTTCATTATACGACATCTTGCTTCTTTTATATGTGTTTACAGAGATTATTAAACATGTTTAGTTGTTTTAAAACATGTTTTTCATAAAAACACGAACATTCATAACCATACAAAAAAAACCTCTAGCTTATACTAGAGGCTTGTATCTCCACAAATATTCTACATTGGCTACAGAACTGATTTTCCTAATAATTTTCAGTTTGATACAACTAAAGCTTACCTATCCTTTAAGAGAATTAAACCTAGAGTGTACTAAGCCTATTTCTTTTCAAGCTGTTCTAATGCTTTTTGGGGAATTTCTGCTTCAGAGACTTCTTCGTAACTATTTTCTCCTGCAAAACGGGTAACATTAATTTTCAAATAAGCATTTTGTTTAAAAGGTCTACCTAGATCAGGATGGGTCGTAAAGTCTAACATTTTTTTCTCACCATCTTTGTCGTAACCTGGTTGATTATATTCGTATTTTACATATTCTTCTTTATTATCAAAGCTGCCTTTGATTTCTGTTCCTTTATCATTGATTTGTGTGTAATAAGCAGTTGGTACTAACATGTAGTAGAAAAACCCGCCTCCTGCAACTACTAATAACACAAAGAAACTAACAAGTGATTTGGCTAATTTACTCATAATTCTTTCCTCTCTTTCTATTTTCATTTTAGTCGCTTTGGAAAATTTTGGCGAGTGAATGAACTGACATTTTACTTACAGTATTGTCATATGATGTTTGATTTCCAGTAACTTGTTTCAGCAATAGTTTAACTTTAGATTTTGGCTTTTTCAAAATTTAGCTGAATCCTTTGCTAAATTTTCAAATTCATTTTAAATAATTACTAAGTGAAACAGTCAAATTGCTTGTATTTTTAAGTCTACCAACGATTTCCCCATAATAAAAACTGACCTCTCAACAGGTAGATTTTTAGGTCTACCTGTTGAGAGGTCAGCTCACTTCGATGGGTTCTTTTGATTTAAATATGTTCTGCAATATAACGCACAAGTTCTTCGGTTTTTTCCCAACCTAGACAAGGATCCGTAATTGATTGACCGAAGATTCCGCCACCAGGTTCTTGACGACCGTCTTCTAGGTAACTTTCAATCATAAAGCCACGAACATATTGTTTGATGTCTTCATTCCATTGACGATTAGTTAGCACCTCTTGAACGATACGAATTTGTTCATTGTATTTTTTACTAGAATTATCATGATTCGTATCAACCATGATGAATGGATTTTTATAATTGCCTTTTTTGTAAGTTTCAATCACTTTTATTAAATCTTCGTAATGATAATTCGGAACAACACTCCCATTTTCTTTTAAAGCGCCACGCAAAATAACATGAGCTAAGGGATTTGAACTTGTTTCTACTTCCATTCCATTGTACATTAATTCTTGTTTTTGTTGGCTAGCATGTAACGCATTGAATAACACATTGATATTACCACTTGTCGGATTTTTTAAACCTGTTGGATGGTCAATACCACTTGCTACAAAACGATGCTGTTGGTCTTCTACTGAACGAGCACCAACTGCATGATAACTAACAAGATCTTCGATAAACTCTAAATTTTCAGGATATAACATTTCGTCCGCAGTTGTTAACCCAGTTTCTGTTAAGACACGTTTATGCATTTTGCGCACTGCTACCATTCCACGAACTAAGTTAATTTCCCCTGACGGATCTTGTTGGTGCAATAATCCTTTGTAGCCATCACCATTGGTGCGTGGTTTATTTGTGTATACACGTTGAACGATGAAAATTTTATCTTTTACTTCTTCTTGTAATTTTGCTAATCTTCTTGCATATTCTAAAACTGCTTCTTCGTTATCTGCAGAACAAGGTCCAATAACTAATAAAAAGCGGTCGTCTGTTCCTTCCATGACTGCTTTTAATTCTGCATCGCGTGCAGCTTTTTTGGCTGCTTCCTCTTCAGTTAGTTTTGAAATTGATTTAACTGTATCTAAATTAATATGTTGGCTTAACGCTTTAAAACTCAAATTCTTTCTCTCCTTTGCTATTTCTCTTATAGTAACAGATTTCAAGATAATAGTGTGAATATTTTGAATACTTTCTTACGAATTCTTTTATAGATAATACGCAAATTGAAAATCATCAACCCAAGTATCATTTATCCAAAATTCTTTTTTGTAATGGGCTTCCTGTTCAAACCCGATTTTTTTATAAAAGGCAATCGCTCCAGGATTAGTTGCCATTACACGTAAAGAAAGTTTAGCAATACCTGCTGCTTTTGCTAAACGAAACAGCTCTTCAATTAATAAACGCCCGATACCTTTCCCTTGTGCAGTCGGACTAACTGCAATCCCAAAAACCCATTGTTTATTGCGAGAAGGAATCACATCAATAACGTGATACGACAATGATCCTACCACTTCTTGACCCCAGTGTGCAACTAATAGCTGTTGATCAACTAAATTTTTCTTAAACGTTTCATAATCTTCTGTATTTAGAGGTACTGGCGTATTGGTTTCATTCCAAATTTTTTCCAATAACCATAAGCCCTCACTATCTTCTTTAACAAATGGTGCAATTGTAATCTCCATTTTTTCTCCTTTGCCTTTAAAACAATTTCTTTATTCCTATTAACCCATTTTTTTTGAAAAAAAACAAGCTGTTAAACAAGTCACTCTCACTAAAAATAAAGGGTCAGCGAAAGATATTCCCATCATCTATACAGAACCATATTTTCACAGGAGTTCCTCACTTTTACATAGCGCTACTTTTCAAGCTACCCTGCTTGGAAATCGTTATCATTCCACGGTTTTTTTCTACTGCTCATTATTGTTCTTACTTTTTTCTCATTTTTAAAAGAAAGACTGTACAAAAAGAAAAAACTTGATATAATCGGGTCAGTTTCATCAAAATTAAAAAGATTTCTTAGAGAGAAAAGCAATTCATTTTAGAAAGGATTTACAACACCATGATGTTCATCAATTTTCTTCTTGTAGGTACCTTTGCAACAATCGCAGAATTACGTTGCTCTAGTACTTTACATGGGAAAAATAAGACAGTCATCTTTTTACAAAATACGGTATTTATTAATTTATTTTCGCTCTTTTTATTACGTTTTGTTTTACAAAAAAATCATTTGTTTCTAAATGCTACTTACACAATGACGTATAGCGTCAAATATGTATTATTTGCAATGATTGTTGCGCTAGGTTTTTTATTTATGAAATATCAAATTCATCATTCTGCTCATTTAAAAGAGTGTAAAAAACCACGAACAAAAGCTGAACGACGTTGGTTAATTGCTGATTCGGCAATGTTTTTAATTGGTTGGTTTTTGCTAATTGGTACCGATTGGTTTCATCATTTAGTTGGTTCGATTGCTCCAGAACAGTTTATGTTTAACTTCACTTCACCAATAAATGGTGCTGCCAATGATCTTTTAATCGATGTAGCAGATACGCAAATTTTATTATACGTGACTGGTGCAGTTGTGTTTTTAACTTTTTTATGGGCACCTGTTCATGTCGTCAACAAATATCGTACCCCTTTGCCCAACGGACGTATTCGTAAAATTGGCGGTATCATCGCAGCATTTTTATTATTTGTCTCTAGTATCTATGCAGTTTCAACTTTGCGTTTAGATGAAGTCATCCATTCATTAACATCTAAATCGTCTTATCTTGAAGAAAATTATGTTGCACCCGATTCAGTCGCATTAACCTTTCCCAAAGAGAAACGAAACTTAGTGCATATTTATTTAGAATCGATGGAAAACTCTTATTTAGCTTCTTCTTTAGGAGGCAATTCAGAAGAGAATTTAATGCCAGATTTAACTGCCTTGTCCAAAGAAGGCATTCATTTTTCGCAAAACCAAGCATTTGGTGGACCTTATCAAACATATGGTTCTAGTTGGACAATGGCTTCTGTTGTGAATATGACAGCAGGTGTGCCGATAAAAATTGCCACAGATAGTAATGCCTATGGTAAAAAAGGTTATTTTTTACCAGGTGCAACAACGTTAGGCGATCTTTTATCCGAAGCTAACTATAGACAAACTTTATTAATCGGCTCTCCTGCTGATTTTAGTGGCATGGCAACTTATTATCAAACACATGGAGCTACACAAGTAGTTGATTATCAGCAAGCAAAAGAAACCAAGCGGATTCCTGATGACTATTACGTTTGGTGGGGATTTGAAGATCAAAAATTATTCCATTTTGCTAAAGAAGAATTATTACGTTTGGCTAATACTAAAGAACCGTTTGCTTTAACCATGCAAACAATTGATACTCATTTTCCAAATGGATACCTTGATAGCCAAACACCCCAAATTTATGAAAAGCAATACGCCAATGTCATTGCACATTCTCAAAAACAAGTGGCCGATTTCGTCCGCTGGATGCAAAAACAGGCTTTTTATAAAGATACAACCATCGTGCTAACAGGCGATCATCTAAGTATGGATAAAGACTATTTTGATAAATTCCCTACTGATTACCAGCGTTCAACATTTAATTTAATTTTAAATAGTGCCACTCCTGCTAAAACAACCAAACGATCATATGCTCCTTTTGATTATTTTCCAACAATTTTAGCTAGTATGGGTATCACAATCCCCAATC
Organism: Enterococcus sp. AMC2644; assembly: GCF_058216475.1. Classification (NCBI taxonomy): domain Bacteria; kingdom Bacillati; phylum Bacillota; class Bacilli; order Lactobacillales; family Enterococcaceae; genus Enterococcus; species Enterococcus sp. AMC2644. The sequence continues at coordinate 821,653 of NZ_CM177095.1, forward strand.
ATCGTTTAGGTCTAGGTACTGATTTAACCTCATCCACGCCCACATTGATTGAGCGAGATGGTTTTAAAAAGGTTAATTTAGAGCTTGCAAGAAAAAGTAAGTTTTATAATCAAGAATTAGTTACACCTCAATAAAAAAAGACGATGACATAGGTTCATTGAACAGTAAGCTATCCGAACTATTTAGAAATTAATCCTGCAGTCTAGCAGGTCCAGTCGCAAATTCACCAGAATGAGCGATTTCCCCTAAATAGTGCGGATAGTTTTATTTGGGACTATTTTTTTAAACTAATGATACCTACTGTCGAATATTCAGCGCTAGATAACGTTCCTCCCTATACCCTATCCATAAGCTAGTAGCCATAAACGCTTTTATTGCCCGCCTCAATTTATCGCTTATTTTTCTTGATTTATCCCAGATATTTTTTCATTTTTGCTTGCCTTCAGACAAAAAAATCATCGAGTATTCCGCTCGATGATTTTAAAATTATTTGCTTTCGATAGAACCGATGATAGCGTTGGCATCATTCGTTCCTGTTTCAACTGCTAGCGAAGCAATGCTATCTGGATTTGTAAAGACCACAATCATATCTGTATGACGTCCAGCAGCTTTAATTCCATCTAGATCCACTTTTGCAAGCAATTGGCCACGTGCAATTTTTTGTCCTTCTTCAACATACAACTCAAACGGCTCACCTTTTAAGCTTACCGTATCAATTCCCATGTGTAACAAGACTTCTACGCCAGAAGCTGTCTGAATTCCTAGCGCATGTTTTGTAGGGAAGATGTTTAAAATTGTCCCTGCAACAGGCGCAAAAATTTCACCAGTTGTTGGCAAGACTGCAAATCCATCACCCATCATTTTTTGAGAAAATACTTCGTCAGATACTTCAGTAATTGAGACTACTTGTCCATTGGCAACCGCATAAATATCTTGCGCTTTTGGTAGATCAGTCATCGCTTCTTTCACCGTTTCAATAACGGTAGTTTTCGGTGCACCTGTACCTGTATGCATCCGAGACAGTTCATCTGCGACAAATTGCACTTCAGTACCAACAATAACTTGAATATTATTTTTATCAATCACTTTGATTCCTGGAACTCCTGTTGCTTTAATTTTCGCTTGGTCCACAGCGGCAGTGTCTTTCACTTGCAAGCGTAAACGAGTTGTACAGTTATCAATTGCTGTTAGGTTTTGGCTGCCACCTAAACCGACATAAATACGCTCTGCCATCACTGCATGTTTACCGCCAATTGATGAAGCTATATCTTCAGTTACTTCATCTTCCCCCTCTTCGCGACCAGGTGTCATTAAATTGAATTTTTTAATAGCAAAAGTAAAACCAAAATAGTAAATTATAGCAAAAACAAGACCTTGTACAACTAACATTAATGGTTGATTTGCAACTGGGTTTTTTAACGCTAAGAAGTAATCCACAAAACCGGCACTAAAAGCAAATCCTGCTGTCCATTGGAAAAAGGCACTGATTGCTAATGACAATCCTGTAAAAACGGCGTGCAACACATACAATGGCCATGCTACAAACATAAATGAAAACTCTAGCGGTTCAGTAACTCCTGTAAAAAATGCGGCAAATCCTGCTGCCATCATCAATGAAGCTGTTACTTTTTTCTTTTCTGGACGCGCTGCACGATACATCGCAAATGCCCCCGCCGGCAAACCAAACATCATTACTGGGAAGAAACCAGCTTGATACATGCCTGTTTTCCCAACAATAGCCAAGCCAGAATCAATTGCTTTTTGGCCACCTAAGAAGTTGCCGATATCATTAATCCCTGCTACATCAAACCAAAATACTGAATTCAAAGCGTGATGCAAACCGGTTGGAATTAACAAACGGTTAAAGAAGCCATACAATCCAGCTCCCACAAAACCTAAGCTAGAAATTCCTGTACCAAATGTTACTAATACATCATAAATGACTGGCCAGGCAAAATATAAAATAGCTGAGGCAACTACCATTGAAATTGCTGACATAATTGGTACTAAACGTTTTCCACTGAAGAAAGACAACGCCATGGGTAATTTTACATTACTAAAACGATTGTACATTGTAGCAGCTACTAAACCAGCAATAATCCCAATCAATACGTTATTTTGTGTTTTAGTAAAGGCTGCGGCTACCGCACTTACATCATCCAAACCTTGAATTGTTTGAATTGAAACGGGTGATAATAATTTTTCTGGCACTAGATAAGCTACTAAACCAGCTAAAGCTGCCGCACCATCTTTATCCTTTGACATGCCTAATGCCAAACCAACTGCAAACAATACAGCTAAATGACTTAAAATTGCATCTCCTGCATTAAACATAAAAATTGTAAATACATTGACGTTTGGATTACCATTTCCTACCCAATTGGCAATCCCCATTAAAATTGCGGCTGCTGGTAATACAGCTACTGGTAACATTAACGAGCGACCCATTCGTTGCATATATGCTTTCATTTTTATTCCTCCATTTGTTTGGCGATACGCAAGCGTTCAATATGAATCGCAAGGTAGCCTAGTTCTTCCCTTGTTGTTGAAACTTGATAATTCTTAATTAGCAAAACACGAATTTTTTTTGCGACTTCATGACTTTCCGGATATTTACGTTTCACCATCTCAATAATCTCATCATCTAACACTGCGTATTGTTGATTGTGATAACGCTGCAAAAGCAAGCGTAAATGATTGGCTAATCGAGAATAATTCAATGACATTCGTTCCCCGTGAATATCTACAGACAGTTCTTTTTCTATTAAGCGGATAATATCTGAAATAATGGTGACTTCCCGAATACTTTGATGATTACTGCTGTGTCCGCTTCTTGCACTGTGTAAGTGAATCGCAATATAACCAGCTTCATCATAGGTATATGGTATTCCTAGCTCTTTGTTTAAATAACTCACTGCCCACTGTGCGATACTAAATTCATCACTGTATAAGACTTCGATTTCCCGAAGTAACTTATTGCGAATAATAATCCCATTGCGAATATTCGATGCAGAAAATGCAATGTGATCAGTCAACGCAATTACAATGTGTTCATTTAGTTTTTCCATCAGGACAGTCTCCGCATAATCAATGATATGTTCTGCGACGAATAAAAATTGTTCATCAATTTGATTTAATAAACTTTGTAACTTCATTTGCCCTTCTGGTTCCATAATGAACATGCGTTCAATTTCTCGTGAAAACAATAAGTCATTTTTCTTTTTCTCAAACCCAATTCCTTTGCCAATTGCTACTTTCTCTTCGCCATCATCCTCAACTAATACAGCATTTTGATTTAAGATTTTTTTGATTTTCATTACGAACAATTCCTCTTCTGCAGAATAGTGATTTTCATCTTTTTAGAAAGGTTTGCGGCCAACAAACAAAAAAAGCATGGAAAACTCCTAAAAAGTGTAAAAAACACCCTTTGTGGAATTTTCCATGCCTAGTCTATCCTAGTCACATGAAAACAAGTATGTTAACAATTACCAATTGTATAGACCTATTTTTAACTTGTCAAGTTTATTTTTTCTACCTATGCTAGTTTCTAATAAAATAAAAAAATCCGATGCTTTCCCTTTTGATTGACAATTAGAAAACGTCATCAATTTTATAATATTAACAAGCAAAAGAAGTTTTATTTTCTTGTTGTGAATCTGTTCAAGTTAGTTTTTTTCAATCTAATTTAAGAGCTTCATCATACGCTCTCATTTTTTTAATTATTTTTTACAAACTCACGACACAAACGTTTGATTTCTTCATAAATTTCTTGCGCTTCTTCCAAACTATACGCATTGGCTCCACTGGCTAAAGGATGTCCGCCACCATGATGCTGCTTGGCTAACTCATTAATCACAGGTCCTTTTGAGCGCAAGCGTACCCGATAATAGCCTTGCGGTTGCTCTACAAAAATCCCCCAAGCTAAAACATCCTCAATGACACCCGGTAAAGGGACAATACCAGCTGTTTCAGCATCTGTCACAGAAAATTCTTCCATTAGCTCTTTCGTAAAAATAATGCGACCAGCGCCATAGTCATCAATTTCCAAATTTTGATAAACGTAACCAGAAAGTCTGGCAACGTTTCGTGAAACTTGTTCAAGTTGACGATTTAATTTTGCAGCATCAAAACCATATTCTAACAACTTTGAAGCAATTGCTAATGTACGTGCAGAAGTTGCTGGATATAAGAATCTTCCAGTATCGCCAACAATTCCACCATATAGTAAACGCGCAGCCTCTTCATTCATTATCAACTCTTCAGGGAATAACTGCCAAAAATCAGCAATCATTTCACTACAACTGCTCGCTTTGGTATTGACCCAAACCAAGTCACCGTATGGTTCATCATTCGGATGGTGATCAATTTTGATTAACTTATCACCTAAGTCATATCGAGAATCGCTAATTCGAGGCGCATTCGCTGTGTCTGTCACAATAACTAGCGCTCCTTGATAGATTTCTTCAGGAATTTCTTGCATCACAGCTAAATATTCTAAGCCCTCTACTGGTCCACCCACTTGATAAATCTCTTTTTCAGGAAAACTTTGGCGTAAAATTTCGGCTAATCCTACCTGTGATCCTAACGCATCAGGGTCTGGACGTTGATGACGATGAATAACAATTGTGTCATAACGTTTAATTTCATTTAAAATTTCAGTTTGTACATTCATTATAACTATCCTTTCTTACGGACGTTCCATTACTTGACAAACAACAATTGCTTTACCAACTAATGAGTTTTCAATAAAGATTTCCATATCTAACTTTGCTGAACGTCGCCCTAACTCTAGAATTTTTGGTTGCAAGATGATTTCACTTTCCAGTTGAATTAAACGGAAGTAATGTAAATTAACTTGTTCAATCCAAGTGTTTCGTCTTTGATTAGCAATCATCGTACGTTTTGTCGCATTAGCAATCACTTCATTCAACGCACCAAATGATATTGTACCTAATTCATCCACCATTTGTGGAGAAACAGTAAAACTGAAATGTGGTTGATCTAATTTATGGCCCTCAAAATCTTGTTCAATGATACGTACTTGATCGGTAATTTGATCAGAAATAGTATCAGAAACTTGTGGTTGACGTTGCACTAATTGCATCGCTTTCATCACATCTTGTCGAGTAACAATTCCGATTAAAGATAAATCATCCGCTACTACCGGCATCACTTCTAATCCATCCCAAATCATTTGATGGCTAACAGATGCTACGCTCATTTCTTTTTTTACCATTCGCGGATCTCTTGTCATTACACGCTCAATTAATTGTGTGCTTGATTTTTCAAAAACATCTTTCGCTGTCACTATGCCAACCACACGCATGTTACGATTCACTACAGGATAGCGAGAATGATGCGTTTCTTCGGATAATCGTTTGTACTCTTTTACCGTGTCTGTAATCGTTAAATATTTTGTCTTCTCTAGCGGCATATAAATATCACTGACCAATAAAATATCTTTTTTGATTAATTGGTCACTTAAGGCACGATTAATCATTGTCGCTACTGTAAACGTATCATAGGTTGTCCGTAAAATTGGTAGCTCTAGTTCATCTGCTAGTTGCTGAATTTCAGTGGTTGTATCAAACCCTCCAGTAATTAAAACAGCTGCTCCTTGTCTAAGTGCCAGTTCTTGCACATTTTCACGGTTTCCGACAATCATCAACGAGCCTGGCGTGATATAACGTTCCATAGCATTCTCTTTCATCGCACCAATGACAAAACGATTTAAGTCCTTATCTAAGCCAGATGATCCCCCTAAGACATCCCCTTCAATAATCCGAACCACTTCACTGAAAGTTAATTTTTCAATATGTTTTTTTAATTTCCGTTCAATTCGAATTGTTCCAACACGCTGAATGGTTGAAACCAATCCAATATTTTCGGCATCTTTGATTGCACGATACGCCGTTCCTTCGCTGACTTCTAATTCTTTAGCAATTCCTCGAACAGAAATCCTTTCGCCAACAGGTAAACTTTCAATATGTGCTAAAATCAAATCATGTTTTGTTGCCATTTTTTACACCTCAATTTTTTGTTATTTCAGTCTTTGTTTAGATTAAAATAGTTCAATTAATATGAATAACAATTTCTCCACTGTGTCTTATCTGTAGTTTTTATCTTTTATTTAGCCTAGTATTTTTTTATATAAAAGTTAATACAGTATAACACTTATATTGTAACAGATAATAACAGATAAAATAAACAAAGAACTTTATAAAACAACAGAAAAAAACCTTAAACAAGTTATTGTCTAAGGTTTTTTGAACGTATTCTATAATTTACTTGCTGCTGCTTCGTCAATAATGACTACAACGTCATTATGACCTTGTAAAACACTTGCAGGAAGATCTGTGGTTACGTCTCCGTCAATCATGCCTTTCACCGCATCAGCTTTTACTTCACCAAATGCCATCAAAATGATTTTTTTACTCTTCATAATTGAACCAATTCCCATTGATAAAGCATGTGTTGGAACATCTTCAATTTTATCAAAGTAACGTTTGTTTGCATTAATTGTTGATTCTGTTAATTCCACAACTTGAGTAGTTGCATCAAATGGTGTACCAGGTTCATTAAAACCAATATGGCCATTTTGACCAATTCCTAATACTTGAATATCAATTGGATGTGTTTCAATGATTCCATCGTAACGTTTACACTCAGCTTCTAAATCTTCTGCTTTGCCATTTGGTACAAAAGTTTCTTTAAATGGTTTTTCATTAAATAGGTGTTTGTTCATAAAATAGCGGTAACTTTGATCGTCATCACCACTTAAACCAACATACTCGTCTAAGTTAATAGATACTTTATCCGAAAAATCTAAATCACTTGCAATCATATGACTGTACATTGTTTCTGGTGTGCTGCCTGTCGCTAATCCGAAAACTTCTGCGCCGTTTTTGATACCTTCTTTAATAATTTCAAACGCTTGTTTTCCGCCTTCGTCCGCATTTTTTACACGAATAACCTTCATGAAAAACTCTCCCTTACAATTTGTTTTTGGTATATGCCAATTCTAACACCCTTTAATTGCAAAAGCAAGAATCCTTCAATTAAAAATCTATTTATTTTTAGTGTACACCACTTCAATTTCATCAATTAATGAGTCATCTTCCAACTTCGTTACTGTTTGAATAACTTCTCGTAAAGGTTGTTCTGCTAACAGTTGAGCTAATTTTTCGCTTTCTTGATCTGCTGCATCACGATAACTTAAAATCATCGCTACTACTTCTAATAAGTGTTTGTAAGAAAGGCCACGCTCTTTGGCTTCACGAATCGGACGAATAAATCGTTCATCAAAACCTAGTTTACGAATTGGTGTTCGAGCTACTCGTGTGATATCGTCTGAAATGTATGGATTTTCAAAGCGATGGATGATTTTCTCTGTATATTTTTCATGCGCTTCCCGGTCAAATCCCCATTTAGCAATCAATAAATCGCCTGTTTCTTGTAAGACATTTTTTAATTGTGTCAATACACGTTCATCTGCTATTGCTTCACCAATTGTTTGATAGCCGTAAAAACTACCAGTATAAGCGGTTGTTGCATGTCCAGTATTAACAGAAAACAGTTTTCGTTCAATATATGGTTCTAAATCTTCTACATACAATACATTTTCTAATTTAAGTTCTTGATTTTTACGCTGTGTCGCATCAACAACCCACTCGCTGAAAGGTTCAACTGATACAAATAATGGATCTTCATGGTGTTGAATTGGTACAATTCGGTCAACCGCTGCATTAGGAAATCCTACAAATTCTTCGACATAAGCTAAATCTTCTTCAGCTAAGAATTCTTTTACTTTTGAGAACAAGAATTGACTGCCGCCAATCATATTTTCACAAGCAATGACATCAACAGGAGTTGTTGTTGCTGCTTGACGGCGTTTTTGAATACCTTTTGCAATTAATTCAGCAATAAACGGTAAGACATTTGGTCCAATCGCTGTTGTCACAATATCAGCTTCTGCAATAGCCTCTACGACCGCTTCAGGTTCTGTCTGATTATTTAAACCATTAACATTTGTTACAGCTATTCGTTCTTTGTCTTCGCTTGCTAATTCGATTTCATAGGCATTTCTAGCTTTTAACGCATCAATAATCGTAGCGTTAATATCAACAAAATCAATTGAAAAACCATTATTAAACAAAATTTCTCCGATAAAGCCTCGACCAATATTTCCTGCACCAAAGTGAACTGCTTTCATCCTATTCAACCTCCTCAAGTAAAGAAATAATTTCTTCCACAGACGATGCACTCACTAACTTCACGACATTATCTACATCAGAACAGAAAATCGCAATTTTTTGTAAGATATCTAAGTGCTCATTGTCTACTCCAGCAATTCCAAAAACAACCATCGCTAATTGTTCTTCATCAGGATTGGTACTAAAATCAATTCCTTGAGGGACTTGAATAATTGAAATGCCACTTTTTTTCACGAATTTTTTTGCTTCGTCCGTACCATGTGGAATGGCAATAAAGTTCCCCATATATGTTGAAACCAAATTATTGCGATCAATCATCGCATCCACATAGGCCTCGTCTACACAGCCAGCGTCTACCAATAAACGACCACTTTCACGAATCGCTTCTTCTTTTGTAGTAAATTCTTTGTTTAATAAAATCATGTCTTTTTTTAATTCCATTATTTTTCCTCCTCTACCTCTCTTATTTCATTTACAAAGAGAGAACTAATTAATTCATAAATAATTTCTTTGGTTTCATGTTGATAGATATCCATGTTCAAATCACTCTCAATGATTGATGCACTAATTAAGCCCAATAGCTTTTCTTCAGCAGCAGTCATTGATTCTGGAGCCAACATTAACAACACCCGTGTCAATGCCATTGGTTTTCTGTCCATACCTAAAATAGGAATCGGTGAACTTAAATCAAAAATACTAAAGTATGGTCCCTTCACGTAGGTATTGGCACTATGAAATAAAGCTAAGTTGGTTTCTGGTATGCCAATCGGTGCTGTCCGATGTCGATTTAAAACTAATTCACTGACCTTTTGAGCATCCTCAACAATAACACCTTCTAAATCATCAATAATTTGTTGAATTGTTGTGTCCAACGTTTTATTTGTTTGTATCGATTTCACATCAAACTGTGTAAGTAAATCATTCCCTACTCTCATTATTTCATAAACATGATCAAATGATCCTTCAGATTCTTTGGAAACAATGGTTGGTTCAGCACTTTTTGATTCAAAATGTTTTTCATGAATTTCTTGTTTGATTTTTTGGATTTCATCATCAAGTAGTAATGGTGATATCAATTTATACGGTAATGTAAAGTCCGGCAAGAAAATAGTCGATAGAATCAAATCATATTCTTTATAATCCACATGACTCATCTGCGAAATTTTAATCACTTGAATATGGTCGATCTCAGGAATATACTTTCGCAAACGACTTTCTAAAATCTTCGCTGTACCAATACCACTTGAACACAGAACTAAAGTTGAAATAGCTTTTTTCACTGGATTACGTTCTAATGATGCTGCAAAATGAATAACAATATATGCCAGTTCATCATTCGAAAACTGTTCTTTAGGAAACTGTTTGGCAAGTGCCAGTTGGATAGCACGTGTTAAATCATCATATTGAATCATAACTTTATCTAGAAGTGGATTGTTTGCTAACTGCACAAGATTATCCATCCTTTTAAAAGCTGCTGATAAATGAGTCAAAAGATCATAATACAAGATATCATCTGCTCGAAAATCATTATGGGTCAATTCTGAAACAAAACGAATCACTTCACGAATCTGATATGATAATTCCACATCGAAGCTTTCTAAAAAGATGTTTTGTGGTTTCTTGTAGTTGACACCTTCTAATTGTCGGGCAAAGAAAATCGTTTCTTCTGTCGGCATCACTAAACCATGTTCTTCGACATTTCCCATAATCTGTTCAGCTAATGCATAGATTTCAGATGAAATTTGACTATCCTCAATCGGTGGCATTAATAAATGGTTCGATTTTACTCGATCAATAGATAATGCCAAAATCGTAACAATTTGTTGGACTTGATTGTCTGTTACTTCTAAAAATAATTTGTTTCGTTCATCTAATATAACTGTTTTCGCAATGTAGAAAGATTGTGGACTAATTAAATTCAAGAAGAGATTCGATGTTACTTGTTCCGTTGTCATCGCGGTCAATAAGGAAAGGTAGTGAAAAAATTCATACTCACTGACACCACTATAAATGGTATTTCCTAAAATTTGTCGTCGTTCATACTCACCACCAACAATGATAATCCCTCTTGCTTTGCGCCGTTCAAGAACCAATGAATATTCAGTTAGACTTTCTTCGACTACTTGTAAATCAGCATGTATTGTACTTTGACTTACTTCAAAATCAATCGCTAGTCCTTCAATCGTTCGTTCCTCATCTGCCAAAAGTAAATTAGACACTAAGGCACTCTGACGATGAACATTATCAAGAGGAATCCTTTCATCTTCTTGTATCAACTGTTTAATCTCAGTTAATTTCTCAGCCTCTCCAACTAATCGATAGCCTTTACCACGCGGTTTCACAACTTGAACTTCCATCGGTTTTAAGCTTTTTTCAATACTGGATATTTCACGATACAAGGTTCGCTTACTAATTTGTAATATATCTAATAATTCTTGTGGGGTAATTCCTTCTGTACATTCAATTAATAGTTTTAAAATTTGTTTTTCCCGATTCGAGAAATACAAGTTATCCACCTCCTCTAAAAAAATGACGAAAAGCAGCGGATTCCCCCCTGCTTTTCGCCGCATGTTTAATTAAGTAGCAAGCAAGCAGCTAGCTATGATATTTTACTGTTCTTTCATTCGATTGACAACTTCTTCATAACGTGGACTATTCATAAAGTTTTCAACTGTTACAAAGTCAGAAGATGGTGCTTTTTGTTTCGCACGTTCGTGTAATTCGACCTGAGTCACAATTAAAGTATTTGGTTCATCTTTTAGGTTGTTAATCGCTGAGTTAGTTACTGGAATATCAACCCCAGCTTTCTTAATCATATTACGTAAGACAGACGCTCCCATTGCACTTGAGCCCATCCCTGCATCACAAGCAAAGATAATCTTATCAATTTTCTTATCTGCTGTTTCGGCAACTGTTTCTTCCACAACAGCTGCTTGACCTTTGCTTTCAGCTTTCGCAGTTGCTACAGCTTCTTGTGTCGCTTCAAATTCATCCTCTGTTGAACGATCTGATTTCAAGATAATCATTGAAATCAAGAATGATACCACAGTTGCGACAACCACACCGGCAATTACTGGTAGATGTCCGCCTTTAGGTGCCATACCTAAAATCGCAATAATCGATCCTGGTGAAGCAGCTGCTTGTAATCCGGCATTTAACAATTGGAAAATAAATGTTCCTGAAATACCACCACTGATAACCGCTAAGAATAAAATTGGTTTCATCATTACATATGGGAAGTAAATTTCATGAATCCCACCTAAAAATTGAATGACTACCGCACCTGGTGCCGAAGATTTTGCTGAACCTTTACCAAACAACGTATACGCTAATAATACTCCTAAACCTGGTCCAGGGTTCGCTTCTAGTAAGAATAGAATTGATTTTCCTGTTTCAAGCGATTGCTCTGTTCCTAACGGTGTTAGAATACCATGATTAATTGCATTGTTTAAGAATAAAATTTTTGCTGGTTCAATAAAGATATTGGCTAACGGTAACAGATTTGCGTTAACAATGGCTTCTACACCATTCCCCATCATTTCTGTCAACGCAGTAACTACCGGTCCAATCCCATAAAAACCTAAAATAGCTAAGGCAAATCCGATTAATCCTGCTGAAAAGTTATTGACTAACATTTCAAATCCGGCACGAATTTTATCTGAGAATAAATCATCAAATTTCTTAATACACCAACCACCGATTGGCCCCATAATCATTGCTCCAATAAACATTGGAACTTCTGATCCGACAATCACTCCCATTGTGGCAATTGCCCCTACAACTGCTCCACGTTGACCATGAACCATGCTTCCGCCTGTATAACCGATTAATAATGGCAATAAATATTTGATCATTGGGTCAACCATTGTTGCTAATTGTTCATTTGGCAACCAACCTGTTCCAATAAATAATGCTGTAATAACACCCCACGCAATAAAGGCGCCAATGTTCGGCATAACCATACCACTTAAATAACTTCCGAAACGTTGAACTTTGGCTTTCAATCCTTTTTTCTCTGCCGCCATGTCATTTCTCTCCTCTCAATAAATAAAGTGTTTTTCTTTACAGACTTAGTGTAATTTATTTTGGTAGGGTTTTCAATCCTTTCTATATAGATTTTTGGCACACTACTTTGTGCCAAATCTGCATGTGAAAAATAACACTATGTCGCAAAAAAATATTCTATTTAAAAAATACGCTTATAACTGGAATCAGCTATAAGCATACCTTCTATCTTCTTCTATTTCGTTGACTAGCTTCCATAATAACTGGTAAAATCACCGGGCGACGTTTTGTTTGTTCAAATAAATAACGACTTAATTGGTCACGAATATCTTGTTTTAACTTACTCCATTCAAAATCGTCTTCATGGAGATGTTTGTCAACAATTTGCTCGACCATCTCGCCACCTTCACGAATCAAGTCACGACTTGCTTTCACATAAACAAACCCTCTAGAAGTAATCTGTGGTTTTGAAACAATTCGTTTTTCACGACGGTTAATTGTTACGACCGCAACAAAAATACCATCTTCTGATAAGACTTTACGATCTTTTAAGACAATATTCCCAATATCGCCTACACCAATCCCATCAACCATGACATTTTCTGCTGGAACTGAACCAGCTTTTGTTAATTCACCTTTATCATATTCTAAAATATCACCGCGTGCCGTAATAAAGATACGATTTAATGGCATACCAACTTCTTGAGCTAACTCTGCATGAGCAGCTAGCAAGCGATATTCGCCTTGTACTGGAATGAAATAGTTTGGTTTCAATAGATTCAACATTAATTGCAAATCATTGGGGCTTGCATGTCCAGATACTCGCAAATTATCCGAGATATTTTTCACCGTAGCACCTGCTCGATAAATAATATCTTCTGTTTTTGCCACAAATGTCTCCATCGCAATCGTTGGCGTAGTGGTAATATAAACCAAATCGCCTTCTTTAATGCGTAATGTACGGTGAGCGCCACTTGCCATTCGTTGTAAAGCTTTAATTGGTTCACCCATACGACCTGTTTCTAAAATAACTAGTTGGTCATCAGCGTAATTTTTCATTTCTTTTTGGGTAATTAAAATCGTTTCATCAGGAATTTCTAATTTACCTAATTTCATTGCCGTACGAATAATTTTTCCAAAGTCTTGTCCAGTCAGCACTACTTTACGTCCGGAACGATAAGCAGCATCTAGCACTTGTTGTACTCGTTGCAAATTACTAGCAACACAAGCAACAATGATTCGACCTTCCCAATAGCGAATAGTATCGTAAACTTCATCGGCAATTTGAGCTTCCGAAACTACAGTTGCAGGATTTTCAGCATTGCTTGATGTACTTAATAATGCCAAAACACCCTCTTTACCAATCTCGGCTAAGCGCGCAAAATCTGTTTGATACATTGGCACAGCGGCTTGATCAAATTTGAAGTCTCCTGTATAAACAATGTTGCCAGCTGGTGTTTTCAAACTAATACCAACTGAATCCGGAATTGAATGTGTCGTTGAAAAAAAGCTAACAGTTGCAGAACCAAAGTCAATTTCAGAATGCACATCTATTACATGGAACTCTTTAAATTTCTTTGTTGGTTCATAGCGTTGCACTGTTAACTTTGCTAATTCAATTGTTAATTTGGTCCCAAATACGGGCGCTTGAATTTTTTCTAAAAAATACGGCAAAGCGCCAATTGCGTCTGCATGCCCATGCGTTAAAAACACTCCCGCCACACGCTCAGCATTGTCTTCTAAATACGTGAAATCAGGAATAACCGTATCAATTCCTAATAGTTCATTTTCTGGATAGCGTAGACCACAGTCTAACACAAATATATCCTCTCCCACTTCAGCAATGTACAAGTTTTTACCATTTTCTCGGACACCACTAAGGGGAATAATTTTGATTTTACTCAAAATTTTCACCTCTCAATTATTTATATTTACTACTTCTTATAAGTATGTATATTTATTTTTAAATAAGAAACACGTTCATTATTATCCTATTCATTATACAACACATTTTACAAAAATCGCAGTGTTATATCTTCTACCTACACGAAAAGATTCTCTTACAGTATAACATAACTTCATTCTCAAAAAGAAGATTCCGTTGATTCTATCATTGTTTTATCAAAAAACAGGACTATGACATAAATTGATTGACAGTAAAATATCCGAACAAGAGAAGATTGCTCCTTGATTTGGCGCAACCATTCTATTTTGTTCGGATATTTCCGTCTTGTTTTTTTAGGTCACAGTCTCGTCACCTTATTATTCAATTACTTTTTTGCCCTTAAAAACGTCGTAGTCAATTTCATTGACTGATTTAGCAACAACAATTGCTGAATAGACATCGGAATTCACATTTAAAATTGTTCGCAGCATCCCGACAAACCACTCGACACCTGCAAAAATCGCAATGCTTTCAATTGGCAGCCCCATTTGTGGCACAATAATTGCCAATGAAACAAGACCTGCTCCAGGAACAACTGCATTAGCCAATGAAATAATCGTAGCAGCCACAGCCACATAAATCATTTGTGGTAAATTAAAGTCCATTTGATACATTTGGGAAATAGTCATAACAGTAATTGCCATATGCATCGCTGAACCATTGCTATTTAATGACATCCCTAAAGGTAAAACTAAATTAGTAATTCGATCGCTTACCCCTAATTTATTTTGCGTTTCATCCATCGCTGTTGGTAACGTAATTGCTGATGACGTTGTTGCCAAAGCCATGACTGACATTTTTTTCATATTTTTGATTAAACGAAGCGGATTGACACCTACATACAAGGTAATAAAAGTAATCCACAACCCTAAAAATAGGAAGGTTGCTAACGCGTACACACCTAAGTAAGAAAGTAATGAACCGATAATCGTTACCCCTAAATTACTAATCGTTGAGGCGATTAATGCAAAAATTCCTAATGGAGCAATAATCATAACATAGCGAATAATCATCAAAATTACTTCATTAAAATCAATGATGATTTGAGCAAGCCCTGACTCTGGATGTTTACTCATAAATTTATTCAATGCAACACCAAAAAATAGCGCAAAAACAATAATTTGTACAATCGTGCCATTCGACAACGAATCAAAGATATTGGTTGGAATAAAACCTAAAAATGTCTCTGAAAACGAAATTTCTTTTGCTTCAACAGATGCCTCTTGCAAACCTGAAAGATTCGTTCCTTTCCCTGCTTGAAAAAGGACGGCCATTAAAATTCCCCATGTTGCTGCTAATAAGGAAGACGTGCCAAAAACAAAAATTGTTCGTCCACCCAAACTGGTTAACTCTTTGGCTTCAATACTTGCGACTGCTTGAATAATTTGCCCTAAAATTAACACTGGGATAGCCATTTGCATTAAACGTAAAAACAAATCGCCCACAATTTTTAAATGTTGTGCCACGTCCGAGAATAATGCACCTACTAAAATCCCTAACACGACCGCAATTACAATTTGCGTAGTCATCGATACCTTCTTTTTCATATGTTCTCCTTTTATTTTATTTGTCACTTCTAACCTACACCCTCAATTAAATAAAAATGACATGTTTATTTTATATGTAGTATAGCTTATTTTTTAACTTAAAGAGAAAAACCATGCCTATGAAAAAAACGAAGCTCTGACATAAGCCAAAGCCTCGTAAGTTACTTTATGTTTTATTCTTGGACTTTTTTTGACATGCTACGATTAATTAAATAAAATACGAGCGTTCCAATAATAATAATCCCTATAGCTAAGTAAAAACCATACACTTTAGACCCGGTTTTATCTGAGATAAAACCAGTCACAGTTGGAACAAGCACTGATGCCGACATACCAAAAAAATTAAAAATGCCATAAGTTGTGGCAATATTTTTTCTCGGTGCAAACTGACTTAACCATGAAATAATAATCGGTTCCACTGCTAATTTCCCAATAAAGCCATAAGCAATAAAACCGACGACAACGAAAATAGGATTCGTTACACTTAACGTAATAAATAAAATCAACGCTGCTAACAGTTCTAAAGAAATAATCAACCGAATTTTATTTTGTGGCATCTCATCTGCTAAGCGACTAAAAAGTAATGCCCCTGGAATTGCGACAAAAAAGACTAATGAAGAAATCGCCCCAACCGTATTACCTGGAATATTTCGTTCCGTTTCTAAAAAGTTTGGTAACCAAGTATCAATTAAATAATACGTATATAAAGTAGAGAAATACAGAATATAAGCGGCAACCATCTGTGGTTTAAAAAAATCCTGAATTTTTGTTTTTTGAACCACTTTAACTGTTGTTTTGTCCTTGTTGTTCGATTGTTCAGGTCGAATAAATTTAAAAAATACAACCAACATTACAAATGTGAGCACAATCGGCAAATAAAACATCGTTTGCCAAGAAATGATTCGACCACCTACTAACAAGTTAGAAGAAATCAAACCAATCCCACATCCTAAAGCTGTCCCACTATTTACAATAGCTGTGGCCATGCTTCGTTTTTTTCTAGGAACAAACTCAGTTGTTAATGAATAAGCTACACCATAATAAGTCCCACTACCAAGTCCCGCTAGAATACTCCCTACATAAACCATTGGCAACGTATTGGCTGATGAAACAAGCCATGCCCCTATACCAAATAAAATAAATCCTGGAATCAAAATATTTTTTCGCCCTAGTTTGTCTACTAAAATCCCTGATGGAATTTGCATTGTTGCGTACCCTAAGAAAAAGGAACTTGATATTTTACCAATTTGGGCATCTGATGCTCCATCAAAAAACTCTTTGACAATCGGATAGATTGGTGGGAATGTATCCCGATATATCCAAATCACAACCCAGCCTGCTGTTAAAATAAAAATAATTTGTTTCCAATAAACTGCTTGTCCTTTTTTTTGCTCGTTCATTCTCAAGTTCTCCTTTGCATCATCCAATCAAATAAAAGGAATCAGTTATCTATTATAATACATTCCTTATTTAATAAAAAATAGCTTGCCACACTTTCTAAAGAAAGTGTAGCAAGTGCTATTTTATTCATTATTTTTTGATAAACGCCCCTGAGAAATCGCTAACCACACCAGTTTCTTGGCTATAAACAACTTCACCACGAAGAATCGTTTGAGCAACTTGTGCATTGATTTCACGTCCAATATAAGGACTGATTTTATTTCTATACTCTAAGTCTTCTGCTTTTAATGTATAAGATGAGTTGGGACGAATCAATACTAAATCTGCATCTTTTCCTACACTAATACGACCTTTTTGATCTAATCCAAACCGGTCAGCCGGATTTTTGGCAATGATAGCCGCAAATTGCGTTAATGACATGCCCCGTTTTTGAACACCTTCATCAAACAACACATCGACATTATTTTGTACGCCAGAAATTCCACCCCAAGCATCAAAAGCATTTTCTTTGTCTTTTAAATCTGGTGTACACGGTGAATGGTCGGAAGTTACAAAAGCAATTTCATCATTTAATAATTTTTCCCACAAACCATCTTGTGCTGCTTTATCACGAATTGGAGGTGAACATTTTACAACCGGACCAATAGCGTCTAACTCATCTGTTTCAAAGTATAGATAGTGCGTGCACGTTTCACACGTAACGTCTACTCCTTCATTACGAGCTTTCGTCACTTCAGCAACACCTTCTGGACAAGCAACATGACAAATATGAATCCGGCATCCAGTTTCTTTAGCTAATAAAATAGCTCGACGGATAGGTTCTACTTCAGTGAAAACTGGACGAGTTGCTACATACGCTTTTAGTGTTGTTTCCCCATTTTTATAAGCAATTTCGCCTAAGCGATCAGTGATTGCAGCATTCTCAGCATGAATCGCTAGTACTTTACCAGTCTTAGCAATTTGTTTCATCCCTTCATACAATGAATAATCATCCACATTCATAAAATCTTCTGAAATTGCACGGTCACCACAAGTCGCCATAAAGCATTTATATGCAGCAACACCACCTTCGTCTAATTCTTGAATCCCTCCATCTAAATTAAATGGCACTAAACCACCAAATGACGCAACATCGGCTTTTAATTTATTTTTTCCAGCAGCATATTTCACTTGTAATGATTCACCGTCAAAAGTTGCTGGAATTTGGTTCAATGGCATCTCCATAAAAGAGGTTACGCCCCCTTTAGCACAAGCAGCTGTCCCTGTAATATACCCTTCCCATTGATCGCGATAGCCTCCACCTGGATCTGTGATATGCACGTGTGCATCTAACATCCCTGGGCTAACAATTAAACCTGCGGCATCTATTTCTTTTTCGCCAGATAAATGATTACCAATTGCCACAATTAAACCATCCTTGATGGCAACATCTGTTTGTACTTCACCGCCTTCTAAAATAACTAAACCATTTTTCACTACTAAATCATAACTCATTATTTTTATCCTCCTATTTTTATCTTCTATTTTTTAGAAGAAATTTTTTGTAAAAATAAATAAATAACAAATGCTGAACCAAAACCTACTAACCAAGAAATATCCGAAATAATACTTAGTGAACGAATGACCTGCCCACTTAATGATAAAATTAATGCTACAATAGTTGCAATGTACGCTTGGCGATTAATACCGCGATAACTACTATTGGTATTATCTTTTGTTTTATCCATATACAACTCATCTAAATCAATCGTTTGCTTTCGCTCGAAATAATAACTAGCAATCATTACCCCAGCTACAGGCCCTAAAACAGCCCCAATCGTGTTTAAGAAAATAAAAATGCTGTCGGAATTCTCCATCAATTTCCAGGGCATAATTAGAAAACTAATAATCCCTGCAATTAATACCCCTTTTTGATAATTAATATATTTCGGAAATAGCGCAGATAATTGATATGCAGCTGGAATAATATTTCCAGTTGCATTTGTTGATACAGTAGTTAAGAGAAACACTGTCATCGTAATAATAATCGCTGGGGTATTATCCCATCGCTCAATAATACTCAATACATTCCATTCTTGAATTCCATAATGAATGGAACCACCGATTAAAATAATTACGCTAAAAATGGCAAAAATAATATACCCTACTACTAAACTAGCTGTTTGCCCAACTACTTGATCTTTTGTTGATTTAGCATTTTGTGTAAAGTCTGAAACACTTGCACCTGGTGCAGCCCAAACAGCAAGCACAGAATTAATAATCATTAGATAACCAAATATAGGATTCACATGCCGAGTCGCACCAACTGTATCATAGGATAGAATAGCGCTAAAGCCTCCACCTGCACGAAAAGCCCAAATGGCCATTGCACCAAAAACAATATAAATCAATGGACTTAAGATTGCTGTAAAACGGTTAAGAATATTGCCACCACCAAAACCAATGAGTACATTAATTGCCCAAAAAATAGTAAATGCAATCAATCCTGGAATCCCAATACCTAGAATCGTTGTATCTCCACCAATTGTTAGAAAACCAGGCCAAATTTTTCCAATTAAAATTAGAAGTGCTAAAGAACCTGTAAAGTTTTGTAAACCAAACCAAGCAATAGCTGCCACGCATCCTCTTAAAAACCCAGGCAGTTTAGCACCTAAATCACCATAAGTTGACCGTAGATGCAGCGCGAAAGGAATTCCATATTTTGATCCTGCTTGCCCATTAATAACCATGAATGCGGCAACTACTAAAGAACTTAATACTAATGCTAGCATAACGTTTACTGGCGATAATCCTAGAAAGAGAAATCCTCCAACTGCGGCATAGTTTGGAATGTTATGAACAGATCCCATCCATAGAGTAAAATAATTCAGTGCACTCATATTTCGTTTTTCATTACTCTTTGGCAATAAATCTTCATTGTATCCTCTACTTCTAAATTTTTGCAGTTCTTGCTCTGAAACGTGATAATCTTTAGCCTCCAAATCTTTTCCTCCTTTTATTTAGATAGAGCTAACGCATGTAACAAAACCATTGTTATCTCTTGTTTCATCTATTTTTATTGTAAACGCTATACTCAAGATAATCATTATCCAATTAAAACAAAACAAATATTTTCATTAGCTATTTTAAACAAAAGTTGGGTCTTAAAAAGGTTGTGACCGCTTGTCAAAGCAAGTCACAACCTTTTCTTAATCCGCTCTTAAATTCAGTGTTTTAATTTGTTAATTCGAGAACACCTCTTCAATTAATTGTTTTCATAAATTGCTAGTGCTGCTTTTACTGCTTCACCATGATTAATTGGAGCACCATAATAAGTCAAAGCACCTTCTAAGGCAGTTAATACATGTAAGACATTCTCATGTCGACTGCTGTATCCCATGTTCCCAATACGCCATAATTTCCCTTTTAAATCACCAAATGAAGAGGCAATCTCCACGCCAAATTGATTTAATAATAGTTCACGCACTTGCTCCCCATCACCAACACCATCTGGAATCATAACAGGAGTAACCGTTGGCATTTTTGTTGCTAAGTCTCCATAAAAACCAAGTCCCATCGCTTTGATTCCAGCGACAATTGCTTGATCATTTAATGCATGACGAGCATAAACGTTTTCTAACCCCTCATTAATGATTGAACGTAAGCCTTCGTGTAACGCATAAATCATACTTGTTGCTTCTGTATGATGATTAATGCGTTCTGAACTCCAGTAGCGTTGCAACTGACTTAAATCTAGATAGTTACTAGAAATATGATTTTCGTTACGATCATCTTTACTCAAACCCAATTCTTTTTGGTAGCGAGCATTCAAAACTGCTTCAACACGGTCATTGTAAGTCACTAATGACATTCCAGCTGGTACACTTAAACATTTTTGTGTTCCACCAACCGCAATATCCACACACCAATCATCAACTTGTAGCGGAACACCACCATATGTAGCAACCATATCAACTACAAAGAACATGTCATTTTCACGGCAATGTTGACCAATTTTATCAATAGATTGCATTTGACCATTGGCTGTTTCACCGTGAACCATCGCCACAATTTTTGGTTGGAAGTCATCAATTGCATCAATTACAATCTGTTGATCAAATGTCGATGTCCAGTCTTTTTCTAGATATTTAATTTCGGCTTGCGCTCGTTCAGCAATTTCACCTAATAAATAAGCAAAACGGCCATATGCCGGAATCAAAACTTTATCCCCTGGCTCAATCAGCGCTATCATTGCGGCTTCTAAACCAGAACGAGATGTCCCATCTATAGCAAAAGCTTCTTGATTTTTGGTACCAAAAGGTAATTTGATCATTTCTTTGACATTGTCCATAATTGTCAAAAATGCTGGATCAAACTGTCCCAAAATTCGAGAACTCATTGCTTTTAGAGCAACAGGATTTGCCTCAACGGGTCCAGGTGTCATAATGGTTCTGTGTGGTATTACTAATTCTGAAAACATACTATCTCATCCTTTTCTTTTTTTGAAAAATAGAGTTATCACTTTGGCACAAATTACGGCTAATTTTAGCTATTTTATACAAAAATAATTTGAGTCTACTCTCCTTTTTTTATATAATAGCAAAAAAGGAGATGTTTTTGTGAAAACCTTAATCGATTTGCTAACGATTCCTCGCTTTACAAATTTAACATTACTTACCTCTGCAGTAGACGCAGCCTGCGAAATAGAGAGTGTCGAGATTACTGAAACGCCAGATATTGCACACTATATTCCTGAAAAAACGTTTATTTTAACAACAGCGATGACTTATAAAGATAATCAACAGGGGCTTCTGACGCTTATTGATTCATTAAAAGAAAAACAGGCTGCTGGATTAGGAATTAAAATAGGACGTTTTATCGAAGCAATTGATCCTGCTGTGATTGCATACGCCAACCAAAAAAAATTGCCACTTGTCCAAATTCCTAGTACCATTCCCTTAGGTAGTTTGTTACATCAACTGCTCAATTTCTTACACTATACCAAAACAGAGCAACTCAGTTACGCATTAGATATCCAAAAACAATTTTCAAATATGCTAATAAATGACGTGAGTTATGAGCGTTTCATTGATAATTTTGGGGAACTTATCAATACACCAGTTATCTTGTTAAGTCCCTACAAAAAGATACTCGCTTGCTCAAAAAATTTTACAAAAACAAACACCTCTCCAGATTACTACATTGAACAATTGTCACAAGAAAATATTGTATTCACTCAAAAGAAAGCAACTTCATTATTGATTGAAGATTCCAAAAATAAAAAGTTGCAAGTAGCGTATTATCCTGTTGAGATAAATAGCTATTTCCCTCATTATCTAGTGATTTTTAATCCTGAACAGATTCCTTACCCCGTCTCTGATTTTGCCATTGACCAAGCAACGCTGGTTTTGTCATTCATGCTGTATAAAAATCAAAAAATTCAAGAATCCTTAGAGCATTTAAAAACTGATTTTTTAACGCGGATGATTGAATACCAACAATCTTCATCTGCTAAAGAACGTGACTGGCTAGATCTAGGAACTAACTATGGCTTAGTCAAAGCACGACATTATCGCATTGTGCATATCGCTTGTCATAGCAATGATTCAAAGAAAATTCGTTATCAAGAAGAAGAGAGTCAGCTGGCTTTCCAATGGTTACAAGAAAAACTGAACTTTCGGATTAAAGACATGAGTCTCTTTAAAATCAAAAATACCAATCATTTTGCCTTACTGATTCAACACAAGTTAGATAATATTGAAATGATTTTACTAGAAATTGCCAATGAATTAAAAACAATTACAGGTATTCAACTTGTCTTTGGTATCGGAAATATTTATGATACGATTCAACAAGTCGCAAAGTCATTTATTGAAGCACAACATGCGTATAATGAAATGCTACTCACTGCAATTGATTTTAAAAAACCACTGACTCATTATCAACCACGTGGTATGCGAAATTTATTTGAAAAAATTAACGTGACCGATATTCATTATTTTTGCGAAAGTATCCTGAAAGAATTGGCCTATCCTTCAGAAGGCTCGCTTATCGAATTACGGAAAACACTCAAATGTTATTTAGATGCTCAATGTGAAATTGCGCAAACAGCTAAAGCATTATTTGTCCATCGAAATACGATTAAATATCGGATTGAACGATGTTCACAACTTCTTGGAAAAGACGTTCACGACTCAGTAACTAGTTTAGACATTCGGCTGGCATTAGAATTATCTGAAGAGACACAAGATCAGTGAGCAAGAGACTGTGACATAAATTGATTGACAGTAAAATATCCGAATAATAGAAAATTGCTCCTTGATTTGGTGTAACTCTTGCTATTTTATTCGGATATTTTCGTCTTATTTTTCCTTATGTCACAGACCTCTTTTTTATTCTTTTTCAGCAAATGCATTTGCCCCACCGTATTGATTAAAATGAACGGTATCACTTGTCAAATAATTATAAACGGTTGTTGCAATCGGAATCCCATTTTCCATGTAATTTTCGAAATTCAACTGATTAATTTCACCTGGATAATAAACTTGCTTAAAACCTTCCGCTGCAGGAACAGCATGTAAGTCACTGACCATCGTTTCAATATTTTCTTTAAATTGTTCTAAATCAGTGAAACGCTTTGGATCAATTAAAATAAAGATTTGTCCTAAATCACGTCCTTTGGTTAAGTCGTTATACATTGATGACACATTTTTACCAAATGGTAACCCTAATAACATTCCCGATAAAATATCCACCATCATCATTAAGCCAAAGCCTTTAGGGCCAGCAATTGGTAATAATCCATGCACGTCGTGAGGATTTGTTGTTGGCTTTCCTTCACTGTCAACTGCCCAGGTATCTGGAATATCTTTATTTTTAGAACGAGCATCTAAAATTTTGCCCCATGCTTGTACCGTAGTGGCCATATCAAAAACGACCGGGTCACTCGCTTTTCTTGGTGCTGCAAAAGCAATTGGATTGGTACCAAAATAATTTTCTTTCCCACCAAATGGTACAACCATTGGATCAGATTGACACATTGAAATAGCAATTAAATCTTGTTGTGCTGCTTTTTTCACATAATAAGATAATGCTCCGCTATGACTTGTCCGACGCACACCAACAACTGCCACACCTGATTCTTTCGCTACAGCTATTGCATATTCTAAACTTTTTAAGGCTACAAATTGTCCAACACCGTTTTCTCCGTGAACAATCCCCGTACTTGGTCCGGTTTTTTCAAAGGTAATCTCTGGATCAAGATTGACACCACCTTTGGCAATTCGTTCAGCGTAATAATCTACACGAACAGCGCCATGTGAGTGAATTCCATTCGCATCTGCAAACACTAGATGGTTGGCAGCTTCATTGGCATGTTCTGATTTTAAACCCGCTTTTTCTAATTTTGTTTGAATTAATTGATGTAATTCATTTGGTTGTACAATAACTGTCTCTTCCATTTATATGCTCCTCTGCCTTAAATTTCAGGATCGCGATTGCAATCTTTTGAGTACACGTAAGATAATGGTTCCCCTCGACCAACAGCATAAGCTGCTTGTTGGACATAAGCACTCATAAATATATAATCACCTTTTTCAACTGGATACCATTCATTATCTAAATTGTACATTCCTTGTCCTGAAAGCAAATAAGCACCATGTTCTTGATAATGCGTTTCAACATAACCATGGCTTGCACCAGGTTCAAATGATAAAATATGAAAGTTCATATCAAAACCAAGATCTTTAGGTAAAAAGTCCCACAATAAAACATCTTCCATCCCTTCATATTGCACGGGTTCAAGCTCTTCAATGTTACCTACCACCTTATAAGCTTCGTAGCCTTCTAATGGTTGATAACGTTTTTTATAAAGGAAAATCTCTGTGGGCTCTTCTTGAGCATTTTTCAAATACATTAATTGACTTGCAGGAAAATACGCATAACCACCACTTGTAAGTCTATGTGTTTCCTTATCATCACGAACTTCCAACGCGCCGTCAATCACGTAGACCAGTGTTTCAACACCTTCTCCACCAAAACCGCAACTGTTTTCGCCATCTTTTTTCATTGTGATAATATAATCAACAAAACTTGCTCCAATTTGTTTGGAACCTAAAATTGAGCAATCACAGTTTTCAAATCCTGGTATTACATTGTTCACTAGACCATCGTGAGGAAGAATCGCAAAATTATTCTTCTTAATCACGGCTCTCGATTGTAATAATCCATCTAAGTATCCTGTGTTGTTGTTTTTGTATCCCATACCTATTCCCTGCTTTCTACATTTATTCTTTGTATGCTAATTCATATAAAGCTTTGGCTAAAACTTTCACGCCCGCAACTAAATCCTCATGCTTCGTTTCTTCTGCCGGATTGTGGCTAATCCCTTTAATACTTGGCACAAAAATCATGGCTGACGGATAATGGGGGGCAATAATTTGTGAATCATGGCCTGCACCACTGTGCATGATTTTGTACTTCATGTTTTCTTCTTTGGCTGCTTTTTCTACAGTCGCAACAATTTCTTCATTCATTGGTACGGGAGCTTCATCCATCCATAAGTCAATAGCGATAGCTAATTGATGGTCTTTGGCAATTTTTTTCATGAACGCCTCGGCTTCTTCTGTAAACTTTTTCAAAACATCTTGGTCAGTATGACGGCAATCCATAGTAAACAAGACTTCTCCTGGTACAACATTCACGGTATTTGGTTTTGGTTCCACTTTGCCAAAGGTCACCACTAACGGGTCACCCACTTGCACTGCACGATCAATGATTTCCGAACAAATTTTAGAAAAACCGTAAACAGCATCTTTACGATAGCCCATTGGTGTTGTTCCGGCGTGGTTGGCTTCTCCTTTTAACACAATCGTATAGCGACGTTGACCAGCAATGTTATTGACAACACCAATTTGTAATTCTTCTCTTTCCAGAACATTGCCTTGCTCGATATGAATTTCAACAAAAGCGCGAATATCATTGCGTTTTGGCGTCGCTTCATCTCGAAAATCAAAACCTTGTCGTCGCATTTCATCCACAAAGTTTTTGCCTTCAAAATCAGCAATTTCTGCCACATCTGAACGTTTTGCTTCACGAACAAAATTTTTGCTTCCCCAGAAAACAGCTGGAAAACGACTTCCTTCTTCTTCTGCCATTGAAATAACCTCCAGTGAACGCAAAGGTTTACCATAGGTTTCTAATAAATATTGAATTGCTACATACGCAGCAATCACTCCGAATTGTCCATCCAATGTCCCACCATTAACTACCGTATCAATATGTGAGCCAGACAAAATGGTTTCTTCTGGGTATGTTGTACCCTCTACACGACCAAATAAATTACCAATTTCATCAAATGTGGCCGTTAAACCAGCATCGATTAGTTGGTTTTCTACATATTTTTGAGCTTCTAACCAAGAGTCTGTATAAAGAAGTCTTGTCATTCCTCCAGTTGGATCGCTCCCAATCTGTGATAGATTTTTGATATTATCTGCTAACACTTTGTCTAAATCCATGTCTGAACATCTCCTTTGTTTATTAGTATTATTGTAATCGTTTTTAATTATTTTTTCATTGTACATTTATAACAAAAACAAATGATTCATTGTGCTAATGTGCTACCTAAAAAAAAGAACTTGAAAAAAATCAAGTTCTTCTCATCCAATTTTTCATTTCATTAATCAGAAACAATGGTTGTTCCAGCATCAGTCTGGATATTTTCTAAGTTCTCAATTGATGTGATGACTGCTTTACGGTTACTAGCACCTTTCACAAAAGCTAGTGCTGCTTCGATTTTTGGCAACATACTTCCTGCCGCAAAATGCCCTTCTTGAATATAGCCTTCTGCTTCGGCAATACTAATCGTTTCCAAGGCTTTTTGATTTGGTTGATTGTAATTGATATAAATGTTATCCACACCGGTTAATAAAATTAAACGATCGGCTTGAACATTTTCTGCTAAAACTTTTGAGGTAAAATCTTTATCAATAACTGCCTCAACACCAACGTATTCCCCATCACGAATGATGACTGGAATACCGCCACCACCTGCACTAATCGTTAACACGCCACTTTGCGCCATTGTACGAATTGCCTCTTTTTCGACAATATTTTGCGGGAACGGTGAAGGAACAACTTTACGGTAACCACGACCAGAATCCTCAATAAAAGTTGAATTGTCTTTAGCTGCTTCAACTTCTGCTTCTTCTGCTGTAAAGAACGGACCAATTGGTTTTGTTGGATTTTTAAATGAAGGATCATTGATGTCAACTTCTACTTGTGTCACAACGGATGCTACTGGTTTTATTACCTTTCGTCTCGAAAATTCATTATTCAAGGCATTTTGTAACCAATAACCAATGCTACCTTGAGTCATCGCTACGCAGGAATCCAATTTTAATGCAGGATTTTTGTCGCTATCACCAGCCTTTTGTTGTAACAATAAATTGCCAACTTGAGGACCATTACCATGACAAACAACGACTTCTTCGCCTTTTTCGACAAAATCAACAATATACTTTGCTGCCTTTTTGATAAATTCTTTTTGACCAATATCGGTAGGATCTGTATCTAAAATCGCATTTCCACCTAATGCAATAACATTTAAACTCATGTTATTCTCTCCTTTTCCACGTCATCAATTGCCAACAATAATCCGTAACACAAATCATTTCCTGATGAATGACCAATTCTCATTATTTGTTGTACATCATATGTGATAACTTCTTTTTCTTCATTATTTTTCAAATCGATATACAATTGATACACTAGGGAGTTCACACAACCTTGCATGGCATACCAAATATATTCTTTACTGATATCCGTTGTAGATAACACTTGTTTTTTTAAAGCGTGAATCAAGCCAATGCTACGCGAATCTTTGCTGACATATAACATGACTAAATAGGCCACTAAAATATCATCTCCACTAGGCGTTAAGCCTTTACCACGACCAATTAAATAGCTAACAATTTCATTCCACTCACTAGAGAGAAGTTCTTTTTGACGTAATTTTGTAAAAATTTGGCGTGCATGAAAATCGATAGGTAAGCCAATTTTAGTTGCCACTTGCGCTTCTTCTAAAACAGTTTTTAATACACTTTGCTGTTCTTTTGTCAGCTGAATATTTTTTACTTGAAGTGAGACAATTTCATAGTCAGACCAGGTTATTTTTTTTATTCCTTCATGACTATAAATCGTCAATCCATTAGAAAAAACTTTTACTAAATTATCTTGTTGTAAATACGGAACAAGTGACTGATAAAATTTATCTTCTAAATAAAGACCGAAACTTGCGAGATACCCCGAATAATTTGCTACATTAATTAAACGATCACCAACTTTAAGATTAAAGGAACGATCAAAAACGCTATGGATTTTTCCCATCTTACCAAATTGGTCGATGGGAAAAATACCTTCGCTAATTTTTACGTTATTCAACGTCAATACCTAATTCTTTGGCATATGCTTCTAAGGCATTTTCAAAACATCCTAGAGGTGCACGCACTGTACCGGCGCCAACTTGACCACGACCAGCTTCTTTGTGTGCAATCCCAGTGTTGATTAATGGTGTAATCCCCGTTTCAACTACTTTACGGATGTCAATACCTAAACAAGTTCCTTTAAAGTCCCACGTTGGAATCGTAAATGTTGGATTGTGTGTGATACAAATTTTGGCCATTTCATTTGAAATATCTAAGGCATCTTGGAAACCACCGGCACCAACGAAACGTGTCACGCCAGGAGCAGCGACCATTGCCATTCCACCTACACCAACTGTTTCAGTAATTGCACTATCTCCAATATCTGGATTCCCGTCTTCCTCAGAGAAGCCAGTGAAATACAACCCTTTTGGCGTATTTACTGGTGCAGTATGCCAAGTATCGCCTGTCTCTGCAATCCGCACACCAAAGTCCACACCATTACGTGCCATAGTTGTTACAACAGTACCTTTTGTGCCTTGACGTGCGCCATCAACAATCGCTTTACTTGCTGCCATCATAATATTTAAGAAGAATTGATCCGTGTCTGATAAAAACTTAATTACTTCATATTTTTCTTTTTCAGAAATATCTAATGTTGTAATTAACGGTGCCATTTCTTTTAAGAAGTTTAAAGATGCTGCAATATTCCGTTGATGGAACTCATCTCCCATTGTAATTGAACGAGCAATCAATACATTTAAGTTCAAACCTTCTTCTGTTTTTTGCAGTGCTTTAGATAAAGTTGGTCCTAAAATATTTTGAATCCAGATTAAACGATCCACTACTTCTTGTGAGTAAGCACCAAAACGTAATACTTTTCCGATTCCTTCATTCAAGATACAGAATGCACGATTCCCTTCTGCACGATTTTCAACTACCGCCATTGGCATATTTGCTGAAGAAATCCCTCCCATTGGACCAACTGCTTGAACATGGTGGCAAGGGATAAAGCGGACTTCATCTTTTTCAAATAATTTCAACGCCTCTTCTTCAGTTGCTGCCCAACGTTCAAATAAAGCTGCACCAATACAGGCACCTTGCATAGGTTTTGTCATATTTTCCCATTTAATTGGTGGGCCTGCGTGCAGTAATGTTTTCTTCTCTTCATTTAATTCTGGAATGACCGTTTTCGCCGGAACAACATCCACTAAGAAAGGTTGGGAATTTTGCATTTTATCAATAACTTTTTGATTTTCTGTTGCAATTTGTTCTTCGTAATCTTCAAGTGCATCTAAAATGCGAATCATTTTTTTGTTTCCATTCGCACGCGGACGCCAATTGAACTGTTCAGATTGTCCACCATATTCCACGACTGATTCATTGAAACTTTGTAAGCCCACGTTAATGATACGTGGTTTTGTGTTCAATAACTCCATCACTTTTTCGCTAACCTCAGGAACTTCAATCGTTTCGCCTTCATAAGCAATAACAGCTTTATCTGCTTCCGTGAATTCAATTCCTTTCAGTAGTAGCGCTAAACGAACTGCTTTAGCATTGCTGTCTTCAACAAATACCCCTGCATCTTTTAGTCGTTTGACTGTCTCATGATAATTTTGTGGGTCTTTGGTTGTTCCGCAGACAGTTGCTACAAAATGTAAATCACGTCCATCTGCTTTGGCTGTTTGACGTGCTTCTTCAATCGTTGGTAATAAGGCACTCGCCATATCCGCATGCGCGCCATAACCAAGGACAACATCGAACAAGATGATGCCAGTCGCTTGATCTGTGGCATACTCTCTGATTTTTTGAATACGAACTTCTGGATCAATCATTGGATGTGGCTTGCCTTGTGTATAGATGTCATCGCCTAAGTCCATCACTTCGTAACCATGTGATTTCAAGACAAAGCCTTCTTTTTTCACTAAGCCCTCTAAGCCTAGTGCTTCGGAAATCAGCATGCCCGCTTCAGAAGCTAATGTCCCACCGGAATACAATCCTTTCACCACTTTCTCTTCTGGTAAAATAGGTGCCTCTGGTTTTTCAATTGCTTCTAAATAGTTGGCTTTAATCGCTTCTTCATTCGCTAAATCAACAGCAATGCGTGCTGTTTCTTCTAGTGTATGCGCTAAATAAACTTTTCCTTCATGGGCAGTTGGCTTTTCACCTAAGAAAATCGCCACTACTGGTTTAGAAATGCTTTGTAATAGTTGAACAACTTCATCACGTACTTCTTTTGCAGGTGGTTTAGAAATAACACAAATCACATCTGTTGGTTCATGATTTTCTAAAGCAACAATGGCATCTTTCATGGTAATTGCCCCAACTTTATCGCTTAAATCACGGCCGCCAGTTCCAATTGCGTGTACTACACCGCCACCTAAACGATCGACAATCGTTGTTACTTCTTGAATCCCTGTACCTGACGCACCAACCACACCAATATTCCCTGGTGATACTACGTTAGTAAATGCAACTGGGATGCTAGAAATAATGCCTGTACCACAGTCTGGCCCCATCATTAATAGGCCTTTTTCATGAGCTAATTTTTTCAAGCGTACTTCATCTTCAATTGCGATGTTATCTGTAAACGAAAAAACATGTAAATCATTTTTTAAAGCTTTTTCCATTTCAGGTGCACCATATTCACCTGGAATACTGAATAATGCTACATTTGCATCCGGTAACGCCTCTAAAGCTTCTGCCCAAGACGTAGATGCTGCTTTTGCTTCTGATCCACCTTTAGAAGATAAATCGCTTAAAAATTCATCAACGGCTGGTAGTACGTCATCCATGATGTTTTCATTATCACTATCTACAACAATCATCAAGTCGTTTGCTGAAGCTGCTTCTGCTTCTATGGTTAATAAATTAGTATTACGTAAAATATCTTTATTGGCATCTGTTCCCATCATAATTTGGCTCATTACAACATTTTCAAACTCATTGATTTTGTTTGTCAAAAGCATCAAATTGATAGAGTCTTGGTAGTTATTTTTTAAAATAACAGTATTTAACATTCTATTTCCTCCTTTTATTGCTTACATCCTTATTGTAATTTTTGTTGTTTGCGTTTACACTGGACAAAAGTCTAAACTTATTTTATATTTTTTATCCAAAAAGCGCAAAAGGAGAGAATCATGACAATTAAGGAACTTATGTCTTTAGAACTTTTTAAAACATGTAAACTTTTAACTGGAGACATTGGACTAACCAATGAAGTGGATTCTGCAATGGTATTAGAAGCTTTAGATATTGAAAATTGGAGTAAAAAAAATCAGTTAATTTTAACTTCACTGTACGCCTTCAAAGACTTACCTACTACTGACTTAATTAATTTTTTCCAAAAGATGAAAAAATTAGGTGTTAGTGGGTTAGTCGTTAAAATGGATCGATTGATAACAATTTTACCAGATTGGTTGGTCACACTTTGTTTTGAACATCAAATCCCCTTAATTAAAGTGGAACAAGAAATCAGTTATGAAAAAATCATGTTGACCATTTATGAACCTTTATTAAATCATCAAGGACACTTACTACGAACCTATTATGATGTTCGACAACGTTTTACAAAAGTCGAACGTAATATACACTCATTTGAACAAATCATGGAAACTTTTTATCAACTAATTCAATTACCTTGTATGCTTAAAATTCCAGCCTTATCATTAAACATCCATAAGGGTGCTTCTTTCGAAAAATACATGGTGCAGCAAAAAGATTATATAGAGACGAATGAATTTACAAAAAACTATTATGAACGACTCACCTTATTTTCTTCAGATGACTCACAACAAGCGATTGCCTTAAAAACTGAAATCACTACTCGCTTTGGCAGTCCATGTACGCTCATCGTTTATCAATTAACGGAAACAATCGAAGAGTCTCACATGATGATTATCGAAAATGTGATTGATATTATTCATGAACGTTTACAGATGGAATATCTTTTAAAAAAAGAACGCTATGCTCGAATGAATAACTTAGCAGATGCGATTTTACAAAATACCCCCACAAGTTCGGATGAATTAAATAGTTTACTAGAAGAAGCAAAGATGAACAAATTTCGTTATTATCAAGGAATTACTTTTTCTTCAAAAGTCGGAGAATCCACCTCTCATCACTCGGAAATTTTAACTAGGCTCTGCGCGTTGCGTTCTAACACCCTTTTCTTTGAGCATTACAATTATACGGTTATTTTGTACAATCTAGAAGAAGCAGAACAAGAAATACAAAGGGCAGAGATAAAAAAAGTAATTAATCCTGCGATACTTGAATCAGAAGAAACTATTATTTCTTTCAGTCTGGTTAAAGAAAAAGGGCAGTTAAAAGAAATTTTGCTTGAATGTCTCGATGCGATTCGTTTCAATCAACAATTCCAAATTGATCCAGTTGTTTCAATTAATGATTTAGGGATTTTCCGCTATTTTATGAGAGAAAACCAAGCCGAACAACTAGAAAAACTAGTTCCTCCACAGTTACATCTGCTATGGGAAAATCACGAGGAATTATTTCTTACCCTGTATACCTTTTTCCAAGCGGGAAGAAATTATAAAAAAACAGCAGAGACACTCTTTTTACATTCAAAAACGATTCGTTATCGTCTCAATAAAATTGAACATTTACTGAATATTGATTTGACAAATCCAATTCAATTGGTTAATTATGAGATTGGGACTTATTTACTGAAGACAAAAAGGAGCGACAAAAATGACTGAAATTCTCACGTTAAGTAACGGTTGTCAAGTCACTATAAAGAAACCTGTTACCCCAAGTGAAAAATATATGGTGTATTTACATGGTGGTGGTTTTGTATATGGTAGTAAAAACGACCTGCCACAATCTTTAGCTCAAAAATTCTTAGATACCGGTTATACAATTTTAGCTATGGATTATTTATTAGCACCAAACCATTCGTTAAAAGAAATTTTAACAGGAATTTACGATTCATTTGCTGAGGTAAAAGAGACACTCATTAAAGATGCCCCCTTTAGTTTTTGTGGCCGTTCTGCTGGTGGTTATGCGCTGTTGTCTTTAACTGCTCATTTAGTACAAACAAAGATGACTTTACCAGAGCAGCTAATAAATTTTTATGGTTATTATGATTTAACATTTATCCACACAAAACGCCACTTAACAAACACGACGATTACACCTGAAATGATTACAGGCATCAATCAGACTCAGACTGTTTGGGATGACCCTTTATTACAACGCTATTTATTGTATATGTATGGTGTACAGCAACAACAACTAAATGACTTTTATCAAGTATCTGATGAAACAATCGCTGATTTTACTATTTCGGTTGAGTTATTGAAACAATTCCCTCCTACTTTTAGCACGGCTAGTACATCCGATGCGGAGGTGCCATTTAAATATAGTAAATCTTTAAAACGCTTGATTCCTGAGTGCAAATTTATCCCTATTTATGACTTAGAACATGATTTTTTAAAGCAAGCCGAAAATGAACAAGTTCAAAAAGTTTTCAACCAACTAGTTAACTGGTTGAAATAACCTATTTAAACAACTCTAAATGATGAAATAAGGACAAAAAAATAGCCGAACTATTGTAGAGTGTTTAACTAATTACAAGTTCAACTCTAATATAGTTCGGATATTCTACTGTTAAAATCTATCTTAGACTTTTTATTAAACGCGCACTAAATCCATTTCATGTAAGGTTTCAGCGATTTGAACAGAATTCCATGCCGCACCTTTTAACAAATTATCTGAAACTACCCATAGATGGAAACCGTTATCGACATCTACGTCTTTACGAATACGACCGACAAACGTTTCTTTTTTCCCAATACTATTCAAAGCTTGTGGATAGATTTGCTGACTTGGATCATCTTCTAAAACAACACCTGGTGCAGCCGCCATCAATTCACGAATAGCTGCCACAGTCAAATCAGCTTTGGTTTCAATGTAAACAGATTCCGAATGACCACTAGCTACTGGAATACGTACACAGGTTGCTGATACTTTGATTGTGTCATCTTCCATGATTTTTTTGGTTTCACGAATCATTTTCCATTCTTCATAAGTGTATCCTTCTTCGGCAAATACATCAATTTGTGGCAAAGCATTAAATGCTAATGGATAATGTTTTTTATCTCCGCCACAAGGTAAGATATCTGCTTTTAGTTCTGCAACGGGCGTGCCATTTAGATACGCTTGTGTTTGTTCTTCTAATTCACGAATCGCACTTGCTCCAGCACCAGATACCGCTTGATAAGTCGATACAATAACACGATCTAAACCAGCTTTTTGGCGAATTGGTTCTAAAGCAACCATCATCTGAATCGTTGAGCAATTGGGATTGGCGATAATTCCTTTATGTTTTTTCAAAGCTTCTTTATTTACTTCAGGAACCACTAATGGTACTTCTGGATCCATACGAAAATGGCTGGTATTATCAACGACTACCGCGCCACGCTTCACTGCTTCTGGGGCAAATTGCTTCGAGATTCCTCCACCAGCACTAAACAAAGCGATGTCAACCTGCTCAAATGATTCTGGAACTAATTCTTCAATCACTAGTTCTTCTCCTTTGAAGGTTGCTTTTTTTCCAGCAGAGCGCTTAGATGCTAATAATTTTACCTCTTTAATAGGTAGCACAGTTTGCTCCAACATTTCGATCATTTTTGTTCCGACTGCACCAGTAGCTCCTACCACCGCAATACGATATCCTGACTCCATCTAAAACACTCCTTTAATTAATTCAACATTTTCATTATTTTATCATACTTATCAGAAAATTCTAGCATTCTATCTGAAAATTTTTGAGTCCCTTGTTAGAAACCGCTTTAATAAAAAATTTTTTTCTTATATAAAGCTTTATAAATCAAGGAAAATAACTTTGGTTTTTTCAACTAAAAATCGTTCCCCTCTTGTTTTCAAGCCCCTAAATTCATGAGAATTTTCTCATTAAAAAACGAAAAGCAATTCACTACCACTAACAACAAATCGTTCGCAACAAAATGTTTTTATTTGTGAAAACCACTATCTTTGTTCTATAATTGAGTTAAGAAGAATTTTGGGGAAGATTCTTCGCAACGTGTATAGGAAAAACTTCCTATTTAATAATCAAAGACAAAGGAAACAAGCACGATTTCGTCTTGTTTCCTTTGTCTTTTTTATTTTTGGATAAATATTGCAAAACCTTTTGGTGCAACTTCCACAGTCGTGTCAGCTACTTCAACCAAATTACTTAAGAGAACCTCTCCAGCTTTTTCAGCACGAATTTCTTGCTCCCCAGTATTAAAAATTCCCGTTAGAATTACACCATCTAACTTCCGTTCAAAAACAATGACTCCCGAATCTTCTGAAACTTGTTTCCAATGAACGCTACCTTCTGAAAGAATTTTTTGGTTTGTTTTACGTAAACCAATTAAATTTTTGATAAATTGATGCAATTTTAAATCTTGTTTTTCTTCATCCCAAATCATACATTTACGACAATCTGGATCCATTTCTCCTGTCATACCAACTTCATCACCGTAATATAGACAAGGAACACCTGGTTGAATATAGGTAAAGGCTAAGACTTGTTTCATTAACTCTTTATCTTCTTTAGTCTCAGTCAAAAGACGTGGCGTATCATGTGAGTCTAAAACATTAAATTGCATTTGATTCGTTTGGTCACGATATAGCATCAACTGATTATTCATCTCAGAAACCATTTTACTCATTGTCAATTCGTTCTTAACGAAATAACCCATAATTGCATCTGTAAACGCATAATTCATCACAGCATGGAATTCGTCACCTTGCAACCAACTTTGAGAAGAATGCCAAATTTCACCTAAAATATAGAAGTCATCTTTCGCTTCATCACATACTTGACGGAATTTTTTCCAAAAAGCATGATCAACTTCATTTGCTACATCTAAGCGCCAAGCATCAATATCAAACTCTTCAATCCAATAACGAGCAATATTTAGCAAATGTTCTTGCACTTCTGGATTAGCAGTATTTAATTTTGGCATATGAGGGGTAAAAGCAAAAACATCATAAGTAATATCGGTTGCTTCTTCAAAGAATGAACCTTCTTTATAACTTGCTGGAAATTCGTTTACATGGAACCAATCTGCATATTTTGATTTCTCGCCATTCTTCAGTACATCTTCCCATTGTGGGGATGTATCTCCCATATGATTAAAAACGGCATCCAACATAATTTTAATGCCACGTTTATGACATTCTTCAACTAACTTTTTAAATATTTCTGCATCGCCAAACGCTGGATCAATTTTCAAATAATCAATTGTATCGTATTTATGATTTGAATACGCCTCAAATAAAGGACAGAAATACAAGCCATTAATACCTAAATCTTCTAAATAATCCAAGTGATCGATAACACCTTGTAAATCTCCACCAAAGAAATCTTTGTAACTTGGATCTTTTGACCCCCAAGGTAGCGTTCCTTCTGGATCATTGTCCTTATCTCCATTGGCAAAGCGTTCTGGGAAAATTTGATACCAGACAGTTTCTTTTACCCACTCAGGCGCTTTAAAACGGTCAATTTCTTGGAAAAATGGCATTCTAAAATAATTATTAGGCATTTCCAAAAATTTATCTACCAATGGATAAACACCATGATCACCGTAAAAAACAGAAAGCCCATCCACTCCTACTAATGAGAAAGCATAAGACAAACGTTTATAAGGTGCACTTACTTCAACAAACCAATAATCATATAAATCAGTCGACATTAATAAAGTCATTCTTAATGGCTTTTTATGCCATTTTTCTTTATCCAATAAATAAGGATCTCCATGTAATAAAGAAACTTCTCGAACATCTCCTCTAGCGGTTCTTAAACGGACGTGCATAGTTTTTTCATCATATAGATAAGCAAATTCACTTTCTGGACGATGATAAATAGCTGCTGTATTCATAAAATTCATTTCTCCTTTTCAATTTTTCACTATTATTATGACACATAAGAAAAACGGTTGCAACGATTTTACAGCAATCGGTTGCATTTAATTCAACAAAACCTAATACTGCTAGCTTTTATCCTTTTAATTATTAGAAAGTTTCTGATTTTTCTCATTTTAACATCATCATTTAAATACTCTATTTATAATAAATTTATACTTTTTTTATTTTTTTGCAACATAAAGCTTGACTATTTCAGCAAACGGTTGCATAATCACATGTGTAGAAGAAATATTATTTATGGAGGAAAACAATTATGAAGACAAATTGGAAAAAGTATGTGACAACTGGCTTAATGTTAGGTAGCGCTGTATTATTAACAGCTTGCGGAGGCGGGAACTCTGATAAACAAGATGATGCAAACGCTTCATCAAATGAAGAACCTAAAGTTGAAGGAAATGTAAAACTTTGGGTAGACCGCGACTTCCTTCCTGCTTATAAAGAAATTGTTGCTGATTTTGAGAAAGAGTATCCTGATGTAAAAGTAGAATTAACAGAAGGTACTTCTACTGATGCACAAAAAGATGTTTCTAAAGATCCTAAAGCTGCTGCTGATGTATTTATGATGCCACATGACCAATTAGGGCAAATGGCTGAAGCTGGCTTAATTTATCCAAATACAAAATATGCAGATGATGTAAAAGCAAATAACGTTGACTCAGCAATCGAAGGGGCTTCATGGAAAGGCGAACTTTACGGCTACCCTTACGGTGTTGAATCACAATTTCTTTACTATAATAAATCAAAATTATCTGAGGATGATGTAAAAACTTGGGAAAGTTTAACATCTAAAGGTAAATTAGGTGCAAACTTTGGAGAAGCTGGTGCCAATTATGTCTTCGCTCCATTATTTATGAGTAACGGCTTACATTTATATGGTGAAAACGGTGAAGATCCAAAAGGAACAGATTTTAATACAGAACCAGGTGTTCAAGTAATGCAATGGATTGCTGATCAAAAAAATAATCCTGGTGTTATTCAATCAAATGCTGAAACATTAGCAAGCTTACAATCTGGTAAAATCGACGCTTTCTTATCTGGTCCGTGGTCTAAAAATGATGTAATCAAAGCCATTGGTGATGATATGGCCGTGGCTGCTTATCCAACAGTTGATTTTGGAAATGGTCCAGTTCAACAAAAAGCATTTATGGGTGTAAAACTATTTGCTGTCAACCAACAAACAGAAGCTCCTTTAGCAGCTATGGCACTAGCAGATTATATTAGCAATGAAAATTCACAACTTACTGTCTTTGAAAACAATGGAATCATTCCTTCAAACAAAGCAGCACAAGAAAGTGAATCAGTAAAATCTGATGCTGTTTCTACTGCTGTAGTTGAAATGACACAATCAACACACACTGTTGTAATGCCTAAAATTCCTGAGATTGTTTCATTCTGGCCAGCAATGGATGCTGTAATCAATGATACCTACAAAGGAAAAATCAAATCAGCTGATTATCAATCAAAATTAGACAAATTAATCAATGATGTTGGTACGCCAGCAGAATAAAAACAGGATAGTTAAGGCGAAAGAGCCCTTCTTTCGCCTTCCTTTGTAAAATAATGAAAGTGAGTGGAAGGCTATGTTTAAAAGAAAAAAATACGAACAAAAAACAACCTTTCGTGAGTTATTCAAAAAAGGCGATGCAATGACTAAATTGTCATTTATTATTATGGGATCTGCAAACTTAGCTAATAAACAATGGCTAAAAGGTTTCATCTTTCTAGGATCACAAGTTGCTTTTCTTTTTTGGTTAATTCGCAACGGATTAACAGCACTAAGTATGCTATCAACTTTAGGAACACAAGAACAAGGGTTAGTCATGGATAAGAAATTAGGAATTCCAGTCCTTCAAGAAGGCGACAACTCGATGCTCATTTTACTTTTCGGTATTGCAGCTCTTTTACTCTGTGTTTTAATGATTGTTCTTTATATCGTGAATCTAAAAAGTGCGCGTCACCTTTATGATTTAAAACAAGATGGTCAAAAAGCACCTACCACAATGCAAGATTTATCTAGTTTGTTAAACGAGCGTTTCCATGCAACTTTGATGACAGTGCCATTATTAGGTGTTTTATTCTTTACAATTTTACCATTAATTTATATGGTTTCTATCGCATTTACGAACTACGATCACAATCATCTACCACCGAAAAACTTATTTACGTGGGTTGGCTTTTCAAATTTCGCAAATGTCTTAAATGGGAAAATGGCAGCTACCTTCTTCCCTGTTCTTAGTTGGACCTTAATTTGGGCAGTCATTGCAACGACTACTTGTTTCTTCTTTGGGGTTTTATTAGCTTTATTAATCAACAGAAAAGGTATTAAATTCAAAGGACTTTGGCGAACAATTTTCGTAATTACCTTAGCTGTGCCACAATTCGTTTCATTGTTAATTATGCGCAACTTATTAAACGGTGCGGGTCCGATTAATGCTATGTTGATGAGTTGGGGATTAATCGATACAGCGATTCCTTTTTTAACTGATCCATTATGGGCGAAAATTTCTGTTATCTTTGTAAATATGTGGATTGGTTTACCAGCAACAATGTTAGTTTCTACAGGGATTATTCAAAACTTACCTGAAGATCAAATTGAAGCAGCTCGGATTGATGGTGCGAATGCCTTTCAAATTTTTAGAAATATTACATTCCCACAAATTTTGTTCGTTATGACACCTGCACTTATTCAACAATTTATTGGAAATATCAATAACTTTAATGTGATTTTCCTATTAACAGGTGGCGGTCCAACAAATTCTGACTTCTACGGAGCAGGATCAACTGACTTACTAGTTACTTGGTTGTACAATTTAACTTTGAATACAATGGACTATAATTTAGCTTCAGTTATCGGTATTTTAATCTTTATCCTCTCTGCAGTATTTAGTTTAATTGCCTACACTCGAACAAATTCATTTAAGGAGGGCTAATGACTATGGAAGCACAAAAGAAAAATAAAAGTTACAAATCCAGTCAACGAATGTCTTTAACTGGAAGTTATATCTTGTTAATCGTCATGTCTATTGTCTGGATGTTCCCGATTGCTTGGATTGTACTATCGAGTTTTCGTGCAGAAGGTGGCGCGTTCGTTCCTTATATCATCCCTAAATCATTTACATTAGACAACTATAAAATTTTATTAAGTAATACCACTGGAAGTTTCCCATTTGTCCGTTGGTTCTTAAATACTTTGTATGTCGCAACAATTAGTTGTATCCTATCAACTTTCATTACTATTGCGATGGCTTACGCACTTTCTCGTTTGCGTTTTAGAATGCGTAAACCAATTTTGAAAATTGCGTTAGTATTGAACATGTTCCCTGGTTTTATGAGTATGTTTGCGATTTATTACATTTTGAAAGCTTTAGATTTAACCCAAACAAAATTTGCGTTAATTTTAGTTTATTCTGCTGGTGCAGCACTTGGATTTTATATTGCTAAAGGCTTCTTTGATACCATTCCAATGGCATTAGATGAATCTGCGATGATTGACGGTGCAAATAAATGGCAAATTTTCACTAAGATTACCTTACCTTTATCTAAACCAATGATTGTTTATACATCTTTAATGGCATTTATGGGACCTTGGATGGACTTCATCTTTGCCAAAGTAATTATGGGTGATAAAGTCGAAAACTATACTGTAGCAATTGGGCTATTCTCAATGATGACAAAAACAACAGCCAACTCATTGTTTATGGCGTTTACCGCTGGTTGTGTCTTAATCGCTATCCCAATTACGATTCTATTTATCTTCATGCAACGCTTCTATGTTGCTGGAATCACTTCTGGTTCAGTAAAAGAATAAGCTTTTGGGTCTGTGATATAAGTAGATTGACCGTAAAATATCCGAATAATAGAAGATTACTCCTTGATTTGGTGTAAATATTCTATTATTCGGATATTTTTGTCTTTTTTCCTTATATCACAGGCCTATTTTTTATATGTAAACAAGGCATGCCCACTACACTGAGCATGCCTTGTTACTAGGATTTTTTCAAAATCAAATAACTGTATTCGTTTAATTCCAGTTGTTTATCTAAGCTATATATTTTTTGTTGGATTAAATCAATAACTTTTTGTTGTTGCAGTTCTAGAGGCAAGTCAACTTTATTCGTGCCTTTTGTATTAAAGATAAAATAAATCGTTTCGTCGATAGAATATTTCTTAAAGATGATGGTATTGGTTGTAACACTTAAAAACTCATATTCTCCTGCATAACCAATGGTCGGATACGCTTTTCGCAATTGTGCTAATTGAGCAATATTACTAGTCGGTTCCACTTCCCAATTCATGCAACGACGATTGTCAGGATCGTCCACTCCTTGCAGATAAATTTCACTTCCATAGTAAAAACAAATCGACCCTGGTGTTGTTGCCAGCAACGCAAAACACATATCGACTTTTCGCAGATTATTTTGTGCGCTCGTCATAATTCTTGGTGTATCATGACTATCCAATAAAGTCATCATCCCCAAATTTTGGTTTTTTGGATAACGTGTATACGCATGAACAAATTGCTCCAGAAAATCATGACCATTAATTCGTTCGGTCGCAATCCATTCTTGGATTGGTTTAGCTAACGGATAATTCATCACTCCATCAAATTGATCCCCATTTAACCAAGCCTGACTATCATGCCACAGTTCGCCACAAATGTAGATATCAGACTTCACTTCTTTGACTGATTTTCGGAATATTTGCCAAAATTGATGATCGACTTCATTGGCGACATCCAAACGCCAACCATCAATATCTACTTCTAAAATCCAATACTGAGCTACACGAATCAAATAATCAATCACAGCTGGATGACTTGTGTTTAGTTTTGGCATGTGAGGAGAAAAATTCAAATAGTTTTCTCCTTCAAAATAAAACCAATCATAATAGTTAGATGCAGCCCCTTTTTCTTGCGCATCTTTAAATTGATACGAGGTCCAACCAATATGGTTAAACACAGCATCTAACATAATCCGAATCCCTAATCGATGAGCTTTGTTCACTAGTTCTCGTAAATCTTCTTTCGTACCAAAATGTGGGTCAATTTCAAAATAGTCTTCAGTGTCATATTTATGTGAAGTTGGCGATTTAAAAATTGGCGTTAAATAAATACCAGAAATACCTAAATCAGCCAGGTAGGGTAATTTTTGAATAATTCCCCGTAAATCACCTCCATAAAACTCAAATTCTCCTAAAACAGCAGTTGTAGTCGTTGTCCAAGGATGTTTTCCTTCTGGATCATTGGCTGCATCGCCATTGGCAAAACGTTCAGGAAAAATTTGATACCAGACCGTTTCCTTGACCCATGATGGTGCTGCAAAGATATCATTTTCATGGATATAAGGAAATGAAAAGTAGCTATTAATATCATTTTTAATGAAGTCATCTTCAGGTGAAAAGAAACCACGTTCAGTAAATAAAACTTGTGCCTTTCCATCATCTAATAAAAAGCCATATCTAGCTTTCAAATTTTTTGGTTTTGCTTCAACAAACCAATAATCAAATAATTCAGTTGAGAATTCCTTGCGCATCGGTAGTTGTTTTTTTTGCCACATCCATACGCCTTGTTCATTCGGCAGCCAGCCATCTTCATGGTCGATTAAAAGAGTGACCTTAAGTAAATCATCACGCTTACTTCGCAAACGAAAATGAAGTGTTTGTTGATCGTAAGCATACGCATAATTACTTTTAGTTTTGTGCAAAATCGCTTGTCTCTCCACATTATTCCTCCTAAAACTTAATTAATCCTACCTCTATTATGCAATCGTTTGCATTTATAATCAATACTTATATAAAGTATTTTTAAAAAATAAAAAAGCAATCGGTTGCAAATAAAAAAACCAAAGCTACTTCTCATCCCCTAGCTCTGGTTTGTGACATCTCGAGATATTCATTTGTTTATATTTAGCTAGAACTTCCAACGCCCCCACCAAATGATTCGTAACAGTTTGATAATCTTCTGGCATTAAGACAGAAAACGTATCTGCTAGTTTCTGTTTCACTTGCTCTTCTTTTTGCGCAAATAACGTCTTACCTCCTTGAGTGGTAAAAACATTTACGATACGACGATTTCGTTGATTATGTTCTCGTTGAACAATTTGGCGTTTTTCCAAG
The DNA here is from genome assembly GCF_058216475.1 of Enterococcus sp. AMC2644. Taxonomy (NCBI): domain Bacteria; kingdom Bacillati; phylum Bacillota; class Bacilli; order Lactobacillales; family Enterococcaceae; genus Enterococcus; species Enterococcus sp. AMC2644. Next base: position 865,232 of record NZ_CM177095.1, read on the forward strand.
TTAGTGATTGACCGACTAATTTGCACTTTAGACGTACCAACCTGTTGTGCTAATTCTGTCATGGAAATGCCTTCATTTGTTGCCACAATTAAAATAATAAGCATTTCTATTTTGGTGAGCTTTAAATCTTCTAAATCCATTTCAAGATCTTGGAAAACCAACTGACTCATAAAAGAAAAAATATCTGTAAATACCGAAATATCTAGCTCTGATCGTTGCTTCATCCTGATTCCCTCATTTCCACTTTAGTGTAAATGATTTTTAAAGAATTATCAATTGTTGATTGTTGATTTTTGTTAACTGTTATGATACCGTTAAAAATGAATTTAGTTAGAGTTGTTGGTAAATTAAAATAGAGAAGAGTGTCGCAATGTTAGAACTAAAAGATATCAAAAAGCACTACAAAGTCGGTACCACTACGACAAAGGCCTTAGATGGTGTATCCGTTGCTTTTCGTAAACAAGAATTCGTTGCTATTTTAGGGCCAAGTGGTTCTGGAAAAACGACTATGTTAAACGTCATCGGTGGTTTAGATAATTATGATTCTGGAGATATGATTATTAATGGTAAATCAACTAAAACCTTTAAAGATCGTGATTGGGATGCCTATCGTAATAATTCCATTGGTTTTATCTTCCAAAGTTACAACTTAATTAGTCACCAAGGAATCATTGACAACGTCGAATTAGGAATGACTTTAAGTGGTATTTCTAAAGCAGAACGTCGAGCAAAAGCAGAAGATGCTTTACAACGTGTTGGTTTAGGCGATCATATGAATAAAAAACCAAATCAACTATCTGGTGGACAAATGCAACGTGTAGCTATTGCGCGCGCATTAGCAAATGATCCAGATATTTTGCTTTGTGATGAGCCTACAGGGGCCTTAGATTCAGAAACCAGTCTACAAATCATGGAATTAATTCAAGAATTATCCAAAGAAAAATTAGTGGTTATGGTTACTCATAATCCTGAATTAGCTCATCAATATGCTGATCGAATTATTGAGTTCTCAGATGGAAAAATTCAAAATGATTCCCACCCACATATTGAAGGTAAAAAGAAAGACGAATTTAATTTAAAACATACTAAAATGAAATTCATGACAGCCTTACGTTTATCCTTCAATAACATCCGTACAAAAAAGGGACGAACATTCTTAACCTCATTTGCCTCAAGTATCGGCATTATCGGGATTGCGATTGTCTTGTCTTTATCGACCGGTTTCCAAAAACAAATTGATAAAACACAATCTGAGACCTTATCACAGTTTCCTATCACTATTTCGCAAGTGACTACCGATCAAGATCCAGCAAGTTTTGAAAACCGCTCAATGAAAGGTGACTTTCCGACTGAAAAAGAAGTCACAGCTAAAATTAGTGATGCCGATCGTGCACAACATACGAATAAACTGGACAAAACATATGTCGATTATATTGAAAATATCGACCCTGAATTAAGTAATAATATTGGTTACACACGTTTAGTTAATATGAATTTATTGCGTGAAATTGATGGCAAACCTGAAATGGTCAAATTCTCAAACGATGCCGCAGATAGCCAAACAGCTTCCATGATGTCTATGATGGCTGCACAAACTGGCATGGGCGTGTCTTCTTTTCCACAACAATTGGATAAAGATAAAGGAAACTTCCTAAAAGACAATTATTCGTTACTTGAAGGAGACTACCCTGAAAATGCGAACGACGTTGTTTTAATTGTGGATAGTAATAATACAACGAATGTCAACGCCTTGAAAAATTTAGGTTTCGATGTCAAAGATGGTGAAAAAATACCATTTTCAGAGATTGTTGGTACAACGGTCAAACTTGCCTATAATGACGCATTTTATACCGAACTACCTACTGGTAACTTTATTCCTAATCAAGATTTAGCAGCGGTCTACGACAATAGTGCAAATGAAGAATTAACGATTACTGGCGTTTTACGTATCAAAGATTCTTCAACAATGGACTTACTCGCACCAGGTATTGCGTATAGTGATACATTAGCCCAAAAAATCATTGAGAAAAATCGTACCTCTGCAATTGTCAAAGCACAAGAAGATAGTGCGACAAATGTTATGACGAACGAACAATTAGATGAAACTGCCAAAGATAATTTTTTGAATTATTTAGGTGCCAGCGCTACCCCTTATAGCATTATGATTTATCCAAATGATTTCAAATCAAAAGATCAAGTCTTAGATTATTTAGATGCGTATAATAAAGGAAAAAGTAAAGAAGACAAAATCATTTATAGTGATTTAGCTGGCACAATGACCCAATTAACAGGTGGCTTAATGGATGCTATTACGTATGTCCTAATCGCTTTTGCAGGTATTTCACTCGTTACAAGTATGATTATGATTGGAATTATCACCTACACTTCTGTACTCGAACGTACTAAAGAAATTGGGGTCTTAAAAGCCTTAGGTGCCCGCAAAAAAGATATTACTCGTGTCTTTGATGCTGAAACAGCTATCTTAGGCGTTGCATCTGGTGCTTTAGGTGTCGCAATTGCTTATTTAGCAACCTTCCCAATCAACGCTTTATTATATAATTTAACTGAATTAGAAAATATTGCCACATTAAATCCAGTTCATGGATTAGTTTTAATTATTGTTAGTACGATTTTAACAATGATCGGCGGACATATCCCTGCACGTATGGCAGCCAAAAAAGATGCCGCAATCGCTTTGCGTGCTGATTAATCAACAAAACTGTCATATAAAAACAGTCTAACACTAAAATACCCGAACTAGCGTGAGATAGCTTTCTGTTTAACGAAGCTCTACTCATAATAGTTTGGGTATTTTTCTTTTAATAAAGCTATGACAAGTGTTATTAAGTTATACTAGAAGTAACAATTACACAAGGAGGTTTTTAACATGCGTGAACCAAAACCAATGACAGAAATATTGATTGACCATGAAGAAAAACAGTCACTTGTTGCCTTTGCTACGACATTAGAAACAATTGCTAAAAAATTAAAAGAGCCAGGAACCTTCCAGTTTGTTCAAGGGACTCAAACGATTCCCGTCACACCCAGTCAGGAGCTAAAAGTTGAATATAAATATACTAAAAAAGCCGATAAACATTCCTTTGAAATTGAATTTGATTGGTATGAAGGTCGAAAAGAGCCGCCTACAATGTCCATTGAGTGATACTTTTTCACGACTGTGGCAACATTCATTTAACTAAGAAAAAAGCGAGCTGCCTGCTCTCGAACAATGAACAACTATTTTTTCGTATAAAATAGCTTAAAACATTTCATTACAGTTAATAAAAAAGAGTAAGAGATAGAAGAAAAATGAATTTTCTTCTATCTCTTACTTATTTTCTATACAAGCGTGCTTCATAAGGTCGCAAGCAGTCTATTAAACTATCCTCATAATTTGCTAAAATGATTTCTTGATTTTTTAGCGTTAACAAATAATCACAAGTAGACTCAGTTTCACCTAAATTAACCACGATGGTAAAGCAAGCATTCTCATCTTTTCTTTCATAACAGAAAAGATAATCACTATTCGTTTCAATATAATGGAATTCTCCGTTAATAAATGTTGTATTTTCTTTACGCAAAGCAATTAATTGCTTGTAAAAGTGATAAATAGAAGCCTCATGACGTTGTTCTTCCACGACATTCAACCAATTTTTGTTCTCATTAATAGCTAACCAAGGTTCTTTATCTGAAAAACCAGCAAAGGTTGATGCGTCCCATTGCATTGGTGTCCGTGCATTGTCACGAGTGGTTCCTGAGATAACTTGCATCGCTTCTTCTACTGTCGCACCGGTCTCAATTAAGCTTTCATATAGATTGCGTGAATCGACTGCATCAACTTGCTCAATACTTTCGAATTGATTGTTAATCATTCCGATTTCTTGCCCTTGGTAAATAAATGGTGTCCCTTGCAATAACATAAAACTCATCGCCAAAGCTTTGCCAGAAAGCGTCCGATAAGCGAAAGAATCATTACCAAATGCGGAAATACTACGAGGAACATCGTGGTTTTCCATGTATAACGCATTCCAACCACGCCCATCTGCTAATGATTCTTGCCAACGCACCAATGCATGTTTGAATGAACGCAAATCAATGCCTTCATCGTTTCGTGTACGCCATAAATCGATATGCTCAAATTCAAAAATCATATCAAAATAACCATTTTCACCGACCCATGCTGTCGCCTCTTCGGCAGTAACGCCATTTGCCTCACCGACTGACATCACTTGATGTTTTTTCAATACTGCACTTAATTCTTTCAAGTACACATCGATACCTTCAATATTTTTATAATTGCCATTCACATCTGCAAAATCAAACGGTCGGTGCCACACATCTTTTTTAATATGAGAAATGGCATCAATTCGGAACCCATCAATCCCTTGCGCAATCCACCATTCAATCATAGCGAATATTTTTTGACGCATCGCTGGTGAATCCCAATTCAAATCAGGTTGTTCTTTGGCGAAGGCATGAAAATAATATTCTCCACGTTCCTCATCGTATTCCCAAACCGAACCACCAAAAATCGCATGCCAATCATTCGGTTCTTTCCCATTAACAGGCGGATGCCAAATATAAAAATCACGGTAATCATTATTGCCACCTTTTCGTGATTCCTGAAACCAATGATGCTGATTGGACGTGTGGTTAATCACCAAATCCATAATAATTTTAATATCTAACGCATGGGCTTCTTTGACTAATGATTGGAACTCTTCCATCGTACCAAAATCTTCAGAAATCGCGCAGTAGTCTGAAATATCATAGCCATTATCAACGTTAGGCGATTCATAAATCGGGGTAATCCAAACGAAATCAATGCCTAAATCTTTTAAATAAGTCAGTTTTTCACGGATACCATTAATATCACCTAACCCATCATGATTGGTATCTTTAAAACTTCTTGGATATATTTGATAGCCAATTGCTTCTTGCCACCATTTACTCATGTATTCCTCTCCTTTCATCTACTCCTATTATACGGAAACGGTTTCCAAAATGTAATGATTTTCTTAAAAAAATGGGGCTGTGACATAAGAAAAAACAAGACGAAAATAACCGAACAAAATAGCATGAGTTACGCTAAATCAAGGTGAATTGCAACGAGGACCAACTGGACCACAGAAGCCACCTTCTATTGTTCGGATATTTCACGGTCAATCTACTTATGTCACCGGCCCATTCTGTTTAATTCTCTAATGGTACTTTTTGAATCTGCTCGTTAGTAATTTCTAAAATTGTTTCGAAATTTTTCTTTAGAAAATAACGATCATGCGTTACGGCTAAAATAGTTCCAGAAAAATCTGCTAGTAACCTTTCAATTTCTTCACGAACATATATATCTAAGTGATTCGTGGGTTCATCTAAAATCAGAAAATTAATTTTTTGTTGTAATAATTTCATTAAATACAAGCGGACTTGTTCTCCACCAGATAGATCACCAAGGCGTTTTGCAACATCTTCGCTAAAAAATCCATATTGGGCCAATGTTTGCCTTGCTTTTTGTTCATCTCCAATAAATGTTTTTGTGTAGGCTAATAACCGTTGTTGACTATCTGGAAATATAAGTTGTTGCGGTAAATACCCTAATTTCAAACTAGCTCCATATTTAATACTGCCTTCATCTAACGATTCTTGGTTCATAATTAAACGTAATAATGTTGTTTTACCAGAACCATTTTCGCCAGTGATAGCAACACGTTCTCCACGATAAATTGCAAAAGAGCTGTCCATAAAGAGCAACTTATCCCCCGCAATTTTTCCAATTGCTTGAGCAATGACAACTTCTTTGCCTGAGCGAGAAGCTTGGTCGATACTTTTTAGACGTTTTCTAGGAGCCACAGGTGCTTTTACTAAGGTCATTTTTTCTAAACGGCGTTCGATTTCTTTCGCCTTCTTAAAGAATTTTTCGTTATCGCCTTCATTTCCCCATTGACGGTAACGATGAATCATCCGCTTTAGACGTTGGATTTCTTTTTGTTGCAATTCATAGTTCTTACTTAATTCAACCAGACGAGCTGCTTTTAAAGCGACATAGCGGCTGTAATTTCCAGGATAATCAATCGCTTGTCCGTCTTCAATTTCTACAATTCGTTGCGTCACTGCATCTAAAAAGGCACGATCATGCGAAATAACCACAAACGACTGCTTCGTGTTTTTTAAATAATTTTCTAACCATTGAATACCAACTAAATCCAAATGATTGGTTGGTTCATCCAAAAGTAATAGATCATTTTCTTGGATTAAAATCTTCGCTAATTCAACACGTACCCGTTCCCCTCCACTTAGTTGGTTTAAAGGGCTGTAACATTGTGCTGCTAGTCCCAAACCTTTCATCGTTGTGGTAATCCGATCAGTCAGTTGATAGCCGCCCAATTCTTCAAATTGTTGTTGTAAATTTCCATATACTGTTAATATCCGAGTCAAGTCGACCGTTGTTTCGGTCATTTTTGCTTCGTAATAACGTAATTGCTTTTGCAACTCATGTAAAGCGGTAAAACTATGACTAATATAATCAAAAGCCGTATCGTTCACGCTAGGTAATGTTTGGGGGATCCAACCAATTGATAAATCTTTTTTACGACTGAGAACCCCTTCGTCAATTCCTTCAGTTCCTAGTAAAATCCGTAATAAAGTGGTTTTTCCCGTACCATTTTGTCCGACTAAACCAATTTTCTCATTTTCATCGATATTAAGAGTTAATTCTTCAAATAGCGGGGTACCACTAAAATTTTTGCTGATCTTATTTGCTTGAATATACATATTCTTACTCCTTTAAGACCACTCAAAAAGGCCATGGGAAATCCATGACCTGTTGTTATTTTATTTATCCATTATTCTTTTACAAATAGGTTAAACATATTGAATGGTCATTGATTTTAGTTTTATTTGACTGTTTTTAGATACACTTCTCCCGTAAACGGCCATTGTAAAACCAATCGCGTGACTAAAGCTAATATGATAGCGTTGATAATTTTCAGACGATGTTATTTTAGTCATGCTTACCATTGAATACGTTCCCTCCTTTGTTAACTTGTCTCTTCATTATAGCGAATTTACAAATCCAATGCAATTCCCACTATTTTTCACTTGTTTTTTCAAAACATTAGGAGTACGATATATATGAATTTAGGTCAACCTAAAAGTTAGCGAGGTTTTAAGGATGGAAAATAAACAAACAAAAAAAATCGTCTCCTATGCCAATGGTCCAAGCTTAGAAGAAATTAACGGTACTGTCGCTGTACCTCAATCTGGAAGTTTTTGGAAAAACTTAGTTGCCTTCTCTGGCCCTGGCGCACTTGTTGCGGTAGGATATATGGATCCAGGAAATTGGATTACTTCCATTGGTGGCGGGGCTAAATATGGTTATTTATTAATGTCGGTAATTCTCGTTTCAAGCTTAATTGCGATGTTACTGCAATATATGGCAGCGAAACTTGGAATTGTTACTCACATGGATTTAGCTCAAGCTACTAGAAAATTCACAGGTAAAAAATTAGGCTTCGGGCTTTGGATTGTGACCGAGCTAGCGATTATGGCAACCGATATTGCTGAAGTAATTGGTGGTGCAATTGCTTTGAATTTATTATTTGGCATTCCTTTATTATTGGGTGTTATACTAACTATTTTTGATGTATTACTTTTATTGGTCTTAACACGTTTAGGCTTTCGAAAGATTGAAGCTATTGTTATGACCTTGATTTTGGTAATTTTAGTGGTATTTTTATATGAAGTAATGATTGCCCAACCCTATATTCCCGATGTATTAAAAGGCTTAATTCCACAAAAACAAGTATTAAACCATGGCGAATTAACAATGGCTTTAGGAATTGTAGGTGCTACTGTTATGCCGCATAATTTATACTTAGGCTCCTCAATTTCGCAATCACGGAAGTATGACCGCAATGATGAAGAACATATTGCTAAAGCATTGCGCTTTTCTACTTGGGATTCAAATATCCAACTGTCCGCCGCTTTTTTTGTAAACTGTCTCTTGTTAATTTTAGGGAGTGCCATGTTCTTTGGTCATGGAGATGAGTTAGGTACATTTTCAGCGTTATATAATGCGTTACAAGATTCTTCCATTGCTGGTGCTGTGGCTAGTCCTTTATTGAGTACCTTATTTGCAGTAGCCTTATTAGCATCAGGACAAAATTCAACCATTACTGGTACTTTAACCGGTCAAGTCGTCATGGAAGGTTTCATCAACATGAAAATTCCTACTTGGGCTCGTCGGATAATTACTCGTGGTCTTTCAGTGATACCGGTCTTATTATGTACGATTTATTTTGGAGCAAATGAGCAAGCCTTGGATAATCTACTGATTTATTCTCAAGTTTTCTTGAGTTTAGCCTTACCCATTTCGATGATTCCTTTGGTTTATTTTACTAGTTCCGAAAAAATCATGGGCAAACGGTTTAAAAATACCAAACTAGTTGCTGGCTTAGGTTGGGGCTGTACGATTCTTCTAACTATTTTAAACATAGAATTAATCATCGAAACATTGAGTCAATTTCTATAAAAGTACGACAATTTCAGACATAACAACAAAATATCCAAATAATAGTGATTTGCGGTTCCAGCAACTTCTACTATTATTTGGATATTTTTCTAGTTTTGAGATAGCTTATTGTCTCTTTTTAGTACTCATACAATTTAATCTCACCTGAAATATATTCCCCTAAATAAATATCAGTGATTTCTTTACCCGTTAATTCATGTACTTTGCCACTTAACCAAGCTTCATCTTTATTGACAATATCCAACAAATCTTCATTAATTTGTCCATCCATAATAATTGGGTAACGGATATTTTCATCGCCTTGTTCTATAATCGTTAATTGACCATTTTGTTCTAATACAGCACGTTTAACTTTCGATACTTCATAAATTCCGTTACTGCGCAATTTAAACATTAAATCATTCGCTGAGATACCATGTTGCAGGCACGTAGCAATATCAACTGCACCATTGTGAATTAAAGTAGTCGGTTTCCCATCAATAATATTTTTCACAAAACGATTATGTTCTTTGGTAAATTTAACGGTTAGAACCAAGGTTGTCCATACGATTAATACTAGCACAAACTGTAAAACACTAATGGCATCATTATAAATAACCCCGCCAATAATGCCCCCAAGGACATAGTTTTGTACTTGATCCATCGCAGAAGAAGGTGCTAAGTTACCTTTTCCCATAATATTGATTTGAACAATCAAACATAAAATACCTAAAGCTAGTTTAATAATAATTGGGCTATATAAACTCATCTTCTTCCTCCTACTCTACAATAGTAACATTGGTGTTTGCCAGATACGTTGGTTCTAAACGAAACGAATTGCGATCATTGCTAAGATGTAAAACATAATATTTGTCATCAACTAAAAATAAAGTTTCATCACTAAGCGTCAAATTATTCACATAAATTTTTTCGACAGGCACGTGTAATTGATCAGCCACCGTATGTAAGAAGCCTGCCATCTGTGAAGAATTTTCATCTTGAGCCTCTGCTTGTTGGTATTCTGTAAATTGTGTTCCCAAAACAAACAATAAACTTAAAAATAAAATCAAACTCAGATCACGATATTTCGTTTGGATTCTTGAGCGTAAATAACGAATAAAAACGAAAACAAAAAAGATTAAAATACCGAAAATAATCACATATTTAATCACATCATTAAGACTTCCTCTATTTTCTAAATAACTGAGTCCATAAAAATTAATTGACATGTATTTCCCTCCATAGTTGTTTCCTTTAGTTTACTTGAATTAACCTTTTTTCGAAACAAAAAACATCTGAACGATTATTCATTCAGATGTCTGTGATTATTCTTATTAATAAGCCGTTTCTACATTTTTAATCATTCGGACACGGATGACGTCAGAATTTTGTTCTAACAGTGCTACTACGTTTGCTAGTTTTCCTTCGTCCGTTTCATTAATGTCTACTAAAGTATATGCATAATCCCCACGTCCACGGTTAATCATATTATCAATATTAATTTCCGCTGCGGCAATCGTTGAAGAAATTTGCCCCAACATGTTTGGAACATTTCGATTAATGATTGTAATCCGATAAGGTGAATGGAATGCCATTTCAACTGTTGGGAAGTTTACTGAACGCTTAATTGTTCCTGTTTCCAAGAATTTTTTCAACGTACGTGCTGCCATTTTCGCACAATTAATCTCTGCTTCTTCAGTTGATGCTCCTAAATGTGGTAAGACTAAGATTTTTTCATTATTTAACAGATGTTCATCAGCAAAATCAGTTGTAAAACCAGCAAGATAACCGTCATTTACAGCTTTTAAGACTGCTTCTGGATCAACGATTTCCCCGCGAGAAAAGTTAAATAATTTTGTCGTTGGTTTCATCATTGCCAATTCTTTGTCACTAATTAAGTTACGTGTTTGTTCAAGCAACGGTACATGCACTGTGATAAAATCACACGTTGAAAAAATTTCATTAATTTCAGTTGCACGTTTCACACGACGTGAAATACTCCAAGCAGTATCCACTGAAACATGAGGATCATAACCAATTACTTCCATACCTAAACGATAGGCATCATTTGCAACCATTGCTCCAATTGAGCCCAAGCCGATAACACCTAATTTTTTGCCTTCTAGTTCGTTTCCAGCAAATTGTTTTTTATTTGCTTCTACTTGTTCTTCAATGTTTGAACCAGTCAAGTCTTGAACCCAAATTGCTCCTTGAATAATGGGACGAACACTTAACAATAGACTTGCAATCACTAATTCTTTTACCGCATTTGCATTGGCACCGGGTGTATTAAACACAACAATTCCTTGCTCTGTACATTGGTCAACCGGAATGTTATTTGTACCTGCACCAGCACGTGCCACACCTAAAACTGATTCTGGAAAGTCATAATCATGTAATTTTTGACTACGTAAAATAATGCCATCTGGATTTTCACTTTGATTGATTTGATAATTTTTTTCATCGAAACGACTCATACCTTCTTGAGCAATTGCGTTGAATGTTTTAATCTGAAACATTTATTTTTCTCCATTCTCATCTTCAAATTTTTTCATAAAAGCAACGAGTGCTTCGACACCCTCTTTAGGAAATGCGTTGTACAAACTTGCTCGCATTCCGCCTACTGAACGGTGACCTTTCAAGTTTTCGAATCCTTGAGCTAATGCTTCTTGATTGAATTTTTTATCTAAGTCAGCATCACCAGTTACAAAAGGAATGTTGGTTAATGAACGGTATTTTGGGTCTACAGGACTAGTAAATAGAGTTGACGCTTCAATAGTATCATATAGTAATGTAGCTTTTTCTTGATCGCGTTTTAAAATTTCTGTTAAGCCACCTAGCTCTTGAATCCACTCAAAAACTAATTTTGCAATGTAAATTGCATAAGTTGGCGGTGTATTATATAACGAATCATTGGTTGCTTGTACAGCAAAGTCTAGCATTGGTGAAAAAATCGCTTCTTTATTTAATAAATCTTCACGAATAATCACGACTGTTAATCCTGATGGGCCAATATTTTTTTGCGCACCAGCATAAATTAAACCGAAGTCTTCCACTTTATAATCATTTGCTAAAATATTTGAAGACATATCTGCAACAATTGGAACATCCCCCACATCAGGAATAGTTTGATAGGCGATTCCTCCAATGGTTTCATTCGTAGTAATATGAACATATGCTGCATCTTGATCAATCATATCTTTAGTAATTTCTGGTACATAGGTAAAGTTTTTATCTTCACTTGATGCAATCACTTCGACTTCCACACCATCAATAGCTTTGGCTGCGCTAATAGCTTTCTTCGCCCAAGCACCAGTATTGACATACAATGCTTTTTTACCAATAGCTAAATTTAATGGAATCATTGAAAATTGTAGGCTTGCACCACCTTGTAAGAATAATACTTTGTAATTATCTGGAATCCCCATAATTTCTCTTAACAGTTTTTCTGCCTCTTTAATGATGTTGTCATACAAGGAGGAACGATGACTCATTTCCATCACGGACATTTCACTACCTTGGTAATTCACAAGTTCAGCTTGTGCTTTTTCTAATACAGGTTTTGGTAATACGGCAGGGCCGGCAGAAAAGTTATAAACAGTCATTCTTTTTTTTCTCTCCTTCTAACAATAAGATGTGGTGTTTATTATAGCAGATAGCTATTAAATTAAAAAGATTTAACCAAAATTATTTTCATTTTTTCTGAAAAAGTTCGTATTTTCATTAAATATTTGCTTATTCTACTAAAAAAAAGCTCAAATAATCGTATTTCACAGACTTTTTTTACAAACAATCAGTAATTCCCTACTAAAAAATGGGGACAAAATGAGAAAAGATAAAATCTCTCTCGTTCGACCAATCCAAATCAAGTAATATAAAGCCTTGTGTTTCAGCCTTAAATTCATATTTAATACTAACTCCTTATGGTGAGTCACATATCTCTTGATTTTTTTCCGAATATTAACTAAAGACTTCTCTGACACAAAAAATCTAGCATTTTGTTCACCCTAGCATTCTTTGAATGAGACTTATCGAAGTAAAAATCCTCCAAGTAAAACTGTTTTATAAAAAAAGTTATAATTCTTCTTGAATGATAGTTTTGAACGTTTTTTCATCTACACTTGCTTGTAAACGCACTAGAAACTCAGAGTCTTTCGCTTTTTCAATAATTCGTTGTAATTGATCTAAATGAGTCACCTTATCTCTTACTAGTAGGATAAAAATAATTTGAGTCGTTAATAACGTTTCTTTATTCGTTCCCATTTGATAAAATTCTAGGGGTTTTTTGTTTAAAATCCCTACAATCACGTCTTCTTTGGCATAAGTCCCATCACTATGTGGAATCGCCACTGGCGGATGACTTGGTAAACCAGTAGGGAAGCGCGCTTCTCTTTCTCTTAAGGCAGCTTCGAATTCTATAGTCGCCCAACCTTTATCTACTAAAAATTGTGTGACACCTTGAAATAACTCTTCTTTGGTTTGAAAATTTGTCTGATACATTCCCTCTTTTTTCACCATGATGTTGCTTGCTACACGTTTACGTAATCGTAGCTTCTCCCTTCTTCATTTTTATTTTTGTAAACGCTATCATAAATGTAGCATATTTTCTATTGTTTTGGAACATAGACGATTAAAAAGAGGCTAGGAAAAAAGCAAAAAAAAAAGCATGAAATCAATGTTTAAAAACAGACTTCATGCATTTTTTCAAGACTTTTCTCCAGTCTCACTAACTTATTTATTCGCTTGAAACATTTCTTCAATTAATGATAATACTTGACGAACTTCACTATTTTTTACAATTGGCTCTGCTCCATCACGGACTACAGAATAGAAGTTTGCATAAAATGGTTGATATTCGGCTTTCGCTTCTGGAAATTCTAATTGTTCAGTTGCTTCTTCTGAAGGAGGTGCCATTGTTTTTGTTAAGCCAACACCAGCTTGAATTGGTTTTGGTGCAGAAGCGTCCTCATCATGAGTAGCACGAATAAGTTCTCCAGAAAGATCCCAATCGTCAATTCGTGCAGTTCCTTCAAAGCCTTTCACATACCAACGAGGTAACGTCGTATAGTTGCTGGTACCGACTTCAATCAGCGCTTTTACGCCATTTTCAAACATCAAATAGCTAATAAAACCATCGTCTACTTGATCACCTAAAACATAGCTAAAATCCACGACGAATTTCTTTACAGGGCTATTGACTAACCATAAAATTTGATCTAGTAGATGAACACCCCAGTCCAATAGCATGCCCCCACCATGTTCTGGTAAATGACGCCAGTCTCCTGGAATACCATTTGCGCCTTGGACACGTGATTCTAATTGAAATATTTCGCCAATTTGTTGATTTTGATACAAATCACGAACCACTAAGAAGTCGGGATCCCAACGACGATTCTGATGAACCATAAAGGTTTGACCAGTTTCTTTGGCAACTGCTAAAATTTCATCCAGCTCGGCCACATTCATTGCAACTGGTTTTTCGCAGATAACTTTTTTCCCTGCCTGTAAACCACGAATCGCCAAGTCTTTATGATAATCATTTGGTGTTGCAACTAGAATAGCTTCTACCTTTTCATCAGCTAATACTTCTTCAAAACTATCATAAGCTATTAAGCCTTTTTCTGCTGCGGCTTGACGACGTTCTTCCAATACATCGTAAACACCCAGTAAATTGATTTTTTCTTTTTCAGTTGGCATTAGCGTATGGGCATGGTAAGAACCCATACCACCATAGCCAATAATGACAAAATTAATTGCTGACATCGTCTTTGCTCCTCTTATGCCCACCACATGTCTGTTGGTTGGTCATTAATCATAATTGTTCGTAAGTTGGTAATCGCACGGTTTAACCCTTCATCAATCGACATGATTGGATCTTCATGCTCGATACTTAGAACGTAATCATAGCCTTGAATTCGTAAAGCTGAAATAATATCTGACCACACTTTCAAGTCATGCCCACAGCCTACTGAACGGAATGTCCAAGCACGCGTTTTTACATTCCCATAAGGTTGCATATCTGTTAAGCCATGCATGTTGATATTGTCTTGATCTAAGTACGTATCTTTTGCATGGAAATGATGAATCGCATTTTCATTTCCTAAAATCTTAACTGCTGCAACGGGATCAATTCCTTGCCACCATAAATGACTTGGATCTAAGTTACAACCAATTGCTTTCCCCGCAGCATCACGCAAACGCAACATAGTATAAGGAGTATGCGCTAAGAAACCACCATGTAATTCAATACCGATTTTGACACCAGCTGCTTCTGATACAGTATTGATATCCTTCCAATAAGGAATCAATTTTTGTTCCCATTGATATTCGTAGCTATCACTGTATTCTGTTGGCCATGGTAAAACAGGCCAGTTTACTTGAGTATCTGTTGCGTTCCCACCGGCTACACCAGAGAAGCCATTGACTACAGGTACATTCATTAAGTTCGCTAATTTAATTGTTTTACGCAACAATTCATCTGCTTCTTGTGCGACTTCTTTAATTGGTGAAATAGGATTATGATGGGCACTTAAAGCTGAAATTTCTAAGCCTTTGTCAGAGAGTTTATGCAAATATTCTTTACGCTCATCACTACTTGCTAGTAATTTATCAATATCTAAATGTGCGCTACCTGGCGAACCGCCTGTACCGATTTCTACTGTTTGCAACCCTTTTTCTGCTACTTTTTCTATCATTTCATCAAAAGTTAAATTATTAAATAATGGGGTAAATACGCCTAATTTCATCTTTATTTCGCTCCTTCTCTTGCTTGATAATGTCCATAACTTGGATAATTATTTTCTGTTGGTGCACACCAACGAATACCGTTTTTAATCACTCGTTGAACTTTCTCATTGTAATAACTTGGATACGTTTCATGTCCTGGCTGGAAATAGAAAATTTTCCCGTTGCCTCGACGATAGGTACAGCCACTGCGGAAGACTTCGCCACCTGGGAACCAGCTAACAAAAACTAGTTCATCCGGTGCAGGGATGTCAAAGTGTTCCCCATACATTTCTTCTTGATCTAATTCAATAAATTCTCCAACACCTTCAACAATTGGATGGCTAGGATTAACGTTCCAAAGACGGCAGTGTTGACCATCTTCACGCCATTTCAAATCACAAGATGTACCCATTAATTTTTTAAAAATTTTAGAGAAATGACCTGAATGTAAAACAATCAGTCCCATTCCCTCTAAGACACGTTGATGGACACGATTTACTATTTCATCAGAAACTTCATCATGTGCCATATGACCCCACCATACAAGGACATCTGTTTCAGAAAGGACAGCCTCTGTTAAGCCATGTTCTGGTTCATCCAATGTAGCTGTCTGAACAGTAAATTCTTCTTGAATGAATGATGCCAGTTGGCCATGAAGCCCTTCTGGATACATCTCACGAACACTTTCATCCGTTTTTTCGTGACGAAACTCATTCCACACGGTTACTTGAGTCATTAATAAACCTCCTCGATTATTCGTTTTAGTGTTTTCACATTTAAATCTGCTGCTTCTAGTGGCGAATGTTTTTGGAAAGCTTCTTGCTCGACTACTAACCAAGGCAATGCCAATTTTTTTGCATAGGTGACATATTCTGTTAATGGTAAAATTCCTTTACCTAATTCTGTACTTTCTTCAGGTTTCGCCTGCTTGTCTTTGATATGAACTAAACCAATAGCTGCCTGATGCTCTTCAATCCAAGGCGCAACATTGACTCCAGCGTGCGCTAACCAATACAAATCTACTTCTAGTTTCAAATTTTTAATCTTACAAGCCAGCAAATCTAACAGATCGATATCTGGAACTTCTAAAAATTCATGGTCATGATTATGGTAGTATAAATCCATTCCTCGTTCAGTTATTGCTTGAGAAATTGGTTGCAACGTCGTAATAAACGCTTCCCACTCTGCTAAAGTTGTAAAACTTGCATAAGGTATCACTACTCTGCGATTCCCAATTGCTTGTTCGAAATCCAAGGTCTCTTCTAGATTATCACGTAACTTTTCATAAGGAATATGAGAACCCGCAATTTCTAGTTCCAGTTCATCCAATAACGTTTTGAGCTCCGCCGCCGTCTTTTCATAATAGCCAGCAAATTCTACACCATCATAACCAAATGTTTTCACTTTCTGTAAAGCAGCATTAAAATCATTTTGGCATTCTTCTTGAATACTCCAGAGTTGTAAAGCAACTTTTGGTTTCATTCTCTTCCTCCTAGTACCAGTCTGCTCTTTCACTTATTACGTAGAGTGAAAGAGCAAACAGCATGTGCTTATAAAAAGACTGGTTGTCCTGTTTCTGCCGATTTGTAAATAGCTTCTAAAATTTCAGTTACAACTAATGCTTCTTCTGGTTTAACAACAGGTTCAGTATCATTGATTACGGCATTAATCCATGATTGAGCTTCTAAGGTTGCCGGATCTTCACCGGTACCATCGTAAAAATCAACACCACCTGTTTCTAATTCCACTTTTTTATCAAATAATAATCCGTGGGCTTCTCCATTGATCGTTAAGCCATCGTTCATGTCAGCGCCACCTTGTGTTCCAAATAGTGTCGTTTTCGCCTCTTTTACATCCAAACTATTTAATGCCCAGCTTGCTTCTAAATAGATTGTGGCACCATTTTCCATTACAACAAAACCAAATGCTGAATCTTCTACTGTGAATTTCTCAGGATCCCATGGGCCCCACGCATTTGCAGCATTTTTTGTTTCTGCTAATTTATGATAAGTATTCCCCACCACGTATTTTGGTTTGTAATTAGCCATCATCCATAATGTTAAGTCTAAGGCATGTGTACCGATATCAATCAATGGTCCGCCACCTTGTGCTTCTTCATCTAAGAATACGCCCCAAGTTGGCACAGCACGGCGACGAACGGCATGTGCTTTTGCTGAATAAATCTCTCCTAATTCACCGTCTTCACAAACGGTGTGTAAATGTTGTGAATCTGTACGGAAACGATTTTGGTATCCAATTGTTAATTTTTTCCCAGTACGTTTTGAAGCAGCAATCATTTCACGCGCTTCTTCTGATGTTTTTGCCATTGGTTTTTCGCACATTACGTGGCTCCCAGATTCCATCGCTGCAATCGATAATTCTGCATGTGACGAATTTGGTGTTAGAACATGAACGACATCCAACTCATTTTCTGCTAATAATTCTTTATAATCTGCATAAATTTTTGCATCTGCTGTCCCATATTTTTCTTTTGCTTCCTCGGCACGTTCAACAATAATATCGCAAAACGCTACCATTTCTACTTCTGCTACATTCGCTAAGGCTGGTAAATGTTTTCCTTTAGCAATTCCGCCACATCCGATAATTCCAACTTTTACTGTCATTTCTTTCCTCCTGAAAACGTTTTTAAATTGATAAATTTATTATAACTGAGAACGGTTCCATATTCTTCCCACATTTCATCCAAAAAATTCCCGAATTTTGCGCTAAAAAAAATAACGAGTCTATGACATAAGGAAAATAAGACAAAAATAGCCGAACAAAATAGCCTGATTTACGACAAATCGCAATCTTCTATTCTTCGGATATTTCACTGTCAATTAACTTACGTCATAGACTCATTTTTTCCATCGAATCACCTGTCTAGCTATCCTTGTCAAAACAACCAGAATTAACGTTCAGGCTCGATGAATAGCTTTTGCTGCTTTTGAACTATTCCATCGTACGAACCATTTTAAAAAATCAACAGAAGCTTCTTTGATTCCCCTTCAATGACTGCACAGCATAGCATCCAAACCTTATTATTTGCCTAGTATTTCTTTACGATAGCTACTGGGCGTAAATCCCATCACTCTTTTAAATACGCGAGAGAAATAATTATAATCAGAAAAACCAACTGCTTCAGCAATCTCTTTGACCGTCATCTCTTCTTGTAAATAACGTAAAGACTGCACCATTCGATAATTGTTTAAATAGTTAATCGGCGTTTGCTTATAGTCTTTTTCAAAAGCTCGAATAATCTTAAATTTGGAAACTTGGAAAGCTTCTGCTAAATCATCCAAAGAAAGACTATCTTTATAATGTCCCTCTAAATAGTCTTTGATTTGCTCGGTAGTCGTTGTTTTTGTTTGTAAGACTTCTTTGATTATTAAAAATAAATCATAGGCACTACGCGAATTTGTGTATAAGGATTGTTCTTCTATTAAATCCTCCAGTTGAACCAACATTTGTTCGACACGTTCTTTTGAGCAGGTACCAATTTGTATAGGCAATGATAGCCACTGCAAAAATTCTTTAGAGAATTCAATATAAACAAAACTCCATTCCTCTTCCCCACGATAATAAGTAAACGGATTCGGCAATTCCGCTAGAAAGAATGTCTCTTCACTTAATTTATAAATTTTATTTTTCGTTGCTAAATACCCCGTACCACTTAATGTATATTGAAAAACAATAAACGAATCTTGCCTCTCTTTAGCATCCCAGTAATACACTTTAGGTGAATAATCTACTCCAAAACCCTTCAGATGAGGTAACTCTGCGGTTGTCGGAAAAACAAATTGATGGGAGAAGGGATGCAATTTTGTCCTATCTTCCTCAATAATTTCGTCTTGTGTCATATTCTCCCCTCCTCTATGCTTAGTATAACGAAATTTAGTTAAAAAGGAGAACTCTTATGCCAATAAAATTTGATGAAAGAACCCAATGTTTTCATCTAAGTAATCAACAAATAAGCTATGTCATTGGAATTGAAAAAAATCGCTATCTTACTCATCGCTACTGGGGAAAAACGTTACCCTTTTATGCGGGTAGTAATCAATTGCAATTGATTGATCGAGGTTTTGCGACGAACCCTTTTCCAAACGAACGTACTTTTTCATTGAACACTTTACCTTTAGAGACAAGCACACAAGGCAATGGTGATCATCGCATTGCAAATTATCAAATCCGCTCGCAAGCCGGACATGATGTTACTGATTTCCGCTATGATTCTTATGCAATTTCAGAAGGCAAATCAGCGATTCCAGGTTTACCAAGTTTACATGCAACCACTGATACAACAACCTTAGAAATTCGGTTAAAAGATACTGTCCAACAACTAGAAATGCGTCTAATTTATACTTTATTTGAAAACTATCCAGTCCTCACACGCCGAGCTGTCTATATGAATTCAAGTGAGACAGCAGTCGCTTTGGAAAATCCCGGATCAATGTCTATTGATTTAGCTGAAAGTCAATTTGATTTAATTACTTTGGATGGCTCCCACACCAATGAAGCAATTATTACCCGCCAACCAATCCGTCCAGGTATTCATCGGATCGAAAGCACTCGTGGAACAAGTAGTCCACAACATCAACCATTTGTAGCATTAACCAATCCTTATACTTCCGAATTTCAAGGAGAAGTTTTTGCTTTTCATTTCGTTTATAGCGGAAATTTCATTGCTCAAGTAGAACTTGAACAATATGGCACAACTCGGGTTCAAGTCGGAATTCATCCTGATCACTTCGAGTGGCAATTAAAAGCAAATGATTGCTTTTATACACCAGAAGTTGTCTTAAATTACTCAAGTCAAGGCTTAAACGGCATGTCGCAAACCTTTCACCAGCTATATCAAGAACATTTAGTTCCTACTAATTGGGCACAGAAAGAACGTCCAATTTTATTAAATACCTGGGAAGCGAATTATTTCGAATTATCTGAACAAGAATTAATTAACCAAGCAAACAAAGCAGCAGAAATTGGCATTGAATTATTCGTTTTAGATGACGGTTGGTTTGGTGAACGCCATTCTGACGATTCTTCTTTAGGTGATTGGTTCGTCAATCAAAATAAATTGCCCCATGGCATCCATGGACTAGCAAAAGAAATTCATCGCTTAGGCATGCAGTTTGGCTTATGGTTTGAGCCTGAAATGCTTTCCAGGAGAAGTCAATTATTCCAACAACATCCTGAGTGGGCGCTTCAAGTTCCCAACTATCCCTTAACAGAAGGACGACAACAATTAGTACTTGACCTTAGTCGTACAGATGTACAAGAATACTTAATTACTACCATAGCTAATTATTTAAAAACGGGTGATATCGACTATATTAAATGGGACATGAACCGCCATTTAACTGAGGTTGGTAGTGCCTATTTTACAGCACATCAACAAAAAGAAATTGGGCATCGCTATGTACTTGGGTTATATCGCATATTAGATGTCTTAACCGAGCAATTTCCCGACTGTTTATTTGAAAATTGTTCAAGTGGTGGCGGTCGTTTTGATCCGGGGATGATGTATTATATGCCTCAAACTTGGACCAGTGATAATTCTGATGCACTTTGTCGCAGTGTCATTCAATACGGCTACAGCTACTTATATCCACCAATTATGATGGGGGCACACGTGTCATCTACTCCCAACCATCAAGTCGGCAGAACCACCTTATTGGAAACACGTGGCTGGTTAGCGATGAGTGGCAATTTAGGCTACGAATTAGACTTACAAAAACTGTCTAAAAAAGATCTTCAAGAAGTCAAACAACAAATTGCTTTTTATCAAGTACATCGACACTTGTTCCAATTCGGACAATTTTATCGTTTACAAGCGCCAGATACACATTTTGCTAGTGGTTGGTTATTTATGAATGACGAAGAAGCGCTTGTCATTTACTTTAACGGCTTATCCAGACCCGCTTGTCCCACTAAATATTTAAAAATGCACTACCTTGACGCTGAAGCAATTTACGAAGACATTGATACAAAGCAACAATATAGCGGCGCAGAATTAAATCAAGCGGGGGTCTTGATTCCTCGAGTAAAAGAAGATTTTTATACACACGTCTTTCACTGGAAAAAAGTATCATGAAGCTAGCTCATTGGTTAAGCTAATAGGCTAGTTTCATTACAAATTTTAGCTTGAGTGTTCGAAAAAGCGGTTCGAAAGATTTCTTTCAAACCGCTTTTTCCTTTTTATGATTTAGCTTCTAAAATTACTTCGCCTGCATTCACTTCTATTTTTCCTGAAGGAACGATGTCAGAATAATTCGCTGTATTAGTCACAATAACCATTACTGTATCATCGTAACCCGCTTTTTGGATAGCTGCACGATCAAACGTACCTAATAAGTCACCTTTTTTGACTTTATCGCCACTTTTTTTAGCTGTTGTGAAATGCTTACCTGCTAGATTTACCGTGTCAATTCCAATGTGAATTAGAATTTCGGCACCATTATCTGACTCAATACCATAAGCATGTTTTGTATCATAAACCACTGTCAATGTGCCATCAACTGGTGCAAAAACTTCATCACTTGCAGGTTTAACAGCAATCCCTTTACCCATCATTTCACTTGAAAAAACAGGATCATTCACTGTCGATAAGGCTGTTGCTTGACCTTTCACTGGAGAGCTTACTTTTTCTGCTTTGTTTGTCACTTCTGGTGTTACTGAAGCTTCTGATGATACAGATGTTGTGTCATTCGCTACTACTGCTACTTCTGATTCAGACATTTTCTTTTTACCGTAAACAAAGGTTAAGACAAATGCTATTACGAAACTAATCACTGCACAAATCAAGAAACTTGGCACAAATTTAGCTGGGATTGAAATGAATCCAATAATACCAGCAGGTCCCATTGATACGGATAAAACATGGAACAAACCAATGAATACACTTGCAATACCCGAGGCAATCATCGCACAAACAAACGGATATTTTAATTTCAAGTTAACCCCGAAGATAGCAGGTTCAGTAATTCCTAACATTGCCGAAATCCCCGCAGAAGATGCCAAACTTTTTTGTTTTTCATTCTTTGTAATAAAGAATACCGCAAATGTTGCAGCACCTTGTGCGATATTGGCCATTGCTGCAATTGGGAAAATAAATGATCCGCCTGTTTTAGCAATATCTGCTAATAAGGTTGTTTCAATTGCTGGGAAACTTTGGTGTAAACCAGTGATAACAATTGAAGAATAGAAGATACCAAATAGACCCAAACCAACTGCTCCAGTCGTACTATACAACCAAACTAATCCATCCGTTAACCCATCAGAAACCGTCCGCATCACTGGACCAACAATCGTGAAAGTTAAGAAACCAGTAAGAATAATTGCTAACATTGGTGTAAATGTAAAGTCAAATACTTTGGGAATGCGTTTATGGAAAAAGTTTTCCAAGTTTGCCAAAATGTAAGAAACTGCCAGAACAGGTAAAACAGAACCTTGATAACCAGCTTGAGCCACTTGTAACCCAAAGATATTCCAATAAGGCATAGTTCCTTCAGCAACTGCATTTGCTACACCATAGCCGTTGACCAAGTCCGGCATAACCATGGCCATGGCCATTGCTGCTCCTAAATAACCATTTCCACCAAAACGCTGTGTTGCTGAAAATCCTACTAATATTGGTAAGAAAGCAAATGGCGCCGACGCTAATAAATTAATAATACTTGCAAAATCGTTAAATGCCGGAAACATTTCCACAACTGATTGGGGACCAAATAACCCTTGAGACGTTAATACATTGTTAATTGCCATTAATAAACCACCAGCAACTAACGCTGGAATCAACGGAACAAAGATGTCAGATAATACTTTTGCTAGAGCCATAATAGGATTTGGTTTCTTCCCACTGGTAGCGATTTCTTTCAAATCATCAGTTGATGCTTCCTTCACTCCAGTAGCTTGAACAATTTCTGCATAAACTTTATTTACATCCCCAGGTCCAATAATAATTTGATACTGACCATTTGTTTCAAACGTTCCTTTCACATCATCGTTGTTATCCAATGCATTTTGATCAATTTTACTTGAATCTCTCAAAACCAAACGTAACCGTGTGGCGCAATGAGCTGCTGCAACCAAATTATCTTCTCCAACTGCCTCAATCACTTCTAACGCAACTTTTTTGTGATCCATTTTATTTCCTCCTTAAATGTAATCGCTTTTCTGATTTTCATTATAACGCATTCACAAAAATTGTCAAACGTTTATCAAAATATTTTTAAATTATTTCAGAAAACGCAGCCTTCATTGTTAAATCAACTAATAGTTACTTGTTATACGTTTGACAAAATAGCTAAAAAAAGCTATCTTTAATATAAGAATTTATAAAAGGAGCTTGTTTATAATGAAGGAATGGACAACTGAAATGCGATATCGTCCCTATGAAGAATGGGAAGAAGACTATTCGCAAAAATTAATTACAGCAAAAAAAGATTCCCCCTGGCATATGAACTATCATATCCAACCCAATTCGGGATTGTTGAATGATCCCAATGGCTTTTCTTATTTTAACGGACGTTGGCATTTGTTTTATCAACTATATCCATTCGGTCCAGTTCACGGCTTAAAATCTTGGTATCATCTTTCTTCTACTAACTTAGTTGATTGGCAAGATGAAGGTTATGGTTTGCTTCCAGATAATCAATATGACAGTCATGGCGTATATTCAGGGACTGCCTTACCCATAGGCGATCAATTGCTACTGGCCTATACTGGAAATGTGCGCGGTGAGAATTGGGAACGCGCTGCTTATCAGCTAGGCGCTTGGATGGACAAGGATAATCAAGTGACAAAAATTGAAGAACCCTTGATTCCCGCTCCACCAAAAGGCTATACTACACATTTTCGTGATCCACAAGTAATTCCTTATAAAGACGGTTATTTATTAGTGATTGGGGTTCAAAATAAACAAGAAGAAGGCAAAGTACTGGTTTACCAAAGCCTAAATGTTACTGAATGGACATTATTAGGAGAATTGGATTTTACAAATGAATCAATGGGCTTCATGGTTGAATGTCCGAACCTACTCTTTATCGATGAACGTCCGGTGTTAATTTTCTGTCCACAAGGAATGAATAAAGAGGTTGCCTCTTACAATAATATTTATCCAAATATGGTTGTCATTGGTGAGCGTTTTGACTGTGAAAATTTAAAAATTATCAATCCACAACCTTTACAAAACTTAGATGACGGATTTGATTTATATGCTACTCAAGCTTTCAACGCTCCTGATGGGCGCATACTAAGTGTTGGTTGGGCTGGTTTACCCGAATTAGAATATCCAACAGATGCCGAGGGCTGGGCACATTGCTTAAGTTTAGTTCGTGAATTGCATATCCAAGACAATCACTTGTACCAACAACCTGTTGTAGAACATCAAGCATTGCGTCAAACACAAACATCTGTGCAAGGGACACTTACAACACGTCAAGCAATTGTGGCAAGTACAACAAATTGTTATGAACTTGAGATGAGTTTACCAGCAGATAGTCAAGGGACACTATCTTTCTTTGCAGATGAACAAAATAACCATAAGTTAGCGCTTCATTTTGATACAAAAAATGGTAAGATAATCTTAGACCGTTCTCAAGTGAGTTTACCGTTAAATGAAGAGTTTGGTAACACACGGACAATTGAAATTGCTCCAAATCAAGCAGTGAACCTTCAAATCTTTGTCGATCAATCAATTTGTGAGATTTTCGTCAATAATGGTGAATATGCATTAACTTCCCGCGTTTTCCCACAAGCAGACGAAACCCACCTCTTCATTGAAGGCGATCAAGGCGAATATACTGGCAAATACTGGGAATTACGGTCATCATCACAAAACTAAGGAGTACAGACGATGGCAATTAAACTCACAGATGTTGCAAAAAAAGCAGGCGTTTCACCAACGACTGTTTCACGCGTGATTAATAACTATGGTTCATTAAGTCAAAAAACAATTGATAAAGTCCACGCAGCCATGAAAGAATTGAATTATCAACCAAATTCATTAGCTCGTTCGCTACAAGGAAAAAACACGCAACTAATCGGCTTAATTTTTCCAACAGTCGCCCACCCATTTTTTGGTGAATTGGTTGAAAAACTAGAAACAAAATTTTTTGAGCGTGGCTACAAATCAATTTTATGCGACAGTGCTAACAATAAAGAAAAAGAACAAGCATATTTAAATATGCTTGCAGCAAATAAAGTTGACGGTATTATTGCTGGTGCTCACAATCTAGGAATCAAAGAATATGAGCAAGTGAATTTACCAATTGTTTCTTTTGATCGCGCCCTAGCAGACAGCATTCCGATTGTTGGTGGTGATAATTATCAAGGTGGTTATCTGGCGACAGAACATTTATTTTCACAAGGTGCAAAAAAAATTGGAATCATTACTGGTAGTAACGCTTCTGATTCCCCTACAAATAATCGTCTGCACGGCTATCGTGATTTTATTAAGACACAAAAATTAACTGAACATATCTATCGTTTTGAATCTTTTGAACATTCACTTGCCTTAAAAACAATGCGCCTCAAACGTATCTTAGAAGAAGAGGATATTGACAGCTTATTTTGTACAGATGATTTAACAGCGACTCTTGTTTATAATTTGTGCCAAGAGCTACAACGAAATATTCCCAAAGAATTAAAATTAATTGGTTATGATGGTACCCGCTTTATACAAAATTACTTTCCTCATTTAACAACTGTCGTACAACCAATTGAAGAATTAGCTGAATTGCTGGTTGAATTGCTGATTCAGCGTATCACCTCCCCTGACAAACAACTAGAGCCTGCATATAAATTACCAGTTAAAGTTTTACAGGGCCAAACGACGTAAAAGGTGGATGAGCAAAGTGTAAATTTTGCTCATCCACCTTTTTTAGTTTACTTTTTGTATTTCCAAAGCTAATCCATCTCCTCGTGCAACCAAATCTTCTTCAATTATCCATTGTGTATGGTTTAACTTACGGAGGCTAAATTCCTGTTGTTGATGACTCACCATTTTATTTCCAACTTGATTCTTATCTGTAGAAAAAATCTGATCAAAATTAAAAGTTACCGTAACTGCTCAATCGATATGTGGATTAGCCGCTACTAAAATTATTCGTTGCTCGTATTGGTAAAATCCCCTCGCCAGAATAATCCATAGTTGCATACGGCATTCCCATTTAATTCATTCTAAATCCATGAGTTAAATGAGAATATTTATGTCGAATAGGAATGAATCGTTTTACATCTTGAAGCATCGCATGTTTCAATGAATCATTTAGTTGTTCTCAATCTAACCAATTTCATATAACCATCGAACACCTTTAGTTATACCATTACCAAATTAATAGGACGACAAATTTATCAACGGTCGATAAGATGCATTGAATTCTTCTCCTGCCATAAAAACTGACACGCCAGAAGAAAGTAACCCCACATATTCCATCAAATAGCGACTACCTTTGGCACAATAAGAACCTTCATCACTAGGAAAGCCAATCCAGCTACCATCATAACAACTGATTTGTGTAGATAAAAGTTGTCCGTTGGTGGCAATTTCATAAATAACTAAGTGCTCCAAATAATCAGTAATCTCTGCTATAGTTATTGGAAAAACTACTTCTCGTAATAAATAATCTTATTTGTTTATTTTAAAATTTTCTCAAAAACAGCCAATAATAAATAGGTTCTTAAAAAATGAATAAAACTAATACCAAGAAAGCAACTCATATACATCCCAAAAACAAATGCATACGGAGACAATACCATCACGAAAATTGGTGCCAGCCAAACACCTATTAAAAGTAAACTACTAATTGGATAACGCAACAGTAATTTCAACAAATTACGCAGCACTTGTTGAAGCGAATCGTCGAAACGAGAAAGATAAAAAAAAGCATATTGAGAAATATTCATTACTAACAAGGTTACCAAGCCTAGACCGACTACCAGCCAACTATGCAGTTGCTGAAAATGAACGACGTAATTCCAATTGATAATTAAAATGCTACTAATGACTAGTAATATTCCCCACATCATTGTACTTTGTTTAAAATTCTTTTTAAAAGATGATATAAACGTAGTTGTAAGATGTATTTCATTTTTAGTAATCATTCGTGTAGTCACTGTAAAACCTGCTGTTTGAGCAGCACCAATGGTAACGAGTGGTAAACTAAAAATCAGAATCAGAAAGTTTAGTAGTAATAGATGCCAAATTTTCATCATCACTCGATAAAATAACCCATCTATTCGAAATATATTTTCCATCATCTCTCTACTCCTTCACTGCTCCAACTACAATCCCTTGTACAAAATACTTTTGTAAAAATGGATAAATAACTAACAATGGTACAATTGCTACAACAATCTTAGCTGCATTTAAATTACGATCAGAAACAGCTAATAAACTTTGTAACTGCTCTGTAGATAAACCAGCTGCATTTTGAAGTGTTTCTGCGATATTAACTGATAATGATTGAATGTAGGTCATAAGGGGATAGTTTTCAATCTTTGTCATATAAATTAATCCACCAAAAAAGTCATTCCAACTACCTACAATACTAAACAAGGAAACTGTTGCTAGCGAAGGCAACGAAATGGGAATATAAATCTTTAATAAAATATCCCAAGCATTAGCGCCATCTAATAAAGCCGATTCTTCCAAGGATTTGGGTACACCACGGAAAAAATTCATAACTAAAATCATACTCCCTATCGGAACTGCACCTGGTAAAATTAAAGACCAAACACTGTTAATTAAGCCCAGATTACGTACAATTAAATAAGTTGGAATCATTCCACCATTAAATAACATAGCAAAAATAATCAGACTCATAAAAAACTTTCTAGAATAAAATACTTTAGCTGATTTAGATAGTGGATAAGCCAATGTAACAATTAAAACGATATTCAGTACCAACGTAACAAGTACACGAAACACAGAAATCCCAAACGAACGCCAAAATTGGGTATCATTCACAATTCTTTCATAGGCTGCCCATGTCAATTCTACCGGCCATAATCCGACACGATTTCCTGCTACTGCTTGTGAGCTACTCAACGACAACGCTAAAACATTTAATAATGGAATCAAGCAAGATAATGTTAATAAAATGACAATAGTGTAAATAACAAATTGACGTACACCAAATTTTTCCTTCATAAAATACCCTCCTTTAGTTAGAACATCACACGATTAGTCGCTTTTTCTGCAATTTTATTAGAAGTTAATATCAATACTAAGCCAATAATTGAACGAATTAATCCGACTGCTGCTCCCAAACTATAGTCTCTACCAATTAGACCAATTCGATAGATATACGTATCTAAGACATCACCACTTGCATAAACAGGAGGAGAATATAGATTGTATACTTGATCAAATCCTGCACTTAAAATATTTGGTAAAGCTAAAATTGTCATTAAAATAATAAAAGGCATCATTCCTGGTAATGTAACGTGACGCACTTTTTGACCCCAATTTGCCCCATCCATTGTAGCTGCTTCATATAACCCTGGGTCAATCGACGTAATCGCTGCTAAGAAAATGATGGAATTATAACCAAATCCTTTCCAAACATCCGTCCAAATTAACAAATGCGGAAATACTTTGTTGCTACCTAAAAAATTTATAGAATCCAACCCTAAATTGGTTAAAATTTGATTGACAGTACCATCCAAATTAAATAAATTCACTACAACAGACGCCAAAATAACCCAAGATAGAAAATGTGGAAGATAGACAATCGTTTGCATAGACTTTTTCATCCACTTCACACGAATTTCATTTAATAAAATAGCAAATGCGATTGGAATAATCGTATTAAAAATAATTTTTCCTACCGCAATAAAAACTGTATTATAGGTAACTTGCCAAATATCAGGAAGATTAAGTATGTATTTAAAATTATCAAACCACACAAATTCAGAACTTAAAAAACCTCTTGCAGGTACAAAATCCTGAAAGGCCATAATCAACCCAAACATTGGTGCATATGAAAAAACAGCTAAAAAAATCAATCCAGGAGTAATCATTGCTAAAAATAGCCATTGGTCTTTCGCAAACCAAGCTTTATTTTCTTTTTTTCTCTTCATAGTTTTCTCCTCTACTTGTTTTGATAAAGATGAGACTGCGACATAAGTCACAACAAGATAAAGTAACCGAATGATACGAAACAAAAAATACAGTCGCAATGTTCTACGTAGTTCGGATATTTCACTGTTAACTAGACTTATGTTACAGTCTCACTTCCAGACATAATTATTTATTTTCTTTGATAATTGTACTCATTTCATCTAAAATTGCCTGACCACCTTGTTGATTCCATTTTTCTACGTAATCATCAAAGTTAGCAATCGATTCTTCACCAGTAACAAATTTGATAAAGGTTTCTTCTTCTATCTTGGCTACTTGTGCACCATTTCGTTCATTTGCTTTAATTTTTTCAAAGATAGCAATTGGATGTATTTCATTAAAACTTCCATTTTGTCGAACACCATTCATCACATTATCTACGGCTAGCAAACGTGAAGCATAAACTGCCCAATCAGTTGGATCAGCTTCTTTCGGATTGTCTAGATAGGATTTAATTTTATTCGCATTATTTCTAACAATAAAACTATCAATATCTTCAATATCAGTTTCTCCTAAAGCGGCATTCGATGCTATCACTGCGTCATCGATTTCACTTAAGTTTTTAAACATCTCAATATTGACTGGACGTACAGAGCCATCCACAGCTTGCTTCATATATTGATAAATTTCGGGAAATTCATTTTCAATGTCTTTTGAATTAGCAACTTCATCAAAAATCAAATCAATCATTTCTACAACAAGTTCTGGTTTTTCAAATCCCTTACGTACGACTACGAAATTTCCAACACCTGGTTTGGCAACGCCATTCACTTTGCCATCTTTGTCCTCGATTGCAAAAGGAGTAAACTCGGCATTTGGATTCGTTGTTTTTGCTTGAACTAAAGCCCAGTCTGGCATATGCCATGGTCCAGGAATAATTCCTAACTCACCATTGACCATCATTGCATTGATATCATCATATGTTCTTGTACCAAATTGAGCATCTAATACACCTGCGTCAAACCAGTCTTTCAAATAAGTTAGCCCGTCTTTCATTTCAGGTGTGTTAGAACCATAAACTAAATCACCTTTTTCATTTTCTAAATACGTTTTAGGATACGCATTAAAAGCATTTAAAATAGCTGTAGCAGTATAACCTGAGCCACCATGATTATCTGAAGTCAACCAATTGGCAAAAGCAATTCCTTTAGTTTTCCCAGTACCACCCGCATCTTCTTCTTGAAACGCTTTAGCAGTTGCTTCTAATTCATCTAAAGTAATGGCTTGGTTCCCATCTTTATCCAACTTGATATTTAATTTATCTAACCAGTCTTGACGAACCCATACTAAGTTTGGTCCAAAATCATTTGCTGTTCCCGGTAAAGCCATCAAACGATCATCAATCGTTGCTGCATCTAGTTGAACATTATCAAATGATTGATAAATTTCTTTAATATACTCACTGGCATGTTCTGCATAAATATCAGTCAAATCAGCAATTAGACCATTATCGGCTAATTCTTCTAATTCATCTCGTCCTACTACCATCATATCGGGAATATCTCCTGAAGCAATTGACAACGAAACTTGACGATTATAATCATCTCCATTCGCTTCAAAAGAGCTTTCTAATTCAACACCTAATTTTTCCTTAACTAAACGGCGATAGGCATTATCACTGTAACTATCCCCTTGAGGTAATTTTGAATTTGGAGCTGTTTGTTGACCTACAGTCATAATAATATCCCCGTCTTGATTCGTAGGTGCTTCTTCTGTCTTTTCCCCACCACAAGCGGTTAAAACTAGCGGTGCAATTGCTAAAAGTGAAAATAAAGTTTTCTTTTTCCAGCTTTTCATTTTTGTATCCCTCCGTTATTTGATAATACAAGTATACGCAATCGTTTTCATCGCATAAATAGCACATTTTCCATTTTTATAAAACAAATTCCATAACATGAAGCGCTTTCAACAAGAATATTCATTCTTATTTGTAGGAACAGGAAATTCAGACTATACTTTTAATTGTTCAACTAGTTTTTAGGAGGTTTTCACATGTACCATGTATTAATTGCGGATGATCATTTCGATCAACGTGAACTACTATATTTTCTTTTAGAAAAACATTCAACCCAGTGGGTAATTTATGAAGCCACCAATGGCAAAGAAGCACTTAATATTTTTACTAACCAACAGATTGATTTATTGATTACCGATGTACAAATGCCTTTTACAACAGGAATTGAACTGGCTGAAACAATTCGGAAAAAACATCAACAATTACCCATATTATTTATTAGTGGCTATGATGATTTTACTTACGCTAAAAAAGCACTTGATTTACAAGCAGTAAATTATCTTCTAAAACCTATTAATCCAGAAGAATTTTATTTACAGTTAGATAAATTAGTTACGTCTATCAAAAAAACAAAAATTGAAAGTATACAACAACAACGAATTAATCAGCAGGATTTATTAATCAAATTGTTTAGTGGGATTTCTTTTGAACAATTAACTCTAGAAGAACAGTCTCTTGCTTTTCCTCTACTTACAAAAACAACATATCTGCTAACAATCGACAGCAACCATGATGAAGCAGCAAAGTTGGAAAATTTTCTTTATCTCTATGTAGAGGATGCTGTATTGATTCGAACAAGTTTAACACGCTTTGTTTACTTACTCTCAGTTTCTACTTTTCACGAGGCTGTCTTAAAAAAACGCGAGCTAGTACAACAGCTTCAAAAAGACTTAGGAATTGAAGTAACTCTTGAATTATCTCAACGTATTCATAAAGCTTTGGATATTTACCAAGTTTATCAACAACATAATGAACAAATTACAAAGAAATTCTATCAAATAGATAGTCAACCTACATTAGGATTAGCATTACCTACCAAAGATATCGTCAAAGAGGAAAATATTTTAAATGAAATAAAAAATACTATCCATCTTCAAGATTTTGAAGCTCTTCAAAAGCAAATGAGCCTTTTATTTTCACAGTATGAGCAAGCAGCTAGCGAAACACCCAGTATTGTAAAATTTTTCTTTGCTACAGTGTATCGTAATATTGTCGAACTTGTAGCAATTCCCCCTATGGAAGTCAGAACTGATTTGGAAATAATTCTAGAAGCCGCCACTTTTGAGCAAATACCCAAAGCATTCATAAAATTATTTCAATTAACACAACAACGATTGAATGACTTGAATAAGACGACCAATGAATATGTTCGTGAAACAAAAAACTATATGTGGAATCATTATCAAGAAGACTTAAATTTAGAAATTTTAGCTAATAATGTTCATCTTGCACCCAAATATTTGAGTGATTTGTTCAAGCGAGAAGAAAAAATTGGAATTACGAAATATTTAAATGAACTACGGATGGAAAAGGCAAAAGAGTTACTCATTCATTCCCATCATCGTATTCGTGAGATTAGTCAGTTAGTAGGTTTTAACAGTCACTCGTATTTTATTAAAAGTTTTCAAAAATATACTGGAGTGACACCCGAACGTTTTCGAAAAATAAAGGGGATAATTGAAAATGAATACTAAATTCAAAGCATTTTTCCAGAACTTGCCTTTTCAAAGAAAAATTGTTGTGATTTCTTTTGCGGCAAGTCTTTTCCCATTACTCTTACTTACTTTTTTCAGTATAGGAACGATTCAACATTTTATTATTGAACGCGAAAAATCGAATAATCAAGATAATCTGACAGCTACGTATCAACAAATTAATTTACGATTAACTACTTATGAAGAAGCCATTGCTTTTTTAACAAGTTCTCAATTTTTAATTGATGAATTATCTATTGAAAATCCGAGCAATTTTGAACAATATGACTTATATACCAATACAATTGTCCCTTTGTTTCGCAGTATTTATTCACAACAAGATACCATTGCTAACATTACCTTATATACTTCCATTAATTTGTACGATCATGGAAAATACGTCAAAAAAATAGTTCCAGGTGATATTACTTCAAAATTCAAGCTAAATAACACTACCAATATTTCTTATTTTTTTGATAATAAACAGAATCAAATTTATTTATACAGTCAACTATTTTCTACTAAGAACGCTGATACCAATATTATTGTTTTCCAGCTGTCACCAGAAGTTATTTTTGATAATCTAGATAATATATCCAATGAACCTTATCGTTTAACAATCACTAATGAAAAAAATGAAAACTTATTTCAATTCTCTAATGAACAACCTGAACAATTAAGCTTTTTTTCTCGTTTAATGCAAACGCTTAACCAATCACAAATTAAAAATCAAAAACAATTAAAAAATGATTGGATAATTACCTTTTCACGACCTATGTACTCTGTTTATAATGGTGTACTT
The DNA here is from genome assembly GCF_058216475.1 of Enterococcus sp. AMC2644. Taxonomy (NCBI): domain Bacteria; kingdom Bacillati; phylum Bacillota; class Bacilli; order Lactobacillales; family Enterococcaceae; genus Enterococcus; species Enterococcus sp. AMC2644. The sequence continues at coordinate 898,880 of NZ_CM177095.1, forward strand.
TTGCTAGCTTCTGTGGCATGTTTGATTTTTTTATTTGCGATTGTCATGTTGAGCTTATCAATCATTGGCTTATCTAAGACAGTTGTTGCACCTATTCAAAAATTGGCGAATCAAATGAATGATTCACCAGAGAATACTTTAAATCTAAAACCTACCTATCAATCAAATGATGAAATAGGTAAACTCTATCAAAGTTTCTACCAGATGATTCATCAAATCCAAGAACTTATCAATAAAGTCTATAAATCTGAAATCAAACAACAAAAACATGAGCTACGTGCACTACAAGCTCAAATTAATCCACATTTTTTCTACAATTCTTTGTCCTTAATTAATAACAAAGCCTTATTGACAGGCAATCAAGAAATTAGTGAGATGGCACAGCTACTTTCTCAATTTTATCGTTTAAGCTTAAATAATGGTAAAAGTCGCTTATCGGTTGCTAAAGAGTTAGAATTAACGATTACCTATGCAAAAATCCAATTAAAAATGCACAATCATTCTTTTGATTTAGCGATCGATGTAGACGAAGAAATTAAACAATATGAAATTATTACCTTATTGATTCAACCATTTGTTGAAAATGCCATCTTTCATGGAATTGACCATATTGAAGATGAACGACGTGGTAAATTGACCATTCGTGGCAAAGTTTTAAATAATCATTTACAATTTGAAATTAGCGACAATGGGCGAGGAATGGCAACTGAGCAAGCTGCCACTATTTTAACTCATCAAGGAAAACATTATGGGATTCAAAATGTTAAACAACGAATTGCTTTATATTATGGAGTTAAAGATGCTATTGTTTATACGTCCATATTAAATGTTGGAACGACTGTACGCATTACTTTACCTAAGTACACAACATAAAAAAAGGATGAGCGAAGTATAAATTTTGAACTGACCCAAAATAATAAGACACAATAAAAAAGCACTTTCTGTTGAATTCAATTAAAATGAATTTAACAGGAGGTGTTTTTTGATGGGAACAAGAGTGGCATATCCAATTGAAGTAAAAAATAAGGTGATTGAATTAAAATTATCTGGAATGACAACTAAAGAAATTATGACAGAATTAAATATTAAAAATAAAACACAAGTTGAAACATGGTGGCGTTGGTATAGAAAGGGAGAAACACATAGGTTTCTTCAACCAGTTGGCAAACAATATAGTTTTAACAAAGGACCTGAATATGTATCTGAAATAGAACGATTAAAAGTTGAGAATAGATTTTTAACTCAGCAGTTAGATATCCTAAAAAAGTACAACGAATTGGAAAGGATGTGGAACCCAAAATATTTATAGATTTAGTTTCTAGTATGAAAGGAAAAATGACCGTTACTGAGTTATGTGGTTTATTCAAAATATCTCGTTCTACTTACTATGGCTGGCTTAAAAATAAAAAAATTAGACAATTAACAGATTTAGAATTAGATATACAACAATTATGTTTAGAAAATAAGTATAGACCTGAATAATTCATAGCTCTAAATTTAAGCTATTTTTTTGAACAAAGTGCCTATATTTAAATTAGGCAGATACATTCTTCCAAAATAATGTGTTTTCGAACAGGATATATACGGAAGAAGGCTATAATAAAAATTATTTGTCTATTTAAGGGCAGACTGATCCCTTGGAAAAATAGGTTAAAAATTTTTACGATAACTAGCCTAAATCCATTGCCTAGATCGCCGTAGGCGTTCAAAAACCTTATAAAATTCAGTTTGATACACATGATAACTCGACAGTTTGAGATAGACTTGTCTACCTGTTTTAACGAGTTTTCCGGCAACTTTAAGCAATGTCAATCGTATAGAATGAATCGTCATCCCCCGATTCACTTGTTCAAATCCAATGGTCTTTAAAAAATTGACGAGGTTGTAAGCCAGGACACTGATCATCATTCTGACATGATTTTCCAGGAAACGCGGACTATCTGTTTTGTCAAAATAAAAGCCTGATTTCGCTTCTTTGATGAAATTTTCCATTGTTCCACGCTTGCCGTAAAGAGAGAATATGACTTCAGGCGAGACATTATCGGATAGATTCGTCACAATGAATGCGTGGTGAAAAAGAAGCTCTCCTGCTTCACGGATTGATCGAATACAAACGCGACGGGGTTTTGACCAGGATTGTGCTTGATAAGGGAGTGAAAAATACTGTATTTCTCGGTCTTCCCATTTTTTATTATCCCCATAAAGAACAGAGTGTTCAGCTAACTGACTTAACCTCCGATTGCTCTTTAATCGGATAACGTACTGGCTTTCAGTTGCTTCACAAGATTCATACACCTCTGGTGTGGCGAAGCCGCTGTCACCCCGAACCAATATCTCGGTATGAGGTAACGTGCTCTTGTAGTGGTGTAACAGCGGGTCGATAAAGGCTTTTACCCCTTTAGACGTGTACTGATTGCCTGAACGCAGTTCAGCTTTTAGGAAATCTCCGGTCAATCCGTCAAATGCAACTAATGGGTGATAGCCGTAGGTTTGATAATGGGCATTATAATCTGTTTGTTCTTGGCGTCCAAAGGTATCCGAATGTGTGGAATCGACATCAATGATTAACTCGGTGTCATTGCGAATCAAACGCGCTTTATCAATCAGCGACTGATTTAATGCTTGGAGTTGATCCATGTTCTCCTCGGTGAAACGATCTAAAAACCGTGAGATTGACGATTGTGAGGCCAACTCTTTTTTACCGAGTACAGCTTGAAAGACTGGATCCTGTCTTAATAGATTAGCTGATGAGTCTGCCGAGTACCCAGCAATTAACTGCATAATGAGTTGTTCTAATATCGCTAAGTTATCATGTGTGAAGTAAACACGTTTGTCTTTAATATGGAGCCACTGTTTAGCTACGTGTGAAAAGTCGAAGGTATTCATCACCTCTTTAACTAAGACCAAACCCGAATCACTCGATAAGCGACCACCTGTATGTGAAATAGTCAAATTTGAATTGAATTTTACCTGGTTTTTGTGTAAGCTAGTCATGAGAAGAACTCCTTTCTTATGGTTGGTTTCGACACCTTTACCATATCAGAATGGGGTTCTTTTTGCATCACTTAACAGGTGAAAATGAAAAAGTAAATGAAGACTGCCGTTAGGCAGTTTCAGACGGTTTGAAGTCAAAGTATGAATTATTCAGGATAGATATGGTTATAGAAAAATTACTGCCCTATTAAATAGAAAAAGAAAAGTGAGTAAAAATACTGTTCAACGTATCATGCAAAAATATAACTGGAATTGTAAAGTGAAAGTTAAAAAACGTAAAAAAATGGGACAACCTTTTAAGGTTGTTGAAAACAAACTAAATCGTCAATTTAATTCTAATGAACGATTCCAAAAGCTAGTTACAGATATTACGTATCTACCTTTTGGAAGAAAGCAACTTTATTTGTCTTCTATCATGGATTTGTATAATGGTGAAATCATTGCTTACAATATTGGTGAAAAACAAGATATTAATTTTGTTCTTAAAACTTTAGAACAACTTCCAGAAGTAACCGATTGTTTACTGCATAGTGATCAGGGATCGGTGTACACCTCATATCGTTATCAAGAAGAAGTACAAAGAAAAAGCATTACCATGAGCATGTCCCGAAAAGGGACACCCTCAGATAATGCTTGCATCGAATCGTTTCATGCCTCTCTAAAGTCTGAAACGTTCTATTTAGATAGGCTCAATAATGAACCTACATCTATTGTAATACAGACAGTTATAGATTACATTAATTACTATAATAAAATTCGAATTCAACAAAAATTAGGCTATAAATCTCCGATAGAATATCGTAAATCTATAGCCTAGTATATGCTTTTTTGTTTGTGTCTTAATTTATAGGGTCAGTCCCTTTCGCTCATCCTTTTTTTATTCCGTCATCTTCTTTTGATATTGTAATGGGGATTGTCCCACAGCTTCTTTAAAAACGTGATGAAAGGTCTTTACACTCGAAAAACCAGCTTGTTCTGCAACTTCTGCCATGGGTAGTTTTTCGTTTGCCAAGATAAATTTTGCTTGATTGACCCGATATTCTGTCAAAAACTGGATAAATGTTTGTCCGGTATTTTTCTTGAAAAAGCGAGTAAAATAATATGGACTAAATCCTACAAATTTGGCAACTTCTTCTACCGTAATCGCTTCTTGATAACGCGTTTCAATATAATCAAAGACTTGATTCAAGCGTTCTAACGTTTCTTTTCGATGGACGGCGGTTGGCGTAACCTTTACTTGCTCAGTCTTACGTGGCAGCGAATGATAGAATTCACCAATCAAACGATAAAGAGCGCCGAGTATCAAATAATTTTCACCCATCGGTTGTGTCGTTTCTAATTCGTACAATTCCACTAGTAGATTTTTGATTGTCTCACTAAATTCTAAAGGCCAATAGCGACTATGGCGTTCTCCTTGTTCAAATAAAGTAATTAGACTTTCTTCATTTTTACGCAAACTAGACTCATCAAACAATTTTAAATCAAATTGATACACATAGCGTTCACTATCAGGAGAAGCTAGAAAATAATGAGGTTCTCCACTAGCAAAGTAAATCATCTCGCCTTCTTCTAAAGCAACTACCGTTTGACCAATACCAATGTTTACCTTGCCTCGACTAGCATAGATTAACTCAATTTCTTTATGCCAGTGAGGATAAACAATTGTCATCCCATCGTTTAATAAAAAACGATAAGGAAACTGTTGATTTAGTTCAGGAATTTCTAGATATAAACTCATACTAGCTCCCTTTGGCTTAAATTAATGTCCGTGTAATTCTGCATTTCTCGCTAAAGCTAAACAACCTAATGTTCCTGCGTTGTCTTCTAATGCGGGAGTTACGATATATTTATCTACTTCAGGAGTTTTTACATAGCCATTTAATAATTTTGTAAATGCTTGATGAACTTTGTCAACCATGTGACGTTGCTTCATGACACCGCCTCCAAAAATAATGACATCTGGCGATAACATTAATGTTGTATTGTAGGCACATTGCGCAATATAATACGCTTCAATTTCCCAAAATGGATCATCCTCTGGAATATCTTGCCCTTTGCGCCCATTACGTTTTTCAACGGCTGGTCCTGCTGCCATTCCTTCTAAACAATTGCCATGAAATGGACAACTTCCTTCAAATTTATCCTCTTGATGTGGCACTACTAACATATGCCCCATTTCAGGATGACTAAAGCCTTCAACAAAACGCCCATCTTGTAAAGCGCCTCCACCAACGCCCGTACCAATTGTATAATAGACGACACTTGATAAACCTTTTCCATTACCAAAGACATACTCACCATAAGCAGCTGCATTCACATCGGTTGTCCAAGCAACAGGTAAATTGAACGCTTTTTTTAATGTACCTACAAAATCATAATTTTGCCATGCTAATTTAGGTGTCGATGTAATGTAGCCATATGTTTCAGAATCTTGATGAATATCGATTGGTCCAAATGACCCTACCCCAATTGCAACCAATTCTTCTTTGTAATTGTTGAAAAAGTCAATAACTAATGCCATTGTTTCTTCTGGTACAGTTGTTGGAAAACTCACGCGTTCCACAATTTCTAATGTTTCATTGCCGACTGCACAGACAAATTTTGTCCCGCCAGCTTCAATTGATCCATATAACATGATTTTACCTACTTCCTTTGTTAGTCGTTTCTCTTTCATTTTAAATAGAAAAGGACTAGAAAGCTAGTCCTTTTCTAAATTTATTCTGTTATTTTTCTTGACGTGCGAGATTAGTAATGTAGTCAAAGAATGTATCATGTTCTACATGGTAAACTAACTCGACTGGACGACCTTCACTATGGCGTTCTGTCTTACCTTGGCTAACTCCATCCGCAATGACAATTGATGGCACTGTTTCTTTCTTCACCATTTCTTCTTTGCCAAATGTCGCAGCAGTCAATACATCCCATAAGAAATAAGTTGAATTGGTTTGGAAGTGAACTAATGGTGGAACAATTGCATAGGCTTGACCTAAGAAATCAATACCTTCATCAGATCGATTTCTAGCCCACATGTCACGAATATCATTGGTTAATGGTACCATATTCGTACTTTCTAGTGCTACCAAGACAATTTCGATTGTGCTGTCCCAAACAACAGCAACAGCTTCTGGATCCCAAAAGGCATTCCATTCAGCTGATCCATCATGCTCAGGCTCTTCAACATTGCCCTTTTCTAAAAATGTGCCACCCATCCAATATAACTTACCAATCTTTTCTTGAATCGTTGCATCAAGTTCTAACGCACGAGCTAAATCAGTTAAAGGTCCTACAAAAACCAAATCAATTTTTTCATCTTGTTCATGTAATGTATCAATTAAATGCTGATGCGCATATGTTTCAGCTAATTCTGTTTCTACTTTGCCACTTTCATTTAAAATTGGTAAAGCATCCACGGTAAACGCATGCATTCGCCAATCTTTTGGAAAAGGATTTTTAGGGCGAGAGTTTGATGCAGCCACAGAAAGCTTTTGTCCTTTACCAAACTTATCAATAATTTTACGACTTGCTGAAACAGCAGGTTCTAAATAACAATCTGCTGGAATAACTCCTACACCAACTAATTCTACTTCTTCCATTTGTAACATTAAAAATAGGGTCACTAAATCATCCACGCCACCATCATGGTTCAAATAAACTTTTCTCATAATTGCTCCTTTTCATTAAAGACGACACAGACAAATGAAAATCGTTTATCTGTGCCGCGTCATTTATTCTATTTTAACGTATCTTCTACAACAATGTCACCTGCAATGATTTTTTCACGAGCTTCTTTGACTGCAGCTTTCGCTTCATCAGAAAGTTGGCCATCTGTTAAACCAACACCATTTTCTTCTAAACCATAGACAATATGTTCGCCACCAGGGAATGTACCATTATTTGATTTTTCAGCTAAGTCTTTCACAGCCTCACCTACTTCTTTCAATGTAGAAGTTAATGTGAAGTTATCATCTTTACCATCTTTTTTATAGGCACCTTCTTCGGATTGATCACGGTCAACACCGATTACCCAAACTTTATCATCACGTGTTTCATTTAATGATTTTGCTTCTTGGAATAAGCCATTACCAGTTGCACCGGCTGCTCCATAAATGATGTCTGCGCCTTGTGCATAAATAGCTGAAGCAATCGTACGGCCTTTATCTGGTGCAGAGAAATCACCAGCGTATTGACTAATCACTTTAATTTCTTTACCCAAAGCTTTTGCACCATCAGCTACACCTTGTTGGAAACCAGCATCAAAGGCTTCAATTAAAGAGATTTGCATGCCACCTAAGAATCCGACTGTATTCGTTTTTGTTGTATACGCTGCTGCTAAACCAGCCAAATAAGCCGATTGATTTGATTTGAATGTTGCCGAAACTGTATTATCTAATCCTTCAACGATTTCATCTACCAGGACAAAATTCACTTCTGGGTTGGCTGTTGCTTGCTCTTGAATTGCTGCTTGTAATTTAAAGCCAATCCCAAAAATTGTTTTATAACCAGCAGTTAATGCTTGGTCAATATTCGGAATAAAATCAGATTCTCCTGATGATTGGAAATATTGGTAACCATTAGCTCCTTGTTCCAAACCATTTTCTTCTCCCCAGGCAACCATTCCTTCCCAAGCAGATTGGTTGAACGAGCGATCATCTACACCATTTCCATCTGTAATTAAGGCTACTGGTGAAACTTCTGATGAACTTGCTTTACTAGAAGAGCTGCTGCTTGAGTCTGAACTATCGGTTCCACCAGTTCCACAACCACTTAATACAGCCACAATTCCTGCTGTTGCTAAAGCTAATTTCATCAATTTTGTTTTTTTCATCTTTTATATTCCCTCCGAATAAAATCATCTGTATTTTCCGTAATTATAGATAAAAACGAATGTATTTAGAATTAAAAGTAAAATCCAACCCACAAAACACGTACATTCATATCTAAGCACTCGTTTATTATACACTTTAATTATTCGTTGTAAATACTTTTTGTAAAAAAAACGAAAGAAAATAACTAAACAAATAAAAACATCCCTTTTGCAAGCTAATTTTCGAATATTAGCATTAAAAAATAGCTGAAATCCAACTAAAAGACGAACAAAAAAAAGAGTGTAGCTTAAAAACTACACTCTAAGAACTACTAGAACTACTTGCTGCACTCTCGTCTGCTTTGACACAATCGATAGCAATCACTAATGAAATGATTAGCTGTTCCATCGCTTCATCTAAAATCGTCACTTCATACGTATCGCCCCAAGTAAACCATTTTTTATTAATATCAGCAATTTTTTTGCCGTGGACACGCACATCAAAGTCCATGTCCCACCAGTTTCCTTCGACATTTATCCCCCGTGAATCAATTGAATATCTAGGCTTAAATAAAGTAAATTCTTTTGTAATGGTAATCATTTCTTCACCAGCTACTTCAACGAAGAATTTAGGGAGCCAAGAAAATATTTTTTTCGTAATAACCCCAACTTCACGATGATTTTCATCTAAAATTTTGAATTCTTTCGGAATCTTAAAAAAGCTTCCTTCAACAAAATAACGCGGCTGTTGATTTTCATCCGTAATTGTAAACTTCTCACCAATACTAAAAACTTTTTGTTTAATATAGAGTTTTTTCATAACGAGGTCTCCTATCTCGATTTAGATTCTTGAACATCACCTGTATTAATAACAGGTTGCGTGCCACGATCAGTAATAATTGAGACAAGTAAATTGTTAATTAGCTGTACTTTGCGATCATCTGTAAAATTAATTTCTTGGCCTTCTTCAATTTGTTCCAATGCCATTTGTGTCATTGTCACTGCACCTTCTACAATCGTTTGGCGTGCCGCTAAAATAGCTTTTGCTTGTTGACGCTGCAACATGGCACTTGCAATTTCGGTTGAATACGCTAAATGATTCAAACGTGTTTCAATAACCTCTACTCCTGCTACTGCTAAACGTTCTTGTAATTCTTTGGCTAATTCGTCTGAAACTAAGCCTGTATTTCCTCGTAAAGTTACATCATCATCGCTAAATGAATCATATGGATATTGGGTCGCAACATGGCGAATCGCTGTTTCACTTTGAATTTCCACAAAATCTTGGTAATAATCGACATCAAATAATGCTTTAGCAGTATCGACAACTTTAAATACCACAACTGCTGAAATTTCGATTGGATTCCCATCATTATCGTTTACTTTCAATAATGAACTATTAAAATTGCGAACCTTTAACGATACATTAATTTTTTGTGTTAACGGTGTTGTAATAAATAAACCATTCGATTTGATTGTTCCTAAATATTTTCCAAAAAATAAAATAGCTTTTGCTTGATTGGGACCGACAATCGTCAATGAACTAATAAATAAGATAGAAATAATCCACAAAACGATGCTAACCACAATTTGAAAAACACTCTCTGTTACTACACCCAAATAAAACAAATAAATCCCTGCCAACATTAAGCCAATTAAAACAAACAAACCCAAGTAGCCATTTACATGAAATGTATTTTTTTCTTTCATTACATACCCTCCCTTTCTTCTATAGTATCCCATATAGTTAAAAAAATAAAATCAGGCGTTAGAAGTATTTAAAAAGATGATAGTAGCCTTTTTAAGAGCTACTACCATCTTTTAAATTATCGATACAGCTGTTCTTCTACTTTTAGGACCCTTTGATCAATCAATGACTGGTACCAAAGAGCAGATTTTTTCAGTGAGCGAGCTCGATTATTTTGCAAATCAATTCGAACCAAACCATAGCGATTTTTAAACGCATTCATTGGAGATACACAATCAGTAAACGCCCACAGCATATAACCTTCACAGTTTGCTCCATCTTCAACAGCTTTTAATAAATACCGTAAGTGCTCACTAATGAAATGAATACGATAGTCATCTTGAACAACTCCATCTTCATCTATATAACGCTCCTCATGCTCAGAGCCCATCCCATTTTCAGTAATTAACCACGGAATATCTCCATAGTTATCCTTGAGATACATCGCTAAATCGTACATAATTTGGGGATAAATTTCCCAACCTCTAGAATTATTCATTTTTCTTCCTGGTAAGTCAAAGGAATCAAAATAAGCTTCTGGATGAAAGGGTGTATCTGAATTCCATTGGTAACGAGGTGCTTGCACGCGTTTAGGATAATATTGATTAATCCCTAAAAAATCAACCGGATTTTCTTTAATAATTTGTTGCTCTTCTTCAGTTGGATCAAAATAAATTCCATGTTTTTTACATAAATCAATTAATTTTTGAGGATATTGACCTTTAATCATCGGATCAAAAAACACACGATTATAAAACAAGTCATACATTTCTTTTGCATGGCAATCTTCAGGTGAAGTTGAGCGAGCATAAACCATCTCTGGATTTAAGACACAACCGATTCGTCCTTCATATTGATTTTCATGAAAAATCTTAATAGCCTTGGCACTGGCTAATACTTTATGATAGTTCCACAGCATCCATTTTTTAGTATTTTGCTCATGTGGCCAACGAATGGCATCCAAATAACAACGTGTTTGAATGACAATTGGTTCATTGAACGTAAACCATTGTTTCACACGATCTCCATATCGTTCAAAAGCAATTCGTGCATACTCTGCATATAAATCTACTACTTTTTTTGATGACCAACCATCATATTTTTCTAATAAATACGCAGGCAACTCATAATGCTCCAAGCAAAGCATCGGTTCAACATTCGCCTCAAGCAAGGCATCAATAACTTGATTAATATGTTGAGCATACTCTTCATCAACAATCAAATTTTCGTAATCTGTAAAAAAACGAGCCCAGTTAATAGATGTCCGATAATGCGTCAAATGAATTTTTTTCATCAAATCAATATCATCCTGATATCTCTCCATAAAATTAGTCGCAACAGCTGGACCATAACCTTCGTGCCAGACAAAAAATTCTTCTTTATACCAGCTATCTAAAAAGGAATCTTGTCCTTCTTTTTTGCCTTGCCAACCTTCTGTCTGCCAAGCTGATGATGCTGCACCTAATATAAAATTTTCGGGAACTTGAATTTCTAACATGTTCATCCTCCTTTATATAGTTCCATTTTTTGTACGATTCGTAGTTAATACGAAAGGTAGATAGATTAAAATTGATAGAGCAATACAAAAGGCTTGCGTAATTACTGCTCCAATATCTCCAGCAGTTGCTAGATATGCATTGATTAGTGGTGGTGTTGGCCAAGGAACCATTACCACAGCCTTTGCGGCAAAACCAATTGATGTGGCAATATAACCAATCGTCCCCGTAATCAGAGGCGTCAAGATAAACGGGATTGCCAAGATTGGATTTAACATAATGGGCATCCCAAAAATGACGGGCTCATTGATATTGAAAATACCTGGTGCTAACGATAATTTAGTAATCTGTTTCATATCTTCACGTTTGCCAGCAATTAAGATAGCAATCAATAGACCAATCGTTACGCCAGACCCTCCCATGCTCATATACATATCCCAAAATGGCATTGTAATGATATTTGGGATCTCTTTTCCAGCTTCGAAAGCTTCTGTATTCACCGCAATCGCAGCTAATAAAAGCGGTTCTCTGACGGGTTTAACCATTTGATTTCCATGAATCCCAATGACCCAAAAAATTTGAGCAATAAACATTAATAATAAAATCCCTGGTAACCCTTGCACGATTCCTTCTAACAGCCGTTGAACAATATTATAAATAATATCGTATACATACATTCCTGTAATAGCTTTAACAATAAAACCAGCCATTGCAATTGTTACTACCGTTAAGACGGTTGGAAATAATGCTGAAAAGCTTGATGCAACATTTGTTGGTACAGTATCAGGCATCTTTAACTGTAACTTCTCCTGCCTACCTAACCAACAATACAATTCGATTGAAACAATAGCAACAAACATCCCCAGAAAAAGACCTTTAGTATCTGTATACTGTTTAGCTAAAACATTTTCAGCTACCACAGAAATATCTTCGCTAACTACAGTATAAACGGTTGGATTGACCGATAAATAAGACATGACTGCAACAATTCCTGGAAATACGCCATCCACTTTATTTAATTTTGCTAACTCAATTCCAATTAAAAAAACAGCATAAATGGTTAAAAAACTTAGTGTCACATAACTAACTGCTGATGAAACAGGTTTTAATTCTGCTAAAAAGCTCAACGCATTAATTTTAGCTAATCCATTTTCTGAGTCAAAAATCATTGCAGAAAATAGTGTGCCAAAAGCTCCAGTGATAATAACTGGAATTAATGCCGCAAAAGCATTTTTGATAACAATAATGTAACGTAAACTATTAATTTTTGTTGCTACATTTCCTAAAACACTTGCAAATTTTTCCATCAAATTCCCTCCTGATTCGTTTAACCTTTTCGAAAGTAACCGATTACAAAGTAAATTTAACTTATCTTTTCAAATATGTAAACGACACGAAGCCACTATGTAAATAAATAAATTTACATAGTGGCTAAAATAGTTTATTCTAGCTTGAGAAGAGGTGTTACTATGGCAAAATATCATGAAATCGCAACCGATATTCGCTCCAAAATAACTAACGGACTTTATAAAAAACAAGAAAAACTACCGAAACAAACCGAATTGGCATACTATTATAAAACTAGCCGCGTTACCATTCAAAAAGCATTGGATTTGTTGCATCTCGAAGGTCTCATCTACGGACGTAAAGGCATTGGCACTTTTGTTACTGGTCCTTTGTCTATTTTCGATTACAATGCGCAAACACATCGTGGTTTAACAAAACGTTTAGGTGAATTAGGTGAGTTAACTAGTAAAATTATCTCTTTTGATGTGTTATTTCCTGATGAAGAGGAGCAAAAAAAATTAAAAATCAATAAAAATGATCCAATTTATGATATTGTTCGTTTACGCTTATTGGATAATGAACCACTTTCTCTAGAATATACGATAATGCCTGTACATCTTATTCCAGGCATTGATGAAGAGATTTTAAAATCTTCTATTTATCACTACATTAATGATCATTTAAACTTAGAAATTGGTACATCCATCCGACGTATTAAAGCTGACAAAGCTGATGTCTATGACCAAAGTTATCTCAATTGCGAAGTTCACGACCCTGTGTTAGAAGTAGAACAAACAGTTTATTTAAAAAATGGTATTCCTTTTGAAGTCTCTCACGCAAGACACCGCTATGACAAAGGTGACTTTACAGTTATTTCAGATTAAAAAACAACTGTATTTTCCTTTTAAAGAAATTACAGTTGTTTTGCTGTTACTTACATCCTTTTTGTATCCCATAGATCAATAGGAATGAACCTGTATGGATGGTACTAATAAAGGAGGTGTAAAAATGGTTTCACTAATTTGTGGAAAGCCGACTAGACAGACTAATAATGCTAAACCAATTTTATTTGATTCGATGTTTTTTCCATAATTCGCTCCTAAAAGTTTAATTATCTAAGAAAAAAACATCCTTTACAGGGCAGCGGTGGAAACCTGATTTCTATGCGATAATAAAAATTCATAGCCTCATCCCTTTCTAAAATAAAAAAGCACAATTCCTAAGAATCATGCTTTCAATAATTATGCAGTTGCTTCTGGAGCGATTGCTGATAAACGAGCTTCACGTTCTTCTGGTGAAATATTATGAGCAACTACATAGCGATTGTTTTCACTGGCTGCACATTCATAACAACAACCACCTAAATGTTTTGCTTCATTTTCTTCAGAACTCAAAATTTGACGGTTACATTCTGGATTCGCACAGTTAATATAACGTTCGCAAGGCGTTCCATCAAACCAATCTTTACCGATAACTTGTTTATCAACATGATTAATTTCAACACTGATACGATCATCAAACACATACATTTTGCCATCCCATAGTTCGCCTTGAACTTCAGGATCTTTTCCATACATCGCAATTCCACCATGTAATTGTGCCACGTCTTCAACACCTTCACGTAATAACCAGCCAGAGAATTTCTCACAGCGAATGCCACCTGTACAGTAAGTCACTACTTTTTTATCCATGAATTTTTCTTTGTTATCACGAATCCATTGTGGCAATTCGCGGAAACTGCGAATATCCGGACGAACAGCACCACGGAAGTGACCTAAATCAAACTCGTAATCATTACGTGCATCTAATACAATTGTATCTTCATCTAGTAAAGCTTCTTTAAATTCTTTTGGATCCAAATATTTGCCTGTTAATTCATGTGGATCAATATCATCTTCTAGATTTAAAGCTACTAATTCTTTACGAGGACGAACGAACATTTTTCTAAACGCATGGCCTTCTGCTTCATCGATTTTAAACCAAGTATCTTTAAAACGTTCGTCAGCATGCATGTGTTCCATGTAAGCATTTGTTGCTTCGATTGTTCCTGAAACAGTTCCATTAATGCCTTCTTCCGCAACTAAAATGCGACCTTTTAACCCGATTGATTTACAAAACGCTAAGTGCTCTTTGGCAAACATTTCTGGGTCTTCAATTGTTGTGTAATTATAATATAGTAATACGCGGTAATCCATTTTTCTCATTACTCCTCCTTCAAGTCATACATGATTCATTATATGAAATATTCTCACAAAAAACGATTTTTTTGCTTGTTATAAAAATCACATTTTTTATATAAAAGAAGGTTTTCGATATTTTACCAAGAAGTCTCGCCATTAACCGACTATTCCTATTTTTTTGCGTACCCTTTACAGTTGAAACTGCTCCACACTTACTTTTAACTCATCTGCAATTTCAGAGAGTGCTTTTGCTACATCCACGAATTCTTGCATAACAATCGCTTGTTGTTCACTAGTATCCATAATCGTATCTGTACTTGTTGAAACTTGATGTGATAATTCGGCAACTGAATCGATTTCTTCGACCAACTGCTGCATACTTTCTTTACTATTGATAATTTCTGTTGATAAAGCTAGCGCTTCTTCTGACACATTGGAAGAAATTTTTGTTAATCCATCAAAGGAATGATGCGTTTTTTGAATGTACGTCATCCCTTCTTCAACCGCTTGTTGACCTTGCTCTGCTTTAGCAACAGAAGCCTCAGACTCTTTTTGAATCTCCAAAATTAATAAACCAATTTCTTGAGTAGCTCCCTTAGTTTCTTCAGCTAGTTTTCTGACTTCATCAGAGACAACTAAAAAACCAGCACCATGATCACCCGCTCGCGCTGCTTCAATGGCCGCATTCAAAGCTAAAAGATTTGTTTGACTAGAAATCTTAGTAATCAATGCAATAATTTGATCAATTTCTTTTAATCGCTGATTTAAATGCTGGGTAATCTGATTGGCATCACTCGTTGTTTTTTGAATTTGTTTCATTTTGCTCATCGTTTTATTAACAATTTGTTGGCCCTCTAGAGACAAATCAGTTGCTTGTTGTGAAGAATTAGAAACTATTGTAAGTAGATGGCTTATTTTTTGAATACTTTGGGCAATTATTTTTAAATCAACATTGGCTTTATCTGTCAAATTTGTCTGCTGAGCAATGTGCTCAACGACTGATTGGATTGACTGAGTCGCTATTTGGGTATCTTCTTGTACACTTTCTGCACTTGCATAGACTTCCTGTGAACTTGCTCCAATTTGGTTGGAAGTGTGCCCCACCTGAATAATCAACGCCCGCAATCCGGCAACCATTGAATTAAATTGTTTAGAAAGGATTCCTAGTTCATCCTCCGAATAAATCGTTAATGGTTGAATAGATAAATTTCCTTTCGTAAGCTCATCAACGTTTTTGTTAATTCCCTTAATCGGTCGTAACATTCTACGAGTGAATGCCATCGTCAGTAACGCAGCAAAAATGGGTAGAAGCAAACTAATCAAAATAGTCGTTTTATTTGCCTCCCACGTTCGTTGACTAACAATAGCACCATCAAAATCAATAGCATTAACACCAATGACTTCATTATGATGATCATGATTTTTAAAAATCGGTGCATATCCTGTAACTTTTTTTCTTCCGTCTTGAGTGTAAACAGCTGTCGAAGCAACTTCCCCTTGTTTTAATTTTTCGATTATTTCCTTTTCTAAAGGGAATTTGTCTCCTACTTCATAACCTTGTTTTTTCAGATGCGTATCAGAAGCCACTAACACCCCATCTAACGTTAAAATATAACTTGCTGAGAATATATGCTTGTGATCAATTGTCCATTCTAACTGGTTCTCAATTTTCGACAATAAACGCTCATCGCCTTGTATCAACTGAAATAATTCCTCAGCAGCCAGTATTCCAGTTGTTATATTGGCACAACCTGTCAGCTCTATTCCAGCTGATTTTAGTGTTTCTCTGTAACTAAAATAATAATTCACTGATCCTATAATTGCGCCACTAATAAAAACAATTAATGTCGAAATTAAAGTGATTTTCTTAATAAGACTATTTTTCATATTTCCTCCTAGATGTAACAGCATGTGCAACATTAAACAATACCTGCTACTTCTATCGGTTGTTGATTGAAAACTTTAAAGCAAAAACAAACTTTGAAAAAAATTTTTTAATTGATTTAACTGTTTTATTTCAACATTCACCTCACACATTATTCAGTCATTTATCCTTTATCCACAGTATTTTAAGATGATTTTTTCATACATTTAATGACAGTTAGATTAGTTGGTATCTTCTATTGGTTTAATGCTGATTAAAACACTTTTATAGTTAAAAATAACTTGTTATATTTTTAACATGATTATGAGAGATATCCAAATTCTTCAAAATGTTTCTAGTAAATAAAAAAATCTCGCTCCCCTTATTCATTGGAGAGCGAGTTCTTATACGCTGTAACAAAAAAGTCAGTAACTTCCGTCATAGTTGCGCCTTTAACCAGATGACCTTCTTCAGTAGCATGGAAAGTAATCACCTCGTTCGCATATTTTTCTACAAAATTAGCAACATGTTCAAACGGAATTTTTTCATCGTTTTTTCCATGCCAGAAAAATAAAGGACGCTGAGGAATCTCTGGATACCAGCTGTCTAAATCATAGGCTTCAATCCAGCTTGTCAATAAATGATAATCTTTTGGAAGATTTCTTCCAAATTTTTTGATATTGGTCTCTAATGCCGTTCGATAGCTCAAGTATGCTGGTGATCCCATCACACAAGCAGCTGCCGAAATCTCT
Source organism: Enterococcus sp. AMC2644 (assembly GCF_058216475.1). NCBI lineage: Bacteria > Bacillati > Bacillota > Bacilli > Lactobacillales > Enterococcaceae > Enterococcus > Enterococcus sp. AMC2644. The sequence continues at coordinate 916,004 of NZ_CM177095.1, forward strand.
GGGTGCTGTGTCAATAAACCACACGTTGTCATCCCGCCCATCGAGATACCGCCTACACCAATAAAATCATCTACCAATTCTAGCTGCTTAAAAAAATCAATGATAGATGAAAATTCAAACAAGTTCGTTTGAATACTTTGCCAAAAAGTCAATGACGGTATAGTCGATACTGGACTTTTACGTTCTCCATGATTTTCTGCATCAGGTAAAATCACACGAAATCCTGCTTGTGCTAGCTTTCGCCCTTGTGTTAGAACCAATTCTTTTTGCGTTTGCCATCCATGATAGTAAACAATCAATGGACGCTTTTCATATAGTGCCGTTTGTTCAACAACTTCCAATAACGGAATAGTGCCAACTAAGCGACGTCTTACTTCAATTTTCATGCCTTCACCTCTTACTAATTATAAGTTAAAAAAAAGTTTTTTACGAAAAACATGCTTCCTTACTACACAATTGACTATCGAACCTCTCACTGAAAAGGAGCAATCAATGGACATTTTTAAAAGAGAACCATCTTTATAAGTGACTGGTACACACTGAACTATCACTGTATACTTTTTTTGAACACTTTTTGAAGCCATCCTTGTATTTCAACTGAATAATAGTCCCTAGCTTCTAAGCTATACATCAGGCCAATTAAGACGTTTATCACTAGGAAAATTTAGCTAGTTCCATATAAAAACAGAGAACATTTCTGTCCTCTGTTTTAAATTATTAATTTTTTTTCAAATATATTGATTGACTACCCATTTTTTCGTAAATTGCTTTCATCTCGCCAATCTTAATTTCCTTTTCTTCTTCCCCTAATGGATCGTTGATATACACACGATATTGATCCATTCCGACAATCACCACCGCATGAATATATTTCGGCATATTCATCATACCGGCTGCTGTCGGCCACTGTTGATAATCACCCTTACGAGGAACTTTCAAATCTTTACTTGTAGTAATCCATACAGGACGATTTTTTTGAACTTGTTCTAATAATTCTTCAAAGGGCATTTGATCACTCATCACCACTTGATAGTTCTCACCCACAATTTCTTGGGCCACTTTAGCAATTGGTTCAGCTAAAACACCTAATGCTTTTCCTTTTTCTAAATTACCAACAAAACCTTTTGTGGGATCCCCATGTAAGCCATCTTTTTCATAAGCTTCAATGGGTAATTTTTCAGCTAACTCATTTTTACTGGTACCTACTCGATAATAATTTAGCAACATCGACAAAGCTGTAATGCCACCACCATTTTCCAGGGCAGGTTTATCTAATTGATTTTCAAAAGGCACGTCAAAGCGGATTGTTTTAACAAATTTACGTGAGCCTTCTTTTTCCAATGGTTCATCACGTGGTGTAATTGTTATTTGATTGTCTTGATTATACGTTGCTTCCTCGTTGTAGTCTTTAGTCGGTTCTTCAATTGTTTCTTCAGTTGTACTCGCTTGTGTTTCTGAACTAGCCGCTTCTTCTGTCGGTGTTGTTTTGTCGTCTTTCAAAAAGAAATAATACGCCCCAAAACAACCAGCAGCGAAAATGAGCAATGCAATCAGCATTCGTAGCCCTTTTCTCATTTTTTCTCCTCCTTGATAAGAAAATAAGACGGAGCGACTACACGCAGTAGCTCAGTCTTATTCATAATCTTTATAAACAATAATTTCCACTCGTCGATTTTTTGTGCGACCTTCTGCTGTCTGATTGGTTGCCATCGGTTGTGTATCTGCAAAGGCTTGAATCGAAGCTTTATCTGACTTCACGCCAGCCGTTCCCACCAAATAATCTCTCACAGCAATTGCCCGTTTAGCACTCAATTCCCAGTTTGTCGAATTTGGATCTGGAACATTGTCGGTATGACCTGCAATTGTCACTTCTTTATTTAGCTCTTTGATATGACCAGAAATCAAATCTAAATATTGACGAACCGAATTTGATAGATTCGTACTTCCAGAGTGAAATAAGATACTGTCTTCAAGAGAAATATGAATCCCGTCAGACCGTAATGACACTTCTACATCGCCATCCAAATCGGCATCAGCTAACGCTTGTTTAATGTCTTCACGAGCTGCTGCCATTTTTTGGTCTTCCAATTTTTGGGCTAATATGGCTTCTTTTGCTGCTTCTCCTGAAATAGAGCGCACTTCATTGCCAGTACCGGTTTTCTCGCCACTACCGTTACCCGCTTGTTCAATTGGTACCACGCGACTAACACCTAAATCAACAACATTCCCAATAATCGAATCGCTACCACTCCGTGAAGAAAAAATTGTTCCAAATTCACTACGAAACTCTTCAAATTTTTCTTCATCGACCCTTGCCATCGCAAACATTACGATGAACAATGCCAGTAACAGCGTCATCATATCCGAGTATGGAAGCAACCAAGCTTCATCATGGTGTTCTTCATGTTTTTTCTTTCTTTTCATTGCTTCTCACACCCTCTACTCATCATTTGATGAACGTTTACTCGGCTCAATTAAGCTGTTTAATTTTTGTTCAATGTTTTTCGGTGTTTGTCCTGCTTGAATCGCCATCACCCCTTCAATGATAATCATCATTGTTTGCACTTCGATTGCTGATTTAGAGGTTAAACGAGAACCAAATGGCACCAAGATCACATATCCTAAGAAAATCCCATAAATTGTCGCTACGAACGCAGCCGAGATCATATGTCCTAACGCGTCTACATCATTTAAATTTCCTAATGCACCAATCAGACCAATAACCGCGCCTAATACGCCTAATGTTGGTGCAGCTGCTCCAGCAGTTTTCAACATCTGTGCCGCAGTACGGTGTCGTTCTTCAATACCGACAATTTCATTTTCCATAATTTCTCGGATTTGTTCTGGATCAACACCATCCACTACCATTTCTAGCCCCTTTTTCATAAAAGGATTTTCTAAACTTTCTACACTACTTTCTAAGGCTAACACGCCATCACGACGTGCAAGATTGGCTAATTCAACAATTTTTTCGATAACTTCTGTAACATTCTCTTTGTCATTTCGCATTAATGCGCCAAAAATTTTCGGTAGGCGTTTAATTTCACTTCCAGGAAATGAATTGACTAACGCAGCAATTGTTCCTATAAAGATAATCATCGCAGCAGCCGGATTGATTAAAACCATGACATTTGCACCTTTTAAAATCATCCCGACAACAACGGAGACAAAACCTAATATAATCCCAACTATTAAAAATATATCCATTTGACCGATCCTCCTGCTACTGATTTACACATTATCATTTTATACTATCGGCTTTTTTGATTTATTTTTTAAGAGACAAATCAAAAAAACCAGTAAATTCTGCCAAGTTTTCTTGCAACAGAACCGACTGATTTTCAATTATTTTGTTTCTGAAATTTGTTTCCACGCATCTAATAACTCTGTTAATAATTTTTGGACTTCATCCATTGCTTCAGTATCACGATCAATATTAGCAATTACCAAACGCTGGTGCATATATTCGTAAAGTTGAATCAAATCTTGTGGAATGGAACTTTCAACCTTTTCGTTAATTGAATAACGTAACTCTAAAACAATATCTTGCGCTTTAATCAAATTTTCGCCCATTTGTGCAAGCTTGCCAGTTTCCAAGGCTAGTTTTGCAACGCGAATTTTTTTGATTGCTCCTTCTAATAACATTTCGATTAGTTTATTGGGTGATGCACTCATCACTTGGGTTTTAAAATAATTATTTTGCATAGATTGGGCTTGATACATCTTTTTTCTCACTTTCAATAATAGAATTCATAATCAGGTGACACAGGTTGTGCATACGCATTACGTTTAGTTGCTCGTTGATTTAATAATGACATTTCTTTGGCAACTTCTTCTTTTTTTGTCTTCATTTGTAGTAATAATTCTTGGTATTTTACAATTACTTGCCTTGCTAAAACTTCATTGGCTTGAAAACCACCTGTCGATTGTGCCACAATAGTTAGTTTGAGTTCACAGTGCTCTAGCAATGTCTCTATTTGATCAATCTCGCCATTCCATTTATTCATTTGCTCCAATAAATATTCCAATACTTCTTTGACAAGCCGTTCTTCATTCGTCATCATTTCCCACCATTAAATGAATCAACTTGACTAATCAACCAAGACATTTGCTCTTCAGCTTTCATCATTGCTTGATCCAATCGCGTAAACATATCCACATAACGCGCTTTTTTCTGCTCTAAGACTTCATCTAAACGGGTAATTTGTTTATTTAAATCTTTAATACTCGCTTCATATGATTCGAATTTTGTTGCCAAAATCCCTTTATTATCACTTTTTTCCGACAAATATTTGTCAGCAATATCTTTTAGCGCTACCGAGTAGCCACTAGTTTTAGTACTTTCGCCAGTTTTTTCTGATTTAAAGAAGAAATCTTTTAAGGCATCGGGGTCTTTGGCTAGCGCTTCATCGAATTTTTTTTCGTCTAAGGCTAAGGTTCCTTGACGATCGGTAATCGAAATCCCTACATCCCCCGCTTTTAAGCCACCACCTGAAGCATAGGGTGGTGCAACCATATTACGTAATTCTGTTTGCAAACGAATTAAGGTACTATCGCCCGCTAACGCACCGGCATCGGTATTTTTTTCTGCACTAGGATCGCCAACTTTTAATTTGTCATTAATTAACGTCATCAAACTATTATATTGCGCAACAAAATCTTTCACCGCAGTTTTGACTTTGGACGTATCATTGGTTAACGAAAGGGAAACATCTTTGCCTTCTTCGGTTTTTTGTAATAATTCAAAAGTTACGCCTTCAATGACATCATCTACCGTGTTTGATTGACGCGTAATTTCAATATCGTTTAAGACAAATTTGGCATCTTGTCCACGCACTAACGCAGCATCAGCTAATCCCAATTCTTCCTTCACCGCACCTTCCACTGTAAAGGTACGCTCACCGGTTTTTTTATCTTCTAAAACCAAGCGATTATCAACAACTGTTGCCGTAATATTGGAATTTTTAGTTTCTTTGTTAATTTTCGCCGCCACATCTTTTAAGCTATCGGTTCCACTAATATCAAAGGTAAATTCATTGTTGGTGTCATCGGCAGTTTTAATCGTTAATGTCCCTGACGCTAACAAGGCTTTATCATTCGACTCTAGGCGCGTCCCCGTCAAACGAGAAGACGTCGCTAACTCTTTGACTTGGATGTTGTACTTACCTTCACCGGCTGTAGCCGTTCCTGAAATCTTCACCGTCTTGTCATCAGAAGTTGTGGCTTTTTTTGATTGGAATGTATCTAATTTTTGTAAATCTTCGGTTCGCTTCAAAAAATTAGTTAATCGTGTCTTGATATCACTCCAAGCAGTTTTTTCATTTTGGATATCCGTAATACGATTTTGGGCACGCATTTTCGGAATGGCATCTCCCTGCAACAGCTGATCAATTTGTTCCGCGCCAATACCAGAATATTGACCTAAGATACTACTAATCCCGGATGCACCTGTAATACTTGCCATATTCGATCCCTTCTTTCTCTATGTAATCTTACTATACTTAGTAATACTATCGGTAGCTAACTAGCTAAATTTAAGTAGAAAATAAAAAAGAATCGACTTGCGCCGATTCTTTTTAAAACAGAGTATTAACCTTGTAATAAGCCTAATACGCTGTTTGGCATAGCATTTGCTTGAGATAACATTGAAGTTGCTGCTTGAGAAAGGATGTTGCTCTTAGTAAAGCTCATCATTTCTTCTGCCATATCAACATCACGGATACGTGAGTTCGCTTCTGATAAGTTTTCTTTCGTTGTTGTTAAGTTTTTAACAGTATGAGATAAACGGTTTTGTGCCGCACCTAAGTCAGAACGTTGACCAGAAACAGATTTAATTGCTGCATCAATATCTGCAATTGCATCAGATGCTGCCGCGCGTCCTAATGAATCTAATGCTTGTGTTTTAGCTGATTCTAAATTAGCTGCTGCTGCTTCTTTTTCTTCAAGTTTTACTTGAGCATCAGTATACCCAGCTAAATCACCCTTAGCATTACTTAAGCCAGCTGTTTCAGTAGTATTATCTGCTGGAATTACCAAGCCCTCAAGAGCTGTTTTTAATGACCCCAAAGTGCTAGTTCCAAAAGAAATCCCTACTTCTGCTGTATGAAGATTAGCTACAAACGTTTCAGCCTCAGCAGCGCTCATAACACCAGCAGCAGATCCTTTTCCTTTACCTGTAAAATATGATACTAATTGTGCATCATTCTCAATAGTTGTTGAAGCATCTGAAGCATCAATTAAGTCATCTGCATTTGCTGAAAGGTCTTCTGCTGCTCCATCAATAGCAATTAATGCATTCGTTTTGTCCAAAGCTGTTTGTGCTGTATTAACAGCCCCTACAAATGATTCTCTGCTTACCATTTTTCCATCAGTATCTAAATATTTAGCATCAATAGTAGCTGCTTCTGTTATTGCTGTTTGATTTCGAGATTCAGCATCTGTATAAACTTTATCTGCTCTAATTGCATCTTCTGATTCATTACCAGAAAGTTTAGCATTTTTTAAGCCTAATGTTGTTGAATCCATTTTGCCAATTGTTACTGACATTGTTTGTCCACCATTAGCACCAATTTGGAAAGTGAAGTTTTGTCCTTCAGTATTCAACAATTTTTTGGTATTGAATTCAGTTGTATCTGAAATACGAGTAATTTCTGTTTTCAATGCATCAAATTCTTTATTGATTTCAGCACGGTCATCTTGGCTTAATGTTCCGTTGGCACCTTGGACAGCTAAGTCACGCATACGACCTAAGATTGCATGTGTTTCGTTTAATGCACCTTCAGCTGTTTGGATTAATGATACGCCATCTTGTGCATTACGTACAGCTTGATTTAAACCGCCAACTTGGCCTTTCATTTTTTCAGAGATAGCTAAACCAGCAGCATCGTCGCCGGCTTTGTTAATGCGTAGTCCTGATGATAATTTTGACAATGATTCACTTTTAGAAGCATTGGCATTAGTCAAACGACCATAAGTATTCATTGCAGAGATATTTGTATTAATTCTCATGTTTGTTTCCTCCTAATTTTCATTCATCTTTCGTTAAGGTTTCCCCTCTGTTATATAATATCGGTGGTTTCTTTTTAGAGTTAATAGTGAATTGCTATTTTTTCTAAAAAATCCCAACTTTTTATCTAACCAAACACAGGTTTATCCTCTGCTATTATGTATCGGAAAGTAATTAGCTTTTTTAAGAGAAGAATGGGGATTTTTTTAATTTATAAATTTTTTCTTTTGAAATAAAAAAGAGCTCGCACACGGCTCACTCTTTTTAACGAACATAATCCAAAATACTGGTCTGCATAATCTTAGTTCCCATCGCCATTGTCGTTTGATAGGCTAACATCTGGTTTTGATATTCCATATACTTTTCAGCAATATCAACATCTTGTCGTTCAGATAAAGCACTTGTTAAATTAATTTTATCTGCTTCATTGCGATCTTGCGCAGACTTCAAGCGATTATCCACAGCGCCAATCTTTGTTCGGAAATTGACGATATTATCACTAAATGTATCGATTTGTTTCATGAAATCTTCGGCAAAAATTTGTAAATCAGCATCATTACCAGAAGGTCTTGTTATAGGGTCATTATCGGATGATTCCCCTAAATAGATGTTCATTTGATTAATAACATCACTAAAAAAGTCATTCAAACTTTCTCCGTCTACACTCATCATCGCGTTGCCATTAGTAGGTACATCAATCGTCACGTTGTCTGCAATTTCACGAGAAACATCTACTGTTGAGCCTTTGTAGGAAATCCCAATCACTTCACTTTTGGGGTCTGCTGGATCTCTTCTAACGACTGAAAATGGGGGTTCAGTCGTATTTTGTCCACCAAAAACATAACGACCATCAAAATTGGTATTTAAGGCTTCAACAATTCCTTGAATTTCTTGCTGAATTTCATTTTTATTTGCTCGAACAGCATCTGCATCTTTGGTTCCAGAACCTGTCGATTGAATCAAATCTCGAATACGACGCATTGAATCACCAACATTCGATAGGGCACCGTCTTGGGTTTGCACCCAAGAACGTGTGTCCTTAATCTCTTGATTAAATGTCGCATTACGAGATAAGGATACATTTAAATTCATAATCTTAGAAACCAACAATGGATTATCTGATGATTGACTCACTTCTTTTAGGCTTGATAATTGATTTAATGTTTTTTGAACTTTTGAGGCATTGGCGCCTAGGTTTTTAATAAAATCATTATATGTTACATTTGTTGAAACTCGCATGGGCCTACGCTCCTGTTCTGTTGATTAGTGTATCAAGCATATCTGAAATGGTTTGAATAACACGAGCATTTGCTTGAAAAGCTTGTGAGAAACGGATAACATCTGAAACTTCTTCATTCAAATTCACACCAGATATTGATTCATTTTTATACTCTAATTGATTTAATACGGTTAGTTGAGACGCTGCAATATTATCTGCTTGTTGTTTGGAAATTCCATTTTTTGTTACGATGTTATTGTAACGTTCAGCAAAGGTCATTTGATCGCCCGCATCTTTTGTATTAAACAATTTTTCGATGTCTTTTGCCAATGAGCCATCTCCTGGAGCAGGGGTTGTCCCTTTTCCCGTTTTTAAAGTAGCTGGATTATCTTGTAGCGATTGATTAACTTTAATATTTTCTAATACTTTTGTCGGATCTGTTCCTAAATCAAAGAAATCAATCCCGGCTTCATTGCGATAAGTTGTATTGATTGTTTCAGCAAACTTCGTAACAAAGGTATTTAACTCTGTGAATCGTTCATCAATCTCCTTGCTAGCTGCTTGAAAACCACCAATTTCTCCTTCATTTACGTCAATTGCTTTGAAAGCTGGCTCAGTTGGTGTGTAGTCTTCGTCTTCAATAACAATTGTTCCAATAGGTAGATTGTCAGTAATTGTTACCTTATTGTTCGCATCGCCACCAACAGATACTTGTCCTTCTCCTGATACGACACTGATTTTTTTATGACCCTGAATGTCTAGAACTGTTTCACCATTTTTACCACCAATTTTTAGTTCCGATACCCGTCCGTAACTATCGAAAGTAGTAGAAATATCCGCTAGTCCAGCAATATCTTTTAATAAAGAGTCACGAGTATCTAATAAGTCGTTGGGTACATTTCCATTAGAAGAAATCGAAAAAATTTGGTCATTTAGAATGGATAGCTGTTCTAATTTCTCATTGAAATCCATCGCACCTTTTTCAAGGTTACTAGTAATTTCTCCTTTTAATTGAGAAATTTGGCCAGCCATTTCTCGTACCATATCTGCAAAAGAAGCTGAATTCTCAATAACTAAAGATTTTGAAGTAACTAATTCTGGATTACTTCCTAATTTAGACCACGCATCATACATCACAGATAATTGATTGATAATTCCTGTTTCAGAAGGTTCGTTCATGAAATGTTCCAGTTGTCCTAATGCATCTGACTTTTGTTCATACATCCGAAATTTCGAATACGCATCGCGTGTTTGATTACGAATAAAAGGATCCACAATCCGATCGACGCTTGCTGCCGAAACACCCATTCCGATTGCCCCTACCCCTGACATGTAGTAAGGGCGTTCTGTAGTCATATGTACGCGTTGGCGTGAATACCCATCTGTATTTGTATTCGCTATATTATGTCCGCTTGTTTGTAAGGCGGTTTGGTTGGCATTCATGCCGCGTGTTGCAGTGCCTAACATCCCAAATAAACCTGTCATTGCGTGTTCCTCCTAAAATTCTGTATCTACCAGACTAGTTGGCGCTAGTTGCTGATAAGGTGCGTTAGGCGTCTTTGAATACGTCTGTTTGGTTGCTGATTGCATTGTATCCTTAACCGCTTGCATCAGTACCTCTTGGTAACTGATTGCCTGTTGTGTTAAAAGCAAATTTTCTTCTTGCTGAAATTGAATTTGCTGAATCAACTTACGTATTTTATCCGTCACTTCACCTGTATAAGAATTAAATAGTGGAACAAAAGCTTCTTTTTTTGCCACTATTTCTTCTAGCTTCTCAGATTGCCCTTTGATAAGATAATTTTTTTCTTTTTTTAATAAACTAGAAAATGCCACTAATTTACGTTCAAATTCAGTCGTTGTCATAGATTAGATGTCCTTTGCTGTTGTCATTGCTTGAACCATACTTGTCGCAATTTCTTCGGCAGACACTTGATAGGTTCCTTCTTGAATCGCTTTTTTCAATGCAGCTACTTTATCAGCTCGGGCAGTTTCAGTTTGGTCATTCACTTGTGTTTGTCGAATTTTTTGTGTTGTCTCAGATAAATCAATATTGTCTTTCGTTGGATTGATTTGTTTTGATTGACTGTATGCTACTTCAGCTTGCTTTTTTTTCGACTGTAGCATATGTTCTGTGTATTCGCCATAACCTCTTTCGATTTTCATACAGAGCCCTCCTTTGTCATTCTTTTATTCTCTGATATATATTATCGGTTAAAAATAAAAAAAGTTAAACGGATTCGCTTAACTTTTTTTTATTTTTAATTTAGATGATGCAATCGTTGTTTCGGAGATAAGATATTAGTTATGCGTACACCAAAGTTCTCATTAATAACGACTACTTCTCCTGTAGCGATAAGCTTGCCATTAACTAAAATCTCCAATGGCTCATCTGTTAACTTATCTAATTCAACCACCGATCCTGTATTTAGGGATAAAATATCTTTAATAGATTTTTTACTCTTACCTAAAGTAACACTCAAGTCCAATGGCACGTCTAAAATCAAATCTAAATTATCCCCATCAACACTTGATCTAGCAGTTAATGGTTGAAACTCTGCTTGATTTATTTCTACTTTACGCTGTGGTTGTTGAACTGTTTGCGTTGCTTGTGATTGTACCGGCTGTGGCTCTGGTTGAACAATTTTTTGTTCAGTTATCGGTGCAGGTTGACGCAAATCTTCTGCCTGATCTGCCAGCATTGCTTCCATAATTTCATTGACTACATCATTTGTAAAAACTTGCATAATTTCACTTTCAATAACACCTTCAACACTCAATGAAAATGAAATGCGATAAATATCTTCATCTAAAACAATACCATCATAATCAATTTCTGCTTCATTTTCCCACAAATTCACAACTGGGGGTAAGATATCAACTTTACGATTAATCATCGTTGCCATGGATGTCGATGCTGAACCAATCATTTGATTCATTGCTTCGGCTACAGCACTTAATTCTAATTCAGTGAATTTTGTGTTTTTAGGCTCACCCTCGCCACCCATCATTAAATCAGCGATAATAATCGCATCACTAACTTCTAATAACATCAAGTTGGTTCCATATAATCCTTCTTTGAACTCAACAGTGGTTGACACTTTGGGCGCTACTAACCCTTTTAAAATTTCCCCAAATTTTACTTTTGAAACACGTGGTGTAGTAATCATTACGCGTCGATTTAGGATAGAAGACAATGTTGTTGCCGCTTGAGACATCGAAATATTGCCCACTTCACCAATAATATCAAACTTATCTTGCTCTGTTAATGAGTTATCCGGCTCACTTGTTGGAGTAGAGATAGAACCTCCATTTAACATTGCATCAATTTCTTCTTGTGACAGACTTTCACTCATTCGTTCTGATCTCCTTCCAATTTATCTATTAATTCAATTGCGTATTGGTCACCTTTCTTACCCGGAATTACTCGATAGAAAGGTTTTCCTTCAATAAATGTATCTAACGGGTCAGTGGTTTTACGATCTAATTTGATTACGTCCCCTGGTACTAGGTGAAGGAAATCAGAAAGACTCATTTGAGCCTCCCCTAAAAGAACTTCTAGCTCTAAGTCAACACCATTCAAACTCTTTTGTAATTCATCAGAATCTTCTTGGCTTGATGATTTATTCGAATCAAACCAGTTACGGAAACTCAATTTATCAACAATACCTTCAAAGAAAACATATGGAATACAAATATTAATAAATGTTTGTACTTTGAAAATTTTTACAGTAAAGGTAACTAGTACAACAGGTTCATTGGGAGACATATTTTGCAACAATTGGGGGTTTGTATCCATTCCTCCTAATACAGTTGATAGATTAACAATATCCTTCCAAGCATGCTCAAAAGCAGAGGTTAGTTGAGACATAATTTCTTCTAAAATTGCTAGTTCGATATCTGTAAAAGATTTTTTATCTAACGAATCTACTTCTGAACGCTCTCCTTGTTCTTGATGAATTTCTGTTCCACCACATAACAATTCAACCAACAACATACACAGTTGTGGATTCATTTCAATGATTTGAATACCATTCATTGGTTCTGATTGCAGTAATCCTAATAATGTGAATTTAGGAATTGAATGGATAAACTCCTCATAACTGATTTGTTCGATTGCTGCTAATTGAAAAGCAGCATTCGTTCTTAACTGTGTTGATAAAGCATTGCTTCCCATTTTCGAAAAATCTTCAAAAATCATATACAACGTATTGATATACTCTTTTGAAAGCTTGGTTGGTCTTCGAAAATCGTAATTCTTAACTCTGGATTGTTCGTTTTCTATTTCAACTGTTTCTTGAGTAATCTTACCACTACTCATGGCATTTAACAGATTATCAATCTCTTGTTGCGACAATACCTGATCCAATTCAATCCCCCATTTACTCAAAAATCATGTGATTTACTTGAATCACATTTGCTACCTTATCTGGAAAAGATACAATACCTGAATAGTATTCGTACCCATCCTCATCTACTAACTGAATATCTTCTACTTCAATATCGACAACTTCAACTACTTCTTCAATCAACAACCCTTTTTTCTCTTCGTTTTGTTTCATGATTAAAATATTTCGGTTGGTATTTGCAGAAGGAACACCTATTAATTGCGATAAGTTCACAACGGTTAATACGGTGCCTCGTAAATTAATCAATCCTTCTACCCAATGTGGTGCCAGAGGAACTTTCGTAATCCGAATGGTATCGATTACTTCTTCCACGGCATCTGCTGAGATGAGAAAGTTTTGATGATTCATTTTAAATAGAATCATTTGCATCTTGGTCCATCTCCTTTTTAAGAAAGAGCTTTATCTACAGCTTTGATTACACGATCTGTATCGAATGGTTTAACGATAAAATCAACTGCTCCAGCACGGATAGCATCCATTACCATTCCTTGTTGCCCCATCGCACTGCACATGACAACTTTAGCTGACCCATCCGCTTCACGAATCATTTTCAATGCTTCTAGTCCATCAACTTCTGGCATTGTAATGTCCATTGTTACTAAGTCTGGTTTCACTGCTTGATATTTTTCAAAAGCTTCCTGCCCATTTTGAGCTTCACCAACGACTTCATAGCCGTTTTTTTCTAAAATATCTTTTAATTTCATGCGCATAAATACTGCGTCATCTACAATCAATACTGTTTTTGCCATTTATTTTTCTCTCCTCAAATTCCTAAAGTTGTTAAAAATTTTTCAATAACGCCTTCCTCTGGTATAAAAAATAAGGAGGCATCTAATTTGTCTGCGTCATACGTAAATTCATTGCGAATAACCATAATTTGATCATCAAATTGATTTAATTCCATGTAAATACTACTAATAATTGCACCAAAATAATCATATTGTATCATAGGTAAAGATGCAATCAGTTGATTGTTTAAAAAACTTCCAATTGCCCCTAAAAAAGAATTGGAAACAATATTAGTCAGTTCATTTACTGCCGAGTATTTTACTTCATCTGTAAATTCTGATGTTCCTACCATGAACTCTGTCATTTTGTCAGCAGCTGAATTTGTTAAAACAAATAAAAATACACCGCGAACGTCGCCTAAAATTTGGCTCACAACTGCATAAACTTCTTCATTTTCAGATAAAATTTGTTCATAAAGTTTGTCATAACTTAAAATTTCAACTTCAGGTACACGCATATCAATCGTACGATTAACCATCATCGAAATACTGGTTGCTGCATGACCGCCACCAATATTAATAATTTCTCTCAGTCCATCTAATTGTAAGTCTGTATAAGTCATCTATTAATTCCTCTGATCATGACAAATCGCATTGATATCTAAAATAAGAGCAATTGACCCATCGCCTAATATCGTTGCGCCTTGATACTTTCTAATTTGTTGTAAGATACTATCAATTTTTTTAATTACGATTTCTTGCTGACCGATTAATTCATCCGATAAAATACCGTAATAACGTTGATCGATATTAACGATAATAGCATAGTGCTTCCCAGTATGATTCGTTTCGACTCCTAGTAATTCATTGGTACGAATAATTGGAATCATTTCACCTTGAAATTCATAGACTTCTTCATTTAACGTTTCCTCAATTTCGGCTTCACGAATCATTACGACACGTTCTACGATATCTAGTGGGATGGCAAAATTTTCATTCCCGATCCGCACCATCAATGCTTCAATAATAGACAAGGTTAACGGTAATTTTATAATAAAAATAGTTCCCACATTTACTTGGCTACGAAGTTCAATCGTTCCACCTAATGAAGTAATTTTTGATTTCACCACGTCCATCCCGACACCACGGCCAGAAATATTCGTTACTTCTTTAGCTGTCGAAAATCCTGGATGGAAAATCAATTGTTGAATCTCCTCATCGCTGAGACCATCTACAGATATGCCTTTTCTTTCAGCACTTGCTCTGATGACAGCTGGATCTAGTCCTTTTCCATCATCTTCAATTGTAATCATGACTTGGTTTCCTTCTTGAAACGCAGATAAACGAATCGTTCCTTTACGTTCTTTTCCTAAACGTTCTCGTTCTTCTGGTAGCTCAATGCCATGATCAACTGAATTTCTTAATAAATGGACAAGTGGCTCACTTAGTTCAGAAACAACAGTTTTATCTAGTTCTGTTTCTTCACCTGTAATAATCAAATCCATTTCTTTGTTTAATTCATTTGACAAATCACGTACCATTCTTGGAAAACGACTGAAGACAACTTTGACTTGTTGCATACGAATCTTTAAGACTAAATCTTGCAATTCTGAAGTTAAACGCGACACTTGTTCAAGCGATTCTTTAATATCAGCTATATTAGCACGAGTACTCACTTCTTCTAATTGATTACGATAAACTACCAATTCTGAGACAAGATTCAAAAATAAATCTAAACGAGATAAATCAACACGAATCGATTGATTATTATGATGATGTTGTTGTGCAGATTTATTGGTTGCTTCTACTTTAACAAGCTCGTTTTCTATGGTCGGTTCTACTGTTTTTTCTGCTAGTACTTCATCCATTGGTTCTACTGCTTGCACACTGCCAACTTCTTCGTCTGGAAGCAGTATACTTACTTGTTCGTCTAAGATATGGCGTGTTTCATCAAAATGTTCAACTTTGACTTCTTCCACTTCACTATTTCCTAGTAAATTTTCTAAAACGCGTTCTTTATCATTTTTTGTTAGATAAATAACATGGAAGTCTGAATCGAAATCGCCTTCTTCTAACGCTTCAGTAGTTGGTTCTGTGTGAAGAATATCGCCTTCTTGTTCTAACTTTTCCATAATCAAAAAGGCTCGAGGTCCTTTTAACAAAGAATCTTCTTCTAAACGAACAGAGATACTATATGATTGGTAATCATCGTTAATTGCACTTTTAATAACATGTAAATCACTATCTTCCAATTGTCTAAAACCTACAACTAAATCTCCCGATTGAAAAACGTCACTAACTGCATCCACAGGCTCTGATTCTTGAATCGTGCCTTGTTCAACTACATTTAACTCTGCTAACAACTCTTCAATTGATTCATGCGTTAATTCTTTTTCTTCACGTAAATCTTCGACTAAGCTAGATAACTTATCCAAACAACGAAAAACTAATGAGATTGAACTACTTGTGACATCAACCGAACCTTCTTTGAATTTTTCAAAGATATTTTCCATTTTGTGGGTTAATTCGGTCATTACATCATAGCCCATCGTTGCTGCCATTCCTTTTAAGGTATGAGCTGAACGAAAGATTTCATTTAATAGACTGGCATCATTGGGATTACTTTCTAATTCCAATACATTGTCATTTAACTGTTGTAGATGGTCATCTGTTTCCTCGAAGAACAGTGTACGATAAATACTGTTATCATCCACGGCTTCTCCCACTCCTAATTCTACATTTTTTGATAAATAAACGAATCAATTTTCTTTAATCCAAATTTCTCTGAAAAATTGATTGTTTCTGTTGCACCTGTAAATAAGATGCCTCCTGGTACTAACGATTCGCTAAATTTACGATAAACTTCATCACGCGCATCATTTTTAAAATAAATTGTTACATTTCGACAAACAATAATCTGACACTTATCTTCATAACGATCTTTTAACAAGTCATGTTTTTTAAACATCACTTGACGTTTAATTGTTTCCTTTAATTGATATTGATCACTAGTAAGCTTATTGAAATACAACTCTCGATCAGTTACTGGGATGTTCTTAATTTCATTTGGTTTATAGGTGGCTTCTTTGGCTTTTTGAAGAATTGTTCGGTCAATATCTGTTGCGATAATTTTTGCCGTTTGAATTTTATTTTTTTGTAAAATCATTGCTAGCGTATAAGGTTCTGCACCAATAGAGCAGGCAGCACTCCAAATTTTCAAACGTGAAAACTGCTGATTTAATGTGACTAGATTTTTTTCAAAGGTGTCAAACAATTCCCGATTACGATAAAATTCTGTCACATTAATGGTAATGTGTTCTAAAAACTCCTGCTTCGCTACAGGATCACGTTCTAAAATTTTTGCATAAGCTTCTAACGTTTTTACTCCACGAGATTCCATAATATTAGCAATACGTCGTTGCATTTGTTTTTCTTTATACGCATCTAGTTGAATACCTAGTTTATCTTTCACCCATTTATTAAAAAACTCAAAATTCAATTGCATCTAGCTCACCTCACCATTTGTCTTAGTTTCGGACCAATTTCCTCTAAACTTAAAACCTCATTTACTACCCCAGACATAATCGCCTGACGTGGCATCCCAAAAACAACACTTGATTCTTTATCTTGAGCTATGGTATAACCGCCCAATCGTTGAATTTCACGCATTCCTTCTGCTCCGTCTTTCCCCATTCCTGTCAAAATAACACCAATCAATTCCCGACGGTACATTTGGGCAGCTGATTTAAATAAATAGTCCACTGCTGGTCGAGTTCCATGAACTTTCGCTTCTTGGTTTAAGCTAATTTTCCCTTGATTTACTGTCATATGATAGTCTCCTGGACAAAGATATACGCACTTTTCAATCGGCATTCCATCTTGCGCTTCTTTAACAGTTACTTTACTTTCATCGTCCATTCTTTTAGCAAAAGACGTTGTAAATCCTTTTGGCATATGTTGGACAATAAAAATGGGTACACTTAAGGTTGCTGGCAAAGACTGGCTAATTTTTAATAACGCTTTAGGACCACCTGTCGACGCACCAATTACAACCGCTTGAACACGACTTGGTAATGAACGTTCTTTAATAACAGGTATACTAGTTTCAACTTTTTCAATACGCTCAATGCGTCGTGACATACGACGATTTTGCGCATGAATGCTTTTAATTTTCCCGTAAAATTCACGAATCCATTCATCTTGGATTTCTCTAATGTTTGTCGGTTTTTCAACGAAATCGGCTGCACCTAAAGCTAGTGCTTCAATGGTAATGTCTTTATTGGAGAGTGCGCTTAGCATAATTACAGGAATATCATACAGACGTTTTATTTCTTTCAATGTATCTAATCCATTCAAAATGGGCATTTCAACATCCAATAGTACTAAATCCGGCTGTTTATCTTCTAATAATTTCAACGCATGTTTTCCATTTCTCGCCGCATTAGAGACGTGAATATTTGGCATTTTTTCTAATAAGTCTGTAACAATTTTTCTCATGAATGCAGAATCATCTACTACCAAAATATCCATCTAGTCTCCTCCTTTAAATGTAGACAATTTCTTGATTTACAATTCGCACAGTCGTTTTAAAATCATCTAAATCAACAATCATTGTTCGCCCTGCGTTGCCCCCAACATGCTTAGCTACAATTGGAATTCGTAATTCTTTTAAGACTTTTTCAACTGCTTCAATATTTCTTTGACCAATCCCCATTGAAGCTGTACTAGAATGAAAGCCAAACATACTAGCACCACCCACGATTTTAGCCTTCAAACGTGGGAAAGGTACTTGTTGTTTTAACTCACCTACCATTTCTGGCAAAGCTAAATCAGCAAATTTAGCAACTTTTACTTCTTGTTTAGCAACGAACATCGTGCTATCAGGTAGCATGATATGACTTAGTCCACCTACTTTGGTTTTTTCATCATAAATGATTGTGCCAATACACGAACCTAAACCTACTGTAATTAATTTATTAGGAGCTTTTCCTAATTTATAATCAGAAATACCTACTCTAATTTCAGTCTGCATCATCAATGGTATCCTCGACATCAGTGAACTGTTCAAGCTCTTGAAAAGCCGCTTGCGTTTGTTCATTGTTAAATAGATAGTCCAGTTCCAATAGCATGACGACTTCATCTTCTAATTTCAAGAATTTTTCGATGTATCCTTTTTTTAGCAATGATTTGACTAAGTCTTGTTCGTAATTGGTTTCTTCCATATAAGAAATACCAATAATATCTTCTACATATAAACCTTGCGAATGACCTTCAAAACGGCATAAAATAACTTTGCTTTCTTCTGTTTGTTCTGAAAACTGATTAAATAATTTTTTGCGCACATCAACAATTGGCACCATATTGTCATGATATTCATAAACACCTAAAATAAATTCCGCAACTTCAGGCAATTCAATGAATCGATTCGCTTCAATGACACGGTCAACATTTGTCACTCTAATAGCAAATAGTTGATTGTGGCTTTTAAAAACAACATACTGCTCCATATCTATTTTCTTCCTTTTTCATTTTTTCCTTTTACAACTTAAAGTGATCTACTTGAAATTTAAGAATACTAGCCATTGTTGCAATTTCTTGGATTTCTGACTCAAATTTTTCAATAATAATTGAAACATTTTCTAAATTAGAACTTACTTCTTGGGTACTAGCAGAAGTATCAGAAATTGCATTTGAAATATTGTTAACTGAGCGTTGGACTAGATCCTTTTTCGCTACAATATTTTTAATATGAGCTTCCACTGATTGAATACTTGCAATAAACGAATCGACAACATCGGTAATTTCGTTTGATGACTCAATCGCTTTATTTAAGGTTTGCGTTTGTTTCTCGCCATTCTCAAAAGAAGTCGTCACTGTCTTCACCATGTGCTCAGATTTATTCCGAATATTTTCCATAATGTTACGAATATTTTTAGTTGATTGACTACTTTGTTCAGCTAATGTACGAACTTCATCAGCAACGATTGCAAAGCCATGACCCGCTTCCCCAGCACGAGCTGCTTCAATTGATGCATTTAAAGCTAATAAATTAGTTTGTTCTGAAATATCATTAATCAGTTGAACAATTTGTCCAATGCTCTGAATGTCTTGATTCATCTCTTTCATCTCTTCAACAAGTTGAGATTGTCCCAAACGTTCAGTTTCCCAACGTTCAAATACTTTAAACATTAATTCAGCGTTACGAATATTACTATTTTTCGCTTGATCAATATAGCTATCAATCTGTTTTACATCACGATGAATAGCTTCAATTCCATTAGCCAGTTCATCGGTTTCTTGTACTGTTTTTTCAGCATCTGCAGCTTCTGTACTGGCAGAATCTGCAATACGATCCATATTGCCTTGAATATTTTCAACAGCTGATCGAATATCATGAGCAGTCTCATCTAATTGGGCTGCCATATCAGTCATGCGGGAACTCTCATCTTTCATCCCTAAAATTAAGGCTTTAAAGGTATTCGCAATGCCACTAAATCGTTCAATTACGTTTTGAATAATTGGATGTTTCGTAGTAATTTCAGATGCCTCTAAATGCTGAAAATCGCCTTTGTTAACATACTGTAATTGCTCTAATAATTGATTTAATACTGCATCTGTTTTTCTCTTAGAAATTGTAGTTACTATAATTGAAAGGACAATTTCTAATACTAAAACAAACACAGAAAAACGAATAAACTGTTGTGTAAGTAATGGATTATCATTAGATTTCAATACAAACATATAACAAGCAAACAAAGCAATAACCGTACTAATAAATGAAACTATTATACTTAGTGGAATACGTGAAAAAAAACGTCTTTTTTCTTTCATTGAGCTACCCTTTCTTTCAACAACATATATTAATAAATTAATTAGACACTATCTAAGACGTAGCTAAAGTTCCCTCCTTTTGGCCAAAAATGATAGTTCTGATTTAACTATCGGATATTTTTGACAAATTTAAAGCGAGACTTACCAAACATATACATCTTTTGGGTCTGAATTTTGAGTATAGCCACCAAATTTTTCATCACGAATTAAATAACCATTATCCAATTCTAATACACGTTTACGAATCGAGTTCACCATCGTACTATCGTGAGTTGCAATAATTACAGATGTCCCGGTATCATGAATGCGCAAAAAAATTTTCATCATTTCAACAGCTGACTTTATATCTAAGTTAGCCGTTGGTTCATCAGCAAGTACAACTAATGGATTATTCACCAGTGCACGAGCAATCGCAATTCGCTTCCGTTGTCCAATTGAAAGATCCGTAACTAATTTCTCTTGATGATCCAACATACCTACTTGTTCTAATGCTGCTATCGTTCTTTTATTGACCTTTTCAGGATCAGAATTTTTTTCAACCACTTCAATCGCAAAAGCCACATTTTCAAAAGCTGTATGTTGCGGTAAAAAAATATCCTCTTGAGTAACAATCCCCAATTTGCGTCGCAATAAATATAATTTAGGATCACTAATTTTATCCACTAAAATGTTACCTACTTGAATTGAACCACTAGTTAATTTTTCTTGTCTCGAAAGTAATTTCAAGAGAGTTGACTTTCCCGAACCACTAGGACCAACTAAGTAGATAAACTCCCCTGATTGTATTTGGAACGATATTTCTTTTAACGCCCAATGAGAATCATTGTTATAATTTTTACTGGCATTTTTAACTTTAATCATTTATGACTCACCTTAATCCGTAAAACGATTAACAATACTTAACATTTCATCCGTACTTTGTAACACGCGAGTATTTAATGAATAGGCACGTTGTGTTGTTATCATTTCAGTCATTGAGCGAGCTAACTCAACATTAGAATTCTCAAGCATTGATTGCTGAATTTTTCCTAAGCCTTCAATATTTTCATTAGATGTTCTTACAACAGCTCCTGGTTCAACTTGATATAAATTATCACCATTCGGTACGACTGCCTCTGAGTTTTCTGGTAAATACATCATAATTCGCCCAACAGGCGTTGCTGTACCATTAGCAGTAATTGAAATATTTCCAGCTTGGTCAATCACTGGTTTCCCTTGGGGCCATTGTTGATAAGGAACTGTTAAGGTTGTCTCAACACGTAACCCTTGATTGTTCACCAAAGTCCCATTCGTATCAAATCCAAAATTACCATCACGTGTTAAAAACAATTGATTATTCGCATCACGTACACCAAAAAAACCATTACCTTCAATCGCTAAATCCAAAGGTGAATCAGTTGCACGTAAAGCTCCTTGTCTAAAAACAACGCTCTGCTGTGTTGTTTCTAATCCACGATTAAATGCCACCGCTGCATTTTCTGGAAGATTGACTTCTTGTGCGGTAGTTTGGTTATTTAAGAGCTCACGAAAGCTTGTTTGTTTTTCTTTAAATCCAGTCGTATTTACATTAGCAATATTATTGGCAGTTCTATCTAGACTTTGTTGTAATCCATTAATTCCTGATTTGCTCACGTGTAATAAGCTATTTAAATTCATTTTTTCTCCCCCTACTAGAATCTACCTAAATCATTGACTGCTTTACGCAATGTTTCATTGGTTGTGCTCAAGACTTTTTGATTGGCTTCAAATTCTCTGGTTGCTTGAATCATCGCCACCATTTCATCAGCTACTTGAACATTCGCTTGTTCAAGGTATCCTTGATAAATACGAGGATTATTGACTATCTGAGGCTGTTCATTACTTGTATAATATGTATCGCCTTCGCTTGTTAAATTTTGTGAATTTGTAAAAGTAACTACTCGAAAATTCGGTGCTGCTAAAGTCGCTGGTTGATTGTTTTGATTGAAAACTGTGTAACCCTCTTGGGTAACATATTGATTTTGATTGTTTAAAACAAAATTACCATTGCGTGTATAGGAAACTTCACCATTAGGCATTTGCACCGCAAAATAGCCATCTGCTCCTAAAGCAAAATCTGTTGGTCGAGAAGTTTCTTGCAGTGCGCCTTTTTGAGTATTCAAAGCAGAACCTGCCAATTCGTTACTAAAAACCAAAGAACCAATGTCATTTCGGCGATTTAAACGACTACCGTTTTGATAATTGAACACATCAACTTCTTCCAAGGTTTGTTGAAATAATTGCTTTGATTGAAAACCTGGTGTTTGAACATTTGCCATATTACTACTGATGTTCTCTTGACGTTTTTGTAGAATATTAAATTGGTTCGTTAATGTATCAAATGCGCGTATCATGACATTTCCTCCTGAATAATCTGTTTTAGTTTACTGATAATTTTTCCATGAATCTGCGAAACTCTTGCTATCGAAACTTCTAATACTTCAGCAATTTCTCTTAGTGTCAACTCTTCTTTATAATATAAACTTAACAAAAGTTGTTCTCTTTCTGTTAACTTTTGAATACTTACTTGTAAGGCTTGTTTATGTTCCACGTCTAGCAATTGCTCTTCTGCACTAATGATTGAAGTGTCTTTGATTGTATCTTTCAACTCAATCCCTTCATCTTCTTGGTTAAATAAAGTATCTTCCAAAGACATACTAGCCAAATAATGAATACTATCAAAAATCTCCCCCAATTGTTTAGAGTCAATTGCCATTTCTTGACAAATTTCATTGTCTGTCACTTCACGTTTTAACTCTTGTTCAAGCTTTTGCTTTACTTGGTAATATGCATTTACATGGGCCATTTTATATCGAGAAAGTTTGGCATTTTTTCGAACTTCATCAATGATTGCTCCTCTAATACGGATAGCCGCATAACTTTCAAAAGGAACCTTTTTTGTTGCATCAAACTTGTGTAACGCGTCCATCAAGCCAATCACACCAATATTAAATAAGTCGCCTTTTTCATATTCTTGACTTTTAATCCCCACTCGATTGACAACTCGTTCAACTAAAGGTAAATATTTGATGATTTCATCTTCCATATTCACTGCATACATCCCAAGCACTCCTTCCTTATTATTGCAACTCTAGACTTCCCACCGTCTCAATCATCATTTCATTTGGGATTTCATTTAATGACAACACCGCAATATCGGGAAAATTAAATGAAATTAACTTACGAAAAGCTAAACGAATTTTTGGTGATGCTAAAATGACATGTGGGATACTTTCCATCATCAAATGTTGGTGTGTATTTCCTAAACTTTCTAAAATTTGACTTACAGTTTCTGGTTTTAATACTGGATAAGATCCTGTCGCTGTTTTTTGTATACTTTGCATAATAATATCTTCAATTTTCGGATGAATTACAACTACGTTAATTGAATGATGACCATCTGCATATTTTGTTGAAATGGTTCGCTTCAACGATTGTCGGACATATTCTGTCAGCGTTTCAACATCTTTTGTTACTAGACCATAATCTGCAAGTGTTTCTAAAATAGACGCTAAATCATTTATTGGAATCTGTTCATCTAATAAGTTTTGTAAAACTTTCTGAACTTCACCTAAACGCATGATATCAGGAATCAGCTCGTCAATAACCACATTGTATTGGTCTTTGATACCCTCAAGTAATTTTTTCACTTCTTGACGTCCTAATAGTTCAGATGCGTGATTGTAAATAATTTCCTTTAGATGAGTAGCAATCACTGTTAAAGGTTCAATAATCGTAAAGCCTTGCAAATCAGCAGCATCACGATCTCTTTCATCAATCCACATAGCATCTAGATTAAAAGCCGGCTCTTTTGTTAACTGTCCTTCAAATGGAAATGGTTCGCCTTGACTAATAATCATAAATTTGTTGGGATAGATTTCACCACTTCCCACTTCATTCCCTCGAATTTTAATAGAATAGTTGTTAGGCTCAAGGTATAAATTATCACGAATACGTACAGGATTAACTAGAATACCTAACTCATGAGCACTTTGTTTACGAATAGCAACAATTCGGTTCATTAAACTATTGTCTACCGAGCTATCGACCATTGGAATCAAGGCATAGCCTATTTCAATCGAGATTGGTTCAACTTGGAAAGCCGAAACGGATTCTTCTTCCTCTTGTTGTTCTTTTTTTCTCTGTAATGCCAGTTTCTGCTCTTCTTTTTTCTGCTCAATAATAGCTTTTTCTTCTTGTTGCTTGATAAAAAAGCTGAAACCCATTAAGCAAGCGCCAATAAAAACAAACGGGAGAAATGGAAACCCTGGAACAATAGCTAAAATAAACAGAATGACTGCAATAATCCGAAATAGGATGGGATTTCTGGTGAAATCGCCTGCTAAATCTGCACCAAATGAACGAGAATTATCGGAACGAGTCACAATAACCCCAGAAGCAACTGAAATTAACAATGCTGGTATAGAACTAACTAAGCCATCCCCAATAGATAATTTACCAAACTGAGCAAAAGCCTCTCCTATTGTTAAATCGCCATTCAACGAAAAGATAACTGCTCCACCAATTAAATTAATTAATGTAATCATAATTCCCGCCATTGCATCGCCTTTGACGAATTTACTGGCACCATCCATCGAACCAAAAAAATCTGCTTCACGTTGTAAATCTTTACGACGTTGACGTGCTTGATTTTCAGTAATCAAACCTGAGTTTAAATCTGAGTCAATTGCCATTTGTTTTCCAGGCATCGCATCCAAAGTAAAACGTGCAGACACTTCTGATACACGACCTGCCCCGTTTGTTACTACGACTAATTGCACGATAGTAATAATGATAAATAAAATAATTCCGACAATATAATTACTACCGGTCACTACGTTTGCAAAAGCATCAATGACATGACCGGCATTCCCTTTTGTCAAAATCAATCGCGTCGAGGCTAAATTTAATCCTAAGCGAAACATAGTTGTAATCAGTAAAACAGTTGGAAAAGTGGAGAATTCCAAGACATTTTTTGTAAATAACGTAATCAGTAAGATATTAAAACCAATAGTTAAATTTACAATAATTAAAAAATCCAAGACGGCTGCTGGCAAAGGTACAATGATTAAACCGATAATTCCTACTACTAAAAAGGAAATGATTACGTCGGCATAACTGACTTTTTTCAATTTTTTGCCATTTGTCGCTTCATTCATTTCTGCTCCCACTTTCTAACGTTTTACAGTTTTCTTTTATTTTTTTCTTCCATTTGATAAACTAAAGCAATGATTTCAGCTATTGCTTCATACCATTCAACAGGAATTGGCTCGCCGGCTTCAACTAATGGATATAAAGCACGAGCTACGGGTTTGTTCTCAATCATTGGTATTTCCTGAATTTTTGCTTCTTCTTTCATACGTTGAGCAAGCTCATTCGCACCTTTAGCTAAAACTACTGGTACATCGTCTTGTTCTGGATCATAGCGTAGTGCGATTGCAAAGTGTGTTGGGTTAGTAACTAAAACTGTCGCATCTTTAACATTAGCAATTGCATTTCGAACCATTGCTTGGTACTTTGCTTTACGTTGGGATTTCACTTGTGGATCTCCCTCCATTTGTTTGAATTCTTCTTTAACTTCTTGTTTGGTCATTCGTAAATTTTTACGATGTGAATATCTTTGAAAAAAATAATCAATAACGGCTAAAGCGACTAAAATAATTGCGATTTGAATAGTTACTTCTTTAACAAAATTTAGCAAAAACTGCAAAGGTTTTTGGGTACCAACCGAACTAAGATTCATTAATTCTGGAATGGCATCTTTAATTTTTATGTAACATAGATAAATAACTATCGTGAATTTCATTAGTGTTTTAAAGAGATTCATCCATGTTTGTTTGCCAAACATTCTCTTAATTCCTTCGATAGGATTCATTTTTTTAAATTGTGGTTTAATTGCTTTTTTTGAAAAAAGCAACCCTACTTGCGCAACATTTCCTATTACACCAATTAAAACTGCTATTGCAAAAAAAGGAAGACAAGCTAACATGAATACTAAAATTGCGTGAATTGCTAATTTTGGCAAATCATGTAACAAATTTTCATAATTATGTACATGTTCCATCGAAGTTACAAGGTAAGGAAGAAGTTGTTTCATCATGTATGTCCATAAAGGAACAAGCATTCCTGCAAATGCTAATAATGCCACAGCAGATGATATATCTTGACTTTTAGCGACTTCTCCACGCTCACGTGCATCTCTTAATCGTTTGGGCGTGGGTTGCTCTGTTTTATCATCTTTTGCCAATGTCCTCACCTCACTAACTTAACGACTGAATAAATTCCTGTAAAAAAGATATTGTTTCTGGTAATTTTTTTCCTAAATAACTGATAAGATTGGGTAAAATTAATAAAAACAGGGCGAAACTAACCGCATTTTTAATAGGCATTCCCAACATCAAAACATTTAAACTTGGAACTGTTCTTGAAATCACTCCTAAAACAACATCAATCACTAAGACTCCAATAACTAATGGTGCAGCAAGATTGATAGCCATTTCAAAAACGCCAACAAATAATTTAACCACCCCATCAACTGTACTACCTTGAATTGGCAAAGTACCTAACGGAATTAATTGAAAGGATAGAAGCATTCCTTTAATTAAAAAATGATGTAAATCTAAAACAAAAACAATTGCTAAACTCAACCAGTAATAAACTTTTCCATATTGTGAACTCATCATTTCAAAAGTTGGATCAAAGGCTTGTCCCATTGAAAAACCTACTTGAAAGTCAATCATATTTCCTGCCATTTCAACACCCGTAAAAACTAATTGGGTAATGTATCCCATGGCTAGACCGAGTAAGACTTCCTTCACACTAATCAAGGCAAACAATACCATCGGATAAGTGCTTGTCGCAGCCTCGACATACGGCCAAGCGCCAACAACAAAACTAACGCCCAAAATTGACCTTGCCATCATAGGTACCCCTTTTTGAGAAAACACCGGACAAACAGCTAAAAAAGAAAGAATACGAATAAAAACAAATAAAAAAACTTGAATTTGTGCCATTCTATTTCCTCATAATGAAGCAATGATTTTAAAAATCGATTGCGTAAATTCTAAAAGTAAATTTAACATAAAGTTACCTGCCAACATAAGCGTCAAAAAGATAGCAATTAGTTTCGGCACAAAACTTAATGTTTGTTCTTGAATTTGTGTTGTTGCTTGAAAAATACTAATGATTAAGCCAACTACCATGGCAACAATTATTGTCGGGCCGGCTACCAATAAGATTTTCATGAACGCTTCACGCATCACATCTAAGACTAATTGAACAGACATTTTTCTCTTCCTACTTTCTAAGCAAAACTCTTAATTAACGATTCTACTACTAGATACCAACCATCAACTAACACAAATAATAATAACTTAAACGGTAAGGAAATCATGACTGGTGACAACATAAACATCCCCATCGACATTAATACACTCGCTACGACCATATCGATAATAAGAAATGGGATGAAAATCAAAAAGCCAATACTAAAAGCGATTCGTAGCTCACTAATGATAAATGCTGGAGTTAAAATAGTCATAGGTAATTCTTCATAAGACGCATATTGACCACGCGCATCTGCTAAGTCAACAAACAATTCCACATCTTTATCACGTGTTTGCTCGTACATAAATTCCTTAATTCGAATTTCTGAGCGATCGAAAACTTCTTGTTGCGTAATTTCTTCATTTTGAAATGGCTGAATCGCCTCATTGTAAATATCTGTGTAAACAGGTCGCATCACAAAAAAAGTCAAAAACAAAGCCAAACCAATTAGGACTTGATTCGGTGGATTTTGTTGTGTTCCTAAAGCATTACGTACAAAAGATAACACCATAATAATTCGGGTGAACGATGTAGTCATTACCAATAAAATTGGAATAATTGATAATAAGGTCATCATGATGAAAGTATTAATTGTTTGGTCAGAAGAACCTGTGTTAGAAAGCAGGCCATTAATTGTATTCGTAACTTCTTCTGTATCTAATGCATGAACTTGTGTAGGAAAGACGAACATTGTTATCCCTATTCCTATCAAAATCAGCCATAAACTACTTTTCTTCATCGGATGAATTCCTCTTTCTACGTGCCAACTGTTCCGTTTTCTTTTGAATAAGTTGAGAAAACTGTTTAGGAACAATTTCTTGTGGTATTTGTTGCGATGCACGGTATTGCTTTACTTCTTCGGGAGTTAACTCACGAATGACTTCATTTGTTTGTTCCGATAAACTCATAACGTAGTATTTATCTAAAATTTTAACAATCCCTATAAAAGATGATTTGCTAACAGCAACCCTTTCAAGCACTTGCAAAGTTTTTCCTCCGCTTTGGTGCGTGCGATTGTTTAAAAAGCGCAAAAGTTGATTAGCTCCATATAATAGAATAAAAAGAAAAACAATCATCTTCACTAATAAAAATATTATTTCCATAATTGCTCCTACTGAATTGCAAGGTCCGTGATGTATACGTCACTAACTATTTCTGTACCATACGCATGATTAATCGTGTCTTTTAATTCTGTCTTCCATTGAGCTAGACCTTCTGGTGTATCTAAAATATCGCTAGCTTTCTTTTGACGCAAAACATTTACGACACTATCTCTAACTAAAGCAACATTTTTAGTAAACTCTTCATTGTCTTTTTCTTCAATTAATACGGACAGATTGACACGGATATACTGTTGACTGCCTTCACTTTTTGCTAAATTTACAACAAATTCATCTAACGGAACAATGGTTTGATCTTCTGAAACGGTTGGCTTTCCTTCTTTTTCAGCTACTTGTACTCCTGTTGCTGGTGGTAATAAAAACTTTGTCGTAACGATTGTTCCAATCACACTTCCAACTACTGCCAGTACCAGAATCAAGGGTAAGACAAGTCCCATATTCATACTCTTTTTTTCGACCTCGACTGTCCCAGCTTCCGCTTTTTGAGCGTTTCCTTTTTTCTTTTTCTCCATACTGACTCACCTCCTACGCTTCTTTTAAATTAATTGGTTGCTGAATTTTTTGGCGATACTCAATGATTCGTTGAACCACCTCGTCAGCGGCTTCGGTAACTAGCAATGTTTTTCCATCCACTAAGGTCACCATAGTATCCGGTGTTTCTTCTAAACGGTAAATCAAATCTGGATTGAGGTAAAACTGCTTTTTACTTAACGATGTGACCAGAATCATGTGAGTATCTCCTTTTAGTTAAAGTTTAGGCTATTAACGTTTTAAGTTTAATAACTCTTGAAGCATTTCATCAGATGTTGTAATACTTCTTGAGTTTGCTTGGTAAGCTCGACTAGCAACAATCATTTCCGTAAATTCAGTTGATAAATCAACATTTGACATTTCAATTTTTCCTGATTGCATCATGCCAGAACCATTTTGTCCAGCTGCTCCAAGAATCGCATCTCCAGTATTTACAGTTGCGCCATAGTTATTCCCACCTAATTTTTGTAAAGCATCGGGGTTGTTAAAAGTTGCAACTGCCACTCGACCAATGACCACATCTTGATTGCCATATTTAGCTGAAACTACTCCATATTTATCAATAGCCATTGATTGGTAAGCTTGACCATTAAATTCTTCAGGAACATTTAATGCTTCTAAAGTACTGTTATTAGTGATATCCGGTGCTGTCGTATTACTTGTACTCACTGCTCCCATTACTTTCATCCCTGAACTATTTACTAAATCCCCATTGCCATCACGTGTGAAAATACCATCTCTAGTGTATAAGTTATTTCCTTCGCCATCACGGACAACAAAGTAACCGCCACCTTCTAGATAAAAGTCTAAATCACGACCAGTTGAAGTTGGTGCTCCTGGTTCATGAATTGTATCAATTGAGCCAACTTGCACACCTAAACCAATTTGTTGCATATTTGTTCCACCAAGCCCACCTGGTTGTCCAGCTGTTGCTTGCGTAGTTGTTTGGCTCATAATATCTTGAAACATCACACGACTTGATTTGAAACCAATTGTATTTACATTAGCAATATTATTTGCGATGACATCCATTTTCACCTGTAAATTTTTCATTCCACTAACGCCTGAGTACATCGATCTTAACATTTTTCTTTTCCTCCTAATTTTCCATTAAAAATAGTTATATTTTCTCACCAATTTCTTGAATACCACTCATATAATATTCTTCTCCACCAACAACGATTGTTGCATAGCCGTCAACGAAACGGACTTTTTCCACTTTTCCTTTAACAATCTCTTCTCCGTCGCGCACACTTACCTCACGTCCTAACATTTCAAACGCTTGTTGTTGTTGGGACATCCGTACTGACTGATTCAAACCATCACCAATTTCTTTAATTTGTTGCAAAGTAGTAAACTGAACAAATTGACCAATATAATCGGTCCCTGCATTCCCACCAGATTCACCACCACCTGCTGAAACTGTGGGATTACTCATGGATGCAGAAAGGATTTTCAAAAAGTCATCCATCGAAATCTCTGAAGGATCACTTTTTTGTCTAGTAGAATACGTTCCACCAAAGCTAATATTATTAACTGCGTCTGTCATCGTTCTGTTGCCTCCTCTTAA
Organism: Enterococcus sp. AMC2644; assembly: GCF_058216475.1. Classification (NCBI taxonomy): domain Bacteria; kingdom Bacillati; phylum Bacillota; class Bacilli; order Lactobacillales; family Enterococcaceae; genus Enterococcus; species Enterococcus sp. AMC2644. The sequence goes on from NZ_CM177095.1 coordinate 946,763, forward strand.
GCTAAAATGCTGACATGACTTTCAACTTCATGTTCTACGACTTTTTCTTCTAGTTGGTTTTTTCGATACCGACCTGTCGTATTTCGTTGTTGTTGCATAGGACGTTCTTGCGAAAATCCTTGTTGAAATGATTGCGATAATGACGCTTGATTCTCATTCATTAAAGTATTCGTTGGTTCTGAACGAGTCACAGTAAATACAGGCACATTTTCTTGTTTCTGCAATACTTTATCTAACCGTGTTGTTATCGCTTCAAATATTTTTTTAGTTTGTTCGGATTGAACAGTTAATTCTAATGAAACAGATTGAGGCGTAACCTTCATTTTGACTTGGACTTTGCCTAGATTTCCTGAATCTAAATCAAAAGTCACAATTTTTTCATTGGGTCGTACCAACGTTTGTAGCTCTTGTTGAATAGGTTTAGCTATTTCTTGAACAACCTTTTCTAACGTTTGATCATGGCCATTTTGGAGTTTAGGTATATCTAAAATGAGTGTTCCTGCTTCACGAACAGGAAGCATCGCTTGTTGATTCGTTACTTTATTTGTTGGTATCGTCTCATCTATAATTGTTGGTTGTTTTTTATCATTACTTTCAGTTGATTGTTCTTCCGTTGCAACAGCCATAGTTTGTCGATTATTCTCTATATTTTTCTGTTCATTTATCAACGAATCCTTAACTTTAGTTGGGGGCGTTCGTTGAGATAGCTGCGTTCTATCTATCATTGACTCATTTGATATACTTTTTTCAATAGGATTATCTGAACTTACACGAGAGAATAAAGTTTCATCTCGTTTCTTCTCATGTAGTACTGAAGTTACATTTGGTAGTTGTCTTTCATTATTTGTCGTTATATTTTGAGATTCCACATTTTTAGTTAGCTCGGTTTCTTCTGTAATAGCTTCTACACCAATGGCATTGATGGCTGTTTTTTCTGGTAGTGGCATGGCTATTTCTAATGGTTCACTATTAAATACTGTGGGAGGTTGATTCGTTTGCTGTGACTTAGCTATTTCTGAAATAGCTTGCTGTGGATGATTGACAGATGTTGGCAGTTCATCTATCTCTAATTCAATTCCCATTGTAGTTGATTGTTTCTGTTCACTTTCTGCTACCCGATTAGTTGTCCATATAAATGGCTCAGAATTTGAACTTAGATGAGAGGAAATAGCTTCTGAGATATCCCGCTCTACTGTAGACATCGGTGCAATTGTTATTTCTGTATCCACTTGCTTAGATACACTGTTTGCTATTTGAGAAGATGCCCCACTCACCAATTCAGCAGGTTGTTTTAACTGATTATCTGGAAGTTTTTGAAGCTTTGGTAATTCATGCTCAGCTATTCGTACCGCTTGCTTCCTTGATTCTGCTAACTCATCGACTTTTGAGTTTGCTATTGGCAAGTTGAATTGTCGCTCTTCTTCTACTGTGTTTGCTTCCATTGAATCTTTACTTGATAAGGAATTTATTTTTTCATTAGAATCCTTGCTTGAATTAAGTGCTATATCTGCAGAAAAAAGTGTTGGCAGTTCACCTTTTTCAGTTGGTACTACTTCAGTCATTGGTGTCTCTGATGCTGAAAAGTTCTGGACAAGCCGCTCTTTGTTCTCTGGCAATTTGCTAGAATAAGGCTCGGCTTGATTTTTTGACAAGTCGATTGCTTCATGTTTACTTACTTTTCCAAGAAAGTTAGTTATCGCAGGACTATCTTGTTTAGAATTTAAATTACTATTTTTCTGTCCTATGCTAGGTAAAGATTCTGAGTCAGCTTGATGCTTTGGTGTGGTCATGTGACTGTGCTCATCATTTGTTGAAACATAGGGTTTACGTGGTTGACTATCCACTAAATCGTGATTAGTAAATGTAGTAAGTTGCTGCGTTATTGCTTCATTTTGTACTTGTGATGAGTCTGTTTGCGGTGATTCTTTAGAATTATTTGAATTAGAAAGAGAATTTTCATCCACTGACTGTTCTAACTCGGAATACTCAGAAGTTGTTCCTATATCTAGTTGAATCTCGTCGTCTTGTGATGAATGAAATTGTTGAAAGAACATCTGAAACATAGAACTGTCTATAGATGAGGATTGGTTGCTAGTTGTTGGAAATATACTATTGGTAATTTGATGAATTCTTTCCATTTTTCGTCCTTTCCATCAGTAACCCATTAACTGATTCTTTTTCTGTTTGCCATCTCATCTAACATTTTTTGTTCTTCACGATTTACAGCTAGCTGATGTTCCGCCAATTGTTTTTCTGATAGTTTTTCTAAAATTTTTCGTTCTTTTTGAGTAGCAATATATGCATGTAACTTCATTTCTACAAAGTGCTTCATCTCGTTAATTGTTTGAATTGTTTCAGTTAATTTCTGATTTAAATCTAATAAATACCACTGCTGAATTTGCATCCGATTCACAGTGGTTTCACGGATTTCCATCAATTCCCCTTTTTCTGCAACTATTTGTTTCAAAATTTCTTCTTGTTCATTTAAGGCTTTTTGTGCCGAAGCATATTCTCTTTTCGCTTCATTTTCTTGAATCCAACGATAATCTAAAATTTTTTCTAGTGAGAATTGAAACTTTTCCACTATTTATTCCCTACTTTCCTATCCTCGAATAGCTGATACATCACTAAATAAAGCATGTAATTTCATAACTGTTTGTTCATAATCAGAAGGTTCTTCTACTTGTTGACGCAGAAAGGTCTGAATGGGTTGATGTAACGAAATTGCATAATCTACCATAGCATTACTTCCTTTTTGATAAGCACCAATGTCAATTAGGTCTTTTGCTTCCGAATATGCAGCCATATTCTCTTTTAGTTCTCCCGCATGCTTATGATGTTCAGGAGAAACCAAGCTTTTCATCAAACGACTCAGACTATTTTGGATATCAATCGCTGGATAGTGATTTTGTGAAGCAATTTTACGTGAAAGTAAGATATGTCCATCTAAAATCCCACGTACAGCGTCAGCAATTGGTTCATTCATATCATCGCCCTCAACCAAGACCGTATAAAATGCTGTAATCGAGCCTTTGTCAGACATGCCACTACGTTCTAACAATTTTGGTAAAGCTGTAAATACAGAAGGTGTATACCCTTTAGTTGTTGGAGGTTCTCCAATAGACAACCCTATTTCTCGTTGCGCCATAGCAAAACGAGTAACCGAATCCATCATGAGCACAACTTTCTTTCCTTGATCCCGAAAATATTCAGCAATTGCTGTGGCAACATGCGCCCCTTTTAAACGAACCAATGGTGGAGAATCTGAAGTCGCACAAACAACAACAGATTTTTTATATCCTTCACTTCCCAAATCATTTTCAATAAACTCTTTAACCTCACGACCACGTTCACCAATTAAGCCAATCACAATCACATCTGCGTCACAGTAACGAGCAACCATTCCTAGCAATGTACTTTTCCCTACACCACTTCCAGCAAAAATCCCCATACGTTGACCTTCACCAACCGTCATAATACCGTCAATTGCACGCACACCTGTGCTCATAATTTCTGAAATCCGCTTGCGTTTAAATGGATCAGGTGAATCATTAATGACTTCATAGTCAGGACTTTTTTCATCTAAAACTAATTCATCTAATGGTCGTCCTAGTCCATCAAGTGTATGACCAAGCAATGCATCGTTTACTTTTACAGTCAACGATCTCCCCGTTGCTTTCACTAAACATCCTGGCCCAATTCCTTCTAACTCATCTAAAGGCATTAACAAAACTGTTTGTTTCACAAAACCCACAACTTCGGATAAGGCTATTTTATTGCTATTACGGATTTTAATTTCACAAATTTCTCCAACAAATACATCCAAACCTTCAACTTTTATAATTAAACCAACAACCTCACTAACTTTTCCAAATACAGAAAAAAAGGAATGTCTTTTGGCTTGCTCTATATAAGCATCAATTGGTAATGTTAATTCCATTATTTCTTCATTCCTTTGTCAATTGGTTTAAAAATCGGTTTAGTTCTTTCTCTAGTTCAAAAGTTATCAGTGATTCATCCGATTCGACAGATAAATCATAACGCCCTATCTGCTCGTCTTTTAAAATTAGGAACCTTAAAAAAGGCATTTCTCGTTTTTTCGATTCCATTTTTTCTACCAATAGATCATAATAGCGTTCATTTGCTCGGATAATTATTAATTGGTCAGGTTTTTCTAGTTTAATCAATATCGGTTCAACGATTTTTAAAATCGTCTCCTCATCTAGTTCTAATTTGGTTTGAATTAATTCTTGTGTCATTTCAACACTCAGTCGAACGATTTCTTGACGTTTTTCTTGGATATACCGTGTACTACTTGTTATTGCTTCTTGAAAGGATTGCTTAGCTTGGCTAACTAACCCTTCTGTTTCTTTTTTTGCCCGGTCGATTCCTTCACCATGACCTTGTTGAAACCCTTGCGCATGGCCTTCTGCTAACCCAGTTTGCTGCGCCTGCAATTGTTGCTGTTCTGCTTCTAGTTCTGCAGCTTGTTTAATTTTTTCAGCTTCTAATAAAGCTGACTGTTTAATTTTTTCAGCCTCTTCATGTGCTTCTTGCAAAATAGTTGCTTTCATTTCTTCGAGTTGCTGCAGTTGTCGTTGTTCTTTTGAAAGTTGCTGGATGCTACTTTTTTGTTTGGTCAAATTAGTTGCTGGTTCTTTTTTTGCTGGAATAATTGGTCGGGTAGTAACAATCGATTTAGTTGTGGCACTTTTATCCACTACTGAACTTTTAAGCAAAGAATTATTTGACCACTGCATCTTGCTCGCCTCTTCCAATATAAATCTCACCAGCTTCGTCTAATCTACGAATAACTGCAACTACATGTTGTTGTGCCTCTTCGATTGCGGATAATCGTGTAGGACCCATAAATTGAATTTCTTCTTTTATATTTTGAACTGCACGACTTGATAAGTTTGCAAAAATAAATTCACGAATATCTTCGGTTGTTCCTTTCAGTGCAAGCACCAACATATTATTGTCGACATCACGCAACACTTTTTGGACATCTAAACGATCCAAACCAACAATATCCTCGAAAGTAAACAAACTTGATTTGACCTCGTTTGATAGGTCTGGATGACGTTTTTCTAAATCGGATAAAATATTCTTCTCCGTACCACGACTTGCCGAATTTAAAATCTCAACAAGAGTATGAACACCACCCACATGCTCTGTACTGTTTTCCATAACGTTCGAGAATTTATTTTCAATTACACTTTCGATACGACGAATCACTTTCGGTGAAGTACTAGAAATCATTCCGATTCTTTCTGCAATTTCTACTTGAAGTTTATCTGGAAACTGTGACAGCACGGTTGCCGCTTTTTCTGGTTGCATATAGCATAAAATTAAAGCCACAGTTTGAGGATGCTCAGTTAAAAGTAAATTGGTTAATTGTTGAACATCGGCTTTACGAACGATATTAAATGGACGTTCTCTTAATTGAATTTGGTTTAATACGTCAATAACATCTTTTGCTCGTTGCGGGCCTAACGCTTGGTTTAACAATTCTTTTGCATAATCGATTCCACCATCTAAAACATATTGCCTAGCACTGGATGTCTCAATTAGTTCTTCTAATACAGCATTTCTTTCTTCTGGGCTAACTAAATCAGTATTCGCGATTTCATAGCTGACCTTGCGAATGACGTCTTCTGGCAATAACTTCATAATTTTAGAGGAGGTCTCTGAACCAAGTGAGATTAATAAAATTGCTGCTTTTTTTATACCGTCAATAGTATCCATCTTGCTTTCCCTCCATCTATTTTTCCTTTGTCCATGCACGAATCAATTCAGCAGCAATTTCAGGGTTTTCATTGGCAAATTGTTTTGCACGTTTATCTCTGTCAACTACTTTCGACTTCGTACGATTTGTTTGCGGCTCTTCTTCAACTTCATCAGCGTAATCATTGGACGCTGATAATGGATTTACCATTGAAGCAATCGAATCCACTAAATCAGTTTCTGTAGGCATAGTTTGCGTACGTTCATTGAAGTTCGGTATTACTTCTTCCATAAGCTCTTCTTCATCATCTACTAAGAAATCATCTTGTCTGCGTCTACGTAATACAGAAAAAATGCCTAGCGTAATGAGAGAAACTACTAGAACTCCTCCACCAATAGCTAGATAAATCCATAAATTATTTAAGATATTTGCTTGATTTGTCGTTGTTGGATTTCCTTCAGCAGCGGCTTCTGCTTGTGTGAAAGTTACACCTTGAATCGCAATTTCATCTCCACGCTCTTCATCATAACCAACTGCCGATGCTACTAAAGTCCGCACTTCTTGCTGAACATCCGCTGGTAAGTTTCCACTTATCACAACTGAGCTCGTCATTCGTTCAATCATTCCAGGAGCACTAATTGTTTTAGTAGTCTCAGTATCCAGTTCATTATTGACATCTCGGCGATATGTCCGATTTCCTTCTGCATCATCACCCGTTACGACTGTCACGTTATCATTTGCTTGACCTGTTTGCGCTTCCTGAATAGCATCTGCAGAACCCGTCGCTTCTACACTCTCACTACGAATTTCAGGATTATTATACGTTGTTCGAGTACTTTCTACCGAATCAAAATCTAAATCAACATTAATGGAAACTTGCAAATTTTCTGCGCCATAGATTGGTTCCAACAATTTTTTTACTTTCTTTTCCAATGTTTCTTCATATGAATTCTTAATACTGATATAACGGTCACTGCTGTTAGATAATGAGTTCTCCTCTCCATCACCAGCTAGCACTTTGCCATTACCATCAACGACTTTTACGTTCTCAGGTTTTAAATTTTCTACTGCTCCTGAAGCAAGAGTTACAATTCCTTGGATTGCAGAATCAGAAACTTGCTTATTTAAAGTTAAAATAATAGACGCTGTCGCATCTTTTTTTTCGCTACTAAAAACGCCATCATCAGGGGTTACTAAAATAACTTTTACTTTTTGAACACCGTCTAATGAACCAATAGCACGTTCTAATTCACCAGTCAAAGCCCGTTGATACATTACTTTACGGTCTTCATCTGTCGTCATCATATCTGATTGATCGAATAATTCGAAGCCAGTGGAACTATCTGGTAATTTATTTTCTACTGCTAAATCAATACGATAACCATCAATTTCTTTTTGATCAATCAGAATAGTGTTCCCGTTATCTTCTAATTTGTAAGCAATCTTTTTTTCTTTTAAATCATTTACGATTATTCCTGCATCAGCTTGACTCAAATCCGTAAAAAGTACACCGTATTCGACTTTCGTGTTTATATAGTAAAAGGCACCAATAACAATGAACAAACTCATTATTCCCAAAAGAATCATTCGTCTCATCATTGCACTGAGGTTTTGCCACTTATCTTTTATTTGTTCCAACCACTCATTTACCCTGGCACCCATTTATTCCATCCTTTCAGGCGTTTAATTTACTGCACTAAAATTGCATATTTTTAATATCATTATAGGCTTCTAAACATTTGTTCCGAATCTGCACGGCTGTTTGTAACGACAATTGTGCTTCAGTCATATTAATCATGACTTTGGCTAAATCATTTTCATCACCCGAAATAACACGCATCGTATCATTATCGATGACATTCATGTTTTGATTCAAGCCAGCAATTGCTTCTCCCAAATGAACACCAAAGGATTTTTCTGATGCTGTGTTGTTCTCGGAAAGCGTTGGAACTCCCACTGATGATTGCAGCTCTCTCACTTGATTTTGATAATCCATTAAACCTTGGATGTTAGAAATATTATTCATTTATTTTTACTCCTTGGAAATTTCTAATGCTTTTCGTAGCATACTTTTATTCATTTCAACTGCAGAAGCATTCGCCTCATATGTACGTAGAGCTTGTATCATATCAACCATTTCATCTGCCATATTGACATTCGATTGTTCAACATAGCCATTTTCATCTGCATCTGGATTTGTCGGATCATAACTAGTGCGTACTGTCTGGTCCTCTGTAATCCCAGAAATACGCACACCATAACTCATTCGATTTGTAGCTAATGAATTTCTTTCGCGCTCTGTTGTAGAAATATTCTTTAAGCTTTCCGCAAAATCAATTGATTTTTTGCGATAAGCGCCTCCCTCAGGCGTACGTGTCGTATTTACATTTGCAATATTTGTTGAAATCGTATCTAATTTCAATCGTTCTAAAGCAAGACCACTAGCATTAATATTTAAACCGTTAAAGATACTCATTTGTTTGCCCCTCTGCTATTAGTTACTCAATACATAGTTCAACATTTTATACCTACCATTTAGTTGAGACGTTAGTGCATTATAATACAGACCATTTGTCGCTTGATTAATCATTTCTACTTCTAAATCAACATTATTTCCATTGGCCTTTACGCTGTGGGTATTACTTTCTATCACTCGAGGATTTAACATTGTAGAATTATTTAAATGTTTTTCATTAGTTCTACTTAAATTAAACTGATTTTGACCGATAGCTTTTTGTAGTTGGTTTTCAAATTCAACACGTTTTGCTTTATACCCATTAGTATTAACGTTCGCAATATTACTAGAAATCAATTCAGCTCGTGTTGTTGAAACTTGCATCGCAGTTTTCAATAAATTGTATGTATCCAATTTATATAAACCTCCTTTTATTAAGTTCTCATTTTTAGTTTGATATTATTAAATATTTATGTTTTTTATCTCGAATCTCATCAAACAAATCTAAAAAAAAGTTCTAAAACAATCTAGAAAAAAGTTGTTTTAGGAACATTACAAAGCAATATACATCTTAAAGTTAATTTATCTGTTTTTTCTTTTTTTTTGAAATTTTTATACAATTCAAAATATGGTCATCTTATTATAAAGTTCTAATATAAGATTTGCAATAGAAATTTTAAATCAAAACTGAATTTTTCTATAAAAAAAACTGATTCGAATGAACGAAAAAGCATATAAGGTCAAGGAACTGGAAATTCAACGTGTCTTTTTTCAAAAAATATCTTTTGCTATTTTATATTTTCCTATTGATATTTTTATTTTTTTCAAAAATACTTCCAATCAATTCTCAAAAAAATGTTCCTTTTGCATTGTTCAGCTAATTATATTTTTGTTCTTCTCAAATAAAATTAAATTTCACATTAACTATCATTAGATAACAACCGATTTAGTGTAAGCAAGTCCACAACTAGCAAGTTGTAATGATTAATTTTTAAAGAAAAGAGGAAATAAAGTGAAAAAAAAGCAAAAAAGTATCGGTAGACTGATTTTACTGTTTTTAATTTCGTTAATTCTAATACCGATTCTTATTATGTTGTTTAGTTCGTATAACATCACTACCAATTTGTTACAAGAACGAAATCATGTAACACAAGTCAGTGCTACTCGTGCAGTTATTACTGAAAAAGATAACTTGTTAAATAAAACTAGAGAACGTTTTGAAAAAATCAGTCAAATGCCAAACTTTCAAAACGATTTTGATTTAGCAAAAATCCATGAAACAATGGAATTAGTGACTTACGGAGATACTGAAATCAAAGGAATGACTTTTGCTACGTCAGACGATAAGTTCACTTCACTAAGTGAGTTGCCAAGTGATTTTAAACCAAGTACACGACCTTGGTTTAAAGCAGCTGTAGAAAAAAATGGTGATTCTGTATGGTCACCACCATACGAAAATGCGGCGATAGAAAAAAATTATTTAACAACTGTTTCCAAAGTTATTACCAACAAAAATGGTGATTGGGGCGTCCTAAGCATGAATATTTCTTATGACGGTATTTCTCAATTATTAAATGACTTTATTGTTGGACGAACTGGGTCGATGACTTTAATTTCAGATTCAGGAATTATCGTTGCTGATATTGATCCTTCTCGAATTGGAGCAGATATCTCGAATACTAAAATTTTCAAACAAATCTCTACTTCTTCTCAAAATGAAGGTTCTGTTAAGATTAACGAAGAGGGTATCGCAAGTATTTATTTTGATAAAGGTCGTGAAGGTAGCCACAGTTTTGTTTACACTGCAATCACCGAAGATGAGTACGCTGTGGAAACACGCACATTGATTATAAACTTTATTATTATCGATGTGATTATTGCAACAATCGTTACCTTCATTACTGTTTTTTTCCTCAGTGTTGTCAAAGAAATTATTGCTGTTTTTGAAGCGCATTTTAATGAGTTGAAAATTGGAACGTATCGAAAAATCAAAAAGAATGATAAGCAAAAAGCTAAGAACTTCAATCTATTAAATAAAGTGCGACGTTATGTTTATCCAGATAAAAAAGGTACAGAAATCCATCGTCTAGCTGCGAACTATAACGATATGATTGATGGCATAATTGGTATCGTTACGCAAGTTCGCCAAGAAAGCGAACATGTTGCAACGATGTCTGAATCATTATTTGAGTTATCTCAACAAACGAATTTAGCTACAAACGAAGTAACAGAAACGATTACAGGAATTGCTGAAGTAACAGGTAATCAAGCACAAGAAACTGAACATAGCGTTTCACAATTACAGCAGCTTTCTGATGTTGTCCAAGAATTAACCACAAATGTTACCACCATGAATGATCAATCCCAAGAAGCTTCTAGCATTAATCAACAAAGCATGTCTGTTATGAACGAAGTGAATTCTAGTTGGCAACATGAAATGAATCAAATGGAAATTTTAGTCGATAGCATGAATGGGATGAATCAAAGTATTCAAGCTATCAACCAAATTATTAATGTTATTAATGATATTTCTTATCAAACGAACTTATTGGCTTTAAATGCTTCCATTGAAGCTGCACGCGCTGGTGAGTCTGGTAAAGGTTTTGCAGTTGTCGCTTCTGAGATCCGTCAGCTAGCTGAGCAAAGCAAAGATTCAACCAAAGAAATTGAATCAATTATTGCTACAATCCAAGGACAATCTTCTGAGATGGTCAATCAGGCTTCTCGTTCATTAGATGGCGGAGAAAAACAAACCCGTTTAATTGAACAAGCAATTACTTCCTCACAAGAAGTATATAAGCGTAGCACTGCAATGATTGATGGGATTCGCGAAATTGAAAATTCAACAAACCGGATTGTTGACATTCAAAATGTTGTGTTAGAAAATTTAGAAAGCATTTCAGCATCGACAGAAGAAAATGCTGCTGGTACGCAAGAGGTATCCGCAAATGCCGAAGAAGTATTAGCAACAATGGAAGAATTTGTTGGACATGTAAGTGATCTAAAAAGGATTGCTAACTCTTTAAAACAAAACATGAACAGTGTGACAATTATTGAATAGAAATAAAAAAAGAACGACCTAGCCTTAACAAATAAAATGGGCCCTAGATAATAGTTCACTGACAGTTTTATCAGTGTCTATTATCTAGGGCCCATTTTTCCTATTGTTCTTTTTTATTAATATGCCTTCATACCACCCTCAACATTCACCACATCATACCCTTCTTGTGCTAAAAACTCACAGGCTTGACTAGAGCGAATGCCTAATGTGCAAATAATATAATAGGTTGTTTCATAATCCAGCTCATTTAATTTTGTAGGCAATTCATGCAGAGGGATATTGATAGCTTCGGACAAATGATTTTGTTCAAATGGTTCTTTATCACGAACATCCAGAATTGCAATATTTTCTTGACGTTTAATTTTAAATTCTTCGATGGAAATAGACGGATACATTTGCTCACTCCTTCAATTCAGTTGCTTTGATACTAACGAATTGAATACTATTTGTCAAAATTACTTACCTTTAATCGGAATCAATAAACGTAATCCATTTAAAATGACAATTAATGTACTTCCCTCATGCGCGAGCACACCAATACCAATATCCATTTTTCCTAACATATTTAAGATAATCAGTAACACTACAATACACATGGAGAATAAGATGTTTTGCCAAACAACCTTATCTAATTTTTTAGAAAGTTGATGAGCGTACTTAAATTTGAGCAAATCATTTTGCATAATGACTGCATCTGCAACATCAATAGCGATATCTGTCCCATCTCCCATAGCAAAACCGATATCCGCTTGAACTAACGCTGGTGCATCATTCACACCATCACCTACCATCACTGTTTCGCCATATTTTTCTTGAAGAGACATGATAATAGCCGCCTTGTTTTCTGGCAAAACGTTTCCTGCCACCTCATCAATCCCTAGTTGATTAGCTACCGCTTCACCTGTTTTAACCGCATCACCTGTAATCATCGTCGTATGAATGTTTTGTTGTTGCAAATATTGTATGACTTTTTTTGCTTGCTCATTTGGTGTATCCATCATAGCAATCATTCCTACAACAACTTCATTTTCTGCAAAATAAACAACTGTTTTGCCTTCATTTGCCCATTTCAATAGCTTTTCTTGAATTTCATCTGATACTTGTTCAAAGGAAGCTGGTTTCCCAATACGATAATTTTTCTCTTGATAGTTAGTGACTAAACCTTTACCAATTTCATTCTTCACGTCTAAATTTAATGAAGTTGATTGACCAAATTTATTTAAGATAGCTTTTGCTAAAGGATGATTGGCATTTTTTTCCATGGTAATAATAATTTCTTGCCAATATTTTTGTTTTTGATTATTAACAAAATACGTATCTGTTACCACTGGTTTCCCTTTGGTTAATGTTCCGGTTTTATCAAAGGCTACAGCTTTAACATTTGTTAAATTAGCAAGATAAGAACCTCCTTTAAAAAGGACTCCACGTTTTGCTAAGTTTGAGATTCCTGATAAAGTTGCAGGAATTGCGCTAGCAGCCAAGGCACAAGGAGAAGCGGCAATTAACAAGACCATCCCACGATAAAAGCTCGTATTCCAATCCCAGTTCAATAAAAACGGTGTAACTAAGATAAATAATGGTACAATAGCTAAAACAATTTTGACATAAATGGGTTCAATCTTTTTTATCTTTGTGGCTGTTTTAGATAAGTTACTTTGTGACTGATTGACTAGTTGTAAGATCTTAGCAAATACCGTCTCGCTACTATCTTTAGTCACAGACATGACAAAGGTGCCCGCACCATTAATTGTACTGCCAAATACTTCATCGCCAATTGTTTTTTCTCTAGGAATACTTTCGCCACTAATGGAAGCTTCATCAATCGAGCTAACGCCCTCGACAATTCGCCCATCAGTTGGAATTTGATCACCTGGAAGAACTTTTAGTTGCTGACCAATTTGTAGCTGATCGACAGAAACTAAAATTGTTTCACCATTTGCTTGAATGAGACGTGCTTCAGTTGGATTCATTTTTAATAAATTAGTAATTTCACGACGACTGCGTCCTTCTGCATACTCCTCTAGAAAATGAGCTCCTGCAAAAATTAGAATAAGTAACGCACCTTCATCAAAATCACCAATAATAGCAGCACCTAATGCAGCTAAAGTCATCAAAATATGAACATTAGGTTGAAATTTTTTCAAGCGAATAGAATCTGTAATCGTTTCGCCAAAACCTTCTAAAATGATATGATAACCTGCTGTTAACATGCTGATTGTAAAAAGACTATTTGTAAAAACGAAAGAAAAGTTCCCAATGATAGCAATCAAATAGATAACTAATCCTAACACATATAAATAAACAGGTAAGAGCCCATGCGAATGATTATGTCCATGATGATCATGGTGTGCATGATTATGTTCATCATGACATTCTTTATTATGAGTATGTTTGTTCATTGTTTCCATGATGGTTTCCTTCTTTCTTGAAATCGCTTCATATGATTATTCAAACATTTGTTCATTTACAGAATACATGAATATGTATTCATTTGTCAAACGATATCCTAAAAACAAAAAATAACCGCCTAAACATATTAGACAGTTAAAAATTTGATTGAAGCCTATAAAGAAACGTATCTCTTCCTATCATTGTATTTTAAAAGAATGCAACAAGCGAAAAAGCAATGCTTGTACCGACAGATAAAAGCATTGCACCTATGAAGAGTCTTTTAAAACCTAGTTTCCTATGTTTAAGATAGTCTCTTTATTGTAAAATTCATACTAATTTAGTATAAGATAAAAATTCTTGCAACTGTACTGACAACATCAATAAGTCTTTTTCGGAAACCCAAGAATTAATCACCAAGACTTTTTGATCTTTCCCAAAATTCGCACGATTAATTTCTTCCGTAATAATTGTGAAATCAGCCTCTAGAAAATCATCAACAAATTCAATTACAATTTTCCCCATAAAATATCGATAAATTTTATTTTTAATCAGTTGTAGAGAACTTGCTAAAGCTCTAGAATAAATAGCAATTTTCACTTTCTCAAAAGTTTGTTCTAGCGGAATAAAATTTTGATACATCAAATAACTTTGACATTTGACAAATTCATTAAAATCTTGGTTTTCTTTGCTATAACTCTGCCAAAATGTTTGAAATTGACGATTGAATAAGGTGTCTTCTCTATTCGCATCTTCAATCGAAATCGAATACAACACAGAATGCAATCCACCGTCTAAAAAATGATATTTCTTAATAAGATATAAGCGTTGAAACATTGTATAAATCATATTTTTTTCTGATGGGAGTAACATCCGGTACTTTTTTTCAAAAATAGCAATCCAACTTTGGGCTTTAAACTTAGTACGTGCATCCATTTTAACAGATAGTCCTTCTTGCTTTGGACACAATTCAAAACAATATAAAACAGTATGAAATAATTCCCAGTCTTTATTGCTCCAATCTTTTAACTCTGTCTTTAAAGGAACTTTATCTTTACGATTGCTTTTAGATAAATAGTAACCAATTTGTACCGATTGAGTAATAATAAATGCCCAAGTAGCCAATAAATGAACCATATAATTATTGGGCTCTACTGCTAACTCATGGGCCAATAAATGACCAATTTTATAATATTTTTCTTCCAATTCACTTGAATATACACTTTTCGTATAAGTTTGATAACCGTACATTAGTAAAAACAACATAATACGCACACTTTCTTCAGAGCCTACAATTTTCACTTGATTCGAAATACTAATATGTAAATCAAAGCGGTGCAGAAATTGATTAATCTGTGTAATCTTGCGACGTAATTTTGAAAAACTAATTTTTTGTTCTTTGCAAAAATCCTGCGATGAAAATGAACGTTCATAAATAAATTTTTTAAACACCTTGTATTCAAGGGTACTCGTTAAAATAATCTCAGAAATTTGATCCAGGTTCATTTCACCTCGACAAAGCCTGGTCCCGTAACGAGTCGAAGCTTCGATAAAGAATTGCTGATTCGGATAGACGCTTCTTAATTCTTGATTAATCTCTTGATAATATTTTCGCATTGTTTGATATTGTATACCTAAATATTCGGCAATCTTTTCACTATTAACATAACTTTCATGATTATCTAAATATTGAAGTAAATTCAATTTAATTTGTGTTTCTTTTGATAAACCAAACATAACTTCTCCCCTTTTTTACTGTTGATCTTTTAATACAGGAACTAATAATCGAATAGGTACGACAATCATTAAAATTAGAGGACATATATTTCGAGTATCGCCAATATAATCATATGTTCCGTTACCTTGTACAAAAAATATAAGTATAAAAAAAGCCAATATACAATCTAAACTTGTTAGCATAATTGCAATAGCTTTTTTTTGTGAGACAAGACTATACTTGCTAACAAACAAATATAGTGTTCCGCCATTTAATAGTAGTGAAGAACAGAATATTCCCAAATAAACAGCTAAACTTCCTTTTAAGACGTGAATGATTTGTGGATAGAACCTCTCTCCTATAGTCAATAACAGTAAATTAATTAAAATCAATTTGATCGACAAATAAATATAATGTTTAGTTCTAGCTTTTAACTTATGTGACACTGCGTCCACCGCCCCTTTGTTTTATAATCATTTTCTAATGTTTTTTCAAAAAATATAATATTTCCTCACAAAACATACTGATATTTTTATGTTATGATTATAAATAAACTTCTTTTTTAGCATCTATTTTCCAACGTACGTACTGATATAATAATAAAAACAATCTAAAAATGAAATTCCAATTTCCCAATAATTATTCGTCGTTTTTTAGAATACAGCTATCTTAAAATTAAATTAAAATTAAGAAACAATAATAGAAAGAAGGGCTAAAATGTTCGCATTACATGGAAGTGTCCGGCTGAAACGAGACATTCTTGAAATCTTAGAAAATACAGTTGACTATATTTCCACTAAAGAAATAACGGAAATGCTTGGTTACCCATCTTTTAACAGCGTAAAACAAGCTTGTACCGAGCTTAAACAACAATTCGAGCAATTATATACCCCAGATGAGGCTGAATTTCTTATTAAGGTTTCCGGTGGAATCAAACTTGTTCGCAACGGCGTCAATATCCAACGTTTAGCACAGCAATTATTGGTAAATGATATTGTCTATCCTTTATTATCAATTCTTTTCATTCAGCGAACAACTTCGACTGAATTATTTTTAGAAGAACACTTTATTTCTAGGACGGCACTTTATAACCGAACACGTCTGTTAAATACAATTTTGCATCAATATGGTCTACACATTTCTCTTTCTAGTCGAATTAGCATTACTGGGGAAGAAAGTCGTATTCGGATGTTTGCTTATATTTTTTTATTTATTGCTCATCGGATGTTTAAATATTTTCCTAATCATGAACAACAAACAGCATCCGAGCAATTAACTGCTGATATTTTTGAATACCTTGATATCCCACTTACTACTAATCAAAAGCAAATGCTCTCACTGCTAACTTTTGTAAATAATCTTGGTATTCTTCATGAACAATCGCTTACACCAGATGATTTGTTACTTCAATCTTTAAGCTCTGTAACTTATCCAGATAAACCTTCTTTTTTAACGCATTGGTCGGTTTCTGATTGGCAATTCTATCTTGCTTTTTTGTATATCTATAATTTGGTCGAATCCAAATATGATAGCTACCTTTTACTAAAAAATGAATTTTTATTTACCGAGGAAATTGAGGGTTGGTTAGAATTATTTGCAGAATATTTCTTTTCCTTACAGGGCTCAGAAAAAGAAGCTGCTCGTGTTTTGTTAGATAAGCATTTAATTTGTGCGATGAATTTTCCAATTGAAGAAGAATTATTAGATAATTTCAAAGGCGTCAATGAAAACACGGTTCGTGAACAGTTTCCTGAATTTATGGAACGCTTTGATTTATTTTGGCAAAAACTTTCAGCTAGAGAGATTATTTATCAAAAATCGGAATATGTTCGTCGAATGTCTTTATTAACGGCTATTAAACTTATCGACTTTGAACGAATGAAACCAACGATTACTATACATGTTTTTTCAGATGTTAGCGAACTACATAAAAACTATTTTCAAGTACGTTTGAAAAATAGTTTGTCTAATTATTCACTAATATTTATTGATGACTATCGAGAAGCAGAGCTAATTATAAGTACCATCGAATTTTTAGAAACGATAACTTCCCAGCAAAAATTATTACATGTGCGCATTAATTTCCCGATTCTTGATATGCTTTTAGTCGAACAGACTATCCGTGAAATAACTCGCATTTTTCCAGCAGATAAATTTGATGATTGCGACATAAACAAAAATAAGAATGCCCCCCTTGAACAATAGCGTATGCTATTACTTGTTTTTAGTAAATTTATGATTGGGCATTATTAAGTAATCTAGCGTTTTTTTTTACAAAATAACCAACCATGATTGCTTTCATGGTTGGTTACTCTCACTATACTTGCTGTAAATAGAAACGTTGTGTCGCATAATCGCCATGTAGTTCTGAATCAATATAAAAACCGAGATTCATTAATTCATCGCCAGCAAATGTGGTATCTTCCATTTGATAACTTGCGTCTTCTGCTAATCCTGCTAATTTCAATGTGACTAATGGATGCGCAGCCTCGGCTAGTACTCGGAAATAGAAGACCATGGCTTCTGTTTGATCTTTTGAGACAAACATCCATGCCGTATCATTACCTTCAAACGGACTTTTCAAACGATAAAAAGTTCCGAACTGTAAGAGTTGGCGATGTTTTTTATAAAAGGCAACCTGTTCTTTAATCTCTGCTTTTTCTGCAGAAGTTAATTGCGTTAAATCTAGCTCATAACCAAAAACACCAGCCATCGCTGCGTTGCCTCGAATTGTTAAACTTGTTTCTCTCCCTGTCTGATGGTTTGGTATAGCTGAGACATGCGCCCCCATGCTTGAGATTGGATAAACTAAACTGGTGCCGTATTGAATTTTCAATCGAGCCACGGCATCGGTATTATCACTTGTCCATGTTTGTGGCATGTAATACAAGAAGCCAGCATCAAAACGACCGCCCCCACCAGAACAACTTTCAAATAAAATATTAGGATAGTTAGTAGTTAACTTTTCTAAGAATTCATATAATCCTAACATATAACGGTGTGCTACCTCGCCTTGCATTGTTGGATCCAATAAAACAGAGTAAACTTCTGTCATATTGCGATTCATATCCCATTTCACATAATCAATTGGCACACGATCAAAAATCGCCGTCATTTGTTGATAGATAGCATCACGAACATCTTGTCTTGAAAAATCAAGAACATATTGACTACGACTGATTGAGCGGTCACGACCTGGAATGCCCAATGCCCAATCTGGATGCGCTCGGAACAATTCACTATCTTCAGAAACCATTTCCGGTTCAAACCAAATACCAAATTTCATGCCTTTCTCATGTACTTGTTTCGCTAAGTTTTCCAAGCCACAAGCAAGTTTGCCTACTGTTTCAACCCAATCACCTAATGAAGTGAGGTCATTTTCACGATTTCCAAACCAACCATCATCTAAAACAAACATTTCAATCCCCAGTTCTTTAGCATCATTGACAATATTCATAATTTTGTCTTCATTAAAGTCAAAATACGTTGCTTCCCAATTGTTGATTAAAGTTGGACGTTCTTGTAGACGATAGTTCCCACGAACTAAACGATGGTTATACAGTTCATGATACGTATGAGATAACGCATTTAGACCTTCATTACTATAAACCATCACGACTTCTGGTGTTTGGAACGTTTCGCCAGTTTTTAATTGCCAGCCAAAATTAAATGAATTAATTCCCATAATAACCCGAGTTTGCTCAAATGGGTCTTTTTGAATCACTGTTTCATGGTTTCCACTATATACGAAATTAAATCCATATGCTTCCCCTTGAAATTCATCCGTTTTGGGAGTAACTAAAGCCACAAAAGGATTTTGCTGGTGACTGCTTGAACCACGTTTACTATCCAGAACTTTAATTCCTGTATGAATTTTCTCTCTGGTCATTTGTCGTTCTCTTGCCCACGTACCATTTAAATGAATTAACTCTAATGGACGGTTTGCAAAGTCAATTGATTGACTGGCTAGACGATTAATCTCTACTGTTTCATCACTATTATTGACTAATTGGGTAGAGCGAATAATCGCACTGTGGTTTTGATAGATTGTATATAACAAATGTAAAGTTAGTCCACTGATAACATCTTTTAATTGAATAATCAGGGTTTCTGCTTCATTTTCATCTTCCGTATATAGGGCAGGTAAGCCAACTAAGCTAGGTTTTCCTTTTTGAATTTCGTAACTGTCATAACGAAAATCATTTACACGACTACCATTTGCTAATTTAATATTGTGTGCTGGTTCTCTAAAATCACCATGTCCATATCCTGGAAATTCTAATGGTAGCGTATCTAAAGATAACAACCGATCTTGCGCATTTGCATTATTTGGCGAAAAGGAACGATCTGTTCGTGGATAACGATAACCACCTGAATAGTGCCTAATCTTTTTCCCAAAATAAAGATGTGTTAAATAATTATTTTCTTCAATTCCTAATAAATAACTGATTTTTTTATTTTGCAAATGAAATGTTTGCGTTTGATTGTCAAATATAATCATAAGTTTGTAAACTCCTTTATAATGAAAATAATTTTTTACTATTTCACTGCTCCATTGCTCATACCTGCGATAATATTTCTTTGGAAAGTGAGATAAACTAGTGTAATCGTGACAATCCCTACTATATACGAAGCAAAACTTGGACCATAATCGTTAAAATATTGCCCCGTATAGTTATATTGAAACAATGGTAGTGTCCACATATTAGAATCACGATTTAAAATTAATAAAGGTAACATGAAATCATTCCAAAACCATAAAGCATTAAGGATAATAGTTGTCGCATGCATTGGTTTTAACATTGGGAAAACAATTTTAAAATAAGTGGTAAAGTGACTAGCCCCATCAATTTCTGCAGCCTCATCTAGGCTAATAGGGACATTTAGTTTAATAAAACCAACATATAAAAATAACGTCTGTGGTACGGCATATGTGAGATATAGCAAGATTAATCCCCACATATTTGCTAAACCAATTTTACTCATCATAACAGTAATCGGAATCATAATTACTTGGAATGGAACAAAAATTCCTAAAATTAAAAATAAATACATCAATCCGTATGCTTTTCCACGGTTCATTTTTCTAGCTAATGAATACGCAGCCATAGGAATGATTGCTGTCACAGCAACTACTGCAATGATCGTGATGATTGCAGAATTCCAGAAGTAATGACCAATTCCATCCGCTAACAATCTTCGGAAATTTTCCAAAGTCGCTGGGTTAGGAAAACTAAAGAAATTATTCATAATATCGGGTGTTGTTTTAAATGAACCGAATAACGTTGAGACTAAGGGAACTAAAATCATGAAGCCCCCTAACAATAAAAGCAAGTATTTATAAATATTTTTTTCTTTCGATGTTTTCATTGGGAAACCTCCTAGATTTCAAATTTTTTCGATAATTTTAATTGTGCCAGTGAAACAATCCCAATTAGGATAAATAAGACTAAAGCAATAGCATTCGCATAACCAAACTGGTTGTTTTTAAAAGCGTAATTATAAACAAGTAAACCCAAAGATGTTGTGGCATCGCTTGGTCCACCACCAGTTAAAGCAAAAATCTGATCGAATGCCGTTAAACCGCCTTTTAATGCCATAATAAATACCATTGAAATGCTTGGTAATAAGTAAGTGATTTCAATATTCCAAAAAATTTGCTTATCATTCGCCCCATCCATTCTAGCAGCTTCAATAATTTCTTGCGGAATACTTTGAAAACCCGCTAAAAAAATGATGACTGGCATGGCTATTCCTTGCCAAAGTAAAACAAAAATTACTGCAAAAATCGCTCCCCATGTTGTTCCTAAAAGACTGGTTTGTAAAAATTCAATGCCTAACATACTACCAATTTTTGGTAAACCATAGTTGAAAATTTGTTTAAATACTAAAGAAACAACAACGCCCGACAAGACTGCTGGAAAAAAGAACCATGCTCTAAAAAATGTTTTCCCTTTAATATTTGCGTTCAACGCCCGAGCAATCAAAATCCCAAAACCAATTTGTCCAGCAATCATGCAAATCGTCACAATTAAAGTGAAACCAATTGATTTGATAAACTTCGGATCAGAAAAAAGAATCTTATAATTGTTCAAACCAACAAAATCAAAATTATAAGTCAGACCAGTCCAATTAGTTAAACTGTAAAAAGCACCTTGAACCATCGGAAAGTAGAAAAAAACCATCTGCAAAATAATTGGAATTGCTACAAAAATGATTGCCCAGTAACGATTTAAAATTTTTTTTATTTTCATTTTATTTTCCTACCTTCCGTCAGCTTTCATTGGATTAAAGAAAGCATTTAATGCGTTAATCATGGCTTTTTGATTGCCATTGTGTAAATAATTGGTTGTTAAGGTATAAAAATCATTTTCACTATTCCAATCTTTGGCTAGCCAAACTAAATGACGATCAGTAAACGCAAGTTCAGTTAAACCACTCAATGGTGAATCTTGAGTATTTTCGATAACCCCCTCAACAGCACATGGTGCGCCATCTACATCATAATATTTCTGCATCGCTTCAGGCGTTGTCATATATTCTACAAAACGTTTGGCTTCTTCTTTATGTTGAGAAGTTGCAGAAACTGATAAGGCTAGATCTCCTGCACCAATCGTTAGACTTTGACCAGCTTCATCTGCTGGAAAAGGAAAAGTGGCTACTTCAAAATCTGGATTCTGTGAATTAATCATTGGCATTGCCCATGAACCATTCGGCATAATTAGCGCATCACCTTTTGTAAAAGTAACTACTGTATCGTTATAACCTGCACCTTGCCAGTTGTTTTGCAAAGCTTTCGGTTCTCTTAACAAATCTAACCGATTAAAATCTTTCTGCATTTCTTTGCTTTCAGCATTAATTCCATTAACTTCTGAGAAACGCCAAACATTGTTCGCTTCCTCTTCACCACCCGCAACAGTCGCTAAAGCTAGTTGGTGATAACCATTTAATGTCCAGCCTTCTGCGCCTGCAATCGCAAACGGTACCTTGTTTTGATTTTTAATTTCAGTTACTATTTCTTTAAATTCTGCCCAAGTTTCTGGTGCTTGAATCCCCATTTCCTCAAAAGCAGTTTTGTTATAGTAAAATCCATAGACATTAGCTGTCAATGGTATGCTATATACACGATCCTCAATAGCAAAACGTTGTGCATAGCCATTTTTGATATTCTCTAAATACGGTTCTTCAGTTAAATCTTCTAAATAACCTGCTTTCGCCCATTCTTTCAATTCTATGCTTTGGGGATACAGATTAATGACATCCGGTACATCGCCTGCAAGCATACGTGTTTTAATTACTTCACCTGCATTCGGTACATCCACAACTTTTACATGAATATCAGGGTTTTTTGCTTCAAAATCTTTAGCAATTTCTTGTATTGTCTGAGTCATTTCTTTTTTTTGATTAAAAAATTCTATTTCTACCTTACCGCTTGCGTCTTCCTGATTTTTTCCACAAGCAGTCAATGAGATTGTTGTTCCCAGTACCATACAAGCTAAAATGATTTTTTTAGACCATTTCATTTCATGCTCCTCCTTACACATTACGAATGCGTTTTCTTTTTTGTTAACAACACTATAACTGTTTACCAAGTGTTTTGTCAATATATTTTACTAAAAATATTAGTAAACAAAAAAGTAAACACCCGTTTATTTGGATGTTTACTTTTTTAATCGATATTTTTTTCGCTCTCTCTAACAATAATATTATTAGAAACAATGACTTGGATCGGAACTTTTCTGACTTCTTTTATTCGTTCATGAACAATACGAACTGCTAATTTACCAATTTCTTCTGTATTGACATTCACTGTGTTCAATGCAGGTGTTAAAAATTCTGCAACTTCAATATTGTCAAAACTGACAATCGAAATATCTTCTGGAATATGCAGACCATTCTTTTGAAGTGAACGATAAACACCTACAGCGATAGGATCATTGCCAACGATGAGCGCCGTTGGCAACTCTTTTTTAGCACATTCTTTTAGAAGTAAATCGGCTGATTGCATTCCATCAAGTGTCGTCCAGCCTTCTAAATACGTCTGAATATATTTTTCTAATCCCTTATCTTTCATCCATGTTTCATAAGCTGTTTTCCGATAATCATCATCTGACACATGTCTATGTCCCTGACTATCTAACCGAATACGTCTACCTCCGATAAAAGCAATGTTTCGATGCCCTTTTTTATACAACCGCTCTAAATGCTGATTGGTTGCTTTCGTTAAATCAGTGTAAACGGCATCCACTTCAGCTTCAATACTCGGATCATCAATAACCACAACGTTGGCATTAATTGCCAATACTTCTTTGATGACAGAAGGTAATACTTGCCCAATAATTAATACGCCCTGGCATTTAAGTAAATCATTTTTCTCTAACGGTGTTTCTGATAAGCGAATAATCTTTTTTAAATTGACTTTACTTTGTTCTGCTTCGACTTGAATTCCTCTGCGAATTGTTCGGAAATACGGATCTTCTAGCTCATCTACTTCAGAGACCGTGGTAATCAATGCAATATTGGTTAGATTTCTTGTTGCGGGATTTTTTTTGACATAATTATAAAAGTCAACCGATTCTGCAATCTTCCGTTTGGTTTCATCGGTTACTGAAAGCGTTGGGTCCTCATTTAATACTCGCGATACAGTTGCAATGGACACCCCCGCCCGTTTGGCAACGTCTCTAATTCCTACCATAGTAGTTCCTCTTTTCATTTTTGACAGTGTTTACTAAAATATAAGCATATTTTTTAGAAATAAGCAAATTCAAATAAATCACTAAAAAAAGGCCTGCGACATAAGAAAGCATAAGACGAAAACAGCCGAACAAAATAGCATAAGTTACGCCAAAGTAAGGCGAACTTGCGACGAAGATCAACTGGACCGTAGGAGTAATCTTCTATTATTCGAATATTTTACTGTCAATCTACTTATATCACAGACCTGTTCACGATACTCTATACATATTTACCAGTAATTGTTGCTGATGCTCTCAAATCTTTAACGGTTCCCTCAAAGAGAATCGTACCACCATCGCGACCACCGTCTGGACCAAGATCAATGACCCAATCTGCATTGCGAATAACATCGACATTATGCTCAATCACAATCACTGTATTGCCTTTTTCAACTAAATTGTTAATAATTCGAATGACATTTTTAACATCAGACATATGCAACCCGGTTGTTGGTTCATCTAAAATATAAATATTGCCATTTGTCTTTAATTCGTTCGCTAGTTTCAAACGTTGCGCTTCGCCTCCAGACAAAGTATCCATTGGTTGTCCTAATGTTAAATAGCCAATCCCCACTTCTTGAAGATTTTTCAGTTTACGTTGAATATCCTTTACATCAAAAAAAGTAACGGCTTCTTCAATTGTCATGTCCATCACTTCGACAATGTTTTTTCCTTGATAGACATATTCTAAAACAGTTGGATCATACCGCTTGCCCTGACAATGTGTACATTCTACTTCAGATTTATCCATAAAAGATAGGTTCAATTCAATCGTACCATTTCCATTGCATTCTGGACAAGCACCTTTAGAATTATAACTGAAGTAACCTGCATCCATGCCACTTTCTTTCGCAAATGCTTTTCGAATACTATTCATGATTCCTGTATACGTTGCTGGATTTGACCGTTTATTCGTATGAATTGGTGTTTGATTAATTTGAATTGCTTCTGAGTAATCTTTCGCAAAAACTTGATTAACCAAGGTACTTTTACCAGAACCTGCAACACCCGTAATAGCTGTGAAAATCCCTTTTGGTACTCGCAATTGCACATTTTTTAAGTTATGCAAAGAACTGTACTGACTCTCATAATAATCATTTGCTAGTCGTGGTTGTTCGTTAATTGGTAAGGATTGCCTTAATGATTTTCCAGTTAGCGTATCTGATTGTAATAATTCTTCGTAACTCCCTGTAAAAGTAATTTCTCCCCCATGTGTTCCAGCAAATGGACCTACATCTACAATATAATCAGCAATCTGAATAACATCTGGATCGTGTTCAACGACTAAAACCGTATTTCCTGCGTCACGAATCTTTCGTAAGAGTTCATTTAATCGATAAACATCACGGGGATGCAAACCGGTACTTGGTTCATCAAATATATAGATCATATTCGTTAAACTACTTGCTAATTGTTTCACCATTTTCACGCGTTGTGATTCTCCGCCAGACAAACTATTCGTCTCACGACATAAATCCATATAGCCTAAACCAATATCAACTAAATCCTGCACACGCTTTTGGATACCACTAACAATCGGGTGGCGTGTTTCAGTATCAATTTCTTTTAACATTTCAACAAGTTCAGTTAATTGGACAGATGTAACATCATGAATAGTATAACCATCAATCTTTGAAGCTAGAACTTCAGGGTTATAACGTTTGCCTGCACATGATGGACAAGATTTCATTACGGTAAATTCTTCAATCACTTTTGCTGCACGTTTACTGGTTTCTTTTTCGGTATGAATAGTCGTACGCATGAAACGAGTGACAATCCCCTCATAGGTTACATTCATATCGCCCGTTTCCACAGTTGTAATTTTTTGTGCCTCAGCATACATTAAAAGTTGATATTCTTCTGATGTATACTCTTTAATTTTTTTATCTGGATCAAACAAACCTGTTTCTGCATGTAGTTTCCAATACCACGAGCCTACTGTAAATCCTGGGAGCAAAATCGCTCCTTCATTTAAGGAACGGTCATGATTGACAGCCTTTTCCACATCTAATGTGATTGTCTTGCCAATTCCCTGGCAAACAGAACACATCCCACTAGGATCATTAAATGAGTATGCATTAGCATAGCCTAGACTAGGAGTCGCAAATCGTGAAAACAACACTCGGAATAACGCATTGATGTCAGTAATCGTCCCTAACGTTGAGCGCGCACTACCACCAATCTTCTTTTGATTAACAACAATCGCCGTAGAAAGATTGTTAATCTCATCCACATCTGGACGACTGTATTTGGGTAAGAACAAGCGAGTGAAACTATCATAAGTTTCATTTAACTGACGACCCGCTTCTTGGGCAATTGTATCAAAAACAATCGATGATTTCCCTGAACCTGAGACACCAGTAAAAATAGTAATTTTATTTTTGGGAATGGTTAGATTGACATTTTTCAAGTTGTTTTCTCTTGCGTGGATAATTTCAATATACTCGTTCATTTGGTACTCCCCTTTATTTTAAAATAGTTGAGAATGTTTCAATGAGACACGGTATTTTTGGCAGACGTTTAGTTTACCAAGAAAGCGGTATAAAAATCAAGAAAAAAAGAAGAAACAAAATTGTTTCTCCTTAGTCTGTAGAAAATGATATGGTCTCTGATAATGACTTAGGCATGAGTGAAGCTATTCTTGGAGAGCTTCACAATCAAACGGTTGAAAATAAACACTACGAAGAGCAAGAACAAGTTATGCAAAGCGTAGAGAGCTATACAACAATTGAAACAGTTGAAAATAATACGGTAAAAAAGAACACGTACATAAAATTGGAAATTACATTCATAACTAGTTATAAAATCGACTTCATAGCAGGATATTCTGTTAATTTTCTATTTGTTTTAATCTTAATAAATCTATATGTTTTTTTTCTGCAATTTTATCTAAATTATCATATAGATAGTCATATGCTTCTTGGCTAGAATTTGCGTTTTTAAAAATTTCAACTAATTCAATATTATCAACTAATTCAATATCATGTGCAGCAAGAAGAGAAGAAAGCTCAACAACCACGCTCACACTTTCGCATTCAAAATGTAAATAGGTCCCATCATTTAAGAATATTTTCAAATCTAAATTAATTCGAGTTCCGGGAGCAAAAACGACCACTGTCATTTTTTTGATAAGACCAATTTCTATTTTTTTAATTGTAGAGTAACGAATATCATCCATTGGTGTCTTTTTCTTTTTGTTTAACAAAGGCTCAGTGCCACTTATTTTGATTCCGCTTTCATAAAAACTCAAAAAGCAGAATGGTGGCATTTTTGTAGGAACACTAGGGTAGTCTTCCTTATTAATTTCAATTATTGATTGTAAAATACGGTTGTTAGCAAACTCTCTAAAATTTTTAGTATCCATATATAACCTCTCCTATTCGTAATTTTTTATTTTAATACAAGTAATAAAGGGATACAATGTACCATTTCTGCAATATGTTTCTACCTACAATCTGAGAAGAAACAAAATTGTTTCTCCTTACTCTTCGTCATGTTCTTGGCTGGCTAATTGTTGTTCCACCTGTTCACGAACAAAACTTAAATATTGTGGTAAATACAAAGGAATCTCTTCAAAACGAGGACTTTGATTTTCATATGCTTTCTCCTCTAATTTTCCTTCGCTTGTCGCTACTTCAATCAGCAATTGATTAGGATCACGATAATAAAGTGATTCAAAAAATTCACGGTTTTTTATTCCTGAATTCATAAAATTACGCTCTTGCAATTGTTTGTCAATAAGTTGCAAATCAGATTTATCCTCTACACCAAAAGCAACATGATGAACCCCACCAATTCCTGAAACAGCGATTGGGTTTTCACGATCTTGAATAATCTGAACTTCTTGATAGAACTGTCTATCTTGATTTTCCAAGATTGTTACCCGTTGATGACCAGAAAAGAAACCAACATATTCTTTCTGCTGCCAACCTAATGATAACAATTCTTTTTCGGTTGCATCTGAATACTGTACTCGCAGTTGAATAGCATCAATTCCTAAAATAGCATGTTCTTTGGGAATATGATCAGTAAGATATGGAAAATAATCATCACTGTCTTCAAAATCACGTAGAGGAACTAAAGCAAGCTGTGTCGCATCAGGTCCTTCGAAACGTAATATTGAGCGCCCTGAAAATGATTCGATTCCATAATGGCAAACTCCTTGTGTTTCAAAGTACATTTCCCAGAAATGTAGCGAGGCTTCAGAGGGAACTTTTAAGATTGTTCGTTCAATCGTATTGGTTCCAAAAAATTGATTATTTCCTTCGCGAACTTCAAAAAAAGTAAGTTCGGTACCAATACGCTGGTGATTATCTGAAAAAAACACATGGTACATAGTATGATCGTCTTGATTAATTGTTTTCATTAGTAATTTTAAACCGAGTATATTATGATAAAAGTCAAATGTCGGACGAATAAAGCGATTCAAAATCGAAACGTGATGAATACGTGCAGGCATAATAGAGTTCCTTTCTTTTTAGGAGGTTAGTCATGGATTATTTTTTTCAAGAAGGTACTACTCAAAAACAACTGGTTCTTGCTTTTCATGGCACAGGTGGTAATGAGTATCAACTATTAACGACAGTAGCAGAATTATTTCCACAAGCAAGCCTCTTGAGTTTTCGTGGTCCCATAGCAGAAGGCAATCAACGTCGTTTTTTTGCGCCTTTAACTAACGGGCAACTTAATCGTGAAGAGTTTGAACAGCAAACCACACAATTTTTACAAGAGGATTTTCTTACTTTGCTTCAAGATTATCAAGAAATCATTTTAATTGGCTATTCCAACGGTGCAAATTTTATTCTGGGACTGCTTGAACAACAAGCTGATATAGCCGATATCGTTATTCTACTGCATCCAAGTCGACTCGTCTATTCATTCACCCAATCCAGCAAAACGAGCATTTATTTAACAGTCGGTGCACAAGATGAAATCAGTCTTCCAGGTGATGGCGTAAAATTAACCGAAGAATTAAAAACATTTTTCCCAAATACAACAATACTTTTAACAGATGGCGGACACCAATTGACTGAACAAGAAGTCAATGACCTTCAAAAACGATTAGGAGAATGATTATGATGAAATCTCAAGCAGTTTTACATTTTTGGTTTAACGAGCTATCCCCTGAACAATGGTTTAATAGTACGGATGTCGATCAATTACTCGCTGAACGTTTTACTAATTTGCATAAACAAGCTACAGCTGGTGAATTGGTTAGTTGGCGCGACACTATCCATGGCCGTTTAGCAGAGATTATTGTATTGGATCAGTTTTCTCGTAATCTTTTTCGGCAGTCACCAAAAGCTTTCGCAACTGATGGCATGGCATTAATCTTAGCTCAAGAGGCACTGGCCCATCCAGACATCAATGACCTCTCTAATACTGAACGCAGTTTCTTGTATATGCCATTTATGCACTCTGAATCGTTGATGATTCATAATAAGGCGATGATTTTATTTGATCAACCAGGATTAGAAGAAAATTTTGAATATGAAAAGCAACATTATGCCATTATCAAACGGTTTGGCCGTTACCCACATCGGAATCAAGTACTAGGACGTACGTCGACTGCAGCAGAACTGGACTTTTTAAAAGAACCAAATTCATCATTCTAAAACTAAAAACATAACCCGTTTTTTCAAAGCAACAATCCGAACTATATAGAGACCCGTTCTGCTGTCTAGCAGATTTTCAGTGCAAATTCACAAGAATTAGGGCTCATTATATAGTTCGGATATTTTTGTGCTTGTTTTACTGATATCACCATTAATTTTTAAGCAAATAATTGAGAGAGACGTTTATCATGAAAATCATCGATTACAAAATCAACGACACCCGTTTCTTCCAATTTTTGATGGTTGCCATTTGTTGAAACAGCGATAATCTGTTTGGCTTTAGCATTGGTAGCACCTTGTAAACCAATTGGCGAATCTTCAAATACTACCATTTCTTGTGGATTGGCATCGATATTTTTAGCTGCTTGTACATAATAATCAGGTGCTGGTTTACTATTCAATGTACCATCATCATATACAACTCTTTCCAAATCAAACCAACGATTCAATTGAAAATAATCAAAGTAAAATTCTACATTGACGCGTGGGGACGCCGTTGCAATGTTCATTGAATAGCCTTTTTGTTGTAAGAAATCAAAAAATTCAGTCACACCACTAATCAATTGATCGTGTTGTTTTTCTAAGACAATTTCCCGATAAATAGCTTCTTTACGATCTGAAAAAGCAGCGCCTTCTTCTTTTGATAAACTGCGATTTAACAAGCGTTCCATTGTTAGGTGATTGGTTCGTCCATGAATTTTAGCAAACTCATTTTCTGAAAGTTGATAACCCAAAGTTTCTTGAATGAAGCGTTGCCATGCTTCTTCATGTAAATCAGTATCGCTGAATAACGTGCCATTGAAGTCAAAAATAATTGCTTGCATCTTTTCTACTCACTTTCTTTTTCTTTTATCTTAGCGTACTTGAATAACTTTTCCTAGTCTAATTCCATTAAAGAACGCTGTCGTAACATTGTCGTAAACACTAGTGGCGCTTCTTGAAGTGTTGCCTCTGTTCCTAAAAATAAAAACCAGTTAACCATTTCCATCACTTCATCGAGATTTTTTTCATTCACAAATGTTCGCAATAATGCTTGCATTTGATATGGATCAGTATAGGATAAGCTCAACTTAAACGGATGATATTTTTTGAATTGAGTAATTGCTTTAGGTCCTAACGTTGCAATCAAATTGATTGGCTCTTGCACATATTGTTTTTGGTGCCAGCGTTTTTTCCCGGTATAACAAACAACATCTACCAGTTGTCCTACCGCAAAAATCTGTTTGGTAGCTGACTGCAATTCAATTCCTTCAACAAACCATTTCCCTTTTTCATGATACAGATGTAGCACGTATACGTCGAGTTTATGCTCTTTAAACAAACATGTTACGTGGCAATCTAGCAACAACAATTGAATGACTTTTTCTAAAAGTGGGTGTGGCAAATCAGCTAAGTCTAATAAATCAGGATTAGATGGGTTGGTTCCTTCGAATAACAACATTTGATTTAATAAAACCAAATCATCTTGCTGATTTTCTGACAAAAGTGAAAGTAATTTTTCAGCTAATGATTGCCGACTTTTCAAATAAGGTAACTGTTGATTTCGTGTTGCCATAAATGCTACAAATAATGCTTTGACTTCCGCATCTAAAAAATGAATGGGTGGTAAAAAAGAGTTGTGCATGACAGAATATCCTCCATCACGTCCGACTTCCGCAATCAACGGAACGCCCATTGTTTCAATTTCACGAATATCTCGAATAGCCGTAGATCGAGATATCCCGAATTCTTGCATAATTTCTGCAATCGTAAAATGAGCACGATTATTAATGTAACGAATCATCGTATGAATTCTCTCTGTTTTTTTCATCGTATGCTCCTAAACAGTGTCAGTTTTTGACATGATTTAACTCTATTATAAATGTATCAAATATGAATTGACAACATTTGATACCATCAAAAGAAAGTAGGGATTACAATGTCAGTTTACACATTGGAAGAAAAAGAAGCCTTTACAGTTTTAGGTTTTGGTACAGAGTTAACAAGTGATTACACAGATTTTATGGGAATTGCGAAAGAAAAAGCAGCTTTTTGGGAAAAAATCACGACTGATGGCACACTCGATCAATTAAAAACCGTAGCAGATAACGAATTCGTCTTTGCTGTTAATGAAGCATACGATAATAAGATGATGTATTATGTGGGTGTCTTAACAAGTGAAACATTACCAAATGCAACACGTATCATTCAATTTCCAAAAGGGACGTATGTCATTGTTAAAGCAGAGGCAGCCACCTCTGAAGAATTAAAAAATACGTTAACAGGTCTTGCCTTTGGACAAGCACTAGTGGAAGAACAAAATTATGAATACGTTGGCGGACCAAACGCTGCCGTTGAAATGGGAACAAATGATCATCAAACTTTTGGTGAAATGTGGATTCCTGTAGTTGAAAAATAACAAAACAGAGAAACAGCCGAATCAAGCTGTTTCTCTGTTTTTTGTTTTCTTTACAATCTTAACGCTTCATTTACATAAACATTACCAAAATCTGCTTTTTGCTTTTTATACTTATATTATAATGATAGCAAGTTACTTTAGTTTATTGATGGAGGAAATCTATGAAAAAAAAGAAAAATATTGCCATTATTGATATTGGATCAAATACTGTTCGTTTAGTCATTTATCAATTAAATGAACAAATGATCTTTACTGAACTGCAAAATATCAAATTGCCTGTTCGCCTCTATCAATTTCTAGATGCAAACAATGAGCTAACTAAAGAAGGTATTCATCAATTACTTCGAGTAATGAACTTATTCAAAGAAATTGCCCATAGCTACACATTAGAGGAAATGATTACTACTGCCACCGCTGTTATTCGGCAGTCAAAAAATGCCCAAGAAATTTTAGAGGTAATCAAAAAGAAAACAGGCCTTACTATTCGGTTATTATCTGAGAAAGAAGAAGCTTATTATGGGCAATATGCCATTGTGCGTACTACTGCATTTTCAGAGGCGTATACCATTGATATGGGTGGTGGTAGCACGGAAATTACTTATTTTAAAAATAATGAAATCATTTATAGTCATAGTTTTCCTTTTGGTGTTGTCACCTTAAAACAACTATTTTTTAATGAATGTGCCACCAACGATGAACATGCCATTGCACAAATAAAAAGTTATCTCAAAAAACAATTCACCTCTTTGTCCTGGTTAAAAGATCGTAATATACCCATTATTGCGATTGGTGGGAGCTCCCGAAATATTGCAACAGTTCATGAACGGATGACTGATTTTCCAGTCGTAGGAATTCATCAATATGAAATGAAAAAGAAAGATTTGAAGGAAACACTCACTTTGTTCACCTCATTATCTTTTTCCGAGTTGCAGTCATTAGACGGTTTAAGTAAAGAACGTGCTGATATTATCATCCCCGCAAATCTTACCTTTATTGCTTTGATGGAACAAGTGCAATCATCCAAATTTATTTTTTGTAACAAAGGGTTGCGTGAAGGTTTGTTAATGGCATCTGTTAATCAAAAATATCCCGCAACATACAGTCCACATCAGGTAGCGATGACTAGCATTCAACGATTTGTCGATACCTATCAAATTGATAACTATCGTGCAAAAAAACGAACACAAATTGTTGAATTATTACTAAATGAAATTAAGCAAAAACAATTAATTAAAGAGGAAATCGAACAATTAATTGCTTATGTTTCTTACGGTTCACAGCTTTATCATATTGGTTCATACATTGAAGAAGATAATAGCGCGTATCACTCTTTTTACTTGTTAGCAAATAGTAATCTAAATGGATTTACTCATCGCGAACGCATATCTTTAGCGTTATTAGCCAGTTATAAGAATAAATCCTTGTTCAAATTATTTGTTAAACCTTTTAAGCAATGGTTTACAGAAGAAGAATTAAAGTACATTCGCTTAGCAGGTAGTTTAATTAAATTTTGTGAGGCACTTAATATTACTATGGTCAATGACATCATCCGGTTCTCGCTAAAAGAAAAAGAGACCTATTTTCTCTTGAAAGTCGAATGGTCTTTTGATCCCGTCGCTGAGGAATATCGTGCCAATCGTCAGAAAAAAAATCTAGAAAATATCCTTAATAAAAAAGTGGTTATTGATTTTAAGAAAGCATAGAGTAGGAGCATTCAAATGGAAGTATCTGAGTTTACGAGTCTCAATTACTATCATAGAGATTTAAGTTGGTTATTATTTAATCGACGCGTTATTCATGAAGCCAAAGATTTTTCAAATCCTTTATTAGAAAAATTACGTTTTCTAGCCATTGCAAGTAGTAATTTGGATGAATTTTTTATGGTTCGTGTACCTAGTATCCAAAGCTTAGCTCGCTTACAACCTAAAGCAACAGACGCTCGCACAGGTTGGACACAAGAAGACGTTTTATTTAAGTTATACGAAATAAATTTAAACAACACACGATTACAGTATCAATATTTCAAGCAGTTGATGGAAGAATTAACAAAGCATCAAAAATTTGTGAAATCAATTAATGAATTATCTGTCGAACAACTTCAAGAAGCAGATCGTTTCTTTTATGAGCTATTACTACCAGCAGTTACGCCGATTGGTTTAGATGCGTATCATGCTTTTCCTAAATTAGCAGAGAAGAAGGTGCACATTTTTGTACAAGTTCGACAAGCTAATCGAGTTGAACGTGCGGTAATCCCTTTGCCACCACTCTTTTCACGATTGCACCAATTAGCTAATCAACAAACCTATCTCTTTGTTGAACAGTTAATTATCCGACATTTACCTGAAATTTTTGTTGGTTGGGAAATCGATCATTCCTTTTGTTTTCGAATTACTTATGATAAAGATTTAGAATTTCGGGAAGATACAGAGGAAAAGCTTTTTACTCAAATGACGGAATACATCATTGAACGTGCAAAAGGACTTCCTTCTCGTTTAGAAATTAGCAGTGAATGGTCAAAAGAAGTTGAAGAAAGTGTGTTAATTCTAGCAAATCTCCTACAATTAAAAGCTCGTGATTTATATTGGGTGCCTGGTCCATTAGACTTAACCTTTCTTTTTCCATTTGTAGATAGCTTGGCACCAGATTTGCCTGGTCTAGTATTCCCTCGATTTATTGGGGATACGCATAAAGAATTAAACGGTGCACAACTATTTCAATCGATTGAACAAAATGATTTACTGTTCCATCATCCCTACGATTCATTTGATATCGTTTTAAATTTTTTAGAATCGGCAGCAACAGACCCTAATACCATTGCTATTAAACAAACGTTGTATCGGATGGCACCGAATTCACGGGTCATTAATGCTTTGAAAAAAGCTGCAGCAAAAGGGAAACAAGTCACCGTGCTTGTAGAATTGAAAGCACGTTTTGACGAAGAAAATAATTTGCATTGGGTTCAAGAATTAGAAGATGCGGGCTGTTATGTTAGTTACGGTTTACAACAATTAAAAACTCACAGTAAGGCTTTACTTGTTGTAAAAAAAGAAGGCCGCCAAATTAAGCAATATGTCCATTTGGGTACGGGAAACTACAATGAAAAAACTTCGTCGATTTATACAGACATTAGTTTCTTTACTGCGAAAAAAGAGTATGTAGAAGATATTACTGCTTTTTTCAATTATTTAAGTGGTTATCGAAAAGTTCCAAATTATCAACGCATTGCCGTTTCACCAAATGGTATTCAGCAACAACTGCTCGAAAAAATAGAACAAATTATTGTTCGCTATCGACAAACAAAACAAGGATCAATCTGTTTTAAAATGAACTCGCTAACCGATAAAGTAATCATTCAGAAGCTTTATGAAGCTAGTCAAGCGGGTGTCCCTATCCATTTAATAGTTCGTGGCGCATGTTGCTTAAAACCAGGCATTCCTAATTTAAGTGAAACAATTGAAGTCAAAAGTATTGTCGGTCGGTTTTTGGAACATAGCCGTATCTATGCGTTTTATACCACTGATAAAGAAGCTGAGGTTTGGATTTCTTCAGCAGATATTATGACCCGAAATATGTTACATCGAATTGAAATTGCAACCCCCATTGAAAAGGGCCCCGCTTTAGATAAGTTATTAACCATTTTAGATAGTTTTAGGAAAGATTGTAAAAAAGCTTATTCTCTGACAACATCTGGTCACTTCCGTCGTTTAAGTAAAGACCAGGAATTTTCTGCACAAGAATATTTCATTGCACATAGTCACCCACAATCAGAAACAATTGTTCCGGTGAGTGTCCAAGAAAATACTAATTTGTTATCTAAAATTCGCAAAATCTGGCAAAGCTATTAAAAAAGTTAGACTTACTTCAACAGTAGGTCTAACTTTTTTATAATTTGTATTTGTATTACTGTAAACTACTAACCAATCTTGCTTATTTTTTTGTAGCACTATAAGTGATGATTTCTGAGGCGTCCACACCGTAACCAACTTCTTTTTCAATTTCTACAAATCCTACTAAACGTAACAACATTTCAAATTCATTTAAACCATACCAATACATTGTAAAATGAGAATATTCCGTTTGTGTTACTTGTCCGTTCTCGACCAATTCATATTTGCTAAGAACAGTGGTCTTTTGATTAAACCAATCAATCGCTTCATTAAAATTTGTCATAATGATTCCTTTGTTTGAACTTAATAAGAAATGACTTTGACTTGTTTCACCTTCAGTAAATCCATTGGGCATTTCTAAATCAACAATTAGTTTTCCTCCAGGTGCTAGATGGTGAAAAAAATTAACTAAGATTTCTTTAATCCGCTCTCTAGGCAGCAAGCAAAAACTAC
Organism: Enterococcus sp. AMC2644; assembly: GCF_058216475.1. Taxonomy (NCBI): domain Bacteria; kingdom Bacillati; phylum Bacillota; class Bacilli; order Lactobacillales; family Enterococcaceae; genus Enterococcus; species Enterococcus sp. AMC2644. The sequence continues at coordinate 983,200 of NZ_CM177095.1, forward strand.
CTGTTGGCATAATAATCGCTTGATAGCTACGCGGCATATCTAGAGTTAATAAATCTTGTTGGTAAATATGTGCGGTAACCTCATGCTTTGCCATGTTGGCACGACATTGAGAAAGCATTTCCTTTGATAAATCGACACCATCCACATCCAGTCCTTTTTTCACTAAAGGAATTAGCATACGACCTGTTCCTACCCCAGCTTCTAAAATGGGGCCTGACATATTTTTTAATTTTTCAAAATAGTATTCCACATCTCCATTCAAAGAGGTGCCGATTGGTTTAGTATGCTCATATAACAAAGTACTTAAACAGCCATATTCTTTAAACATTAGTACCCTCCGTCCAGTTAAGCTATTCATTATTCTATCAGTAGTTAACTCTATAATAACATGCGTAGCAAGTCTTACGTATATAGCAATCTATAAATACCAAATATCCTTTATTTTTTCACGTCGCTTAAATGCACGTTTATTTTTGGAAAAATAGCTTTCATTCGTTCTTCATTCATCTCATTTTATGACAAAAACCTTAGAAAATAACAATCGACCGTAGTTGTCAGTTGTTATTCGCTAAGGTTTAAGTTATCTATTGGTTCCTAAAAGACTATTTTTTTACACATAAAATAAATTTTTCGAAGGATAAATCGGATCACAAGTAAAAGAAATACCTAAATTACGTAATACTTGTTCATCGTCTTTATTAAAAATCACGGTTGAATGAGCTTGCGTATCTTTTAGCTCTGCCAACTTATCATATGCTAATTGGGCAGTTGGATTCGTTACCGCACTGATGGATAAGGCAATTAAAATCTCTGATGTATTTAAAGAAGTGATTCGACCAGATAATTCATTTGCTTTTAGTTTTTGAATTGGTTCTAAAATATTGGGTGACAACAATAAAATTTCATCACCAATATTTGCTAATTTTTTAATCGCATTTAAAATGGCTGCTGCACTCGCATCCATTAAATCAGAACCACGACCAGTAATAATTTGGCCATCCGATAACTCTAAAGCCATTACTGGTGGCACAAACTCTTGATCCCAATCTTTTGTTTTTAATTCTTCTGCATAATCTCTGGCAGGTTTCACACATGGACGATCTTCTGGACGCAAATCAATTTCTTCCATAATGATTTGAATACGATTTAATGTTTCAATATCAGTAATTCCTTTTTTATAATTGGATGCTGTTTCAAAATAACGACGGATAATTTCTTGTTTGGATGCTTCTTGTACCACTTCATCATCGATAATTCCAAAACCAACACGGTTAACCCCCATATCTGTTGGTGAATGGAATTCTGATTCTCGGCCAGTAATCCGTTCAATCGTACGTTTGATAATTGGGAAAGTTTCTAAGTCACGATTATAGTTAATCGCCAATTCTTCATAATAATCAAAATGGAAAGAGTCAATCATATTCACATCTTTTAAATCAACTGTTGCTGCTTCATAAGCAATATTCAATGGATGTTTCAACGGAACATTCCAAACTGGGAAAGTTTCAAATTTAGAGTAACCCCCTGTGTTGCCATAACGACTTTCATGATATAGCTGGTTCAAACAAGTGGCTAACTTCCCACTGCCTGCGCCTGGACCTGTCACTACGACAATTGGTTTTGTTGTAGGAATGTATTCATTTTTTCCAAATCCCTCATCGCTAACAATTTTATCCACATTAACTGGATAACCTTCAATTTCGCCATGGGTAAAGACTTTAATTCCACGTTGTTTCAACTTATTAATAAAGATTTTTGTGGATGGTTGACCGTTATAACGTGTAATAACAACACTATTAACAGCTAATTCATATTCACTCAACTCATCAATCAAGCGCATAATATCCATATCGTACGTAATACCATAGTCACCACGAATTTTATTTCGTTCGATATCGCCTGCAAATACGCAAATAATAATTTCAGTTTTATCTTTTAACTTGTGCAATAACTTAATTTTTGCATCTTGATCAAATCCAGGTAAAACTCGTTTTGCATGCATGTCTCCGATTAATTTGCCACCAAACTCTAGATACAATTTATCATAATTGTTTACACGTTCTAAAATATATTTTGATTGTTCTTCAATATACTTCTGTGGATCAAAACCAATTTTTTTCACTATTCTCTTCCCCCTCACCTAAATTAAAAACTTGCCGCTACAAAAACTAAAATTCTCTTGTATAATTCAAACAGAAATCGCCGAAATATACAACCGTAAATCACTAAAAACATGAAAGATTTTTAACATTTTATATTGTAAGGGAATCCATTCTGTAAATTGATGAAAGAGGCAGAAATTAAGATTTTACTTGTCTTTTTTAATAAGCCTTGCTAGAATACAGCGTATTGCTAAAACAGAAGCAGGTGAATCTTATGATAACAAAAAAAGCATTTGGTGAAGCGAGCACTTGGATTAACTTAAATACACAATCACGAGCAGAATTACGTACCCTCTATAAAAGTTATGAAATTGATAGTGAAGTAATTGACTACACACTTGATAAAAATGAACGTGCTCATTTAGACTACGATCAGATCACACAGACTCTGGTTGTTATTTTCAATGTACCTAATCGAGAAAAAAATGATAATCATTATGAAACCTTACCTATGACCTTTATCGTAAAAGACAATCAACTAATCACTGTAACGAACGAAAAAACCCACTATATTTTTCAAGAAATGAAGAACTATCTAGATAAATTTCCGGATAGTACATTATTTAGTTTTTTATTCAGCAGCTTATTTTTAATTACTGATTTATTTTTTCCTTATATTGAAGAAATGGATGAATCACGTATTTCTGTCAATCATAAGTTAAAAGAAAAAACGAGTAAACAAAACTTACTTTTGTTATCTGATTTAGAAATTGGGATTGTTTATTTAGTTGCTGCTTCCAAACAAAATACTGTCTTACTTGAACAAATACGTTCACATGCCGTTTATAAAACACTCTCTCCAAATGAAAAAGAACAGCTAGAAGACGTGGTAATTGAAGCAAAACAATTAGTTGAAATGACTCGACTATCTGCCCAAATTTTACAACAATTATCTGGTACTTATAACAATGTCTTAAATAACACATTAAATGATACTATGCGCATTTTAACTGTTCTTTCTGTATTGTTAACTATCCCTACTATCATCACAGGTTTTTTTGGGATGAATATGCCGCTACCCTTAGAAAATAATACTTCCGGATGGATTATCACGATTGCTATGAGTACCATTATTTGGTTTATCTTATCCTGGATACTTCGTAAATTTATGAAATAGCTGCACACCATGACCGGTAATGTCATGGTGTTTTTTATGATGTTTATTTACTAATATACGTACTTTTTTTCATTTCATATTTTTTCTTCAATTTTTTAATGCTTTATTATTTTATATAAGCTATACTTCAAGTGAAAACAAAAAAGGAGTAAAAATATGAAAACAATTCGATGGAAAAAAGTCTTAAATCAGGTTTTGTTGGCTAGCCTCTTTGCAAGTTTTATTTCTGTTCCTACAGCCATTACAGCCGATGCAGCAACTACTCCCGTTATAGCTGAAAAAGAATTTAACGGTGATAATAAACATGCAAATAATCTTGTTTTAGGTAGAAAAATACAGGGGAATTTTTCTGGAAAACAAGATACCGATGTCTATGCACTTACGTTAAATACAACGAGTGATATTCAACTCGTCTTTAACGGGTCAGGAACAGCCAATGAACAACTAGCAACGTTTCAATTAAGTAACAGCACTGGTAAAGTCATCATTAACGCTAAAAAAGTGTCTAATGCGGCTTCGCAAACACTGGTAAAGCAAACTTTACCTAAAGGAAAATACTATTTTAACTTTAAAAATTCACAAAATTTAACGAAAGCCAAAAATTATCACTTTACCACTTCTATTTTACCAGCAGTTGCTAGTGTGACGGTTTCTCAAAAAGAAAAAAGTTTGTACGTCAACGAAACAACAACTTTAAGTGCCACAGTCGCACCAAACAATACGTTAAATAAAAATGTTGCTTGGACAAGTTCCAATACGTCGGTTGCAACTGTCGACGCTAAAGGAAAAGTCACTGCTAAAAAAGCGGGTTCAGCAACCATAACAGCTAAAAGTCAAAGTAGTACCAAAGCCGCAACATCAAAAATCACAGTTAAAAATCGAAATGTAACTGGTCTATCCGTCTCTCCAACGTCCAAAACACTTGAGGTTGGCACAACAACAACAGCGACTGCAACAGTTACACCGACTAATGCAACCATCAAAACAGTCTCTTGGAAATCTTCTGATTCAAAAATTGCTACTGTAGATAGCAAAGGGAAAATTTCTGGCAAAAAAGCGGGCAAAGCAACCATAACAGCGACATCAACGGATGGTAAAAAGACCGCTAAAGTAAGCGTTACGGTTCAAGCCAAGAAAGTAGCTGTTAAAAGTGTCAGTATCAACGCACCCACAAAAACGATCGATGTTGGTAAAACGACAACTGTTAAAGCAACATTTAATCCAACCAATGCTAGCAATAAAAACGTAACTTGGAAATCATCAAACACCAAAGTCGCTACTATTGATAACAAAGGGAAAATTTCTGGCAAAAAAGCTGGTAAAACAACAATCACAGTTACCACTAAAGATGGTAAAAAAACCTCTTCGGTAACAATTACGGTTAATGCTCCAAAACCAATTGGTAAAACGGTCTATATTGCACCTAAATCAGGCAAAAAATATCATTATGACGCGCATTGTCGTGGTTTAAAAAATGCGCATTCTATCTCAACTATGAAAGAAAGCCAAGCGAAGAGCGCTGGTTATGATTTGTGCGGTTGGGAAGACTAAATAAATAACGTTGATAAACAATCGCTACTAAATAAAATAGCCGAACTATAAAAAGCAGGATTAGCCGCAAATTTTCAAGAATGTGCGTCATGCTTTACAGATAGTTCGGCTATTTTATTTTCCAGACTGTTATTGTATTTTTTACCAAAAGCTCTGATAAATTTCTTGTGTTACTACTGCATCGTTCATCGTAAATAAATGAATGCCGTCTACACCATGAGTCAGTAATTCATCAATTTGATAAAGCGTATAATCAATTCCAGCTGCACGCATGGATGACGGGTCATATTGATATTTTTCTAAAATAATTGCTAATTTTCTAGGGATTGATAATTGATTCCGCATAACCATGTTTAAGACTTGTGAATAGCTAACAATCGGTAAGACCCCGACAAGTAGTGGCAACGTCAAATAACGCTTGTAAACTTCCTGTAGTCGATAAAAACCGTCATTTTCAAAAAACAACTGCGTCAGAAATTGTCGACAACCAGCTTCCATTTTTTGTTGGAGATACGCAACTTCTAATCGTGCCATGTCTTGATTGATAATGTGTTCTGGATGACATATTCCCAACACATTAAACTGATTATTTTGTTCGTTGATGTAATCACTTAATTCATTTGCAAATTGAAATTCCCCAGTCAAAGTATCCTGTGTGGTAAGTTCTCCACTGACTGCTAGCAGCTGAAAAATATTTTTTGCTTGTAACGATGTTAGAGTGTTTTGAACTTGTTTTTTAGTCATAAAACGTGCGGGTAAATGAGGTAATGCATCCATGCCTAAAGTTTGTTGAATATAACCTGCAAGTTGGACAGTATTTTCAATTTTCATTTTATCAATACTCGGTACCCCTATGAATGTAGGCTGTAAGTTTGTCAGTTGTTCAGAGATTTGTTTGACTTTTTCCCAAGAAAAACGTTCATTAGGTGGGATGATTTCCAAAGAAAAGGCTGTGTTTATCATAAAAGTACTCCTTAATTTTTCTTTATTATACATGAATATTTTTATAACTTGGTTTGACAGAAAAATGAATTCGGTTAAAAAATATATGTTAACCGATTGACACAAAAATTTATCTATACTATAATCCAAATTAAAGAAAGCGCTTTTGAATATGTGTCAACCGGTTATCATGTATTCAAAAATTAAATGTTTGGAGGAATTCTTAATGTTAAAGCAATCAAAATTAATAGCTGCTTTAAAAAATCAATCCTATCTACAAAGTTCTGTAACCATGCTCTTATTCTTTGCCTCTTGGGGTGTTTGGTGGTCGTTTTTCCAACTTTGGTTAACTTCACCCACAAATGGTTTAGGCTTAAGTGGAAGTGCTATCGGTACAGTTTTTTCAGCCAACTCTTTAGTCACTCTCATTTTAATGTTTATCTATGGTACACTACAGGATAAATTAGTCATTAAACGTCATCTACTAATTTTTTCTGCAACCATTGCAACTCTGGTTGGCCCATTCTTTATTTGGGTGTATGCGCCTTTACTTCATAGTCATTTTGTATTAGGTCTCATTGTGGGTTCTTTTGTGTTATCAGCAGGATTTTTAGCAGCTGTCGGAATTTATGAAGCAATGGCAGAACGTTTTAGTCGTCTATTCGACTTTGAATACGGTCAAGCACGTGCTTGGGGTTCTTTTGGTTATGCTTTGGCAGCGCTTTTAGCTGGGTTTTTATTTGTTATCAATCCAGATTTAAATTTTTGGGCAGGATCATTTTTTGGCTTATTATTATTGATAAACTTACTCTTTTGGAAACCAGATGCTGAAAAACGTGCCAATGCACAAGCAACAAATGACGCTAGCAGTTCTTCTGTTCCCTCATTAAGAGAAATGATTGGGTTATTGAAACTTCCACAACTATGGCTTATTATCATCTTCATTATGTTTACTTGGACATTTTATACTGTATTCGACCAACAAATGTTCCCTGGTTTTTATACTGGTTTGTTTACAACTCCAGAATTAGGGCAACAAATGTATGGTACGCTAAATTCCATCCAAGTATTCTTTGAAGCAATTATGTTAGGTGTTGTGCCGTTAATTATGAAAAAAATTGGCGTGCGTAACACATTATTACTAGGTGTCACAGTAATGTGTCTTCGAATCGGTCTTTGTGGGTTTGCAACGAGTCCAGTTCTTGTTTCAATGATTAAAATGCTTCATGCTTTAGAAGTACCCTTATTTATCTTACCAATGTTTCGTTACTTTACGCTACATTTCGATACAAAACTATCAGCCACTCTATACATGATCGGGTTCCAAATTGCAGCACAAATAGGACAAGTTATTCTTTCTACTCCTTTAGGAACTCTACGTGACAATGTTGGCTATAGTAACACGTTCCGCATCATTTCCTTAATAGTATTGGCTGCAGGAATTTATGCTGCCCTTGTATTGAAAAAAGATGATCAAGATGTTCATGGCGATCCATTTGTACGTTCTTAAAAAATTATAGAAAAGAGGAATCTATTATGACAAAATCACCAATTTCACTAACAAATTCAAGATATCGTTTAGGGTATCATGTAGCAGCACCTGCTGGTTGGATTAATGATCCAAATGGTTTTTGCTACTTTAAAGGCTACTATCATATCTTCTATCAACATCATCCATATAGCGCTGAATGGGGACCTATGCATTGGGGACATGCACGCAGTAAGGATTTAGTTCATTGGGAGTCTTTACCTCTTGGATTAGAACCTGGTAGCCCAGAAGATGCAGATGGCTGTTTCTCTGGTAGTGCAATCGTTAAAGACGATGTAATGTATCTATTTTATACAGGTCATCACTACTACGGTGATGGTGATCCTGAACATTTTTGGCAAAATCAAAATATGGCTTACAGTGAAGACGGCATTCATTTTAAAAAATATGAACATAACCCAATTATTGCTAAAGAACCAGAAGGCAACACACATCACTTTAGAGATCCCAAAGTTTGGGAACATGAAGGAATCTACTACATGATTCTTGGGAGTCAAGAATCGGATGGATTGGGTCGTGCTATTTTGTATTCTTCTCAAGATTTAAAAGATTGGGAATATCTAGGAAGTATGTCGAAAGCAACTGATTTAAAAGAAGAAGGCTTTATGTGGGAATGTCCTGATTTCTTCCACTTAGATGGCAAAGATATTTTATTACTATCTCCACAAGGGATTGATCCACAAGAAGAAAAATATTTAAATCTTTACCAAACAGGCTATTTTGTAGGCGAAATGGATTATCAAACTGTGAAATTTACACGTGGTGAATTCCATGAATTGGATAAAGGACATGACTTCTACGCAACGCAAACAACTTTAGCACCAGATGGGCGTCGAATTGTCTTTGGTTGGATGGCAATGTGGGAAAGTTATATGCCTGAAAAAGAAGATGGTTGGGCGGGTGCTTTGACCTTGCCAAGAGAGTTACGTTTGAAAGATGGTCATCTATTCATGACACCTGTAAAAGAATTAGAGGCTTTACGTGTGGATGAAGGAAAATCAGAAACATTAACTGTTTCTGAAGCAACCTTAATCGCCCAAGATGCGTCACACGCAGAAATTGTCTGCTCATTGCCAACGACTGACACTACTTTAACGTTCAAAGATGCGCAAGGACAAGAAATTTTAGCGCTGACTTACACAGCAGATACACATAAATTTGTTTTGCGCCGCAACGATAATGATGAAGCGCGCTATGGTACTATTCAAGCAAATGATACGCTTAAATACCATTTATTTATCGATACTAGCTCAGTAGAAATCTTCATTAATGATGGTGAAACTGTTTTTACAGAACGCTATTATTCAGAAAGCAAACCTGCTGTTTATCTAACAACGGCTAGTGAAACAAGTGTAGAAAGTACTGTTTATCAATTAAAAGCTGATGCTGTCACGTATTCATAAGGAGGAACAAGCAATGTTAATCGGAAGTATTGAAGCAGGTGGAACGAAATTTGTTTGTGCAGTTGGTGATGAGGATTATCGAATAAAAGATCAATGTATCATTCCAACAACGACGCCTGAAGAAACAATTCAAAAAACGATTGCGTATTTTAAACAATTCGATTTAGATGCACTCGGAATTGCTTCGTTTGGTCCCATTGAAATTCGTAAAAATTCACCGAAATATGGCTACATTACGAGTACTCCTAAACAAGGTTGGGCAAATACGAATTTACTAGGACAAATTCGTGAAGCTTTTGATGTTCCAACCTCTTGGACAACGGATGTAAATGGGTCTGCTTATGGTGAATACGTCATGTCTACCTTAAGCAACGAAAAAATTCATTCACTAGTCTACTATACTGTAGGGACTGGTGTCGGTGGTGGAGCTGTAGTTGATGGTCATCTTCTTGGTGGGAGTGGTCACCCTGAGATGGGCCATACCTTTGTTAAACGCCACGAGCATGATTTAGATTTCAAAGGCATTTGCCCTTTCCATGGTGATTGTTTAGAAGGGCTGGTAGCAGGCCCCACTTTTGAAGCACGTTTAGGAAAAAAAGGAGAAACTGTCCCTTTAACGGATCCGGTATGGGATATTTTAGCTTATTACCTTGCACAAGCAGTTATTCAAGCCACTCTTATTACTCGTCCTGATAAAATTGTGTTTGGTGGCAGTGTCATTAATGAGACTCTTTTAAGTCAAGTCCGTCAATATGTGACTGAACTGTTTAATGACTACGTAGAATTACCACCATTAGAACAATATATTACACAACCATTAATCCAAAACAATGGTTCCGCAACATTAGGAAACTTTGCACTTGGCTTACGACAAACACAAGAATAAACCAATAGAAACTTCATGGCTTTTGCCGTGAAGTTTCTATTTTGCTATCGCTTTGGCACAATATCAATTACAATAGATGTGTTGAATAAATCTACATAGAAAGGACTTGCCTATGAAACCCAAATTAGAAGATGTTGCTAAGTTAGCAAACGTATCTAAAACAACTGTTTCGCGCGTTTTAAATAATCGTGGTTACTTAAGCCAGGAAACAATCAAAAAAGTAAATGAAGCGATGGAACAATTAAACTACCAGCCTAATGTAGTTGCCAGACAGTTATACAAAAAACAAACGAATATCATTGGCTTACTTTTTCCAACAGTTGCTAATCCTTTTTTTGGTGAATTGATTGAAGCACTCGAAAAAAAATTATACCAAGAAGGGTTTAAAGTCCTGATTGGAAATTCAATGAATGATCCTGAAAAAGAAACAGATTATTTAAATCAATTACTTTCAGAACAAGTCGATGGCTTAATTGTGGGAACCCATAACCAAGGTATTAAAGAATATAAATATGCCAATTTACCCATTGTCGCTATTGATCGAATTATGAATGAAGATATTCCAGTTATCGAATCAGATAACTATGCTGGTGGTGTTTTAGCGACAACGCGTTTAATTAAAATGGGCGCAAAAAAAATCGTCCATACAAATGGTCCTATTGATTTAGAAACGCCTGCTAAACGCCGACGTATCGCCTATGAAGAAACCATGCGTGCCAATCAATTAGATCCAATCACTTTTACGCTGGACTTTAACATTCCTTATGATGAAAAAAAGCGATTATTTTATGAACTTTTTGAAACCTACCCAGATGTCGAAGCTATCTTTGCTTCCAATGATGTCGATGCTGCCTTGATTTTACAAATTGCTCAAGAATTAAAACGACGTGTTCCAGAAGACTTGCTCGTGATTGGTTATGATGGGTCAACGATTACCCGCAGTATTTTGCCAAATTTAACCACAATCATTCAACCAATTGATGAGATAGCAACCACAGCCATTCAAGTATTAAAACAGCGTCTCAAAAAAGAAGCGACCAGCACTGAATATATCTTGCCTATTTCTTTATGGGAAGGAACGACCAGTCAAAAATAAAACAAGCGAAGTCTCTCTTACGGAGATTCGCTTGTTTTTTAACAATATTCTTAGATTAATTCTGGCCAGTATTCTTTATTCGCTTCAATTAAATCATCCAAAATTTCTTTGGCAACAGCGGCACTTGGGACAGTTTTAGATAAGATTAGTGCTTGCCATAATTTTTGATAACTTTTCTCAATATATGCTTCAACTACTAATTTTTCGACTGCCACTTGTTGCTCCATCATCCCTTTTTGGAAGGTTGGAATTTCGCCTTGAGTTAATGGTTCTGGACCATTTTTTCCAACTAAACAAGGGACTTCCACCATTGCATCTTTACCAAAATTCTCAATAGCACCATTGTTAGGTACAATTAATAACATACGTTCCATTGTATTAAATGCAATTGCACATGCTAAATCAACAATAAAGGTTGCATGTACACCTGAATGGAAACCATATCCTTCTGCTGTGCCATTTTCAATAATTTTATGCGCCGTCTCAAAAACTTCTTTTTCTCGTGATTCCATCACTTCATTTGCACGTGTAAAATTCGGATTTGAGTGTGCTACTTCATAATCTGGATATAGGTAATACTTCAAATAAGTATTTGGTAAAGTTTCAGGATCCACTGCGTATAAATCTTTGGCTTTTTTAAACGTTGCTTGCCAGCTTGGGTGCTTGTGTTGAAAATCTTCTGTTTCTAACGCATATCCATTTTCTTTTACGTAAGCTTTTAATTGCGGCATTAAGTCATTACCTAACTTGTCTGTAATACTTGTCCACCAGCCAAAGTGATTTAAACCGTAATATTTTACAATCATATCTTTTCTTGACTCTAATTTTAATATATCTGAAAAAATTGATTCAATTGCAATTGGCATGTCGCAAATATTAATGATTTTTGAATTTGGCCGTAACCGACGAGTGGCTTCAGCAACAATAGCAGCTGGATTAGAATAGTTTAACATCCATGCATCTGGTGAATATTTTTCCATATAATCAACTAGTTCAATGACTCCTGGAATTGATCTTAACCCATAAGCAATTCCACCAGGTCCACATGTTTCTTGACCTACAACTCCATATTTCAATGGGATTTTTTCATCTTTTTCACGCATCTCATATAAACCGACACGAATATGTGCCATACAAAAATCAATATCTGTGAATGCTTCTTCTGGATCAGTTGTGTATGAAAATTGGATATCAGGATTTTTTTCTTTTAAAAGAATTTTACACGCTTCTCCAATTGGTGCTTGTCTTTCAGCAAAGTCATCATATAATTTAATTGTTCCAATCGGAAAACGATCTGTGTTATCAGCTAACATTGAAACAATCCCTGGGGTATATGTGCTACCGCCACCTGCAATTAAAATATTAAATTTTTTCATTTTTTCCACTCCTTATTATTCATGAATGCCTAATTCTTCATCGACTATCGAACGAATTTGATTAATTTTCATACCATAAACGACTTGTACATGATTTGGTTTTCTAACTAGTCCTGCCGAACCAGTTTCTTTTAAAGCTTCCTCATCAACTAAAGCATCATCGACTACATCTACACGTAAACGAGAAAAGCAATTTTCTACCTGTACTATATTCTCTTTACCACCTAATGCAGCAACGATTGTTCTTCCTAAATCAGAAGTTTCCAACACTGCATTATTTACCATTACTTGATCAGTATCCGTACTCTCATCTTCACGACCTGGTGTTTTGTAATTGAATTTTTTAATCATAAAGACAAAGACGAAATAAATAACGGCAATTTCAATTAACCCTAACACTATAAAAATTGGCCAATTAGTTCTTCCTACACCGGCTGGAAGATTAAATACTAGAAAATCAATAATTCCATTTGTTGCACTTACTCGGACTCCCAATACATAGCACAACATTTGGAAGAAACCATCAATGATTGAATACACCAACCATAATAATGGTGCTCTAAAGATAAATTGAAATTCTAACGGCTCCGTAATTCCTACTAAAAATGATGTTAGTGCAGATGGAAATACTGTAGATTTTACTTGAGCAATATTTCGTTTATATGCAGTACGGTAAAAAGCTAATGCCACTCCTAAAATACCAAATGATTTAATTAATCCATACGTTAAAAAGCGTGCCGATGGACTCAACGTCAGAATTGATGGATCTGCAATTTCTGCTAAGAATATTGGTTTTGCACCAATGAACATTTCTCCATTGATTAACTCCTGACCACCTAGAGAAGAGAACACAAATGGTGACCAAATCAAATGATGTAAGCCCGTAGGTACAAGGAATCGATTCAAAAATCCATACAAGAATACACCAACGGCACCTGCTGTATCCATAAAACCAGTTAAAGCAGTAATTCCTTCTTGAACTATTGGCCAAATATACGTTACTCCGGTAGCTAATAAAGCGATTACAGGAATCATAACAATTAAAACAAATTTACTATTACCATAAATAGAAAAGGCACCCTTGAATTCTTTATCAATAAATTTATTGTGAATATAGGCTACCAAACAACCTAAAATAATTCCCAGAAATACACCCATATCTGTAACTTGATACCCTAAAACAAATGTTTGACCACTCCCAAACAAGTCAGAGTTAGTTGCTCCTTCTGCTAAACGATTGGTTAAAGATAACCAAGTCATATTGGAATTTAAAAACATCAAAAAACTCATCACCGCTACAAAGGCAGCTTCTGCTTTTTTCTTTTTAGCTAATCCAAATGCAATACCTACACAAAACAATACATTTAGATTATTCATGATTGCCCATAAAATACTTGATAAAAACTTACCAATAATAAATATACCTGAACCCTCTGTGACAAACGATGTATTTGTCATCACACTAGTTAATGCAATACCTAAACCCACTATGGGAAGAAAAAGTACTGGACCAATCATTGATTTTGCAAATTTTTGCATTTGATTCATCATTCGTTCCTTCATTTTGCCCCTCCTTAACTAACACTAGCTCTACTAGTGACTGATTAGATTTTAGCAAAAATAATAGGAATTACAACGCATCGGTAACGCTTTCAAACATGTTTACCCAACAGTGAACATGTTTGAAAAAAACTGACGGACTCGTTGTTAAGTTACAACAAGTCCGTCAGTTTTTATTCTTCCTGTAATTGACTGATTAAAAATTCTGCCAAAAATAAACATCCTGAATAGAAGTAGTTCATTTGCTTATTTTGGTCATTTAACACATTGGTTTCTTTGATGATAAATGTTAAATCTGAAAATTGAGATAATTGGCTGTCTTCTGTGCTACTAAAAGTAACAATCGACATCCGATTTTTTTTTGCTCGCTCTACAATTTTCAAAATATTTCCAGTATTTCCCGAACTTGATATAATCCAAATAACTCCCTCAGTTGCTTGAATGCCTTCATAAACTGCGAATAAATCAGTAAATAAACTATGATACCCTTTAATTAATAGTTTCATACTAATATATTCAGCAATCGGCTGAGCAAAACCACTTCCACATGTAAAGATATTTTTTTGTTGATGTTTCTTCATTAACAAACAGAAATCTTCTACTTGTTGTTTATCAATTGTAGAAAAAATAGTATTATCCATCAAGAGAGCATCATTGGGATTGATATGTTTTTTCATTTCAAAATATAAATGGTAGACCATATCAACAAATCCAGAATAATTCATTTTCTTCGCTAGCTTAATCACAGTTGCTGGAGAAACATAATTTTCTGCTGCAACTTCTCGAATACTTTTATTTTTCATTGTATCAATATCCGACAACATATATACAAGAATTTTTCTTTCTGTTTCCGAAAGATTATATTGATTGACTAATTTATAGATGTCAACATCTTTTGAAACCACATTATTCACCACTTTAAGAGTAATTTTTAATATGCTTTATTATATCAGAAGAATCAAGCGGTTTAACAATAAATATGTCTATCTCTTGTACTCGTAACTTCAACGCCTACTTTAATTTTGGTTGATAGGTAACTAACATTGCGTTTATTTGATTACTTTTTCCTACTTGAGGTATTTTTATAAAATTGTTGACGATAATTTTCAGTTAGATAACATACGACCAAGCGAATTTCTGTTATATTGCATTGGCTGTATTTTCTTGCTTGGAAATCTGTCATTAGCTGTGTTGAATAACTATTTTAGGTAGCACTGATTTCTTACAGAGGCTTCATCTCACACCAAAAGTTACTATCTGCCAAAATAACACCTTCTTAAAACGCGATTTCATTCATATGATAGACAACTTACCGAATGACTCACCAGTTCTTACCAACCAAATATCCGTTGCCAGCCTATCTGGTTTATTCATAGGTATGAAAGTACGAAATATAGATTCCCTTCCCTAAAGCTTCTAATCGTGTAAATAGTTCTTTGGGAATAATATATAAATGATAACAATCGCCACCGATATCCCAAAAGGCTAGAGTGTAGTTATGCTTCTCTAAGTAGTTCTTCAATCGTTCTAAAAAAATATGGGTAGACTCATTTGCTACTTTTGAAACATCATTTAAATTTAAAGCATAGTTTTTCTTAAGGATACTCGGTTCTAGCTGTGCGATAATTTCTTCAGGGCACTCTTTCCAGTCAATATATGCGCCAAAATCATAAGGTGTATCATATCCAGTTAACCAATAAGCTGTTATAATATCGGCTTCATCCACTGGTGAATATTCCATGTTTTCCACCCAATCAGCATATCGTTTCGTAAATTTTTCTGGGTCTTTAACAAGTAAGGAAATACTATGCACCGCTTCTGCATCAGAATCCGTCAAAATTTTGGTAATCTCAATTAATGGTGCCCAATTTGTTTTTGACATTTTGGTAACCTCCACGCTTTTTTTTAATTATACTGAAAAATTTCTACTTCAAGCAAACTTCGAGATTAGGATTTAACTATTATATTGTGCTAAACACCATGCTTTTACCTCTTCGCTTGCAAAAGCCGCTTCGACTGCCGTTTGATATATTTTATAATAAAGCCTCTCATCCGTTGCAAACGTTCGTTGAATGCACAACATTTCGTTGGTCATAGTTGTATCAGAAACGGTTCGATTATCTGTATTAATCGTTACTTTGATACCCGCTTGTTGAAATTGGTAAATAGGATGATCTAAATAACTTGAGACTGCTTTTGTTTGTACGTTACTTGTTGGGCACATTTCTAAAACAATTTGACGCGCCTTTACTAATTGATAAGCAGCTGGTTCATCCTTAATAAATACACCATGCCCAATTCGCTCTGCACCTAGTAATTCAATCGCATCAATTACATTTTGACCATTGCCCGTTTCCCCTGCATGGATAGTCACGCGATACCCGTATGTCTTTGCCAAAGCAATTGGCTCAATAAACCGTGCGCAAAAACCGACTTCTTCAATCGCACATAAATCTATCGCAACGACACCGTTTCCTAAAAAATTTTTGCCTGCTTCGATTACTTCAAATGCACTTTCAACAGACATTGAGCGTAAGCAAGATAAAATAATATTGCCTTTTATTTCATAACTGGCTTCAGCTTGTCTCATACCAGCAATCACACTTTGAATGACTTCTTCCAAAGTCAAGCCTTTTAAAGTATGCAATAAAGGTCCAAAACGTACTTCAAGATATTTCACATTTTCTTTGGCAGCATCCTCAAACAGTTCAAAAGTAATACGTTGTAAGCTTTCTTTTGATTGCATAACTGTATTAGGCAATGCAAATCGTTTTAAATAATCTTCTAATGAAGTACATTCAACGGGTGCTACCAATGCTTCTTTCAATTCTATTAAATCATAAGTTGGCAATAAAATTCCTTCTTTTTGGGCAATATCTAATACCGTTTCTACTCGAACACTTCCATCTAAATGGCAATGTAATTCAATTTTTGGTAATGTATTCATCATATCCTCCTCACGTAGCTCCTAAATAAAAAAACTCCTGCTTACGAAGAAAATACTACTCTTGTATCTTCTTCGTAAGCAGGAATTTCGGTTCCTGGTAGAGACCTCCAAACCATATTATTGGAGTTATACGAAAATTTATTCTTGTTTAATTTTTATTAGAATAATAAATATTAATGAACTTGTCAATTATTCTTCTCAAACTTCATTATTCTGATAAATTTTCTCATGATCTACCAAATAAGTTAAAACTTAACCAATCTCTCCAATTTTCCCACTCTTTTATAATAATTTTCTTTGATGGTATCTACTAGGTAATCAACTGACTACAATCAAATTCTACGTCTTGTTCACTGGGACAACATGAATTAGAAGAAACCTAACAATATCCTAGTTGATATCATTAGGTCTAAAATCATTTATAATGCACGTCATCCAAAAACAAGCCTTGTGCAGGAACTGTTTCCCCAGCATTTTGTCGAATTTTACTTTCAAAAATAGCATCGATGTCCTCGACTTGCATTTTCCCAGCGCCAATTTCTATGAGTGTTCCAGTAATAATGCGAACCATTTTGTGTAAAAAACCATCGCCAACAAAAGTAAACTGCAACATACTGCCTTCACGCTGAATGAAAATTTCATCAATCGTACGAACGGTAGATTTCTTAGTTTTTTTCAAAGCCGAAAAACCAATAAAATCATGCTTTCCTAGCAATTTTTCACATGCTGCATTCATTTTTTCCATATCTAATGTTTGCGCAACGTGAAAACTGCGATGACGCTCAAATGCTGACGGAATCGGATCATTCCAGATATAATAGCTGTATTGTTTCCCTATACAATTGTAACGAGCGTGGAATCGTTCTGGAACTTCTTCTACCTTCTTAATAACAATATCTTGCGGTAAATAACGATTCATAAAATCTAATATTTCATCACGCGTTAATGTTGTATTTGTTTTAAAATTAGCAACCTGACCTCTAGCGTGTGTCCCAGCATCTGTACGTCCAGAACCAATAATTTCAATTTTTTCACCAGTCATTTGAGTGATAATATTCTCGATTTTCCCTTGAATCGTTTTATCTGAATCACCTAATCGTTGCCAGCCAAGATATCGTTTGCCATCATATTCGATAGTTAGTTTTATATTTCTCATGTGTATGCTCCCTTATTTTTAACATCTAACTCCTACATTGTATACGAAATAATCGCACATTCCTAACATAAAAAATAGCTACAAACTTTTTTATCAAAATAAATGAACTGGTTGCAGTTGCAAGTCCACTGATTTTCAATGAATATCACAATAATTGATGCACCTTAAATACAGACTATTTACAAAGCACATTTACAGCTACTCTTCCAAATTGCGAAGACACAAAACATGTTCGTGTTTTTTCCGTTAATTAGATGACCATACCGACTACTTCATATTTTCTCATTAATAATAGATACTTTTTCTAATTTCTACTATCATTCAATTTCATTATTTGATGGTAGATTAGTTTTATTGTAGTTAAAATAACATTTCAATTTCCACTAGATAATTAGTAATTTTGTTAGATAAGCCCTTCAAAATTCACTTTTCTATCACACAACCAAGCAGGGAAAAAGCCAGCTTTAATTGCTACTCGTTGTGAGTTAAGATTACTCGCAGATGTTTCATAACATGGAATAATTCCTCGTGTAAGTAACTCATTACTAAGTTGATTTACTAAGTAGGCCGCCAAACCGTTTTGCCGATAATTAGGCAATACATCTACACCCAGTCCCCACATTGTTGGGCACCAATTATAGGCAGAAGCAATAGCAACAATTTGATTATTACGTTTAGCTACCAAAGATAGTTGAATCTGAATAGTAGCATCCTTTTTTATATACAAAGCATTATCAAAATTTTTTTGATTACTTATCGCTTTAATTTTTTCTTTTTCTAAGAATTCATAAGTGAAATTTTTAATTGGTGTTAAGGACTTCTCACTCTTTAAATCGAATAAATAATTCAATGAATAATCTAAAACGAAAGGCATTGAATAAGCTTCTTCACGTGTTTTTCCTTGTAGTTGTTTTTTTGCATATGCTAACCGTTCGGCAGTAGCTGAAACAATCACTGAACTACCCATTGTCAACATTTCAAAATAATGATTGCCTCTAGGAAAAGCTCTTCGCCCTTCATTTTCTTTTGCCTCAACAAAAATAAATTCTGGCTTTTTGCTAGTTAAATCTACCACACTACAGTTTAAATCAACAGCTAGTTGTTGTTGAACAATCGAAAACATTTCCTCTTTATTCAATTGTATTCTTCCTTTCAACTGTTTTCTCTGAAAAACAAATTATCGACTAATTATTTTATTTCTGTTTAATTTTCCAGTTGATATATGTTGTTTTTCCATGGATATTTAGTTTATTTTGACTTTCTTCAATAACTTTTATAACCAAGGGAGAAGCATTATCAATCGTTAAATCTGACAGCTCTATCCATCGAATGCCACTAGAATCATTCTCTCCATCAATCACTTGTTGTGGTATTGCAATTTGCTCTTCAGATAACTCTACATCGTATAATGCAAAAAGATGATGAACAGTTACTCTACGTTGTTCTTCTTTAACAAATACATCGTAAATACGATTATTAATAAAAGACTGCACTGAAAACCCTGTTTCTTCTAAAAATTCACGTTTTAAAGTTTCTGTTAATCCCTCACCATTCTCCTGACTACCACCAGGTAAGTCGTATCTATTTTGGTAAGGTCCAGCATTTTTTTCAATACATAATAATTTTCCATGTTGAATACATACACCATATACACCAAAATGAGTATGAAATTGTTGTTGCATTGCATTTCACCTACTATCTACTATTAATGAAAGTATATCATTAATCATTAACCTACGCTCTTTTTCATTAAATCCAAATTAACTGGTTAGTATTTCATACAATACATATAACTCCCAATCAGAGATTTCAATCCGATAGAATTTTTCTAATGTATATAAGATACTCTTCATGTTTTGATAAAATGGCTTTTTGTCAATCATTAGTGTTTCGATTTCTTCAGGTAGCGGATAATCTGCTCCTCCTAAAATTGTTCGCTCAATCATTAAAGCAAGATGCATCGTCATATTGAATTTCATTTTGGCGCTTAATTTTAAACTAAACCGTTTCTCACTCTTTTCAGTAACGTCTTCAACTTGTCGAATAATGACATCCGGATTTAAAAATTCTAGTTTTTCGGATAATCCTTCTTTTGAAAAAAAATGAATCGATTCTTGAATAAAATTGGGGATATTGTTCGGATGCATGAGATTTTTTAAAACCTGATTCAAATGTTCCTCTGCATCTTCATCCACGACATCTAATAAATTTAAGGTTGGTACTTCTGTATTATTATCTAAATAAGTAGTTGTAACGATTAACGATGTTTCTTTTAAATAATCTTCTTCTTCGTAAACTCGATTCAAAGTATTCATTAACTCATTAAAATTCAATACAATTTTTTTAATATCCGTATAAAAATACTTCTCGCAAATTGCACGAATTTTTTTGGCTACATCCAGTCCAGATAAACTCGAAATTAGAATGTTTTTTTCAACAGCAAAGCCTTCAAAATATTGGACTTCTGTTTTAAACTCTTTTTCCGTTTTTTTCGCAATTTCATAAAATGGATAATTCGCAACCAAATATTGACCGATTTCAAGTGCGTAAGACGTTGTTAGGTTGTTAACAACTAATAATTCACCTAAAATTTGTGGTTTCAAATTTTTATATAATTGTGTAAGCGATCCCATATCAACAAGCATAATGACACCTTCTGAAGTATCTCTTTCAGACAACCATAATTTCACTTGATGGATGACATCATGAACGGAAGAAGTCAGTGGCATATTAATCGCATCAAAGATATATTCACCACATAATTTATTTGCGACACCTTGAATACTGCTAGCGGTTGCATTCCCATGTGCTACTAACAAAGCTTGATAACGAATGCTTTCTGAAACTTGTTCCAACAGCATAATAGTAAGAAGGTTTTGTGTAAATCGCTTAAATTCAGCAGATACGCCTTCTGTTAAATACCCACAAAGTAACGTTGTTCGAGGATAGTTTTGTTTAATCAATGGATAAAGAGTCTCAACATCTGGAATTTTGCCGTAATCACTAACCAATTGTAAAAGACGCATCACGCATTGGATTGGTTCTAAAGTCAATTCTTCATTATCTAGAATCCTTTTATTATTCTTTTGTACGATCCGATAAATATCGGCTGAAATAACATGATGTTCTAATTGCCAATTATCAACTAGATATTCCTGATCTAACTGTTGAATTTTTTCTCTTAAAGAAAGTAAATTATGCTCTTCTAGTAACAAATTTTCTAACTTATCAATGATTTTTTGTTGGTACTCTTGTTGAATATGCGACTCATTGTTTTCTTGATGTATTTCTATAAAATCATCGGCCTTATTGCCAATCGTCACTTCTTTTTCCTGTTTTCTTAAAGCATTTGCGCAATACATTTGAACTTCATTCACTAAACTACCGATATTCCCAGGAAACTCTTTTTCAATAAAATATCCGAATCATAAAGACATTGGCAAATTCATAAAAATTTGCGTTTCACTCTTTATCATTCGGATATTTTTGTTTTAATTCATCCTGTAAATATTCACTCTTTTTTCAATGCTGCATACGTAAATAAACTGCCTGCAATGGCTAAGCCAAAAATAGATACACCCACAACGATTGTCGATACTAGCTGAGAAAACATTAACGTCATCGCGGCAACAACCTTCCCTAGTTGAAAGATAATGCCATTAAAAGCTAAATAACTTCCTCGTTTTTCGTAATCAACCATCTGAGCCATAACTGCTTGGCGTTTAGGTGTATAGATCAGTTCTCCAATTGTTAAAAGAATTGTGGCACCTATAATAACCGGTAAGTGCACAGCAACGGCATTCATTGCATACCCACCCCCAAACAATAAAAAGCCAACATACAAAATCTTTGATGAAGAAAAGCGATTCAACCATTGTCCTACAGGAACAGAAAAGAAAATCACCATCAAGGTATTGATAGCGGTCATCAAACTTAATGCTTTGACACCATCAATTTTTGTACCAAAAAGGTTCATAGCAATAAAATCATTCGCCATATGCACGGAAATGAAATTGGTTCGTTGAAACTCAATACCTAAAATCAAAATACCACCTATAGTAAAAAGTAAAAAACGACGATCACGAGCAACATCCCGATATTTTCTCAAAACATCCATCAAACCAATTTTTTGTCTGCTCTCAACAGGTTGGTAGGTCTCAGAAATAAAACGCCATGTAATAAACCATGTCACCATACTCAATAAAACTAAAGCAATCAACAATTCCATTAAATGTGATTGAAATAACCAACCTCCAACAGTCATTCCGATAAGCAATGATAAATTCGTTGTCCAATATGTGATTGAATACATAAAAGGACGATTTTCTTCCGTACTTACATCTACCAACATTGCTTCACTGGCTGGTGCAATTAATCCGCTAGTAATCGAAGTAATTAAAATGAAAATATACATGGCTATTGGTGACTGTAGCCAAGATGAATTCACAATTACCATTCCAATCTGTGCAACTAATTTAATGCTTTCTCCTACCACCATTAACTTTTTCCGTCCAAAGACATCTGTCAAATGTCCGCC
This sequence comes from Enterococcus sp. AMC2644, assembly GCF_058216475.1. Lineage (NCBI taxonomy): Bacteria > Bacillati > Bacillota > Bacilli > Lactobacillales > Enterococcaceae > Enterococcus > Enterococcus sp. AMC2644. Next base: position 1,005,482 of record NZ_CM177095.1, read on the forward strand.
ATAGATTCCCGCTAAAAAACTGATGATAACATTCACTAATACCAAAACACCTGCAATGCTTGCGCCAAATTTTTCTGTGTAATAAATAGCAATAAACGGAAAAATCATTGAACCAACGACTTTACTTAAAAATTGAATCACAATACGTAGCTGTATATTCGGATGCAATGATTGAAACATCCTCTTCACTTCCCTTCTCGTATCAACTATTATAAAAGAGAAACAGAAAACGAAAAATGGACAATCCAAATAAAAATGTCCCCTTTTAGCTAACAGGAGGTCTCCTATGAATCAAATTTATTTACAATTACGCGCAATTTTCCAAACAGATGAACCCAGGTATTTTAAACTGCAACAACTAAGTGAACAGTGGTTCTGTACCCCTAAACAAACCCGACGGCGCTTGATTATGTTGCAAGACCAAGGTTATATTCACTACATTCCCGGTAAAGGACGTGGCAATCCCTCAAAGATACTCTTTAACAATTCTCTAAAAGATGACTTAGATCAATTACTGCAGCAATTATTAGCCACGAATGACATTTCAGGAATTTTAAATTTACTAGATCTTGGCTTTCCTATTCACTTTTTTGATCGTTACTATGAAAAAATTCAAACGTTATTGGGTCTACAAGAAAATACAAGCGCACAAATCAAATTACCTGTCATTATTCATCGCCCCTTAACCACCATCGATCCAATTAAGGTGGCTGTTTATCGCGAATCTTTTATTTTAAAGCAACTAGGAGACACCCTAGTTACAATCAAGGAACGTGAATTGATGCCTGCTATCGCCCACCACTGGGTCATTGAAAATAATGCCTGTACATGGCGTTTTTTTATACGAAAAGGCGTGAAGTTTCATCACGGTAAAACATTAACTAGTCAAGATGTCGCTTTTACAATCACTCGTTGTATGCAAAAAGGAGCGAATACATTTACACAGCTGAAAAATATCCAACGTATCGAGTTAGTCTCTGATTACGAAATCCTTTTTCACCTCAAATACGCTGAACCTTTTTTTGGTCATCTGTTAGCAAGTCATAGTTGTATCATTTTACCGGAAGATATTCCATTTGATGAAAAGAAGTTCATTTCATGTGGACCATTTAAATTAAATGACTACAGTCACACGACCTTTTCTTTAAAAGCATTTGATTATTATTATGGCTTTCGTGCATTAATTGATGAGATTGAATTTTTTATTAATCCCACTGACTCTTCTAAATTAACTGATTATGAACATGTTCAAACCAATAATATTGGTGTTGAATTTCTCATTTTTAATCAACAGCGCTCGCCGATTGTTAAGGATCCTTATTTTCGTGAAGCCGTCTATCATTTATTAGACAGCCAACAGTTACTAAAGGATTTAGGCCATGATTTAGGGAGTCTTGCAAGTCGGTATTTTTCTAAAGAATCAACGAGCCTGCATAAATCAATGACCAAAGCGAAAGCGGCCTTAAAGAAATCGGCTTACACAGGCGAGTGCCTACATCTTGGGTACCTCCCTATGTTCCAAAATGCCGTTCGCCAATCGGAGTGGCTCCAAAAAAGGGCCGTAACCATCGGGCTTTCCTTTAAGCGAATACCATTTACATTTAATCAAGAATTTTTTACTTCTCATATGGAAGAAACGATGGACATGGTGATGATTGGTGATATTCCAATGGCAGATGAAGAACTTTCTTTCCTTGATTTTTGTACTAACGAAACTCTTTTGTTGCAACGTTTTTTAGCTACAGAAAAGCAAAATGAACTACAGGAGAAAATGACTTCTTTCAAATTTGAAGGAAATACAGAAAAAAGATGGCACTTATATCAAGAAATTGACCGTTGGCTTGTTGACAACTACTTTTTGATTTATACCATCCATCCACATAAACAAGCACTTATTCATACAATGCTGCATAATATTCCTAGAGATACTGCTGGGTACTATGATTTTAAAAATGTCTGGGAAACACCCAATAAGAAGACATCATTCAACTATTAGCTATTTCGTCTCAGTAAATCGACTAGTTATGGTAGGATATAAGTAACAATTAAATAGGTATGGGAGAGGTTTATATTGAAAATTTGTCAGAATTGTCATGTTGAAAATGATAAAAATGCACAGTTTTGTCATGCTTGTGGGGAAAAATTATCAGAGGAAACTAAGATGTCACGAATGAGGGTTTCTAGTAAAAATCAGCGAAAAAATACTTCGTTGATCGTGATTGTTGTTTTATTACTAGCTGTCCTTGGAATGGGATTATTTTTATTAGTCAATGTCTTTCAAACAAATACACCCGAAATAGCGGCAGCTCCTACAAAGAACACTACTACAAGCAGTGTTTCTACAGCATCTACTAGTCCTGATGAAAAACTAAGTCAGTATGATGAAATAATTGCTGAAGCAAAAAAGTTAACTGTTGATGAAAAATATAAAGAATCTGAACTCAAACTTGCTTCAATTCCAGTAAGTGCACTAGCAAATCCCGAATTTTCATCGATTAAAGAAGCTGTCGAAAAATTATCAGCCTCTAATAACGAAAATATTCAAAACAAAAATAAGCAAACAAGTCCACAAGAAAGTCCACAAGCATCAAACTCAAGCTCAGGCTTCACAGGTGATTTAGCAAAGTGGGCTAACACCTATATGTTCTATTATTCATTGCCCTCACAAAAACAAAGTCGCTTAACTATCTCTGCGAATGGTAGTGTGACTCAAAGTAATTATGATGGCACACAATATTTTGGGACAGCTACGATTGAATCTGCTACTGAAAATATACTAAGCTATACTACCGATGAGCTGTATCCAATGGATTTACCAGCAAGAAAAGAAATCACATCAAACATAAAAATTACCATTGAATGGGACAATCAAGGGGGAACACAAGTCCTTTACGGCTATCTTTCTTATTCTTCTAGACTTGCTTTAACTGATGGTATTACCAAAAACTCAGGTATGAATGAAGTTTGGATTACCTATTAATTCATTTCGTGCAGTTGAAGACGACACTTTGCTGATTTTAGTCAGAAAGTGTCGTCTTTTAAACGAACCCATAAATAGACTTACCATCAGATTAATCCTACATGACGGAGCCTGTCACCGTAATCGACTAGAGACATCTACTACTCAAATGGTAGAAAAATTTATGAAATACAGCTATGTAAAATTTGACCTACTTTAAACGTTGCGCATTAGATTTTCTATATTATTTATGATACGGTCCGCCTGTATTAATTCGAAAAGCCCGATAAATTTGTTCTACTAGAATTAGTTTCATTAATTGATGTGGATAGGTCATTTTGCCAAATGAGATTTGGGCATTGCTCCGTTTCATTACCGATTCACTTAACCCTAGTGATCCACCAATCACAAAAACGAGTTGGCTTTTCCCGCGAATTCCTAGCTGATCAATTTGCTTAGCAAAGTCTTCGCTACTTGGATTCTTTCCTTCAATGGCTAATGCATAGACGTATTCTTGCTCTTTAATTTTTGCTAAAATTCGCTGCCCTTCCTTTTCCTTCACTTGAATCATCTCTGCCTCACTTAAATTTTCAGGTGCTTTTTCATCAGGAACCTCAACTAATTGAAGTTTGGCATATGCTCCTAGGCGTTTTACATATTCATTAATTCCTTGAACAAGATATTTTTCTTTTAATTTTCCGACAGTAATGATTTTAATATTCATATTGACGCTCCCTCTAATTACTTATTATTCATTATACATGCAAAACAAATTTGCTTCTATACTTAGTTTTCCCACATAGTTATCCACACTTTTCACAGGTTTATCCACAGAGTTATCCACAGAACTGAATCTCGTATAGTTATTCATTAGCTTTAATTACTATTTTTCATCTTTTTGAACATTTTTATACGTATCTTTTTCATAATTTGTTCAAAGTCTAGCAGTAGACTATATTCAGAAATTAATATTATACTAATTATAAGAAAACTAAATAGGAGGTAGATTCTCATGGCTCGAAAAAATGTTACACCTAACAGAACAAGTAACGGTGTATTAAAAAAATTTGGTATTGGTTTACTTGGAGGAGTACTGGGCGGTATGTTAAGTGTCGGTGGTTTTTACTATGCAACTGGGGCTAACGATGCTGCTTCTGCCAACGAACCTCTTACTAGCGAAAGTACGAAAGATTCTACTAACGATACGAAAGTAACTAATGTCAAAGTCGATGTAAATAGCGACGTTACTTCAGCAGTTGAAAAAGTTCAAAATGCCGTTGTTTCTATTATTAATTTACAAGCAACTGCTTCTCAAAATCAATGGACAAATCCTTTTGAAACTCAGGAAGAAAATAGTGCTGAATTACAACCAGTTGGTGAAGGTAGTGGTGTTATCTATAAAAAAGATGGTAAAGATGCCTATATCGTGACCAACAATCACGTGGTAGACGGACAAGAAGGCTTAGAAGTCGTGCTAACAGACGGGACAAAAGTAAAAGCTGAATTAATCGGATCCGATGCTTACACTGATTTGGCCGTTTTAAAAATTTCTTCGGATAAAATTGATACGGTTGCGACCTTTGGCGATTCTGACTCATTAAAAGTTGGCGAACCAGCAATCGCAATTGGTTCTCCATTAGGTTCTGATTATGCGAACTCTGTAACGCAAGGAATTATTTCTTCGCTAAATCGCTTGGTGACAAATACCAACGAATCTGGACAAGCAATTAGTATCAATGCCATTCAAACAGATGCAGCAATCAATCCAGGAAACTCTGGCGGTCCACTCATTAATGTTGCTGGTCAAGTAATTGGCATTAACTCAAGTAAGATTGCCAGTTCTTCTGGTTCTGGTGTAAGTGTTGAAGGGATGGGCTTTGCAATTCCAAGTAATGACGTTACTCATATTATTAACCAACTAGAATCCAAAGGTGAAGTTACCCGTCCAGCTCTAGGTATTTCAATGGTTGACTTAAGTAGTATCTCTACGCAACAACAAGAACAAATCCTAAAAGTTCCTTCTTCGGTTGTTAATGGTGTTGTTATTTCTGCGGTTGGTAATGCAACCCCTGCAGAAAAAGCTGGTATCCAACAATACGATGTCATTACTAAAATTGATGGTAAAGAGATTAGCAGTGGAACAGAATTACGCTCTGCACTTTACAGCAAATCAGTCGGCGATACAATTGAAGTAACATTCTATCGTGAGGATAAAGAGCAAACGGTTAAAGTAGAATTATCAGTGGATCAATCTATCATCAACAATCAAAATCAAACACAAAACCAACAACCACAAAACTAAAGAGAGCGTGGTTGCACTAGCAATACATGAAAAACTATCCGAACAAAAGCGGTATAACCAATAGCCGCTCTTGTTCGGATAGTTTCTTGTTGCTTATTTACCTACTTTAAAAGCTTCCCCAATGACAGCATCGCTACCTAATTCTAAAATTCCACGTTTCATTGGTGCATTGGGTAAATGCAATTCTTTTGCTGAACAAATCATTCCATGACTTTCAACGCCACGTAGTTCACCTGGCCAAATCAACATTCCATCAGGCATCATAGCACCTGGTTTGGCAACAACAACTTTTAGACCTTTACGGATATTTGGTGCGCCACACACGATTTGTAGTGTTTGTCCATTATCAACTTCAATTTCTGTAATCGATAAGTGATCGCTGTCTTCATGCGCTTCACATGATTTTACAAAACCTACAACAAACTTCGGTTCATGGTCTGGTGTTAGTTGTTCTGTAAAACCAGCTTCACGCATCAATTCATTTAATTGTGCTACTTGTTCATCAGAAAGTGTCACTTGACCTGTCCCATCAATTGTCATCACTTCTGAAATAGCAAAAAAGTTCCAACCTATTACACGACCGTCTTCTGTTTGAATACGTGCTACGTTTCCTTGACGTTCAACAGTCTGTTCTAAGTTTTTATCATTTTCTGTAATCACTAATAATGTATCACTAACATATTTCGGGTTGTAAGCAAAAATCACAATGTTTCCTCCTAAAATTCATTTCGACAACTATCTTAACAAATTTTACGTTCAGAAACACTATTCATGGCATTTTTTTTATAAAAAAAGTGTTCTTTTAAAAATCATTCTCTAGACGGAGTAAAAAAACTTAAAACATGCTATACTTACTTCACAAAGAAAGCGTTTTCTTTTATCTAAAAAAGGAGAGGATTATTATGAAAAACAAAGGCTCATTCTGGCAAAACGTATTTAGTTTCTTATCAATAGATATCGTTGTTCGAGGGATTGTTGCAATTGTTGCAATTATTCTCCTGTTCTGGTTCTTAACACGTTAATCCAAGGATCTGTGATATAAGGAAGAAATAAGACGGAAATATCAAAAAAAATAGCATGAGTTATGCCAAACAATTTTCTATTGTTCGGATATTTTACTGCCAATCAACTTATGTCACAGTCCCATTTTACAAAAAAGAAGACTGATTACTCAGCCTTCTCTTTTGTTGGTGTCACAACTAAGACATCACAAGGCGCTTCACGAATGACATAACTCGCCACACTTCCTACCATCAAGCGTTCTACTGCATTTAATCCAGATTGCCCTACCATGACTAAATCTACCCCATATTTTTTTGGCAAATCACGAGCCAAAGCTGTTTTTGGTGAACCAAAAACAACCACACCTTCTACATTATGAAAAGAAACGGAGGCGGCATATTCTTTTGCTTCTTCAAGCATTCCTTTTGCTTCTTCTTCTTCTTTTTCTAAAACGGATTCACTTAATGGTGCATACCCCATCGTTGTTGGTAATTGAGGTTCGATAATTGCTGCAACAACTACTTTCCCCTCATTTCTACGAGCAACTTCAACTGCTTTTTCAAATGCTTCTTTTGCTTGTTCTGAACCATCAATCCCTACTAAAACTGTTTGATAGTTTTGTTCCATTGTGCTCACCCTTTCAGCTTTATATTAAAGATTACGAAGAAATGTTTCGATCTCTTCTTTTGTCTTACGCTCTTTATTGACTAGTCTTCCTAACTCTTTACCATCTTGAATAACAACAAAACTTGGAATGCCAAAAATATTCCATTCAGAAGCAACATCAATATATTCATCACGATTTACTTCTATAAATTGATAATCTGGAAAATCTGCTTCAATTTCAGGCATTGCTGGTTTAATAAAACGACAATCGCCACACCAATCTGCGGTGAAGAAAAATACGTTTTTTCCTTGCTCTACATAACCCGCAAGTTCTTCTAAATTTTTAGGAATAATCATTCACTCGCCCACTTTCTCATTTATTAACTTCAGTATACTCTTTTTAATCCATGAAAAAAAGCTATCCAAACTAGTTTCGTTTGAATAGCTTTGATAATTATTGACCTTCAATAATCGTATTGATTGTACTTTGATCTAACCCACGTAATGTTTGAATCAACATTTCTTTTGCTGCATCATAGTCAGCAATACTAAACATTGTTTGATGTGTATGAATATAGCGACCAACAACACCAATTACTGTACTTGGAATCCCTTCGTTTGCAGTATGAGCTGCGCCCGCATCGGTTCCACCTTTTGAAACGAAATATTGGTAAGGAATATTGTGTGTTTCAGCAGTATCCAATAAATATTCTTTCAAGCGTGGCAACATAATTAAACCTGGGTCATAAATACGCATTAATGTTCCTTCACCTAAATGTCCAAACGTGCCATTTTTAGTCACCGTATCGTCTGCTGCAGAACAATCTACGGCAAAAAACAAATCTGGTTTAAATTTAGTCACAGATGGTTTTGAACCACGTAGACCAACTTCTTCTTGCACATTGGCACCAGCAATGAGTGTATGACCAAGTTTTTCATCTTTAAGTGCTTCTAAAGCTTCTAAAACAACTGTACAGCCATAGCGATTATCCCATGCTTTGGAAATAATATTCTTGCCATTTGCTGTTTTAATTGTTTCGACTTGCGGAACAATCGTATCACCTAAACGTACACCATAATTAGTAGCTTCTTCTCTTGACTCAAATCCTGCATCAAATAAAATATCCGTAACTTCTAAGGACTTTTGACCAGCTGTTCCACGTAATAAATGTGGTGGGATTGAAGAAGAAATACAAGGATAATCACCTTTAGCTGTTTTCAAGGTAAATCGTTGTGCCGAAACAACGTATGGATTCCAGCCCCCTAATGGTGTTACTTTAAACAATCCTCGATCAGTAATTTGCGTAATTATAAAACCGACTTCATCCATATGAGCTGCAACCATCACACGAGGCGCATCTGCATTTTCATGATGGCGAATACCAAAAATACCACCTAAACCATCTTGTTGGATTTCATCAACAAGTGGTGTCATCTCATTTCTCATGTACGCTCGAATTTCATGTTCGAAACCGCTTGTTCCTTGCATCTCTGTTAGCTCTTTGATTCGTTGAAATGTTTTTTCTTGCATTTTTTTGTTTGACATTTGTCAAACCTAGCCTCCTTTATCATTAAAACTACCTATTCAGTATAACGCAAAACCAATAATATGGTAAAATAAACAGTAATTAGATTAGATTTTAAGAAAAGAGGACATAGTATGGCAACAAATCAATCATTCAATTATTTTAAAAATGGCTTAACAATTGGAGCAACTATTGGATTGGCAAGCGGGATTGCCGCAACGATCTGGGTGAAAAATCGAAAAGAATTGTCTGCTGACGATGTCTTAAATCAAGTAAAACGCGCTTTTTTATTGGAGGGTCCAATTGAAGGTTCTTGGATTAATTTTGAAAAACAACCTCTCCGTAAATTTGCTGTTCACTCAACTGCCTACAACGGGGGCATTACCCGCATGGAAGATGGTGAGTTGGCTGTTTATCAATTTTTAGCAGATACTAAAACTGGAACTGTTTTAGACATTACACGTTCAATCTAAAGAAAAGAGGAATGAATCATGGGTTTATTTGATGGATTAATGGGAAATGCAACTGAAGCCAATCACCAAGAGATTACCAAGAAATTAGCTGATGTTTTAATCCCCGACGAACAAGTCGATTTAGCTTTTAAACTAGTCCGTGACTTGGTCGTTTTTACTGACTATCGTTTAATTATTGTTGATAAACAAGGTATGACAGGTAAAAAAGTTACGTATAAATCAATTCCTTATAAGAGTATTTCACGTTTTAGCGTCGAAACATCTGGTCATTTCGATTTAGATGCTGAATTAAAAATTTGGATTTCCAGTAGTATCGAACCAACTGAAACACTACAGTTTAGAAAAGACAAAAATATTACTCAAATTCAAAAAGCACTTGCTACTGCTGTCTTAAAATAAGTAAGAAACTAGACAAAAAGAGCAATCAAACAACGCATGAAATCTGTTTTTTAAACATTGATTTCATGCGTTGTTTGATTTTACGAGACTTTTTGCCCCGTCTCTTTAGTTTTATTTCGCCAAACGGTAAATGGCATCTGCATAGATTACTGCCGCGCGGAATAAATCGTCCAGTTCCATAAATTCATTAGCTTGGTGCATCGTATCTGTATAACCAGGGAACATTGCGCCATAAGCAACACCACGTTCTAATAAACGTCCGTAAGTACCCCCGCCAATAATTTGTTCAAACCCTTTTTCACCCGTGTGTTCTTCGTAAACCGCTAATAATGTTTGTACCAACGGATCATCTTGAGGAACATAGTGTGGCGGCATATGATGCGGTTCAGCTGAAAAAGTTGCACCTAGTGTGCCAATCGTTTCTTGTAAACCTGCCTCAATTTTTTCTAATGTTGTTCCTTGAGGATAACGGAAATTCAAATTAATGAATGCTTGATCTTTATCTGCTGAAAAATCAAATAAGCCAGCGTTCATTGTTAATTTACCCATTTTTGCGTCTTCGTAAGCAACGTGTAAGTTTTCGCCGTACACATCTTTATGAATATATTCTGCGATAGCTTGGATAAAGTTTTTAGCTTCACCTGCAAAATCATAGTCATTTAAGAACACTGCTAAAAATGTTGCCGCATTAATTCCAATTTGTGGACTAGCGCCATGTGCCCCTTTACCAACTAGATCAAAAGTGACTGTTAAACCATCGATTGCACTTGTCCCGTTTACTGGATTTGCTTCAAGATAAGTAGTAAAAGCTGTTGCAAGTTCAGCTGCTTTTTCTGCATCAGGAGCAGTAACAACTGCCTTAGCTGTTCCAGGCACCATATTTGCACGTAAACCAGAAACAAAACTTTCTAACGTATAGCTGCCTTTATTACCACTTGGCAAATGAACAGCCACAGATACATTACCTTTTTCTCCATTAATAATTGGAAACTCTGCATCAGGTGAGAAACCAAAATCTGGCTTTTCTTCATGTTCAAAATAATAATCCATATCTGCCCAGCCGCTTTCTTCATCAGAACCGACTACAAAACGGATTTTTTTTGATAATGGTAAGCCTAATTCTTTAATGATTTTCATGCCATAATAAGCTGCCATGCTTGGCCCTTTATCATCAGAAGAACCACGAGCGTAGATTTTATTTTCTTTAATCACTGGCTCATATGGATTAGTATCCCAACCATCCCCAGCTGGTACAACATCCATATGACCAAAAATACCTAATGTTTCATCGCCTTCGCCAAATTCAATATGTCCAGCGTAGTTATCGACATTTTTGACGATAAAACCATCGCGTTCACCATAAGCTAACATGTGTAACAACGCATCACGAGGTCCTGGTCCAAATGGAGCGTCTGGCGTTACTTTATCGTCTTCACGTTCACTTTTTACTTTCAATAAGTCGATTAAATCTTGCAACAAATCATCTTTGCGTGCATCGACTTCTTTTTGCCAATCAATTGTCATTTGATTCCCTCCAATTCTATTCTCGTGTTCCATGATACCACTTCTAACATCGAAAGTGAAAAAGTTTTGCGCTGAGACTCTTTTTTGAAAAAAAGTTATAATAAGTTAAGTATAAAAAAGGACTGAAATGTATGAAAAAGCTAACAGAAGAATGTCTTGCAGTCATTCAACCTCGCCCAAAAATCTCTCACAAAGGAACATTTGGCCGAGTCGTTTTAATTGGTGGCAATGCCCAATATGGTGGAGCAATTATAATGAGCGCCGAAGCTTGTGTACGCGCTGGTGCTGGTTTAGTGACTGTTATTACCCATTCTAAGAACCACGCCCCTCTACACGCTCGTCTACCAGAAGTAATGGTCGTTGATTGGCAAGATGAAGAAATAATTGCTGATGTTTTTGCCACAGCCGATGTTTGTTTAATTGGTCCAGGATTAGGGTTAGAAGGTCGTAGTAAAGAATTGCTGACCTTTGCTCTTGAAAACCAAGACAAGCAATGGCTGGTAATTGATGGTTCAGCAATCACCTTATTTGCTGAGTCTAATGTATTCTTACCCGTACCTAAACAAACAATTTTTACGCCACATCAGATGGAGTGGCAGCGACTAAGTCACATTCCAATTGCTGAACAAACTCCGTTCATCAATCAACGCAGCCAACAAGAATTACAAGCAACTATCGTCTTAAAAAGTCATCGGACAGAAATTTATCATCACACAGGTATTTGGCAAAATCCATTAGGAAATCCTGGGATGGCGACAGGTGGAACTGGCGATACTTTAGCCGGAATCATTGCTGGTTTTTTAGCTCAATTTCCTAAAAATATTACCACAATTCATGCTGCAGTTTATTTACACAGCTATATCGGTGATCAATTAGCCAAAGAGCGCTATGTCGTTCTACCAACTGAAATTAGTGCTGCTTTACCTTTTTGGATGAATTTTTTCGCAAATGCTTGAAAAATGATCTGTTATCCCCTATAATTCTTGTTCTGTTAACTTTTTGACAAAAGGAGAATGTGTATGGTCAACACTGAATTTCAAAAAGAAAAAAATTATTTGTCACAAGTCTATCAACAACTACTGCAAACAGAACAAGCCCTTCAAAAGCTTGTTCAAACAGCCAAAGAAGATGGTTTAACTTCTTTACGAGAAATGGGCAGAGATATCAGTCTCAATTTTGATAGTGTCCTTGATAACTTGGATACTTTCTCAATGCTCGAGATGAAAAATCGTGAAATCGATCAAATGAATATCCGAATTCAATCGAGCGAGCGCACGTTACAGCAAGTTCAACAGCTATTGAAAAGCCCTTATTTTGGTAAAATAAAGCTGACTTTTTCAGATGAAAAAGTACCGGATACATTTTATTTTGGTCGCTATAATTTTACTAATGAAGCCGGTGAAACCTTGATTTTTGATTGGCGTTCACCCATTGCCGAAACGTATTACAACAATATGCTGGGGCTTTCTTATTATGAAGCTAACCAGCAACAAATCCCCGTCACTATTCTTGATCGTCGTCAGTTTTTGATTGAAAAAAAACACTTACTCCAATATTTTGATACATCTGTTGCGATTCAAGACGATATTTTACTCGAAGCACTTAAACAAGATGCTACTCACCAAATGCAAGACATCACTGCCACAATTCAAACTGAACAAAATAAAATCATTCGTGACACCCAACATGCTATTGTCTTAGTCAACGGTGTCGCTGGTAGCGGTAAAACCTCGACAATTATGCAGCGTATTGCTTATTTGTTATATTCCTTCCGTAAACAAATGACTGCTGATAACTGTTTGATTTTATCCCCTAACCATCGCTTTATTGATTATATTTCGAATGTATTGCCTTCATTAGGTGAACGTACACCACTTAATTTAACAATTACACAATTTTTACAACAATTTCTCACATTACCACTTGAAGATGAAACAAGCTATTTTGAACGCATTAGTCATAGGACAGTCGATGAACAAACATCGCATTTGCGCAGTATTGCTTTTTTAACTTTTCTAAAAAAAGCAAACTACTCACCCGAAGACTTTTTCAAAGACATTGATTACAAAAAATACATTCTGATTAGCCGTGAAAAAATCAAACATATCTATCAATCTACACCTGCACAAGCAACTATCCAAGAGCGAATTCAAGCAACCAAAAAACGTTTGCTTAGTGATTGGGAACGTCATTTATTACACCAAGCAAAATCAGTTCGAATTCAAGATCAGTTACTCGCTTTATCAGAAGCGCAACAATTGCACTATTTTGGGGAACTGATTATCGATGATTCCGAACATCAACTTTTTCACTATGCACAAATTTTATTAAGAAAAAAATACCACCGTGTCCGAAAACAAATCGAAAAAATGCACTGGATTGATACCCTGGCAATGTTTCAATCTTTAGTACAAGCATATACTAAAACAAAAATAGACTTCTCTCCTAGCATCAATGTAGATGAAGCGGTTGGACTAGTTTTAATGAAGCATTGGTTTCTTGAAAAAATTGAAACAAGCCAAATGCAATATGTTTTTATTGATGAAGTACAAGATTATACACCAGCACAGTTCGTTCTATTAAATGAACTTTTTCCTAAAGCACGTTTTACTATGGTGGGTGATGAAAATCAAGCTATTTTCAATTCAACTAGTTCTTTTGACGAAATCGCCCAACAATTTGCTCATCGGCAGTCAGTTGTAACTTATCCTTTACTTTATAGTTACCGTTCAACGGGTGCAATCACTCAGTTATTCAATCAACTAACTACCCAAGAAATCACCATTATTCCGGTTCGTCCTTTAGGAAAAGCAACACAATATCTAGCTATTGATACAATTTCTGATTTGAATAGCTTACTAACAAAGATTGCTCAAGAAAATCAAACAACTGCCCTCACGCTATTAACTAAAACGTCACAACAAGCCACTCAATTAAAAGAAAAATTAACTTTATCTGAAATTGATATCACCGTTTTACCAATTAGTTTGGCTAAAGGTTTAGAATTTGATCATGTTGTACTTTACGATGTATCTGCTGAAACGTATCATACAAAACAAGATAGACGTATTTTATATACAGCTCTTTCTCGAGCGATGCAGACAGTCACTTTACTGTATACTCATCAACTAACATATTTCTTGAAATAAAAAAGCATAAAAAAAAACCAATTAATGCGGGCTCTAATTTCCAGCGCCTCATTAATTGGTTCTTTTTATTGTATTAAGTTTTAGCCACGCAATGCTTCAACATCGCGAGCGATAACTAGTTCTTCATCTGTTGGAATCAATAATACTTTTACTTTTGATTCTGGTGTTGAAATTTCTAATTCTTTTCCACGAGTAGCATTTTTCTCAGGATCTAATTCACAACCAAACCAAGTCATACCATTAATAATATTAGCACGAGCGTTTGCATCATTTTCCCCAATACCAGCAGTAAAGACAATGGCATCTACACCGTTCATTACAGTTACATAAGAACCAATATATTTGCGGATACGATCAGCAAAGATGTCTAAAGCTACTTGAACTTCTTCTTTATCTAAATTCGCTTCTAAGTCACGCATATCACTAGAAATTCCAGTTAAACCTTGTAAACCAGACTTTTTATTTAAAATATTCAACATTTCTTTAATGTCAATATTTAACTTGTCCATTAAGAATGGCAAAACAGCTGGGTCTAAATCACCAGAACGAGTACCCATTGTTACTCCAGCTAAAGGTGTAAAGCCCATTGATGTATCTACTGATTTCCCGCCATCTACAGCAGTGATTGATGCACCATTTCCTAAGTGGCAAGTAATAATTTTTAATTCTTCAATTGGACGACCTAGCATTTCAGCTGCACGATTCGCAACATATTGATGACTTGTTCCATGTGCACCATACTTACGTACACCATATTCTTCATAAAACTCTTTTGGCAAACTGTATAAATAATTTGCTTTTGGCATTGTTGAATGAAATGCTGTATCAAATACTGCAACACTAACGATATCTGGTAGTAGATTTTTGAACGCTTTAATCCCCATTAAATTTGCTGGATTGTGTAGCGGAGCGAAGTCAGCTAATTTTTCAATTTTTTCCATAACTTCTTCATCAACGATAACTGATTTATCGAAATAGCTACCACCTTGAACCACACGGTGACCTACACCTGTAATTTCATCGTAAGTTGCTAAGATATTTAATTCAATTAGTTGATCCAATAACATTTTTACAGCTACTTCATGATCAGGAATATCAATAACTTGTTCGAATTTTTGATCTTCTCCGTATTTAATTGTAAAGATAGAATCATTCAAACCAATACGTTCAACAATTCCTTTCGCTACTACTGTTTCTTCTGGCATTTGATATAATTGCCATTTTAAGCTTGAACTTCCTGCATTAATTGCAATTGTTTTAGACATCTTATATTCTCCCTCATTCTTATTATTTTAAATCCTCGAAAATACTTTTCAAGGCTCATACACTAATTCAAATCGTTGCTTTTTTTCCAGGTAATAAACTCTTGAAAGAACGCTGTTACATATTTTGGTTCTTTTAAAGAAGTTAATTTTGCCAACAAGACTTCTGGTACTTGTTTGCTATCAGAACCTTTACGTTGTAAAATCAGAATACTTTTACGAGACCCTTCATTTTTAAATAATTCATCAGGCAGTTGAATAATTCCTTGCAGATAGACTTTGCTACCTAACCATTGTTTCAAAGAATCACTTTGCTCAGTTTCCAAGAAATTAGATGGCACTAAAAACAAACCAAATCCGCCTTCTTTAACGTAATTCATACTTTGTTCCATCAATAAATGATGAGCAAACGTGTGACCACTTTCTGAAGCAGTAGCAAACTCTTGCGCTTTTTCGTCAATTGGATAGTAACCAACTGGCAAATCACCGACAGCAACATCAGCCGGATCTACTAAAAGGCTTTGTAACCCATCTTGATGGAATAATTGCGTATCAGCATTCAACCATTGACTATTTGCTGCCGCAATACCTAACAAGGTCTCATCATTATCGACACCAACGCCTGAAGCTTGATACTTGGCCAATTTTAAGTTACTGATAATGGTTAATAATAAATTTCCCATTCCAACAGATAAATCTAACACGGTTAATGGTTGATCTTTTTTTGCTAATTGTTCAATTAAGAAAACAAATAAAAAGCCAATACTATCAGGTGTTAATTGATGGTTTGGCTGTAAGGGTTCTGTTTGCGCCCCTTTAAGTAGTAACAGCTGAGAAAGCTTACGAATTTCTTCTTGTTCTAACGAAATTGCTTTTAGTTTACGATAGATTTCATTTACTTTTTCAGTCGTTTCTGCATCTGGAACGCCATCAATCACACGCACTTGGTATTGATCAACGATATTTTCCACATGTTCTACATAGGCATCCAAATATGAGGACTTCAATGCAGTTTGCAACAATTGAATGGCTTCAAGATGCAAGTGGAAGCTTTCTTCAATTTTTTCTGGAAACATGGTGCACCTCATTTCAAGCTCTAAACTATAACAACTATTATACCTGTTTAATTTTATCCGATTTAGGTTAAATAATCAACAGCTTCCGCTTGTAATCCTTTATTTCCTTATGTATTTGTGTTTTTACAAACAATCCCAAATGATAAAGGAAAGGCTTTCACGGAACTTCCTCTCCTTTATCTGTACTATTTCAGACTTTCATCTGTTATTTCTTTACTCCTTTTTTGCGCTTCTTCTCCTTGCAATTCTGTATTATTGTCAGTGCTTTCTGTATTGTTTTCTTTCAAATTTTCTTGATACGTTTGGTGATATTTACCTGCATAAGCCGTTACCACTAGATAATTTTTTTGTACTGAATAACTAATTTTACCCGTATTGTAATAAATTTCCCCCTCCATTTTTTCTTCTACAGATGCCTGATCATACTCTTGCAGAAATAGCTCTGTCATGATTCGCATTTCATAATAGCGCCGAGTCCGTGTCGAAAACTCCAACGCATTTCGATAATTGCCAATCAGAAACACCAGCATTGCACTTAGCAAACCAATGGTAAAAATTGCTGTAATTAAAATGCCTCCTTGATGCTTAAAACGTCCATTTACCATCTCGTTTTTCTCCATTATTAAAAGTGATTTCAAAAGTCACACTATAGGGATGTTGTATAAAATTTACGGTTTCGACTGACGTTAAAATAGGCTCATAGCCACCGTCATCACGAATAACAATTTCTTGATTTTTAGCATTGTATTCAATGCGACATTCATAGAATTTATTTTCAACCGTTCTTGGTTTATTAAAAAACAATTTGCTTCCTTGAACTCTTACAAAGTTTCCTTCTGATAATTTCTGTTCAAATTGTAGTAAAAACACGTGCCATTCTTGTTCATGACGACCAAAGACTAAATCGTTCATCTGTTTGCTTTGAATAATTATTTGTGGAACCACTAATAGACAAAGACTAAAGACCAAAAGAGCAATCAGACATTCCAATAATGTAAATCCTTTATACTTCACGAACAACACGCCACGAATGATTAGTTGATTCAATAGTTGCTGCTTGAGTTGTAATCGTAATTGTCTGATTGTTTTGCTGCACGATATACGGTGTCGTGACTGTCATTTGACGATATTGTGCGATTTCTTCATATAGTGTACGTAACATCGCTAAATCTTGATATGCTTGTTGACTTTTTTTCACTAATTGAAGCTGACAACCTTGATAATATAAAATACCAATAGTCAAAATACTAATTGCCACTAATGACTCCAATAAGATGAAACCTTCTCTAAAGCGTAGTAATAACTTTGTTGTAGTGCCCTTTGCCAAACAAGAAAACATATACAACTTTTTGCTTTTTTGCTTGCCATACGAATTGGATTTGCCGTTGCTGTCCCACATTTCCCGATCCTCCTGCAAATGAAATTTTTTTACTTAATTTACTAGCCACTAATGTATCTGGTACAGTTAACGTTTCTAACCAATCGCCAGTCGTTAATTGAAATGCTAATTGTGTACTATCTGGTTGGAGTATATCTGTATTTTTCTTTGAAATAATCGCTACTTGCTGACTTGTTAGGATACTTTTTTCTAAACGATCAAAAAAATAAAGTGTCTCTAACGTCTTAGTCGTTTCTTTAATCATTAGCGTAGGGAGAAAAACAAATATCGAAACAATCAGCAAAACCAATAAGGATTCTATTAAAGTAAAGCCTGTATATTTTCTCATATTCTTAGGGTTGAGCCGCTCGATAAATCTTTAACTGTTCGGCTGGAATTTCTTGGTTCATATCTTCTTCAGTCATTTTTCGGTTATTTTCTAGTTCAAATAAATCTATTTGAGTTTCGACTGATTTGACAACAGCTGAATCACCTTGCTTCTTAACTGTCTCTCTACCTTGCATCAGATTAGGAATAAATAACATCACTAAAATGCTTATTATAAGTAAAACAATCATCATTTCGATTAAAGTAAAAGCTTCATACAATTGCTTTTTCATGTCATCATACCTCCTATATTTCCATAAATTGGTAAAAACATTGCCATATAAATCGCTAAAATCAAAATCGCCACAAATAAAAAAACTACTGGCTGAATCCATTGAATATATTTTTCAATTTGTACAATAAATTTATTTAACAATAGTTGACTGTAAACAAATAATTCTTCTCCTAATTTCCCTTTCACCTCTCCTTGATAAATAATCAAAGGAAATTCCTTTGTTAAAAAAGAATAGTCTTCTAATTGTGTCGCTAAACTTTGTCCAATAATTAATCCTTTGTGCACTTCTTTAGCAACAGCAGTCAATAACGTTTCTTGTTCCATTTTCATCATATAATCCAAAATTTGATGTGCTTCCATCCCTTGTCTAAATAACCGTCCCCATTCTAAAGCAAAATAGCTAGTCTGATAAAAAATATATAATGTCCCAAAAAAAGGCAACTTCGCAAGAAAGCAAGCTTTCTCTAAAATACTATGACGTTTAAAGTACATATTAATCACTATCCCTAAAATACCAAGCAAGAGTACAAATCCTAATAAAATAATAGGACTATCTTTTAAAAAGATTATCCCTAAATGATTCGTATCAATGATGCCTGACTGAAGCAATGATGGTAATAAAAACAAGCGCATTCCTACTAATAGAGACACAATAAATGTTACTAATAAAACCGGATATGTCGCCACTTTACGTAATTCTTTTTGTTGTTTTTCAAATAATTTTATATGCTGTAGCATCAAATTTAATGTCTGATTTAACTCGCCATGGGTTTCTGCTAATTGGATCTGGATTGTCTGCTGTTTAGAAAATCCTATCTTTAGAAAACAGCGTGCACAAGAATCTCCCTGTATCAGTCCAGATATAAATTGATTTAGTTTTTCTTCGGGGAATTGCCCACTACGTTTCATCACAAGTAAACTTTCTTGCAGTGAAAAACCATTGTCCAACAAAGCAACAAGTAGTTCTAAAAACTGCTTACGGAAAATTTCATTTTTCACAGATTTCCCCCTGTAGTTGTAATTGTCTGTACCGTGTTTGAAAGCTTTCTTTGAGTTGTTTATCAAAAAAGAACTCATACCCTAGCAATGCTTGCGTTTCATTTGTCGCATTGAGGAATAACTGTTGATAGAACACCCCATTTAAGCAATGTTTTAATTCTGTATCTGTTCCTACTAAATCTATTAAGCGACTTTTCGTTTCGTGTAGACCTTTGGCATGAACAGTCGCTAAAACAGTATGACCCGTTAATGCTGCTCGAATAGCTGCCAAGGCCGTTACACGATCACGAATTTCACCGATTATTAATAAATCTGGCCGGTGACGCAAAGCTAATTTAATTAACTGATCATACGTTTGTCCAATTTTTTCATTAGTCTGTAGTTGTAAGAAAGCTTCCTCTTCAATTTCAACAGGATCTTCAATCGTAATCACTTGCCCTGTACTTTGTTTAGCCAATTCATACATCATCGTTGTTTTTCCCGAGCCTGTGGGTCCACTAAATAAATACAAGCCGACTTTCCGCTGAACATATTCTTGAATGATAGATAGATCTTCTGGATAAAAATAGCGTATTTTTTGTTGCACCGTATGCAAAAAACGAATGACCATGCTCTCTTGTCCGCGATAATCACCAACAGAGGATAAACGTAAACGTTGCTTAGTTTCTGGTAGAAGATACGTGATTGCCCCAAGCTGTGCTTTACGTCGCTCACCAACATCCATTTCACCTAAATACTTAAAACGAGCAATCAATTGTTGGATAGTTGCCAAGGGTAATTGTCGATACAACTCAGTAGTCATGCTTTGCCTGAACCGTAATTGGCCCATCTCTCCTATCGAATAAATATATAGATCTTGCATCTGATGCTTGATTCCGTATCCAATCAATTCATCAGACAATTTCTGAATATCCACTCCATCGCCTCCTT
Organism: Enterococcus sp. AMC2644; assembly: GCF_058216475.1. Taxonomy (NCBI): domain Bacteria; kingdom Bacillati; phylum Bacillota; class Bacilli; order Lactobacillales; family Enterococcaceae; genus Enterococcus; species Enterococcus sp. AMC2644. The sequence continues at coordinate 1,025,689 of NZ_CM177095.1, forward strand.
TCATTTCTAACATACGAAAAAACTCCCTTAAACTTTTTCGTCTAAGGGAGTTTTTTATTTTAGTTTAAGATTGCTTTGGCGATTAAAGAGACATAGGCAGTTAACCCGTTTTCGTCTGGATGGACCGAATCTTCTCGGAACCATTCTTCATGATTCACACTTTCACTGTACCAATCAATCAAAGTGATATTATCGTATTTTTCAGCCATCCGATTAAATAAATCATTGACTTCATTTTGCCAACGTTGTGTTGGTACATGCACATTCACAAGGTATACCTGACGATCACCAATCGTTTCCATAATACCGTCAAATTGTGCTTCTGTAGCTGTTCCATTTGTTCCTAAAGCTAATATAACTTTGTCTTTTAATAAGTCTTGTTCACGTAAGCTTTTTAATAGTTCAGCTGCTTGATATAACTGGCGACCAACATCAGCATCAACAATTGCTTGCGGAAAGACTTGTTGTAAATCAATGGTTGCTCCTAGCATCACCGAATCACCAAAAGCCGTCACTTCTGTATTGTAGGCTTTTTCTAATTGTTCTTTGGTTAAACCATAAGTTGCCATAATTTCTTCAGCATCTTCGCCTAGTTCGACTTTGTTTTGCTGATCTTTTGTTTTATCAGCAGCCTCTTTGTTTTTAGCAATGTCTTCTTGGAATTTTTCTTGCGCAGCATCTACTTGATTACTTGGTGCAGTTGTAATTCCGACAAGTGCAATAACGGTAACTAAAGCACAAACAATGCCTGTAATTTTTCTAGCATTTTTCCATGGTAAAGCTAACCATTCTTTCACTTTAATCCTTAATTTACGGAAATTAAAGTAACGCATCGGTTTTTCAACCAATTGGTAGGATAATTCACTGATAAATAGAATTAAGAATAATTCAATGACAACATGCATCCAACTATGATTAGCAATATTTTTTATTTTCGCTTCATAAAAAATCATGACAGGAAATTGATATAGATAGATTCCATAGCTTCTTTTACCAAGATAAGTAAAAAAGCGATTCGTTAACAATCGGTTCAAACTCGCTCCAGGATGTGCCGTAACAGCTACTAAAACTGCTGCAACAAGACTGATTAAATACATACCACCGTAATATACAAAGGTCTGTTGTGCCCCTAAATAAATAAACGAAAGAACTAAAATGATTAATGAGAAGATCCCTGCAGCATTTAACACACGTTTGGCTTGCGAAGGAATTTTACTTTTTAATTGCATACTAGGCCAAATAAATGCCAAAGCACTTCCTACCCAAACAGAAAAAATACGCGTATCTGTTCCATAATATACTCGAGTTGGATCCACTCCTGGTGTATATAAAATACCCATTAATATTGCAGATAGTACTGTTCCCACAGAAAGGATCATAAATATTTTGTTTTTACGTTTCACAAATTTTACCAACAAGACAAAAACAATGGGCCAAACTAAATAATGCTGTCCTTCTAACGCTAACGACCATAAATGGGTAAAAGGCGACTCCCCACCAAATCGATCAAAGTAAGACATCCCATGCTTAATTTGCCACCAGTTATTCACATAGAGTAAACTGCTAGTCACAACGCCCCTTAAATTATTTAATAAATTCCTCTGAAATAACGTAATGTATGCAGAAGAAGTAATTAAAAGGACAAGCATCGCCGGATACAATCGTTTGATTCGCCGGATATAAAAATCTTTAATTTTAATTTTACCATTTTGTTGCCATTCTTGACGCAACAGATCCGTAATCAAATAACCTGAAATAACAAAAAATACTGGTACACCTAAATACCCTCCTTGCATACTTGTAGGGACTAGATGATAAAATATAACACTGATTACAGCTAAACTTCGAATGCCGTCAAATCCAGTGATATAGCGACTCTTTTTGATTCGTTTTTTCTCCATGTGTTTACCTTCTCTATTCATTTCTCTACCTTTCATCATGCCATAGAAATGACAAAAAATCACCAGAGAAAACATAAAAAAAAGAAATTTTTTTCATTTTATTTCTCTTGTTCAAAAATTCTAACAATCTCAAATTCACACAATCATTTAATACAAAAACAGCATCTGATCACTCATCAAATACTGTTATCCGTTTCTATAATTCTTCTTCATAAAAGCGTCCAAGAATTTGTACATTGTCAGCAATACTCACAAAAGCTTTTTCATCCGCTTCACGCATTGCTTGACGTAAGATGGGTAATTCAAAGCGAGTGACGACAGTTAATAAAACGGTTTGTTTATCATGACGAAAAGCCCCTTCTGCTTCGTGAATAATCGTAATCCCACGACGTAAACTATCTTGAATCGAATGGATGACTTGATCTGGATGCTGTGTAATAATCGTCACTTGCATTTTCTTTTGTTTCGTATAGACTGCATCGGTTACTTTACCACTTACGAAGATGGCCAAAGCACTGTACAACGCATATTGCCAACCAAATAACATTCCAGCTGCCAGCAAAATAAAGAAATTAAAAATAATCGAAATTGAACCGATAGTCTTTCCAGTTTTTTTGCGTATTGCAATACTTATAAAATCTAAACCACCTGAAGACAAACCATTTTTTAATGCATAACCAATCCCAGCACCCATAACTGCTCCACCAAAAATTGCACAAATAATTGGATCAGTTGTTAACACCTCAGTGGGCATAATTTGCATAAAAAGTGATGTCAATACGACAGTAATACCAGTAAAAATAGTAAATTTATGACCTATTTTAAACCAGCCGATTAAAAATAGAGGAACATTTAACAATAACAATGCTAATGAAACAGGCAAATGAATATCAAACCAGGCTTCAGATAAGGTCGATAATATTTGGGCAATACCGGTCAATCCACTTGAATAAATTTTTCCTGACTCATAAAAAATATTAACTGCTACAGAAGCTAAAATAGCATATACAATAGAAAAAGAAAATTTCATCGCATAGTCTGGATGCGGTAGAAATTTAAATAGGCGGCTCATGATGGTTCCTCACTTTATATTTAGATACGTTTCATTACTATTATAGGCAGTTTTAGTCTAAAAAGAAATTAAAAACCCAAAAAAAGTTATTTCATTAAACTTTTTTTGGGTTTTATGAGATTACTCTTCTTCTACAGAAGTAACATCAATATTCAATTCAAACAACTGTAATGGTGATACGGTACTTGGCGCTGCAGACATTGGGTCAACTGCTTTTCCGTTTTTAGGGAAGGCAATGACTTCACGGATATTCTCTTCACCAGCTAATAACATTGCTAATCGGTCTAAACCTAAAGCAATTCCACCATGTGGAGGGAAACCGTAGTCTAAAGCATCTAGTAGGAAGCCAAATTGTTCTTGCATTTCACGACGAGAAAAACCTAACGTTTCAAACATTTGTTCTTGGAGATCACGTGTATGAATCCGTAGTGATCCGCCACCTAATTCATAACCATTTAAAACAATATCATAAGCTTCAGCATAGACTTTTGCCGGATCAGTTGCCAATAATTCCACATCACCTGCTTTAGGTAAAGTAAATGGGTGGTGGGCAGAAACGTAACGACCAGCCTCAGCATCATATTCAAATTGTGGCCAATCAACTACCCATAGGAAATTGAACGCTGACTCATCAATTAATGCCAATTCTTTTCCTAAACGTGTACGAATTGCTCCTAAAGTCGCTGAAACGATATCAAAACTATCTGCACCAAACATTAATAAGTCGCCAACCTCAGCATTTGTTGCTGCAATAATTGCATCTGTTGCTTCTACTAAGAATTTAGCGATTGGCCCTTTCAAACCATCTTCTTCGACTTTCAGCCAAGCTAAACCTTTCGCACCAAATTGGCTTGCATATTGACCTAAGTTATCCATATCCTTACGAGAATATTTTGCAGCAGCGCCTTTAGCATTTAACGCTTTAACAACCCCACCATTTTGCAATGCCATTTGGAAAACTTTGAAATCAATGTCTTTCACTGTTTCTGATAAATCAATTAATTCCATGTCAAAACGAGTATCTGGCTTGTCACTACCATAGCGATTCATCGCTTCATCCCAACTCATACGAGGAAATGGTAAAGTAACATCCATGCCTTTAACTTCCTTCATAACTTTCGCAATCATTTGCTCTGTATATTCTTGAATTTCATCAACCGTTAAGAAAGATGTTTCAATATCAACTTGAGTAAATTCTGGTTGACGGTCCCCACGTAAATCTTCATCACGGAAACAACGAACGATTTGATAGTAACGATCAAATCCAGCATTCATCAATAATTGTTTAAAAATTTGTGGTGATTGCGGTAATGCATAAAAATGCCCTGGATGGACACGGGATGGGACCAAATAGTCACGCGCTCCTTCTGGTGTTGATTTTGCCAGATACGGTGTTTCAATGTCTAAGAAATCATTATCATCTAAGAAACGACGAATAGATTGTGTAATTTTTGTTCGTGTAATTAAATTTTTTGTCATATTTGGACGACGTAAATCTAGATAGCGATATTTCATACGAACTTCATCGCCTACATTTGCATCTTCTTCAATTGGAAATGGTGGTGTTTTTGATTTGCTTAAAATAGTGATTTCATCAATCATTACCTCATACTCACCAGTCACCATTTTAGGGTTCACTGCTTCTGGAGCACGAGCAATCACTTCACCAGTCACCTCAATTACATATTCGCTACGACAAGTGTCTGCTATTTCCCAAGCTTCTTTTGATAATTCTGGATTAAATACAACTTGGACGATGCCTTCACGGTCGCGTAAATCGATAAAGATAACGCCTCCTAAATCGCGACGTTTTTGTACCCAACCTTTTAATGTTACTTTTTGGCCTAATTGTTCTTTTGACACGCGGCCACAATAAACTGTACGTTTTGCCATTTGTTTACTCCCCTTTAGTCATTTCATCATAAATTGTTGTGAACGATTCATAGATTTCCGTTAACGGTACACGTTTTTCTTCACGTGTCGCCATTGCTTTAACATTAATCATTCCAGCTGCTAGTTCATCTTCGCCTAGTGTGAAGACCAAGGTTGCATCTTCTTTATCAGCAGTTTTAAATTGCGCTTTGGCTTTTCTATTCATAAAATCGCGATCAGCAGAAAAACCTGCATTACGGATAGCCTGAACAACTTTCAGTGCTTCAATATTTGTTGCTTCTCCTAGGTTCACGACATAGGCATCCACTTTATTAAAGGCTGGAAGAACCACTCCCTCTGCTTCTAATACAAGTAAAATTCGTTCGATTCCCATCGCGAAACCAAATCCCGGAGTTTCTGGTCCACCAAGATCTTCAACAAGTTGATTGTAACGACCACCTGCACAAATGGTTGACTGTGAACCCATTCCTTTAGCATCGCTCATGATTTCAAAAATGGTATGTGTGTAATAATCTAATCCACGAACCATATTAGTATCAATTTCATAAGGTATTTCTAACGCATCCAACATTTTAACAACTTCTTCAAAATGCTTTTTAGCAGTTTCGCTTAAATAGTCTAAAATAGATGGCGCAGCCGCTACAAATTGTTTATCGCGCTTGTCTTTACTATCTAAGACACGTAATGGATTTTCATGTAGTCGACGTTTTGAATCTTCGCTTAATTCAGCTTCATGTGGTTCTAAGTAATCAATCAATGCTTGACGATAATTTTGGCGTGTTTCTTTATCTCCAAGCGAATTGATTACTAAACGAATTTCTTCAATTCCCAATTGTTTGAAAAATTCCATTGCCATAACCATTGTCTCAACATCAGTCGCTGGATTTTCAGAACCAAATGCTTCCACTCCAATTTGGTGGAATTGACGTAAACGACCTTTTTGCGGACGTTCATAACGGAACATGGGTCCTGTGTAATACACTTTGTATGGTTTAGCATGTTCTGGACCAAATAATTTATTTTCTACGTAAGAACGAACAATTGGCGCAGTTCCTTCTGGACGTAGGGTCACATGACGATCCCCTTTATCATAAAAATCATACATTTCTTTTGAAACGATATCTGTCGTATCTCCCACACTACGGGCAATTACTTCATAATGTTCAAACATCGGTGTACGAATTTCGTTATATTGATAATCTTTAAATAATAAACGCGCTGTCTCTTCAACAAATTGCCATTTTTCGGATTCTCCTGGCAAAATATCATTCGTGCCTTTTGGACGTTGATAACTCATTTCTCTTCCTCCCTAAATAATGAAAACTAACCTTAACAGACTATTGGGGTGCAAAAAATAAAAAATCGCCCTTGTTTTTACACAAGGGCGAATTATTTCGCGGTACCACCTAAATTTGAAAGTCTAATGCTTTCCTCTATGCGAATAACGCTCGCTCGCGGAGTGGCTTTGCACACACTCGCCTCCAGACTGTCTTTCTGCCGCATGTCTTAAACTACTTTCAGCCTTGGTAGTTCTCTCTTTAAAGTCTCAATTGCTGCATACTCGTTCTTTCACTGGCTTTTTTCCGATATTAGCTATACGGTACAGGAAAGCTAGTGAAAAGTCAAGATTTTAGAAACAACATTTTCAGAAAACTCGCACGATTCTATTTCTATACCTGCTTGTTTTTTTCTCGTCTTTCTTTTCGTTGTTGCCGTCTCTCTTCTCGTTCAATTTTACGTATCTTTTCTTGAAATGAAAAACCAATAATGGCTAAAACTGCCAAGATATTTGCTATTGTTGCTACACCTATCATCCATTTGTTTCCTGAAGTATAAAATAAGATGTTTAAGGCTACGACATATAAAATTATTACGTAACGATACATTGCCATTCGTTGTTTCACTAACCAGCGCATCTGTCTCTCTCCTTTTTCATTGAGTATACACCCGATGAGAATGATTCTCAATTAACTTTATTCAAAAAAAGATTCTTGCATCCCACTATTTCTAACCGTAAACTAATAAATAGAAATTAATAGAAAGAAGGGGTTTTGTTTGACCTTATATTCAGGATACATTCGTCAACCACACTACTATGAAACTGACCAGATGAGTATTATTCATCATTCCAATTATATTCGTTGGTTTGAAGAAGCTCGCGTTGATATTTTAAGTTTTTTAAATTTGCCTTATCAAAAAATTGAAGAAGCAGGAATTATTGTCCCAGTATTAGAAGTAAGCTGTCAGTATAAGGAAATGATCCGTTACGGAGATACTGTACGCATCGATGTTTTTGTTGAAAAGTACACTGGAACACGTCTTGATTTTTGTTATGAAATTCGCAATACTAACAATCATTTACTAACTACCGGAACTAGCAAACACTGTTTTTTAACCAAGGAAACACAACGGTTAGTACAGCTTAAAAAAACTGTCCCAGAATTTCATAAAATATTCGCAGAATACGCCCAATTACAAAAGAAAATTCATGAAAAATAGTGATTTTCTTAACAATTATTGGAATTTTATTAAAACGAACGCGTTCTCTTTGATTTTTATCTCCTCCTTCGTATAATTAATGGTAGAGAGGAGTGGTTTAATGTACGCAATCAAAGTGTTTCACGGTTACATCTCTAAAGACGGACAACGTACAAGAGAAAAATCCCCAGATAAATTGTTGATTTTCAAAGACAAAAAACAATCTGAAGCATTCGCAGATAAAATCGGCGGCCGTGTGAAAAAATTAGAAAAAAACCAAGTCTGAGTCTTTTTTGTTGAAAAGTTACTCAGGCTTTTTTCTTTACATAAAAAATCTATCACAAGCGTGTTACATTCACTGTTTATATTTGTCATGTTATCCTTATCCTATAAGGAGTGAGTAGATGAGCAAATCATTATTAAAAGAAGTTTTTCATTTAAATAAGTCTAAAATTAATCCCATGCAATTAATTGGTTCCGGAGTGTGTATGTTTGTTATATTATTTTCAGGTTATTTTTTAAATAATATGGCAATTGCCAGTTTTGGCTCATTTGGGATTTTTGTGTTTCTTTATTATCAGCATTTACCGCTAAAGCATTTATTAATCCGCTTGAGTGCTGTTGGAAGTTATATTTTCATCAGTTATCTACTAGGAGTCTTAGCCACACATATGGATTGGTTGTCCCCTCTTATGGTAGGGCTTATTGCCTTTATCGGTCGTGTTTTCTTTCGTCTGTATAACATTACTAAACCAGGTGCTTTTTTTGGGGTAATGGTAGCGGCAATGGGTTCCAGCACAAAGCTTCCCTTAGCAATCTTGCCTTCTGCTTCGCTATATTTTCTTATGGGGATTGGACTGTCATTACTTGTTGCTGTATTGGTGCATGCTACTGAAAAAACATCTGCTGAACCTGTATCAAAAATTCCCTTATCTCAACGGTTAGCAAATGATCCTGCGGTTATTTTAGACGGTATTTTTTATTCTGGCGTGTTATTTTTTGCAGTTTATCTTAGCCAAGGCTTGCAATTAACTAATCCTTATTGGTTTGTTGTTTCAACAGCTGCGATTTTACAAGGTGATAATCTACGAGCCATGTTACACCGAAATATCCAACGTATCTTTGGTACAACAATTGGGCTAGGGATTGCAGCATTATTATTAAGTTTGCCACTCTCAATCATTCAAACCCTATTAATTATTACTGCCTTATATATGATTGTTGAATGTTCGATTCGTTCAAATTATGCCTTAGCAAACTTTTTTATTACTCCCATGTCTTTAATGTTGGCTGGATTAATTAAACATCAATATGTTACTTCATTATTGCAAGATCGATTTATTGGAATTGTTTTAGGAAGTTTATTAGGTTTGTTGGCTGCGTGGGTTATGACAGTTGGTTTGGAATTTTATAATAAAGCATTTCATCTCCATGAAAACTTAGACAAAGAAAATGACTAGCAGATTAATCCTCTGCTTTTTATTTTTTATAGCAAATGATAGAATAACCTGAGAACTTATGAGGGGAATGATTCTAATTGAATCAACAAGAACGATTTGATCTAATCTATGATATTGGTGAAACACTGTTAAAAAATGGTGCTGAAGTAAAACGCGTGGAAACAACTATTACACATGTAGCGCAGGCCTTTGGTTTAGAAGATTTTGATAGTTATGTATCGATCCATGGTATTTTTCTAACAGCAAACCTTAATGACAAAACCTTTCAAGCGAGAGTGCGCGATACCCCAATTTCACCGATTTCATTAGGACGAATTGATGCCATTAACACCTTATCACGTCATATTACAGAAGGAAAAATAGGCCCTGCGGAAGCTCGAGAGCAACTGCATAACATTCAACAAGAAACCTTTAGTCGTCTTCCTTTAAAATTTATTGCTTACATGTTAGGTAGCGCAAGTTTTTGTTATATTTTTGGTGGTACACTAATTGATTCATTAGGGGCTTTTTTCTTAGGTATGCTTTTAGCTTGTTATAATTTATTTATTGCCCCAAAATTGAAACTATCGCAAATTATTATTTATGTAACAAGTAGCTTTATCGTTAGTCTTTGTGCAGCTTCCATGACCGTGCTTTTCCCTAGTCTAAATTTAATGAGTCTGATTACAGGCGGTATTGTCTCGCTTTTACCTGGAGTCGCTATTGCGAATGGTATTCGGGCACTTTTTGATGAAGACTATCAAACAGGTTGGACCCAAATTTTATACGCTTTAATTACTGCTCTCTCTGTTTCCATTGGTGTCGGCTTAGGTTTACTCGTTATCAATCAGTTACAAGGAGTTTCCTTATGACTATTTTTATTCAACTACTTGCTAGTTTTCTTGGAACGATTGCCTTTGCTATCTTTTTTGATGCACCAAAAAAATACTATCTTTATTGCGGCATCATCGGTAGTATTGGCTGGGGCATTTATCTACTGACCAATCATCTTTGGCAATCAACAGTTATTGCAACTTTTGTGGCTGCTGCTGTTTTAATCTATTTATCTCGTGAAGTCTCTTACGGATTACGCGCGCCAGTAACCATCTTTTTAATTTGTGGGATTTTTTGTCTCGTACCTGGTTTAGGAATCTATCAATTTGCTTATGATTTTTTCTTAGGTGACTCATTAGATGCAGCGAATACCTTTGTCAAAGTAATTAAAGTATCTATCGCCATTGCTTTAGGAATTACTTTGGGATATGAGTTGCCCCCAACTTTTTTCTATATGTATCGTCGTCGGCAAAAATAATCAACAGCATCCGAATCATTATTGTAGTGCCTCCAAAAGCTAGATAAAAAAAGCTAACATTTTGGAGGTCCGTACATATATAATGGATAGGATGCTTTTTCTTACACCCAAACAAGTTACTAAGTTATGCAAATTTATCAACAATCCATGAAAAATTTCTACTTGTTACCTACAGCTTAAGGTCTCATCATAATTGAACCTTCCTCCAAAAACACTTGAAAACAACATCAAATTTGGGTTCATTTTAACAATCAAAATACAAATTCAGCGACTTCTTTATTCAATAGTCAAGACAATGTATTCTTCCCCGGCCTCTTCAATTGTTTGATGGTACACATGTTTACCAATAATTTCGCAGGATTGTTTTACTTCTTCAAGATTCCCAGCCACTTCAAAGTAACATTCTTGTTCATTTTCTTTATTTAATTCATCATAAAAATCTGATACATATAAGCTATAGGTATCCAATAAATCTTCAATTACATAAGGCCCATATAAACTGCCTACTTTCTCTTCTCCAAGTTCAGGTTCAAATGAAAAACTTGTTACGTATTCATTGCCAAATTGATAAATGTTTTCAGCAACAGGTACATATTCTGCCTGATTTTGATATTTTTCTGCAACAAACTTTTTAATATTTTTCATTGTTTTCCTCCTTATTTTCCCAACAAGATTCTTCCGTCGGACAAGCATTTCAAACATATTCGATATCGTAAGCAACTTTTTTTGACACGATCTTTGCCATATTAATCGGCAATAAAGCCCAGCCTCCTATTATTCTTTGTATGTGTAACCTCTTATTATCGCTATTGTACCACAGAAAAAAAACATCAATATGTTTATTGTTGACGTTCACGCATGGAGTTACAGTGAAGGTAGACCACAATCTCTGCATATAAAACGAGAACGTTTCAAGTGTTGCACTATTTTTCTACCACGAAGAAGAGGAATTGTGAACGAGTGAGATGTGGGCCATCTTTAACGATTTATCCTACATTTTTACAGTCGCATTTTCGACAGAACGTGGGGGTAGAGCTTAATTTCTCAAAAATAATCTTTTTGCTATTTTTTGACTAGTAAAAAAGTGTTGAGAGAAAACCAGAAAGTTTTCCATCAACACTAAATATTATAGAACCGAAAAAAGAAGGCTGAGACCTAAAAGAGAAAACTCAACCTTCTGAATCTGATTTTGAAAACTAGTATGGGGTTCTCAAACATTCAATTTTTTAGAAGAATCATTTCCTATTGAAAACAATAGGACTATAAAATTTTTATGCAGTTTCTTCAAAAGAATGATTGTTTGCCAAAGAATAGTTTACAAATTTAAATCTGAATACACAAAACAATTCATATCAGAAAAGTTTTCCTCTACTTTTCAATTCGGAAAGCCATTTCGTAATCTAGTAAATAAGGTCTGTAATAAGCAACAATATCATTTAATGGTAGAATGTCCTCAGAGATAGAAATCTGTAATGTGTTTTTCAAATATGCTCTACGTCTGCTAATTCGTTCCCATACTTCAGGATACTCTTTAGCAATTTCTGTACGTAATTTTTGATCAGCGATTGCAATACCATCCTCGCAACCAACTCCTCCAAGTCCTTCAATTTTAGGAATTATATCAATTTGAAACATCTGACCACTTTTAATTTTTGCAGTAGACTTAGGATAAAACGGTGAAGACAACCATTCTTCATCTGAAGTAAAATGACCTGGGTTAAGCTCCCAGTGATATGTTTCTTTAGGTAAAACATTTTCTATACGATTAAAAATCTCCGAAGCCTCCACTCCAATTTGGATACTTTCTAACCATGTTACTACTGCTCGATAGTATGGTTTCGCCAAAGATTCTTCGAAAAGTTGTTTGGAAGAAGGCAAATCTTCTTTATTTTTTGCTACATATGCTGATCGACTCGACAACCCACCTTTATAACCTACAGATGCAGAAAATCCATCTCCTAGTTCTAGCTTCTTATTTCTTGGGTAGATAATTGCATCAGTAAATCTCTCACCGCTAGCACAAATAGTTGTAATAGTATTAGGTTGACCGTCCATACTCAGATGATTAGCCAAAGATATCTCTGTTTTCCCAACAGCTACCTGATTAAGCGTCTGCAACATTCCCATTCCTGCAAGGGTTGCTCCGTACTCATAATGAGCAATCTCGTTAGCATTGTTCACCGTTCGTATTCCTTGATCAGCTGAAATAAGGATATCGCTTCCGTTAATTAAACATTCTTCATCTTTTATTATTTTCTTTAAAGAATCTACAATAAAAAATGGAACATCAAAAAGATACTGATTTTTTTCAAATTTCGAGGTGAAATGTTTCCAACCTATAAGTGCAACTTGACTGCTTTCTCGGATGTTTGTTTTTCTGAGTAAACTCTCTAAAGTTTCCTTATTTTCCATGGGTTGATTGGGTAAAGAAAAATAAGGAACGTGGATTAACTCTGCTTTGATTCTTGAATAATTCACCATTTTAGTATTTTCATTTCCTAATAAAAGAAAAGCTTTTCCATCTCTATGGATAACCAATAAAGCTTCCTCGAATCTTGGAATAAAACCTGTAAAATATTCGAAATTAGCACCATGCTCTCTATCAGCATAGATAATAACTGTATCCAACTTCCTTTTTTTCATTTGAGCAAGTAGCTTACTCTTTCGTTCTTCCATCGTTTGTTTCGTTAAATCCACGGGTATAATTGTTTGGGATACTTCTGGTAATTCTACCTTCGCTAAATTTACATTCATCTTACTATTCTCCTTTTTCTATTATATTTACACAAACATATTAACATAAAGTAACATCAAAGTAACTTATTTTAACAAAAAAGCCGTGATTTTTATCTAAAATAGTAAAAATCACGGCTTTTATTTATTTTACTGCTAAAATTTCTGGTTGCACTTCTATTTCTTTATCAAAAAAAGCATGTATCTCAGAATAATCAGTAACTATCTTATCTACATCTCCAATAACACCTACTTCATAAAGTAATTTTTTACCTACTTTACTTCGGTCGAAAACTAAAATTGTTTGCTTAGAATGCGCAACTACACTTCGCTTTACCATCGCATCTTCTTCCGAATGAACACTCATTCGGCCATTTTGAGAAATGCCTTCTATACCAATAAAACAATAATCAAAATACAGTTCCTTAAGATATTCCAACGTTGAAATTCCTAAAAAACCATCCGACATAGAGCGATACTTTCCAGGTATAATATGGATATCCAAATTTTCAATTTTTGCAAAATGATTTGCTACAGATAAAGAATTGGTATAAAAAGTACAATTTTTCTTGTTCAGTAGCTCTAAAGCAACATAAAAGACTGTTGTACCAGTTTCCAAAAATATAGCACTTCCATCTGCTATATTTTTTACAGCTAATTTAGCAATTCTTTGCTTTTCTTTAACAAAGAGGTCTTGTTTAATAAAAATTGGATTTTCTAGAATATTAGCCCATTTATACATAGCCCCCCCATGAAAAAGTTCAGCTACACCTTTTGACTCCAATTCTTTAAGATCTCTCCCAATTGTCATTTTGGACACACCTAATTCTTCTACTAATTCAACAGTTGTAATGCTACCTTTAACTTTTAAAATCTCTAATATATATTCTTGTCTTTGCTTTTGATTCAACTTAACAATCTCCTCCATAGTAAGCACCTATTCTAGATTAATCATACTATTTATTTTAGTTTGATTCTAGTAAGTACAAACAAAAGATAGAAGTAATACATTTTAAAGAGAACAATTTCATAATAACTAAAACTTGAAAAATCAAAAACCAACTTATCCCCTTGCTATAACTAACTTTGTCCCAATAAAAATAACATGGATCTTTCCAAGTTGGTGACTCTATATATTTTTAATGTTGGTAGAAATTACTAGCACTCTTTTTTATGTACATATAAAAAAAATCCCCACTATTAAAATAGTGGGGAAAGAGTTCTTATTTAGCTAATGCAGATTTAGCTTGGTCAGCTAATGCAGTAAATGCTGCTGCATCGTTTACAGCTAAATCAGCTAACATTTTGCGGTTGATGTCGATTTCAGCAACTTTCAAACCGTGCATTAATTTAGAATAGCTTAAGCCATTCATACGAGCTGCAGCGTTGATACGTGCAATCCATAATTTGCGGAAGTCGCGTTTTTTCTGACGACGATCGCGGTATGCATAACTATATGATTTCATTACTTGTTCTTGAGCTGTTTTAAATAAAGTATGTTTTGAACCGTAATATCCTTTTGCTAATTTAAGCACTTTTTTACGACGTTTACGAGCTACTGTTCCACCTTTAACACGTGCCATGTTTAATTCCTCCTAATATATCAAATCTAGTAATTGGTTTATTTCATTCTTGCTAATTGTTGACGGATACGTTTGAAATCGCCACTTGATACCATACGTGCTTTACGTAATTGACGACGTTGTTTTTTAGTTTTTCCGTGGAATCTATGGCTAGTAAAAGCACGAGCGCGTTTTAATCCACCTCCGCCAGTACGTTTAACACGTTTTGCTAATCCGCGGTGAGTTTTTTGTTTTGGCATAACTAATTTCCTCCTCAAAATCTTTCGTTAATCAGTTTTATTTTTCGTTTTTAGGTGCAAGCACTAAGAACATGCTTCGTCCATCCATTTTCGCTTTTTGTTCTACTGTTGCAATATCAGTAGTCTCTTCTGCTAAACGATCTAGAACTCTTTGACCAATCTCTTTATGGGTAATGGCACGTCCTTTGAAACGGATAGAAGCTTTCACTTTATCGCCTTTTTCTAAGAATTTTCGTGCATTACGCAATTTAGTATTGAAATCATTTACGTCGATCGTTGGACTTAAGCGTACTTCTTTAATGTTAATTACTTTTTGCTTCTTACGGGCTTCACGTTCTTTTTTCTGTTGTTCAAAACGATATTTACCGTAGTCCATAATTCGCGCAACTGGTGGTTTTGCATTGGGAGCCACTAATACTACATCTAGATTTGCTCTCTCAGCAATACTTAATGCTTCTGCTTTAGATTTAACTCCTAATTGTTCACCATTTTGATCAATCAAGCGTAGTTCTCTTGCACGAATGCCGTCATTTACCATCATATCTTTAGCTATGGTCATTCACCTCCAAGTTATTTGAGAGAAAGAAAGAATTACCATTATGGCAATAAAAAAACGAGTTCTTCTACAAGAACCCGCGCGTACCCCAGCTAATCAATTAGTCGGAATCCTATTCTGCCCAGCAATTTATTCACTCAGGCGAGAAGCGGGTGCTTCTGCTTTCATTTCTCAACTTTTACATCATATCAAATTTTCCATAGACTGTCAATGGATAAACCATAATTTTCTTTTGTGGTATCATTATTTAAAAAGGAGTTGCTTTCGTATGAATGAAAAATCACTTATTGATGCTCGTACTAAGTTACTAAAACATGTCCAAACCTTAGCTGAAAAACAAACTTCTGTGCAAGGAATTTTCCTTGGTGGTTCGCTAGCAACGGGAAACCCTGATGCCTATTCTGATATTGATTTTCGGATTGTTCTCTCACCAACAGTAGACAAAGAACAATTTTTGAAGACATTTCTCAAAAAATTAGCCCCTCTTCTATTTATTGAAACACAAATGCCTTTTTATGCAGTGGTTCATTTTTCTTCTTTTATTAAATTAGATATCTTTGTCTATTTCCTAGAAGAATTGCAACCTAGTCCGTGGTTTGCCAACATTCAGATTCTAAAAGAGGAGCAACACAAGCTACAAGAGCTAAAAGTCGCTTCACAAAAACAAGCCTATCTACCAACTCAAGCCGAACTGGATTTCTTTTTAATGAAATATTATGCAAATCTCCATGAATTTTATCGTCGATCAAAACGCCATGAAACAATCTACGCACAAACATGTCGTTTCATGTTATTGCATTGCTTAATTTCTTTTTGGTATATGGAACAAGGACATCAACCAAACAATTTAGGTGATTGGAGCAAGTATGAAGGCTTGCGATCCCAGTTAACAGATACACAAAAGAACACTGTTCAGCAGCTTTTAGTTTTAGAACCACTTGATTTTATTAATACATTAATAGCTGTCACGCAAACTGCATTGAGAAAACTTTCTGTAAATCAAACACTTTGCTTTGACTCTGTGCACTACCAAAAAGTCACATCACTCGTTAAATAGACGGTAGCATCGCTACCGTCTATTTTTAAAAAGTTAAATTCAACGTGGAAATTCGGGCAACTGCTTCTTCTAATCGCTCTTCTTCAACTAATAATCCCACGCGCACATAGCCTTCACCACCATCGCCAAAACCGCTTCCTGGCGCGACTGCTACCGCAACTTCATTCAATAAGAACTCAGCAAATGAGCTACTCGTATAACCTTTTGGTACTGGCATCCACGCATAAAAAGCACCTGTAGAAGGATACGCTTGCCAACCGATTTGGGCAGCTGCTTCGACAAAAGCTTTCCGACGACGATTATATAAAGCAACCAATTCAGCTACTCCTTCATTACTTTTAAGAGCATGGACTCCAGCTTCTTGTAAAGCGGGAAATAATCCTACAAATAAATGGTCTTGAATGATATTAATCGCCTCGATAATGTCAGCATTCCCAGCCGCAAAAGCCACGCGCCAGCCTGCCATATTATACGTCTTAGACAACGTATATAATTCTATACCAACTTCTTTCGCTCCGTCACTCTGTAAAAAGCTAATCGGCGGTTCTTCTTCACTCCCTAATGCACCATAAGCAAAATCATGCACTACCGCAATATCGTTTTCTTTTGCAAACGCTACTGTTTGATCAAAAAAATCCGCATTTGCCTGTGCTCCAGTAGGATTATTGGGGTAATTCAAAAAGAGCAACTTAGCTTTCTTCAATATTTCTTCATCCAAATTACTGTAATCAGGCAAATACCCATTTTCTGGTAATAAAGGCAAAAATTCTTTTACTATTTGTGCAAAAACAACTCCGGATAAATAATCTGGATAACCTGGATCAGGTAACAAAATACAATCTCCTGGGTTTAATAATGCTAATGGTAATTCCACTAAGCCAATTTTTGAACCACCCATAACAGCAATTTCTGTGTCAGGATCAAGCGTTACACCATAATGTTCCAAATAGAAATCTGCTGCTGCTTGTTTAAAAAAATGATTTCCTCTAAATTGTGAGTATTTATGATTTAATGGATTCTCAACAGCTTTCTGGACAGCATGAATAATCCCTGGTGGCGTTGGTTGATCTGGATTTCCCTGCCCTAAATTAATTACATCCTTTCCTTCTGCAACTTCCTTATTTACTTGTTGGACTAAATTGGCAAAAAATTGCGTTGGTAATTCTTTTAGTATTTTCGATTGCTGTATCATTTTTTCCCCCCTCAATATAAATCCGTGCGTCGGTCTTCAAAAACAGGTATTTGTCCACGTGTTTGTAGCACTTCTTTGTGATCAATAGTCACCCGTCCAATTGTTTCTGTGTCATCTAGTTCTAGCAATATATTGCCTAAAGAATCGACGACTAAAGAATGTCCGCCAAATTGATTATTGGGATCTTTTCCCACACGATTCACCGCTACAACAAAACATTGATTTTCAATCGCTCTCGCTTGAACTAATTTTTCCCAATGTTCAATTCGTGGCGTTGGCCACTGAGCAGAAAGTAGCAATAAATCTGTCCCTTGTTGTGCACTTTTACGAAACCATTCCGGAAAACGCAAATCATAGCAAATAAAAGGAGCTGCTGAAAAATCAGCAATCGTTGTTTGCGTTAATTGTTTACCCGCATGTAAAAATTTTTCTTCTTCCATTAAGCGAAACAAATGGACTTTATCATATTGTGCGCGAATCTCTCCTGTTGGGGCAACAATATAGGTTGTATTAAATACCTTATCACCTGTCTGGCGTGCAATAGAGCCGCCAGAAATAAATACTTGATATTTTTTTGCTAATTTTGACAAAAAGACCTGCGCTGTGTTTCCTTCCTGATCGGCAATTTCAGATAATCGTGTCAAATCATATCCCGTATCCCATAACTCTGGCAATAAAACTAAGTCATTTGGTTGAAGTTTTGCTTTAGCAAACCACTCACTGACTTTTTGGCGATTTGCTTCTGGACTTCCAAAGATTACATCTAATTGAAGTAACACAATTGATAATTTCGACATCTTTCCACACCCCTCTTAATGTTTAATAAATGATATTTTAATGGAGCAATCATATCGTCAGAATTTTCAGAAGTCAATTACTTTACCGATATTTTTTTTCAATCACTTGAAAAAAACGACAATCTTTGAGCGATTGTCGTTTCCTTATTTTATTCAGCTGCTAAGGCTGCTTTATTAATATAGTTATATGGTTGGTTGAAATGTGGCAAGAAGAACAAGTCTAATAATGCTAGTTCATCAATGGTTACCCCACGTTCAATTGCTAGTGAGAACATATGAATTGCCATTGAAATCTCTGAAGTAGTTGACGCCATTTGAGCACCGACAATGCGACGTGTTGTTGCATCGTAAACAATACGAATTTTTACAGTGTCATTATGCTTCATAAATTCTGGTTTTTGTGTGTCTTCAAAATCAGTATATTTCACATCTAAGCCAAAACGTTTCGCTGCTGCTACTGAATACCCGGTTGAAACCATATTGTAACCAAAGATTGAAATTCCATTTGATCCTTGTACGCCAGGAGATTGAAGTGCATTACCGCCGATATTTTCACCAGCTACCATTCCAGTACGGACAGCATTTGTAGCTAATGCAATATACGCTGTATCTTGTAAAGCATTTGAATAAACTGTCGCACAATCCCCAACCGCATATACATCAGGATCACTTGTTTGTTGGTGACGATCAACTACGTAAGCACCATTTTTAAATAAATCTAAATGGTCTTTAGCCAATTCGTTATTTGGTAAGAAACCGATAGCATTGATAACTGCATCAACTGGATATTCACCTTTCGCTGTCACAACAGCTTCCACTTTGTCAGTTCCTTTGTATTCTTGAACTAGTTCACCTAAATGTAGTTCAATATCGTGATCTGCTAAGTTTTTATCCATTGCATCTGTAAACTCACGGTCATAATAACTTGGTAATGAACGATCTTCAGCATCAAATAATAAAACATTTTTGCCACGACGTTTCGCTGCTTCAGC
The DNA here is from genome assembly GCF_058216475.1 of Enterococcus sp. AMC2644. Classification (NCBI taxonomy): domain Bacteria; kingdom Bacillati; phylum Bacillota; class Bacilli; order Lactobacillales; family Enterococcaceae; genus Enterococcus; species Enterococcus sp. AMC2644. The sequence continues at coordinate 1,044,933 of NZ_CM177095.1, forward strand.
CATTTCAACACCAATATATCCAGCACCAATAACGGCAACATTTTGGATTTCATCTGAAGCTAACAAGTTATCAATAAATTGACCTTCCTGGAATTTTTTCATAAAAGTAATATTTTTTAGTTCACGCCCTGGTACTTTTGGTGAAATAGGGACAGAACCCGTTGCTAAAACAAGCTTATCGTACGTTTCGACAATTTCTTCACCAGCAGCAGTAACACAATGAACTTCTTTCTTCGCAAAATCAATACGATCAACGGTTGTTTCCAAATAAACTTTTGCACCTTTTGCTTCAAAGTCATCGCGATTTGTATAAAATAACCCATCAACGCTATCGATTTGACGACCAACCCATAAAGCCGTTCCACAACTTAAATAGCTAAAATTGCTATTACGCTCAATCATTACAACTTCTTGATTTTCAAATCTATCTAATAGAACGTTCCCAGCAGCAATACCTGCGTGATTCGATCCAATAATTACTGTTTTTGTCATTGAAAGTTCCTCCTTTAATTTACAAGCTTATTATAGCTAGATTGTGAATTAAGAAACTATCACTTTTTTTTGCACAAGTAAAAAAAATGACATTTTTCTGGCAAAAACTTATTATATCAGTCTATTTTTCATTGATATTTTTTTATAACTTTATACATTGTGAAACAGATATCTTGCAAATTATATTATTTTAAACAAAAAAAGAACCTGTCAGCGGGGACTGACAGGTAAGGAGTAAAAATGAAAAAGTGTTTTGTTAGGGTTGTTTGTTGGTATGTTTATACTATAACCAGTAAGTGTGAAAAAAGTGTGATAAATTTATTTCATTTTCGTAAAACAATAATTGAATCAAATAAAGGACTAACTTTTTAGTCAGCCCTTTTATTTGATTCAAACTGTTCAGCCCACAAAGGTAACCCTGCCTTTATTAAGCGATAAGTCTGCTCAAAATCACCTGTATACCAAGGATCTGGAATAGCTTGATCTTCTTTCTCTGGTACGACTTCTTGATACAAATGGATTTTATGTTGGTACTTTTGTGGTGCCATCGCTAGCAGATCTTCTATATTATTGTGATCCATACCAATAATCCAATCAAATAGTTCAAAGTCTGCCAATTTGATTTGTCGTGAAAACATCTTTGAATAATCAATATTTTCTTTACGTAAAATTTTTTGTGTTACCGGATAAACCGGATTGCCAACTTCCCAACAACTCGTGGCAGCTGAATCGACAACTAAACCTAACTGATGTTCTACACTATATTTACGCATTAATCCTTCTGCCATCGGTGAACGACAAATATTTCCTAAACATACAAATAAAACTTTCGTCATTCATTTACTCCTCATTTCTTTGATAAATTCGATACGAATAAACCTCGATATCTTGTGCCAAACGTAAGAGTTGTGTAGCAATTTCTAACGGTGTCTCTTGAAAGTTCCCACGAATCCAGGCTTCTAAAATACCGCTACATCCAAAAGAAAAAAAGCGACTATAAAATTGAATATCTTGAGTAGATAATATTTGTTCTTCATCTGCTTGTCGGAACAGCTGATTAAAAATTTCTTGAACAACCCGAAAAAATTCGTTCATTAAAATATCGCGTTCACCTTTCAAAGTATTCTGGTAAAACACTTTTTTTTCTTGCATTGTTTTCAACATTTTTAATGCCTGCTCTTCCCAATTGTCTAAAGAAACCTCATCAGCTGATAGATATCTTAATGAATCATTCAAATAAACCCATTGCAACAATGCTTTTTTATCTGGAAAATGATAATAAAAGGTTTGACGATTAATACCGGTACGCGCAGCAATATCTTGGACACTGATTTTTGCCCATTCTTTTTCCTCACATAACTGAATATAAGCTGCAGCAATCGCAGCTTTAGTTTTTTTGCCCTCTGCCATTGTCTTCCTCACTTCTATTCTTGATAAGAGTAACCAAAATGTTCATATGCTAAAAGCGTGGCTACTCTTCCACGTGATGTTCGTTTTAAAAAACCTTTTTGAATCAAATAAGGTTCATACATATCTTCTACGGTTTCTCGTTCTTCTCCGATATTTACCGATAACGTGCTTAACCCAACTGGCCCACCACTATATAACTCAATCATCGTTTTAATTAATTTTTGGTCAATTAAATCTAACCCTGCACTATCTACTTGGAGCAAAGATAACGCCTTATCAGCAATTTTTTGATCAATGACTCCATTCGCTTGAACTTGAGCAAAATCACGCACACGTTTCAACAAGCGATTAGCAATTCGTGGTGTCCCTCTAGAACGGCGTGCTATTTCAATTGCACCTTCTTCAACAATTTCCGTTTGAAAAATTTCTGCAGAACGTTGAACAATTTCCTTTAAATCAGCTTCTTCATAATACTGCATATGTGAAATGATTCCAAATCGATCTCGCAATGGTGCTGAAAGCATTCCTGCGCGAGTTGTTGCGCCAATTAAAGTAAATGGCGGCAATGGAAAATGTACTGGATGAGCAGTTGTTCCTTGCCCTACCATGATATCTATATAAAAATCTTCCATTGCTGAATATAACATTTCTTCTACTACCCGTGGTAAACGATGAATCTCATCAACAAACAAAACATCTCCGGGCTCTAACTCATTTAAAGTAGCTACTAAATCTCCTGGCTTTTCAATTGTTGGGCCACTTGTTGTGCGAATATTAACACCCATTTCATTGGCAATTACCATTGCCATTGTTGTTTTTCCCAATCCGGGAGGTCCGTAAAGTAACACATGGTCTAATGATTCTTCACGATATTTGGCCGCTTGTATATAGATATTTAATTCTTGTTTTACTTTATCTTGCCCAATATATTGTGCAAAATACTGCGGACGTAGTGTTCTTTCAAGAAAATCATCCTCTTGATTCGTATTTGGCGAAATCATTCGATCAGTCATACGTTTCTCCTTATTTTTTCATCATTAATTTTAATCCAGCTCGTAAATATTCATCCGTTGACTGAATTGGTTCTTGTAATAATTGTTTATGGACTTTTTTTGTTTCCCTTTCACTATATCCCAATGCTTGTAAAGCTGCCATGGCTTCTTCTAACGCTGCGTTATCTGAAGTAGTGAATAATTCCATTGGTAATTCCCCTGTAAGCTCTCCTGCAAGTTCTCCAAGCTTTCCTTTTAAATCAAGAATCAATTGCTGGGCTGTTTTTTTACCTACCCCAGGAAACTTTGTTAAATATGTAATGTCTCCTGATTCAATTGCAGCGATTAGTCCTTCATGGTCATTATTTGCCATAATCGCTAAACCACTTTTGGGGCCAATACCTGATACGCTAATTAAGCGTAAAAATAATTGCTTTTCCTCTAAACTATTAAAGCCATATAAAGTATGCGCATCTTCACGAATCACTTGATGAACAAATAGTTTTACTTCTTGATCCATTTTGCTACTATAACGATAAGGATTTCCTGAAGCAATTTGGAACCCAATACCATTCGTTTCAATTACAATATATGCGGGATGAATTGCCGCAACTTTCCCAATAATATACTCGTACATAACTTTTCCTTTCTGTACATATGTTCCCTTTATTGTATCATAAAATGAAAAGGATATAAAAAAAACAGATAACCTATTTGCTATCTGTTTCCATCTTTATTTTACGTACTGTTGATATTCCTCATAACCTTTTTCTATCATTTCATCATATGGAATAAACTTTAATGCAGCAGAATTAATGCAATATCGTAATCCACCTAACTCTTCTGGCCCATCAGTAAATACATGACCTAAGTGTGAATCAGCTTTCTTACTCCGAACTTCTACACGTGGATAAATTAATTCATAATCCTTTTTTTCTTGAATCTCTGTAGTAACAATTGGGCGTGAAAACGATGGCCAGCCACACCCCGCATCAAATTTATCACTAGAAACAAAAAGTGGCTCCCCGCTTACTACATCTACGTAGATTCCTTTTTCATAAAAATTATCATATTCCCCTGTAAAAGGACGCTCAGTTGCATTCTCTTGGGTGACGGCAAACTCAATAGGTGATAATTTTTTCTTCAGTTCTTTTTTTGAATGTTCTGTCATTATTTCAACCACCTTACTTTTCTTCTCATTTTCCTCTGCTTCAATTCATTTGTCTATTTATTTGCTTATCAGTGTATAATGACTTTATGTAATATAGAAAGGAAGGTGATGGAGTTTTAACTCCACTCAAATGCAAACAGCAGAACACTGGATTCAACAATTACAATTAATGCCTCATGAAGAAGGTGGTTACTTCAAACAAACAGATAGCAGCGAGCAAACAATTGTAACTACCAATGGGCCACGCCCACTTTATACTTCGATCTTATTTTTACTCAATACCGATAGTCCTTCTCATTTTCATCGATTACAATCAGATGAAACGTGGTTTTATCATGAAGGAGAAACCTTGACCGTTCACTGCATTTTTCCAAATGGACATTATGAAGCCATCGCATTAGGCAAACATCCTCATTTAGGCGAAAGATTATCTTATACAGTTCCTAAAAATACTATTTTTGGTTCCAGTGTAGAAAATGGATTTGCTTTAGTTAGCTGTGTTGTCGCTCCAGGTTTTGATTATCAAGACTTTGAACTATTTACACAAAATGAACTGTTAGAAGATTATCCTCAACATGAAATAATCATTAAAAAACTAGCATATGAGACTATTTAACCTATTGTATCACTGTTCTTCTAGAGCAGTGATTTTTTAATTTGAAAAAATTTTTTTAAAAAACAAAAAAGACTATGGTAGACATTCTAAAATGGAATGACTACTATAGTCTCATCAAATGATATTGCGTGGCGACGTCCTACTCTCACAGGGGGCAACCCCCAACTACAATCGGCGCTAAGAAGCTTAACTTCTGTGTTCGGCATGGGAACAGGTGTATCCTTCTCGCTATCGCCACCACACTATTTAATTGAATGAACGTTGTTCATTCAAAACTGGATTTAAAGTAAAGGTCAAATCAACCTTGAATTCAATTTTTTCTTTTGGTTAAGTCCTCGATCGATTAGTATCAGTCCGCTCCGTACATCACTGCACTTCCACTTCTGA
>NZ_CM177095.1:1062500-1262500 GCF_058216475.1 Enterococcus sp. AMC2644
GATGGGCCCCTAGTCCAAACAGTGCTCTACCTCCATCATTCTCAACTTCGACGCTAGCCCTAAAGCTATTTCGGAGAGAACCAGCTATCTCCAAGTTCGTTTGGAATTTCTCCGCTACCCACACCTCATCCCCGCACTTTTCAACGTACGTGGGTTCGGTCCTCCAGTGCGTTTTACCGCACCTTCAACCTGGACATGGGTAGATCACATGGTTTCGGGTCTACGACTACATACTCATTCGCCCTATTCAGACTCGCTTTCGCTACGGCTCCGTTTCTTCAACTTAACCTCGCATGCAATCGTAACTCGCCGGTTCATTCTACAAAAGGCACGCTATCACCCATTAACGGGCTCTAACTTGTTGTAGGCACATGGTTTCAGGTTCTATTTCACTCCCCTTCCGGGGTGCTTTTCACCTTTCCCTCACGGTACTGGTTCACTATCGGTCACTAGGGAGTATTTAGCCTTGGGAGATGGTCCTCCCGGATTCCGACGGAATTCCTCGTGTTCCGCCGTACTCAGGATCCTCCTAGGTGTCTTTCACATTTCGTCTACGGGGCTTTCACCCTCTTTAGCTAACTTTTCCAAGTTATTCAACTATCTGAAAAAACTACCATATCGGAGTCCTACAACCCCAAGATGCAAGCATCTTGGTTTGGGCTTTTCCCGTTTCGCTCGCCGCTACTCAGGGAATCGAATTTTCTTTCTCTTCCTGCAGGTACTTAGATGTTTCAGTTCTCTGCGTCTACCTCCTGCCAGCTATGTATTCACTGACAAGTAACATCCTATAAAAGATGCTGGGTTCCCCCATTCGGAAATCTCTGGATCAAAGCTTACTTACAGCTCCCCAAAGCATATCGGTGTTAGTCCCGTCCTTCATCGGCTCCTAGTGCCAAGGCATCCACCATGCGCCCTTATTCACTTAACCTTATCAACCTTACGGTTGGGTTTTGATAAAGATCTTCTAGCGATAGAAGTTTTATCAAGAAAAATAAGCAATTGAACTTATTAAAAAACTCATTCAACGCGGTGTTCTCGGTTTGTTTTGATTTCTTTACTTTAAATATCCAGTTTTCAATGAACAATCTGTTTGAGAGTAAACCTCTCAAAACTGAACAAAGGCAAACGTTTGTGTAGTTTCCGTAATATTCCTTAGAAAGGAGGTGATCCAGCCGCACCTTCCGATACGGCTACCTTGTTACGACTTCACCCCAATCATCTATCCCACCTTAGGCGGCTGGCTCCAAAAAGGTTACCTCACCGACTTCGGGTGTTACAAACTCTCGTGGTGTGACGGGCGGTGTGTACAAGGCCCGGGAACGTATTCACCGCGGCGTGCTGATCCGCGATTACTAGCGATTCCGGCTTCATGTAGGCGAGTTGCAGCCTACAATCCGAACTGAGAGAAGTTTTAAGAGATTAGCTTAGCCTCGCGACTTCGCAACTCGTTGTACTTCCCATTGTAGCACGTGTGTAGCCCAGGTCATAAGGGGCATGATGATTTGACGTCATCCCCACCTTCCTCCGGTTTGTCACCGGCAGTCTCGCTAGAGTGCCCAACTAAATGATGGCAACTAACAATAAGGGTTGCGCTCGTTGCGGGACTTAACCCAACATCTCACGACACGAGCTGACGACAACCATGCACCACCTGTCACTTTGTCCCCGAAGGGAAAGCTCTATCTCTAGAGTGGTCAAAGGATGTCAAGACCTGGTAAGGTTCTTCGCGTTGCTTCGAATTAAACCACATGCTCCACCGCTTGTGCGGGCCCCCGTCAATTCCTTTGAGTTTCAACCTTGCGGTCGTACTCCCCAGGCGGAGTGCTTAATGCGTTTGCTGCAGCACTGAAGGGCGGAAACCCTCCAACACTTAGCACTCATCGTTTACGGCGTGGACTACCAGGGTATCTAATCCTGTTCGCTCCCCACGCTTTCGAGCCTCAGCGTCAGTTACAGACCAGAGAGCCGCCTTCGCCACTGGTGTTCCTCCATATATCTACGCATTTCACCGCTACACATGGAATTCCACTCTCCTCTTCTGCACTCAAGTCTCCCAGTTTCCAATGACCCTCCCCGGTTAAGCCGGGGGCTTTCACATCAGACTTAAGAAACCGCCTGCGCTCGCTTTACGCCCAATAAATCCGGACAACGCTTGCCACCTACGTATTACCGCGGCTGCTGGCACGTAGTTAGCCGTGGCTTTCTGGTTAGATACCGTCAAGGGATGAACATTCTCTTCTCATCCTTGTTCTTCTCTAACAACAGAGTTTTACGATCCGAAAACCTTCTTCACTCACGCGGCGTTGCTCGGTCAGACTTTCGTCCATTGCCGAAGATTCCCTACTGCTGCCTCCCGTAGGAGTCTGGGCCGTGTCTCAGTCCCAGTGTGGCCGATCACCCTCTCAGGTCGGCTATGCATCGTTGCCTTGGTGAGCCGTTACCTCACCAACTAGCTAATGCACCGCGGGTCCATCCATCAGTGACGCAAAAGCGCCTTTCAGCTTTCTCTCATGCGAGAAAAAGCATTATGCGGTATTAGCACCTGTTTCCAAGTGTTATCCCCCTCTGATGGGCAGGTTACCCACGTGTTACTCACCCGTTCGCCACTCCTCTTTTCCAGTGAACCGAAGTTCGGCGGAAAAGAAGCGTTCGACTTGCATGTATTAGGCACGCCGCCAGCGTTCGTCCTGAGCCAGGATCAAACTCTCATAAAAAATTTGAAACAATCTTTCGATTGTTAAGCTCAGTAAAAAATTAACTTTGCTAGCTATTGCTTGCTTGTTGTATAACTTCTATCTAATAGAAGTATCCTACACAATTGGTTCGTTTGCTTGCTTTGTTCAGTTTTCAAAGGTCTACTTTTTTCGCTGCGTTAGCAACTTTTATATAATACCATCTCGCCAAATGAATGTCAACTATTTTTTTCGAATTAAATAATTTTATTTTCAAAAATAAAATATAAAAATTATTTATTTCTTGTTATTTTAAAAACGATAAAAACTTTTTAAAACAACTTAAAATCACACATTCATCTTAACGACTTTGTTATAATACCATCTGCTCTTTTCGAAGTCAATACTTTATTTCATCTTTTTTCAGAAATAGATATATTCACTTACATTTAAAACCAGCGTTGAATAACTTACCATATTTCTTATCTACAAGTCAATAGAAAAAGAAAAAATTCAGTGCTTAGTTAAACACTGAATTTTTTTAATAGTTGATGAACCATACCTACAGGAAAACCAACAATTGCATAATAATCTCCTTGTATTTCCTGAACAAAAATCGCGGCTGCACCCTGAATGCCATACGCTCCAGCTTTATCCATATATTCTTGCTTATCTAAATAATCATTAATTTCTTTTTCAGAGAGTTCAAAAAACCTTACCTTAGCTGAAGCAATCCCTTCTAGTTCGCACCCATCTGAAGATAAAACTACAGAGGTATAAACATCATGTGTTTTCCCACTCATTTTCTTTAACATTCGCTGCGCATCCTCACGCGAAGTCGGTTTCCCTAAAATATCGCCTTCACTAACTACAATCGTATCACTAGCAATTACCAATGTTTTTGGATCTTGCTGAGTAATAAACGACGCTTTTTCCTTAGCCATACGCAACACATATTCTTTGGGTTGATCGCCTGAACGAATTGTTTCATCAATATCCGCTGGAATAACTTCAAAATTATCAATTAGTAATTTCAACAATTCTCTTCTTCTAGGTGATTGTGAAGCTAAGATAACCTTCATCCTTCTCCTCCTCGAGAGCGATGCGGATCTTGAATACGTTTAAACATTCTTTCCATATCACTATTGGTAAAATGAATGAGTACTGGACGACCATGCGGACAATTAAACGGATTTTCACATTTCGCTAAATCTTCTAATAAAACGCGAGCTTGTTGTGGATTCAAATAATGATTAGCTTTAATTGAACGTTTGCAACTCATCATGATGGCCGTCGCTTCTCTAAATTGGTGAACACTGACTTTACCATTTGTAAGCAAGATATCAATCATTTCACGTATAATACCTTCTTCTTGACCTGTCGGATACCAAGTAGGATGGGCACGAACAATAAAACTATTCGCCCCAAACTCTTCTAAATGAATTCCTACTTCTTGCAAAGCAGTTACCCGTTCTTTTAATTTCAAAGCATCACTATTAGGATAATCCAATACAATCGGTACGAGTAATTCTTGCAGATCATTTCCCACTTCACCAATTTTTTTACGAAAATACTCATATTTAATTCGCTCTTGAGCTGCATGCTGATCAATAATGTACAACCCATCTTGACTCTGAGCAAATAAATACGTTCCATGCATTTGTCCGAAATATTCTAGCTGTGGAAAACGCTGCTTCACAACTTCTTCTTGCAACTGCTCAATCATTTGTGATCCTTTTTTATGAAAATCAAATTCTGGATGGTCTTGATTGATAGACTCACTTTGTAGTTGCCTTTCATAATTTCCAGTAGTTCCAGAAACTTCAATCGGAATTTCCGGAGTTTCTGGAAATTCAAAACTTGTAGTATTCGTCTCTTCAGCTATCTCTTCAGAAGTCGGTTTCACAGGTTGCTCCGTAAAACTTTCTTCTATATAAAAGTCGCCTGTTTCTTTATTAAAACTCAAGCCGTTTTTTGTGCTCTGGGGTTGCTCTAATTCAATAGATAGTTGTTCGACTTTTTCTTGATTGTCGATTTTTTTCTTAAAACGCAAATTATCAGCAGCATTAGGAATTAAATTTTCTTCTCGCAAGACTTCATTAATCACTTTACTAATCAAGGCTGTTAGTTCAGGTTCTTTAGATAAACGCACTTCTTGCTTTGTTGGATGCACATTCACATCAACTAACAATGGATCCATCTTAATTTCAACAACAGCAATGGGGTAACGTCCTACCATTAATTTTGAACCGTATCCATTCACAATTGCTTTATTTAAAGCAATATTCTTGATATAGCGACCATTGATGATTGTCGAGATATAATTACGACTTGCTCTTGTAACTTCTGGCAAAGAAATATAACCTTGAACATCAAAATCTAAATCTTTGATATGAATTGAGCGCATTTTTTTCGCAGTCTGCAATCCATAGATTCCGGCAACAGCTTGCTTCAAATCACCATTCCCCGAAGTAGCCATCATCTTATTACCATCATGAACTAAACGAAAAGCAATATTCGGATGACTGAGTGCCAAACGGTTAACAATATCACCAATATTTGCTAACTCGGTCTGTAACGTTTTAACATATTTCAAACGAGCAGGCGTATTAAAGAATAATTGTTCTACAGTAATTTTTGTTCCTTGACGCAAGGCTGACGGGCGATGTTCTTCAATGGTACCACCTTTCATTTCCAAAAAAGTACCTTGTGTTTCACCTTGAGCGGCTGTCTCAACTGTGACAATCGACACAGATGCAATACTCGGCAAAGCTTCACCACGAAATCCCAGCGTACGAATCCGGAATAAGTCGTCACGCGTGTGAATTTTACTTGTAGCATGACGTTTAAACGCATTAACAACATCATCTTCCGCAATTCCTTCACCGTTGTCGATTACTTGAATCTTTTTCAAGCCCGCTTCTTCTAACAAAATATCAATTTGTGTACTACCTGCATCAATGGCATTTTCAACTAATTCTTTGACAACAGAAGCCGGTCGTTCAACAACCTCTCCTGCTGCAATCTGATTGGCAAGACGTTCGGACAGTTCTTGAATTTTTCCCATTGTCTTCCCCTCTTTCTACTTCGGCATTTGTTTTTTTAGTTCATATAATGCATTTAATGCATCCATTGGCGTCATTTCTAGAACATTTAAAGCTTGCAATTGCTCCAATATTTTCTGCTCTTGCGGATTCACTTCACCAAACAATGATAATTGTTCGGTTTCTTCCATTATAGGTGTTTTTTCTACAAGAGGTGTAACCGATGAGCTATGCCCTTCTTCTAACTCTCGTAAAATCACCGACGCACGTTGTAACAATTCTTGCGGCAGCCCTGCAATTTTCGCCACATGAATACCATAACTTTTATCTGCAGGACCTTCCATCATCTTATGCAAGAAAACGACTTCGCCATCTTTTTCTACGGCACCTACATGAACATTACGTAAATGCGACAACTCTTCATCTAGCACAGTCAATTCGTGATAATGAGTTGAAAAAAGTGTTTTAGCTTGGACTTCCTTATGAATATATTCAATAATCGATTGAGCCAAAGCCATCCCGTCATAAGTAGCAGTTCCCCGACCTAATTCATCAAATAAAACCAAACTATTCGGCGTAGCATAACGCAAAGCTTGATTAGCTTCCATCATTTCAACCATAAACGTACTTTGTCCCGCAATCAAATCATCGCTCGCACCAATCCGCGTAAAGATACGATCAAAAATCGGCATATCGGCAGATTGAGCTGGTACAAAACAACCAATCTGTGCCATCACTACCGTTAAGGCTAATTGACGCATGTACGTACTTTTACCAGACATATTCGGTCCTGTAATTAAGAGAATCCATGTTTCTTGATTCATATCAATCGTATTAGGAATATATTCTTGATGCCCCAACACTTTTTCTACGACTGGATGTCGACCATCCACAATTTTTAACGTTTTTTCTGTGTTAAGTTCTGGACGAGTATATTGATAACGTTCACTGATTGTTGCAAAACTTTGAAGCACATCGACACTACTAATCGCCTTGGCTAAACGCTGTAACCGATCAATAGCTTTTTTCACTTCTTCTCTAACTTCTAAAAACAACCGATATTCTAAATCAACAGATTGCTCTTCTGCTTCTAAAATTAATTTCTCTAGCTTCTTTAACTCCGGGGTAATAAAACGCTCTGCATTAGCTAATGTTTGCTTCCGTTCGTAGCGACCTTCTTCCAGGTTAGTCAAATTCGATTTGGTCACTTCAATATAGTAACCAAATACACGATTAAAACCGACTTTTAAGTTTTTAATTCCTGTCGCTTGACGTTCTTTTGCTTCTAATTCAGCTAACCACTTTTTACCATTACGCATCGCTTGTCGGTATTGATCTAATTGATCATTAAAACCATCTTTTATAACATTTCCTTCTGTAATCTGTAAAGGTGCATCCTCATTAATTGCTGAATCAACCAAGGCTACTAAATCATCCATCGGTTCTAAACGAGTCAATAATTCCTTCCATTCACCATGGTCAATTCCAGATAGAATACTATGAATGTACGGTACTTGTTGTAAAGATGTTCGTAGTTGAATCAAATCACGACCATTCACACTACCGAATGCTACACGACCAGCTAAACGTTCTAAGTCATAAACCTTGGTTAACGCTTCTTGTAAATCAGACCGTTCAAAAAAGGCCTGAATCAGCGAAGCAACTTGATCTTGACGAGCAGTAATTTGACTTTGTTGAATTAACGGACGATCTAGCCATTGCTTTAACAACCGTCCGCCCATTGCCGTTTTCGTTTCATCTAACAACCACAACAAGGTTCCTTGTTTTTTACCAGTACGAATAGATTGCGTTAGTTCCAGATTAAATTTTGAATAATAGTCCATTTTCAAGAAATGATCTGGTTGATAAGACACTGCTTTTTGAATATGATCCAGACTACGCTTTTGTGTAACTGCTAAATAGCTCAACAACTTACCAGTAACTTCTTTTTCCAGAGGGTCATTCAGTCCACTAGTTAAAAACTGAAATTCCGCATTCTCTTCATAAACTTCTTGTGTAGAAAAAATCACACCTAAACGACTTTCTAGCAGTTCACTAACACGTTCAGGAATATCGCTGGTAAACACTACTTCTTTGGTTTGCAAAGCAGATGCTTCGTTCAAAACAGCTTCTTCATCTTCTAAAATTGCCGAACGTAATTCACCCGTTGTCAAATCAACATAAGCAAAGCCATAACGAGAACCAGCCGATGCCAAAGCAGTCAGAAAGTTATTATCTTTGGCAGATAACCCTTTTCCATCCATCACAGTACCTGGCGTGATTAATTGAACAACTTCACGCTTGACCATCCCTTTAGTTGTTTTAGGATCCTCCACTTGCTCACAAATAGCAACTTTATATCCTTGTTCAACCAAGGTATCAATATAATTGGCAGCTGCGTGATAAGGCACTCCACACATCGGGATAGGATCTTCAGCATTTTTATTGCGACTGGTCAAAGTTAACTCTAATAATTGCGCAACTTGTAGCGCATCCTCATAAAATAATTCGTAAAAATCCCCTAGTCGATAGAACAAAAAAGCATCTTGGTATTGAGCCTTGATGCTAAAGTATTGTTCCATCATTGGGGTATGCTTCGTTTTTTGAGGCATTTGTTTCTTCCTCCTCAATAGCTTGATTTACTTGCTGCTGCAAGCTAGTTGTTACATAGTGCAACAAATCATTCGCTTCCATTAATTTTTCTCGGTAAGCAATCACTAAGGGATGCTCAGCATATTCTTTATTTAATTCATTAATACGGGCAATAGCTTGTCTTTCTGCTTCAGGTTTTCCGTAATGAGCATATTGCACAGCATCTTTTTGCGCACGTTTTATTGCTTCTTCAATTTCTTTTAAATGTTCATTTTGGCGTGCTTTTTTTTGCACCTGTTTAAATTCCTTGATGATTTCATGTTCTGCTAATAACTCTAGTAAAACATCTAATTCATGCTGAATTTGCGGTTCTTGCTCTAAAGGACTCACCATCTTTCCCTCGCTTCTGGATTATTCTGTAAACGGGCGATCTTCATTAATCTGAATCGGTTGAATCGATTTGGCTTTCCCTGTTTGTTCATCTATTTCAATAATACACGCTGATAAAATACTTCGACCTTGTTCCACAACTTCAAAGCGCTGTGGTAAAGCTGTTAAGAACTTTTCAATAATAGCTTCACGCTTCATTCCTAAAATGCCATCATAAGGCCCTGTCATGCCAACATCAGATAAATAAGCTGTCCCTTGTGGTAAAATTCGCGCATCATTCGTTTGCACATGCGTATGTGTCCCTACAACAGCTGAAACACGACCATCTAAATACCATCCCATCGCTTGTTTTTCACTTGTTGTTTCTCCGTGGAAATCAACAAAAATGAACGGCGTACGTTTACGTGCTTCTGTAACTAATTCATCCGCTTTTTTAAATGGATCATCTATATCCACCATAAACGAACGTGCTTGTAAATTAATCACTGCCAATTCAATTGCATTAACTTTCACGTAAACAATGCCTTTTCCTGGGGCTGCTTCTGGAAAATTTGCTGGACGAATCATTTTTTTGGCATCATCAATGAATTCAAAAATTGCTCGATTATCCCATGTATGATTACCAAGCGTCACCACATCAACACCATCTTGCAAAAATTTTTTATAGATTTTTTCAGTGATCCCACGACCAGCTGCTGCATTTTCACCATTTAAAATTGTAACTTGAGGACGATAAACCTTTTTTAACCTCGGTAAATAATCCGTAATTGTTTCTCTTCCTAACGACCCAACTACATCACCAATAAATAAAACCCGCACATAATTTCCTCTTCTCTATTAACATCTTTTCCTATTATAAAGGTTTTAGAGTAGAAAAAAAAGAGTTTGGAGTTCCAAACTCTTTTAAGCAAGTTAAAAGGACAACGGGGTATGATCCAACTCATGAATAATTTCTCGAAAGTCAGCAAATCCCGCTTCTAAGCCACGGATCAAAATTTCTGCTGTGCCAATGTTTGTCGCTAATGGGATTTCATAAACGTCTGATAAACGAATTAAAGCCGTCACATCAGGTTCATGCGGCTGAGCAGCTAACGGATCTCGCAAAAAAATCACCATATCTAATGCATCTTCTGAAATCATCGCTCCAATTTGCTGGTCGCCGCCTAGCGGACCAGATTTAAAGCGATGCACAGGCAAACCAGTTGCATCTTGGATTCTACCACCTGTAGTCCCAGTTGCAAATAATTCATGCTTTTCCAAAATAGGTTGGTAAGCACCTACTAGTTTCACCATTAAATCTTTTTTTCGATCATGAGCGATTAACGCAATCTTCATCGTGACTCCCTCCTACTTTTCGGTTAAAAAACCTAACTCTACTAACGCTTTCCAAATCCCATCATTATCATTATCTGTAGTAATCATATCGGCGTATTGACGAACTTCGCCCGAGGCATTTCCCATTGCCACACCTACACCTGACATCGCCAACATTTCACGGTCGTTCATTCCATCACCAAAACTAATGACATCAGCTTTAGTTAAACCCACTTGCTCAGCAACATGCAAAATAGTCGTAGCCTTTGAGCCACCTTTTGGGATGACATCCACACATTTTTCATGCCAACGAACAAAGTGCAATTCTGGATACTTCTCGTCAAAAAAGTGTTCCAATTCAGCATCATAAAATGCTAAAGCTTGATAAACATCCGCCGTATCAAGAAAGGTTGGATCTAAACCAGGGGTAGTTGCGCCAAACGAGCTCATTGCCTCTTCCATACGTTCTGGATTGAAGGTTGTTGAACGTTTCGAGTCATCTAAACCAATAAATGACGTATCAATTAACATTTCATGCGCTTCTTTGATAAACGCACGAATTTGCTCTTCTGGTAATAAATTTTTATAAACTTGTTCATGATTCATAAATGCTGCAGAACCATTACAAAGAATGTAATTATCAAATTCAAATGTTTCAATAACTGGTTTAGCTAAATAGCGACTACGCCCAGTTGCTACTGTTACAAAGTGTCCAGCTTTTCGTAATTCTTCTAGAGCAAAAATGGTACTAGGCAATGCTCGTTTCTTTGAATCCAAAAGCGTTCCATCAATATCAAAGGCAAATAATTTACGTTCCACGTTTGTTAACTCGCTTTCTTTTATTTCTTACTACTACTTAAACATAGTTATCTGGTCTTTTCAATATTCTTGATTATTTTTCTAAAACAAAAAAATGCCAAATCATAAAAGATTCGACATTTTGAATAGTTGAATAGGTAGATTAGTCTACATAATTTGATTTTGAATTGTTTAACCAAGCGTAAACCAAACCAATTACTAATCCGCCACCAACATAATTACCAATTAAGGCAAAAATTAAATTATGAATAACATTCCCCGCAGTCATCGCTTCAATCGTTCCATGAGAAGCAAAATAAGCAAGTGAGAACGCTGGGAAATTTGCGATAACATGCTCATACCCTAGGAAAGCAAAAATGAAAATAATAAAGATAATTGACATCACCTTGCCGGCATCGTCTTTCATCCGCATACTTGCTAGAACAGCTGTATTTACAACAATATTTGCAAAGATACCTTCAACAATAATTTGAATAGTCGATTTGTTAAGCTTGGTTGCAATTGCTTCAAACATATAATTGTCTGCGGGTAGATTTTGGAATGGGCCCGTCAAAGATACTAAGTAACCGAATAGAACGCCGCCAATTAAATTAAATAAAATACAGGTAAATAATATCTTGCAAGCGAGATTTATTGACAAACGTTTGCGATATACACCAACTGTCATATATAGCATATTAGAGGTTCCCAACTCAGCATTCATATATAAAATCATAACTAATGACCAACTAAACATGAACGCGTACAACATTTTACCAAGTCCATGTGCAATATCTTCACCTTTCATCGCAATCGAAAAAGCTATCGCTGTTCCTAATGTTAAAAATAAACAGGCCAACATCGCACGCACAGCATAACGTACATAACTTTTTTCGATTAAATCCACTTTTTTACTGATGGACGAATCAATTTTTTCTAATAAGGGGGAGATTGGATTCATCATTCTTTTCACCTTCGCTTCTTTTTTTAAAACTCACCTTTTCATTTTAAAGAGAAATTCTTATTTTGTAAAGGATTTTGTGAAAAAGATTACTTTCTTTTTCTTTTCCTCTCTCGCTCTTTCATTATTTTTTCATAAAACGCTATTTATCAACCATCTCATTGCTTATTAATTTATTGATTTACCCCTATTAATATCTCATTATTTCCTACTTTTTTCAGCTATCTTGTGATAATATAAGCGAAAATTTTTCAACCTTATAAACCACTATTTTTTCATTTCCGATATATTTTTCACAAATTACACAGAAATCTACCATAATCCCCAGTGTATTAAGCTTGACAATCTGACTAAAGTTATCATATACTATTCTTTGTGTAAAATAATGCAGCAGAAAAATAATCATACGTCACCAGTTCGTTGCCCTCTACGGGTGCAATTGCGTAACCGCGGCTGCGAAGGTGAAGGTTGAAGAACGAACTACACGTGTTATGAATTTTTCATCGGATTATTTTACTCCAAAAAAACTTATTTTATTGGAGGAATTTTTAAATGTCTCGTTATACAGGACCATCATGGAAACTTTCTCGTCGCTTAGGTATTTCTTTATCTGGCACTGGAAAAGAATTAGCACGTCGCCCATACGCACCAGGACAACACGGACCAAACAGCCGTGGATCACGCTCTGAGTACGGTATGCAATTAAACGAAAAACAAAAACTACGTCATATGTATGGTATGAATGAACGTCAATTCCGTACTTTATTCGTACAAGCAAGCAAAATCAAAGAAGGAAAACACGGTGTTAACTTCATGGTATTACTAGAACGTCGTTTAGACAACGTTGTTTACCGTCTAGGTTTAGCAACTACTCGTCGTCAAGCACGTCAATTAGTTAACCACGGTCACATCACTGTTGATGGCAAACGTGTTGATATCCCTTCATTCCGCGTTGAAGTTGGTCAAGTGATCGGCGTTCGCGAAAAATCTAAAGGTATCTCTACTATTAAAGAAGCTGTTGAAGCAACTGTTGGGCGTCCAGCATTTGTAAGCTTCGATGCTGACAAACTAGAAGGATCATTAATCCGTTTACCAGAACGTGACGAATTAACTCTTGAAGTTGACGAAGCTTTAGTCGTTGAATACTACAACCAAAAACTATAAGAAATTATTCTTACATCCAATACTTTGTTTACAGAGTATTGGATGTTTTTTTATAAAAAAAGACAACAATAACTTGCTATTTGTAAATAGTAGTTATCGTTGTCTTTTTATGCACCTTTATCAATTGATTTGATTGAACGCTCCTCTAATGTTTGATAATAACGATCAACAGATACTTCTTGATAAGCTGGGCGCATAATTTTTTGAACATTAATCAACTCTTCAATACGATGCGCTGACCAACCTACAATACGAGCAATTGCAAAGATCGGTGTATATAATTCAGGTGGCAAACCTAACATACTATAGACAAATCCACTGAAAAAGTCGATATTTGCACTAACCCCTTTATACATTCGGCGTTTTTCTCCAATAATTTCTGGCGCTACTCGCTCAACCAATGTATATAGATTATATTCCGCTTGAGCTTCTTTTCCTTTTTCTTCCGCTAATTTGGATACATATCGTTTAAAAATTGCTGCCCGCGGATCGTTATCGCTATAAATCGCATGCCCCATTCCATAAATCAAGCCTTTTTTATCAAATTCTTTTTTATCCAAAATATCTGATAGATATTGGCGTACTGCATTTTCATCAGAATAATCTGAGACCTTTTCTTTTAAATCTTCCATCATTTGCGTCACTTTAATATTCGCACCACCATGTTTTGGTCCCTTTAGCGAACCTAAAGCTGCAGCAATCGTTGAATACGTATCCGAACCACTTGAAGTAACCACACGTGTAGTAAAAGTAGAGTTATTCCCCCCACCATGTTCCATATGTAGTACTAATGCCATATCTAAGGTTTGTGCTTCTTGTGGCGTATACTGTTTATCCGGGCGTAACATTGTTAGAATTGTTTCTGCTGTACTTAACCCTGCTTTGGGACGATGAATGTACATACTTTCATCTTTAGTATAATGATTATAGGCATGATAAGCGTATACTGCTAGCATTGGAAAAACGGCAATTAAACTTAAACTTTGATCTAAAACGTTCTCAATACTTACATCGTCAGCTTTTTCATCATAGCTTGCTAAAGTTAAAATACTCCGAGACAAGCTATTCATGATACTTTCTGGAGGAGCTTTCATAATCACGTCACGTACGAAATTAGTTGGCAAAGTACGTCTTTTGGCAATAATTTCTTGAAAATCATACAATTCTTTATCTGAAGGTAGTTCTCCAAAAAGTAATAAATATGCAACTTCCTCAAAACCAAATCGTCCTTCTGAAACAAAACCATTCACCAATTCATCGATATCGATTCCACGGTAACGCAACTCACCTACACCTGGGATTTTCTCCCCGTTGACAATCTTTTCAGGATAAATTGTCGAAATATTGGTCAGCCCTACAACGACTCCTTTTCCACTGTTATCACGTAACCCTCGCTTTACATCACTTTCTGTATAAAGTTGCACATCTATTTTATCATTTGCATAACATCTTAAAGCGAGTTCTTCTAAACTTGGAAAGGAATTTTGATATTCTTCCACTTTTACTCCTCCTATTCTACCTTCTTTTGATATTTTAGCTCGTTTTTTTAAAACAAATTATGGAAACCATTATAACATGATAAGTTAAAAATGAAAGAATTAAAATTTATTGATTTGCTTTTTCAAAATAAAAACGTATAATTATTCTAAGACTCTAAAATAGAATTGGAGGCATTTTAATGCATTGGAAGAAACATTTAAAATTAAATAGCAAAGAATATGATTATTGTGCAATTGCTGATGTAGTAAAAGAATACAATGGTAACTTAGCTGCTTTGCCTTACTCGATTCGTGTTCTACTAGAAAGTGTTGCCCGCCATCTTGGTGAAGATGTCACTGAAGAAAATATTGATACTTTAGTAAATTGGAACCCAAATACCCCTCAAGGAGTTGTCCCTTTTAAACCAGCCCGCGTTGTCTTACAAGATTTTACTGGTGTTCCTGCTGTCGTTGATTTAGCGGCGATGCGTGATGCAATTGTTTCACTAGGTGGAAATGCCTCAGACATCAACCCTGAAATTCCTGTTACCTTAGTCGTTGACCATTCTGTTCAAGTGGATGCTTCTGGTCGTCCTGAAGCCATTGCAATTAATACAGAAAGAGAATTCGAACGCAATCAAGAACGTTATCAATTCTTAAAATGGGCACAACAATCATTTAATGATTTTGAAGTGGTACCGCCAGAAACTGGAATCATTCACCAAGTAAACATTGAATCTTTATCTGATGTGGTCATCAGTAAAGAAGTAGATGGTAAAACGTTATTGTTCCCAGATACATTACAAGGAACAGACTCACATACCACAATGATTAATGGATTAGGCGTTCTAGGCTGGGGCGTGGGTGGAATTGAAGCCGAAGCAGCTATCTTAGGGGAAGCTTCTTTCTTCCCAACACCTGAAGTTATTGGTGTTGAGTTTGTTGGTTCTTTTCCAGCTGGCACAACGGCCACTGACTTAGCACTTGCCGTTACTGAACGTTTACGTAATGAAAAAGTAGTAGGAAAATTTGTTGAATATTTCGGAACTAGTTATTCTGAATTGAGTTTAGCAGACCGTGCGACTTTAGCAAATATGGCACCCGAATATGGGGCAACTTGTGGATTTTGTCCAATTGATGAAGAAACGTTAAACTACATGGCAACTACTGGCCGTTCACCTGAACTAATTGACTTAGTAGAAACTTATGCCAAAGAAAATCATTTGTTTTACGATAAAGACGTTGTACCGACCTATACAAAAGTCATTACTATTGATTTGGGTGAAATTCAACCCTCCCTTGCTGGACCAAAACGTCCTCAAGATCGAATTTCATTATCGAATGTTGCCGAAGATTTTGATCAATCTATTCAAGCGCCAGTTGGACCAAAAGGTTTTGGCTTACCCGCAGAAGAATTAGAGAAATCTGCTGAAATCAAATGGGATAAAGAAGATAACATTATCCATACAGGGGACGTTTTATTAGCAGCGATTACCAGTTGTACAAATACAAGTAACCCCTTTGTTATGCTTTCAGCAGGGTTGCTTGCTAGAAACGCTGTAGAAAAAGGCTTAAAAGTTCCTGCTTATGTCAAAACATCACTAGCTCCAGGATCGAAAATTGTCACTTCTTACTTATCTAAAAGTGGTTTACTTCCTTACTTAGAAAAATTAGGTTTTTATCTAGTTGGTTATGGCTGTACAACCTGTATCGGAAATTCTGGTCCTTTAGATGATGCTATTTCAGAGGCGATTCAAGAAGAACAGTTATTAGTTTCTTCTGTTCTATCAGGAAACCGTAACTTTGAAGGCCGTATTCACCCATTAATCAAAGCAAATTACCTTGCTTCACCGCCATTAGTTGTTGCTTATGCATTAGCCGGAACTGTTCGCAAAGATTTGACAGTAGAACCTTTAGGAATCGGCAAAGATGGCCAACCAGTGATGTTAAACGATATTTGGCCTAACGCTGAAGAAGTACAAGACTGTATCCAAAAATATGTATCTCCGGATGCCTTTAAAGAAGCTTACTCACATTTGTTTGATGCAAATGAACGCTGGAATGAAATTGAAACAACAACAAGTGATTGTTATGAATGGCAAGATGAATCAACCTATATCGCTAACCCTCCATTCTTTGATGGCTTAACAAAAGAGTTACCCAAGCAAGGAACATTAGAAAACTTACATGTCTTAGCTAAGTTAGCTGACTCTGTAACAACCGACCATATCTCTCCTGCTGGAAGCATCGGGTTAGATTCTCCTGCTGGTAAATATTTAAAAGAAAAAGGGGTAACTTACCGAGATTTCAACTCATTTGGTTCTCGTCGAGGTAATCACGAAATTATGATGCGTGGAACCTTTGGAAATATTCGTTTACAAAATCAACTAGTTCCTGGAAGTACGGGTAGTGTGACTAAATACTTACCAACTGGTGAGGAAATGTCTATCTATGATGCCTCAATGAAATATCAAGAAAATAATCTTGGTGGCATTGTCCTTGCAGGAAAAGATTACGGCATGGGCTCTTCTCGGGACTGGGCTGCTAAAGGAACGCAATTATTAGGTGTTAAAGCTGTTCTGGCAGAAAGTTTTGAACGTATTCACCGTAGTAATTTGGTAATGATGGGTGTTGTGCCTTTAGAATATCTAAATGGCGATACCGCAGATTCACTAAATCTAACTGGTGAAGAAACATTTGATATTTTCTTACCAGAAGAACCCGAAGTAAAACAATTAATTGATGTCGTTGCTAAAAAGGCAGATGGCACTGAAATCCGTTTCACTACTCGTCTCCGTTTTGATGCACCTGCAGATATTCGTTACTGGAAAAACCAAGGCATTTTACCAATGGTTATCCGTAAAAAAATGGCGTAAGGCAATCTGAAACGATAAATTACTTTAAACTAGGAGAAATTTTATGACATATATTACTGTAACGAATGGTCAACGCACCATTCCAAATACACCAACCATCCCGTTTATTGCGGGAGACGGTGTTGGTGCTGAAATTTGGGCAGCGTCACAGCCTGTATTTGATGCCGCCATCGAAAAAGCCTATGGCGATGAGAAGAAAATTTTCTGGCAAGAAATCTTAGCTGGCGAAAAAGCGTTTGAAGAAACAGGTAATTGGTTACCAGATCATACCTTGGACGCCATTGAACAAGCAAAAGTGGCCTTAAAGGGACCCTTAACTACTCCTGTTGGTGGTGGTATCCGTTCATTAAACGTAACATTACGTCAAACATTAGATTTATTTGCATGCGTTCGCCCTGTTCGTTATTTTGAAGGCGTACCTTCGCCTGTAAAAGCCCCCGAAAAAACCGATATGGTGATTTTCCGCGAAAATACCGAAGATGTTTATGCTGGGATTGAATTTGCAAAAGGCGAAGCTGAGACACAACAATTAATTCAATTGTTGCAAGAACAGTTTGCAGTGAAAAATATCCGCTTCCCTGAAACTTCAGCAATCGGTGTCAAACCTGTTTCTGAAGAAGGAAGTAAACGATTGATTGGCGCTGCAATCGATTTTGCAATTGCTCAAAAGCGACCAACCGTTACCTTAGTTCATAAAGGAAATATCATGAAATTCACAGAAGGCGGCTTCAAATTATGGGGCTATGAGTTAGCTGAAACAACCTATAAAGATGCTTGCTTTACGATGAATCAATATCAAGGAATCAAACAAGCGGATGGTGCTGAAGCGGCAGAGACAGCATTAAATGAAGCCAAAGCCCAAGGGAAAATCATTGTAAATGATGTTATCGCTGACAATTTCTTACAACAAATCCTATTATATCCAGAAAAATATGATGTCATTGCAACTTGTAATTTAAACGGGGATTATATTTCTGATGCGCTAGCCGCACAAGTCGGAGGTATCGGAATTGCTCCTGGTGGTAATATTAACTATGATACAGGCTATGCTATTTTTGAGGCAACACACGGGACAGCACCCGATATTGCAGGAAAAGGAAAAGCCAATCCTTGTTCATTACTTCTTTCAGGTGGCATGTTGTTAGAATACCTCGGTTGGCAAGAAGCTGCTGATTTAATTACAAAATCAATTGAAGAAGCCATTCGCACGAAAAAAGTAACATCAGATTTTGCTCATGCTATGGATGATGCGGTTGAATTATCGACACAAGAATTCGGTTCATTATTAATCTCCATTATTAAAGAACTATAAAAATAGGCCTGTGACCTTAGTAGATTAACAGTAAACTATCCAAACAATAGAAGAATGCTCCTTGATTTTAGCGGAATCATTCTATTTTGTTTGGATAGTTTTGTTTTGTTCTCCTTTATGTCACAGACTCGTTTCTTAATGTCGTGCAATATACGATAGTCAATCCATCGTTACACCGAAGCAAAACAGTTCACAAAAACGTCTCTTTTAAAAAAACCAGCGACACTTTTTGCTGTGATTGCGCAAATTGTCATGCTAATTAGTGTCCGTTTAACTCAATGTTTTTTTGAAAAGTTAGTAACCAGATAAGCAAAAGAAGCGTCCGAGAAATTCTCGACGCTTCTTTTTTCGTTTTTTCATAATTAGTGAGCAGACATTCCTAGAAACAAAAATCAAACAATTTTTTCTATACCCTAGGCTATCCCTGGAGCCCCTTCCAGTTCTTATATTACTCTGTACTTTTTTTAACAATCAATTTTTTCCCATACCACTCTGATTTATAGCGTAATTTATTAAAAAATTGTTGCCAATCATTTGCTGTAAATGCCTGTTCTGGACAGTTAATCTCGGAAGTATTTTCTTGTATGAGAATACGATCAAAATTCACAACTAGAAAATAAGACAATTGATTTATAAAATCTTCTTTTTTATCTTTTCGTTGAACTAAAAGTTGATTCATTCGTTTCTTTTGCTTTTGGTAGTTTTTAGCATCCGCTAATAAAACTTTGTGCTTTTTAGCAACCTTTGCACGTAAGCGTAATTTTCGTTTGGTTTGTTCAATTCGTCCTAACAATTTTTCTTGATTAAACGAAATGGGACAATGACCCTCTGAAAAATGAACGAGTTGTTTGGGACAATACCAGATTTCAATATCGCGGTGCGTTTTTTCTAGTTTTTCAACTTCTTCAATACACAAAATCGAAACATAAAAATCTTCGGTATTTTTGGAAGAAATTGTCGCTGACTTAATCGTGCCTTTTACTTCGCGATGCAAATTTACCGCAACAAGTGATTTTAGTTTCGGTAATTTTAATTTACCATTTTCAAAATAAATTGTATGTTTCTGGTTGTTAGTGGTATACGATTGCCACATATTTGATTTATTTTTTAAATTTGGAAAACCACTTTGACCACTGTAATAGCGACGAAATGCCTTCTCTAAATTACGTTGGGCATTTGCAAGAGCTAGACTATCCGTCTCTTTTAAAAACGGATAGTCCTTCTTTAATAAAGCTGGTGTTAGTTTGCTTTCACTATTTTGTTTACGATGCATCAAAAGATGATTATACGTAAAACGAACACAACCAAACGTTCGAATAAAAAACTGCTTTTGTTCTGCATCAGGATAAATTTTAAAGCGATATGCTTTTAAGACCCCCATCTTGTCCACCACTTTTATCCTAATTTTTAACAGCTGCGCGATAACCTGCTAATTCCAGTGCATTGCCATAAACATAATGTCCTGGTTTTACTTCTTCAAAACTTGGTTTATCTTTGGAATAATCGTGCATATTTGGATTATAAACAACTAATTTTTTCTTACGAGCTAAAATCGGATCTGGAATTGGAACAGCAGATAATAGAGCCTTCGTATATGGATGTAACGGATTCAAGAATAACTCTTCTGTTTCTGCTAACTCTAAAATTCGACCTGCACGGATAACAGCAATTCGATCTGAAATAAAACGCACAACAGATAAATCATGGGCAACAAAGAAATAGGTTACATCATCTTCAATTTGTGATTTTTTCAATAAGTTTAAAACTTGAGCACGAATCGACACATCTAAAGCTGAAATAGGTTCATCCGCTACGACAAGAGACGGCTCCATGATTAAAGCACGAGCAATCCCAATCCGTTGACGTTGACCACCAGAAAATTCATGTGGGTATCGATACATATGCTCTGGCAACAAACCAACTTGTTCAATCAATTGTTCAACTTTCTCTAAACGTTCTTCTTCACTTTTAAACAAGTTAAAATTATATAAACCTTCAGAGATAATATATTCCACAGTTGCACGCTCATTTAAAGAAGCCGATGGATCTTGAAAAATCATTTGAATTTTACGAATTTTGTCTTCTAGTTCTTTTTTCGTCAACTTGCCATTGATTCGTTTTCCTTCAAAGAGAATATCCCCATTGCTTGTTTCATTTAAACCAACAATTGCACGTCCAATTGTGGTCTTCCCAGAACCTGATTCACCAACTAGAGAGAAAGTTTCTCCTTTGTAAATATCAAAATTGGCATCTTGTACGGCAACAAATTTTTTCTTACCTTCACCAAAAGTAATTTCTAAATCTTTAACCGATAAAATGACTTCTTTTTCTTTAGACACGAACTTCCCCTCCATCATTTCCTTCAGTTACTTCTGTTAATGCAACTAATTTTTCATGCAACCCTTGAATAATTTCTGGCTTTTCAGCTTTTGGCGCACGCGGATCAAGTAACCATGTTTTAGCAAAATGTGTGTCAGTCACTTGAAACATAGGTGGTTCACTATCAAAGTCAACTTGCATTGCATATGAGCTTCGGGGTGCAAAGGCATCTCCTTTAATTTCTTTATATAAAGAAGGTGGCGTACCTGGAACTGAATAGAGTTCATCGCCTTTTTGACCCAATTGTGGTAAGGATGATAACAAACTCCATGTATAGGGATGACGTGGATCATAGAAAATTTCTTCTACTGTTCCAGTCTCAATAATTTGTCCTGCATACATAACAGCAACTTTATCTGCAATCGCTGCTACTACCCCTAAATCATGTGTAATAAAGATAGTGGTAAATTTATATTCTTCTTGTAATTCACGAATGAGTTCTAAAATCTGAGCTTGAATAGTTACATCTAAAGCGGTTGTTGGTTCGTCACAAATTAAAATTTTTGGACGACAAGCCAAGGCAATGGCAATAACAATACGTTGACGCATCCCACCAGAATATTGAAAAGGATATTCATCATAACGTTTATCAGCATTAGGAATTCCTGTACGATCCATTAAATCAATCGCCATTTTTTTCGCTTCTTTAGGTGTTTTCCCTTGATGTTTGACGATAACTTCAGAAATTTGAGAGCCAATTGTTTTAATTGGGTTTAAAGAAGTCATCGGATCTTGAAAAATGGTCGCAATTTCTTTTCCGCGAATCCCGTCCCATTCTTCATCTTTTTTCAATGCCGCTAAATTTTTATCTTGATAGTCGATGGTGCCACTTGTAATTGAACCGTTTGCTTCTAGCATACCCGTAAATGTTTTGGTAAGCACAGATTTCCCAGAACCTGATTCACCAACAATGGCTAGTGTTTCTTGTTCTTTCAATTCAAGCGAAACATTTCGAATTGCACGTAGTTCTCGGTTACGTACTTTAAAGCTTACAGAAATATTTTCAGCTTTTAAAATTGTTTTTTTCTCCATAGTGTGCCTCCTTACATATGTGTTCTTGGATCAGCAGCATCCGCCAAGGTCTGTCCAACAATGTAAAGAGAAACAGAAACTAAGGCTAACACAGTAACTGGAATCCAAAATAGATACGGATAGTTGCTCATATTATTTGTGTACTCTGAGATTAATTTACCTAATGATGGAACATCTGCACTTAAACCCACACCTAGGAAAGATAAGAACGTTTCATATGAAATGAACGCTGGTAAAGATTGTGAGACATTCGTTACAATAATTGATGTCAGATACGGCAAGATATTACGGACAATCATTCGTATCGTTGGCGTCCCTAATGTTTTTGATGCTAAGTTGTACTCACGGTCACGCATAATCATTACTTGAACACGGATGAAATAAGCTGTACTAAGCCAACCAGTGACACACATCGCAAATATTAAATTCCAAAAACCACTACCAAATGTGTAAGACAATACAATGATGATTAACAATTGCGGTACATTCGTAACCACATTGTAAACTTCTAACATGACGCGGTCGACTTTTTTAGAGGTTCCCCAAATTGCACCGACAATAACACCAATTAAGGTAGTGATTAAAGTTGCTAAGACACTAATTGAAATTGATGTTTTAGCGCCTGCCCAAACAGCATCAAACAGAGACATCCCATTTTTATCTGTACCAAACCATTCTTGCATGCTTGGTGGATTGTAACGTTTTGAAAAGTCATTAATATCATCTACGTTCATAAAATCATAACCACTAAACATCGGTTGAATGAAAGACATTAATAGAATAGCCACCATTAAAATCAGCATTGCAATTGCTACTTTGCTAGAAAAAAACTTTCTTCCTACTGAACGCCAATAAGAATATGTGGGTGTATCAATTTTTTCCGAAGTTAGGGAATCCGTTGAAACAAAACTAAAGCCATCATTGATTTTCTTTTCTGAAGTTTCCACGTTTATTTCCCTCCTTCTGATAGATTGATTCGTGGATCAACCATTGCCATTGCTAAATCACCGATTAAAACAGAAGTAACTGCTACGGTTGTAAAGACAAATACAATTGCCATGACAACTGGGTTATTATGTGCTTGAATAGCATCGGGTAACATTTTACCCATACCAGGTGCGGCAAAAATAGTTTCAGTCATTGTTGCCCCAGTAATTGCTCCAATAATACTCATTGGAATTTGGTTAACAATTGGAATTGCTGCATTTTTAAAGATATGTTTGCGGGCAATTTCTCGTGAATTCAAGCCTTTTGCTTTAGCAAATTTTACGTAATCTGCTGATTGTTGGTCAATCATGTACCGACGAATCCAAATAATAATATTTGAAATCGACAATAAGCCTAAAATAATGGTTGGTAAGATATAGGAACGAATATCACCTGCGCCAAAGGTTGGGAATGAATCTGGCAAGCCAAATAGACGACTACCAATAAAACGGAAGAAATAAATGAACGCTAAACTTGGAACAGAAATTAAGACCGTGACTAAGCCAATCCCCATTTTATCAGGTAATTTTCCTTTAAAACGAGCCATAAACATTGCCAAAGGAATCCCAATTCCATAAGCAAGTAAGACAGCAATTACACCCATTCTAAAAGAAATACCAATCATTGATGGGTCACGGTAATTTTTGTCGGTATGAGCATAATTATCGCCATACAATTTTTTATCTCTTGCAGATAATTTACTCGTCATTTGATACTGTCTTGAATAAACATCAACAGAAGAACGTGATGTTTTGCCATCAGCGAAAGTGACTTCTTTACTATCTGATTTTCCTTGTCCACCACCGATGACGTCTGTTACGTTACGTCCGGCAAACGTTGGATAAGAGACACCTAAATCTAAGTGCACGATATTTTGGTGAATATACGGGAATTCTTTATCAAAATAAATTTGATATTTATATTGTGTTCCCGAACCGACTAGAGCCAGTCCTGCCAATTCATCGTTGGTAATACGTAGGGAGCGTTTCATATCCGGATTATCCGGATCTTGCACCTTCCATGGATGATCAATTTGTAGCATGTTAGCATAAAAACGATACACGCGTTTTGGTAACGGAATGTCTTTGATTGCGTAAAATGACTTACTTAAAGGAAATTGTTTTAACTCCCAATCATTTTCTTCTGACCAAGCTTCAAGAACTTTTTTATTTGCTGCTGTTGGTTCTCCAGTAACTTCTGGATAGTCCTTTTTAACAGTATCAACTAGTTTTTTCGAATTATAATATTCGATATATCCCATCTTACTAAACGCTGTATTTTCATACTCTGCCAATTCATCAGGTTTTCCTTTTAATTTTCCGTATTGAATGTCATCTTGGAAGACTGCTCTACGGGGAACTAACGTATAAATAATCGTATAAGTTAGTGTCGTTACTAGGAAAATACTGAGGATTGATCGTAATATCCTAAATAAAAGGTATCGCTTCAAATTACTTCCCCTACTTTCTAATATGTAAGTAAAAAAGGCTCAAAAGCCTTTTTTACTTGTGATAAACTATTCTGCTGTTTCTTGTGATTTTGCTTTTTCTTTTTCCCATTCAGCGCGTGCTTTATCATATTGTTCTACAGTTACAGCACTGTCTTGAATTTCAATATATTTCAATTTGTTTTCAGCAATTCCTGCCCAACCATCTGGTTTTGTGTAAGGAACCACATTAGTTACACGAGGTACACCCTCATCTGCATAGATTGGAATTTGGATTGCGCTGTTTAACAACCATGCTTCAGCATCAGCATATTTTGTATAACGTTCATTATCATTATCAGTAATCGCAGATGCGTCATCTAACAATGCATCATACTCGCTTAATTTAATACTGTCTTTCGCAGCAGTTGATGGATCTTTTCCTTCAACAATTTGTGATCCTTCTAGACCTAGTGTTTTCAACATATCGCCCTTACGTGAATCATAAATATTTAAATAAGTGGATGGATCGACAAAGTCAGGACCCCAACCAGAAGCATTAGAAATATCAAAGTCACCTGCTTCACCAGTTGTTGCTTGGTAAGTCGCTGCTAAATATTTATCTTGATTTAACAATTGAATATCAATAACAACATTGTCTTTTCCTAGAGAAGACTCAATCGTATTTTTCAATGATTTTGCCATATTCACGTTTGTTTCTCTTGTTTCAGCTTCTGGCATATCTAAGTGAATTGGGAATTCAACGCCATCTGCTTCTAATTCAGCTTTCGCTAAATCCATATATTTTTTCGCTTTTTCAGCATTGTAATAAGCATCATGACCTTCGGCTAAGTCAACATCACCAAAAGCATCGGGATCAAGCGCTTTTAGTTTCTCTTCAACAGTTTCGCCATAAGGTTTACCATCAATTGAGATAAATTCTGTTGGAATTAACGTATTACGTAAAGAAGTTTTTGCTCCTTCTTCCCCAACATTTTGTGCATTATAAGATGTTTTATCAAAACCAAATAATACAGCTAAACGGAAGTTACGGTTACGAATTGCTTTTTGAGTATCTTCTTTTGCTTTATCCGTTGTTTTTGAAGTTGCATCAAATGTACCACGGTTAAAGTTAAACGTCATATTAAACGTAGAACCACCTGTATCTGACCAAGTAATAGCATCTGGATATTCAGCTACAACATCTTTATAGCCAGCTGAGTTTGGATAAACACGAGCTGCTGTCAATGTACCATCTTGGTAAGCTTTAAATAGACCATCTGGATCACTACCATCATTATATGTCCATTTTACAGTATCAATGTGTAAATTATCTAAATCCCAATAAGATTCATTTTTGTCATATTCAATCACAGATTTTGCTGTGTTGTTTACTAAGATAAATGGACCATTGTAAAGAATACCATCTGGTTGAGGTTTTCCGAAATCATCACCTTTAGATGTTAAGAATTCTTCATTAATTGGGTACAAAATACCATAAGTTGTTTTTGAATTCCAGTAAGATTCTGGTTGATTCAATGTATATTCTAAAGTGTAATCATCTACAGCTTTTACACCCACTGTAGAAAAGTCATCTGTTTTTCCTGAAACGTAATCAGATAATCCTGAGATACTGTCTGCCACAATGTATAATGTTTCTGAGTTTTTCTCTACTGCATGTTTTAAACCAGTAACGAAATCATGCGCTGTTACTTCAGCTCCATATTCATTGCCTTCGCTGTCCATCCATTGGACACCTTCACGAATATGATACGTATAAGTTAAACCATCTTCACTAACTTCCCATGATTCAGCCATGGCTGGTACCAAGTTTCCATAACGATCATTTTCTAGTAATCCTTCGACAAAGTTTGTATAGTGATCACTATTTGTTTTACGTTGAGAAACGGTATAATCCAATGTTTCTAAATCAGTCGCAAATACAGTATTGTATTCTTTAACTAAATCACTGCTTTCACCAGAACTACCCTCTTTTTTATCCCCTCCGTTACCGCATGCGCCAAGCACAAACGTACTAACTAAAAGAGCTGTCAAAACCTTACTTTTTTTCATGTACACTCCTCCATTTTTTCTTTTTTACTCAATTATTCTCTGCAATCCTCTTACAACCAGCAATTGTCAGAAAATTAAATCAAGTATTGAGAAAATGATACAGAACTTTTTTTTAGTCGTCAACTTTTTTTAATAATTATTTATCAATCTATATACCTAATTTTAATCATTCTAGTCATTTTTTAATAAAAGGGGTGTTTTGTGTTAATTCAGCAGAAATTTGTGAAAAAACTAAATTGATTTTCAATAATTTTTTTGACGTAGTGAGTAGTTTTCTATCTCTTTTGATCTTAAGACGCTGGATACTTAAGGCGATGAATTCTCACGCAAAGAATGGCGGTGTAACATATTTCACAATCATTTATTTTTCCTATAGTTAGAATATGACAGGTGCATAAAAAGTGGCTGTTCAGCAGCTTCTCATAAGCCAAGCGTGTGAGCATTTTTCACTGTTTCTTTTCACTCTATTTTTAGCCCGCTATACATCTCTAGTAATAAATTATATGTTTCGAGCATATAGTCTCGTGCTTCTTTTGGTTTTTGCCATAAAGTACTCTTTTTGGGAATAACACGACCAATTTGTAATTCACTTTTTTTTACTTTTTTCAAGCGTTCTAACGCCTTCTCCATAGAATCACCAGTCAGAGGTTCATAATCACTAACCGTATGATCTGTATTTAACATCATATCTTCTGGAAACTGTTTCCACCATTCTGGATGGGCCAGCAAGCGCTCAGCCATTTCTTCTTTGCCTTTAGGCTGATCAATAATCGACAGCCACATAAAGACATACTCTGGGAAAATCCCCAGTTGAAAGTGGGCTTCCATTTTGTAGCCACGTTTTTTACGACTAATTGCTGACCAGGTATTTTCTGGTGGGTGTACACTGCGGCGACGATGTTGCGCGATATGAATAAATAGCTCGTCATCCGTTTTAGGTGTTAGTTTTTCTTTAAAATATTCATTTAATTCTTGAAAAATCGGCTGAATTTCTGCACGAATCGCTACCATCCGTTCATCTAATCCTGCAACTTCAAAGACATCAAAACTTTTTTCAGTAAACATTACTTGTCCTCCTTATCCATCCCAACACTTATTTTCTCTAAAAGAATCTTAAACTGTCAAATTATTAAGATGCGATTGACTATTTCTTCTGATAAAATTTTTTTATCTGGATAAAGTAAGACTATCCAAATATACTTTAAGTACCCACTAGGGATAACATTCAGAATTTTTTTGAAGTATGATCTAGTACTATAACATTTCCTAATTTTTAACAGGATACTCACATACTTTTTTGTATATGTCTTAGAAAATAATGAAGACAATGTCTATTTTATCTGTTTTATTCTTTAAAAACTTATTAATAAGTTTTTTGGTTCGTTGTAATTATTTATCTTACACCTTGTTTTTATGTAACACTTTTCAACAGAAATCAAAACAAAATCCACCTAAAATACAGGACGACTTTAGGTGAATTTTGTCTTTTCGTATGAATATACTATTTAACGTATAACATATTCTTTGGAAGTCTAAATAAGTAATCACACATCCAATTTACTGTTTATTATTTTTATATAGATGACGCTCGTTTATCCTATATCCAATAATACCAATCAATACTGCAATAGCAGAAATTGTCAAATCATAGATAGTTATATCGTGGAATCTAAGAATAGGTGAAACGAGTGTGACAATACTAAATAAAAACATCCGTTCACTTTTATGAGGATTAGATTCATAAGTCATACTAGTCCACTTTACATTAATTATATGATTACGTAATAAATATTTCCAAAAAACAACTAAAATAACAATTGTTATAATTAGAAAAACGACTGCTGTTATGCCATAGTATTTCATTTGTTGTATTAGAGAAGATATAATTAACAAAAGTACATACAGTACAATTAATCCTACATAGCGCTTCTTTCTATTAGTAATCATTTTTACACCATCTCCATTTTTAAATACGCTAATCGAATATTACGATGCTTTCCAGGTAACATGATCTAAGTACATATATACAGCACCTTTTGAAGGATGTGCTTTTATTGCTGAAATAGCTTCTGTACAACGATTTCTAAATCCACTCAGACCTAGACCAACAAAACCACCCACAATCCCTCCAGGTATACCACCTAATGCTCCACTAAGAATTGCAACTGCATTTCCAACAGTCCCCATACCATAAGATTGATTTAATACTGAAATTAGGTTCTTACCATCAGCTTTGGATGTACATTTAATCTTAATTCCAATATATATAACTAATGAAAGTTTATCACACACGAGATGGAGATGTAAGTATCACATTGTTTTTGTACCAAAGTATAGACGACAAGTGATTTATGGAAAGTATAAGAAAAGTATAGGGGAGATTATCCGAACATTATGTGAAAGAAAAGGAGTGGAGATTATCGAAACAAATGCGTGCAAAAATCATATCCACTTACTCGTAAGCATCCCACCAAAATATAGTGTGTCAGGCTTTGTAGGCTATCTAAAAGGCAAGAGCAGTTTAATGATTTTTGACAGACATGCGAATTTGAAGTATCGATATGGGAATCGAAAATTTTGGTGTAGAGGGTATTACGTGGATACAGTAGGGAGAAATAAGAAGCAGATTGAAGAATATATTCGGAATCAAGTACAAGAAGCTTATGTAGCCAATCAGCTAACACTGTTTGAAGAGTATGATCCGTTTACAGGACAACAAAACAAGAAGAAATGAAAGAGATTTTTTAAGGATCCGTGAGTAAAAGTGGTGCAAGTGAGAAACCTTTCAGAAAGCCTTTTAGGCTATGACCGGTAAAAGAGGCTTTCAGCCGAAGAACAAACCTCCAGTTCACACTGGAGGTTTTGATTACTTGATAACAGAACATTTTTTTGAAAGACATCAAAACTTTTTTCAGTAAACATTACTTGTCCTCCTTATTCATCCCAACATTATAACGCAGTTTATTTCGTTTCAACAACTTTTACAATAAATTAAAAGCCATAGAAAACGTTTTAATTTCAAAGTGAAATTATATTGACAAGAAAATAAAGAAAGCGTATCTTGTATAATAAATTACAGTTTTAATGAAATGGATTGGGGGAAAAAAATGATTGATATTTTATTTATCGGTCCATTAGGATGGGAAACAAGCGTTTGGAAAAAGCTAACTAACAAATTAAATAATATGACACTAGAATACATCTATTATTGCAATAGTACTCTTGATACATTAAATACCTTAGAAGACTTTATAAATCAAATTGATGAAATTCTAGAGAGAATTAATGATGAGACGGTGTTAATTGCATCTTCTTTTGGCACAATGATATTATTGAAATACCTCACTTTAAAACCTTTAAACAATAAAATTATTTTTGTAGATGGTTTTCAACAGTTTCCATTGAAAGAAGATTTAGTTACTCATTTTTCTATGCGTATAGAAAATTTTTCTAATCAAAATACCTACTTGAATTCCATGCTGGATAACACTGAAAGACAAGATAATGAATTAGTTAAAATTGTACTGGATAATATAGACTCAAACAATACAGTAACAACTTCTAACGCTAATTATCTAAAAAGTTTAACTTTGTTCGCAGGCGAAAATCCCATCCATTTATTAAATAAGATAGAAACAAAGAATTGTTTTGCATTTAGTTCTCTTCCTTTGGATAACATATCTATACAGTTAATAAGTGCTAATGATCATCTTCTGATGTTAACTAATCCAGATAAACTAAATAATATTTTATTTCATAGTTAAACCTTCCATGTCATTGGGCGAAAACAGACAATTTTCGCCCAATATTTTTTATTATTTAAGACACAAAATGTATATCATTAGTCTCTAATAAATTTGTATTTTTATCACTAATTTCATCACTTACAACAAAAGTAAACTTGCAAGAATATAGACAGCATAACTCGCAATTAAAACAATTCCTTCCCTTTTGCTAATCTGATGTTTATTGGAATTAAAGATAAATGCTAGAAAAATCAACACGATGAGTAATAAACTGGGAAATTGCAGATAAAAATTTTCCGGCGAGAAGTATAAACCATCTGCTAAAATACTACCAATGCCCAAAACAACTAGAATATTTAAGATATTAGCACCAATGACATTGCCTACTGCTAAATCGCCTGCGCCTTTTCTTGTTGCATGGTACATGGTCGATAACTCTGGAGCATTTGTAACAAAAGCAATGACTGTTGCAGAAATAATACCTTCTGATAAACTAAAACGTTGCGCTAAAATATCAATAATCGGAACTATAATGCCTGCACCTAAACTAATTAAGGCGATAAAGATACATAATTTGAATAACGAAAGAAAAAAATTAGCTTGTACAGCCGAAGTTTGAGTCGTCACGGCTGTTTTAGTTTTAAAGGTAAACCATAAATAAAGAGGAGTTAAAAGTAAAAAGAAGATGCCCGCAATTTGCGGTAATTGAGACGTTGGTGAAAGAAAAGTGAATAAGAAGACTAGAAAAACTAAACTACTGAAAAAGAGTGTCTTGTAGGTGACTAAACGAGAAATTGGAACAACACCTGTTAAAGCTCCGATTCCAACAATAATACTCAAATTTGTAATCATCGACCCCATTGCATTTCCTACCGCAATGTCGGGACTATGCTGATTGACAGCTACAACGGTTGTCGCCAATTCTGTTATGACTGTTCCAAACGCAACAATTGTCGCACCTGTTGCGATTTCTGAGATTTGTAGTTTACGACTAATTTCCAATGCTTGATCAATCATGCGATCTGCAGAACTGGAAATCAGCCATAAACATCCTAAAAACAATCCCACGAGAACAATACTTGGAACTTGAAAAAGAATGTTTGTCATAAGAAAACCTCCCTTTTTCTTTTATTTTCTCTAAAAAAAGGGAGAGCTGTCAAGTTATTAAGATGACATTTGCTATTTTTTCTGATAGAATGCTTTGATTTTAGAAAGATCCTCTTTGTCAAGGTAACGCAGACTTAGACTTGCTATTGATTTATTCGTTTTGACAAATAAACGAACATGATAAATTTCTTTCAAATATAACCATCTACTTGTTTCTTCAGATAAAGCTTGAATTTTTGTACGTTCCACAAAAGTTTGAATTTTTGTAAAAAAGAAATAGCGTTGCATACAAAGCTGCTGTTTCACTATCATGTATCCTTGATAATAGCTATTTAAACTTTCAATTAGTAACCAACTGATTAGAACTAAAAGACTGATTATACTGAGCCATGGACGAATAAAAAATACGCCAATACTGATAGGGAGCAAAACGATTAATGGTCGTCGTAAAAAATACCATTTTTTATGACGAGCAGTGTAAGCTAACGCTTCTTTTTGAAAATGCCATTCTGGTAACAGCCTACTTAATACTTGGGAAAGCTCTTTTTCACGAACGATTGGCAGTAAAAACACTTGCTTTATCTCATCGCCTTCTTCTTGGCCACCAGCCAGGAGTAACTCAACTGAAACTAAACCAAATATTTTACGTAAAACCTGTTGATGAATTTGTATGCCTTGAATTTTAGTTAAAGGAATTTTTTGTGTTTTACGTTCCAATAAACCACTTTCAAGTGTCAGTGTCTCTTGCTGGCGTGTCACACAAAAGCGATAATACAAGAGCATATTTTTAATAACTGATAATACCGACACTAGAAGTAGCACACTGCCACCAGCAAGGAGGACTGTTAGCCATCCTGCTTGCAAAAATTGTTCTCCTATCGTCAGTAAACGATTGGCCCAACTATCAGGTAAAATCTGATCAAAAAAAGCTACTACTGCAAAAAAAGTAGCAAAAACACTTAAATTTGTTACACTAAATACTAAAATTTGATTCGCTGCTATCTCATAAACATCGGTTGCTTTTATCTCTCTTTGACGGTTGCGTAGCGCTTCTAATTGTTGAACAACTGCTTCAGGAACGGCAGTTAGAACAGCTTCCGCTTCGGTACTACTTCCGCCTGCTGTTTCCACAGAAACACGAACAACATGAAATGGCCGAAAGAAAAACCATTGTTGTTGCTTTAATGTTTGTATGCGTTCATAAGGAATAATCGTTTCCTTTTTGTTCCAAATACCTGCATAAACCACTAATGAATCGGTCGTCATTTTATAATACTGAGTGAAATATTGTAAACTAGCTCCCCCGCTGATGAGTAAAAATAAACCGATACACCACCAAATTATGGGTAAATCCCGCCAACCGATTAATGCTAGAACAATTGGTAAAACCAAACCTTTTAATTGTTGAAAAAATGCGATAATCCATGAAAGTGGGTGATAACGTCGTTTTTCAGACATCTTCTTTCGCCACCTTCACCAACGCAATGATTTGCTTTCTTAGTTCTTGCGCTTCTGTAATGTCTAAACCTGCAAGACGATGAGTGGTTGCTGCCGTATGAATCATCAATTCAATTAAATTTTCTTGTCTTAAAAAGGGCCCTTGTTCTGTTTCAATATGCTGAATACGACTGATTGGTACAATAGTTGTTGAACGAAAAAAATACCCTTTTTGAAAAGCTACCTCTTCATTCGTAATTTCATAACGATAAAAGGTATAACGATAGGGGATTAAAACCAAACTGGTTAGTGCGCTAATCATGATTAGAATGACTCCACCAATACTAGCAATCAGCCAATAGTTATTCCAAAAATCAAACCAATTTAAGCCAAAACAACTAATAATAAGAAGTACTAACAGGATACCACTCGTTACAAAAATCGTTTTGCGCCAAACTCGTTTAATTCGCACAGGCAATTGATTGGGTAACAATACGTACATTTTTCCACCTACTTTTTAGTATACATGCCACTTGGCTAATTTCTTTGCTATGATCTCATTCATAGAATATGTTGCATATAAATTCCCATCATAAGTTCCACCTTGCATCCGTTTATTTGAAAAAAGATGCCCGGCTTCTTCAAATACATGCAATTCAACTGATTTAGCCCGAATAGCATTATCCGCCAGTATCGTTCCCATCTGAGCACTAGGCCAAAATAAATCTTCTTTTCCCGCAAACAATAACAGATTGCCCTTGAATGCCGAGCTGTCAATTCTAGCTTCTGGCACTTGACGATTCGCTATAAATTCGTAGTCAAACATGGTGTTTAACAAAGAACTTTTACCAATATATTCTTTCAACCTCATTCGCCAGGTAAAATGAATAGAAGGCAACGGTTTGCCATGTAACGTCCATGCTGGTTGATAATTTTCTCCTGGATAAATATATGCTGTAGGAGCGACAAGAATCAGATTAGAAATCACTTGAAAATGATTTGCTAAGATAAGTGCTAATTCAGAACCACGTGATGCGCCAACAATGGTCAATGGATACGAAGCTTCAAATTGTTCTGAAAATTGAATAACATGTGAGAAAAACTCTAACGGTATACGAGCCAATTTCGGAGGTAAAGTTTCTTTACCAAAATAATATATCGCTAAAACACGATAGCCTTTCTTAGCAATTTGATAGGCTTGTTCAAATAGACAATCGCCTTCTGCCGTTCCTAAAGTAATGATTACTCCACGGCGACTCTTTTCAGGTATAAAACAATAACCACGTATCGATTGATACGCTACTTTTTTGATTTCTACTTCCATCATACGAACCCCTTTACAACCAACATTTTCAAATAACCGTTTTCATTTTATCAAATAATAAAGCCCTTTCGCAAGCACTACCAAAAGAAACAGGTTGCCATCGTCCAACGGTTTATTAAAAATGTGGATTAACGCAACTGCTAAAATGAACATACATATTGGCCTTTTCAAATACCCTCGCTATAGTTAGTCTTTCGCTTAATCTTAAATTTCAATAAAACACTAGAACCCTATCGAAATCGGATTCTAGTGTGACTTTTCATATAGATTTTTAATACTCAATTACTGTTAAGCTCCGTTGAAATTCCTCTAATAAATGGCTTGCTTTATAGCTATCAAACGCATCTTGATTTCTTCTTAGCACCCCACGCATCTTGGTTGGGTTAAACACTTCAGCTAATTGATTTTCTAAGACAAACTCTCGCGTTAATTGCCATTCAAAATAATAACCAAATGGGCGGCAATGGTACTTGGTTTCACCGATTATTTGTGTACCAAAGCGACGATGCGTATGGCCAAAAACAACATGTTCGATATTAGTAAATTCATTGAGCGTCTCGCCAAATGCTTTTGAACCTAAAAAAGCATTTAGATGATTCCAACGAACATATTTGCCAGTGTGCTGCACGATAAAATTTTCTTGGGGCACAAAATGCGTGGCTAAAACAATTTGTTTTTCTTTAGGAATTGTGGCTAAGACGTGAAACAAGCGTTCACAAACGCGTTGACTAATTTCTGGGTCTGTGCCTTGGCGATG
This sequence comes from Enterococcus sp. AMC2644, assembly GCF_058216475.1. NCBI lineage: Bacteria > Bacillati > Bacillota > Bacilli > Lactobacillales > Enterococcaceae > Enterococcus > Enterococcus sp. AMC2644. The sequence goes on from NZ_CM177095.1 coordinate 1,097,370, forward strand.
AATCATTCGATCATACCAAAATAAATTTTTTAAACGGACAATTTCCTGCCTATCTTCCATATCTGAAAATTGGTAATCATACCAACCATTTACACCTAATAGAACTTTTTGTTCGGATAACGCTAGGGTCTTAAAGTTTAAAAAAAAGGGATTAGCGAAATCCTCAAAATCTTGTTCTTGTGTAATATCTGCCATTTCATGATTTCCCCAGTGAAAGGTTGTTGGTATCACTTCATTAAAAAAATCAACAACCGCCAATGCACGGTCTACTTTATTAGCAGTATCGCCGGCTAAATGCAGGCGAGAAATTTGTTGTTCCTCTAAATAATGGCGTAAATGGGCTAAATCAGTTGTAGTCAAATGATTGATATCAGCATGAAGATCCGTTACGATAGCTAGCTTGTTCATTTAATCTTCCTTCTTTTAAATCCATCCGTTTCATCGGTACGTTGGCAGCTAACACACCACTGTTAGAGGTTAGCTGTATACGTTGATACGCAGTTTCCATACTAATTTTTGTTTCTTTATCTAAATAACGCTCAGACGTTGATTTGATATAAATCGTTCCTAATTCAGTCGCTAAACGATCATCATAGACAGCTAATTCTGATTCAGGAAATTCTTCTGGTACAAACAATATTCGAAAATTAGGATACAGTTGACAGGAGGCACCCGATTCCACAAATGGTCCAATGGCGTCTTCAAAATCTAATAAAATCCGATCACCCTCTTGACGAATCATGTTCATTTTTTCTTGAGCTGCTTTTGTCACAGATAGTTTCATTTTTGTCGCCTCTTTCTTAATAAATCACTGGAGATCAGTTTCTTACTATAAGTATACGTCAAAACGAGACCGCTTGTATTAGATTACGCTTCTAAGGCTTTTTTTCGTTTTTGCCATTGGGTTCGAGTAATACCATATGTCACTATATCACTCACTTTTCCGTGAATTCTTTGTGCTTCATAAACGGTACTTTCTTTGGTCATGCCAATTTTTTCCATTACACGACCAGATTTAGGGTTTTTCAAATCGTGGATTGCTAAAATTCGAAGCAGCTGGAGTTGATCAAAACCGAGCGCTAACAGCACTTCCGCTGCTTCTGGAACTAATCCTTGTCCCCAATAAGCTTTGTTAATAGTATAACCAAGTTCAGCTGTATCATTTTTCGTATTTATGCGTAAATCAATCGTTCCAATCATTTTATGATTTTCTTTATATTCAATCGCAAATTTACCAAATGGATCCGCCATAAAAAACGAAGCAATAATTGCTTGTGTTTCGTCAATTGTTTGATGTGTTGGAAAGACAAATGTAGTTGTTTCTTTATCACTTGCATACTCAAACATATCTTTAGCATCTGCCAATGTTAAGGGACGCAAAAGTAAACGCTGGGTCTCCAATACTTGATTTTTTGCTAAAACGACAGAATGATTTATTTGATTTTCCATACAATCTCCTCCTTTATAATCTCTCTATTATAGCGCATTTCATAAAAGGTACAACTGCTTGTGAATAATACAACTTATTTTAAGTTCTATGTTATAATAGATAAAACAACCTGCCTAGGAGGAATGATGATGACCGACGAGCTACAAAAACATCTAGACAATGGTCTCTACGGCGTGCCATTACTCAAACCCGACGAGCAACGAAAATACCTAGGTACTTTTCGTGAGCGTTGCTATCTTAGTATGACCATTTCTCAAATGAAAAAAACACAAAATGAAGACACTCTTCGAAAACATCTGAAAGAGTACCCGAACAGCAAAATCTTAATTAACGGGAAAGTCCCCGAATCAGTTCAGCAGGCATATATTCAATTAGCATTGAAAGCTGAGCTCCCCTTCACTGTTGTTGCTACAGAAGAACCTTACCAAAATGACAGAATTGGTTTACTGGTTGTTGCTAAAACAGCAGTCAACGAAAAAACCATTGATATAGAAAAAAAATTTACTGTTGCCCCTAGTCAGAAACAATCAACACCTAAAAAGGAACCATTTTGGCAAAAACTTTTTCGTTAAAAGGAGGAATGGCTTATGTCTACACCATCATACAATGAATTAAAAAAGGAATTGGTTACTGCTCTTGATATTCATATCGATTTGTTAAAAGATACATCCTTGATTGAACCTGAACATTTAGATGGTATTATGTTTATGATGCGTAGCTTTGGTTTCATGCTTGATCGTGCACCAAAAGTCTTACTTGAAGAAGATCCTGAAGAAATGAATTTCCTAATGTTTCAATATTATAGTCTACTAAGTGAACTGAAGCATAATTTAATTTTAAATTACCCAAATACCACCTTACAAAATCGCTCCTTAATTGACATTGTTCAAATTTTCCCAACAACCTATGAAAAAGATATGAAATTGTGGTGGGAACAACTAACAGGTTTGCACGTTGACGATAGCAAACAAACAATGTCTTTGGATATTAACTAAGCAGTGATTAGGATATCAACATACGCAAGGAACAATTGTTAAACAAGGTAACCAGGCAGAACTAGAACAACTAAACGGCCTCTATGCCAAACTTCATCAAAGTCAATTTAAAGAATAAACACCAACAAAAAGTCGATAGTCTATGAGTGAATCATGACTACCGACTTTTTTACATTACTTCTGGAAATAATAACTTTAAAACATCCATCGTTAAACGACGACTTTGACCTTGATACGAATACATATGCATGTGCATTGCTGGATTAAAATTAGCTTCAATAATCCCATAAGCACCCGGTTCATCGGCTGGACGGTTTTTGTCTGGAATAATTAAATCAATCCCACAAATCACGGCACCTAGTGCTTCGACAGCCGCTGCTGCTACTTTTTGATAATCTTCTGGAATTTCCTGTGTCATATCAATGGAGTCGCCACCCGTACTAATATTTGAGTTTTCACGTAAATAAACAATGGTTCCCGCTTCAGGGACAGCGTCTACTGTATACCCTTGCTCTTTTAACATGAGTTTTTCAATACTACCTAATTGAATCAACTCGAGCGGTGCACGATGGTCAGTCCCACGTAACGGATCTTCATTTTTCTTGGCAACTAATTCTTCAATCGTATGCACCCCATCGCCTTTAACATTTGCTGGCACACGTAGCATAATCGCTTTTGTTTCTCCAGCTAATACAAAGAAACGGTATTCTGTTCCTGGTAAAAATTCTTCCACTAAAATGGAGGTATCTTCTGAAAAGGCAATTTCTACCGCTTCTTGGTAGTCTTCAAAAGAAGCTCCTTCTTTAAAAATAGAAATACCTAATCCATAATTCGTTGTTTTCGGTTTGACAACAAAACCTTGCTCGGCGAATTCTGCATAGCCTTGTAATGCAGCTTGTTTGTCATCAAATTCACGGCCCGCAGGCACACGGAAACCGGCACTTGCCAAAACTTTTTTAGTAACCGTTTTGTTTGCCATGATTAATGGAACAATGTAGTTATCTTTACTTGTCATATTGGCATTTTTCACATATTCTATTTTGTCACCTGCTTTTAATTTCAAAAATTGGTCACTTTCATCAAGAACTTCAACTTGAATTCCTTTTTGAATCGCATCAAACAATAAAATCTGTGTCGATAATTCCATGCCACGGAAGCCAGCTAGTTGATATGGTCGTTCCCAAGCATGGTCATGATAGTGCTTGCCGTATGTCACTGCTACTTCTTTTTGACTCGTTTGTTGACTAGCTAGATACAAGCATCCTGCTAATGTTTTTTCAGGAGCTACCAATTTTTCTTCTAAATCCACAATTAAATTCTTAGAAACAGGTAGAGATAATTTGTCAATAAATGCCGCAAATTCTGACACCAATTCGCGTGCCTCTTCGATAAAAATGGTTGGTTTTAGTGGGTGTTCTAACGAGACAATCTTTTCTTTTTCGTCTCCTTCTGCTACCCAAGCATCCGCATCTGCGCCTTCATCCTTCCATAATAAAAACAATAAGAAGACATGTAAAAATTCGACTTGCAGTTCACTAATTCCATATTTTTCAAAAGGATTTAAATCAATGTTACGCAGTTCAATGTAACGAATACCTGCATCTGCTAAGTCGGCTACTTTTTTACCTCCACGTAAACGAACGGGCGCATAAAATTCTTTTTCTTCTGACAGTTTTCCCTCTTCCACCATACGATCAATATCCGCTAAATAGGCTTGAATCGTCGCATAGGTTACTTGGACATCTTCATGATTTTTATACCCGTAAATACTGTTGCGAATGCTACGAACAGGTTCTTTGGGGCCTTTTTCATCTACGAAGTAACGGGCTTCACTAGTTGGTGTTGCCCCAAACAGATACGTAACTAACCAACGATAATGTAAATAATTGCGTGTCACTTTTAAATAAATATCGGTTTTAAATTGTTGGTAATCGGTTGTCTCGGTCTGTGCCTCAAATAATTTACGAATCAATGTATCACTAAATTCAAAATTAAAATGAATCCCGCTGACCATTTGTTTACGGCGACCATAAGTTTTCGCCAAATAACGACGATATAAAACATCTTCAAAGTTATCTAACTTTGCGATAATAATTTCTTCATCTTTTTCTGGTAATGCTGGCGGCATACTTAACGGCCACAACATTTCCTCTGCATCCATTGATCGATAGGCAACATCGTGAATTGCTGCTAGATAGCGAAATAGCTCTGGAATACTTTCTGTTACTGGTGTAATTAATTCCATTTGTGTTTCAGCGAAATCTGTCTGAATATAGGGATGATGTGTGCGATTTCCTAATTTATTAGGATAGTCTGTCGTAACTAAATCCCCTGTTACTGTCACACGTTGACTTTCTTTCTCCATACCATACCGAACTTTTAGTAAATAAGGCTGGAGTTCTTTTTTTTCTAAAATTTGTTGAATATTCATAAGTAAGTTTCCCTTCTTTCGAACAATGCATTATCCGTATTATATCAACAACTGAGGAGACTTGCTTACTTTTTGTCTCTTTTTGTAAAAATTATCAAGTAAAAAAGACAGCAAAATTTTCGAGGAATGCTAAAAAAGTCTTGATTTTCAATTTTTCGAAAATCAAGACTTTTTATTCTTCCCACTTAGGTTACAACAACCAGCATAAAAAGGAACGAACCCCTTAATAAGCTGCTTTTAAGTGATTTTTAAAATTCACAGGTAACACCAATAACAGCATGGTTAATCTTTAACTTTTTAGCTGTCTTTTAGTTAGGCTTCTTCTTGCAACAGCTCTTTGAATAGTCCGACCACAAAATCATTGGGATTAAATGGCTCTAAATCATCGATTCCTTCACCTAAACCGACAAGTTTCACAGGCAGGTGCAATTCGTTACGGATAGCTAACACAATCCCACCTTTGGCTGTGCCATCCAGTTTAGTTAAAACTAAACCAGTCACATCCGTTGTTTCCTTGAACTGCTTGGCTTGTGTCATCGCATTTTGTCCCGTTGTCGCATCTAAAACAAGTAGCACTTCATGAGGAGCTTCAGGATCCACGCGTTGAATGATTCGCTTAATTTTATCTAACTCATTCATCAGGTTGACTTTATTTTGTAGTCTTCCTGCCGTATCTACTAAAAGCACATCAGCATTTTCTTCTTTGGCACGTTGCATCGCATCGAAAACGACCGCAGCTGGATCACCACCTGCTTTCCCACGAACCACTTCAACTTGCGCACGTTCGCCCCAAACAACTAATTGGTCAATCGCGCCTGCACGGAAAGTATCCGCTGCAGCGAGTAAAACTTTTTTCCCTTGTTTGCGGTATTGGTTTGCTAGTTTTCCAATGCTCGTCGTTTTCCCAACGCCATTGACTCCAACAAATAAGAAGACTGATAACCCATTTGGTTGGAGATTCAATTCATTGACTTCATTCAAGCCCTCTTCCTCATATAAATCGACTAGTTTTTCAATAATCGCATTTTGAACAGCGCCTGGTTTTTTCGCGTTACGCAACTTCACTTCTTGACGTAATTCATCCGCAATTCGCATAGATGTTTCAAAACCAACATCGGCACTAATTAATGTTTCTTCCACTTCTTCAAAGAAATCTTCATCGACAGAACGGAAATTCGCAAACAATTCATTCATTCGTTGCTTAAAGGTTTTACGTGTTTTTTCCAAGCCTTTATTGTATTTTTCTTGCGTAGCAATCGGTTCTGAAACAGGTTCAGGTGTGACTACTTCTGTTATCTCTACTTCTTCAATAGTTTCGATTGGTTCTTGAACGATTTCAGAAATTTCCTCGATAGTTTCTTCTACTTCGGCAATTTCTTCCACTTCAGCTTCTGGTGTTTCTGTCAGCTCTGTTATTTCCTGAGTCTCTTCAGCCACGAGATCCTCAGCATCTTCATCGACTTGCTCAATTTCTTCCACTTCTGGTTCTTGCTCTTTTTCTTTGTCACGAATAAAGGCGCTCTTAATCTTATCAAATAACCCCATATTTTTTCACTCCTTATCGTAATACGTATTTTTCAACGACTTTAGCAACACCATCTTCTTCATTTGAAGCGGTCACTACATCCGCAATTTCTTTCACTCTTGGAATCGCATTGGCCATTGCAACACCGATTCCTGCATATTCAATCATTGGTAAATCATTTTCTTCATCACCAATACACATTACTTCAGCTTGTTTGATACCCAAATCTTTGGCAAGTAATGAAATTCCATACGCTTTGGTGATTCCTTTTGGCATAAATTCCAATAAATTCTCACGCGTTTTAATCACTTCATATTTTTCGCGAACGGCTGTTGGGATTTTTTGAATTTGCTGATCAAGATACTCTTGATGGTAAGCAACAACCACTTTATTATACAAACGGTTTGCTGGTAAATCCGCTACTTTTGCTGTTTCACGATGCAATAATGGTGAAAGCTCAGGATAGATGGTTTTATGATTTTTTGATGGATCTAAAACAATCACCGTATCATGTGACAACACATCCATTGGTAAATCCAATTCTTCGGCTAAAGCAACCAATGCTTGAACGTCAGCAACTTCTAAAGTCGCTCGTTCCATCACTTCACCAGTATCATTTTTTTGGACTAAGCCACCATTAAAAGTAATGCTATAATCTCCTTCATCTTGTAATGCTAATTCATGTAAAAAAGACTCAATCGCACGTAAAGGACGACCAGTGCATAAGACAATTTTTACACCTTGTGCTTTAGCCTGCTGTAAAGCTTGTTTGTTTCGTGCGGAAATGCGTTTTTGTCCATCGAGTAACGTTCCATCTAAATCAATTGCAATTAACTTAATCATCAGTATCTCCTTCTACGCTGTTGTAATTTTCCCATCATTAGTCACATCTTCTAGACGGACTGAAACAATTTTTGATACACCTGACTCTTCCATAGTTACACCATATAAGACATTAGCTGCCTCCATCGTACCTTTGCGATGAGTGACAACAATAAACTGTGTATCATTTTGGAATGTTTGTAAGTAATGACCAAAGCGCATAACATTGGCTTCATCAAGGGCAGCTTCCACTTCATCAAGCACACAAAATGGTACTGGGCGAACCTGAATAATGGAAAAAAGTAACGCAATCGCTGTCAGTGCACGTTCGCCTCCAGAAAGTAAGCTTAAATTTTGTAACTTTTTCCCTGGTGGTTGAGCTTCAATTTCAATCCCGGTATTTAATAAATCCGTTGGGTCTGTTAAAACTAATTCTGCACGTCCACCACCAAACATATTAGGGAAAACGACTTTGAATTTCTGACGAATACCTTCAAATACCTCTTTAAAGCGTGTTTTGACCTCTTCATCCATTTCTGACATTGTATCAAATAATTGATTTTTTGCGGCTAATAAATCATCACGTTGACTTGTTAAAAACTCATGTCGTTCATTGACTTGTTGATACAATTCAATTGCGTTTAAGTTTACTGGACCTAAACGATCAATGCGCTGACGTAATTCTTGAATTTCCTGCTTCATTTCTATACTTTTTTCAACTGCTGGATACTTAAATTCCGCAGCTTCAAAAGTTAGATGATACTCTTCTTGCAAATATTGCAGGCGATTATCAAGCAGCATTTCTGCCCGATTTTTTTCGACTTCCACTTTGTTTTTTAAAGCCATTGTTTCTTTTTGTTCGATGTTCAATTGACTCAACTGCTCATCTTTGTTCGTAATCTCTTGTTGAAGACGATAACGCTCTTCACGTATTACTTGTAATTCTTCTTGTAAATTTGCTTTTCTTTCTCTTAACTCCACTACTTGTTTTTGTAAAGATTCCTCAGTCATTTCATGATCTGAAAAATCCATGGATAGAGCAGCAATCTGACGTTCAAGTGATTGTTGACGTGTTGTATGCTCGTCGATTGTTTGATTAATTGAAGCAATTTTTTGCTGCAAATGACTAACTTGTTCCTTGTTCACTGCAAATTCTGCTTTCAATGTTGTTAATTCTTGACTGAGATTAGCACGTTTTTCTTCAATTAAATCTTCTTGTGCGCCTAACTCTTGAATTTCAGCATTAATCAGCGTTAATTGTTTTTCAACAGTTACTTGACGAGCAGTCAGCTCTTCTTTTTGTTCATCATACTCTTCAAAGAAAGCTTGCATTTCACGGTTTTCAAAAGCAAAAATCTGTTGTTCTTTTTTCAAACGTTCTAACTCTGTTTGAACGTGTTGTTGTTTGTTCACCAGCTCTTGTTCTTTCATGCGTGCCTTTTCGCCAATCTCACGTAATTCTTCTACGCGTCCTTGTGCTTCGTTGGCGGCTAGTTCAAATTGTCGCACTTGTTTTTCAGTCACTTGTAGGCGTTGATCTAGCTGTTCAGCTTGTTCTTTTAGCTGGCTTAATTCGTTTGTTTGACCAAATAAATTACTTTGATTGCCGCGTTTAGTTGCGCCACCAGTCATTGAACCACCGGCATTCATTACATCACCATCTAAAGAAACAATGCGATAACGGTATTGTAAAGCACGAGCTAAAGCATTGGCACTTTCTAAATCTTCTGCAATTAAAATAGGTCCCAATAAATTTTCAACAATCATTTGCACGTTTTCAGGATAGGTTACTAATTCACTAGCAACACCTAAAAATCCGTTGACTGTTTCTGCTTGACGACGAACTGCTTCTGAGAGAGTACGAGGTCTAATCGTTGTCATTGGTAAAAACGTTGCACGACCGCCACGATGCTGTTTTAAAAACGTAATCCCTGTTCGAGCATCTCGTTCATTCTCAACAACAATATGCTGTGCTGCACCACCTAATGCCGTTTCAATTGCTAAAGCGTAAGTTGAAGGAACTTCAATCAACTCCGCTACGGCACCTACAATTCCCGCTAATTCTTGTTTATGTTGCAAGACCAGACGAACCCCTTGATAAAATCCGGTATAGTTGTCTTGGATGTCTTGCAGACTTTTTTGACGAGCTTTCACTTGTTGCAACTCATTCATTAATTGATACATTTTCTTTTGCGCTTCTGCAAAATGTTGTTGATTCAATTGGATTTTTTCTTTGGTCTGAGCATAGGTACTGCGTTGTTCTGCTAATTGTTGTTGAGCTGTCGTTAGTTCTTGCGTCAATTGTTTTAGTTGCTGCTCTTTGGCTGTTACGTCAGCACTAATCGTTTGTTGTTTAGCTAAGCCATTTTGATTTTTCGCCATTTCTTGTTGATATTGACGTTCTAAATATTTTAATTCATTCCCAATATTGGCCTGCTCTTGCATCGAATCAACGTATTGACCTCGCAATTCAGCAATCACTTCTTTGGTTGTTTTCTGATATTTCGACAGTTCAGCCTCTGCTTCTGAAATTCGTTTTTCCATCTGTTGAACTTGGCCATTTTTTTGTGACAGTTCTTGAATGAATCGCGTTTTTTCATCTTCTAACTCACTGATTTTTTCAGAAACTTCTTCAAAGTTCTCTTGGTATTCTTGACTACTTTTCTGCGTATGCTTCGAACGTTCTAGCAAAACTTCTTGCTGTCCTTCTGCTTGTTTTAACGCTTCAACCACGCGCAAATGTTTTTGATTGCCATCTTCTAATGTTTGATCTAATGTACTACGACGTAAGCGCCATGCTTGCAGTTGTGTTTCTTCGTTATGAATCGCCTGTGCAATTGTTTCTAACTGCTTATTCAGCTGATCAAATTGTGCTTGAGTAGCCTCCCAAATTACTTTTGCGTCCTTCATTTCAGCTACGGTATAAGCAACATCAACTTGTGTAAATTGTTTTTTTAATTCTAAATAGAGTTTAGCCGTTCTACTTTGCTCTTCTAAGGGTACCAGCTGATCTTCTAATTCATAAATAATGTCTTGCACACGACTTAAATTATCTTCTGTTTCAAATAATTTTTGTTCCGCCTGTTTTTTGCGCTGTTTATACTTAAGTACACCCGCAGCTTCTTCAAAAATACCTCGACGATCTTCTGGTTTACTACTAAAAATTGCTTCTACTTTTCCTTGAGAAATAATGGAAAAGGACTCTTTCCCTAAGCCAGAGTCCATAAATAATTCTTGAATATCTCTTAAACGACAACTTTGTTTATTTAAGAAAAAGTCACTTTCTCCACTACGACGTAAGCGGCGAGTCACGCTGACTTCACTATAGTCTACGGGTAGATAGTTATCTGTATTGTCTAAAACTACTGTAACTTCTGCGATATTTAATGCCTTACGTGAATCTGAACCAGCAAAAATGATATCTGGCATTTTTCCACCACGCAAATTTTTTGCCGATTGTTCACCTAACACCCAACGAATCGCTTCGGTAATATTACTTTTTCCACTTCCATTTGGTCCTACGACAGCTGTTACACTATTTTCAAAATCAATGACTGTGCGATCAGCAAATGATTTAAAGCCAGCTATCTCAATTCGTTTTAAATACACCTAGTTTCCTCACTCATTCTTCTAAGTGCCCAAGCGCGTTAGCTGCGGCATCTTGTTCTGCTAATTTTTTTGATTTTCCGTGACCTTTACCAATTAATTCACCATCACAAAAAACTTCTGTCCAAAATAAACGTTCATGAGCCGGACCTTCTTCTTTCACAAGTCGATAGTCGATTAAAACATCACCTGAACGTTGTAAGACCTCTTGTAAACGGGTTTTATGATCCATCTCATGTGAAAAAGCACCTGCTTTGACTTTTGGAAATACAATTTTGCCTAAAAATTCATGCACTGCTTTCAACCCTTGATCTAAATACAATGCGCCTAAAAATGACTCAAATAAATCACATAACAATGACGGACGCTTACGTCCACCTGAATTTTCTTCTCCTTTACCAAGACGGATATAACGATCAAAATGACATTCCTTGGCAAATTTGGCTAAACTATCTTCTCTAACAATTGCTGCGCGTAATTTCGTTAAACGCCCTTCTGGTACAGTCGGAAATTGATTGTACAAAAAGCGTGAAACTAATAATTCTAACACAGCATCGCCTAAAAATTCTAAACGTTCATTATCAGATAGCTGTAAATTACGGTGCTCATTCACATAAGATGAATGGGTAAATGCCTGTTCCAGTAAACTAACATCGCGAAACACAATGTTAAACTTTTCTTTTAGTTCGTTGATTAACTGATTATCCATTCGTTCCATTCCTTTATTCTTTTTATTCACACTGTTCCATTATACTGTTTTTTCCTTAATTAGGAAACGATTGACGTACAATCGAATAGAAAACTTTGGGAAAATTTAGTTCTTTATCATAAAAAATCACTAGCTCACAAACGAGACTGTCAAAAAAGTTAAATGACAACTATTTTTTGCTTTGTGGTTAAATGTGCCTCCTTAAAATCCCTTAAAAAGTAGCTTATTACAGCAGGTACACTTCTGTATACTAGAGGTTTCAAACTTGAGCGAAAATAAAAAGTTCTGATTTTCAATTTTTCGAAAATCAGAACTTTTCAACTAGCCCTCACAAACTAGCAATTTTTTAATTAATTTAACGTTTTTCAGCTGTCACACCTAAGTCTGCATACACGTAATGATCTAAATCACGAGAAATGTCGTAACCTGTCACCCGTTCCGCTACTGGCACCACTTCATAAGCATACGTTGTTGGAATCACATAAGCTTCATCAAAAACATATGCTTGCCAATCGCTATAAAGTTGTTTTTCTTTAGCTGGATCTAATGCCTCGGTACTGGAAAGAGCAGCTAGCAGCTCCTCATTTTTTTTAGAAACAAAGCGTGTATAATTAAATACGCCAGTTTCATTATAGAGGCTCGCTGGATTTGGATCATAACCTGTTGACCATCCTGCCTGGTACATATCTATGTTTGGATTATCCTTTTCTAGCATCTCATAAAAAGAATTTATCTCAATTAAACGCCCTGTGGTTAATTCCACATCCAAACCAACTTCTGACCATTGCTGAATATAATACTCCGCTAATGCTTGGGCGGTATCACCACCATCTCGAAAAGCAAAATTAATTTTAAATGGTTTCCCTTCTGGATCTTCACGGATACCATCGTCGTTTGTATCTTTGTACCCCGCTTTATCTAATAATTCGTTGGCTTTTTCAGTATTATAGGTAAATCCTGAAAATGAATTATCGTGTAATGAAGTAAATGCCGGAACAATTAATGAATTTGCACGAACTTGTAAGCCGTTGTATAGCTGATTGGCAATTGTTTCATTATCAATCGCATAGCCAATTGCTTGACGTAATTCTTTATTTGCCATTTTAGCTTTAGGATTATAAATATTTTTCGCTTCTTTGGCATCCCAATGCCCCATTTTAAACCCAATGTAGTTATAGGATGTTTGTTGTTGTCCTAGGATGTCATAGCCTTCTGATTTTTGCCAAGACGTATATTCAGCTGTGGGCATGCCAATATAAATGTCATACTCTTTTGCGGCAATTGAAGCGGTGGCAGAAGCGATTGGTACTTTTTTCATGACAATTTTAGCTAGTTTTGGTTTTTCGCCATAATAATATTCATTGGGTAAAAATTCTACCGATTCTCCCGGAACAATTTTGCTTACATAATACGGACCAAACGACACAGGATTTTTACGCACGGCATCAGATGTCTCCATATCTTTAACCGAGATATTCTCAAACACGTGTTTTGGCATCACTGAACTCCACACACCACCGCCACCTTGTAGCATCGACGGCGTGAATTCTTTATACGTAATGACCACTTCTTTTTCATTGATTTTTTCGATTCCAGAAATAGCATCCGCTTTGCCCTCATGGTAATCTTCAATGCCTACGATGTTACGAATATTATTATTATAACGTACACCAGCATATTCTTTGTCGGCAATTACTTCATAGGTAAAGATAATGTCATCTGCCGTAACACTTTCACCATCGCTCCATTTTAAGTCATCACGAATAGTTAAATGAACTTGTTTTTGTTTTTCATCAAACGTTATAGCAGCAGCACCATCACGAATGCGAAGATTTTCATCATACGTGAATAATGGTTCATCCGCAGGTTCAAAGAAGTTTGAATCTAGTATATTTGTTGCAAACGTTCTTGAAAAAACACCTGTAAAGTCATTGGAAGAAACCTGTGCAATTTCTAATGTTTGCCCTTCAATCGCTTTTCCTTTATTTTTTACAGCAGGCAAAAAGGTATGTTCTTTCTTTTCCTCTGTATTTTCTATCTCATCAATTTTATTACTAGTACAAGCAACCGATGTCAAGCCCACTCCTGCGACTGTGACTAAACCAATTAATATCTTTTTCATCATTTCTGTCCCCTCCTTATTTTACCCTAAGCGCTGACGAGCATCCGCTGTACGTTTCAATGCTTGTCCAATATAGTTGATACTTCCCATTAAGACTAGAATTAACAGAGCTGCGGGAACCCAAATCCACGGACGATTAGCCAATGTCTCTGAATTATTCGCATACGCTGTTAAAGTTCCTAAACTTGGTGTTTTTGCTGGTAGACCAAATCCTAAGAACGTTAAACTGGTTTCAATTCCGATATTTGCCGCAAAACTCATCGTGACATTCGTAATAATCAATGAACTGACATTTGGCAACAATTCACGGAAAATAATTTGATAATCAGAAGTTCCTAATGTTTTTGATGCGCTTATATAATCTTGTCTTGATTCAGATAACGCTTTCGCACGAAAGAGACGCGCTTTATTCACCCAATAAAAAGCTGACATTAGCCAAACCAACGTGAAAGCATTGTAACGTGGCACAATTGTCACTAGGACAATAACAATTAGCATAATTGGTAAAATCATAATAAAATCAACAACTCGCATTATTATGCGATCAATCACCCCACCATAATAACCAGCAATCAAACCAACAACAACACCCATGATTGAAGTAAGCAGCGTAATAGCAAAACTAATGAAGATAGAATTACGTGTACCAAAAACTAATAAACCAAATATATCACGACCCCCTTCATCTGTCCCTAGAAGATATTTATGACCAGTCATTGAAATATCTCCCGGACGTGCAAAGCGATCTAAAATATTAATTTTAGTGACAACATCTTGATCCAGAATCATTGAACCAACGAAAGCAAATAATAAAATAATCATTAGTAAAGTTAACGAAGCAACTGCTAAGTTGTCTTTTTTAAACTCTCGAGCAATCATTCGTATGCCCTTAGGTGGGATAGATACTGCTGCTGGTTGCGTTGTTTGTTCTGTTGACATCTGTAACGTCCCTCTCATTTTACTGTATTCTAATTCGTGGATCGACCATACTCATAATAATATCTGATAACAATGAGCCAATTAAAGTTGCTACACCAAACAATAAGATTAAGGCGATAATAACTGAATAATCACGTTGATTGATACTAGAGATAAATAAATTGCCAATCCCTGGATAGCTAAAAATTTGTTCAATCATCACTGAACCTGCAATCAAACCTGTGATTTCATAGCCTAGCATTGAGACAATTGGTAAAGAGGCATTACGGAAAATGTGCTGATTGAAGACTTTGCCTGTCGGTACACCTTTTGCACGAGCAGTACGAACATAAGCCATTTGTTTGGCATCGATGACTTCACTACGCAAATATTGAATCGTGACAGCGGTTCCTAATAACGCTTGAACCGTTGCTGGTAAAATAACATGATACAGCTGACTGACAAAATACCCAAAAGTTCCTGGTACAGCATCAATCGATACACTCCCACTTGTTGGGAACCAACCTAATTTAAACCCAAAGATATAAACCATTAGTAAAGCTAAAACGAATGTTGGTACAGCAAAACTGATAAAATTATATGCACCCACAGTTTTATCAAACCACGAATGTTGGTAACGACCTGCATACAGCCCTAGAGGAACTGCAAGAGCATAAGTTAAAATTACTGAAACAATGGATAAACGAAGGGTATTGCCGATTCGTTGCCCAATAACTGTTATCACATCATATTTATACATATAGCTGATTCCGAAATCACCGTGTAAGGTATTTTTAATCCAGTGAAAATATTGGATATACCATGGATCATAAAAACCTGCTGCTTGTCGTAATTCTTCCAAACGAGCAGGATCAGTTGACGGAGCAATTAATCCTGTGAACGGGTCTCCTGGCATCATTTTAGCCAACCAAAAAATGACTAAACTCAACATAACAACTTGAGGAATCATTAAAAGTAAACGACGTAGAATGGTTTTCCACATTAGTTGACACCCCCATGATTTAACGCTACTTGATGGCTTTTTGTATAATCAATTAAATCATAGACGCGTCCGTTTTCGTCATAATACTCTTTTTGGTGGATTTGATATTCTTTTTCAACTGCGCGACGGTGCGCCTTGTACTGCTTACGATTATGCACATCCATTTGTGGGATTGCTGATAATAAACGTTTGGTATAAATATGTTGGGGATCCTTATAAATATCTGCGCGTGTCCCTTTTTCGACAAAACGTCCCTGATACATAATCGCAATATTATCACACATATGTTTCACAACTCCTAAATCGTGTGAAATAAACAGATAACTTAATTGATATTCTTCTTGAATTCGTTTCATAAAGTTCAACACCTGTGCCTGCACCGATAAGTCTAGCGCTGAAACAGGTTCATCAGCCACAATTAGTTTAGGATTTGAGGCAGCGGCACGGGCCACGCCTAACCGTTGTCGTTGCCCACCTGAGAATTCATGAGGATATTTATAAAGAGTATCTTCCGGCATGCCAACAATATCTAATAGCTCCTTCACACGTTTTTTCTCTTCTAAATCGCTCAAACGCTCAAAATTACGCATTGGTTCCGCAATGATGTCTAACACTCGCTTCTTCGGATTCAAACTCGACATTGAATCCTGGAAAATCATTTGAACCTCTTTGTGGTAATTCAGTTTTTTGCGTGTAGCTGCTTTCGTAACATCTTGTCCATCATAGATAATCGAACCACTTGTGACTTTTTCTAGCCCCACAATGGCTTTACCCGTAGTTGATTTGCCAGAACCAGATTCACCCACCAAACCATACGTCTTTCCTTTTTCAATTGTGAAATCAATCCCATCTACAGCATAGACTTGGTCAGTAACTAAATTGAAAAAACCACTACGAATAGGATAATGAATTTTCAGATTATTAATTGTCATTAATTCTGTCATATATCCGACTCCTCGCCTTTGAAATGGAATTGTTTGTAGCACGTACATCGAACAAAATGATCCGATGCTACTTCATGAAAAGTCGGATTTTTTTCGTGTGCTTTTTCTGGAATCCAGGGAATGCGCGAAGCAAAGCGACATCCGTTACGCTTCATCTGTTCTAACGATGGTACAACACCATCAATCACATGTAACTTACCAGCAGTTTCTTCCTGTGGTATCAATTGAAGAAGTGACCGTGTGTAAGGATGCTTAGGGTTCTCAAATAATTCTTCTACTGTTGCAACCTCTACAAACTGTCCGCCATACATTACAGCTACACGGTCAGCCATTTGCGCTACGACACCTAAATCATGCGTGATTAGGAGAATCCCAGCTTCAGTTGCTTGTTGTACATCTGTTAATAAATCTAAAATTTGGGCTTGAATTATCACGTCCAGTGCAGTTGTCGGTTCATCCGCAATGATAATTGATGGTTTACAAGCAATTGCAATTGCGATAATGATTCGTTGACGCATCCCACCCGATAATTCATGCGGATACTGACGACCTACACGTTTAGGATTAGGAATACCGACTTGTTCCAATAATTCCAAAGTACGATTTTGACGCTCTTGTTCGTTCATCGATGTGTGGTACGATAAACCTTCTTTAATCTGATCTTCAATCCGCATTAAAGGATTTAGTGCGGATAATGGGTCTTGAAAAATCATGCCAATGTCATTGCCACGAATTTTGTTATAGCGTGTTTCATTCAAATTCGCTAAATTTAAGCCGTTATAAATAATCTCGCCCGTAATTTTTGTTTTTAAAGGATCATGTAACCCCATAATGGTGCTGGCAAGAGTGCTTTTTCCGCAACCTGATTCACCTACAACCGCTAAAATTTCATTACGATTTAATATAAATGAGACATCATCGACAGCATCAAAATAGTCATCTTTTATTCGAAAACTAGTATGCAGATTGCGAACCTCTACTAGCTGTTTATCTGCTGGCAAGCTGCTTTCCCTCTCTTCTAAAAATAATCGTTTAATTATATAAAGTTCGTGAATTTCCTTTTTACAACTATATTAACCGCTTAATAATTATATAGAATGAACTTTTCATTTGCAAGTCATACTCCAAACGGCAAGACACAAAAAGAAGGTGATTAAATGCCTGAACATTTAATCACCTTCACCAAGGTATTAAGCTAAATGGGTTGCAATATAATCTACTGCTGCACCGACTGTTTGGATTTGTTCTGCATCTTCATCAGAAATCTCTGTACCAAACTCTTCTTCCAATTCTAACACAAACTCCATCACACTAATAGAATCCGCATTCAAATCATCTTTAATACTAGTGGCATCCGTTACTTGATTAGGATCCACTTCAAAGTGATTTGCGATTACATTGGCTACTTTTGTAAATACTTCCTCACGCGTCAATTGCATTCACCTCCACGCTTTTGACCAAAGTCTAAAAAGAGCTACGCCATATTTTACGACTTTCTTTGGCATTTGTCTAGTTTTTTTTGCATTTGCATGACAAAGATGTCATTATGATTACATAAAAAACTTATTCTGAGCCTTTTTCTTCAAATTGATGGACTAATTTGCCCACTACATCTGTTTCAAGCATTGTATGAATTTGACGAATCGTGGTTGCAACAGCTTCAGGTCCAGTTGATCCATGTGTTTTGACAACAGGGGCTTTCAAGCCAAAGAGCACCGCACCACCATATTTTGCATAATCCATCTCATCTTTTAAACCACTTAAAGCATCTTTTAATAACAGTGCTCCTAATTTCCCTTTAACGCCTGCACCTAAAATTGCTTGTTTTAACAGACTCATAATGTTCATTGCTGTTCCTTCAATTGATTTTAACACAGCATTTCCAGTAAAACCATCTGTCACAACGACATCAGCCACGCCGTTTAATAATTCGCGAGCCTCGACATTGCCGACAAAATGAATTGCTGATTCGTTACTTAACAATTCAAAAGCTTTTTTCGTTACTTCACTACCTTTAGTATCTTCTGTACCATTGTTTAACAAAGCCACTCGTGGTTTAGCGATGTTCCGCACATTTTGCGCATAAAAAGAACCTAAGATACCATATTGAAGCAAATGTTCTGCTTTATTTTCAGCATTTGCGCCTAAATCTAACATATCGAAGGCAGCTTCTTGACCAATCACTGGCATCGTCGACATCAAGCCCGGACGCTCAATTCCTTTAATCCGTCCGACGATAAACAATCCTGCCGCTAATAGCGCACCTGTATTTCCAGCTGAAAAAATGGCATCTGCTTCGCCTGATTTGACTGCTTGTGCCGCTAAAACCATCGATGCTTGCTTTTTACGACGAATCGCTTTTACCGGTTCGTCATCACTATTAATTTTTTCATCCGTATGGATAATCGTAATATTCGTTTCATCCGTTATATACTTTTTAATTTCAGCTTCTTTTCCATAAAGTAAAAACTCAATATCGGAAAATTCTTTTTTCGCTAACATGACACCTTCTACAATGGCTTGAGGGGCATTGTCGCCACCCATGGCATCAACAGCAATTTTCATGTGTGTAGCACTCCTTCCTTAATTCGTTTCTTAGTATATCATACTCATTAATCAAAAAATTGATTTTCGCCCTCTTTTTCTAAGTAGGTAGCTAGTGCTGTATACTCGGGGAAAATTTCCCAATTTTCCACTTTCCAGAGTGCTTGTGCTTCTTTCCTTGCAACCTCTAGAATATGTGCATCTGTCACTAAATCGGCAGCCGCAAATTCTGGTAATCCTGATTGACGGAAACCAAAAACTTCTCCTGGGCCACGTAATTCTAAATCTTTTTCGCTGACTACAAAGCCATTTGTCGTTTCAGTCATAATTTTCATACGTTCTTTTCCAGTATCATTTTTAGGATTAGCTACTAAAACACAATAAGAAGCTTCCGCACCTCGACCAACACGTCCGCGTAATTGATGTAATTGCGCTAACCCAAAACGGTCGGCATCAATAATTAACATCATCGTGGCATTTGGAACATTAACACCAACTTCAATAACAGTCGTTGAAACTAAAACTTGACTTTCGTTATTTTTAAATGTCTCCATGATGGCATCTTTTTCGCTATTTTTCATCTTTCCATGTAACAGACTGACTTTAAATTTTGGTTCAAAATATTCCTGTAATTCTTCATAAATAGCTACGGCATTTTGGACATCAAGCATTTCAGATTCCTCAATTAAAGGACAAATTACATACATTTGATGTCCTGCATTGAGTTCTTGATAGGACCATTCCAATACTTTGGGCATTTGCGGTGGACGAATCCAACGTGTTTCTACAGGAATACGACCAGCTGGCATCTCGTCAATAATCGATACATCCATTTCACCGTAAGCTGTAATTGCTAAAGTTCTCGGAATTGGCGTTGCTGTCATAAATAAGACATCCGGTTGAAAACCTTTTTCACGTAAGACACGTCGTTGATTTACGCCAAAACGATGCTGTTCATCTGTGATAACTAAGCCTAAATTTGAAAAATCAACATCCTCTTGAATTAACGCATGAGTTCCCACAATCACGTCAATCTCCCCATTAGCTAAATCAGCTAAAATTTCTCGACGAGCTTTCGTTTTGGTAGAACCTGTCAATAAAGCTACACGAACCTTAGAAGCAACAAAAAGCTGTTGTAAACTTTCCATATGTTGTTGTGCCAAAATTTCGGTTGGCACCATGAGAGCTCCTTGAAAGCCGGCTGTGACGGTTGCATATAAAGCAATTGCCGCCACAACTGTTTTTCCACTTCCTACATCGCCTTGAAGCAAACGCTGCATATGCTTTGGGCTTCGTAAATCACGACAAATTTCATTTGTCACGCGTTTTTGAGCACGCGTCAGCTCAAAAGGTAGTCCTTGCGTAAAAGTCTTCAATCGTTCAATATCATATAAAACGGCAATACCATTTGTCTCTGCCTTTTCAGCTTTCTTTAACCCTTGAATTCTCATTTGGAATAAGAAAAATTCTTCAAAAACTACCCGACGTTTGGCTTGATGATGCTGTTTTGGATCTAACGGAAAGTGCATCGCATACATCGCTTCTTTTTTTGACAGCAGGCGATATTTGTCAATTAATGAGACAGGCAAATTTTCTTCAATTTGATCAGCAAACTGGTCAAAAGTTTTGGTAATCAAATCAATTAAAGTTGTTTGACGAATTGCTTTGTTTACATGATAAATTGGCGCAAAATCGCCTTCACTGTTACTTCCAAGGATTTTCATACCCGTTAATGTTTTGCGTTTAGCATCCCATTTCCCATAGACTGCAATATCTTCTGATACCACAACTTTATCTTTCAAATAAGGCTGATTAAAAAAAGAAACACTAAAAACATCGTGCTCTTGCATCATTCGAAATTGTAGACGTGTTTTTTTATAACCAAAACGACTAACCACTGGCGGCGAGACAACCAGTCCTTTAATCGTCACTTTTTCTTGATCTTGAATTTCTGCGAGTCGTCGTTCTTGAATATCATCATAACGAAAAGGATAGTACGCCATTAAATCTCCTACCGTATTGATGCCTAAATCAGCTAAATCTTTTGCACGTTTTTCACCAACTCCAGCTAATACACGAACAGATTCTTGTAACATCGTACTTCCTCCTTTCTTCTAAAAAAAGCTTGGTTCAAAGTGAATTGACCAAGCTTTTTTTAATTTTTTGCGCACTCACTAAGTAAATATACGCAAAGTGGCTATGTTTTATTCTGCTGAGAATAAGTATGGATAAACTGGTTGATCGCCAGTATGGATTTCAATCTCTAAATCGCCATTAATTTCAAGCAACGCTTTTTCCATTTTTTCAGCGCCTTCTTGTGAACCTTCTTCACCAATAATAATTGTAATAATTTCTGTATCTTCGTTCATCATTTTTTCTAATGTTTCCATTGAAACTGTAAATGAATCAGCCTTTGATACAACGATTTTACCATCAATCATCCCTAAGAAGTCACCTTTTTTAATTTCAATGCCATCAATGGATGTATCACGAATCGCATGAGTAATTGAACCACTCACAACGCTATCTAACATTTCAGTCATTGCTGTTTTATTTTCAGCTAATGATACTTGATCATTAAAAGCTAACATTGCTGTCATTCCTTGAGAAATTGTCCGAGATGGAACCACTGCTACTGGGATTTCAGCAACTTCTGCCGCTTGCTCTGCTGCCATGAAAATATTTTTGTTGTTTGGTAATACAATGACTTGTTCTGCATTAACTTCAGAAATAGCTTTTAAGATGTCTTCGGTGCTTGGATTCATTGTTTGACCACCGCTGATAACATAAGCAGCCCCTAGACTGGTAAACAATTCTTGAACACCACTACCTGCTGCAATGGCAATAATGGCATAAGGTGTCCGTGGTTTTGCTTGTGGCCCATCATTTTCTAAAATTGTTTCGTGTTGTAGACGCATGTTATCAACTTTTACTTTAACTAATGAACCAAATTTTTGGCCGTAATTCATTACTTCACCAGGATATTCTGTATGCACGTGTACTTTGATGATTTCATCATCATTGACAACTAACAAAGAATCCCCTAGCTCATTTAAATAGTTACGGAAAGTTTCATAATCAAATTCACTTTCAACAGTTGGACCTTCACCAATTTTCACCATGATTTCGGTACAGTAACCAAAAGTAATATCTTCTGTAGATAATTGTCCTTGCACGCTACGGTGATGTTCAGCATTCACCATCTCATCCATTGCAGATGGCGTGACAAAGTTTTCTTCAACAACATATTCACCATTTAAAACACTTAAAAAGCCTTCATAGATGAACAACAGTCCTTGACCACCACTATCAACAACACCCACTTCTTTTAAAACAGGTAGCAAATCAGGTGTTTTAGCTAAGGCACGTTTTGCACCAGTTACTACCGCTGTCATAACTTCTACGCAATCATCCGTTTCCGCAGCTTTTTTCTCACCAAATTCTGCTGCGACACGAGCAACAGTTAAAATTGTTCCTTCAACAGGCTTCATCACTGCTTTATAAGCAGTTTCTACGCCATGTGTAAATGCTTTTGCCAAATCTTCGGCAGTCAATGTATCCACTGTAGGAATTTGTTTAGCAAATCCACGGAATAATTGAGATAAGATAACACCAGAGTTACCGCGCGCCCCCATTAATAAGCCTTTTGATAAATGGTTCGCTAGTTCTCCAACTTTTTCAGAAGTTGAATCGGCTACAGCTTTTGCTCCACTTGTCATTGATAAGTTCATATTCGTCCCAGTATCGCCATCGGGAACTGGGAATACGTTTAATGAATTGACGAACTCTGCATTTGTTTGTAGACGATTGGCGCCAGCTTGAACCATTTCTTGGAACTGCCCTGCGCTAATATTCGTTACTTTCACTGATAAATCCTCCTTAAGATCAACCGCTGACTACTCAGCTTGTTGTCTGCCTACTAATCAGGCAATACACGTACACCTTGAACAAATACGTTCACTGAATTGGCAACAACGCCTAACATTGTTTCGAGATTGTATTTTACTTTTTCTTGAACATTACGAGATACTTCTGAAATTTTTGTTCCGTAGCTTACGATTGTATAAACATCCACCGCAATGCCATTTTCTTCTTGACGTACTACAACGCCTCGAGCGTAATTTTCTTTACGTAAAATTTCATTGATATTATCTTTGATTTGATTTTTACTTGCCATACCTACAATTCCGAATACATCCGTTGCAGCACCACCGACAACCGTTGCGATTACCTCATTCGTAATTTCAATTGTTCCAGATGACGTTTTAATTTTTACAGCCATGATAAAGCCTCCTTAACAGACTATTGGTCTATTTTCTTCTACAATATTCTAACATAGCTACCCTACAATTAAAAGAAGAGCGCTGTTAAATGGATACGGACAATAAATCCATTAAAAAATAGCTTTATAACCTTGTTTAATTTACAATGTTCTTACAAAAAAGTCAATGAATGAAGGAAAATATACTTGCAAAGAGATAAAAATTATGATAAATTCATACAGTATGAGCCGATTTTTAGCGCTCCAACATCAAGGCAAAGGAGGAAATAAACAATGGCAAAAGTTTGCTACTTTACTGGTCGTAAAACATCAAGTGGTAATAACCGTTCTCACGCAATGAATGCTTCAAAACGTACTGTTAAACCTAACTTGCAAAAAGTTCGCGTATTAATCGACGGAAAACCTAAAAAAGTTTGGGTTTCAACTCGTGCTTTGAAATCTGGAAAAGTTGAGCGCGTTTAATTAAACACAATTGACCAACCGTTCGACTACGAGCGGTTTTTTTCTATTCTAAAAAGCAAGGCAACCAAATGAGCAATCATTTGGCTGCCTTGCTTTTTCATTTCTTCCTGTACGGTTCGATATGACAAGTTAGTGATAAGATGGTATCATTATAATTAGAAACACAAATAAATACAGGAGGTTATGTTATGGAAGGTTTGCTACTTGCCGTTGGATTTCTAGGGATTGTCTGTGCCCTTTTAACTCGATGGACAAAAACAGGAACTCTTGTCACTCTTGTCAGTTTCTACTTTTATTTCGATGTCGTTGGAATCGAAAACTGGGTGCCTTTAATTCTGTTTACACTAGGACTACTCCTTATCGTATTTGAAATCTTAATCCCTGGGTTTGGCTTTGTTGGCCTCCTAGGTACTGCCCTAGTTATTGGTGGGTTATATTATACGATTGGTGATATTTTCCAAACCATTCGCGATTTAAGCATGTCAGTCGTTATCTCAACAGCTGTGATTGTTTATTTAGTTCGTCGTGGTTATTCATTGGCTGGAATCAACAAACTTGTCTTGAATACCAACTTACAAACGCAAAACGAAGAAAAAGCAGAAGAAAACAAAATTGTTTTACAACCTGGCTTAGTCGGGATTGCGCAGACACCTCTGCGGCCTTCAGGCAAAGCAACATTTGGTGGAGCCGATAGTCCAACGTACGATGTCTTAAGTACAGAAGGCCTCATTTCAATGGACACTCCCATTGTCATCGAAAAAATTCAAGGAACAAAAATTTTAGTCAGAACTTATACAAAGAAAGGTGATGAATAGTATGTATATTTCAGATACAGGAAGCAGTTACATCGGGCTAGTTATTTTAGCAGTTGTCATTTTATTTGCCCTCGCGCTATTTTTACGTTTTGTCCCCGTAGGATTATGGATTACCGCTTACTTCTCGGGTGTAAAAGTTAGCATTGGTACGTTAATTGGAATGCGCTTACGAAGAGTCAATCCACAAAGAATTATCCAACCATTAATCAAAGCCACTAAAGCGGGTTTAGTGTTGTCAACCAATGAACTGGAAGCTCATTATTTAGCTGGTGGGAATGTCAATCGAGTAATTGATGCACTCATCGCTTCACAACGTGCGAATATTGATTTGGAATTTGAACAAGCTGCCGCCATTGATTTGGCAGGCCGTGACGTATTTGAAGCTGTCCAAGTATCCGTTAATCCGAAAGTTATTGAGACACCCAAAATTGCAGCTGTAGCAAAAAACGGAATTGAAATTGTCGTAAAAGCAAAAGTAACCGTTCGTGCCAATATTGAACGTTTGGTCGGTGGTGCCGGTGAAGATACAATCATCGCCCGTGTTGGTGAAGGGATTGTTACTACTGTAGGTTCTTCTGCCAAACATTCAGATGTGTTAGAAAATCCCGATTCCATTTCCAAAACCGTCTTGAAAAAAGGCTTGGATTCAGGAACTGCCTTTGAAATCCTATCGATTGATATTGCCGATGTTGATGTGGGTCGTAACATTGGTGCTGAATTACAAACAGACCAATCAGAAGCCGATAAAAATATCGCCCAGGCTAAAGCCGAAGAACGCCGCTCAATGGCGGTCGCTCAAGAACAAGAAATGCGCGCCGAAGTTCAAAAAATGCGTGCGAAAGTGGTGGAAGCCGAAGCCGAAGTTCCATTGGCTATGGCTGAAGCATTACGCAGTGGCAATCTAGGAGTCATGGATTACTATAAAATGCAAAATATCAATGCAGATACTGAAATGAGAGCAGCAATTTCTGAACAGGCAGAGCAACCCGACGAAGAAGCGTGATCGTTATGTATAGTATCTTTGCATTAATCATCCAATTTATTTTTAGCTTTGGACCGTTACTTCTTTTCATTTTATTCGTGTCGTTTGCCAGAAAAGCCAGAAACGAACAACGAAAAAAGCAACAGCAACAAAGTGGACAAACGATGCGTGCCGGACAGCACACCACAGCTAAAACGTCCAGCAAAGGCTTCATCCAACAAGTGAAAGATGAATTCCAAACTGCTTATCAAGAAGAGCAACAAAAGCAAAAACGCAATCAACAAACGGTTCAAAAACGGCAATTAACAGCAGCCGAAAAAGCGAAACAAGAGCAAACAAAACAGCGATTGCAACAATTACAGCAACAGAAACAACACGTACCGGTACGTGTCCAACCAACAACAGTCAACACACCGTCGAAAGCAAAAGCAAAAGCAACACCCGCCAAAACTAAAACAGCGAGCGTTTTACCTAAAAAACAACTGGTGAATGCGATGATTTACAAAGAAATCTTAGATAAACCATTAGCATTACGCGAAAAACATTAAGCAAAGGATTTTTCCTTTGCTTTTTTATCGCCTCTAATTGAAAACCCTTATATTTACAGCGTATAATAAAATAAAGCAGAATATTCATGGCCGAGGAGTGAGAAAATGAAAAAGAGTATTTGGGGATTTATTATTGTAGTGACATTGATTTGTGGAGGAATCTTCTTCTATTTGTCGTCGACACCTAAAGAATCAAGCGATGTGATACGTTTACCAAGCGAACAAGCATCCATTTCTACTTATGAAATCAAGCGACCGAAAGATCAAGAAATCTATCTTAACAGCCGTTATTTCGGAAGCAAGAGTGACACTCCAAGTTTAGATACCGTCTCTTTTGTCAATTACAAAGAACAAACCTACCACTTAACTTTCACCACAAGCGAAGATCATAAATCTTTATCGATTCGACTAGCAAAAGCAGATACAGGTGAACCGTACACAGAAACTACGCACAATATTGAAGATGATCCCTTTAGTTATATCGCTTTCATTCCCTTTGAAAAAGTCAAACCTGATAATGTTATTGGTGTCGTTGTCTCGACTAAAAATCCTGAAACTCTTGAAAAAATAAAAGAAAACCCTGAAAAAGCTCGAAATTATATCAAAAAATATGACCACCTCTACCAACAAGTGGTCGTAATCAACTAAGCTCCCCATAGAAAAAGGATTCCACGGGGAGTTCGTTACAATAAGTGCACTTGCTCGTGCTCATCATAATAAAATTCGGACAATGCCTCATCTACAAAAACCTGATACATTGCTAAAAAATCTTCGGCTAAAACATAGTTGGTCAAATCATCTTTCTCAATCCAAAAAACCGCTCCTTCACGTGATGCTTGCAGTTGTCCGCTAGCTTTTGCACGATAAAAAAACACCACATATCGTTCGTGACTGTTTGTTTGAAATTGCTTCACGCCACATAGCACCGGATTTGAAATCACTAAGCCGGTTTCTTCTTGAACTTCTCGAATGACCGATGCACAAAAAGATTCGCCTTTTTCGACATGACCACCAGGAAAAGTCACACCTGGCCAATCCGCTTTTTGACGATCTTGAATCAAAATTTGTCCTTTTTCATTTTCAATCATACACATATTGGTAAAGATTGCTTGCTCTGCTCGCGACATGGTGAACTCCTTTCATTTTTTTGTATCGTAACATATATTTTTTTATAAAAAAATAGCTTTGCTACAGCTATTTTTGTTACTTCTTTTGATTCTATGTTACACTTAAAGCAAAAATTTCATTTCATGTTAGGAGGCAATTTTCTTGGCAACGATCAAAACATTTTGCAAGCAAAATAAAACCTATATGCTCGCAAGCTTCTTTATTCCTTTTCTGCTGATGGCAATTATTTATTTGACCATTGGTATTTTCCCAGGAAGCAGTCGCAGTGTGTTAGCCAGCGATGCATTTTCGCAATTTTCTAATTTCCATGCAAGTTTTCGAAATGTTTTACTAGGAAAACAAAGTATTTTTTATACATGGCATGCTTCCTTAGGTTTGAACTATCTGTCATTAATTTCCTATTATCTAGGCGGATTTTTCACGCCCTTAGTTCTTTTTTTTCCAAATCAGTGGATGCCTGATGCCTTATACTTTTTAACTTTAATCAAAATTGGAAGTGCTGGCTTAGCTTTTTGGTTTTACGCTAAACACACATTTAAACTGAATCAATGGCACCATGTTACTCTAGCAGTTTGTTATGCTCTCATGTCCTTTGTCACTGCCCATTCAGAACTAATTATGTGGCTGGATGCATTTGTTTATTTGCCATTAATTATCTGGGGAATTAATCGGTTATTAGATGAAGGAAAAGCCAAACTACTATTTATTAGTTACTTCATGCTTTTTTTCTCTAGTTTTTACATGGGCTTTATGATTGGTATTTTCTCCGTTCTCTATTTCCTTGCTCGCTTATTTAGTCATTGGCATACCTATAAAAAACGTATCCTACCTTATGGGATTACGTCACTTTTAGCCGGTGGTGCGTCAATGATTATTATTTTACCAGCTATTTTAGACTTACGAACAAATGGTGAAGAATTAACGAAAATCACTACGTTGAAAACAGCTGCTACGAGTTGGTTAGATTTTTTTATTAAAAATATGATTGGCGTCTATGACAATACAAAATACGGTTCCATCCCTTTCATTTTCGTTGGTTTAGTTCCGTTACTATTTTGTACTCTTTACTTTGTTTCCCGAACAGTTCCTTGGAAAAACAAACTAGCTTATCTAAGCATATTCGCTATATTAATAACTAGCTTCTACATCACCCCACTAAACCTATTTTGGCATGGAATGCATGCACCAAACATGTTTTTATTTCGCTATGCATATCTAGTCTCTTTTTTAATTGTAATGCTTGCTGGGTATGGTTGGGAACAGTTTAAAGTAAACGACCGCGGAACGATGTTAGGCATCTTATTAACGTGGATTATCCTGTTTGGTTTAGCTTATGGCTTTATTCCGAAGGGAAGCTATGAGTATCTCACATTGACTTCTTTTGTATTAACAATTGTCTTTTTAATTGTTTACAGCTTAGTCGTTGCTTTTTATCAAAAAGGTTTTTTTACCAAGAAGCGTTTTGCTTTATTTACTTTATTGTTTGTTTCTTTAGAGATGGCTTTAAATACGAATGGGATGGTTCACGGGATATTAGATGATTGGAATTACGCTTCTCGCAGTTTATATACTGAACCATTTAAAGATATTAAAAATTTAGTTAATCAAACAAAAAAAGAAAATGATCGTTTTTATCGATTAGAAAATCTTGACCCCGTATCTTCAAACGATAGTATTAATTATGGATACAATGGGATTGGCTTATTTTCTTCTATTCGTAACCGTCATTCTTCAAGTTATTTAAATCAACTTGGTTTTCGTTCACGAGGAACCAACTTAAACATTCGCTACCCAAATAATACTGTATTGATGGATAGCTTAATGGCTGTGAAATACAACCTATCCAAACAAGATGTTGCAAAATATGGTTTTAATGAAGTCGCAACTAGTGGGCCTTATCACCTTTATGAAAATCACAATGCTCTACCATTAGCTTTTTTAGCTAATCCAACAATTAATGAAATTGAGCAATACGAAAATGATAACTTAGGTAGCCAAACCAATTTAATGAATGGATTGACTAATTTAGATGAACAGTATTTCCATTTTTATCCAATCACTCTTATCGGTACTAAAAATACGAAAGTGACGGAACAAGGAAATCATACAAAATTTACAGAAGAAACAAATAATATTGCCAAAGAAGTCACTTGGCAAGTGACAGTTCCTGCTCATTCGCAGGCTTATTTAAGCTTATATCCAACCAATTTTGCACAGCTTGAAAGCTCAACTGCTTCTATTACTGTTAATGGCGAGTCTCGGAAAACGCAAGTTGGGATCAATGGACAATACTATAATTTAGGTTATTATGAGGCACCTACAACAGTGGAATTTACCGCTAGCTTTTATGGAACTAAAGAAATTTCTTTCCAACATCCACAAGTTGTCACGCTAGACACGCAAGCCTATCAACGCGCGATTGATACCCTTCAACAACAAAGTGTCGAAATGACTACAGGTAAACGCAGTGCGAAAGGAACCGTCACAACCAATAAAGAGCAACAACTTATCACAACTATTCCTTATGATAAAGGTTGGCGCGCTACTTTAGATGGTAAAAAAGTTGATATCGACGCCTTCCAAGAAGCATTTATCAGCTTAAAAGTCCCTAAAGGAACCCACGAAATCAAATTAACGTATTTACCCCCTGGTTTCTTAGTGGGCGCTTTCTTATTTGTTGTCTGTCTTGCTTTATTTATTCTTTTTGATCGTTCTTATACAAAAAAACGAACAGAACTATAAGCGTTCCATTCGTTTTTAGGCTGTTGGAATGGGACCATTCCAACAGTTTTTTATTGGTAACTTAGTGCACGTAAAGACTCATCCATCTTTTCAGCTGCTAAACGCCCTTCGCGGATTCCCCAGATGACTAAACTAGGACCACGTCTCGCATCGCCAGCGACCATCACACGTTCATTATTCGTTGTATAATCATCATAGATTTCTTCCACATCAAATGCATCAAACAAGGCGTTTTCTGGACCCAAAAATCCCATCGCAAGTAAGACTAAATCTGCTTTTAAAACTTTTTCAGTTCCTTCAATTGGTTGGAAATTTGGACCAACCTTCACTGTTTCAATTGCAATTAGTTGTCCGCGCTCTGCGCCAATAAAAGCACTTGTCGATGTTGCATAAGTCGTAAGTGGTTCTTGATATAAAAATTCAGCTTCTTCTTGCCCATAGCCTTTACGACTAGTCATTGGATATTCAGGCCATGGATTGTTGTCTTGGCGCTGTCTGGGGAGTTCAGGAGTGATTTCCAATTGGCGAACAGATGCCGCACCCTGTCGCACCGCTGAACCGATACAGTCATTTCCTGTATCCCCACCGCCAATCACGACAACATGTTTCCCTTCCAACTTGCGACTAGTCGCTTGCTTTCCGTGTTTTAAAACATCTCTTGTTGCTTCTGTTAAATAATCGACTGCGAATCGTACACCTTCTAATTCCCGGCCAGGAATTTTCAAATCACGTGGGACACTTGCGCCCGTGGCAAGCAGGACACGATCATATTCTGCTTGCAGTTCTTCTGCCGAAACATCGCGACCGATTTCAGTATTTGCAATAAATTCAATGCCTAACTCTTCCATCAAATCAATTCGACGTTGCACAATTTCTTTATCCAGTTTCATATTAGGAATGCCATACATCAACAAACCACCAAAACGATCACTACGTTCATAAACGGTAACCTGATGTCCTAATTGATTTAAGCGCCAAGCAGCAGACAAACCTGCGGGACCACTACCAACAACTGCTACTTTGAAGCCTGTTTTTTCTTCAATTGGTAATCCAGACTCTTTCACCCAATCATTTTCAAATGCTGTATCAATAATAAAACGTTCATTGTCATGAATTGCTACACCATCTCCATTTAAGGCTTCAGTACACCCTTTCTCACAAGGTGCAGGACAAACGCGGCCGGTCATTTCAGGTAAGGGGTTAGTGCGTGCAAGACGTTCAAATGCTGCTTTATACCGACCTTGATAAACCAAATCGTTCCACTCTGGAATCAGATTATCATTGGGACAACCAGAAACGGCTCGTTGTCCTCCATAAAAGGAGCCTGTATGACAAAATGGGATACCACAGCTCATACAGCGTGCTGCTTGTTCTTGTCGTTCTTCTTCTGGCAGAGGTGTTTGTAATTCATGCCAATCAAGAATTCGTTCCTCCACCTCACGATACGGATTTTCTTTTTTTGGATATTTTAAAAAACCAAATGGATCTGCCATTTTACTCACTCCTTTCCAACTGGAATCGATAATTGTTTGCCGACAACGGCTTCAAAAGCTTTTGTTAAGACTTCATCTTCTGAAAAACCTGCGCGACGCATTTCATTGGTTGCTTCAACCATGCGGTGGTATTCGCGTGGATAGACTTTAATAAAGTGTTGACTCGTAGCTTCCCAATCCTGTAAAATTTCAGCAGCTTTTAAAGAATCTGTATATTGGAAATGTTTTTCAATTAATTCTCTTAATTGATAATCATCTTCCGTTTCACCTACACGGTACAATTCAACCATTTCTAAATTGCATTTTTCTGCAAATTGATTTTCTGGATCATAAATATAAGCAACCCCACCAGACATACCCGCACCAAAATTCCGACCGGTTTTGCCTAAGATAACGACTGTGCCACCAGTCATATATTCACAACCATGGTCGCCTACACCTTCCACAACAACATTTGCGCCACTGTTTCTAACACAGAATCGTTCACCAGCGAATCCTCTAAAATACGCTTCTCCTCGATTCGCTCCAAAACAAGCGACGTTCCCAACAATCGTTGAATTTTCAACATCATAACTTGCATCTTCTGGTGGAACAATAATCAAACGACCACCACTCAACCCTTTAGCAACATAGTCATTCGCTTCACCAATTAGTTTCAATTCCATCCCTTGCACCGTAAATGCGCCAAAACTCTGACCAGCAATTCCTGTATAAGTATAACTTAACACCCCTGGTTTCAATGCATAGTTGCCAAAACGTTCCGCAATCCAACCACCCATTCGTGCACCGACTGTACGTTGAACATTGTTAATTGTCTGTTGAACAGTTGTATGCTGTTCTGATTCAATCGCAGCTTGAGCATACGTATCTAGCTCTTTCCATTGACGTTTCTCTAAAAACGGATCAATCGTCTTGCGCGCAATACCTAAATCATGTCCAATCATTTTCGAGAAGTCTAATGATTTTGCTTTTCCTTTAGCAACAAAACGCGGAACTAAACATTCGGCATGTCCAATCATTTCGTCAATGGTTTTAAAACCTAGTTCTGCCATGACTTCCCGTAAATCTTCTGCTAAATACATCATCATATTGACAATATGTTCTGGTTTTCCGGCAAAGAATTTTCGCAAAGCAGGATTCTGTGTGGCAATCCCCACTGGACAAGTATTTAAGCTACAAACACGCATCATCACACACCCAATTGCGACCAATGGTAATGAAGCAAAACTGTATTCCTCCGCACCTAAGAGAACAGCTATCGCGATATCTCGGCCGGTCATTAGCTTCCCATCCGTTTCCAAAGTCATTCTTTGACGTAAATTGTTCATTAACAAGGTTTGATGGGCTTCAGCTAGTCCCATTTCCCATGGAAGCCCTGCATCCCTTACTGCCGTCCGAGGCGATGCTCCTGTTCCACCGTCATACCCTGAAATAACAACGACATCTGCACCAGCTTTAACAACACCCGTAGCAATCGTCCCAACACCTGTACTAGAAACTAATTTCACATTAATTTTGGCATATGGATTCACTGTTTTTAAGTCAAAAATCAGTTGTGCTAAATCTTCAATTGAATAAATATCATGATGAGGTGGCGGTGAAATTAGTTGAACACCCGGAGTAGAACCACGAATTTCCGCAACCCACGGAAAAGCTTTATTAGCAGGTAATTGTCCCCCTTCTCCAGGCTTCGCCCCTTGCGCCATTTTGATTTGTAACTCTTCTGCGTTCATTAGATATTCTGTATTTACTCCGAAACGACCAGAAGCCACTTGTTTAATTTTACTATTATAATTTTTCCCATCCGGCTGAATCTTAAAACGTTCGCGGTGTTCGCCACCTTCACCACAATTTGATTTCGCACCGATACTATTCATCGCTTCCGCAATACATTTATGCGCCTCTTCACTTAAAGAACCGTATGACATCGCACCCACTTTAAAACGTTTAACAATGGTTGTTGCTGGCTCGACTTCATCGAGATAAATCGATGGTCTTGACTTTTTAAACATCCACATCGAACGTAAAGTAGTAGGATTTTCTAGCGCTTCATGCTCCATTTGTTCTGCGTATTTTTTGTACAATTGATAATCATTGGTACGAACAGCTTTTTGGAAGTTGTAAATCGTTGCTGGGTTATACAAGTGGTGCTCACCATCAGCTTTATATTGGAAACTTCCTCCTGAGGACAAATAATCCTGACTTTTTTCACCAAATGCTGATTTATAACGCAAACTATATTCTCTTTCAATCTGTGTTAATGATAAACCACCAATTCTAGAAACGGTTCCAGTAAAATATTTGTCAGTAACTTCATTCGAAATCCCTACTACTTCAAATAGCTGTGCCCCATGATACCCTGCAACAGTCGAGATTCCCATGCGTGACATAATTTTAATAATGCCTTTCTCACATGCTTTTCGGTAATTTTCAATTTTCTCATTCAATTCAAAATAAGCTAATGTTGCGTATGCCCCGTACGGATGAATACCACTAGCACCATAGCCAATCAAGGTTGCATAATGATGAATTTCGCAAACCTCAGCAGTATCTACAACAATAGAAGCTTTAGCACCTTTTCGCTGCCTTACTAAATAATTGTAAAGGCCAGAAACAGCTAATAAAATAGGAATTGGTCGTTTACCTTTCGTTGCGTTTCTATCCGATAAAATCAAAATCGTTGCACCTTGATCAATCTTTGCTTCAGCTTCTCTAAATAAAGAATCTAATGCATGATATAATCCGTTTTGTTTTGTTTCGGAATAATCATATAGAATAGACTGAGTTGCTGCTTTTTGATGTTTCTGTTTTAATTGTTGAATCTTTAAAAAGTCATGAGTAGTCAAAATCGGACTATTAATTTTTAATTTCCGACAATTTTGCGCACTGTCTTTTTCAATTTCTCCATCGCACCCTAAAAATAGTTCGGTACCGATGACCATCTTCTCACGAATGGCATCAATTGGTGGATTGGTCACTTGAGCAAATTGCTGTTTAAAATAAGTAAATAATGATTGTGGTTTTTCACTCAATACCGCTAAGGGTGAGTCAAAGCCCATAGAAACAACCGGTTCCTCTCCTTTTTCCGCCATAGGAATAATCAATGTACGAATCATTTCATCCGTATAACCAAACATTTTCCATAACGTCAACATATCCTCTTCAGTAAAAGCGGAGGTTTCCGCCACTTTAGGTAACGTTTCTAAAGTAAGTAATTGTTTTTCTAACCATTTACGATAAGGGTGAGCTTTTGCATAATGTTCTTTAATTTCTTCATTGTGATGAATTCTCCCGGTCGTCGTATCCACTAAAAACATATTAGCTGGACCTAAAACTCCTTTTTCAATAATAGTAGAAGCTGGTAAATCGACGACACCCGATTCCGAAGCAACGACTACTAAGCCATCTTCAGTAATCCAATATCTCGATGGACGTAAGCCGTTTCGGTCTAACGTCGCACCAACCATTTTTCCATCTGTAAAACACAGAGCAGCTGGACCGTCCCAAGGAGTCATAAAACTTGCATTATATTCATTAAAAGCCGTTAATTCTTCTGATAAGTTAGCTGTTTTTGACCAAGCTTCCGGTACCATCATCATCAAAGACTGTGGGATATCTCTGCCATTTCGATATAAATATTCTAAGCAATTCTCTAGTTTGGCTGAATCAGAATTTTCTTCATCATACATTTCAATTTGATGACTGTGCATCCAGTTTTCTGCTCCACGTAACGTATTGATTTCACCATTGTGAGCTAAAAAGCGAAATGGTTGTGCTCGATTCCAGCTTGGAAAGGTATTAGTAGAAAAGCGAGAATGCGTTAGAGCAATACTAGTTTCCATCTCTGAATCTTGTAAGTCTGTGAAAAATAATCCGACTTGATAAGCATGTAACATTCCTTTATAAACGATTGTTTGACTAGATAAACTACAAATAGATAATTCATCGGCTTGATAGCTTTTTTCGAGGTTTCTTCGCAAATGGTATAGTTGATCTTCAAACTGTCTACCCGAGTCTACATCGATGGGTTTTTCAATAAATAATTGAACAAAGCTAGGCATAACTTTTTGGGCGCCAGGACCACATTGATAGAATGCATATGGCACATCTCTTTCCCATAACACACGAAATCCCGCTGCAGAAATATCTTTTATCATCGATTGTTGCAACGAACGTTTTTCTTCTTTATCTTTAGGTAAAAATAACATTGCTACTGCATACTCTGATAATTTAGGTAAATGAATACCTGCGTTTAAACTTCCTTTACGAAAAAAACGATCCGGCATCGCCATTAAAATCCCTGCACCATCGCCAGTGTCAGCTTCTGCGCCTGTTCCTCCACGATGATTCATCCGCTCTAACATCATCAATGCATAATCTACTAATTTTCTTGAAGCTTTTCCTTCTCTTTGAGCAATAAAGCCCATGCCACAAGCATCTTTTTCAAAACTAGGACTATACATTGTTTGTTTCATCATTTCACTTTTCATGGAACCACCTTCTTCTGAATATTCTGAAAAATAATCACGGAAACATTATTCGTTTTTAATTATGTTAGATTATATCACATCATTTTTTAATAAAACAAGATAATTCGTATTATGACTGATGAGAATCATTATCATTTCAAAAAAATAATTGCTCATGTTACATTTTCTTACATAAACAGTTGACAAGCAAAAAAATAATTGGTATAGTTCCAATATAAATTGAATGGAACGAACTGAAACGAGGAAAACCAACTTTTTCAGTGACTTCCTTCAACTTACTACATTAATAGATAACAATTAATAAAAAGGATGGGATAATATGACCAAAACGAGCAATACCGTAGCCAAAATTAAAGAAATTGCCAAAAAAGAAAATGTCCGCTTTTTACGTTTGATGTTTACCGATATTCTTGGTGTCATAAAAAATGTAGAAGTTCCAATTAGTCAATTAGACAAAGTATTGGAAAACAAGATGATGTTCGATGGTTCTTCAATTGAAGGCTTCGTTCGTATTGAAGAAAGTGATATGTATCTTTATCCAGACTTAAGCACATGGATGATTTTCCCATGGGAAAGCGAACATGGAAAAGTCGCACGTTTAATTTGCGATATCTATAATCCTGACGGTACTCCATTTGCCGGAGACCCACGAGGCAACTTAAAACGCGCTCTTGCAGATATGGAATCTCTTGGTTTCACTTCTTTCAACTTAGGTCCTGAACCAGAATTTTTCCTATTTAAATTAAATGAACACGGTGAAATTACCACAGATTTAAACGACCAAGGTGGCTATTTCGATTTCGCTCCAACCGATTTAGGCGAAAATTGTCGTCGTGATATTGTTTTAGAATTAGAGAGCTTAGGTTTTGAAGTCGAGGCATCTCACCATGAAGTAGCTCCTGGCCAACATGAGATTGACTTTAAATACGCCAATGTTCTAGAAGCTTGCGATAACATCCAAACATTCAAACTAGTGGTTAAAACAATTGCCAGAAAACATGGCTTACACGCAACATTCATGCCAAAACCATTATATGGAATTAACGGCTCTGGTATGCACTGTAACATGTCATTATTCAAGGGTGATGAAAATGCCTTCTATGATCCAAAAAATGATATGGAATTAAGTACAACGGCCTACCAATTCCTAGCTGGTCTCTTAGAACATGCACGTGCATATACAGCAATTTGCAACCCAACTGTCAACTCTTATAAACGCTTAGTTCCAGGATACGAAGCACCGGTTTATGTGGCATGGTCTGGCAGAAATAGATCTCCATTGATTCGTGTACCAGAATCACGTGGTTTATCCACACGTTTAGAATTACGTTCTGTGGATCCTTCAGCCAATCCGTACTTAGCAATGGCCGTTTTATTACAAGCTGGTTTAGACGGGGTTAAAAGAGAGCTTACACCGACACCAGCGGTCAACAGCAACATTTATGTGATGAACGAAGACGAGCGTGCTGCAGCAAAAATTTCAGACTTACCTTCAACTTTACACAACGCTTTAAAAGAATTGCGTAAAGATGAAGTTGTAAAAGATGCACTAGGCGACCATATCTTCAATAACTTCTTAATTTCTAAACGTTTTGAATGGGATGCTTACAAACAATCCGTTTCAGAATGGGAAAGAGAACAATATTTAGAACTTTATTAAACAAAAAAAAGGTATCAGAAATCTCATAGATTTCTGATACCTTTTTAATAGCGAACTTCTTTTAAATAAAGACCTTCCGGATGAGCTGTGGGACCAGCTAAATTACGATCTTTCGCTGCAATAATCATAGGAATACTATCAGCCGACATACGATCATTCCCAATTTTTAAAAGCGTCCCAACCATAATCCGAATCATTTTATATAAAAAACCATCTCCACGGAAAGTGAATATTAACTCATCCCCTGCTTCATTAACAGTCACATTTGCTTCATAGATAGTTCTCGTCTTATCTTCGACTGAACTACCTGTCGCACAAAATGATGTAAAATCATGTGTTCCCAAAAAGTCAGGTAAGGCACGCTCAATTTGTGATACATCAATCGCATAAGGAAAATAACTTGCATAAAAGCGGCGAAACGGACTACGTGGTTTCCCAATATCTACCCGAAATTCATAGATTTTTTCTTTTACTAAATAACGTGAATGGAAATCCTCAGCAGCTATTTCTACCGATTTTACAGCAATATCATCCGGCGTTTGTGTGTCTAGTCCAAAACGCATTTTTTCCAATGGACGTTCATACGGAAAATCAAAATGGATAACTTGCCCCAAAGCATGTACTCCCGCATCTGTGCGTCCTGAACCATGTATTTCTATTCGTTGATTCGCCATTTTTGTTAACGTCTTTTCTACTTCTTCTTGAACAGTACGTCCGGAAGACTGGCGTTGAAAACCATTAAAATTTGTTCCATCATAGGCAATGATGGCTTTATATCGAACCATGTTTTTCTTCCCTTCAAATTATCATTCTAACAGCAAACTATCCGAACTACAAAATGCACTCATTAGCGCCTCTGCTCCCATATAGTTCGGATAGTTTTCACTTTTATTTATGCTAACGTTTCTTAATTTCTTAAATAAATCAGTCCCACAGTAACAAATACATAAACAATCACTGTGACTGTATCACGAGTATGCCAATGTAGCACTCGATACTTGCTACGACCTTCGCCACCTTGATAGCCTCGTGCTTCCATCGCTGTTGCTAAATCATCTGCTCGATTAAAACTACTAACAAATAACGGAATCAGTAAAGGTACAACAGCTTTCATTTTTTGAACTAGATTTCCTTCACCAAAATCGACACCTCGCGCACGTTGCGCATTCATGATTTTTTCTGTTTCATCCATTAACGTAGGTACAAAACGCAAAGCAATCGATAACATTAATGAAATTTCATGTACTGGAAATTTAATCGCTTTTAACGGTCGTAAGATATATTCTATCGCATCCGATAATTCTAATGGTGGCGTCGTTAATGTCAATAAAGTCGACATAAAAATGATTAAGACAAAACGGCAGAAAATGAAGATACCATTTTGAACTCCGAATTCTGTCAATCTAAAAATCCCCCATTGCCAATACACCTGTCCCCCACTGGTAAAGAACATTTGAAGTGCGACTGTAAATAAAATCAACCACAAGAGCGGGCGAACACCACGTAAGAAGAAACCAAAATCGACGTTTGATAAAAAGACACAGAATAAGGTAAAGACAGTTAAAAAGAGATAACTTTGCCAGTTATTCGCAAAGAAGATAATTCCGATAAAATAAAAACTCATTAATAACTTTGTGCGTGGATCTAAACGGTGAATTAAGGAATCGCCTGGAATATAGCGCCCTAAAATCAGTTTATTCATCATGAGCAAGTCCTCCTTGTGCTAAAAGAGCATCTGCTAAAGCTTCCGCAGTGAGTGGTAATGTTTCAAAAGTCATCCCTTTAGCAATCAAACGTTGCGCAAATTCAGCAGCAGTTGGCACTCCCAATTGCTTTTCATGCAACCAAGCAACATCTTGGAAAACTTCTGCTGGCGTTCCATGTTTCACGATTTTCCCTTTTTCTAATACATAGACATAGTCGGCAAAGTTTGCGACATCGTCCATCAAATGCGTTACTAAAATAATGGTTATATTTTTTTCTTGATGCAAGCGATCAAACATTTCCATCATTTCTTTACGCCCTTGAGGATCCAAACCAGCCGTTGGTTCATCTAACACTAACACTTCTGGTTCCATCGCTAAGACGCCAGCAATGGCAACTCGACGCATTTGCCCACCTGATAAATCAAACGGAGAACGATCTAAATAACT
The DNA here is from genome assembly GCF_058216475.1 of Enterococcus sp. AMC2644. NCBI lineage: Bacteria > Bacillati > Bacillota > Bacilli > Lactobacillales > Enterococcaceae > Enterococcus > Enterococcus sp. AMC2644. The sequence goes on from NZ_CM177095.1 coordinate 1,137,194, forward strand.
TTCATCTAGACCAACTAACTTTAGATTTTCTTTAGCTAAAATTTTGGCCTCTTCTTCTGAGACACCAAAATTCTTTGGACCAAATGCGATATCTTTTTCGACAGTCTCTTCAAAAAGCTGCGCTTCTGGAAATTGGAAAACAATTCCCACTTTTTTACGAATCGGTTTTAAATTTTTATTATTTGTTTCAGGCGTAATCACTCGATCACCAATGACGACTTCTCCTGATGTTGGTTTTAATAAAGCATTCAGATGCTGTAATAATGTTGATTTTCCACTACCTGTATGACCGACAAGAGCAGTATACGATCCTTCTTTGATATCTAAATCAATATCAAATAAAACACGTTGTTCAAAAGGCGACTTGGGTTGATAGGTAAAATTTACTTTTTCAAAATGGATGTCCATAACCAGTCCACCATCCCTTCTTCAGTCAAATAGGTTTGTGGTACATCAACACCACGTTGTTTCAATGATTGTTTTAATTTTTCTGGAAAAGGCAAATCTAAGCCCATTTCAACTAACTTAGGGCCTGCAGAAAAAATCTTTTCTGGCGCTCCTTCATCTACTAATCGTCCTTGACGCATAACTAAGACACGGTTTGCATTTGCTGCTTCATCAATGTCATGTGTAATAGAAAGAACTGTTAAATTATTTTCTTCCTTAATCTTTTTAATAGTCGCTATGACTTCTTCACGACCTTCTGGATCTAACATGCTTGTAGCTTCATCTAAAATAATAATATCTGGGCGCAAGGCCACTACGCCAGCAATTGCTACTCGTTGTTTTTGCCCACCTGATAAACGGACAGGTTCTTTGGTTGCAAAGTCAGACATTCGAACTTGTTCAAGAGCGCTCTTCACACGTTCAATCATTTCCGTGCGAGGAACTCCTTGATTTTCCATTCCAAAGGCTACATCATCTTCAACTGTAGCGCCAACAAATTGGTTGTCAGGGTTTTGAAATACCATTCCTACCATTTTACGGACAGACCAAATATTTTCTTCATTTAATTCTTTCGATCCTACTTTAACTGAACCACTCTCAGGAAGTAATAAACCATTAATTGTTTTTGCCAAGGTTGATTTTCCCGAACCATTATGACCGATAATCGCGACCCATTCGCCTTGATTAATCGATAGCGAAACATCCTCTAAAGCCGGACGGTCATCCGTTCGTTGATATTTGAATGTAAGATTGTTTAATTCAATAATAGGTTTCATAGGTACTCCTTTGTATTAAATTTTTCATCAAAAATTTAGTTCCTTTATCATGTCAGATATCATTATTTTTCGGCAAATAGAAAGCCTATTTCAAATAACTATCTCCACAGATTGATATTGTGGAGTGAATGCTATTTCTTCTATCTGATTCTAACTAACACTACCAAAAAACAAGGTAGATTTCAATTGTTCTGAAGGTTTTCATGGAAAATACGAATTTTTTTCATTCTCCATCAGGCCAAGGTGTCTTGACAGTTAATCGAGGATAAAAAAAAACACTTTATGATGAGTGCATACCCCCTGAAAATCTTCCAGGGGGTAGCGCCGAGCTAGACTCGGAGGTTACCCTCCAACATCATAACACTCTTAAAGTTCATCTACAAAGTGATGCTAAACGGCAAGCCGTTTATTAAGTGTGATTTTAAACTAGTTCTAGGATAACCATTGGTGCAGCATCTCCGCGTCTTGGTTCTGTTTTCAAGATACGTGTGTAGCCACCTTGGCGATCTGCATAACGAGGAGCGATATCGCTAAATAGCTTTTGTAAAGCTGATTCGATAACGATTTCTTCGTTTTCTTCACGTACACTTGCTACTTCATTACGAACGAATGCAGCAGCTTGACGACGTGCATGTAAATCACCGCGTTTTCCTAGAGTGATCATTTTTTCAGCAGTTGAGCGAACTTCTTTCGCACGAGCTTCAGTCGTAACGATGCGTTCGTTAATGATTAAATCAGTTGTTAAATCACGCAACATCGCTTTACGTTGGCTAGATGTGCGTCCTAGTTTACGATAACTCACGTGGTTTCCCTCCTTCGTAAAAATTAATCGTCTTTACGTAAGCCTAAACCTAGATCATGTAATTTTGCTTTTACTTCTTCTAGAGATTTACGGCCTAAATTACGTACTTTGATCATTTCTGGTTCAGATTTATTTGTTAATTCTTGTACAGTATTAATTCCTGCACGTTTTAGACAGTTATATGAACGAACAGATAAGTCTAATTCTTCAATTGTCATTTCTAACATTTTCTCTTTTTGAGTTTCTTCTTTTTCAACCATGATTTCAGCGTTTTTCGCTTCATCAGTTAGGTTAACAAAGATATCTAAATGTTCAGTCATGATTTTTGCAGCTAAACTCATTGCATCTAATGGTTCAATTGAACCATCTGTCCAAATTTCCATCGTTAATTTGTCGAAATCATCACGACGACCAACACGTGTATTTTCTACTTGATAGTTAACACGACGTACTGGTGTGTAGATTGAATCAACTGGAAGAACACCAATCGGCATATCTTCTTTTTTATTTTCGTCTGCTTGAACATATCCACGACCCGGTCTAACAGTTAAACGAGCATGGAAAGTTGTTCCTTCAGAAACTGTACAAATGTACATATCTTTATTAAGGATTTCTACATCACTATCAACGATAATATCGCCGGCAGTTACTGTAGCTGGTCCAGTAATATCGATTTCAAGGGTCTTTTCTTCTTCACCGTACATTTTTAATGCAAGACCTTTGATATTCAAGATGATTTGAGCAACGTCTTCTCGAACACCCTTAACAGTTGAGAATTCGTGTAATACTCCATCAATTTGAATATTAGTGATTGCTGCACCTGGTAGAGAAGATAACAAAATGCGACGTAGGGAATTTCCTAGAGTAGTTCCGTAGCCTCTTTCTAGAGGTTCAACGATGAACTTTCCATAATCTTTCTCTTCATCAATTTTTGCGATTCTTGGTTTTTCGAATTCAATCATTCTTATCTCTTACCCCTTTCAAAACGAAAAGTGTCTTGTTCAATGACGTAATTATTGAAACTCAAAATGAGCGGCACTCATTAAACACGACGGCGTTTTGGAGGGCGGCATCCATTATGAGGAACTGGAGTCACGTCACGAATTGCAGTCACTTCCAAACCTGCTGCTTGTAATGAACGAATTGCTGCTTCACGTCCTGAACCAGGACCTTTAACAGTTACCTCTACAGTTCTTAATCCGTGTTCCATTGCTGCTTTTGTTGCAGTTTCTGCTGCCATTTGAGCTGCAAAAGGTGTTGATTTTCTGCTTCCTCTGAATCCTAATGCACCAGCTGATGACCATGCTAACGCGTTACCATGAGTATCAGTGATCATCACAATTGTATTGTTGAATGTTGAGTGGATATGCGCGATACCTGCTTCAATATTCTTTTTCACACGGCGTTTACGACTCACTTTTTTTGCTGCCATGAAGTTTTAACCTCCTTCACTTAGGAATTATTTTTTCTTGCCTGCTACTGTTTTAGACGGGCCTTTACGAGTACGTGCATTGTTTTTCGTGTTTTGACCACGAACTGGCAATCCACGGCGATGACGGATACCACGGTATGAACCGATTTCCATCAAACGTTTGATGTTTAGGTTAACTTCACGACGTAAGTCACCTTCTACTTTTAACTTATCAATTTCTGCACGAATAGCGTCTGTTTGTTCATTCGTTAAGTCACGAACACGAACGTCTTCAGAAACGCCAGCATCTGCTAGAACTTGCTTTGCAGTCGTGTTACCAATACCATAGATATAAGTAAGAGAAACGACTACACGTTTATCACGAGGAATATCTACTCCTGCAATACGAGCCATATCTTGTTACACCTCCGATTATCCTTGACGTTGTTTATGTTTTGGATTTGCTGGGCAAATCACCATAACGCGCCCATTACGACGAATTACTTTACAATGTTCACACATTGGTTTTACTGATGGTCTTACTTTCATGATAATACCTCCTGTGGTTTTACGGAGTACAATTATTTAAAACGATAAGTAATACGGCCACGGTTCAAGTCGTACGGTGATAGTTCAACTGTCACCTTGTCTCCAGGTAAGATGCGAATGTAGTGCATTCTAATTTTACCAGAAACAGTAGCAAGAACTTGGTGTCCATTTTCCAATTCGACTTTAAACATTGCATTCGGCAAAGTTTCGACGACTGTACCTTCGACTTCAATCATATCTTCTTTTGCCACGCACAGTACCTCCTTGTACTTGTTTCGCATTTTCACACGATAAAATGGCGGAAACCAGTGTTCCCACCTTAGATTCTCAAAACAGCCTTCTAATTTCTTAGAAGTCGGACTGATACATTTTAGCATAATATATCATACTTAGCAAGAGAAAGTTACCAAATTGCAAGTCGGATGCGGGCAATCGATCGTTACTCGATGATATTTTTTACATCTGCAAATACAGCATCGATTTCACGATTACCATCAATTGACTGCAATAAACCTTTGTCTTTGTAATATGCTAAGATTGGTTCACTACTTTTCACATTGATAGCTAGACGATTTTTGACCGTCTCAGGCTTATCATCTTCTCGTTGATAGAAGTCATGTCCGCCACAACGATCACAAGTACCTTCTACTTTTGTAGGGTTGAATACTTTATGATAAGTTGCACCGCAATCGCGGCAAATATAGCGTCCTGCTAGACGATCAACTAGAATTTCTTCAGGGACATGAATTTCGATGACAGAACTGATTTCTTTTCCAAGGTCTTTCAACATTTGATCTAACGCTTCAGCTTGATCTAATGTACGAGGGAAACCATCTAATAAGAAACCTTTGTCTGTATCTGATTCAGCTAAACGTTCTTTTACAATCCCGTTTGTCACTTCATCAGGTACTAATTCACCTTTGTCCATGTATGATTTTGCTTCCAGGCCAAGAGCTGTTTCATTGGCCATTGCGGCGCGAAACATGTCGCCCGTTGAAATATGCGGAATGTTATACTCAGCAATAATACGTTCTGCTTGAGTACCTTTCCCAGCACCGGGTAGTCCCATTAAAATGAGGTTCATTTTAACTCCTCCTGTAAGTTTTTGAATAGTGTTGAGGAAATCCTCAACACCTCATAAAACTTTAATTGATGAAACCAGTATATTTACGTTTTAGCATTAAACCTTCTAACTGCTTAGCAGATTCCAGAGCAACACCAATAACGATTAACAAACTTGTTCCTCCCAAACCAATTGATTGTGGTAAGTTCCAAATCATTTGTGCCAAAATAGGCAATAATGCAACAAGTCCTAAGAATAGAGACCCTACGGTACTTAAACGCATCAAGAGTTTTGAGACATATTCTTCTGTTCCTTTCCCTGGACGAACACTTGGAATATAGCTGCCTTGTTTTTGCAAGTTTTCAGCTAATTTTTCTGGGTTCACCTGAACAAAAGCATAGAAGAACGTGAATCCAACGATTAATGTTGTATATAAAATTGCCCCAGGGACAGTATTATAATTAAAAATCGTTTGGACTATATCAAACCAAGCTTCACCTTGGAATGAACCGAATGCTTGTAAGATAGCATTGGGTGTTGTGATAAAAGAGCTAGCGAAGATAACTGGAATAACCCCAGCAGCATTTACTTTCAACGGAAGGTAACTACTTGTTGGTGCGCCAGCTACTCGTTTTGTATATTGAATTGGGATTTTACGTTCTGCTTGTTGGAAATATGTCACAAAAGTAACAATTGCCAAGACTGCAATCACTAGAATCACCATAAATATGATTGATTTCCATAAATCAGATTGATCAATATTAATAAAGTAGTCTTCAATTAACGCTTTAATATCAACTGGCAATCGTGAAATGATACCTGCGAAGATAATCATTGATACACCATTACCAATTCCTTTTTCCGTAATTTGTTCCCCTAACCAAGTGACAAACATTGTCCCTGTAGTTAATACGATACCGATAAGAATAAAGGTAGCCGCATTTGGATTTGGAACAAACCCGAATTGAGTCCACATTTGAAATCCAGCAGTTAACGCCATTGATTGTAAAAATCCTAAAACTAATGTCAAATAGCGTGTTGCTTGATTCAGTTTCTTACGACCCACTTCCCCTTGTTTTGACCATTCAACGAATTTCGGTACAATATCCATTTGCATCAATTGAACGATAATTGACGCAGTGATATAGGGCGAAACCCCCATGGAAAAAATAGAGAAACGTTGCATGGCACTACCACTTACCAAATCAAGCATATTCAAGAAAGGTAAGCTAGAGATAGCTTGCAACTTAGTAACATCCACGCCTGGCACAGTAATATGTGTACCTAGACGAAAGACGAATAAAATCATTACAGTGAACAAAATTCTTGATCTAATATCCTTGACTTTAAAAGCACCCTTTAAAAGTTTTAACATTAATTAGATCACCTCGATTGATCCACCAGCAGCAACGATTGCTTCTTCAGCTGCTTTAGAGAATTTAGCTGCTTTCACAGTTAATTTCTTAGTTAATTCACCGTTTCCTAACACTTTGATTCCAGCTTTTTCGTTTTTAACTAATCCAGCTTCAACTAAAGTTACAGGAGTTACTTCAGTTCCGTCTTCAAAGCGATTTAGAAGGTCAAGGTTAATTACTGCATATTCTTTACGGTTAATATTAGTGAATCCACGTTTTGGTAAGCGACGGAACAATGGTGTTTGTCCACCTTCAAAACCTAAACGAACTCCACCTCCTGAACGAGCTTTTTGACCTTTTTGTCCACGTCCAGCTGTTTTACCGTTACCAGATGATGTACCACGACCTACACGGTTACGCACGTGACGTGATCCTTCTGCAGATTTTAATTCATGAAGTTTCATGGTTTGGCACCTCCTTAATCAAAGTAAATCTATCAAATTGATACTTAAATTTCTTCTACGTCCACTAAGTGAGATACAGTGTTAACCATGCCTTTGATTGCATCATTAGCAGGTTTAACAACAGTACTGTTCACTTTACCTAGACCTAACGCTTTAACAGTATCGCGTTGGTTTTGAGGACGTCCGATAATACTGCGTTTTAAAGTAATTTTTAATTCAGCCATTATTTTTGTCCTCCTTAACCGATTAATTCTTCAACTGATTTACCGCGAAGTGCTGCCACTTCTTCAGCGCGTTTTAATTGTTTTAATCCTTCAACAGTTGCGCGAACAACATTGATAGGTGTGTTTGAACCTAAAGATTTAGATGTGATATCAGCTACCCCAGCTAACTCCAATACGGCACGAACAGGTCCACCAGCGGCTACCCCAGAACCTTCTACAGCAGGTTTCATTAAGATACGTCCACCACCGAATACACCGATAACTTCGTGTGGGATTGTAGAACCAACCATTGGTACTTCAATCAAGTTTTTCTTAGCGTCTTCAACTGCTTTACGGATTGCTTCTGGAACTTCTTGCGCTTTACCAGTACCAAATCCTACGTGTCCGTTTTTATCACCGACAACAACTAAAGCTGCGAAACGTAAACGACGTCCACCTTTAACAACTTTTGTTACACGGTTAATCGCAACAACGCGGTCTTCTAATTCCAAGTGTTTTGGATCAATATAAACCATGAATGGTGTTCCTCCTTCTTCTAAAATTCTAGTCCATTTTCGCGAGCTGCTTCAGCTAAAGCTGCTACACGGCCATGGTAAAGGTATCCACCACGGTCAAAGACTACTTCTTTAATACCTTTTGCTGCTGCACGTTCTGCTACTAATTTACCAACAGCTTGTGCTTGCTCAACTTTTGTTCCACCTGAAATTTCTTTATCCAAGGCAGAGGCACTTGCTAGCGTCACACCCGCTACGTCATCAATTACTTGAGCGTAGATGTTTTTGTTAGAACGGAAAACGTTCAAGCGTGGGCACTCAGCAGTACCAGAGATTTTGCTACGTACACGTTTATGTCTTTTTTGACGTGTTTTATTTTTATCTGGTTTTGTAATCACAATTGTCACCTCTTTATTTTTGCTAGCCTAAGCTGCGAATCGTAAACCTAGTTTACGATTATTTACCAGTTTTACCTTCTTTACGGCGTACAAATTCACCAACATAGCGAATACCTTTGCCTTTATAAGGTTCTGGAGGACGAACGCCACGAATGTTAGCTGCAAATTCGCCAACCATTTCTTTGTTTGTTCCTGATACAACGATAGAAGTATTAGAAGGAACTTCAACTGTAACTCCAGTTGGTGCGTTCATTTCTACTGGATTTGAATAACCAACGTTCAATACAAGTTTTGAACCTTGTAATTGAGCACGGTACCCAACCCCGATAAGTTCTAATCCTTTTTTGAAACCTTCGCTTACACCAATAACCATGTTATTGAAGTTTGCACGAGTAGTTCCGTGGATTGTTTTCATTTCTTTGCTGTCATTTGGACGAGTGAAAGTTACTTCGCTTCCTTCGATATTCATTTTAATATCTGAAGAAAAAGTACGAGTTAATTCACCTTTAGGTCCTTTAACTGTAACGTCATTTCCTTCTTGCTTGACTTCAACACCAGCAGGAAGAACGACTACTTTATTACCGATACGACTCACGTAGAGACACCTCCTTGTGTATTATTTTAAATTACCATACATAAGCGACAACTTCGCCGCCGACATTTTTAACTCGAGCTTCTTTATCAGTGATAACACCTTCAGAAGTTGAGATGATTGCAATACCTAAACCGTTTAATACTTTTGGTACTTCGTCAGCTTTAACATAAGCACGTAGACCAGGTTTAGAAATACGTTTCAAGTTAGTGATAACACGTTCACCATTTTTTCCATATTTTAGGAAAACACGGATCACGCCTTGTTTGTCATCTTCGATATATTCAACATCACAGATGAAACCTTCTTTTTTCAAGATTTCAGCGATGTCACGTTTGATTTTTGAAGCAGGCACTTCTAATACATCGTGTTTTACCATGTTGGCATTACGGATGCGAGTTAGAAAATCTGCAATTGGATCTGTCATGACCATTAGATGATTTACCTCCTTTATGCGAGTTTACTTGTTTACCAGCTAGCTTTCTTCACGCCGGGAATTTGACCTTTATAGGCAAGTTCGCGGAAGCAAATACGGCAAAGTTTAAATTTACGATAAACTGAATGTGGACGTCCGCAACGTTCGCAACGTGTGTATTCTTGAGTTGAGTGTTTTGCAGGGCGTTTATTTTTAGCAATCATTGATTTTTTAGCCACGTAGTTCGCCTCCTTTTTTTATTTTTGGAATGGCATGCCTAATTGCGTTAACAATTCACGAGATTCTTCATCTGTGTTGGCAGTAGTTACAATAACGATATCCATCCCACGTACTTTGTCTACCAAATCGTAATCAACTTCTGGGAAGATTAATTGTTCTTTGATACCTAATGTGTAGTTTCCACGTCCGTCGAACGCTTTTTTACTCACACCATGGAAGTCACGTACACGTGGTAATGAAACTGATACTAATTTATCTAAAAATTCGTACATTCTTTCTCCACGTAGAGTAACTTTACAACCGATTGGCATTCCTTCACGTAAGCGGAAGCCAGCGATTGATTTTTTAGCTTTAGTAATCAATGGTTTTTGACCAGAGATTAATGCTAATTCTTCAACAGCTTTATCTAAGTTTTTAGCGTTAGATACTGCATCACCCACACCCATGTTGATAACGATTTTGTCAACTTTTGGTGTTTGCATTACAGAACTATATTCAAATTTTTCCATTAATGATGGAACAACTTCTTTTGTATATTTTTCTTTAAGGCGGTTCATTCAGTAAGCCCCTCCTTCCTTAGTTTGATTATTTATCGATAACTTCTCCGGTTTTCTTAGAAACACGGACTTTTTTGCCGTCAACTTCTTTATAGCTAACACGTGTAGCTTCACCGTTAGATGGATCAATCACCATCACGTTAGAAACATGAATTGGCGCTTCAACTTCAACGATTCCGCCTTGAGGAGCAGCTTGAGAAGGTTTTTGGTGTTTTTTCACGATGTTAACACCTTCAACAACAACTTTATCTTTTTTAGGTAAAGATTCTAATACAATACCTTCTTTGTTTTTGTCTTTCCCAGTGATAACTTTAACTTTATCGCCTTTTTTAACAAACATTACTGTTTCGCACCTCCTTTGATAATGAATAACAATTATAATACTTCTGGTGCTAGGGAAACGATCTTCATGAAGTTGCCTTCGCGTAGTTCACGAGCAACTGGGCCGAAGATACGAGTTCCACGTGGGCTCTTATCGTCACGGATAATAACCGCAGCATTTTCATCAAATTTAATGTAAGAACCGTCTGCACGACGTGCGCCTGATTTCGTACGAACAATAACTGCTTTAACTACGTCACCTTTTTTAACAACTCCACCTGGCGTTGCTTGTTTAACCGTAGCAACAATTACGTCACCGATATTGGCAGTTTTACGACCTGAGCCACCAAGGACTTTGATCGTTAGAATTTCGCGTGCGCCTGAGTTGTCAGCGACTCTTAAACGACTTTCTTGTTGGATCACGATGTGTATCCTCCTTTCAGATTTTGGAAATTCAATCTATATAGGAAAATCTCGTGTGATTAAATAATCACTGCCTTTTCAACAATCTCTACTAGACGGAAACGTTTCGTAGCTGATAATGGACGAGTTTCCATAACTTTCACGATATCGCCAACTTTTGCTTCGTTGTTTTCATCGTGTGCTTTGTATTTCTTAGAATATTTCATGCGTTTACCGTAGATAGGGTGGTTTTTCTTAGTTTCAACTACTACTGTAATTGTTTTATCCATTTTGTCGGATACCACGCGACCTTGATAAACTTTGCGTTGATTTCTTTCTTCAGTCATACGCTAAATGGCCTCCTTCCACTATTACTTTGCTTGTTCACGCAAAACTGTTTTGATGCGTGCAATCGATTTACGTACTTCTTGGATACGTGCAGTGTTTTCTAGTTGACCTGTAGCTAATTGGAATCTCAAGTTAAACAATTCTTCTTTTAATTGTTTTTCTTGATCTAGCATTTCGGCAGTGGTTAATTCTCTGATTTCTTTAACCTTCATTCGATTCACCACCCATTTCTTCACGTTTTACGATTTTAGTTTTCATTGGTAATTTGTGTGAAGCAAGACGTAATGCTTCGCGAGCTACTTCTTCAGATACGCCAGCAATTTCAAACATGATTTTTCCACGTTTAACTGGTGCTACCCATCCTTCAGGAGCCCCTTTACCTTTACCCATACGAACCCCAATAGCTTTACTTGTATAAGATTTATGAGGGAAAATTTTAATCCACACTTTCCCGCCACGTTTCATGTAACGAGTCATTGCAATACGAGAAGCTTCAATTTGGCGGTTTGTAATCCAATGAGATTCAACAGCTTGTAAGCCGTATTCACCAAAAGCTACTTCTTTACCACCTTTAGCTTCACCACGCATTTTTCCGCGGAATTCACGACGGTGTTTTACACGTTTAGGTACTAACATGCTTATTTCCCTCCTTTCTCAGTGTTCTTTTTAGTTGGAAGAACTTCTCCACGATAGATCCATACTTTAACTCCAAGTTTTCCGTATGTTGTATCTGCTTCTTCCCATGCGTAATCAATATCCGCACGTAATGTGTGCAAAGGAACAGTTCCTTCAGAGTAACCTTCCGCACGAGCGATATCCGCACCGTTTAAACGTCCTGATACTTGAGTTTTAATTCCTTTAGCGCCAGCGCGCATTGAGCGTTGGATTGCTTGTTTTTGAGCACGACGGAAAGCAACACGATTTTCTAATTGACGTGCAATTCCTTCGCCTACTAATTTAGCGTCTAAATCTGGTTTTTTGATTTCTACAATATTGATGTGTACTCTCTTACCAGTTAATTTGTTCAATTCTTTTCTTAGGCTTTCGACTTCAGAACCGCCTTTACCGATAACCATACCTGGTCGAGCTGTGTGAATTGAAACGTTCACGCGGTTTGCAGCGCGTTCGATTTCAACTGTTGACACAGCGGCATCAGCAAGTTTAGATGCGATAAATTTGCGAATTCTTAAATCTTCGTGTAGAAAGTCTGCGTAATCTTTCTCAGCATACCATTTTGCATCCCAGTCACGGATGATGCCTACACGCATTCCAATTGGATGTACTTTTTGACCCACTGATTGTCCCTCCTTATTTTTCTGATACAACTACCGTAATATGACTTGTACGTTTGTTGATTGGAGATGCTGAACCTTTCGCGCGAGGACGGAAACGTTTCATTGTTGGTCCTTCGTTTACAAAGGCTTCAGATACTACTAAGTTTTCAACATCTAAGTCAAAGTTGTTTTCTGCATTTGCGATTGCTGACATCAATACTTTTTCAATGATTCCAGCAGCTTTGTTCGGTGTGAACTTTAGGATAGCAATTGCTTCAGCAACGCTTTTTCCTCTAATTAAATCGATAACTAGACGTGATTTACGAGGAGAAACGCGGACTGTTTTAGCAGTTGCTTTCGCTGATGTGATTTGTTCTGCCATTTGTATATCCTCCCCTCGAATTAACGTCTTGTTTTCTTATCGTCAGCAACGTGGCCACGATAAGTTCTTGTTGGTGCAAATTCACCTAGTTTATGTCCTACCATGTCTTCTTGGATATAAACTGGCACATGTTTACGTCCATCGTAAACTGCGATGGTAAACCCGATAAAACTTGGGAAGATTGTAGAACGACGAGACCAAGTTCTAATTACTTTTTTCTTTTCAGCGCCTTGTTGTGCTTCGACCTTTTTCATCAAATGATCATCGACAAAAGGTCCTTTCTTTAAACTACGACCCATGGTGAACCTCCTCTCAAAATGTGCAACACATGGTTAATGTAATTATTTATTTTTACGACGAACGATAAGTTTATCTGACTTCGCTTTTTTGCTACGAGTTTTGTAACCAATAGCTGGTTGACCCCAAGGTGATACTGGAGCTGGACGACCGATAGGAGCTTTACCTTCACCACCACCGTGTGGGTGATCGTTAGGGTTCATTACGCTACCACGTACAGTTGGGCGTTTACGCATCCAACGAGAACGACCTGCTTTACCGATATTGATTAATTCGTGTTGTTCATTACCAACTGAACCGATTGTTGCACGGCAAGTTGCTAAGATCATACGAACTTCGCCTGAGTTCAAGCGGATCAATACGTATTTACCTTCTTTACCAAGTACTTGTGCACTTGTACCAGCTGAACGGATTAATTGTCCGCCTTTTCCTGGTTTCATTTCGATGTTGTGGATAACAGTACCTACTGGAATATTTTCTAGTGGTAATGCGTTCCCTACTTTAATATCTGCATCTGGTCCAGAAACGACAGTCATGCCAACTTCTAATCCTTTAGGTGCTAAGATATATGATTTAACTCCATCTTCGTAATGTACTAACGCGATGTTAGCAGAACGGTTTGGATCGTACTCGATAGTTTTAACTAATGCAACTACGTTATCTTTGTTACGTTTAAAGTCGACTAAACGGTATTGACGCTTGTGTCCACCACCTTGGTGACGTACAGTAATGCGACCGTTGTTGTTACGACCTGCATGGTTTTTCAATGGTGCTAATAATGATTTTTCTGGTTTAGAAGCAGTGATTTCTGCAAAATCAGAAGTAGTCATATTACGACGACCATTTGAGGTAGGCTTATAATGTTTAATTGCCACGTCTTTTTCCCTCCTATTTTATTCTAATTCGTACAGCTTATTCAGCTGAGAAAATTTCGATTTCTTTTGAATCTTCAGTTAAAGTCACAACAGCTTTGCGACGTTTTTTTGTATATCCCGCATATTTACCCATGCGTTTGAATTTTGGACGCACGTTGATGATGTTTACGTTTTTCACGTCAACACCAAATGCTGCTTCAACAGCTTGTTTTACTAATGTTTTGTTTGCGCGAGTGTCCACTTCGAAAGTATATTTCTTTTCATCCATAGCAAGCATAGATTTTTCAGTGATCACTGGGCGTTTAATTACGTCTAGTAAGTTCATTATGCAAGCACCTCCTCAATTTGAGTAAGAGCAGTTTGAGTTGCTAACACTTTGTTGTTTGAAACAACGTCTAGAACACTTACGTTATTAGCAGCTACTACAGAAACGTTTGGTAAGTTACGAGCAGATAATGCTGCAAAGTCGTTACCTTCTTCTAATACTACTAATACTTTAGAGTCAATAGACAAGTTAGCAAGAACTTGTTTGAATTCTTTTGTTTTTGGTGCGTTAAAGCTTAAACCTTCAACTGCTACCAAGTTATTTTCAGCAACTTTTTCTGATAATACAGATTTGATTGCTAAGCGACGAACTTTTTTAGGAAGTTTGTAGCTGTATGAACGTGGTGTTGGTCCGAAGACAACTCCACCTCCACGCCATTGTGGTGAACGGATTGAACCTTGACGAGCACGACCTGTTCCTTTTTGGCGCCATGGTTTACGACCGCCACCGCGAACATCTCCACGGTTTTTAACAGCGTGTGTTCCTTGTCTTAATGAAGCACGTTGCATGATGATTGCATCAAAAACAACTGATTCATTTGGTTCGATTCCGAAAATTTCTTCGTTTAAAGTGATTTCGCCAGCTTGGCTTCCATCTTGTTTAAATAATGCTACATTCGGCATTCCTTAGTTCCTCCTTTCTTCCTATCTACTTATTTAGCTTTCACAGCTGATTTAATTGTAATCAATGATTTTTTCGCGCCAGGAACGTTCCCTTTAATAAGGATAACATTACGTTCAGCATCCACACGTACAATTTCCAAGTTTTGGATTGTTACGCGGTTGCCACCCATACGTCCTGCAAGACGTTTGCCTTTGAATACACGGTTAGGTGCAACTGGACCCATTGATCCAGGACGACGATGGTAACGAGAACCGTGAGCCATTGGTCCACGAGATTGTCCGTGACGTTTGATAACGCCTTGGAATCCTTTACCTTTTGTAGTTCCTGTTACGTCAACGATGTCTCCAGCTTGGAATACGTCAACTTTAATTTCTGTTCCTACTTCTAAGCCCTCTAGCTCAACATCCTTGAATTCGCGAATGAAGCGCTTAGGAGCCGTGTTTGCTTTTGCAACATGACCTTTCGCAGGTTTGTTACTTAAAACTTCACGTAAATCTTGGTAACCTACTTGAACTGCTTCGTAACCATCGTTTTCAACTGTTTTAAGTTGTAAAACAACGTTTGGAGTAGCTTCAACTACAGTTACTGGAATTAATTCACCTGATTCTGTGAAGATTTGAGTCATTCCCACTTTTTTCCCTAAGATTCCTTTGGTCATGATTACACCTCCAGTTAATTATTATAGTTTGATTTCGATATTAACACCTGATGGTAAGTCTAGCTTCATTAAAGCATCAACTGTTTTTGGTGTTGGGTTCACAATGTCGATTAGACGTTTGTGTGTACGCATTTCGAATTGTTCGCGTGAATCTTTGTATTTATGTGTTGCACGGATGATTGTATATAGACTGCGCTCTGTTGGTAATGGAATTGGACCTGAAATAGTAGCTCCAGTTCTTTTTGCAGTTTCTACGATTTTATCCGCTGATTGGTCTAAAATACGATGTTCATACGCTTTTAAACGGATACGAATTTTTTGTTTTGCCATTTTTTTCCCTCCTTCGCCTATTTTGAAAAGTAGACATAGCTCCACGAAAATTTTCCGTCACGCTCGTCCATGGCAAAGCGTCCGGGCGTGTCGCAACCTCTCGTTTCGTAGCCGGTAGATTTTTTCTCTACCACTGTGTGTAACATACTCTTTCATATGCAGCACCTCAATGAGTATATTATATCTGCACTAGAATAGCAAGCATTTTATTCAATAAATTTTATTTTTTTCTGAAAACAACAGCAAAACTGTTTTCAAGAACAAACCCTCTGTCACTTAATCAACAGAGGGCTTTCCTTTTACCGAATAAACGTTTGTCTAAATGTTCGATCCATGGCTTTTTTTAATGGAAAATACAAAAATGAAACGATTAACGCTGTCAAACAAACATTAATCAAGGTTGCAGGCAATTTAATTGATGCTGCCGTAAACGCTGGAATGAAATCCATTCCTAAAAACATTTGGCGGATTGTATTTTTAATTTGTGTCATGACTAGCTTAGCCATGCCAGTTCCTGCAGCAATAACCAGGATTTGCCAAACATGGGCCGGATTCTTTTTAAATAGAAGAAACACGCCATATGCGACAGCACCCACAATAAAACTTTCAAGAATAAAATAGGGCGCTTCACTTGCGTAACCATTCAACACATCAAAAATAGCAAATCCTAAACCGCCAGCTAATGAACCTTTGACGTAACCTAAATACAAAACCGATAACAATAATACCGCATTTCCCAGATGAACAAAGGCTCCCGTTGGCAACGGAATTTTGATCATGGTTCCTATCACCGTTAAAGCAGTAAATAAAGCGACTAAAACAATCGTTTGAATACTGGTGTTTTTCATTCTTATTCCTCCATTCTATTTTCTGCTTGGTTATACGCTCCATGCCAAACATGTCCCACATAAGGATTAATACACACACCATGTTCAATTGCTTGGGCAACAAATCTCTTTGCTAGAATAACGGCTTCTTTTGCAGCATAGCCTTTTGCCAAACCTGCTGTAATTGCCGCTGCAAATGTACACCCCGCACCATGATTATAATCTGTTGGAATTAATTCATGTTCCAAAACAGTAAATTCTTTTCCATCATAAAAAATGTCAATCGCTTTATCCAGCCCCAAACGATGACCACCTTTGACAACTACGTGTTTAGCACCTAACTGATGAATAATTATCGCCGCTTGTTTCATCTCTTCAATAGAAGTTAAATCGCCTAAGCCAGATAAAATTCCCGCCTCTACTAAATTTGGCGTTGTTATATACGCTTTTGGTAATAAGTGTTGTTTGATTCCTGTGACACTTTCAGGTTGTAAGATTTGTGCAGTTCCCTTACACGCAATGACCGGATCTACAACCACATACCGGACAGAATACTGTTCAATAAATTCACTTGCTATCTCAATATTTTTTTCATTCCCCATCATCCCTGTTTTCAACGCATCAACGGCGCCACCTGCAAAAACAGAAATCAATTGTTTACGTAATAACTCTTCTGATAATTCAGTCACTTCATGTGACCAACCAGTTTCTGGATTCATTGTAACGATGGAGGTAATACTCGAAAAACCAAAGACACCATATTCTTCAAATGTTTTTAAATCAGCTTGCAAACCAGCGCCACCTGTTGAATCCGATCCAGCAATTGTTAGTACTTTTTTCATACGCTCCCCCCTTGTGTTTTTTAGTATAGCGGATGAGATACTTGACGAAAACAGCCAATTGGCTTATTTTTAAACCATCCAATTCAAAAGGAGTAAGATAATGTGGCAAATTAACAAACAAGATAAAACACCTTTGTATCAACAAATCACTTCACAAATCATCCAAGCTATCCAACAGGGGCAACTAATGCCTGGTGATAAACTTCCACCTGAAAGGCAACTTTCTCAATTATATGAAGTCAATCGCTCAACTGTTGTACGAGCTTTAGAAGAACTCGTGAGCTTAGGCTGGATCACTAGAAAACAAGGAAGTGGCACACGCGTGGCACAAGGCCGTTGGGGGAGTCGCCAACTCTTAATGAACCAATGGCGCTCATTATTGTCAAGTCCGTTTTTAAAAGAGGACCCCTATGTTAGCGAATTAAAGAAAAAACAAGCCTCGACTGATACGATTGATTTGTATACTGGCGATTTACCCGAAGAATTAATTCCTGACTTTGAATTTCCTGCCATTACATGGGAACAAGTATTATATGAAGAAAAAAAGATCCATCCTACAGGTTATCTCCCTTTAAAACAACATTTACTCAATCACTTAGCAGAAGAATTTCATTTACCTACTACTGGTCAAGATTTATTACTCACTTCGGGATCTACGCAAGGAATTTTCTTATTGATTCAAGTTTTATTGGATGCAGGCAGTTATATGGCAACTGAAGATCCTTCTTTTTTATTTGCATTACCTTTATTTGCTTCCTTAGGGATTCATTTGATTGGGATCAAACAAGATGACGAGGGTATTGATTGCCAAGAGTTAGAACATGCTATTCAAACGAAAAAAATCAAATTACTCTACCTTAATCCTAATTATCAAAATCCAACAGGGCGTACAATGTCGTTGGCACGCCGGAAGGAAGTCGTTGCTTTATGTGAAAAATACCACCTGCCTATTATTGAAGATGATGTTTTTAGCGAGTTGGGCTTTGCCGAAACATTACCTTCTCTAAAAAGCTTGGCGCCGGATCAAGTCATTTATGTCGGTTCTTTATCTAAAATTTTTGGTGCCACCATTAAAATTGGTTGGTTGCTTGCACCACAAACCCTAATTACTAGCTTGGCAAGTGCAAAAAAAAGAATGGAGAGCGAGACTGACCTTTTTCCCCAGTTATTAGCGACAGCTGCTTTAACCTCTAACGACTACAAACAAAAACAAAGCTATTTATTGCAAGAACTACACCGTCGCAGTCAAAATTTTGAAGCTATTATGCAAGATTTCACTACGGACTGGGCTTATACACCCATTCAAGGTGGCTTGTATTATTGGTTGACATGGCAACATCAAACGCTGACTAGAAAAGACTGGCAGCTCTTTCTTGAAGAAAATCTCTTGACCGCGCCAGCTTTTCTATTCAGCAATGAGACAATGTCTGTTAGAATAAATTATACACGACTCTCTGATGCACAATTATCCAGATTCCAAACCACTTTATTGCGCATTACTGAGAAAATTAGAAAGGATGCTGTTTATGAATGAAACAATTAATTTATTAAAGAATCATCGTAGTTACCGCAATTTTGATGTGGATTACCAACTTCCAGATGATGAGCTACAAGCAATTTTAGATGCTGCACGTCAAGCACCTTCTTGGATGAATGGCCAGATGTATTCCATTATCGTGATTAAAGATCAAGCTATTCGCCAACAACTAGTCGAGTGGAATCCTGGCAATCCCCATATGTTAAACAGTTCCGTCTTTTTATTATTTGTCGCCGATTTAAAACGAACACAACAAATCGCCCAACAACAAGAGGTTCCTTATCCTGTTGACGAAGGCTTACACCCTTTAATTATCGCTACTACTGATACTAGTTTAGCTTTGCAAAACGCGATTGTTGCTAGTGAGTCTCTTGGATTAGGCGTGGTACCAGTTGGTAGTGTTCGAAATAACATTGAAGAAATCAGTGAATTATTACATCTACCGGATTATGTCTATCCTGTTGCAGGCTTAAGTATCGGCAAACCCATTGTTGCTATGAACGTAAAACCACGCTTACCTGAAAAAGCAGTCGTGCATTATGATACGTATCAACCTTACGAGGAACAAGTCATTGCTGATTACGATGAAACCATGGAAAAATTTGGTGAAGCTCGCGAAACCAAGCGTTGGACGAAAAAATTTGCTGACTACTTTAGTCAAAAACCCGCCGAAAATATTGATGCCTATTTGAAAAAACAAAAATTAATCAAATAAGAAAAACTTAGGACATTGCGCTGTCCTAAGTTTTTTTTCATACATATATAAAAGCAAAGTGTTGTTGCGAAAGTTGATTTTCTTTTCTAAAATGGATGATATTTTTTGCTAAGGTCATTGGTACATTTCGCCTAAAACAAGCAGTTATTTGCTTTTAATTTTACTAAAAAGGTTAGTTTTTCACACGCACTTATTAGTTGCACCTTGATATATCAGCTTCTTCAGATATTAATCAAAACGCCTAAGAATTCATGAGTGAATTCCTAGGCGTTTATTTGACTCATTTGAGTGATGAATGATTATGCTAATTCTTCACTTATTTCTTGTTCTTCTTTCACAAGACGTGCATCATAAGCTTTGGCAAATGGTAGCCAGATAACAAAGGCAGCTAAAGCACATATTACTGCGACCACCGCAGCCTTCCAGTCACCACCTGTACCAATAAATGCACCGATACCGATTGGTGAAGGCCAAGGCATTTGTGCAATCATTGGACGAATAAGTTCTAATTTAATCGCAAAGAAAGCAATTGACATCGATGCCATTGGAGCCAAGAAAAATGGTAAAGCTAAGAATGGATTATAAATAATTGGAACCCCAAAAATTAATGGTTCATTAATATTGAATAAAGCTGGAACGATAGATGCTTTACCTAATACTGATAATTGTTTTGATTTTGCCATGTATACTAAGAATAAACAAAATCCTAAGGTCGCGCCAGAACCACCTACTGTTACGTATGCATTATTAAATTCCCCTGCTAAAGCATAATTTCCACCTTCAACGTTTGCAACCAAGTTTGTTAAAGCAATTGGGTTGATAAATGAGAAGATAATGTTTGCGCCATGAATCCCAACTAGCCATAATGCATGCACTAAGAAATAAATGACCATTAAGCCTAACCATGTATCTGTTAAGTTCGTTACAAATCCAAATGGAATTGAAATCAATTCAAAGATATCTGTTCCTAAAGCAATCAATGCTCCATTAATCAGGATAACGGCGAATGCTACAACGAAAGCTGGAATCAACGCAGTAAAGGCACGAGCAACACCTAATGGCACTTCTTCAGGCATTCTGATTACCCATTTTTTTGCTACACATAACCGATATAGCTGAACAGCAATAATCGACATAATAATTCCAGTAAAGATACCAACTGTTCCTAAACGAGCCGGACCGTCACCA
This sequence comes from Enterococcus sp. AMC2644, assembly GCF_058216475.1. Lineage (NCBI taxonomy): Bacteria > Bacillati > Bacillota > Bacilli > Lactobacillales > Enterococcaceae > Enterococcus > Enterococcus sp. AMC2644. Next base: position 1,157,926 of record NZ_CM177095.1, read on the forward strand.
CCGATTGCCCAACCATTAATAATAACAGCTTCTGCATCATTAACTCTAGTCATCACACCATCTTCGAAAACAAGTTGCGGAATTGCCATAAAAAATGCGAACATAGATAATAACGCACCACTCATTGGCGCCATATCTAATCCATCTTCTTCAGCAATAATCTTCGTATATTCATAACCTAATACGATACAAAAATATAATGCTAAAATCCCCATCGTCGTACTATTAGCTAACATGTATAAATCACTAAATTTGAAGAAAGTTGCATTAAAGAATCCCTCTAGCACTGGAAACGTTAACGGCAGTACGTTTAATACTAAAAACATTGATCCAACGATTGTAAATGGAATTGTTGCCATCCCAGCACCCATAATTGCTCGTACAATTTTATACTGGGCAATTTTGCCCATAGGTCCCATGATTGCTTTTTCCAAAAAAGAAAACAGTTTGCTTTGTCCTTCCATTTGTTCCACTCCTTTATCTCATTTCTTTTTCAAATTCCTGGATATATTGATAATGTTTATCTTCTTTATGATCAATAGCAGTGATTCGTTTGATACATGCAAAGGAAATTAACCCACCAATCACTAAGATACTTGTCATAAATAATCGTGCACTCCACGTAGTTGCTAAAAATGGAAAGAACCACGAATAACTAATACCTGTTAGTGTAATGAACATCATTACAAGATTCACACCAATTTGAAAATAATGATACGAACGATTGTAACGAAGCTTCATCGGTTGATATTCTCCTGAACTGTATAATTTCACGTGTTCTGCTATTGCTGCAAAACTAAACACTAACAAAAATCCTGGTACAAGAGCCGTCATCATTCCACTTAACGCAAGTCCCAGAGCCCAGTATAAATTTGCAAAAAAGAACAATGCTAACATATAACGTAATAATAAATAGCGATTATATCTAAAGTTTTTGACAGCTGTCTTTTTCTTAAATTCTTGTCGCTGTTGTTTTGTGTCTTGTTTCATGATTCCTCACCCTTCTCACCCAAGTTTGCGAACGAAATTAACGACTTCGTTCATATAACGCCAACATTTCCAATGCCACCTCTCGTAAAGTCATCGTGGTCATCAAGTGATCTTGCGCATGCACCATAATCACTTCCATTACGACTTTTTCACCATTTGCATAGGCTTGTAATAAGCCAGTCTGCGATTTGTGGGCCTTAACCAAAGAGTCATTTGCCGCCTCTAGTTTTTCTGCTGCTTCTTCAAATTTATCTGCACGCATTGCTTGAAATCCTTCGTGGACTAATGTACGTGCATCTCCACTATATAAAATGATTTCAAAAGCTACTTCCTGTAATTTATCCGAATCCATTTTTCTTCCTCCCTTTACAAATAATCAATGAAATTTTCCATAAATTCATCAAATGTTTGAGAAGCAACTAGCGACTCACAAAATGCTTCATTTTCTAAAATTGGTACAAACATTTGATTAATTTTATCAATCCGTACTTGCCTTGCTTTATCTGGTAAGGATAAAAAGACTAACTGAACGGCTGGATGTTCTTCGTCCCAAAAAATTCCTTGCGGTGCAATTGCAACTGCCACATGCGCTTGTTGAGTTACTGGTTCCAGCGGATGTGGAACTGCTAACGCTGGTGAAAAAGCTACTGAGCTATAGGTATCCCGCAAGTGTAATTGTTTGGTTAGTTGTTCTTTAATTGATGATTCTTCGACTTTTTCTACCCGATCCACTAATTCACTCATAACGCTCTCTTTATCACTTTTACCTGCTAAATGGATAAATAACTTCGGTGAGAAACATTTTTCTAACAAAGCGATTTGCTTCTTCTTCATTTCTCCCGTCAACATTAGCGTTTGATTATTGACCCGTTGAATCCCTTTATGTTTTGATAATTCATGATTGACTCGTTGAATATCTTTCTCATCAAGAAAGACACTTACATGGACAACAGGGATATTGTACCCATCCATGGGTAAAGCAATAGATGAAATGATTAAATCAATGTCATCTAATTTTTTATTAGCTAATTCGTAATAACCTACGACTGAATCAATCATTATTTTAGAGCTAAATTCATGATCCAAACGAATCTTCAACATTTGCGAACTACCTAACCCTGTGGCACAAATGACTAAGACACGGGCTTTTTGATTATTGAAGAAGCGTTCAACGGATGCCGTTAAATGAATGGTTACGTATGCCCATTCTTCTTCGGTTACTTGATATTTTTCAAAAACAGGCATTTCTGAAAAATAATGAATCGTCATTTTGAATAACTGAGAATATTTTTGCTTAATTTCATTCAATAATGGATTTTTAATACTAGTTCCATTTTGTAAACGTAATAATAATGGTGTAAAATGCATCATTAAACCATTAATTAAATTTGTATCGTGCTCAAACTGAAACCCTGTTTTCTTATCTAAAATCATCAATGTATCGAGCAATTGATTTTTTATTTCAGCTTCATTGTATGCCGTTTTTTTCAAAACCTTGCTCGTCGATAAGCGATTTCGCAAATGCATTGAAATATAAGTGGCTTCCTCTTCTGGAAATTCAATGCCTATACTCGTTTTTATTCGTCGAATGATATTCAATGCCGTTTGATATTCCTTAGAATCTGCTGAAATAGTAATTTGACTTTGTTCAATTTGAAAACCAGTTTGTAGACGTTTGATAGCTAAACCAATATGCAACACAATGTTATAAATAATGAAATCAGATAATTTCAATTTTGACTCTCGACATTCATCAAGCACAATGATTACGAGCTCTTCAACACTAATCCCTTCCAGCAAATCTGCATACATCGAGAATGTATAGAGATTATCATGCAGATGGTTCATAAAAAAATAACTCATAATAAAATGGCGCTTATTTTGCTCATCACCTACGATATAAATACCAACGCCAGTTTTACTTTTCACTGCGAGTTTATAAGGCTTTAGCATTTTTTTCATTTCTACAATATCATTGGAAATTGTCGAGCGAGAGACATAGAGCTCACTCGCCAAATCATCCACACGTGCTTCATTTTGTTCAAACAGCAAGCGATGCAAGATGAAATATTGGCGATCTTCTGACTCATGTATCGTTGTAATATCACGTGCCAACGATACATCTTGAGCTTCTTGTTGATAAAACTGCTGAAACTGTTGATCATCAGTCACCAACAATCGATACCCTTGTCCTTGTTTCGCCTCTAAATGAGCGCCATTCTTTGCTAATATATCTCCGACTAAATGTAGATATTTTCTAGCAGTTCGATCAGATATATAAAGATTGGAAGCAACTTCCTGACTTGTTGTGTATACATGACGATTGGCAAAAAGTAATTTGATTATTGATAATTCTTTTTGATTCAACATTTTCTCTCAACCCTTAATAGTTAAATATTTTCTTCAACCACAGTGGCTAGCTTTTGAATCCCCATCGGAATTGGAACATATGCTTGGGGAGGAATATTTACAATTGGTTTATTCGTTTTATCAGCGGCTTTTTTCAAGTTGTCGTAATACATTTTTGTTTGTGGACTTACCAAATACAAATCATATTCGTCCTTAGCAATGGTCGATGCGCCTTGTGATGCAGAAGTAGCTTCTAGTTCGATTTCGATTCCTTTACTTGCGAATAGTTCTGTTGTTTTTTTAGCAATCACTGAAGAAGACATTCCTCCAGCGCAGATAATTAATGCTTTTTTCATATTATTTCCCCCTAAAATATATTTTATATTCGCTAACAGCGATTATGACTTATCAATATGGCCAATCTCTTTTTTATAAACAAACTAGTTAAATCTTAAGTTTATCACACTTTCCTGACCACATTTGTATCATAGCATAAAACGCTTTCATTTTAGAATAGAGGTTATTTCCGTATCGATACGGAAATAAGATGTCTCATTTTTTCCGGAAGCTTAAGAAAAACAAAAAAAAACCCTTCAAACTATTTCTAGTTTGAAGAGTTCGTACATTCATCAAATAATTAAGCTTTGATTTCAGTAACAACGCCTGAACCAACAGTACGTCCGCCTTCACGAATAGAGAAACGAGTTCCGTCTTCGATAGCGATTGGGTGGATTAATTCAACGTCGATAGTTACGTTGTCACCAGGCATTACCATTTCAGTACCTTCGCGTAATTCTACAACACCAGTTACGTCAGTTGTACGGAAGTAGAATTGTGGACGGTAGTTAGTGAAGAATGGAGTATGACGTCCACCTTCTTCTTTAGTTAAAACGTAAACTTCAGCTACGAATTTTGTATGAGGAGTGATTGTTCCTGGTTTAGCTAATACTTGTCCACGTTGGATGTCTTCACGAGCAACCCCACGTAATAAAGCACCGATGTTATCGCCTGCTTCAGCGTAGTCTAATAATTTACGGAACATTTCAACACCTGTTACAGTAGTTTGAGCTGTTTCTTCGTCGATACCAACGATTTCTACAACGTCACCAACGCGAACTTGTCCACGTTCAACACGACCTGTAGCAACAGTACCACGACCAGTAATTGAGAATACGTCCTCAACTGGCATCATGAATGGTTTTTCAGTATCACGTTCTGGAGTTGGGATATATTCGTCAACTGCAGCCATTAATTCTAAGATTTTTTCTTCGTAAACTGGATCGCCTTCTAAAGCTTTCAAAGCAGAACCTGCAACAACTGGAGTGTCATCGCCTGGGAAATCGTATTCTGATAATAAGTCACGAACTTCCATTTCTACTAATTCTAATAATTCTTCATCATCAACCATATCCATTTTGTTTAAGAATACAACGATGTAAGGAACACCTACGTTACGAGATAATAAGATGTGTTCACGTGTTTGAGGCATAGGACCATCAGCAGCAGATACTACTAAGATCGCGCCGTCCATTTGAGCAGCACCAGTAATCATGTTTTTAACGTAGTCCGCGTGTCCTGGGCAGTCCACGTGAGCATAGTGACGAGTTTCAGTTTCGTACTCAACGTGAGCAGTTGAGATAGTGATTCCGCGTTCGCGCTCTTCTGGAGCACCATCGATTTGATCGTAAGCAGAAGCTTGTGCCAAACCTTTTTTAGCTAAAACAGTTGTAATTGCAGCTGTTAATGTAGTTTTACCATGGTCAACGTGTCCGATAGTACCAATGTTTACATGGGCTTTAGAACGGTCAAATTTTTCTTTTGCCATTTTAAATGTTCCTCCTAAAAATGCGTTTTTATTTTATATTTGATAGGTAAGGAATCTAAAAGATTCCTTGCCCATATCATCGTAATACATTGTACACGAAATGCTCCAAAAAATATAGTTATTTGGATAATTTCATAGAATCAATTAAGATTAACCAGCGTTTCCGCCATTTTTCTTAATAATTTCTTCTTGAATTGATTTCGGTACATCTTCATAGTGGTCAAATACCATCATGAATGTTCCACGTCCTTGAGTTGAAGAACGTAGAGTTGTTGCGTAACCAAACATTTCAGATAACGGCACCATTGCGTTAACGATTTGTGAGTTACCATGTGCTTCCATACCTTCTACACGTCCACGACGAGCAGTAACGTGACCCATTACATCACCTAAATAATCTTCAGGAACTGTAATTGTTACTTTCATCATAGGTTCTAGAATTGCAGGTTGTGCTTTTTTAGCAGCAGCGCGCAATGCCATAGAAGCAGCAACACGGAAGGCAGTTTCATTTGAGTCGACATCATGGTAAGAACCATCATAAAGTTTAGCTTTAATATCAACTAATGGATAACCAGCTAATACACCGTTTTCCATTGATTCTTCTAAACCTTTTTCAACTGCAGGGATGTATTCACGAGGAACCACACCACCAACGATTGCGTTTTCGAACTCGAAACCTGCTCCTTCTTCGTTAGGTGTAAATTCAATCCATACGTGACCGTATTGACCTTTACCACCTGATTGACGTACAAATTTACCTTCGGCTTGAGTGCCTGCACGGAATGTTTCGCGGTATGATACTTGTGGCGCACCAACGTTAGCATCAACTTTGAATTCACGACGCATACGGTCAACAAGGACGTCTAAGTGAAGTTCACCCATACCAGCGATAACTGTTTCACCAGTTTCAACGTTAGTTGTTACGCGGAATGATGGATCTTCTTCAGCAAGTTTTTGTAAAGCTATACCCATTTTATCTTGGTCAGCTTTTGATTTAGGCTCAACAGCAACTTCGATAACTGGTTCTGGGAATTCAATTGATTCTAAGATAACTGGATCTTTTTCATCACATAATGTATCCCCTGTAGTTGTATCTTTCAAACCAACAGCAGCAGCGATATCACCAGAATAAACTGTTTGAATTTCATTACGAGTGTTGGCATGCATTTGTAGAATACGTCCGATACGTTCGCGTTTGCCTTTTGAAGCATTCAATACGTATGATCCAGAATTTAAAACACCAGAATATACACGGAAGAATGTTAAACGACCTACGAATGGGTCAGTCATAACTTTAAATGCTAATGAAGCAAATGGTGCCTCATCTGTTGATGGGCGTTCAGTTTCTTCATCAGTTTTAGGGTTAATCCCTTTGATTGCAGGTACATCAGTTGGTGCTGGCAAGTAGTCAATAACTGCATCCAACATCAATTGTACACCTTTGTTTTTGAAGGCTGATCCACACATTACTGGGAAGAAATCAACTGTTAATGTTGCTTTACGAATGCCTGCTTTTAATTCTTCTTCAGTGATTTCTTCACCGTCTAAGAATTTCATCATTAAATCTTCATCTGTATCAGCTACAGCTTCGATTAATTTTTCGCGCCATTCTTCTGCTTGTTCAATGTACTCAGCAGGAATATCAGTTTCTTCGATTTCTGTTCCTAAGTCATTTGTATAGATTTCAGCTTTCATTTTCACAAGGTCAATAATCCCTGTGAAGTCGTCTTCTGCACCAATTGGTAATTGGATTGGATGAGCATTCGCTTGTAAGCGATCATGCAATGTAGATACTGAATATAAGAAGTCAGCACCAATTTTATCCATTTTGTTACAGAATACAACACGTGGTACACGATAATCGGTCGCTTGACGCCAAACTGTTTCTGTTTGTGGTTCTACACCTGATTGTGAGTCCAATACAGTTACAGCACCGTCAAGTACACGTAGAGAACGTTGCACTTCAATTGTGAAGTCCACGTGTCCTGGTGTATCGATAATATTTACACGATTACCTTTCCATTGCGCAGTTGTCGCAGCAGAAGTAATAGTGATTCCACGTTCTTGCTCTTGTTCCATCCAGTCCATTTGTGAAGCTCCTTCATGAGTTTCACCGATTTTGTGGATTTTACCAGTGTAATACAAGATACGTTCAGTTGTAGTTGTTTTACCAGCATCAACGTGGGCCATGATACCAATATTACGAGTGTTTTCTAAAGAAAATTCTCTTGCCATTGTGGGATTGTTCTCCTCTCTAATTGTTGTAACAATACCTTCTACCTAAAAAAGTAGCGAGGATCTTACCAACGATAGTGTGCAAATGCACGGTTAGCTTCTGCCATTTTATGAGTGTCTTCACGTTTTTTAACTGAAGCACCAGTATTGTTAGCAGCATCCATGATTTCTTTAGCTAGACGTTCTTCCATTGTGTGTTCTCCACGCAAACGAGCGTAGTTAACAACCCAACGTAGACCTAAAGTTGTACGACGTTCTGGACGAACTTCAACTGGTACTTGATAGTTAGAACCCCCAACACGACGAGCTTTTACTTCTAATACAGGCATGATGTTTTTCATTGCTTGTTCGAAAACTTCCAATGGATCATTGCCTGTAGATTCTTTAATAATATCAAATGAGTTGTAGATGATATTCGCAGCAACTCCGCGTTTACCGTCAACCATTACGCGGTTGATTAAACGAGTTACTAATTTTGAGTTATAAATAGGATCTGGTAATACATCACGTTTTGCAACAGGACCTTTACGAGGCATCCGTAACTCCTCCTTCCGAAATAGGTTTTATTTAAATAGTCGTTTTAGTTTGTAGAATAAAATTAAGCTTTAGGTCTTTTCGTACCGTATTTAGAACGAGATTGTTTACGGTCATTAACACCAGCCGTATCCAAAGCACCACGAACGATATGATAACGTACCCCTGGTAAGTCTTTTACACGTCCACCGCGTAGTAATACCACACTGTGTTCTTGTAAGTTATGACCAATACCTGGGATATAAGCTGTAACTTCAATCAAGTTAGACAAACGAACACGTGCATATTTACGTAAAGCCGAGTTCGGTTTTTTAGGTGTCATTGTTCCGACACGAGTAGCTACCCCACGTTTTTGAGGTGAGCTCACGTTTGTTTGAGCTTTTTTGAAACTATTATATCCTTTGTTCAATGCAGGTGAATTTGATTTTTCAACCTTGGATTTACGAGGTTTACGTACTAATTGGTTAATTGTAGGCATTCCTTGTTTTCCTCCTTCCTTGATTCGCTGTTTAGTTCCACACATCCAGGTGGTTCTTTTTTGGCGATAAAAAATAATGCAATAACATGCATCTTTATCAGATTGTACTTTTACTACAGTCAGCACGTCTCTGTCCAGAGACCTGTTCATAAAGCACCTTCGATAGAATATCATGAATTTTCTACAGTGTCAACGATATTTATTTAGTTTTTTTCAATTAATTTATTTTTGTTGTCTATCATTTTACAGATAAGAACTATATAATAATGAAGGAAATAATAATTTAAAGGTGGCGAAGAGTTTGAATTTAAAACAAATGGTTGGAATTGAAGCAGCAAATTACGTCAAAGACGGAATGATCGTCGGTCTTGGAACAGGCTCCACAGCTTATTACATGATTGAAGAGTTAGGACGTCGAGTTACTGAGGAGCAATTGACAATTGTTGGTGTTCCCACTTCTAACGCTTCACGTCAACAAGCATTAGCGTTAGGAATTCCTGTAAAAACAATCGATGAAGTTACACATGTTGATTTAACGATTGATGGTGCTGATGAAATTAGTGCAGATTTCCAAGGAATTAAAGGCGGTGGCGCAGCTCTCTTATTTGAGAAAGTTGTAGCATCTTACTCTGACCAAGTAATTTGGATTGTTGACGAATCTAAAATGGTTGATAAGTTAGGAAAATTCCCGTTACCTGTGGAGGTTGTTCCATATGGCGAAGAGCAGCTTTTTCGGATTTTTAAAGAAAAAGGTTACTGCCCAACATTTCGAATGGAAAATGAAACAGATAAAAAAGTAACGGATTGTGGTCATTCGATTATTGATTTACATTTAGATGTAATTGAAAACCCTTTTACTTTAAATGAAGAATTAAATCAATTAGTCGGCGTTGTAGAACACGGATTATTCTTAAATATGGTTGATACAGTAATTATTGGTAAAGAAGATGGTCCTGAAAAAGTAACAGTCGTTCGTTAGTCAGCGACGTTATTTAGTAAAATTAGGGGTATCTATTTAACCTATTTTATGCTATTCTTCTTATTATTTATTTTCTACAAACAAATAGGATGGGATGAAAAATGAAAATATATGGATATATCCGTACAACAATTACGGATGAGGATCCTCGACCGCAAATGACGAGCTTACAAGAATTCGGCTGTACAGAAATCTTTCATGAAGATTATCTGAACGCAGAATCTACTTCACTTGATGAGATACTCGATCAAATGGAAAATGGCGATGCCTTGGTTGTTGATCAACTTTATCGTTTAGGGAAGTCTACTAGGCAATTAGCAGATTTAATGCTACGCTTTCAAGCGAACCATTTCGATTTAATCTGTCTAACAGATAATATCGACACTCGTGATTCTATGGGGAAATTATATTTCCAATGGATGAGTCAAATGGCTTCGATGGAACGTGCTTTGCTAAAAGAACGTACGCTACTTGGCTTAAGTCGCGCACGGAAAAAAGGAAAAATCGGTGGTCGTCCAAAGATTGATGCCGAAACAGTTCAAAAAATTCGCTTCTTATTTTTTGAAAAGAAAGAATCGATTCAAACAATCGCTACAACCTGTCAAGTATCGATTGGAACATGTTACAAATATATTCACTTATCTGAGAGTGAAATTGCACCTTTACTACAAAAATAAGCGACATCAATTAGAATTCTATACAAAATTACGGGAAAACTTTGAAAAAGATATCATTTTCAAAGCTTTCCCGTAATTTTTTGTCTAGAAAAAACTAGACTCAAAAAGTTGTCTTTTCAAGTCTAGTTCCTATCGTTTTATTTCACTAAGCTTCTACCAGTCATTTCATCCGGTAATTCAATAGCTAATAAGTCTAACATTGTTGGTGCTAAGTCTGCTAAACGGCCATCTGTTCTTAATTCAGCATTCTCTTTTGTTACGATAACTGGAACCGGCACAGTTGTATGGGCTGTATGTGGGTTGCCATTTTCATCCATTAATGTTTCAGAGTTACCGTGGTCTGCTGTGATAATGGCAAAACCTTCTTTTCCTAAGATTGTTTCAACTACACGACCTAAACACTCATCAACGGCTTCGATAGCTTTCACTGTTGGTTCAACCATCCCAGAATGTCCTACCATATCAGGATTAGCAAAGTTTAAGATAATCGCTTCAAATTTATCGTCGTTAATCGCATTTACTAAAGCATCGGTTACTTCATAGATACTCATTTCAGGTTGCAAATCATACGTTGCAACTTTTGGTGAGGCAATCAGAATACGTTCTTCCGTGCTAAACACAGTATTTGAACCACCATTAAAGAAAAATGTAACATGAGGATATTTCTCAGTTTCAGCGATACGTAATTGATTAATATTATTTTTATCTAACACTTCACCTAACACGTTATCTAACGAAATCGGAGCAAAAATAACTTCTGTATCTAATTTGTCTGAATATTGAGTCATCGTTACTAATTTCACGTTTTGTGGTGTTTCTCCACGGTCAAAGAATTCCCATTCTTTTTCAGTTAACGCTTGAGACATTTGCAATGCACGGTCTGGACGGAAGTTAAAGAATAACACACCATCATTATCGTTAATTGTTGCGACAGGTTGATCGTTTTCAACAATTACTGTTGGTAATAAGAATTCGTCGGTTACACCAGCAGCATAGCTTTTTTCAACCACATCAATTGCATCGGTTGCTGTTTCACCTTCGCCATGAATCACAACATCATAATATTTTTGTACTCGTTCCCAGCGTTTGTCGCGGTCCATTGCATAGTATCTTCCTGAAATTGACGCAATTTTCCCATGACCTAATTCATCAATTTTTTCTTGCAATTGTTTTACATAGTTGATACCTGATGTTGGTGAAACATCACGTCCGTCTAAGATTACGTCAACAAAAGCAGGTACGCCATGTTTTTTTGCTTCTTCTAATAACGCAAATAAATGGTTAATATGGCTGTGAACACCACCATCAGAAACTAAGCCCATCAAATGTAAGTTAGAATTATTTTTTTTCACAAAATCAAATAAGTCTAATAAAGCTTTTTCCTGTGAAAACTCATCGTCAAGGATTGATTTATCAATACGAGTTAGACTTTGGTAAACAATTCTTCCAGCGCCGATATTGGTATGGCCAACTTCAGAATTTCCCATTTGACCTTCTGGAAGACCTACATCTAAACCAGAAGCTTTTAATGTGCTGTGAGGATATTTACTCCAGTACTTATCAAAATTCGGTGTATCTGCTAAGGCTACAGCGTTACCGACTGTTTCGTCTCTTAGGCCAAATCCATCTAAAATCATCAAAATTACAGGTTTTTTGTCCATTTTGCTATTCCTACTTTCCATTACTGATTCAAAAATTTTACTAATAGACACTCATCAATCTATCTTAACTATTCGACAGTCAAAAAATAGATTTTTACTGACGACAAACAATGATTTTTCATCTTATCCAAAGTTTATTCAGCCTTATCATAATAACATTAAATAGTTTTTTAGTAAAACCTATTATGAATATCTTTGCACAAATGATTTATAGTATCATTGGAAATTTAGCTAGGAACGGGTGTATAATAAATGTGGAATGGAAATTTCAGAAACCATATGAATAAAGGAGAGGTTTTTATGCCAAAATTAGTTTTTTCACGTCATGGATTAAGTGAATGGAACAAGTTAGACCAGTTTACTGGTTGGGAAGATGTTGATTTGGCTCCTGAGGGCGTCGAAGAGGCAATAGAAGGTGGAAGAAAAATTAAAGAAGCTGGTATCGAATTCGATATTGCCTATACTTCTGTCTTGACTCGTGCTATCAAAACTTGTAATTATATCTTAGAATACTCAGATCAATTATGGGTACCGACAGTCAAATCATGGCGCTTAAACGAACGTCACTACGGTGCACTACAAGGTTTAAACAAACAAGCTACTCGCGATAAGTACGGAGACGAACAAGTACTTATTTGGCGTCGTTCTTATGATACTTTGCCTCCATTATCAGATGCAAAACCAGACCGTCGCTATGCACATTTAGATCCTCGTACCGTTCCTGGTGGAGAAAATCTAAAAGTTACTTTAGAACGTGCGTTACCATTCTGGGAAGATGAAATTGCCCCAGCATTATTAGATGGTAAAACTGTCTTAGTTGCTGCACATGGTAACTCATTGCGTGCATTAGCAAAACACATTGAAGGTATTTCTGATGACGATATTATGGGACTTGAAATTCCAACAGGTAAACCACTTGTTTATGACTTAAACGATGATTTATCTGTTATTGAAAAATACTATCTATAAGAAAAAAACGACTATGAAATAAATTTTTTAATAGAAAAACATCCGAACTATACTGAACCGCTTCAACTTAGCAGGTTCCTGTTATAGCTCGGATATTTTTATCTGATTTTTGCTGGTGTCACCCTTATTTTTCTTATATAAAAGTTGAATGTTTACTTGATGCTTGATAAATTTGTACGACATCCTCTTTTTGTAAAGGTACAAAAGCCGCTTTGTTGATGGTACTGTGAGCAATTGCTTGTTGCGCCATTTGATCGAAATCTTTTTCTGTATCAATGCCCACTTCTGGTAAAGTCATTGGTACGCCATTTTCTAAGAAGAAATCATACAATGCTTGGATGCCCTTTCGCGCTGCTTGCTCTGGATTTTCTTCTTGAATCCCCCATACTTCTTTGGCAAAGCGTGCAAATTTAGGCACAGTTGTTTCATTTAAAATATGTGCCATCCAGCGCGGAGTTAAAATGGCTAAACCAATACCATGCGTAATATCATAAAATGCACTTAACTCATGTTCCATCGCATGGCAAGACCACGTTCCTGTTTTACCACTACCCGTTAAACCATTTAAAGCTAAAGTACTTGCCCACATTAAATTGGCACGCGCATCATAATTATCCGGTTCTTTTAGTGCAAGTGGTAAATGATGAATAACGGTTTTCATTAATCCTTCTGCTACCCCATCTTGTACATCAGTCCCCGGAGTTGCATTAAAATAGTTTTCCATTAAATGGCTAAAAATGTCGGCTGAACCCGCAGCTGTTTGATAAGCATTCACCGTAAAAGTATTGGTTGGGTCTAAGAAAGAAACTTTTGGCAATAAGTTTTTACCGCCCATACCTAATTTTTGTTGGGTTTGCATATTTGAAATAACGCCCCCACGATTCATTTCACTGCCAGTTGCAGCTAAAGTCAAAATAGTCACAATCGGAAGTGCTGGTCCATTGTATTGACGTTTTAATACAAGATTTTCCCACAAATCCCCTTCGATAAACGTTCCACCTGCAATTGCTTTACTACAATCAATAACGGAACCACCACCAACTGCTAAAATAACGTCAATCTGGTGTTCTCTACATAATTGCGCACCTTTAGTAACAGTCTCGATACGTGGATTGGGTTCAACACCAGCTAATTCAATGACCGTATAATCTTTTAGTTCCTTCATCACTTTAGCGTAGAGCCCATTTTGTTTAATACTCCCGCCACCGTATACAAGTAACACTTTTTTTCCAAAGGTATTGATTACTTCTGGTAACTCCGATAAGCGGTCTTTTCCAAATCGAATATCCGTCTCTACATGAAAATTAAAATTTTCCATTACTATTCCTCCCATATTTTGAATGACAACTAAGCAAAAAAAGATTGAAGTAGCGCACCTCAATCTTTTTGCTTTTAGCGAATTGCCGTTTCCAATCCAACTCTAATCATATCATCAAAAGTTGTTTGACGTTCTTCTGGGGTGGTCTCTTCACCAGTAATAATATGATCACTTACTGTACAAATTGCTAAAGTTTGGACATGGAATTTCGCTCCTAGATAATACAAAGCAGCAGCTTCCATTTCCACACCCATTACACCTAAATCAGCTAATTGTAATGTTTCCGTCATATCATCTTTATAAAAACTATCTTCAGATAAGATATTACCAACATGTGTAGTAACACCACTTGCTTGAGCGATTTCATACGCTGTTTTTAACAATTGGAAATCAGCAATTGGTGCAAAGTGAAACTGATTAAAATTCTTTTGAATCATCGATGAGCTAGTTACTGCTCCTTGCGCAATGACTAAGTCACGGACATGAACATCTGTTGAAATCGCCCCACAAGTTCCGACACGAATCAATTTTTTTACATCGTACGACTGAATTAATTCATGTGCATAAATAGTTGCAGAAGGCATTCCCATACCTGTTCCTTGAACAGAAACACGTTCACCTTTGTAAATACCTGTATAACCTAACATTCCACGAACATTGTTATAACAAATAGGGTCTTCTAAAAATGTTTCTGCAATATATTTGGCACGCAATGGATCACCTGGAAGTAAAATTTTATCTGCAATTTCACCTGGTTTTGCTTCGATATGAACGCTCATTTTTTTCGCTCCTTTTTATAAAACGGCTAACGTTTCTTTGATTAATTCTTTAAACTCAGCTTTAACACGCTCGGTTGTTTCCACTACTTCTGCATGATTTAAAGTTGCTTGCATACCGGCTGCTAAGTTAGTAATACATGAAATACCTAGGACTTTTAAGCCACTGTGCGTTGCAACAATCACTTCTGGGACGGTAGACATTCCCACAGCATCTGCACCGATAATACGGGACATGCGAATTTCAGCTGGCGTTTCATAAGTTGGGCCTGACCAACCCATGTAAACACCTTCTTTTAGATGTAGGCCTTTTTTCAATCCCACTTCTTTCGCTACTTCACGATAAGCTGGAGTATAGGCATTACTCATATCAGGGAAGCGTGGACCCATTTCGTCAGCATTTTCACCAATTAACGGATTGTCGCCTGTGTAGTTGATATGGTCAGTAATTAACATTAAATCACCTGGTGCAAAACTTTCATTTACACCACCACAAGCATTCGTTACAATCATCGAATGTGCTTTTAACGCTGCCATGACGCGTACTGGGTAGGTAACAGTTTGCATCGAATGACCTTCATAGTAATGGAACCGACCTTGCATCGCTAATACTTTCTTACCAGATAAAGTACCATAAACTAGCTGCCCAGCATGGCCAACTACGGTTGATACTGGGAAATATGGAATTTCAGCATAAGGGATAACCACAGCTTCTTCAATTTCATCAGCTAATTCACCTAATCCTGAACCTAAAATCAAACCAAACTCAATCTCTTTTACACCTTTTTCTTGCAGAAAAGCGGTTGTCTCTTTTAATTGTTCTTGTAATTTTGTCATATTGTCACTCCTATTTTAAATTGGTTAAGAAACTCTCACCATTTTCAGTAGCTGGTACACCAAAATTCTCAGCGATTGTAGCTGAAATATCTGCATAAAAACCTTGCGGAAGCTTTCCTTGACCAGCAAATTTTTTACTGTAAACAAGCAATGGTACGTATTCTCTTGTATGATCCGTACCAGCAAAGGTTGGATCGTTTCCGTGGTCAGCAGTAATCAATAACAAGTCATCTTCTGCCATCGCATTTAAAATTTCTGGAATGCGTCCATCAAAGTCTTCAATTGCACGAGCGTAGCCTTCTACATCGCGGCGATGACCATACAACGCATCAAAATCCACTAAATTCGTAAAGCTTAAACCAGTGAAGTCTTTTTGCATCACTTCTAATAATTTGTCCACGCCATCCATGTTATCCTTTGTCCGAACAAATTCGGTGATTCCTTGTCCGTTAAAGATATCATTAATTTTACCAACAGCAATGACATCTTTACCGTTATCTTTCAATGAATCTAACACTGTTTTTCCAAATGGATCTAACGCATAATCATGACGATTACTAGTACGTTGAAAGTTCCCTGGTTCTCCTACATAAGGACGCGCAATTATACGACCAATCATATAAGGCTCATCTTTCGTAATTTCACGTGTGTATTCACAAATACGATACAACTCTTCTAAGGGAATAATCTCTTCATGCGCTGCAATTTGTAAAACTGGATCCGCAGAAGTATACACAATTAAGTCGCCTGTTTCCATTTGGTGTTGACCATAATCATCGATAACTGCAGTACCTGAATAAGGTAAATTACACACAACTTTACGACCTGAAAACTCTTCAATTTGTTTCAACAATTCTTCTGGAAAGCCTTCTGGAAACACACGGAATGGTTTTTTAATATTTAAACCCATGATTTCCCAGTGACCAGTCATGGTATCTTTTCCGACTGAAATTTCTTCTAGTTTTGTTGCGTAGCCTTGATGGTCTTCAACATTTTTGACACCTTCTAAAGAACGGATTGTTCCTAAACCTAATTGCTCCAAGTGAGGAATTGTTAGTCCTGCTTCTTTGGCAATATGACCTAAAGTATCCGCTCCTTTGTCATTGAATTTTTCTGCATCAGGCGCTTCGCCAATTCCAACAGAATCCATCACGATTAAATGTACTCGTTTAAACATTTTTTCAACCTGCTTTCCTCAAACTAATTTCATTTCTATCATATACTACTTTTCTATTTATTTTAACCAAGAAGGGCAGAACGAAGAAACTTGCACCCTTCGCCCCACCCTTCTTGATGAAAAGTTATTTTGATTTGATATAATTCTTTCCGCCTGCTTTTGGTCCAGAGGCTTTTCCTAAGAAGAGCACTAAAACAATTACGGTTAATAAATATGGTGCAATTTGTAATAATACTGGAGGAATTGAAGAAATCACTGGTAATTGAGCACCGATAATACTTAAACTTTGAGCAAAACCAAAGAATAACGCTGCACCCATCGCACCAAGTGGATTCCATTTACCAAAAATCATTGCTGCCATCGAAATAAAACCTTGACCAACAATTGTTCCTGCTGAGAAGTTTCCTGAAATAGACTGAGCAAAAATAGCACCACCCATACCACCTAATAATCCAGAAATCAACACACCCGCATAACGGAACTTGTAAACATTAATTCCCAACGTATCAGCTGCCTGAGGATTTTCCCCAACCGCACGCAAACGTAAACCAAAACGTGTTTTATAAATAATATACCAAGCTAATACCGCTACTAAAATAGCTAAATATGCAGGTAAAAAGGTATTTTTAAAGAAAATTGTTCCAATGACTGGAATATCTTTTAAAACTGGGAATGAGAAATACCCTAAATTGTAGCTAATATTGTCTGTTTGTCCTTTTTGATAAAGAACCTTAATTAAGAAAACACCTAATGCTGGAGCCATTAAGTTAACGACCGTACCACTGATAATGTGATCCGCACGAAAACTAATTGTTGCAACTGCATGTAGTAGTGAGAAAAGAACGCCGACACCACCACCAACTAAGATAGCAACCCAAGGTGTCCATGCACCTAGTTGATCAGCCATTGAAAGGTTAAAAACAACTGCACTAAATGCACCCATTACCATAATTCCTTCTAAACCTACGTTGACAATCCCACTTCGCTCTGAAAAAGTACCACCTAATGCAGTCAAAATCAAAGGCGTTGAATAAACCAAGGTAGATGTTAAAATCAATGCAATTAAGCCTACTGTTGACATTATAATTCGCCCCCTTCTTGACTTTGATCATTTGATGTCGTTTCAATTGTTTTGACAATTTCTACTTGTTTCTTATCTGGTAAAAGTTTTGCCATTGCTAGGCGAATAACAAAATTGATTCCGACAAAGAAAATAATCAAGGCAATTGATACGTTCACAATTTCAAATGGAATTTCAGCAATTGTTTGCATTCCCAAACCACCAATTTTCAAGATACTGAACAAAATTGCAGATAAGAAAATACCGATAGCCGAACCTGCACCTAATAAGGATACTGCCATTCCGTCAAATCCGATAGCTAGTGAGGTTGTTTGTACAAAGAAGTTTTGATATGTTCCTAACCCTTCCACAACGCCACCTAAACCAGCCAATCCTCCAGAAATAATCATCGATAAAATGATTGTACGTTTACTACTCATCCCTGCATATTCTGAAGCAAATGGATTCAACCCAACCGAACGGATTTCAAAACCAAGTGTTGTTTTCTTCATTAAGAACCACACAAGCACTAACATAACCAAGGCAAGGAATAGGCCACCACTTACACGAGAGCCTCCAAAGAACTGTGTTAACCAAGGAATACGTAAACTTGCATTTTGAGTAATGGCATTTGTTGAATCTAAACTTGAACGGAAACTCTCTGGCATTACATCTTGCAATAAGAATGTACTGGTATATAACAAGATATAGTTCATCATAATAGTTACAATAACTTCACTTGTTCCAAAGAACGCACGTAACATACCTGGAATAGCAGCTGCAAGTGCTCCTGCTGCTGCTCCTAAAACAACACATAATGGTAACAAGATCATCTTAGGTAAATCAGGAAATGCTAAAGCTGTCCAAACACTGACTATCCAGCCACATAAAGCTTGTCCAGACAACCCAATATTGAAGAAGCCTGCTGAATTAGCTACTGAGAATCCCAAAGCAGTAAAAATTAATGGTGTTGCTTGACGTAATGTTTCACCAATGCCACGTTGTGTACCTAACGCAGCATCTAACATTGAACTATAACCGACAATCGGGTTATAGCCAAAGGCAGCCATGATAATCGCGCCTAAAACCAATCCCATAACAACCGATAAAATTGGCACTAACAAATTACGAATTTTTTCATTGCGATCATTCATTTGTCGCCACCCCCTGTTGCGCTAATTCTGCTCGTGCTTTTTCAAGTGAATAGCCAGCCATTAGTAAGCCTAATTCTTGCTCGCTTGTTTCTTCTGGTTTCACGATCCCCACAATTTGCCCATCATGGATAACAGCAATCTTATCTGAAACATTCATGATTTCTTCTAGTTCAAAACTGATTAACAAGACTGCTTTAAAACGATCACGTTGTTCAATTAAACGTTTATGAATAAACTCAATAGCACCCACGTCTAAACCACGTGTCGGGTTTGCTACAATTAATAAATCAGGATCGCGTGTAATTTCGCGTGCGATAATCGCTTTTTGCTGATTTCCTCCTGATAATGCTTTAGCAGGTACGACTTCGTTGACGGTACGTACATCAAATTCCTTAATCAGGTCTTCTGCATGATAGTTAATTTCCGAATAATTCAAGACACCCATTTTACTAAATGGTTCTTGATAATACGTTTGTAAAGCGATATTTTCAGCTAATGTCATATCTAGAACTAATCCATATTTATGACGGTCTTCTGGGACATGACCTAAACCAGATTCTGTAATTTTACGTGGACGTAAATTAGTAATCTCTTTATCTGATAAAATGACTTTTCCACTTTCTACTTTACGTAACCCGGTAATTGCTTGAATTAACTCTGACTGACCATTTCCATCAATTCCAGCAATCCCAACAACTTCACCGGCACGAACTTCTAAATTTAAGTTTTTAACTGCTTCCACACCACGGTTTTCTTTGACAACCAAATCTTGAATCGACAATACTAATTCTTGTGGATCAGCTGGTTTTTTCTCTGTTTTGAATGATACTGAGCGTCCAACCATCATATCGGCTAATTGTTGGGAAGAAACATCCTTCACATCAACCGTACCGATTCCTTGTCCTCGACGAATAACAGTACAACGGTTGGCAACCGATTTAATTTCATCTAATTTATGAGTAATCAAGATAATTGACTTTCCTTCACGGACTAAGCCACGCATAATTTCAATTAACTCATCAATTTCTTGTGGTGTTAATACCGCTGTAGGTTCATCAAAAATTAAAATATCGGCACCACGATACAATGTTTTCAAGATTTCTACACGCTGTTGCATACCAACAGAAATATCACGAATATATGCATCGGGGTCAACTGATAAACCATATTGTTCAGAAAGTTTTTTAATTTCTTCACGGGCTTTTCTACGATCCAGTTTTCCTAAACGACTAGGCTCATTCCCTAGAACAATATTTTCTGTGACTGTAAAAGCATCGACTAACATAAAGTGCTGATGAACCATTCCGATTCCTAATTGATTCGCTTTTGTCGGACTAGAAATACTCACGACATTACCGTTCATTAAGATTTCACCGGAAGTTGGTTCCAACAAACCTGATAAGACATTCATTAATGTGGACTTTCCAGCCCCATTTTCGCCAAGTAATGCATGAATTTCACCTTTTCGAATCTGCAAATTGATTTGATCATTTGCTTTGAAAGTTCCAAAACTCTTGGTGATATTGCGCATTTCTATTGCAAAATTTTCTTCTGTCACAATTCTCACATCCCTTTTCAAGTAACCTGGTACAATAACAATCAATAATAGCTAATAAATTTAGAGAGTTTGTTCTCTCAAAAGAACTTTTTATTAAAAAAAGCTCTTTTGAAAGAAAAAACAGAAGACAATCACTACCTACATTTAAAGGCAATGATTGAATCTTCATTATTCTTAAGGCTTTTCTGGTACCTTGATTTCCCCAGAAATGATTTTTTCTTTGGCTTTGCCAACTGCAGCTTCGGCTTCATCAGATAGATTTCCTAATGCTGCATATCCCCCTGTAAACTTGAACATCAGTCATTTCCTCGTCCTATAGAACAAAGAAATGACTGAATGAATTTAAAATTAAGGTTTTTCTGGCACTTCAATTTCACCAGCAATAATTTGTTCTTTAGCTTTTTCAACAGCAGCTTTTGTTTCGTCAGATAATTGACCTTCTGTTAAGCCAACGCCGTCTTCTTTCAAGCCGTACACTTCATGTTGTCCACCAGGGAATTCACCTTCAAGCGCTTTTTGTGCTAAATCTTTTGATACTGAACCTACACCTTTTAATGTAGAAGTTAGCGTGAAGTTTTCATCTTTACCATCTTTTTTGTAATCACCATCAGCTGTTTGGTCACGGTCTACTCCAATTACCCAAACTTTTTCATCGCCAGATTCATTACGAGCTTTTGCTTCTTGGAAGACACCATTTCCTGTACCACCTGAAGCATGGAAGATGATATCTGCACCTTGTGCGTACATCCCTTGTGCAATTGAACGACCTTTATCAGGTGCAGCAAAGTCGCCAGCATATTGGTTTTTCACTTCTACTTTTTTATTTAATTCTTTGGCAGCAGCTTCAACCCCCGCATTAAAACCAGCTTCAAAACGGTCGATAACTTCGCCTTCAACCCCACCAATGAAACCAACTGTTCCAGTTTGTGTTGTATAAGCAGCAGCAATTCCTGCTAAGTAAGAAGCTTCGTGATCTTTAAATGTTGCAGAAGCAACGTTTGGTAAATCAATCACTTCATCAACAATAACAAAGTTTGTGTCTGGATTTAATTCAGCTTGCTCTTTAATGGCAGGTTGTAATTTATAACCAATACCAAAAATTGTATTGAAACCAGCATTTAATGCTTGGTCAATATTTGGTACATAATCAGATTCATTTGCAGATTGGAAATATTGGTAACCGTCAGCGCCACGAGAGAAACCATTATCTTCGCCCCACTCTTTAAAACCTTCCCAAGCTGATTGGTTAAATGAACGGTCATCTACCCCACCTGTATCAGTAATTAACGCAATTGTTGCTGCAGGTTTATCTCCTGATTTTCCTCCGTCAGACGCATCTGTTCCTGCACTGTTTCCTCCGTTACCACATGCACCTAACAACAAAGCGCTCGCCATTGCTACTGCGCCAAAACTAAATAATTTTGCTTTTTTCATCTGTATAAAGCCCCCTACTAAAATAGTTTTATTTTCAACAGTCAATGACTGTTAATTCCTATAAATCTTTATTTGTGAAAGAATATGGTAACAATTCTCCCACAGTTGTTTCTTTAATTGCCCCATCATCACCGACTAGCGTTACGGGCATATCAACGTTGCAAAATTCAGCAATCACTTGACGACATGCTCCACATGGTGCAATTGGTTCTGGTGTATGACCTGCAACCACTAAATGCTGAAACTCTCGTTCGCCTTCAGAAACAGCCTTAAAAATCGCCGTCCGTTCAGCACAATTACTTAAACCATAGGACGCATTTTCAATGTTCAACCCTTGATAAATTTTACCCTTTTTTGTTACCAAGCATGCGCCTACTGGAAAATGTGAGTACGGTACATAGGCTTTGTCTAACGCCTCTACTGCAGTTTGAATCCAATCTTCTTTTGCTTTCATTAGTCACCTCTTAGTAGCCTGCGCCACTTGTTCCTGAAATAATCGCAATACTAGCACTGGTTCCTAGACGACTTGCCCCAGCTTCCACCATTGCTAAAGCTTGTGCTTCGTTGTGAATTCCACCTGAGGCTTTCACTCCCATTTCTGGCCCTACTGTTTCACGCATTAAGCGAACGTCATTCACATCTGCTCCACCTGTTGAGAAACCAGTCGATGTTTTAACAAAATCAGCACCGGCTGCTTTAGCTAATTCACAGGCTTTGACAATTTCTTCATCCGTTAACAGACATGTTTCAAGAATAACTTTTACTAAAGCGCGATCTTTTGCCGCCGCTACAACACCGGCAATATCGTTTTGGACAGCTTCATAGTTTCCTGATTTTAATTGTCCGATAGAAAGAACCATATCAATTTCATCGGCACCATTTTTAATCGCATCTTCTGTTTCAAAAGCTTTTGTTGCAGTTGTTGATGCTCCTAATGGGAAGCCAATAACTGTACAAACAGAGACTGGTTCGCCTTTTAATTCTTCTGCTGCTAATGAAACCCATACTGGATTCACACAAACAGAATAAAAATGATATTTTTTTGCTTCTTCAATAATACGTAATACTTCTGATTTTGGCGTATCTGCTTTTAAAATAGTGTGGTCCATCATTCGGTTTAATTCCATCTTTTTACACGTCCTATTCTGTAATAATTTCATGAATTAACGGAGGTTCTGCTCCGGTCTCACCAATTTCAATGTATTGATCCAGTAATGCTTTTACTTCTTCAATCTCTTCTGTGTTGCTATAAATAGTTAACACCGCTTCGCCTTCTTGGATGGCTTCGCCTACCTTTTTATGGAGCTTTAAACCAACTGCATAATCAATTGAATCTTCTTTTGTACGACGACCTGCGCCTAACATCATTGCTGCAATTCCTAATTCATTGGCAACTAACTTCGTAACCACACCAGATTTCTTCGCTGGCAAAGGAATTTCATATCGTGCAGTTAGTAACCGTTCTGGTTCGTCAACAACGGTGGCATCGCCCCCTTGATTACGAATCATTTCTTTGAACTTCTCTAACGCAGCTCCTGAATTCAAAGCTTTTTCTAAGAGTTGACGAGCTTCTTCAAGCGTCTCAGCTTTTTTCGCCAAGACAACCATTTGGCTTCCTAAGGCATAACACATTTCTACTAAGTCTTCTGGACCATTTCCTTGCAATGTTTCGATAGCTTCTACCACTTCTAAACTGTTTCCAATGGCTTCTCCTAATGGTTGTGACATATCAGAAATAACAGCCATCGTTTGACGGTTAGCTAATTTCCCGATACGGACCATTGTATGAGCTAAGCGACGAGCGTCATCTAAATGCTTCATAAAAGCCCCATCACCAGTTGTCACGTCTAGGACAATCGCATCGGCTCCTGCCGCAATTTTTTTACTCATAATCGAACTCGCAATTAATGGAATCGAATTTACTGTTGCAGTAACGTCCCGTAAAGCATAGAGCTTTTTATCTGCGGGAGCTAGATTGCCAGATTGTCCAATAACCGCCACTTGGCTTTCGTTGACGAGTTCAATAAACCGTTCTTCTGACAACTCAATTTGGAATCCTGGAATGGCCTCTAACTTATCCAGTGTTCCTCCTGTGTAACCCAATCCACGTCCAGACATTTTTGCTACGGGCACACCTACGCTGGCAACAAGCGGTGCTAAAATCAAGGTGGTTGTATCGCCAACGCCACCTGTCGAATGCTTGTCTACTTTAATGCCCTCAATTGATGATAAATCAATCACTTCACCAGAATTTGCCATTGCTAAAGTCAACGCTGTAATCTCTTCATCTGTCATGTCCTCATAAAAAATCGCCATGAGTAAAGCACTCACTTGATAGTCAGGTATTCGATTCTCGGTATATTCAGTAACAATATATTGAATCTCTTTTTCTGACAATGTGCCCCCATCGCGTTTTTTTTCTATCAAATCCACCATTCGCATAGACTTGAACCTCACTTCCTGCATCTCATCTATTATACAATACTTTTCCATCAGGTAAAACACTTTAGTAAACTGTTTTACTTAACATTGGTATCTATTGTAAACCTTTTCAAAAACAAGAATACATGACAACAAATGAATTGTCAAACGTAAACTCAAGCCATTTCTTTTCTCTTTAGTTTACGTTTGTAACATTCTTCACGCTCTCACGAATTATTAATTTTGTGTCAAAAATTTTATTGGGGATTCGCCTTTCTGGAAACTCGATAGCATCCACTAAAAATTTGGCGGCAGTGAATCCAATATCAAAAGTTGGTTGCATCACTGTTGTCAATGGTGGTGTTGTGTAAGCAGACAATTTTAAACC
Source organism: Enterococcus sp. AMC2644 (assembly GCF_058216475.1). Lineage (NCBI taxonomy): Bacteria > Bacillati > Bacillota > Bacilli > Lactobacillales > Enterococcaceae > Enterococcus > Enterococcus sp. AMC2644. The sequence continues at coordinate 1,182,746 of NZ_CM177095.1, forward strand.
ATCAAAACCAACGACTGAAATATCCTCTGGTACTTTTTTCCCTATCTCATAAATTGCTTGATAACAACCGATAGCCATTGCGTCATTGCCACAAAAAATTGCGGTAATATCTCTGGCGTGCAATAATTCTTTTGCTGCTAAATAACCACCTGACACTGTCAATTCACCGTCGACTACCCAATGGCGTTTAAATATAATTCCTGCATCTTTGAGGGCATGTCGGTAGCCATTGTACCGTTCTTCTAGCTGATAATAGCCCGTCTTTTCTTTCAACAAACCGATATTACGATGACCTTGCGAAATTAAATAGTTAACTGCTTGATACGCACCTTCATATTCTTTAACAATCAAACGACCTGCTTCACGTTGATTAATCCCTCGATCAATCAAAATCATCGGCATCTTATTGTAAAAAGAGCTCTGCAAACCAAATCCTTCTGGTAATTGATTGGGTGTTGCCAGCAGAATTCCATCCACCGCCCGATGTGCTAGTTGTTTTAGAAGTTGTTTTTCTTTTTCCAAACTATGATGAGAATTACATAAAATCAACATATAGCCTAACGGATTCATGTAACTTTCAGCACCTTCAACAATTTTTGAAAAAAAGAAATCTGTAACATCTGGAACAATCATCCCGATTGTTTTTGAATGTCGCGTAATTAAATTCGAAGCAAAAAAGTCTGGTTTGTATTGATGCTCATTCACAATATCTAACACTTTTTTTCGTGTTGCATCACTAAAACGACTGCCTTTGTTATTTAAGATTTGTGATACAGTCGTCACCGAAACACCCGCCATTTCGGCAATTTGTCGAATCGTTAGCTTCATGTCCTGCTCCTCTCTTTCTTTATTCTCAAGCTCAGTTTAGCAAAATTTGCGAAAAAAAACGACAATCATCTGTGATTGTCGTCATTTTTTAGTCTTCTTTCACACTTTGAATTATATAATATCCTTTATCTTTTTTGATAATCGTGGCATTGCCAAAGGTATCTTCCATTTTTTTTTGGGCACTTGGCGCGCCTTGTTTTTTCTGAATCACAATCGTTAACGTCCCTCCTGTATGCAAACGAGGATAGGCTTCGGTTAAAATTTCATGAACAACTTGTTTTCCTGCGCGAATAGGTGGGTTACTTAAAATTGCCGCATAATTTTCGTGATGTAACTCTTCGTAAATATACGATGTATGAATGTCCACCGTCTCAATTAGGTTACGTGCGGCATTGCCTTTCGCCAAATCAACGGCACGTTCATTGACATCCACCATTTCTACTAAGCGACCGCTAGCATACGCTAAAGATAAACCAATCGGGCCATATCCACAGCCTAAATCTAAGATAGCACCTTCTGGCAATTCGTCCCATTCAAACGCATCAATCAACACACGGGAACCATAGTCGACCGTGTCTCGAGAAAAAACACCACTGTCGGTTACAAAATGAAATTTCTTCCCTTTTAACTCAAAATCCCACTCTTCAAAATCATGTGCGGTATCTGGTTTTTGGCTATAATAATGATTACTCATATCTTCCCTCTTTTATCGTCTATTTTCTTCCATCATACCGAAAAAAAAATCCTTGTAAACTATCTTTTCTTTTCTGTAAGAGAATTTTGTGTTTTTCACGACTTCTTCTGTAAGACCTTCTATTTTTATGTTACACTATTTTCGAGTGATTGAAGGGGGTTTCTGATGAAGGAACAGATGAATTACTATCAAATTCCTCGTGAAGAATGGCAAGGTTTTTACACAAGAGAACATATGCCCTTAACACAAGCGGAATTAGATAATATCAAAAGTTTAAATGACCGCATCTCCATGCAAGACGTAGAAGATGTCTACATTCCTTTATGTCATATGATTCATTTATACATGAAAGAGTATGAATCACTGACGTTTAGTAAAGGTCTTTTTTTACACCGTTATGTTAAAGTTCCACCGTTTATTATTGGTATTGCTGGAAGTGTTGCGGTAGGTAAAAGTACAACAGCACGTTTAGTACAAACATTACTAGCACGCTTGTTTCCACGCCACAACGTTCAATTGATCACGACAGATGGTTTTTTACATCCCAATCGTGTCTTATTAGAGCGCGGTTTAATGGAACGTAAAGGATTTCCTGAAAGCTATGACATGGAACGTTTGATTCAATTTTTAAATAGTGTGAAATCTGGAGAAGATAACCTTCAAATTCCTACTTACTCACATCAAGTCTATGATATTGTGGATGGTGAATTTGAAACCATTTCGCAACCTGATATTCTGATTGTCGAAGGAATTAATGTGTTACAATTACCCGCAAACCAACAAATTTATGTGAGTGATTTCTTTGATTTCTCTATTTTTGTGGATGCTGCACCCAAGTTGATTGAGTCCTGGTACCTAGAACGTTTTGAGTCACTCTTAGATACCGCTTTTCAAGATCCTACTAATTATTATTACAAGTTTGCGATTGGCGACCGTCAAGATGCCCTTGAAATGGCGCAGTCGGTTTGGAAAAATGTCAATCTAAAGAATTTAACTGAATATATCCTACCAACACGAAGTCGTGCGGATATTATTCTCCATAAAACAGCAAATCATGAGATTGACCAAGTTTTTTTAAGAAAATATTGAGAATCAATCCATTGTTTTTGCAAATTTCATACGCCTCATTTATCATGGAGGCAGTTCATTTTAGTTTGAAAATTTATTTTTCATAAATCAAATAGAATAGGGGTAATTTATTGTGACAAACGTTGACAACCTGCCAAACGTTGAAAAGATTATCGTGCTAGATTACGGTAGCCAGTATAACCAACTGATTACACGTCGTATTCGCGAATTCGGTGTCTTTTCTGAATTATTGAGCCATCGTATTACTGCTGAAGAAGTGAAAGCCATCAATCCGAAAGGAATCATTTTGTCAGGCGGACCAAATAGTGTCTATGATGACGGTTCTTTTGGTATTGACGAAGAAATTTTTGAGTTAGGGATTCCAGTTTTAGGTATTTGCTACGGAATGCAACTAATCACCTACAAACTCGGTGGTAAAGTTGAACCAGCAAAAAATAAAGAATACGGAAAAGCAGAATTAGAAATTACAGATAAAGCTGCTCAATTATTTGCAAGCACGCCTGAAAAACAAACCGTTTGGATGAGTCATGGTGACTTAGTAACACAAGCACCAGAAGGATTTGAAACAGTAGCAACAAGTAAAGATTGCCCAATCGCTTCAATCCAAAATAGCGAACGCCAAATGTATGGCGTGCAATTCCATCCAGAAGTACGTCATTCTGAATACGGAAATGATTTATTAAAACACTTTGCATTAGATGTTTGTCAATGTACAGGTGACTGGAGCATGGAAAACTTCATCGACATGAAAATTGAAGAAATTCGTCAAACTGTAGGCGAGAAAAAAGTATTGCTTGGTTTATCCGGCGGTGTTGATTCTTCTGTTGTTGGTGTGTTATTACAAAAAGCTATCGGTGATCAATTAACCTGTATCTTTGTGGATCATGGTCTATTGCGTAAAGGTGAAGCAGAACAAGTAATGGAAATGCTAGGCGGCAAATTTGGCCTAAACATCGTTAAAGTCGATGCACATGACCGCTTCTTATCAAAATTAGCTGGCGTTTCTGACCCAGAAGAAAAACGTAAAATCATCGGTAACGAATTTGTCTATGTCTTTGACGACGAAGCAACGAAAATTGCTAGCGATGGTAGTGTAGCATTCTTAGCACAAGGAACGTTATACACAGATATCATTGAATCTGGTACTGAAACAGCACAAACCATTAAATCTCATCATAACGTGGGTGGACTTCCAGAAGACATGCAATTTGCCTTAATCGAACCACTGGATACATTATTCAAAGATGAAGTTCGTGCATTAGGTACTGAACTAGGTATGCCAGACTCTATCGTATGGCGCCAACCGTTCCCAGGTCCTGGTTTAGGTATCCGTGTCTTAGGTGAAATTACGGAAGAAAAATTAGAAATCGTACGTGACTCGGACGCTATCTTGCGTGAAGAAATTGCTGCAGCTGGCTTAGACCGTGACATCTGGCAATATTTCACCGTCTTACCAGGTATCCGTTCAGTTGGTGTTATGGGCGATGGTCGTACGTATGACTACACAGTTGGTATCCGCGCTGTCACATCAATCGACGGCATGACAGCTGACTTCGCTCGTGTCCCTTGGGATGTCTTGCAAAAAATCTCTGTCCGCATCGTAAACGAAGTGGCACACGTTAACCGCATCGTGTATGATATTACGAGCAAACCACCTTCAACAGTGGAGTGGGAATAAAGAGCCAACATAATATGGATGGGGAATGCCTATAAATCAACATTCTTCAGTTGCTAAAGAGCTTGATTTTCATTAAAAATGATATGATTCCCTACCAAAATTTGGTAGGGATTTTTAATAAATATTATTTGGGTGAGCATAATTTTACGTGCTTATGAAAATCGTGGTGCTTCCCCAAGTCTCTTTTAATATCCAAAAATACAATAAAAAGACGACCTTTTTTTGTCGTCTTTTTCCCTTTACGGCTAGTTTTCAACTACAAAATATCAACAAGATATAACTCCCCCTGTTTAGTAAACTGGACTTTTGAAGGAAAAATTTTCATTCCCCTATTCGCCATCATTATGCAAGTAGATGCCCAATCGGCAAGATTTTTAGGAATTCGATAGCATATTACCTCATTGTTCTCAAGAACTGTTATGTTAGGAATCATTTTCTTGCTCATCCCAACTGCTAATACTTCAAAAATTTGGCTGTCTTTCTTCAAACTTAATTTTGGTTGCTTATTCTCATCAAAAAATATTTTCTGTCCACGACTACCTAGAAAAAATTCTTTATTTTCTTTGATTACTGGTGTTGGTTCAACTGGTAATCTAGACTGCATTTCAGCGAAATATTCTTGCAATCTCACTACCATTGATGAATTGAATTGCTCAGGTAGTAATAATTCTTGATTACTTGTTTCTAATTCCAGAACCGTTGAAAATTGAGAAATAAAATTGAGAAAAGTGACTAATGTCAATAAATCATCCGAATATATACCAGCATATGACTTGTACCATGCATTGTTTAGTTCCGATACTATAAAAGCTAATTTTCTGTATAACTTTAACTGTTCAATGGATAGCTTAAACCATCTTGGGGAAAGGATTTTTTTGTTTATCCCATCCTCTTCTGATATATAAGCTAATTCATTATGCAGCGATTTTAACAACTTATTTAGCAATCCAGCCAGCATATCAGCCCATCTGATCCCAAATGATTCCATAGAATCAATTTCTTCAACCTGTGAAATCCCCACATTTTGAGCAGCTAAAACTGTTTTATTTTCTTGACCTTCTTTATCTGTGTATAAAGAAAAATCAGTAATTGACTTCTCCTTCACATACTTTAAGAAACCCAAAAAAGCAATTCGATATTCCCAATCAATCTCAAAATTTTCTTTAAGATCATTCAACAATAATAAAATTTGTTCAAAGGCTTGATTTTCTTGCTTCTTTAGTTCAAGGTTGTTTCTATTAATTTCAATACGTTCTAAAAAAAAAGATTTTAATAGTTCTGTCAATTCTTTCGTGTTCTGATACATTCCTTTGATGACTCTTTGGGGTTTGTATAAAATGATAGCTTTGATAATAGAATACTTCATTGCTTCAATATTTTCGAACAGATTACTTTGATACTCTTGAAATAGTTGATTAACAACATACTCAATTTTACTTGTAACAGAAAAATAAAAAAAAGTGTTGCTATCAAATAATTCTAGATAGTCACTTATAAATTCGACATTATCAGAACTTAACGAGGCGAAGCCAAATTTAAGTTGCTTGTTACTTATTGTTGAACTCTTCAACTCCCCATTAGATTTTCTAAGTTGATACTTTTTTTCAAACGCAAGATATTTCCGTTCTTGCTCCTTCCTATCCGTCAACTTCCATCCAATAATCGCAGTTATGAAATTATCGTAATAGTTTTCTACGGTGATAGTTTTTTCGTTTATCTTTCTGCTGTGCTCAGATTCATCATAAAAAAAACTCATACTTTTCCAATTTTATTACACCTCACACTCTTCAAAATATAATTCCTTGTTATATCAACAGTTCCTTGTTCAACCAACCACTCTCACTACAAAGTGAGAATAAATAGATAACGTGTCTATGAATGAATATGCTGATAAATCAATATTTTTCAACTTATGAAACGCTTGATTTCCAATAAAAATGATAGGGTTCCTTTGCAAAATAAATTCCTACTGAGATGACACTTAGTAGAGAATTTTTTGTATTCGTATTTTTAGTAAAATCATCAAATATTTTCTTATCTCGCTCTAATATTTTCCAAACACAAGAGATACCCTGCAAAATCGCCCCAACGTTTTCTATCTTCTGATGAACCTAGTTTTTCTTTCCAACTAGTATCTAATTCTAATTGCTCACCTAACTTATGAAATGCCTTTAAATTAATCATAAAGGTATTATGATAGCTAGTTCTTAAATTCTCTTTCTCATTTTTCTTTTCACGTGAAAAATAATTCCAGTTAGTTCTCATATTAGAATAGACTATAGCTGAATCTATGACTTCTTTCCATAACTCATGTAAATATTCATCTTTGCATTCCAGTACATTAAAAATAGTATTGTAAATACCTACTGCTTCTTCGAAAGACATTGAATCTTTTTTTGTAAGTAGATGTTATAATCAAACATTCAATAATCCCCTTTTCAGTGTCGTACAATCATACATTTTCTTTAAACTACTTTAATAACGTATGCGAAAAAAGAAGTACTTCTCTAATAAGTAAGGGTAATACGATTACTAACTAGTACTCTGCCGTACTATTCAGTTTAGTGTTGGAACTCTTTTTCACAACTTTTCTTACAAAAGTACTTATATTTGTTTCCCATTCAAAGTAAGAATACTTTGTTACTTTATCCCACACATCTGTGTTACCACTAGAACAAGAAGTATACTCAGCCTTTAACCTTGTTAGTAGCTGATCTTTTTTTCTTGATTCAAAACCTGGATACTTCGAAAAGTCATTAAGGAAATAAAAATATTCTCCTTCTAAAATTACATGTTTAGACCCTTTAGTTCCTGAATAATTCATAGCTCTAAATTTAAGCTATTTTTTTGAACAAAGTGCCTATATTTAAATTAGGCAGATACATTCTTCCAAAATAATGTGTTTTCGAACAGGATATATACGGAAGAAGGCTATAATAAAAATTATTTGTCTATTTAAGGGCAGACTGATCCCTTGGAAAAATAGGTTAAAAATTTTTACGATAACTAGCCTAAATCCATTGCCTAGATCGCCGTAGGCGTTCAAAAACCTTATAAAATTCAGTTTGATACACATGATAACTCGACAGTTTGAGATAGACTTGTCTACCTGTTTTAACGAGTTTTCCGGCAACTTTAAGCAATGTCAATCGTATAGAATGAATCGTCATCCCCCGATTCACTTGTTCAAATCCAATGGTCTTTAAAAAATTGACGAGGTTGTAAGCCAGGACACTGATCATCATTCTGACATGATTTTCCAGGAAACGCGGACTATCTGTTTTGTCAAAATAAAAGCCTGATTTCGCTTCTTTGATGAAATTTTCCATTGTTCCACGCTTGCCGTAAAGAGAGAATATGACTTCAGGCGAGACATTATCGGATAGATTCGTCACAATGAATGCGTGGTGAAAAAGAAGCTCTCCTGCTTCACGGATTGATCGAATACAAACGCGACGGGGTTTTGACCAGGATTGTGCTTGATAAGGGAGTGAAAAATACTGTATTTCTCGGTCTTCCCATTTTTTATTATCCCCATAAAGAACAGAGTGTTCAGCTAACTGACTTAACCTCCGATTGCTCTTTAATCGGATAACGTACTGGCTTTCAGTTGCTTCACAAGATTCATACACCTCTGGTGTGGCGAAGCCGCTGTCACCCCGAACCAATATCTCGGTATGAGGTAACGTGCTCTTGTAGTGGTGTAACAGCGGGTCGATAAAGGCTTTTACCCCTTTAGACGTGTACTGATTGCCTGAACGCAGTTCAGCTTTTAGGAAATCTCCGGTCAATCCGTCAAATGCAACTAATGGGTGATAGCCGTAGGTTTGATAATGGGCATTATAATCTGTTTGTTCTTGGCGTCCAAAGGTATCCGAATGTGTGGAATCGACATCAATGATTAACTCGGTGTCATTGCGAATCAAACGCGCTTTATCAATCAGCGACTGATTTAATGCTTGGAGTTGATCCATGTTCTCCTCGGTGAAACGATCTAAAAACCGTGAGATTGACGATTGTGAGGCCAACTCTTTTTTACCGAGTACAGCTTGAAAGACTGGATCCTGTCTTAATAGATTAGCTGATGAGTCTGCCGAGTACCCAGCAATTAACTGCATAATGAGTTGTTCTAATATCGCTAAGTTATCATGTGTGAAGTAAACACGTTTGTCTTTAATATGGAGCCACTGTTTAGCTACGTGTGAAAAGTCGAAGGTATTCATCACCTCTTTAACTAAGACCAAACCCGAATCACTCGATAAGCGACCACCTGTATGTGAAATAGTCAAATTTGAATTGAATTTTACCTGGTTTTTGTGTAAGCTAGTCATGAGAAGAACTCCTTTCTTATGGTTGGTTTCGACACCTTTACCATATCAGAATGGGGTTCTTTTTGCATCACTTAACAGGTGAAAATGAAAAAGTAAATGAAGACTGCCGTTAGGCAGTTTCAGACGGTTTGAAGTCAAAGTATGAATTATTCAGGTTAGTTTTATAGTTATTAATTTTTTCATCGATTATCAACAGCAATTTAGCTCTTACAGTCTTAAATCTCAAATCTAAATTCTCTTGCTTTTCATCTAAAATATAATATGCAACTACACAACAAATAAAATATGAATTTTTGTAAAAAGATAATATTTTACATAAGAAAGCAGAGGATAATTTCTTATCTAACAATTTCATAAAAACGATTAAGTCATACATTTGCTCTATATTTTTGAAATTATTTTTCAATGTTCTATAGGCATGTTGAAAAATTTTCTCTTCTATAAAAACTAAATTTTCTATACTTCTTCTATACTTACTTATGGTATCTTCATTGTTATCCAATTGTAATTTACGCTCACAAGAATCTTTAAGTTCCTTAGCTTTGTTCAAAATTTTCACATAAATGGAAATCAAATAATTGGTGCTATTACTATTTATATCCAAAACGAAGATGTTCGATACTACTTCTAAGATATTACCTATTACGTAGTTATGGTTTCCATCATAAAAAATAGAAGCTCGTATAGATTTCAAAAAATAATTTACTACCTTTGACTTAGATTCATTGTTCTCAAGAATTAATTCTTCAATTCTGTTAAACATAAGATTCCACTGATTTCGACTACCTTTATAATTTGAGAATAGCGAAATGCCATCGTCTTTTTTTTCTTTTTTTAAATCATACGATAACTTTTTATCCTGATTAAACTGCTTAAGTATCAATTTTAAATCAAGAACTTGGCTATCGCTTATTCTAAATGGTTTTTCTTGCATTTGACTTTTGTCCACATTTAAATTCAGATTATATTTATTTAATTCCTCTTTCAAACATTTTTCTATAAATACAGCATCCTCTTTATTGTAAGCAAATAAAAAGTAATCATCCACATATCTGTATATAGAGTAATCTTTTTTATTTTTTAGTTTATTATTCCTTAATTTTATTTGTAAATCAACATCTATTCTGGTAAGTAATAGCTCAGCAATTACTCTAGAAAATTCTGGTCCTACAATCAAACCATGAGTTTCATTAAAATTAATTTTTTGAGAAATTGTATCACTTGCATTAGGGAAAATGTTATCAAATTTTTTTCCCATATAAGTCTTAGCGAGCGCTTTATCTCCGAAAATTGCCCAAGCTAAAGAATGGGTGTAAATACTGGGAAAACATCTCTGAATATCTAGTTTCAAGAAATACGAATATTTATATTTATCTCTATTAAATTTAGGAGAATTGTATAAATCTTTTATTCTAGTATATTTTCTATAAGAAAAATAATTATAAAATAATATTCTATCTTCTTCACTGGTTACAGAGATTTTATCTACAAAACTAAATTCTTCTTCTATTTTCCTTATTTCCTTAATTCTCAATTCTTGTTCCTTAATTTTAGGGATATTTCTTTTTATTGGGGAACGGACACTATATGGTGAGTTTTTACAAAAACTCGTTATTAGCTTTTCGTATTTTAAAATATAGTTAAACATTTGTAATTGAGCTACTGGGTGTACCAAACCAATTTTTCTTTCCTCTTTATTAGATTTTGGAATAAAGAAAAAATATGGCACAGTTATCTGTTTCAACATATTTTTTGCACTATCAGTTGAATCAATATTTTTTTTTGAAAAATTTATGTATACAGATTTATTTGAAAATAGTATAGGTATTTCTGCAGGTAAAACATCTGTTCTAAGAAATAACTCTTTTTTCATTTACCAAAGCCTCCTAATCTTAAATACATATTGAAAAAAAATATTTTTTAAGATACAATTTATTACATAATATCAATAATTAATATTATACTAGATTTCTTGTAGATCACAAACCGTAATCTACGATTCCAATTCTAATAAATTTAATTTACATGGCGATGCGGAATACACACACAAGGTTACTTCAATCTTTTTTGTAACCAAAAATATCTAATTTTAGATAACTCCTCATGATTAATTTCATGAGGAGAAGAAATCTAGTCTGGAGGCAACTACATGGTACGTATTCCAAAATTAAATAAAATAAATAATGGGAATCGCATTTTTTATAACCCAAATGCCGAACAAAAAAAAGAATACTATCAAATAAAAAAAGAGTTAGAGAGAAAATACTCTATACACTTATCGAATAGAGATTTCATTGTCAAGCAATTGATTTCTACTTTGACACACGGGGATTACAAAGATTATAAAATTCCTCCTATTAATTTAGTGGTTATTCGATCAGATATAAAAAATTTTTATCCATCTATTAACAAACACGAACTTTATAAAAAATTAAAGAAGGCCAATATTATTTCTCAATCTAGTTTCACTGTACTTCAGCCTATTTTTTTCTCAGGTTCAGTCTCAGGAATCCCACTAGGATTACCTTTCTCTTCAATTCTTTCTGAAATTTATTTGGAACGATTTGATGAGCATATAAATTCAGTTTTTAACCCTACTTTCTATTTTAGATATGTAGATGATATTATCATAATTAATTATGATTCCTTAAATGGAACTGATTATGACGGCATTAACAAAAAGCTTTCAACCATTTTCGAAAAGAATCATCTCGATATCAATAAGGAAAAGACTACAATAATTAATTTCAACGATTCATCAGATTTAAATTTCAGTTATCTAGGATACCATTTCAAAACAGTAAATAAAAAATTATCAATTAGTATTTCTAAAATCAAATTCAAAAAAATTATTGATAACATAAAACATTACTTCTATTTGTATAAAAAAAGTAATCAATCAAATCGTCAATTTTGGCTCCTTTACTATAGATTAATTAACATTATTTATGGAGTTACTTCAACAAATGAAGACAACAAAAAAATCAGGTTTGGTCTAGGATACTCTTATAGACTCATTAATGATGGTACGCAAATGCTGGAGTTGATCTCTATTATAAAAGGATTAATTCATTCATGTAACTTAAGTTCGAAAAAAAGATCGGCATTGTTTTTTATTTTATATACTGAACATAATCCTTTGGAAATTTTAAACAAAAGAATAGACTATACTAAGCTTACACTTAATCAACTAAATAAAATGAAGCTTCGTCTTGAATTAACAACCTCTAGTGATAATTTAAGTAGAATTTTTTTTAATTTATACAAACACACAAAGAAACACTAATTTTTGTGGCTCTTTAACAACTGGTGTTGGTAAAGAACCCTTATAACCATCCTCTTTTCAATCGTTAAACTGAATTAAGTAATCTGTATTAATTTAGTCTACCAATCAAAATACTTCACTGATAAAAACAGCATTGTTATATTTTCACAAAAAAGTGAACTTTTATAGTTACGACACATTCAATGACTATCATCAATTGAGTAATTTTATATGTAATAGTGAATTTCAAAGACTACATCGCTTTGAGCTAATAGTTACTAATCAGTTCTTGGTGTTGATGGGACACTATCCATCAACATTCCCATTGATATTTTTTCAAGTCCACATACCCTGTACTTTTCAAAAAAACACCCTCATTATGCAGCAACTCAGCTTGATCTGCCCATCCTGGAACCAATCGACCGGCATGATTCACTACCCGATGACAAGGGTACTTTCCATAATATTCAGCCATACTAAGAACTCTGCCAACGAGTCTCGCATTTTTATCTCTACCAATCAAACTGGCGATTTGCCCATAGGTAGCCACACAGCCCATAGGTATTTCTTCTACAGCAGATAAAACTTCATAAATCAACTCTTCATTCAAGACACGTTTCATAGACATGATTTTCTCCCTTTCTAGTACGCTAAGAAGTTGCTTCGCTGTTTGTTGCAGCAGCTATTTCTACAGATTGCACATTCTCTGAAACTTAAGCGTGTTGGCATCCCTACTGGAATACATGCTGTTGTAACACCGAATAGGATCATTTTTCCTTTCTAATTATCTAATAAAATTATTATTTCAACTGATGAGATAATGTTTTTTTATGTTTTTTGATTTTTTTAATTGCCCAATCATAATGACTAGAAGTTACTGAAACACAATAGCTGCCTAGAGTATTGTTCCCTGTCCATTTCAAAATCCCTTTAGAAAATAATTCGTCATTTGAAAAAGAGTGTGTGACTTTCATGACTTCTACGTGGCTTTGGTCAAGTAGTTCTTTTGCATGCTGATAAGAAGTTTGTTGATGCTTTTCCCAAAATTCAATATTCATCTTCGGATATGTTCGCCAATTATAAGGCTCTGGTAAAAATGATACCTGTTGGCCATTTGTATTATTGGTCACCCAATTAAGAAACAATTGGTGCCATTCATATAAATGAATCAGGACATCTCGTACATTTTTATCACGTTGCCAATGTGTTGCTTTTTGTTTTTCTAAAAATTCCTTATCAAAATTGAATGGCTGCTCTAGTTCTCGCTTCGTCATAGAGTGTAACAATTTTCCTAATTCAGAGAGTTTCTGATCAGATACTGCTTCTAAATCGACCTTGGTTGTTGGTCTACTCATCTTAGCACGCTCCTTCATTGTATTTTTTGCTAATCACCGCCAATGGTTAAGTTTGGGTAGTAATTCATTTAGCCACAGCTGCACATCTGCTTCCTTTAAATGATAATTAGCTGCCATAGTTGGCACTAGAAAATCTATTAAACTTTGCAGCGAATCATAAGCAAAATGTCCTTCGTTATAGCACCATTTACAATATTCCTCATTAACGGAACCGTCAGCATCTTTTCCAAAAATAGTATCTTCATATAAAGGCAAGCCACAACACTGACAAATCAACTTTCTTGGAGAACCGAGTAATGTGTTAATCGACACATCAAATTCTTTTGAAATAATTTTCAATGTTTCAGTATTCGGCACGGTCTCTCCAGTTTCCCAACGACTAACTGCTTGACGTGTAATCATTAAACGGTCTGCCATTTCTTTTTGCGATAGATGATGCATTGTGCGTATCTTAAGTAAAATGTCTTTAATCTCCATCCCATCGTCTCCATCTGTTGATTATTACTATTATTGTATCGCAAATTCAATCAACATAAAAGCAACTGAAAATTGCTTTGAATCTCAGTATTCCAACTCATATATCCCACAATATTCGACTTGTTTTACTTTCGTAAACACTCGAATCACTTCTGCATGTGTCACACATGCAATACAAGTATAGGCTGCATTTTTGTAGCTATCTAATACACTTGCAACGCGTTGCTGGACTTCTTCTTTGGTTTCAAATTCTAAATCAGCTACCTTTGTTCCATTCAAATAATCTTGATACGCTCTCTTCACTTGTTTCGGATTTTCTAGCTTGTAACCAGTTTTATCAGGTAACCATTCATGGAGTAGCAATTCGACAGAGACAGGTAATGTCTTATGTCTCGTAATTTCCAAAGCAGTTTGCATCGTTCTTGTGTATGGTGACACTAATAAAAGTTGACTCTCATCAAAAAGCGCATGATTCGCAATAGCTTGTGCCTGCTTTATTCCTTTTGTGGTTAATCGAGATAAATCGCGTCCAAATCCTTTATAGTTTGCCTCAGTGACTTGTCCATAATCTGGTTCGCCATGGCGAATCAAATATACTTTCATGATATGCACTCCTTTTAACTAATCTACAAAAACCTCTTTCTCATTTTACCCCATAAATCCTAGCCAATGCTTAACTGGAAACAAAAAAGCCATTTTTTTGATACGTTTTGCTAGCTGTAATGGCCATTTATTATGAAGCTTCTTGCGTTCGTTCATCACTTTTTAAGATTAATTTTAGTATAGCTAATTTTCTATTATTGAGCATTGTTTACTAACAAAATTCCTTATTTTATAAATAGCCATTGGTTTATCTTGTGAATTTTGTGAATTGATTTTTTGGATCATTTCATGTATATATTAATACAACTACTTCTGCTGGACTCTACTGACCAGACTCTAATAGAAAAAGGAGTTATTTATTCATGTTTGGCTTTGATACATCTTTATGGATGATTCGCGATATAATCCTCATCTTAAGTGAACAAGAAGAGGCCATTTCCAGTAAACAACTTCTTAATTTACTAGGATACTCCAACTCTAGTAAATTAAAAAAATTATGCAGTGCCCTACAAAGATACATTCAAGAATCTTATTCAGAAAACGAATTTGAATTGATTATCAGCACTCGAAATGGTATTCGTCTGAAATCTGATCCTTCTCGAAATGCACAAAATTTATTAAGCTTTATCGCTTCAAAAGATTTGGCTTTTGCGATTTATCAAGCTGTGCTTTTAGATCGAACCGTCTCCACAAAAGACTTTTGTAAGGAACATTTTATTAGCATCTCAACATTACAACGAAGAATTAAAAAAATTAACGCAGACATTAATAATTACGGTCTACATCTGACTTTCTCACAAAAAAAGTTTAGTATTCAAGGGAAGGAATCGACCATTCGCTCATTTACCTTTATTCTTCTTTATATAAAAAATCGTCAAATTTCAAATGCTTTTGAGATTGAAAATCATACGCACTATCTAGACTTGTCCACAAAAATTGCCGATTACTTAGGGATAACCTTTCGATGCACACAACAAGAAAGTTTTTCCTTATTTTTATTCGTATTTGAAATGGCGATTCAACGAGGTCACTCCTTCTCGTTTGCGCAAGAAGAAGTTCCCGGCTATAGTGAACTTCACTTTCCAAAGCAGCCAGCCTTTCTTAATTGGCACGAAGAGGAGTGGCAGTTTCTTTTATTAATAACATTTAGTTCAAATATAGTTAACTACGAGATTCCTGTTGATACTTCAGACTTTCATTCTGAAAAAATAGCGACCGTAGTGACAGAGTGGATTGCTTGTTTTGAGCGTTATTTTTCTATTTTTGATTATAGCCAAAGAGATTTTTTGTATCAAACCTTTTTAAAAAAATATTTTTTTAATTATTTTTTTACAGTCGATGATGCACTGCTCCAAGTATTCCCGACTATCAATCTTCAGCTAATTGAGCGAACACAGCCGTTCTACATGCATCGCTTTAACATGTTCTGGCATTCTTTTTCTAAGCAGTGCCCTTCATATAATAAAATTGCCTTAAAGGCACAAAGCTTTCTTTTATGTCAACACTTCTTTCCCTTAAAAGAAGCTTTTCCTACGGTTAAGCTTTATGTCTTTACTGATTTAACAGTTCTTTCTTTTTATCGGATTCAGGATAATCTAGTAACATTTTTCTTAAATAAGTATAAGATTTCCTTTGTTTCTAATTGGGAGTTGGCAGATGTAATTATCGGAACAATCGATTTTCGAGAAAAAAAACTTTTAGAAAATCAACTATTCATCATGATTCGTATCCAATTAACTACTCAAGACTTAATACACATTGATGAAGAAATTGAAAAATTAATGCTAAAAAAATATCGCATAACTACTGATTTCCCATATGAATAAGAGAAACATTCATTTTTAAGAACATGCAATGACACGAGCAATGTCGCTTATGTAATCTATCAATTTTTATCATTAATTCAGGTACGATTAGTTTCAAAAAAGGAGGGATACTAAAAGTATTTTTTGAAGTTGCGATTATTCAAATAGATTCAACTACAAAGCTGAAGAAGTAAACTATCATAGGCCTAACGCCTTTTGATTTTTTGGATAAGTTGTTTTTTCTTGGAAGATTATTCAATTCAATAAACCATCATTACATGATAGAATAATATTAGGAGCTTATAAAAAAGGAGGGCTTTTGTTGAATAAAACATTTATGAAATTATATGATGCTGATGTAGCCAAAGAAATAATGGTCTTATCCTTTCTATCAAAATGTGAACACCCCGTTTCAATAAAAACAATTTCTGATGAATTAGCTTTAACACCAATAAGTGTGGTTAAATATTTAGAAGGGATTCAAAATGCCATTGCTGAGCTGAACTTAGACCAAATGATTCTTGAAGAAACTGAGGAAGGTGTAATCTACAAAGTTAACTCTCTAAATGATTACTATACTTTACGAAATTTCTTGGCTTATTCTTCACTCAGCATTAAATTAGCTGTCAGACTCTTATTAGGCGACTCGATTCCACGTGAACAATTTATGATGCAGTATTTTATTAGTGAAGCTACCTTAAAAAGACGAATCAAAGCATTAAAAAATGTATTTTTAAAGAATGACATCGAATTAGTTTCTAGAAATGGTGCTTTTAGTTTACAAGGTGAAGAAATGCAAATTAGAAAATTAGCCTATGATGTTTTACACGATTTGTATCGATCCGAAATTTGGCCTTTTGAAGAAATATCTGAAGCCTTTGTAACAACTCAAATAGCTAGTTACTTAGGTACAGAAGAAACTTGCGAAATAAAAACTTTGTTCCGAAAAGCTAAAATAGAATTTGGGATAATGATTTCTAGGCTACGTAATCAGCAGGATATCCATACAAAATATCCAATCCTCTCCTCTAAACTTGAAACCATTATCATGAAGGTAATCCCAAAAGAGTCAGAAGTTCCAACAAATCAAGCAATTTTATTTACCATGACGTTACTTTCAAATGAAAAATATTACTCTACACCAAATGGACAGTCGACTCTGCTACTTCTACAACAGACAAACTTCTCAGTTCAAGAAATAGTTAATCATTCAATCGAAAAGTTTTACCGTTACTTTGAGTTAGACAAGTCTTATCAGGTTGAAGCAACAACTGTTTATTTGTATAGTATTTATTTTGAAAAACTATTTTTCCCTAACTGGAAGGGGTCGTTACACACTAAAAAAATTGCCCTGCCTTACCCCATGCTTAATAGAAAAATAATCCATTTCGTTTTAGATCTGATGCGCGATTTTCCAACTTTTGTCCAACCGCCAATTCAACAAATTATCACACAGTACATTGTTCTATTTGGTCGATACCGTCCACTTTCTTTTTATGAGTTACCCATATATGTCCATTTAAATGATGATAACTTGCCTACTCAAACTGAGCTAATTTCTATCATGTTTACGCAAGTATATGCCTATAAATATAAAATCGTTTTTTGTCCCTATGACCAAGCAGATATTGTCATTTATGCAACAGAAGCACGTCCAGCAAAACGATTATCTAAACAAAGTGATGGTAACAAACGTATCTTTTTCAGTAACCTATCGGACCCTTTAAAAAATTTTGATTATTTCAATCAAGTTTTCACAACTATTTCTATCGAAAAAATCGTGCAATATAATGATAAAGTAGTGCAGGATTTTTATAATAATTCTAAAAAAACAAGGTGAACAAAGATAATCTTTGTTCGCCTTTTTTTAGTTTTCAACTGAAAGACATTTTTCTAAGAAACTTTTATATACAAAATAAATTATTTATATTGTCCGATAAGAAATTGGGGAATGTCTCATAACGTGTATAAATTATAGAAACCATTTTTAATCTTTATGGTTGTCAGCCTTTGCTTTCTTATGATTTTGATAAATCAAATAGGCAACAAGCAGAACAAGCAGAAGTAACAGAATAATCAAGATAACTAATTTCCAATCCATCTGTTTTTCTATATAAGCATCATTCTGATTTAATCTTTTAGCAACATCTCTCGTCACAGTGAATTTTTTTGTCCAATGCCATTCTTGTCCTTTCGAACGGGCTGTCACATCGACGGTATAATCACCACTTTTAAAGGTTTTCCCATTCAAGGGAATCGGGAAAGCAAAATCTGAGTTAGGAGCCATTTGTAGCTGACTTTCTTTAATCTCTGCAAATGTTTCTGATTCGCCGTCCTTATGAACGGTTGCATCTACTTCAAGTTGATTTACAAATGTTGGATATGCATTCTGAATCAAAGTTGTTACTACGTTTTGAGCGTTTACTTGATCAGGATAGACATCCACTAAATCTAGTTCTGGCGTAACAATGTTTCGATTATTACTTAATACTACCCCTATAACAACAGAATAGACATTTTTTACCGTAACTTTATGTGTTTGTTGTTCCTGTTCATTTTTTTTGTCTTCTTCACTTTCAACTTTTTCAACTCGAATGCCTCCAGCTAAAACTCCTTCAAAGGATTCTTTAGGCATCGTAGCTTCTAATTCAATCACTTTTGTTTCTCCGGGACCTAAAGTAACTTCATCTGGCATTTTGATAATATCCTTCAGAAAATAGGCTAAAGAAGGATCATATTCTTTGGCATCCTTGTCATATTCTACAACACCTTTAATATTGGTATAAGCAGAATGAGCAGATAATGCAAGTGTGACGTCTTTATCTTCACCATTAACTAATTCTAAACCAAGTACTTCCTTCTTTCCTGGTTCAAGATTCAAATCAAAATAACTATTGTTTGTATCAAACTGGGAGTCTGGAAGAATGGGCTGAACTGAAAATTTAAGACCATCTTCTGCAGCATTGACTTTCATCGGTATGAAAATCATGCAAAGTAGCATAAAGAACAAAACGTAGTTCTTTCTTTTCTTCAAAATACTTTTCATAACATTTTCCTTTCAAAAAGCGACGTCACTTTATAAAAAGTAACGCCACAAAAAATTAATCATTACTTGGAGTATCTGTCAACGTCCAATCAAGAGTTGCAGTATATTGAACAGCATCTTTTGCTGAACTACCAGGAACATGCAAGGTAATATCTTTGTTAAGATTTGTGCTAGTCAAATCTGCTTGATCTCCCCAAATAATAGAGGTATCACCTGCACCATGATCTTTCGCTGCGGTTACAATCTCTGTAGCAGCATTTGGCGTTAATTTAATCTCGCCTGATGTACCTTTTGAAGTTGGTTTTTGAGCTTCTGGGCCATTATATACAATAGCAGAATTTGTTAAATGAATTTCTGCACCTACTAATTCTTTATTCAATGCTTTAGTATCGCTAGTTTTAAATTCTGATGCTGTTACTTTCAAATTCCAACCAGCATTTGTTCCTCGTTTGTCGGAAATTTGAGCGAATGATACATAAGGTACTCGCTCATCACTACTTTTTAGTTTTTGTGTTTCAGCAGTCATTGAATAAACTTCATTCTTTTTAGAAATTTTTTGTTGTCCAAAATCCATTGTTGGCACATGGACAATAGACAATGGCCCAGTGATGTCTGTAATATCTGGAAATTCTACATCCGGTTTTTCGACAGGAGGAACAACTTCAGGTTTGTCGTTATTTGGTGTAAACTGAATTGTACCGTTTGTACTCTGATTCAAATTCACATTTGTTTCAGTTTCGTCATCTGCGAAAGCTACTACACTACCTCCTAAAATCAATGCTGATAATGCTCCAATTGATAATAAACGTGTTGTTTTCATATTAATCTCCTCATTTGTATGATATATTATTTCATCAATATTTATTGATTGATAAAAGCTGTTTTATTTTATATTTGTTCTCATTACTTAATTCCCAGGAACCGCACTCAGTTCCCAAGTCAATGTTGTAGCATATTGACTTGCATCAGGATTAGCACCTTTAGGGACATTAAGTTTGACACTTTCAGCTCCGGTTTTTTCATTACCAAAGCGATAAATCCAAGTACCTGTTCCTTCTTTATCATCTGCTGATAGCAGAATTTTTCTAGCTCCGGGAGTTAATGACCAACTATCGAACTGTTGGATTTTAGGTTTACTTCCATTGTTAACAGCAGCTAGTTGCTGATTAGTAAATTGTAAAACAGCACCAGCTAACTCTTGCCCATCTTCTCCAGTAAATTGTTTGTTTTGGGTAACTGAAAGTTGCCATCCGCTTCTTTCATTAGCTAAACGATTATCACTAATCTGCACATAATTTGGACGCTCAGTTTTCTCATCGATGGTTCCATCTGCATGTACTACTTTTTGCGGTTGTGCATAATAGGTTTGATCATTTACCGAAATATTTTGGGTTCCAAAGTTTAGTTGTGAAACAAAATCAATGCTCAATGGGCCTTGATCCAATGGAACTTTTGGTTTGTCTGCCGGCTCAATTTCTTCTGATGGATTGAGCGGATCAACAGGAGCAAGTGGACCTGAATTGGCTACAATCAATGTTGTTGCTGCTTTAAAAGCGACATCATGATAATTCAATTCTTGATCTGGGTTAATATTCCCACGAGAATTGTTTGTTATTGGCGGATTAATAACCCCGGCTGCTTCTGCAGAACCTTCATTGTCACGTAGGAAAACTTGAATCTTATCATCAACTTTTAAATTTCTATTTTCCAAATTAATCGTAAAATCCCCATTTTGACCAAGTGTTATATTTGAAGCATCCAGTAACTGACCGTTGTGAGTAGCCGTGACTTCAACATCTGGATTCTTAGAGGAACCACGAATACTTTTACTTGTTACGGGTACTTGTGAAGATGAAAATTCTGCTAGTTCAGGTGGTATTACAGAAAACACTTCAACTGTGTCTGTCAGGATTTTATTTTCAAAGCCTGCTGTCACTTTCCCCGAACTCAAGGCTACGTCAACAATTCGGACTTTTGAGCCTTTTTCTAATGGTGCATCCAAATCGATTTCAAATAAGCCACCGCGAGGTTCTTCTCCATACATACTGATTCCTGGTGTCGTTTCTGTATGTCCAACAGTTTGAGCGGTATATTCTTTCTTCTTACCGTCTTTTGTTTCAACTTCTACCGTAGCCACTGCTTCATCTGTCCATGCTGGTCGGCTATCATTTAACCCAACCGGTAAACTCACTCGACCATAGATTTTTTTATCTGCATTAGTTGGAATTCTTAGTTCGTCAGCGATTGCCCACTCCCCATTATTACTACTCATACGGCTATAGTTTTCTAATCCATCTTTACCAAACGTTTCCTCATTTAAAATATCTGGTTTACTCGTCTCGCCTAGTCTTCCAAAATGTGCTCTAGAGAAAGAATAATCCAATGTCGAATACGTTAAATCTGGATCATTATCTAGATTATTGCCATTCTTCCATACCGATAGAGCACTATTGGTCGCTGTCAAAGTCGAACTGGCTCTTACATTAAAAATTCTACCGCCACTTGGTCGATTGTTTCTAAAGTTCATAAACAATGGATTGTCAAAGGTAACATTTAAACTTCCTGCATTAAAAATACCGCCAGTGTTTTTCCCTGTTTGACCAATGACTTCAAAATAACCACCTTTGATAACCGAAACTTCTCCATTCGTACTTCCCATATCAAGACCTGCACCAAAATCTGCAACAATTTTTACTTGGGAACCAGGATCTTGAACTTTGAAAGAATTACCTGAGCCCCCAGTATATTGAATCCCTTGATTTAAAATCCCATTTCCACCATTCTGAGGAATACCGCTTCCTGGGTTGTATATTTCAAAATCGCCACCATTTTGAACGGTTATTTCATTGCCTCCACCATACATTCGTACCCCAGGAGCAGTTCCGCCAGTTTTTGAAACTTTAAGTTTAGAATGATCAATGATAAACTTATACCCACCTGAATCAATGAAACGGATTGGTGAGGCGCCACCACTTTGTGCTTCCGAAGCATTGCCATTTTTAATTTCGACATCCGTACCATTCAGCACATTAAATTGACCATCTGAACTATAGATACCAACAGCTGGGGCTTTATCCCCTGCTTCAATCGTTACTTGAGCGCCATCTTTAAATGTCAGATTGGCGTTACTACTACGACTCCCTGTCTTAACTCCTAAAAATAGCGTTGCTCGGTGCGAGCTACCTGAATTGGCATCACTTTTCGCAGTAAAAATCGTATCTTTCCCAGAAACTTCTAGTTTTGGCTGATCGCCACCTAAAAGAATCGTATCAGCTGCTCTATTGCCATTTTCAGCCTTAAATTTACTGGCATCTGCAACTTCTAAAAAGGCATTGGGGCCTGAAAATTCCAATGATTCTCGATTACTTGCCAGCAAGTCTATTTGAGAGTCTTTAATATGAAATTCTGAATCGGCACCCTCTAGAAAAATCCCTTTCTTTGAACCTGTAGCTGTTACGGCTAATTGAGATTTTTGATTGATGTTGAACTTGGGAGCACTCCCACTCAAATAAATCGCTGTTCCTGAATTAACTTTTGTTTCCACATTTAGTTGCGAATTCTTATCTATCGTAATACTAGGTGCACTATTTTTATTTCCCACTTGAATATTATTGTTATTACCAGTGCTGACATTGTCAGTTCTATCTTTTACATTTAATACACTCGCATTAGTCAAAGAAAGTCCAGCATTATCTCCTGTTATGAGTAGTTCCTGTCCAGTTGTTGAATAAAGTTCCACCGTACTGTCAGTCAGAGAAAATTTGGCATTTTCTCCATCAATAGCAAGTGCATTACTTTGTTCTGTTTGAACAACCATTTTGGACTGGTTAACGATTACAGCGGCATTAGAACCTGATAAATTCAAACCTGTTGTTGCTGAATTAGTGGTCAATGATAATAAACTATCCTCACTAACAGTAACTTTAGGCGCTTCACCGCTTAGGTTAATCAGATTGTTATTTCTTGTCCCTGTCGCTCCGCTTTTATTCATTTGTAAGGTACTATTTTTTTGAACAACTATTTCAGAATTAGCCCCACTAAAATCAAGCCCATTCGCTATCCCAGTTGCCATTGTAAGCTCCATAGAGGATTGGTCACTGATTATTAATTTAGGAGCAGTTACTTGTGCAGAAGCCGAAAAAACAGTTGCATTCCCTCTGTCAATCGATACTTTTGCTTGATTTTGTGCCAAGACTTCTTTTGTAGTGCTCAGTGTTTGTCCTGCAGTTGATGGACCTATTTGAGTAGTTCCACCAGCAAAAACAAGCTTTCCTTCTGGAATCGAAGCTAAAACTGGCATATTGGCAATAACATCTTTAAGCTCCAATGTCCATAAAGCGCTAGCTGTAACTTCTGACTGTAATAATGGGTTATTCCCAGTTTTTTTGAGTTGCGCATTTTCAATCCGAATCGTTGCTTTGTCATTCACACTCATTAAATTAAAATATAAGGTATTATTATCGAAATTTAATGAGTGTCCGTTTCCTTGAATCAAGACTGAACGATTAATATTCATCGGATCGCCGGAAGTTTCAGCTATATCTTTTTGGATAGAAATAGTTGTAACATCCGGATTAGCTAACGCTTTACGGAAATCTTCCATTGAAGAAACTTCCACAGTTCCATTTAGAGCTTCAGCAGCTACTGCTCTATTTTTTTCTTTTGCTGCTGTCTTAATAGCTTCTGCTTTTGTACCTTCTTCTACAGTTTGTGATTCTTCTGTATGCTCTTCTGCTGTTTCTTCGGTAACTTGTGATTCTTCAGTGCTCTCTTCTTTCGTTTCTTCAGTAACTTGTGATTCTTCGACACTTTCTTCTACCGTTTCTTCAGTTGTCAGTTCTTCCTCAGGATCAAGGACTTCTATTAATATTTCAGAGTTGGCAACTTTTACTGCATAATTTCCTTTACTTTTAAAAATTAGCGGTAGTGTAAATTGGGTTTGTTCTGTTTGAGAGACAAAGGCCCAACGATTCTCGCCTGCATTCTCAATAGTCATACCTGAAGGTAGTGCAGCTTTATCAACCAAAGTGCCTTCAGGTAAAATCGCCTCTACCTCTTTTACTGCTTGATCTGAAAGCAATTTAACAGAAAATAGTTGATCAACATTTCCTGTTAATTGCTGTTCTTCAAAATAAAAATGAGGTGCTGTATTTTCGATTGTGTTTACATTTAAATCAGGTGATTGTGTTTCTTCAGTTCTTGAATCTAATGTGTATTCTTCTGCATTAACAGAATGATAAGATATTGCATTAAGAGGAAATAGCACAGCCTGAAGAAGAAATATATTCATACTTAGTACGGCAATTTTTTTTCTATTTTTCATTCTTTTCCTCCTATCTTTATCAAACGCTTATTTTTACAGAAACTTGATTTCAAGTGATTGCTGTCTATGATTTTTTTAGAGCCATTCTTCTTTTATATTCAAACCAGGCAACGATAATCACCAATATAACAACTAACGTGATTGTCGCAATTGCCCACCAATTGACACTAGAGTCGATTGTGACATCTTCGCTATTAAAGGTCTTTGCTTCCTTGCCATCAATCGTAAATTTTTGTGTCCATTCCCATTCATCTTCATCTGAGTGTGCCTTCATATCTAAAACATACTCACCTGTTTGGAAACGATCTCCTTCTAATGAAATTGGGAAATCAAAATGAGAATTGGGTGCCATTTGCATGTTCTTTTGATTTGCTTTATATAGCACTTCATCCTCACCGTCTTTACGAACCGTCGCATCGACTTCTAAATTATTCACAAAAGTAGGTTTAGTATTTTGTAGAGTAGCACTAATAACGTTTCTATAGTTCAATTGATCGGCAAAAACATCTAATAAATCTAATTCTGGTTGAATTACATTTCTTTCATTCGTTACCAATACGCCAATTACATAAGCAAATTCGTTTTTTACAGCGACTCCCTCTGCATCAGACACACGTTTATCTTCTGTGGGTACTTCAGATATTCTCAATCCACCGGCTAACATTCCATCAAATTTTTCATCTGGTAATTGTAATAAAACATCTACTACTTTTGTTTCATTTCCTGCTAGCTTGATTGGTTCAGGTGTTTCAAGCAATTCTGCCAATGGATAGCGTAAAGTTGAATCTTTCTCTTCACTGTCTTTAGCATATTCAACTGTGCCGCTAACATTAGTAAACGCTGTATGTGGTGTAATCTGGACTACTACAGGTTCATCTTTTGCATTTTGGAGTTTTATTCTTAATTTCTCCGTTGATCCAGGTTTACTATTTAAATTAAAGTAACTTTTTTCACCTTCAATTTGGCTTTCTGGAAATTCAGGGGTTACATAAAAATTTAATGTCCCCTCATCTGCTTTGGCAATTGTAGAAATAAAGAAACATCCGTAGAGTAGTAAAAATAAATAAATTATTTTTCTTAAGCCTCTCTTATTAGTGATACTCATTTTTTTCAAAAAATACTCCTTTCGTTGCTAAATATAGCACTTTAAACATATATTCTAGCTGTGACTATGGTGTAGCTACTAGTTCCCAAGTAAGGGTAGATGTATAACTTGCGGCATCTTTTGTTGTTTTACCTGGAATAAACAATTGAATCGCTTCATTGGTTACTACTTTTGCATTTGCTTCTTCAGTCTTGCCTTCGTTTCCTTCTTCAGTTTGTCCTTCATTTCCTTCTTCAGTCTTGCCTTCGCTATCTTCTGGTTTTAATTGATCGTTTAAAGCCGTTTGATTTCCCCAAACAACTGATGAAACACCTGCTCCTTTTCCTGCAGTTGCTAACATTACTGATTTCGCACCTGTATTTGGTTCTAATACCAGTGTATCTTCATATGTCGTAGGAGCATTTTGCGCATTATTACCATCATAATAAATTTCAGGATTATGAAGTTTTAATTGGACGCCTCCTAAAACATTGTTTTTTGATGTAGATGTGAAATTAGATAAGCTCAATTGAAGATTCCATCCTGCATTTGTTCCACGAACATCTTGCACTTGTGCAAAACTAACATATGGAACTGTTTTTTCGTTATCGCTTGCTAAAGGTGCCTGTTCAGCGATCATATTATATGTTTGATCTTTATTTGAGATTACTTGTGAACCAAAATCCATTGAAACAGCTTTAGCGATTGATAGTGGACCTGTTGTCTCAGGTACTTCTGGTTTTATTTCTACTTCTGGATTAGTTACTGGAGGAATAACCTCAACTTCTTCTGTCTCATTTGTCTTAAACTCAATTTTTCCATTTGTTTCTACTTTTCTTGCTTCATCTGCAAAAACAGATTCACTTCCTACTACGACTACTGTTGATAAAGCTACAACTGTAGCTAAACGCATGAATTTCATAAATAACTTCCTTCTTTCTTTTTTTTAAATCAATTGACAAAACTTATTTATCATAAAAAATCCATTGTGAATTTCATTGATTCCATAATAGTATGAATTAGTGATGGTTTAATCAATTATCCTTTTTGAGTATGGATGGTGTTCTTTTTATTCTTATAGAACCTAGCAATTATTGAACCCAGCACCAAAAGAATAATTATCATACCAATTAAAAATCCATTATTTTGATTTTCCCCAGTTTTAGGAAGATTTTTCTCAGGTTTTTTTGCTGAAGGTCCTGTATTACCTCCTCCAACTGGTGGTTTAGGGTCAGGAACTTCTCCCGTCCATTCTCCAACAAAGCTTACGCTTCCTTCGGCTTCTCTGGATTGATTATCTTCTCCATGTATAGTTAGTGGTACTGAAAATAGCAATAAAAACATACAAAATAATAAAAACAGTTTATTTTTTTTCATCATATTTCTATTAGCCTCCTATACTTTATTCAGTGATGTATAGAGAATGCTATCTATTAAAACTACAAAACATACCATCAATTTTGTACTATCATTAAGAATTTTATGCACATCACATTTTTTACTCAACCTAGTATAAGAGGACTTTTAGATTAAAAGAGCTCATCTTTTTTTGTTTTACGAAAATTTTCTGACCTTTTTCATTTTATCCATTTAAAAATCGTAAATTTGTGAATCAAGTTACTTTTATCACAACTATTTGTAATCTGTCTTAATTTTCATTTTATCTAGTAAATTCCCTATCCACATGTTATTCTAAAAGACAAAAAGGAGGGGTTTCTTTTGAAAATTATTATGGCAAGCGATCATGCAGGTGTTGATTTGAAATTAGAAATTATTGATTTACTAAAAAGCATGGGGCATGAAGTGGATGATATGGGACCTTATACAAAAGAAGCAGCTGATTTATCGGATTATGTTTATCCAGCGTCAGTAGCTGTAGCACAGGGGAAAGCCGAACGTGGAATTTTTGTTGATGGGGTAGGTTATGGCAGTGCATTAATTGCTAATCGCATTTATGGACTGGATGCTGTCGTTTGTCAGGACCCATTTTGTGCGAAACTAGCACGTGAACACACGAATAGCAATGTGCTTTGTTTAGGTGGTAAAATTATCGGTTCAGCAATTGCATTAGAAATTGTCAATGTATGGATGACCACAGACTTTCTTGAAGAAGAGAAATACATTCGTCGTGTAAATAAAGTGAAAGAAATCTCTGAAAGACATTTAAAAACTTTGGATGAATGCCAATAAAAAAGAAAAAGAAGCAGAAAAACAATGGGCTCTGTAGCGACCTCCAAAACGTTAGACCAAAAATCTAACATTTTCGGGGTCACGACACCCGTTTTTCTGCTTCTTTTTTATTTAATTTCTTTGTATTCAGCTTCCAATGCCCGTTTTACAGCTGGACGTTCAGCAATTTTATCTGCCCACGCATGTAGGTTTTTATATTCTTTGGTATTTAAAAACTCGGCTGCATCCCCATATAATTCTCCTTGGACTAAACGACCATACCACGGCCAAATGGCCATATCAGCGATAGTGTATTCAGAGCCATTGATATAAGCATTCTCTGCCAAATGTTTATCTAATAAATCGAGTTGACGTTTCGTTTCCATTGTATAGCGATCAATTGGATATTCTTGTGGGAAAGGCGCATAATGATAGAAATGACCAAAACCTCCGCCAACAAAAGGTGCTGCACCCGTTTGCCAAAATAACCAATTCATCAATTCTGTTTTTTCAGCAAGCGTAGTTGGGATAAATTTGTCAAATTTCTCTGCTAAATATAATAAAATAGACACAGATTCAAAGACGCGAATGGGTTGTTCCTCTGAATAGTCCATCATTGCTGGAATTTTAGAGTTAGGATTAATTTTGACGAAATCACTTCCAAATTGATCGCCTGCACCAATATTAATTTTATATAAGTCGTATTGGGCATCTTTTACAGCTGCTTCTTGCAATTCTTCTAATAGAATTGTTACTTTCATCCCATTAGGTGTTCCTAATGAATAAACTTGTAACGGTTTATCTCCGATGGGAAGTTCTTGTTCAAATCGGCTACCTGCTACTGGTTGATTACCAGATACACTTTTTTCTTCTTGCTTCCATTCCCAAACTTTTGGGATTTTATATTCTGACATATTGATTCCCTCCTTTATCTACTTATTAGTATAGCCATTTATAAATTTTAAGACAAGAAATCGCTTTACATTCCCCGCCAATCGTAAGGTAACAATTCTTTCAACAGAACCACTGTTTTATCCCTCACCATTACTTCTGCAGCTAGATTTTTTTCATTTATTTGGCTCAAAAATTCGCGACAACGTCCACATGGAGCTAAAATATCACCTTGATAATTTACTGCAATCAGCTTTTTAATATGACTTTCTCCAGCTAACAACATCGAAGCAACAGCCGCATGTTCGGCACAAAATCCCATTGAACAAGCGGTATCGATACAAATCCCCACATACACATTTCCTGTATCAGTTAATAAAGCAGCTCCCACTGTGCCACATTGAGCAGTTTCTGATAATTTTCTCGGATTCGTCGCTTGTTTGGCTTGTAAATAAAGTTCTGCAAAATCCACTTGTTTTTCCTCCAATCAATTCATCTGTTGTCTAATTTTATCAGGAATCATTACGACTTCAGTGGTAAGCTTTACTGGCTTAGTTGTCGAATCAATACATGCTTTCCAGTATTCTAGGTGTTTTTGATCAACCCAATGTGTCGATTCTTCCACTTCTTGCCCACCAGCTCCTTGCACCGAATACCAATAAAGAAATTCTTGTCCATCCAAGACTTCTCTAAAAATGGTTTCCACATACATTTTTTCATTTTCCAGTGTAAGTAAAACTGCTTGCATATTTTCATTTAAAAATGCTAACCATTCGTCTACTTGCTTTGACTGCCCTGCTAAAACTTTAAAGCGTACAATTTCTACATTCATCCGAAATGCCTTCTTTCTAATATAGTCTAGTTCCTGATCGTCTTAAATTTGAGATTATTGCATAATTGAACTGATTAGCTTTCCTTCATTTGTTTTCTTTTAATTTGTATCCAAGAATCAAAAGCTGCTTCTGGAAGTGGTAAATACGTATAATCCTTTTGTGGTTGGTAGGTATTAATCACTGAAACAGCCTCGTCAAAAACCATTTCTGGCGTCTTACCCGCAATATCAATTAGACATTCATTGGGTAATAACTCACGTTGCATAATCTTGTTAGTCCCTCGTTCCAACGTTGGTAAATGATTTAACCCTGAAGGCTCTCGGTGAATCATTTGCTGCTTGTTTTGTTCAAAGTCACTCGAAATTAATTTCAAACAAATAAATGTTTTCCCCTTAAAACGACTGGGAATTTCTCTTGCGCGAAAATCATCATAGTCTAAAATAATAATATTTTTAAATCCCAATTTATGAAATTGTTCCACCATTGCCAACATTGCTTCCCAACAAACTTTTTCTTCTAATAAGGCCGCTTGATCGGCATCTTGTAAATAATTGTAGAAATCGGGAATCATATGTTGTTCAATATATACACCTTGATAATGTTGATGTAATTTTTTAGCAAGGGTTGTCTTTCCCACACCAGTTGGTCCATTAATAAAAATAAATTCTTGCATGTCACTCAGCTTCCTTTCAACTTCTCTCTCCTAAAATAGTACCTTAGACAGCAAGAATTGCAATGGCATAAAAAAATACTTAGAAAAACTAGTAGCGTTTTTCTAAGTATTTATCTGAATGAATGTTTAATTTTTCGGAATGTCTTTGTCGGTGATTTCAGCTTTGCCGTCTTTTCCTTCAAGTAGATTGAAAATCAATTTTGCCTGATCGGTATTATCAATCCTTCCAGCAAATTCTTCTGATTTTAGACCATAAGCATAGACGTTCACATCTTCCCCTGTATGTCCGCCTGTTGTCCAACCAGTATTCGAACGTACATCGAAAATTTTGCGAATCGGTACGGCAATTTCTTCTAACTCTTGGCTTTTTTCAGCTTTGGTCACCGTTGCTAATTCTTCTTTGGTTAGCTCAAAGTCAATATATTTTTCAAGGACTTCTTTTGCAGATGTGCCATTTAAAATTTCATTCGCCATGAAATCAGGTGTCCGCTTTGCTGCATGAAGTGGTTCAGTTAACCAGTTGTATTCATCATTGGCGCCAATAGAGAACCCTCCTGTTGAATGATCGGCGGTGGTCACTACTAAGGTATTACCATCTTCTTCAGCAAATTTAATCGCTGCTTCAAAAGCTGCTTCAAAATCCTGCATTTCACTCATCGCGCCAACCACATCATTACTGTGACCAGCCCAGTCGATTTGACTTCCTTCTACCATCAGAAAAAATCCGTCATCGTTTTTGTCCAAGCGTTCAATGGCCGCATTGGTCATCTCTGCTAAAGAAGGCGTATTTTTTTCACGATCGATCATTTTGGGTAGCCCTTCCGGTGCAAATAAACCTAATACTTTTTCAGTATGATCTTTCAATAGTTCCTCTTTATTCGCAACATAACTATAGCCACTTTTTTCGAATTCTTTCACTAAATCGCGATCTTCACGTTTAAAATAATCGGATCCACCACCTAGTAAAACATCTACCGTATGCTCGTTATTCGTTAATTCGTCAAAATAATCATCAGCAATTTCCTTCATATTTTTACGTGATTCATCATGCGAACCAAAAGCCGCTGGTGTTGCATGAGTAATTTCTGAAGTAGCAACTAAACCTGTCGACTTTCCTAATTCTTTTGCTCGTTCTAAAACTGTAGGTGTCTCTGATAAATCATTGTCTACAGCGATGGCGTTGTTGTAGGTTTTTACACCGGCAGACATGGCCGTTGCAGCTGCTGCTGAATCCGTCACATTTTCTTCGGGATCTTCTGGATGAGTCGCTTGTTGACCAACTAAATATTTATCAAAAGAAGTTTCTGGCACAATTTTGTTGTTTCCTTCTTTAAAATAACGGTAAGCAGAAGTATATGATACACCCATGCCATCACCAATCATAAAAATAATATTTTTAGGGTGCTTTTGTGTTGTTTCTGTAGCTGTCGTATTTTCTTTTTTGTTACTCTCTGCTAAAACCGTTGTCGAAACAATCCCACCTATAGCTAAACAACTAACTAAACCCCATCCTAATATCCTTTTTTTCATTAAAAATTTCCTCCTTTGTCTGTCTTTTACCTATCAAAAATAACAAAGGGATATTAATTTGTAGTCAATATATAGTAAACAGTCTGTAAACTTTGTATATTTTTTGTTTTATTAGAACATTTCTGTCTTTTTAGCAAAAAATAGCGATTTACTGATAAATTATTCTTGTTTTTTTCATTTATTAGAAGAAAAATGAGTGTTTCTTAAAAAATATTGACGATTTTACAGATTAGACTATAATCGAAAAGGATATTCATCTTCGTACTAAAATAACAAAAAATAAAATTCACTTATTTTTCATTCGTTATTTTAATACAATTATATTTTAGTTAAGGAGTTTACAAAATGGAAGCAACTACAAAACAATTGCGATGGACCAATGTTGGACTAATTGCATTTAGTATGGTTTGGGGCTTAGGAAATGTCGTGAATAACTATGCACAACAGGGACTTTCAGTAGTTACGTCATGGATAATTATTTTAGTTCTTTACTTCGTTCCCTATGCATTAATCGTTGGCCAACTGGGGTCAACATTCAAAGATAGTTCGGGTGGCGTTAGCTCATGGATTGAAAATACAACGACCAAAAAATTAGCTTTCTATGCAGCTTGGACATATTGGGTTGTCCACATCCCATACTTAGCACAAAAACCACAAGGAATTTTAATTGCTTTAGGTTGGGCAGTTAAACGTGATGGAACTTTTATTTCAGATATGCCCATGCAGCTTATTTCAATTCTCAGTTTAATTATTTTTCTTATTTTTCTTTACTTATCGACTAAAGGTTTGTCTACACTAAAAGTTATCGGTGGCCTAGCTGGGACTGCTATGTTTATTATGTCAATTTTATTTATTTTATTAGCCATTGGTGCCCCAGCTATTCATTCAAACATTGAATTTGCAACACCTGATATGAATAAGTTAAGCTCTTATATTCCTAAATTTGATTTTTCATATTTTACAACGATTTCTATGCTAGTTTTCGCAGTTGGTGGCGCAGAAAAAATCTCCCCTTATGTCAATCAAACCAAAAATCCAGCTAAGGAGTTTCCAAAAGGCATGATTTTATTAGCTTCAATGGTTGGTTTAAGTGCGATTTTAGGTTCGGTTGCTATGGGTATGCTTTTTACAAGTAATAATATTCCTGGCGATTTAATGGCAAATGGAGCCTATACCGCCTTCCAAAAATTAGGAGCATATTATGGTGTCGGTAATTCATTAATGGTTATTTATGCCTTAACAAATACTGTTGGACAAATTTCAGCTTTAGCTTTTTCAATTGATGCACCATTAAAAATTTTATTAGCTGATGCAGATCCAATGTATGTCCCTGCGTGGCTAAGAAAGAAAACAGCTAAAGGGACTCTTAAGAATGGTTATCTGCTGACTGGTATTTTGGTTAGTACATTGATTCTCTTGCCTATCTTCGGTATTGGTAGCATGCAAGAGCTTGTTAAATGGATGACCAACTTAAATTCAGTGGTTATGCCCTTACGCTATTTATGGGTCTTCTTTGCCTATATGATGTTGAATAAGGCTACTAAAAATTATTCTTCTGAATACAAATTTGTCAAAAATCCCAAGGTCGGTTTTGCGATTGGTTTGTGGTGTTTCTTATTTACTGCCTTTGCTTGTATCTTAGGAATTGTGCCTAAGATGGAACTTGATTTAAGTTCAAAAGCTTGGTGGTTCCAAATGATTTCAAACTTATTAACACCAATTGTGCTTATTTTAATTGGCGCAATTTTACCAATACTTGCTCGACGTTCTTCACAAACAACAGCAAACAACTAACAAAAAACGAGGCTAAGCAACTTAGCCTCGTTTTTTTGATTGCTAACTGACCTTTCTTTGACCTGTAAAGACTAGTTATCAATCACTTTCCCCATAATAATTTCGCAGGATTTCATTATATATCACGTGTATGACACAACGTTGATAATCGTTTATTTTAGCTAGAACATCTTTTGAATATATGACTAAATGACACTTTAAGCTTACTATCAATTGCACTAGGATATGTTCCTAAAAACCAATTAACCCATTTCATAAAGGAATGGATGATACGTGTCCCTTTTTCAACCTAGTGAGAAATGTCTTTTTATTACTCCCCTTTGTCTTGGACACAGACATTAAGAAAATATTGCATCAACCGTTGATTCTCTTTAGTAACGGCTTCAAAAAATTCTGGATGCCACTGCACAGCTAAAACAAAACGCTTATTAGGCATATAAACAGCTTCAACCAAGCCATCACTAGCTATTGCGGCAACTTTTAATTGAGGACTTAATTCTTTAATTCCTTGATGATGATAACTATTCACTCCTAGCTGTTCTTTTTCTAAGATCGTAAACAGTAGACTATCAGAAACAATGGTTACTTCGTGTTGTACATGCTGATAAGGAGGGGTCATTTGATGAGGGACAGCCTGAGAATATTCTGTTGGTAAATCTTGATAAAGTGTCCCACCCAATACAGCATTTAACAATTGTATCCCTCGGCAAATACCAAGCACTGGTTTATCCAAGGCAAGTGCTTGCTGCAAACAATATTCTTCCATTTCATCACGGACTGTGCAAATTTCACCACAAGTATCTTTCTTTGCTTCTCCATAAAGAGCTGGTGCTATATCTTGTCCCCCAGTAAATAAAAAACCATCGCATGTCTGAATAAAATAATCCAACGTTTCTTGCTGATTCGTCAATGGCAAAATCAGTGGGATCCCTCCATTTTTTTCAATTAACTGCAAATAATTTGGTAACATCCAAATACTTTCTTTTTCTGAATCATATAACGGCATCACACCGATAATAGCTGACATACGCATTCTCCTTTTTTATTCAAATAAATAGTATTATAGTATGAATTTTCTAAAAGTTCATTATAAAAAGCAAATCTTTTCAATCGTCATTTATGTATTACTCTGTTACACTGACTATATAAGAAATAAGAAACGGAGGGATCGTTTTGCGCTTAAAAAATAAAAAAGTGATTGCCTTAGTAGATGGTGATTTCGAAGATTTAGAGTTATGGTATCCAGTTCATCGTTTACGTGAAGAAGGTGCCCAGGTTGACCTAGTCGGACAAGAAGCAAAGAAAACGTATATTGGTAAATACGGCGTACCTGCTGAATCTGATTATGCATTTGATGAGGTTAATCCTGCAGACTACGATGCAATTTTAGTACCCGGAGGTTGGGCACCTGATAAATTACGTCGTTTCCCTGAGGTAATCCAATTTGTTCAATATATGGATGAGCACCAAAAACCAATTGGTCAAATTTGTCATGCGGGTTGGGTATTAATTTCTGCCAATATTTTACAAGGCAAAACCGTCACAAGTACACCAGGGATTAAAGATGATATGACGAATGCCGGCGCTACTTGGGTTGATATTCCTGCAATTTCAGATGGACATATCGTTTCCAGTAGAAGACCACCAGATTTACCAGATTATATGCGTGAATTCATTAAGGTCCTTGAGGCGACAAATTAACAAAAATTAAAATGGGTCTGCGACATAAGGAAAAACAAGACGAAAATATTCGAACAAAACAGAATGAGTTACGCCAAGCTTCTATTGTTCGGATATTTTATTGTTAATTAACTTATGTCACAGGCCCATTTTGGATTTGTTTTACTAAAATTTTTTCTGTTTCTGATGGTATTTCGCAAAACCTGCTTGAACTTTCTTTTTTTGACAGTGCTGACAATACGCTTGATATACTTTTAGTCGTTCTTCTTTTGGCACTTGTTGCCATGAATGAGCATCATGAGATTTTTTGACAATATCCAAATACGGACCATCTTGTTTTAACGCTACCGGACTTTTCCAATAGCGCAACGCTTTCCTACGGATATCAGGATTAACTGGATATAAAACATCTAAATATTCATGGGAATGGTTCCAAGGTAAAACATCAAAATTAGAGCCATATGAAAGCCCATAATTAAAAGATTCTGTGTTTGCTACTGCTCCTAATTCCTGAGGAGAATAATGATCAGGTCGACTGTCATACTGACCATTTGCCAATTTACGATAAACATCCCATTCACTAACAAATGCGCCTGTACTAATTTGCACAATAAATTCCGACATGCGTGCATCATTCGGTCCCAACCAACGTGTTTTGCGTTTTGGTACTTGGATTTTCATATTTCTAGGATAATCAAATACTCCCATTGAGCGATTATGGTAACGTGCATCGGTTGTATAATCGAATGCTAAATGAAAAGTTTCTCCATAAGCCAGTAGTTTTTCGTAGTCAGTGGTCCCTTGAAAGTGTGTCCGAATATAAGTAATATTTTGCCGATCAATATACGTCCGAAACAAATGGACTTTTTTTCCTAATTCTCCTTCATTTAATCCTTCCTTTGTCGAAAAAGCTCGTAGCACATCCCGACGAAAATAGGCATAAAAAGTAGCATGAGGCGTTAGTTCATCAGCTAACTGATACTTGTCCGACAATAAATGCATAAACTGATACTCATCGATTTCTGCTTCTAACTGATTAAAAATCAGCTGAATTTTTTCCTTAGCGGGCAACTGACTGGCACGATACAATCTCAAATAAATCGGTGAGCCTATCGCAAAGGTATCTTGATAATAGCTTTTGGCATTCGCAACACTCGTAGTTAGGCTGTTATCCAAACTATGACGAAAAAAAGCGTTAATAGCCGCTTCATCCCATCCAGAAATTTGCAATTGCTGACTAATCGTCTGAATCTCCGCTTGCTTTTTTAATTGTTGAAACAACCTCCACATATTCGTCACCTCCTACATAATGCTACTCGTGGAATGCTTTAATTAATTGTGTCATTTCTGCGAGGCTCTCTTTTTGCCCTGTTTGAATCCAGGTT
Source organism: Enterococcus sp. AMC2644 (assembly GCF_058216475.1). Lineage (NCBI taxonomy): Bacteria > Bacillati > Bacillota > Bacilli > Lactobacillales > Enterococcaceae > Enterococcus > Enterococcus sp. AMC2644. Next base: position 1,219,279 of record NZ_CM177095.1, read on the forward strand.
AACCAAACTTCAAAAATCCCTGCGGACATAAATTTGATCCAATACCGTCGCTTAGCGTTTTTCCACTCATTCCGTGTCGTTGTCGTGTCATAAAAGCGGGCCATTTGTTCAGTAAAAATTTGAAAAATGATTGTTGTGTACTCCCCCACAATTGCTCGTTGAAAATCAGGCGTTAATTCAGTAAAAAAAGCTTCTAAGTCGCTTATTTTTTGTTCTTCACTAATTTTGTGAATTGTTTGATCAAATATTTTTTTGAATTTTGGTTCATAATATTCAGTTAATACTTGTGGCAAATTAGTGAAATGGCGATAAAATGCCATACGGCTCACGCCAGATTTTTTCGCTACTTCAGCGACTGTTAACTCAGATAATTTTTTTGTCTGTAGTAACTCTAACGTTGCGAGTGTAATCCAATTTTTACTATCTTGTTTTAAATTTTTTGCATAATTCGTTGCTGCCATAACACTTTCTCCCATCTGTCACAAATGCGGTTACCTTGCTTGTTTTTTTACTTTGTGTTCTCTACAATAGCATCTATAACAAGTGTAACACTAGGAGGTAAAAAAATGAAACTATTAGTCACAGGTGCCAATGGCTTTGTTGCCACCCATCTTATAAAAAAATTACTCGACCAAGGATATGACGTTGTTGGAACGGTGAGAAATTTAGATAAACGACCCAAAATTTTTAAAGAAGTTACCTATGTAGTGACCAATCTAACACGCTCTGACGGTTGGCTAGAAGCGATGGCGGGGATCGATGCGGTTTTACATGTCGCTAGTCCTTTGGGTCATGAAAACGCCAATGATAATCGTTTAATTACAGAAGCTGTGAGTGGTGTGGAACATGTCTTTGAGGCTGCTCATAAAGCTGGTGTCAAAAGAATTATCATGACTTCCAGTCAAGCTGCTGCCACGCCACTTGCTCAAACAACTGGCTTGATTGATGAAATTTTTTGGTCTGATGTTACAAATCCAGAGTTAAATGCGTATCGTCTCTCCAAACTGTTTGCCGAAAAAAAAGCATGGGAATTAGCTCAAAAATATGAGCTACATTTAACGACCATTCTACCAGGAGCTATTTTTGGACCGACATTAACTAGCAATCGTTCCTCCAATCAAGTACTTGATCAAATTAATCGTTCACGCTTCGTGCCGAAAATTTCGTTAGAAGTAACCGACGTCCGTGATTTAGCTACTTTGCATTTATTGGCGCTCAACCATTCAGAAACTATCGGGGAACGAATCTTGGCAAAAAATGGCGATTTAACCTTCGCACAAATTAGTCGCCTTTATGGCCAGCGCCCGATTGTTTTACCGAATAGCAGTTTAAAAATGGCTGCAATAGTCATCAAAAAGCTACGGGCACTTGTCCCAATGTTAGGCAGAACCTATACGCACACCAATCAAAAAGCAATCAAGTATGGTTGGCAACCTCGTGATGCTAGACAAACAGTATGTGATGCTAGAGATAATTAAGTTGCACCTGATTCACTTTGAAAGTTATCACCATTAAAATAATAAATCCACACACAGCAATAGTTCCCATGATTAACAAGATCATATCAAGTACTTTTTCAGGAACTATTTTAGCTAATAACCCATACAGAATAAATCCCACATAGCCGCCTAACGTATTAGTAATTAAATCAGTCAGATCTGTTGCTCCAATCGCTAACAGATATTGACTGATTTCAATTCCTAAACTCAATAAAAAACTGTAGCCGAATACTTTTAACCCACGATGATGGCTTGCTTGTATGCTTACTAATACACCAAAAGGCACAAATACCAATCCATTCAAGATGATTTCTCTCATACCACCTGAGGCCATAAAAGGCAGCCAATTAATGACTCTGTTTCCACCATTAACAGCAGATTTTATAATTGCTTCCGGGGATAAAGAAAATTTAAACAATAACACCCACAAAATTAATAAACTATAACTGCTTAATAAGATAAATTTCCATTGTTTCATCGTTTTCTCCTTGTATATTATATTTAAGGTTTTAATTTTCCGATTTTTAGAGGAGAACCTTAGGAACCTTTTGTTATTTTTATTTGGTATTTACTCAATTATTTGAGAAAATATACTTAATGGATTGAGAGGTAGATTGTTTTCTCCTTGAGTTTTAAAACTCGTAATCGAAAGACTAATCCCTCTCTCTGTTAAGCTGTTTACGAATGAGTTAGATGTTGAAGGTAAATGCCTTACTCCGTATCTAGAACAAGGTAGTGACGCTTTTCAGTTGAGTGGCAATCAATCCAAATTTTGTAAAGAAGGTGTGCTTATGTTGTATCTAGGTATTGATATTGGCAAACGATCTCACGTCGCTTCTCTCATGAATGCAGAAGGAAAAGTCCTACTTAAAGGTTTTTCTTTTGCGAATTCTTTAGACGGTGCTCACGCTCTTTTAGAACGCCTCACTTCTTTCTCTGATTCCACAAATGACTTCTTAGTTGGAATGGAAGCCACTGGCCACTATTGGTTAGCTCTCTTCTCATTTCTTGACGAACAACAGTTTCTTGTTCATGTCATCAATCCAATTCAAACCGATGGCTGGAGAAAAGGGACCGAAATTCGTAAACGAAAAAACGATATTATTGATTCGGTATTAATTGCCGATTTAATTCGCTATGGTTCGTTCAACGAAACAGCTTTAGCGGATGAAACTATTTTCTCTCTACGTCAATTGACTCGTTATCGCTCATACTTAGTTGGTACAGCGGGCGATTTCAAACGAAAAATCATTGCCGTCTTAGACCAAGTCTTTCCTGAATATGAAAAGGTGTTTTCAAAAGTTGGCATTTTTGGCAAAGCCTCCAAAGCCGTCTTATCTGAGTTTTCTTCCCCTGATGAATTCAATCAAGTTTCTGCCGAAACATTAGCCGAAACACTCCGTTTAGCGAGTCGAAGTCGTGTTGGACTAAGTAAAGCGGAAGCACTGAAAACAGTCGCAGCTCATTCTTTTGGTGTTCGCTTTGCACAAGATGCCTTCGTTTTTCAATTACGTTCCATGATTGATCAACTTAGTTTTTTAGAAGAACAAATCAAACGGACAGAAGAAGAAATTGCACAATTAATGGCTTCTCTTCATTCGGTCATAGAGACCGTCCCTGGCATTGGACCTGTTCTTGGCGCCACGATTTTGGGTGAAATTGGTGATATTCAGAAATTTTCCAATCCTAAAAAACTAGTAGCTTACGCAGGAATCGATGCTTCTGTCTCGAAATCTAGTGAATATGAAGCCACTCACAACGTGATGAGTAAACGCGGGTCTCCTTACTTAAGAAAAGCGTTGTTTCAAGCGGCACTTATTGCTTCCAGATGCGATCCAGTTTTCAAAGCCTTTTATGACAAGAAACGAGCAGAAGGGAAACACCATCTTACAGCGATTGGCGCTGTTTCAAGAAAGCTATGCTATATTATTCATGCGATTCTAACAAAGAATGAACCTTATGAAATTCGTCAGTAATAAAAAAATTAGTCTTTCTGATGTTTATTTGTGATGCACTTATTTGCTATTTTTCATTCAGAAAATTTTGTTTGTTTTCACTTGACTTTATATAGTTAGTCTTTCATTTCGTTAGGCTCATAGTAACAAATTCCGTCTGCAAGAGTATTCTCAAATTATCATAAAATTCTTCGTTTTTTCTGACAAATATAATATGGTATGATTGGTTGGGTTTTCATTTTAGTTATGCTATAGTTTTAGAGAGCCTAAAAGAAGGGAAGAAAAAAATGTTTAATAGAGAAGATACACTTTCATTTTTAGTCGAATTATTAGCAATCAATAGCCCTACTGGTTATACTCGTCACGCAATTGATTTTATTAAAACAACCGTAGAATCATTCGGATACGAAACCTCTCAAACGCCTAAAGGCAATCTAATAGTTCAAATTCAAGGGAAAGATGCAACACAAACTCGTGGTTTAAGTGCCCATGTTGACACATTGGGCTTAATGGTTCGTTCAATCAACAGTGATGGAACACTGGCTTTAACAAAATTAGGTGGTCCTCTAACCCCTACATTAGACGGAGAATATTGTGATATTATTACCCGCGAAGAAAAGGTGTATACAGGAACAATTTTATCGAATACACCGTCCATCCACGTTTTTCCTGATGCCTCGACCAAAGCACGAGATATTGATAATTTGATTGTTAAATTAGATGAACGTGTCACAAATAAAGAAGACGTTCAAGCATTAGGGATTCAAAATGGAGACATTGTTGCTTACGATCCTAAAGTCGTTGTCACTGATTCTGGTTTTGTAAAATCACGTTTCTTAGATGACAAAGCTTCTGTCGCCATTTTAGTTAGCTTATTAAAGCAAATCAAACAAGAATCAATTATTCCTGCTACAAATCTAACCTTTATTTTCTCAACCTATGAAGAAGTTGGACACGGCGCGGCATGGATTCCAGCAAATATCACTGAATTATTGGCAGTCGATATGGGCTGTATCGGTCTTGATTTAGAATGTACAGAATATGATGTATCGATTTGTGCCAAAGATTCTTCTGGTCCATATGATTACGAAATGACCACTCGTCTTGTACAATTCGCTAAAGAAAAAGGATTGAATTATGCCGTTGATATTTATCCAATGTACGGAAGTGATGCTTCTGCTGCTTTAGCTGGTGGCGCAAATATCCGTGCTGCACTCATTGGCCCAGGTGTTGCAAGTAGTCATGGTATGGAACGCACCCATGTCGAAGCGATTGAAAATACCTTTGAGCTTATCTCAGCTTATATTCAACAGTAAAAAAACTAAGTTATCTCTAGCCATTTCTGCGCTTTGTTTGAATCAACTATTTAGATAATAAACATATTGCTGAGGAGTAATACGTGTGATACTGCGAGTCTTTCGTCTCCAATATTTACTGGGGACGAAAGCTTTTTATTTTTTGTCAAAGGAGCCTAACTATGAAAAAAATACTAAAATATAGCACGATTCCATTTTTATTTATTTTACTTGCCATCGTCAGCCTCATTAGTTACCTTTCTATCAATGAATATCGACCGGCAGAAACCGAGTCACTTGTTCCAATTGATGGGCAAACAATTATTGATAAGAAGCAACCTCTCTCCATTGCCACTTATAATATCGGCTATGGTGGTCTGAGTGCTACCGAAGATTTTTTTATGGATGGAGGTACCAATGTCCAACCACCCAACAAAAAGTTTGTTCAAATTAATTTAGCAGAAATTGCCAAAACCTTACAACGTGCAGACGCAGATATCAATTTATTACAAGAAGTTGACCGTCAATCGAAACGTTCTTATTACATTGATGAAGAAAACTATTTGAATGAGAAATTAAACTTACCAAGCGTCTTTGCTTATAATTTTTTTGTTGATTTCGTTCCCATTCCTTTACCACCAATTGGACGCGTTGCTAGTGGTTTAACGACACTAACTGACTATCATATGACGAAGGCCTCTCGTATTTCTTTGCCAGTACCTTTTAAATGGCCCGTTCGTCTCGCAAACTTAAAACGAGCATTATTAGAAACTCGTTTTCCAATTGCTGGCAGTGATAAAGAACTCGTCGTTTTCAATCTACATTTAGAAGCTTACGACAATGGCGAAGGTAAAATTGCCCAAAATAAAAAACTTGCACAACTCTTAGCAAAAGAATACGCAAAAGGGAATTATGTGATTGCAGGTGGCGATTTTAATCAAACCTTCGAAGGGAGTCACCAGTTTCCAACAGTTCGTACAGATATTTGGCAAGCTGGAACATTTGCTCAAAAAGACTTACCAGAACATTTTAGTTTTGCCTACGATGATCGTATTCCAACGGTCCGTGTATTAAATGCTGCCTACACAGGTGATTATGAAACTTCTCAAGTATATGTAATCGATGGTTTTATTGTTTCAGATAATTTAAAAGTTGAAGAGACTCAGGTGCTGAACACAGCATTTAAGGCAACTGATCATCACTTAGTAAAAATAACTATCTCCTTTTCTTAACACGAAGAGACACACCTGCTAGTGAGGTTGTGTCTCTTTTATTTATAATATAAATCAATCAATGACGCATTGACTGAAGAATTTTAGCAACAACGCCAGCAACTAATCCCCAAATCAAATTAGTCACTAAAACACTGACTATCGAATAAACACTTAAAATCGGGCCTTGGACGTGTCCTAATAAAATAGGTGACAACACTGCGCTTAAGAAAATCGCTAGTACACCGTAAGTGACCCCTGTTGCTGCTAATGTCACCATTGGATCATTTGTTTTTTGCGCAACCCATACCCAAATAACCGTAATCAAAATGGTGGTACCAATGCTTACTAACGGTTTACCTAACAGTTCAGAAATACCAACAATACTAAAAAATGGGCGAATAAGCGCCAATGCACCTAATCCAAGAATTAATTTCCAATTTTGTTTATTCATTTTCATCCACTCCTCTACTATTAAAGTGTACGAAAAAAACCTAGAGACAGCATCGGTCTTACTACGGAAAGCCTTCTACATCTCAAGCAGGAATTTAAGTCAGCATTTGCCAATAATGCTCTTACCATTGAAAATTGGGAGTATCTCACTCGATAACCGTGTTACAGGCTGCGTGCTCTGTTGTAGACCAGGGTTCTTTGTGTTTACAAGGCTACTAGACGAATCACGTTGCTTTTTTCTGCCTTTCTTTTATAAAATCTCAAGCAATTCTGACAAGGAACTGACAGTATAATCTGAGTGAAATGTCTGATTTTCTGGTTGATACTGACCTAGACCTTGTAATATACGAACTGTAGTAAAGCCTAATTTTTTGGCTGGAACAATATCATTGTCACAACGATCACCAATATAGATACACTCATGGGTAGAAACTTGTGCTTGCTGAGTAGCATAGGTGAAAATATCCGGTGCGGGCTTCTTCACACCAAGTTCAGCTGAAGAGACAATCAAATTAAAATAGTGCGCAATCTCATGAGTAACTAAGCGCTCAACTAACCCTGCTCCTTGATTTGCAATAATTCCCAAATGATACTGTGACGCTAGCTTTTCTAAAGTAGAAATCGTGTCTGGGTACCGTTTTTCACCTGTATATGACCAAGTAGGTTTTGCGGTTTTAGTATACGTTTCCCAAACCGTTTTAATTGGTTTTTTTCCTAATTTGGACGCTTGAATCATTTGGTCGTAATATTCTTCAGGAGTAACGTGAATCCCCATCAACGCTAGTTGCCGGGTACATTGTGTGACGTGATCTTCGTAACAATGCGTTTCATCAATCAAGGTAAAACCGACATCAAAAAACAACCACTTCTCCATGTTATCAACCACCTTTCATTTTTAGTGTACCATTATTGCAAAAAAAAAGACGCTTCCTGTAAAAGGAAACGCATTTTCTTATTTAGTAATCGGAAGCCCGATATTTTCACGTAAAGTCGAACCTGGATAGGCTTTACGGTAAACGCCACGTTCTTGTAAAATGGGGATTACTTCATTAACAAAACGTTCAAATGAATCCGGAATATCGCCAGCAATAATAAAACCATCAATGGCTTTGGCTTCAAACCAGCGCTGAATTTCATCGGCTACATCTGTGGCTGTACCAATAAAGTTAGGACGTGGTACAGCTTGTTCTAGTGCAACTTGACGCAATGTCTGATTATTCTCTTTGGCCCGTTGCTTAATATAGTCAGTCGTGCTACGGAAAGCATTTTTTCCGATGTCGCCTAATTCAGGAAAAGGCTCGTCCAACTCATACTTACTAAAATCATAATCATCAAAATAGCGTGCCAGATAGCGTACCGCATTTTCAATTGGAATCAAACGCGCAAATTCTTGGTATTTTGCTTCAGCTTCTTCTAGTGAATCAGCTACGAGTGGATTAATTCCTGGATAAATTTTGACATGCTCTGGATTTTTACCTGCAATTTGTGCGCGCTTCTTCACATCATCATAAAAAGCTTTGGCTTCTTCCAATGAACTACTATGGGTAAAAATTGCCTCGGCATTCTCAGCTGCAAAGGTTCGACCATTATCTGAAGAACCGGCTTGAAAAATTAGTGGTTCGCCTTGTTTTGAGCGCCCAATATTTAGCGGTCCCGCCACTTGATAATATTTCCCTTCATAATTTAAGCGATGCAATTTGCTAGGATCAAAATATTCTCCAGTTTCTTTATTTCGGGGAAAAGCATCCACTTCCCATGAGCGCCACAAACCACGAACCACCTCTAAATGTTCTTGGGCAATTTTATAACGCTCATCATGTGGTGGCAATTCACGATTATTGTAATTTTTAGCAACACCGGCTTGAGGCGAAGTGACTAAATTCCAGCCAGCTCGACCGTTACTTAAATGATCCAAAGACATTAGTTGACGGGCTAACGTAAACGGATCCGTATACGTTGAAGAAAAAGTTCCGACTAAACCAATATTTTCAGTAATGGCTGCTAAAGAAGACAATAGCGTAATCGGTTCAAAACGATTTAAAAAATGCGGAATTGATTTTTCTGATATGTACAACCCATCCGCAATAAAAACGAAATCAAACAAGCCTTTTTCGGCTAATTTAGTTCGGCTTTTATAAAAATCAATATTAGTACTGGCTGTTTCATCAACTTCTGGATGACGCCAACCGTCTGTCGTTCCGCCCACTCCATGAAGAATACTTCCAAAATGAATTGTTTTATCACTCATACCCTACACTCCAATCTCTGCTTCACGCAGGCCCTTCACAACATGCTCTAAACCAAGCTCGGTAATCCCTCGGTAAACGTGACTACCTGCTGAGGCAATTTCCACTACAGGAACATAGCGAACCCCGTATTTTGCAAACAAAATATCACGAAAATTATCTTGTTGTGTCACATCGATTACTTGATAGGCTAATTCTTTCTCCTGTAAAAAGTCTTTGATTTCTTGGCAATAATGGCACCCCTCTTTTGCCCATAAAATAATAGCTGCTTCTTGATTTATTTGCGTCATTTGCTTACTCTCCTTTTAGTTCATCTGCTAAAGCTTGAATGATTTCATGTTTTTTAGTATAAGGAACACCAGGTGTATGAATGACAAAGTGTTCGGTGTCAAAACGTGCTGAAAAATCGAACAAATCAGCTTTGACTTGTGCCGCACTACCAACAAACGCTCCGACTTGTCGCTGAATCACTTGCGCTTCTTCTGCTTGATGTTGCTTTGCATAGTCGTTAGCTGTCACTTGGTCGGCAAAATTAATGCGCTTACCAGTATTAAAAACCACTGTATAAGAAGCTTGTTTTTCTAGGTACTCGGCAGCTTCTATTTTATCCTCGGTAATATAGACGACTACTGCAATTTTGAATGTTTCTTTTGCTTGGTACGCTTGACGAGTTATAGCTAAAGCCTCTTCGTCAGCATTGCTAAAGTACGGATAAATAAGTCCTGCCTGTTCTTGCGTTGCTAGTTCAGCACTTTCTTGACTTCCACCTAATAATTCAATTGCTAATTTTTCTTGAATTTGGGGTTCCAATGTATACTCAGATGCTGCATACGAATGTTCTTTCGGAAAATTATTGCGGATAAAATGGGTTAGTTCGGTAAATTTTTCTTCAAATGTCTGTGTTGGTTTCACAAAATCACGTTGTAAAACTTCCACTGCTTCATCTTTTCCTCCTTGCGCTTTTCCAATACCCAAAACGACACGTCCAGGTGCCAAATGATGCAAGACACTAAATGCTTCTGCCACTTTAAACGGTACATAATGTTGTAACATCACGCCAGCAGCTCCAACTTTGATTGTCTTGGTACTTGCTAAAATATAGCCAATCAAAACTTCTGGTGACGCACCTGCCAATTCTTTTATCAAATGATGTTCTGAAACAAAAAATGTATCAAAGCCGAGAGTTTCAGCTTTTTGGGCAAAAGCTACTGTCTTGGCTAAGGTTGAGGTCGCCGTCTCTCCTTCATAAATGATGCTTTGATCTAACAAACTTAATTTTATCCCCATGTTTTCCCCCCCTTTAATGGTAAACAGCGGTTCTTGCTAAAAAGTCTTTCGTCCGTTGTTCTTTAGTTTGGTCAAATACTTCTTGTGGGGTGCCTTGCTCAACAATCACTCCATTTTCCATAAAAATAACTCGATCCGCAACTTCATAAGCAAATTGCATTTCGTGTGTGACAATAACTAACGTGCTTCCTTCATTAGCAACTTGCTTAATCACATCTAATGTCTCACCCACTAGTTCGGGATCCAATGCAGAAGTGGGTTCATCAAACAAAATAGCTTCTGGATTTAAGGCTAGAGCGCGTGCAATACCTACACGTTGCTGTTGTCCACCTGACAATTCATGAGGATAGTAATTCTCTTTACCTGCCAAACCCACTTTGACTAGTAATGCTTTGCCTTTTTCAGTGGCTTCTTTTTTGGGAACTTTACGAGCAATCACTAGCCCTTCAATTACATTTTCTAATGCGGTTCGATTGAAAAACAAAGCATACTGTTGAAAGACCATGGCTGTTTTTTTACGAATGGCTAAAATTTGTTTTTTTGTTGCTTGTTTAAAATCAACTGTAGTCTCACCAATTTGGAGTGTCCCTTGCTCTGCACGTTCTAAGAAATTCAAGCAACGTAAAAAAGTTGTTTTACCTGAACCACTAGGACCAATAATTACGACTACTTCTCCTTTTTCAATTGTAAGATTGACTCCTTTTAATATTTCATTTTGTCCAAATTTTTTATGAATATTTTGTATCGTAATCATACAAAAGTCCCCCCTACAAATTTACGTGAATAGTGGCGTTCAAAAAGTCCTGATAACTGCTCAACAAGTATTGCTAGGCCCCAATAAATCAGTGCTGCTGCAATATATGATTCTAAAAATGTATAACTAGTAGTGGAAGTAATTAGCGCCCCGTTTAAAACATCGACTACCGAGACTAATGAGACAAGTGCCGAGGCTTTAATTAAGACAATTAATTGACTACAAATCATCGGCAACACAATAGGGAACATTTGCGGTAAAACTACTCGCCAAATTGTTTGCACTTGTGTAAGCCCAATCGATGCAGCTGCGTCCCATTGATCTTGTGGAATACTCGTTAATGCTCCCCGAAAAATTTCTGACAAACCGATACTGGCGTACAAGCTAAGGACAAAAATCGCGATATATTCCCGATTAATGTCTTTAAATTGCAGTGACCAACCAAGTGCTTGAGAAACACTGTCAAATGCATCGGAAAAAACTAAATAGGCCACAATTAAGCTCAACACAATCGGAATACCTTTACCTACTGTAATTATTCCAGAGAAAAATTTCGCTAAAATAGGCAGACGGTAAAATCGAATTAAAGCGATAACCAACCCCACTGCTGTTCCAATCAATAAAGGAACCAGTGCCAGACGCAGCGTGACCGGAATGTAAGGAATCGCTGCTTTAAAAGCTGTGAGAATCGCGGTAATATCTATTTTCATTTCCTGCTACCTACTTTCTTTATTTTGTATAGTCGTCACCAAAAATATCAATCGATAGTTGTGACAAAGTTCCTTCAGCAATCAAGTCTTCTAAGGCACCATCTACTGCTTGTTGTAACTTCTCATCGCCTTTTTTGAAGATAAAATAGATTCCGGCACTCTTGAGCGCTTGGTCAGAGGCCTGTAAACTGGCATTAAATTGTTCATTATATTTATTAGTATCAAATTTCGTTAAAATTGCTGCATCAGCTGTCCCATTTTGTAAGCCTTTAACCAATACTTCACTAGCTGCTTCGTTATAAATAATTTCGATTGCCTGATTGTGTTCTTTGTTATATGTTTCCAAAATATAGGCCACTTCACTGCCTGGTGAGGCAAAAACTTTTTTCCCTTCTAAATCTGCTAGTGTCTCATACGTAGCTCCTTTACTCTCATCATTCACAATATGATGAGCATAGGTGTTATAAGCGACTTCGCCATAGAGATACTTTTGACCTCGTTCATCATTGTACGCATAATTATGTGCCGCTAAACGCACTTTATCCGCAGACAGTGAAGTTAAAATATTTTTAAAATCCATTGATTCAAACTCAAAATTATATTGAGACAATTTTTCATCGACTGCTTTTAAGACTTCGACATCATAACCTTGCAACTCATTATTCTCATCTAAATAAACAAACGGTTGGTAGCCGTTCCCAGTTCCCACAATAACCGTTTCAGCATTTTCATCAGTTCCTGTTTTTGCTGACGAATCTACCTTATTGCCACAAGCACCTAAAAAGAAGGCTCCAACAATTCCCAATGAGACAAACCATTTTTGTTTTTTCATTTTATGCCCCCTCAGCAGTAATTATTTTGTATAGTCATCGCCTAAAATATCAACTGATAAGGTCTTTAATGTACCGTCATCAATTAATTCCTGTAATGCACCATCAACAGCTGCTTTTAATGCGTCATCCCCTTTTTCATATAAGAAATATGTTTTAGAAACATTAATAGCTTCCCCCGAAATTTGTAAGTCTGCATTAAATTGCTCGTTGTATTTATTGGTATCATATTTCGTTAAAACTGCCGCACCTGCTGTACCGTTTTGCAGACCTTTGACAAAGACTTCACTTGACGCTTCATTATAAATAATCTCAATCTTGTCCTCATGTTCTTTATTGTATTTTTCTAGTAAATACGCCACATTACCGCCTGGTGAAGCAAAAACTTTTTTACCTACTAAATCATCTAGTGACTGATAAGCTGCTTTTTGTCCACCATCATGTACAATGTACAACGTATAATCGGTATAACCGACTTCTCCATACAGATAGTTAGCAGCACGTTCATCATTGTATTCATATTGATGTGCAGCTAAACGAACTTTTCCAGACGAAAGAGAAGTCAAGATATTTTTGAAGTCCATTGATTCATATTCAAATGTGTACTGGTCCAGTTTTTTGTCAATGGCTTTTAAAATCTCAACATCATAACCTTGTAACTCATTGTTTTCATCTAAATAAACAAATGGTTGATAGATATTTCCAGTTCCCACAATGACTGTTTCAACATCGGTATTTTTTGTATCTTCTGTAGCTTCTGATTGATTGCCACAAGCACTTAATAATAGTGTTCCTATGATTCCCAACAAAACAACCCATTTATTAGCTATATTTTTCATTATTTTCTCCTTTTTCAGCGAACAATTTTCGGTATTTTTTTTCCCTGTTTAACGACAGGTTGAAACTTTACAGCTGGTTTTGATTGCGTGACTTTTTTTGATTGAAACTGATAACGTCTTCCTAACCAAGCAAAAGCTTGCTCAAGAACAATACTTAAACTGACAAAGAGTATCGCTGCAACAAAATATCCCTCCAATGAATGATACGTTAAAGCTCCTAACGCTCGAACTTTACCAATCACATCAATAACTCCTAATGAAAAAGCTAACGAGGTATCTTGTAATAAATTAACAATCATCGTTCCTGTAGCAGGTAAGGCAATACGAACGGCTTGCGGTAAGATAATTCGCCAATACGTTTGGCGTTTCGTCAAGCCAACGGATGCTGCTGCTTCCTTTTGTGAAGCAGGTACACTTAAGATCGATGAACGAAAAATTTCTGAGAAAAAAGCCGCAGTATTTAAGCCATAAGTAATATAAACATAATCAATTTTGTTCAAATTAGCTAAACTTGGGAACAAAATTGGTAAACCATAAAAAACTAAAAATAATTGCACTAAAATCGGTGTTCCTCGAATAAACGAAACAAACACACGACTAATTTGTGAGAAAACGGGTACTTTTTCAATTCGAAGAAACGCAATGAGTAAGCCCAATCCCATTCCCATCATCGAAGCAACCACAACAATCAGCAACGTTACAGGTAACGCTGATAAAATTTTAGGAAAAAAAGAAATCACGTATTCCCATTTAAAAAAATCTGACATTATGCTCTCCTCCTTAAGGTGTAACTACTTCAGGTATGCGTAAAATGTTCTCATCAAATTTTTCAGGAATTAACACTTTATAAAGGGCAACACCTATATCATCCTCATCTTCACGAGTGGTTAAAAGCTGATAACCATTACGTAAATACATATCTAGCAACCAGGGATGTTTTCTACCAGATGTCCCAATCACATAAGCGGGTGCCTTCAAAATTTTAATTAAAAATTCTTCTTCCACTTGTTTGATAAATTTTTTGCCAATTCCTTGCCCTTTTAAATCATCCGCCGTAGCAAACCACCAAAGAAAAGGATAATTAGAAATGGGCGTTTCGTTTTCCCACGGTTGCCGAAGGGTAATCGTTGAAATCAACCGACCTTCCCGTTCTAAAACAAGAGCAATGCCCGTTTCAATATTCTCAATCACACTTTCTAATGTGGCGTTAGTGGACGGCCAATCAATGCCATAATCTTTCACTTCTTGAAAGGATTCTTGAATCAATTCTAAAAAGGCCGGGGCATCTTCTTTGGTAGCAATTCTTAAACGATCTTTTCCCATCGTGCTTCCTCCTTTAGCTGTTTTGCTTCAATCCGATGATAAAATTGTTGCAATTGTTGATTGATTCGCTGTTTGACAACATCACTAACTAAGAAACCATGCCGGTCATCTTTCGTTACCTGTTCTTGGACAACATAGGTTGATTGTAAAAGTTCTTCCGTTCCTAATTCTTTTAGAACGGGCTCTAAAGCGTATGGCAAGGCTAATAGATGATGCTGTGAACCACCCAATCCTAATGCATAAACCACTTTATTTGCTAATGCTTTTTGCGGTAAAACATCTAAATAGGTTTTTAAAATTCCTGAATAACTTCCTTTAAAGATGGGGGTAAAAACTAAAACACCCTCACTAGTTGCAATTTGTTCGTTAGACGACTGAAGAGTGCGATCCATGACATCAGCGGTTAATAATGCTCGATGCGGCAACATGTGTACTTGAATCACCTGCGTTTGTATTTTATAGTCAAACAAGACTTTTTGCGTATATTCTACCAAGCCATTCAATCTAGAAGATGTTGAATTGGCACCGACAATTAGTGTAACTTTCGTCATGTCTATCCCTCTTTCCTGGTTGTTTAGTGAAATTTGTTTCTAAACTATAAGGGATAAAAAACACAGTTACAAATAAAAAAAAGTAATCTAACCGATTAAAAAAACTAATACACATAAAATTTCCCATGTAAAAAAAGACAAAAAAAGCTTGATAAATCAAGCTTTACGAACTAAACATAATGATTGTCTGCAGATTTATTTTCAAAATAAACCTTACTTCTTAGCGTGATATAAAAAAACTATATCCCTTAAACAAGAAGATTGTTGATTACACAAACTCTCTTTATACTGTAAACAATACATTAGAAAGAGGGCATGTTATGGACATACGAGAAATTCAAACTTTTGCCGTTATCGTTAAGACGGGGAGTTTCCAAAAGGCTGCTGAAATTTTACAATATTCGCAACCAACTATTTCTATGCGAATCAAACAATTAGAAGCTGAATTAAAAATCCCTTTGTTTGAGCGTGGAAAGACATTGCAGCTAACACCTGCTGGTACTCTTTTTTATGAAAAAGCACAAGCACTCCTAGCACAATATGACGCATTAGACCAATTGACTGAACAATTACATAATCAAACACCGCGGTCATTAGTTTTAGGTATTTCCGACCCGACAGCTAGCTTAATTATGCCGCAAGTCATTAAAAAATTTCATACGACTCATCCCGCTGTCACCATTCATATACAAGTGGCTGACGCAAATGCTTGTAGCCAAGCGCTACAAGACGGCCTAATTGATTTTGCTATCTGTGGAGCACCTAATTTAATGTTAGATCATTATTATGAACCTTTTTTCTATGACGAGTTGAATTTGTTAGTTTCAGAACAGCACCCGCTTGCTAGTCAAGAAATGGTTTCATTAAAAGATTTAAAAAATGAAACCTTCTTATTCACGCCTGAAAATTGCCCAATTCGAATTCAAATCGAGCAGTACCTACGACGAAGTATTGGCAATCAATATAAAAAAATGGCGGTCACGACAAGTTTGTCACACAAATATTATGTTCGTGAAAATCTAGGCATTTCTATTTTTACTGCCACTGCACATTCCGAAATCTTTAGTGGTACAAAAGTAATTCCAATCAAAAATTTACCGATTCATCCACCGATTGGCTTGCTGACACCTTCAAATAAAACGGACTATGATAACATCACTTTATCCATGCTTCAGCATATCCTTGAAGCATTTGAAAATCGTGGACAAGAATTACATTATCCAAAGATGTTGCGTGATTTCACAAAATAAAGTGTCCTATGTTATCATAAAAGAAAAATCGCCTCAATAATTTTTCACTTTATTAATAATACAATTGGGATTATCACAATGCTGCTAGCCATATAAAAAAGAGCGTCTTCCAAAAGCTAGATGGCTAGTCTAACTTTTGGAGGTCGCTCTTTTTAATAGCAATCCCAATTATAAAGGACATTGGTAAAATTCCGATTGGCTAAATCTTCTTTAGAAATAAAGAAGTTCCCTACACCAGAATCCCCCCACATAATCCCAATATCATCGGTATCTAATTGGAATAGCAGTTCTGTATGTGTGACATTTTCAGCATAATTACGTGGATCTTCTTGTGTAAAGAAAGGGTAGCCCCCCATTAACGCACCTGCAACTGGTAGATTATCATAAATTTCATCACTCACATCATCTGCAGCATCCTCAAAGTGCGTTTCCATATATTCATAGAAATGGGTACCGTATACTTTTTCAAAGGTATAACTATCGGTCACTAAATATCGGGGTTCAATTTTTCCCATCATTTGAAATTCGCCATCAACTACATGGTAGGCATCTGCTTGTGGGAATTCCGCAAAAATTGCTTGAATATCTTCTCTTGTGTAACTTTCTTTTGTGATATCTTCAAAATACACTACTCGAAAACCTGCATTATTTGTTGGTTCATCAAAGTCTAAACCCATCACATCATCAAATAAATCAATATAAAATCCAAGGAGACCTTTTTCAGGATACCCTGTTAAGGGAGGCATTTCCTCAAAGTTAATTTGTGCTAATAACGAAAGTGGAGCCCCTTCCAGATTTGTTGGATAAGCGAACTCTTTGGGAAAATAACCAATTCCGCCTGCTTTACTCGCTGTCAATGCCAGTGGTCCTACATTTTTAAAAGAAAACGTTACTGCCGCTACTTCCGTTTGCTTCACCACATCGTAAACGCTATCATTCGTGAATATTTCTCGTAATGTTTTCATTCCAACACCTCGTTTTTCTTTTATTGTAACGAGGAATTTCTTATTTGGCAAACAAAAAAGGGAACAGGCATTATGCTATGCTGGTTCCCTTCTGTTTAATTATACTACACTTTGGTCAACAATTATAGACTGGTTCTTTTACCGAAAACAGCGTAAGATAAACTTCCAAATACTAATTGGAGGGAAATTTATGCCAACTGATAACGTGTTAGATCGTGGACCCTTTTTTCATGGAACTAAAGCTGTCTTGCAACTAGGTGAGTATCTTGAACCTCAACACCATTCCAACTATGAAGTCGGACGCATATCAAACTATATCTATTTTACAGCTACCTTAGAAGCTGCCAAGTGGGGCGCCGAGTTAGCTACAGGTTCAAAAAAAGAACGCATTTATCTTGTTGAACCTATCGGTGAATTTGAAAATGACCCCAATTTAACTGATAAGCGTTTTCCTGGCAATCCGACACGTTCGTATCGCTCGAAAGAATCATTAAAAATCATTGGTGAATTAGCCACATGGGAACGACATGCGGATGAGCTGATTGCCCAAACAAAAGCGCATTTAAAAAAGATGCAAGTTGATGGAACAGCTGAAATTATTGATTAAAAAGAAGAGAAATTTCTCTTCTTTTTAATCAATCATCGTACGAGCTTCTCTCCATTAGATGAATTTTTTCAATTCTACGCAAATGCCGTTCATCCATCGAGCACTCTGTGTTTAACCATGTGTCGACAATCATTAATGCTAATCCTTCACCAATGACGCGCTGGCCTAAGCATAAAACATTGGCATGATTGTGCTCTTTGGTTGCTTGTGCAGAAAAAACATCGCCAACTACAGCAGCACGAACCCCTTCTACTTTGTTAGCTGTTATACTAACACCAATACCTGTTCCACAAATTAAGATACCACTATCTACTTCGTTTTTCGCTACTTTTTCGGCTACCATTTTAGCGAAATCTGGATAATCTCCGGATTCTAGAAGGGTATGTGTGCCGACATCAATTACTTCAATTCCTTGTTCTTTTAAAAAGACACTAATGGCTTTTTTCAATTCAAAACCACCATGATCATTCCCAACTGCGATTT
This sequence comes from Enterococcus sp. AMC2644, assembly GCF_058216475.1. NCBI lineage: Bacteria > Bacillati > Bacillota > Bacilli > Lactobacillales > Enterococcaceae > Enterococcus > Enterococcus sp. AMC2644. Next base: position 1,237,537 of record NZ_CM177095.1, read on the forward strand.
TCATATTATTTTTCCTTTCTTTTAATAACCCTCGTCTTCAAGTAAGGTAATTACTTCGTTTGCTTCTGTTTGTACAGCCAATGTTTGCAATAGCGCTGTATTTTGAATTAGTTCCATCAATTGCTGTAACATTGCTAATTGCTGATGAGGTTGATTCAACCCTAAAATAAAAATGAAGTCAGCTCCTACTGATAAATTGATATCATCCATCCGTTGAAAAGTAACTGGTTTTTTAGGAACAACCAAAGCAATAAATTCTTCTACAATACATTCTGGATCTGTATGAGGAATCGCAATTCCAAATGAACCTTGGTGTAAGCCCGTTGGAAAAACTTGTTCTCGCTCAATAATTTTCTGTAAGAATGTTTCCGTTACCCATCCTTTTTCAATGGTCATTTCTGTTATTTTAGTAAAAACAACTTCTCGATTTTCAAATTCATCGCCTAATAGAATCGGTGCATTTTTTAAATAATCTGTTACTTTCTCTGTCATTTTTTTACCCCCAATAGTTGATTCGATAGGAATGTAAAATTTTATAAGCTTGTGCCGTAGTCTTACATTCTAATAGTTTTGAAATATAATCGTCTCTGCCGGATAAGTCCATCAATTCCAAGAGCGCATCTATATGCTTTTCTTTATCATTGGAAGCTAACAATACGACAATATGTATCCGTTCACCGGTCTCTGTGACAAGCCCTTCTTTAAAAATCCCAAAACTCATAGCAACTCCCAACGCACCTTTTTCCGGTTCAGTGTGTGGCAAGGCCAGTTTATTTCTAAAAACAATATAAGGCGGTATCTCAGCCATTTCTTGTTTTAATGCGGTTAGATACTGTGGTGTTATCACTTGTTCAGAAATAAGTGGTTGACTTAAACTCTCTAACGCTTCGTGCCAAGTTACAAGTTTTTCCTCAATTAAAATATTCTTAGCGGGAATTAATTGATCGAAATGAATCACACGATCTGTTATTTTCTCATTTTTTGCAACATTCTCTTTTAATACATTTAATACATCTAAAAATAACGCTTCTTCATCGAATACTTCTGTATTTTTCTTCACTCTTTTTATAATTTTTTCTGCTAAAGCAAAATCATCCATCCCTACTAGCGTATCATTCATCACTTGTTTTCTAAGTTGTAATTTCCCTTCATCCGTTAAAAAATCTTTCACTAAATAAAAACGTTTATCCGTCTCTAACGGCACCGAAGAAAACACATACTCTGCTTCAATATCCTTCGCATAAAATTCTCTAGCAGATAAAGTTGCAATAAAGTCTATCTCTGGAAACAGTCCTGTCAAATTTCTTTCCAGCAATAATGAAACCGAGATTCCATTTGTACAAACAATGATCGCTGTTTTGCGTTCCTCTCTAGCGAGTACACTATCATGTTCTAATAAATGACCCCCAAAAAATAACGCCAAATAAAAAATTTCTGTTTCTGGTAATTTTTTTGAAAAAAATTGTTCTAGAGGTGCTAAAGATTGTTTCACTAGATAAAAGACAGAAGAGACCCCCATATTTTTTTGTCGTTCCAGATCAACTTCATTTAAATGCATGTGATATTTAATTCGATAATAGGCTGGACGCATGTGCATCATGATTCGCTGCAATAAGTCTTCTCTATCCACAATGGTTACATGTGCTATTTTTTCGAAATTTTCAATTACCTGTGTGACTGCTAATTCTAATTGACGTAACTCTCTAGCAGATAAAATGTCCATTTGCGTCAAATTGGTTGATAAAAATAACAAAGTGAAATAAATGACATCATTAAAATCCGTCATCCCCAAATCGCCTTCAAAAAATACTTCTTTAATGACGTTGTATTCTTGGGTTTCTTGTAATTCTGAAAAATCCAATTCAACATCGTAACGAATCGTCTTTTTACGCTTGATACGTCGCTGTAGCAATAAAGTAAAAACTGGTAAATTTTTTATTTTATCATCGGAATAACGAATATTTAAAGATTTTTCAACTGTATCTACTTTTTCTCGATAACTTGCCAACTTCTCTTCATTAATATCTGCAAATTGGAATAAAAGCGTGCCATCCGCATCAAATAAACAAATTTGGTTAATAGTTTCCAGCAATAACTGACGGCGTTGCCATTCTGAAGCTTTGATACGGTAACCTTTTGAACGTAAATATTCTAATTGATACCCTTGTTTTGCTAAAAGAATACCTAATTCTTTTAAGTCTCTGACAACTGTATTTTTACTCACATTTAATTCAACAATGAAATGATTCATTGATAAAAAATCAGTTTTTGATAATAACATCAAGATAATTAAATGGATACGTTCCTCAGGCGCTAAATAAATATCAATTTGTTTACGTTGATGCAAGTCACTAAAACGCTCATTTACCATTCTTGGAACCACAAAATGACCATTTGGTGTTCGATGAATCGTTTCCAACTGCAAATCGGTAAGATAATCATTCAATTTTTTGAATGAATAATTTATTTGAGCACGTGTTAGACCCAATCGCTTACTTAATGATCCACTTGTTTCATTGGGATGATTCAATATCTCCATAAATAATTCATTTGTTCGTACGTCTAATTCCATGATATTCCCCTTTTTACACGTATCTTTAAAGAAAAAGGCAGCGAGTTAGTCACGCTGCCCAGCTCCTTAATCACAAGTCATTGGACTTAATCATCACTTTAATTTCATCCCCAGACATCACACTTTCAAATGCCTTGCGCCAATCTTCCAATCCAAATTCTTTGGTAATCATTTCATCAATATGAATAGCGCCTTTTGCCAATAAATGCAAAGCCACTGGCCAATCGTATGGGTTTTGAGAACGACTACCTACGTAATTGATCTCTCTTTGAATGATTGTTTCTAAATCTAATTCATTCATTTTATTTTTAAATAAACCAACTTGAATGAATTCGCCACCTTTTCTAATTAAAGGTAAGGCATAGTTAATTGCGCCTAACGCACCAGAAGCATCGTAAATTTTATCGACTCCGATAGTATCTGTTTCGCGTAAAACAACTTCTTTTAAATCTTCTTTCTCTGTGTTTATAATCACATCAGCACCCATTTTTTGTGCCAATAACAACCGATGTTCATCTCTAGTAATTCCGGTCACGATAACTTTAGAACCAATTTCTTTCGCAATCTGAACTAAATACAAGCCAATCGGTCCCGGTCCAATAATTAAAATCGTATCGTGCAAGTCCAACTGACTTTTTTGATACATGGCATGGACACAACAAGCTAATGGCTCCGTCATTGCTGCGCCTTTATAGCTTAAAGAATCTGGCAATTTATGCGCATACTTTTCTTTCACTAATAAATAATTAGCCATCGAGCCATTTTGTTGTGTTCCAATACCTTTACGATGGGGACATAAGTTATATTGTTCTTTTGCACAATACTCACATTCATTACACACATAAAAAGTAGTTTGACTGGTCACACGATCGTTTGGAACAAACTTGGTAACTTCTGAGCCTACCTCCACCACTTGACCAGAAAATTCATGTCCTAGAATAACTGGTGTTGTTGGATTATTATATTCTCCTTTAAATGTATGAATATCTGAACCACAAATCCCTGTATAAGCGACTTTTACTAATAATTCGTCAGCAGCAGGCGTTGGAATATCTACTTCTAAGAGTGCCATTTGGTCGTATCCTGATGCCGTTTTAGTTACACCTAACATTTTATCAATTGTCATTATTTTCAGCCTTTCTAACTTAATTGTTTTTTAGAAAATACCATTCCATAATTGTGCTAGTTTTAAGAAAATCCAGTTTAAAATATTGCCACCTGTATCAAAATTACTAATTTGGGCAGCACCTTCTGGAAAGGCTACGACACCTTCTGCCATCTGCGTTAAAACTGGAGCAAAATCTGTTGCCATTAATAATGCAAAAATCATTACAACCGTACATGTTAAGACAGAATGCAAGATATTTCCTTTACGACTTGGAACAATCATTCCTACAAAAAATGGAATTGTCGCTAAATCTCCAAAAGGTAACACGCGATTTCCTGGTAAAATGACAGCTAAGAATAGTGTAATTGGTACCATTAGTAATCCTGTAGCTAGAGCTGATGGTGACCCAGTTGCTAGAGCAGCATCCATTCCTAAGAAAATTTCACGATCGCCATAACGATCTTTCAGTAATTTTTGTGCTCCTTCTTGGATTGGAATTAAGCCTTCCATCAAAATTTTCACCATGCGAGGCATTAGGAGCATGACTGCACCCATTGTCATTCCCATTTGTAAAATCCCAGAAATATCATACCCACCTAAAGCTGCCAATGAACCACCAATTAAGATTCCCATAACCATTGGCTCACCGAAAATACCAAAACGTTTTTGAATAGTTTCTGGATTAACATCAATATTCCGAATACCAGGAATACGACTGATTACCCAACCAATAGGAATTCCTAATACTGCGTACCCTGCTGTTGAACCAGTTGAAAAAGCAATTCCTTCAAGTCCATAATACTCTTGGACAGCAGGTGCTGTTTTATCTGCTAAGATTTGAACGAATACTGTGTAGACAATCCCAGCAATGACACCTAAAATTAGATTGCCTGTTACAATATAAACTGTTGCAGCAGCTGCTGACATGTGCCAATAATTCCAAATATCGATATTTAAGGTTTTTGTCCAATTCAATGCCAGCATCACCAGATTGACAATTAAAATAATAGGAATCATCAACGCTGAAATAGGTTGTGCCCAAGTTCCTGCAGCTATTGCGGGCCAACCGCCATCAATTACAGTTAGATTCAAACCAAAACGTTCTACCATTGCTTGAGCAGCTGGTCCGACACTAGTTGTTAAAAGATTAATCACTAAATTAATCCCAATCATCCCAATCCCTACTGTAATCCCCGAAATCAGTGCTTTGGTCGGTTTCACTTTAAAGACTAAGCCTAGAATAAAAATAATGATTGGTAACATTACACTTGCGCCCATATTCAAGACGCTTTGGACAATATTCATCAATGTGTTCATTAATAATACCTCTCCATTCTATAAATAATAATAATCAAACTATGCAATAATCTCTTTTGCGATTGTAATAATCTTATCTTCTATTTTGTCTGTTCCGATACCTGTAAGAAATGCCATTGCTTGAATTGCAGGAATTTTATACTGCGTTGGAAGCATAGTAGTCGAAATGAGCATATCTGCATTGTCTTGTTTTCCGACTGCTTCAGAAATTTTAATTTGATGGATTTCGCACGGAATATTATGATTTGCAAATAAATCTTCTACTTTTTTCACCACTACTGTTGACGTTGCAATCCCTGCACCACATGCGATTAAAACTCTAACTTTTTTCATTTTATTTCCTCCAATATATTTTGTTATGTAAAAACAACATTCTGAATTTCACAGAATATATTTGTTATTTTTTACAATTCTTACTATACTTTACAAACGCTTACACAGCAATCGCTTTCAAGACTCACTTTTATTCTCCAATTTGTGCAACATGAGTCTAACTTCAATTTATCGGAGAAAAGCTTGCTGTTCTTAAGTTATCTGTTATCCTATACTTAATTTGTGTAACTATTTTTCAGTACTAAGTTTTTTTAATTCGTTATTACAGAATTCATGGAAGAGATTTTTTAACACTAAACTATTTATTTTCTTCCACTGATAAAAGATTCATGTTAACCTATGAAATATTAGTTACTTCTAATAACAATACTGAATAAAAGGTAGGAGTGTTAAATAATGAAGGATTTTAAAATTGGGTTTATTGGTGTCGGCAATATGGCTTCTGCTATTGTCGAAGGAATCATTGCAAACGAGTTTATTTTAGGTTCTCAAGTTTATTTATTCGATATTTTAACAGAAAAAGTGCAACAATTTGCTAAGGCATTAGGTGCACATGCAATGAGCTCACCTGAAGAAGTTATTGAAAATGTAGATGTCTTAGTATTAGCAGTTAAACCAAATATTGTTCGTCCTGCATTATTAAATGCTAAAAAGAGCATTTTGGAAAAACAACCTTTACTTGTCTCAATTGCTGCAGGTACTACCACTGAAGCAATTTATGACATTTTTGAAACAGATCAAGCAGTTAAAATTATCCGTGTCATGCCCAACGTAAATGCAATGGTAGGTGAAGGAGCTGCCGCAGTTTGTAAAAATGAATTTGCCTCACAAGAAGATCTTACTTTAATTATTGAGCTGTTTAACAAGATTGGTCGTGCTTGGGAATTAGATGAAAAAAACTTCTCAAATTTTACAGCACTAGCAGGAAGTTCGCCTGCCTACGCGTATCTATTTATCGATTCAATTGCTCGTGCAGGTGTTAAAAACGGCTTGCCAAAAGATATTGCTTTAGAAATTGCTACTCAAGCGGTCTTAGGCAGTGCCAAAATGATTGAAGAATCAAAAGAAAATCCTTGGACTTTGATTGATCGTGTCTGTTCACCTGGTGGAACGACAGTTGCTGGTTTAGTTGAATTGGAAAATAACGCCTTTATTTCAACTGTTATCAAAGGTATTGATGCCACAATTGAAAAAGATATCGACTTAATGAATCAATCAAAAAAATAGCCGCAAACTGCTAACATACGAATAGCAGCCAATAAAAAGCCTTGAGCAATGCACACTCAAGGCTTTTTATATTACTCACAATATTTTTTCATCAATAGCGTAGCGTTATGTCCTCCAAAACCAAAACCATTACTCATCACGACATTTGTTTCATGCTTGATTTTATGATTAGGAATGTAATTTAAATCACATTCCTCGTCTGGGCTATCTAAATTAATGGTTGGTGGTAACAAATTATTTTCAATAGCTTTTAAAGAGATAATTGCTTCAACACCACCTGCAGCTCCTAATAAATGCCCCGTCATTGACTTAGTTGCACTGATTAAAAGATTAGTAGCATAATCACCAAAAACTTCTTTAATCGCTCGTGTCTCACCAATATCACCCACACCTGTACTTGTCGCATGAGCATTTAGGTAATCTACTTCGTTGTAGTTAATTTGTGCCATCTCTAAAGCTTGTTTCATCGCTCGCACAGCTCCCTCTGAGCTAGGTGCCGTCATATGATACGCATCAGATGTCATACCATACCCAATTATTTCACCTAAAATAGTCGCACCACGATTTTGCGCATGCGATAGTTCTTCTAAAAATAGAACCCCTGCACCTTCTGACATAACAAATCCATCTCTGGCTTTATCAAACGGTCGTGACGCTTGCTGCGGTTGATCATTATTTGTTGACATCGCCTTCATATTACTAAAACCGGCATATGCTAAAGGAACAATTGAAGCTTCGGTTCCTCCAGCCAAAATAGCATCACTCAAACCATACTTAATGTTTAAATAGGCTTCTCCAATCGCTTGATTTCCAGTGGCACAAGCAGATATCGGGCACATGCTTGCTCCTTGAAAACCAGTTTTAATGGATACAAAGCCTGTCGCCATATTAGCAATCATTTTAGGAACAACTAGCGGAGAAACACGCCGTGCACCTTTTTCAAGTAAAACATGTTCATTTTCTACTAATGATTGAAGACCACCAATTCCTGTCCCAATAAAAACACCACAGCGCGTCATATCAAAATCTTTCGCATCAAACTTTGCTTGTTCTAACGCTTGAAAACTACTAATAGTCGCAAAATGAGTAAAACGATCGGTTTTTTTGATCTCCTTTTTATCTAAATAAGCGGCAATATCATAAGCTTCAATAAAACCGCCAATTTTTGTTGGTGAATCGGCAAAAGCTGCGTCTTGAATAGATTTAATACCGCTCACACCTGAGCTAATATTGTTCCATAGTTCGTCTACATTTTTCCCACTAGACGAAATACTGCCATATCCTGTAACTACTACTCTTCTCATGTATTTTCAACCTCTTCGATTTCTTTTTTTATTTTTTTTAAAATAGTATCTGAAAAAGGAATATTCAGGGTACGATTATAAATTTGGGCACCTTTAATACTTGATAAATGTGTTTTTGCTAACTCTTCTGCACAATTCACAGACATTTTTCGAGCCAATATTTCTTGATAAACTTGATATTCAGTCAATACTAAGTGAACAATAGCTTGTTGTAATTCTTCGTCATATTCATTTAAATCCGTCTGTAAACTCACAATCGGACAAATATCATCTTGTGATAACGCTTGATGCCTACGATGAATAAATTCCCAAGCAGTTTCCTTTGAATTTTTTTGGAAATAATACAATTGCTCTTGTAATCCCGCTTCTAAATAGTCACAAATTGCTAAACCTAAATCTTTTTTATTTTTAAAATAGTAATGAACTGCAGTTTTAGTAATCGCTAATTGTTTAGCTAAGTATTCATAGCTTAAATCTTTAAAGCTAGCTTTTTTGATAAAATGCACGGATAATTGGATAATTTCAGTCTTTTTACTCATACGCCCTCCTTACTTACCTATAAGTAAGTTTAATCGACAAAAAAAGATTTTTCAAGATATTAATGCAAATAAAAAACCTGTAAAAATGAAAAATATCTTTACAGGCTGCTACTCTATTCAAAAACAAATTGATTATGATACAATTCCGCATAAAAACCAGCTTGTTCTAGTAATTCATGATGGTTGCCTTCTTCGATAACTTGACCATCTTTTAAGACGACAATCCGATCGGCATTCAAAATTGTTTTGAGACGATGGGCAATTACAAAACTGGTTCGTCCTTTAATCGCTTCATCCATTGCTTTTTGAATTTTCGCTTCAGTTACCGTATCTACATTGCTCGTTGCTTCATCTAGAATTAACAAAGCAGGATTGGTAATAATGGTACGTGCAATACTAACTAATTGCTTTTGTCCTGTGCTAAAGACACTGTTTTCTTCTGTAATTGATGTCTCGTAGCCTTTTTCTAGACTCATAATAAAATCGTGAATATTTGCTTGTTGGGCAGCATAGATGACTTCTTCATCCGTTGCATCAGGTTTACCAAAAACAATATTTTCACGAATTGTTCCGGAGAATAAAACCGAATCTTGTAAAACAATACCGACGTTTTGACGTAAGTTATCCAAATCAATTTTACGAATATCGGTTCCATCAAAAGTCACTGATCCATTAGTTACATCATAAAAACGATTCAACAAGTTCATAATTGTCGTTTTCCCAGAACCAGTTGGCCCCACCAAAGCAACCATTTCACCTTTGTTCACTTGAATAGACACATCTTTTAAAATTAAGTTATCGGCTTTATAACCAAAATCAACATGATTTAAAGCGACAGCTTGTTCAATTCCAGAAATTTTGGATGCATTCATAGGCTTCACTTCGTCTGGTTCATCAAACATTTCATTCAAACGACGCGCACCAGTAATAGCTAATTGAATCATGCTATATCCTGAAGAAATCTCCATCAGTGGACGATAATACTGTTGCGAGTATTGAACAAACATAACGACTAATCCCAGTGCAGTTGCTCGTTCTAAGTCCCCATTTAATGCTAACCAGCCACCTAAGAAAATAACGATTGCGGTATTGACCAAAGACATGCCTTGCATTAAAGGAAACAGCATACCTGAATAAACTTGACCTTTAAAAGTTGCTTGGCGTACCTTTTCATTGTGCGTCAAAAAACCATTAATTGTTTCTTCTTGCAAGCCATTTGTGATAATAATACGTTGACCACTAATTTTTTCATCCATATAACCATTAAGTTTGCCAACCTCATCTTGTTGGATGTTCACATATTTTCTTGCTTTTTGAATAATCACGACTGCTAAAATAATGGCAATCGGTGTAGAAGCAATTGTTGCCCAGGCTAAAGTGACATTTTGTCGGAACATCATAATTAAAATACCAACTAATAATGCGATATTCGTAAAAAATTGTAACAAAGCTTGGTTTAAACTATTTTGAATATTATCCAAATCACTAGTAAAGCGACTTAAAATCTCGCCATCTTGATGAGAATCAAAAAAACGAATGGTTAGTTTCTCTAATTTATTAAATAAGCCAATTCGCATACGATTTGTTGATTTCCCTACAACTTGTGTAAATAAGATGCTATAAATGAAGTTGGCAGCACTCGCTAAAACATAAAAAATTAGTAGCTTCCAAACAATCGCAATAAAGCGACTCTTATCATCGACACCTTGCATCAAACCGCCAACATAGTTAGCTAATTCTTGAAATGCTTCTCCAACAAACTGCGGAGCTTTCACTTGAAGATACGTTGCTAAAATAATAGTCACAAAAATAAAGAAAAAAGATACTTTATAGCGTTTCAAATAATGATAGAAAAATTTACTTGCTTTTACTAAATCAGTCATACTTACTCCGCTCCTTTTTGTGTTTCAAAAATTTCTTGATAAACTGGATTGGTTGCTACCAACTCACTATGGGTTCCTTCACCTACAAGTTTACCTTCATCAAGCACCAAAATACGATCTGCTTTAACAACTGAAGCAATTTTTTGAGCAATGACAATCGTTGTCGTTGCTTTTAGTTCATGGTCTAATGCCTCACGAACCAAGCGTTCTGATCGAGCATCTAATGCACTGGTACTATCATCTAAAATCAAAATTTTGGGATGACCAATCACTCCACGAGAAATCGATAGCCGTTGTTTTTGACCACCTGAGAAATTCGCACTACGTTCTTCTACAATTGCATTGTAACCATCGGGCAATTTTTCAATAAATTCGCGCGCTTGTGCAATTTTAGTTGCTCGTGTCATCTCTTGTTCTGTCGCATCTTTTTTTCCATGACGTAGATTGTCAGCAATTGTTCCGGAGAACAAAATTGCGCGTTGAAGAACAAAAGAAACGGTCTCCCGTAAACTACGTTCATTAACTTGTTTTAAATCAATTCCACCCACTTCAATTTTCCCTGAAGTTGGATCAAATAAACGAGGAATTAATTGGGCTAAAGTTGTTTTTCCTGAGCCAGTTGCGCCAACAATACCTATCATTTCTCCTGGTTCAATAGTAAAATTAAGATCCTTTAACGTATCTTTCTCATCGCCTGGATAACGGAAAGAAACATGGTCGAATACGACGCTTCCAGTTAAAGCCTGCTCTGGAACATCGGCATATGTCACATCGGGTTCAGCAGCTAAGATTTCTTTGATACGTTTTAAAGAAACCGCAGCACGTGAAGTCATCATCATCATCATACCTCCGATGATAATTGCCATCATAATTTGCATTAAATAGTTCATAAATGAAGCAATACTTCCAATTACAGTAGGATCATCTTTTACAAGATGACTAACAAAGAAAATAGCTCCTACGACTGCTAAATTCGCAGCTAACATAAATCCTGGAATCATTACTGAAAATAGGGTCCCTACAATGATGTTGTGTTTTGTTAAATCGTCACTGACTTTACTAAAATAATCTAATTGATTTTTTTCTTGAACAAATGACTTTACAACACGTACACCCATTAAATTTTCTTTCGCAATATTGTTGATTTTATCGATTAAATTTTGAATAATCATAAAATGCTTACCCATTCTTGTAAACGATAAGCCCGTAATGACTAACACTGCAATAATCAACGCCACAATAATCCACCATAATTGTGGTAAAGTAATCATCGCTAAAATGAAGCTACCAATGAAGAGAATCGGAATTCGAAACAAAGACTGTAAAGTAATCATGACTAAATTTTGAATTTGATTGACATCATTTGTTAAACGAACCACAATATTTCCTGCTGAAAATTTTTCAATATTACCAAATGAGAAGGTTTGCACTTTGCGAAAAGCTTCTTCACGAATATCAGCACTCACACCTTGTGCCACTTTTGCTGAAAAGATAGTATTTAGGACACCTGCAATTAAACCTAAAATCGCTAATCCAATTAAATAAATACCAATTTCAGTCATTTTATCATTGTTTTCAGTGATAATTGCTTCTAATACTTGTTGGAGTAACTTTGGTTGCCATAACGAAGCCATAACCATTACTACAACCGATAGTAAGGAAATTGAGACAGCAAGCTTGTATTTCTTAACATGTTTTAAGACTAAATCCATCGTTTTTTCTCCTTTTTTATAAATTTGACACCTTATATTTAACACTGTAAAATACAGGCAGATAAATAATCTACCACGAGTAAAAATCAATTGCAACTAAAAGGATGACTTTCATGGAACAAAAATTATCGAAGGAAAAGATTATTCAAACAGCCTTCGACATTCTCAACGAAAAACATAGCATCGAGGGCTTATCCATGCGCAATATTGCCAAAGCATTGGATGTTAAAGCACCTGCAATCTATTGGTATTTCAAAGACAAACAAGATTTATTACAAAATATGGCTGAAACAATGGAACAGCAGCTATGTGTGCCCGATCCATCACTTGAAGCAACGGCACAACTCATTGCATTTATGGATGCTTATTACGATTTATACAAACAATTTCCATGCGGAGCAGAACTAGAAATCAATACTGTTCCTGCTTATGCCAGTCGTTTAGAACACATTGAAACAATGAATCAATTATTGTTGCAGCAAGGATATAGTTTTGCACAAAGTCGTCATGCTGTTCTCTCTCTTCATTATTTGTTAATTGGTTATTTAATCGATCAACAAAAAGAAGCGCAACTCACTCAAAAAGTTATGGAAGGGAATCAATATCTATTGCAATCTGTTCATTGGATGCAAGATTATGTGCAAGAACAGTCGCTCGAATCATTTAGCTTCGCACTGTCACAACGTAAACAAGCGATTGATATCAAAGAAATCTTTATGACCAGTGTTAAGACCTATCTTTTAGGTTTAGCGCAGTTGAAAGCCAATTTTCCCGAATAACTCTTCGTTAGATTACCACAGAACGTACGTTCTCACAACAAAAGATACCTATGTATAAAAAAAGGCCTGTGACGTACGTATGTCTCAATCCAAGTTATAAACCAGAATACCTACGAAAATCGAGTTTGGTTTTCGTAGGTATTCTGGTTTTCTATGTATAGTGTTAGTTATTACTACTTAATGTGGCTAATTTCATCATATTAAGGGCCATCATCAATGGTGCCTTGGAAGGAACAAATAATAAAATCAAAGTCATCAAACGTATCGCCTATGGCTATCGTAATTTCCAAAAAATTTTCGGGCAAGAATCTACTTTATACAGGGGTTAATTTTTAAAGAGTTTCAAATAGAAATAAAAAATCAGGCAGCTTTGATAACCACCTGATTTGATAACTATTTTGTCCATTGGATTCATCAATACCATTTGATGAAGAGCCTTTTTTCATTGATATCGGCAAAATCGATAGAAAAATCATTTTTCGCTAAAATTCACCAATAAATTCCCGTTCAATATTTCCAGCACCAAAATGTGTGGCTAATATATATTATTCCTCCTATTTCGTGCTCTTCCTCAATTTAAAAAAATCTAACGTTTGTCGAATACACTTATCCCAAAATACCCAATCATGAGAACCACTAGACAAATGATAGTGATAATCCAGCGTTGGTATTTGTTTAGCTGTAACGTGAAATGCTTGATTATAATGCAAAATAGGATCCTCTGTTCCACAAAACTGATAAAGTCTTGGCAGCTTTTTATGATTATTACTATTTTTTTGTAAAAGATATACTAAATCATTTTCACTAGCTCGGATTGGTATATCACCAAATATTGAGCTTCTAAGTTTATCTAAGTTATCCACAGTCTCTAAGTCGTTTTCTGGAGAGTTTCGATTAAATCGATGATAAAAGAAAAAGTGTTCTATATCCAATACACCAGAAAAACTAGCTGCTGCAGAAAAATATTCTGGTTTATTCAATGCCCACTTAAAAGCTCCAAAGCCTCCCATCGAAAGCCCAGCGACAAAAGTATCTTCTCTTTTTGTCGAAATAGGCAGTAGACTTTTGACTAGACTGGGCAATTCTTCAGTTAAAAAATCCCAATAATTTTCACCATAAGCCATATTACAATAAAAACTCTTTTCCACCTGTGGCATAATAACTACCACTTGATAATCTTTACAATACTGCTCTAGATTGGTTCTCCGAATCCACTTAGTATGATCATCTCCCATTCCATGTAAGAGATACAATACTTGTAAATTGTTTTTCGCTAATACATCATTTTCTGGCAACACGGCATAAAAAGATGTCGATGTTTGTAATACAAAAGATTTAAAATCATAATGTAAGAGTGCCATTACCTTTCCCCTTTTCAATTACTTTAGAATATTGAATGCCCCTAATAAGACACCTAAAGCAATAATAATTAACATTGCATGAGTAAAATTACGATTAACTTTTTCTAAATATACATACACCCCGGACACAATTAGTAAGGGAATGATTCCTGGTAAGATTGCATCTAATATGTCTTTTTGAATACTTAACTTTTCTAGGCCGCCAGATTGGATAACTAAAGGTGTAGTAACAGTAATATAAGTCGCTGCTAGTCCCCCCATCATAAAGAGGCCCAACACACTAGCACCGCTAATTAATGTCTGAATTTTCCCACCGGCTAAGACTTTTTCAACAGATGATTCTCCAGCCTTATATCCTAAATGGAATAAGAAATAGCTTTCCGCTAAAGTAATGCACATAAATATCATCCATGGTGCAACTCCCGCTACCCAACTGCCTTTTTGTGCAGAACCAATAAACATTCCGATAATGATTGGCAACCACATGCCCCAATCGATCGTATCTCCGACACCAGCAATCGCTCCCATTAGTCCTGTTTTGGTTCCTACAATCACTTCCTCAGGAATATCTACTCCTTGAGATTTTTTCTCTTCCATTGCAATAACCATTCCTGGAATTAACGAACCCCAAACAGCGTTTGTGTTAAAAAATTGTGTATGACGACGTAAAGCTGCAACTAAATCTTCTTTATTTGTATAGAATTTTTTCAAAATCGGTGCTAAAGCGACTCCAAATGGCAATCCAATCATGCGGTCGAAGGAATGAGCCGTTTCCGCCGTAAGCCACCAAGTAAACCACGATTTAGTAATATCTTTTTTAGTAATAAATTTCTCTTTCGTCACCTTTTCCATTTTTACACCTCTTTGACTTTATTTGCTGTAAACATTACGTGTAGATAGGCTAAAAATACACCTGCTAAAGCTAACGCTGCGGTTGGAATATTACTATATTGAATTAAAAAATAGCCTGCTAAAAAATAAGGAAGCAATTGTTTTTTACCAATTTGTCCAACAATAATCGCAAATCCTAACGCTGGTAACATCGCACCAGCTAAACTTAATCCATTGATTAATCGTTCTGGGAGCATTTCCATTAAGCTAGCTACATGAGAAATACCAAAATAGAGCGCCAAAAACAGAGGGAGTGAATAGATAAACACCTTTGCTAAGTTAGGTAAAATGATAGCTGTTCTAAACAGTCCTTTGATATCCCCTTCCTCCACTTTTTTATCAGAGTATCTTCCCAAAAAGCCGTTTACCATATATTCAATATTTTGTAACTGAACTCCTAGTAATCCGACTGGAACAGCTAAGGCTACAGCAGCTTTCGTATCCATTCCTGAAACGATACTCACTGTTGTCGCCACTAATGCTGCCACAGTTGGATCTGAAGGAACCGCTCCACCAGGTGCTAGCAAGCCAAGATACATCAATTGTAATGATCCTCCGACAATCATCGCAGTAGGAATATCACCTAGAATAATTCCTACCCAAAGCGAAGCTGGCAAAGGAGAAAAAATTGTATACACGCCAAAGGTATATCCTAAACGACTTCCTTTAAACCAATAAAATAGACTAATTAATAAGACTTGAACAATTGTAAGATTCTGCATCATTTTCCATCCTTTCAGTTTCTAAAAATTTTTCTGAATAATTGCTTCAAGTGTTTGAATCCGATCATCTGGTACTCGCTGGAAATAAATTTCGACACCTTTTTCCGACAATCCTTGTAAAACTTTTGCTTCTTCTAGGTTCATCGCAATCGTATGATATACCAATTTTTTTCCCGCACTAGCGCCGACCCCACCGATTTGAATCCTCGAAGTGAAAAAACCATAATCAAAAATCTTTTTTAGGTTTTCGACACTTTTCAGTAATACTAACAATGGAACTTCTCCAAAAGCATTCGACTGTACCTGCTGCACAAAGTCTGTAGTTGAGTATGTGTCAACATCGATTCCTTGAGGCGCAGCCATTTTGTAAACTTTACTTAAATAAACATTGGTAGCCAGTACATCATCAACTATCACGATTTTCTTAGCTCTTGATTCCTGAATCCATTTTGTTACCACCTGGCCATGTACTAGTCTGTCATCAATTCGTAACAATGCAATCGTTGTCATTTATAACTCCTCCTTATCTTTCACTTTATTACAAGCAAAACCTGTGCCAATTTCTAAAGCCATAGATAAATCAAGTGTTTCGTACCTCGGATAAACTTTCGTTGTTATGTGTATCAGAATGTGTATCACGACTATTGTATATATATTTGAATCTGATACAATATATATAGCGCTTTCAAAAATCTTTAGTACTAGATTTCATCTAGACTACTAATCCTAAAATAATCAATCATTTAACTGAATGAGAACTTAAGTATGGGAGGAAATATAATTGAAACAATTTTCTAGAAAAGAGCGAATTGAATTTTTTATTGAAAAAGAAACTGAAGCAATTTTAGATGAATTTTCTGAATATAATGAAACAGTTGGCGTCTGTACTGAAGAAATCGCTAAAAAGCTTGAATTAACACGTTCTAATGTTAGCAAAGAATTAAACAGTTTATTCCGAGAACGGAAAGTTATTAAAATTACAGGTAAGCCTGTTCTCTATCTTTCTGTAACCCCCTTACATAGTCACTTAGATAAAGTAACAAAAACTGACTATCTATTTAATTCTGAAGAAATAATTGCTCTATTAAGTCAAAAAAAAACGCTCAAAGAAAAGAAAAATATATTTAATACAATGATTGGTGCTGGAGGAAGCTTACGATCCATTATCGAGCAGCTAACTGCTGCAATGTTATATCCCCCAAATGGGTTAAATATCTTACTAGCTGGCTCAACCGGTGTTGGAAAAACAACGATGGTTAATTATCTCTATCAGTATGCTATAGAAGAAGCCATATTAACCCCACAAGATCCATTAATATCTTTCAACTGTGCCGATTATGCTGATAACCCACAACTTCTCATGTCACTCCTATTCGGTTATGAAAAAGGAGCTTTTACTGGAGCTAACTTACAGCAAGAAGGACTAGTTAAGCAAGCAGAAAATGGAATTTTATTCCTTGACGAAGTCCATCGCTTGCCACCTCAAGCCCAAGAAATGCTTTTTCAAGTAATCGATAATCAAACGTATCGTCGGTTAGGTCAAGTAAAAACAAATTCTTTAAAAAAAATACTTTTTGTTATGGCTACCACAGAGGATATTTCGTCGTTTCTGTTAAAAACATTTACTCGACGTGTTCCTGTGATTGTTACACTACCTGATTTAGAGAAACGTTATCCGGATGAAAAACTAGACTATATCCATTTATTTTTAAATGAAGAAGCCAAACGAATTCATTCCAAACTACTTGTCACAAAAGAAGTCATTGAAGCATTATTAACCTATAAAACAGAAGGAAATTTAGGACAGTTAAAAGTCGATATTAAGTTAGCCTGTGCGAAAGCATATATGAAAAATAGAAGGAATCATTTACAACCATTGACACTTAACTTTAATGATTTATCAGAATCAGTAATTAAATCTTACTTTGAAGAACGTAAGAATCAGGACGTATTAACGAAAGATTTAATTCATCGCTTAGACAAAGTGACTAAATTTGATGGTATTCTCAATGACTCCTTCCACGTTAGTGAGGAAAAAAAATTAGCTTCACCTATAGTAAGTACTCTCGTTTCTAGCACAACGCAGGATACTACTGAACTCACACAACTCTATAAAGCAGCTAAAGGTTTTTATCATCAAGTTAATACTTTAGAAGAATTAAACCAATCACAATCTATCACTAAAATTGTTGATTATTCTACCTTCTTAGCAATTCAAACGACATTATCAGAGTTGAAATTAAATTTAGAAAAGAATACTGTTTTAGGTTTAATACTTCATATTAATACCTTAAAGGAGAAGGTTTTTTCGAAAAAAATGCCAAAATATTCTAAAGATACCTCTATTAAAGAGAATTATTTACAAGAGTATCAAATGGCTATCCTCATTCGTAAACGATTGAATCAACTACTTGATTTTTACATTCCAGAGGGAGAATTATCATTTTTAACAATGCTTTTACATCTATCTAAAGAGAAAAAGAAAAATAGTATCGGTGTTTTAGCTATATCTCACGGTAATGTAGCATCCAGTATGTGTAAAGTCGTTAATTCATTTTTAAATACAGATCATGCTGTTGCTATCGATCTTCCATTGGATGAAGATATTGATCAACTCTATGATAAGGTAGCGGGATCAATAAAAAAAATTGATCAAGGAAAAGGTGTCTTAATCTTATCAGATATGGGCTCACTTACTTTACTTGCGAAAGTAATGCAAGAAAAGATGCCGAATCAAATCATGAGTCTCTCACCTATTAATACACCTATGCTGCTAGAAGCCACGCGTAAATCTCAATTGTCGACAATTGATTTAAATGAACTTGCAACCTCCTTAAAGAGAACCTTTTTATCTTTTGAAGAGGACTTCAACGATTCATTCTTGGAAGATTATCAAATGGTCGAATCCTTACAGCAATTTTTATTATTCATAGATCCTAAAAAAACAATTGCCGTACTTGATACTGTTCTAAATGCTATCCTAATAAAAAAGAATTATGTCACCGAAAATGAAAGCCTAAGAATCAAGTTTATCTTCCATTGCTCTAGCATGATTGAGCGTATCTTATTAAATGATTTTCTACCTTACAATTCTATTGAGGAATTCAAACAAACTCATGAGGAATTGTTTCGACTAATCAAACGTGAATGTGAAGAAATTCAAAATAATTTCTTTATCACAATCCCTGATACAGAACTAGCTTATCTTGTTGAAATATTTGATACACATTTTTCGGTCAATAAATCTTTCTAAAAAGCAAACGATTTATCACTCTTTTCGTTTAGCACAGATGGTTGGCATGTTTTTTGCTTCTAATAAAGTGATAAAGAAAGGATGATACGTGTGATTAGTTTAATTATTGTTACTCATGGGCCTTTGTCTAAAAGTTTAGCTGACAGTGCAAAAATCATTTCTGGCGATTTTACAAATGTCTCGACTTTCTCATTAAACCCTGGAGAGAATATTGGAGACTTTGAAAAAGAAGTTCTAGAAAAAATAGCAAAAGAAAGGCGTAATTCTCAAGTTTTAGTATTAACTGATATCCCTGGTGGGAGCCCCACTAACATAAGTGCAATTGCTTTGCAAGAATTAGACTTTGAATGCCTTACTGGAGTAAACTTACCAATGGTATTGGAAGCAATTCTAACTAAAGATTCTGTTTTAGATTTTGAACAATATGTTCAGAAAATCATGGATGTTGGAAAAAATAGCATTCTAAATTTGAAGGAATTAGCTGCATTTTAATGTCTTGTTTCATTCATTAACTAATTAATTTATGTGTACTACAAAATTAATTAGTTAATGCTTATCGAACAATTTTCTCCTTATTTCTATGCCGTTTATCGGTAGTTTATGATATAATGAGTGCATGGTTTTTACTGGACGTTAGTGAAAAGTCATGCACTTTACTATTTCGAGGCGAGAATATGTACGACAGATTTTAATAACAAACACGACATCTGAAACTCTAATTTGATAGGGAAGAAGATGTTTTTTTATAAATATTTTTCGAAGAAACTGATCTATAAGATTTTAGTGCATTTCAACCATACGGAAAATTAGATTGAACTCGTTTATTTTCAATTGTTTAAACCTTACAGACTCACCGTAATTAGTATTAATGAAGTAGCAGAAAGTATTATTAATAAGTTAGATTATTAGATTAATGAATTATCTGAAGTGCTGGTTAAAGTTAAAAGTATACCAGTAAATATTTTTAGTAGCATTGTATCCTATATTGTCAATATCTCTAAATAGTTTAAATTCGAGTATTTCTAATAGATGTACATAATGACACTGGGATATTTTTTAAAATTAAAAAAAGGCACTTACTTTTAAAGATTTCACATACCTAACATGAATAATTTTAATC
The DNA here is from genome assembly GCF_058216475.1 of Enterococcus sp. AMC2644. Taxonomy (NCBI): domain Bacteria; kingdom Bacillati; phylum Bacillota; class Bacilli; order Lactobacillales; family Enterococcaceae; genus Enterococcus; species Enterococcus sp. AMC2644. Next base: position 1,257,658 of record NZ_CM177095.1, read on the forward strand.
GCATCCATTAATAAATTCATAGCTGCAATAGTATATAGAACGTTTTAGAAACTTGTTTGGAATGAAATAGAACAGATAACTTTATAATGGTTTTGCAAAAAGTTAACCTTCTTTAAAAAATGTCAATAAGGGTTTATGAACCTTTTCAAACTTACCTACAAGAATGGCGCCTCGGGCAATAATCTACTTTATACAGGGATTAATTTTTAAGGAGTTTCGTACAGAGACAAAAAATCAGGCAGCTTTGACATCAACCTGATTTGATAAACTATTTTATTCATTGAATTCATCAACACTATTTGACGAAGAGCAAAAAAATCATTCATATTCTTATTGGACAACAAGAAACCCACACTCTGCTTGAGCATGGGTTATTTTCTATGTCATCACTCTTCCTATGTCTTCGTCGTAGGAGGAGTGTCCACTATTTCATACGGTTTTTATTTTTCATATATCCAGCTTAACACACGTTGAATCCATTTATCCCAAAAATCCCAATCATGGACGCCAGGTCCGTCCTCAAACGTTACATCTAAGCGTTGTTTTTTCATTTGCTCAGTTGCATAAACACTGGCATCATACAACTCATCTTCGGTTCCACAAGTTATAAAGAAGCGCGGTGCTTGCTTTTGATCTGTTTTTTTAATCAAATGTATTAGATCATTTTCAGAACCTTTTATTTTATCTAACGAACCAAAAATTCCTTCCCAATAATTTTTCCCACGAATTTCTAACAAAGAATCCGTACTTTCTGCTAATGCTAATGCCCCTGATAAAGAAGCAACTGCTGCAAAATTTTCCGGCTTTCGCAGTCCTAATTTAATTGCACCATAACCGCCCATTGATAAGCCAGCAGCAAACGTTTTTTCGCGTTTCGTTGACAATTGTGGGAAGAGTTCATGACAAATTTTTGGTAATTCTTCAGAAATAAATGTCCAATAATTCATATCATATGTCGTATCTGTATAAAATCCTAAATCTGTTGACGGCATAATAACTGCTAATCCTAAATCAGACACATAACGTTCAATTGATGTTCGGCGTTCCCACACACTATGATTCCCATTCATACCATGAAGTAAATACAAAACAGGAATATCTTCTGCTACACCTTTTGTCTCTTTACCAATCGTTTTTTTAGTCTGTTGCGGAAGAATTACATTGACCATAACTTCCATACCCAATTCATTTGAATATATATTTGCTTGTAAAAATGCCATCTATTTCCCTCGCTATCTTACTTGTTTTCATCTATTGTAGCACGTTTTTTACGAATTGTTTGCGTAAAGATTAAAGCAACAATAATTAATAAAGCAGCAAAACCATAAATAACTTGCAAGCCTTGATGTAAAATTCCACGTAAAGGAAGCAGTAAATCGTCTGATAATAACTTCGCGGTTTGTGGATTAACTAGCTGATTCATAATATCTGGATCGTCCGTTAATGATGCCTGAGCCAATTTTGCCGAAGTTACCATGTTAAAGGTAATTCCAAACACAGATACCATGATTGTTTGACCAATCGTTCGAACTAATGTGTTAAATGAAGTGGCCATTCCTAACTGTGAAGTAGGCACACTGTTTTGAGCGACAACTGTTCCAGTAACCGTAACAGCTCCCATTCCAATTCCCGTAATTGCTGATAATAAAATAAAAACAAAAAATGGCGTATGTGTTGGCGCTAGGAATAGACCCAAGCCACCAACTAAAATAATCAATAGACTGGCTGTTAATACCCAATGCACAGTTTTGGTAGTCATCCAACGACTTGCCATTGAAGAACCCATCACCCACATAATAGATAAAGGTGCTAAGACAAGGCCACCAATACCTGCGCTTAACCCAAGCACACCTTGCATCCACATTGGAATATAAACTTCAATCCCCATTAAGAAACCACTAGATAAAGCTGCGACAATATTTACGATAACGAAAACATGGTTTTTAAATAGTCCCAATGAAATGACTGGATCTTCGGCACGTTTTTCTATCATAATAAACAAAACAAATGAAACAATCGTCAATGTAAACAATCCAATAACTTTTAACGTTGCATTTGGTTCACTTAAATATTGGAATCCTAATAACAAACTCAAGAGAACTAGCATTAAAAAGGTACTTCCTAAAAAGTCCATTTTATTCGTATCTTTTTCACGCTTGGGTTCTACTAAAAAGATAATAATTAAAGTAATTAATAAAATTCCAATTGGCACATTAATAAAGAAAATCCAATGCCAGCCGATGGTATCAACAATCAAACCACCTGCTAAAGGACCTACTACACTGGCAACTCCCCAAGCCGTACTATTTAAGCCAAGCATTCGTGCACGCTTTTCCGTATCATATAAATCCGCTAGAATTGTTAAAGCTACCGGCATCATTGCTCCTGCTCCAATTCCTTGAATTGCTCGCGAGATAATCAAGGGTAACATTGCATTAGACATTCCACATAAAGCCGAGCCAATAATAAAGATTGTCGTTCCAAAAATAAAAATTGGCTTCCGACCAACTTTATCTGCTAACTTTCCATAAATAGGCGTCAGCATAGCATTAGTCAATAAATAAATTGAAAAAACCCAGTTCATAATTTCAATACCATGTAATGAGCCAACAATCGTTGGCATAGCGGTTGTTACGATTGTTCCTTCGACTGCTGTCATAAATGTTGCAACAAAAATTGCAATGGTAACAATCATTGTATTTGTTTTTCTTTCCACTTGCTCACTTCCCTCATTTTATTTCAAAAAAATAAAGACAATCCCTATTGATTCATCAATAGAGATCGCCTCTTTTATTCCTTCACACTTGCCAATAAACTGTCTACTTTATCAGTTTGTTCCCATGGTAAGTTGACATCTGTACGACCAAAATGTCCATATGCTGCAGTTTGTCGATAAATTGGTCGACGTAAATCCAGCATTTCGATAATTCCAGCTGGACGTAAGTCAAAGTTTTCGCGTACAGCTTCAACAAGTTTTTTCTGAGAAACTTTACCTGTACCAAATGTATCAATCGAAATTGATACTGGCTGTGCGACGCCAATTGCATACGCTAATTGAACTTCTACTTTAGAAGCTAACTTAGCAGCAACAATATTTTTAGCAATATAACGGGCTGCATAACTTGCTGAACGGTCAACTTTTGTTGCATCTTTTCCTGAAAAGGCACCGCCGCCATGGCGAGCATACCCACCATACGTATCAACAATAATTTTACGTCCTGTTAAACCAGCATCTCCTTGTGGTCCACCAATAACAAAACGCCCAGTTGGATTAATATAATATTTTGTTTTATCATCTAATAATTCAGATGGAATGACTTCTTTAATAACTCTTTCAATCACGTCTCGATGAATCGTTTCATTGTCCGTAGCTTCATCGTGTTGTGTGCTAATAACAACTGTATCCACACGTCTTGGTTTCCCCTGATCATCATACTCAACTGTTACTTGTGATTTTGCATCAGGACGTAAATAAGAAATCTCTTCTGTTTTACGCAACTCTGCTAACCGTCGAACCAAACGGTGACTTAAAGCAATCGGCAAAGGCATGAACTCAGGTGTTTCATCCACCGCAAAGCCAAACATTAAACCTTGATCTCCTGCTCCAATTTCATCTAAAATATCTTTTTTCTCATCTCTTGCTTCTAAAGCGGTATCGACCCCTTGAGCAATATCTGGTGACTGCTCATCAATTGCAACTAATACAGCGACTGTATCGCCATCAAAACCATATTTCGCTCGTGTATAGCCAATTTCTTTAATAGTCTTGCGAACTACCTTTTGAATATCCACATATGCAGTCGTTGAAACTTCTCCAAATACTAACACTAATCCTGTGGTAACAGAAGTCTCGCAAGCCACACGTGCCATTGGATCCTTCTCTAAAAGTGCGTCTAAAATTGCATCACTGATTTGATCAGCAACTTTATCCGGATGTCCTTCAGAAACTGATTCTGAAGTAAATAAATGTCTTTCTGTCATGATGATTCCCCCTAATATTTGTCGGTTACAAGGCATCTCCATTTGACTAACAAATGAATCCTTTCGGGAACTTGCAACGGTCTGATTATAGCAGATTTAATAAAAAAAAGCTTCTTTATCAAACTTTTTAATTATTCAACTGCATTCCGCGCATTGCTTAAAAAGCAACGTTTGTAAACTGTCAGCAAAAGTTCTCTTTAATTAAAAAAAGAAGCATTCAAAAATTGAATGCTTCTATGATCCGTACGGGACTCGAACCCGTGTTACCGCCGTGAAAGGGCGGTGTCTTAACCACTTGACCAACGGACCATGCTATAACGGAGAAGGAGGGATTTGAACCCTCGCGCCGATCTCTCGACCTACACCCTTAGCAGGGGCGCCTCTTCAGCCACTTGAGTACTTCCCCAAAACCAAAAGATATTTGATTTTAATGGGCCTAAATGGACTCGAACCATCGACCTCACGCTTATCAGGCGTGCGCTCTAACCAGCTGAGCTATAGGCCCTTAATAAAAAGGTAAAAGCGGGTGACGAGAATCGAACTCGCGACAACAGCTTGGAAGGCTGTGGTTTTACCACTAAACTACACCCGCAAAGGTGTAATGGCGCGGGACAGAATCGAACTGCCGACACATGGAGCTTCAATCCATTGCTCTACCAACTGAGCTACCGAGCCAAAACGGTCTGGACGGGACTCGAACCCGCGACCTCCTGCGTGACAGGCAGGCATTCTAACCAACTGAACTACCAAACCAATGTTTCGTTTAAATATAATGCAATCTTTAGATTGCAATTGCGGGAGCAGGATTTGAACCTACGACCTTCGGGTTATGAGCCCGACGAGCTACCAGACTGCTCCATCC
>NZ_CM177095.1:1267500-1467500 GCF_058216475.1 Enterococcus sp. AMC2644
CTGAGCTAAGGCCCCAAAAAAGTTTTAAGAGTAAACCTCTCAAAACTGAACAAAGGCAAACGTTTGTGTAGTTTCCGTAATATTCCTTAGAAAGGAGGTGATCCAGCCGCACCTTCCGATACGGCTACCTTGTTACGACTTCACCCCAATCATCTATCCCACCTTAGGCGGCTGGCTCCAAAAAGGTTACCTCACCGACTTCGGGTGTTACAAACTCTCGTGGTGTGACGGGCGGTGTGTACAAGGCCCGGGAACGTATTCACCGCGGCGTGCTGATCCGCGATTACTAGCGATTCCGGCTTCATGTAGGCGAGTTGCAGCCTACAATCCGAACTGAGAGAAGTTTTAAGAGATTAGCTTAGCCTCGCGACTTCGCAACTCGTTGTACTTCCCATTGTAGCACGTGTGTAGCCCAGGTCATAAGGGGCATGATGATTTGACGTCATCCCCACCTTCCTCCGGTTTGTCACCGGCAGTCTCGCTAGAGTGCCCAACTAAATGATGGCAACTAACAATAAGGGTTGCGCTCGTTGCGGGACTTAACCCAACATCTCACGACACGAGCTGACGACAACCATGCACCACCTGTCACTTTGTCCCCGAAGGGAAAGCTCTATCTCTAGAGTGGTCAAAGGATGTCAAGACCTGGTAAGGTTCTTCGCGTTGCTTCGAATTAAACCACATGCTCCACCGCTTGTGCGGGCCCCCGTCAATTCCTTTGAGTTTCAACCTTGCGGTCGTACTCCCCAGGCGGAGTGCTTAATGCGTTTGCTGCAGCACTGAAGGGCGGAAACCCTCCAACACTTAGCACTCATCGTTTACGGCGTGGACTACCAGGGTATCTAATCCTGTTCGCTCCCCACGCTTTCGAGCCTCAGCGTCAGTTACAGACCAGAGAGCCGCCTTCGCCACTGGTGTTCCTCCATATATCTACGCATTTCACCGCTACACATGGAATTCCACTCTCCTCTTCTGCACTCAAGTCTCCCAGTTTCCAATGACCCTCCCCGGTTAAGCCGGGGGCTTTCACATCAGACTTAAGAAACCGCCTGCGCTCGCTTTACGCCCAATAAATCCGGACAACGCTTGCCACCTACGTATTACCGCGGCTGCTGGCACGTAGTTAGCCGTGGCTTTCTGGTTAGATACCGTCAAGGGATGAACATTCTCTTCTCATCCTTGTTCTTCTCTAACAACAGAGTTTTACGATCCGAAAACCTTCTTCACTCACGCGGCGTTGCTCGGTCAGACTTTCGTCCATTGCCGAAGATTCCCTACTGCTGCCTCCCGTAGGAGTCTGGGCCGTGTCTCAGTCCCAGTGTGGCCGATCACCCTCTCAGGTCGGCTATGCATCGTTGCCTTGGTGAGCCGTTACCTCACCAACTAGCTAATGCACCGCGGGTCCATCCATCAGTGACGCAAAAGCGCCTTTCAGCTTTCTCTCATGCGAGAAAAAGCATTATGCGGTATTAGCACCTGTTTCCAAGTGTTATCCCCCTCTGATGGGCAGGTTACCCACGTGTTACTCACCCGTTCGCCACTCCTCTTTTCCAGTGAACCGAAGTTCGGCGGAAAAGAAGCGTTCGACTTGCATGTATTAGGCACGCCGCCAGCGTTCGTCCTGAGCCAGGATCAAACTCTCATAAAAAATTTGAAACAATCTTTCGATTGTTAAGCTCAATAAAAAATTAACTTTGCTAGCTATTGCTTGCTTGTTGTATAACTTCTATCTAATAGAAGTGTCCTACACAATTGGTTCGTTTGCTTGCTTTGTTCAGTTTTCAAAGGTCTACTTTTGCTGTTCTAGCAACTTTTAAATCATAACAGATTGACGAATTGATGTCAATGTTTTTTTAAAAGTTTTTTTTGAAAAGAATTTAATTTTCTTAACTAACTTTTCGACAGCGACTTGATTATTTTAACAAATAGATTGTTACTTGTCAACAACTTTTTTCGATTTATTCATTGGTATTTCAACGTTTTTCATCGAATCCATTTTGACGACTTTGTTATAATATCATGTGTCATTTACTTCGTCAACTCTTTTTTTCAAAAGTTTTAAAAGTTATTTTGTCGTTTAGGACAAGTAATAATATACCAAGTAAACACCTTAAGGTCAATGAATTTATCATGTTTTTTCAAACTTTTTTTATTTCCGACTATTGAAAAATACACCTCTTAAAAATGTTCGCCTTTAGATAGAAATATACGCTAGTTTCTTATTTTTATTTGACTAAATATAATAAAAAAGCCACAGATAAAATCTGCAGCTTTTCCTACTATAGTATTAACGCATGGTTGGGAATAATAAAACGTCACGGATAGACTGTGCATCTGTTAATAGCATGACTAAACGGTCAATCCCGATTCCTAGACCACCAGTTGGCGGCATACCATATTCTAACGCTTCTAGGAAGTCTTCATCTACACCATGGGCTTCATCGTTTCCTGCTTCACGTTCTTTTTCTTGCCCTTCAAAACGTTCTCTTTGATCAATTGGATCATTTAACTCTGTAAAGGCGTTCGCAAATTCACGACCAACAATAAATAATTCAAAACGATCTGTAAAACGAGGATCTTCAGGATTTTTCTTTGCAAGTGGAGAGACTTCAACTGGATGACCATAAACAAATGTCGGTTGTTGCAATGTTTCTTCAACAAATGTTTCAAAGAATTCATTGATAATATGACCCACACTCATTGCATCAGTAATTTCAACATTCTGTTCTTTGGCTAATTGACGAGCTTCTTCAACGGTCATTTCTTGCCAGAAATCTACCCCTGTTCTATCTTTTACTGCATCAACCATATGGATGCGATTAAAATTAGAAGCTAAATCAATTTCTTGACCATCATAGACAATATGTGCCGAACCTAAAGATTTCTCAGCAGCATGACGAATGATACCTTCTGTTAAATCCATAATATCTTTATAATCTGTATAAGCGGTATAACATTCCAACATAGTGAATTCAGGATTATGGGTAGTGTCGATTCCTTCATTACGGAATACACGACCAATTTCATACACTTTTTCCATACCACCAACGATTAGACGTTTTAAATGTAGTTCTAAAGCAATACGTAGATACAAGTCCATATCTAATGCATTGTGATGAGTAATAAATGGACGCGCTGTTGCTCCACCTGCTTGATTGTGTAAAACTGGTGTTTCTACCTCTAAATAACCTTGTCCATCTAAATAACGACGAATCTCGCTGATGATTTGACTACGTTTTGTAAAACGATCAAAGCTTTCTTGATTACTAATTAAATCTAAATAACGTTGACGATAACGTTGTTCAATGTTTGTTAAACCATGGTATTTATCTGGTAACGGACGTAAAGCTTTTGATAAAATTGTGATTTCTTTTGCTTTAACAGACACTTCACCAGTATTTGTTTTCATAATTTGACCAGTAACACCAAAGAAGTCACCTAAATCTGCATGCTTAAACACGTCATATGCTTCATCACCAACTTCATCTTTACGTACATAAATTTGGATGCGGCCTTCACGATCTTGCAAATGTGCAAAACCAGCTTTTCCTTTACCACGCTTTGTAACGATACGTCCAGCAATACTTGCCGTCAGTTCCATTTCACTTAATTCTTCTTTTGTGCGTGATTCAAATAATTCATGCAACTCGGCAGAATTATGGGTACGGTCAAATCGTTGGCCAAATGGATCGATACCTTCTTCGCGCAATTGTTCCATCTTTTGTCGACGTACCAGCATTTGGTCATTTAGTTCTTCTTGTGTTTGTCGTTCCTCTGTCACGAGTTTTCCTCCATTCTCTGATATGTTTCCTTTCTATAATGCCAATGTTAACAAAAAAAAGCAAGTCGAAGTTATTTTTCGACTTGAATTTTCTTTCATAATTAACTTCTTACTGGTTGATTTTCTACTTTCTCAAGAAATTCTTCCAATAAGTGCACCGTTGTTGACCGGTTTTCCGATTGATTAATCGCAGCTTTAACTTTTGCTGCCCGCGAAATCCCCTTTAAATAGTAAGCTGCATGTTGACGAAACTCTAAAGATGCTACTTTTTCACCTTTCAAATCTATCAAACGATCATAATGTAAAATAGCCGTTTCAATTTTTTCTCTTGGTGTTGGTTCAGCAATTAATTCACCAGTTTCTAAATAATGTTTTGTTCGATGAATCATCCATGGGTTGCCTAAAGCAGCACGACCAATCATTACAGCATCGCAGCCTACTTCTTCAAACATTCGTTTTGCGTCTTCTGGTGTTCGGACATCACCATTGCCCATAAATGGAATGGAAATATTTTGTTTTACTTCTTTTAAAATATCCCAATTTGCTTGACCTTCGTACATCTGTACGCGTGTCCGACCATGCATCGCAATTGCTGATGCACCTGCTGCTTCGGCTGCTTGAGCATTTTGAACTGCAAAAACATGCTGTTCGTCCCAACCAATTCGCATTTTCACCGTTACAGGTTTATCGATTGCCGAAGAAACAGCATGAACCATTTCGTAAACTTTATCAGGATCAAGCAACCATTTAGCTCCAGCTTCGGCTTTAATAATTTTATTAACTGGACACCCCATATTAATATCAATGATATCGGCTGTCGTATTTTCAGCCACAAACTGTGCAGCTTCGACTAAAGAATCCTTATTACCACCAAAAATTTGTAGGCTTAATGGATGTTCTGTTTCATCAATATGCAACATACTCAAGGTTTTTTTGTTACGCATTTGAATCCCTTGATCGCTAATCATTTCACAGACAACTAATCCTGCCCCAGCTTCTTTCACAGTTACTCGAAACGCCGAATTTGAAATACCTGCCATTGGTGCAACTACCACACGATTAGGAATCTCTACATCACCAATTTTCCACGTGTGTTCCATCTATTCTTTTTCTCCTGTAATCTCTTGAATCAATGCTGTCAATTCAAGCTCGTCAAAATAATATTTTTCCCCACAGAATGAACAAACGGCTTCGGCACCATGATCTTCATCTATCATTGCTTGAATTTCACTTGTCCCTAATGTAATAATCGCCGTCGCAAATTTTTCTTTTGAACATCCACAGTTAAATTGAACAGGAGAATCTTCTAAAATCATGATTGCTTCACCTTCAAAAATAACTTCTAAAATGTCTTCGGGTGTTTTGCCTTCTTCTAATAAGGAAGAAATGTTTGGTAAAGTTTTTAAACATTCTTCTAATGCTTCAATTACTTCATCACTGGCACCAGGCATCACTTGTAGCATAAAGCCCCCTGCAGTTTTGATTGTATCGTCTGTATTAACCAATACGCTTAAACCTACTGCCGAAGGAATTTGTTCAGAAACTGCTAGGTAATAGGTAAAGTCTTCGCCTAATTCACCAGAAACAATTGGTGTTTGACCAGAGAAAGGTTCTTTTAAACCTAAATCTTTAATGACGGTAAAAACACCATTTGTTCCAACTGCACCACGTACATCAATTTTCCCTTTTTCGTTCAAAGGTAAGCTGACATGTGGGTTTTGAATATAACCTTTCACATCACCATTGCCGTTACTATCCACAATAATTGCACCGGCTGGTCCATCACCTTGAATTTTAACGGTCATTTTATCTTCACCTTTTAAGGTTGCTCCTAATAATAGTCCGCCTACTAATGAACGGCCTAATGCTGCGGAAGCTGTATTCCAAGTATCATGACGACGTTGTGCTTCGGCAACAGTCGCTGTTGCATTGACTGCATAGGCACGAACATAACCACCATACGCTAATGCTTTTACTAAATAATCTTTCATGAGTTGTTTTCGCTCCTTCATTATTTCACTAGTGAATCATACTAGTATCTGCTTTTTTTTTCAACTTTACAGTTTTTGACAAGCGAAGAGGCTGCGACATGGGTCACAGCCTACTTTTTTATTATTCTTTTGAATCATCTTGATCAGCGTCTTGAGTCTCTTCACGAATATTCGCAAAGTAATCTTTCGCTTCTTCAAAATCTTCTTTTTCTTCCGCTTGTTTTTGCGCATCTTTTGCTTCCAAAGCACGTTTTGCTTCTTCAAACGATTGCGCTTTTTCACTTGGGTAGTTGCTGTCTTCAGATCCTTCAGGCATTTTACCTAATTCAAACAATGATTTAATTGCTTTAGCGTCTAGTGTTTCAAACTCTAGTAATTTCTCAGCAATTAATTTGTGTTGCTCGCTATATTCTTCAATGATTTCACGTGCTTTCGTGTGAGCTTTCATTAAGATAGAACGAACTTCTTGATCGATTTCAAAGGCAACTTGTTCAGAATACGCTTTTGTTTGACCATAGTCACGACCGACAAAGACTTGATGATTTCCTTCATATTGAACAGGTCCAAGCTTATCACTCATTCCATATTCAGTCACCATACTACGTGCTAACGCAGTTGCTTGTTCGAAGTCATTTGAAGCTCCCGTTGATTGAACGTTGAAGACAATTTCTTCGGCTGTGCGTCCACCCAATAGGCCAACAATTTGTTCAAACATATCATCTTTTGTCATTAGCATTTGATCTTCTTTTGGTAAAGCAATCATGTAACCACCGGCCCGGCCACGTGGAATAATCGTTACTTTATGAACGATACGTGCACGACTTAAAACTAAACCGACAATAGTATGACCTGCTTCGTGATAGGCAACCATTTCGCGTTCACGTTTGCTGATAACACGATCTTTCTTCGCTGGACCAGCAATCACACGATCTTCTGCTTCATCAATATCTGAAGCATCAATTTTCTTTTTATTACGACGAGCAGCAACCAAAGCTGCCTCGTTTAAGACATTTTCCAGTTCTGCACCAGCAAAGCCTGGTGTTTGTTGCGCCACAACTTTTAAGTCAACGTCATCTGCCAATGGTTTATTACGAGCATGAACACGTAAAATTGCTTCACGACCTTTGACATCTGGACGGCCAACAAGAATTTGACGGTCAAAACGACCTGGACGTAATAACGCTGGGTCTAATACATCGGAACGGTTTGTTGCAGCGATAACGATAACGCCTTCGTTGCCACCAAAACCATCCATTTCAACTAACAATTGGTTAAGTGTTTGTTCACGTTCATCGTGTCCACCACCCATACCAGCACCACGTTGACGACCGACTGCATCGATTTCATCGATAAAGATAATCGCTGGTGCATTTTTCTTCGCTGTTTCAAATAAATCACGAACACGGCTAGCACCGACTCCGACAAACATTTCCACGAAATCTGAACCAGAAATTGAGTAAAATGGTACGCCTGCTTCACCAGCAACTGCTTTTGCCAATAAAGTTTTCCCTGTTCCTGGAGGTCCCTCTAAAAGAACACCAGCAGGAATACGTGCGCCTAATTCAGAAAAACGACGAGGGTCTTTTAAGAACTCAACAACTTCGACTAATTCTTGTTTTTCTTCTTCTGCTCCGGCTACATCAGAAAAACGAACACGGTTTGCTTTTTTATCTGCTTCTTTGGCTTTGGATTTACCAAAATTCATTACACGGCCGCTACCGCCACCGCCACCACCTTGTTGTCCCATCATCATGTAGAAGAAGAAAATGATGATAACTAGTGGTAAGAAACTAATCAATAGTGATAACCAAATACCACTACTTGACTCTTCTTCAATGGTTGTTTTTACAGAATGCTCACTTGCCAGCGTAGTCACTTCGCTGAGAGTAGTGTCATTTGGTAAAATGATTGTTGTGAATCGTGTGGTTGTTGCTTGAGTTGAGCCTAGAACAGCTAACCCATTATTATTATTGATTTTTTGTTCTTTGTTGTATTCACCAACGATACGATAGACACCATTCGCAGGTTGTACTTTAAACTCTTTGATCTCGCCTTCTTCTAATTGTTCAGTGAACTTAGAATATTCGATTTCAGGCGTTTGGTTTCCACCATTCCCTAGGAAGAAGTAAACAACCATGACCATTGCCAGTATGACCAGCACATAGTATAGGGTGTTTCGTACTGTTCCGTTATTTTTTTTATTCATGCGGCCCCTCCTTGCCAATTTGTCTTACTTTGACCTTTCCATTGTATCATAAGTTTTTTAGAAAGGGTCACTCTTTTGTTTCATAAACACTTGGTTTTAATACTCCTACATAAGGAAGGTTACGATATTGTTCTGCGTAGTCTAAACCATAGCCCACAACAAACTCATTTGGCACATCAAAACCAATATAATCTGCTTCGATATCAACAACACGACCTTCAGGTTTATCTAATAGTGTCACGATACGAACCGATTTTGCTTTACGATACTTAAATAAGTCAACTAGGTAAGCTAATGTGCGACCACTGTCGATAATATCTTCAACAATTAACATGTCGCGACCTTCTACATTGGTATCTAAGTCTTTGACAATTTTCACTTCACCAGATGAGACAGTCGCATTTCCATAGCTTGACACATCCATAAAATCTAACTCTAAGTAACAATCCATTTCACGAACGATGTCTGCCATAAATGGTACAGCACCTTTTAAAACACCGACCACTAGAGGATTTTTATCTGCATATTCTGCTGTTAATTCTTTTCCCAATTCCTCGCAACGTGACTGGATTTCTTCTCTTGTAATTAAGATTTTTTCAATGTCTTTTTCTAACATCTTGTTTCTCCTTCCAAATTCTACTCCTAATATGTGCGAACATTTCTTGAAAAAAGGGGCGATTTTATCCCTTTCAAGCAAACCCCATTGTTCAGGCGGTTTGACTTCTTATCATCTCGATGATTTTCTCATTAAAATCAAAAAGCAACTATTTTAACACTACAAATTGTAGCTCATTTATTTCATCCTTCGATAAAGTAGTACGTAGTGTATTTTATCAGTTTCTTTCGTAATACTCAAATAGGAAAAAGCGTAAGGAATCACTCCTAAAACCTCATCTTGTTCATTCGTTACAACCCATGCTTCTTCTCGCTTTTCGTGAGGAAGCTTTTTATCAATAAAAATGCGGCTAATTTTTTTGGTTAAAATTGGTGTCAAAGCGATTTTATCACCATTTTGACGTTTTCTGAGGTTAGTTACAGAAGGAAAGTTTACCGTCAAATCTTGGCGATACTCTGACCAAAGTTTGACTTTTTCGGGAATTTTTTCTTCTCCTACTGGAAAAATACCTAACCATTCAGTCTCAGACAAAAATTGTGCTTCCCCAATTTTCAATTTTAATGGTGTTATTTCTGTAGGCTTATTTATTTTTTGGGCAATTGTGATTTGCTGATACGTTTTTTTGATTTGCCACTGTTTCGTTAGATTAATTGTTCCTTGTGCTGGACCAATTAAGAGTTGCATAATCTGTTGAATCTGTTTATCAGAAAGAACAATTTTCTCGTTTTGTTGTAGTTTTTGCTTAACAGCTTGTAAAAAGAAATAGCGTTTGGCTTCTGAAAGCTTTAAATAATCAACCAAATCAAAACAGTATGTTTGAGCTTTTTGTACGAGATACTTTTCTAACCACTGCTCTTGCTGTTCAGCAACGATTTCTTGGGCAAAAATGGTTTGCTCAGACCATTGTTGAAAATGCTGAGCGATTTGCCGATTTTCTTTTTTTAAAACTGGCAACACCTGTGAACGCAAACGATTACGTTGCATTGCTAGCGATGTATTGGTTTCATCTTCAAAATAAGGAATGCCATTTTCTTGACTGTATGTGCGAATTTCTGCTTTTGTTGTTGTCAACAAGGGACGAACCAACCTACCTGAGCCAAATTGCTGACTAAAACGAATCCCGCTACTGCTAAAGAAATTTCCTTCACGAACCATTTTCATCAAGATTGTCTCTATCTGATCATCACTATGATGCGCCGTCAACAAAACGGAGTATTGCTGTTGCTTCATGATTTTTTCGAAAAAAGTATAACGAAATTTGCGCGCTGCAGCTTCAATCCCCGTAGTTGCAGGTTGTTCCCAGCGTGTTTGATACAACGGAATCTGGTGTCTTTGACAGTATTCCGTTAAAAAAAGAGCCTCCTTTTCAGATGCTTCTCGCAGTTGATGGTTCACATGAACAACACCGAAAGATACTTGTAGTTGTTCCAACAAATGAAGCAAGACCATTGAATCAACGCCTGTTGAAACAGCTACTAAAAGACAATCATCGGATTGCCATAGTTGCTTATCTTCCACTAGTTTCGCTACTCTCGATACTAACATTCGATTTCCCTCCCTTGGTCTCAAAACAAAAAACAGGTAAGAAGATTCGTCTCAAAACCTCCTACCTGTTCTAATTCAATTATTAATTACGACGACCGCCACGGCCTCCGCGTTTGCCTTCAGTATTACGACGTAAAGATGACAAACGATCATCACTGTCTTTTAAGAACGAACTCATTAATGAATCGAAGTCTTGTTTATTATTCCCTGTGTTTTGTTGATTGTTATTACGTGGGAATGATTTTTTCGGACTTGATCGATTAAAGTCTTTTTTCGGAAAGTCACGTTTTTCTTCTTTTGGCTTGTCTTCTGCCTTACGGATTGATAATCCAATTTTACCATCGTTCCCAATGGTTGTTACAAGTACGGTTACTTCATCGCCAACTTTTAAAACATCATTAATATCTTTCACAAAACCATTCGATACTTCACTAATGTGAACAAGCCCAGTTTTGCCTCCACCTAAATCAATAAACGCACCAAAATTTGTAATCCCTGACACTTTCCCAGGTAGTTTCGCTCCAACTTCGATTGACATAAAAAAATGTTCCTCCTAATTTTTGTCCCATTTTGAAAACTTCTTATGATATCTTCATAAGATTCTCGTCAGACGAGCAATCCCCATAGTTTCTATGGTTGTTTTATTTATGCTTTATACGTGCGTAGAATTTTCTACGCAAACATTGCACGACACAAGTTAGTAAATACTGCACAGTACCAATTATTCGCTTGATTCAGTTGTTGAATCATCTGCTTTTTCAGCGGCTTCATTCCCTGGCAAAGGGAAAATTAACTCACCTTCTTTTGAATACAAGAAACGGCTACGGGCAACTTTTGCGACATAATCCTTGTCTTTTAGTAAAGCCACATCTCTATTTAAATCTGCCATTTTTTGTTTCACTTCTGCTTGTTTCACAATTGTTTCTTGCTTTACATCTTGCAATCGTTGCAGACGTAAATAATCATTAAACAAGGAAATGCCAACACTCAAAAAAACAACGAAGGCGACGATAAAAACAGCCATTAAACGGCGACGACGAAAAATAATTTGTCGTTGTTGATACGCATATTTTGCATATTGTTCTTTCGCATAGTCTGTGTCTAAGATTTTCACATTATTTTTGATCTCTTTGCTCACAGGTACTCGCTCCAATCTCTCTTGACTGTCTTTTTTATTATACCAACATCAGAAACGCTTGTCTAACCTAATTTACTCGAAATTATCGACTCTTTTTTCTGATAAAATTTCATACATTTTTGCTGCATCTTCTTTTTTGGTTGATTCGTGTAATTCGTTGACTTTCACTTCTAAAATACGGTTACCAAATTGAATTTTCAACGTATCGCCAACTTTGACTGAACTACTTGACTTTGCTAACGTGCCATTAATTTGAATACGTCCTTTGTCTGCCACTTCTTTGGCAACAGAACGACGCTTAATAATTCTTGAAATTTTTAAAAACTTGTCTAAACGCATTATTTTCCTCCCATGAAACGCAATATTTTTTTCCCAAACGGAATCATTAGCCACTCACGTAATGTTAACAACTCGAAACGTATCGCAAATTGGATAAAAATGGTCCCACCAACTACAACTCCCAACAAACTAAAAACCAACGCCTGCAAACGGCTGCCCGGTGCACCAAGTACGTAGGTTAAAATGCCGTAGAAAATCCAGAGACCCATAACCATCCCAACTATACAAGCAATTAATTTACTGCCAAAATGTCGTTCTTTCCAAAAAACATTAATTTGAGCGTCTTCTTTTTTGATAAGATACCACAAGATGACGGTTAATCCTACTAAAGTTGATAAACTTGATCCAATTGTGCCAAACAAAATCGTCAATGGACCGGTCACAACAAATTTCATGACAATCCCCCAACCTGCTGCTTTTAATGAGCGACGAAAGTAATTTTGACTTTGAGCGATACTTTGATAAGCCTGAATGGTTGCGGTTAATACAATGGCAAATACAAACAAGGTTAGCGCCATATTACCAGCATTGTCTTTAAATAAGGCATAATTAATATATGGCAATAACACTGCAAGTCCAGTCGCTGCAGCTAGTGCTAGGCCAATTGTTAAACGAAGGTACATTTTTGCTGATTTCAAAAATTGTTCGCCTCGTTCTTCGATTAAACAAGTCGTCAACGCTGGTAAAAAAGTAGCGCTTAAAGCTGTAGCAGCAACTAACCCTAATTGCACCAAAGGCTGGCCTCGATCATATACGCCTTTAGCAATCCGAGCATTTTGTTCAATAACCCCTTGGAACTCTAATGCATTTACAATAAAAAACGAATCTACTAATTGGAATAAAATCAATAAACCACTATAGATTGATAACAAACCACCTTCAACAAAAAATTTACGGCGCATTCGTTTAGAAACCGAAAATGTTCTTGGTATTCGTAAAAAACGATGATTCGTTCCAAAAATTTTGTGGTCATAATAAGCCAAAAGCAACCATGCAACCACGCCTCCTACAAAGGCACCCGTCATTGCTAGCGTGCCTACTTGATAAATAGTGAGTGACAAACGATGAAAAGCCGAGGCAGCGACTAAAATAACCCCTACTCGTAATAATTGTTCAGAGACTTGCGAAACAGCAGACGGCACCATCAATAAATTCCCTTGAAAATTCCCACGGTAAAATGATAAAGGTGGGACTAATAAAAAGGTGAATGAAACCACCTGAATCAAAGGTTTCAATAAAACATTGCCCATAATAGTCGCAATCATACCACTAAAGAAAAAGGTAAGTCCCCATAAACAAATTGAAAACCAAAATACTAAAGGATAAATTTCATCTAGTGTTTGTTGTTGCTTCTGCGGATTTTTTTGACTTGCCACTAACTTTGAAATGAATTGTGGTAAACCAGATAACGCTAAGGTCATAGCTAATCCGTAGATAGGATAGACTTGTTGGTAAACATAAAATCCTTCATCACCAACCAAGTTTTGAAAAGGAACTCGATACACCGCACTCAATAATTTCGCGATAAAAGAAGCTAAGGTTAGCACAAATGCGCCTTTCATCATTCGTTGCATTTGATTTCGTGCCATGTGGCATCCTCCTTGCTAGCGCTGTTGCAATTGCTCTTGATAACGTATTTCACGTAAAGCTTTAACAAATTCCTGCACTTCATGCAGCCAAACCATTTGCTTCATTTCTTTAGGTACAGTTAGTTTGATGTGCATTTGTTCTTTTTCCACACCCAATGTTGCTTTTAACTTGGTAGACGATAATGCACCAAATAATTGTTCAACTGTATACGCTTTGGTTCCGGCTTTGCTCAAAATAAATTGAATAATAGGACCGTGTTTACGAATCGTATCAATTAATGCGCGATCGCCATTCATTTTAATTTCGCCAATCATTAACAAATGAGCAACTTCATCTGGATATTCACCAAAACGATCGATTAAATCATCTTGTAATTCATCTAAACTATCCATACTTTCCAGTTCACGAATACGTTTGTAAATTTCAATTTTTTGACGTTCATCATCAATGTATTCTGCGGGTAGGTAGGCATCAATTCCCAAATCAATTTCAACTGATGTTTTTTCAGTTTGCGTATTTTTTCCTTGCTTACGATCAACAGCTTCTGACAACATCTGCGCATACATATCGAATCCGACAGAGTCAATAAAGCCATGTTGTTGTGCTCCCAATAAGTTTCCCGCACCGCGAATCGATAAATCGCGCATGGCAATTTTAAACCCAGAGCCTAGTTCAGTAAAGTCTTTAATTGCTTGTAAGCGTTTCTCACTGACCTCATTTAATATTTTTTGTTGTTCATACATGAAATATGCATACGCCACGCGATTGCTTCGACCAACCCGTCCGCGTAATTGATACAACGTAGATAAGCCCATATAATCAGCATTTTCGACAAATAAGGTATTCGCGTTGGGGATATCTACGCCCGTTTCAATAATTGTTGTCGTAACTAAAACATCAAATTGGCCCTCAATAAAATCAAACAAGGTATTTTCCAATTGCACTTCAGTCATTTGCCCATGGGCGTACCCAATCCGAGCATCTGGTACTAACGCTTGGAGTTCCTCTACTTTTTGCTCTATCGTATCTACCCGATTGTATAAGTAGAAAACTTGGCCGCCACGTGCCATTTCGCGCAAGATAGCTTCACGAATTGCCCCTGGATTGGTTTCCATGACATACGTTTGAATGGGGTAACGATTTTCAGGTGGTGTTTCAATTACGGATAAATCCCGCACACCAAGCATTGACATGTGTAAGGTTCTTGGAATCGGCGTAGCTGTTAAGGTGACCACATCCACTTGTGAGCGAAGCTGTTTCAAGCGTTCTTTGTGTTTCACTCCAAAACGTTGCTCCTCGTCAATTACTAATAATCCTAAATCTGCAAATTCAATATCTTGCGACAAAATCCGATGGGTTCCAACGACAATATCCACTTTGCCTTCTTTAATTTCTTTAATCGTTTCATTTTGTTGCTTTTTTGTACGAAAACGGCTTAACAAGCCCACATTTACAGGAAAACCTTCAAAACGGTCAACCATCGTTTCATAATGTTGTTGCGCCAAAATCGTGGTTGGGACTAAAAAAGCCACTTGTTTACTTTCCTTAACTGCTTTAAATGCTGCTCGCAACGCTACTTCAGTTTTTCCAAAGCCAACATCGCCTACAAGTAAACGATCCATGGGTTTTTCTTTTTCCATGTCATGCTTAATTTCAGCCGTACTACGCAATTGATCGTCGGTTTCACTGTATGGAAAGGCATCTTCAAATTCACGCTGGTAAGCATCGTCGGGAGCGAAAGCATATCCCTTTTCAGCTTCTCGTTTCGCATAAAGTTGGATTAAATCATCCGCAATATCCTCAATTTTTTTCGAGACTTTTCGCTTGGTTTTTGCCCACTCTGTCCCACCCAGTTTATTAATCTTAGGTGATTTTGATTCAGAGGCAACATATTTTTGAATTAAGTTTAACTGAGTAACAGGGATAAATAACTTATCGTCATTTTGATAAACAATTGTCATGTAATCTTGATGGACACCATCTACCTCTAATGTTTGCATACCAATATATTTACCAATTCCATGATTCGCATGAACGACATAATCACCCGTTTTTAATTCATTGTAACTTTTTAAACGCTCTGCATTCGTAACTGTTTGCCGACGCTTACGCTTTTTGGTTACTTTTTGGAACATTTCTTGCTCAGTTACAATGACCACATGATCTTGAGGGAGTTCAAATCCGCTTTGCAATGTGCCTTCAACAATTTGAGAACGTCCTGTAAATAAGCGATCAGGTGTTGTTTCAACTGCATAAATTTCATGGTCACGAAAATCTTGCTCTAGTTTTTTAGCACGTTCCTGATTCCCAACTAAAAAAATGACTGTTTGTTGTTGTTTTTCCCAACGGTCAATTTCGACTTTTAATAAACCCATTTGTCCAAAAAATTGTTGCATCGGACGATATTGAACATTGTGAATAGCTTGGAAACGTAAATTTCCCATTCCTTTTTGAAATAGTGAAAAATAGGTCGTTGTAAAAGTTAAACGTTGAAATAATTGGTGAAGATTCATGCCAAACATTTGTTCAGAAAAAACGCGCAACTCAGAAATTTTTTGTGTCTGCCATTCACTTTCTTCTCGTTCAATTTCACGATTATTTTCCATCATACGACCGTAATCATCAACTAATAGTAAAGTATCTTTCGCGAAATAATCTAAAATGGTTTGTTTTTCTTGATATAAAAGATCCGTATACAAGTTCGCTGTATCGCCTGGAATCCCATCTCTCCAAGAAGCAATTAGTTGTCCGAAATAATCAGATAAAAATTGCTTGTCGGTTGGTTCATTCGTCACAGCTAAACGTTTAGTTAATAATTCTTGAAGTTTTTCGCTGCCTTTAGCTAAATTTTCTTTTGAAAAAACTAATTCTGTTGTTGGCAAGACGACTACTTCATCTAAATTTTCTACTGAACGCTGTGTCTCCACATCGAAATAACGCATGGAATCAATTTCAACATCAAATAATTCTAAACGAATAGGATATTCCGTATGCAAAGGGTAAATATCAATAATACTTCCTCGAATACTAAACTCACCCGGCTTGCCAATCATCGTTTGACGCTCATACCCCATTAATACTAACTGTTGTGGGAGTTGTCCAACATCAATTTCATCCCCTACGTGCCATGAGAATTGGACCTCTTGCCATGTTTTTAGAGTGGGTAAAAATTTACGAATCGCTGCAACAGGCAAGACATAGACGCCTGGTTGATTTTCAGCAATCGCATGTAAAGTTACTACCCGTTCGGCTTTGGCTTCAGGTGAAGAAAAAGCCATTTCTGCAGAAAGAACTTCATCTACTGGAAATATATAAACATCGTCAATCACTTGACGTAAATCTTCTACTAACTGGTTGGCATAATACAAATTCGCCGT
Organism: Enterococcus sp. AMC2644; assembly: GCF_058216475.1. Classification (NCBI taxonomy): domain Bacteria; kingdom Bacillati; phylum Bacillota; class Bacilli; order Lactobacillales; family Enterococcaceae; genus Enterococcus; species Enterococcus sp. AMC2644. The sequence goes on from NZ_CM177095.1 coordinate 1,284,084, forward strand.
CACAACAACGGTTGGACGACGGAACTTTTGATAGGCACTAGCAATTGCTAAGGTTTTAGCAGAACCCGCTAACCCGGTAATTAATTGTCTTTGTAATTTTTCTTCAATGCCTTGATACCACTCTTTAATAAAAGGAGTTTTTTCTATTAAATTAATTAAATTCATTCTTTTCCTCCTAATTAAAACGATTCATCGTAGCAATAAAATCATTCTTTTCAATATAATCAATGGTCGCTTCTACGGCTTTATCGATACTTCCTTCAATTAACGGCTGATTTTCTTTTGAAAAACCACTCAAGACGTGACTCACTACAGTCATGCCTGCTTTAGGGCGATCAATGCCAATTTTGATACGATCAAATTCTTGTGTGTTTAAATGAGAAATAATACTCTTCATGCCATTATGGCCACCCGCACTTCCTTTTTGACGAAGACGAATTTTACCTAAAACTAAATCCAAATCATCATAAATAACCACTAATTCTTCTGGATAAACACCAAAATAAGTCATCAACGGCCCAACTGCTCGTCCTGACTCATTCATAAACGTTTGTGGTTTAACTAATAAAATTTTTTCTCCATTCACAAAAAAATCAGCAACTTCTGCTTCAAAAGGATTTTTTTTGAAGGTTGCATTAAATTGTTTTGCTAAACGGTCTACGGTCATAAAGCCAACATTATGTTTTGTATTCTCATATTTTCTACCAGGGTTTCCCAGTCCGACGATCATTTTCATCTATCTATCTCCATTTGCTCCATTTTTTTCAATTTCACGCAAAATGCTGGACAAGTTTTCATTGTCCAGTTTCTCTGCTTATTTTTATAAATTATACCATAATCCCTCCCAATAACCCAAAATTCCATGCTTTCCTAATGATTTTTTTAACTATTTTACAAACTAAAAATAAGCACAGATTTGTGAAGTAAGCATTTACAACTATCACAGTTAAAAAAACTGTTACATTGTTTCATAAATCACATGACAAATCCTCGTGAAGATGGTAACATAGTAAATGTAAAGGAAATATTAAAACAAAAAGTGGAAGGATTGATACACTGATGGCTGCACAAACATTAAAAAAAGATCATCAAAAAGTTATTCTTGTTGGAGATGGCGCAGTAGGTTCTAGCTACGCATTTGCCTTAGTAACTCAAAATATTGCCCAAGAAATCGGCATTATTGATATCAACGTACCAAAAACTGAAGGAGATGCTCTAGACTTATCTCACGCATTAGCTTTCACTTCACCTAAAAAAATCTATGCAGCAACTTATGCAGATGCACATGATGCTGACATTGTTGTTATTACTGCTGGCGCTCCTCAAAAACCAGGCGAAACACGTTTAGATTTAGTTCACAAAAACTTAAAAATCAATCGTGAAGTAGTAACACAGATTGTTGAATCAGGATTTGATGGAATTTTCTTAATCGCAGCTAATCCGGTAGATATCTTAACTTATTCAACTTGGAAATTTTCAGGTTTCCCTAAAGAACGTATAATCGGTTCAGGTACTTCTCTAGATTCTGCACGCTTCCGTCAAGCATTAGCACAATTATTAGATGTGGATGCTCGTAACGTTCATGCCTATATCTTAGGTGAACATGGCGATTCAGAATTCCCTGTATGGTCTCACGCTAACGTTGCTGGTTTACAAATTTATGAGTGGGTTAAAAATCATCCAGAAGTCGATGAAGAAGCGATGGTTAACTTATTCTTTAGCGTACGTGATGCTGCCTACACTATTATTGAAAGAAAAGGGGCTACTTTTTATGGGATTGCCGTAGCTTTAGCACGTATCACTAAAGCTATTTTAGGCGATGAAAATGCTGTATTACCTTTATCTGTTTATATGAATGGTGAATATGGATTAGAAGATATCTATATTGGTGCACCAGCCATTATCAATGCACAAGGTATCCAACAAGTTATTGAAATCCCATTAAATGACGGCGAAAAAAATCGAATGGCTGCTTCAGCAAAACAATTGAAAGATATTCTAGATGCAGCTTTTGAAAAATTAGATGCCGAAGATGCTGAAAACAACTAATTTGTAACCAATCAAAAACATGAAAGAAGCAAACACGCCTTTGGTTTAAGGCCGTGTTTGCTTTTTTTTAAATATTTATTAGAATTCATCCACTTTATAAGCATTATTCTCGTTTTCAATTGTAAATGTGCTATGATATTACTAACTTATTGTGTTGTCAGGCAGCACAAGTTTAAATTTATGAGGAGTTGAATATCTCTATGTCTCTTTCTGAAAAACGTTCAATGACGTCTACGACTCAAAAAGTCATCATTGGCGTGTTGGTGGGTGTTTTGGTTATTGTCGCAGGTTATTCTTATCGTAGTACATATTATATTGATCATTTTTTACCAAAAACATATGTTGAAGATATCAATGTAAGTGAATTAACTGTAGAGGAAGCAAATAAAAAGCTGCATGATCAGTATGCAGCGCAAGAATTTACATTGAAAGAAAATAACCAGGAATGGAAAACAATTAATAAACATGACTTTGGTCTAAATACAGATTTTACTGCTGAACTAGAAAAAATTAAAGAGGAACAAAGCCAATGGTTATGGGGAACAGCTTCCCTTGGTTCCAAACAAAATCTTTCTTTAAATAAAGCTGCTTTTGATGAAAATAGTTTAGCTAACAAAACTGAAGAACTAAAAAAAGAACTTGATAAGCTAAATAAAGATCGACAAGTCACGGCAGATGCAAAATTAACTAAGGGAGAAGATGGATTTGAAATTACTCCTGAGGTTACAGGTACGAAATTTGATGTTCAAAAAACAATAGACGATTTCAAGGCTGACTTATTGGCTGGTAAAGATGAATTAAGTCTAGACACATATAAAACAACTCCAAAAATTACGGCAGATAATCCTGAATTAAACAAAGAAGCTGATACCTTAAATAAAATTGCGCATATCAATGCTTCTTATACTATTAATGGGAATACCTTTGAAATTCCTAAAGATAAAATTATGGATTGGTTATCTTATAAAGATGGAAAAGCAGATCTCAATCGGGACAAGGTACGCAAATACGTAGCTTCTTTAGGAGAAGAGTATAATACCAGTACGAATGATTCCACTTTCAAAAGTACTCGCCGCGGTGAAGTTTCTGTTCCTGCTGGGACATTGAGTTGGACTATTGCACCAGATGATGAAACAGATGCCTTAATTGCTGATTTATTAAATGGCGAAGATTTTACTCGTTCACCGATTGCCCAAGGAAGTGCTGATGCAGGTGCCCCACTATTCAGCAATACTTACGTTGAAGTAGATTTAAAAAATCAACATATGTGGTATTACAAAGATGGAGAAGTAGTGTTAGAAACGGATGTTGTTTCTGGGAAACCTAAAACACCTACGCCCCCAGGAGTCTTTTATATTTGGAATAAAGAACGCAATGCTACCTTACGTGGCACAAATGATGATGGCTCAAAATATGCTGAGCCGGTTGATTATTGGATGCCAATTGACTGGACTGGTGTCGGAATCCATGATTCAAGTTGGCAACCTGCTTATGGTGGCGAACTTTGGAAAACAGTTGGTTCTCACGGTTGTGTGAATACCCCACCTGGCGTCATGGCAGAACTATTTGATATTGTTGAAGTAGGAACGCCAGTTATTGTCCTATAAACAAAAAAGCTGAACAGCAATGAAGCGACCTCCAAAAGTTAGACCAAAAAATCTAACTTTTGGAGGTCGCTTTTTCATGGCTAAATACAGGCTTGAAGGAACGGGCGGAACAGACAGGCGCTTAAGAAGTAATTTTAGAACACTAAAAAAGAGCGGATTTCTCCACTCCTTAAACGTTTAACTTTTGGTCGTCATTACCTTTTTTATTCTTCAATTGATGTATAAACTTCTGATACATCGTCATCATCTTCTAATTTTTCAATAAGCTGGGCAAATTGTGCCTTTTGATCATCTGACAATACCGTAGTAGTTTGAGGAAACATGGTTAATTCAGCTTGCGCCAAGATAAATTCTTTTTCTAATTCATCACGAACCGCTGTGAAATCTTCTGGAGCTGTATAGATTTCAAATACTTCAGGCGATGTAATTAAATCCTCGCCGCCAACTTCCAAAATTTTTTCTAACATTTCATCTTCATCCAAAGTTACGTCTGCTCTTTCAATCGCAATATACCCTTTACGGTCAAACATATAACTGACCGAACCTGTCTCACCGAGATTTCCGCCATTACGGCTAAAAGCCACCCGCACGTTGGTTCCTGTACGATTACGATTATCCGTTAAAGTTTCTACCAAAATAGCTACGCCGCCCGGTCCATAACCTTCATAAATTACTTCATCATAGTTTGCGCCATCAGTGGAACTAGTCGCTTTTTTTATCGCACGTTCTACATTATCATTAGGCATGTTTGCTGCCTTCGCTTTATCCAAAGCTAAACGTAAAGCCGGATTTGAACTGCTATCCGAACCACCATTTTTTGCTGCAATATAAATCTCTCTTGATAATTTTTGGAAGATTTTTCCTCGTTTGGCATCTTGAGCATTTTTTCTTCCTTGAATATTTTTCCATTTACTATGTCCTGCCAATACTATCCTCTCCTTTTAGAAAATTCGCTGTTGTCGAAAGCCAATGAACATCCAACATAACATAACTGCCGTTAATGCCCCCACTGAATCTAACATCACATCTTGAAACAAAGGCGTGCGTCCATTTGTCATCATTTGATGAAATTCATCCATTCCCGCATAACCTGTTGCTGCCATCCAACCAAAAAAAGCCGATAAACCTAATGACTTTAATTTGGGAAATAGTCCTAAACAAAAGCTGCCCCCTAAAATAAAATAGGTGCAAAAATGGGCAAATTTACGAACAAAGAATTCAACAAAAGCAAAATAACCTTTCGCTTGAATACTAATTTCACTATCTGCATATAGAAAAGAAATTTTACTTAACCACTCTTTGAACGGTTCATTTTTTAACAATACTTTAAGTAATCCAATTTGAGACTGCTCCTCATAGGATTGCGATGAGCTATAAAAGAGGAGTGCCATAACAACAAAACCGATAATTAAATAGGTATTTCCATTTTTCATGCCTTTTTTCACTGTTCAATCACCTCAATATCTCATCTTAGCATTTTCTGTTTAGCAAAGAAACAGTTATGTTATACTAGATACGGAAAACAGAAGGGAGTTTTTTTCATGACTTATGCAATCAACTGGGATTTAGATTCAATTTTTTCAGGGGGAAGCAATTCAGAAAAGTTAGAACAACGAATGCAACAATTATCGGATGAAATCCATGAATACCATCATGCGGTAACGGCTTTTTCACCAGCTGAAGATGCGACCGATGCTTTAGTGCAACTATTGCAATTTGCTGAAACAATCAGCAACGGATTTGGACAATGTTCAAGTTTCATTAATGCCTTACTTTCAAGCAATGTTAACGATAGTAAAGCAAAAATATTATCCGGTGACTTATATAGTAAATTACCAGAATATCAGTTAGCAAGTACCATTTTCTCTAAAAAATTAACGGAGATTGATGAGGATACTTGGAAAACACTGATGGCAACCAAACAATTACAGCCAGTTGCTTTCCGCCTAACAGAAATTCGTCGTGATGGTAAGGAACTACTATCTGAAGCGGAAGAGAATATTATTAATACCTTAAAATTAGATGGTTTAAATGCTTGGAGTGAACATTATGACACAATTGTTGCAAGCATCACTATTCCATTTACCCAAACAGATGGTACAGAGATCCACCTGTCAGCCGGACAAGCCTTTAATAAAATGATGGGCGATCCTGACGCCAACGTTCGCCAAGAATTATTTGAGAAATGGGAGCAAGCTTGGAGTGAAAAAGCTGATTTATTTGCAGATACCCTCAACCACTTAGATGGCTTCCGTTTATCTACTCAAAAATTACATGGTTTCGACAATTATCTGAAAGAACCCTTAGAATACAATCGTTTAAAACAAGAAACTTTAGATACTATGTGGGCTACCATTCAAAAAAATAAACAACCAATCGTTGACTTTTTAACACGTAAAGCTCAATTATTTGGAAAAGATAAAATGGATTGGCAAGATCAAGATGCGCCTATCATTTTAGGTGAAATGCAAGAACGTACCTATTCTTTTGATGATGCAGCAGAATTTATTGTAGAGAATTTTGAAAAATTCAGTCCTAAAATGTCCGAATTTGCGCAAATGGCCTTTGATAAGGCCTGGATTGAAGCTGAAGATCGTCCAGGAAAACGCCCCGGTGGCTATTGTACGAGTTTACCTGAAACTCAAGAATCGCGTATTTTCATGACATATAGTAATTCTGTTAACGAAGTAGCAACCTTAGCCCATGAATTAGGTCATGCATTCCATAGTAGTGTCTTATGGGACTTACCTAGCTTAAACCAAGACTACGCTATGAACGTTGCCGAAACAGCTAGCACTTTTGCTGAATTGATTGTTGCTGATGCTACGTTAAAAGAAGCGACGACTAAAGAAGAAAAAATCAATTTATTGGATGCAAAAATGCAAAATGCCATTGCGATGTTCATGAACATCCATACACGTTACATTTTTGAAAATAATTTCTACCAAGCACGTCAAAAAGGATTGGTTTCTTCTGAACAAATCACAGAAATGATGTTAGCAGCCCAAAAAGAAAGTTATTTAGATAGCTTAGGCACATACCATCCACACTTCTGGGCGGCTAAATTACACTTCTTTATTGATGATGTGCCATTTTATAACTTCCCATATACATTTGGTTATTTATTTAGCATGGGCATCTATGCTTATGCTAATCAAAAAGGTGCTAACTTTGAAGATGAGTATATTGCCTTGTTACGTGACACTGCTTCAATGACAACCGAAGATTTAGCACAAAAACATTTACAAGTTGATTTGACAAAACCTGACTTCTGGCAAGCTGGTATCGATATGGTCTTAAAAGATATCAAAGAGTTCATGGTCTTAACTGAAGAATATCTGTAAAGAAAAGAAACGCTCCGAACGAGAGGCACAAATGTCGTGTGTTCCCATTCGGAGCGTTGTTTTAATTTAAAATAGCAATACTGATACATAAATAACTAGCAAATAGACACCATAAAAGATAGGGAATAAATAAATAACTTGCTAAAGGATTGATACGATAAAAGGCCTTGATACTAACAGCAATCAAAAGGATTAACGCCACGATTACCACACTCGCTAACCAATAGTGACCGCCACCAAAGAAAATAATGCTCCATGAAAAATTCAAAACTTGTTGAATAATAAATAAGACAATTGCTGTTTGTTTGCCTTTGCTGACTTTTGAAGTCAGCAACAGAAATAGTGCCGTCCCAATCATTGCATAAAGAATTGTCCACGTAATCCCAAATACACTACCTGCCGGTGAGAAAGGTGGTTTTTGTAATTCTTGGTAGACACTTTGAATATCACCTGCAAAAAAGCTAGAAATAACCCCGGTTAACTCAATACCAATCACGCTCAGTAACCAAATAAGCCATTGCATCTAAACGACCTCCTTTTTTCTAGAGTAACATAAGCAAAATAGGAAGCCTATCAATAACCATTAGTAGAAATATTGAATGCACATCAGTAGTACAAACACAAGCAATCCCGGTAAAAAATTGGATACTCGGATATAGCTGATTTTCAAAAGGTTAATCCCAATGCCCAAAATCATTATTCCTCCAATCGCGCTAATTTCACCCATTAACTCTGTTAGTAACTCAGGAGGAATCAAGCGGACTAAGACACTAGCAGCTAAAACAATGGTTCCTTGATATAAAAGAATAGGAATAGAAGAAAATAACACACCGACACCTAAAGAGGCTGTCAACATAATGGCTAAAAATCCATCCATAACGGCTTTTGTATACAATGTTGCATGATTTCCTGAGACACCACTTTCAATTGAACCAATAATGCCCATTGAACCAATCACAAAAATAAGCGATGCCGTCACAAAACCTTCAGCAAAATTACTATTAGGCCGCGCAAATTTCTTTTCTAAAAATAGCCCTAGACGGTTCATGCCATTTTCAATCCCTAAAAATTCACCAATCATTGCACCAATGCACAGACTCACAATCATCATTGTAAAAAATTTCGTCTGACTAGCCATTTGGATTCCCAAAGCAACTACACACAAGCCAATTCCTTTCGTAACGGTATCTTTCATTTCTTCACTAATATTGCGCAATATTGCACCTAAACAACCACCTAAAATAATTGCGGCACTATTGACGAGTACGCCATTTAACATTTCTATTCTCCTTTTATGATAAAATTTCCTGCTAATATTAAAAAATATAGATTTAACACTAATACATGCATCCCGTACATATAGAAAAACTTTATACTGGGGTTAAGACCGTTATCTAACCTCAATATAAAGAATTGCGTATTCATAAGTATAATGTAGATGTTTTGTTTAATAAATGCTTTTCTTAAATAAAACAGGGGAATCTACACATTCTATCAGTAGCTCTTATTCCATCTAGATTTATTTTAAAGAGATACAGACACTCATGCATTCTTTTATTCACTTGGTCCTAGCACCAATGTTATTCATAAAAAGAGATATTCAGACAAATGAAAAGTGGTAGAAAGCCTAAAATAAAAAGCTTTCTACCACTTTTAAAAGATACAATCTCTTTAATGTTGGACTTCCTTTTTAGATCTGTTCATTTAAAGCTTTAATACCTGGAATGGTCATCAATACTGTTAAACTAACTAAGTAAATTAATGATAAGAATAAGACTACAGCTTGTAAGTTGTAGTTATCCATTAAAAAGCCAATGACAATCGAAGAAAAACCACCTACCGCACGACCCAAATTCATAATAAAATTATTCGCAGTTGCGCGAATGGCCGTTGGATATAATCGACTAATAATGGCACCATAGCCGCCATACATGCCATTGATAAAGTAACCAACTATAACTGCTGCGGTAATTAAGGTCCATTGATTTTTAGCTAAGACTAATAAATAAACCGACAGTGCAGAACAGACTAAGAAGATCATATATGAGCGTCTGGCGCCAATTTTATCCATAATTGTTCCAAACGTTAGCATTCCTACAGACATTCCTAAAATAGTACTCACCATCCATAAAGAAGAACCTGATACAGACAAGCCCAAACGTGTTTGCATAATCGATGGTAGCCAGTTCATCAAACCGAAATAACCAGCAATTTGCACAGTAACCATTGCAGTTAAACCAATTGTTTGCCATGCTGTTTTAGGATTGGCAAATAATGACCATAAACTCGTGTTACGACCACTTGCTTGTGTTTCTTCAAAGGCTTCTGGTTCTTTTAAATCGCGACGAATAAATAAGACCATAAAAACTGGTAAAACCCCAATCACATATAACATTTTCCAACCAAGTGTTGGAATAATCAATGATGCTAAAATGGCTGCTAACATAGCCCCCACTTGACCACCAATTCCAGCCATTGAAGTCGCTTTTCCTAAGTGTTTTTTGGGAAATGTTTCAGAAATTAACGACATACATGCCCCATATTCCCCACCAGCACCAATTCCAGCGATAAAACGGAATAAATACACTAAATAAATATTTGATGCAAAATACATTAATAATGACGCAATCGAAAATAAAATAACTGTTTGCGAGAAAACTTTGACACGACCATACTTGTCCGCCATTAACCCAAAAAAGATTCCGCCGACTAACATTCCTAAATTGGTGATTGTTGCAATTAAACCCGCTTGTGTTCCTGAAATTCCAAAGGTTGAAATGATAGAAGAAAGCGAGAAAGCCAGAAACATGATATCCATATTTTCTAATGCGATTCCAGCAGAAGTAGATACTAAAACTTTTCGTTGATACTTAGACATTGCAAAACCATCTCCAACTCTATAAAATTAGTTAAACCTTCAAAATTTTACATGAATTTTCTGAAATTTTCAAGTATAAAAGAAGGATTTTCAGTATTATTTTCTGATAATTTGACAAATGGAATGGAGAGCAAAAAAATGATAATTCGTCCGATACAAGAAACAGATAATGCGATGATGGCAAAAATTATTCGCAAAAATCTCGAAGATTACCAATTAGATATTCCCGGTACAGCGTATTTTGACCCTGAATTAGATCAGCTATACGAATTTTATCAGCAAATACTACATGCAGAGTATTGGGTGCTTATTGAAAACAATCAATTAATTGGTGGTATTGGTGTTGTACCTTTTACCGAAAATATTGCTGAACTCCAAAAATTATACCTAAGCTCTAGTGCCAAAGGAAAAGGTTACGGACAACTGCTGATGTCTCATGCACTTGATTTTGCCAAAAAATACTATCAAGGGATTTATTTAGAAACTTTTTCAACAATGGAGAAAGCTTTACGCTTATACGAAAAAAATCAATTTGAACGCTTAGAAAGTCCTTTAGGTGCAAGCGGACATGATACGATGGATTGCTGGTATTTGAAAAAATTTTAGAGAAGTAATATGCTGCTTGTCACTATAACAAAAGGAAACAAAATAACTATACTCCCCCTATATAGGACACTGAAATGCGAAAGTCCTATATAGAGGGAGCATATTACCTTGATGAATATCTTAAGTTTATTTTTTCGGTTTAAACCCTTTTAAACGTAAGGCATTTAACAAAACAGAAACTGAACTAAAACTCATTGCTGCTCCAGCAATCATTGGATTTAACAACGGGCCGCCAAAAAGATGTAAAAGCCCCATCGCTACTGGTATACCTAACACATTATAAGCAAATGCCCAAAAAAGATTCTCTTTAATATTCTTAATCGTTGCCCGACTTAATTCAATTGCAGTCGGTACATCCATCAAATCACTGCGCATCAAGACAATATCGGCAGATTCAATTGCGACATCCGTTCCAGAACCAATCGCAATCCCAATGTCGGCTTGGGCTAAGGCAGGGGCGTCGTTAATGCCATCACCCACCATCGCAACATGTAATCCTTCATTTTGTAATTTCTTCACTTCTTTTGCTTTATCTTCGGGTAACACTTCACTAAATACACGATCAATTCCTACTTGTTTGGCAATTGCTTCAGCTGTTCGCTTGTTGTCACCAGTAATCATTGCCACCTGAAGTCCCATTCGATGCAATTTATCAATCGCTGCAACACTATTTTCTTTAAGCGTATCTGCAACTGCGACAATTCCGATTAATTGTCCATCAGCTGCGACAAACATTGGCGTTTTGCCTTCATTAGCTAATTGATTTGCCCTTGTGACAGCATCTAATAAATCAATTTGGTTTTCCTTCATTAGTTTTTGATTACCTAGTAGCAATGCTTTATCTGTAACTGTAACTGCGATTCCATGTCCCGGAATCGCTTGAAAATCTGTGTATTTTTTTAGCGGTAGCTCGCGTGTTTCTGCACTTTCAACAATAGCTTCCCCTAATGGATGTTCTGAACCCGTTTCTGCTGAAGCAGCTAGCACAAGAACCTCTTCTTCTGTGACATTGTTATAAGTAACAATGTCAGTCACAATTGGTTTCCCTTTTGTGATTGTCCCTGTTTTATCAAAAACTATCGTTTGAACTTTTTGAGTTGCTTCTAATGCATCCCCACTTTTAATCAAAACACCATTTTCTGCGCCTTTACCTGTCCCCACCATAATTGCTGTTGGTGTTGCTAAACCAAGCGCACATGGACAAGCAATAACCAATACAGAAATTGTAATACTTAAGGCAAAGACCCATGATTCTTGTCCTAAGAAAAACCAGGCTAACCCAGATAAGATTGCCAACACAATTACTACCGGTACAAATACACCGGATACTTTATCTGCTAATTTAGCGATTGGTGCTTTTGAACCTTGTGCATCTTCCACCAAACGAATGATTTGAGATAATGTTGTATCTTTGCCTACTTTTGTTGCTTTGAAATGGAAAGAGCCATTCTTGTTGAGACTGGCCCCAATAACCGTATCGCCTTGATGTTTTTCAACAGGAATACTCTCACCGGTTAACATCGATTCATCCACAGCAGAATTTCCTGAAAGAATAATACCATCAACAGGAATTTTATCACCGGGACGTACAACTACAACATCGCCTGCTTGAACCTGTTCAATTGGTAATTCAATTTCCTGATCTTGGCGAATGATACGCGCCGTTTTTGGTGCTAAATCCATGAGCTTTTTAATAGCTTCAGAGGTTTTGCCTTTTGATACTGCTTCAAAATATTTTCCTAAAGTAATTAATGTCAAGATGACGCCTGCTGATTCAAAATATAAATCAGGATGGTTGCCATGATGAATGACAATTTTCCCCATAACTAAAAGTGTTGTCATAACCATTCCTTGTAAAATAGCAGCCGATGTACCAATCGCAATCAGTGAATCCATATTGGGATGACCTTTACCCAATGCTTTAAAACCAACTGTGTAAAATGAGCGCCCCACATAAACAATCGGTAAGGTTAAAACTAATTGTAAAATCGCAAACGCAGTCACATTATGATCTGGGTGAATAAAACTAGGTAAAGGTAAGCCAACCATAGGACCCATGGCAATGTATAATAATGGCACTGCAAAAATTGCAGACCATAAAAATCGGAACCACATTTCTTGAATATAAGCAGCTTTCTTATCATTTTTAGATGTTTCTTCTCCAAAAGTTGCCTGATAACCAGCATCTGAAACGGCCGTTACAATCGCCGAAGTGGATGCTTCTTCTGGATTAAAGCGAACCATCATTTTTTCTGTTGCCAAGTTAACAGAAACTTCTTTAACTCCAGCAACTTTTTGTGTAGCCTTTTCAACTGTTTGAACACATGACGCACAGGTCATTCCCTCAATAGTAAATGTTTGCTCAATCGTTGAATCAGCCACTTGATAACCAGCAGCAGTGACCGCTTGTTTAATTTGTTCTTCACTAACATGTTCTGCAGCTACACTAAGCTTTTCTGTTGCCAAATTGACAGTTGCTTCTTGCACACCTTCGATTTTTTTGACGGCTTTCTCAACCGTTTGGGCACATGACGCACAGGTCATCCCTTCAATACTATACTCTTTCATTTTTTTCTCTCCTAACATTGATGATTTTCGGGAAGGCAATGACAAGCATTCTTTTCAACAACCTCTTTTGCTTGCAAAGCTTTTATCAAATCGGCAACATCTTCTGACGTTAACTCATTTTGTTGAATTAAATCCATAATAACCAGAGGCATTTTTTTCTTGCACACTTTATCAGAAATTTCCCGGCTGATTGCTAACACACTAGCTTCTTCCGTAATTAAAGGGCTATATAAAAAACGATTTCCGACTTTCTCGGTAGCTACAAATTTTTTTGCAACTAAACGCGTTAATAACGTTTTAACCGTTGAAGTGGTCCAATGAAATTTTTCTTGTAGCAACTGCGTAATCTCTCTACTAGTCGTTTGTTCTTGCGACCAAATAATACGCATCACTTGCCATTCCGCATTTGAAATTTCCATAGAAAGCACCTCTTTGTTTACTAATGTAATCTTTATATATTCACTATACAACTATCGTCTACAACTGTCAACAAATAATCCATAAAATTCTATTTGCTTTTTAAATAATTTCATAGTAGGATATATATAAATTATATATATAAAATTTTTATATATAAAAAAAGATTGATATATCAAGGATGTGAAAAAAATGTATTATCCCGTATCGTCTGTGTTGATTGAATGTATCATTTTGTCAGTCGTAGAAACGGCAGATTCTTATGGATATGAAATTAGCCAAACAGTGAAATTAGTTGCTGATATCAAAGAATCCACTCTCTATCCAATTCTAAAAAAATTGGAAAAAAGTGAGTACTTAACAACATATACCCGAATTTTTCAAGGAAGAAAAAGAAAATATTATTCACTGACCTCTGTTGGAAAAGAACATTTACAATTTCTACGACATGAATGGTCAAATTATCGTGATAGTTTGGATGCAATTATTGAAGGAGGCGTTCGAGGATGAATCGAGAAAACTATTTACAGCAATTAAAAAAATACTTAAAGAAACTTCCCCAGGAAGAGTATATTGATGCTATTGATTATTTCACTGAGTATTTTGATGAAGCGGGAATTGAAAATGAACAAATGGTTATCAATGAATTAGGAACACCTAAACAAGCTGCTAGTGAATTGCTCAATCAATTAGTAGAAAAACAAACACACGCGCCCCTCAGAAGTTGGTCCATGAAGCGGACCTTTTGGTTAGCCCTTTTAGCAATTTTCGCAGCACCTATTGGAATTCCTGTCGCACTAACTGCCTTTTTACTATTATTCTCAGGAATTTTAGTATTGTTTAGCTTATTATTGGCATTTGCTTCGTTACTGGTTGCTGATTTTCTAGTAGCAGGCAAACTAATTTTACGTGGCTTTGTGGCACTTCCTTTTTCATTTCCAGGTGGTGTGACCTTAATTGGTTTAGGAATGCTACTTATTGGAATTGGTCTTCTAGTATTACCACTGATTCCTTTAATTTGGAAAGTTGCTAAACATTGGACACTAACTCTTGTGACTCGCTTAACTAGAAAGCAGGTGCGTCATTCATGAAACAATTTCTACAGCGTCAAGTTGCGTTGACTTTTATTGGCATTGGTTTTGTTTTAATGGCTTTTGGTTTTATTTTAGGCGGTAAAAATTATGTTACACACGCAAACTTAAATGAGTTTAATTTAAAAGGAAAACAAACGGTTAAACACATTGAGTTAATAAAGGAACCTTTGAAAGCTTTCCAAAACTTAGAAGTTCAGTTAGACTTTGCTAATTTGATTATTGAACCTTCGACTGATAATCGAGCGTATCTTTCTTATATCAGCACCAATCCTGATGTTGCTTCTGCTCTCAACTACGAAGAAAAAGACCATACGCTCTATTTAGAAAAAAATCATTCACAAAACTACTTTATTGATATTTCTTTTATCAATCATTTATTTAATTTTGAAACGATTAGCAAAGCAGATCAAACTGCCATCACTTTATATCTTCCAGAAAAGATACTTGAGACAGTACAAATCAATGTTGAAGCTGGATCTGTGTCTATCAGTAAGTTACAAGCACAGCATACAACACTTCATTCCCAAAAACTAACACTGATAGATTCAAAAATTAATTCTTTACAAGTCTTTAATGAAGCAGGTAATTCTATTTTTAACGATACTCAGATTGAAGAATTGACCATGCATTCTGAAGCAGGTAATTTAACCTTTGAAGGAACAACTATTCAAAATGGGGACATCCACACTGAATTCGGCAATATGACACTAGATAATAGTCAGTTTAACAATACTCAATTTAAAACCGAAAGCGGTAATATCAAAGGGCAACATGTCAGCTTCACTGGTGAAAATAACATCAAAAGTGAGTACGGTGATCTTGCTTTAGAATTAACGAAATCAACCTTACAAGACACGCACTTTTCCTTACAAACAGAGCATGGTAAAGTAACCGTCCCAAATTTAACAGGCAAACAAACAGCAACTTCTTTTGAAAGTAATCAAAACGCCACACACACGTTCAATGCCTCGATTGAAAGTGGCAATATCACCATTAAATAATCAGTAGTCGTGAGATTAATTTATGTACAAGAAAAGAACCGAACGATAGAGAGGAAATGAAGCGACCCCCAAAAGCTAGATTTTTTGGTCTAACTTTTGGGGGTCGTTTTTTATTTCACTTCATTTAACAAATCTTGCATCATTTTTGCTTGAATTTCAGCAGTCCATTGATCAATCATTGTTTGTTGTTTCGTTTCATCAGCTGCCAACGATGGATCTTTTTGAATAGCTGCCATCATTTTTGCTTGGATCTCTTTTTGGGCATCTTCTTTAAAAGAAGCTTGGCGTTCTTTAGCTAATTCACCAAATTTTTTCATTTGGTCAACACTTAACACTTCCCAATTTTCAGGTATATTAAAAGTATTTGCTGCTTTGATAAACTCATGATTGTTATTAACAATTCCGAAGAATAATTGATACAAATCATTTTTATATTCCCAATAGCTTGTTTCTGTGACTAATTCTGGTGGTGTACCTTCAGTTACAGTATTAGTCACATAATCCGTATCTGTTGGTTTCGGTTCTTTGGTGTCAGGTGTTTGATACAAGTAGACTTTTTCAGAACCGTCTCCTAAGGGTTGGTAAAGTAATACGTCTAATCCATCAGCACTAGAAACAAGTTCAATTGATTGCGTTTCTGAAACTTTTTTCATTCCAAAATGACTCACAAAGTTTGCAGTGATCAACAGTAATGACAAAATAAAAATGCCACCACAGACGATACCCACACTGGTTTGCCAAGTTTTTTTCGCAAGTACGAAGGTAAACGCAAAACCGACCACACTTAAAAGTAGAATGAAGATAATCATGCGTTAACCTCCTTTGCTTCAACCTCGATTGGTTGCTTGCTATCTTTAATGAAGAACGCTACCACAACACCAATTAAACCAAAGACAATTGCAACCATAAATGCTGCATGGTAACCAGATAATGTTGCATTCAATGCTTGTTCTTTATAAGCAAGCGGTGTTTTGTCTAACATCGCTTCTTCTGGTAAATTCGCAGTCGTTACATTTGTTAAGACACTGATTAAAACAGCTGTTCCAATTGAACTAGCCACTTGTCGGAAGGTATTATTTACAGCTGTCCCATGACTAATTAAGTTCATTGGTAAAGCATTCATTCCTGATGTGGTTACTGGCATCATAACCATTGAAATCCCAAACATCCGAATAGCATATAATACCATAATGTACATAATTGGTGTTGAGGCTGTTAGAAAGGCAAACGGTGCAGTTGCCGCAGTTAAAATAATCATCCCTACAATTGCTAAACGACGTGCCCCATATTTGTCAAAAATTGCACCGGTTACTGGCATCATAACCCCCATAACTAATGCACCAGGTAATAACATTAACCCAGAATGGAAGGCCGTTTCACCATGAATATTTTGAATATATAATGGTACAACCATCTCCGCACCAATCATCGCCATATTAGTCACGCCTGATAGAATCGCAGCGATTGTAAAAATGGGTGATTTAAAGACACGTAATTCCAAGAATGGCTCCGGCAAGCGTAATTGTCTCCAAACAAATAAGCCGATTACGGCAATCCCCACTCCAATAAATCCTAAGACTTCTAGGCTATCCCAGCCTTTGTTCCCAACACTTGAAAAACCATACAGCAAGGCACCAAAACCGATACTTGATAACAAAGCAGATAAGATATCAATACTTGGATTAGACAATGGAATCACACTACGCATTAGGAAGAAAGCCAAAATTAAAACAATTACAGCTATCGGCAAAATCATTCCAAATAATTCACGCCAAGAATAATGATCAATAATCCAGCCTGACAATGTCGGACCTAAAGCTGGTGCTAAACCAATAACAACACCCGACATTCCCATCGCTGCTCCACGTTTTTCTGGTGGAAAAATAGATAACATAATATTTTGTAACAAAGGCATTGAAAGACCTACACCACTGGCTTGAATCAAACGCCCTACTAATAATGTCGCAAAGTTTGGCGCCATAAAACATGCCAAAGTCCCTAAGAGAAAGACTGTCATTGCGAATAAATACAAGCTTCGAGAGCTAAATTTATTGATTAACCATGCACTAATTGGAATCATAATTCCATTTACTAATAAGAATCCCGTTGTTAGCCACTGAACATCTGATGCCGTAATATCAAATGCTTTCATTAACGCTGGAAAAGCAGTAGTCAATAATGTTTGGTTTAATACTGTACAAAATGTCCCAATCAATAAAATTGCAACTAATAATGTACGATTATAAGGTTTTCCGTAAATATCTAAAGGTTGTTTGCTGCTCATTTGTTCATCTCCCTTTTTCTTGTTCAGCATTGCATACTTTATTCCTTTTTTTAAACTTTGTCAACTAACTTGACACGTGTGTAATTAAAAGTACAATGAAGGAAGAAACTCTATGGAAATGAGGAAAAAAAATGAAACCTTCTCTAGTAAAACAATTATTAGATAGTGATGATTTATTGATAGGCATTAGTGAGTTAAGCGAAATGAGTGGTACGTCACCAAGGCAACTACGCTATTGGGAAGAAAAAGGTTGGATTACTTCAGTTACTGATAAAAATCATACTGCCCGTCGTTATCGATTGCCTACTGTCGTAAAAGTTGAATTAATCAAATATTATTTAGAAGAAGGTTTTACATTAAAAAAAGCGGTAGAAAAAGCCGATGAGCGAATCAAAAAAGTCCACCATATTCGCAAAGTATTATCTAAATCATTACGTGACATCGAAATTATTGATGATTGTTTTACCGTCTTTTCGATGAGCCCTTTTGAACCACAGCAAGAACGTTTAGTAATTTTACATGACGGAACCAATGACACCTTGCATTATCGCCTATTTTCCTCAGACCAGACAGTTAATTATGAACAATTATGTGAAGAATTAAAACAAACCGATGAATAATTGTTCATCGGTTTGTTACATCTCGCACACAACGAAAGCTCATGTTGTTACTTGCAGACATTCCTGTATTCCCATTTCTAGCAGCAATTCGGTATCTTTTACAATACGAAGCATGGCATAAAAATGATCCCCCACGTATACCGTATGCTTCATCATCTATTTGCTGATATTCTTGCCAAAATTCAGCTCCATTAGTTGTCTGGAACTCTGTCAATGCTATTTTTTGAGGATTTACACACCATTCCCAAACATTTCCAATCATTTGATAAAGTCCATAGCCGTTTGGTTCAAATGTTTGAACAGGAGCAGTGGCTAAAAATCCATCTGCTTGTGTATTTTCACGAGGAAACTTTCCTTGCCAGATATTACAATGATGTTGATTATTAGCTAGGAATTCTTCTCCCCAAGGATAGCGTTCAAAAGTTGTTCCGCCTTTAGCTGCAATTTCCCACTCAGCTTCTGTCGGCAAGCGTTTATTCGCCCATTGGCAATAAGCAATCGCATCGTTTCGCGATACTTGGACAACTGGATGATCGAACCGATTGATAAGCGTTGTTTCTGGTCCTTCAGGATGTCGCCAATTTGCCCCACTAACTGCAAACCAATTCGAATTTTGAATAATCGCCCGTTGCTTGTCTTTTTCAGAAACAAAATAACTGAAAACTGATGACCAGCCAAACCGCTCTGAATCAGTTACATAACCTGTTTCTGCCACAAATTTCGCAAACTCTTCATTTGTGACCGTCGTTTCATCCATCCAAAAATCAGACATTTGTATCAGTGTTTGAGGACCTTCTCGATCTTGTAAATAGCCATCTGGTTGATTGGTCCCAATCCAATATTCTCCACCAGAAATCAGTTTCATCGATGAACACCTCGCATACGCAATGCTTGATATTCAAAAATCAAGTTATCATTATTGTCTATCATCCAATCGTTGAGGGCTTGTCGCATCTCTTGTAACGTTTCGTGATAAGCTTCTTGCTCAATTTTATTATCCATTTCGTATGGATCACTTGCTAAATCATATAATTCATCAACATCCCCACAATTAAACACATATTTGATGTCTTTTTTACGAATCATACGTTGTGAAAATAAGATACTACCAATTCCTGAACATTCTGTCACAACAGTCTCTGGCCAAACAAGGCTAGCATTTTCCATTAACGGACGCATCGATTGACCATCACGTTCTCGTTGTTCTTCAGACACACCCGCATAGTCTAAAATGGTCGAATAGATATCACAACTCGTAACAAACTCCGTCAACTCCTGACGAGTTTGTGATTTTGCTGGTTTAATAAACAAAGGAATGCTTACGGTTTCGTCATACATAAATATCGCTTTATCACAAAGTCCATCATGAATACCTAAAGACTCACCATGATCAGCGCTAAAAATAATGACAGTATTATCGTATAATTCGTTTTCTTTTAAATAGCGAATAACTTCACCAATTTGATAGTCGATATGCGATACCCCTGCAAAATAATGTTTAACAACAGGTTCAATTTCTGCCCAGGTGGTAAAATCACCACGTTTAACATCGTGAATGCGCGGTTTCAATGCGCCTTTGTCATCGAAATTTTGCCACGCAGGAATTTCTAGCTCTTTGTATGGTTCCAAAAATTCTTGAGGGACAAAATAGGGTTCGTGTGGTCCCCAAAAGTTCAGTTGGAAATACCACGGTGCTTGCTCTTTTTGAAATTCAGATAAAATCATCTTCGTGCGATGAACTAAAAAACTTTCGATAGTCGTTTCTACCCCAGTAGTTACAACACCTGCTTGATGTTGTTGATAAAACCCATTGATAATGTGTTCAATTTTAAAATCTAGGTTATTTTCTGCCAAATACTCTTGAAATTGAGGGTAGTAGTGACCACCAAATCCGTGTCCCGGAAAATCATCACCTGTATAACCAACTGTGGTTGGTAACGCATCATTTCGCAAACCAAATTCTGCAAATTGAATATCCCCCATATATTTTTGAATATATGCATCTTTTTGTACATTGTCGACACCTGAACCTAGATGCCATTTGCCAGTATAGCCTATTTGATAGCCCATTTTTTCCAATTGACGACTCAACAATTCAGGAGTATCTGCTAGTTCTTGTACCATATTGCCATAGTTATAAGAATTTGTTAGCATCCCGTGGTGCATAGGATACAAGCCGGTTTGTAGCGATGCCCTAGCAGGGGTGCAAATGGGACACGTTGTATAAGCATTCTCAAAAACATAGGACTCTTCACTTAATTCGTCTAAATTAGGGGTTGTACATGGCAGGTTCCCATATGTCGACAAAGTATCCTTCCGTTGCTGATCTGTTAAAATAAATAATATATTGGGTTTCATCCTTTTTCCTCCTTATACAGTAACCGCTTTCTATTTATTATCCAGTGTGCTAAGAAATTAAACAACCATTTTACACTATGTATCTTTTGCATAGAAAAACTGCCAAACAGAAATTCTGTTTGGCAGTTTAATTTTTTCGGCTTAATGATATAAGTCGAAACGGCCTTTCGCCATTACTTCTTTCACACCGCCTGTTTCAAGCAATGATTTATTCATAATCATTTTTTTAATAAATGAAGCTGGGTAACCTTTAACGCCAGTTTTTCCAACCATACCAAATGCATGCGTGTTACCGATTGAAGCGACAGAACCTGCAGATTTGAAAACAAATCCTGGTAGAGTTTGTCCTTTTGAGCGGCTAAGAATATGCTTCGCTGTGTATTCACCCATTTTTAAAGCAATTTGTGCAGTTGTTGGGTAAGGCCGATTTGATTCCTTATCCATAACAGCAGCAACGTCCCCAATGATGTAAATATCATCATGGTCTGGTGCTGTTAAGTTATCGCTAACCATTACACGACCACGACGTTCTTCAAAACCAGATTCACCCATAACAAAGCTGCCACTCACACCTGTTGTCCAGATAATTGTCGCTGCTTCTAATTCTTTTTCAGTGTCGCCATTTGCATACACAACATGCTCTGGTTTGATTCCTTTAATTGCGCAACCTGTCATTAGATGAACATTCCATTTGTCTAAATGTTTCAAGCAATAGTTTGTCAATTCATCATTAAACATTGGTAAAATTGTTGGTGCTGCTTCCACGCAATAAACTTCGATTTCATCGGGAGTTACACCAGCAATTTTTGCGTATTCTTTTTTCGCTTCAACAAGAGAACCAACTAATTCGATACCTGTAAATCCAGCACCACAAACAACTAGTTTCAAATATTTTTTATCTTTTGTTTCTTTATATTTTGCCATTGCATTTTTAATGTGTTCATAAATTTTTACTGCTGATTCGATGTTAACCATTTCCAATGCATTTTCTTCTGCACCTGAAATACCGAACGTTTCTGAACGGAATCCCAAACCAATAATTAAATAATCGTAATGTAAAGCTTTGTTATTTTTCAACTCAACTTCTTTTTTATCTGCGTTAATTTTTAGCACTTCATCTTGAATAAATGTAGTTACTTTAGGATTAACAACATCTTTAATGTCATAAGTAATTTTTTCTTTTGGTTGTGTACCTGCAGCAACTTCGTGTAAATCGGTTGCTTCATAATGGTAAGCATTACGATCCACTAATGTAATGTGAAATGCTCCTGCTGCTTTCTTTTGTAATTCATATAAAGCTCGTAACCCAGCGTACCCAGCGCCTAAAATCGCTACTTCCTTCATAACTTTTCCACTTCTTTCTTTTCAATATTATTTATTATATAAGGATACCTAACAAGTAGGTGATTACTTGTGCTACTGAACCTACAGCGAGAATTCGCACGGCACAAATAAATGTTTCCCGTTTTACCTGTTTGTTTCTAAAAAGAGTTAGCTGTTTCCAAATAAATGGCGCAACTAAAAATGTTAATAATACCGTAACTGGTGCAAGACTTAGCACTACGGATAAGATGATTCCTAGAAGAGCTAGGATGTTCATACCTACAAATAAATTGATTGAACGTTGTTTTCCTAAGTAATGAACTAAGGTGTAACGTTCATTTTTTTCATCTTCCTCTTTATCACAAATGTTGTTTGCAAGCATTAAGTTCGCAATCCACATTGTATTAGGCAACGCAATTATAAAGATACTGAATATTTCAGAAAAATTCCAATGAAATGTTTCGAAAGTATTCAGATACACACAAATAAATGAAATCATGATGCCCATAGTCGATCCAGAGAAAAATTCTCCAAGCGGTAGACTCGATAATGGTCTAGGTCCAGAAGAATAAAAAATACCGACTAAGTAACAATACAATCCCATCCATAATAATGGCCAGCCCACAATAGCTGCTAGCGCAATCCCTAAGACTGCTGAAATAATAATCATGCTCGTCATTAACCAAAACACTAAACGTAGCGATAAATTTTCACGCCCAATAATATTCGTTTTTTGTTTGTAATCATGTCCTTCTGTTGCATGGTGATAGTCGTTATAATTATCTAAAATATCTACTGCCATATTGAAAATAAACATTGCAACAAAATAAACGAGGACATAACCAAGATGCAGCGTACCATAATGATACCAACTATAACAAAGTCCGATCAAAAACGGTAGGACGCTGGCAGTTTTTGCTTTCATCTCAACGAGCTCTAAAAAAACAGATAGTGACATCAGACACCCCTTTCTAAATTTGGACAGCATTACATTGCCTTTTTGAACGAAAATAAGTTAAAATAGAACTACTATCTAACATCGAAAGGGTTATAAACATGCTATCTTACTGGAACGATTATCCCACTATTCAAAATAAACTCCAAATCGTTTGCTCACTAATAGAGAAACAAATGAGAGTTCGTAATAAAGATATTCAAGAAACGCTGATTGATTTTTCACAAGCTGGCGGAAAATATTTGCGACCAGCTTTCTTTTTGTTATTCGCTTCCTTGGGAGACCCTGAAAAACAAGACGAAGAGCAATTAATTAAAATCGCAGCTTCTATTGAAATACTTCACATGGCAACACTGATTCATGATGACATCATTGATGATTCTCCATTGCGCAGAGGGACACAAACTGTCCAATCACGCTATGGTAAAGATATTGCCGTTTATACAGGCGACTTATTATTTACAGAGTTCTTTAAGTTAACTATTGAGACGATGAATGGTTCGAAATTTTTAGCCATCAATGCCCGTTCAATGCATCGTTTATTATTAGGTGAGCTCGATCAAATGCACACACGTTATAATAAAAAAGAAACTATTCGTGACTATTTACGCAGTGTCAATGGTAAAACCGCTGAATTATTTTGGTTAGCTTGTGCACAAGGCGCACATTTCGGTCATGCTGAAGCTTATGTGCAACGTATCGCTGGTCGAATTGGACGAAATATCGGAATTGCTTTTCAAGTGTATGACGATATTTTAGACTATACTGCCGATGAAGAAACCCTTAAAAAACCAATTTTAGAAGATTTAGTACAAGGTGTGTACACCTTACCTTTGCTTTTAGCAAAAGCGAAACAACCAGAGATCTTCTTACCTTATTTAGAAAAGGAAGACAAAATTACACCTGAAGAATCCCAAGAAGTAGCAGACTTAGTTGTAAAATACAATGGTGTCGAAATGGCAAAAGAGATTGCTCGTCGTTACACGCAAAAAGCACTGGTTGATATTGAAACCTTACCAGAGGGTGAAGCCAAAGAAATGTTGCAATTATTAACAACACAATTATTACTACGTAACTATTAATGAGCTGGTAGAACAAAATAAAAGACGCTTATCACATCAAAAAGCGATAAGCGTTTTTTTCATTCTAGCTCGAAAAAAATCACTCCAGTAACAGAATAAACTCGCGCATGCAGGTCCAATCACTGCCCATCATTTCTGATCGGTATCAAAAAGAAGACACTCCCACCTAAAAAATCTAATAATCGGCACCCCTTCTCACAATAAGCGTAACGACCCATTCTTAAAGTTTTTTTATCCTATAGTGAAAAGTATTTTCTAACAAAAAACTGCTTGACCAGACATCCTGTTCGCTGTCTGATTAAGCAGTTTCTGATTCTATACCACGTTAGTTTAACAAATTTTTATTGCTTATAACCAAAAATGTCCTAAACGTAGCGAATTCATGCCTGAACGTCATAATTTCTATTATTTTTGCTAGAAATAGACTTAAATAACACTATCTTTAAAGAAAATCTATAGAGCGATAAACTTTTCATAGTTTTTTTCATATTTTACCTTTATTACTCATAAATCATGATATAATTTTGGGAAATTAATTCACTTGAATCATCGGAGGAAAAAAATGATTAACGTATTTATTTGTGAAGACAATTTAATTCAGCGAACAAGATTAGAAACAATCATTAATAATTTCCTTTTAATGGAAGATATAGATATGAACTTAACATTAAGCACAGCCGATCCAGAAGAATTATTAGACTATTTGCACCAAAATCCCCAGACGCAAAGCATTTTCTTTTTGGATATTGACTTAAATCATACACTAGATGGTATTCAATTAGGGGCGCAGATTCGCGATTTATGTATTGACAGTAAGATTGTGTTTATTACCACACATGGCGAGTTAGCTCCCCTAACTTTTAAATACAAAGTTGAAGCAATGGATTATATTGTCAAAGATGATCCTGAAGAACTAGCTTCTCGAATAAAAGACGCACTGAATCAAGCAAAAAAACATTATTTAGCTGAACATAAAAAAGATGACACACACATTCGTTTGCGAGTTGGTAGTCAAATCCGCTTATTTGAACTAGCAGACATTATGTTTATTGAAACATCGCCAGGTTCCCACAAGCTGGTATTACATTTAACCAATAGTTTAGTTGAGTTTTATGGTACGATTACCGAAGTTGAAAAATTAGCGCCAGAATTTGTAAGAGTCCATAAGTCATTTGTTGCAAATCAAAAAAATATCATACAAGTCGATACCAAAAATCGATGTTTAACGTTTAAAAATGGCGAAACTTGTTGGGCATCTTTTCGGAAACTGAGTCAGTTAAGTAGAACATTAACCGAAACATAAGCTACTTTAAGCGTAAGCTCATTGACTAAAAACATGATTCCATTCCTTTTGAATCATGTTTTTATTGTTGCTGTATAAACTATTTAAAAATCATGCTATAATTTCGTAGCCATTCGTTTCATATTGGAGGTAGATTTCAATGTTCTATTTATTGATTGCTTCAAATGTCATTCAAATTTTTTTCAACTTTCTTATTTTAGATAAACTTCCTGTTTTAAAAAAATATAACCTGTTCTTAGCGAGTATTATCTTAATAATTTCATACAACTTGAGTATTTATATTTCACCTATAGACACACTGGTTTTGTTTGTCCTGTTGTTCTCCCTATCCTATATGAATAACCGGGCACAACTATTTGGAAATATATTATTTCATTTTGCACTAGCATATCTTTTAGCTTTTGTTTTTAACTATCTCTTCACCGATATCGTTGTCAAAATTATCTTAAGTGGAAACAACTTATTGATGTTTCTTTGGTTTTGGTTTGCTTTAACGCTCAATAGCTCTCTGGCATTTCTTATTCGTCGTTTCTTACTACCCAAACTTACAAATAAGCTGAGTGTCTTCAGCGGATACCTGCTGTTTATAGTGGTTTTTAGTTATCAGTTATATAAGCTAAGTGAATATATCCGAATAAGTCCAACTGACTTTAAGCTAGAAACACTCTTACGTATTTTCAATATTTTTATTGTTTTGCTAGTTATCAGTGGCATTATCAGTATTGTCATGCTCAAACGTCATCAAAAATTAGCTTTGGAAACACAGAAAAAAGAGCTTGAATATCAAGCTATGCAACTTTATACAATAGAATTAAATAAGCAATACCAAGAAATTCGAAAATTTCGTCATGATTATATTAACATTTTATCATCGATGGAAAGCTATATGGAACTTGATCAGATGTCTGAATTAAAAAGTTATTACCATCAATATATTCAACCAACTCGGGCCATCTTTTCAGAACACTTTACTAAGTTAAATGACCTACAGAAAATTGAAGATCCTGCTATTCGAAGTATTTTTATGACAAAGTTATTGTTAGCCCAAGAAAAAAGTATCTCTGTTCAATTAGAAATTAGCGAGACAGTCCAGTTACCAACCTCTGTTGATCCGGTTATCCTTGTAAGAATATTTGGAATCTTATTAGATAATGCGATTGAAGAACTCATTGACTTGAACAAAGGCGATCTAGAAATTGCGATTTTTACTTTGGAACAAGAGACTATATTTATTATTCAAAATAGAACACGAGCAAACATTGAACCTTTGTACCAGCTTAAAACAAATGGTGTCTCAACAAAAGGCAATCATCGTGGACTTGGGTTAAGTACAGTAGATAATTTAATTCGACAAGTTCCTAGCCTTTTATTAGAATCAACAATTGACAATCAGTTATTTACACAAAAGTTGACGATTTTAACACATAGATAGGATAAATTTGTACGTTCATTTGACGTTCAGGACAAAATAATTAACGTTTACGACATTTTTCGTTTTTACTATTCAATTTATAGTACAATCAGCTAAAAATAGATAAGGAGCTGAACTAAATGAAAAAAATCATTGTTGCGGCACTCATGTTTTGTATTATTAGTGGTAGTCAAATAGCACATGCGGAGGAAGTTGATTCTGCAGATGCTGTAACAACTTTTGCAATTCTTACACCTTACGACTTTAAAAATTATCCACCTTCAACGTATAATGGTCAAAAACTAATAAAAGTAGAAAGATTTAAAAGTGGTTACCGAGGTTGGTATCAATGATTCGTACAGTTCTTTCTGTACTCCTAACTCTCTTGATTGTAATGACTGTCTTTCATCCGTTTAATCCCCATGTACAAATATTAATTATGATTGGTATTGCTCTATTTGTGACGCTTCTCATGTTTAAAATGGCTGCTATGGAAGAAAATGATAACTAAAAAAACCAGCTGATTTCTATGAATTACAAAAGAAATCAGCTGATTTTTTATATCCCAATCAAGGTCGCAAATACTGGGACTACAATAACAGTAATTACGCCAACAACGACAACCGAAATACTTGCCATCGCTGCTTCGGTCTCACCCATTTCTAAACCTACTGCTACACCAAGAGCGTGACCTGCTGCACCTAAGGCTAAGCCTTTGGCAACGGGATGTTTGATACGGAACCATTTTAGTGCCATCCGGCCTAATGCGTAAGTTAATACGCCATTAAAGATAACTGTAAAAGCTGTAATTGACGCAACGCCACCAACTGATTCAGAGATTGGAACGGCAATGGCTGTTGTTGCCGCTTGGGGTAGAATTGAAGCAATAATGCTTGGATTCATTTGAATTAATTTTCCTGCAAGTACTACGGCAATCAATGAACCAAATGAACCAATTGTCAAAGCCGTTAAAATTTCAATCCAATATTTTTTTAACACATCTCTCTTTTTATACAAAGGAATCGCAAATGCAACGGTTGCAGGTTCTAAAAAGAAGCTAATAAATTTACCGCCTTCATTATACTGTTCATAGCTAATACCTGTGACCTTCAAGACCAGTACACCTAAAATCATCGCCACAAATAATGGCGTAAATAAGAAAAATCCTTTGCTTTTTTTAAATGCCCAGCTACCAATCCCAAATACAACAAATGAAATGATAATACCTACATATGGACTCATAATGATACCCCTCCTTTGTGCTCGACTGGAACGCGTTTTTCTGTTTTTTCAGTAGCGCGATTATCTTTAATGTGTAACAAGAAAGCGCCTGTCCAACCTGTAGAAGCTAAAAGTGCTAAAGTTGCGACAAGAATGACAAACAGAATTTGAAAACCGTATTGTTGCATAATATCTAAGGAATTAATCAATGAAATTCCTGACGGTACGAATAAGAAGGTAATTACTCTTGATAACGAATTACTCAATTCTTCCACCTGTTCTAATTTGATAACTTTGGTGCATAAACCGACAAAAAGTAAAATCATTCCAATCACTGATGCAGGTACTGGAATCGGCATGACCTTGGTTAAACCGTTGGCAATTAACATAATGAGTGCAAAAATAAACGCTTGTTGTAAAAATGAATATACTTTCTTTTCCATGAATTCCATCTCCTCTTGTTTTCTACACATTTAGTATAGAATGAAAACGAATTTTTGTGAGAAGAATTTCACGAGTTGCCCTAAATCTAACATGAAATGCAAAAATAACAACATCACTTACACAAAAAACAGATCTACCTAGACAGTAGACCTGTTTTTTTACTACGCTAAACCGACTTGTTCCCGAAAAGTTTTTACATAGGAACGACTAACCGGGACACGAGAACCATTTTCTAAGATAACTTGTAGTGTGTGATTAAACCATGGCTGAATCTCTTGAATTTTAGTCCGGTTCAAAATAAAGCTACGATGCGTTTTTAAGAATAATTCAGACGGTAGTTTCTGTTCAATTTTGCTTAGTGTTCCGGTCATTTGATAGACTTGATCTTTGGTTTCAATATTCAGTTGTCGTTCTTCAACCGAAACTAAATAAATATCTTCAGGAGCAACTAAATAAATGCGATCTTCTCCTTGGATCGGAATAGCTTCAAACTTGGATGTCACAGCCGCTTGCTTTGGTGTTAGTTCTTTAATC
The DNA here is from genome assembly GCF_058216475.1 of Enterococcus sp. AMC2644. NCBI lineage: Bacteria > Bacillati > Bacillota > Bacilli > Lactobacillales > Enterococcaceae > Enterococcus > Enterococcus sp. AMC2644. Next base: position 1,313,183 of record NZ_CM177095.1, read on the forward strand.
GCTTTATCTAACGCTTGATGAATTTTATTTTCTTCAAACGGCTTTAATAGATAGTCTTTGGCATTTACTTGAAAAGCTTGTAAAGCATAGGCATCATAAGCAGTCGCAAAGATTAAATAAGGCGCTTTTTTCAGATGCGTTAATCTCTCCGCCAAATCAAACCCACTTTCATCGGTTAAATGAATATCTAAGAAGATAATATCGGGTTTTTGATCCATCATTTCTTCCATGGCTTCTTCAACCGATTCAGCTTCTGCCGTGGATGTAATTTTTGGATGCTGCATCACCAAATAGCCTAATTCTTCGCGTGCTAACGGTTCATCATCCACAATTAATACATGCATTTATTTTTCACCTCAAGTCTTTAATTGGAATTGCCAAACGAGCATGGCTTCCGCCAGTTGGTCGATTTTCAATTTGGAATTTTCCATCACCACCATATAGATTTTCAATACGCCGTGATAGATTTTCCAATGCAGTCCCCGTTCCTTTTTCAGATTTCACGGGTTCTCTGCCTAATAATACACGCCTATCTTCAGGAATACCAATGCCATTATCCCAGACATCAATAATCAAATTGGTCGCAATTTTACGAACAACCACCTTTACATGATTATTTGTTTTTCGGTTGCCAAACGCATGTCGAATCGTATTTTCTACGAGCACTTGAATGGCATATGGAGGGACATAATAATCTTCTGTCCCCGTTTCAATGTCAAACTCGACTTGATAACGGTCTGGAAAACGGGCTTGCTCCAAAGATAAATACGCGCTCACTTGATCGAGTTCTTGTTCTAAAGGAATCGTGGTTTGCACAGCTCCTTGTAAATTACCTCTAAAATAAGTGCTTAACTGTAATAACAAGCGCCGGGCATTTTCACTATCTTTGCGCATCAATGCAGAAATCGTATTAATGGCATTAAAGAAGAAGTGTGGATTGACTTGTGCTTGTAAGCTTTTAATCTCCGCTTCTTTTAATAATTTCGATTGCAGTTCGGCTTCTCCAAGTTCGATTTGTGAAGAAAAGATGGTTCCTAAACCTTCTGCTAATTGCTCTTCGACATGTGTCAAATGTGTTGGGTCAGTAAAATACATTTTCAATGTGCCAACAATTTTTTGATGAGACAACAATGGAATCACAATGGCTGCTTGTAGCGGACAATCTGGGTGTGAACAACCAACTTCTGCTTTGGAATGGGCAATTGTCATCTTCCCCGTCTGTAACACTTCTTTGGATAATTCAGTAATCACTTCCAGTTCAGGAATATGATGGTCATCACCTGCGCCAACATGTGCCAAAATTTGATGACTATCCGTCATACTAATCGCACTAACTTTCGTGTAATGTTGAATGATACGGGCAACTTTTTGACAAGAATGCTCATTAAGCCCTTCACGAAAATAGGGTAATGTTTCCGCAGCTAATTCTAAAACGTCATGCGTTTGTACCGCTTTTGCTTGTTCTTCTTGTTTTAATGTCGTAGTTAAAATAGATAGAAAAATAAAGGTTCCCACACTGTTTAATAAAATCATCGGTAACGCAATTAAACGAACCAACATCACTCCATCCATAAAACTGCCGCTAAAAAATAAAATAAAGAGCATTTGAATGACTTCCATGATAATCCCAATAAATGCTGCTTGCGTTGCTTTAGGAAACTGATAGTCTTTCGTTAGTCGCTTCCCAAGAACGCCTGATAAAATACCGACAAGTAATGATGCTGGAATATAAAATAAACCGGAACCCGCACCTTGAATAACACGATGAACACCTGCAATTAATCCCACTGCGCCACCAACAAATGGGCCACCTATTAAACCAGAAACGCCAATGACTAAAGTTCTTGTATTAGCAATTGACGCATCATTACTAAGATAGGTTAAAACATTACTCGGGATAATCTGATTGGCAGTAATTTCAATCCCTGTAAAATTAGAAATAATGGCAAAAACTCCAAAAATAAGTACCAACCGAATTTTTGAATGGATGGTTTCTCTACTTAATAAAATCTTTTTAAAATAAGAAACATTGACCAATAAAAAAGCCAATAAAATAATTAACCCCACACGTTCCATCATTAAAATAAACAATTCAAACATTCTCATCGCTCCTCTTTCCCTATACTATCATTTAAACAAGAATATTTAAAATCAATAAATAGGATAAAAATCTTTTCTGAAAAATTGACAAAATTTTCTGTCAATTTAACAAATGTATGTTATACTCTTAGTTATTCTTTTGATACAAGGAGGAGTCAACATGAAAATTGTTAGTATTGACTTCCAAACACAATCCACTGCGTTGAAAAAACCTTTTACGATTGCCTTAGGAACGATTACTCAAGCAGACAATATTTTTGTCAAGATTACTACCGATGATGGCATCATCGGTATTGGTGAAGCAGTCCCCGAAACCTTCGTCACCGGTGAAACACTAAAAAGTTGCAAAGCAGCCTTAGAATTACTGACGCAAAAATTAATTGGAAAAAATCCCTTAAATATTGCGAAAATTCATGAAATTATGGATCGAGCAATTCTTGGCAATGGTGCTGCAAAAGCAGCCATTGATATCGCTTGTTACGATATTTTAGGAAAAGCAGCAAACTTACCATTGCATAAATTGTTAGGTGGCCATAGTGATTTCGTGCGCACTGATATGACAATTAGCATTGATACACCTGCTGTGATGGCAGCAGAAGCCAAAAAATATGTCCATTTAGGATTTGAAGCAATCAAAATTAAAGTGGGCGTTGACCCAATTGAAGATGTAGAACGTATTGTCGCTATTCGAAAAGCAGTAGGACCAGATGTTCAACTGCGAGTGGATGCGAATCAAGGATGGACACCCAAAGAAGCGCTGCGTGCGATTGAACGAATTAGCTCATATAATATCGCCTTTATCGAACAACCTGTTGCAGCTAAAAATATTGATGGTTTAAAATTTGTGCGCGACCATGTAACCGATAACATTATGTCCGATGAAAGTGCCTTTATCCCACAAGATGCTTTGGCCTTAGTCAAAAAGGAGGCTATTGATTACGTTAATATCAAGCTTATGAAGTGTGGAGGCCTTTATCCCGCCCTAAAAATTATTGCTATCTGCGAAAGTGCTGGTATCGCATGTATGATTGGTTGTATGAGCGGGGAATCAAATATTAGCATAGCAGCAGCTGCTCACTTGGCAGCAGCACAACCTAACATCCGTTTTGCCGACTTAGATGCAACTTTCTCATTGAATCAGTTGCGTTATCCAGGTGTCGTAGGTACAACACCGGTGCCATTGATTGATTTAAGTGAATGTTCCGCTGGTCTAGGTATTCAATTGTAATAAATCATTTAGGAGGTTTTTTTTTATGGAATCATTTGAATTAAACGAAATATCTTATCTGTCTACTCCGATTCCAGAAGATATTCAACGTGCGAAAGATTATGGCGATACAACATTAGCCAAAAAGTTAATCGAACATAAACTTGCAAAAAAACAAACAAGCGCAACACTAAAACGTCGTCTAGAGGGTGAATTGGCCATTCTATCCGTATTAGAAGCCAACCAATTCCCATTTGATGAACAAGAAGCCGTGCGCTTAATGGCGGATGCCTTTGAAAATTTCAAGCCACAGGAATTAGAAGATATCGTCATTTCTTGTGATGTGGAATGGATTTATCAAAATGGACAAAAATATTACCATCGCCGTTTTATCGAAAACTTGGTTAAAACACGACGAGACTACTATGAGCGCTATCGTTATGAAGAAGGAAACACCATTGATAACGAGCGACAAACCGAATTAGATGATAATGTGCGCTTGATGAAACAAACAAAAAAACGAACAGCACGAATTCGTTTGAAACAATCGATTGCTCCCAAAGAAAAGTTAAGTAAAGCAGAAGCACCTTTTTTAGCACACCTTCCTTTACCACGTCATAACGGCACGATTCATCATACAAAAATCATTGAAACACAGGGCGAGATGCTTCATGTCGATGATGAAACTGCTATCCAACGTACCATTGCTTTTCAAACCGATAATCCCGAACAATTATACTTTGAAGTGATTCATGAATATGAAATTGAAGCAGCGTACCATGATTTATTTTCTTTAATGGACGATCAATCATTTCCAAAAGAACTATCTGAAAATGAGAAATTGCAATACAAAGAAGCGTTACAAGAAAAAAGTCCTCATATCATGTTTACTGATTTCTTGAAAACTTTATTATCAGAAATTACTACTGAAGAAATGACACTTGTAGAAAAAGCTTTTAAAATTTATGAGTTTGTCACTACACAAGTGAATTATTCGTTTATGCGTGAATACTACACCATTCCTAATATCAGTGAGTTTTGTGCAGTAAATCAAAAAGGTGATTGTGGCGTCCAAGCAATTTTATTCATTACATTGAGCCGCATGGCGGGAATTCCGGCCAAATGGGAGTCTGGCTTATATGTTTCGGAATATACGCAAGGCTGTCACGATTGGGCAAAATTCTACTTACCAACAGTTGGTTGGGTCTATGCAGATGCATCATTTGGTGGTAGTGCCTATCGCGGAGACAACGAAGCTCGCTGGAAATATTACTTTGGTAACTTAGATATTTTCCGCATGCCTGCTAATGATGACATTCAGGCGAGTTTTACAATTAATAAAAAACAATTACGTGGCGATCCAATTGATAATCAACGCGGCGAATTTGAAAGCAACCAACGTGGTTTTCGCTATGATGCCCTTGATTGGGAAATGTCTTTAGTCGCTTTCGAATTACTATAAGGAGGAAACAACAATGAAAAAAAAGGCAATTTGGTTATTTGCTAGTTTGCTGATGGTCGGCTCACTAGCAGCCTGTACAACAGGCAAACAAACAGATGACTCAAAAGAAGCAGCTGGGGAAGAAAAAGTAGTCAACTTAATGGAAGCAAATGAAATTGCTTCGATGAATACATTAGTCACCCAAGACACTGGGAGTATTAATGCCCAAGTTCATGTTTTTGAAGGGCTGTATCAAATCAATGATCAAAATGAGGTTGTTCCGGCAGTTGCCAAAGAACTTCCTGAAATTTCAGAAGATGGCAAAACGTATACCATTCAATTACGTGATGATGCAAAATGGAGTAATGGTGAAGATGTTACTGCGAATGATTTTGTCTATGCATGGCAACGTTTGGCTGATCCAGCAAACCAAGCAAACTACCTATTCTTACTAGAAGGAACTATTTTAAATGGGACACAAATCATTAATGATGGCACGTCTCCAACAGAATTAGGTGTTGAAGCCGTCAATGACAAAGAATTAAAAGTCCAATTGGAAAAACCTGTACCCTATTTTACATCATTATTAACGTTCCCTGCCTTTTTCCCTCAAAATCAAGCATTTGTTGAAAAACAAGGGAAAGAATACGGTAACTCAAGTGAACAAATTCTATCAAACGGCGCTTTTAATATTGAAAACTGGGACCAATCATCAATGAAATGGGATCTTGTAAAAAATCCTGAATATTACGATGCTGACAAAGTAAAAATTGAAAACATTCACGTAGATGTCGTTAAAGAAGCAGTAACCGCCTTTAACTTGTTTGAAGATGGACAACTAGACATGGCAGAAGTGTTCGGTGAATATGTAAAACAAAATCAAGACAATCCATTGATGCATGCCGCACCAATGTCTCGTGTTTATTATTTCAAAATGAATCAAATAATCGATGGGAAGGAGACTATTTTTGCCAATAGTGATGTTCGTAAGGCATTGGCTTATGCTCTTGATAAAGAGTCATTAATTAATGACGTATTGGCAGATGGTTCTGTTGCAAGTTACGGATACATTCCCAAAGGATTCGTTTACAATCCAGAAACAGGTAAAGATTTTCGCGAAGACGCTGGCAACTTAATGGAAACCGATAAAGACAAAGCTTTGGAACATTGGGAAGCAGCTAAAAAATCAATCGGTGACACTATCAAAATTGAAATGTTAACTTCTGATACAGATGCTGAAAAAAAAGTTGCTGAGTTTATTCAGTTCCAATTAGAAGATGCCTTACCAGGATTAAAGGTTGAAATCAAAGCGGTACCACTAAACAACTCAATTGAACTAACACGTAACAGTGAATATGAATTAGCAATTGGTCGTTGGGGACCAGACTATCAAGATCCAATGACATACCTAGAAAGCTTAAGTTCACCGAACAATACCAACTATGACAGTAAAGAATACAACGACTTGTTAGCTAAGATTGAAAATGATTATGCCAATGACTTAAACGTGCGTTGGGATGCAATGATTGAAGCTGAAAAAATTCTAGTCGAAAAAGACACGGCTATTGTGCCATTGTATCAACAATCACGGGCTCTATTGATTAATGAACACTTAAGCGGTATTTACTACCCAAGTTTTGGTGCATCAACTATTTTCAAATACGCTGAGTATAAATAAAAGAAGATAGAAAGAACAATTAGTCTTCGCTAATTGTTCTTCTATCTTCTTTTTTATCGACCATCATCAATGGCTTTTAGTTTTTGATAACGCTCATTGGTTTTAGCCAATTCTTGTGGCGAACCGGTCATTTCCAATTGCCCATCTTCAATAAAGATGACTCGTTGCATCTTCTCAATTCCTTGTAAGTGATGCGTAATCCAAATGACTGTTTTCCCATCTAATTGGCCAAAGAATGTATCAATTAAGGCTTGTTCCGTAATTGGATCTAAACCAACAGTTGGTTCATCCAGTAAAACAATCGGTGTATCTTTTAACAACATACGGGCTAATGCCATTCGATGACGTTCACCACCAGAAAAACGCAACCCTGCTTCATCGACCATCGTATCCAAACCAGCTGGTAATTTTTCAACTAATTCTTTTAAACCGACCCGCTCAAGTACTTCCCAAACCTCTGCGACCGTTGCTTGTTCATTGCCGATCCGTAAATTATTTAAAATGGTTGTATGGAATAGATAGGGCGCCTGTTGGATAACTCCAATGTAATCTGAAATAGTATCACCTAAACAGTAGGTGTCAACGCCAGCTAAGGTTAATTGCCCACTGTTTGGAATCAAATCTCCCCGAATCAGCGTTGCTAAAGTACTTTTTCCAGAACCACTGCGACCTAAAATCGCGATTTTTTCACCTTGAGGAATCGTTAAATTCAAGTTATCCAGTACTTGACGCGTTCCTTTTTCATAACGAAAAGACACGTTTTGTACTTCAATATCCAATGAACCCGCTAAGGTTGTGACTGGTTCGATACCAGCTTTTTCAGGTAAATCATTTAAGCGTTCCAACGAATCTTTGTAGATATTCGTTTCTTGTGCAGCATCCGGTAAAACAGCAAACGCATCAACTAATGGAAAGACACATAAAACAAAAGCTGCAATCCAGTTGGCTGCTCCGCCATGATTTCCGACGAATTGCTGACTCGTCCAAAAAATCAATAGTACCACAATGATGCCAAACACGCTTTGTAGCAATAAATTGCGGCGGCGGTTAAAACGACGTAACTTTTCTTGAACTTTGAGCAATCCAGCTTCTGATTCTTCATGTAACTGGACATACTCTTGACCACGTTGGCTGAAAATCCAATCTGAGATTCCTAAAACATTATCCGTTAAATCGGTATATAACGCATTTTTCAATTGTTTTTCTTGTTCTTGTCGCGCGCCATTGACTAACACAGACCACAAGGGTAATAAGAACGTAACAATAAACAGCATCAAGGCCATGACTAATGCAAACCACCATGAAAAATAACCTAACCCAATAATTAAAAACGCATATAAAATCCACGCAATAACAGTTGGGAAAATTGTGCGTAAATACAAATTTTGAATATGATTAATATCTTCTGCTAGTAATCCTAAAATATCTCCCATTCGATAATTACGTTTAAAGAAAATTGCATCTTTTTCTAATGTTGTATACAACTTCAAACGTAATTCTGAGGTCATTCGTAACACCCAGTTATGACTAACTAAACGTTCGACATAACGGAAAACCGGGCGACTCACACCAAAGCCACGGGTAAATACAATGGGTACATAAATCATCAAAATATTTTCTGGTAACGACGCCGCTCGACTAATCAAATAGCCAGAGTTAAACATTAATGCTCCTGCAGAGAAAAATGTTAGAAAACCTAAAATTAAGGCAAGAACTAAGGCTTTTTTATATTTTTTTAAAAATGGTTTGACCCACGTATCTTTTTTAAAAGCTTTAAATAGAGGAATATTATTCACGTTCTTCCCTCCTCATTTGTTGCGTTAGTGCATAAAAATGGCCTTTGCGTGCCGTTAATTCAGTGAAACTACCGATTTCAACTACTTGGCCTTTTTCAATAACTATGATTTCGTCCATTTGATGCATCCAATGAAGACGATGAGTGGCAAAAAAGACTAACCGGTTCTCCATTAAAGGCAACATGCGCTCTTTTAATTCAACTTCCGTTTCAATATCCAAATGGGCTGTAGGTTCATCCAGTAAGAGAATTTTACGTTCTTTATCCAAAAAGGCACGAGCAACTGCAATTCGTTGCGACTGTCCACCACTTAATGCGCGAGCTCCGCCACCTAGTTGTGTATCTAGACCTTCTGGTAATTCTGCCACTAACTCTGATAGTCCCGCAACATGCACGGCTTCTAAAATCTCTTCTTCCGTAGCTTCTGGCGTATAAAAGGCAATGTTTTCACGTAAAGATGTTTGAAAAACATACGGATTTTGAGGAATATAAATCATTTGTTTTTGCCAATCTTGTTGGGCAAAATTGTTTACTGTTTGACCATCTAGCGTAATTGCGCCCGAGGTTGGTTGTAAAAAGCCACTTAGTGTGTTGATAAATGTCGATTTACCCGAACCACTCATTCCAATGATACCAATTTTTTTAAACCCAGTAACCTGATAATCAACTGCTAAGGCTGCTTGCTCATCATAAGTAACTCTCACATCCGTTAATGTCAAATTAGATTGTTGGGACCAGGTTGACACCTCAACTTGTTCCCCTTCAATTTCAGGTTCCTCTAAAATTTCACGAATAGCTGTCATTGCATTTTTTCCATCTAAGGTTGCATGATAATCACTTGCAAAATCACGAACCGGTAAGAAATATTCTGGAGATAAAATCAAAACCGTTAAGGCTGGAAACAACAATATACCACCTTCAATTAAGCGTAAACCTAATAACACTGCTACAATCGCCACAGATAACGTTGTAAAGAAATCTAACGCAAAAGTCGATAAAATCCCAATCCGTAGCGTACTCATTGTTGCTTTACGAAATTGTTCACTCGTTTTAAAAATACTCTTGCCATATTTTTTACTCAAGCCAAAAATTTTCAAGGTATCCACGCCTCGTAAAGAGTCAATAAAATGATTGGATAAAATTTGGAAGGCTTTGTATTGTCGATCCGCTTTTGCCTGAGCCGCATATCCTAAAATAATCATGAAGATAATAATTAATGGAAAAACTAATAACAAGACAATCCCCGATTCAATATCTAAAAAGAAGACCACTGCTAAAATTGGCCAAGGGATAATCGTCATATTCATCATTTTTGCTAAAATCAAGTGAATATAATTTTCAACTTGGCTAATGCCATCTAACGCCATAGTCGTCATATTACCAGTTCCTTGTTTTTGCACAATTTGCGGACCCACACGAAAGATTTTTTCTAATAACTGCTGACGCAAATAACTGGCTTGTTCAGCTGAATAATGATCCAATAGTTTGTCACGTAAAAAAGTTACACCGTGACGAGCAAAATAAATTACAGCAAAAGCACCAATCATCAAATATTGATCTGTAATTTTTTCGCCACTCCATAGATTAGTGATAACGGTTGATAATGTATACGCTTGCCCAATTATAAAGAGGGCTTGCAAGGCTGAAAGCCCTGCAAGCATCCCCATAATTTTTCTAATATTGGGCAAACCGAGAATCGCTTTGTCCATCATAAGATTAGTACCCCGCTACGTTTGTATGTTTAATACGTTTTCTAAAGATATAATATGACCAAATAGTATACGCTAAAACAAATGGTAATAACCCAATTGCTACAAAACTCATAATTTTTAACGTATATGGCGTTGATGACGCATTTTCAATCAACAAATTGTATTCTGGACTGATTGAGCTAATCATCAAACGAGGGAATAAACCTGTAAATAATAAAACAACTAATGATACCAGTGTTAAACCACTAGCAATAAATGCTGTTTTTTCTTTTCCTTTAAATAAAGCTAGATTTGCTACGACCGTGAAAATAACCATTAATGCTAAGAATGTCACGGTTGAAGCAAGTTTTACTTCAAAGAAATCCGTATTAAAGTATAACAACACCGCAAACGCTACAAGTCCAACATACGCAATTCCGTATAATGCTTGTGCGTAATTACGTGCACGTGTACGAATTGGTCCAGTTGTCTTTAATGAAATATAGTTTAAACCATGTAAATAAGATAATAATGTTAACGCAACTCCCCCGACGATTGAAAGAGGATTAACGTAATCTGTAAAGGTTGCACTCATATCTCCATTGGCATTGATTGGCATCCCTTGCACTAAACTAGTGAAAAGCAACCCAAAACAAAATGGAACAATCAAACTACCAATACTTAATGTCCAACCCCAAATCCAGCGTTTTTCAGCTGGCATATGATGACGGAATTCAAATGAAACGCCACGAATAATCAAACCAACTAAAACAAGGAGTAAAATTAGGTAATAACCACTAAATAATGAGGCATACCAGTATGGAAATGACGCGAACATTGCGCCACCTGCTGTAACTAACCATACTTCATTTCCATCCCAAACAGGTCCAATTGTTTCGATCAATTGATCTTCTTCTTTTTCATTGTGTGCAAGTGTTTTAACAGACATCCCTACACCGAAGTCAAAGCCTTCTAAAAAGAAGAAACCTGCAAATAACACACCGATTAAAATATACCAAAATAATTGTAAACTACTCATTGAAAGCACCTCCCGCAAAAGGATCAATTGTAGGTTCTTCATGCTCTGCTGCTTCTAACGCATCTGGCCCTTTTCTTAAAGTACGAACAACCAAATAGACCATGATTGAACCTAACACTGAGAATAAGGCAAAATACACGATATTTGAAATTAACAGCGAAATTGCAGATACATTTGGTGATACACTTTCTTCAATTGTAAATAAACCGTAAGCTGTCCAAGGATAACGACCTAATTCTGTTAACAACCAACCAGCTGTATTAGCTAAGAATGGTGCAAACGTAGTTAAGGCGACAATCCACAGCATCCATTGTTTTTCATAAAGAATTGGTTTCTTTTTACGTGTTAAGAATAAACCAATTCCTGATACCATCAACATCAACATACCAAAACCTGCCATAACACGGAAGTTCCAGAATAAAGCATTGACGGGTGGGAAGTAATTTCTATCCCCATATTCTTCAATTAATCGTTCATTGATGGTATTCATCCCATCTACAGAACCTGATAATTCATGATAAGATAAGATACTTAAAATGTAAGGTACTTCGACACCAAAAACACGTTCTTTTTCTTTTTCATTCATCCAGGCAACTAGTGTCCAAGCTGCAGGATCTTCAGAATCTTCATACAAACCTTCTGCTGCTGCAAACTTCATAGGTTGTGTTTCAAGCATGGCTTTCATTTGGAAGTCACCGGCTGCTAATACTGAAAGTGAACCCACCAAACCGACCCAAAGCCCAATACGCAATGATTTTTTATATACAGTAGTGCTAAGCTCCGTCAACGTATTTTTCTTCAACAGACGGAAAGCTGCCATACCAGCAACAGCAATTCCTCCTAAAGTAATTGCTCCTGCAATAACATGAGAAAATTCATACATAACTTTTGGATTCGTAACTAATGCAACGAAATCATTCATTTCTGCACGACCATTATTGATAGTGTACCCTACTGGATGTTGCATGAAACTGTTGGCAACTAAAATCCAAAAGGCTGACATCATTGAGCCTATAAATACTAGCCAAATAAAAACAACGTGTAATTTAGGACTCACTTTATCCCAAGTAAACATCCATAATCCTAAAAATGTTGATTCTAAGAAAAAGGCAAGTAAAGCTTCGACTGCTAATGGTGCACCAAAAATATCTCCCATAAAACGAGAATATTCTGACCAGTTCATACCAAATTGAAATTCTTGAATAAGTCCTGTTACTACCCCTACTGCAAAACTAAGTAGAAATATGTTTCCCCAAAATTTTGCCATTTTTTTGTAAAATTCATCTTTTTTCGTCACATAAAGAGTTTCCATAATTGCCACAACTAATCCGGTACCGATTGAAAATGGTACAAAGAAAAAGTGGAAAACCGTCGTCATCGCAAACTGGATTCGAGCTAATGTAACAATATCCATAATGATTCCTCCTCTTCTTTATTTTAGGAAAAATAAAGATTATTAAATCTGTGCGTGAACCCATGAAATAGTTCTAAAAATTACGTAACTTGTTACAAATTACTCTTACTAATAATTTCTTTAAAAAATAATCGTTTATCAGCAATTTTTTTCCTAAATCGTTCACTCACACTTCCTCATTATCAATGATATTCCTTTTTGACGGAATTGCAATAAATAGGCTTAAAAAAAGTGCTTTCTTCATGCATTTATTTTAACTTTGTGAAAAAATGATATTATTTCCATTAGAATAAACGACTAGCGTTATAAATATTGATTAATAGGACACATAAAATGATTCCTTGAAAGATAAGTGTCACCTTTTTTGCAGAAAAAATAAGGCTCGCTTTTGCACCTAACAGTCCTCCTAAAATTGCAGCGGGGATAACAAACCAAAGCATCATTAAGTCGTATCGTTCAAAACCAGTAGACAAAGCAATTGTCACTAATTTAGAAAGCTGTGAAAAGAAAATCGTACAAATCGAATACACCGTTGCATCTTTAATAGGCATCGCAAACAGTAACATTAACGCTGACACATTAATTGGTCCTCCGCCAATCCCTAGAAAACTAGCGAGAAACCCTAAAATTAATCCACACAAAAGATACCAGGGAACACCCTGCAACGTAAAATTTTTCCATTCGTAACGAGAATATAAGAATGCAAAAACTAACGTAACAATCGTCAAAATGATTTGAATAAATTGCACTATTTCTTCGTTTGTTAATCCTAATAATTTTTCAAATAATAGATTGCCAAAAATTCCACCAATCACTGCTCCTAACGAAATCCAAATAACTAGCTGCAAACGAATCGACATCCCATTTTTAATTTGTCGATAGGTCGACACAATCGACATGACAAAGACTGCGACTGTCGAATAAAAAGAAATGGCGGCCACTGAATCCTGCGCTATAAAATCCAAGACTGGTTTAATAATCACACCGCCACCCATTCCTGAAACCGAACCAATCGTGTTAGCAAAAATAATTACCAAAAAATATAAGATTCCAGTCACTTCTTTTCCCTCCTTATTTCTTTAAAATTCTCCCAGATAGAGCCTTTTCTTTAATGATACTCCTTCAAAAATAAAAAGCCAATGTTAGAAAATTTGAATAATTCACAAAAAAATAGATTGAAAAATAAAAACGAGCATGTTACTATATCTGACAATGAGAATCATTCTCATTTGAATAAAAAAATTCTCATTACGTTATGAAGAACAGAAGGTGACTCTTTGCAATTAGCAAAAACAATCAATAAACCCACTCTCCCACGTAATACACAGCTTTTGATTACACTGGGATTCATTGCACTCTTTATTTTTTCTATTTTATTTTCATTAGGCAATGGACAAGCCGATATTTCCTTTACTGACATTTGGCAAATTCTTTTGTATAAAACAACTAATGGCGCACTTGGGTCAATCGATAATGTCAATCAATCCGTCATCAATATTATTTGGTTTGTTCGTACCCCTCGTGTTTTAGCTGCTATTTTTATCGGTTGCGGATTAGCCATCAGCGGATCGGTTATGCAGGCGGTCGTACAAAATCCTTTAGCTGATCCTTATATTTTAGGAATCTCCTCTGGTGCTTCTTTAGGAGCAACTTTTGCCATTATGGTGGGCTTTGGAACAGCTAGTGTCTTTTCACAAATCAGCTTATCCTTCAGTGCCTTTTTAGGCGCACTACTTGCAACATTTTTTGTCCTCCTACTCTCTAGTGTTGGTGGCAAAATGACCTCTATAAAGTTAGTCTTATCTGGTACCGTCATCAACTCCATTTTCGGTTCCATCTCTAGTTTAATTGTCTTTTTGGCAAATAATGCAGAGGGCATGAAAACAGTCACTTTTTGGTCGATGGGAAGTTTAGCTTCAGCAAGTTGGGGCAAATTACCACTTTTAGCAATCGTTACGATGATGGTTAGTCTGTTCTTTTCTTTCCAATTTCGAGTGTTAAATACAATGCTTTTAGGTGATGAGGCGGCAGTGACCTTAGGCATTCCATTAGGAACCTATCGCAAGCTTTACATGGTGATTGCCTCACTATTGACCGGTTTAATTGTAGCAAACTCCGGTATGATTGGTTTTGTCGGTTTAATTATTCCACACATCGTTCGTGGCGTTTATGGTTCAGATCATAAAAAATTATTGCCGATGTCTGGTTTTGTGGGTGCGCTATTTTTAGTTTGGACTGACTTATTATCACGTGTTTTATTGCCAAATACGGATTTACCAATTGGGATTTTAACAGCAATTATTGGTGCACCTATTTTTATCTATATTATTCTTAAAAAAGAATATCGTTTTGGAGGTTAGAGATGTTAGAGATAGAAAATTTGTCAGTCAAATTAGGGAAAAAAGATATTATTCAGCAGCTCTCTCTTTCTATGGAAACAAATCAATTTGTCGGTATTATTGGTGCAAATGGTAGTGGAAAATCAACGTTGTTAAAAACAATTTATAAAGGCTTAATCCCTGAAACAGGAAAAATTGTCTATAACAATATGGATTTATTGCATACCTCTGCCAAAAAAGTTGCACAAAAACTTAGTGTCGTAGGACAATTTAATGAGCTAAGTTTTGATTTTACCGTTTTCCAAATGGTCTTATTGGGACGAACACCTCATAAGCGTTTATTAGAAACGGACTCTCAAGAAGATTATGCGATTGTTGAAAAAGCTTTACACGAAATGGGATTGACAGATTATCGTGATGAGAGTTTTCTTTCCCTTTCTGGTGGTGAAAAACAACGCGTCATCTTAGCACGTGCTTTGGCACAGCAACCGGAATTTTTAATTTTAGATGAACCAACGAATCATTTAGATATTCGTTATCAATTAGAGTTAATGGAAAGTGTTAAAAACCTCAATATTGGTGTTTTAGCTGCTTTGCATGATTTAGATTTGGCGGCGGCTTATTGCGATTATGTCTTTGCTATGAAAAATGGGGAAATTATCACTGCAGGTACACCAGAAGAAATTTTTACAGAAGCATTGATTGAAGAACTTTACGGGATTCGCTGTGTTGTTTATCGCAACCCGATTACAGAACATTTAGCATTTCATTATTATATTTAGAATAGGTGGAACTTAGATGAAAAAAACAGTAACTCTTTTAGCAGCAGCCTTTATTTTTACTTTAAGTGGCTGTGGCAACACAAACGATACTACAGCTAGCACAAGCTCAACAGACAGTAACTATCCATTAACAATCAAAAACGTTACAAAAGTAGAAGGCGGGATGGAATGGACTGAAAAAGATCAAGTTTTTGACAAAGCGCCTGAACGTGTATTGGCAAATACTCGCCCTGCAGCAGAACTATTATTACACTTAGGTTTAAAAGATCAGATTGCTGGCGTGGGTGCGGTATTTGGTATGGATGACCCTGATGTAAAAGCTGACTTTGATGAGTTAAATCATTTATCGGATGGGTATATTAATAAAGAAACGGCATTAAGTGTTGATCCTGATTTGATTTTTGGTCGTGGTGGTTTATTTGATAATGCTGAATGGGGAAACGGAACCGTTGACTCAATCAACGAAATGGGTATCCCGACTTATGTTCAAGAAACTTCTACCCAAGATGCAACATTTGAATCTGTTTATAATGACATTGATAACTTAGGAAAAATCTTTGATGTCGAACCTGCTGCCGAAAGTTTTAAAGCCGACTTAAAAGAACGTGAGCAACACTTAAAAGATCGTGTCAAAGAAGTTGGTAATGATCAAAGCTTTGTCATCTTGTTTATGACTGACCCAAATGAAATATCTACTTATCCAGCATATGGCGAAAGTTTCTTTAACTCGATGTTCGATATGATTGGTTTAGATAATGTATTGCGTGATGTGCAAGGTGATGTTTCTTTAGAAACATTAATTGAAACCGACCCAGATGTGCTAATTGTTCCCGATTGGACGACAACGACAGCTGGTACAAAGAAAAATGACATGGTGGATGCCGTTTTAAATAATGAAAAACTATCAAGTATGAAAGCAATCAAAAACAAACAAGTATATTCTGTTGATTATAACTACATGTTTGGTTACGGCTATCAATCACTCGCAGGAATGGAATTACTAATTGACGAAATGTATGGTGAAAAATAGAAAGAGGGATTCGATGACACAAGCAATAGTGGATGTGGTGATTATTGGTGGCGGTCCAGCTGGATTGTATGCTGCCTTTTATGCAGGTCTTCGTGATCTGACTGTAACAGTACTTGAAGCACAAGATGAGTTAGGTGGAAAAATCAATTTTTATCCAGAAAAATTCGTTTGGGATGTTGGTGCGCTACCCGCAACACGTGGGATTGATGTTCGTACCAACTTAATCCAACAAGCCCAAACGTTTCACGCAAACTTTTATACAAGTTCTAAAGCTGTCGAAATTACTAAAGAAGATAACGTCTTTTATGTAGAAGATGAACAAGGTCGGATTCATCCTTGTCGTACTGTATTATTTGCAATTGGTGGCGGAATTGTCTCACCCAAAAAACTAACTGCTCCGATTGATACGGCAGTTCAAGAACATGTCTATTACGCCTTTCCAGACTACCGTATTTTAAAAGATACGCATATGGTGGTTTCTGGTGGCGGAGACGGTGCAGTCGATTATGCAAATGAATGCTTAAAATTTACAGATAGTGTGACAATTATCTATCGCGGTGAAAAACTCAAAGCACATGAGGCCTCCGTTACTTCCTTTAAAGAAAACGGTGGAAAAATCATCCTGGCTAGTGATATTCGCGCAATCCGTCAAGGTATCGACAAACGCATGGAATTATTGCTAGACGACCATGCGACGTTAAGTGCTGATCATCTCCTTGTGCAACATGGACATGATCGTGACAGCTCATTCTTAGATAAGCTTGCCTTTGAATTTCATCGTGAACAAGATTTTTATCTGTCTTGTGAGGAACCAACGATTACCAATATTCCTGGTTGTTTTGCAGCTGGCGATATTCAATTTTCAAAAGGGAAAGTCTACTTGTTAGCGGGTGCCTTTCAAGAAGCTGCACTCAGCGTGAACCAAATCAAGCAATACCTTGATCCAGAAAGTTATGGTCATGGGATGGTTTCTTCTCATAATGAAAAATTTGATGACTTAAATCAAGCCTTAATTGATTAACAACATTCAAATATTTTTTAGTTATTACTTTAATTGGAACTTAATCACGTATATAAGCCAATTTATATGTAACTCAACAGAATTCGGGGATAAATAAAAGTTCCGAATTCTGTTTTTTTAATAATTTTTCCATCATTATAATCATTCCTGTTGCATTCCACTCAAGGCACACCCCCGAAAAAAATAGTGTACTCTTTAGAACTAACCTTATAAGAATATAGCTATCCTCTCTATTGACTTCTCATTTGAAATACTGATAAACAGCTGCTACTTCCATTTTTTTATTATACTGTCTCAAGAAGAATACCGATATCTGTAAATGCTATGACAGCAATTAAAAGTGCAGGGTTGCCTATTTGCTAAGATACTACTTGTTAGGATTGGTTTGGTGGCCTTTTTTAGTTTTCTCGTTGTTTATCTCTTTTTCAAAACTTTCTTCCTAAAAATATTCACTTTCTAGACAAGAAAAACCGATTTTGTCTCACATTAAGCTTTAAAAGCACTTTTGATTAAACGATCAAAAGTGCTTTTTTCTTTGAATTAGCATGTTTATTATGAGGAAATTTTACTCATTATGAAATCTAAGAAAAAAAGAAAAAACCGCGGTATCTTCGTATTTATAGAATGAATGGCTAAAAACTAACTACTTAATATTAGCTCTTAATAAGGGAAATTAGCTCTTATTGACTATAATTTCCTTCTTTTCTGACCTAAAAGTAGCGAATTAAGCAAATTATGACTGATTAAGAGTAGTTTTGACTACTTAAGAGTGGTTTTTGGCTTTTAAGGAATTTTTGTCTGCAGAGTATCTTGTGATATTTTTGCAATGAGGTGATTAGATGTTTAAATTATTGTTAGAAAAACCCGATCAATTAATCTATCAAGTTTTTAGTTGTTTACAAGAAAAAAATCCGTATCCGTTAACAGCTTTAGCGTTACAATTAAACAAAAAACCTGGAGTTATTAAACGTGCTTTACAAGATTGGCAACAAGATCCGTATAATCGTTCAACAGGGATTGGCTTTTATATAAAAAAAGATGCGATTCATGGAATCTATGGCAAAGAACATGCGCCACTCTTTTTTAGTACCTTATTGCATCGGAGCGAATCTTTTCAGCTGTTATTAAAAATCCTATACCATCCTTATCGCTCTGCAACTCAGCTACAACAAGAAATGCATATCAGCTCAGCCACCTTTCAGCGCCGTGTACGACAGTTAGAGCCGGTGTTACAAGATTACCATCTGCAGTTATCTTTTATGCACTTGCCAGCTCTTAAAGGAGACGAAATGCAAATTCGTTGGTTAACTTTTTTTGTCTCATTAATTGCCGATCCGCCTTTTCACTCTTCACCAATCGATTGGTGGTATCGCTACAAAGAGCTTTGTACCCATCGTCCACTTTGGTTAGATACTTGGCAACCACCTATGACTGCTTATTATCAACCATCCTTTCAATTGAATGAACGGGGCAGTGCTTTTCTATGGCGCCAATTAATCGGTCTAGAACCGCTCTGGATGAAAAAAGAAATGTCCGAAATGCTTTCCTTTGCTCTATATGCGCATACAACACTGGATTCAATTTATTTTACTGAAGTCCTTCAACAAATTCATCGTATACATTGTTGTTGCTCTTTATTTAATGGAACCTTGTATTTCCCACCAATTCCTATTTCAAAAGAAGCCCAACGTTTGACTCAAAGTTTTCGTTTGTTATTGCCACAATACAATGACTTATTAACGAAACATCCTGAATTACCAATGTTGTATCAAGGTGTTTTAGAAAAATATTACTTTTTAGAACGCGGGTTAATGGTTTCAGAAGAATAAAAAAACTTGACAAAAAAAATTAAATTCGTGTAATGTACGAACGAAATTCAGCATGATACTATTTTAGTGTAGAAAAAGAACACTATCCTAACTTTCACTTTTCTCTACAACTTGACCTCTAAACATTTAGAGGTCATTTTTTAGTTACGTTCAATAAAATAAGCCGCTATCTTGTTCTCGAAACAAAATAGCGACCTACTCCCATCCTAAGTAATCACTCCGTAACTACCTATCATTTACCGATATTTCTCAGCTAAAAAAGATGTAAATGTTGTTTTACCAATAATTCAAAAGAAGTAAACACCTCGGAGATACCAAGATATTGCCTAGGTTGCTACTTTTTCTGTTTTCCAAGTAATTCTTTGACTCTTGGAACAACTTTTTCACCATATAACTGAATAGTACGGAAACGATCTTTTTGTAATTGTCCTCCAGCACCATAAACTAGGTCAAAACGACTAACTCCCACTGTTTGAATCATATGAGCAATTTTTTGTGCTACTGTTTCAGGACTCCCTACATAATATGAACCTTCTGAAATTTCAAACGCAAATCGTTCACGAGTCATTGGTGCCCAACCACGCTCAGAACCAATTTGGTCCATTGATTTTTTCAAGTATTGCCAAGCAATCTCTTGAGCTTCTTCGTCTGTATCAGCAATCACCCCATGTGAGTGCATACCTACTGGATGATTAGGTTGACCAAACTGTTTTGCTGCTTGTTGGTATAAATTAATATACGGACGGAAACGTGCTGGTTCACCACCAATAATTGCTAGCATGACTGGAAAGCCATATTTAGCTGCGCGAATAATCGAGTCTGGGGAACCACCGACACCGACTTGAACATCTAAACGTTTTTCTGTTTTTGGATATAGTTGTATATTATTTAATGATTGCGTCAGCTGTCCTTCCCAAGTAACAGGTTCCCCTGTTAACAGTTCATTAAATAAAGCGATTTTTTCTTCAAATAATTCATTGTAATCATTTAAATCATACCCAAACAATGGAAAAGATTCTGTAAATGAGCCCCGTCCTAACATAATTTGCGCACGCCCATTGGACAATGCATCAACTGTCGCAAAACGTTCAAATACTCGTACTGGATCGTCTGAGCTTAAGACAGTTACACCTGTTCCCAAAATAATATTTTTCGTAGTGACTGCTAAAGCAGCAAGTACTGTATCTGGACTAGAAATTGAGTATTCTTTCCGATGATGCTCCCCTAAAGCAATCACATCTATCCCTAATTGATCTGCTAGTTTACCTTCTTCCACAATCATTCGTAATGACTCAGCATAGCTTAATGGCTCTTTGGTTACATCATGATAGGCAACATCACCAAATGTATCTAAACCAAATAGAACTGTTTTTTCATTCGTTATCATAAAATTATCCCCTTTATTTTTGTCTTACTCTAACTATACCTAATTTTTAACGAAAACCAACAAATAAGCTTACTAAATGTAAGTTTATTATTCCATAAAAAAACTCTCTCATCCTATAAAATGAGAGAGTGCTATTTTTATACTTGTTGTAAAACTTTGTCAGTTTTTGGTTCTTTTACATTTAATGTAATTGTTCCTTTAGATGCACCAATTGTTACTTGGTTGCCTAAATGAATTTGCCCAGAAAGTAAGGCTTCACTCAAACGATCCTCTACTTCTTTTTGTAATGCACGTCGGATTGGACGAGCGCCGTATTCTGGATCAAAACCAGCTTTCCCAATTACATCTAATGCAGCGGGTGTAATTTTCAATTGAATGTCTTGTTCTGCCAAACGTTTAATAATTGAATGACTCATGATTTTCACAATTTCATGAATTTCATTCTTATCTAATGAACGGAACACAACTGTTTCATCAATACGATTTAAAAACTCTGGTCGATAAGCTTTCTTTAAGGCCTCTAAGATACGTTTTTGCATCGAAGTATAGTCTTTAGAAGCATCTACCACATTAAAGCCCACATTTTTCTCTTCACGCAATTCTGTTGCTCCAATATTAGACGTCATAATTAAAATGGTATTTCTAAAATCAACACGACGGCCTTTAGAATCGGTTAAGTGTCCGTCATCTAATACTTGTAACAAAATATTAAAGACATCTGGATGAGCTTTCTCAACTTCATCTAGTAAAATAACAGAATATGGTTTAGAACGAACTTTTTCAGTTAATTGTCCACCTTCATCATAACCTACATAACCTGGAGGCGAACCAATTAAGCGACTCGTACTATATTTTTCCATAAACTCTGACATATCTACGCGAATCAGTGCGTCTTCACTGCCAAACATTGCTTCAGCTAATGCCTTCGCTAATTCAGTTTTACCGACACCTGTTGGGCCTAAGAACATGAATGAACCGATTGGACGATTAGGATCTTTCAAACCACTACGTGCACGACGTATGGAGCGAGAAACAGCTTGTACTGCTTCATCTTGACCAACGACACGTTGATGTAGGATTTTTTCCAAATCTAACAAACGTTCACTTTCTTTTTTCTCCATTTGTTGTAATGGAACACCTGTCCATTGTGAGACAACAGCTGCTACATCTTCTGCTGTTACACTGTTTTCGTACCCTGTTGCTTCCTTAACTTCAACAAACGTCACTTCAGCCAAGTTTTGACTAACTTCTTTTTCACGTTGACGCAAACGCGCTGCTGTTTCAAAGTCTTGTTGACGAATAGCTGCTTCTTTTTCTTCAGCTAATTTCATCAATTCTTCTTGTAATAATGCAGCTTCTGATACTTCATCTGCCTTGTCCAAGCGAACTTTTGCGGCTGATTCATCCATTAAATCAATTGCTTTATCGGGTAATTGACGAGAATTAATGTAACGAACGGATAGTTGAACAGCTGCATGTAAGGCATCATCCGTAATTTCAACACCATGATGTTCTTCATAACGAGGACGTAAGCCTCTTAGAATTTCTTCGGCTTCTTCTGGTGTTGGCTCATCAACTTGTACTCGAGCAAAACGACGTTCAAGAGCGGAGTCTTTTTCAATATATTTTTGATATTCATTTAATGTGGTTGCTCCAATAGTTTGTAATTCACCACGAGCTAGGGCTGGTTTTAAAATGTTCGATGCATCAATTGCCCCTTCTGCCCCACCGGCACCAATTAAGGTATGCAACTCATCGATAAAGAGAATAATTTGACCATCTTGATAAATTTCATCAATAATTTTTTTCATGCGATCTTCAAATTCACCACGGTATTTGGTTCCTGCGACTAAAGCGCCCATGTCTAGCATCATCAGACGCTTTTGTTGCATGTCTTTTGGCACTTCAGCATTAACAATTTTTTGAGCCAAACCTTCCGCAATGGCTGTTTTACCAACACCTGGTTCACCTACTAAAACAGGATTATTTTTAGTACGACGACTTAAAATTTGAATTAAACGTTTCACTTCTTTGCTACGTCCAACAACAGGATCTAGGCGTTGCTCACGGGCTAATTTCGTTAAATCACGAGCCAATGAATCCAACGTTGGCGTTCCTTCTTGTTGGGGCTGTTGACGTTGTTGTGGGCGTCGACGACTTGTATTGCTTTTTGATTGTACACCCATTTTTTTCTTCAACAATTGACGCATTTTTGCCAAACTCATTCCTAAATTCAACATAATCCGTGAAGCTAAAATTTCTTCATCACGTAACAATCCTAATAGCAAGTGTTCCGTTCCAATTTGTTGGGCACCTAAACGTTTGGCTTCATCGCCTGCATAAGCAAAAATTTGTCTTGCTCGTGGCGAGTAGGGTAAAAAGCCACCTGTTGGATATTCCTTCATTGAACCATAACCAGTCAAATGTTCAATTTCTTCCCGAATATCATTTTCATTTACACGCATTTCACGCAATGTTTTTCCAGCAATACCATCTTGCTCGATAATCAACGCTAATAAAATATGCTCTGAACCTACAGACTGATGTTTAAAGTATTTTGCTTCTTCTTGAGCAATGGCAAGCACCGCTTTTGCTCGTTGTGTAAATAGTTCATCCATCGCACTCACTCCTTATCTTCATAACTTAATCGTTCTAAAATCCCATGCATAATTGAAGCACGAATTATATTTTCCTCATCTGATTTCCCTAAGACTGCTTTACTAATTGTTGTTAATAATAAATTACCTTCTCGTTTTGACAGAATACCTTCTTCATATAACTTCTGGATAATTGATACCGCATCTTTTTCAGAAATTGTTTTATCAAATAATTGATTTACTTGTTCTAAAAAATGATGATAATTCGCAATTTGAATTTTCTCAATTCGAATATAGCCTCCACCACCACGTTTACTTTCAACAGCATAACCTCGTTGAATGGTAAAACGAGTATTGATGACATAATTGATTTGCGAAGGTACACAGTTAAATAAATCTGCCATCTCTGCACGACGAATTTCTATCATTTCACTTTCTTCAAGAATCTTCTTCAAATATGCTTCGATTAAATCAGAAGTATTTTGATGACCCATTTAAACGCGACCTCCCTTGACTAATATTGACCTTAATTATAGCGAATTTTCAGAAGTTTGAAAAGAAGAAGGACTTTAAAGAAAAAGGATAAAGCAAAAGTTTAAACTTCGCTCTATCCTTTATCTTAATCTTCAGTTACTGATGTGGCTGTATTTGATGTGTTATCAGAAGATATAGTCTCACTATCTTCTGGTGATGAATTAGAAGAATCACCATCTTCTTGTCCTCTAGAAATGATTAGCTGAATTGTTTCACCCTTGTCTACGGATGTTCCTGCCTCCGGATTCGTTGAGATAACTTTTCCTTTTTCTACTGAGTCACTGGATTCTTCTGTTGTTGATACAGAGAAGCCTTGACGTTCTAATAAGGATTTTGCAGCTGACTCAGACATATCGGAAACATCTGGTAAATCAATTTTTTCGGAACCCTTACTAATTTCTAACGTAATCGTTGTATCCCCTGGCGAAATATCTGAACCAGCTTTTGGGGATTGTTTGACAATGGTTCCCTCATCATTGTTACTATACACTTCACTAATACGCACAGAATTACTTCCTAAACCATACGTATCCAATTCACTACGCGCATCTGCTTCCGTATAACCAATTAAATTAGGCATCTTAATATTTTCTGGGCCTTTACTAATCGTTAAGGTAATTTCAGTATCTCCAGGAATAATTTCTGTGTTTGCTGCTGGCGTTTGTTTAATCACCAAACCTGGACTCATGTCACTAAATTCTTCAACAATCGTTACTGAATTATTGCCTAAACCATAGTTAGTCAACTCAGCATGAGCATCGCGTTCCACATAACCGTATAAATTGGGCATTATAACAGGTTCTGCCCCTTTACTAACCGTTAATTCAACTTCAGCTTCTTGAGGATCCACCTCTACCCCTTCTGATGGTGTTTGCTCCATAACTTCATTAGCTGGTGTATCGTTATCGTAAACCTCTTCGATTTTTATTTTGCTCTCATCAAAACCAAGTGTTTTCAATTCTTCGATAACTTTGTCTTTATTTTGACCAACATAATCTTTCATTTCAACTTTTTTACTGCCCGTACTAATGTAAAG
Source organism: Enterococcus sp. AMC2644 (assembly GCF_058216475.1). Classification (NCBI taxonomy): domain Bacteria; kingdom Bacillati; phylum Bacillota; class Bacilli; order Lactobacillales; family Enterococcaceae; genus Enterococcus; species Enterococcus sp. AMC2644. Next base: position 1,338,103 of record NZ_CM177095.1, read on the forward strand.
GAGAACTTCTTTCGTACGTTTAATAATCGCCCCTTCTTCGGGATCAGTCTTCACCACATGATTTTCAGGGATTTCATTACTCGGAAATTCTTTAGTTTCCGTGGCAACCTCAATTCCAGCATCATGCAAAGTTTCTCGAGCAGCAGCTTCTGTTAGACCGGCAACTTCTGGAATCGTTACTTGATTCCGACCACCACCAAATACTAAATAATACGCTAAACCTGCTAGTGCACAAAAGAGTAAGATAGGTAAAAGCAACCACAATTTTCTTTTTTTCTTTTTCTTCACAGGCTTTTGAAGCTCAGGCTCTGGTGTGGCTTGTTTAGCAGTTGGCATCTCTTTGAAGGAATCTGGCATTGGCGTATCTTCTGCAATCGGTGTTAAAATTTTTGTTTCTTCTAACATTGCATGTGGTTCCCATAATGGTTCATTTAAGCGATCTGGAGAAAGTGCCGTTTCAATATCCTGACGCATTTCATCGGCTTCTTTATAACGATCACTTTGCTCTTTGGCAGTTGCTTTTAAGACAATATTTTCAAGAGATTGTGGAACGTCTTTATCGTAAATACGAATAGATGGGATTTCATCTTGAAAATGTTTTAAGGCAATCGTTACTGCAGATTCACCATCAAAGGGTACTCGACCAGTTAACATCTCATATAAAATAATCCCAATGGCATAAATATCGGATTGATTTGTTGCCATACTACCACGTGCTTGTTCAGGTGATAGATAATGAACGGAACCAAGCATTGTATTGGTTTGTGTAATTGATGTCTCTGATAAAGCAATCGCAATTCCAAAATCAGCAATCTTAACCACACCATCTTCATTAATTAAAATATTTTGTGGTTTTAAATCACGATGAATAATACGATGTTGATGTGCCAAAGCAACTGCCGAAAGAATTTGTTGCATAATATCAATAGTCTCTGGATAAGGGATTGGATATCGCGTTTGGATATAACGTTTTAAATCCATCCCTCTAACATATTCCATTACTAAGTATTGCATATTATCTTCTTCACCAACATCATAGACAGAGACAATATTGGGATGCACAAGTTCGGTTGCAGCTAATGCTTCTCTTTGAAAACGACGAATAGCATCCGTGTCCTCTCGAAAGTCGTAACGTAAGACTTTGATAGCTACTTCTCGATCTAAGATCAAATCACGCGCTAAAAAAACATTCGCCATTCCACCGCTGCCGATACTACCTAAAATCAAATAGCGCCCACTTAATTTTTTTCCCGTCTCAATCATGGCTGACACCTCCAAGGTCTATCAATAATACCGTAATATTATCCACACCACCATGCGCATTTGCAGCATCGATTAAACGTTCAATTGCTTCATCTAAACAATTGCTAGTTGTAACATATTCATAAATTAATTCTTCACTAACCATATTGGTCAAACCATCAGAACATAATATTAAATAATCATTTTCAGCAATAAAGTGCGTAGCCACATCTACTTCGACTATTCCCGGCATACCTACTGAACGAGTTACCACATTTCTACGTGGGTGATTAGCTGCCATTTCCTCAGTAATTTCCCCTGATTTTACCAAGGCATTTACCAGAGAATGGTCTTCTGTTAATTGAATTAGCTCATTTCCTCGTATTAAGTAGGTGCGGCTATCCCCTACGTGTGCCAAGGTAAATTGGTCATCTAAAATGATTACCGCTTCCAAGGTAGTGCCCATCCCGCTTAATTCGGGAGTAGCTTGGCCACGCTGATAAATAGTTTCATTTTCTACTTGAATATATTGAATTAACCATTGTGCGGCTTTTTCACTGTCTGAAATATCTGAGGCTTGCCATTTGTTACCAATTTCTTCGACCGTATCATGACTGGCAACATCACCCGCTTGGTGTCCACCCATGCCATCTGCTAATAATGCTAACGTATATCCTTTTTGATTGGTAAATACGGCAGCGTAATCTTGATTAGTATTACGCCTTTTTCCCACATCACTTTTATAACGAATCTCCATATTTTTCACCTCATCATTTTTTACGTAAACAGCTGATAAAAAATCCATCTGTCATATATTGGTGCGGATAAATTGTCAGCATCTGGTTTTCGATACTTGGTTGTAACACATCATTCACTGAAACATCAACTAAAGTGAATTCTGAATGCTTTTGTAAGAACTGGTTAACGACTGCTTGATTTTCTTCGGGTGCAAACGTACATGTACTATAAACCAACATTCCATTAGATTTCAAAGTAGGTGCCACGCTCTCTAAAATTGCCAGTTGAATCTCAGGCAACTTTTCAAAATCAGCTGGTTTTTTATTGTATTTAATATCTGGTTTCCGACGCATTAGCCCTAAGCCCGAACAAGGAGCATCTACTAAAATGCGGTCAAATGTTTCAGAAGGAAATTCCTCCGCAACTTGACGTGCATCGAGTTCTAACGCATGAACAACCTCCGAAACATGCAGACGTTCTGCATTTTCTTCAATTAAAGCCACCTTATGTCGATGAATATCTAATGAAGTAACAGCACCACCTTTTTTTGCTTCTAAAAAGGTAGCAATATGTGTCGTTTTTCCACCTGGGGCAGCACATGCATCTAACACTTGGTGATTTGGCTCGATTTGTAACGCTGGTGCTACCAACATTGAACTTTCATCTTGAACGGTTAACAAGCCTTCTTTAAATAATCGGCTACCTGCAATAAAACCTTTGGCAGCAATTATACCATAAGGTGAAATATCGCTTGCTTTTGCTTCAATACCTTCTTCAATCAATATTTGTATAGCTGCTTGACGGGTTATTTTACGCGTGTCGACACGACAACTCACGTGGCTGGATTCAAATAAAGATAAACCTAACTGGCGTGTGTTTTCTTCCCCAATTTCTTTGACTAGTTTTTCGACCAACCATTTAGGCATACTGATTTCTGTTGCCAAACGGTCTAAAGGATTTTTAATCGTTGCAAGTTCAGGTACTCCTTGACGTTGGATATTCCGTAATACACCATTTACAAACTTTCCAATCCCAACATTCCCACGAACTTTTGCAATTTCCACTGCTTCATTTAAGACTGCGTGACTGGGAACTTTATCTAAGTAAAGCAATTGATACAAAGAAAGCTGTAATAATAATTTCACCCAATCATCTACCTTTTTCGCCTTAGCAATAAATGGATGTAGATAAAAGGAAAGTAATAATTGACGACTAATGGTTCCATACACTAATTCAGTTAGTAAACGACTATCTTTTTCATTTAATTGTCCTTTATTGATACAATCACGCAGTAATAGATTTGAATATGCTCCGCCTTTTTGTACACGCTCTAAAGCATCCAATGCCACAAAGCGGACGGTCTTTTTGACTTTATTTTTCATATTAATTCACCTGTTGCCCAATTGCGACTTGCTGCCCACTACCATTTAAAAAGGCACTAATCACTTGCTTTCCTTTACCAGCTGGCTGTAATTCATCAATGGCTAATACCGAATGATTTCCACAAGCAATCCATAGTTCTTTTTTACTACGCTGAATAATCGTTCCTGGTTCAGCCGTGGTAGTCTCATCAAGCGGGGTAACTGCCCATAATTTCCACCGTTGGCCCTCATACATTGTAAAAGCAATCGGCCACGGACGCATACCACGCACTTGACAGTCAATTTCTTCAGCAGTTTTATGCCAATCAATAGCTTCTTGTTCACGGGTAATATTAGGCGAAAATGTTACTTGCTCTTCCTCTTGAGGCGTTGGTTTTAAAGTTCCATCTAAAATTTTTGGTAAGGTAGCTAATAACAATTCTTTTCCCAATAAGCTTAATTTATCAAACATCATGCCAACATCATCTTGACGAGTAATTGGCAGACTTGCTTGAGAATAGATACCACCTGCATCCATTTTTTTAATCATTTCCATAATAGTTACACCGGTTTCTTTTTCACCATTCATAATCGAATAATGCACAGGTGCTCCCCCACGGTATTTTGGCAATAATGATGCATGAACATTAATCGCTCCATGTGTAGGAATTTGTAATAAACGTTCGGGTAAAAACTGGCCAAATGCTGCCGTAACAATCAAATCAGGTTGTAATTCGCCGATTTTTTCCATTTCCGGAGAACCCGAAATTTTTTCAGGTTGTAAAACAGGAATGCCTAGACGAACTGCTGCTTCTTTTACAGGAGTAGGGGTAATGATCTTTTTTCGTCCAACAGGGCGATCTGGTTGGGTAACAACTGCAACAACCTCATACTCTTGGTCAACAAGACCTTCTAAGATGGGTACTGAAAATTGGGGGGTTCCCATAAATACAATTTTAGTCATGGTCATGCTCCTCTACATAAGCTTCTAATTCTTCTTCTGGAATGCGGTCAATCATATTATCAATAAATAATTTACCATTCAAATGATCAATTTCATGCTGAAATGCACGTGCTAAATAGCCAAACGCTTGAACTTCCATTTCAATTCCTTCACGGTCATAGTAGCGAACAGTAACTTCCTCAGCACGTTTCACTGTTCCATAAACATGTGGAATACTCAGACAGCCTTCTACGTCGATATCACTACCTTTTGCTTCGATGATTTCTGGATTAATCAGTTCAAATAATTCGCCTTCTTCAACTTCTACTACCGCAACTTGGATATTTTTACCAATTTGTGGTGCAGCAATACCAATTCCATCATGGGCCAACATCGTTTCATACATATCTTCTAATAACTGCACTAACTCATCAGTCACCACCGTAATAGGTTCACATGGTTGACGGAGCTTTTCATCAGGGTTAATAATAATAGGATATCGCATAATTTCTCCTTTAGTTTAAATAAAATTAAGTGGTTCATTGTCAATGGATACATAAAGATTTTTACGCTGATCTTTTTGACTCTCTTCCAAGATTTCACGTAATAAGCCTTGTAGCAACGGTTCATGTTTATATTTGATAATTAACTGATAGTGATAACGATTTTTTACTCGTGCCACGCCGCTTGGAATGGGACCTAATAAGATACTCTGCGGACTCAATGTTTGTTTAACTTGTTGGGCAATTTGAAACATTTTTTTGGCAACAACTTGTTCCTCAAGATGACTGCAAGAAATTTTAACTGTAAAATAATACGGTGGATACCCACTCTGATGGCGCAGCTGCATTTCTTTTTGATAAAAGTGTTCGTAATCTTGTGCTTGTGCTAATACAATTGCATGATGATCGGGGTTGAATGTCTGAATGATTACCTCACCTGTTTTTTCAGCACGACCAGCACGACCACTGACTTGGGTTAAGAGCTGGAAAGTTCGCTCACTTGAACGAAAATCAGGTAAGTTCAATGCTGTATCAGCGTTTAATACGCCTACCAATGTAATATTAGGAAAATCAAGTCCTTTGGCAATCATCTGTGTTCCTAGCAGAATATCTGCTTTTTGGTCTCCGAAAGTCTGAAGTATCTTCTCATGTGCACCTTTGCGACGGGTTGTATCAACATCCATACGTAAAATACGTGCTTCTGAAAAAAGTGCTTGTAATTCTTCTTCAACTTTCTGCGTGCCCGTACCGTAATAGCGGATTTTATTACCACCACAATCCGGACAACGATGAGGAATCGCTTCTTCATGCCCACAATAATGGCAACGCATCGTTTTAGTATCCATATGTAAAGTTAAGGATATATCACAATTGGGACAAGGCAATACATAACCACAATCACGACACATAATAAAAGAGGAATAGCCTCGACGATTTAATAACAAAACGATTTGTTCTTTTTTTGCTAAACGATCCGCAATTTTCTCTTGTAGTAGCCGAGAAAAAGTGCTGGTATTTTTTTGTACAAATTCTTCTTTTAAGTCAACCACCTGAACACTTGGCAAAGTCGCATTTGGATTTGCTCGTTGGTTCAAATGCAACAGCTGATAAACTTTTTTTTGCGCACGTGCGCGCGATTCCAAAGAAGGCGTTGCACTACCTAATATCACTGGGCAGTGATGATACGCACCTCTCCAAATTGCTAAATCTCGAGCGTGATAACGTGGCGCTTCGTCTTGCTTATATGATGCTTCATGTTCTTCATCAATAATAATCACACCAATATTCTCTAATGGCGCGAAGATAGCCGAACGTGCACCAACAACCACTTGTGCTTCCTTACGTTCAATTTTACGCCATTCATCGTATTTTTCACCATGGGATAAGCCACTGTGCAAGACTGCTACAGCTTCTCCAAAGCGGCTCTTAAATCGTTCAACCATTTGTGGCGTCAACGCAATTTCCGGAACTAACATCATCGCCGTTTTCCCTTCGGCTAACAAGGAAGCAATGGTTTGTAAATAAACTTCTGTCTTCCCGCTCCCAGTAATTCCCTCTAACAAGAAAACGTCAGATTTTCCAGTAGCAGCTGAAGACAGAATCGCTTCTACAGCTTGTTGTTGTTCATTATTTAAGGCCAATGAATGCGTTTGTTCAAACGTTCGATGTTTGTAAGGGTCGCGATAAGCCTCAACTTCTTCAAAGACTAACCAGCCATTAGCAGCTCCTTGATTTAAAATCGATGTCACAATTCCTTGTTCTTTATAAAATGAAACGGGTTGATTAGGATGCTTTGTCAATAATTCGACTAATTGCATTTGACGCTTCGCTGTTTTTTTAATAGTTTCCATTATACTTGGAAGTTGAGCAGGACTAAGTAAACTTTTCACGTAACGAATCGTCTTTACTTTATTTTTATTTTTCACAACGTACTGAATCTCGACCACGTTTTCAGCACGTAATTTTTTGAATTTATTTAATAACCCTAGCGATTCTACTTTCTGCCAATCAAGTGACTCACTTTCTGAAAAATACGTATGAATCGGATGATTTCGGTCTTTTAACACGAAATTTTTTTGATATTCCGCTTTCATGACACTCGGTAGCATCGTTTGAAAACAAGTGATTTTAAATGCAAAGGTTGTTTCTTTCATATAATCTGCTAATCGCAATAATTCATGATTGAGCACAGGTGCTAAATCTAACACACGTATAATTGGCTTTAACTGCGTTTGTGCTTGCTCATCTATTAAACCAGTCACAAAGCCTTGAATATGGCGATCAGAGTTACCAAACGGTACTTCAACTCGCATGCCAACTTCAACTACTTCTACTAATTCTTCTGGTACAACATAAGTAAAGGGTTGATCTGTCTGCATTGTCGGCACATCTACAATAATCTCTGCTAACAATAACCTCGTCCTCCCTTCATGGTTTCCTACATTTTACTAAACTTGACAGGTTTTGTCTGTAAAGCAAAAAAAATTTAACTTTTACAACCAAAAGGAGTCTGGAATATTCTTTTCCAGACCCCACAATAATTATAATTTTTGTTCTTGGCGAATGCGTGCTTCTAATTCTTTTTGTTCTTGTTCTTTTTGAGCTCGACGTTCTTCTGCTTCCATCTTCAAACGAGCACGTTTTACTTCTGGATGTGGGTCACTAACAACTGTTTCAGCTTCAATCTCTTCTAACGCTTGACCAACACTTTTTACTGAGTCAAATTTATCTAAGGTTGCTTGTGCACCAGCATCTAATTCATGCGCACGTTTACTAGCTAAAATAACTAATGAATATTTTGAATTCACACGATCCAACAATGAATCGATTGATGGTTTTAACATCATTATTCTACAACTCCTCTAACATTTTTCTATATTTTCCAATGACGCGTTCTACGCGAAAATGTTCGCTTGAAATGATATCTTTAATTCGTTGTACGGCTAAAGGAACTTCATCGTTGACAACAGCATAATCATACAACGCCATCATTTCAATTTCTTCTCGGGCAATTCGCATACGTTCATCAATCACTTCAATTGAATCAGTCCCACGTCCTGTAATTCTTGAGCGTAATTCCGTTAAATCTGGTGGTGTCAAGAAAATAAACACCCCATCTGGCACTTTTTCTTTTACTTGTAAGGCACCTTGCACTTCGATTTCTAGGAAAACATCTTTTCCTTCATCTAATGTTTTTTGAACATAAGATAATGGCGTACCATAATAATTTCCTACATATTCTGCATACTCTAACATTTCACCAGCAGTAATTAATTCTTCAAACTCTTTATGGCTACGGAAAAAATAATCCACACCCTCTACTTCTCCGATACGTTTTTTACGTGTTGTCATTGAAATAGAATATTGAAAATCATTATCTTCACTATCAAATATTGCTTTACGTACTGTTCCCTTACCAACGCCGGAAGGTCCAGATAATACGATTAATAATCCTCGCTCTGTCATATTGACGTCCTTTCACTGTTCGATTTGCTTAACGTCTATTTTGCACTTTTTTTCAACAACTTTCAAGAATTACTTTATTATAACGAGAATTTTATTAAAAAACTACTTAAATGCCCGTACAATCTAATCATTTAACCATTTTATTATTCCACATTTTGCACTTGTTCACGAATTTTTTCAATAATCGTTTTCATTTGGACAACTGCATTTTTTATAACAATCGGGCTTGATTTCGAACCAATTGTGTTAACTTCACGATTCATTTCTTGAATTAGAAAGTCCAATTCACGTCCTACAGGTTTCTCCGATTGAAGCATTGTAGCCATCGATGTTAAATGAATATTCAATCGATCTAACTCTTCATGAATATCGCCACGCTCCAATAAAATCGCCATTTCTGTCAACAAGCGCTCTTGATCGACCGCTGCCCCCAACCAGTCCGTTAATTTTTTCTCAAATCGTTCTTGATAATCGGCTTCGTATACTTCAACAAACGTCGCTAATTCAGCTATTTTTTGTTGCAGTGCGCGTCTATTTTCTTCTAGAATTTGTTGAATTCCTGCACCTTCAACTTCCCGACTGGCATTATTTGCTTCGGCAGCTTCTTTAATCGCTGCTAATACCGATGCTTCTAGTCCCTGGTCTTCTGTTTGTTTTTCTTGAATATCAATCAATTCTTGGTTATTAATCAACCGTTTTAAAATAGTTTTTGCAGGTAATTCTTCATTAAACCGCGCTTGTGCTTCTGTTTGCAGATTGGTGACAAGTTCTTGTATTAAATCCCAGTGTATCGCAACTTCTTTATGACTGTCACCTTTTTCTTTTAATGTGAGGTAAACTTCTACTCGTCCACGTTGCAATGTTTCTTTAATCGTTTGGCGAATCGCTTGTTCATATATGTTTAACTGACGCGGGCTACGTAATTGAATATCTAAAAAGCGATGGTTGACACTTTTTATTTCTACTTCAATCTGATAATATTCAGACTCACACAACGCTTTTCCAAAACCAGTCATACTTTTCATGGTCAAAAAACTCCTTTTTACATTGATGTTAACGTTTGTTTCAATGCCGCAAACTCTTCGTTAGATAAGGTTACCCCTTTTCCCATTTTTTCATGACCTGGACTCCAATCGCGCAAATCAAATTTTGGTGGTCTACCATTCCAACTCACCAAGTTCAATTCTTTCCGCCAGCCTTTTGGGTTTTCTGATAACACTACAATTTCTTCCACAATTTCATAAGAAAATTCACTTGCCATTTCACACGCCTCTTTTCTAGATTCATTTCTTTTATTGTAACGTATTTTTTGAATGGTGTACAAACGCTGGTGTTTCTAACAAATACGCTAAAAATTTCGCTGTTACTACCATCACAGGTGCTATTGAAACTATTTGTTGCGGGATGTCTCTATTTTCTTTGATGATTTGATATAAATGAGTCACTTGATTTTTTTCAGATAATACAAAACGTTGACTATGATAAGTCGTTAACCATTCTGAAATAGATAAGGTTCCAATCGCTAGTTTCTCTTGGTGAAAGGCCTGTTGAATTTTTGCCAAGAACAGCTCTTTTGTATAGACATGAGTCGCTTCTAATCCAAATAAGCGCCCAGCTAACTCTAATAAAATCAAACCGCCTTGCTCGACAGGTGCTTTTTGTTGATATAGTTTACTAACCTTTTTCCAAAAGTCAGTTCGTTTGATTAGATCCAAGTAAACAGGTTCATTTTGTAAATGCCGTAAAAATGCGCGCCATTCTTCTTGCCAGGTCGTTTCTAAAGTAAAGGTATACCAATAACCTGTAAATTGCTCGAATGACTTCAACGTTTCTAAATATCCTAAACGATAATTTGTTTCAGAACGACTACTGTCAAAAACTAAAAGGTTTCCTAACGTCCATGGTGAACAATAATTAACCACGGCTACTTCTTCAGGAGCTGTCAGTTTTTTAACAATTCCTGGACCTTTAATATCCACACAAATGCACTCTGTTGCCCCATGAGCCAATGCAATATCCAATGGTAAATTATTGCGATAGCCCCCATCGACATACTGTTCTTGATCGATTTCCATTGGAATCATACCGGGATAAAAAGAAGCCGAGGCAATTAACCATTTCAATTCCTCTAAACCATTTGTTACATCATACTGATGAACAACTTCTTGCAATCCTGGAAGTCGTGTCGTGCAGACAAATAATGGCAGAGTACTGTGCTGCATTTTTTCAGCATCAAACGTTTTTACCAACAACTCTTGTAATGGTTGAGAACTGGCACCGTTCTCTTTTAAGGCTGTCGTTGCCAAGGAGCTGACTTGTTGCACTAATTCCTTAAATGTTTGATTGGTAGCACAAGCTTCAGGAAAGGCTAGGACTTTATCCGTGCTAATAGTTAACCATAGTTCACGTGCTATTTCTACATCATCCATCAAAATAAGGGCACCGTTCAGTGCGCCAACGGAAGTTCCTGTAATTAAATCAAATGTGATGCCTAAGCTTTTTAATGCTTGCCAAACACCGATTTGGTAAGATCCTCTTGCTCCACCACCGCCCAAAACTAATGCAGTATGATACGTAAAAACTTTTTTAAAGCCCTGCGCTGTCTGTTCGTACCCATTTGCACTCAACCATTGAGACATCAATTCACCCAATTGCAGCGGAATGATGAACTCCTTAACAAAACGCTGACGTAAAAAAGTTTCAATTAGCAGTAAGCTCTTCTTCCAAGAAAAATGTTCCATTGGTACATACAATAAATTACGCAAAACCACTTGTTTTTCATCAATTTCTAGCGCTAAAAAAAGCTGATGCGAACCATTTAATTGCCATGCTTCCTTTTTTCTCGCTTGCTTTAAAAAAGCTTCTCTTGCTTCAGAATGAGAGGGAAAAAAAGGTACTGCTAATTGACTCGACAAAAAAACAGTAGACTGTTTTAAATCCGATAAAAATACTCTTTCGCTACGCACCACTTATCCCTCCTAAAAAGTATTAATAGCTTTTTCGCTCCATTTGAAAAGCAGTCAGCATGTCTTGATTTGCCTGCTCGACTGCAGTGACTTCCGTCAGTTCGCCTTGGACCATCCAACGTGTCACAGCACTGGCTTCTCCACAAGTAATTAGGGTAACTAGCTTTTTATCGGGAACATCTTCTACTACTTCCACTTGTTTAGGATCGATGCGCGTCGAAACGGTGACTTGATAGGTATAAACATTTTCCAAATCGGTTAAATAAACAATATCCCCAATCCTTACTTGATCTAGATGCGAGAATAATAAATCCGATTCTTCTAAACGATGGCTTGCTAATGCATAATTGCCTGTTCCTAATGTTTGGTCAGGACGAAATGTTCCTGCGCCATACCACAAGCCTTCATTTCCTAATCCTTTAAAAATAGGTAGATTGATAGCTACGCTCGGAATAGCCACGCCAGCAATAACAGGCAAATCAGTTTGTTGCAATTGTGCTTGTAATACTTTTTCGGCACTTACCGCCTCAACTGCTTCGAAGTCAAAGCTAGCATCTTTGTCTGTATTGGCTACAATGTTTTCACGTGAAACATGAGAAATTGTGTAGTCTTCGCTCCTTTTTTCGATAATGAAGTTTTTTATTTTGTTATTGAAAATTAATGCTAAACCTAACAGTATTAATAATACAATCAGTACGTTAATGAATAAATTTTTTATTTTTGATTTTTTCTTCATCGTTATTCTCTCCATTCCTTTTCTCTTCCCATCATATCATAGAACTTTTATTGTATAAAAACTATAAAAGTTTTCTTCTAAAACTCTCCGTTTTGTAATCAATTTTTAAAGGAAAAGAAACAAGCTTTTTTAAATCCTTTATTGTAAAATACAGTTATGACTTAACAATATAATGGGGGAGGTTGGACATGAAACAGTTGGTTTATGTACATATTGATACAATTAGTAATGCTGTACTGACGCAAGGAATTGCCGTACAAGATTTTCATCAAGGGATTGTTCACCAACCCAAGAATTTATTACTTTTAAATCCATCAAGTGATTTAGGAGATTTTGAATCACATACCGCCATGAAAGTAGTTCGTGGTAATGAGGCAGTTGAAAATTATTTTCAAACAGTTGAAAAACTTCGACCAATGGAAGAAACTAAATGGATTGATTTTACTGACTTTGCAATGTTGAAAGAACTGACACCGTTAGAAATTTCTGAATTGCTATATTTCGGTCATATGAAAACTCATTTGCACTCACCGTTTTTTTATAAGTTACAAAACAATTTCGTTTACTTTGATTTAAAAGATAATGTTGCACGCACATACTATCGCTATTTAGATGAGTTCTATCGGATTTTAGCGAATAAACTAACTCAAATTGTTTTTGAAACTGTGAATCAAAAACGTGGCTTCTTCAGAAAACCCCAGCCCATTGAAAGATTAAATGTCGACTTAATGAAATCATTGCGTGAATTTATGCGAGAAGGACTTGTTTTTTCATTTTCTCAAGCGGTGAGAACCGAAGAATTATTTCAAATTCCTATTTTTGTAGTTGAAGATACACGTTTTCGAGTAGCAACCCCGCCATTTAAAGAAGATGCGCTAGTGGGGCATCTATCGTATCAGTTCACCAATAATAGTTGGCAATTAGATGTAGACGAAAACCATCTAGCCTTCGCTTCTTTATCCAGCACTCATTTTTAGGTAACCCAAATAGACTGTGACAACTGTCACAGTCTATTTTTTTATTTGAAAAACAGCTAGGAAAATCTCTCAGAACAGAAAGGCCTATAACATACATAGATTGACAAATAAGCTATTTGAACGATAAAAGATTGGTCCTCGTCGCAATCTCGCCTTGATTTGGCGTAATGCTATTTTGTTCGGATAGTTTCGGCTTATTTTTCCTTATATTACAGGCGCTTCTTTTAGTCGTCTACTTGAACTTCTTCGCTTAATTTTGCCCAATGATTTGTTGGACCATGGCCATGGCCAACAAAAATCCCCTCTTGAATGGCTCCTTGAATAAATTTTTTAGCAGTAATAATTGCGGCTTTTGCTGTAGCACCTTTTGCTAATTCAGCCACAATACAAGAAGAAAAAGTATCCCCTGTGCCATGTGTATTTTTGGTAGCAATCCGTGGGGTACGCAGCCAAAAATCGGTCTGGTCTTCTAAAAGGACATAATCAGCTGACTCAGACCCTTCTTTATGTCCGCCTTTCATCACAACATGTCGAACTCCCAGACGTTGCAAATCATGCGCGGCTCGTTGCATATCCGCTTCTGTTTCGATTGAATAACCGACTAACACTTCCGCTTCTGGCAAATTCGGTGTGACAATAGTTGCTAACGGCAGTAGCTCTTCCTTAATTAGTTGAATCGCATCTTCTGTTAACAATGGATGACCCCCTTTAGCAATCATCACCGGATCAACTATTAGTGGACCAAAATCATACGTTTTCAAATTTTTAACAACTGCTGCTACATGTTCACTGTCTGCTAACATACCTGTTTTCGATGCTTTAATCGCAAAATCAGCAGCTAAAGAAGCAAATTGAGCATCGATAAATGAACAAGGAATGGGGTAACTTGCTTGTACACCCAGTGTATTCTGAGCGGTTAGAGCAATCACAATACTCATGCCGAAAACATGTCGGGCCTGAAATGTTTTTAAATCTGCTTGAATACCAGCACCACCACCAGAATCCGAACCAGCAATTGTAACCACTTGAGGTGTGCTATTTTCCATCTATTTCCTCTCCCATTCTAGAATTTTTTTACGCATATTTTCAACTTTTTTAGAAACAGATTCAGCTTTCATAATTTCGCTGACTACTGCTACACCTGCAATATCAAACTCTTTAAAGGTTGCTAAACGCTCCTCGGTAATCCCTCCAATAGCTACTACTGGAATGGTAATTGCCTCGGTAATTTCTTGCAATGTTTCAAGAGAAGTTAATGGCGTCTCTTTCGTTTTTGTAGGGAAAATCGCACCTACACCAAGATAATCTGCTCCTTCTTTTTCTGCTTCTTGTGCACGTGAAACAGTTTTAGCAGAGACCCCTAACCATTTTTTGCCAATTAATTTTCGCATAATTGCTACAGGCAACTCATCATCACCAATATGCACACCTGCCGCATCAATAGCTAAACAAATATCAACTCGATCATTAATAATCAAAGGAATTTCATATCGATCTGTAATGTCTTTTACTTGTTGTGCTAATTCATAAAATTCATGGGTAGACAATGCTTTTTCTCGTAACTGCACTAAAGTCACACCACTTTGGCAAGCTTCTTCAATGACTTTTAGAAAATCTTCGGTGCTACCATAACGCTGAGTTACTAAATATAATGCTAACTCTTTCATAATTTTCGTCCTTTCACCTGTTGGCTCCAAGTAGTATCTTGTGATAATAGAGATAATTGATTTAATGTTTCATGACGAAAATCAGCTAAACCGACTGAAGGAGCTAATTTTTGTTTCGCTTGTTCTCCACAGCAGTTGAAATAACTGACCCCTAGGATAGTTGCTGTTACAGCTTCATAACCGGCACCTAAAAACGCTGTAATTAATGCACCTACTAAATCTCCTGTCCCAGTAAAACAATCCAATTCTGGTACCCCATTTTCTAATAACCAAACTTGTTCACCGCTAACAACAATATCTTTTTTTCCTGTTGCTAAATAAGTAATGGCTGGATCTTGTTGTTGCAAAGCTGTAATTAATTCATTAATTGCCGCATCCTCTTGGTCAGAGGCACTACCATCGACACCTCGTCCTGCTGATGGCAAGCCACAAAAGGCCCGTAATTCTGAAATATTCCCTTTTAAAACGCTGGGTTGATTACCAGCTAATCGATGAGCTAAATCAAAACGTAACGATGTAGCTGCCGCGCCAACAATATCAACTACAACTGGTTTATTAACTAATTGACTAGCTTCTATTAGTGATTCTTCACGAGCAATCGACATTCTGCCCATATTTAGTAATAAGCCATCAATACTCTTGAATAAATCAGGAAATTCTCGAATATCTTCAGCCATGATGGGTTTTGCACCAACGAATAATAAGCCATTTGCTAATAATTCATTGGTAATTTCATTGGTAATACAATGAATCAATGGCGCTTTTTTCAGAGGTAAATACTGCGCAAGTGTATCTTGCCAAGTTGTCATATTGATACTCCTTTATATAAATGTTGAATTTTTTGAATCGCTGTGATGCTCTTGGCTTTTTGCCAGATAAAAAAGGCAACGACTGAACCAATACAAGCCGCTCCAATAAAACGTGGGGTATACATTAACCAATAAAAATCGCTACTACTACCAGTAAACCAAACCATTACCGGATAAGACAATAAAGAGCCAATAATTCCTGTACCAATAATTTCCCCGACCATCGAAGAAACAATGGATGGATACAAGCGATACCCCAGCCCTGCTAGGAAAGCTCCGAACACTGCACCAGTTAAGGCTAACGGCGGAATTCCCAATAACGTCATCCGAATTAAACCACAGACCAAAGCCATAATCGTTCCGTAAACTGGACCTAATAATACGCCAGCTAATACATTCATCACACTCGACATTGGTGCCATACCTTCAATTCGAAACAATGGAGATAAGACCACATCTAATGCAACCATCATCGCTAGATAGGTTAATTTCTGTAATTTTTTATTTTCCATAATATACTCCTTTATTTGTTGAAATTATATGCCATATTCCAAAAAGCCTCTTCCATCTTCACGCTAGTCACAAATGCAGCAATCATTTGTTGACGTTCGAATGCTGTAGCTTTTTGATATAAGCTATTTAACAATTCTTGTTCTTCTGCAACAATTGCCATGCTCTCTGGTGTCGTACAAGTATCAAGCCAACGCTGATAGATAGGGTGTGGCGATTCTCGTAAGGTTAAGCCAATTTCTTGATACAACCAAGCACAAGGTAGTAAACTCGCAAATGCTGTAGCAACAGAATCGTTCAATTGTTGATGCATGTGACTTACATACTCTTGAGGAACCATTGCAATTGGTGTTTGTTGTCTTTCTTGTTGTGTAATTTGGAGTGCTTCAAAAAAAGTTTCACGAATATTAATTTCTCCAGCTATCAAGCGTTTCGCCCCTTGTTGCATCATCTTCTTTATTTTTGGTAGCGTCGTCTGTTGAGCAATGGCTAGATAAACCGACTGCAATGATTCTAAATAATAACAATCTTGTAATAGATAATAACGGAAACAACTTTCAGGTAAGGTTCCCTGATGTAATTCTTGAATAAATGGATGTTTCAAGCTACGCTCCCAGCTTTCTTGTGCAGTACAGCGGGCGATTGTCACAAAATTCATTGGGTTTTACCTAATCGTATCTTTGGGAACAAAGATTGTCGGATTCATCCGATAAAGTATTAATAATACAATTGTCGTTACAATCGCCGTTGCTAGCCCGCTGATTCCATTCATCACTAAAGAAAAGACGACCGGACTCATGCCCCATAGCGCATACGAACCCCAGAAAACCCAACCAGCGACAAAATGCCAAAAATAACGAGCCAATGCGCCAATCATTACACCAGAAATGATTTGTTTGTGAGCAGTTGATTTGTCACCGTTAGCAATCGCTGTTTGTAATTTAGCAGCTGCAATACCTGTTAGACCGGCAAAAGTAAAAGCGATTGGATATTCAATTAATACCTGTATCACACTTAAAAAGAAGACTTTGCCCGTTGGAAAATGTAACAGCCCCCAAATAAATGCTGCTAATAAGCCGGCTTTAGGACCGCGGCGCAAGGCGTAAACTGCAATGGGGATTTGCCCAAGCGAAATGGAAAAACTTGAACCAATATCGACTGGAATAAACGATAAGACCATTGCTAAAGCTGCTAAAATGGTGCCTTCCACCCAAATTTTTGTTTTTGATGAACCCATAAAAAAACTCCTCCTTTAGAATCTTCACAATTCACAAAGGAGAAGTAAATGACAGTTATCATGTACACTTCAACTCATCACAATTCCTACGCTCGAATGATCGAAACAGGTACGGAGGGTTTAGAGTAAACTCAATCTCAGCCCAAATGGACTCCCCTTTGCGAGTAGATTCTATTTAATTTTTAATACAGCAAAAGCATAGCACAGTTTTTAGGTAATGAAAACCTTAATGTAATTTTTTTATTATTAAACGGACAATTTTTTTTGAAAGATTGACATTGTAATGGTTTCAAGTATTATTAGGTGTAATAAAAGAGAGGAGCGCTGATATGATTATTAAACCAACTCTTGCTGAAAAGATGAACATCTTTTTTGACAAGGAGAACCAACCTAATGAGCGTGTCACTATGGGCTTAATTACATTACAACCTGGTGAAAAAAGTCCAGCAGAAGGTTTTGCTCGCCACGACCAAGATGAATATTCTTATATTATTTCGGGAACGGCACATACCATTTTAGAAGATGGACAAGATTTAATTGGCAAACCTGGTGATGCGCAATTAATTGAAAAAGGAGAAGGTCACATCAATTACAATGACGGAGACGAACCAGCAGTGGTTGTCTGGATGTTAGTCGACCGTCACTAAACTAGGAGGAATAAAATGAATAAAAAGGGACTTTGGTTAGGTGCCCTAGCAACTTTAGCATTAGTCGGTTGTTCAACAGGGAAGCCAAAAGAAGAAGCAACACCAATTAATTTAATGTCTGCATCGGAATTAACAACGTTAGACACATCAAATATGTTAGATTTTCCCGATGCAATTACACATACTGCAGCCTTTGAAGGTTTGTATGCCTTAGATGAAAACGATGAAGTAATTCCCGCAGTGGCGAAAGAATTGCCTGAAATTTCTGACGATGGTAAAATTTATACGATTACTTTACGTGATAATGCTATTTGGAGCAACGACGAGCCAGTAACTGCTCATGACTTTGAAGCGGCCTGGAAAAAAATGATTGATCCCAAAAATGCCTTAATCTATAGCTTCTTACTAATCGATACGGTCGAAAATGCCGAAGCAATCGCAACCGGCGAAAAAGAAGTCGATGAATTAGGTGTAAAAGCACTCGACGATTACACCTTAGAAGTGCATTTAAGCGAAGCAAAACCATATTTCACATCCTTGCTCACTTTCCCTACATTCTTCCCACAAAATCAAACAGCCTTGAAAGAGTTTGGTGATAATTATGGGAAAGATAGTGAGAGTATTGTCTATAACGGACCTTTTATTGTTGAAAATTGGAAGCAATCTGGAACAAGTTGGGATTTAGTCAAAAACGACAAATATTGGGACAAAGAAAATGTCAAAGCGGAAAATATCCATTATGATGTCATCAAAGAAGCATCTACTGCTCTAAACTTATTCAATGATGGCCAATTAGATGTTGCTACTTTAACAGGTGAATTAGCGAAGCAAAACTTAACTAACGAAGACTTCCATTCCTATCCAACAGCAACGATGAATTATATCCGCATGAACCAAATCCGTGGTGGCAAAGATACCCCACTTAAAAACAGCGATTTACGTAAAGCTCTGGCGTTAGGTATCGACAAAGAAACTTTAGTGAACAATGTCATGGCTGATGGTTCCAAACCTCTTTACGGTGCAGTAACAGAAGGATTTGTTAGCAATCCAGCTACAGGAGTTGATTTCCGTGAAGAAGCGGGTAACTTGATGGAATATAACAAAGACGAAGCCTTACAATATTGGGAAAAAGCCAAAGCTGAGCTAGGAGATAACATTACTTTAGAATTGATGGTTACTGATGATGGTGGCTACAAAAAAATGGGTGAAAGTATTCAATACAGCTTACAAGAAACGTTCCCTGGCTTAACGATTGAACTAAAAGCTCTGCCAACTGAAACAGCATTAAACTTAGCTCGTGACAGCGACTATGACTTATTCTTGATTTATTGGACACCAGACTACAAGGATCCAATTTCGACTTTAAATACGTTATACTCAGGAAATGACCGTAACTACTCAAATCCGACCTATGATCAATTGTTAGATGATGCCTCAATCAAATACGCCAACGATTTAGAAAAACGTTGGGAAACTTTGATTGCAGCAGAAAAAGAAGTCATTGAAAATAATCCAGGCATGATTATTATCAGCCAAAACCAACAATCTGTTTTACAAAACAAAGCGATTGAAGGCTTAAATTACCATACATTTGCGGCACCATTAACGTTGAAAAATATTTATAAAAAATAAATGAAAACAGATCAGAAAAAATTTCTGGTCTGTTTTTTTCATCTATTCCGCTGCCGCTTCGCCTACTTCAACGTAACTCATATCATTAACAGATTCTAACGTGTATTTACCATCTTTGTACTTGATGATGTTTACGCTGGCATTTTTCAAGCCGCCTTCTGGTACTTCAAACTCTTCAAATAATGTATCTAATAACGCAGAAATACTTAACCCATGTGACGTAATCAAAATGTTGCCAGTACCTGGATTTTTAGACTCTTCTTCAACAATTGTAGTTAATCCTTCTGTTAGTCGATCAGTAATTGTTTGGTAATCTTCTGCGGGCCAGTTTATCCCTTCTTCAATCCCTTCTTTTTTCATATGTTCTTTATCTAATTTTGCTACACTATCAGCAAATTCTGACGGATCTAAATTTGCTAAAAATTCTTCTAAAGTCACACCACGATCATCAGCAATGTCTTGCCACATCGTATGGTTTAGGTCCCCTTCATACGTTCCGAAATTAAACTCACGTAAATGACGATCTGTATGAATTTCCAAATGATTAGATGCTGTATTTTCATCCATAATCAAGTTCGCTGTTTGAACGGCACGACCACTGTCGCTACTATAAACAGCTTGGAAATCAACGTCTTTCAAACCTACACCTGCTGCCGTCACAACTTCTTCACCCGCTGGCGTTAATACCGCATCAGACCAGCCCTGAACACGGTCTGTTGTATTTAACATCGTTTTTCCGTGACGGACGACATATAAAGTTAGCTCATCAGCGACCTCATCGCTAACCGTTGCTGACTCGATAACTGATTCGTTTGTTGGCGTAGTACCACCATTTTGACAGCCAGTTAATACGAGTCCAAATGAGAATAACACACCCGCTGCAACCAATAATTTCTTCATCTTTTTCTTCCTCCTAATTCTCCAGATTAAAAATGTTTTTCCAAAACAACAAAAAAACCCATAACTGTCCCAGGTAACTTGGATGCAGTTATAGGTTATGCTCTTTACAGATAACATTCCTAATCAATTGTATATAGATTTTTGCTTGAAGAAAATCTATAATGAAAAGGCTATCATAATTTTAAATACCTGTCAAACCTATTTTTGAAAAAGCTTACAATTTTATTTTCCTTAAAAAATAGCTTGATAAACAGGAAAATAGGCCTGTGACATAAGGAGATTGACCGTAAAATATCCGAACAATAGAAGATTACTCATGCTATTTTATTTGGATATTTTTGTCTTGTTTCGTCTTATATCACAGACCCATTTTGTTTCTTTTAATTTATAGTATCAGCCACTATTTAATAAATGCTTCTTTTGACTCAAATAATGGGCTGACTGGTTTGTTCTCATGGATACGTTTGATTGCTTCTGCCATTAAGCTACCAACGCTAATTTCATCAATCTTATCAATTTTGCGCTCTTCTGGTAAATTAATTGAATCAGTCACAACTAAACGTTCAATTGCTGATGCTTCAATCCGTTCTAAGGCTGGACCAGACAATACAGGATGTGTACAAGAGGCATATACACTTTTAGCACCAGCTTGTTTCAAAGCATTTGCTGCTAGAGTAATTGTACCTGCTGTATCAATAATATCATCAATTAGGACACAAATTTTGCCTTCAACATGACCAATAATGTTCATTACTTCAGCAACATTAGCGCGTGGACGACGTTTGTCAATAATTGCAATTGGTGCTTTTAAGAACTCTGCTAACTTACGCGCACGAGTTACCCCACCATGGTCAGGTGATACTACCACAACATCATCACCTTGAATGTTATTTTCTAAGAAGTAATTTGCAATTAATGGTGCACCCATCAAATGATCCACTGGAATATCAAAGAATCCTTGAATTTGTGACGCATGTAAGTCTAGTGTTACCATACGATTGGCACCAGCTTTTTCGATCATATTTGCCACTAATTTTGCTGTAATTGGTTCGCGAGAGCGTGCTTTACGGTCTTGACGAGCATAACCATAATAAGGCATCACAACGTTAATTGTTTTTGCACTGGCACGTTTTAAGGCATCAATCATGATTAATAACTCCATTAAGTTATCATTCACTGGGTTACTTGTTGATTGAATGATGTATACGTGCGCACCACGAATACTTTCTTCAATGTTGACTTGGATTTCACCATCACTGAATTGTTTGACCGAACATTTACCTAATTCTACACCTACTGCAGCAGCGATTTTTTCTGCTAACGGACGATTAGAGTTTAGCGCAAAAATCTTTAATTTTGGATCAGAATATTGATTCGACATGAGAACCTCCACTTTCTATACATTCGACTAGTAAAAAGACTACAATCTACTAGAATCATCTTCCTAGTAAATAGTAGTCATTTTTGACAAATAAATCAAGACTTTCGTCTAACTTATTGCATATATGGGAAATTTTTTGCGTAATCTTCTTTATTTACTTGGCGAGCACGTGCAATAGCTAAGGCATGTTCGGGTACATCCTCAGTGATAGTCGAACCTGCTGCGATACAACTATTGGCTGCTACATTGACTGGCGCAATCAGATTGGCTCCTGAGCCAATAAAACTGTGGTCGCCGATAACCGTTTGATATTTGTTTTTGCCATCATAGTTCACGAAAACTACGCCACAGCCAACATTGATGTCTTTGCCTAATGTCGCATCGCCAACATAGGTTAAGTGCCCTACTTTCGTTCCTTCACCAACCGTCGCATTTTTGACTTCGACAAAGTTGCCGATATGTGCATCTGCCATAATTTCAGCTTTTGGACGTAAATGGGCATAAGGACCAACATCCGCTCCAGAATGAACCGTACTTTCTTCGACTACCGATGATTTCACCACCACATGGTCACCAATGATACTGTCAACGATTTGTGATTGTGCGGTAATCACACAATTTTCACCAATGACTGTGTTACCTTTTAAGTACACACCTGGTTCAATGACTGTTTCTGCACCAATTTCAATGCCAGCATCGATATAGGTCGCTGCTGGGTCAACAAAAGTCACGCCATTCACCATGTGTTGGTGATTGATACGTGCTCGCATAATGCGGTTAGCTTCAGCTAAGGCAACTCGGTCATTCACACCTAACGATTCATCAAAATCTTGTGTTTGATAGGCTGCCACATTTTTGCCTTCGTCTTTTAGAATTTCAATAATGTCAGTTAAATAATATTCGCCTTGCGCATTATCGGTGTTTAATTTGGTTAAGGCATCGAATAATAATTCATTATCAAAACAATAAGTACCCGTATTGATTTCTTTAACTTGTGCTTCTTCGGGTGTCGCATCTTTTTGTTCCACGATCCGATCCACAATTCCGACGTGGTCACGTAAAATACGACCATACCCCGTTGGATTTTCTGCATGGGCGGTTAAGATAGTCGCAGAAGCCCCTTTTCCTTGATGGTATTCAAATAAATGGTCCAAGGTTTCTGATGTTAATAAGGGGGTATCTCCACTAATAACTAATGTCGTCCCTTTTTTACCTTTTAAAAAGTCGGCAGCTTGCATAACTGCATGACCTGTTCCTAGTTGTTCCGCTTGCAAGGCATATTGACTGCGCGCCCCTAATTGAGATTGTACTTTATCAGCGCCATGTCCAACAATGGTCACGATTTCTGCTGGTTTTGTTTCTTCCACACGATTAATGATATGTTCTACCATTGGTTTGCCACAAACAGGATGCAATACCTTGTACAGCTTTGATTTCATGCGGGTCCCTTTTCCGGCGGCTAAAATAATTGCGTAACGTGTATCCACGTAACTCACTCCATTCGCTTTTTGCTTTTTTCAGTGTAGCCCAATTGTACGAACTTTTCAACTATATCGGAATATTTATAGCTAGACCAATTTATTTCTGGAAAAAACGAGTGATTTCAATTTGAGCGGCTTCTAATGAATCTGACGCATGAACTACATTACGTGTTTGATTTGTTCCATATTCACCACGTATCGTGCCAATTTCGGCTTTTAATGGATCTGTCACACCAACCATTCTTCGAACACGTGTCACCGCATGTTCTCCTTCTAAAATAAGTAGTAAGACTGGGCCTTCTGTCATATATGCCAATAATTTTGGGAAAAATGGCTGATTAAGGATATGGCTGTAATGTTCTTTTAAAATTTCAGTAGACAAAACGGTCAGATTGATTGCTGCGATTTTTAAATTAGCAGCTTCAAAACGCTGAATAATTTTTCCGACTAGCTGACGTTCAATCCCATCAGGTTTGATGATTACAAGTGTTTGTTCCATACTATCATGCTCCCCTTTATCCATAATAGCTCTAGTTTACAAAAATCCTCAGCTAATGTAAACGCATTCTCGACATTCTTGCCTCAGTCCTAAATCAAATCATCCACAAAAAAATAAAAAACTGATTTCCAACAGGCCATGTTGAAAATCAGTCAATTGCTTATTCTTCATCAAAATAATTTCCTGGTACGACAGAAATGGTTTTGGTTTGAGTATTTACATCTTCGACAAATAATAAAGAATTGTATTCTTTTACAGCGCGTTCTCCACGAAATTTTGCTTCAGCAAACACAGTTACACCAACTAACTCAGCTTCGAATTCTTCAATCAATCCTTGCATCCCGTTAATTGTTCCGCCGCCTTTCATGAAATCATCCACAACTAAAACACGTGACCCTCGTTTTAGACTACGTTTCGACAATTCCATTTTTTCAATACGTTCCGATGAACCTGATACATAGTTTACACTGACCGTTGAACCCTCTGTAATTTTTGAGTCACGACGAACAATGACAAATGGTACATTTAAGTAATACGAAACAGCTTGAGCAATTGGCACACCTTTTGTTGCAACAGTCATCACTGCATCAATTTTTTCACCTAAGTATTTAGAAGCAATAATTCGTCCCACTTGGCGTAATAACTCTGGTTCCCCTAATAAATCAGATAAATAAACATAACCACCAGGAAGTAGACGATCTTGTTCTGATAAGCGTTCCGATAATGCAACAACATATTCTTTTGCTTCTTCTTTAGAGATTATTGGTACAAAAATAACGCCTCCTGCTGCGCCAGGAATCGTATCCAGAATCCCTGTCCCTCTTTCTCTAAATGTTTTTTTAATGATGGCTAAATCTTCACTAATCGATGATTTCGCTGACTCATAGCGTTTGGCAAAAAATGTCAATGAAATCAATTCATGAGGATGATCCAATAAATAGTGGGTCATATCAATTAATCGTTCACTACGACGAACCTTCACAAACTTCAACTCCTTTTCCTAAATTCTTTCTCCTTATTATAAAGCTTTTCACAGATTTTTTCGAGCATTTTCTTGATTATTAAAAAAAATGTTCGTACTTTATCAGTAGTAACTAAAAAAAGCACGAGAAATTTTCGTTTCTCGTGCTTTTTTTTAATTTTTTGCTTGTTTTTTTCGTTGGACCATAACTAGCAAACGTCGAATCAAATTAACCACTAAAAAGACTGCAATAAAGACTAGCGTAATCGTTGCTCCTGGAGGGGTTGAAAGATAATACGAACTGGTCAACCCTGTCAACATTCCTGCCAAGCCTATAATAATGCTAATCAAAATAACCATGTTAAAACTTTTACCTAAACGCATACTAATAGCTGCTGGTAATACCATAATTGCCGAAATTAATAAGGCGCCTGCAATTGGAATCATCACAGCAATTGCCACTCCCGTTAACACATTAAACATCATCGACATAAAATGAACTGGTAATCCATCTACATGAGCCGTGTCTTCATCGAAGGTTAGGACATACATTGGTTTTTTAAATAATAAAAATAACACTGCTGTAATCACAAATAAAATACCTAAAAAGACGACTTGATCTGAGGTAATCGTTACAATCGAACCGAAAAGATAGGATTGAATACTTGTTGACGAGTTACCACCACTCAAATTCATCAAGACTAATGCTAATGCTAAACCACCTGACATTAAAATAGCAATCGAAACCTCTGAATAACTTCGATACATCATACGAAGGTATTCAAGTACAATCGCCGCTAAAATAACAACGAGCATCGTCGTTAACGTTGGATTTAAATTTAAAAAGAACCCTAACGCCACACCAGCTAAAGAAACATGAGACAACGTATCCGCCATCAATGATTGACGACGAATGACTAGGAATACGCCTAGCATTGGAGCGATTCCTGCAATAAAAATTGCCGCTAAAAAAGCTCGTCTCATGAATTCATATGAAAGCATCTCCATTGAGAATCCTCCTTTCGCACTAAGCGGATTTGACGATCTGCATAATTTTTAATATCTTCATGATCATGAGTAATCATCAAAATTGCTTTCCCGTGTTGATGCGCACTATGACGCAATAAACGATAAAAATTATTACGTGATTCTTCATCCATCCCAGTTGTTGGTTCATCTAAAATAAATAAATCAGGATCTGTTGCAAAAATACGCGCCAAACTAATCCGTTGTTTTTGTCCACCTGATAATTCGCCAATTCGCTTGTGACGCATATCCCACATGCCAACAGCCTCTAACGCTTTTTGCACATGATCATAATCTCGTTGGGTTAATTTTTTAAACCAACGATTTTTTGGATAGCGTCCAGAACACACTAATTCCAACACAGTACTAGGGAAACCCACGTTAAAGGAAGCAATTTGTTGAGGAATATAACCGACACTTAAACGTTTGCCTTCAGCGTTTTTTTTCGCAATCGTAACTTGACCTTTTTCTGGTTTTAGTAACCCCAATGTTGAACGTACAAGCGTCGATTTCGCCGCACCATTTTCTCCAGTTAAGATAACAAACTCACCGGCATCTACGTGATAATTCACGCCTTCTAATACAGGTTCATCATCGTAATAAAACGTCAAATCTTTTACTTCTATATAATGCACCAGCGCACCTCCTTATTGAATACTGGCTTTCAATGCCTCCAGATTTTCACGCATGACACTTAAATAATTTTCGCCTGCGTCTAATTGTTCATTGGTTAGACTTTCTAAGGGATTTAAAACTTCTAACGATACGCCCGTTTCTTGCGCCAACGTTTCTGCAACTTTGGATGTGGCATTTTCTTCAAAATAAATTACTTTTACATCATGATCTTCTACATAATGTTTTAATTCAGCTAAACGACTAGGGCTAGGTTCTTCATCAGGAGAGAGCCCAGCAATTGATTCTTGTGTTAAACCATATTGTTTGGCTAAATAAGCAAATGCCGCATGTTGGGTAACGAAAGTTTTATTTTTTGCCTCTTTAAAAGCTGCTTGGAATTCTTGATCTAAGACTTTTAACTCATCCAAATAAACTGCCGCATTTTTTTCAAAAATAGCTTTTTTATCCGGATATTTTTCACTTAATGAATCACGAATCGTTTCGACTTCGTTCATTGCCAATACAGGATCAACCCAAACATGTGGATCATGTGCATGGTGATGCCCCTCATGCTCAGCTTCATGGTCATGGTCTTCTTCTTTGCCCGCTTCCATTAAATCAATTTGTCCAGCTGCTTCGATAAATGCCGTTTGTTTCGTATCAATACTTTCGTTCAAACGACTCACCCAAGTTTCCAGTTCTTCACTGTTGTAAACTAAAGCATCTGCTTCAGAAATTTTCGCAATATCTTTTGCACTGGGCTCATAATCATGAGCTTCAGTCCCAGCTGGGATTAATAATTCGACTTCCCCTTCCTCACCAATAACTTGCTTACTAAATTCATACATCGGATAGAAAGTTGTCATAACTTTTAATTCATCTGTTGTTTCTTGACTTTTTCCACACGCACCTAACAAAATACTACCTACTAAAAGGGCACTTGCTAAAAGGATTTTTTTCATTTTTACGATCCTCACTTTTTCTTTGAATAAACAAATCGTAAAGTTTACGATTTGATGACAGAAAATAATGTATCAAACAGTGGGCGTTTCGTCAAGAAAAAGGCGAGCAAATAAAAAACGAAGCCTCCTTATCAAAGAAGAATTCGCTCTTTTTTCTTTCATCATTTTAAGGTGCGCACAAGATATACTTCCTCACAGAAGCCTTTTAACCCATTGACAATTCGTTGTGCACGAGAATATTTCTTACATAAAGCAAAGACAGTCGGACCACTACCGCTCATTAGTGCGGTATCAGCACCATATTTTAGCATGCGGTCTTTAATTTGTTGAACCACGGGGTGTTTGGGGATTGTCACATCTTCTAAACTATTTCCCATATGTGCTAACATCATCTCATAATCTTGTTTTAAGATAGCCTCAGATAACTTATGCATATCTGGATGAGATAGTTGTTCCATTTCAACTTGCTGGAAAATTTTACGTGTAGATACGCTGATACGTGGTTTAACTAATACAACCCAACATTGGGGCATCGGACACAATGGCTTAACAATTTCTCCTTTACCTGCGATAAACGAAGTCGTACCATACAGACAATAAGGAACATCTGTCCCAACTTCGACACCCATAGCTACTAACTCATCCATTGATAAGCCTAGTTGCCACAAGCGATTCATCCCTCTTAAAGCTGCTGCACAGTCGGTACTGCCACCGCCTAAACCAGCAGCTACTGGAATATGTTTATCAATAGAAATTTTAAGTCCTTCTTGAATACCGTAGCGCTCTTTTAAAATTGCCGCTGCTTGATAGACATTATTGCGTTTATCAATCGGCAAAAAGGCTTTATTTGTCTCCACAATGATTTTATTTTCAGGGAGCGTTTCAAACGTTAAACGATCCGCTAAATCTACACTAGACATGACCATCTCAAGTTCGTGATATCCATCTTCTCTTTTACCTAGAATATCTAAGCCCAAATTGATTTTTGCGGGTGCTTTCTCTATAATTTCCATATTTCCACCTACTTGAAAATAGTCGTGTTGTATTCTATCATAGCAAATTTCACTTGTATAGGCACTGAGAAACTTTTATTTCTAGAAATATTTTTATTAGCGAGTGATTATTCGTAGTTCTCCCCAGTTATTTTAACTAAAAAAGAGTCCCGAATGTAACAAAATATCCGAACTATATAGAGTCAGCCTTACTCATCCTAACAAATTTTCATCTAGGTGCCGCTAGTAAGCTCTAATATAATTCGGATATTTCTCGTTAAAGAGGCGCAGACAACACGATATAAGCTCTTATCGGATGATGACACCCATCATTGCCATCATTTGTACTGCTTGATACTGGGAAATAATAGCACCTTTCATTAGTTGTGGTGAAAAATAGAGCGTCTCAAACTCACTCGTTGAAAAATCAACTTCTGCTAACTTGGTCTCTGAAAAATCAGCTTGATTCAATTCACATTGATCAAAAAGTAGTTTTTTCTTAATTGTTACTTGTTGAAAAAAAACTTCTCTCAAAGAAACTCGTTCAAAGACGTTTTTCTCCATCACAGATTCGCTAAAATTAAGATAATCCCCACGTGAGTCAGTAATTCGAGTTTCTTTAAAACGATTATGTGAAAAATTTGTCCCTAAAAGCTGGCAATGGTCAAACGAACAGCGATAAAAAACACTATCAGAAAAATCTTGATTTGAACACACACTATTTTTAAAAGTACAGTCTAACCATTCACTGTGTGTAAAACGTTGCTTTTCAAATTCACAGCAATCAAATATTATATCCGAAAATAAACTACCCTTTTCAGCCGGTAATAAACGACAATTTTTGTATGTCTCGCCTGCTTCTAATTGGTCAATAGGTAACGTTTGGTTTTCAATCATCTGTTTCTCCTATCGTAATAAAAATTCTTCAATAACTTGCAAAACACCACTTTTATCATTAGATGGCGCTGTAAATTTAGCTGTTTGCAGAACAGCCGGAGCACCATTTTCCATCGCGTAACTGTGTCCCACATAAGACAACATTTCTAAATCATTATGCCCATCACCAAATGCCATCATGTCTTGAGGCGCAATTTGCCAATAGTCTGCTAGAAAATTCAAGCCGTTCGCTTTATGATAATTAGGTAAAATAATATCTACACTCCCATGACCACTAGAAACGGCACGGGCTTTTCCAGAAAAAGCCCGTGAGATGGCTTGAACAATTTCTTCTGTTTGTTCTATTGGCACACCTAAAGCGAATTTTACATATTTTTCTTTTTCAAAATCTAGCGTCGCTAAATCGTCTACTTTCTTTAAAGCATGGCAATAAAATGCGATAAACCGTTGAAATTCTTCTGGCATATGTCGCTCTATATAGGCACTTTGAACCCCATTTAATACTATCTTGATTTCAGGATAATTTTCTCGTAAAAAATGAATGATTGAAAGAAGTGTTTCTTTTTCAAAATGGTTTTCGCGAATTAACTCACCTTGGTCATACACTAACACACCATTTTCTGCCACAAACGTCAATTCTTTATTTTCGGGGAAAAACGAAGCTAATTGCGCATATTGATTCCCACTAGCAACAACAAATTTAATTTGACGTTGCTTTAGTTCTGCTAAAATTTTTTCAAACCGTACTCGGTCATACGTCTTATCTGTTGTTAAGAACGTCCCATCCATGTCTACTGCAATTAATTGAACCATAAGAACCTCCTTAAAGTTATTATTCCAACCATAGCATAGGTCTCAATGACAAGACAAGGTAAAAAAATAGACTTTAATCTTAAATGAATGAGCGTATTCAAGAAACGCACATTTCCCCTCTTTGCCCTAGATAGTGGTAAAATTTATTAGCCAAACAATGTGCACCTATCTGCTATAACTTCTTGTAAAAAATATGCTAGAAAATCTCTTAGTCAAAGATTTTCTAGCATATTTTTTATTTTTATTAAACGTCAGTTAGCTTAAAATTTCGGCTTTACCAATAGGTGTCTTAGCAGTCGTTTCACCCAAAGTTACGGTTAGACCAGCAACACGATCGGCATTCGTGATGACGGTTACAATATCCGTTGCTTTTCCAGCAGCTGTCACTGCTTCCAAATCCATTTCTGCTAATTCAGTTTCTGGTGTTACTTTGTCACCTGCTTTGACTTTAACATTAAACGGTGCACCTTTTAATTCAACTGTATCCAAGCCCATGTGTACGAGCACTTCAGCACCTGCTGGAGTTAAAATTCCAATTGCATGCTGCGTATCAAATACGCTAGTAATTGTTCCAACTACTGGCGAGAATACCTGCTTGTCAGTTGGTTGTATTGCAAACCCATCACCCATCATTTTTTGAGCAAATACTGGGTCATTCACTTCACCAATTCCGATAACCTTTCCATTAACGGTAGCAAATAATTCTTCTGTGACTACTTCATTGGATTCTGATGTTGCTTCTACTTCAACAGGTACATCTACGACACCTGCGGCAACAGCTTGTTTACCAACACGATCAATCTTATTGAACCATCCACGCTGACGGAAAACAATGGTTAAGACAAATGGTACAACAATCGCAATCACCATCGCAATCGTGAAGGCTAACCAACCACCGCCAATATTTCCGTTAATAGCTAAAATACCTGGTAGACCACCAACTCCAATTGCATTGGCACGAACGCCCATGATATTACTGAACATTCCAGCAATACCTGAACCAATCATTGCTGCAACAAAAGGATAAACATATTTTAAGTTAATCCCAAACATCGCAGGCTCCGTAACACCTAACCATGAAGAAATCCCTGATGGTAGTGAAATTTCTTTTTCTTTTGTATCTGTACGATGCAAGAATAATACCGCAAATACGGCTGCACCTTGCGCAATATTTGATAAGGCAATCATTGGCCACAAGTTCGTTGTACCAAAGTCTGCAATTAATTGCGCATCAATCGCAAGCGTTGTATGATGCAATCCAGTAATAACTAATGGTGCATAAACTGCTCCGAAGATAGCACTAAATAACCATGAAATTGGCGATTCTAATCCAGCATTTACTACATACGAGATACCGGTACCAATCTTCCAACCAATTGGACCTAAAATAGTATGAGCGAAGAAAATCGCTGGTAATAATGAAAACAACGGGACAAAAATCATTGAAATGGCTTCCGGAATTCTTGGTCTAAAGAATTTCTCCAAATAAACAAGTGTAAAGCCGGCTAACATCGCTGGAATAACTTGTGCTTGGTATCCAATCATATTAACTTGAGCAAAACCAAAGTCCCAGAATGGAACATCTGCTGCGGCTGTACTATTTACAGCATAAGCATTTAGTAATTGTGGAGATACTAATGTAATCCCTAAAACAATCCCTAGAATTTGAGTAGTACCCATTTTACGAGTAATACTCCAAGTAATTCCTACTGGTAAGAAGTGGAAAATCGCTTCCCCTGGTAACCATAAGAAACTATTTACACCTGACCAAAATTGTGAAACATCAACAATTGTCTGATAAATTGGTGTACCATCCACATTGGTTGCGGCTACACCATCAATCATTTTTTGGCCGAGCGCTGCAATTTGTACACCTTCTAATAAATTACGAAAACCTAAAATCAAACCCCCGACAATAATAGCTGGTAATAATGGCGTAAAAATTTCGGCTAAAACAGCAATCGCTCGTTGCAAAGGATTCTGATTTTGTTTTGCCAAAGCTTTCCCTTGTTCTTTTGAAACCCCTTCAATTCCTGAAGTCGCTGAAAAATCATTGTAAAATGTTGAGACATCATTTCCAATGATTACTTGGAATTGTCCAGCATTCGTAAACATACCTTTCACACTTGGTATTTCCTCGATTGCTTTTTCATTTGCTTTTGCAGGATCATTTAAAACAAAACGCATTCGTGTCGCACAGTGTGTTACTGCTGCAATGTTTTCTTTTCCCCCAACAAACTCAAGCAGTTTCTCGGCATCAGCTTGATATTTTCCCATTGTTGTATCCTCCTAACACTTAATTTGTATATACATGTGTACTTACAAACTAATCATAACTTGTGACTCTTTATAATGCAAGCGTTTTATTATTTTTTCGCAAAAAAAGTTACTTGATAAACATCAGAATATTGGTGTACCAGTATTTTCACATCTTATTTTCTTTTATAAAATTTGGTTTTTCTATTTCTTTTTGCATTTTCATAAATAAAAAACATAAATATCCGTTGTAAAAGCTTTCATTTTCCGTTATACTTTGGTTGCATGTATAGACAAGTAGAAAGGGGAAGTAAAATGAAAATAGATGTACAAGCTACAAACTGGACAGCTACCTTAGAAAATGACACAACCATCGTCTTAGAGGGAGATATTGCCGAACGTATCAACCAATTAACTGAGATAATCAGCAAACACGAGGTCACTCAAGGTTCGATTAATAAAGAGGAAATCCTAAAAATCGATGGACAAACCGTTGAATTAGCTCAATATTTAACTGAAAAAACCAATCGTCCATTTGTCACAGGAGCAATTGACCAGGCTACAAATATTCCATGGGAGGTTGTTTACCATGGCTATACACCAGGAAAAGATGAATATTCTGTTGAATCATTACTAACAGTTGGAAATGGCTTTTTAGGGCTACGTGGAACAACACCAGAGATGGAAATTGCCGATGAAAACTATCCAGCACTTTACTTAGCAAGCCTATATAATACCGCTGCCTCTCAAGTCGCTGATCGTACCATCTACAATGAAGATTTCGTAAATGCACCAAATCTACAAAAAATGTTTTTAATCGTGAATGATGAACGGATAGATATTGCCAATAATCAAGTTTTGGCAATGAAACGTCGTTTAGATTTGAAAACAGGTTTATTTGAAGCTTGGACTACTGTTCAATTAACTGATGGTAAAAAATTAGCCATTCATACGAAAAAAATTGCAAGTATGGCAAATGTGCATCAATTTAACCTTTCTTATACCTTTACACCCTTAAATTTTTCTGGAGAAATTACATTTGTATCAGAAGCAGATGGTGCCGTTTATAACTATAATGTTGCCCGTTACCGTAGCTTGTCATGCGAGCATTTAGAGGTAACTAATCTACAAGCGAAACAAAACTATATTGCTTTAACAGCAAAAACAAATACATCAAATATCACCGTTGCCCAACAAGCAAAATTATATTATGACGAAACATTATCAGAACTAACAACAAAAGAAACGGAAACAAAAATCAGTCAAACATTAACGATTCAAGCGAATGAAGGAACTGCTTATACATTTGAAAAGACGGTTATTGTTGACCAATACCGCGAAAATGAAGAAGTACCAACCATCGATTTTTCTACTGATTTCCTTACTTTTGATGAAAGTTATCAAGCCTCAACCGAAGCTTGGAAAACTTTGTGGGCAACCGCTGGCATTGAGATTGATGGCGATTTGATGTCACAAAAAATGTTAAATTTACACACTTTCCACTTGTTAGCTTCTGCGTCACCAAACGGCAATAAGAATCTAGATGCTAGTGTGACAGCTCGTGGGTTACATGGTGAAGCGTATCGTGGTCATATCTTCTGGGATGAATTATTTATCTTACCATTTTATATTATTCATTTCCCTGAAACAGCAAAAGAGTTATTGTTGTATCGTTATCGTCGGTTAGAAATGGCGAAAAAAGATGCGAAAAAAGCCGGTTATCAAGGTGCGATGTTCCCTTGGCAATCAGGGTTGGACGGTACAGAACAATCACAAGAACTACATTTAAATCCAATCAGTGGTGAGTGGAAAGAAGATCACAGTCGTTTACAGCGTCATGTTTCCTTAGCGATTGCTTACAACGTATGGCAATACTGGCACAATACGAATGATGTTGCATTTATGGAAAAATATGGTTTAGAGCTAATGTTGGAAATCGCACAGTTCTGGCAAAGTGCCGCAACTTTCGATGAAACAACACAACGTTACTTTATCGACCGAGTGATGGGACCAGATGAGTTTCATGAAAGTTATCCAAATGCTGAAAAAGGCGGTTTGAAAAACAATGCCTATACAAATATGATGGTAGTTTGGTTGTTTGAAGAAATCGAACATTTGACCGAACAATTATCCTCTGAGATTGTCCAAACTATTCAAGAAAAAACTGGTATTACGCAACAACAATTAGAAAAAATGGCAGCGATGAAACAGCAATTAGGTCTAGAAATTAATGAAGATGGCATTATCGCACAGTTTGAAGGTTACTTTGACTTAAAAGACTTAGATTGGGATCACTACAAAGAAAAATATGGCAATATTTACCGTATGGATCGTATCTTAAATGCAGAAGGTGAATCAGCAGATGCATACAAAGTTGCAAAACAAGCAGACAGCCTAATGATTTTCTATAATTTCTCTAAAGAGCAAGTTCGCTTAATCCTTGAAGATTTGAACTATCAGTTACCTAATGACTATGTAGAACGTAACCTAAATTATTACTTAGAGCGTACGTCTCACGGTTCTACCCTTTCTCGTGTTGTTCATGCTCAATTAGCTGCAATGGTTGACGATCAAGAGTTAGCTTGGAAACTTTATCAAGAGGCTTTATACTCAGATTATCGAGACATTCAAGGTGGCACAACAGCAGAAGGGATTCATGCGGGCGTAATGGCAGCAACCTTATTTATTCCATTAACTACTTTTGCTGGATTAGATATCCGTAAAGAGATGATTAGCTTTGAACCAAACTTACCTGAAGCTTGGAATGCTATCGCCTTTAATTTAAAAATTCGTGGTATTCATTTGCATATAAATGCGACAAAAACTGCTTTACAGGTGACTGCCGATCAAACAACAACAATTGAAGTGAACGGCCAATCAATTGCATTAACAGCCAATCAACAGGCAACTATCAACTATTAAGGAGCGTACAACAAGATGAAAAAAGGATTTGTATTTGATTTAGATGGCGTAATTACTGACACTGCCAAATTCCATTACTTAGCATGGAAGGATTTAGCTGATGAAATCGGAATCGAGATTGATTTGAAATTCAATGAGCAATTAAAAGGGATTAGTCGTATGGACTCGTTAGAACGTATTTTAGCTTATGGTAATAAAGCTGATGCTTACACAACAGAAGAAAAAGAAGCACTAGCTGAAAAGAAAAATACCCACTATGTTGAATTGTTACAAGACCTAACACCAGAAGATTTATTACCTGGTGTCCAAGAATTTTTAAATGACGCAAAAACACAAAATGTACCATGTGCCATTGCCTCAGCTTCTAAAAATGCGCCATTTATCTTAGAAAAATTAGGAGTTCAAGAGGCATTTGATGCCATCGTTGATCCTGCAACATTAACAAAAGGAAAGCCGGACCCAGAAATCTTTGTTCGTGCAGCAGAAGCTATCAATATTACTCCAGCTGAAGCAGTTGGCTTTGAAGACGCCCAAGCTGGTCTAGATGGAATTAAAGCAGCAGGTATGTACGCAGTCGGTGTATACTCTGGTGAAGAATTACACGGTGCTGATTTAATTGTCCATAAATTAACAGATATTTCTGTTGCTGAATTATTACAAAAATAGTGGTTTGCTTTCCTAACTCCCTGTCGCTATAATGGATTGGAGGAGGGTGAGTGATGAATAAATTCAAAGAAATATTCCTAGATTTGGAACAAAAAATATTAGCCAAAGAATATCCGCCCCATACGCTATTACCAAGTGAAAATCAACTGATTAAAATGTATAGCGTTTCGAGAGAAACAGTACGCAAAGCCTTGAATTTATTACGTGATGCCGGTTATATCCAAAAAAAACAAGGAAAAGGATCGATTGTTTTAGATTTAAATCGTTTTGATTTTCCAATTTCAGGACTAACAAGTTTTAAAGAGCTCCAAACAGCCCAACAAATTCCAAGTGAAACAAGCGTTGTAGAGATACGCAAAATTGCCGTCTCTCCTTCGTTGCACGAAATTACCGATTGGCCTGTCGCAGCTGAAGCATGGCGCTTAATTCGCCAACGCCGAATTGATGGTGAGGTTGTCATTTTAGATAAAGATTATTTAATTGCTGACATCATCCCTGAACTTCCTGAAAACAAAGCTGAAAAATCAATTTATGATTATTTTGAGAATGATTTAGGTTTAGAAATTGCCTACGCACAAAAAGAGATTACTGTTGACCCTGTCAACAAAGAATTACGTGATTTGATGAATTTACACCCTGAAGATCAACACGTAGTGACTGTACGCAGTTTAGTGTATTTAGAAGATACTCGTTGTTTTGAGTACACCGAATCCATTCACCGTTTAGATAAATTCCGCTTTGTGGATTTTGCTAGACGTCGAAAAGTATAAAAAAGTTCTAGCGTTCAAATGAACGTTAGAACTTTTTTTCTTACAAACTGCCTAAACTTGCTAAATAGAAATCTAACATGTAATAACGATGATCACTTTTTGAATAGATTGATTTTTTATCCCTTAATTGCTTAATTAACTGCTTGCGTTGTTCAGGAGTCACTTCTTCCCAATCATTTTCTTGCATACTACAATAAAAACGAAATGGTAAAGCTTGTTCTACCTTGACTTCTAAAAAATCTTTCGGGTACCCCGATGCAACATAATCCACATCCGTCATCAATTCACCAACATAATTTAAATATTTTTCAACCATAGTAAGAACCTCCTTGAACAATTTTGTTATAATACAATAAGTATTGTACTATAACAAAAGCGTTTTCACAAGACCTATCGAGAACAGTATTCAAAAAAAACAGCACATATTTAGCTAATATGCGCTGTTCCTTGTTTTATAGTTAAATTGCTTCTTCTCCACGTTCTTTTGTACGAATACGGATAACTTCTTCCACATTATAGATGAAAATTTTTCCATCGCCGACTTCTCCAGTATGACAAATGGCAATAATTTGATCGACAATGGCTTCCACTTGAGCATCATCAACTATCAACCAAATGGCGATTTTAGGCAATAATGTTGGAATAACTTTTTGTCCACGAACAAATTCTGCCACGCCTTTTTGATTCCCGTGTCCTAAAACTTGAGTGACGGTCATTCCGCTAATTTGAAAATCTTTATCCAAAGCAAGTTTTAATTCTTCTAATTTCTCTTGACGAATAATCGCTTCAATTTTTTTCATACGCTCACTCCTCCTAAGAATCTAAGCCCATAAATGTTGGGTAGGCTGTCTCATCGTGTTCTGTTTTATCCATACCTAATGCTTCTTCTTGTTCAGTTACACGGATTGGCATCACTAGCTTAATAACAAAGATAATGATGTAGCTGATAATCCCTACATAAGCGAGCGTAAATACGATACTTAAGACTTGTGCGACAAATAAAGAAGTTTCTCCGTAAATCAAACCACTATAGCCACCAACTGCTGGATCAGCGAAGATTCCTGTTAAAATTCCTCCAATGATCCCACCAACACCATGACATCCAAATGCATCTAATGAATCGTCTAATCCTAAGCGATGCTTTAATTTTGAAATGAAGTAATAACAAATTGGACTAGTAATTGCACCAATGATAAATGAAGACCATAGAGAGACAAAACCAGCGCCTGGCGTAATCGCAACTAGACCTACGATTGCCCCTGTACAAGCACCCACGATTGTTGGTTTTCCAATCGTTAATTTCTCAACTAATATCCATGACAACATTGCACTTGCAGCAGCTGTGTTCGTTGTTAATAAAGCATGAATGGCCAAACCATCCGCAGCTAGAGCTGAACCGGCATTAAAACCAAACCAACCAAACCATAATAAACCAGCGCCTAAAACGATAAATGGAATATTGTGTGGACGGTATTCCGTTTGATGGAACTCACGACGTTTACCAACAACAAGCGCTAAGATTAACCCAGCAAATCCTGAACTGATATGTACAACGTTCCCGCCCGCAAAGTCAATTGAACCAATCTCATGTAAAAATCCACCGCCCCATACCATATGAGCCATTGGATAATAAATCAAAATCAACCAAAAAGCAATGAAAGTAAAAATTGCTGAAAAGCGCATACGACCTACAACTGAACCTGTAATAATCGCTGCGGCAATAATTGAGAACATCATTTGAAATGCTGCAAATAATGATTCGGGAATCCCACCTGCATCTTCAGCAGTAACACCATTAAAGAACATTTTATCAAAGTTTCCAACAAATGAGTTTTCTCCACTAAACGATAGCGAATAACCAATAATAATCCATAAGACGGATGCTAATCCGATTGTTGCGATGACCATCATCATCGTATTTAAAATATTTTTTCTTCGTTCTAAACCTCCGTAGAAAAATGCTAATGCTGGCGTCATAAGAAAAACTAGTGCCGCACATAGCAAAATAAATGCAATATTTCCTGTATCCATAGTACCGCCTCCTTTTATGTTAGAAATCATAACATCACTTTTTTAGTAAATCTAGTGTTTTTGTAAAAAAAATGAAAATAATCTGAAAATTATAACTATTCATGTTATGTTTTCTAACATG
This sequence comes from Enterococcus sp. AMC2644, assembly GCF_058216475.1. Lineage (NCBI taxonomy): Bacteria > Bacillati > Bacillota > Bacilli > Lactobacillales > Enterococcaceae > Enterococcus > Enterococcus sp. AMC2644. Next base: position 1,376,829 of record NZ_CM177095.1, read on the forward strand.
ATAAAAGTAACCTTATTTTTATTGATGCAAAATATTGTTCCTTTCTATTTTGAGTGACTATAGGAAATTTTTGTAGATAATATCTTTTCTAGTCAATTCATAGACTAGATCAACAAAATTGTTTATTGGTTTAACTTTGCATTATTATGCAATTTTATATTCTCTAAGAGTAAAGCTTGTTCAGCTTCTAATCGCAACACGTCTATTCGTAATAATCGAGGTGTTTTCTTTTGAATTATTGGATTTAAATCACCTGCATCATAGCTGACTCGTCCTTCTTCATTACCAAACAAAATAAAACCTAGACTTCCAAAAAAAATAGTGCTCCACGTCATGCTCAATTATCCTATCAGGATTGCTTGTACTAACAACTGTTGCTGAATCACTTTTTTAAAGGAGAGCGCATAAAAAAAGACATCCCCATTTTCGAGGATGTCTTTCCACCTGTTTATTTTGCGTAATCTGTTGCACGCGTTTCGCGAATAACGATTACTTTAATATTCCCTGGATAATCCAGTTCATCTTCAATTTTCTTACGAATGTCTCGTACTAAACGAACAGCATCCATATCTGAGATTTCTTCTGGTTTGACCATCACACGCACTTCACGACCTGCTTGAACAGCAAAACTGTAATCAACACCGGCAAAGCTGTTAGAAATATTTTCTAAGTTTTCTAAACGACGAATATAGTTTTCAAGTGACTCACTACGCGCTCCCGGACGAGCCGCAGATAATGCATCCGCTGCTGCTACCAAAACAGAAATGACAGATGTTGCTTCTGTATCTCCGTGGTGAGAAGCGATCGCATTGATTACCACTGGATTTTCTTTGTATTTCGCAGCAAGTTCTGCACCAATTTGTACGTGAGAACCTTCAATTTCATGATCTAGTGCTTTTCCGATATCATGTAAAAGACCTGCACGTTTTGCTAATTGAATATCTTCACCCAATTCTGCTGCTAAAACACCTGTTAACTTCGCAACTTCGATTGAGTGATTTAAGACGTTTTGACCATAACTTGTTCTAAAGCGTAACCGTCCTAAAATCTTGATTAAATCTGGATGTAAAGTATGCGCACCAACTTCAAAAGCTGCTTGTTCACCATATTCGCGAATGCGTTCATCCATTTCTTTCCGTGATTTTTCAACCATTTCTTCGATTCTTGCAGGGTGAATCCGTCCATCTTGAATCAGTTTCTCTAAAGTCATCCGCGCAATTTCGCGTCGGATTGGATCAAAACCGGATAACACAACTGCTTCTGGTGTATCATCAATAATTAAATCGATACCTGTAAGTGTTTCTAACGTGCGAATATTTCTTCCTTCGCGACCAATGATTCGGCCTTTCATTTCATCATTTGGTAAAGTCACAACAGAGACGGTTGTTTCAGATACTTGATCTGCCGCACAGCGTTGGATAGCTAACGAAAGTAAGTTTTTCGCTTTTCGATCGGCTTCTTCTTTGGCTCGCTGTTCTGATTCTTTTACCATAACCGTTAATTCATGATTCAACTCTTCTTCGGTTGATTTCATAATGATTTCTTTTGCATCTTCTCTAGACAATGCAGCAATTCGTTCTAATTCTGCTTGTTGTTCGCCAATTAGTTTTTCAACTTCTTTTTCTCGCTCGTCTATTAATTGTTGTTTCTCACTGACTTTATATTCCTTATTAGCCAACGAATGTTCACGTTTTTCCAAAGAATCATCTTTGCGATCAAGTAATTGTTCTCTTTGTAGTAAGCGGTTTTCTTGTGATTTTAACTCAAGTTTGCTTTCTTTCAACTCACTTTCAATTTCTGATCGGTACTTTTGATTTTCTTCCTTAGCTTCTAACAACGCTTCTTTTCGTAAAGTCTCTGCTTCTTTTTTGGCAGTATTTAAAATACCTTCTGCAGTATTTTTCGCGCCGTTCACAGCTTTTTCATGGCGAGAATTTGTGACAAAAATACCAGCGAATAGACCGACAATTAATCCGATGATAGCGAGGAGAATGTTAAGTCCCATTGATGAATCACCTCCATACTATCTTTCTTATTTTCAATTTGTAGTTTTTTGATAAACAAACATTAGAATAAAATTATCAATATGCCTACTTGCATATGTGTGTTATACACACAATTTTATTCTAATGTTTGTAAGGAAGAGTGTCAACTTAAAAAAGACGAGTTGCCTCGAAATCGCATGCGCTACCATTGTTTAAATTTCGCTTTTTCATCTAAAAAAAATACGGTAAGAAACCTAAACAGGTTCTTACCGCAATCTTATTTGCTTATTCTCCTAGAGGAAGTTCTTCCTGTCCCTCTTCCTCTAATGTTTCCCCTGTTCCGATACCATACGCATCACGAACACGTGCAGATACTTCTGCCACCATTTCTGGATGGTCTTTCATATAATTTTTGACATTTTCACGACCTTGTCCAATTCTGTCCCCTTTATATGAATACCAAGCACCACTTTTATCAATGATGTCTTTTTCAGCTGCCATATCTAATAACTCACCAACTTGCGAAATGCCTTCGCCATACATAATATCTACTTCAGCTACTTTAAATGGTGGTGCTACTTTATTTTTGACCACTTTAATTTTAGTACGGTTCCCAATAATATCTGTTCCTGATTTCAATTGTTCGGCACGACGTACTTCTAAACGCACGGTTGCATAAAACTTCAATGCACGGCCACCAGGTGTTACTTCTGGGTTACCAAACATGACACCGACTTTTTCACGAATTTGGTTAATGAATAACGCAATTGTTTTTGTTTTATTGATGGTACCAGATAATTTACGTAACGCTTGCGACATTAAACGAGCTTGCAAACCAACGTGAGCATCGCCCATTTCTCCATCAATTTCGGCACGCGGTACTAAGGCAGCCACGGAGTCAATTACGACAATATCTACCGCGCCACTTGAAACTAACGCATCGGCAATCTCTAAACCTTGTTCACCAGTATCTGGTTGTGAAAGTAACAGTTCATCAATGTTTACGCCTAATTTTTCAGCATATTGAGGATCTAAAGCGTGTTCTGCATCAATAAAGGCTGCAGTTCCACCTTGTTTTTGAACTTCTGCAACAGCATGTAAAGCAACCGTTGTTTTACCAGAACTTTCTGGACCATAGACTTCAACAATACGTCCTCGAGGAAAACCACCAACACCTAATGCAACATCCAATGCTAATGAACCACTTGGTATCGTTGAGATACGTTGATCTGCTTTTTCCCCAAGTTTCATTACTGCACCTTTACCGAAGTTCTTTTCAATTCTTTTCAATGCAGCATCTAAGGCTGCTTTACGATCATCTGCCACTCGGATAATCCTCCTTATATTCAAACCATATCAATTATATGTTTTTCTTCATGTATCTATAATACCTTTTCTTCTAACAAAAAGCAAGAAATATGCGAACAAACATTCGCCTACCAATTCAACAATTCACGTCGTATTAAATCTAAGCCTGTCATTACAGCACTATGACGAATATAGCTACGGTCTCTAGTAAAATGATAGTTGTAGCTGGTCACCCTTTGTTCACTAGCTAAGGCAATCCAGACAGTACCAGCTGGCTGTCCCTCTAATTCAGTAGGACCGGCTACCCCACTAAAAGCAATTGCATAGTCCGTTTTTGCTAACTTACGCGCATTAATTGCCATTTGTTCGACACATTCTTGACTAACTGTTCCCACTTTTTCTAAAAAGTTTTTCTCAATTCCTAAAAAATCGGCTTTTGTTGCCGCAGAATAAGTAATAAATCCCCCAGGAAAAACTTCAGAAACACCTGAAATATCTCCCAGTGCCGCTTGGAAAGCACCAGCGGTTAAACTTTCAGCTGCAGTTAAAGTCTGTTGCTTTTTCTTCAATAATCCCACGACAACGTTGGCTAAGGAATTTTCTTCCCCATAGCCATAGAAATATTCTCCCACTCGTTCTTGAATCATTTTTTCTAAATCATCAAGTTGAGCCAAGCCTTGTGTTTCATCAGTCGTTTTCACTGTTAATCTTAACGTCACCTCATTTGGCTTAGCATAAGGAGCAATTGTTGGATTTGTTTGACTTTGAATTAAATCTGCTAAATCCGTCACTAACTGCGACTCACCAATCCCATAAAAACGTAACACCCGAGAAATCAGCTGATCTTCTTTTTGAAATTTTTTAGTGAGTAAAGGAACTACTTCGTTATAAAACATCGGTTTTAGCTCGCTTGGCGGTCCAGGAAGCAATAAGTAATGATTTCCCTTAGTAGAAGTGTAAAAGATGCCTACAGCTAAGCCAGTACTGTTTTGTAATGAGATACCATCTTTAAAAACTAATGTTTGTAAGAGATTATTTTCGGTCATAGGACGTTGGCGTTTTTCAAAAAAGGCAAGCAAGTTTTGGTACCCTACTTCATCACGTACTAATTCCTGTCCTACATGCGCTGCTGTGACTTGTTTGGTTAAATCATCTTCGGTTGGACCTAGTCCCCCACATAAAACAATCAAGTCACTGCGTTGGTCTGCTAATTCTAATAATGATTTCAAGCGTTCAGAATTATCTCCAACAACGCTATGATAATACACATCAATTCCCAATCCTGCCAACTCTTCTGATAAAAAAGTTGCATTGGTATTTATTACTTGTCCTAATAACAATTCGGTTCCTACTGCAATAATTTCTGCCTTCATGTGTCACACTCCTACTTTTAATATACGACGTTTTCTCTTTTTTATTTTAAATCATTGAAGGAATTTATTAAAGAAAGTCGTTTACAACAAAAAAGCCAAACATCTTGAAGATGCCTGACTTTCATTTTACATAGAGCCTTTAAATACAGCTGTATTTTTTGCAAAATAATCCACACCCGAATAAATCGTGAAGATTAAGCAGATATACAACATGATTTGATCTACAGGTAAACCGATTAAATTAAACGGTACGTTATCGATTAACAGAAAAATAATTGCTAGCATTTGCGTAGCTGTTTTAATTTTCCCAGGCCAGGCAGCCGCCATTACTTCGCCACCTTCAACCAACAATAGTCGTAAACCGGTCACAGCTAATTCACGACAAACGATAATTGCCACAATCCATGCAGGTGATTTTCCTAATTCGACTAACATAATAAATGCTGTCATTACCAACATTTTATCTGCTAATGGATCAGCAAATTTTCCAAAATTCGTCACTAAACCTTGCGCCCGCGCAATGTAGCCATCTAACCAATCGGTAAAACTCGCTATCGCAAAAATAATTGCAGCCACTAAATGAGTCACAGGTAATTCGACAGAACCTATAGATAAGGCTCCCCAATCTAGAGACGGTATTGCTAAAATCACAATAAAAATTGGTATCATAAAAATTCTTAAAACAGTTAACTTATTTGGTAAATTCACGTATGTTCCTCTTTTCTCTCGTTTTAGCTACAATAAATCGTTACTCTTGATAAGAAATAGTGAAATGAAGATTTTTTTGTAGTAGTTCAAATCTTGCATCGCTAAAATCAACAATTTCTCCGCCTGCTTTTACGTCAATATTTGCGCTCTCACCGAGTGTAACCATTGCTTGTGTAACCCCTTCTGGTAAAGTCATTTTCGCTTCTTCTTCTGGTTGTAAAGTTTGTTGAAACACGTAATTATTATCTACCAAAATGCCTACCCAACAACGATCATTTTTTCCTACAAACGTCAACTCAATAGGACCCTTTGCTTCTGAAATAGTAAACATTGCATCAGCCTGTGTGGATTCTTCACGTTTGATTAATAACTTTTTTTCAGGTTCTGACTCGCTTGATTGCTCCTCACTGGAAGCATGAGTTGATGCTTGGGTACTGGAAATAAGAGATTGATCTACAGTGATATCTGGCTGGCTCTGATTACCAATAATCGGTGTCGCATGACGATCCTGCCATGTCATGTATCCGACAATTGTAATAATTGTTAAGGCCACCAAACCTAATAAAACTATTGGCGTGTATTCAGTTAAGGTTTTTCTACGTCGGACAGACTCTTCATGTTGCGCTTTACGTGAGCCACTGACTTTTTCAGGTTCCGGGCGCTTAGGTGGTTCTTTTTCAAAACTCTCTTCGCCATCAAATACTGCTACTAAATAGTCACCATCTTCGCCTACTACAGCTGCATATTCACGAATAAAGGAACGTACATAATACTCTCCTGGCAATACATCAAACGCACCTCGTTCAATTGCTTCTAAGTAACGTTTTTGAATTTTCGTTTGCTTTTGCAATTCATTGATGCTAATATTTTTTTTTCTTCGGGCTTGCCGTAAACGATCTCCAATAATTAGTTCATTGCCCACTCGTCCATCTTCTCCAGTCTTTAAAATCAATATATCCTAGAATACCATAAATAAAACTTGTTGAGGATAGCTAATTGTGCAGTCTCAAACAAATTTTAAAACTTATTTTTCTAATGGTGACAAATAAAAACGACTAAATGCTGCTTTTTTAATAAATTGATGTCCTGCATTTAAAACATCTTCCAATTGAATCGATTGAATCACTGCTGGTACATCAAATAAGGTGACATCGCCAAACAAATCTTGTGTAAATTGATTGGCAATAAATTCTAATGAATTCAATGACTGGAAATATTTCCCAAGCATTTTTTTCTTCAAAAGAATCAAATTTTCTTCATTGACTTCTGAATCTTGGGCAAAATTTAAAAGTAATTCTTCAATCGCTGCTGAAAACGTATCTGGATGATCTGAATCTCCAGAAAAATCAGCAAAATGAAAACTACGATCTAACGAAAACTCAAAGCCAAACGTATCATCGATAATCCCTTCATTATACAAACGCAAATAATTCTTACTCGTATTCCCCATTAATAATTGAAATAATAAATTAATCGACGTTCTAAAACGTAATAATTCATTTTCTTCTTTTGGTAAATTTTCAGAAAAACCTTTAATACCTACTACTACTTTTGTACGATTTACTGGCATTTGGACGCTACTAAACGGAACAATGTCAGCAAGAGTTTCTTCTGGAAAATGACGCTTAATTTCACGAATTTCTGCAAAGGTTTTACTTGCTTGATTGTCACGAATCAATGTCAACATTTCTTCAGGATCAACATTGCCTACTACAAATAATGTCATGTTACTTGGATGATAAAACGTATGGTAGCAATGGTACAGATCTTCGGCTGTGATTTCAGCAATACTTTCAATCGTTCCTGCAATATCAATGTGTAACGGATGTTTTGGGTATAAGTTTTTCAAAATACCAAAAAATTGACGCCAGTTTGGGTCATCATCATACATTTGAATTTCTTGCCCGATAATCCCTTTTTCTTTTTCAACGGTTTCTTTTGTAAAATAAGGATCTTGGACAAAATCAACCAAAGTCAACAAGTTTTCTTCGATATTATCCGTTGCCGAAAAAAGATAACTTGTTTTAGTAAAACTCGTAAAAGCATTGGAAGATGCACCTTGTTTACCAAATAGCTGAAAAACATCGCCATCTTCTTTTTCAAATAATTTATGCTCTAAAAAATGCGCAATCCCATCAGGAACACGGGTCATTTCTTCACCAACATAACCAAATTCATTGTCAATTGAACCATAATTGGTACTAAATAGCCCATAGGTTTTATGAAAGCCTGGTTTTGGCAAAACAAACACTTTCAGCCCATTAGGTAAAACTTCTTTATAAAGTGTTTCATTAAGTTGCTCGTAAACTTTTTTCTCCATGCTATTCCTCTCCATCTAAAACAAAAATTGCTTGTAGTGTGATGTCTTGTGCAACGGTCTGAATTTCTTCTTTTGTCACCGCCATTAAAGCTGTTAAAAATTCTGATTCAGTTAACTGGGTTTCTGGTAGCCACTGATTCAAATAGGCTGTTTCAATTAAAGATTGTGGGTTATCTAAGGACAATAAAAATTGATTGCGTAACATCGCCTTAGTTTGCGCAATTTCTTCTTCTGTAAAATCGCCTGCACAAAGGCTCGCCAATTGTTCTTTAACTAATTCTAAAACACGCATCCGATTTTTCCCATCAATTCCCGTTTGGACAGTCACTAACCCCCGGAATGTATCCACACTGCTCGACGCATAATACGCTAAGCTTTCTTTTTCACGGACATTTAAAAACAGTTTGGAGTGTGGGAACCCACCAAACAATCCATTAAAGACCATTAAGGCAAAACGACGAGAATCGCCATAATACACCGAAGTCTGGAAACCCATGTTTAGTTTTGCTTGCGTGACTGGTTCATGAACAATTTCTTCGTTTACTGTAGCCACTAACGGTTGACGATAGTAGATTTCTGGATGTTGACGTACATTAGTAGGAAATTCCCAGTTTGCTAAAGTTTGTTGTACTTGATCTTGCGTGATATCACCTACAACAAAAATATCAATTTGATCGTTGTGCAACATCTCTTGATAAGTTACCACTAACTCTTGCGAAGTAACCTGCTCTAAATGTTTAAAATCACCAAAACTTGGTACTTTTTGATTTTCATCTTTACTAAAATACAATTCTTGTAGGCGTAAAGAAGCCATTGTCTGTTTGTCTTCATGTAAGCTTTTCAGATAAGCGATAAGATTGTCTTTTTCCAAACGGAATGTTTCTTCATCAAAAATATTTTCTTTAATATTAGGATAAAAAAGAATTTCCTTTAAAAAATCCATTCCCTCGGTAAATACCTGGTCATTACCGATGTATTTACCATTCACTAAAGATAAAGCAACATTTATTTGATGTATATTCCCTTTTTTACCTACGTTTAAACCAAAACTTGCACCATATAATTCAGCTAGTTTGGCACTTAAATCGGTTTGATTTGGATAATGTAAACTATTTGTTTCAAGTAAACTTGTTAATAATGTACGTTTAGCCGCTGCATCTTTGCTATGTGGTGCTGAAAAGCGAATAAAAGTACGAATTGTTTTATATTTTTCAGTTGGAATTACCGTTAATTGAATACCAGGTTGTAGTTGTATCGCCATTTTTTTGCTCCTTTATCTTTGTCATTCTTAAAGATTATAACATAGGGGACTGATTACAGAAAATTAACAGAATCCTAGCTTTATTGTTTTTCAATTACCTACAATTCCGTTATACTACACTTATCAACAAAGAAAGGAGAGTTACTATGAAAAAAATATTTGCAGAGTTTAAAGAATTTATCGTTACTGGTAATGTGATTGACTTAGCAGTCGGGGTTGTTATCGGGAGTGCGTTCACAGCAATTGTCACAAAAGTTGTTGAAGGTTTAATCACACCATTAATCGCTTTGGTTATCAGCTTATTTACTAATTCAACAAATATGGACGAGTCGCTTGGTGCTTTAGTATGGACACCACGCAAAGGAGTCGCTTTCGACTTCGGTAGTGTGCTTAGCGCAATTATTACATTCTTAATTACCGGCTTCGTTTTATTCTTAGTAGTTAAAGGCATTAACAAACTACAAAACTTCCACAAAGCTCCTGAAGAAGAGGAAGAAGAAGAAGTTACTGCTGAAGATTACTTAGCTGAGATTCGTGACTTATTACGTTTACAATCTGGTTTACCAGTTGACGTTGAAATCGTTGATGAAGAGAAAAAAGACGAAAAAGTCTAGTCTTTTATACGATAACTAAAACAAAAATATCCGAACGGTAGAGATTATGATGACCTCTCCTTGTCTATTTGGCAAGGAGGGGCTTACACCTCTTTATCATTCGGATATTTTTGTTTTAAGCATTACTTTTTTGCATATCTATATGTGGAATACCGTCTTCTAAATATTCTTCAGAAATCGGTTGGAAACCAAATGCACCATAAAATTTTTGCAAATGAGCTTGCGCACCAATCTTAATCGGTTGCTGCGGATAGTTTTTTTCAATAAAAGTCATTACTTCGGCAATAAGTTTTTGTCCTAATCGTTGTCCTCGCCATGCTTCTGCCACTAAAACACGACCAAAATGGACTGTTTCAGCCTCTTGATAAATCCGGGCATAGGCTAAAATATGGTCTGCTTCATCTGCAAACCAAAGATGTGTTGCTTCTAAATCAATGGCATCGATTTCTTGATACGGACAATTTTGTTCTACGACAAAAACTGCTACGCGCATCTCTAGTAAGCGATGGTATTCGACTGTTGTTAATTCTGAAAAAGATTTTATCTGAATATTCATTCATTTCCTCCACTAAAAAAGAGCTTGCGCATTCGCTAAGCCCTTTTAATTTCTTATTAGACTGCCTCTGATAGAAATTCAATTTCGACTGTTTTTGTCAAAATATCTGAGTAACTATAGGAAACACGTTCAAACGAATTTTCGTCTGGATCAAGATCCACCACAAATACTGATGGATATGTTTCTGTCAAAATTCCGCGGCGTTCTGTTTGACGTTTTCTTCCAGTCTGAGCAACCAGCATAATTTCGCTGCCGATACGACCTTCCAAGTCTTTTTTGATTGTAGCTAAAGTTGTTGGCATCCCGTTCACCTCGAAATTGATTTTAACATAATTGTCTGAAAATTTCAAGTTTACCACAATATAAATAAAATTTCAACTTCAATATACTGGTAAAAGAAAAAAATAATGAACAAACTTTTATCCATTGTGCACAAAGTATACCAACAAACCTGCGTATTGGTTATGATTTTAATTTTTTTAAATGTTGTGTAATTTTACGTTTCGAACGATCATAGGCACTACGAAGCGCTCGTTCAGAAGCAATACTGGCATGATTGCCTAAGACATACACTGCGAACGCTTCTTTCTCAAGTGCTGATAATAAATCTTGACATTCATCTAATGTTTCTTGCACAAGAATATGGTCTAAAGGACTATCCACCATACTGTAATCTGTAGATAGTTCATTGCCTTCTTGTAAAAATTTTTGCTCATATGATACGGTTTGTTGATTGCTTTTACGTTTATACGCACATTCTTTTCGAACAAAACTACGTATACGATTTTCAAATGCTCGTTTAAAAAAAGCCCCTAATGTTGTACCAAATCCAGGTTCAAAACTTTGTAAGCAATCGTGAAAGGTAATCAACCCTTCTTGAAGCCAATCTTGGTCGTCAAAATCACGTAAAAAATATTTGTTACGGATACTATAAACGAGGGGACGATAATGTGAAAATAATTCTCTTAATGCGTCATCATCGCCCTTTTTTGCTTGTCGAATTAACTGCTGCATAAAAATAAAAGCTCCTTTCATCAAGTGATGAAAAGAGCATAACATGATTATTTTTCAAATTCTCTCATTGATTGCGTCAAATTTTGACCATTTCTTATCTACTATTACTTATTTCGGGGTTTTTTTTGACTTAATTCTTTCAATTTTTGTTCTAATACGCTTAACTGCTTTTCATCCCATGGAGAATTACGGCGATAATTAGTAAAGTGGATGTCTTGTTGGTGCTGATGAATCGTTTTTTCTGTTTTTTCAACTGTTTTATACAACTCACGAGCAGAAGTCCGTAAAGCACCTTGAGAAAAAACAACCCATTGTTCAGCTAAATCACTTGTCGCAACGGTCACTTGAGTTAAACGATTGTTTAATTCACCCGCCACACGTTCAATATAACTATCTGCTGTCTCGCCTTCTTCTGTAAAAATAACTTCTAATTGGTACTTCGTATAGTTTTGTGTAATCCCAGGAACCAATTGTGCGTCAAAAACCACAATCACACGAATATTTTCATATTTTGCAAAGTTAGATAAACGTTGTAGCAATGCTTCACGGGCATCTTCTAAGCGATCTTGATTTTTTAGTGTTACTAATTCCGGCCAAGCACCAATCATATTGTATCCATCTACTAGTAACAGTTGTGTTTTCATAGACTATCGCCTCGTTGACGAAAAGCTTCGTACATCAACAAACCAGCTGCGACTGATGCATTTAAACTTTGGACGTGACCAACCATTGGGATTGTCAACATTTCATCAACTTCTTTTTTCAAGCCTTCACTCATGCCACGACCTTCATTCCCAATGATTAACGCAATAGAACCTTGTGCGTTCCATTTTGAATAAGGCGTTCCTTGCATGTCGGTACCAAAGATCCAAAAACCTTTTTCTTTTAACTCTTTGATTGCTTGATGAATGTTTGTCACACGAGCAACTGGTACATGCTCAACCGCACCTGTAGATGTTTTGACAACTACTGGCGTAATTCCAACTGCCCGATGTTTAGGAATAATAATACCATCTACCCCACTGGCATCGGCTGTACGTAAAATCGAACCAAAATTATGTGGGTCTTCCAAATTATCTAAAATCAAATAAAACGGATTTTCTTTGCTTTGTTCCATTAGTTCAGCTAGTGATAAATATTCATATGGCGTAATCGCTAGAATTAAGCCTTGATGTACGCCTTGATTGCTCATTTGATCTAGTTTTTGTTTTGGTACCCATTTAATCGGCACAGATTGCTCACGCGCAACTTCTTTTAATTCGTCAATCTTATCACCACGGGCATCCTCTGAAACAAATAACTTATTGCCACGACCTTGTTTTAATGCTTCAACAACTGCATGGTGTCCAAAAACAAAGTTCTCATCGATTTCTTCATCAGTTCGGACGGTCGGCTTATCTTCACGCCCATTTGGTCGACGTTTGTCGTTGTGCTTATCGTTGCGACGACGATCATTTTTAAAATTTTTCTTCATTGTTCTTCATCCTTTTTATAAAAAGCCCACCCCAGAAAACTGAGGCGGCGTTTCATTAATTTGTTGCTAATTGTTTTAAAATTTCTGCTAATTGTGGATCATCATTAAATGGTGGGAGATAATAAAATTCTTCGCCACCGTTTTCCATGAAATATCCTTTGTTTTCTTCTTCTAATTCTTCAATCGTCTCTAAACAATCCGCTACAAATCCTGGTGCAATGACTAATACTTTTTTAATCCCTTGTTTGGGAAGGTTCGTCAGGGTAGCATCTGTTGCTGGTGTCAGCCATTCAGCAGGGCCAAATTTGGATTGATAGGTTTGATAAAAAGGGATTTCGCCAATCTGTTGCATAATTAGTTCCGTTGTTCGGGTACATTCACTTGGATAATTATCGCCATCGGTCACATAAGAAACCGGAATACCATGATAACTAAACAGCAACGCATCCACAGCTTGTTGTTCCAGTTGCGTTTTGATTTTCTCCGCAAAATATTGAATATACAGCGGATGATCGTAAAATGAACGAACAAAATGCAAATTAACAATTTTATCGCTCTTAACAAAATAGTTCATGACATCATCAAAAACCGAGCCGACTGTTGTACCTGAATACTGGGGATACAGTGGTAAAATAGTTAAGTCATCAATCCCATCCGCTAGTAACTGGTCAATGGCTTCTGGAATAAATGGATGGCTATACGACATGGCTAATGCAACGGTTGTATCAGGCAATAACTCTTGTAAATATGCTTGTTGTTGTTTGGCGTATATTAATAAGGGCGAACCTTCTTTACGCCAAATACTTTCATACAACTTTGCTGATTTTTTAGGGCGTGTGCGCAAAATAATGCCATTTAAAACTGGTTTCCAAATTGCTGCCGGTGTTTTAATCACACGCGGATCAGACAAAAATATTTTTAAATACTCTCTTACATGTGTCGTAGTGGGACTTTCAGGTGTTCCCAGATTCACAATTAGAATCCCTTTTTTCGTCATGTTACTCTTCCTTCTGCTTCTATTTTTGTTCAGCGACTTTTTCAATACACCACTGAATCAATTCTTCCAATCGTTCTTTTTGTTCAGTCAGATGTAAATAGCCCATTAATGCTTCAAATCCAGTTGAAATACGATAAGTGGTAATATCTGCATTTTTAGCACTTGTATGACTTTTACTATTTCTACCCCGACGATAAAAGTCTTGCTCTTCGGTCGTTAAAATATCTTCCTCTAACATTTTTTGTATTAAAGCTGCTTGGGCTTTCGCTGAGACATAGTGAGTCGCCATACGATGTAGTTGATTCGGACGAGTTTGACCTTGCGATACAAGATAGTCACGAATATACACTTCGTAAATTGCATCTCCCACATATGCTAATGCTAAACCATTTAATTGTCGATAATCTCTCATGATTCTTTTCTCCATCGTGTTCCTTGTGGGGTATCTTCTAAAAGAATCCCTTGTTCCTTCAACAAGTCACGGATTTCATCGCTACGACTAAAGTTACGATCTTTCCGTGCTTGATTGCGTTCTTCAATTAAAGCGTCAATTTCTGAGTCTACCAATTCTTCTTGGAAAACAATACCAAAAATTTCTAATAATTGGGTAAAGGTTGTGCGAGCTTTTTCTAAAACAGTTTGAGAAACCTCTGATTGTTCACTGTATAGATTTAACCACTTCGCTAATTCATAGACAACTGTAATCCCATTTGCGGTATTAAAGTCATCATCCATCTCTTCTATAAAACGTTCAACTAAGGCTTGGATTTCTGTGATTTTTTCCGAATCGCTTGGCAAAGAATGTTGAGCATCTGCTAAACGGAATCCTGCATTTTCATAAGCTGTCCGTAATCGTTGTAGATTAGTTGTCGCTTCTTTCAATGTTGTTTCGCTATAGCGAATAGGACGACGATATTGTGTGGTTGCCATAAAGAAGCGTAAAACTTGTGGGTCAATTTGTTTAACCATTTCATGAACTGTAACGAAATTACCTAGGGATTTACTCATCTTTTCATCGTCATCACCAATGGTTACATACCCATTATGCATCCAATAATTTGCAAAGTTTTTGCCTGTTTTTGCTTCACTTTGGGCAATCTCATTCTCATGATGTGGAAATTCCAAGTCTTGTCCACCTCCATGAATATCAATGGTATCCCCTAGTAATTTCGTTGCCATTACCGAGCATTCAATATGCCAGCCTGGACGACCTTTTCCCCATGGTGACTCCCAAGAAATTTCTTCTGGTTTTGCTGATTTCCATAGAGCAAAATCTAGTGGATCTTCTTTGATTTGTTGTTCTTCACCAGTACGCTGACTGGCACCAATTTCTAATTCATCAATCGATTGGTCACTTAGTTTTCCATAAGATTCAAATTTACGTGTTCGGTAATAAACATCGCCTTCGACTTCATAAGCATACCCTTTATCGATCAGAACTTGAATGAAATCAATAATATCATCAATATGATCCATGACACGTGGATGAGCGCATGCAGGTTTGACATTCAAGGCTTGCGTATCTTCGGTAAATGCCTCGATAAAACGCTCTGCGACTTCAGGTGCCGTAATTTTTAATTCTTTTGCTGCTCGAATAATTTTATCGTCAACATCCGTAAAGTTAGAGACATAATTGACCTCATACCCTCGAAATTCTAAATAACGACGTATCGTATCGAAAGAAACCGTACTACGACCATTCCCAATATGGATATAGTTATAAACGGTTGGTCCGCAAACGTACATTTTCACTTTTCCCTCTTCTAGAGGATAAAACGTTTCTTTTGTTCTACTCAATGTATTGTAAATCTTGATCATTCGTAATTTTTTCTCCTTTCATTCGGACAACTTTCGCTGGTACACCAACGGCAGTTGCATCAGCTGGAATATCATGTAATACAACAGCTCCAGCACCGACTTTTGCTCGTTCACCAATCGTTACAGGTCCTAAAATTTGAACATGAGCGGAAATTAGAGCCCCTTTTTTAACCGTTGGATGACGTTTCGTTTTATGTTTTCCTGTACCACCTAAAGTGACATTATGATGCAAAATCACGTCATCTTCGACTTCGGCTGTTTCACCAATCACCAAACCCATCCCATGATCAATAAAAACGCCTTGACCAATTTTTGCTCCAGGATGAATTTCAATACCGGTCATAAACCGCCAGAATTGTGCATTCATTTTTGCTAATAAATACCATTGATGTTGATATAAAAAATGAGAAATACGATGCCAAAATAACGCATGAATTCCGGGATAAGTCAAGATGACTTCTGCAGTCGAACGGGCGGCTGGATCATTGTCTTTTACCGCTTGGACAGCTCGTTTTAGCCAACTCATGTTCATTCACCTTCTTTGTTTGTTTTTTTATCTACTAATTTTCAACTGTATCAAGAACTAAAAATTTTCCGAAAAGCACTGTGATTCGGGTGTTGGGACTACCCTCGCTTCGCTCTGCTAGTGCTGTTCATCATCAACTCTCTGCTCCTTACAGTCGCTGAGTCGTTGTGATTCGGGGGAAAGGGGACTACCCTCGCTTCGCTCTGCTAGTGCTGTTCATCATCAACTCTCTGCTCCTTACAGTCGCTGAGTCGTTGTGATTCACAGCAAAAAGCGTCTTTTAAATAGGTTTCCCTATTTAAAAGACGCTTTGGGCGTGGTTCCACTTTTATTTGCAGAATGTCTCTGCCTCATGTAAGCGTAACGGGCTTTGCCGTCTTTGGTTTTTACCAAAGCCACTCCCAGGTGCATTTCCAAGTCCTTAATGATTGCTTTCACCAACCGCAATCTCTCTTGAAAAAAGGAAACTTGTACTTCGTCTGTTCACTGTGTTTATTATAAAACTTGATTTAAATGTGCTAGTGCTTTTTCTTTTCCTAATAATTCAACTGTATCTGGTAATTCTGGTCCGTGTGTTTGTCCTGAAACAGCTACACGAATTGGCATAAACAGGTTTTTACCTTTAATGCCAGTTTCCTTTTGAACAGCTTTAATGGCTGCTTTAACAGTTGGTGCATCAACAACTTCCATTGCTTCTAATTGTGCTTTAAAAGCTTGTAAAACAGTTGGTACGGTTTCACCTGCTAAAACTTCCTTAGCTGCTTCATCCAATACTGGATGTTCTGTAAAGAATAGATTAGACACTTCAACGATTTCTGCTGCATAACTCATTTGTGGTTGGTATAAGCTGACAACTTTTTTCAACCATTCTAAACGTTCTGGTGTTGGATTTTCTTCCATACGTCCATCCGCAATTAAATAAGGTGCACACATGTCTGTCAATACGTCTAAATCTAATTGTTTCATGTAATGGTTATTAATCCATTCTAACTTTTTGCCATCAAAAGCTGCAGGAGATTTACTTAAACGATTTGGATCAAACATTTTAACGATTTCTTCTTGAGAGAACAACTCGTCTTCACCCACTGGCGACCAACCTAATAAAGCGATGAAATTAAACATTGCTTCTGGTAAGTAACCTAATTCACGGTATTGTTCAATGAATTGTAGGATTGATTCATCACGCTTACTTAATTTTTTACCTGTTTCTGAATTGATAATTAATGTCATATGCCCAAAACGTGGTGTTTTCCAACCAAATGCTTCATAAATCATCATTTGTTTTGGCGTATTAGCAATATGATCATCACCACGTAACACATGCGTAATTTTCATTTCATGATCATCCACGGCCACTGCAAAATTATATGTCGGCATACCGTCACGTTTTTGGATAACAAAATCGCCACCAACGTTATCTGATTCAAAGACAATTTCACCTTTTACAATATCGTCAAATTTATATTCCACATTTTTCGGTACACGGAAGCGAATAACTGGTTGAATCCCTGCTGCTTCTTTGGCTTGTTGTTCTTCAACAGAAAGATTGGCACATTTACCACCGTAACGAGGAATTTCGCCACGTGCACGTTGCGCTTCACGTTCTTCTTCTAATTCTTCTTCGGTACAATAGCACTTGTATGCACGATTGCTTGCTAATAGTTGGTCAATTAAGGGTTGATAAATTTCTTTACGCTCTGACTGACGGTAAGGACCATATGCACCTGGATTTTCTGGTGATTCATCCCAATTAATGCCTAACCATTTTAAATTTTCTAATTGGCTTTTTTCGCCATCTTCAATGTTACGTTTTTGGTCGGTGTCTTCAATACGGATAATAAATTCACCGTCATTGTGACGCGCATATAAATAGTTAAATAATGCTGTTCGAGCATTTCCGATGTGTAAATGCCCAGTTGGACTTGGTGCATAACGTACACGTACTTTTGTCATTGTCATCTTCCTCTTCTTTTGAATGCGAATGCTAACAATTAGCTTCGATAATAGATTCCTGCTTATCTAAAAAATAAGCCTTTCAGCTAGAATTGTACATTTAATAAGCAGATTAGTAAAGTCAACCGACCAACTAATCCGCTTTTTAAACAACTTTTTCTCTTTCTTTAGACTTTTACTTCAAACCGGAGCTTTATCGACCATCTGATTCTTCAGGTAAATCTTTCTCACGACTATAGACATATACTATATTTAATTTACATACCACCAAAATTAATTGATATTAGATTTTTCAAAACTATTTTGGACATCTTCAGGTATTTCATCCCAAGAAATAAATTCTATTTTATATACATATAAACCCTTATGAGTTACTTTAGCATAATTTTTTCCGTCCGGTGATTGACCACCAGAAAAAGTTAATACGTTTCTATCATCTTCATCAGGAGAGTCGATTACTAATGTAGTATAGTCATCAGGTATCTGGTACCCTTCTCTATTTTTAGCTTTTTCTTCGTCATATTCTGAACCATTATTGTAAGTAACATTAACTGGCAAAACCGCAAAGCCTGTCTTCTTTTCTAATAGGGGGTTTAGTCTATCTAAAATTTCATTATCATATTTTTTACTATTTATAAATAGTAATGCTGAAACTAATACGACCATCACTGAACCAATAATTATAATTATTTTTTTCATCATCATGTTCTCCTATAATTTTTTTGGCTAAATTAATTGTTATATCACACTCTTTAGCTACGTACTCATCAGAATCATACTCTACTGTCCTAAAACAACAGTACACATTTCTGCTCTATTTCAAATGCACAAGTTTAGTAAGCTTGAAGGCCAAAAAAGTCGAAATCCCAGAATGACTTGTAATTCTACCATTCTTATAAAGATATCCCCCTGTTAATGGCTGAATACCAGAAGTAACATACGTAGAAACATCTACTTTAGTACCAACTAAGGTAGGATCCACAAAAATTTTAGCACTAGTTACTTAATAAAATAATACTTCGAATCAACATATTTTATATAACGGAATTACAACAATATCATATAATAAAACCACTTTTTTACAAGCGTTTTCTAACAAAACGTCAAAACCAAACCCTCGTCTACTCTCACGCTGTCTTTTGACGTTTTTATTAAGGTAGTAGATAATTAGCTATTATGGTAGTACATTATTTTTTTATTATACCAATTTTGAAATAAATTTTTTTTCGTCATTGAAATTTAATTGGAATTATCCCATTGCAACGATGCGGTTACAGCTTGCTACAATAAGGTTCTTCCCTAAAACAGCTGTAACAGTTACGATAATAGTCGGAGGTGAACAAATTGGATTTTCACAAAATACTCAAAGAGGAACGCAAAAAACATCATCTTTCTCAAGAAGATTTAGCGAACCGTTTAAACATCAGTCGACAATCCATCTCAAAGTGGGAGCGAGAAAAGGGATATCCCACGATTGAAACCCTTATTCAATTAAGCGATATTTTTAACATTACAATTGATGAACTTTTGAAAGGAGATGTTTATTTGAAAAATAAAATTATTACTGACAGTAAAAAATTAAAATATCCTAAAGTAAAAGCTTGTTTTGATGCGTTGACTGCTTTGGGTGGCATATTGATTATTACCAAAATTGTTTTATTCATTTTGACAAAAGTCACCGGAATGGCATTCACTTTTTATTCAGATTCCTTTCTCTACTCATTCGTCCCGTTAGCATTAATGATTATCGGTTCTATTGGATCAGATATTTTTAAGAACAACTATATCTAAAACTAGCAAAAAAAACTATCCGCACACATAAAAATTGTTCGGATAGTTTTTCAGCAACGAATATTACAGCTTTTTCTTAATTTTCTTTATTGTCAAGTCCGCGACCAGAATGTGCTGGTTTGGCGAAAATCATGCGACCAGCTGCTGTTTGTAACGCACTCGTCACAATGACCTTGATTCGTTCGTTCATGTAGTGTTGACCGTCTTCTACCACAACCATTGTACCATCATCTAGATACGCAACCCCTTGCTGACGTTCAGTTCCAGCTTTCACCACTAAAACTTCCATTGCTTCGCCAGGAATAACAACCGGTTTGACAGCATTTGCCAGAGCATTAATATTTAGAACAGGAACGTTTTGAAACTCTGCAACTTTATTTAAATTGTAGTCATTCGTCACCACGACGCCGTCTAATAATTTCGCTAGTCGTAATAATTTACTGTCAACTTCGGTAATATCTTCAAAATCACCGTCATACATTTCAACCGTAATGCCTTCTTCTTTTTGCAATGCATTTAAAATATCCAAACCACGACGACCACGAACACGTTTTAAACTGTCACCCGAATCAGCAATGTATTGTAATTCATACAAGACAAAATTCGGAATCATGATAACTCCTTCTAAAAAGCCTGTTTTAGCAATATCATAAATACGACCATCAATAATGACACTCGTATCTAATATTTTGTACTTATGAAACGCATCTTCGGATTTACGATCCAACAACTGTTGCTCCGCTTGTGTTTCAGTTTTTTTATTTCTTGAACCAAAGATTTTTTTCCATTCTTCAATACGCGTTGTCCCAATTTGGAATCCTAGATAGCCCAGTAAACACATGACTAAAATCGGTGCCACACTATTTACAAAAGGAACATTCCAGTTATACAACGGGATAGAAACTATTACCCCAATAATTAAGCCAATAATCGTTCCTATTGCACCAAATAATAGGTAGGTTAGACTAAATTCACTTAATTTTTTTTCGATTTTTTTAATCCCAGCTGAAATTTGGTTTACCACTAGCAAAGAAAATAAATAGAAAATAATTGCGCCTAATAAGCTATTGGTAACTGTATTATTTAGCCAGTCATTATTGGTTTGTCCAATAGTATTCCAAGCAAGCGGTAATAAAGATACACCAATGCTTACTCCAGCAATAACCATTAGGACTGTAATGACACGTTTTTGCATATTCCATCCTCCAATTCTCATTCAGTATGTATTCATTTTCTCATACTGAATGAGTTTAATCTACGTTGTTTTAGTTTTCTTAACGAAAAACACGTTTTAAGGCTTCCTCTAATGTCGCTACACCTACCACCTTAATTCCTTTAGGTGGTTCCCAATTTACTAAGTTATTTTTGGGTACATAGACTTTTTTAAATCCTAATTTTTGTACTTCTTTCACTCGTTGCTCAATCGCATTTACTCGTCGAATTTCTCCTGTCAAACCAATTTCACCAATGAAACATTCCGTTGCATCTGTTCCTTTTTCTTTATAACTAGAGGCAATACTCATTGCAATTGCTAAATCAATGGCTGGTTCGTTTAATTTCACACCACCAGCAGCTTTTAAATACGCATCTTGGTTTTGTAACAATAAACCAGCACGCTTTTCCAAGACTGCCATAATGAGTGACACACGATTAAAATCAAGACCCGTAGTTGTACGTTTGGCATTCCCAAACATAGTCGGTGTTACCAATGCTTGAATTTCGACAAGAATTGGACGACTTCCTTCCATTGCTACCACAATTGCCGAACCTGTCGCACCGGCTAAGCGTTCTTCAAGAAAAACTTGTGAAGGATTGGCAACTTCTTCCAATCCGCCTTCACGCATTTCAAAAATACCAATCTCATTGGTTGAACCAAAACGATTTTTGACAGCTCGTAAAATACGAAAACTTTGGTGCTGTTCGCCCTCAAAATACAATACGGTATCAACCATATGTTCTAACATTCGTGGACCTGCAATTGATCCTTCTTTAGTCACGTGTCCGACAATAAAAATTGCAATGCCATTGGTTTTAGCAATTTTTAACAATTCAGCTGTAGTTTCACGAACTTGACTCACACTACCCGCAACACTACTAATATCGGGTTGCGTCATTGTTTGAATCGAGTCAATAATCACATAATCTGGTTCTAAACTTTCGATTGCCCGACTAATATCGTGCATGTCCGTTTCTGCATATAAATAAAATTCATTATCCACCACGCCTAAACGTTGCGCCCGCATTTTAATTTGCTCCGCACTTTCTTCTCCAGAAACATATAGAACTTTGCCACCGGTTGCCGCCAATTGTTGGGAAACTTGCAAAAGTAACGTTGACTTCCCAATTCCCGGGTCACCACCAAGTAATACCATTGAACCTGGTACAACACCGCCACCCAACACACGATTTAACTCGCCTAATTGCGTTTGGACACGGGGTTCTTTTTTCGGTATGACATCTGCTAATTTCATCGGTTGCATTTTTTGTCCAGTTAATGTCGTACGTGTCCGACGATCAGACGTATCTTGAATCTTTTCTTCTACCATTGAATTCCAGCTACCACATTGCGGACACTTTCCTAAATATCGCGGTGAAATGTACCCACAGTGCTGACATTCAAATTGGGTTTTTGCTTTTTTCGCCATCTTGCCCTCCTTTATTTATCAGAAGAACCAAAACCGCCTGTACGTTCACCCATCGTTTCGTCTTGATCGGCTTTTAAAAATGGTAAGAAAATGCCTTGACCAATTCGTTCTCCTTTTTTAATCGTGACATCACGTAAACCAAAATTAGTAAACTGGAACATGATATGTCCCTCGTTTGCTGCATTATTATAATAATCGCTATCAATCACGCCAATTCCATTACTTAAAGCTAAGAAACGTTTCAAGGGATTGCTAGAGCGATTTGCTAATTGCAAGAACTCATCCTCGCCCATGTAAGCTTTAATGCCAGTCGGTACCAATACAGGCTTAATTTTTTTTTCAACTGCTGGGTTGTTTCCAATACTACGTGAGAGCAGTTGCTTCCAAATACTCGGAATCACTACATCCGCTGCTGCTTCAAAATCGTAACCTGCCGCATGGTTGGTTGCGCGTACAGGTAAATTAATGTTTTGTCCTTCAAAACTTGTAACAAGTTCAAATCCTCGTTTTTTCATCATAAACCTCCAATAAATACTATGCTCATTTTAACATAAGTTCGCATAAAAACTGAAAGTTAATGGACTAGAGATTAGCTTACGCAAAAAATACGAAGAAAGTTTGTTTCTTCTGTTGAAAAAACGTAAAACTATGACTAACTTTTTCGCAATTGAGCGACAAGTGGGAAAATAGCTGCATCTACAAATAAGCTGAACGATACTGACTGCATCGTTCAGCTTGTCTGCTAGATAAAAGAAAAGTTAGTCAATCAACTGCAAATAGTCTGTTTCAGAAATTGTTGTGTGTGCCATCGCTTTTAAAATAGCTTCTGAAAGAACATTCGCCGCCAACGTCCCGACCACATTCACATCAACCACCACTTCTCCAAGTGAAAAAGTATAAATCGCATCGCCATCTGCCATCGTATTAACTGGTCGTACCGAACGAGCCAAGCCAGTCCGTGCCATGACTGCAATACGATTCATTTCAGGGGCTGAAAATTTACCATTCGTAAAAATAGCTGCCAACGTCGTATTGGCACCGTTCGTTAACGCTTGTTGTGCCTGAATCATTAAGTCATCTGTTGGTAAAAAATCGCTTCGGTCTGGGGTGACTACTCCCGCTACTTTTTTCCCTGTTTGATAATCGAAAACATCACCCACCGCATTCACGACAACCATTGCACCAATTTGCAGATCCCCCACTTCTACAGCAAAATATCCAATACCAGCTTTCTGACTTTGTGGCATACCACATAATTTCCCAACTGTTGCTCCGGTACCGGCACCAACGCTTCCAGAAAGCGGCTCTTCAGCTGTTTCCGTAGCAACACAAGCCGCATAGCCCAGATCTGCATCCGGTCGAATATTCGCATGACCAATGTTCAAGTCAAAAATACAAGATTGAACTACTAGGGGAACAACGACTTTTCCCACAGCATACCCCATATGACGCTCTTCCAAGTAACGCATGACACCGTCCGAAGCGGCTAATCCATAAGCTGAACCACCTGAAAAAACAACCGCATTGATTGATTTATCATCAGTGAGTGGCGCTAACAAATGAGCTTCGCGACTGGCAGGGCCACCGCCACTAATATCTAAGCCGGCTGTATTATCCTTCGTGAATAAGGCAACAGAGACACCAGTCATACCATCCATACGCTGCACTTGGCCAAAACGTACACCTTCAATAGTACTGATTGGAATAACTTTCCAGTTAAGACTTTGTGTATTATTTTCCATCACTTGTTCCTGCTTTCATTCCAATTTTTTATTGCTATTTTGCCAAAATAATTAGTTATATCAATTGTAAGCAAGTTTATGTTCTTTCGCTAGTACTATTTTGACGGCTTACTCGTAACCAATACGTTGCTAACATGGAACGGAGCTTTTTTGTAAAAAAAAAAATCCTCTCAACTTTTCTGAATTTTGAAAGAATTTACATGACGAAATACCTTTTTGCTAGTACAATAGAAACACTATATAAACTAAAAGAGGTAGCTTATGCGAAAAAATTTACACAAAGCCAAACGTGTCGTCATTAAAATTGGAACCAGTTCCTTAATCTACCCCAATGGCAATATTAATTTAGCTGGTATTGACGAATTGGCATTTGCTTTAACAGATTTAAGAAATCGCGGGAAAGAAGTCATTTTGGTTTCTTCTGGAGCCGTCGGTGTGGGGATGAATAAACTGAACATAGAACGCCGTCCAGCGTCCATTCCTGAACAACAAGCAGTCGCAGCTGTTGGACAAGCAGAACTTATGTCTATTTATGGCCAACGCTTTGGAACCTATAGCCAACAAACAGCGCAAGTCTTATTAACACGTGATGTCATTGAATTTCCGGAGAGTCGCAAAAATGTAGTCAACACCTTGAATCAGTTGTTAAAAATGGGGATCATCCCAATCATTAATGAAAATGATACGGTGGCAGTTGATGAGTTAGACCATACAACCAAGTTTGGTGATAACGACCAACTTTCTGCTATCGTACTACAATTGATTGATGCCGATCTTTTGATTATGCTTTCTGATATTAACGGCTTTTATTCCGATAACCCGACGACGAATAAAAATGCCAAATTGTATTCACGGGTAACAGAAATCAATGATGATTTGTATTCTCGTGCAGGTGGCAAAGGTAGTCAATATGGGACTGGTGGTATGTATAGCAAGCTAAAAGCTGCCCAACGCGTATTAGAAAATCATAGTGCCATGGTCTTGGCAAATGGGAAACGTCCAAAAGTTATTTTTGATATTGTCAACGGCGAAGAAATTGGAACATTCTTTGAGGAGGAATGAGTATGACAGATTTAAACAAATTAGGGCAACAAGCAAAAGAAAGTGCCTATCAACTTGGTTTATTAGATACTGCCTCAAAAAATCAATTATTAGCAAAAATGGCAGACGCACTAGAAGCAAATACGCCTGTAATTTTAGCAGCAAATGCACAAGACTTAGCAAAGTCGGATGACTATGGAATCAAAGAAACCATGAAAGATCGCCTGCGTCTAACCGACGAACGCATCCAAGAAATGGCAGATGGCATTCGCCAAGTCGTTCAATTACCAGATCCAATTGGCGAAGTAGAAAAAATGTGGAAAAATGCAGATGGTTTGATGATTGGCCGTCAACGTGTGCCTTTGGGCGTCATTGGGATTATTTATGAATCACGTCCAAACGTTACCACTGATGCAGCAAGTCTATGTTTCAAAACTGGAAATGCTGTCATTTTACGTGGTGGAAAAGAAGCATTTTATTCCAATCAAATTTTAGTCAAAATTTTACAAGATACGTTAGTCGCAAATAATTTTTCTCCTTATGCAATTCAATTCATTGATGATACCTCACACGCAGTAGCTAACGAATTGATGCGTTTAACGGACTATTTGGATGTCTTAATTCCTCGTGGAGGCGCTGGTTTGATTCAGCGTGTGAAAGAAACAGCGACTGTGCCAGTAATTGAAACAGGTACCGGAAACAATCATGTCTATGTTGATAAAGACGCACAGCTACAAATGGCACTAAACATTACAGTCAATGCTAAAGTGCAACGCCCTTCTGTTTGCAACGCGATTGAAACCTTATTAGTACACCAAGATGTTGCTGAATTTTTCTTGCCAAAATTAGCAGAAACTCTTGAGGGTCAAGTGGAATTCCGTGGCGATGAACGTGCACTGCCATTTTTACCAAATGCCAGTGTAGCGACAGAAGAGGATTGGGCAACAGAGTACCTTGATTATATCTTGGCAGTAAAAGTTGTAGATTCCATTGAAGAAGCCATTGCACATATTAATCATTACAACACCAAACATTCAGAAGCTATCATTACTGACAATTACTTTGCTTCACAAAAATTCTTAAAAGAAGTTGATGCTGCTGCTGTCTACGTCAATGCATCGACACGTTTTACGGATGGCTTTGTCTTTGGATTTGGTGCAGAAATCGGTATTTCTACTCAAAAACTGCATGCACGCGGACCAATGGGCTTACCAGAATTAACTTCAACAAAATATATTGTCTATGGTGATGGACAAATTCGTGGATAATCCTTCTTAAGACGGATGTTTTTCCTGTTTCTTTTTGATAAATTAAGTACAAGAAGAAAAACAGGAGGAAAAATGATGAATAATTCGACAGTGTCAACTATTATTAAGTTAGTAATTGGTTTGATTATCGCAAGTTTTGCTATTAAGATTCTTTTGTCCTTAGTAGGTGGCTTATTCTATGTAGCATTTAGATTTGGAATTCCGTTATTAATCGCCTTCTTTGTTGTCCGTTGGTTAACTGGCGCTAGAAGAGGCAATAATCGTCAATCTTACTAATAACATTCAGATAAAAACAGCTGATCTTTTGAAGGATTAGCTGTTTTATTTTTTCTTTTTAAAAAATAATGATTTTTTAGAACCGACTGTTTTTGGTGTTTTTTCTTCTAATAATTTTTTGCTTTGAGTCAAAACATAATCGTTCACATAATACAATTGAATCATACTGCCTACTTTGACATGTTTATGAAATAAGGCCAATTTAGGATTTGAGTCTACGACAATATTTTCATGAGTATACGCATATTTTTTATGTGGTGTCGCTAGTTTTAAGACCGGCTTTAACCCCTCATTTAATAAAAAAGCTTTTGCTTCTTCCACATTCATGCCAATCACATCGGGTAACTCACGCTGACGTGACTCTGAAATTACTTGCTCATTGACATAATAAAGCTTAATCAATGAACCAATTTTTGCTGTTTTTCCTTTAGGTGAAATGGCAACCACCTCACCATCTGTTTTATTCTGATATTTTTTATTAGGTTGTGCTAAAACCTCTTGTGTAATAAACCCTAGATTTTCCAAAATCTCTTTCGCTCTTGTAACATGTAATTCAATAACTGCTGGAACATCTTTGTATAATTTTTTATTTTCACGTCGATTATCTAATTCTTTTGAAATAATTGGTGCTGTCTCTTCAATTGTTTTATTAATCAATTCTGTAGAATCAGGGATCACACGTAAGACTTTTCCAACTGGTCCGAGAAGTTTTCCGATACGCCCTTCTTTTTTTCCCATCGTTCTTCCTCCTAATAAGAAAATCCGTTCTCATTCCCATTATATCAAAGAATAGTCCTGACGACACTTGCGATAGGTTGAATCTGTCTTTATCAGAAATTTGGTTTTCATTTCATTTTCAGGAAGTTTCTTGATATACTACCAATTATCTAGCAAATTACGGAGGAAGTATTTTTGAAAATCGGGTTACGCACGATCAAGACGGGACTGAGTGTCTTTATTTGTATCTTAATTAGTATTATTTTTCATCGGGAAACATATGTTGTTGCTGCACTTACTGCGGTCTTCACTTTACGTGAGGATATGATTAATACCTTAAAATTTGGTAAACATCGCGTTGTTGGCAATTCCTTCGGTGCAATGTTTTCAATTGTTGCCATCTTTCTTTTTAAATTATTTGGTGATGGCAAGGAAACGCAACTCTTCATCATGCCTTTATTAATTATTTTTATGATTTCGCTTCTATCTCATTTTGGTTATCAAGAAGGAACTGTAGGCGCATGTGCAACATTATTAACGATTTTATTTATGATTCCTGAAACTGAATCCTATCATTATGCGTTTGCGCGGGTAATCGATAGTTTTATCGGTATGTTTGTAGCAATTGGAGTAAATCAAATATTGCCAAACCGAAACATGTTAAAAGACTTGGAAAAACAGTTGAAAAACTGAATTCCAAGTCTTTTTTTCAAATAATTCTTAGTTTTAATTCACCCTTTATCCCAAGGCTACATCTAAAATCATCATAATTACAAAACCTAGCATTGTACCAAATACGCCAAAATGACGTCTTGTAGGTGATGAAAGATGGGCTTCTGGAATTAATTCTTCGACAACAACATAAATCATCGCCCCTGCCGCAAATGCCAAAGCATAAGGCAAAATCATTGTCATTTTGGTTACCAATAAAGCCCCAATAACTCCTGCTATGGGTTCTACAATCCCGGATGCCTGTCCATGAAAGAAAGCTTTCGTTCGGCTTAAGCCTTCTTGTTGTAAAGGAATTGAGACAGCGGCTCCTTCTGGGAAATTTTGAATGCCAATTCCAATGGCTACTGACAATGCCGCTAAAACTGCCGCTCGAGGATCACTGGCGTTAGCAGCTGCGCCAAAAGCTACCCCTACTGCTAATCCTTCAGGGATATTGTGTAAAGTAATTGAAAAGACAAGCAAAATAGTCCGTTTAAAATGGCTTGGAATTCCCTCCGGTTCTTCGTTTTGCCCAAAATGTAAATGCGGTAAAATTTTATCCGCAACATATAAAAATAACCCGCCTAAACCAAAACCAATACTGACTACAAGCCAGGGAATGTCGCCATTTTCTGTTGCCCGTTCAATGGCCGGATCTAATAATGACCAAAAACTCGCCGCAATCATTACTCCCGATGCAAAGCCTAACATCGTACTTAAAACATTTCGATTAATACTTTTAAAGAAAAAAACCAATGCTGCACCTAACGCTGTCATAAAATAGGTAAATCCTGTGCCCACTAATGCCTGTTGCCAAGGTTGTAAACTGACTAACCAATCGACCATTTTTTCCTCCATTATTTTTACTGAATGATATCGCTTTTATTTTAAGGTTAATCCAAAGAAATATCAAGGAAAGGGGATAAAATACTTCATTATCTTCAATAAAGGCTAATAGAATTGAATGCCTCGCATATGAATTTTCCTAGTCAGATTGATTCCAGTGTCCTTTCATTCGTTTCTTACAAATGGAGCAAGTACCAATTGCATTCACCACCCCGATTATTAGTTTTAACCATTGGCTTCCTATCGTTCTGTCTTTGGTCATTCTCTTTAAAATTGTTTTGCTTGCACCTTAAAAAACTAGGAATTCGTGAATTCCAACGCAATACCTTGAAACTTTTGACTATCACCGATATAATGCTAGGAGACCTTAGTCTAGAATACATGTAAAAGTGAGGAAAAGAATTGATTACAGTAAGTGATGTTAGTTTGCATTTTTCAGATCGCAAACTTTTTGATGATGTGAATATTAAGTTTACACCCGGAAATTGCTATGGTTTGATCGGTGCAAATGGTGCTGGTAAATCAACCTTTTTAAAAATATTATCCGGAGAAATCCAACCATCGACAGGGAATGTAGCATTAGGCCCTGATGAGCGTATGGCTGTTTTAAAACAAAATCACTTTGATTTTGAAGAGTATACAGTTATTGAAACAGTTATCATGGGACATAAACGTCTATATGACGTAATGAAAGAAAAAGATGCTATCTATATGAAAGAAGATTTTAGTGACGAAGATGGTATCAAAGCTGCTGAATTAGAAGGCGAGTTTGCCGAGTTAAATGGTTGGGAAGCTGAACCAGAAGCTGCTGTTTTACTACAAGGGTTAAATATCCCAGAAGAATTACACCAACTTTACATGAGCGAATTAACAGCTGGACAAAAAGTCAAAGTGTTATTAGCACAAGCGCTATTTGGCCAACCAGACGTTCTATTACTAGATGAGCCGACCAACGGATTAGATATTCAATCAATCGCTTGGTTAGAAGAATTTTTAATTAACTTTGAAAATACAGTTATCGTAGTCTCTCATGACCGCCACTTCTTAAACAAAGTATGTACGCATATGGCTGATTTAGATTTTGGTAAAATTAAATTATATGTCGGAAACTACGATTTCTGGTTAGAATCAAGTCAATTAGCTGCGAAATTACAATCGCAATCAAATGCGAAAAAAGAAGAACAAATCAAAGAATTACAAGAATTTATCGCACGATTTTCTGCGAATGCTTCAAAATCGAAACAAGCGACTTCTCGTAAAAAAATGTTAGATAAAATTACTCTAGATGATATCCAACCTTCTTCTCGTCGTTACCCATTCGTTGGTTTCAAACCTGAACGCGAAATTGGCAATGACTTATTACAAGTAGAGAATGTTAGTGTAACCATTGATGGTAAAAAAATCTTAGACAATATCTCATTTACCTTAAATAAAGACGATAAAGTAGCCTTTGTCGCTAACAACGATATTACAACGACTACTTTATTTAAAGTAATTATGGGCGAGTTAACACCTGATACAGGAACTGTTCGTTGGGGTGTCACAACAAGCCAATCTTACTTACCAAAAGACCCTAGCGCAGAATTTGATAATGATTTAACGATTTTAGATTGGTTACGTCAATATGCCAGCAAAGAAGAAGATGACAATACTTTCTTACGTAGTTTCTTAGGAAGAATGTTATTCTCTGGCGATGAAGTCTTGAAAAAAGTCAACGTCCTATCTGGGGGCGAAAAAGTCCGTTGTATGTTATCAAAAAACATGCTGTCAAAAGCCAACGTCTTGGTTTTAGATGATCCAACCAACCACTTAGACTTAGAATCAATTTCAGCGTTGAACGAAGGGTTAATGGCCTTTACAGGTTCATTATTATTTGCTTCACATGACCATCAATTTATCCAAACGTTAGCTAACCGCATTATCGTGGTCTCTGCTAATGGAATTGTGGATCGTGCAGAAACAACTTACGATGAATTCTTAGAAAATGCAGATTTACAAAAACGTGTAGCTGCGCTGTACGAATAAAAAAACTATGATATAGATAAAAACAAGAAAAAAATAGCCAGACTATTTAGCAAAAAATCGCTAAATAGTTTGGCTATTTTATTATTAAGTAAGTTTATCTCACCATTTTTTATTGCGCTTGTCTTCTTGCTTGCCAACCTTTTGCTACAGAAATTAACATTGGTAATAAAGACACAAAAATGATAACGAGCATAATCATTGAAAAATGCGCATTGATAAAAGGAATATTCCCTAAGAAAAAGCCAGCAAATGTTGCTAATAAGACCCAACAACAACCACTAATCACATTATAAAACATGAATGTACTACGATTCATCTTAGTTGAACCAGCAATAAAGGGGACGAATGTCCGAATAAATGGTAAAAATCGTCCAATGAAAATAGTATATTTGCCTTTTTCATTAAAGAAATTTTCCGCTTTTTGCAGTTCTTCCGCTTTGATAAAACGT
Source organism: Enterococcus sp. AMC2644 (assembly GCF_058216475.1). Lineage (NCBI taxonomy): Bacteria > Bacillati > Bacillota > Bacilli > Lactobacillales > Enterococcaceae > Enterococcus > Enterococcus sp. AMC2644. The sequence continues at coordinate 1,408,247 of NZ_CM177095.1, forward strand.
GATAGTTTTCCTTCGTACAAAGCATGTGTGCCAAAGTGACGACCCAAACTATAATTAATCGTGTTACCTAAAATTGATGCCACAATGCAAGTCACTAAAATCAAAGGTAAACTCAAACTGTTACTGATAGCAGCCAAAGCTCCGCCTGCAAACAACAAAGAGTCTCCTGGTAAAAATGGAAAGACAACTAAGCCAGTTTCAATGAATAAAATAGCAAATAATAACGGATAAATGCCTGCACCATACTGTTGTACTAAATAAAGTAAGTGTTCATCAACATGTAAAATAAAATCAATAATAATCATTTTTTCCCATCCATCTTTTCTTAGTATAGTTTTCACTGTTTTTTATCATACCATTTTTAATCAAAAAGAGCAGATGAAAAAACCAATCGTAAGAAATAATCAAAAAATAGCAAATTATTGCAAGAAAACGGTCATAACCATTCATAGATTCATCCCAAGAAATACACCCTCACTGCTTATCTTGCATTTTTTCCCATCGAAAATAACGCAAAGCAACCATATCCTGTATGGCTTGCAATGGTTGGTCCCAAAGAATAACGCATAACTGGAATATCTGGGTAGCTACGTTTTAGCTCTTCCATAATTTGTTGGGCAGTGTCTTGATCGCCACTATGGGCTAAATAAAATTGATTCACAATCGTTAAATCTAATTCGTGAACTGTTTCTGCGATAATTTTATGAATTGCTTTATTGCGGCCTCGTACTTTATCAACATTTTGTAGCTTACCTTCCCTATCAACTGTGATAATTGGTTTAACATGTAATAAACCACCGATCGTAGCTGCAGCTTTAGAAATGCGCCCACCTTTTTCAAGATGCTTCAAATCATTCACCATGACCCAAGAACGTACATGCATTTTATATGTTTCTAACCATTCGACAATCTCTTCTAGTGTTTTTCCAGCTTTTTGTAAACGAGCAGCCTCCATAACTAACATTCCTTCACCTAAACTGGCGGCCTTCGTATCAATACAATAAATAAGTGCTTGCGGATATTCTTCTTTCAATAATTCTACAGCTTGTAAGGCACTACTGTAAGAACCACTGAGACCTGAAGAAAAACCGATGTATAAAATGGGGACGTTATTTTCCACATGCGGACGAAAATATTCCATATAACGTCCAATATTTATTTGTGAGGTGGTTGGTTGTTTATTTTCTTGTAAGCTTTTTAAAAATCCATCATAATCAAATGTTTGACCTAAATCATCGACATATTCTTTTCCATCAAGTGTTAAAATCATTGGAATATACGCAACATCTGCTTGATCGAGGATTTCTGCGGGTAAATCGCAACACGCATCAGTAATAATTTGAAACATCTCTTTTCCCCTCCTGACCTAGTACTTCTTATTATACCAAAAGAAAAAAGATCCATCAGAAAATGTGTTTTCTGATGAATCTTTGATTAATTAAATTTGAGACCAAACACTTTCTAAAATATTCGTTTGATTACGATCTGGACCTACGGAGAAGGTCGAAATACGAACACCAACTAACTCAGAAACACGACGAACATAGTTACGAGCATTTTCTGGTAATTCAGCTAGTGATTTACAAGCAGTAATGTCTTCTGACCAACCTGGTAATTCTTCGTATACTGGTTTACAACGATTTAATTCTTTTAAGCTTGCTGGATAATGGTAAATTAATTCACCATCTAATTCATAAGCGGTACAAATTTTAACCGTATCTAAACCACTCAACACATCAATTGAGTTTAATGATAAGTTTGTAATCCCTGATACTCGACGAGAGTGGCGCATAACAACAGAGTCAAACCAACCAACACGACGTGGACGACCAGTTGTTGTACCATACTCACGACCAACTTTACGAATAGTTTCTCCTACTTCATCAAATAACTCTGTTGGGAATGGACCATCACCTACACGAGAAGTGTATGCTTTACAAACACCAACAACTTTATCAATTTTAGAAGGACCTACTCCACTACCAATTGTTACACCACCCGCAACTGGGTTTGAAGATGTTACAAATGGGTATGTTCCTTGGTCGATATCTAGCATAACACCTTGGGCACCTTCGAATAAAACGCGTTTGCCTTCATCCAATGCATCATTCAAAATAACAGAAGTGTCTGTTACATATTGCTTAATTTGTTGACCATATTCATAATATTCTTCAAAAATATCATCAAAGTCAATTGGTTCTGAATCAAACATTTTAACAAATTGACGGTTCTTATCTTCTAAATTAATACGTAGACGTTCTTCAAAAATTTCTTTATCTAACAAATCAGCCACACGGATACCAACACGAGCAGCTTTATCCATATAAGCTGGTCCAATCCCTTTAATGGTTGTACCAATTTTGTTATCGCCCTTAGCATCTTCTTGTAATTGATCCAATTTGATATGGTAAGGCAAGATAACATGCGCACGATCTGAGATACGTAAATTTTCTGTGCTAACTTCATGATCTTTTAAATAAGCTAATTCTTTTACTAGAGATTTCGGGTTAACGACAACACCATTTCCGATCACGCTAATTTTTTCTTTGTAGAAAATTCCTGATGGGATTAAGTGCAATTTGTATGTGACACCATCGAATTTGATTGTGTGACCTGCATTATCTCCACCTTGATAACGAGCGATGACTTCTGCATTTTCACTTAGGAAATCGGTGATCTTCCCTTTTCCTTCATCGCCCCATTGCGTACCTACAACTACCACTGATGACATATGAATACCTCTTTCTTTATTTAGTGCATTCCTAAATTATTGTAACAAGTTTTGAAAGTAATTTCAATAAAAATCGAATATTCACACCTTTTTAATTATTAAAAAAAGAAAAATACGAACATTTAATTAATTAAAAATATAAAATTAACGAAAAAACGAACATAGAAATAATATTCAAGAAAAAAGCTAGCAACCATTCTGATATGCTCTTCCTATATAGGGGCGATTTTATATGTCAAATAGGAACTCAACAGCCGCACATAAAAAACTGCTAGTGGGTTCCTAATATTCGTAGAAGTTTGATGGATAAAACTTCTTAGATTCACTAAGCGTCGTCAAGATTAATCAAGGAAAAAAGAAAGAACTGTTTGCCAAAAAATGGCAAACAGTTCTCTAGCAATTTTATTATATTTTTGGGTTAAAAACTTATGTCAAAGACTCGGTTAATTAACATTTTTCATAATTTTGATATAACGTCTCTAAAGCATTCATTTCTTGTTTTAATTTTTGACCCGTATTGGTGTTACCAACTGTCGTACGAGTATCCACAGTTTCAATCAATCGTTTAGTTGATAAAATATCACTACCTTCTGCGACAGCTGCATCTACAGAAGAGAACGGTTGATGGGCAACTAATTGAAGACCATAACTATTAGAAAGTAACGTATAGCCTGCCAGCCCCGTTTCTTGCTGATAGCTTTTAGCAAAGCCACCATCAATCACCAATAACCGACCATTGGCTTTAATTGGACTCTCACCTTTTTTAGCTTTTACAGGAGTATGACCATTGATGATATGTCCGGTAATCGGTAAATCAAATAAGGCTAAAATATCTTGGCAAATATGTTCTTCATTACGCAAATGATAATAAGCATTTTTTTCTTCCTTATGCGTTTTTTTATCTTCAATGTAGTAGCGTTCAAAGGTCGTCATTGCATTCTTACCAAATAACGAAGAACACTCTCCAGTCCACAGATACCACAATAAATCAGTTGCTAAATCATCAGAAACTGAATAATCTTTATAACTTTTACGCACTTGTTTCTCAAAATAGTCCAATAATTCTTTACCAGCATATTGTTTTTGATTAATACGGAAAGATTTAAAATCACCATTTTCATGTAATGGAATACAACCATGTAGGAGAAGATTTCCGTTATAACACAAATACATACTACCTTTTTCAATTAAAAAATCAGTGTGACGTCGAAGTTTTTCTGATGCTTGAAATGATAACATTAATTTGTTCAATAAGCGTTCTTCTTCTTCAGTCAATGCACAAGGATTGGTAGCATCTACGGTTGGCGCTTGAAAATTAACCAGTGGGTAACGTTTACCTTTTAAGCTAATTTCCTGCGTATTATAATCAATATTTTTTAGCATATGTCGGTCATTCATATGAAAATCCGGACGACGATCGATTAATTGTCCTTCTAATTTAAACTGTAAAATTGTTGTTGCTTGTTGCACGACATTTAAATACTCTTTTTCAGTAGCTGTCAGTTCATCCTCATCAGGCGCTAGTTTCGGAGCAAATTTCTCATTGGCAAGGTAATGTTTTTTACTATATTCAACTAAGGGACGAACATTGATACCATAGCGTTCTTCAACAATATCTAAATTCCCATAACGGGCACAAATTCGCAATAAATTCATAATTGCAATCGGCGAACCTGCCATTGCCGCCATCCAAACAATGTCATGGTTTCCCCATTGAATATCTACTGAATGATGTTGAATCAAACGTTCCATAATAAAATCGGGTGCTGGACCACGATCATAAATATCACCAACCACATGTAAATGGTCAACCACAAATCGTTGAACTAAATAGCATAAATCTTTAATTAAAGCAGTCGCCTGATGAAGCTGAATAATTTTATCAATGATTGCGTGGAAATACCCTTCTTTTCCAGGTTCTTTTTGAGATTCAGTTAATAGTTCTTCAATAATATAACTAAAACGTTTTGGCAAAGCTTTACGTACTTTTGAACGTGTATATTTACGACTAGAAAAGTTAATAGTTTGAATGAGCAATTGAATTTTTTCTCCATACCACTGCTCACGTTCGACTTGAGTCATTCGGGATTTTTCTAGTTGCATTTTTTCTTCTGGATAATAAATCAAAGTTGCTAGATCATCAATATCCACCGGTGTATCAGCAAAACATTCAACTAATTTTTCTTTAACACTTCCCGAACCATTGCGTAACACATGGTCAAAAGCCTCAAATTCTCCATGAACGTCACTCACAAAATGTTCTGTTCCTTTTGGCAAATGCAAAATAGCTTCTAAGTTAATAATCTCGGTAACAACATTTTCCTTGTTCTGAAATTTTTCTTTTAATAAAGCATAATATTTTTCCTCTAACATAGACTCACCCCGTTTGTTCAGTACTATATCAAAATTATTCAGCTTGTACAAGATTAAAATACAAGTTAAACAAAAAAGAACCGCCAAAGCAGTTCTTAAGCAAATTCTTCTCTTGGAGAAAGCGAAGAAAATTTATTATATTCTTTGATAAAAAGTAATTCAACTGTACCACGGGCACCACTACGGTTTTTTTCAATAATTACTTCGATAACATTATCGTTTTGTGGTTCCTCACCATTCTCATCCTCATCGCCTTCTCGTTGATAATAATCATCCCGATATAAGAAGGCAACAATATCGGCATCTTGTTCAATCGAACCTGATTCACGAATATCACTTAACACAGGGCGTTTGTCTTGGCGTTGCTCTACCCCACGAGAAAGCTGAGACAAAGCAATCACGGGTACTTTTAATTCTTTTGCCAATTTTTTTAGTTGACGAGAAATTTCCGAAACTTCTTGTTGGCGACTTTCGCGTCCTGTGCCTTCAATTAATTGTAAGTAATCAATCAATATTAACCCTAAGTTTCCTTTTTCCTGTGCTAATTTACGACAACGGGCACGAATTTCTGAAATTTTAATCCCTGGTGTATCATCAATATAGATACTAGCTCGTGATAAACTTCCCATCGCCACAATTAAATTTCGCCATTCATCATCGGTTAATTGTCCTGTTCGCAAATGACTTGCTTCAATCGAACCTTCTGCACAAAGCATCCGACTCACTAACGATTCAGCCCCCATTTCCAGACTAAAAATAGCGACAGTATTATCTGTTTTCGTTCCTACGTTTTGAGCAATATTTAGTGCAAATGCAGTTTTACCTACAGCAGGACGTGCAGCTAGAATAATCAATTCTTCCTTTTGTAAACCTGCTGTCATTTTATCCAATGCCTGATAACCTGTTGGTAAACCAGTAATTTCTTCATCATTTTGTGCCAAACGGTCAATATTTTCAATCGTTCGATTTAAGACATCAGCAATAGATTGAAAACCTGTACTGTTTCTTTTTTCTGATACTTCTAGAATACTTTTTTCTGCATCATCAACAATTGCTTGAACCTCTTCATCTTGCTCAAACCCTTTAGTGACGATTCGATTAGCAGCTTGAATTAAATTACGTAAGGTTGCTTTATCATCAACAATTTTTGCATAATGTGATACACCCGCTGAAGAAGGCGAAGCTTGGCCCAACTCGGTTAGATAACTAATACCACCTACGTCTTCCAACGCATTGCTTTTTTCAATTTCAGCTTTTAATGTAATCAAATCAATCGCTTCATTACGATCATTCAACTGAATCATACACTGAAAGATAATTTGATGACTGCGACGGTAAAAGTCACGGGGCTCAATCAATTCCATTGCTTCTATAATGGCATCAGAATCAAGGAAAACGGCCCCCAAGACGGCTTGTTCTGCTTCTATATCTTGCGGTGGCACACGATCTTGCCAAACTTCATTCATACGTTTCTCTCCTATACTTAGTCAGTGCATTTATTTTACAATTATTTGACTAAAATGCAAAGTGCAAGGCAGACCCGAACTCTCGAAATCTGCCTGCGTGTGTATTATTCACTAACAACATGTACCTTAATAGTTGCTGTAACTTCTGGATGCAATTTTGCTGGCACATCAGTAAAGCCTAATGAACGAATAGGTTGTTTTAAATCAACTTTTCGTTTATCAACTTTGATTTTATATTGCTTGTTCAATGCATCAGTAATTTGTTTGGAAGGAATTGAACCAAATAGACGACTATCTGCGCCTGCTTTTGCTTTAATTTCAACTACAGTTTCTTCTTTTTCCAAGAAATCTTTAAGTGTTTGTGCCTCTTTTAACGATTCAGCATCTTGCTTTTCTTTCGCTTTTTTCTTGCCTGACATCTCTGCTAAACTTTCACGATTGGCTTCTTTAGCCAAATTATTTTTAATTAAATAGTTTTGGGCATAACCAGTTGGTACTTCTTTTACTTGGCCTTTTTTTCCTTTTCCTTTAACGTCTTCTAAGAAAATAACTTTCATGTTGATTACTCCTTTTCTTCCAGTATTCTTAATTCATTAAATAGCATTTCACGAACTTTTTCAAGCGTTTTTCCCTCGATTTGTGTAGCTGCATTAGTGAAATGACCTCCACCACCGAAGTTTTCCATTAATCGTTGCACGTTCACTTTACCCGAACTACGAGCACTAATTCCTATGCGCTGATCCAAACGTTTTGTAATGACAAAAGCAGCTTGAATATCATTCATCGATAGTAACGTATCGGCAGCTTTAGCAATGGTTACATTATCATAAGCTTTGTCTTCAGGACCAACTGAAACGACAATTTCTGGTGTAACGTATTCACTACGCGATACCAATTCACTAATTTGCAAATACGCCTCTAAATCAGAACTTAATAAATCATGAACAATTGACAAATCAGCCCCATGATTTTTTAAATAACTGGCAAGATCGAACGTTCGTCCTGTTGTTCGAACGGCAAAGCTTTTGGTATCAACATAAATTCCCGCAAGTAATAAAGTAGCTGTGATTTTTGATAAATGATGATTTTTATCAGCTTGGTATTGAATCAATTCAGCTACTAATTCGGACGCTGATGAAGCAGATGCTTCAATATACGTCAAAAGAGGATTCGCTGGAAATTCATCTCCTCGACGATGGTGATCAATAATTACAATTTTTTCAACAGCTTCATACACTTCTTGTGAAATTGACATTGAAGGTTTGTGGTAATCTACCATTACTAAAACACTATGCTTATCAAGTAACTTCAATGCTTCTTTACTTGAAATAACCATATTTTTCACTTCTGGATAATTATCAATTTCGATTAAACCGCGAGTGATATCTGCAGTTACTTCATCACGATTTAAAATGATATAACATTCTTTATTCATAAATTTTCCAAGAGTCGCTACTCCAAAAGCAGCACCGATAGCATCCATATCCGGATAACGATGCCCCATAATAAAGATTTTTTGATTGTCTTTAAAAATGCGATTCAGCGACATACTCATCGCGCGTGAACGTGTTCTAGTTCGTTTAATGGTACCGTCAGTATTGCCTCCAAAAAACTGTGGTTTTGCTTGTGGATCAGTATCCTTCATTACAACTTGATCGCCCCCACGAGCCAACGCCATATCTAGATTACTTTGAGCAATTTCACCAATTTTTTCAGCAGATGTTTCTCCATAGGCAATTCCCATACTAATTGTTAAAACTAATTCATTATGGACTTCTGAATTTTTAACATGTTGTAATAAATCAAAATTTTTCTCTTGCATTCGTAAAATATCCGTTGTATCAGCGACAAAAAAATAACGTTCTGAATTAATACGCTTATAAAAAACATGATACTCACTTGCCCAATCAGAAACTAACGTTGTAACTAATGTATTGAGGTAAGAAATATGTTTGTCATCCATTTTATCAATTACATCATCGTAATTATCTAGTGAGATAATACCAATTGCTGTTGTCATATTTTACTCCTTAATCTATCTCGATTCATCTATAATGAACGCCAACAAAATGAAAACTTTACCTTTTATTTTACCACAAATTGATGAAACTTGCTTTTTCATTTTCTTTGGTCAAAAAAAAGATCTCACTAGCTAAACCAGTGAGATCTTGGAAAATTAGGGCTCTATACTTTTTAGTGTTGGTAGAAATTGCCAGCACTTTTTTTGTGTGTATAACTAAACAGACATCTTGAAATCCGTTAGAATAAAGTCGACGAAAACCAATCTAAGGAGGAATCAAGATGTCCATCTCTCATTTTATCAGAGAAGTTTTAGATATTCTAGATTTTAATATTACTTTTTATGAAAACGAAACAGAAAAGCAGCTTGGAAATTATACAAAAGAACGAATCAAAGGAGAAATTTGTCACGTATTTGATGGTAGACTTTCTTATACACCTGATAATTGTGAAAAATGCGGAGAAAGTAATGAAAAGACGATCATTAAATGGGGATTTAAAACGGTTATGACTCAGGTAAACAAAGTATCTGAATACAAAACCTATCTTCGTCTAAAGAAACAACGATTTAAATGCAAAGCTTGTAATCAAACCTTTGTCGCTTCCTCGACCTTGACGCAACCGAACTGTTCCATTGCTCAACGAGTGAAATTGAAAATTGCGACCATGTTGGAAGACTCCGTCTCTATGACCTATATTGCCAAACAAATCGGTGTCGCTCCTATGACGGTTTTGCGTGTTCTTCGGGACTTCTACCAACCAACATTGCCGGAAAAACAAGCATTGCCTACGGTGCTTTGCTTGGATGAATTTAAATCAGGAGCGTTTGCCGAAGGAGCTATGAGTTGTATTCTCGTGGATGGAGAAAACCGGCGACTACTTGATGTGTTAGAGGATCGACGGAAAGTTCGGCTAGAAACCTATTTCTACCGCTATTCCTTAGAAGAAAGACAGGCAGTAAACATTGTTGTGACCGATTTTTATTCACCCTATATCACTTTGACAAAAGAACTCTTTCCAAATGCACAGGTGTTAATTGATCGTTTTCATATTGTTCAGTTGATTGGAAGAACGTTTCAAAACCAGCGAATCACTGTTATGAAGTCCTTTCCCGATACTGATAAACGCTACCGACAGTTAAAAAAATATTGGAAACTACTTCAGAAAAGACAGAGTGAGTTAGACTGGAGTCATCGGTATTGGCGTCCTTCTTTTAAGGATTATTTAACGCAGACAGAGATTGTGGATCGTCTCCTTACTTACGATCCAGAGTTAAATCGAGGATATGAGACCTATCAAGCATTCTTACGTGTGCTACGTTATTCTGAGGAAAAAGAAAAACAAAAAGAAGCCATTGAAGGTTTTGAAGAATTACTGACACAAAGCTACAAACACCTGTCTGAAGGCTATCAAAAAACGATTCGTACGTATAAAAAATATCGAAAAGAAATCATCCTTGCTTTGATTTTGTCTTATTCAAATGGACCTGTGGAAGCAACGAATAATCATATTAAAGTCATCAAACGAACGGCTTATGGTTTTCGAAATTTCATTAATTTTAAGATTCGAATCTTTATCCAACGTGGGAAATACTATCGCACGTTGCCAATCAAAACCAAAGAAAAAGGTCAAGCAGCGAAAAACGCTGCTTGACCCAAAGACGCTATTCGAACTGTTAAAGATTGTCTAAACTTTTACCAACACCAGTTGTTAAAGAGCCAAAATTAGTTTTCTTCGCCTACGAATAAAGTTGCTATTTCTCTACGTTTCTAGGGATTGAGTTTCTAGTATTTTTAGACGTTGAAAGAGTAAAATAGTTTCACTAATATTCACTATCTTATTATCAATCGGATTCAAAAACGTATTCAAAATTCTTCATCTAACGTGGGGCAATTTCTCTCGAATGAGGGGAATTTTTTTATTTAAGCATTCAAATCTTATAACGGTTGAATACATCATATCCCGCTAATATCAAATACTTAAATTGTTTCAATATATTCTTTTTCCTTATAACTATATGAAGCTATTAAACTATCAGTTATTTCTACATTACACCCTTCAATATAAGCTTTACACCATGGACCATCCGGAGCATGAGAAATAGACACTAATTGATTTGCTGTTCTGGGCCAATATGTTCTTATTGTTTCAGTTAATGCTTTTATCACGTTTACATAATCTTTACTCATAGCTATTTTAGCTAATGACATTGGTACGGTAAGTTCTTCAAAAGAAAATACTGTATCATCCTCTTCTATCTCACTTCGACCATAACCTTTGTATGCATGATACACTTCCTCAACTACCGGGCCGTATTTGTATGCAATAATTTTCTCGCTAAATAACCTTTCAGATGTCATTTCTAAATAAGTTGAGTATGCAAAATAAATTAATTTCTGTAACTTTAAATTAGTAATGGGTGCTATCGTCACAAAAAATTTTGCTATATCTAATGCACTTATTTCTTTATCTTTTTTCAATAATTTAATAAAGCCATCCATGTTGTCAGCTATATAAATATCTTTAAAAAACGAATCTTTTTCATAAACGCTTTCCCATGAAGTAGAATCAGTAGTTAATCTATGAATCCCAAAATCGATTTTTCCTAACTCAGCTTTACTTTTAGTTAAAAAATCCTCTATAACCGATTTATCAAGATTTTCTTCCGATGAATAATGCCATCCAATTCTTGTACCGCCTTCATAATAACTAGCTATTGCAATAAAATGATACGCCATTACTCATCATCCTTTCTTGATAAAGTTCCTTCTTTATATTTTTTCGGCCAAATAATATACTCTCTCTTTGCTTTATGTTCTGCATGAGAAATTTCATTTGAAACTGCATTTTCAGTATTCCATAATTGTAACTCCCATGGAAAGTACTTATTGTTCATATTTTTAAAATAAATATGTGTAGCGATATAGCCATCTCTGTCTCTGTTATACCATCTCATCAACTGTATGTTTGTTTTAACTTCCTCCATGAACATCTTAAATTCTTCTGATGTACTGTGGAATTCATCTAGAATAAGTCTAAATCCTAATAAATCATTCAGACACTTCTGTATTGCAATTCGTCCATCTTCATGATTAGAATAGTAATACAACAACTTGTTTTGAATAGATTCTTTTTGTTTTAATCGAATTCTTCCATCCCAATCTTTATAATCAACATCAAAATCAGAATACGCAATTACTAAATTTAATTTTTCATAATATTCATCTATATACTCTAAAAATTCACTAGAAACTTTATTAGAGATTACAACATCCTTGACTGACATATTACGTAAATTATACGATGTATTAGAAAAGTGATCCTCAGATATCGTTTTATGTAATTCATTGATATCAAAAATACTTTTCCTTAGTAACTCAAAATTCATACAAGAGACCTTTCGGCGAAGCTTTATATTATACACTATATGCCTAACAAAAGCTACTATATTTTCTATACTATATATAGTATACCAATGGGAACATAGTAAGTAAATATAAATCGCTTGACAAATGGAAAGTTTAGACATTTTTAAGTGTATGTATGCTAAAAGAGTGAATCAAAAAAGCCTAAGCAACCGCCTAGAAAATTAATACTAACAAAAAAGGCTGCACATAATCATGCAACCCTCTAAATTCTGAAATAAACTGAAACTACTAATCTGCTACATCGCTTACTACAACCACATTTACCGCCTTGTTACGTCCTTCATGCTCTGTTACTTCATATTCCACTTGTTGCCCTTCAACTAGCTTTCTGTAGCCATTCATCTTGATTCTTGAATGATGGACAAAGATGTCAATTCCATTTCAAAGAAAGCAACAGAACGATCTTTAAGTTTTCCTGACTGTGGTTTAATTACAAGATATTCGCCTTCATCGTCATTATCTTCACTTGTTGTGTAGTCAGTAATTCTTCCAGAAAGTATTTTTCCATCTTTAAAAGTTACACGTACCGTTTTACCAACGAAACTTTCTAAATCCATTCTATTTTTCTCCTTTCCAAGACAACACCGTGTTCTCTTATTTCTGTATCATCATAAGAATATTCATCACTTCATTATATCCGATTTTTCCGATAAATTAGATATAAGTTCAAAATACTTGGTATTCATCCAATGAAGATGGTGCTTGATTATCCAAAATTTTACTGATAGTAGGCAACTCTTTTTCATGCCATCATCACAAGTTACAATTTCTACCACGAATTACCACATATAACTAGCATTTATATCAGTGTGTGTTAGTCTCCCTAATATTGCAAGTGATGAGTGCTATATTTAGCATAAACTCTATCATAACGTGGTAAATAAGCAATATTCTGCAAGGTATATAAATTCTTATTCCCATCTTTCTGGTTTGTAACGCTACATGTAACGCTATGTAGCGCTACGTTTGAAAGGGAGCGTTTTTTATGTGCTTTTTTGAAACAATCTATTTCTATGTCATCAAATTTCTAATAGGTGTAATAATGAGTATGGATATTCTGCAAAGCAGTCTTTAAGTCTGGTCCTAGAAATTTTGGTTTTGCAGCGTTATTTCGGATCTTTCTCCATGCTTCCCACTCCAAAGTTACTAAATGAAGTGACGTATTATCTTTTACAATAGTTTCAGCTTTATCTATAGCATTCTGGCGATAATCAAGTAACGATTGCTCTGTTTCTAGTATTAATTGAGCGGCCTCTTTGACAATTCTCTCTGCTTCTTTTTTCTTCTGTAAATATTCGGATATTACTATTTTTCTGATAATTGACTCAACCATCATTTTCACACGCGCTTCAATGCTCTTTTCTTCTGCTGTAATTTGTTCATATACTTCATCACTCATAGAACAATATTCATTGTAATTACTCTCCAATAATTTAATTTCATTTAATAAATCAAAACTAGGTTGATCTTCCAATTGTTCTTTTAATTCCTTTATTTTTTTATTAGCTTCTCTAAGTTCTCCATTCATTTTATTGCGTTTGGAGTTCAATTCCTGTAATGGTTTAAGCAAGTCATTAATTTTCTGAATACTTTGTTTTACTTCCTCATTCATTTTTCCAGCCATTTTCAAACCTCCTATTTGTTATCAAAGAAACTATATTTTAGCGGTTGCTGTCTGTTTTGTTGGGCTATACGTTTTCCCATCGTACCAGGAACATATTTATTTTTATTTATTACCACAAATTCTCTTGCTTGAAGTTCCTGATCTTCTCTTGTTGTCAACTTTCCCAATGTTTCTACTTGTTCATCCGTAAGATTGTTCTCTTTTCCTAATAGACTTGCATAGCGTTTGGCAAAGTCCGAGTTAAAAGTAAATGTTTCTAATGGTTGCTGTTCGTTGTTTTCTACACTCATTCTAATTCCTCCAGTTGATTAATCTAAAAATATTATTGATTTTCTACCTTTTTGCTTTTCTTCAAAAGAAAGACCAAATATTTTTGCCCATCGTTCAAATTCAAGTGATTCACTTATGTAAATCTGTATTTGTAGTTGAATACATTGGATTATTTCTTGAATATAAACGTTTTTCCATAAGCGATTAGCATTTATATTAGCTGTTCTATAACTACAGCCATACGCTCTCATGTAAGCTCTAGTGCGATTTAAATCTTTAAAATATTCCCAACAAAATGAGATGTTTTTATTTGTCAATAACCGATGATTTACATACCATTCTGTATGATCAAACATTTCATCCCTAGTCATTTTATATTTACTACGAGTATTCCTTAGGTGTCTTATTAAGTTTTCATAGTCTTCACTCATTCCTAAAACCTCATTTTGACTAGCATCTGTCATATCTTTTGTAACGCTATAATCCACAACACTAACCTTGGTTAACACGCTACTTGCTTTTCTAGTACAATATTCCTTTGACTATAGCGCTTCTACATCGTTCCGTTATAGAGTTGCAACCTGTGTTATTTTGTATGCAAAAAAGAGGATATGACACACCTCACAAAAGCGATGTGTTCATATCCTCTAGAATTCTAGTCAGATAGTTCTTTTATTTATTATCTTATTATATCATTTTTCACGAAAGAAAACTATTTTTTAATTGATTTCTCAATGTTTCTACTGTTTTTTTGCCACTAGGTAAGTCTAACAAATCAACAGGCTTTTTCTTTTCATGCTGTTCCACTAATACAAGTGTTCCATCTTGAATTTTTAGAGTAACGTTACTGAAATCCGCTACTTCTACGCATTTATATTTATTATCCTTTCCAATAAATATAACTTTGTTCATACTTTAGCCTCCTATACGGTTTTGCCAACCGTTCAAGTCTGTTTCTTCGATAATCTTGATTAAACGGCTCATATCTACTACTTGTGCTTTGTATGAAGCAAGACCCTCTGCACGTTCTTCCTCGCTGGTAGCGATAAAGTACCCCCTATTTGTGGGTTCTCCGTGTCTGATAGCACAAATTGGTATTCCCTTTTTCCTCAAACTATTGATTACTTCATATACACTTCGTTCATCGATATCAATTAAGCTACTGATTTCTCTAATCGCTACTTTTCTTTCAATACTTAGCGGAATTAAATCTAATACTGCCTGTTCGATAATTGTTAATTCTGTCATACTCGTTCCTCCGATTTTAAAATGGTAAAACATCACCATAATGTTCTTTATTGAATTTCTCTTGCTCGATATCAATATCTTCCACGGACTTAAATCCTTTGTCATTCCACTGTTTCAATAAAGATGTAATATAAGCTACTGGAACATCAATCTCAGTTCCATTCATCTTTCTCCAATAAGCTTTACTTATAGCTTCATGAAGAAATTCAATACTGTACTCATTTGCTAACTTTCTAAAGATTTTTCTTTCTGTTTCGACAAGTCTCCCAAAAGAATTTGAGAATTCAGAAAAACAATCCGTTAAGGTTAACTGAGAATGGTTAGAAAGTGATTGAGCAACGGAAGCATATAACTCTCCCTCTAACTTTGTCTCTGTCTCTTTATCTAGCTCTGACTCTAGTTCTTGCTCTTTCTCTGCTCTTTGCTCTCCTCTCTTTTCTCTTTTCTCTAAATCTTTTCTCTGCTCTTGCTCTATTCTCTTAGTTGCATTGCGTTGCTCTTCTGTTTCATTTGCGTTGCATTGCAACATTTTTTGTTTTTTCTTATTTCTATGGCGTCTAGATCTTTCAGTACTATAGGCTTCTGAACCAATCATTTCAGGTACTCGATTCAAGAAAAATTCATCTTCTTCAATAATTTCGAGTAATTTCTTAGCTTGTAAAAATTGGATAGTTAGTGCCACATTTTCAACATCTTCATCTAAATCAAGCGCTAATTCTTCTGTAAAATCATCGCCTATTGCTTCAAAATACAACGAACCATCATCTTGCAAGCTTTTAAGCAGCATCTTTAAATAAATAATTGTAAATGTATCTCCACCAGCAATTTTCCTTAGTAACTTAATTTCTTTTTGATCAAAAAAATCATTTTTCAATTTGAGCCAATAATAACGTTTTGCTGTAGAATCATTTTTATACTGCATTAATTACGCACCTCGTTCATATCAAACTTACTAGCTTTATTTGAATGACTGTCAGCCATCAATAAAATAGCTTGAACCATTCCATTTAATCCGCTTAGAGAATCTACTGTGACGTTAGCAACGGAAGAAACATTGTCAAAAACATATTTATCTAATGCAATTGCTAAGCAATGTAAATCTCCTGCACTTTTAGCTAAATCACAAGCTGTTATTTCACTTTTTTTCATCATTTCTGACCTTCTTTCATTAAATTCAAACTAAAATCATCCCAATCCATTATTAATTGAACATACAAAGGACTAATAAGAATTAGTTTTGCTATTATGGGTAACGCTGAAAACAGTACTGCAACAATAATCAACGCCATGATACGTCTATTTTTCTTTCTCAATGTTCATTCCTCCAAATATTTGGTATACTTAGAGAAAAGATATATAGGTCAGAAACCTATCATGTTGCCTTTTGCTGATTCTCGCCAAAGAATTTGACAGCAAAGGCTTTTTTCTTTTCTCCAAGCATCCATAACTAATCCTCCAAGTTTTCTAATAATGCTTTGAACCCTTGATATTGTTCATCCGTCACTTCTAGTTCACCATTCTTGCACCGCAAAAGAATATCTTCCATGACACTTTTAGGAATGGCCACTTGACCATCTACAACCTGGAACAATTCGTCAGGATAAGGAGTATATAGCGGATGGTACACACCTTTGATTTCTGCAATACTATGGTGCGGATTCTCGTAATTTCTGAAATTAAAATAGGTTGTTACCTGTTTTAATTCGTCATAACTAAAGTTTTCGGATTGTAATAAATCTGTTATCTCTTCAATAATTTTTTGAGACACGTACCAAATTCCATCTTGTTGTGTAAATTCTTTTACTGGATATTTACGAAATAACGGATACTCTTTTTTAAATTCCTTCAACGTTGAATGCTGTTTCTGATATGAGGTAACTAACCCTTCTCCGACTGCTTTCTTGGTCGGTTCTCCTGTTTGTGTTACTATTCCTTCACGAACCATCATCTGATAAACTTCTGCTTTGCTAACTTCAATCCCTTGTTGTTGCATAAATTGATACGATTTTTCTACTAACATTGGATAAATAATATTCATTTTGATTCTTCCCCCACTTCAATCCCTAATAATTCGGCTAATTGTTCAATATCGTTATAAAACAATGCTTGAACGTCTTGTACAGTGATTTGTGAACCGTCTGAATTATTTATACTATCCGCAACAGAAAGCTCGTATAAGCTTGTTAAACAACTTTTAACAGTAGGTTGTTGGTAACCAAATGCCTGTTCTTGTAAATCATCTAATTCAGCACTTGCTTCAATAATCAACTCTTTTCCCTCTTCCAAACTCATATCGTAGAAAGCACGCTGCAAGCTATTAACAATACGCTGCTTTTGTCTGTCAATTTGAATCACATTCATTGTTTCTTTATTCATTTTGTTGTTCCTCCTTATTAGTTATATCGCCTTCTGTGGCATTTTAAGGGTCATTTGATAGATAACTCCACCATTAGCTAGAATCGCTTTAATTTGTTCATAATCAAGTCCTAGACCTATCAAAGTTGCAATTTCTTGCTCTCGTTGGTTAACGGCTGTTTGTTCTTCAATGCTTAGATAATCTAAAATATTATGACCTTTTGCGATGTTTCTAGCCTTGCGTACCTGGCTCGCATTGAAGCCAATTGCTGACTTGTAGCATAAATTAGTAAAGTGGACATAAAACTTTGATGAAAAGCCTGCATCGCGTATGGCATCGGTCATTGATAAGCGTATTTGTTTGCCTGTTTCTCGCTTTTCTTTCCAAACGAGTTGACCATCTACAAACGCATTAATCACTTTTCTAGCCCAAGATCTAAAATGCCGTGCTTTTGGCTGATGAGATAAAAAGCTAACTTCCATAATTCCATCACGAGTAAAAACAATCGTTTCCCTTTTTACTTGGCGATCACCCTCAACTACCGACAGTTTGTAGGTACTTGAAAATTCTTTATCTCTCAAATATGGATGCCTCTTAAGAATTTTTTCTATTCCATCTTTACTCTTATATTCCAAAGCATTCGCCAATTGTTGGATAGTCATGAAGGGATTTCGATTCCTATCCATCCAAATATCGCAGCGAACACTTTGAAACAATTCTTCTTGTGCTAATACCAATTTTTGCATTGTTCACACCTCCCTATATCAAAAACCTTATAACAGACATTTGACTTAGTGACGTTACAACCTCGCCCCACGCTAGATTATTTTTTAAATTTTGTGTTTTTCCATGAACGCATCTGCATCACGCTGATCAATTTTTTCTTCACCATCTAATATGATGATTCTCAATCCCATACGCTTATATTTCTGCAAGCGATTATAGGAACAATTCATATAAATACACGTTTGATTTTGCTTCATATATCTTGGTAGCTCCTTGCGTGCCTGGTGTAACTGAAAAGCTTCATCCACCTTTAAAGCAATCATCGCCACAATAGGAGAAAATGCTTCATCTTTTAGATCCATGCTGTCAATTTGTAGCTTTGCCATCATTTCACCACCTTTTCATTAATCAACCAATCAACTAATTTCTTATAAACTGTTTTTCGTACAGCAGAAATTTGTTCATTTTCGATTTTTCCTAATGTAATTCGAGAAATTCCAATTTCATTCGCTGCCTTTTCTAAAGTAATATTTTTTCTTGCTCTCCTTTCTCTTAATTTTGAAGCCATTTCTTTATCAATTTCGAACATGTTTATCACCTCTTTTTATCCATTTTGGATATTTTTATTATATATTATCCATTTAGTTTATTCAAGTGTTTTTTATCCATTTTGAAAAAATCATTGTATTTAACTATATTTTTGGATAAAATAATATTATATAAAAATATAATAAAGGAGCACACTATGAGTAGATTACGAGAACTTAGAGAAGATTGCGGGAAAAGTTTAGGCGATGTAAGTAATGAATTAGATATTCCTTATCAAACATATCGAAATTATGAGATTGGAAAAAGGGAGCCTCGTGATTCAAAAACTTGGCAACAATTAGCTGATTATTTTGAAGTTTCGGTTCCTTATATCATGGGAGTAAGTGATATAAAAAATGAATTGAATTCATCATTAGAGTTCGGAAATCATCTTTCTACGTCTGTTTTAGCTGGAATAATCGACAAGCTTGAAAACATGGATGATAAGGAAGAAGCAGAAAAAATTAGTGAGGCTATTTCTGAATATCTTGTTACTTTGACTAGTTCACTATCGCAAAAAAATAGTACTGAAATAGAAAGTTTCAAAAAGTTGAGCGAGTTGATTTTTTCAAATAATGGATTATTTGGAGGGCGCCTCCTTTTAAAAAAAACTGACAAAGGTATAAAACCAAGATCAGATTTAGATTTCGTAAAAAGCTATCTAGAAACGACAGAATTAATAACAAAAGAACTTGATAAAGTTTTTTTAAATAGATTAGAACAAAGACAAAAATAGAAATTTTCATCATCCTTTTCTACACTTTTAAAGCATAGGAATTAAATCATCCTCTACATCCAAACGCCCCACGTTAGGTACTGGGAGGAAACAACATGGCAACATTTAAGCAATATGAAAAGAAAGATGGCACGAAAGCATGGTTGTTCCAGGCTTATCTTGGCGTTGACTCTTTAACAGGTAAAGAAGTAAGAACCACTAGAAGGAATTTCAAAACAAAAAAAGAAGCCCAACTCGCTCTATCAAGACTGCAAGTGGACTACGTATCAGATGGCTTAAAAAAAGGGAATGAAGAAACATTTAAAGAGGTTTATGAGTTGTGGCTTGAGGTTTATAAAACAACTGTCAAAGAAGTTACACTTATAAAAACAGAGATCAAGTTTAAGAAATGGT
Source organism: Enterococcus sp. AMC2644 (assembly GCF_058216475.1). Taxonomy (NCBI): domain Bacteria; kingdom Bacillati; phylum Bacillota; class Bacilli; order Lactobacillales; family Enterococcaceae; genus Enterococcus; species Enterococcus sp. AMC2644. The sequence goes on from NZ_CM177095.1 coordinate 1,428,205, forward strand.
TGCTACCTATCTACGGCAACATGAAAATGAAGGAAGTAACAACAAAGCATGCGCAAAAAATCATCAACCAATGGGCACAAGAAACAGATCAATATCGTATTTTGCATTCCTCAGCAAGCCGTATCTTTAAATACGCTATCAATCTAGGCATTATCCAAAGCAACCCACTTTCCAACGTGATGATGCCACAGCGAAAGAAAGAGACATCCAATAATGAACATGTAAAAGTTTATACCAAAGAACAGTTAAATGCTTTATTTGATTATGTGAATCATCGTCCTGCTACCTATGATGATGACTTTAACAAAACGATGCTACGCTTTCTCGTCTATAGTGGGTGCCGTATCTCTGAAGCTTTAGCTCTCAACTGGTCCGATATTGACTTTAAAGAAAATACTGTGTCTATCGACAAAACCTTAAGTGATGTCAAACATGGCGTACAAATAACTACACCTAAAACAGATACAAGTATTGATGTATTGCCGATAGATGCTAAGACAATGGCTGTTTTAAAACGTTGGCAAGTGAATCAAAGGATCTACATGCTTGAATTAGGTATCACGAACCCTACAATGCCCTTCTGTAGCATTGAGAAAAAACTGATCACTCATAATACTTTTTATGTACGTATGAAAAAGATTTCTAAGCATGCTGCCATTCCTTTCATGGGGAGTCATGTAACACGTCACACTCATGCTAGCTTGTTATTAGATGCTGGAGTAAGTATGAAGGAAGTTCAAGAAAGATTACGCCATTCATCTATCACAATTACGATGGATATATACGGACATCTTAGCAAAGAAACCAAAATAAATATCGTTGAAAAGTTCGTAAAACACCTAAATATGTAGTAATCCGTATTCAAAACCGTATTCAATTAACAAAAGAAAAAAGCTGAACCGTTGGTATATCAACGGTTCAGCCTATCATTTAAGCTAATTAGTTTTCTTCGCCTACGAATGGAAGTAATCCCATAATACGTGCGCGTTTAATAGCAACTGTTAATTTACGTTGGTTTTTAGCACCAGTACCAGTTACACGACGTGGTAAAATTTTACCGCGTTCTGAAATAAATCTTTTTAATAATTCAACGTCTTTATAATCAACGTGTTCGATATGATTAGCTGCAAGATAGTCTACTTTACGACGTTTGCGTCCGCCTCTTCTTTGTTGTGCCATCCTATTTCCCTCCTATCAAATTTCTTAGAATGGTAAATCGTCATCTGAAATGTCGATTGATGAACCCCCGAATGGATCAGAGTTGTCTCGATCAAAACTAGGCATTCCGTTCGATGGTTGAGATGTTTGATTTTGATTGTAGCTGTTTCCAAAGTTTGATTGATTTCCACCAAAATCGCCGCTATCGTTTCCACGACGTTGTTCGCTAGTTGAACGAGATTCTAGTAATTGGAAGTTTTCTGCTACAACTTCAGTAACATAAACTCTTTGACCTTGTTGGTTTTCATAGTTTCTTGTTTGAATTCTTCCTGTCACTCCAAGCAATGTACCTTTACGGGCATAATTTGCGAGTGTTTCTGCTGATTTTCTCCAAATCACGCAGTTAATAAAATCTGCATCTCTTTCTCCACTTTGATTCGTAAAATTACGATTCACTGCTAATGAGAAAGTAGCAACAGCCGTACCACTTGCGGTATAACGTAAATCAGGATCTTTTGTCAATCTTCCTACTAATACAACATTGTTAATCAAAATTCATCATCCCTTCATCGTTATTTTTGTTTCACGTGAAACAATTTATTAAGCTTCTTCTTTAACAATCATGTGACGAATAATGCTGTCGTTGATTTTAGCAAGACGGTCAAATTCGTTGATTGCATTTGCATTTGATGGAGAAGACACTTTAACGATGTGATAGATACCTTCGCGGAATCCGTTCATTTCATATGCTAGACGGCGTTTTTCCCAAAGTTTTGACTCAAGAACTTCCGCTCCATTATCAGTCAAAATTGCGTCAAAACGTTCCACTAAAGCAGTTTTTGCTTCTTCATCAATGTTTGGACGAATAATATAAAGAATTTCATATTTCGTATTTTCCATTGATTTTCACCTCCCTATGGACTTTGGCCCCTAGTACAATCTAGGAGCAGAGAATGGTCTTTTAAGACTACTCACAAAGATAAATTATACACTGTTTTTCTTTTCCACGCAAGTTTTTTCTCATGATTGTTAAATCGAATGAATTTGATTTTCATAAGTAATTACGCTATTTTGACAAAATAACTAGAAAAAAGCGAAACAAACATAAAATTATGCTTGTTTCGCTGAGGAATTAAACTACGTCTGACCCATTTGTAGCAATGACTTTTTTATACCAATCAAATGAATCTTTTTTCGAGCGAGCTAAAGTGCCATTACCTTTGTACCTAAAGAAGAAAAACTGCTTAGTCCACTTATTCAAAAGGCTAACGAAAAAATACTTATCATTGTCTTTTCTTCTTTTGGAGTGATTTTTAGTAAAAATTCTGATTTGGCTAATAAAATCATGGGTAGTCAAGCATATTCTGTTTTAATTACCCAATATACAAAAAATATTTTTACAAATTGGCACTTAGCCATTGACTTTTTTATCGATTTTCTCGTTCGACATTATGCCGTCCTGTACGAAAATCATTCCTTAACTGATAAAAAAAACGACTGGCAAAAAAGACAAAAATCACCAAATTTTTTTCATAGGATACATCAAACCAACGCATGAAATCAATGTTTAAAAAACAGATTTCATGCGTTGGTTGTTTTTAGATATTACAAGACTTTTTGCCTAGCCTCTGTTTTTATTCTGAGACTTCTGGTGTCTCCACAAGTTCATCGACTTCTGGATCGACTGTTGCCATCGTTACAACTTTAGCGTCTTCTTCCATCTTCATTAAGCGGACCCCTAATGTCGCACGACCAGTTTGTGAGACTGTTTCGGCACTAAAGCGGATAATAACCCCTTTATTAGTGATTAGCATAATATCTTCTACGCCAGTCACAGTTGTTAAACCAGCTAATGGACCATTTTTCGCTGTAATATTCGCAGTTTTAATTCCTTTACCCCCGCGTCCTTTAATTGGGTACTCACTGCCAGCTGTCCGTTTTCCATAACCATTTTCGGTAATTACTAAGACTTCATCTTCTTCACGAATGACCGCCGCACCTACGACATAGTCTTCTTCACGCAAACGAATTCCTCGTACCCCGGCGGCAGTTCGTCCCATATCACGAACTGCTTCTTCTTTAAACGTGACAGAATAGCCATTGTGCGTACCAATAATCATCACGTCATCGCCTTTCGTTGATAAAACGTTGACTAATTCATCGCCTTCTTTTAGTCCAATCGCAATTAAACCATTGCTCCGGATATTGGAGAAAGCCATGACAGATGTTCGTTTGACTACTCCTAATCTAGTTGTAAAGAATAAATAATTTCCTTCTTCTGGTTTGTCAGAAACTGAAATGATTGTTTGAATCCGTTCACTCGAATCAATTCCCAGCAAGTTAATCACTGGAATTCCTTTAGCAGTTCGACCATATTCTGGAATCTCATAGCCTTTAGAGCGATACACTTTCCCAGCATTAGTAAAGAATAATAATGTATCATGTGTTGAACAAGAAACTAACGTACGTACGAAATCTTCATCGTGAATCCCCATTCCCTGCACACCACGACCACCACGACGTTGCGCACGGAATTCACTATTCGCTACACGTTTAATATAACCGTTATTCGTTAAAGTAATCACGATTTCTTCTTCTTCAATTAAGTCTTCATCTTCTAAACTTAAGACTTCGCCAACTAATAATTCTGTACGGCGAGCATCTCCGAAACGATGACCTAATTCATGTAATTCCGTTTGAATAATTTCTGTTACACGTTCTGGACGAGCTAAAATATCTGCTAGATCCTCAATTAATTTCAATAATTCTTGGTATTCTGCTTCAATTTTATCGCGTTCCAAACCAGTTAAACGACGTAGACGCATATCTAAAATGGCTTGGGCTTGGCGATCAGACAAATCAAATTTTTCAATCATTGTTGCTTTTGCTTCGCCATCTGTTTTTGATCCACGAATAATTGCAATAATTTCATCAATATGATCTAAAGCTATTCGTAAGCCTTCTAGGATATGAGCACGTGCTTCCGCTTTTTCTTTTTCAAAAATTGTTCGACGTGTAATGACTTCTTTTTGATGTTCAAGATAATCTTCTAAAATACGTTTTAGACTTAAGACTTTTGGCACACCTTTTTCAATTGCCAACATATTGAAACCAAAAGAAGATTGTAGAGCAGTCATTTTATATAAATTATTTAAAATAACTGAAGCACTGACATCACGGCGAACATCAATCACGATACGCATTCCTTCACGAGAAGACTCATCACGTAAATCAGTAATTCCTTCAATCCGCTTGTCTCGATGCAATTCAGAAATTCGTTCGATTAATTTCGCTTTATTGACCATGTATGGTAATTCAGTAACTAGAATACGTTCTTTACCATTAGGCATTTCTGTAATTTCCACTTTTCCTCGAACGGTAATAGAACCTTTCCCCGTTTCATAAGCACGACGAATACCGGATTTCCCCATGACCAATCCACCAGTTGGAAAGTCTGGTCCAGGTAAGACCTCCATTAATTCATTAGTTGTAACTTCTGGGTTATCCATCAATAAATCAATAGCTGCAATGACTTCATTTAAGTTATGTGGAGGAATATTCGTAGCCATTCCTACCGCAATCCCTGTCGTTCCATTGACTAATAGATTGGGAAAACGTGCTGGCAAAACTTGTGGTTCACGTTCAGTATCATCATAGTTACTTGCATAATCTACTGTATTTTTATTAATATCACGCAACATTTCTACCGCTAGTTTACTCATACGTGCTTCAGTATAACGCATAGCCGCTGCGCCATCACCATCGACTGAACCAAAGTTTCCATGTCCATCTACAAGCATATAACGGTAACTAAATGGTTGTGCCATCCGAACCATCGATTCATAAATAGCACTATCACCATGTGGATGATATTTCCCCATAACATCTCCAACAATACGCGCAGATTTCTTATGCGGCTTGTCTGGTGTAACCCCTAATTCATTCATCCCATAAAGAATACGGCGGTGAACCGGTTTTAAACCGTCTCGAACATCTGGTAATGCTCTGGCAACAATAACACTCATGGCATAATCGATAAAGGATTCGCGCATTTCACTGGTCAGATTGACGTCATGAATATTTTTCTTTTGATCTTCCAAAGTTTCTCCTCCTTATCATTAAATATCAAGATTTTTAACATAGTGTGCATTCTCTTCAATAAATGCACGACGTGGTTCTACTTTATCACCCATTAGCATTTCAAAAACTTGATCGGCTTCAATTGCATCATCTACACTGACACGCAACATCATACGATTTTCAGGATCCATCGTTGTTTCCCATAATTGATGGTCATCCATTTCTCCTAAACCTTTATAACGTTGAACAGTTGGTTTAGGGGTTGCTGGTAATGAATTGATGACACGTTGCAATTCGTCTTCGGCATTTTTTCCTGGCTGAATATACGAAATATTTTTTCCTTGCTTCACCCCATACAATGGTGGTTGTGCAATATAAACATAGCCTGCTTCGACAATTGGACGCATATAGCGATAGAACAATGTTAATAATAAAGTACGAATATGCGCACCATCCACATCGGCATCGGTCATAATAACCAATTTATGATAACGGGCTTTTGACACATCGAAATCTGCACCAAAACCAGTTCCCATTGCGGTGAATAATGAACGAATTTCTTCATTTGCCAAAATTTTATCCATACTAGCTTTTTCAACGTTTAAAATTTTCCCACGAATAGGTAAAATAGCTTGGAACTCACGGCTACGTCCTTGTTTTGCTGAACCACCGGCAGAGTCTCCTTCGACGATAAACAATTCTGTTTTTTCAGGATCATTACTTGAACAATCAGCTAATTTACCTGGTAAATTACTGATTTCTAAAGCTCCTTTACGACGAGTTACTTCACGTGCACGTTTCGCAGCTAATCGCGCTTTCGAAGCCAATAAACCTTTTTCAATAATTTGACGACCGACAGAAGGGTTTTCCATTAAAAATTTAGAAAAATGCTCTGAAAATAGGCGGTCAGTGACTGTCCGTACTTCGGAATTACCTAATTTAGTTTTTGTTTGTCCTTCAAATTGCGGATCCGGATGTTTAATAGAAATAACTGCTGTCAAACCTTCTCGAACATCTTCCCCCGTTAAGTTTTCATCATTATCTTTCATCAATTTTTGTTTACGTGCATAGTCATTAATCACACGTGTTAACGCTGTCTTGAATCCAGATTCATGTGTTCCGCCTTCATAAGTATGAATATTGTTGGCAAAACTTAAGATATTTGAATGATAGCCATCTGTATATTGCATGGATACTTCCACTGTAATATCTTGTTGTTCCCCTTCAAGGAAAATAGGCTCCGGAAATAGCACGTTTTTATTCGCATTTAGATGTTCAACATAGCTTTTAATTCCGCCTTCATAATGATATTCACGTTTAACAGGCTCTGCTTCACGACGATCTTCAATTGAAATGAGTAAACCTTTATTTAAAAATGCTAATTCACGAACGCGCGTTGCTAATTTATCAAAATTAAAAACTGTTGTTTCTGTGAAAATCTCTGGATCAGGGATAAAATGGACATCTGTTCCACTACGATCAGTTTCACCAATCACTTCTAAATCAGCAACAACTTTCCCACGATGATATTCTTGATAATAGATTTTACCTTCTTTATGAACTTTTACATCTAAAGTAGTCGATAGGGCATTAACTACGGAGGAACCTACTCCGTGTAGACCACCAGACACTTTATAGCCACCACCGCCAAATTTTCCGCCGGCATGTAAAATAGTAAAGACCGTTTCTACCGCTGGACGTCCAGTTTTCGCTTGGATATCTACAGGAATTCCACGTCCATCATCGATAACTGTAATGCTATTGTCTTGTTCAATAATTACTTGAATACTTGTGGCAAAACCCGCTAAAGCTTCATCAATCGAATTATCTACAATTTCCCATACTAGATGGTGTAATCCTTCTGAACTAGTTGAACCGATGTACATTCCAGGACGTTTTCTTACTGCTTCTAATCCTTCTAAGACCTGAATCTGACTCGCATCATATTCTCTTGCGCGTTCATTTAACATTCTTTTTTCTTCTGTCACTCCGCACTCTCTCCTTCTAGCTGACCTTGACGAACGTAGAAAATTTCTGGTTCAACGGTCATTTTATCTTTCACATGTTCTAACGTGGTAGTTGTTAAAAACGTTTGAACTTTCCCTTCAATCGTTTCAAGTAAATGCAATTGTCGGGCATCATCTAATTCACTCATCACATCATCCAATAATAAGACTGGATACTCGCCTGTTTCTTCTTTCATTAAATCAATTTCAGCTAATTTTACACTTAAAGCAGTAGTTCGTTGCTGGCCTTGTGAACCAAATGTCTGAACATTTTTCTCATTAATCAAAAAAATCAAATCATCACGGTGTGGTCCCGCTAATGTGACTTGACGAAAATGTTCTTTGTTTTTTACTTTTTCTAATGCTTGACGAAAAGCCGCTTGAACAGCTGCTAGATTATCCCAAGGGGTATCAGGAACACTTGAAATATATTCAATCACCAAATGTTCTTTATTTTGGCTAATTTTTTGATGTAACTGACTTGCCCAATATTCCAAGCGCTTCACAAATTTTTGTCGGGCAATCAGAACTTTACTGCCGAATTCTATTAATTGCTCCGTTAAAATTTCTAAATATAACTCATCCGTTTGTTTCTTTTCAGCTAATTGCTTTAAATATTGATTGCGTTGTTTTAAGACTTTTTGGTATTGTACCAAATCATACAAGTAGACTGGATCAATTTGACCAATTTCCATGTCTAAAAACTTACGTCGTAGTTGTGGACTACCTTTCACTAAAGATAGATCTTCTGGGGCAAATAAAATGACATTGAGTTGACCAATATAACTACTTAATTTCTTTTGTTCTATGTGATTTACTTTGGTTTTACGGCCTTTTTTGGTTAAAAATAACTCCAAAGGGACCGAAGTATGTTTACGTTCAACAATTCCCCTAATCGATGCTTGTTTGGCATCCCATTGAATTAATTCTTGTTCATTTGTTGTTCGGTGACTACGCGTCATCGCCAATACAAAAATACTTTCTAAAATATTCGTCTTTCCTTGTGCATTTTCCCCTAAAAAAATAACTAGGTTCTTGTTAAACGTCAAAGATAAGTCGTCATAATTCCGAAAATTTTGTAGTTGAAGATTACTCAGACGCATGGTCGCTATCCTTCACCATAAAGAACGTACCGACTTCTGGAATCTCAATCATCATGCCATCATATAACTTGCGACCACGGCGATTTTCAGGTTCCCCATCAATAAAAACAGTATTTTCAGCTAAATACCATTTAGCTTGGCCACCACTACTGATAACATTCACTTCTTTTAAAACTTGACCAAGTGTCATGTAATCTGATTTTAAAATGATTTTCTCTTTCATTTTTTCCCTCAATTCTACTTAGAGACATATGTTTATATTATACCTCTTTTGAAGGAATAAAACAAATTTATCCACATATTTATCGTTTTTAGAAGTTTTAATTCATTTGGACAAATTTTATTTAAAATTAAAAGAAGGGCTTAAAATCGATTTTAAGCCCTTCTTTGTATAATTCTCTTTTTAGATTAATCTTTCATAAAATTTTCATAATCATTGAAAATTTAGATTAATTTGTACGAACCGGTGTAATTAATTGAATGAATTCTCCATTACCTTCCGTTGGTTCCAACGTAAATGGACGAATTGCTGAAATAAAACGAATACTAATAGTCGTTGCACCAAATGCACGTAATGCTGCTTTCATATAGTCTGGATTAAATGAAATATCTAACGGATCACCAGAAACTTTTTCATAATTTAGGACTTCTTCAACTTTCCCAATTTCTGGAGAGTTTCCGTATAAAACAACTCCATCGCTAGCAATATGCAGACGAACAATATTATTGCGACCTTCATGAGATAGTAAAGATGCGCGTTCAATCGCCGCTAAAAGCTCAGGCACACTAAATTCAATTTCTGTATTAAAGCTTGTCGGAATTAAACGATTGGTATCAGGATACGTTCCTTCTAGTAAACGTGAATAAAATTTCATTGTTTTAGTTTCAAATAATACTTGATTATCCATAATACTAATTTTTATATCTTCTTCTTCATCGCCTACTGAACGAGAAAGTTCCGTTAAACTTTTTCCTGGAACAACAATATTAAAAGCTTCTGCTCCACTTTCTAATGGAATTACACGTTGGCTTAAACGATGAGAATCTGTCGCAACAGCTAATAACTTTTGATTTTCTAAGATAAAGTGAACCCCTGTTAAAATTGGACGGCTTTCATGTTGAGAGACAGCAAATACAGTTTCTCCAATCAATTTGTTCAATACATGAATGGGGATAGTGATTTGATTTTGACTATCCACAATTGGCAGATGTGGATAACTATCTGCATCTAAACCATTTACAGTAAAGTTGGCTTTTCCAGAAGTAATATTCACTTGGTTATTCTCAATTACTTCCATTGTGAAATTATCTTCAGGTAAACGACGAATAATTTCTCCAAAAAAACGAGATTGTAAAACAACCGCACCTGTTTTTTCGATAAGCATTTGGGCTTTTTCATCATTGACACTTAAAAAAGACTCGATAGAAATTTCTGCGTTACTCCCGGTTAAAGTTAGACCATTATTTGAAAGTTCAATTTTAACGCCGGTTAAAATTGGCATAGTAGTTTTTGATGAAATAGCTCGTTGAACAGTTTGTAGTTCTTGAATAAAGGTTGAACGATTTAACGTTACTTTCATGATAGCTTCTCCTTTTATATTAATTTAAAGAATAAAAATAGTAGTAGTAGTAGGGCTGTTGATACTGTGGAAAACTCGATAGAAACACAAGAACCTAAAGTTATTCACCTGTTGATAAGCTGGGGGTAACTGGCAGGTCCTTTTTTTGAGTTATACACACTATTTTAGTAGCAGTCCTTTTATTTCAGAAATTTCATTTTGAATAGTTGAATCATGTTTTAATAATTGCTGAATTTTTTCATGAGCATGAATAACTGTGGTATGATCTTTTCCGCCAAATTCGGCACCAATTTTTGGTAAAGAGTTGTCGGTCATTTCTCTAGCTAAAAACATGGCAATTTGACGGGGCACAACGATACTTTTTACACGTTTTTTGCCTTTTAAATCTTTTAGTTGAATATGGTAGTAGCTGGCTACTTCTTCTTGAATTTGTAAAATTGACACTTGACGCAGCGGTTCGCTGGACTGGAGAGCTTTTAGCGCTTCAGCGGCTAAACTCGTTGTAATATCAGCACTTTGAATTGTTGCAAAAGCTTGCACACGAACTAAAGCGCCCTCTAATTCACGAATATTAGAATCAATCTGTCCGGCAATATAACTTAAAGTATCATCTGGAATTTCTAAATTTTCTGCTTCTGCTTTTTTACGTAAGATAGCAGTTCGTGTTTCTAAATCTGGTGGCGTAATATCCACTGATAGCCCCCACGCAAAACGAGATACCAAACGTTGTGGTAACGTTGGGATTTCATTTGGTAGACGATCACTTGTCAAAACAATCTGCTTGTTGTTTCGATAAAGCTCTTCAAACGTATTAAAGAACTCTTCTTGTGTGCCCTCTTTATTCACCAAAAATTGAATATCGTCGACTAATAATAAATCAACGGTTCGATATTCATTTCGAAAATCTTCCATTTTGTTTTTTTGAATCGAGTTAATGAAATCATTAGTGAAATTCTCACTGCTCACATATTTAATTTTTGCATGTGGTCTTTTAGCAAGCATTTGATGGCCAATTGCGTGCATTAAATGGGTTTTCCCCAAACCCACACCACCATAGAAAAAGAGTGGATTGTAAATAGATCCGGGATCTTCTGCGACAACGAGTGCTGCTGCGTGAGCCATTTGATTTCCTTTTCCGATAACGAATGTATCAAACGTATATTTTGGATTTAACATAGAAAGATTGGTTTCGTTTGTTGTTGGTAATTCTATATTTTTTTCCGGGACATGTTGTTTATAGATATCGGATTCATCTGGAGTAACAAAAATTGGCAGAATTTCTTCGCCACTCATCATAAAGAATGTTTCAAGAATTTTACCAGCTAGGTTTTTTTCCCAATAATTCTTTTGAATAGCTGTAGGTACTTCAATAATTAATTCATTATTTTGAAAAGAAAGAGGCGTGGCAGGTTCGATCCATGTATTGTAACTAACTGGATTCATTTCTTTTTTATAGCTGTCTTGTAACTCTTTCCATATAGCATCCAGAGATGGCATCGCAAATCCTCCTGTAAAATAATCGATAAAGATAGATAGTACTAATTTATCATGGATTAACGAAGTTTTCCACAGTATCGAATAAAAATGAGAAAAATAATTTTATTTTTCCACACTGTTAATAAAAAATATAAAAGTTATACACAAGGTGGAAAAACACTTATACACAGATTCTTTATTCGTGTGCATAACTCTTGGATAAAAAAAGTTATGCACATTATAGTGTTAATAACTATTGCTGCTATAAAAGCTTTTGTTGAAATTAATCCACAGAAAAAAAGAGTTTGTGGATAACTTTTTAACCCCCTGTTAATCTGTGTATAACCGGGTAATAACTCAAGAATAAGTTAAGAGTTTTTAAAAATTATACACAGAGATATCCCCAGATGATTTTTTGAAATTGTGGATAAATAAATAGATTAGAAAATAGCGAAAAAAAGAGGTATTTTATCTTTATTTGATGAAAAATCCATATAAACAAATTCTTCGATAGTTTTTTTGGGATGACTTCTGTAGATCTTTCAAAAAGGTATTTTCACTTTTTTATTGACAAAACTAGGAAGTACTAGTTATACTATCAAAGTATGTCGTAAAGGAATCGATAACAAAACACTTGTTGGAGGTGGAATAAATGAAAAGAACGTATCAACCAAATAAACGTAAACGTCAAAAAGTTCACGGATTTCGTAAACGTATGAGCACTAAAAATGGACGTCGTGTTTTAGCTAGCCGTCGTCGTAAAGGCAGAAAGGTTCTTTCTGCATAAGCCACTGAACCTCAGTGGTTTTTTTTATGCACTTTTTTAGCTGAAAAGCTGAACCCACATGGCAATTATGGTATTATTGGTTAGTGAGTATCTAAGTAGAAGGAAATGATGAAAAGGACATGAGAAAGGCATATCGAGTCAAAAAAGAGAAAGAATTTCAAAAAGTTTTCCAAACAGGACAATCGTTTGCGAATCGCAAATTTGTGGTATATGTATTGCCCAAAGAGCAATCACATTTTCGCGTAGGGATTTCTGTCGGAAAAAAAATTGGGAATGCAGTTGCGCGAAATGCAGTTAAACGTAAAATTCGGGCGAGTATTTTCGATATGAAAGACATGATCAATCCAAATTTGGATTTTATCGTCATCGCTAGACCATCCGTTTCAACTTTATCTTCCCAAGAAGTGTACTCGAATTTGTTGCATGTATTTAAACTTGCAAAAATAATCAGTTAAGGGAAAGGAAAATTGTTCAGTGAAAAAAAGAAAGCGTCTCCTACTGATGATGGCTTTAGTATCATTAGTAGTATTATTATCAGCTTGTGGAACAAGCGAAGTCTCTGCTCAAAGTACTGGGTTTTGGGAAAGATACGTAGTTTATTATTTTGCGGAGGCTATTAAATGGTTATCAGTTGGTGGCTCACGTGGAATGGGGATTATTCTCTTTACCTTGATTATCCGAGTTATTTTATTACCATTGATGAATTTCCAAACAAAAAGCATGCGTAAAACGCAAGAACTACAACCGAAATTAAAAGAGTTGCAGCAAAAATATTCTTCAAAAGATACAGCAACACAACAACAATTACGTGAAGAACAACAACGCTTGTATGCTGAAAATGGCGTTAATCCATATGCTGGCTGTTTACCATTAATCGTCCAAATGCCAATCTTGATGGCCATTTGGCAAGCAATTTCTCGCGTACCTGAACTAAGAGAAGGTAGCTTCATGTGGTTAAAAGTGCTAGGGGATTCGGATCCATATTTTATTTTACCAATCTTAGCAGCAATCTTTACATTTGCAAGCACGTATCTATCAAGTATGAGCCAAGTAGAATCAAATCCTAGTATGAAAATCATGACGTATGCAATGCCTGTGATGATTTTAGTAATGGGGATTAATTTACCAAGTGCCTTATCACTTTATTGGGTAATTTCTAATGCCTTCCAAGTAGGCCAAACATTATTAATCAATAATCCATATAAAATTATCCGTGAGCGTGAAGAGATAGCACGTCAAGAAAAAGAACGCGAACGCGCATTACGTAAAGCACAAAGTCCAAAGAAAAAACGTAAAAAATAACGAAAGGAGCATAAACGATGCCAATCTATGAAGGTCAAACAGTAGAAGAAGCAATTTCTGCCGGTCTTGCGGCATTGGGGTTAACAGAAAATCAAGTTACCGTTGATGTATTAGACGAAGGGAAAAAAGGATTTCTAGGGATGGGTAAAAAAAATGCCCGTGTTTCGTTAAATCCAATTTTAACAGAAGAAGTTGTGGAAACTGTCGAAGAAATCATTGAAGAGGTAGCTGAGTCTGAGCTTACTGAATCGATGGTGGAAGTAGATGTGACGATTTCCCCCGTTGAATCTGAAGTACCAAAAGATAACACCGTTTTAGAAAATTTAGAAGATGATGAAGCGTTAACGCAACTTGCGTTGTACTTAACGAACATCTCTCGAGAATTAAATGCACCTGCGCTAGTAAAAACAAATCGCGAACATGGAACAATAGTCTTTCAATTAGAAACTCAAAAACAAGGGATTTTAATTGGAAAACATGGTAAAACACTCAATGCGTTGCAATATCTTGCTCAAGTGTTTATCCATCGTGTTGCTAAAAATAAATTATCTGTTGTAGTTAATGTAGGTAATTATCGTGAGAAACGTCAAGCAATCTTACAACGTTTAGCAGAACGTACGGCTGAAAAAGTTGATCGTACGGGTCGTCCGGTCTTTTTAGAACCGATGCCTGCGTTTGAACGTAAACAAATTCATGCAGCATTAAGTAAAAAAGATTATGTAACTACACATTCTGAAGGCGATGAACCTTATCGTTATTTAGTTGTTGAACCGGCAAAAAAATATTTTTAACTAAAAATTTGACAAAAAACTCCAAAATGTAGATAATGATGTCCATTAGGGGAGTAGCACATAGATTTATTCTATGATTCTAAGTCAACATCAAGTGCATAAACACTGGTTTAGAATATAAAGGCAAGACCTAGGTGAGCAATAGCTTATCTGGGTCTTTTCTTTTTCCCCTATGTCAGTTGAAGATTTTTTGATTATCAGAAAGGGGAAACAGCATGTTAAAAAATCATAAAAAGATTTCTGCTGCAGGATTATTAGTATCGATGGGTGTCGTGTATGGAGACATTGGTACTAGTCCGCTCTATGTAATGAAAGCAATCGTTGAAGAAAATGGTGGATTGAAAAGTCTTCAACCAGATTTTATTTTAGGGGCAGTCTCGTTAATCTTTTGGACATTAACTTTGTTGACAACTATTAAATATGTCATCATCGCCTTAAATGCGGACAATCATGGAGAAGGTGGAATTTTTTCATTATATACGTTAGTGAGAAGATCAGGTAAATATTTAATTATTCCTGCTATGATAGGTGGTGCTGCTTTATTAGCAGATGGTGTACTGACACCAGCGGTTACTGTTACAACGGCAATTGAAGGATTGAGAGGTATTCCATTATTTTATGATACCTTTGGAAACAATCAAAATGTGATTGTTATTATTACCTTAGCTATTTTACTTATACTTTTTGGTGTTCAACGCTTTGGAACAGATTTAGTTGGTAAAGCATTTGGTCCAGCGATGTTTCTGTGGTTTACTTTTTTAGGAATTGTTGGATTGATTAACTTTAGTGGTGATTTATCTGTTATCCGTGCCTTAAACCCTGTGTATGCCGTTAAATTGTTGTTTAGTCCAGAAAATAAAGAAGGCTTGTTTATTTTAGGCAGTATTTTCCTAGCTACTACAGGAGCAGAAGCTCTTTATTCTGATATGGGACACGTTGGTAAAAATAATATTCGTGTTAGTTGGCCATATATAAAATTATGTCTGATGCTTAATTATTTAGGGCAAGCAGCGTGGTTATTACAAGCCTATAAAAATCCTACCCTAGCTGTACAAGACCATATTAATCCGTTCTTTATGGCTTTACCAAATGGTTGGATGGTAATTGGGGTTGTTTTTGCTACATTGGCTGCAATTATTGCTTCACAAGCTTTGTTATCGGGTTCTTTTACATTAGTTTCTGAAGCAATCAAGTTAAAACTACTTCCTCGATTGAAAATCGTTTATCCAGGAACGTCAATTGGCCAAATGTACATCCCAGCCGTCAATTTAATTTTGTGGATTTGTTGTTCGCTTGTTGTTGTTATTTTTAGAACCTCGACACATATGGAAGCAGCGTATGGCTTATCCATCACTATCACAATGTTAATGACGACACTGTTACTTTATTACTATCTAACTATTAGCGGAAAAAATAAATGGTTTGCGTTATCATTAACTATCTTCTTTGGTTTTATTGAAACTATTTTCTTTGTTTCTAGTGCTGTAAAATTCTTCCATGGTGGTTTTGTAGCAGTCATCATGGCCTTAATGATTCTGTTTGTTATGGTTGTATGGGAATGGGGAAATATTATTGAAGAACGGGCTTCAGAAGAGGTTAATTTAAACGACTATCTACCTCAATTAAATAGGTTGCGTCAAGACCCGGCCATTCCTATGTATCAAACTAATGTCGTGTTTTTAGTGCCTAACCTTACAGGTGATTGGATTGGTCGTCAGTTTTTATATTCCATTTTAGACAAACGTTTGAAAAAAGCGAAAGTGTATTGGTTTGTTCATGTAAACGTGACAGATGAACCCTATACACAAGAATATGAAGTCGATATGATGGAGACGGATTTTATCGTCAAATTAAAATTACACCTTGGTTTTAGAATGAATCAAGAAGTAAATGTTTATATTCGTCAAGTAATTAATGATTTAATGAAACAAGGTCGTTTACCAAAACAGCCTCAAACGTATTCCATTACACCAGGACGAGAAGTGGGAGATTTCCAATTTATTTTAATTCAAAAAGTTCTCTCTAATAACTGTGAATTAAGTAAATGGGAACGCCAAGTAATGCAAATGAAGTTAGCTATCAAACGCTACACTACCTCTCCAGAAAATTGGTTTGGTTTGGAATATAGCGAGGTCAAATATGAAACAGTACCTTTAGTTATCGGTGACACACGAAAAACACACTTAATCGAAAAAAATTAAGTGTAAGATGTAACATGAATCGTCAACGTCTCCTTGACTTCATTCTCTTTTACAAGTATAGTCTACTGTAGATCATTCTTATCAGAGCAAATACTTTGATATAAAAAAAGCCTGACTTTTCGACAGGCTTTTTTTTATTGGGAAAATTAACCACCAATAGTTGATTGTGTGAACTGAACGACTGTTCCATAGGCGAAAATTTCAATAATGTTATCGCCAGTATGTTCATGCTCGAAATGACAATTAATCACGGCATTAGCACCATATTCATAGGCCGTTTCTTTTAATTTATAAGCAACGTCAGCTAATAATTCATTTGGGTTGTTTGCTGGATCAAATAAATCAACATCAATCTTAGCCGTTGCAAAAACAATATCACGCACGACATAAGGCTTATTTACATTTCCTGTAGATAAAATAATACGATTGATGCGTTCATCGCCACCGTGTTTATAATTGATGTTTTCTTCAGTATTCATAACTGATCCCTTCTTTCCGCAAGTCTATCTACTTATATTTTAGCTTTTTTTGGATATTTGCGCAAAACTTAACTTGTTTAAAGTGAAAGTGAGTTGGAAACTTGTCACTATTAAAAAAATGTGCTACTCTATGACAAGAATTTAATCAGACAAGCAGTCAAAGTGCGAAGTCTACTCGTTGAATTTAACGGGTGGAGTGGGCACTTTTTTTGTGTCAAAAATTAGGAGGGACTATTCGTGGCGGAAATTACGCAAGAATTTGATACGATTGCAGCAATTTCGACTCCCCCAGGAGAAGGAGCAATCAGCATTGTTCGTTTAAGCGGGGATCAAGCCGTTACCATCGCAGACAAAGTATTTAAAGCAAATAAATCATTAATAGATGTCGCAAGCCATACCATTAATTACGGGCATCTTTTTGATCCAAAAACAGAACAATTAGTCGATGAAGTGATGGTATCTGTAATGCGTGCACCAAAAACCTTTACGCGAGAAGATGTTATTGAAATCAATTGTCATGGTGGAATTGTCGTTGTAAATCAAATTTTACAACTGTTATTACGTCAAGGAGCACGATTAGCAGAACCAGGTGAATTTACTAAACGGGCTTTTTTAAATGGGCGTGTCGATTTGTCACAAGCAGAAGCCATTATGGATTTAATTCGTGCAAAAACTGACAAAGCAATGAATTTAGCTTTAAATCAATTAGATGGTAATTTATCAAATCTGATTCGTGCATTACGTCAAGAAATTCTTGAAACATTGGCACAAGTAGAAGTGAACATTGACTATCCAGAATACGACGATGTGGAAGAAATGACCACACGATTATTATTAGAAAAAGCGATACATGTTCAAGCACAAATCCAAGCACTCTTACAAACAGCACAACAAGGAAAAATTTTACGCGAAGGTTTGAATACGGCAATTATTGGTCGACCAAACGTTGGAAAATCAAGTTTATTAAATCATTTACTACGTGAAGAAAAAGCAATCGTAACGGATATTGCTGGAACTACACGGGATGTCATTGAAGAATACGTCAATGTTCGTGGTGTACCTTTAAAATTAATTGATACAGCAGGTATTCGTGAAACAGAAGATATTGTTGAGCGCATTGGCGTAGAGCGTAGTCGCAAAGCTTTGTCAGAAGCTGATTTAATTTTATTAGTTTTAAATCAAAGCGAAGAGCTATCGCCTGAAGATTGTCAATTAATTGATATTACCGCTGGTGCGAAGCGTATTATTTTGTTAAATAAAGCTGATTTACCATCAAAATTAAATCGCACAGAGCTAAGAGAATACGTAGCTGATGCTGCTATTTTTGAAGTATCTGTTTTACAAAATGACGGTTTGGACCAACTAGAGCAAGCGATTGCTGATTTATTCTTTGGCGGACAAACAGCAGATAAAGATGCTTCTTATTTGTCAAATACACGTCATATTGCTTTGCTCGAAAATGCCTCACAAGCGTTAGGCGAAGTGGTAGAAGGCATTGAGGCTGGTATGCCTGTTGATCTTGTACAAATGGACATGACACGCTGTTGGGACTATTTAGGTGAAGTGGTTGGTGATAGTGTGCAAGATGAATTAATTACACAACTATTTAGCCAATTCTGTTTAGGAAAATAAGAGAGGAAGTAACGTAATGCAAGAATATCAAGGTGGCGTATATGACGTCATTGTTGTCGGTGCAGGTCATGCTGGTTCAGAAGCAGCTTTAGCCGCAAGTCGTATGGGAAATAAAACGTTATTAATTACAATTAATTTAGATATGGTGGCTTTTATGCCATGTAATCCTTCTGTGGGTGGTCCAGCCAAGGGAGTAGTCGTACGTGAAATTGATGCATTAGGCGGCGAAATGGGTAAAAATATCGATAAAACATATATTCAAATGCGGATGCTTAATACTGGAAAAGGTCCAGCTGTACGCGCTTTACGCGCTCAAGCTGATAAACATGCGTATGCATCAGAAATGAAACAGACGATTGAAAACGAAGAAAATCTAACCTTGCGTCAAGGAATTGTCGAACGCCTAATCGTTGAAGATGGTGTATGTAAAGGGGTTGTTACCGCAACTGGTGCTCGTTATGATGCAAAAGCTGTTGTGATTACTGCTGGAACAGCTTTACGTGGTGAAATTATTATTGGCGAATTAAAGTATTCTTCGGGTCCTAATAATTCACAGCCATCCGTAGCTTTAGCCGATAATTTAAAAGAGTTAGGTTTAGAAATTGAACGTTTTAAAACTGGAACCCCACCGCGAGTGAAATCAAGCACGATTGATTACAGTGTAACTGAAATCCAACCTGGCGATGAAGCACCCAATCATTTTAGTTTTAGTACGCCAGATAGTGCGTATAAACAAGACCAAATTCCTTGTTGGTTGACTTATACTAATCCAGGCACACACCAAATTATTCAAGCTAATTTACACCGTGCACCAATGTTTACCGGCATTGTTGAAGGCGTGGGTGCCCGTTATTGTCCATCCATTGAAGATAAAATTGTTCGTTTTGCCGATAAAGAACGTCATCAATTATTCTTAGAACCAGAAGGCTTGAATACGGAAGAAGTTTATGTGCAAGGGCTATCCTCTTCTTTACCAGAAGATGTTCAAGAAGATGTCTTACATTCAATCGCTGGCTTGGAAAAAGCTGAAATGATGCGTACGGGTTATGCCATTGAATACGACGTGGTTGTGCCACATCAATTGCGTCCAACACTAGAAACAAAAGTCATTGAAAATCTTTATACAGCTGGTCAAACAAATGGAACGAGTGGTTATGAAGAAGCAGCTGGTCAAGGTTTGCTTGCTGGAATTAATGCTGCGTTGAAAATTCAAGGTAAAGAACCGCTCGTTTTAAAACGGAGTGATGGTTATATTGGTGTAATGATTGATGACTTAGTAACAAAAGGAACCAATGAACCTTATCGACTGCTAACTTCTCGCGCTGAATATCGCTTATTGTTGCGCCATGACAATGCTGATTTACGTCTAACTGAAATGGGTCATGAAATTGGCTTAGTAAAAGAAGAACAATACCAAGATTATGTAGCGAAAAAAGCGGCAGTAGAATCAGAAATTGAACGCTTGAAAACGATTCGCATCAAACCAACTAAAGAAGTGCAAGCATTTTTAGAAGCAACAGGTTCAGCGACATTAAAAGATGGAATTTTAGCGAATGAAATCTTACGTCGTCCTGAAATTAGCTATTCTGAAATTGTCCCATTTATTTCTGCCAATGAAGAATTGACCAGCAAAGAAATTGAGCAAGTTGAAATCCAAATTAAGTATGAAGGTTATATCAAAAAAGCGATGGAAAAAGTTGAGAAACTTAAACGTATGGAAGCCAAGCGCATTCCGGATAACATCGATTATACTGCAATCAATGGCTTAGCAACGGAAGCCAAACAAAAACTACAAAAGATTCAACCAGAAACGATAGCTCAGGCAAGCCGCATCAGCGGTGTGAATCCCGCCGATTTAAGTATTTTAATGGTTTACATCGAACAAGGGAAAATCGCGAAAACAACTTCAGCTTAAAATTAATACAGAGAAGCGGACCTGTGAAATAAGGACAGTTTCGTTATGTCACAGACCCGCTTCTTCAAGTTCATAAGGAGTGAATAGAAGATGGCCTATATGTATTTATTCGTAGCAATTGTCAGTGAGGTTATTGCAACCAATTTATTAAAAGCAACATATGGTTTCACTAAATTATTACCGACTATGGGCTGCTTAGCTCTTTATTTTATTTGTTTTTATTCATTATCAAAAGCAATTAAATTTATGCCACTAGGTGTTGCTTATGCTGTTTGGGGGGCTGTTGGTGTGATTTTTATTACATTATTTTCGATTTTTTATTGGAAAGAGACAGTTAATTTACCAACTATTTTAGGATTAGGCTTAATTATCGCCGGGACTATTTTAGTCAATTTATATGGCGGTGGTCACAGTTAATGTTTCATGTGAAACAACCGAGCATTGTGTTATGCTCGGTTGTTTTTTGTTTTTAAAAATTCTGTTCTTTCAATGCTTGTTCAATTTGTAGACGTTGAACTTTCATTGTAGCTGTTCGAGGAATATCTTCAAATTTTCGTAGAATGGGTTCGTTTAAGTGTGGTAAATCAGCAATTTTTTCCCACCAAGCATCCCAATTCATTTCTTTCTCAGGAGCAACTGCAACAATTGGTTGTGGTTGTTGATTTTTGTCACGAACAATCACTACTTCTTCAAGAAAATCAAGATGATCAAGCAAATAATCCTCGATGGCCAAATTGCTATTAATTTTTTCAATTAAATCAACTTGACGGTCTTTTAAGAATAAATGCCCCTGATCGTCAATCATTCCATAATCTCCGCTATCCCACCATTCATTATAAACAGTTTCTTGGAAGCGCGCATCTTCTTTATAGTAAGTAAGGGCACGACCTTTTGATAAGAACTGGATATGTCCATCTGTATTAGCGGGTAATATTTTACCATTTTCATCGGCAATTCGTGCTTGTGTTAAACCTTCTAAGCCAATCCCCATATCACGCGCATCGTTTTCTTTTAAGGAAACAAGCGTATGTTTTTTAAGAATCATGGGACCACACTCGCTCTGGCCATAGACTTGTAGAAAGACTGTTTGCTCATCACCAGAAGCTTCCAAAAACCGTGCCATGGTTTGATTGTTGATAGCATCGAAAGTGGAATGATAGTAACGAATACTGTGAAAAGCTTCGGGATGTTCTTTGGCATAAAAGGACCACTGAACAAAGTTATTTGGATGAGTTTCCAAAGCAATTGGCTGATAACGAGTTAGCATCTTACCAACTTTTTGGCTGTCTGCAGTATTTAAAGGCATTAAAGGAAAACCTAAAGCCATAGCAGAAGTTACGCCAATGTTAAAACGAGAATGGACAGGCGAAATATGAAAAGCTAATAACCTTTTTTCTGTAATTTTTTCAAAAATAGTTCGTTGCCATAACGTACGCCATCCCATGGAATTCGCTGAATGACAAATTAATTTTGGAATACCAGTTGTTCCTGAAGTATGGGTCATATAACTGATTTCATCTAATTCTAGTTGAGCTTGTGGGACTTCTAACGGATGTTGTTGAAGTAATTGACGCACAGCGATTTGTTTACTAGGAGAACTATTTTTAATTGCTAGAACAATTTCAGCAGTTTGGTCATCAAAAAGAATAAAGGGGTTTTCCAATCGTTCCACAAAAACGGACATTGTTGCTACAGGAAAATGATAAGATACCATTACTGGAATTGCACCTAAATAAGAAACAGCTGCTGCTAACAAGTAAGTATCAAATTTAGGACTTTTGAAAACAATCACTTTATCGCGTTTTTTGACTCCATAGCGCGCTAATTGATAAGCGCGTTGTTGGATGATAATTAAGCTTTCAGCATAGGTAGTTTCTAAGGGTAATTCGGGGAAAGCAGGCAAGGATTCGTCAAGAATAATCTGTTGTGTAGGATAGTTCACTGCAGCTTGCTCATAATTTGTATATAAATTTAGGGGGTGATATTGTTCCATTAAAAAGAACTCCTTTAAAAGTATTTTCTTTATCATAGCATATTTTGTGATTGATTTTACAATTTGGAAATAAAAATTTTATAAAAATGCGACAATTAATTTCTTAGATACGTTTATCCTATTAGGAGGAAGAAAATTGAAAAAATTAAAATTAATCTTTTTAACAAGCGAAGGAAAGCGCCATATATTTTATCCACAGATTAACTCAGATAAAATTTCAGACATCGAGATTCAAGAAATTATCAATCAATTCCTTGCTGTGGATAAGTCTAGGGCTAAAAATGGGAAATGTTTATTTGCGAAATTGGAAAATGCGATGTGGATTGAAAAAAATTCTACGGTCCTTTTTAGAAAATATAAAAATGGCATAATTTACGGTAGATGATTGTATCTTTTTACACAATTTTAAATTAAAAAAATCACAAGTTGTTAAACCGGTATTTAATGTTTCACGTGGAACATTAGAATTGATATTTCATCTGTTTCAAAGTATGATAAGGCAGTATACAATTGAATCAACAAAAGGGGATGATAGAATGGTACGCGTAGTATCTTCTGTAGAAAGACAAATTGCTGATCGTTAATTTCGGATGCTTTGTCTAGTTTCTTCAAAGCATCTATGTGTTTGAAGAAAGGAATTTTATAATGAACCCAATAATCCAACCATATCAATACTTTGCTATTCAAAAGCAAGTCCAATATTTAATTAATTCATATCAATCAGTCAATGATCATGAAACGATTCACACGATTCAAGCTTTGACTATTGAAAAAATTGATGAAATCGTGCTAGAAAGTTATCCAGAAATTGAAGCATTAAAAACTTTTATTTTGGATAAGTCATTGACAAGAGCAAAAGCAGAAAATTATTTTGAGAGACTAAAAGAAGCAGTTGTTCCCTTTAAACAACCATCAAATAAACAAATTGAAAAAGCTTTTAGAAAAACAAAAAAATTAAAAATACCTACATGGGAAGTACTTGATTTGAGAGAACATTCTTATATAGGATGGAATGATCCTGGTAGCCAAAAGAAATTTATTTTGTACTATCAAGACGAGAAGCTTCAAGGGATTTCTGGACAATTAAGTCCAACTATTTTAAAAAATGTCTGTTCAATTTGTCAAAAAGTATCGAATGTATCGATGTTTTTAGCTACAACTAAAACGAGCGGTGATGGGACATATACGAAAAAAGGAAATTATATCTGTGCTGATAGTGAGCAATGCAATCATCAATTGCATGATATGGCGTCATTTTATACATTTGTTAATCAAATGAAATAATTGTCAATCTCAAAATCTACTAGCTAGCGTTTAAAAATAAAATACCTGAACTATAGAGATATTGGAATTCAATAGCGTAACTTTACGATATTTGTGAATTCTGATAGGTATAGTTTAGGTATTTTTATTTGCACTAATTTTTTCTATCTGATGCAAGTTATAATAGTTGTTTTCTTATTTTTTTCTCAGTAAACTATAGATGAGAAAGGTTCTCAAAGGAGGAAATAAAATGGTTACAGTTAGTGAAGCAGTTGTTGAACGTCGGACATCTAAAAAAAGTTTAAGTAAAGAGGTTTCCGTGGAATTAATTTATGAATTATTGGAAAAAGCATGCTATGCGCCTTTTCATAAACGTGAGCCTTGGCAAGCGAAAATTATTACTACGCAAGCAGAGAAAGAATTTTTATATAAAAAAGTTATCGAACGTTATGAAGAAAACGGCGTGATTGATGATGAAGCAAGTCGAGAAAAAATGACAAAAAAAATGACAAATTTAATTAAAAATGCACCTGCAACAATTTTATTTGCAAGAGAAATTATTCCGGAAAATAAACGCTTGGATTCAGATTCAATTCAAGCAACTGCAGCATTAATTCAAAACTTTTCATTAGTTGCCTATGAAGCTGGCTTGGTCGGTTTTTGGGCTTCAAGTAAATTCGTTATGGATCAAGAACTAGCCAAGCGCTTAGGCTTTCCTGAAAATTATGAAGTAATTGCGAATTATCGCTTGGGTTATCCAGATCCAGAAATCAAAAAGAATCGAGCAAAACGAGCCGATGTCAAAACATGGGCAACTCCTTTATTGTAATTTAAAGAAATATTGTCTAGATATAATTGGAACATATCCGAACTATATGAGAGGAAATTTATAAATGAATATAAATTTCAAATGCAGAGCGACTATGTCTGCGAAATAATCTCTCTAATGTTCGGATATATTGTTTTTAAGCTAGCTCCTACTAGCGCTTGTTTTTTGCTTTTAAACATGAACAAAGAATTTAAATCGGTCACATGTTACAATATAAGAGGATAAATCATTTTAGGAGGGAACAACGATGAAAAAAAGAAAGTTAGTCTGGGCGTCGATTGCTTTATGCGCAATTACTTTATCTGCGTGTAACAACAAGGAACAAGCAACAACAAACGAAACAGTCGCAACCTCTGAAAAACAAGTAGGAAATTTGTCTAAGGAAGAAGTCATAAAGAAAGCTTCTGAAGCCTCACAAGATATTAAAAGTGCAGAAATAACAATGGCCATCAACATGAATATGACGATGAACGAACAAGAAAACAAGGTAGAGACAAGTTCAGTCGTTCAATATACATTAGATCCTTTCGTTATGAAGACAGAAACAAGCTTTCCAGTAAATGGTGAGTCTCAAACAATGACTAGCTACATGGACAAAGAAGCAATGTATTATCAAGTTCCGGGAGCAGACGGATGGCAAAAACAACCATTAGAAACATCAGGTGTGGATGCTGAAGATTTAATTGACACGTATTCTTCTTCAGAAATTTTTGATTCATTTGAAGAATACCAAGACAAAGTAGAGCTTAAAGAAGCTGGGGACAATTATATTCTTTCATTCACCGGTAATGGAGACGAATTAAAAGATTTAGTTGAAAAAGTTTTAGCATCTGGAAATGCAGGTACGGAAACTGATATGTCTAGCATGATGGATCAAATGAAAATCAATGACTTCTCCTATGAATCAGTCATCAGCAAAGCGACATTTTTGCCAGTTTCATTTACATCTATAATGGATTATGAAATTGAAGCAGAGGGATATAAAGTTGCTGCTAAAACGAACCAAACAGGATCATTTGATAAAATCAATCAAGTGGAACCAATTGAAATACCAACAGCAGCAGAATAAAATTATAAAAAGGTGGATGGGTGAAGAGCTCATGTACCTTTTTTTGCGTATTCTTATAGTTGAAACTATTGCATGATTGCAGCTTTTGCGTTAAAGTAGTAACTAGTCTGTGAAACATTTTTTGTTTCACGAAAAGAAAGGAAATGGATATGTTACCTGAAGAATTTCAACAAGAATTACGTACTCAAGGCATTGAGTTGAACCAAAAACAAATGGAACAATTTGAACGCTACTACGAACTATTAGTTGAATGGAACGAGAAAATGAATCTGACTGCTATTACTGAAAAAAATGAAGTGTACTTGAAACATTTTTATGATTCAATCACTTTGGCGCTAGCAGTTCCATTAACTGAACAAGCTTCCTTATGTGATGTCGGTTCAGGCGCGGGTTTTCCAAGTATTCCTTTAAAAATTGTTTTTCCTCAATTAAAAATTACAATTGTTGACTCACTAAATAAGCGTATTACTTTTTTACAAACCCTAGTTGATGAACTTGGTTTGAGCGAAGTTTCTTTATTTCACGATCGTGCTGAAACTTTTGGACAAAACCCTGCACACCGAGCTTCATATGATTATGTGACAGCACGAGCAGTTGCACGTTTAAATGTGTTAGCTGAATTATGTTTACCTTTAGTGAAAAAAACTGGTTATTTCTTTGCCTTAAAAGCAGCTAAAAGCGAAGAGGAATTAGTCGAAGCTAAACCAGCAATCGCAATTTTAGGTGGAAAATTTATTGAAGATAAAGAAATTCATTTACCTGTTACGAGGGATGTACGTCATACATTAATTATTGAAAAGAAAAAAGAAACACCGAAAAAATACCCTAGAAAACCTGGATTACCCAATAAGCAACCAATCAAGTAGGAGGAAGAGCCATGGCACGAATTATCTCTGTTGCAAACCAAAAAGGTGGCGTTGGTAAAACCACCACAACGGTCAACTTAGGAGCATGTTTAGCCTATGTTGGCAAGAAAGTTTTACTAGTAGACATTGATGCACAAGGCAACGCGACAAGTGGAATTGGAATTAAAAAATCGGATGTGCTGACAGACATTTATGATGTATTAGTCAACGAAGTTCCGATTCGTGACACAATCTTAGCTAGTTCAAGAGCAAATTTAGATATCGTTCCTGCCACTCTTCAGCTAGCTGGTGCTGAAATTGAACTTGCGACAAAAATGGCTAGAGAAACACGCTTAAAATTGGCCTTAAAAGAAGTGATTGAACAATATGATTACATCTTAATTGATTGTCCACCTTCCTTAGGGACATTAACCATTAATGCCTTTACTGCAAGTGATTCAATTTTGATACCTGTTCAATGTGAATATTATGCTTTAGAAGGATTAAGTCAGTTATTGAACACAGTACGTTTAGTTCAAAAACACTTTAATCCAGAGTTAGAAATTGAAGGTGTCTTATTAACTATGTTTGATGCAAGAACCAATTTAAGCAGTGAAGTTGTTGAGGATGTTCGTCGTTACTTCCAAGAAAAAGTATATCAAACGGTTATTCCACGAAATATTCGTTTATCTGAAGCACCCAGTTATGGTTTATCGATTATTGACTATGATTTACGCTCAAAAGGTGCCGAAGTTTATCAGGCTTTAGCAAAGGAAGTGTTAGCTCGTGAAAAATAAGGGGAAAAGTTTAGGCAAAGGCATCGATGCTTTGTTTCAAGATTTAGCTGGTCTTGAAACAGTAGACGTAAAAAAAGATGAAGTGCTAGAACTTTCTTTAAATGAACTACGCCCTAATCCGTATCAACCACGGAAAACGTTTGATGAAACTTCTTTACAAGAGTTAGCTAATTCTATTGAGCATTCGGGTGTTTTTCAACCAATTATTGTGCGTAAATCAGCAGTTAAAGGATATGAAATTATTGCGGGTGAGCGCCGTTTCCGAGCATCAAAGCTAGCCCAAAAAGAAACTATTCCTGCAATCATCCGTGATTTTGATGAAGAAGCGATGATGCAAGTGGCAGTTTTAGAAAATTTACAACGTGAAGACTTAAATCCGTTGGAAGAAGCGGAAGCCTATGATATGCTAATGAAGAATTTGAAGCTGACTCAGGCTGAAGTTGCCGAACGATTAGGAAAAAGTCGTCCATATATTGCCAATTATTTACGTTTATTATCATTGCCAAAACTAGTTAAAGAAATGATGCAAGATGAACGTTTGTCGATGGGACAAGCACGGACCTTATTAGGTTTAAAAAATAAAGAACAAATTTTGAAGTTAGCCAATCGTTGTGTCAAAGAAAATTTAACCGTCCGTCAATTAGAACAATTAGTATCCACTATGAATGAATCGAAAGATAAGAAAAAAGTTCCACGAATTGTTAAAGAAAAGCCTTACTACTTACGGGAAAGTGAAGATCGTTTGATGGATAAGTTTGGGACAAGTGTCGAAATTCATGAAAAAAAAGGCAAGGGTAAAATTGAGATTGAATATTTGTCTCAGAGCGATTTGACACGAATTTTAGATATTTTGGACATTCATTTTGATGAAGCATAAGTGAGGAGAGAAATCTATGTATGACTTAGGTGATAAAGTAGAAATGAAAAAACCGCATGCATGCCAAACCAACCGTTGGGAAATTATTCGAATGGGCGCAGATATCAAAATTAAATGCGAAAAATGCGGACATATTGTGATGTTACCACGTCGCGAATTTGAAAAGAAAATGAAGAAAATTTTAGAAAAAAAGAGAAAGAGTGAATAAAACATGGCATTAACAGCTGGAATCGTTGGTTTACCAAACGTAGGAAAATCAACTTTATTTAACGCGATTACAAAAGCTGGTGCAGAAGCAGCGAACTATCCTTTTGCAACTATTGATCCGAATGTAGGGATGGTTGAAGTACCAGACTGGCGTTTACAACGATTAACTGAATTGGTTCATCCTAAAAAAACTGTACCAACAACTTTTGAATTTACTGATATTGCTGGAATTGTAAAAGGTGCTAGTAAAGGAGAAGGGTTAGGAAATCAATTTTTAAGCCATATCCGTCAAGTTGATGCTATTTGTCACGTTGTTCGTTGTTTCGATGATGAAAATATTATGCGTGAACAAAACCGTGAAGCGGACTTTGTAGACCCGTTAGCAGATATTGATACAATCAACTTAGAATTAATTTTAGCTGATCTAGACTCAGTTAATAAGCGTTATACGCGTGTTGCAAAAGTGGCGAAAACAAAAGATAAAGATGCATTAGCTGAACTAGCTGTTTTGGATAAAATCAAACCTGTTTTAGAAGAAGGCTTATCTGCCCGTACGATTGATTTTACAACGGAAGAAGAAAAAATTGTTCGATCACTATTCTTATTAACAACTAAGCCAGTGTTGTACGTAGCCAATGTTTCTGAAGATGAAGTGGCTGATGCTGACAGCAATGAATATGTAAAACAAGTACGTGAATTTGCAACTAGTGAAAATGCCGAAGTAATTATCGTGAGTGCTCGTGCGGAAGAAGAAATTGCTGAGTTAGATGAAGAAGACAAAGTGGAATTCTTAGAAGCGTTAGGCATTGAAGAATCTGGTTTGGATCAACTCATTCGTGCCGCGTATGATTTGTTAGGTTTAGCAACCTACTTTACTGCTGGTGAACAAGAAGTTCGCGCATGGACTTTCCGTAAAGGAATTAAAGCGCCTCAAGCAGCTGGTATTATCCATTCTGACTTTGAACGTGGTTTTATCCGTGCAGAAACTGTTTCTTTTGAAGATTTAGATAAGTATGGAAATATGCAAGCAGCCAAAGAAGCTGGACGTGTTCGTTTAGAAGGAAAAGAGTACGTTGTGCAAGATGGCGATGTTATGTTATTCCGCTTTAATGTATAAACTAGCGATTTTTGCATTAAAGGGCTACCAAAGCAAGGAACTAATATGTTAAAATAGCCTGTGGAAATGTTGTTAGGGAAGGCGAAGGGAGAACCGAGAGTCATGGAACCAGAAACTCTACGAGGATATGTTTCAGAAAATCGTGAATTAGAAAAACAATTAACAAAAAGAAACCAACAGTATATTTTTGATTTGAAAAAATCACTTGAAGCAGCGAATTTATCTGAAGAAGAAAAATCGATTGCGCTCCATGAAATATTACCTGTTTTGGTTAAAGAACAAAAAGGTGGACGTACAGCTCGCCAATTGTTTGGAACGGTTTCTGAACGAACAGAAGCAATCTTAAATAAACCAGAAGAAATCAAAGAAACATCACCCGTGATGATGTGGTTAGACAATACCTTATTAATCTTAGGTATTTTCGGTATTATGATGGGAATCATGGGTCTCTTTGCTCGTGATAGTGCACAAGTCTATGGTATTATCACATTCATTTCGATGTCGATGGTCGGTGGTTGGGTCTTTTATGTAATGTACAAATATATGTATCAATATGAACGTCCAGGTGCAGACAAATCACAACGTCCGAAAATGTGGAAAGTTATGTTAATTTTAGTTGGCTCATTCTTCTTATGGATTGCGACAATTGCAGTAACATCAATTTTACCTCGATCAATCAATATTGTACTTGACCCAATTGTTTTAGCAGTAATTGGAGCCGCAGCGATTGGATTACGTTATTACTTGAAGAAAAAATATAATATCGTGGGAAGTCTATCTGTTCCACGAAAATAACAATAAACAACCCTTTCTGAGAAAGATGGGGTTGTTTGTTCGTTTTTTCTTACCTAATTCTTAGTTATTTAATCTTTTTATTTTGAATAGTTGACTTATGGCATAATTTTTGCTATTTTCATTAAAATATAAAAATTTGAGGAGTGGTTACGAAAATGTCCAACTGGGAAACAAAGTTCGTGAAAAAAGGATTGACTTTTGATGATGTATTGCTAATACCTGCTGAAAGTCATGTATTGCCAAATGATGTTGATATGAGTGTTCAATTAGCTAAGAATATCAAATTGAATATTCCAATTATTAGTGCCAGTATGGATACCGTAACAGACAGTAAGATGGCGATTGCGATGGCACGCCAAGGTGGCCTGGGTGTTGTTCACAAGAATATGAGTATTGCAGCACAAGCCGATGAAGTACGTAAAGTAAAACGTTCTGAAAGTGGAGTTATTATTGACCCGTTCTTCTTAACACCGGATCATTTAGTGGCTGATGCAGAGGAATTAATGAGTCGTTATCGTATTAGTGGTGTTCCTGTTGTTGAAACAATGGAAAATCGAAAATTAGTCGGAATTATGACTAACCGTGATTTGCGTTTTGTAACAGATTATAATATCCCAATTTCTGATGTTATGACGAAAGAAAACTTAGTGACTGCCCCTGTTGGAACCTCTCTAAAAGATGCAGAAAAAATCTTGCAACAACACAAAATCGAAAAATTACCAATCGTTGATGAAAAAGGTCTTTTGAGTGGTTTAATTACCATTAAAGATATTGAAAAAGTAATTGAGTTCCCGAATGCAGCTAAAGATGAGCATGGTCGTCTATTAGTAGCCGCAGCAGTTGGTGTAACAAGTGATACTTTCGAACGTGCACAAGCTTTATTAGATGCTGGTGCCGATGCAATTGTTATTGATACAGCACATGGTCATAGCGCTGGTGTATTACGTAAAATTGAAGAAATTCGTGCAGAGTTTCCTGAAGCAACTTTAATTGCTGGAAATGTAGCAACTGGCGAGGGAACCAAAGCTCTATATGATGCCGGTGTGGACGTTGTTAAAGTCGGAATTGGACCTGGTTCAATTTGTACAACACGTGTCGTTGCCGGTGTGGGTGTTCCTCAATTAACAGCCATTTATGATGCAGCATCAGTTGCTCGCCAATATGGTAAAGCAATCATTGCTGACGGTGGAATTAAATATTCTGGTGATATCGTAAAAGCCTTAGCGGCAGGTGGTTTTGCCGTAATGTTAGGTAGTATGTTAGCTGGGACAGATGAATCTCCAGGTGAATTTGAAATTTTCCAAGGTCGTCGCTTTAAAACATATCGCGGAATGGGATCATTGGGTGCGATGGAAAAAGGATCAAGCGACCGTTACTTCCAAGGTGGCGTCAATGAGGCTAATAAATTAGTTCCAGAAGGTATCGAAGGTCGTGTAGCATACAAAGGAAGTGCCGCAGATATTATCTTCCAAATGATGGGTGGCTTAAAATCTGGAATGGGTTACGTTGGTGCAGCCAACTTGAAAGAATTACGCGACAATGCGCAATTTATCCAAATGAGTGGTAACGGATTGAAAGAATCTCATCCACATGATGTACAAATTACTAAAGAAGCTCCAAACTATTCAATCGAATCATAAAAATAAACCGCTGTTTTCTGGATTAAGAAAACAGCGGTTTTCGTTTTTTGTCAATAAGAACTGACGAGTTAGATTGAAGGACATCCAAAATGGAACGTGAAGAGGTCTGTTCTGAATTTTTTCTTACTTTACTTCAAGCAATTGGCTGAATACAAAGATTCTTATGTTCAAACAGTCGATAAAGAACCACAACTTGTGGTTCTTTATGAAAGATGGGACGGAAGAATCAATACTGATTTTTCCGTCCCATAGATTATAGAGTCCGTTTTTTATTAGTTAAATTTCACGTGCATCTGTTTGACCAAAGTATTGATACAATGGTTTTTCTTTTTGTTCGAGTAATTGACTAGCTGTCACAAATTCATATCCTTGTGCACGAAGGTTATCAATAACGGTTCCTACTGCATCAATAGTTGTTGGATGAATATCATGCATTAAGATAATACCACCTTCAAACGCGGTTTGGTTTACGCGGTCAATCACTGCTTGTGTATTTTTTGAATCCCAATCATAAGAATCAATATCCCATTGAATAATTGGTTTGCCAACGACTTCGGCAGATTTAGGATCAATAGCACCATACGGAGGACGCAAGGTACGTGGTAGAATACCTGCTGCCTTGTAAATTGCTTTATCTGTTAGACGAACTTGCTCTTTTAATTTGTCATCGGGAAGTGCATTTAGTTGTGGATGCGAATAGGAATGACTAGCAATTTCGTGTCCTTGTTCATGAACCTCTTTGACAACTTGAGGGAATTCCTCTGCCATTTGTCCAAGCATAAAGAAGGTTGCTTTTACGTTTTTTTCGTCCAATATTTGTAACAAACGCGGTGTTGTATCTCCACCAGGACCATCGTCAAATGTTAAAGAGATATATTTTTTCTTCGGATCTAAAGCAGTTGTTTCTTCCGATAACTGATTTGGATCGACTAAATCTGTTTGAATAAATGATTGCACATCACGATAATTAAGTGTCAGTTTATCGATACCAGTCTTATTTTCCGGTAAGGTTACTTCTAAATGTTCTGGTGTATACGTCGTACTTTCGAAATTAATACGGGGTAAATCTAAAACAGCATCTAAAATATCTTGTGGTTTCTCTGCATCATCCAATAATTTTTGTTGAATGACTTGCTGAATTCCTAATAAATTAGCATTTGAGCTAATTAAAGCTTTCGAAGTAATTTCTTCCCCGGTATCTGTATTGATATAAATTGGTTTTTCGGTCCGCTCGTTTTCTTTTTTGAATATTTGTTCCTCGGATTTCCAATCATAAGTGTCAACATTCAAGGCATAAGAAGAAAGATGATCCGTCCGTTTTTGTTTTTCCACGCCGCCTACCACAATGGCTTGTTTTGGATGTTTAAGTTTTTTAATTTCTTGTTTCATCAACTTTGTCAGTTGTTCTTCGGTGTTTTTATAAGGAAGTTTTTCTTCTTTTGGAATATAAATAATTTCTTTGATAGTATCGTCATTTAGCTCTTTTTTTTCACTAGCGACACCACTTTTTTCTTGCTCTAGCTCAATTTTGCCAACTAAATTAGTTGTCTCTTCATCAAGTTTTGCTTGAAGCTGTTGTTCTTGGATCTTGCCATACACTACATATGTTCCACCACTGACGATAATCAGCACGCATACAAGAAATGCAATCCACAGAAAATATGGAAGTTTCTTTGGTGATTGTCCTGAGTGTCGATCGCTGCGTCTATTTTTTGTGTTTTCTGTAGTCATAAGCCCTCTTCTTTCATTTTTATAAAAGTAATTACTACCACTGTAACACGATTGAAATATTCAATCAATGAAAATACCGTAAATGAAATTTTCATTTACGGTACTGTTTTTATTTTTCAATTTTTGTTAATCCACCCATGTATGGAACTAATACTTCAGGAATCGTTACACTGCCATCCGCATTTTGATAATTTTCCAATACAGCAGCTACTGTTCGGCCCACTGCTAATCCAGAACCATTTAGTGTGTGTGCATATTGAATTTTATTATCTGTATCACGATAACGAATCATCGCTCGACGTGCTTGGAAGTCTTCACAGTTAGAGCATGAACTGATTTCGCGATAGGTGTCTTGTGCTGGAATCCAAACCTCTAAATCATAAGTTTTAGCTGCAGAGAAGCCCATATCGCCCGTTGACAATGCCATAACACGGTAAGGTAAATTTAGTTTTTGTAAAATTGATTCGGCGTCTGCGGTCATTTTTTCTAATTCATCATAAGAATGCTTGGCGTCACTGAATTTTACCATTTCGACTTTATTGAATTGATGCAAACGAATTAGTCCACGAGTATCACGACCTGCACTGCCTGCTTCTGAACGAAAAGCTGGGCTGAGTGCTGTGAAATAAATTGGTAATTGTTCTTGTTCTAAAATTTCGTTGCTGTAATAGTTTGTTAAAGGAACTTCAGCTGTAGGAATTAAAGTTAAATCAGAGTTTTCTAGTTGAAAAACATCTTCTTTAAATTTTGGAAATTGGCCAGTTCCAAACATTGCTTGGCTATTTACAGCATAGGGAGTAATCATTTCAGTGTAGCCATGTTCGTAGACATGTTGATCTAACATGAAATTATACAATGCGCGTTCTAAGCGTGCGCCTAAACCAGTATAGTAAACAAAGCGGCTACCAGAAACTTTTGCTCCACGTTCGAAATCTAAAATACCTAAGTTTTCAGCAATTTCCCAGTGAGGTTTTGCTTCAAAATCTAATAGTGGAGGCTCACTCCAACGACGAACTTCTACATTGTCATCTTCATCTGCCCCGATTGGTGTACTTTCATGTGGAATATTCGGTAAAGTCGTAGCAATAACTTTCAATTGTTCATCAATTTGAGAGATTTCACCATCCAAGGCTTTAATTTTGCCACCAACCTCTTTCATTTCAGTAATTTTGGCAGTAGCATCTTCTTTATTACGTTTTAATTGAGCAATTTCTGCCGAAACATCATTGCGGTATTTTTTTAAATCTTCAACTTGAACTAACAAGCCACGACGGTCTTCATCTAATTTTAGAAACTCAGCGAGAATTTCTTCAGAAACGCCACGTGTCTTTAGTTTTTGTTGTACAGTATCAAAATTTTGACGAATCATTTTAATATCTAACATCATTTTTCCTCCTATTGTTATATAAATAAAATAAAAAACTATTTCATCCCTAGCAAAATAGCTTGGGACGAAATAGTTGTTCGCGGTGCCACCCAAGTTCGGCCAATTGCCGCACTTGACCTCGTAACCTGAGGGAAGGTTCTTTCTTTCAAAAGACGCATTATAAGAACTGGATTCCCAAATAGCTTTTACTGATTTTCACCAACCATCAGTTCTCTTAACTAAAAGTCTATTTTGTACTAGGTTCTTTGCATATTCTCTATTTAATTGGTTTTAGCATAGCTGAATTTTGTATTTTCGTCAACCGTTGTTATTAGGGTTGTGGTAATTTGTTGCGGTGTAATGGTAAATGGATAATAAAAGAAGTCCATGTATGAGAAGATTTAGCATAAATATAGCCTCCGTGTAAAGCGACGATGCTTTGAGCAATTGCTAATCCTAAACCAGTACCACCTGTTTCTTGTGAACGTGATTCTTCTACTCGATAGAAACGGTCAAAAAGTGAGTCTAATGCTCGCTTTGGAATCATTTTGCCATTGTTTTTAACTGTAATCACGACCTCAGTACCTACTTTTTCTACTTCCATTACAATTTTCGTCGCGCCTTTACCATATTTTAAAGCATTAGTTAATAAGTTATTAAAGACGCGAACTAGTTTTTCGGTGTCCCCATCCATTAAAATTTGTGGCGGTTGCGCAACAGTTTGTACATCAATTCCTTTTTTACTCGCTTCCAGTTCAAAATCAGCTGCCAATTGTTCAACAAGTTGTACCATATCAAATTTAATTAAATTAATCGGAACACTAGGCTGTCTCACTTTTGTATATTCAAATAGGTCATCAACAAGTGATTTCATTTGTTTTGCTTTTATATATGCTGTGTGCGTGTATTTCAATAAATCTTCTTCCGAATGGTATTGTCGATCTTCAATTAGTCCCAAATAACCAATAATGGAGGTTAAGGGAGTACGAATATCATGGCTGACATTAGTTATTAACTCATCTTTTGATTTTTCAATTTTCCGTTCCTCTTCGATAGCAGCAACTGTACTATCGACTAAGCCATTGATACTGCTCACTACGCGATTCAAATCACCTCGTAGTTCAAACGGAATACGATGGTCATAATTTCCTTCTGCAATATAATGAAGCTCGCTAATAATATGTCGTAATTGCATTTGACGATAGCGACGAATTAATCGCCAGTATAAGAAAGCAATGTCCAAAACAAGAAAAACTGGAACCAAAATATTTTTTCCACTTAAAAAGATTTCAGTATCAAAATTTTCGACAAAACTATTACGCGATTCAAAGATAGCTTCATTTAACGCAGGTGTGTTTGTTATAATAGAAGAAAGAATAAGCAAGATAGCAATGTTCACGATAATTAATAGAATGATCGTGACAATTGCTTCTGCAAATAGTTCACTGATTTCTTTAGAAGTAAGCGTGATTCGTTTTCTTTTTTCTGCTTTATTTTGCATCTATTTTGTATCCAACTCCCCATACTGTTTGAATAATTTTTTCACCGCCAGTTGCTTCTTCAATTTTATCACGCAAATGACTGACATGAACCATAACTGTTTTTGCAGATACGACACTTTCTTGTTTCCAAACCCGTTCAAAAATTTCATCTGCACTAAAAACGCGGTTCGGATGTGAAGCAAGTAAGTACAAGATTCCGAATTCCAAAGCAGTTAATTGAATCTCTTTTCCATCAATTGTTTTAACTTCATGTGAGTCACGATTAATAATCAATGAACTTACTTCTAAAACATCTGGTTGTGAGGAAGCAACTTGCATTTTAGTTCGACGTAAAAGTGATTTGACGCGAGCCATTACTTCTAATGGATTAAATGGTTTTGTCACGTAGTCATCAGCACCAGCAACCAATCCTTTAATTTTATCCATATCCGTTGTTTTAGCAGTTAACATAATAATAGGAATTTGTGATTCTTTGCGAAGTGTTTTTACAACTTGCATACCATCAACTTCAGGCATCATGATATCTAAGATTAACAACTCAATATCAGGCGTTGTACGCACTTTAGATAAAGCTTCCTTTCCATCGTAAGCTTTTATTGTTTCGTAGCCTTCATTGTGTAAATAGATACTAATCAGTTCAACAATTTCTTTATCATCATCTGCAACTAAAATTTTCATATAATATCCTCCTATAGAACAATAGTATTTTATAGTATTTTATCAAAAAATAGAGAAAATAGATAAATTTCCACTTAATCTTTAGAGAATATAAGGAATTGTAAAAGCAAACGAAATATAAAGGCGAACGATAAATCT
Organism: Enterococcus sp. AMC2644; assembly: GCF_058216475.1. Classification (NCBI taxonomy): domain Bacteria; kingdom Bacillati; phylum Bacillota; class Bacilli; order Lactobacillales; family Enterococcaceae; genus Enterococcus; species Enterococcus sp. AMC2644. The sequence goes on from NZ_CM177095.1 coordinate 1,465,562, forward strand.
ATAATTTTAAAATTTAAGGGTTATTTCGCTATAAAAACGAACGAAATTAGTCTTGAAAAGAGAAGAAAGGGATGTAATGAGAAACGTTGGTATATCAATGTTCTTTCTGTTGACGAATAACAGAAAACTTGGTATATTATTACTTGTCCTAAGCGACAAAAAAATCTTTAACTTTTTTGAAAAAAAGAGTTGACGAAGTAAATGACAGATGATATTATAACGAAGTCGTCAAAATTGAAGAGGTTATAAACGTTGTAATCACAACAAAATAACTGAAAAATTTTGTTGACAAATAACAATTCATTTGTTAATATTACAAAGTCGCTGTGAAGAAGTAAAACACTTCAATAAAAAACTTTTAAAATATAGTTGACATTCGATTGTCGAAGTGATATTATATAAAAGTTGCTAACACAGCAAAAGTAGACCTTTGAAAACTGAACAAAGCAAGCAAACGAACCAATTGTGTAGGACACTTCTATTAGATAGAAGTTATACAACAAGCAAGCAATAGCTAGCAAAGTTAATTTTTTATTGAGCTTAACAATCGAAAGATTGTTTCAAATTTTTTTATGAGAGTTTGATCCTGGCTCAGGACGAACGCTGGCGGCGTGCCTAATACATGCAAGTCGAACGCTTCTTTTCCGCCGAACTTCGGTTCACTGGAAAAGAGGAGTGGCGAACGGGTGAGTAACACGTGGGTAACCTGCCCATCAGAGGGGGATAACACTTGGAAACAGGTGCTAATACCGCATAATGCTTTTTCTCGCATGAGAGAAAGCTGAAAGGCGCTTTTGCGTCACTGATGGATGGACCCGCGGTGCATTAGCTAGTTGGTGAGGTAACGGCTCACCAAGGCAACGATGCATAGCCGACCTGAGAGGGTGATCGGCCACACTGGGACTGAGACACGGCCCAGACTCCTACGGGAGGCAGCAGTAGGGAATCTTCGGCAATGGACGAAAGTCTGACCGAGCAACGCCGCGTGAGTGAAGAAGGTTTTCGGATCGTAAAACTCTGTTGTTAGAGAAGAACAAGGATGAGAAGAGAATGTTCATCCCTTGACGGTATCTAACCAGAAAGCCACGGCTAACTACGTGCCAGCAGCCGCGGTAATACGTAGGTGGCAAGCGTTGTCCGGATTTATTGGGCGTAAAGCGAGCGCAGGCGGTTTCTTAAGTCTGATGTGAAAGCCCCCGGCTTAACCGGGGAGGGTCATTGGAAACTGGGAGACTTGAGTGCAGAAGAGGAGAGTGGAATTCCATGTGTAGCGGTGAAATGCGTAGATATATGGAGGAACACCAGTGGCGAAGGCGGCTCTCTGGTCTGTAACTGACGCTGAGGCTCGAAAGCGTGGGGAGCGAACAGGATTAGATACCCTGGTAGTCCACGCCGTAAACGATGAGTGCTAAGTGTTGGAGGGTTTCCGCCCTTCAGTGCTGCAGCAAACGCATTAAGCACTCCGCCTGGGGAGTACGACCGCAAGGTTGAAACTCAAAGGAATTGACGGGGGCCCGCACAAGCGGTGGAGCATGTGGTTTAATTCGAAGCAACGCGAAGAACCTTACCAGGTCTTGACATCCTTTGACCACTCTAGAGATAGAGCTTTCCCTTCGGGGACAAAGTGACAGGTGGTGCATGGTTGTCGTCAGCTCGTGTCGTGAGATGTTGGGTTAAGTCCCGCAACGAGCGCAACCCTTATTGTTAGTTGCCATCATTTAGTTGGGCACTCTAGCGAGACTGCCGGTGACAAACCGGAGGAAGGTGGGGATGACGTCAAATCATCATGCCCCTTATGACCTGGGCTACACACGTGCTACAATGGGAAGTACAACGAGTTGCGAAGTCGCGAGGCTAAGCTAATCTCTTAAAACTTCTCTCAGTTCGGATTGTAGGCTGCAACTCGCCTACATGAAGCCGGAATCGCTAGTAATCGCGG
>NZ_CM177095.1:1472500-2370000 GCF_058216475.1 Enterococcus sp. AMC2644
TACCTTGGAGTATACAAATATTGAGCCGATTATTTATTTAAGTAAAACGGATTTAATCGAAGATAAAGAAAAGATACAAGAAGTCGTTACTTGCTATCAAGAAATTGGCTATACTGTGATTGCTTCAACTGAAAATACTGCAGCAATCAACGAATTAGAAAGATTGTTCCCCAAACAATTGACTGTTTTCATGGGACAATCTGGAGCAGGAAAATCAACTTTATTAAATCGTATTGTTCCGGGATTAGACTTAGAAACGGCTGAAATTTCAGAGTCACTTGGACGAGGTAAGCATACGACACGTCATGTAGAATTGATACCTATTGCGAATGGCTTGGTTGCAGATACTCCTGGATTTAGCTCGATTGATTTCCTAGAAATCGAAACACGAGAATTACCAAAGCAGTTTCCTGAATTTGTGGAAGCATCACATGATTGTCGTTTTCGTGAATGTATGCATATTAATGAACCACAATGTGCTGTGAAAGAACGTGTTGAAAATGGTAAAATCACTAAAACACGTTATGAAAATTATGTCCAATTTTTAGAAGAAATCGAAAAACGAAGACCCGTATATCGTAAGAAAAAATAGGAGGAATTTTATGAAAATCGCACCATCAATTTTAAGCGCAGATTTTGCAAATTTACAACGAGATATTGAGTTTGTTGAAAAACACGGAGCAGATTATATTCATGTCGATGTAATGGATGGCCAATTTGTTCCGAATATTACATTTGGTCCCAATGTCGTAAAAGCAATTCGCCCAATTACAAAGTTGCCGTTAGATGTCCATTTGATGATTGTAGAACCAGAACGTTATATCCATGATTTTGCAGTTGCTGGTTCGGATATTATTGGTGTTCACGTAGAAGCAACTCCTCATATTCATCGAGCAATTCAAATGATTAAGGCAGAAAATGTCAAAGCCGAAGTAGTCCTAAATCCAGGTACCCCCATTGATAGTGTGAAACATGTATTATCAATGGTTGATCAAGTCTTGATTATGACAGTTAATCCAGGTTTTGGTGGTCAATCTTTCATTGAGGAAGCCTTAGATAAAATTCGTGAATTGGCTACTCTTAGAAGCGAGCATGGGTATCATTTTGATATTCAAGTGGACGGAGGTATCGTACCTGAAACAGCAAAACGTTGTAAAGAGGCAGGAGTCGATGTTTTCGTGGCAGGTAGTTATATTTATGATGCCGAACATCCTGAAAAACAAATTCAGTTATTGAAAGAAGCGATACAATAATGAATGTCTTGATAGTTGGAGGAGCCCCGATTTCAACTTGGCCACAATTAGATAGGTATGATGTTTATGTTGGAATAGATCGTGGGGGTCTCTTTTTAATTGAGCAAAACTTACCGTTAACAATTGCTGTGGGAGATTTTGATTCTTTAAATGAAGATGAAACCCAATTAGTTTTTAGTAGGGCAGAAGAAATTAAAAAATCACCCGCAGAAAAAGATGATACGGATACCCAATTAGGCTTAGAGTTAGTCTTGAATCGTTATCCAGAAGCTACAGTGACTCTGATTGGTTTAACGGGAGGAAGAATTGATCATTTTCTTGCAAATTTATGGATGGTGTTGGAACCACGTTTCATGTCACACTGCCAACAACTTTTTTTAAAGGACCAACAGAATAGTATTCAATTCTTATTGCCAGGTATGCACACGATTCAACAGGAAGCTGGAATGCATTATTTAGCCTATTGTTGTTTAACGCCTGTTTCAAACCTGACATTAACCGGAAGTAAATATACGTTAACCAATCAAGAAGTAGCATATCCTACTTCTTATGCCAGTAACGAATTTCTTACCAAACAAGCAGAAATTTCTTTTAAAGAGGGAATTGTAGCAGTCGTTCAAAGCAAAGATAAGTAAAAAAGATTCCCACAAATGTTTTTTTCGAAAAGTTTTCAAAAAAAGCATTAAGAGTGGGAGTCTTTCTTTTGTTTAAAGGCATTTAGTGGTACAATTTAAGCTATCAGTTTGAAATTTTAGAGGTGCTTCGGTGAAAAAATTTAATCCAAATAAAAATATTATTATTACCTTGATTTTAGTTATTATTGCAGTCGGTGCATTAAGTTTAACTGTTGCACAGCGAGCAAAAGATGAGAAAACATCAATGGTACAAGTCGTTATCAATGATTCTGTAGGATTTGTTGACAAAGTTGTATTTGCACCAGCTCGTTGGTTTGATAATGGCGTACGCTCTGTACAAAATTTGTTAGTTACATACGAGGAAAATGAACGCTTAAAAGAAAAAGTCGATGCTTATGATGCACTCGAACGTCAAAATAAATCTTATGAACGAGAAGTTGCTGCTTTGAAAGAGGAATTGGAATTAAATGAAACGTTAACTAGTTACCAAAAAGTTACTGCCAATGTAATTACACGCTCACCAGACTCTTGGCAAGATATACTGGTGATTGATAAAGGCGCAAAAGACGGTATTGAGGTAAATATGGCTGTGATGGCCCAACATGGATTAATTGGGCGTGTGTTAGAAGTCAATGCAATGTCTTCTAAAGTGGAATTACTAACTTCAGAAAACCAAACTAGTAATCATTATCCTGTGCGTATTAGTACGGAAAAAGGAGAAGTATTTGGTTTGTTAAAAGGATACGATGTTGCTAGTGATACATTAGTTGTAGAGCAGTTGACAGGTAAAACAGCCATCTCTAAAGATGATATTGTTCAAACATCTGGGTTGGGAGGCAATTCACCTGCTGATTTGTTAGTTGGAACGGTCATTGAATCAGAAGTTGATAAGTTCGGTTTAGATCAAAAAGTTTACGTAAAACCTTATGCACACTCACATGATCTTTCAGTAGTTACAGTTATTGAGCGAACAGTAGGGGACGAATAAGTATGCTAAAAGAAGAATCTTTCAAATATTATGCAGCACCAATGTTCTTTCTGATGATGTTAGTTGATGCCCATTTAACACGAACTTTTCTTTCTTGGAGTCATGGAAATTACATTTGGAGTACTCATTTACTTTTACTTATAATGTTTTTTGCAGCTACTTGTCTATCACAAAGATATATGATTATTTCTGCATTAGTTATAGGGAGTATCTTTGATCTTTATTATCTTGGTGTCTTAGGGATTTATGCAGTAGCTTTTCCTTTAGTCGTTTGGTTAATGTATCTGTTGGAAGAGACACTTTATAGAAATCTCTTAACAGAAGGCTTTGGTTGGATTATCTTGGTAACTTGTCTTGAGTTGGTTACATTAGGAATCCAGCTGTTGTTTAAATTAACTGCAGTAGATTTTGTTTATTTCACGACGCATTTCTTAGGACCAACGTTATTAGTAAATAGTTTAATTTTTGTAGCATTATATTATCCACTATCGAAACTATTTTATTCAAAATAGTTTCTTTTTTATGGAAAAAATAGAAGAGTTTCAAAAATAGAAACCATTTATTTGGTCAAAAAGAAATATATTTGTAATATTTCTTTTATTTTCCTGTCATATGCGTATGTTACAATCTGTTTGTCGTTGAAATTAGAAGTTTAAGAAAATTTAAACTTAATTAACTATTTATTAAATGAAACCAGTCGGAGGAATGAAACGTGAAGAAACGTGTACTTACCGCTTTACTAGCATGTTCATTAACATTTACAGCTGTTGCACCTAGTATCGTATTAGCTGATGACTTTGATCAACAAATTGAACAAAAGAACAAAGAAATTAGCAATTTACAAGAGCAACAAGCAAGTATCCAAGGTCAAATTAGCTCATTAGAAGGTCAAATTTCTGATATTAATAACAAAGCTGAAGAATTAATTGCAAAACAACAAGAATTAGCAACACAATCTCAAAAATTACAAGAAGAAATTGCTGATTTAGAAGCACGTATTGAAAAACGTGAAGAAGCAATCCGCAAACAAGCACGTGATGTTCAAGTAAATGGTGCAGATACTAATCTTGTAGAAGCTGTTTTAAATGCTGATTCATTAACTGATGCAATTGGTCGTGTCCAAGCGATGAGTACTATCGTAAACGCAAACAACGAATTGGTTAATCAACAAAAAGAAGATAAAAAAGCTGTTGAAGCTAAAAAATCTGAAAACGAAACAAAACAACAAGAAATCGCTGAAAATCAAACTGCTTTAGAAGCACAAAAAGGTGAAATTCAACGAAGCCAAGCTGACTTAGATGTTTTGAAAGCTGATTTAGCTTTACAACAATCTTCAAAAGAAGATGAGAAAAAAGACATTCAAAAACGTAAAGAAGAAGCGGAAGCGGAAAAAGCTCGTATTGCAGAGCAAGAACGTTTAGCAGAACTTGCACGTCAAGCAGCCGCAGAAGCAGCTAAACAGGCTGAAAGAGAATCAGTAGCTAAAGCTCAAGAATCAGCTACTCCAGCTTCTCAAGCGCAAACAGAACAAGCAGCTTCGGTAGAATCAACCACTGAAGCGCCAGTTGAAAGTTCTACAACGCAAGAACAATCTGTAGAAGAAACAACTGTAGAATCAAATAATGCACCAGTTGCAGAATCAACTACTCAAACTAGCTCAAATACTGGACAATCAACACCGAACACAACACCAGTAGAAACACCGGCTGTTCAAAAACCAGTCGTTGAAACGCCTAAAGTAGAATCTTCTCAACCAACTGGTTCAGTTGTAGCAGAAGCTTACAAATACATTGGAGTACCTTATGTATGGGGTGGAAAAGATCCAAGTGGATTTGACTGTTCAGGTTTCACAAGCTATGTTTATCGTAAAGCAACAGGTCGTGAAATTGGTGGCTGGACTGTTCCTCAAGAAAGTGCTGGATCAGTAATTTCTGTAAGTGAAGCACAAGCAGGTGACTTGTTATTCTGGGGTTCACAAGGTAGCACTTATCACGTGGCAATTGCATTAGGTGGCGGACAATATATCCATGCACCAGCACCAGGACAATCAGTAACAGTAGCTTCAGTAGCTTACTTTGCACCAAGTTTTGCAGTACGTATGTAATTTCAAAGCTGACGAATTTTCGTCAGCTTTTTTCTTTTATAAAAAATAGGCAACAAATAACCCCAAACTTAAAAAAGGAACAAAAGGCAGACGTTGAAAATGTGTCCTTCGCAAGAAATAACTAACGAAAAAAACACCTAAAGCAGAAACACTTGCTACAAATAGTAGTAAGGAGAATTGCTCAATTGTTAACCAAGGCACCCAGACCCCCAATAATAACCAATCGCCCATGCCCATAGAATCTCGCAAACTAAACCAAAAGAAAATTCCTAAAATCATCAATAATGAAATAGTTGACAAATAAAATGGTTGATGGAAATAAAACATGGTACCCCATAATAACAAATGAAGTGGATAGAAAATTTTTGGCTCAACTAAAAAATAAAAATAATCGGTTAACGAAAGTAAAGTGGCTGTAGTTAGCCAGAAAAAAGCGATTAACTGCATAGCAATCGTAGGTTGTATCCAACAAAAATAAAACAGACCCCCGTAAATGATTTCAACGAACCACGTAATTACTGGAATACGCATCTTGCATCGTTGACAACGAAATCCTAAGAAGAAGTAGGAAAAGATAGGAATTAATTCCCAAAATCGTAAGGTATTTTTGCAATGATCACATTGTGAACGTGTGGTAACAAAATTTTTTTTGATGGGAACACGTTGCGCTACCACACATAAAAAAGATCCAAAACAACTACCAATAAAAAAACAAAACATTAACTTCACTCCTTTATTATTAAGTACGTAAAACACATGAAGAAAACGTTAAAGAACATTTGAGAAATTTTCTCAAATAGAGGCTTTTGTTGTACATTTTAAGCAATCCGTAATATGCTAAATATGTAGAAAATTTTAGGGAGGAATCAGATATGAGATACGAAAAAACAAAAGAAATTTTAAATCAATTGGTTGCTGACTTAAGCCAATTTTCAGTTGTAATTCACCAAACTCACTGGTATATGCGTGGGCCTGAATTTTTAACTTTACACCCTTTAATGGATGAATTTATGGATGAAATCAATGAGCAATTAGACGTGATTTCAGAACGTTTAATTACTTTAGATGGTGCACCATACTCAACATTGCAAGAATTTGCGGATAACACTGGAATCAAAGACGAAATCGGCACATACGATCGCACTATTCCTGAACGTATGGAAAGATTAGTGGAAGGTTATCGTTACTTATCAGACCTTTACAAAGAAGGTATTGAAGTTGCTGGAGAAGAAGGCGACGATAGCACACAAGATATCTTCACTGGTTTCAATACAGATGTAGAGAAAAAAATCTGGATGATTCAAGCAAAATTAGGTTTTGCACCAAATATTGATCCAGCACACGAAAAAGTAAACTAAGAATGAGAGTAAGAAGCACGCTTTTTAAAAGCTTGCTTCTTTTTTTCGTTTTATAAGAGAAAAACGTTGACTTTATGCATTATTCTAGGTAATATATTAAATGGTATTGTTTGCCCCACAAGAGCCCCGGAAACTCAAGTGTATGTCAAACATTCGAAATCGAAATTGGAGGAAAAAAATCTTGCGTACAACATATATGGCCAAAGCTGGCGAAGTAGAACGTAAATGGTATGTAGTAGATGCAACTGATGTTCCTTTAGGACGTCTATCAACTGTAGTAGCATCTGTACTACGCGGTAAAAACAAACCAACATTCACACCACACGTGGATACAGGTGATTTTGTAATCGTAATTAATGCAGATAAAGTAAAATTAACAGGTAAAAAAGCGACTGATAAAGTATACTACCGTCACTCAAATCACCCAGGTGGATTGAAATCAATCACTGCTGGTGAATTACGTGCTAAAAATTCTCGTCGTTTGATCGAAACTTCTGTAAAAGGCATGTTACCTAAAAACACTTTGGGCCGCGCTCAAGGCATGAAATTACATGTATATGCTGAAGGAACTCATCCACATGCAGCTCAACAACCAGAAGTTTTAGACATTACTAACTTAATCTAATAGGAGGGAATTTCATTGGCACAAGCACAATATACAGGCACAGGCCGTCGTAAAAATGCAGTTGCTCGCGTACGTTTAGTACCAGGAACTGGTAAAATTACTGTAAATAAAAAAGATGTTACTGAATACATTCCACACGCTGACTTGCGTGAAGTTATCAACCAACCTTTCGGCGTTACTGAAACAAAAGGCGCTTACGATGTATTCGTAAACGTTAACGGTGGTGGATATGCTGGACAATCTGGCGCAATCCGTCATGGTATCGCTCGCGCTTTACTAGAAGTAGATCCTGATTTCCGTTTAGCTCTTAAACGCGCAGGCTTACTTACTCGTGATGCACGTATGGTTGAACGTAAAAAACCAGGTCTTAAGAAAGCTCGTAAAGCTTCTCAATTCTCAAAACGTTAATATCGCTTATATATCAGCGTTTCAAGGCACTTTCCAATCTTTGGAAAGTGTCTTTTTTTGATGAATAGGTACGAAAATAGGTACGGTTTTTTCTACTTACTGATTTTTTTGAAATGGAAAATCAACTTAAATTTGTTCTTTGACAATTGTTTTGTTGTTATTTTATTTTTCGTACCTCCTCTAAACGTTTTTCAAATTTTTCATAGGTCGATAGGTCAACTACATTAGGTGTGTTGACATAAATTTCTGTCGTTTTAATATCCGAGTGGGTGAGTACTTGAGAAATCTGTTCCATAGTAGCACCACCTTCACGAGCAAGAGTACTAAAGGTGTGTCGCAATTTATGTGGATTTGCTGGTACCAATTCCGAATGCCTTCTACGAATTGATTTTAGACGATAATTCAGATAATCCACATGAACGGGAACATTAAGTTCTCCACTACGATTCGCATAAGTAAAAAGAAATTGTTCTTTGGATTGCTTAACACCAATCTGCAAAAGTTCTTCTTTTTGCTTATTCTTCCATTCCTTTAATAGAGCTAGCATTTGTGCAGAAATTTTAAATTTTGTTGATTTACGACCTTTTGTTGATTTTAAATTACCCAGTTTATCCCGGCTTTGAATGAGGCTGACATATCCTTTTTCAGAATCAATATGTTTCCACTGTAAAGCATAGGATTCGCTCTTGCGGTCACCTAGATTCAACGTAAGCATGAACAGAACATAATCTTGCATAATCAAACTACCATTGTTGTAATCCTCATTGGTTGCGTCTAACCAAGCAATCAATTCTTCTGCCGAAAGAGATTCACCATTTAATTGCCGTTTCGCCTTTAATTGTTGTTTTTTCGGATCTCCTACATAACGAATCACTTTAGCAATCCGATTGTATTCGATATATTCTAATAGTTCAGCAATATCAAATAGTTGATTCACATAACTCTTAATAATTTTGATATTGGCATAAGTTTGCGACTTTTTCATTAAAGATTGGAGTACAAAATCCTTATTGTCATTTAAAAATTTGAGTGAATAGTCGCCAAACATTGGAAGAATATGCAAGCGAAATACATCTTTGGTATTGCTAACTGTGGCTTCGCTCGGAACTTGTCGAGACCTTCCAGTAGAACCAGCGATATACATATCTAACCAAACAGTTTTGTAAAAATCTTTGAATTTGATGTGACCATTTAATTCAAAGGAACGAACGCTTTTTTCATTGATGACACGTTGAATTTTTTGTTCAATTTCTTTAACTGCCTTTTCTGCTTCTCTTTTCGTTTTGAACGTTTTACGAAATCGTTCTGCGCTTACTCCAAGAATCTGTCGCACTTCTTTTGGATAAAAAATTTCTACTTTGTAACTTTTGCTTTTAAGTTTTTTTATTGCCATTGTATTTCCTACTTTCTTTTCAAAGCAAACCAGAACGTAGGACTGACTACGTCCTAATTATAGCGTGCACCTAGCAACTAAAGCAATTTAGCCATTCATCGACAACTTGTCGATCAAAACGAATGACGCCTTCAATCGTGATTTTGGGCAAGCCTTGTTCAATCCATTTGTCTAGTGTATTGTTAGAAATATGAAGGTATTGGCAAGTTTCTTTCTTTGTTAAGTAACGTTTATCGATCGCGGTGTCTTTACGTACTTGTTTGATATTAGTTAACATAATCGTATAGATATTTTTTCCAAGGTGAGTCATTTGTTCCTCACTTAGCTTAATTTGAACTTCAGTCATTAAACTTCCTCCTTTATTTGTTGGGAAGTACTGCAAAATGTGGTATACTCAACTTATCGAGGGCGGAGTATACTTACACTTTTAATGGTGTGAGCAGTACTTTGCTTTTTTTGTTTGTCGGTTAATTCTTTTGTATAAATATCGATTTCTTCTTGAAACCACTTCGGTTGTTCTTTGATTGTGTCTAACAATTTTTGTTTATCTTCACTTAATTTTCCAGTCTCTACAATCATACCTAATAAATCCACATCATAAATTTTTCCAATTAATTCAACGAGTTTCATCGCAGGGGAAACACTTTGTATTAACCATCGGATACTCTTTTCTAAAGACATCGGATTACTTGTTAAGCTAATCTGTAGCGTTCCATGATTTCCGATAAAATTAGCCCAATCCTTATCAATTTTCGCCTTAGGATTATCTGGTGTTCGATCATAAAAACACAATGAGTGATTCATTAATTCAAAAATAATTGTTTCAAATTCTTTATTTGAAAGTAAGTAATTGGCTAATTCTTGTGCTTTTTCATGTCGAAAGCGTAACTCATAACGATTGATAATTGGAGAATCTTCTAATGGAGTTCCATTCTTTCTACGCTGCTCATAATTTTTTTGATAGAAGCAAAATCTTAATTGACTTTTTGGTGAACCAAAATAAAGAGTGGTACCATCTGATGAACCATCCATTAAGTTTTTCCCATTGTAAATATCTCCACGTCTAAAAGTAGAAGTGAAATGATTGTTTTCTACTTGCTTTGCCATTTTAGGTAAGTCGAGTAAACCCTCATAATCATTCATTGAAAAGTCAATTCGAGTAAAATTTCCTCCAAAGGTAAATACTTTTTGAATAAAATCTGGCCATGTTTCTTTTCTAGCTTTTAACCAACCAGAGAGAAATCGACAGCCCTTACCTTTTAATTCGAATAGAGTTCCTTTTACCGTATCGTTTGAAATACGAATATCTATCGCATTTAGTAAATTAAATCTTCCTGTATATCCTAAAGTAGTAATTTCACTGAAAATCATATGTTTCATTGAAATACCTAAAACTTCTTTTACCAACTCTTTGTAATTTGTAGAGAAGAAATGAATCGTCAGGTAGTCGATAATTCCTTCCACTTGATGTTCATTTTTAGACTCTTGAAGCAAACAATCAAGTAATTGATTCACTTGTTCAGAAGTCAACTTTCGTATCCCTAATTCATATTTTGCTAGAGCCGAACGAGTGATTTTGGCTTTTTGAGCAAGCTGTTGTTGCGTCCAACCCTTTTGTAAACGAGTTTCTCGAATAGCTTGCCCTAATTCAAGTGCATTGAAGTCTGTCATCTATTCCTCCTATTCTATTGTCAAAGAACTTAATTTAAGTACACTTCAATTATACATTTGTACTTAAAATAAGTCAATAACATTGGACTTTTTTTAAGTACATGTTATAATAGAAACAAATAAAGTGAAAAAGGAGGTTCAGGATGGAAGTAAATAAGCAAGAAGCAGGGCAACGTATTAAAGAAGTTCGTCAAATGTTAAACCTTAGCATGGATAAATTTGGCAAGCTATTAGGTGAATTGCCACGAAGTACTGTCAATAACTGGGAACGAGGCATTAATTTACCGAAGCTAGAGACCCTTAATCGAATTGCTGAAGTGGGAAATGTTACCAATGAATATATTCTTTATGGTAATCAAGAGGATGAGTATATTGCGAATCTTTTGAGAAAAAAAGCAAGTGAAGTTGATCCAAAGATGACGAAAGTATTGACTGATTTTGTGAAGAAAACGGAGTTAGAGGATAATCAAGAATTAAATCGGATAGTGACATTTTTTGCTGAAAACCTTACACCACCAACTGAGAAAGATTATTTATATTATCATCAAATTGATGATGAGAAAAATCTGTACCTTGCCTCCAGCAACTTTGGAAAAATAGCAAAATTCTATCTGCACTACGACATGATAAATGAGATGATTCATATCATGCCATTTACATTTGCTGAACAGTCTATCAGTCGACTTATGATTTTTTTGACGAATTTTGAGTCAATAAAATATTTCAGCAAGAACTTAGAAGAGGAGATGCGTGGAAAGTCTGTCGTATTGTATTCTTTAAATGAAGAAAAACAGGAATTAAGTCTGTATCCTTTAACTTTTTCTGAAGGTAGTCAAGTTTATCAATTTGAAGAACAGAATTTTGAAAAAATAGAAGGTAAATTATACTTGCCATTTGTTGAAGAGGTTGCAAAATTAAGAATTTTTAATCAATCGTTGGTGGAATAAATTTGTGTTCCGATGGAAAGTGAGTGTTCCAGTGTGAATTGATAGAAATGTTGTTATATCAGCCTTAAAATAGGGATTAGGTATTTTAAATAGGTTTAGTTAGCCCCCTGTTAGAACTCGGGGCTAAAAAGCATGCATAGCGGAATAGCTGCTATGCAAAAGGCAAAATCACCACGAAGGGTAGTTCGCCTTGGGGCGAACTACCCTCCGTGGTGATTGCCTAATAATAGAATAAAGTGTTTGAAAAATTATCATTAATGCTGTTTTCTCCAGTTGAATTAGTAATTTAGCATATTTTGGAAAAATTTTATTTAGCTTACTTATTACTTTTTCTTAAGTGTTTAGGCAACATTCTGTCTAATTCTTCTTCTTCAAAAAATTGCTCTTCTTCATTTTTCAAAGCATTTTGAGCTTCAGAATAACTCTTACTATCTGTTTTTGGTGATTCCGTGTAAATCACATGGGTTTCATCTCTTAATTGGTCTCTTTCTAAAGCAATCTCATCCAAAGATAAAGTTTCTAAATCTGTCAATAAAGTGATGTACTTTTCTCTAATAAGCCAAAGCTTATCAGAAGCGATTTGATGTTGTTTAGACTCCTCAGCTAGTTTAAAGTCTTTAAAATAAAGGTTTAAGCCGAGAGAAATTGCGGATACCAGTCCAGCAATAAAAGTTAATATCCTCTCATCAAAAATAAGAGTACCTAAAAAACCACCGGTAGTAATTGCAGAGAGAGTAATTTGCACCGACTTTAAACATTTATTTTTTTTATCAAGTCTGTTCATGAGTTTTAGATGAGCTGTATAGGTGTATGTTACGCGCCCATAGGCCTCTCGAAGTTGGACTTCCAAACTATGTTTTTGTTGTATGGTATCCATGTTAACCCTCCAAATAATTATAGCGCTATTTTTTTAATGACTTTTTCTAAGCATTCAATACTACTGGAAGCATCTACAAGTTGATTACCACCAGGAGACGATAGGTTTATGGATCCCCAAGTTCGATTGTTATTGTAGTAATTTAACAAAACATTTTCATAGTCGCCTTTATTGGAAGCTGAGCTATCTCCTTCGTCTAGATATTTCCAGTTTCCCATGGCGGTGTAAACAAAACTATCTATTACAATTCCAGAAAGATGGTAACTGCTAAAATAAGTATCTCTGATATGACGGAAATGTTTGCATGTTGCAAACAAAAGTCCGTTGCTGTAGTCTGTACCATTTTTTGTCTTCATTGCGTTTTGTTCAATTTTAGGATTTGTGGCTTTCCAGTTCCCACCCATATTTGAATCTGGATAGATGTATCCTTCGGGATTCCCCAAATAATCAGTTTTTAAAAATGCTGGTAAAATTTCAAATTTAATTCCATCATGGAAATTAATTTTGACTACTTGACCATCGGCCCTAATATCACTTCTAGGATAAACAGTTTTAATTGTATTTCTGATGGACTGTAACAAACGTGATGGTCCATTTCCCGTTGATGAATTGAATTTATCGTACTCAGTTAAAGGAATTTCAACTAAAATATCTATATCACTAGTACTAATAGCAGTCCCTCGTCCATAAGAACCAACATAGAAACTATGAGCGGAATCGCTAACGGAATTCCAGAATTCTCTATTAATAGCTTTAGTTATCACATGGTATCTTCCAGAAATCTTTTTTCTAATTTCTAATGGAATAAAGTATGAATTAGTTACTAAAATACCCATATTAATGATGCCCCTTTACATTGTCAAATTTTTCGTTCCTTTAATTACTCATTATAACATAATTAGGGAACTCTTGTTTGCTATATTTAGTATCATACTTTTTTAATTTTCATTGTAAGGATTAATATCAAAGATAAAATAATTTTTAAGTATTTAATATTTTCAAAATATGGTTGTGATATTATTTAATAAAAGTTATACAAAAGGGAGAGTTATTATGGATGAAATCATGGAAGAGTTACTTGTTTCAGAGACGCCTTGGGAAGTTTTTAAAGACAACTATTACTTAGCACAAAATATTAGATTAATTTGTTTTGATAATAATTCTAATAATCTTGGGTCAGATTTTATGAAACAAGATATTGAAAAATACGTGGTTCAAAGCTTTTCTAATATGGAAAACACTTTATTGATTGATAAATACAATTTTGAATCCTATTTGAGAAGAATAGAAGTATATAGATGTTTTGATTTTGATTCAAATATTGTTGGCTATCTCAGAGATTTTCTTTTGTACAAAAGAGTGAGCGAATCGTTTAAAAAGTTTTTATCTTATATAAAAGAAAAGGAAGTTCAAATAAGTTGTGGACCGTATATTTTGGAAGTTGCAGCCAATAAACATGAGATAGACAAAAATTATGTTCGTGAAAGCTTAGTGTCTTTTTTTGCGTTTGATAAGTCACGAACTTTGGAGGAGTTCGAGAATTTTGAACTGGAGATCCTATCAGAAGATAGTGATATTGAAAATATGGTCAACCAAGCATTGAAGACTGTTCATGAAGGTATTGCAGATAAAGATTTAAATCAATATTATTTAATATACTGTATTCTGTTAAAAATGTATGAGATCAATTTTAAATCCAATAAAAATAGTAAAAACAAAATGATGGAACTCATTCAATGCGTAAATAAAGAATTATACGCCTATGCTGAACAAGAACTATTTTTAGCATATTTACTTTTTTCAAAAGATAGTAGAGTGAATTCTTTTTTTGGAGCAATTCAAGCTAATTCTAAAAATGTCATCTCAAAAATAAGAGGTATGGCTTGGGATTTATTTCATCTTCGCAGTTTGGAATCTCAAGTAGCAGATAGAAATAACAACACTAAACATATGTATATGCATTATTTTTGTTCTAGAGATAATGGGATTAACGATATTTTATCATTGAATCCAATAAAGCGAATGATCATTAAGGATGGAAGATGTTATCCGTTGCATGAACAGAATATCTTTCAAACTGAATTTGGGGAGGCTATTTATGACAGTCTAAATGAATATAAGCGTTTTAGAAAAGATAATAATAAAAACGCTAAATTGTTTAAAGTAGCATCCAGATATGAACAAACATTAATTAATCAACTTGGAAAATAACTAACTGACCATTCAATTGAGCTTAATGTTCAATATAAGAATTCTCTATTTTATAAGCGTTAATTATTGTCAGATAAGAGTATCTCCTGAAATACTAATGGTATTTATCTAATTTTTATTATACTATTAATTTTAACTATGCGTAGAACTATTGAAAATATGATATAATATGTCTTATTAGGTAGGTCAAAAGGAGTTGACGAGATATGTCTGATTATAAATACTCAGTAAAAAATACGACTAAAATCGAGCGTGAGAAGCTCCGTAACGTTGCTTTAAGCTATTCAACTTTAGATGCTGCGGAACCTTCGGAAGATGCAATGAAATTGGTGGAGGAGTATGTAGCAGGAAATATCGAAATTGCTGATGCTCTAGAAACCGTTATTGAAAAATATCGTTCTTTGGGGTTGCAAAATGTATGATCCTTATTTAATTCCAAATACTGATGTTTTACAAAATAAACTTGATATATCAGATAAAGAGTTACTTGAAAAAGCCGAAGCGGATATTACTTATTTTAAATTGTTAGATATTGATGCTTGGTTTGAAGATAAGCCACTTAATTATGAAACATTTCTTGCTGTCCATAAATATATTTTTGGCGATATTTATGATTGGGCAGGTGAAATTAGAACGATTCCTATATACAAGGAAGAAGCTGTTCTTGCTGGTTTGTCTTTAAATTATGGCGATATTTCATCCATTCAGGTTCAAATTGAATCACTTATTGATGAGATGAATCAGATAGAATGGTCTGAAATTAGTGTAGAGGAGATGATTCCTTTATTTTCAGATTTGATTGCTCGACTATGGTTGCTCCATCCGTTTAGAGAAGGAAATACTCGGGCGGTTATGCGTTTTGCTGGTTTATTTGCAAATGCGAAAGGATTTCCGTTAAACTCAAGGCTTTTACGTGATCATGCCAGTTATGTAAGAAATTCATTGGTTTTGTATTGTGTTGAAGAATCACCTGAGAAGGAGCACTTTTTAAGAATTATGACTAATGCGATTAATGATTTTTAGATTAAATTTCTTTGTTATATTATTAAAGTAGTCTTGTTCTGGTTTGCAAGGTAGTTTTGTGTACGTTATTAGGTACGGATAGCTTGAAATTATGTGAAACTGTTTGAAATTTAAACTTTTACGAATTGTCTAAAACGCTTGGTTTTAAAGCATATTCAATTTTTTCAGTTATTTATAGGCGAAACCAGGTCTTAAGAAAGCTCGTAAAGCTTCTCAATTCTCAAAACGTTAATCGTTGTTATACCAACGATTCAGACACTTTCCAATTTTTGGAGGTGTCTTTTTTTTATGCTATTTTTGGCAACTAGTCATGTAATGTAAGTGCCGAATAGGTTCTTTTCATGTAATTAGTCATATAGAAAAATAACTGTTAATCATACTTTTTTGCGTACATAGAAAGGGGCGCAAGTTACAGTGAAAGAAAAGAGTTGGTTATAGAGCGTCAAGATAATGGGAAAGTTTTTCTATAGCCTCTATGCGACGTTCATTAGATACATGAGTATACACACTAAATGCGTTATGAATATCTTTTGTCGAATGTCCTAAACGTTCTTGTACTTCTTTCATCCCAGCGCCACTTTCAAACAATAGTGTTGTATGTGTATGTCTAAAGCCATGTGGTGAAATCTTCTTCATGGTAGTGTTTTTCTTATAGAAGGTTTTCAAGATATTGTTGGGATAATCAGGATAACACCGCACAATTTCATTGTAATAATTAAGATAAGTGAATACAGGACGTTCTTTCATAGGTGGCGGAGTAAGATTGATTGAATGATACAATTCTTCTTGTTCCTTTTGCCAAGTATTCAAAAAGTGCATGTATTATTCTCATGTTCTTTTCCGATTGCCCTTGACAATAGTTCCTAACTGTGTGGCAATAAAACGAGGAGTCTCTTATTTTCTATGGAAAGTTCAAAATACTATCGACTCAATAAGACACAAGATTTATTAAAAATTTCTTTAATGAAACAGATTAATTTAGAAGGTAACTTCTGATAATTGCCACTTTCATATCAATACATGTTAGTGAATTTTTTTAGAATAGTGCAGTTGGAAAACGGTGCATGTTATAATGGTTAATAAATTCTATTTAGAAGAATATTTTTAGAATTAACTAACTTTTGAAGGTGAGTAATAATATATGAATCTTAGAGAACAAAAGAAGAGAGCACGTGAATTTATCGAACGATGGAAGGATAAAGGAAATGAAAGGCAAGATAGTCAACCATTTTGGTTAGATTTATTGCAATCCGTATATGGTTTAGAAAATCCTAGTGAATATATTACTTTCGAAGATACCGTTGTGCTTGATCATACAAGTTTTATTGATGGATATATTGATAAGACAAAAGTCATGATTGAACAAAAGGGGAAGAATAAAGATTTAAACAAAGCAATCAAGCAGTCTGATGGTTCATATTTAACACCATTTCAGCAGGCCAAGCGTTATTCAGCAAATTTACCTTACTCTCAACGTCCTCGTTGGATAATTACTAGTAATTTTAAAGAATTTTATATTTATGACATGGAGAAGCCTAATAATGAAGCAGTAATTATTCAACTTACTGATTTAGACAAGGAATTTTATCGTCTAGAATTTTTGGTAGATAAAAGCAATGAGCATATTGAACGCGAAATGAAAGTATCCATGCAAGCGGGAGAAATTGTAGGTGAAGTATATAGTGGTTTGCTTAAACAATATATAAATCCAGAAAGCGAAGAAAGTTTACATGCAATCAATCAGTTGATAGTTCGCCTAGTATTTTGCTTTTATGCAGAAGATGCTGGACTATTTAAATGTAAAGCGATATTTCATAACTATCTTTCTCAATTTGATAGTAGACAGTTTCGTAGAGCATTAATTGATCTTTTTGAAATATTAGATACACCGACAGATAAACGAGATCCTTATTTGGAAGATGATTTATTAGTCTTTCCTTATGTAAATGGTGGGATGTTTGCTGAGAAAAATCTAGAAATTCCTAATTTTACTGATGACTTGCGTCAATTAATTTTAGATCATGCATCGTCTAATTTTGATTGGTCAGAAATTAGCCCTACTATTTTTGGAGCAGTATTTGAATCGACGCTGAATCCTGAGACACGCCGAAAAGGTGGTATGCATTATACTTCTATTGAAAATATTCATAAAGTAATTGATCCATTATTTATGGACTCTCTATGTGAAGAATTAAATGAATTACGTACCTATAAACAACCAGCGGCTGTAGCAGCAAGGGCTAAGAATTTTCAAAGAAAGCTTGCAAATTTGGTATTTTTTGATCCGGCATGTGGTTCTGGTAACTTCTTAACGGAGACGTATATTTCCTTAAGGAGGTTAGAAAATGAAGCTATTAAACTTTATAAAGGTAATGAAGTAACTCTTGATATTGGCGAAGAGTTGGTACAAGTTAAACTAAATCAATTTTACGGAATTGAAATAAACGACTTTGCTGTCTCTGTTGCAAAAACGGCTTTATGGATTGCAGAAAGTCAAATGCTAGAAAAAACAAAGGAAATTGTCTATGCAGATATTGACTTTTTACCGCTGAAATCATATACAAATATTATTGAAGGTAATGCATTGTCTCTTGATTGGGAGAAAATTGTACAAAAGAATAGGTTGACTTATATAATTGGAAATCCACCATTTATTGGAAAAAAAGAGCAAACTACCCATCAAAAATTCGAATTAATTGAAGTGTTTGATCAAAAGAAAGTTGGTAATATCGATTATGTATCAGCATGGTATTATAAAGCTTTAAAAATGATTAAGAATACAGATATTCTTGTTTCTTTTGTTTCAACAAATTCTATCGTTCAAGGAGAACAAGTTCCTATTTTGTGGCCAATATTAATAGAAAGTGGGATTGAAATTATATTCGCACATTCTTCATTTGTTTGGTCAGCAGAAACTAAATCAAAGGATATTGCAAAGGTTCATTGTGTGATTATTGGGTTCAAACATAGTTTAAATAAGAAAAAAACAAATAAATATATTATTTCTGATGAGCTAAAAGAAGAAGTAGACTTTATTAACTGTTATTTAGTAAATGCTAAAAATTCAATGATTACAAGTAGGACTAAACCACTTTTTAATGTACCATCAATGAATTATGGTAGTATGCCTATAGATAATGGACATTTGATTTTAAATGAAGAAGAAGTAAAGGAACTGATTTCAGAAAATGCTGAAAACAAAATATTGGTTCGCCAGTATGTAGGAGGTCAAGAATTACTAAAAGGTAAGAAACGATGGTGTTTATGGTTGCAAGGGGTTAGTCCTTCTGTTTTTTCGAAATCTAAAATTGTAATGAATAGGTTATCATTAACTAAAGTATTTAGGGAATTAAGTAAGAGACCACAAACAATAAAGATGGCTGATTACCCATATCTTTTTGGTGAAATACGTCAACCAACTAGCAATATGCTAGTTATACCAAAAGTATCATCAGAAAAACGTAGATACATCCCTTTAGATATGTTAACACCAGACATCATTGTGAATGGTAGTGCATTGATTATTCCTGAAGCAAATTTATATATATTTGGTATCATGACCTCAAACGTTCATATGTCATGGATGAGAACAGTAGCAGGAAGGATGAAAAGTGATTATCAATATTCAGCGAATATTGTGTATAATAATTTCCCATGGCCAGCAGAAAATGCGAAAATTAAAGAAAAAATAATTAAATCTGCACAAGCAATTTTAGATGCGAGGAACAGATATTCCGATAGTTCACTTTCAGAAATGTACGATGAGTTAACTATGCCTGTTGAACTTAGAAAAGCCCATCAAGCCAATGATAGAGCAGTGATGGAAGCGTATGGAATGATAAAGACGGTAAACGGGAAGAAAACATGGCTTAGTGAAACAGAGACAGTCGCAAAGTTATTTGAAATGTATGAAAAGATTGTGACGAAGTAGAAAAATAAGAGAATTGTAAAATTATGAAATTGGTTCGTTTAGAAAATAAACCACTAAATTATGTAACATTTCTTGCTGTCCATAAATATATTTTCAGTGATATCTATGATTGGGCAGGTGAAATTAGAACGATTCCTATATACAAGACTAACTATATAAAGTCAAGTGAAAAATGAACAAAATTTTCTGAATGAAACATAACGTATAAGTGCATCACAAATAAACCTCAGAAAGATCATTTTTTTCACTACTGACGAATTTCATAGGGTTCATTCTTTGTTAGAATGGCATGAATAATATAGCATAGCTTTCTTGAAACAGCTCCAATCGCTGTAAGATGGTGTATCCCTTCTGCTCGTTTCTTGTCATAAAAGGCTTTGAAAACTGGGTCGCATCTGGAAGCAATGAGTGTCGCTTGAAACAACGCTTTTCTTAAGTAAGGAGAGCCACGTTTACTCATCACGTTGTGAGTGGCTTCATATTCACCAGATTTTTTAACAGAAGCATCGTTGCCTGCATAAGCAACTAATTTTTAGGATTAGAAAATGTCTGGATAGCACCAATTTCACCTGAAATCGTAGCACCAAGAACCAGAAACGCAATTGAAACACAAAAGCATCTGGCGCAAAACGAACACTAAAAGACTGAGCTGCGAGTGTTTTAAGCGTTTCTGCTTTACTCAGTCCAACGCGATTTCGACTCGCTAAGCGATATGTCTCAGCTAATATTTCGCAGATACTTGATTGAATTCATCAGGTGAAGAAAACTCAGACAGCACTACTTTTGTTGAACGAACCATAACTTATAAAATCAGCAATTAACACAGAGTCAATACGATCATTTTTTTGCTTACCAATTTCGGTGCTTTTTCTCCATCCCTCGTGTCGACCAACATTTGGTATAGTTACACATTGTTTGATGTTATGGCTAAACTAAAGAGTGAAAAAATTTTTCTACTTAGCAGTAGCTTCATTGCGAAGCTGTCTAATTGCTTAATTAACTTAAGATATTGTTTAAAAATTGCTACTCCGTCATTAAAGATTACATTCGAATGTAGATTGCATAGTATAATAAGTGTCAGGTACTTAATAACTGTGAACGGGAGAATAATATGAATGAAAAACCGGAATGGTTGAAAAAGCTAGCAAATCTGCCCGAAATCGACATGAACATGAAATTTTTTGGTGGACATCAGCAAAAAGTTTCCTTTGGTTGGGCAGCGGAGCGTGAAACACACTTTGCGTTTGAAATTATGATTATTCTAGAGGGGATGCAGCGAACCAATTTTGAGGGACGTTTTTACGATTTTTATGAAAATGATATTGTCCTTATCCCTCCCGGAACGGCACATGAAAATTCTTGTGTTTCGAAAGACGGGATGCGTTATTTTTGTGTCCATTTTGATATCGATGATCCTGGAATTCAGCAGAATCTTTTGATGTATTGTCCAATCAAATTGAGTAAAGAGAATAAAGTATTTCAAGAAATTGAAAGAGTACTGTATACATACATTAAACTTTTGGAACAAGATCATTTTTCTTTGAGAGAAAAATTACTTGTAGAAAAGTTGTTAATAGAATTAGTATTAAGTTTGCTCGATTATGCAACAGTTGAGCAAGAGAAGCTGGATGCGTCAGATAATTCTACTTTGGTTTTAGCAAAGTCGATTGCTGACACGATTCAACAGAATTTTCGTACATTTACTGGATATCCATTGGAAGAGAACCGCCAATTGATTTCCATGAACTACATCGCAGATTCGTTGAATATAAGTGAGAGTACGATGTTGAAGGTCTTTAGGAAAGTCTATTCGGTTAGTCCTAAAAAGTATCTAGATCAATTACGTTATAATGAGTCAAAATTTTTATTGCACCAACCAAAGCTTTCTGTAAATGAAATTGCTGAAATCATTGGTTATCAAAATATGTCTCATTTCTCACGCCAGTTTAAAAAATGGAGTAACTTATCACCAAAAGAATATCGAGAAATGAATAATCAAAAAACAAAATGATATAGACAAAAAGCAGAATTCTTAACTAAAAAAGTTAAGAATTCTGCTTTTTTACGGAAAATGGTAAAAAGTGACTGGATTTCGATATATAATCATCGCTTGAAATCTTTTATGATAAGGACACAAATAAAAGTAAGCGATTGCATATAAGGCTAACAGTTTTTTGTAATCGCTCGCAAAAGGAGAAAAATGATGAGTTATTTTGATCAGGTTGGAAAGATTAAGTATGAGGGCACAAAAACAAGCAATCCATTCGCATTTCGACACTATAATGCAGATGAAATAGTGATGGGAAAGACAATGAAAGAGCATTTGCGTTTTGCAATTGCTTATTGGCATACCATGACTCAAGATGGTTCGGATCCCTTTGGACAAGCAGTTAATCAACGAAGCTGGTTTGGAGCCACGCCAATGGAAACAGCCAGAAATAGGGTAGAGGCATTTTTTGAAATTTGTGAAAAATTAGGAGCGGAGTATTTCTGTTTTCATGATGTCGATGTTGCACCAGAAGGCGAGTCGTTAGCTGAATTCTTTGAGAACTTAGATGAAATCACTGATTTTATTAAAGAAAAGATGGATAAAACAGGGATTAAGTTACTTTGGAATACAGCAAACATGTTTTCAAATCCTCGTTATATCAACGGGGCAGCTTCAACGAATAATGCAGACGTTTATAGTTATGCGGCTGCTCAAGTAAAAAAAGGGTTAGATATTTCCCAGAAATTAGGTGGTGAAAATTACGTATTTTGGGGCGGTCGTGAGGGATATGAATCGTTGTTAAATACAGATATGAAATTTGAACAGGACAATATTGCTCGATTATTTAAAATGGCAGTTGCTTATGGTGAAAAAATTGGTCACAAGCCACAATTTTTATTGGAGCCTAAACCAAAAGAACCTTCTAAACATCAATACGATTTTGATGCAGCAACTACGATGGCTTTCATCCAGCACTATAATTTAACTAATGACTTTAAACTGAACTTGGAAGCCAACCATGCAACGTTAGCAGGACACACTTTTGAACATGAAATAGCTGTGGCACGGTCGTACAATGCTTTGGGCTCGTTAGATGCAAACCAAGGAGATACATTGTTAGGCTGGGATACAGACGAATTTCCTACCAATATTTATGATACGACTTTAGCTATGTATGAAGTATTAGAAAACGGTGGAATTGCACCTGGCGGAATCAACTTTGATTCTAAGGTAAGACGTTCTTCTTTTGAAATGGAAGATTTACTGTTGGCGCATATTGCGGGAATGGATACCTATGCTCGAGGATTAAAAGCAGCTGCAAAATTAAAAGAAGATGGTTTCTTTGATGACTTGAAGGCAGAACGTTACAGCACTTTCAAACAGGGAATTGGAGCTGATATTTTAGCAGATAAAGAAGACTTAGAATCTCTAACTGAACATGCCTTGAGTGTTTCAAAAATTAACTTAACATCTAGTCATATTGAATATGTGAAATCACTTTTAAATGATTACTTAGTGTAATGCCTCGGGAGGTAGAAAAATGCGTTATGTATTAGGTATAGACTTAGGTACCAGTAGTTTAAAGGGGATTCTGATGACTCCTGAAGGACAACTCGTTAGTGAACAAGGCAGTGAATATCCAATAGTCAGTCCGAAAACAGGGTACGCACAACAGAATCCGGATGATTGGATTGTAGCCTGTGAATCTGTATTGAAAAAAATAGCATCAGATGTCGCTGATTTCACAGATGGACTAGAAGGTATTAGTTTTTCAGGACAAATGCATTCACTAGTCGTATTAGACAGACAGAATCGACCAGTATATCCTTCAATTCTTTGGAATGATGTACGAACAAGTAAACAATGTCGTCAAATCACTGATCAATTTGGTGAACGGCTACTCCAGATTACCAAAAATATTCCATTAGAAGGATTTACTTTGCCTAAAATCCTATGGCTACAAGACAATGAGCCGAAAATCTGGCAGAAAGTGGCAAAACTATTATTACCAAAAGATTATCTACGTTTCTGGTTTACAGGTGAATTAGCAACGGAATACAGTGATGCAGCTGGAACATTGCTCTTAGATATAGAAAAGAAAAGTTGGTCAAGAGAGGTGATTGAGGAATTTGGTATTTCTGCCCAGATTTTACCCAAATTAGTTGCTTCGTTGGCAGAAGTTGGAAATGTTCGACCAGAAATCAAGCAAAAATTCGGTTTCAAACAAGAGGTTCGTATTTTTGCTGGAGGCGCTGATAATGCATGTGCAGCGTTAGGCGCGGGGCTTGTTAATGAGGAAACTGGCTTACTTTCAATTGGAACAAGTGGTGTTTTAAGTAGTTATGAATCAGAACTTCGAGATTATGATGGTAAGCTACATTTCTTTAATCATATTTTAGCGAATATGTATTATTCAATGGGTGTCACATTAGCAGCAGGAAACTCCTTGTCTTGGTTTAGAAATACTTTTGCAAAGGACCGTAGTTTCTCGGAACTTTTAGAGGGCATTTCGCAAATCTCACCGGGAAGTGAGGGCCTTCTATTTTCACCCTATATCGCAGGGGAACGAACGCCTTATTTTGATAGTAAAATTCGTGGTAGTTTTATTGGAATAAGTTCAGAACATTCTTTGACACATTTTTCACGAGCAGTTTTGGAAGGGATTACCTTTAGTTTAAAAGATTCGCAAGAAATCATGCATCGAAAAGGAAGACAGTTTAAACGATTGATTTCAGTTGGTGGAGGAGCCAAAAATCCAGAATGGCTGCAAATGCAGGCGGATATTCTTAATACAGAGATTGTTTCATTAGCAGTAGAACAAGGACCTTGTGCTGGAGCTTGTATGATTGCGGCATTAGGTTGCGGCTGGTTTGATGATATTCAGAGTTTAAGCGAGCAATTTGTAGTCTATAAGAAGCATAGATATCGACCAAATAAACAAAGTGTAGAACAGTATCAGCGTATTTATCAAATATGGAAGAAGATGTATGCGGCTACAAAAGAGATATGTCATTTAGAAAATGATTGTCAAATGGGAAAGGAAGAGATGTAATGAACAAAATTCAAAATCCAATTATTCCAGGAATGGCTCCGGATCCTTCTATTATTCGTGTAGAAGATACTTACTACATTGCCACATCAACATTTCACTGGAATCCAGCGATTCAAATTTTTCAATCTAAGGACTTAGCAAATTGGGAATTGATTGATTATGTACTAAAAAACGACGAAGTGAATTTAAGAGGAACAAATACACCGGCTGGTATTTGGGCACCACATTTATCCTATGATCCTGCAACCAAAAAATACTGGTTGGCATACTCTCATATGGTTAACATGGCCGGACGTGAATTCAATTCTGATTCTTATGCGATGTGGGCAGACGATATTATGGGACCCTGGTCAGAACCAATCTTTTTAACTGCTATTGGTTTTGATCCAGCGATTTTCCATGATGAGGATGGGAAACATTATTTAGCCATTTTAGAATGGGAGACTCGAGAAGGCTACCAAGCCCCGGGGCACATTGTAATTGCTGAAGTTGATTTAGCTAATGGCGGAATTATTGGAGACTGGCATCGTATCAACCATGGTTTTACTACACGTGGGTGTGCAGAAGCACCACAAATTTATAAACGTAAGAATTATTACTATTTATTGATTGCAGCAGGAGGTACCGGTTATGGACATGGTGTAGAAATAGGGCGTTCAAAAAATGTTTTTGGGCCGTATGAAGCTCATCCATCAGGCGAACCAATCATTACTTCTTCTCCAAAGCATATGTTTTCACTAGGCGACCCAGATGCTGGGCATTTTGAAATGTATAATCCTAACTCTGTAATGCAAAAGGCCGGACATGGTTCGTTAGTAGAAACGCCAACAGGTGAATGGTACATTCCCCATTTGATGTCAAGACCGCTCGAAGGAACGTTGTTGAATCCACTAGGTCGAGAAACCTCGATTCAAAAAATGCATTGGACAGAAGATGATTGGTTAGAAATGGCAGATGGATCCAATCTAGCTAAGATGGAAGTTGAAGGACCGGATAATTTATTGCCTCTTGAAAAACACGCTCATGATGTAAAAGATGATTTCGATGGGAACTATAGTTTAAGCTTTATGACGCCCTATCGTAATCAAGAAGAAAAATGGGTAAATACAAGTGAACGGTCAGGATATTTACGAATCCATGGTGAAAATTCTTTCTTTTCACAAATTAATCCAGCAATTATGGCGACCAGAGCAACTTCATTTTCTTATGAGGTACAAACAAAGGTGTCCTTCAAGCCAAATCATTATTCGGAAACTGCTGGTGTGGGGCTTTATTATGATTCAAACAACTGGTTGTATCTACATTTAACGTATTCAGAGGAACACAAGTCTACGATATTAACTGTTCTACAGGCGAAGTTGGGAGAACGAATTGAGTACAGTAATCATCGCCTTATTGTGAATGATGACACAATTGAATTAAAGATTGACTACAATCAAGGAGTTGCATCATTGCTGTATCGACAAGCAGAAGAGTGGAATATCTTTGTTGAAGGAATTGATGTCTCCTACCTATCCGATGAAGGGGTGAACGGTGAACCAGGAGAGATTGGTGGTTTTACTGCATTATTCAACTTCATTGGTTCAGTCGACGCTCACCAACGTGATTCTTATGCTGATTTTGATTATTACTACGTAACAAATGCGTAGCTTTGAGAGGAGAAAAAAATGAATACAACTGTATCTTTAAAGCGTCTAGTTCTAGGATTGATTATTGGACCAGCTTCTTGGCTAGGACCATATATTGCTGCGGCTAGTTTGTTCTTACCAGCATTGATTCAACAAATTGATGCACAAAACAAAATACAATTAGTTGCACTGTTTTCAACTTGTGGCATGATCGTAGCTGCTATTTCCAATATGGTTGCCGGATATCTATCTGATCGTACACGTTCCCGATTTGGTAAAAGAACCCCCTGGCTTGTCGGTGGAGCTGCTGTATTTATGGGCTCCATGATCCTTGCCTCAACAGCTAATAATATTCCTTTTCTACTAGTGAGTTGGATGTTGGGACAAATCGCATTGAACTTTATTGTTGCTCCAATGGTCGCATGGTTGGATCTTGCGCCAGAAAATGGAAAAGGAACAGCTTCAGGTGCGTATGGTGGTTTAGGCATGGCTTTGGGAAATAATGGATTTACAATCTTTGCTGCAATGTTTTTAGGACAGTTTCGTTTAGGATTTATTATTTTCGGGATTATAACTTTTGTCGGTACTCTAATTGCAGCAATTATTGTGCGGGAACCTTCAAATTTAGATGAAGAACGAATGGAACTTGATAAAAAAGAAAAGACATCAATTAAAGCCTCGATGAAAATATTTCCTAGCTGGGAAATTGGACGTGATTATTATTTAGCTTTAATCGGTAAGTTATTTCAAGGAGTTGGAAATTTCTCTATTACAGGTTATCTGCTATTCATTATGACTGATTTCTTGCATAAGGGGACAGGAGCTACGCAACACTCCATTCAATTGATTAATATGATTATGTTGGTATTTGGAATCGCGATGGGCTTTATTGCAGGTCCTTTATCAGATAAATACAAGGTTTTGAAATTACCAGTTGGTCTTTCAACTATTTCATTAGGGGTTGGCGCACTAAGTATGTTCTTTTTACAGAATGATCTGGGGATTCTAATTTATGGTTTTACAGCTGGTTTGGGAATGGGTATTTGGAATTCATTGGATAATCTATTGAATTTAGAAGTGATTCCAGATAAAAATCGTGTTGCTTTTTTCTTAGGCGTCTACAATTTAGGAAATACGGTTACACAAGCGATTGCTCCAGTCATAGCAGCTTTTGTCATTTCTCAATTTAGTTTTTCTGCGATTTTTATTGTCTCATTCATTTTCTCGATGATTGGTGGTTTATCTATCTTATCCATTAAGTCTGTTGCCAGATAGTTTGGTTAGCAGAATCTAATTGAAAAAGAGTGCTAAGTAGTAAAAAAATTAGCAGACAAGGTGAAGAAACAATTAAAAAGCTTAAATGAAAACAGCCGACTAAAAGTAGTTGGCTGTTTTTTCCTGTTCAAGAAGTATATGGTGAAAAATTTATAGCTCGGAAGCGTTTGATAACCTATTTTTTTTCAAAAATTATTCAGAATAATAAGCAGGAAATAAACATTATGTGAATAATAAAATTTGTTTATTTGTTTTGTATATCAACACTTATTGTTTTTAAATCTATTTTTTTAAAATTAATTGTGAAAAATATTTCAATGAGAAAAAGTCTGTGCTATAATAAAAATAATCGTTGGATATAAAAAATAATCACTTGATTAAAAAACTTTGCAGAGTAAATTTAATTATATTTTATTTTTTAAGGAGAATGATTATGGAAAATACAGATTCCACAACGGGGATTTATCAGATTTCTGATGAAAAATATGATCAGTATGTTAAAGCTCAAGCAAATGAAGATTTGAGACCGCTACGTACGGATAAACGAACTATGAACTTTAGTAATTACTTTACTCTATGGATGGGTGGCATTCATAATATTGCCACTTATGCAACTGTTGCCGGATTTTTATTATTAGGCGCACCTATGAAGCATATTATCGCTGCCTGTTTTTTAAGTTTTATTGCTTCAGCATTAATGAATACGTTGAACGGACGTGCAGGGGCTAAATATGGTATTCCCTCTTCTATGCACTTGAAAGCGGTTTACGGTGAGAAGGGAGCGATTTTACCAAGTATTTTACGTGGAATATTCTCAGGCTTGGCTTGGTTTAGTTTACAAATTTATACTGGTTCTCGTGCTTTGTATATTTTAATTTGTGTTATTTGGCCGGAATTTGCCAATCTAGGAGGCAATTTTAACTTTATTGGTATCAATTTACCTAATTTAATTAGTTTTATTTTATTTTGGATTTTTACGTTAGTTATTGGTTTGGGTGGAACGAGTCTAATTAATAAATTTAATAATATATTGAATCCTTTGATTTATATCTTCTTTATTTCAGCAGCAGTTTGGGCATTACATGTTGCCGGAGGATTTGGAAATATTTTGGCGTTTACACCACCAAAAGAGTTATCTTATAACTATCCAACTATTTTAGTCTATTTTATGGTTTTTAATTCTTGGCTAGGATTTTGGTCTTCTCCAGCAGTGAACGTTGCCGATTTTAGTCGTAATGCAAAATCAAACAAGGCAATTTCAAGTGGAATGACAGCTGGTTTTGGTGTGGGTTACCTTGTTTTTGGTTTTACGAGCGTCATTATATTAGTCGGTGGAGCGTTGCATTATGGTGTGACAGATTGGGCTGATTTTCAACAATTTGGAATCTTATCTATCATGCAACAATGGGATAAACCTTTAGCAATTATCGGTGGAATTCTGGTATTATTATTAGCTACTGTATCAGCAAATGTATCAAGTAATGGGATCTCTGCGACGTATCAATTAATTGCTTTGTTCCCTAAATATCTAAACTACAAAAAAGCAATGACGCTTTCTGCTATAGTCGCTTTTGTTTTGATTCCTTGGAAAACAATGGCTGGAAATGGTGGTGTAATGGCATTTATGAATATGATTGGTGTGATGCTTGGACCAATCGTAGGGGTAATGTTGGCTCATTATTTCTTTGTAGCCAAACAGGAAATTGATTTAGATAGTATTTATTTGGATAAAGTAAATCCAGAAAAAAATAATAAATACGCAGGAATCAATAAAAATGCTTATATTGCAACAATTGTAGGAATTCTTGTAACGATGTTAGGTTATATTGACGGATTACAAGTCATCAATCAACTAAGTGTATTTGTCGGAGCTGGTGTTGGTATATTCGTGTATGCGTTGCTAGCACGTATTTCATCAAATAAAGTGAGATAAAACTACGGATTCTAAAAAGAAAAAGGGCAGATCTTTGAAATGAAGGTCTGCTTTTTTACTGTCCAAAAAAACTCTCTGTCAAATTTGGACAGAGAGTTTAATCATTATTATTTTGTTAATTGTTCATAAATTAAAATCGATAAAGCGATATCTAAGACGCCAGAACCGACGCTTTCATGAAGTGTAATTTCTGTCTCTGATTCTCTCAAAGGAATTTGATTGGTTACTGCTTCTCCTAGAGAACCGGTCACGGCCTCTTTTGTAATTAAGCCATTATCAAAAGGAATCAGAATATCACCTGCAGCATCCCATAGACCATCTACATGTTCTGTAACAATTTTACTTGCGCGAGTGACGGTTGTTTCATCAATCTCTTGCATAAATGGTGTATAAGAACCAATAGCATTAATATGCGTACCAGGTTTGATTAATTCGCCATTAAATACCGGTTTGTGAGAAGTAGTACAAGTGCAGACGATATCAGATGCAGCTACTAATTCATCGCTAGAACTTGCATGAACAATTTCATAGTCACGATTTTTAATCTTATTAATTTCTTCAATAAAATCTTCGACACGTTGTGGAACTAAATCAGAAACAATTAATTTTTCGATTGAACGAACTTCCTGAATGGCTTTAACTTGAGAAATAGCTTGTAGACCTGTACCGATAATTCCAAGAACCTTAGCATCTTTACGAGCATATAAATCGGTTGCAACCGCAGCATTTGCTCCGGTTTTAACTGCAGTTAGATAATTTGCAGCAATCAGTGCTTTTAATTCTCCTGTTTCATTAGAATACAGACTAATAGTTGAAATAACACTAGGTAATCCAAGTTTAGGATTTTCAGGAAAGCCAGATGAAAATTTAGAGCCAAAATAGGGTTTTGTTTCATTGTTTGCTACTAGCCATTGCCCTGAATTTTCAGGACCTCGTACTGGAAAGACAATTCGTCCTCCAGGATAAAAGGTGCCTGCAGCATTTTCTCGATACGCTTGTTTTACTGTAGGAATCACGGTATCCATAGATAAAATATTTTGTACTTGTTCTTCTGTAACTTGCAACATGTTAAAACTTCCTTTCATTAGTTCGTTTTCATCATTGCTTAAAAAATAAATTTGATGGCTTGCAGAGTAATAATATAATCATTTGATTACATTATAATCTATTGATTTGTTGATAGCAATGATATTGTGAAAAAAATTCAAAAGAAGCCTTTCTTTTTTTAAGCAATCTCTTATGCTAAAATGAGAAAGAAGAAAAGGATAGGTGAACATGGCAAATAAAGAAATTCGACGACAACGAGTGTATCAATATTTTATTCAAGCATGTCAACAATTGATTGATGAGGGAGGGGTAGAGGAATTAACTATTCGCAACATCTCAGATCGAGCTGGTTATAATAGTGCAACATTGTACAATTATTTTGATAATTTAGAGCAATTGATTGCTCTAGCATTAATTGATAATGTGAAACCATATTTAGATGCTATCCAAGAATTATATAAAAGTGAGTTGTCTGCAGACTTAAGATTTTTAATTACTTGGCGTGAATTTTCAAGATATTCTTTTCAAACGCCGTATACCTTTAAAAGGGTCTTTGAATCGAGTCATTCAGACAGCATTCTATCTTATATTGATGTATACTTCGATTATTTTCCAAGTAAACACTATAATGAGGTACGGAAATTTATTTTTGATCAAAATATGCAGACTCGTGATAAAAATTTAATGGCTTACTTAATTGAAGAAGAAATTATTCAACCTGAATCAGCTGTCTACTTAAATGATTTTGCTTATGCGTTACATTTAGGAATTTGCGATCGGATTATTAATGGTTATTACAAAAAAGATGAGGATGTATTGCGTTTATTTATGGCGTATCTAGTTGATTTTTTTGCTATTTACTCAACAAAAAAAGTCGATAAGAATCAATTATTAGAGGAAGTCTTAAGTTTCAAGATTAATTATTCATAGCAGATAACCAGATTCTGGGGAAATTAAACTCAACAATACTTATTGCTGCAACACAAAGAAAGTATTGTTGGGTCTTTTTAATATTACGACAATATTTTGTTTCTTGTTCTGCTCACACAGTTGTTAAGCAGCTCAATCACTTTAGAATGTAATCTGTGATAGAACTTTCGAAAAAATCGAGTATTTTTCAATAAACAGTTTAAACCATTTTTCATTTAGAAGTTTGTTGGGTGTTTCTTATTACCATCCAATGTTGCAATTGCTCTAAGAAAACTATCAAGTTCGCTATTTTATGGTAAGATAATAAATAAAATGTTTTGTATCCGTTTTCTTTTTGTGGAGGGAAAATAATGAATAAAAACGTAAAAGAAGTGGCATTAGAACAGGTAAGGGAAAACGGCGGACTGCTTTCAGTAGTTCCCAAAGCAGATATTGATACCCCAGACGACTTAGGTATTGTTTATACACCAGGAGTGGCGGCTATTACTTCGGCTATTGTTGAGGATCAGTCGCTTGCTCGAGAGTTAACGATGAAAAAAAATACCATAGCCATGGTGAGTGATGGTTCAGCGGTATTGGGTCTAGGAAATGTTGGTCCTGAAGCAGCTTTACCAGTTATGGAAGGGAAATCTGCTTTGTTTAAACGCTTTGGAAATATTGATACGGTTCCTATTGTATTGGATACACAAGATGTCGATGAAATTATTCAAACTGTCAAAGCTATTTCTCCTACATTTGGTGCTATCAACTTAGAAGATATTGCGGCTCCGAGATGTTTTGAAATTGAGCGAAGGTTGATTGATGAATGTTCTATTCCAGTTTTTCACGATGATCAACATGGCACGGCAATTGTGGCTTTGGCAGCAACTTTCAATAGCTTAAAATTAATCGGAAAAACACTAGATGAGGTTAAAGTAGTGATCAATGGTGGCGGGGCAGCTGGTATTGCAATTACCAGAAAGTTCTTAGCAGTAGGCATTCAAACGATTCTTGTGGTAGATAAAGCGGGCATTTTAAATGAACAAGAAGGTCAGAAGTTGTTACCACATCATCTAGAAATTGCCAAAGTGACAAATCGTGAATTTGTTTCTGGCACATTGCAGGAGGCTTTGGTTGATGCAGATATTTTTATCGGTGTTTCTCAGGCAAATGTTTTAAAAGCAGAGTGGATTGCTCAAATGGCAGAAAAACCCGTCATTTTTGCGATGGCCAATCCGATACCAGAAATTTTACCAGAGGAAGCATTAGCAGCAGGAGCATATATTGTAGGAACCGGACGGAGTGATTATCCGAATCAGATTAATAATGTATTAGCTTTCCCTGGCATTTTTAGAGGTGTTTTAGATGCTAAAGCGGCTAAAATCACCGATGAAATGCAAATTGCTGCGGCAGGGGCAATTGCTAATTTGATTTCTGATGATGAATTATCACCAACCAATATCATACCCAATGTTTTTTTAGACAATGTCGCCCAAGTTGTCGCACAAGCTGTAATTGATGCTATATAGTGTCATGGATAACACTATTAAACTATTGAAATCTTCAGTATAATAATTTATAGAAGACGTTAAAAAAGGTTAGAAAGTTTTATTATGTAGTTTATTTTAATAGCATTTTTAGAAATCAGGAGTATCTAATGTAAATTTGTTTCCAAGTAAGACAGTTGAGAGGAGATAAAACATGAATGACGAACGTCGGCTTTCCAGTCGTGAAAAGAAGATAATCTTTGCTATTTTAGTAGTACTATTATTTGTCTCAATTATTAGTACCGGGTATTTTATTGTTTACAAAGGATTGAGCTCACCTAAAGAAACAAACGTTGTGAGTGATACAAAAACTACGAAAGAACAAAATCAAGAGCCACAAACAATTACAGTCACTGCAAGTGGCGATATGTTATACCACAGACCGCTCTATTTGAGTTCATTTGATGGTGTAAACTATGATTTTGGCAATGATTACGAGCAAGTTAAACCACTGATTTCTTCGGCAGATATCGCGCTAGGTGATTTTGAAGGAACGATTAATCCTAATAAAGAAATAGGTGGCTTTCCTTTGTTTAATGCTCCTCCAACGGTTGTTGAGAGTATAAAAGATGCCGGTTTTGATGTCATTGATCTGGCACATAATCATATTCTTGATACCGGGATAGAAGGTGTAACAACGACGGCAAAAGCCTTTCATGATGCAGGATTGGATACAATTGGAGTCAATGTTGACGATACTGGTATTCTAGTAAAAGAAGTTAACGGCATCAAGGTAGCGATGTTGGCTTATTCCTATGGGTTTAACGGAATTGAAGCAAGTATTAGTCAAGCAGACTATGACAAATATTTAAACGATTTATCAATCGACAAGGTGGAAGCCGATATTAAAGAAGCGGAGAAAATTGCGGATATTACGATTGTTATGCCACAATCTGGTGTAGAGTATTCGTTAGAACCAACTGCCGAACAGCAAACTGTGTATCGTCAAATGATTGACTTTGGGGCCGATATTATTTTTGGTGGCCATCCCCATGTCGCTGAACCAACTGAGGTAATCGAAAAAGATGGTGAAAAGAAATTTATTATCTACTCGATGGGAAATTTATTATCAAATCAACGGTATGAAACCGTTAATTACGATTACTGGACCGAAAGAGGCGTTATTCCGGAAGTGGAAATTACTAAAGAAGGCAAACGCACGTATTTGAGTAATATCACCTTACATCCAACTTGGGTTTCCAGAGAACCAATTGCGAATCATACCTATTATGATTTTGAGTATGGCGATATGCAAGCCTATGATTTTCAAGTGGTGTTGGCAGAGGATTATTTACCAGATGGAAAATATGCGAATCAAGTACCAGAAGCCACACGACAACGCATCGAAACAGCGTATCATGAAATGCTGAGTTTGTTGAATTTGGAATGGTAGGGATGGACAAGAGACACTTTTTCAATTTGAAAAGGTGTTTTTTTTTATGTTTGTTTTGCTGCCTATTAAAATGGACAGACTAGATATTTACAACAGGTATTGAGATTAGTTGGAGACTAAAAATGACCTCAATAAGTTGGCGATAGTTTGGACTTATTGAGGTTATTTTTTTGTGGAAATGTTATAGGAATAACAAAGTAAAACTAGTAAAATATCTCAATCATTGTTAATATTAAAGTAAAACTTATGATGGGAGAGAGTGTAAGTTGGTAGAACAAACATCAAAAACACTTTATCAAGCATTATGGAATAGTGCAGATATATTGCGTTCAAAAATGGATGCAAATGAGTATAAAAATTATTTATTAGGCTTAGTTTTTTATAAGTATTTATCAGATAGGCTTCTTTATTATGCAGCAAACCTTTTAGAAGAAGAGGTAACAGATCTTAACGCTGCTCAAAAAGTTTATGAAGCTGCTTTTGAAGATCTTGAGATTAAGGATGATTTGATTGATGAATTGAAGGATGACTTTTCTTATGCTTTAGAACCGCAACTAACTTTTACGGCAATGGTTCAAAAAGTCTACAAAGGTCGCTTTGAATTAGAAGATTTAGCACAAGGCTTTAGAAATATCGAACAAAGCAGTGAGCTATTTGAAAATTTGTTTGAAGATGTTGATTTATATTCAAAAAAATTAGGCGCAACCCCACAGAAGCAGAACCAAACTATTTCAGCAGTGATGAAAGAATTAGCTTCTCTAGATATTGCACATGAAGGCGATGCGTTGGGCGATGCGTATGAGTATTTGATTGGACAATTTGCTTCTGACTCAGGGAAAAAAGCAGGTGAATTCTATACTCCTCAACCAGTCTCTACGTTGATGACGCAAATTGTTCTGGCTGGCAAGGAGAATCAAAAAGGATTCAGTGTGTATGATCCAACTATGGGGTCAGGTTCTTTATTACTGAATGCAAAAAAATATTCCAATGAACCGGGAACGATTAACTATTTTGGCCAAGAATTAAATACATCTACGTATAACTTAGCGCGAATGAACATGATTCTACACGGTGTAGACATTGCGAATCAGCATTTACATAATGGTGATACTCTTGATGCAGATTGGCCTACAGAAGAACCAACGAATTTCGATGGCGTGTTAATGAATCCACCATATAGTGCAAAATGGACAGCTGAAAAAGGATTTTTAGATGATCCACGTTTTGCCTCTTACGGTGTTCTAGCACCAAAATCGAAAGCTGACTTTGCTTTCTTACTACACGGTTATTATCATTTGAAAGATACTGGTGTGATGGCTATTGTATTACCGCATGGTGTCTTGTTCCGAGGTGCAGCAGAAGGGAAAATTCGTAAAATTTTACTTGAAAACGGCGCGATTGATACAGTGATTGGGCTTCCCGCAAATATTTTCTTTAATACAAGTATTCCTACAACGGTTATTATTTTGAAGAAAGATCGTGAAAAGAAAGATGTCTTATTTATTGATGCGTCAAATGATTTTACAAAATCTAAAAATCAAAATTTATTGGAATCTGAACACATTGAGAAAATCCTAGAAACATATACGAAACGTGAAGATGTAGAAAAATATGCACATGTCGCAACATTTGAAGAAATTGTCGAGAATGATTTTAATTTAAATATTCCACGCTATGTGGACACTTTTGAAGAAGAAGAACCAATTGATATGGTTGCTTTAAGTAAAGAAATGGTAGAGTTAAATCAGGAAATAGCAAAAGCGGAATCTGAATTTCTAGCGATGTTAGATCAACTGGCTGTCACAGATGCTTCAAGAGATTTGATAGAAGCAACAAAAGTAGTGTTTTCTCATGAGCAACACTGAGAGGAGAAGGGCGAATGACAGATGATATTATTCTTTATAATACCGAAGATGGACAAACAAGAATTGAGCTTCGGTTACAAGACGGAACAGCTTGGCTATCACAATTAGAAATTGCTGAGTTGTTTCAAACTACAAAAAATAATGTGAGTCTTCACGTGAAGAATATCTTTTCAGATAAAGAGTTAGAGCCTGAAGCAACTGTTAAGGATTACTTAACAGTTCAAAAAGAAGGGAACAGAGAGGTTAAACGAACGATTACTATTTACAATCTGGATATGATTATAGCAATCGGTTATCGAGTACGTTCTGCTCGTGGGGCACAGTTTAGAAGATATGCTTCGACAATCTTAAAAGAATATTTGATTACTGGAGCAGCGTTAGATACGGAGAAACTGACTAATAATCTTACGTACTTTAAAAACATACAAAAACGGATTCGTGATATTCGTTCAAGTGAGCGTTTATTTTATCAACAGGTGCTAGATATATTTGCAACAAGTATTGATTATGATGGTTCTAGTGAAGTGGCACGTGAATTTTTCCAAACGGTGCAAAATAAAATGCTTTATGCAGTAACAGGACAAACAGCACCTGAATTGATTTTTTCAAGAATTGATGCAAGCAAAAATAATTTAGGGCTCATTAACTATAAAGGAAATTACCCAAGAAAATCTAATTTGACTATTTCTAAAAATTATCTTGATGAAAAAGAGTTGAATCGTTTAAATTTAATTGTTTCGGGATATCTAGATACTGCGGAGTATCAAGCAGAGACACAAACAGCGATGACTATGGCAGATTGGAAAGCGGAATTAGATAGATATTTAACTTATCAACGAGCGAATATCTTGGAAGGACGAGGAACGGTCAGTCGAAAAAATGCGAACCAAAAAGTTGATGATGAATACAAAAAATATCAGGAAAGTAACCATGAGATAACAAGAGTTGACGAAGATTATTTCAAAGCACTTTCACAAGATATTCATCGCTTGAAGGGGGAAAACCATGAGTAACAAACAGAAAAAAATGATACCCGAAATTCGATTTTCAGGGTTTAATGACGATTGGGAACAGCGTAAGTTGGGGAAAATACTAGATGTTCGTTCTGGGCGTGACTACAAGCACCTGGATTCAGGTGATATACCTGTTTATGGTACTGGGGGATATATGTTAAGTGTTAGTGACGCATTATCTCATGATGAGGATGCAATCGGAATTGGTCGAAAAGGAACAATAGATAGGCCTTATATTTTGAAAGCTCCTTTTTGGACTGTAGATACGTTATTTTATACAGTTCCTAGAAGAGATTCTGATTTAAATTTTATTCATTCTATTTTCCAAAAAATAAATTGGAAGTCTAAAGATGAATCTACAGGTGTTCCCAGCCTTTCAAAAGCGACCATCAATGCTATCTCTGTTTTTATTCCAAGCTATAGTGAACAAAAAATAATCGGTCACCTTTTCAAACAACTAGATGACACTATCGCTCTTCATCAGCGTAAAATCGAAGCCTTAAAGCAGATGAAGAAAGGTTTTTTACAACAACTTTTCCCCGAAAATAAGCAGAATGGAAAAAATATCCCCAAACTACGGTTTACTGATTTTGAGGATGTATGGGAACTGCGTAAGTTAAGTCAAATGACGTCATATAGAAATGGTAAGGGGCATGAAGATAAACAGTCAGACAAAGGAGAATTTGAACTAATCAATCTAAATTCTATTTCAATTGATGGAGGTCTAAAAAATTCAGGGAAATTTATACATGAAGCTGATGATACTTTACAAAAAGATGATTTAGTTATGATTTTAAGTGATGTTGGACATGGTGATTTATTAGGTAGAGTAGCGTTAATTCCTGAAAATAATAGATATGTACTAAATCAGAGAGTAGCATTGTTAAGACCTAATGAATTTGTAGACTCAAAATTTTTATTCACTTATATTAATTTTCATCAAAAGTACTTTAAAGGACAGGGTGCAGGTATGTCTCAATTGAATATTTCTAAAGGATCTGTAGAAAATTTCAAAGATTATGTACCCACCTTACAAGAACAACAAAAAATCGGTTCATTCTTCAAACAACTCGACGATACTATCGCTCTTCATCAAAGCAAACTTGACCAATTAAACAAACTAAAAACCGCCTTTTTACAGAATATGTTTATTTAACTAAATATTTACACAAAAATAATCCCCTTAGATAATAAGTAAGATGATTCATTCATCGACTTATTATCTAGGAGGTTTTTTATTATGGCAGCCAAAAAAAGAAAAGAACAACTGTTTCACGAGTACTTCAAGGAGTGGGTAAGTCTTTATAAAGAGGGAGCAGTTCGCTCAATTACTTTGCAAAAATATCATATTGCAGAGCAAAGACTACAAGAACTTGTCCCCCACTTAAAATTAAAAGAGCTTACCCGTGCGAATTATCAGCAATTACTGAACGATTATGCATCTACACATGAAAAACAAACCACTATGGATTTTCATCATCATTTGAAAGGCGCTATTTTGGATGCAGTTGATGATGGCACACTTACTCAAAATCCTACAAGAAAAATTGTTATCAAAGGCAAAACACCGCGGCCTAAAAAAGCAAAATTTCTCAACCAATTTGAAGTACAAGCACTATTGAAAGAACTTGAATTAACGGAAGAGATTAATTGGGATTGGTTTGTTCTATTGGTTACAAAAACAGGACTCCGCTTTTCAGAAGCGCTGGCATTAACACCAAATGATTTTGATTTTTCTCAACAAAAGATAACTATTAATAAGACTTGGAATTACAAAAATCAAATGGTGGCTTTCAACCAACTAAAAATGAATCTTCAAAAAGAAAGGTGCAAATCGATTGGCAGTTAGCTATGCAATTTTCACAATTAATTAAAATGAGAGAATCTGATAAACCAATTTTTATAAAAAATAGAGTGTTTAATTCAACCATTAACAATCGTTTGAAAGTATTATGCAATCGCGCAAACATACCTATTATCACTATTCATAGTTTACGACATACACATGCTTCTTTATTGTTGTTTGCCGGTGTTTCAATTGCCAGTGTAGCCAATAGATTAGGGCATTCTAGTATGACAACAACCCAAGAAACTTATCTACACATTATTCAAGAATTAGAAAATCAAGACAATGATAAAATTATTCGACATTTATCACTGTTAATGTAATAAAAATTTCCACCTAGACTTAGAATAAACTAGGTGGAAATTTTTTATATAAACATATTTTGTAGAAAAGCGGTTTTTAGTTTTCTTAGTTGATTGAGTTTAGTTTGATGAAGAGTGATAGTGGAGTTTAATTCATCCAAAAATATTCCAATTTTGCTTTGTTCTTCAATACTCGGAGACGGAATAGGCATTGTCTTAAAAACAGAATCTTTAATTGCAAAACGATCTGCTCGTGCCCCAGAGTCTCCCTGTAATTTCATAAATCGATGCCAAGTAGTTGTATCAAAATAATACTCTAAGAATGTTTTATCAATATTATGAGTCCTAAAAATATAGTAAAGTGGAGACATTACTCCAGTTCTTCCTAATTTATTCCGCTTAATTGGTCCAACCGGTGCATAATTAGAAATTCTTGGATTATAAACAAAGTCATCTTTTCGAACAACGTAATATCCGTTTAAATTCTTTTTGTTTGATATATCTTTATCAAAAAATTCACGCTGATTAATAATTCCATATTCTGCCGAATTAGTTAAAGTTTCAATGAATTCATTATTTATATTTTTTTCGGTAACTTTATCAGATATTTCATCCAACTTACGCAGTTCCCATTCACCCTCAAAATTAGTAAACCGTAGTTTGGGGATATTTTTTCCACTCTGCTTATTTTCGGGGAAAAGCTGTTGTAAAAAGCCTCTTTTCATCTGTTTTAAGGCTTCGATTTTACGCTGATG
Organism: Enterococcus sp. AMC2644; assembly: GCF_058216475.1. NCBI lineage: Bacteria > Bacillati > Bacillota > Bacilli > Lactobacillales > Enterococcaceae > Enterococcus > Enterococcus sp. AMC2644. The sequence continues at coordinate 1,512,480 of NZ_CM177095.1, forward strand.
AAGAGCGATAGTGTCATCTAGTTGTTTGAAAAGGTGACCGATTATTTTTTGTTCACTATAGCTTGGAATAAAAACAGAGATAGCATTGATGGTCGCTTTTGAAAGGCTGGGAACACCTGTAGATTCATCTTTAGACTTCCAATTTATTTTTTGGAAAATAGAATGAATAAAATTTAAATCAGAATCTCTTCTAGGAACTGTATAAAATAACGTATCTACAGTCCAAAAAGGAGCTTTCAAAATATAAGGCCTATCTATTGTTCCTTTTCGACCAATTCCGATTGCATCCTCATCATGAGATAATGCGTCACTAACACTTAACATATATCCCCCAGTACCATAAACAGGTATATCACCTGAATCCAGGTGCTTGTAGTCACGCCCAGAACGAACATCTAGTATTTTCCCCAACTTACGCTGTTCCCAATCCTAAGTATTCCCAATTTAGCAATTCTCTCCATCTCTTTCTATGCTATAATTTGATTAATACTTACAAAAAACGGGGTGTTTAAATGGTGCGTTTTACAGGGGAGCAAGTGTTAGAAAATAATTTGATTGAACGGTTAATCAGTGGAGATTCACAATGGACGTATCGAGATGATTTACATACAGAAGAAGAATTATGGGCGAACTTTCGTCAAAAGTTAGAAGTGAATAATAAAGACGTATTACAAGGTGTACCATTGACTGAACAGGAGTTTCGCCAAATCAAAAATCAGTTAAACTTTTCTAGTTTCTATAAAGCAGCAATTTGGTTAGCTGGCGAAAATGGTGTAGCAAAAGTTGAGGTTCAACGAGAAGATGCTAAATTGGGAACGATTCGACTACGTGTGATTAATCGTCAAGATATTGCTGGCGGGATATCTTCATATGAAGTGATTAACCAATTCAAGTCAAGTAAACGTTCATTAGAAGATATGAATCGTCGTTTTGATGTGACCTTATTGATTAACGGCTTACCGATGATTCATATTGAATTAAAAAGTCGTGCCCATCCATATATGGATGCTTTTCGTCAAATTAAAAAATACTTGAAAGAAGGCAAATTCACAGGGATTTATTCAACAGTCCAAATGTTTGTGGTGACTAATGGGACGGATACGAGATATATTGCATCGGCACAAGATACCAAATTAAATGAGCAGTTTTTGACAAAGTGGGTTGATTATGACAATCAACCAGTGACAGATTATTTAGAATTTACACAAGATGTATTATCTATTCCGATGGCGCATAAAATGGTGACACAGTATACAGTGATTGATAACGAGAAGAAGGCTTTAATTCTATTACGACCGTATCAAATTCATGCCATTGAAGCAGTGAAAAGAGCCTCTGGACAGCATAAATCAGGTTATGTTTGGCATACGACGGGTTCTGGTAAAACATTGACTTCGTATAAAGTTGCACGGAATTTATTGCAAATTCCATCCATTAAAAAAACTATTTTTATTGTTGATAGAGTTGATTTAGATCAACAAACAACGACATCATTTACTTCGTATGCTGAAAATGATGTAATCGAGATTGACGAAACAGAGAATGTCAACGATTTGATTAAGAAATTATTGTCTGATGATCGTACAGTGATTGTCACAACTATTCAAAAGTTGAATCATGTAATGCGACGTTTCGCTAATCAAGTCGGATCGAAACGCTATGAACAGATGACGCAATTAAAAGTTGCGTTTGTCGTTGATGAATGTCATCGTGCTGTTAGCGCCCAAAAAAAGCGTGAAATTGAAGAATTTTTTGTTCAATCGTTATGGTATGGATTTACTGGTACACCGATATTTGTCGAGAATGCCAAAAAAGCTGTTGGGGATTTAGCACGGACAACAGCACAACAATACGGAGAACGATTGCACGAATATACGGTGAAAGAAGCTATTCATGATAATGCTGTCTTAGGTTTTCAAGTGGAGTATAAATCTACTTTTTCGGAAGAACAGTTAGATAAAGCAATTCTGGCTGCAGATGCAACAGGAGAGCTAGATGTAGACTTGCTTGGATTAGAAGATAAAGAAGCACGATTACCTAAAAAAGTATATGAAGATGAGCAACATATGTTAGAAGTACTTAATTCTATTTTTAATAAATCATGTAAAAAACTTGGGTTTACGAAGGGTGTTGGCCAGACGTATAACGCTCTTTTAACAACATCCTCTATTGCACAAGCGCAACGCTATTATGAGTTAATTCAAAAAGTTAAAGCAGGTGAGACGTCTCTTGTGATTGATGAGGAAACAAAGCGAATTTTGCCAGATTTTCCTAAAGTAGCGATTACTTATTCAATTTCTGAGAATGAAGAAGCATCTATTAATAATCAAGATAAGATGAAAGAAGCGCTAAATTTATACAATAAAGAATTTGGTACTAGTTTTAAAATAGATACGATGCGTGCGTACAATCGAAATGTGAATGATCGATTAGCGCGTAAAAAAGAAAAATACTTTGCCCGTTCCGAGCAGTTAGATTTAGTCATTGTTGTTGACCGTTTACTGACCGGATTTGATGCGCCGTGCTTGTCAACATTATTTATTGATCGTGCACCGATGCAACCACATGATTTAATCCAAGCTTTTTCTAGAACAAATCGTCTATTTGACAAGTATAAAAAATATGGACAAATCGTCACTTTTCAAACGCCAAAAACATTTGAAGAAAAAGTAAAACAAGCGTTGGTTCTTTATTCAAATGGTGGAGAAAATGAGGTGTTAGCGCCAAGTTGGGATGAAGCCAAAGAAGCTTTTCTCGAAGCTATTCGAGAATTACGTCATACGGTGACTTCACCTCAGCAAATTGATATTGAACGTATGAGTCTTGCGGAATTAAAAAGATTTGTGAAAACCTATCAAGGTCTAGATAAAACATTTACTGCGGTTCAAGTTTATACAGACTATGATGCTGAACAGATGGGAACAGATTTCCCAATTGAATTTTCTGAGATAGAAGAATTTGCTGGAAAATACCACAATGCTCTAGAAAAAATCAAAGAACTCACAGTGTCTACTGGTGATGAAGTGGTAGAGATTGATATTGCGTATGAGTTGGAGTCAATTAAAACGGAAAATATTAATTACGAATATATTTTGATGTTAATTCAAGCTTTTGTACCGAGTGGAGATGACGAATACGAATTATTTGGTCGTGAAGATGCTAAAGCTTCCGCTGAAGTAAATCGTTATATCAATGATTTAGCTAAAAATAATGATAAATTGGCGAAATTAGTTCAACATTTATGGGATGATATTCAAATAAATCCAGAAAATTATCGGAATCAAAATGTGTCACTCATCTTAGAAAATATGCGACAAGAGACAGAATACGAAGCAATTCATACCTTCTCTCAAAAATGGTCTATCGAAGAAGATGCTGCTTCATATGTTGCATTAAATTATAATCCTAAAAAAACGAAACAGAGCGGAGAAAATGAGATGAAGCGCTCAGCAAACTATGAAAAATATAAGCAATCAGTGGAGAATCCAGTCCCTAAACTTAAATATTGGAAAAGCGTACGTACAGACTTTGTAGAAATGGTTCAAGAAGAGATCTTACCTTTAAGAGACAACTAAGTATAATAAAGCATGAATCAAATGGGCAACCATTTGATTCATGCTTATTTTTTCCTATACTGTCTGCAACATCCGTACCAATTCACTTCTCCAAATAGACCGTTCGTCCATGGATAGCTGATCTAATTCACTTTCGGCTTCTAAGTTATATAGCATGATTTTTCCGACTTTTGTTTCGCGATGAAGAAAGATTTCGGCATAAAATCCGAGATATTCGCCACCGTGGTAATACCAGTCGTCGAGAGCCATCCAGCCGAACCCATAGTGATCGTGCCAAAGAGTGAAGACACGGTCCCAATCGGTTGGGGATAAGAGTTGCTGGTTCAATATGGCTTGCATCCATTTCAGCATGTCTGCAACGGTCGAGACCATGCCCCCATCTGCGGAATCTAAGCACCCTGTTTCAAAACGTCTTCGTTTGCCATCGACCCAGCGGTAACTAACAGCCCGGCTATCAAGTGATGTGGTAGAAGTATGGTTCATCTGCAAAGGGGTAAAAATAGTTTCTTGGAAATAGTCTCCAAAAGATTTACCGCTTATCCGAGAAATTATTTCGCCCAACAAGCCATAATTCGTATTGCTATACGAAAATTTTTCGCCTGGTTGAAAAGCGAGTGGTTGGCCATTGAGTAAGTCGATGATTTCCGCCCAAGTGCTAGAATTATCATCAAGTTCTTTGGTTGCAAGGTAATGTGCTTCGGCTTCAGAGAGACCCTGGGCACGTGCTTTTTTTAAGCTTTCATCGTATATGATATCTGTGTAATTAGGGATTCCTGAAGACATATGAATCATTTGTAGCAAGGTAATATCCTTTGCATGAACATAAGTTGGATAAAATTCAGCGAGTGTAGCAGTTAGATCAATTTTATGTTCAGCTGCTAACATCAATAGGGCGGTTGCTGTAAATTGTTTGGTAAGCGAACCGATACAGGTTTTGGTGGTCGTAGTAAAAGGGTTTTTTCTGTCAAAATCACTGTACCCCATCGCATGCACATGTAAAATTTCTTGATCCGTCACGATACCATACGCACCGTTATAATTGGTTTTTTGATAGATATCATCTAGTTGTTTAAAAAGTTTTTGTCGTTGTTTGTTTTGTTGCATAATATTCTCCATTCATTGAACGAAAGCAACGGGTCAACAAAATTAATTTGTCATTGGGATTCACCAACCTTTGTTATTTATAAAGCTAGTATGACATATTTTTGAAAAAAGTAAACGTTTACTTTGTTTTGGGAATATTTTATAAATAGATATTATAAAACAAACTAGATAATCCTCGCCTTTGCATCTCGTTTCCATTCCTAGTATAATAACCATGTTTTCAGTCAGGAGAACCCATAAATGGGGAGATGGAAGGAAGTATATATAATGAGTAATAATTTTTGGGCGGAATTACCAAAACCATTTTTTGTTTTGGCACCGATGGAAGATGTGACGGATGTGGTCTTTCGCCATGTGGTAAAAGAAGCAGGCGCACCAGATGTCTTTTTTACGGAATTTACGAATTCAGATAGTTATTGTCATCCAGATGGTATTCAAAGTGTTCGGGGACGTTTAGTCTTTACTGAGGATGAACAGCCGATGGTTGCGCATATTTGGGGAGATAAACCTGAATTTTTCCGTCAGATGAGTATTGGTATGGCAGAAATGGGTTTTAAAGGCATTGATATTAATATGGGGTGTCCGGTACCCAATGTTGCAGACCGTGGCAAGGGCAGTGGGCTAATTCGTCGCCCAGAAGTCGCAGCAGAATTAATCGAAGCTGCAAAAGCGGGCGGTCTACCAGTGAGTGTGAAAACGCGAATTGGTTTTACAGAAACCGATGAATTAGCAGGTTGGATGACGCATTTATTGCAACAAGATATTGCTAATTTGTCTGTTCATTTGCGGACACGTAAAGAAATGAGTAAAGTCGACGCCCATTGGGAGATGATTCCCCAAATCGTGGAACTTCGCAATCGTATTGCGCCACAAACAACGATTACGATTAATGGTGATATTCCGGATCGTCAAAAAGGCTTAGAATTGGCAGAGCAATATGGGGTAGATGGTATTATGATTGGTCGCGGTATTTTCAAAAATCCGTATGCGTTTGAAAAAGAACCTAAAGAACATACTTCACAAGAATTGTTAAGTTTATTAAGTTTACAACTTGATTTACAAGACCAATATGCTGAATTAGTCCCACGTTCTATTGTTGGCTTGCATCGTTTCTTCAAAATTTACGTAAAAGGTTTCCCTGGAGCGAGTGATTTACGTGTACGTTTAATGAATACGAAATCAACAGATGAAGTTCGGGCTATTTTAGATGAATTTTTAGTTTTATAATTAAAAGGTAACCACTTTTCAGAAATGAGAAGTGGTTTTTCTGGTTTTTTTCAGGAAGTGCTATAAAAAAATAAAATTTCCGCTATAATAGATATAATTCAATGAGGAGGAGTTGCTTTTCAATTTATGGAAAAGCAAGAAGACAGGATGAAAAATAAGGGAATACTATTTGGTATTGGGGCATATGTTTTCTGGGGATTAATCACGCTTTATTGGAAATTACTTCCAGATGTCTCGCCGCTTGCAATAATGTGTTATCGTATTATTTGGTCATTTATATTTATGCTTGCTTTTATAGTTGTCAGCGGGAATTGGTCGCAATTTGTCAAAGAGTTAAAGCGTTTATGGGAAAACAAAAAATATATATTGCTCATGATTTTAGCTGCTGTTCTAATTTCAATTAACTGGTTTACATTTATTTTTACAGTAAGTGCAGGGCATGTTATGGAAGCTAGTTTGGGATATTATATTAATCCGTTGGTTAATGTTTTATTGGCAACACTAGTATTAAAGGAAAGTCTAAGTCGCAGTGGAAAAATTGCTTGCAGTTTAGTGGTGGTTGGCGTAGTTTTACTGGCTCTTCAAACAGGGAAAGTTCCTTACGCATCTTTAGTTATGGCCTTTTCTTTTAGTGTTTATGGCTTGATTAAAAAACGTATTCCAATTAGCTCGATGACAGGGTTGACAGTCGAAACGTTTGTCATGTTCCCTTTCTCATTCCTCTATATTTTGTTGGTTTCACCAGTTGGTTTTATGCATTATTCGTTACAGTCAAATCTTTTGTTAATAGGAGCCGGAGTTGTAACCGCAATTCCATTGTTATTGTTTGCCGAGGCAGCGAAGAGCACTTCTTATATTACATTAGGTTTTATTCAATATCTTAACCCAACTATTATGTTATTGTTTGCTGTTTTCTTATTCCATGAAACATACTCTATGGCGCAATTTACAGCATTTGGTTTTATTTGGTTAGGCATTCTAGTCTTTACCTATGGAACGACGCGTACAGCAATGAAAACTAGAAAATTGGCTAAATAAGAAGTATCTTTACCGAAGATGCTTCTTATTTTTTTTCTTTGTCACGTCTTTTCTCCAACTACTGATAAATCTACGGTACAATAGATAAAACAATAATAAATTATAAAGGAGTGGGTGTGATGAGAAAGAAAAGTATTTATGCTAACTATAATTGGGTAAGCTATTTATTAGTTGGAATGGGAGTGCTATTTTTCATTCCAGCATTCATTATGCAAGTTGTCACCTTGGGTCCGGATAATTTTAACTTTACATTAAATGGGGTACGACAGCCTTATACAGAGGAAAATTTACGACTATTTCGTCGGATTTTCTTATTTGCTTTTGGAACACCAGCCCTGATTTTAGTCATCATTGGTGCCACTATTTTTATTATTCAATGGCGCAAAAAGAAACGGGCGGAGTATTTAAAGCAAAATGGCAAGATGATTGTGTGTCAAAATTTAGAAATCGGGTATTCATCAATTCAGGTTAATCATCAGTATCAAATGTTGTTAACTTGTTCTTATACAGAGAAAAATGGCGATATTTATCTTTTTAAAAGTCGTACCTTACGTTATGATCCACGTCCTTATTTAAATGGGCAAGTAAAAGTCTATCATGAACGTGAAAACATTAAAAATTATGTGGTAGATGTGGAAGGTAGTATGAGTAATGTTTACGAGGTATAACCAAGACACTCCCTAGGTGGGTAATTACCTATGGAGTGTCTTTTGCTTTTATATCAAGGCTTAAAAGGTGCGTTTGCGCCTTGTTTTAACTGAGGGTTCACCGTGAGTTCACCAAGTAACGTTTTAAAGTTCAAACTGATGGCATCATCAAAGAAGGCTTTGTTTTTCACCAAATAAATAGTGCGTGTTAAGCCGATTTCTGGCAGATTTCGTGTAGCTAATTTGTTATTAGCGAGTTCATCTTGCACTAATAATTCTGAAATAAAGCCAATCGTCTGTCCGTATTCCAATACTTTTTTCATAGAGGTAACGGAATCTAATTCAATGCCGTTCAATTCTTTAATTGGATAATCCAACCATTGTTCGAGAACCGATTTACTCGAACTTTGTTTTTCGTGGAATAAGATGGTTTGATTTAAAATGTCTGCCTTGGAAATCGTTGCTTTTTTGGCAAAGACATGCTGAGTACCAAACACTAATTTTAATTGATCGGTTCCTAATTTCTCGTAAACTAGATCTGGATGTTTTTTAGGGGAACCAATCAAAATACCATAATCTAATTGGAAACTGGCAATTAATTTTTCGATTTCAGGTGAAGTATCAGATACAACGGATAAACGGATTTGTGGGTATGCTGTCGAAAACTGATGAATAATCTCAGGTAAAAAAATCTGATTCGCTAATCCACTCACACCCAAACGGAACATGCCACGGGTTCCTTGTTGGCTTGTTTGGGCAAAATACATCAATTCTTCTTGCAGATGGATAATGCGTTGGGCATAGCGATGCACAACTTCTCCTTGTTTGGTTAAAATGAAATGCCCAGATTTTCGATAAAATAGTTGAAGACCTAATTCATTTTCCAAAGATTGAATATGAAAAGAAACTGTAGAAGGGGTAATGTCGAGTTCTTTAGCGACAATTGCGCCTTTTTTGCGTTCACATAACTTGCAGAAAACTTGTAATTTAAAGTAATTCATAGAAACTTCCTTTCAAAAATTCGAATAATTGATTGTTTCTTCTAGTTTATCGTAGTTATTTTGATTTAATGTTAACAATTCGTTAACGTTAAATCAAAATTCAACCAGTATGATGATTACGAGGGGGAATGAGTGACACATGACGATTCAATTAAAAGGAATTCAAAAAAATTACGACAACAAAATTGTTTTAAGGAATATTACTCTAAATTTGACGCAAAAATTCACAACGATTTTAGGCGAATCGGGTTGTGGTAAGACAACGTTATTAAAATTATTATCCGGATTGGTGGAACCAGATGAAGGGGAAATCATTTTTAACCAACAAACAGTTTTTTCAAAGACAGAAAAAATAAATATTCGTCCCAATCAACGTGATTTAGCCATGGTATTTCAAGATTTTGCTTTATGGCCACATATGACTGTTTTTGAAAATGTAGCCTATAGTTTATCTGGAAGCAAACAAGAAAAGCATGACCAAGTGATGACCGCGTTACGTATGGTGAATTTAGAAGACTTTGCTAAAAGAAAACCAAGCGAACTATCAGGTGGGCAACAGCAACGTGTTTCATTAGCACGTGCCTTGGCACCTAGACCGAAAGTAATCTTATTTGATGAAGCTTTATCAGCACTTGATGCTGTTTTACGTGAAAAAATGCAAATTGATATTGTGCAATTAATAAATCAAACAGAAAGCCAAGCCGTTTTCGTCACGCATGATCAGCACGAAGCGATGTCGATGTCAGACGAAATTATTGTGATGGAAAAAGGTCAAGTGAGCCAAATTGGTTCACCGAAGCAAATTTATGAAACACCAGCCAATCATTATGTGGCGCATTTTATTGGCAAAATCAATCATATCGAAGCAGATGTGCTCGTTCGTCCAGAATTTATCCAACGCGTACCTAGAGAAAATACCTTAAAACGTACAATGCGGGTTTTACGCAGTCAATTTACTGGGCAACATTACATTATTCATGGTGTTGTAGACGACTACCCATGGTTATTTTACTCAGAAGAATCATATGCTACAGATACTTTTTGTGATGTGTATTTTGAAGAAAAACATTTAATTAAAATCGGAGGATAATAAAAATGAAAATGAAGAAATTAGGTGCATTATTAGTAGGAATGGTTGCTTTAGCTGGTTGTGGCAATAGCAATACGACTGAAAAGAGTGTAGACAGCACAACTAAAGCAAGTGAAACAACGAGTGGCGAAGAAGCAACGATTGAAGGAAAAGAAATTACGGTCTATTCTGCTGGACCAGATGGGTTATCGGAAAAAATGAAAGTCGCGTTTGAAGAAAAAACAGGTGTAAAAGTAAATCTATTCCAAGGAACGACTGGCAAAATTTTAGCGAAATTAGAAGCTGAAAAAGGCAAACCAATTGCAGATGTACTCGTTTTAGCTTCATTAAGCTCAATGGATAGTTTAAAACAAGCAGGCGAACTACAAGCATATCCAGATGCACTTGGTAAAGAACATTTAGCGGTTGAGTGGACAGATGCCGATGATTTTTATTTTGGCTATAGTGCGTCTGCTTTAGGCATCACTTATAACACCAAAAATGTCACAGATATTCCTAAAGATTGGTCGGATTTAGCAGATGCGTCTTGGCAAGAGACGTTTAACATGCCTGACCCAACATTGTCAGGTTCAGCTTTAGATTTCTTATATGGTTATACAACGACAGATCAAGGTTGGGAGACGATTACTTCTTGGTTTGATAATGGGATGCAAATTATGGGAGCGAATAAGAGTGCGTTAGATGCTGTGATTACTGGTGAAAAAAATGCCACTATTTCAGGTGTAGATTATATGGCGTATAAAGCTAAGGCGGATGGCGAACCGGTGGATATTGTTTATCCCGAAAGTGGTACAGTTGTGAGTCCTCGTGCAGTAGGGATTACGAAGTCTGCAAAAGAACTTGTAGCGTCACAAGCCTTTGTTGATTTCTTGTTATCAGATGAGGGCCAAGAATTAGTAGCCGATGCGTATTTATTACCAGGAAATAGCAACATTGCTGTCAAAGATCGTGCAGCATTAGATGAAATTAAACAAATTGATGTTGAATGGAAGGATTCTGAAGAAAAACAAATGGACGTATTGCAAAAATTTGCGAGTATTTCTCAAAAATAAAAGTAGGGTGTTAGATGATTACGAATAAAAAATATTTTTTAGCTGTGTCTGTAGTGCTAGGCTTTTTCACAGTTTTACCAATTGTGGCTTTATTTCAATACGCTTTTTTTCCCGAAGGACGTTTTTCCTTAAGTGAGATGATTCCTGTTATAACGAATGAGCAAACCTATCGTTTGCTCATTCAATCTTTAAAGTTAGGGGGATGGGTTGTTTTAGGTACTTTGTTGATTTCATTTCCTTTGGCATTAATTACCACCAAAACAACGCTACGAAAATATGAATGGTTAGATATTTTATTTACATTGCCCTTTATGACACCGCCCTATATTGGCGCGATGGGATGGATTTTATTCATGCAAAAAAATGGCTTTTTAATGCAGTTATTTCCTAAATTATCGGGGTTTTCCACACAGTTCTTCTCGTTATTTGGGATGGTAATGATTATGAGTTTACACTTATTTCCAACGTTTTATTTGATGTTAAAAAACAGTATGTTGACATTGGAAGGTTCTTTTCAGGATGCTGCTAAAATTTATGGAAAAAATAGTGTGCTGAACTGGTTAAAGATTTCGTTACCACTTTTAGTTCCTAGCTTTCTATTAGGTGCCCTATTTATTTTTGTCAAAACGTTGGCTGAATTTGGCACACCCGTTACTTTTGGTACGCGGATTGGTTATAAAGTGTTTACTACAGAAATTCATACAAATCTTGCTTCTTGGCCTGTGAATATTCCCAAAGCTACATTTCTTTCAGTAGTTTTGTTCGTTTTGTGTTTTATTCTATGGTTGATTCAAGTGAAAGTCATTCAACGATTTGTTTATGGAACCATTTCAGGTACAACCAAAGAAGCAACAGTGGTGACGAATAAATGGATACAAGGACTCGCTGTTGGATTTGTTGTTATTCTCTTTTTCTTGGCGATAGGTATTCCTTATTTCTCTATTTTAATGACATCCTTTATGAAAGTTCGCGGCGATGGTTTAGCATTAGATAATTTAAGCTTTGATGCCTATATTCAGCTATTTGCCAACCAAAATGGCGGCTTGTCTGCCTTTGTCAATAGTTTTCTATTTGCTGCATTAACTGGAATCATTACAGCAACTATCGGCTTTTTTGCAGGTGTCTATATCTATAAAGGGACACGTTATTCACAAAAGGTCGTCGATTTTTTAGGCTTGATTCCTAACATTGTTCCCGGAATTGTGTTAGTGGTGGGATTAATGCTCTTTTGGAATGCGGCTTGGTTACCAGCTACTTTTTATAATACCAAAGCGATGGCTGTTTTGACGTATTGTGCTTTGTTTTTACCGTATGCAATTCAATATGTCAAAAACAATATGATGCAATTAAGTGAAACTATTTTTGAAGCAACGGATGTATTTAGTCGCACCAAGCGCAGTGCTTTTATGCAAGTTTATTTCCCTTTGTTAAAACGTGGTGTGTTAACCGGAATGATAATGACGTTTATTATTTCCATGCGTGAATTAGTGGGTTCGTTATTGATTTTACCGCCGTCTGTTGAAACGAGCGCAACGTTTATTTACCGTCAGTTTGAACAAGGAAACGTCAATGCAGGGATGGCAATGGCTGTGCTAACGATTATGATTACTTGCTTTTTTGTTATTGTGATTGAAAAAAGCAAAAAATAGGAGGAAAAAACCATCAATATCGAGATATTAGGCGGTTGTGCAGAATATGGCAGAAATTGTTTTTATGTTGAAGTTAATCAACAAGCCATTTTATTTGATTGTGGTGTGATGAATGATGAAAGTCAACGTTTACCCAATTTAGAAAAACGCCATGTCGAAAAGTTACAGGCAGTGTTTATTTCACATTTACACAAAGATCATGTTGGTGCGCTCTCTTTCTTAGCAGAATTGGGCTATCAAGGTCCAGTCCTCTTATCAGAAACGACGAAGGACTGGTTACCTTTTACGGATACTTTGCAGTTCGTTTCTTTTCAAACGACCCAACAAGCGGTATGGCAACAAGTTACGCCTAATTTAAGGTTTATATGGGGAAATTCGGGGCATGTCCTTGGAAGTGTTTGGTATAGTGTCCTCTTTCAGGAAAAACAAGTTTTCTTTTCGGGCGATGTTTCTTTAACGTCTTCGTTGTATCCTGTTGATGCGCCCCCACGATTGGCCTATGATGTGGCATTTATTGATAGTGGCAATGCCGGACAACTCATCAATAATTTGGGGAGTAAAGAAGAGATTCATCAACTGATTGCAGAGGAATCCACGCTTTCCTTTAAGATTGAGAGTAAATTTACCTCCAAATGTGTGGAAATTTTATTGTATTTATTTCAAACGACTAAAACCAACTTATTTGTCGATGAGGCGATTGAGCAATGGTTACATTTCCATTGGAAACACCGAGATAATCTTTTAAAACAAGCGCAAATGGATCTCCAAAATTTGTTAGCAAGTGACCGTTTGCAACGAGCGACCAAGCGGGAAAATGGCGTTTATTTTCTAACCAAAGAACAGTTTTTGGCGACGGAAATGGAAGAATGTTTGAATCGTATCCCGTTTAAAAACCATTTGGATACTAGTGATATTTATTATGTCAGTACCTATCTAGGCGCAACAAAAACCATTTATTTTCATAGTGAAGCATGTACAGCAGACACAACATTAGCAGAAATTATCGCATTAAATCAAACCGGAAATTGGAAGGATGTTTAAGATGAAAAAATTAAAAGTAATGTTAGGAACAACCATCATTTTAGGTATTCCCACACTAGGGATAACGCCCGTTGTATCTGGTGCATCCATCGAACCAGCAGTGGAAATTAAATACAATTTAGAGCCAACAGTATTTTCTAAACAACAAATTAAAGCTATTTTTTCGGCGAAAGAAGAGGATCGAGTAAAAGTCTATTTCTTCGATACTGCAGAACGGACATTTTTTGCAAATGATTCCATTCAACGATTGCGTGTATATGAAGGGAAAGACACATATGATATTACGTACAAAAAGAGACTGCAACAGCTATCGTTAGCAGAAGCAATTGAGGAGCTAGAAATTCATGGGTTTACAGGTTCAGAAAGCAATTATAAATTTGAAGTTGATAGTAAAAATGGACAAGACCCTTTATCAGTGAGCCGTAAAGAAAAAATAAAAACTACGAAAAATATTTCGTATAATGTTGTTGATGAAAAAGCTGCCATCAAAGCAGTCCAAGAAAATGTACCAAAGAAAATTGAAAATTGGGATACAAAAAATTGGTTTAAAACGATTTTACAAGCAAGTCAAATGACTGATCCTGCCAATGTTCAAACCTATACGGGCGTGTATCAAGGAATTGATGCAGAAATTGAGTATTGGGAATACCACGGGAATACCATGGTAGAATTGTCAACGAAAACAAGTGTCGAAAATGCCACCCAAGTGAAAGAAAACTGGGGAAAACAGTTACAAGAGAGTAATTATTTAAGTGAAGATCAGCGTGGAAAGACTAATTTTGTTTTGTTTGAATAAGTAAAAAAATAAGTGGACTTCTAACAATCAGAAGTCCACTTATTTTTATTCACCCCAATAAGCAGTAGCAATTTTTTTCCCTTGGTCAATTTTTGCCCATTGTTGTTCAATCGATAATTCATTTCCGCAGTCGCATGAAGCGAAGCCGCATTGATGTGATAGGAACAATCGTTCTTTGGGTAAAATTTCACTGGCTTTATCTAATAAGGTAATGACGCGCTCTTCATCATCTAAAGTAGCTGTTTTACTTGATAATAATCCTAACACAACTTCAACTTCAGGACGGTCTTTTAAGACTTCTAAGGCAGAAATGTCCCCAGCACGCTCATCATCCCATTCCAAAAAGAAGCGGTCATAATGTTGATCACGTAAGAATTTTTCAGCAATTGCTTTATAGGTACCACTTGCAGCGTGACGACTTTGGTAATTACCTCGGCAATTGTGTGTCCAAACTTTTAGCCCCAATTCATGAGCAAAGTCTGCTACTTCATTGTTAATTGCTACAAACTCATCAGCTAAATTTTCCAGTCCGCCATTGCCTTCAGCAAAGAAACTTTTATCATTATCATCTGCAAATAACTCCCATAAGCAGTCATCAAATTGGACGATTGTTCCACCAGCTTCTTGGTATTCTGTTAGGAATTCTTTGTAGGCGTTGATTAGACCAGTTCGTAGAGCTTCTTTGGTCGCATAGACTTGTCCTTCGCCAACAAGATTATTAAAAACAGTCAATTCGGTAAAAGCATGGGCAGCACCCCAGACGGTAATTTTAACATCCTGTTCCCCAGCTTGTGCTTGCGTGTCTTTGTATAAAGTTAGATAATGGTGGTTTTTACCGGATAAAGGCGCTGTGATACGGATTCCGATGTCTTTGCGGGTTTCAAAATCGCCACCATCTAGGTCTTCAAACGCATATCCATGATCAGAGATATAACGTTCAACCCCAGCTAGTCCCCATAAGAAATCAAGGTGCCACATGGAGCGTCCATGTTCGCCATCAGTCACAACTGTTAAGTCGTGGGCTTTTTGAGCGTCAATAATTTGTTGAATAGCGGCTGTTTCGACTTCTTTGTACCCAGGGAACGCGTCGTAAAAAGGATATTGAATATCGTCACGGTGCTCAATTTTCGTTTTATAATCTAATAAATCGGTCGGTCGTAAAAGTGAACCAACTAGTTGAAATTTATCTGTCATATGTAATTCCTCCAATAAAATAATTGATGTATTCATTGTAGCAATAAGTAAATAATATAGATAATACGTTTTATTTTTAGATAGTTATAGATTTTATTTATAACGTAGCGATAAGTATCGTTATTTAATTATGAGATATTAAAGAAAGGTAGATTAAAATAAAGTATCAAAAAAATAATAAAAAATATTGTACAATGTTTTTTTTCGTGTTATTATTTCCGTGCAGTTAATCTGCAAGACGAGAGAGGCGAGTTTATCTTTGCCAAACTTATTGCTGTTGGAAACAACAGATTTGATGTAGTAAAGGGGCTACCGCGCCCATTGAAGAGATAGTGAAGGCTGTCGACTCAAATTTTTTATAAGGTAATGACTTGGATAGTTAATCTAACATTATGCTTGTGAAAACGATTAGTAAGAGTGGTAAAAGTAAACCTACTAAATAGACTCTAACGTTCTACCGGTAAACGCGATTTTATTTTCAGCAATTATTTGAAGATAAGAAGACAATGATGGAGAAATCGAATGCACTCAAGTAATAGATGACTATTGCTTGGGTGCATTTTTTTGTTCCCAAGCTTCCAAAAAAGAGGTGGGGAAAATGTATACAGAAAGACAGGAAAAGATGCCAATTGTTGAGGCATTACAGGAATTGAAAAGACAACGCTTAGTACCCTTTGATGTTCCCGGACACAAAAGAGGAAAAGGTAGTCTTGAATTAACTAATTTTTTAGGCGAAAAGGCTATTTCACTAGATGCTAATTCGATGAAATTATTAGACAACTTAAGTCATCCAGTATCAGTAATTAAAGAAGCTGAAGAAATTGCGGCGGAAGCTTTTGGTGCTAAGCACGCATTCTTTATGGTGAACGGCACGACTGGAGCCGTACAAAATATGATTTACGCTACCTTGAAAGAAGGAGAAAAAATACTGCTGCCAAGAAATGTGCATAAAAGTGTAATTAATGCACTGGTGATGTGTGGAGGAATTCCAGTGTACATTGATACACCGTTACACCTCGAACTAGAAATTTCTACGGGTATGCCATTGTCTGAAGTTGAAAAAACGATGCTTGAACATCCAGATGCCAAAGCGATTTTAGTGAACAATCCTACTTATTATGGCGTCTGTTCTGATTTGCGGCGAATTACGGAACTGGCACATGCACATGGTATGAAAGTACTGGTTGATGAAGCACATGGCGCACATTTGTATTTTGGTGAAGGACTCCCAATGAATGCAATGGACGCTCAAGCAGATATGTCCGCAGTCAGTATGCATAAATCAGGGGGATCATTAACCCAGAGTTCCTTTTTACTTTGCAACAATGACGTTGATCCAGAATATGTTCGGCAAATTATTAATTTAACGCAAACAACAAGTGCAAGTTATTTGCTGATGTCTAGTTTGGATTTGGCGCGTCACAATTTAGTGAAAAATGGCAGAAAAATTTTTGAACGAGTGATTCAATTATCACAATACGCTCGTGATGAAATCAATGAAATTGGGGATTATTATGCTTATTCAACAGAAGTAGTGAACCGTACCTCAATTTACGATTTTGATGTGACAAAGTTGTGTGTAAAAACAACAGATTTAGGTCTGACAGGTAGCGAGGTTTATGATTTATTGCGTGATGAATACAATATTCAAATTGAATTTGGTGATACTGCCAATATCTTAGCTTATGTTTCGGTGGGCGATCGTTCGCATGATATTGAACGTTTAGTAGGTGCATTATCGGAAATAAGACGGCGCTTTAAACGTGATAAGAAAGGGTTGTTAATTTTTGATATTGCCAAAACAGAAGTGTTGATTTCACCTAAGGCTGCTTTTTTTGCACCACATGAGAGCTTAGCCATTGCGCAAAGTGTGGGACATATTTCAGCAGAAATGGTGATGTGCTATCCACCGGGAATTCCAATTGTAGCACCAGGTGAATTAATTACCGAAGCGGTGGTAGAGCATATTTTATACGCACAGGAAAAGGGATGTTTCTTAATGGGAACAGAAGATGCGACATTACAAACGATTAAAGTCGTCAAGGAGGAGAACTAAATGGATCTATGGTTTTCAGAGTATCATCAGGATGGCGTAAAATTGTCGATTAATGTTGATCGTGAAATCGTCAGTTGTCAAAGTGACTATCAAAACATTGCGTTGTTCGATTCAAAAGAATTTGGACGCATTTTAACTTTGGATGGGCAGTTAATTAATACTGAAAAAGATGAATTTTTTTATAGTGAAATGATGGTACATGTACCTATGGCAGTCCAACCAATCATTAAAGATGTCTTGGTAATTGGTGGTTGCGATGGAGGCGTATTGCGAGAATTAGAAAAATATAAAGGCATTGAAACAATTGATGTTGTCGAGCTTGATGAACAGGTTATCCAAATTTGCCAAGAATATTTCCCCAAAAATCAAGAAACTTTTTCGGACGAACGAATTACGTTGTATTTTCAAGATGGATTGAAATTTGTTCGTGGTAAAGAAGACGCGTATGATTTGGTCATTGTTGACACAGCGAATCCTTTTGGGGTCAATGAGAGCTTGTTTACACGCGAATTTTATGGTAACTGCTACAAAGCTTTGCGTGAAGCAGGAACGTTGATTAGCCAACATGCCAATGGTTTTTATGAAGAGGATGAAGAAGCATTCCGCCATATTCGCCAACGTTTAACATCTGTTTTCCCAATTAATAAGTTATATTTGAGCAGTGTTCCAAGTTACGCAGCTGGTTATTTATTGTTTAGCTATTCAGCTAAAACTGCTGACCCAGAAATAGATGTTCAAATTGACGCGTGGGAAAAGCAAGAAATCTATACACGTTATTACAATACGGATATCCATCGAGGCGCGTTTTGTCTACCAAATTATATTAAGGAGCTGTTGTAGATGCAGGCAAATATTGAAACATTTATTGGGTGTGACGCATCCTTTGAAGAAGCACAAACGGTGTTATTTGGTGCCCCTTTTGATTCAACGACTTCTTTTCGTCCAGGGACACGTTTTGCCAGTAAAGCAATTCGCGGGGATTCTTTCGGCCTAGAAACGTATAGTCCATATCAAGACAAAGATTTAGAAGATATTGCCGTGTTTGATTCCGGTGATTTAGAATTATCATTTGGACGTGTCGATTTGGCTTTAAAAGAGATTAAAGAGCAGACAGCTACCATCCTGGCTGCGGATAAACGTCCGTTTATGATTGGTGGCGAGCATTTAGTGACTCTAGGTGCTTTTGAGGCTGTGCTAGAAAAATATCCGGATGTACACGTCATTCAACTCGATGCGCATACTGATTTACGCCAAGAATATTTGGGGGCGGAATTATCACACGCAACAGTGCTACGACGTATTTGGGATTTAGTTGGAGATCATAAGATTTTTCAGTTTGGAATTCGCTCAGGAGAACGGGCTGAGTTTCAATTTGCGCGTGAACATACGCATTTGCAGAAATTTAATTTTGATGGCTTAGAAGAAGTTGTCGCACAATTAGCAGATAAACCGATTTATTTAACGTTAGATTTAGATGTTTTAGATCCATCAGCTTTTCCGGGGACAGGAACTCCTGAAGCAGGTGGGGTTAGTTTTGAAACGTTATTAGCAGGTCTGTTAACTATTTCAGACTTAAATATCGTGGGGATAGATGTCAACGAATTGTCGCCACAGTATGATTTAAGCGGCGCATCGACAGCGTTAGCGTGTAAAATTATCCGCGAGTTATTACTTGCAACTAATTAGGAGAGTGAAAAAAATGGCAAAAGCATTAATTATTGGCGCAGGTGGCGTCGCAGGAGTAACCGTTCATAAATGTGTTCAAAATAGTGAAGTATTTGAAGAAATTTGTATTGCCTCAAGAACGAAGCAAAAATGTGATGAGTTAAAAGCTAAATTAGATGGTCAGGGTTGTAAAATATCAACAGCTCAAGTAGATGCTAATAATGTGACAGAATTGATTGATTTAATCAATGAGTTTCAGCCAGACATCGTAGTTAATTTGGCGCTGCCTTATCAAGATTTAACGATTATGGATGCTTGCTTGGCAACGAAAACCCATTATTTAGATACTGCCAACTATGAACCAGAAGATACAGCGAAATTTGAATATAAATGGCAATGGGAATATCGTGAAAAATTTGAAAAAGCTGGAATTACTGCAATTTTAGGTTCAGGATTCGATCCTGGTGTGACAGGTGTCTTTTCGGCCTATGCACAAAAACACTATTTTGATGAAATTAATTATATTGATATTTTAGACTGTAATGCTGGAGATCATGGCTATCCTTTTGCGACAAACTTCAACCCGGAAATTAATATTCGTGAAGTTTCAGCGAAGGGGAGTTATTGGGAAAACGGTCACTGGATTGAAACTGAACCAATGGAAATTAAAAAAGTCTATAATTTTCCTGAAGTCGGTCCTAAAGACATGTATTTATTACACCATGAAGAGCTAGAATCATTGGCATTAAATATTAAAGGCATTAAACGTATTCGCTTCTTTATGACATTTGGAGAAAGCTATCTTACTCACTTAAAATGTCTAGAGAATGTGGGGATGACATCGATTGAACCAATTGTGTATGAAGGAAAAGAAATCATCCCATTGCAATTTTTAAAAGCTGTTTTACCAGATCCTGCATCTTTGGGTCCACGTACTAAAGGAAAAACGAATATCGGATGTATTTACCGTGGTAAAAAAGCTGGGAAAGACGTCAATTATTACGTATATAATGTTTGTGATCATGAAGCATGTTATGCAGAAGTGGGTTCACAAGCCGTGTCCTATACAACAGGTGTACCTGCTATGATTGGTGCCATGCTTGTGGTAAATGGCGAGTGGAACAAACCAGGCGTGCATAACGTTGAAGAATTGAATCCAGATCCATTTATGGATGCTTTGAATACTTGGGGCTTACCATGGGTGGAAGAGTTTAACCCAACTTTGGTGAGTGAATAATGGAACCAGTCATTCACTGGGACATCACAAATGTTCAGACACCAGCATTTGTTGTGGAAGAACAGTTATTGCGTAATAATTTAGAACGTCTCAAGCAAGTAAAAGAAGCAACAGGGTGTAAAATATTACTCGCACAAAAAGCTTTTTCAATGTATTACTTTTATCCTTTATTGGCAGAATATCTTGATGGTACCACAGCTAGCGGCATTTATGAAGCTCGTCTAGGCTTCGAGGAGTTTGGTGGGGAAACCCATGTTTTTTCACCTGCGTATCGAACAGAGGAGTTTACCGAGGTATTACCACTGTGTGACCATATTGTCTTTAATTCGTTAAGTCAGTGGCAGCATTTTAAAAAAGCGGCTTTAGCTAGTGGAAAATCATTAGGATTACGCATTAATCCAGAGTGTTCTACCCAAGAAGGTCATGCAATTTATGATCCATGTGCGCCTGGTTCTCGTTTAGGGGTTTTAGCAAGCGAGTTAACAGCTAACGATTTAATTGGAATTGATGGCTTGCATTTCCATACCTTGTGTGAGCAAAACTCGGATGATTTAGTCACTACACTACAAGTAGTAGAAGAAAAATTTGGTCATTATTTACCACAAATGAAATGGCTTAATTTTGGCGGGGGACATCATATCACTCGCGAAGACTACGATGTTGAGACTTTAATTGAAGCTATTCATCATATCCAAGACACCTACCAAGTAATGGTTTATTTAGAACCGGGTGAAGCAGTCGCATTAAATGCTGGCTATTTAGTGGCTCAAGTTTTAGATATTACTCAAAATCATGGAGTTACAAATGCCATTTTAGATACCTCGGCAACTTGCCATATGCCTGATGTCTTAGAGATGCCTTACCGACCGTTTGTAATTGGGAGTGGCGAAGCTCAAGAAAAAGCACATACGTATCGTTTTGGTGGGCCAACTTGCTTAGCAGGTGATATAATTGGCGATTACTCTTTTGATGAACCATTAACGATTGGCTCTAAAGTAATCTTTTGTGATATGGCAATTTATTCGATGGTTAAAACCAATACCTTTAACGGTATGCCTTTAGCGAAAATTGTGGCGGTAGATAGTAATCAGCGTATAACTACAGTCAAAGAATTTGGTTACGAAACATTTAAAGACCGTCTTTCTTAAGACACAAAAAAAGTGAGGGAATTATTCGGGACTGACCCTATAAATTAAGACACAAACAAAAAAGCATATACTAGGCTATAGATTTACGATATTCTATCGGAGATTTATAGCCTAATTTTTGTTGAATTCGAATTTTATTATAGTAATTAATGTAATCTATAACTGTCTGTATTACAATAGATGTAGGTTCATTATTGAGCCTATCTAAATAGAACGTTTCAGACTTTAGAGAGGCATGAAACGATTCGATGCAAGCATTATCTGAGGGTGTCCCTTTTCGGGACATGCTCATGGTAATGCTTTTTCTTTGTACTTCTTCTTGATAACGATATGAGGTGTACACCGATCCCTGATCACTATGCAGTAAACAATCGGTTACTTCTGGAAGTTGTTCTAAAGTTTTAAGAACAAAATTAATATCTTGTTTTTCACCAATATTGTAAGCAATGATTTCACCATTATACAAATCCATGATAGAAGACAAATAAAGTTGCTTTCTTCCAAAAGGTAGATACGTAATATCTGTAACTAGCTTTTGGAATCGTTCATTAGAATTAAATTGACGATTTAGTTTGTTTTCAACAACCTTAAAAGGTTGTCCCATTTTTTTACGTTTTTTAACTTTCACTTTACAATTCCAGTTATATTTTTGCATGATACGTTGAACAGTATTTTTACTCACTTTTCTTTTTCTATTTAATAGGGCAGTAATTTTTCTATAACCATATCTATACTTATTTTCTAAACATAATTGTTGTATATCTAATTCTAAATCTGTTAATTGTCTAATTTTTTTATTTTTAAGCCAGCCATAGTAAGTAGAACGAGGTATTTTGAATAAACCACATAACTCAGTAACGGTCATTTTTCCTTTCATACTAGAAACTAAATCTATAAATATTTTGGGTTCCACATCCTTTCCAATTCGTTGTACTTTTTTAGGATATCTAACTGCTGAGTTAAAAATCTATTCTCAACTTTTAATCGTTCTATTTCAGATACATATTCAGGTCCTTTGTTAAAACTATATTGTTTGCCAACTGGTTGAAGAAACCTATGTGTTTCTCCCTTTCTATACCAACGCCACCATGTTTCAACTTGTGTTTTATTTTTAATATTTAATTCTGTCATAATTTCTTTAGTTGTCATTCCGGATAATTTTAATTCAATCACCTTATTTTTTACTTCAATTGGATATGCCACTCTTGTTCCCATCAAAAAACACCTCCTGTTAAATTCATTTTAATTGAATTCAACAGAAAGTGCTTTTTTATTGTGTCTTATTATTTTGGGTCAGTTCATTCAGTCCTTCGCTTTTTTGTGATTAATCTTCTTCGCTACCCATGAATTTTGCTGCAAAAGAAGCAATTGCTGAACCAACAAGTGGTGCTAATAAGTATACCCAGTAGTGTGCTAATGCTGAACCACCCGCAAAGATTGCAGGACCAAAGCTACGAGCAGGGTTTAGTGAACCACCAGTTAAGTTTAAAGCTACAATGATTAGGAA
The DNA here is from genome assembly GCF_058216475.1 of Enterococcus sp. AMC2644. Taxonomy (NCBI): domain Bacteria; kingdom Bacillati; phylum Bacillota; class Bacilli; order Lactobacillales; family Enterococcaceae; genus Enterococcus; species Enterococcus sp. AMC2644. The sequence continues at coordinate 1,535,507 of NZ_CM177095.1, forward strand.
AGCTAACGCTAAACCAATCGCAATTGGTGTTAGACCAGCATTGCCATATTTTTTACTTGTGACCATTAAAATGACAAATACGAATAAGAACGTAATGATTGCCTCAAATGAAAACGCTTGTTCAGCCGTAATATTTGGGAAATCAGTTTGTCCAAAACCATCTTTTGGTAAACCCAATGCATGAATGAAAATTGATAAAACACCAGATACTGCAATTGCACCTAAAAATTGAGCAATAATATAAAAAATACCATCTTTTACTTCTAATCGTTTATTCAACATCATGGCTAAAGAAACCGCTGGATTAAAATTTCCTCCAGACACCCCACCTACAGCACACGTCATAATTGTAACAGCTAGACCAAATGCTAAACCGATACCAAGATAGCCAATAGCTGTCTCTCCTGTGTTAGCAATCGCCACTGTCCCTGTTCCTAAAAATACCAGAACAAACGTGCCAATAAATTCTGCGCAATATTTTCTCATAAAAATCGATTTTTTGTTATTCTATTTTCTTCAACTTAGAGAAATAACAATTTTGTCCATGAATACGTTTGTAAATTAAGTGTTTATAAATCAATGATTATAAGAATATTAAACGGATATTTTTTTCGTGAGTATGTATAACGGTTAGCATGAAATATTTTGAAATGTATAAATTTATGTTTTTATTTTGTTTTTTAAGTTTAAATGAGCATACTTCAGCGTTTTATACAACAATCTCTATTCAAGAACCTCAACGCATTTCTGCCGAGAATATTGTATATTATTTACGTAGCGAAAAAGACAAAATATTTCGGTTGGTGGAGTAAGGATTTCTAAAAACAGAACTATCTAAAAATTAAATAGCTCTGTTTTAATTTTATTATAAAGGATAATTAGTGTAGATAATTTCTGATGATGTTAGTATTGCTTTAGGGTTAACTACTCTGGCAATATCTGTAATTTTTTTCTTATGTAACACTAAATGATTATATATTTGTTGAGAGTAGCTAGAATCAGACATTGATAACATTATTTCAGCATTTGGACTATTACTAAGTACATTTATAAAGTCAGTAAAACGATCATGTTGAAAAAAACTACTAGTATATATTCTATGATTTTGAGTTTGAACAGTTTCTGGAATATAGGGAGGATCTAAATAAATAAAAGAATTTTCTAATAAATGATTCTCAGAAAGACTTCTTATAAACTCTAAATAATCCAAGTTTGAAAATGAGACATTTTGTATTAATTCAGAGATTTGCAAAAACAACTCTATATTAAAATTAGCATTATCTCTTTTACCAAAAGGTACATTATATTTACCTTTACTATTGAGCCTATATACTCCATTAAAACAAGTTTTATTTAAAAACCAAAAAAACGCAGCTCTAGTTACATAATCCACTTGATTATTATTGTAAAAATCACGAATACTGTAATAATAGATTTCTTTATCTGTTATTGTGGAAAATGTAAGGTAAGTTTTACTCATGTCAGATATTTGTTCAACTAGAAAATCAGGATTCTCTTTTAATTGAATAAAAAAATTAATAAGATCATGATTAATGTCATTGACATAGTATTCATTGTAATTCTTTTTTGATAGAATATTAATAAGCATTGTTGCAGAACCTAAAAACGGCTCGATATAACGTTCGTTATCATTTATTAAAGGTAAAATATGTTTGATGATTTTTCTTTTTGAACCCGACCATCTAATCGGGGAAGTTATTATTTTATCCATTTGATCATCTTTCTTATTAAGTCGTTAATTATTAGTATAGGGTTAGAATAAATTAAAATCAATATTATTTTTTGTTAATTGGGAGGTTATAATATGTTGGAAGGGTTAGTTACTGGTAAAGAGTTAATTACAGCAAAAAATAAAAGAATAAAAAATTATGATACTAAAAAAATTCTTAAAGGGAGTGAACAACCATACTATGAGCTTGATTGGATTTTGGATAAAGAGTTAAAAACAGAAATTAGAATAAAAAAAGAAAAGCCTATGGATGAACAATTTGAGAACTACGTTTGGAATGTTTTCTATAAATTAGGCTTTATAAATATGAATAGAGATAGAACTTTTAAACTAGTATATGGAAAGAGCAAGGGAACAACTCAGCAAATCGATGTCTTTGCTGCCGACGAAGAAACTGCAATAGTTATTGAATGTAAATATACTAGTCAAAAGGGGAAAACTTCAAATTTTAAAAAACAAATTGAAGCAATAGCTGGACAAAGAGAAAATATTATTCGTGCTATTAATGCTGATGGTAATAAAAGAAAAGTAAAATTTATTTTAGCTACTAAAAATTATATGTTAAGTAAAGTTGATAAAGAAAGATTAGAAAATTTTGAAATAGAGCATTTTTCTGAAGAAACTTTGGAATATTATGCTGATCTTGCTAAACATCTAGGCAGAGCATCTCGCTTTCAATTATTAGGACAATTGTTTAAAAATAGAAAAATAGAAGGCATGAAAAATAGAATTCCAGCAATTAGAGGGAAAATGGGAAATAAAACATATTATGCATTTTCAATAGAACCTGAAAAATTATTGAAATTGGGGTACGTATTACATCGAACAAATTCTAATAAAGCGGAACTACCATCATATCAACGCATTATAAAAAAGTCTAGATTAGATAGTGTACAGGAATTTGTAGCTAACGGAGGATTTTTCCCAAATTCTATTGTTGTAAATATTGATAGTAAGAAATTAAAGTTTGATAAGACTAGTGCTACGCATGACTCTAGTATTAGTGATTTAGGAGTTTTATATTTGCCGAATGTTTATCGTTCTCTTTACATCATAGATGGACAACATCGACTATATGGATATTCTAATTCAGAATATGCTAGCAAAAATACTGTGCCTGTAGTTGCTTTTGTGGAGTTAACTAAACCCGAACAAGTTAAGCTATTTATGGAAATTAATGAAAATCAAAAAAGTGTATCTAAAAATCTGAGAAATACGTTAAATGCTGATTTACTTTGGGATTCTGATAAAAAGAGTGATCAAATGAAATCATTAAGTTTAAGAGTAGCACAATCTTTAGGAATAGAGGACCGCTCCCCATTACAAAATCGAATTGTTTTTGGTGAAGATAAAGCAAATGAGTATACTTTTTTAAAAATTGAAAGCGTTGCAGAATCAATACAAAAAACAGGGTTTCTTAATAAGTATTCTTCTAAAAATGAACTTACAGACAATGGATTGTTAGATAAAAATAATAATGAAATGACTCTTAATATTTTATCGAATTATTTAATTGAAATGTTTAGATTTGTGAAAGAAAACGCATCTGAAGAATGGAACAAAGGAAAAAATGGTGTACTTTTAACAAATGTGGGAGTTCATAGCTTTATTAGATTGTTTTATACAGTTCTACATCATATTGAAAAAGATAAAAATATAAAAATGATTTCTCAAAATTATCAAGAAGTAGTTAAATTAACCATCCCATATATGAAAGTTGTATGTGACTATATAAATGATTTAGAAAGCACTGAAAGGATACGAATCAGGAAATCTTTTGGAGGTGGTGCAAAGAGTTCATATCAAAAAAGGATGCAAGTTGTAATAAATGAACATTTTCCTAACTTTAAACCTGATGGAATTGAAAAAGATAAGATTGAATTTAAAAAAACTTTTAATGATTATGGAAAAGAGATACTCCCTAAATTGAAGTATGAGATTCGTAAACGTTTTGAAACTTCTATGGAAATTCTCTATGGAAATAATTGGGATAGACAATTACCCAAGAATATATATTTGTCTGCAGGTAAACGACAAATTGATAAAAATTATTCATTAAGTAGTGGAAGTGAATATACTTTGGCAGATGTTTTAAATTTAGAAGATTATGCTAATGTAGCTGTTTCAAAAAGTAATTGGCGTGATGTTTTTGAAAAAGAATTTTCGAAACCATCTGAATTAAAGAGAAAGAAAACGAAAGAACAAAAAATACAATGGTTAAACGATTTAGCAAAATTAGATTCAAGAAACCTTTCAGAGTATAGCATTACTATGGAGGAAAATTCTTTATTGGAAGAATTAGAAAAGTGGTTGTTGGCATAATTAAATACTTATAAAATGAATATTAGGATAATGTGGAGGTTATTAGATGCAGTCACTCTACAATACAAAAGAACACGTGCATAATCGTGGTTGTGAGGCAGTTGGTAAGCCAATTTCAGAATTGGTTAACGAAATGGAAATGAAAGTGTCTGGTAAAAAGTCACAAGTTGGTGATGCATGGGAATCATGGTTTGGTGTAGAAAAAAATAGTATTGCTGGTGCAGATTTACCTGAAGCCGGCGTAGAATTAAAAGCAACTGGAGTTCGTGAAACAAAAAATGGAAAATCGGCAAAAGAAAGATTAGTATTAAACATTATTAATTATATTGAAGAATTTGATAAAACGTTTGAGACCAGTTCATTTTGGAAAAAAATCGTTATATGGAATTAGGTTTTTATGGTTATGATAAAGAAAAGACATGGCTTGAGTGGAAAATTTTACAATCTGTCTTGTTTACATATCCTAAAAAAGATTTGCTAATTATCAAACAAGATTGGGAGAAAATTCATAGTTATATTGTTTCTGGAAGAGCACATGAGTTATCTGAAGGCTTAACGATGTATTTGGGAGCATGTTCAAAAGGCGCAAATAAGAATTCTTTACGAGTGCAGCGAGAAGATTTACATGCACCTAAAGCGATGCAACGCGCATATTCTCTGAAAAGCAGTTATATGACCTATCTTTTGCGAGAGTATGTTTTTGGAGAAAATGAGGATCCAAAAATTCGAGTGAAACCTTTTTTACCAGGAGAAGTTTTTGAAAATCAAGAAGAATATTTTATAAAAGAAAGTATTGTCAAAGATGTAAGTATTTTAGAAAATGAATCGTTAGAACAATACATTTTAAAATGTTTGAATCGTTATAGTGGGAAGACCATTATATACTTAGCGGAATTATTTGGTATTCAAAAAAATAGTAATGGAAATTTTCCTAAAAGTATCAATGCCATGCTAGCAAGTAGAATGTTAGGAATTTATGGTAATTTAGAAAAAACAGAGGAATTTTTTAAAGCCAATATTTCTCTAAAGACCATTCGTGTAAGTTTAAATGGAACTATTAAAGAAAGTATGAGTTTTCCAGCCTTTAAATTTAAAGAATTAGCATCTGAAAATTGGGAAGAGTCTACTCTGAGAGATACAATGGATGCGTCTAAATTTTTATTTATTGTGTTTAAGGAACAAGTTAAAGATAATTATGTATTTAAAGGTGCAAAATTTTGGACAATGCCAGAAAAGGATTTAGATACAATTGTACAAGATGCATGGCAGGAAACAGTAGATACATTGAATAATGGAGTAGAGCTAGCGTACCAAGGAAATTCAGTTAAAAATAATTTTATAAAAAAAAGCGATAAGCGTATTATACATGTACGTCCGCATGCTAGCGTATCTTCTTATTTAGCAGAAGATACAGTCAATGCTGATCAATTACCTGTTCCAGCAAGATGGAAAAATAAACCAGAAACATATGCGGATGATTGGATGACGAAGCAATGTTTTTGGTTAAATAACGACTACATTCTTTCACAAATTGCAGATTTATTATGAAAAAATACAGTGAGCAATTTAATGCTCACTGTATTTTTTGTAATTCGTCGCCAATACGTTCAACAATTTTAGTAACTAAAGCATTTCCCATAAAAAACATACGCATTCTGTCAGTAACTTCTACTATCTCTCCATTTCTCAGTTTCTTCCATCGGGTCCAATCATCTGGAAAATCTTGTAAACGTTCTGCTTCAATAGGTGTTAATAATCTGTAACGCCCATTGATTTTTAAAAAGTGGGTAGAGCGATTCACAGATCCTTCCGAGGTTAACATCGTTCTACCTGGTAAAGATAAATCATCATATGGAGACATTCCTCCTTCAGAAAAAACATATGTGTGTCCATCTATAGAAGTACGTTCAATCTTTTTAGGGCCTCTTAGATAGTTGAATTTTTCTAGCTTAGCTTTATCATTTAAATAATATTTTTCATCGATAGTTTCTTCAGGTTGTAAAATTTCACCTAAAGTAATAGGTTTTTCGTTACCTAATGGAACCGTATCGATAGTAAAATAGCGTCCATGACGCATAATCCCAGTATTCCATACTGTACCTGTAAAATTATCTGAAATTGCGACAATATCGCTAGGTAATTCATAGAAAGCATGTCTAGATTTATAGGGTGTGTTCATGATTGGAAATTGGCGTGCAAACAATCCTTCTTTAAAAATATATTCATCGTATAATGATTCTTCATCGAAGAAGGTTTCTGGTTGTTTTTCTTCAAACTGATAATCCATTTTTTTAGCAAAAGGCGTATCGTTTTTATATACAAAGAAAAATACACGGCGACGACGTTGACTTCTTCCATATTCAGCTGCATTTATTACGCGCCATTCTACTGAATAACCTAATTCATTAAATGAAGCTAACATGATAGCAAAATCACGTCCACGTTGTTTAGACGGCGATTTTAATAAACGATCAACATTTTCTAAAATAAGATATTTAGGTTCAATAATTTGAGTAGCACGAATGATTTGCCAAAATAATACACCTTTTTTTCCTTGAATACCCATTTCATTTTTTTTACTACGAGCGACAGAATAGTCTTGGCAAGGAAAACCTCCTACAATAATATCGGCATCCATGTCTTCAAATTGCTTATCTGTAATGTCTTCAATACTGATATTGATATTCTCACTATCGGAAAAATGGTAATCATAGACTTCAAACGCATCTTGCGATTTGCGAGATGGCTCCCATTGATTAGCCCATTTTGTTATGAATAGGTCTGGGTTAGAATTTTCCAAGCCGACTCTAAAACCACCGACTCCTGCGAAAAGCTCCAAAACTTTCATTTTTTTTGTCATTAAGCGAACATCCTTTCGGTTTAGCTAACCATACTATACAAAAAATCACAAAAAAGATCAAATGATTTGATTCTATTATTAATATTCGAAAAACTTTGAAATAATTGCTACAAAATTAATATTTTAACATGAAAGTGAAGAAGGTGTAAGTTAATTTTTAATTACTCTTCATCACTATTTTTATGTTACACTTTTTATAAATGAGATGTCTCTACAAAATATACTTAATCAAGTGCATCAATAAAAACTAAAGGAGTCGTTTTATGCAAGCATTATTTTTCGATGTAGATGATACACTATATGATCAGTTAGTGCCCTTCAAACGAGCAATTAACGAGCAATTGATTTTTCCAGAAGAGGCGTTGGAACAATTGTATTTGGAATTTCGTAAGGTGAGTGATGCTTATTTCCATTTGTCTGAAAGTGGTCAAATTTCAATGGAAGACATGCGTGTCCTTAGAATTCAGCGAGCGTGTCAGCAATTTAACCGAGAACTTTCTCGGGAACAAGCTTTGGCTTTTCAAGCGGATTATATTCGTTTTCAAGGAGAAATTGAGTTGAGGGAAGATATGAAAGCGGCATTGGCGTTTTGTCAGCAAGAACATATTCCATTAGGAGTGATTACCAATGGTCCAACGGCTCATCAATGGCGTAAAGTGCATCAATTGGGTTTAACACAATGGATTCCTGAAGAACATATTTTCATTTCGGCACAAGTAGGGATTGCTAAGCCGGATGTGAAGTTGTTTCGTCATGTGGAACGTTCAATGCGCATAATGCCAAAACAAGCAATTTACATTGGGGATTCTTATGCAAATGATATTGTTGGTGCAAAGGATGCTGGTTGGCAAGCTATTTGGTTAAATTATCGTAATCATCTTGCGACAGAAGCAAAGCCTAGACAAGATTATCTATTAAAAACGAATCAGCGAGTAACGCCACTCATCAAAAAATTATTTTTGAACTAATGAAAAGTATTTCTAATTCTCTATGGATTGGAAATGCTTTTTTTATTAGTTGAGAACAAGTTACGCTATTCACTATTCGTTCATAAAATTAGTGAATTTCAACACAATAGCTGTTGGAAATTTTTCTTCCTTGTGATAATATGAATTAGTTACAAGGAGGATGACGAAATGATTGAATTAATCGCAACTGTTGAATCAACAGAACAAGCAAAGAAATTATTACCAATCGTTGATACGATTTTCTTTGGAGAAGAAATGTTTGGCTTACGTTTACCCCAGTCGTTTTCAAGAGAAGAGCAAAAAGAATTAGTCAAACTTGCTCATCAAGCAGGTAAACAAGCGATGGTCGCTGTAAACGGGCTGATGCATCCTGAAAAAATGAAATTAATTCCTGAATATTTAGCTTTTTTACATGAGATTCAAGTTGATAAAATTTCTGTTGGGGATGTAGGTGTTATATATGTCTTGAATAAACATCCAGAGTGGCAATTACCTTTTGTTTACGATGGTGAAACCTTAGTTACGAGTGCCCGTCAAATTAATTTTTGGGCAAAACGAGGGGCAACGGGTGCTGTTTTAGCCAGAGAAGTTCCTTTTGACGAAATGAAAGCCTTGATACAAACAGTTGATGTACCCGTGGAAGTTTTAGTATACGGTGCAACATGTATTCATCAATCAAAGCGTCCATTACTGCAAAATTACTACAATTTTACACAACAAAAAGAAGATATGAGCAAAGAGCGAGGTCTATTTTTATCAGAACCAAAAAAAGATCATACGCATTATTCTATCTATGAAGATAGTCATGGGACGCATATTTTTGCAAGTAATGATGTTTGTTTAATGAATGAATTAGCGGATTTGCATCAGCATGGTTATCAGACATGGAAGCTCGATGGCCTATTTAGTAGTGGACAAAACTTCGTAGAGATTGTTCATTTATTTAATCAAGCCCGACAACTAATTTCGGCTGGTGAATGGACACCGATAGTGGCGGCTGATTTGTACAAAAAAGTACAAAGTTTTCATCCGGAAAATCGTGATTTCGATACAGGTTTTTATTATATTGAGCCAAATAAAATTAAATAAGGAGCCAGAGAAATGACTGTTAAACAAGCATTAAAACGTCCAGAAGTCCTAGCTCCAGCTGGGACTTTGGAAAAATTAAAAACAGCGATTCGTTATGGTGCAGATGCCGTATATATTGGTGGCAATGCCTATGGATTACGGAGTCGCGCAGGTAATTTCACATATGAGCAAATGGCAGAGGGCGTGGCGTTCGCTCAAGAGCATCATGCAAAGGTCTACGTTGCAGCAAATATGGTTACCCACGAACAAAACCAAGCAGGTGCGGGAGAGTTTTTCCGTGAACTGCGAGACGTTGGTATTTCCGCTGTCATTGTTTCCGATCCAGCATTAATTGAAATTTGTGCGACCGAAGCACCAGGCTTGCCGATTCATTTGTCGACCCAAGCTTCAGCGACTAACTATGAAACACTTGAATTTTGGAAAGAAGAAGGTCTAGAACGAGTGGTTTTAGCGCGAGAAGTTTCTATGGAAGAAGTGGCAGAAATTCGCAAAAATACAGATGTGGAAATTGAAGCCTTTATTCATGGAGCCATGTGTATTTCTTATTCAGGGCGTTGTACATTATCCAACCATATGGCGATGCGAGATGCGAATCGGGGCGGTTGTTGTCAATCTTGTCGTTGGAAATACGATTTATATGACTTACCCTTTGGTGGCGAGCGTCATAGCCTGACAGAAAAGGGAGCAGTTGCCGAAGAATTTTCAATGAGCGCGGTGGATATGTCAATGATTGAACACATTCCTGATTTGATTCAAAACGGTGTTGACAGTTTTAAAATTGAAGGACGCATGAAATCGATTCATTATGTGTCAACCGTTGCCAATGTTTATAAAGCCGCAGTGGATAGTTATATGAAAGATCCTGAAAACTATGTCTGCAAACAAGAGTGGATTGACGAGTTATGGAAAGTTGCACAACGTGAACTTGCGACAGGTTTTTATTACAACACACCTTCTGAAAATGAACAATTATTTGGTGAACGTCGTAAAATTCCTGAATACAAATTTGTTGGCGAAGTATTGAAGTATGATGAAATTACTCAAATAGCAACAATTCGTCAACGAAATCTCTTTGAAGTGGGGGATGAAATTGAGTTTTATGGTCCCGGTTTTCATCACTTTGAGCAAATTGTACAAGAGATGTATGACGACGAGGGTCAAAGTATTGATCGTGCCCCCAATCCGATGATGATTTTAACTATGCCAGTCAATCAAGCAGTTCAACCAGGTGATATGATTCGTAAACGTAAATAAAAGTCTAAGCTAAAGCAGAGAAAACCAATCTGATTTAGCTTTTTTGATTCTATCGTTTATTATATATTACAGACAAAGAGTTGGAATTTTTAAATTATGTACGATTGAAGTCTAAAATAGAAGGATTGTTAGGAGAAAATTATGAGAATTGAAGAAACTAGAAATGTTACGCAAACCCATTATGATTTATTATTAGAAGCGGATCCTTCATTGGCATTAGTTGAGGCATATCTTCAAAGAGGACGGTTATTTGAAGCAATAATTGCAGATAAGGTTGTAGGTGTATTGATAATGTTACCTACCCGTCCGGCAACCCTTGAAATTGTTAATTTAGCTGTAAATGAAAATTACCGAGGGCAAGGAATTGCACAGCATTTGTTGAAAAGAGCTTTATCAGAAGCTAAAGCTATGAACTATGCAACTGTTGAAATAGGAACAGGCAGTACAGGAGTAGAGCAACTTTATTTGTATCAAAAATGTGGCTTTCGTATGACGCATATTGATCGGGATTTTTTTGTACGTCATTATCCAGAACCTATTGTTGAAAATGGTTTGGTTTTAAAAGATATGGTGCGCTTGTCTCAAGATATCTGAAATTCTTGACGGATAAGCAGGGCAATGATAGCTTGAAGAGTGAAAATGATTGGAGGAAATACTGTGAAAACATTTGATTATATTGTTATCGGTGGCGGTAGCGGGGGAATTGCCTCGGCAAATCGTGCGGGAATGCACGGCGCTAAAGTCTTATTAATTGAAGGTAATGAACTAGGTGGTACCTGTGTAAACGTCGGATGTGTACCTAAAAAAGTGATGTGGCAAGCAAGTGAAATTTATGAAACCATCAAACGAGATGCAAAAAGTTATGGGATTTATCCACATGTGGATAAATTTGATTTTAACCAACTTGTGGATAACCGAGAAAATTATATAAATTTTTTGCATGGCGCCTATAAAAAAGGCTTAGATAGCAACAATGTAGAAGTGATAAAAGGTTATGCACAGTTTGTGGATAACTCTGTAGTTGAAGTGGATGGTGAACAATTTACCGCAGCAAATATTTTAATTGCCGTAGGTGGGCAACCAAGTGCTTTGGAAGTACCTGGTGGGGAATATGCGATTGATTCAAATGGTTTCTTTGAATTAACCAACGCACCACAGCATTTAATTGTGCTAGGTGCAGGGTATATTGCAGCAGAGATTGCGGGTGTGATGAATGGCCTAGGTAGTAAAGTCTCATGGGCTTTCCGCAAAGAACGCCCATTACGTCATTTTGACAAAATGTTAGCAGACAATTTAGTTGAAATTTATGAAGAACAGGCCATGGCGATTTATGCAAATTCTGTTCCTGCAAAAATTGAAAAAAACGGAAATGACTATACAGTCACATTTGAGAATGGTCATACGTTAACTGGAGATTGCGTATTATTTGCAGGGGGACGTAAACCAAATGTGGATAAATTGGGATTAGAAAATACAGAGGTAAGATTAGATGATCGTGGATTTATCCACGTGGATAAGTTCCAAAATACAACTAGTCGAGGTATTTATGCAATTGGCGATGTTATCGGAAAGATCGATTTAACACCGGTTGCTATCGCAGCGGGGCGTCGTTTATCTGAACGACTATTTAATGGACAAAAAGATTTATACCTTGATTACAACTTAGTCCCAACAGTTGTGTTCACACATCCACCTATTGCAACAATTGGTTTAACTGAAGAAGAAGCATTGAAAAAATATGGTGAGGATGTAAAAGTTTATCGATCTCGTTTCACGCCAATGTATTTTGCTTTAAATGAGTATCGTCAAAAATGTGAAATGAAATTGATTTGTGTTGGTAAAGAGGAAAAAATTGTTGGATTACATGGAATTGGTAAAGGCGTCGATGAAATGTTACAAGGATTTGCTGTAGCAATTAAAATGGGCGCAACGAAAGCTGATTTTGATAATACCGTGGCGATTCATCCAACCGGTTCTGAAGAATTTGTGACAATGCGTTAAACAGAGGTCTGTGATATCAGGAAAAACAAGACGAAAATAGCTGAACAAAATAGCATGAGTTACGCCAAATTAAGGCGAAATTGCGACGAGGACCAACTGGACCACAGGAGCAATCTTCTATTGTTCGGATTACTGTCAGTCTACCTATGTCACAGGCCCTTTTTACGAACATTTTAGAGCTTTTATCTGAGAATACTTTCCGATTAATTGACCTATCCGTGGGAAAACTGTAGGATGATGGCAAGGTTCTTTGTTGATAAGGAGGGAAAAGATGAGTAGTTACTTAGTTTTACAGACAGATTTTGGTTTGAGTGATGGTGCAGTGAGTGCGATGCATGGCGTGGCACACATGGTAAATTCTGAAGTGATCGTGCAAGATTTGACGCATGATATTCCCCCATACGATATTTGGGTAGCGTCTTATCGTTTGTATCAAACGGTGAAATATTGGCCGAAAGGTACGGTGTTTGTTTCAGTGGTCGATCCCGGAGTGGGAAGTGATCGCCGAAGTATAGCATGTGAAACGAATTCCGGTCATATCATTATTACACCAGACAATGGATCCTTAACGCATGTCCAGCATTATGAAGGATTAAAGGAAGTACGTGTAATTGATGAGGTGGAAAGTCGTTTGCCTCATTCAGAGGAAAGCCATACGTTTCATGGAAGAGATATTTATGCGTATAATGGCGCACGTCTAGCAAGTGGTGAAATTACATTTTCTGCGTTAGGAGAGGTGTTACCAATCGAAGAAATTACTGTTTTACCATTAGTTGATGCCAAACGAGATAAACACATCTTAACGGGGAGTATTGATGTACTTGATGTTCGTTTTGGTTCACTTTGGACCAATATTCCTTTAGCCTTTTTACAAGAAGAGGGGATTGTACACGGTGACTCATTACAAGTCACTATTTTCCATCATGGAAAGAAAATCTATCAAAATATTCTTCAGTTTGCTCGTTCATTTGCCGATGTTCAAGTGGGGGAACCTTTAGTTTATGTCAATTCGTTAGTTAATATAGGTGTCGCGGTCAATCAAGATTCTTTTTCGGACTTATATCATATTGGGACTGGCACGCAATGGCAAATTCAACTACGAAAAGCACCAAAAATAATTTTTGAGGAAGTGTAAAAATGAAAAAAGATTTTTCAGTCAAGACGATTGTTGCCATTGGAATTGGCTCGGCAGTATTTGTTATTTTAGGACGATTTGTTTCGATTCCATTAGTTGGTATTCCAAATACTAATTTGGAAACGACTTATCCATTTTTGGCTTTGATGGCAGCTTTATTTGGACCTATTCCAGCCGCATTAATTGGTCTTATTGGTCATACATTAAAGGATTTAATTTTTTATGGTACGCCATGGTGGTCGTGGGTAGTTTGTTCAGGAATTATCGGTTGGATTTTAGGTCTAGCAGTAGGCAAGACTGATTTAACTAGTGGTGAGTTTTCAACAAAAGAAATGATTCGTTTTAATGTTATTCAAATTGTTGGTAATGCGGTTGTTTGGGGAATTATTGCGCCAACGTTAGATATTTTAATTTATAGTGAGCCAGCAAATAAAGTTTATTTACAAGGATTAATTTCAGCAACAGCAAATGCTATTGCAATCGGGATTATCGGGACCTTATTGATGAAGGCTTATGCGTCTACACAAACGAAAAAAGGCAGTCTAAAAAAAGATTAAACTAGAGAGAAGGAAGGATATTTTCCTTCTTTCTTTTTTGTGGGAATATCATTTATTGCAAAATTTTGGTAAGATTGGAGAAGAATAATAACTGAGGAGAAGACAATGACAGAACCAATAATTGTATTTAAGGATTTTTCATTTCAATACAATAGCCAATCAGAACCAACCTTAAAAAATATCAATTTAACGATTCAACAAGGTGAAAAAGTCTTGATTGTGGGGCCATCTGGGAGTGGAAAGTCGACGTTTGCCCATTGTTTAAATGGGTTGATTCCTAACCAATATGAAGGTGAAATAACTGGCGAGGCATGGATTGCAGGAAAAAAATTGCAAGAAACCTCGTTATTTGATTTGTCGTTTACGACCGGAACAGTATTGCAAGATACAGATGGACAATTTATCGGTCTGACTGTTGCGGAAGATATGGCATTTGTTTTAGAAAATGATGGTGTCAGACAAGCTGAAATGCGTAAAAAAGTCGCAAAATGGGCAGAGTTAGTTGATATTGGCCACCAGTTAGATAAGCGTCCACAAGATTTATCTGGGGGGCAAAAGCAACGAGTATCAATGGCAGGTGTGATGATTAATGATGCACCATTATTATTATTTGATGAGCCTTTAGCTAATTTGGATCCAGCAGCAGGAAAAGATGCAGTTGAACTAATTGACACCTTGCATCAGCAAACGCAAGCAACAGTGGTTATCATTGAGCATCGATTAGAAGATGCTCTTGCAAAACCAGTGGACCGAATTATTGTTTTTAATGACGGGCAAATTGTTGCTGAACAAAAGCCGGATGAGCTGTTAAAAACGGCCATTTTGGCAGAAAACGGCATTCGGGAACCGCTATATGTGACAGCATTAAAATATGCGCAAGTTGATTTACAAACAGTGAAGCATTTAGCAGATGTGACACAAGTAGCTGGCGAACAGTTAGCAGAACAAATGATAGACTGGCAAAGCAGCTTATTCGATTTAGAAATCCCTGATAAAAAAGCGGTTTTATTTGAGTTAACTAAGTTGACTTATCGTTATCGTCCACAAGATTCTTATGTGTTAAATCAATTAAATACGAAGTTTTACCAAGGAGAACGCCTAAGTATTGTTGGGAAGAATGGTGCGGGAAAATCAACTTTATTCAAGGCATTATGCGGTTTTATTCGCCCAGAAGGAACAATGGAATGGCAAGGTAAAGACATCGGTAATGACTCGATTAAAGAACGAGCAGACAAAATTGGGTATGTTATGCAAAATCCTAATCAAATGATTTCGCAAAAGCTGATTTTTGATGAGGTAGCATTAGGTCTACGCTTGCGAAATATTGAAGAAAAGGAAATTGAAAAGCGGGTTTTTCATGTATTAAAAGTTTGTGGTTTGTATCCTTTTCGCAATTGGCCGATTGCCGCTTTAAGTTACGGACAGAAAAAGCGTGTAACAATTGCCTCGATTTTAGTTTTAGAACCGGAAATGTTAGTTTTGGATGAACCGACAGCTGGGCAAGATTTTCGGAATTATTCAGAAATGATGGCTTTCATTGAAGAACTGAATCACCTAGGTAAAACTATCGTTATGATTACACATGATATGCACTTAATGCTTGAGTACAGTGATCGTGTTTTAGTGATTAAAGATGGCACAATTCTAGCGGATACCACGCCAATTCAATTGTTGACCAATGAAAAGTTAGTTCAAGAAGCTTCTTTAAAGGAAACTAGTTTATTCACGTTTGCGAAGCATCTAGGCTTAAGTGATCCTGTTGCTTTTACACGGAAATTTATTCAATATGATTGGGAGGTACGCAAGCGATGAATCAGCAAACTTTAGGTTATCATCCAGGTCATACATTTTTGCATCAGTTGAATGCTACAACAAAGTTGATTTTTTTATTGGTAGTAACCATAGCTACGATGACAACTTATGATACACGTTTTCTAATATTTGTAGGAGTTATTTCTTTAGGATTATTTAAATTAGGAAATATCAAATGGCATCAAATTTCCTTTGTCATGAAATTTATTTTATTTTTTTCTTTATTAAATATTTTAGCTGTCTATTTATTTGAACCAGAATATGGCGTTTCTTTATATGGGACAAGGCATGTATTATGGGCAGGTTGGGGACGTTTTACCTTCACTCAGGAAGAATTATTTTACCTAGGTAATTTAGCATTGAAATATTTTAGTACGATTCCATTAGCCTTAACTTTTTTATTAACGACAAATCCAAGTAGTTTTGCTTCAAGTTTAAACAAGTTAGGAATTAGTTACAAGATTAGTTATGCTGTTGCATTGGCATTGCGTTATATCCCTGATATTCAAGAAGACTTTTTCAGTATCTCGCAAGCCCAACAAGCACGTGGCCTAGAGATGTCCAAGAAAGGGAAGCTTTCGCAACGAATCAAAGGAACATCCCAAATTGTCTTACCATTAATTTTTTCAAGTTTGGATCGAATTGAAACAATTAGTACAGCAATGGAATTGCGTCGTTTTGGACAGAAGAAAAAAAGAACCTGGTATGTGGAAGAACCATTTAAGATGAATGATTATTTAATAATAGCATTAGCTCTAAGCTTATTTTTGGTGACGTTGGTTTTATTTCATGTTAATGGAGGGCGTTTTTATAACCCATTCTCATTGATTAATTGATGGTCTCTTTTAGAGAAGGTGTGAACCAAAAAGGGCCTGTGACATAAGTCCCATGAAAAAGCGCCAAAAATGACGAGTAATCGTTCATTTCTGGCGCTTTTTAAGGTAAAATAAAAGGAAGCACAACTCTGACCTTGCACTTCCAAATTTTTATCCTCGAAAGGACAAAAACAATGTACCCAAATTATAACATAAATCAACTAACTTTAAACCTATCAACTGAATTTATTCCAAAAGAAAATCATGTCGCTTGTTTTATCAACGAATTGGTTGAATCTTTACAGATCCATGAACCGTATCTTTTCGGTCGCCCACGAGAATATGAGTTGCGTGCGATGTTAAAGTTGGTTCTTTTTGCGTACACTCGTGAGACGTTTACCAGTCGAAAAATTCAACGATTGGCAGAAGAAAATCTTTATGCCCGCTGGTTGACACAAGAAAGTGAGCCTTCTTATCGGACAATTGCCCGCTTTTGTGTCTCGAAAGATGTCGAAGAACTGACCAATAAAAGTTTGGATTCTTTGGTTCACTACCTTCGAGAACGCAATCTGATTGATGATGCTCTTTTTATTGATGGGACAAAAATCTTGGCGGATGCCAATAAATTTAGCTTTGTTTGGAAGAAGAATACGATTCGTTTTGATCAAATGAACCGTGAAAAAATTCTGACCTTAATGACAGAACTTCAAGAAGCCTATGAAGTCAAACATATTCCTGAAGGATCTAATCTGACGTTCGATTTATTGGATGAGCTTTTGACACGAATGGAGTTGCGTTTAGAAGACTTGGAAGAAGAAGTGATGGAAACCTCGAAGATTTCTCCTAATCCTGCGAAACAAAAACGAAGAGAACTGAAAACCCAGAAGCGCAAGCTTACTGAAAGACGAGAAAAAATGGCAGAACATCAAACACAGATGTCTATTTATGGTGCCCGAAACAGTTATTCAAAAACAGATAAAGAAGCAACATTTATGCGAGTGAAAGAAGATCACATGATGAATGGACAACTGAAACCAGCGTACAATCTTCAAATCGCTACGTGCAAACAATTTGTTTTGGGATACGATGTTTTTCAAAACCCAACAGATACAAAAACATTAAAGCCTTTTTTAGAAAAAATGAAGCTAGACAAACAAGCTTCTTATTATATTGTCGCCGATGCCGGTTATGGTTCTGAGAGTAACTATCGCTATTTAGAAGATAAATTGCCACAACACACGGCGCTTATTCCGTATGGCACGATGTTGAAAGAACAAAGTAAAAAATGGCAATCTGACGAACGGAAAGTGATGAATTGGACGTATTTTGAAGAGGAAGATTATTATAGTGATCCCAAAGGTGTTCGCTTCAATTTTCATGCCTATCGCCAACGGACAGATAAAGACGGTTTCGTTCGAGATTTCAAAGAGTATCAAGCTGAAAAAGTGGATGACTCTTTACGAGAAGTTCCAGAAGCATTGACACCCAAAGGATATGTAAGAAAAATTCTTGTCAATCCAGCTTGGGAATATCACAAAGCCAAACAAAGAGAGATGCTTTCTGACGAAAAAACAGGAAAGATCTATGCTCGTAGAAAAACAGATGTCGAAACAGTCTTCGGAAAAATGAAGGCTTGTTTGGGTTTCACTCGATATACGGTTCGAGGGCTAAACAAGGTTCGAAAGCAATCAGGCATCTTGATGATGGCCCTTAATATGATGAAATTAGCCACATTAAATAGAAAGAACTAGCACTGTACATAGAAAACCAGAATACCCACGAAAATCAAACTCAATTTTCGTGGGTATTCTGGTTTATAACTTGGATTGAGACGTACTTACGTCACAGGCCCTTTTTAATTTTCTCTTGTCAGAATACTTTCAGTAATTGAAAGTAAAGTTGCTTTAGTTTGTAAAGCATTGTTTGGCAACTTATGAATCCCTTTGAGAGCTTTTTTTGTATAATCAGCAGCTAAAGTTTGTGCTTTTTTTACGCCACCTAATTCATGTACTAATTGATGAATTTGTTGTGCGTCTTCTTGAGTCATCGCTTCTCTTTTTTCTAATAGAGGGATGAGAGCAGCACGATTATCTTGTAAAGCATACAATAAAGGTAATGAATAGATACCTTGACGTACATCTTCTAGCACGGGTTTACCAATGGTATCAGCTG
Source organism: Enterococcus sp. AMC2644 (assembly GCF_058216475.1). Taxonomy (NCBI): domain Bacteria; kingdom Bacillati; phylum Bacillota; class Bacilli; order Lactobacillales; family Enterococcaceae; genus Enterococcus; species Enterococcus sp. AMC2644. The sequence continues at coordinate 1,554,242 of NZ_CM177095.1, forward strand.
ATTGACTATAATCCAAAATGTCATCGATAATTTGAAAAGCCATTCCAATTTGTTGCCCAATTTCACCGGCTTTTCTTGCAAAATTAGTAGTATTTCCACTTTCCAAAGCTCCGATAAAACAACTCAAAGAAAAAAGTTCAGCAGTTTTCCCTGAAATATTTTCAAGGTATGCGTCAATCGTCATTTCTAAATTGTAATGATTGTCCATTTGACCTAATTCACCAGACAGAATTTTTTCCATGCTACGTGAGTTGAGTTGGAGACTTTTCATTGAACCTGCATAGTCGGCCATTAATTTAAAACAGCTGACAAAAAGATAATCACCTGCATAAACAGCAGTTGTATTATCAAATTTGGCACGTACGGTTGGTAAATTACGTCGTACGTCAGCTTCATCGACAATATCATCGTGAATCAATGTTGCCGTGTGGAGCATTTCAATAGCAGCTGCGAGAGCGATGGCTTTTTGGCGATCTTGCTCAGGCCCAAATTGCGAAAAGAGGAGTTGATAGGCTGGACGTAAAAGCTTTCCACCTGCTTGAATCATTTCTAATATGGCCTGTTGTACGGGTTTGTTTTTTAATTGGATGGCGTTTTCCATTAATGCCAATGTTTGGGTTAACTCTGGTTGTAAGTGTGGGTACGCCTGCCACATTGGATGAATTTTCATAAAAATCTCCTTTGTTACGTTTTCCATGAGACGTGTGTTTGTTCTTCATATTCGGTTTGAAAGCGACGCAAAGTATCAACACGTTGCAATAGGTAGTTTGCAGAGATACCTATTGCAATGCCTGATAAGATGCCTAAAAATGAGAGAATTGGCAAATAAAGCATTACGGTCCAAGATTGAGCAATCCAAGAAGCGGTTACCAATTGTCCGACATTATGCATGAATCCTCCTGTTGCACTGATTCCAATGATACTGACACGATTTGGACCAAGCTGTTTGACTAGTAGCATACCACCATAACTTAATAATGCCCCACTCATACTATATAAAAAAGTGGAAATTGTTCCGCCGAGTAAAGTGGTCAAAATTAATCGCATCCAAAGTAACATGAAACTTTCTTTTTTAGGCATTGTGAATAAAGCAATAATCGTAATTAAATTGGCTAAACCTAATTTGGCACCCGGTGCAAAAGCAAAAGGATAGGGAATCATATTTTCAATAAGACCAATGATAACTCCTTGAGCAACAAGTAAAGCAATAAAAATAATTTTTCGTAAACGGCTCATAATTAACGACGACTAATAAATTAAATCGTCCATGTCACTCCCATCTGCTATTTGAATTTCAATTACAAGTTTATGTGGGAGGCACACGATGGTCTCGCCATTTTTTGATGCCCAACCGCGACGGACACAAATCTGATCGCCACAATCAGCTTCTTTAATGCGGATACGATCACCTTGGATTTCAATTAAGTTCGAATCGCCATCGTCATCTTCGTATAAATAAGTAAATGTTTCTTGCCCTTCAACTAAATTAAAGGTTTTAATTTCTTCTCCATCTACACGCAAAATAGCTTGTTTTTCGACAACCACCGATTCTGCTGTTTGTTGCATAGAGAAAAGGATGATTGGTAAAAAAGAACTCATAATTAAGACCAAAACGATGACGCCATCCCATGGTTTTAAGCGACTATTTTTGATAAATTCTTTGATGTTCACGAGAGGGTCCTCCTTTTGATGATTTCTTTTTTATTCTAGCATAAACTAAAAATTCTGTATAAACATTTTGAAAATGGCTGGAACGTGATGAAGTCTCTGTCCCAGCCATTATCTTTATTTTTTATTTTTGACCATACATTGATTTCGGTTTTCCATACCACCAATTACCAAGAGTACGTTGTAACCATGGAATTACCCAACGGTCTAATCCGACTGCACGACCAGAACCATTCATTAAGGCAAAGGCAACAGGAATGAACCAGATATTTACCCAGAAGAACATTCCAGATAGACAGAATGTTGCAACTAAGACAATTGTTGTGGCACTAAATAACCAAGTGAAGAGACCAGCAATAATTGCAAGTGCAATTCCGATTTCAATAAAGACCATCATTTTTTGGAAGAACATTGCAACTTCCATGTTTGGCATAAAGATTTTCATTACGCTAACGAACCAGTCTGGCGCTTTTTCAAGGACGGCCATTGGTTGTTCGCCATATCCATAACTTAAACCAAAGTGAGCAACCGTTTCCGCAGCACCTGCACCGGCATCAGTGGCACCACTTGCTGCACTAGCAACGTCTGCACTGGCTGAACTTGCCGCGTCCGTTGCTGCTTGGTAATCCCATGTCCAAGGGAAGACACTGTCACCTTGGAACCATGAACCTTCACCAAACCAAGTACCTGGTTTTAGCCATTCGCCTTCACCAACAATTTTCTTAAAGGCTTCTAAGAACCAAACCAAACCGTAGAAAATACGTAGTGGGACACTCCATAAGACGTTTCCGTAACGAGAAGTATGTCCACGAGCGACATTTCGATCATCTTTAATGTGGAAAAATTCATGCATCATGTATTGGAACATATAATAACCAGAACGAATATCAAAGAAGTACTTCAAGTTAACAATATGTTTCATAATAATTGCTAAGAAACCACTTAAATGAATTTTGTTGAATAAGTTTGCAACTCCCCATTTAGAGCCAATAGAAACCATAAATCCTTGGTAGTTTCCTTTAAACTTATGTTTTTCGCCACCTTTAATTGCCGCTACAATATTACTTGCAGCAGTGTGACCAGTTTGTTCCGCTGCTTGAACGATTTGTGGTGTTGGTGTGTTTGGAAATTCTTCGTAGAAAACTAAGTCACCGATAACGTAGATATCTTTATCTTCATAACCTTTTGCTTCCATGTACTCATTTGCAACCAAACGATTTCCACGAGCTTTTTCTAATCCAAAGTCAGCAGCATCAGAAGTTGCTTTAACTCCAGCAGTCCAAATTAAGGTATGTGTTGGAATTGTTGAACCATCTTTTAATTTAATGAAGTCTGGTGCAACTTCAACGATTGGTGCGTTTAATACTAATTCAACATTTTTGGCTTTTAAGTAACGTTCCGCTTTCGCAGCATCGTTACGTCCTAACATATTTAAAATTGTTGGCATTGCTTCGACAACTTTTAAAGTGATCTCGCTTGGATCTAATTTGTAATCTTTTGCTAGACGTTCTTTCCAATCGATTAATTCACCAATCATTTCAATTCCAGTAAAACCAGAACCACAGACAACAAAAGTTAACATTGCTTTACGAACAGTTGCATCTGGTTCTAAAGCCGCTTTTGCCACAGTTGATAAGATGTGTTCACGAATGCGGACAGCATCCTCAAATGACCACAATGTAAAGCCATTTTCTTTAACACCTGGTGTACCAAAGTCATTTGGTTCGCCACCCATTCCTAAAACAAGGTAATCAAATGGGTATGAACCTGCTTTAGTTGTAACAACTTTGTTTTCTTTGTCAATTGATGTAACCGTATCTGTTACCAATTGTACGTTTTTTTTGCGAGCGAACAAATGTTGCAAGTCATATTGAATCGCATCCGGTTCAACACGTCCTCCAGCAACTTCGTGAAGCTCGGTCATCATTGTATGATAAGAATGACGGTCGATTAACGTAATAGTGACATCGCTATCTTTTTTTAGCTTTTTCGCTAAAAACTTAGTTGCAGATACACCAGAGTATCCAGCACCGACAACGACAATATTTTTCTTTGTCATTGAAAATCTCTCCTTTAATAGTAAAAATATAATGGTAATAATTACACAATCTATTACATTATAACGAGAAATTACTCGTTTGTCTAAACTTTTTTAAAAATTTCACAAAAAAAAGTTAAAAACTATGATACCTGTGAAACTTAAAAAAATCAGTACTTTTTATTTGTTTTTTTGATAATATAGTTGACTTATTTCAAAATTCCTTTAAAATGTTAGATGAATCACAAACTTCTTTGTGAATAATTTTTTTAGAAAGAAAAAGGTGGGAACAAGATGAAAACAAGAAAATTTATGGTAGGGATGACAGTATTTGCTTTTTCAGCATTAGTATTAGGAGCATGTTCACCAGATAACAATGATGAAAGCAGTGCAAGCAGTTCAGCAGCTTCATCAGAAGTAGTAGAATCATCAACAGCGACATCTTCAACAGAAGCAGGAGAAGCGGCACCAGGTGTTGTTTTACAAGATGGTACTTACAACTTAGAAGAAAAAAACTATAACAATGGCTACCGTGTAGTATTTTCTATGGAAGTAAAAGATGGAAAAATCGTTGAATCTAAATATGATAATGTAAATGAAGAAGGCAAATCAAAAACTGAAGACGCTGACTACAATAAAAATATGAAAGACAAATCTGGTATGTCACCAGAAGAGTATATTCCTAAATTAAATGAAGAATTTTTAGCAGCTCAAAGCGCTGATGGCGTGGATGTTGTGACTGGAGCAACACATAGCTCTCATTCATTCCAAAACTATGCACAACAATTAATTCAAGCAGCTCAAGCTGGCAATACAGAAACAATTGAAATTGACAATGGTGCAGAATTAAAAGATGGCACTTATACTTTGGAAGAAAAAAATTACAGCAATGACTATCGTGTTGTTTTCTCAATTGACGTAAAAGACGGCAAAATCGTTGAGTCTAAGTACGATAACGTGAATGAAGCTGGCGAATCAAAAGTTGAAAATAAAGAATACAACGAAATGATGAAATCAAAAGCTGGTATATCACCAGAAGAATTTATTCCTAAATTCAACGAAGCTTTAGTAGCTCAAATGGCTAACGAAGGTGGCACACCAGGAGACATCGAAGCAGTATCAGGTGCAAGTCATAGCCAACACACATTTGTTCTTTATGCAGAGCAATTAATTAACTCTGCTGAAAAAGGTGACACAGCAACAGTTGAAGTGGATAACTTTGTAGAACAATAAAGAAACAATCTATATTTGCGAAAAAAGGCTGGGATTTTTTATTCCAGCCTTTTCTTTTGCGAAAAAAACTTTTCAATTAGACAAAAAAAAGCTATGATAAACAAGACAATAAATAGAAAGAGGAACAACATGAAGAAAAAGTTAAGTCTAGTCTTAGTAGCACTTATTATGGTTGTAAGTATGGCTGCTTGTAGTAACGCTACCAAAAAAAATGCCACTACCGAGTCTTCTGTTTCCGTTGCGAAGGGTTTACGTGAAAAACCTTATGCGAACGAAGAATTTTTATTAGGAACGTATGTCCGTATTCGTGTTTACGATGAAGGAAAAGAAGAAGCGTTAGCACCTGCCTTTGAACGCATTGCAGAATTAGGAGATAAAATTACGATTAATCAATCTGGTTCAGAGGTCGATGCAATCAATGAACAAGCGGGAATTGCACCTGTCACTGTGTCAGATGATATTTACGACTTGTTAAAACATGCGTATGAATATAGTGTAGAGTCAAATGGAGGCTATAATCTGGCGATTGGAGCGATTACGCAATTGTGGCGAATCGGATTTGATGATGCGCGAAAACCTGAACAATCAGAAATTGATGAAGCATTGAAGCATATTGATTATCATAAAGTTACTTTCAATGATGCAGATAAATCTGTGTATCTGGAAGAAAAAGGGATGATTATTGATTTAGGTGCAATTGCTAAAGGGTACATTGCCGATGAAGCAGCAAAAGTGTTGAAAAAAAATGGTGTAACATCCGCAATTGTTGATTTAGGGGGCAATATTTTAGTTGTTGGTCACAGTTGGCGTGGAGAAAATGAAGATTGGAATGTCGGCATTCAAGATCCTAATAACGCGCGTGGAACAATTTTAGGCTCAATCAAAGAAAGCGACAAAACGATTGTTACTTCAGGAATTTATGAACGTTACTTAGAAGTAGATGGTGAAAAATACCATCATATTTTTGATTCTAAGACAGGGTATCCCTATGATAATGATATTGCTAGTGCAACTGTTATTACGGAAAAATCCATTGATGGTGATGGTTTGACGACAGTTATTTTTGATAAAGGTGTCAAAGCAGGTCTGGAATATATTGAACAAAATACACCAAAAGGCACGGATGCTATTTTTGTTACCAAAGAAGGTAGAGTATACGTGACTGATGACATTAAGGACACTTTTAAGTTAGATAAAGATTCTGGCTATACAATGGGTGACCGCAGCGAACTTAAATAGCAATCTAGGAGGAAAAAATGTCACTGAAGAATTTTTTAGAAGTTGTTGAGATCCGTACAAAAGTTGCGAGTCTTTTTCCATTTCTTATAGGGGTGCTGTATTCATTAGCACATTTTAATGAATTTCATGGGTTTTATACGGTGTTATTTTTCATCGGCATGTTAACTTTTGATATGACTACTACTGCGATTAACAATTATATGGACTTTAAAAAAGCGCAATCGGAAACGTATAAATATGAACAAAACGTGATCGGTCGTGAACGAATCTCTCCAGCATTGATTCGTAAAATGATCTTAATTATGTTAGGCATTTCAGCGATTATTGGGTTATTGTTAAGTATGATGACTGGTTGGCTGTTTTTAATTATGGGTGGCGTAGTTTGTTTGGTTGGAATTTTCTATACATTTGGTCCAATCCCTGTTTCACGCATGCCTTTAGGCGAAATTGCTAGTGGTTTAACGATGGGCTTAGGCTTATTTGCGATGACGGTTTATTTGAATACAGTGAATCAACGCGTGTTTTACCTAGATATTAGTTTTAAAAATAACAGTTTTTCCTTAGCTGGCCAATTCTGGGGCATCTTGGCAATTTTTGTAGCTTCTTTACCTTTAGTTTTTACGATTGCAAATATTATGTTGGCAAATAATTTACGTGATTTAGAAACGGATATCGAAAATAATCGCTATACATTGGTGTATTACATTGGTCGTAAAAAAGGCGTCCAACTTTTTCAAGTAATGATGTATGCTTGTTATGCTACGATTTTATTAGGGTTTTTATTTTGGGTATTCCGTTGGCCAATCTTAATTGTGTTTATTAGCTTGCCAAAAATTCGTCGCAACTTGATGAGTTTCCAAGAAACATTGCCACATCCTAAAAGCTTTGGCTATGCTATTCAAAATATGGTATTGTTTAATGCCAGCTATGCATTAGCATTACTATTGAGTTTACTTTTTTAGAGTAGACGCTTGAATAAAGGTATGCTATACTTTAAAAAAATTGAATATAGAAACATTTGGGGTGCTGTATAGCTGAGATTATACCCATTGAACCTGAAACAGTTAATACTGGCGCAGGGAAATGTGTTTATTATTGTGATGAGTGCCTGACTAAGTTTATTTAGTCAGGTTTTTTATTTGCATGATCTGTCGATGAGCAGGACTCCTTTTGCTTCTATTTTAGAATGAAAGGAGTCTTTTTTATGCAAAAATGGTCATTGCAACAAGTAGTTTTGCTTGCGCTTTTAGCGTTTTTATTTGGTGGGGTATTTATGGGGGCGGGTGTACTGTATTCATTATTAAATGCTGTATTAACGCCTTTGGGGCTTAGTCCGTTTGCCAATGAAATATTATTTGGATTATGGACGATGGCAGCACCAGTCGCTGGAATTTTAGTGCCCAAAAAAGGAAGTGCAACGTTAGGAGAACTATTAGCAGCTTTAGCTGAAATGCTTTATGGTTCTTATTTTGGTCCAGGTGTTTTATTATCTGGTCTGATTCAAGGTTTTGGAACGGAACTAGGATTTATACTGACAAAATATCAACGTTATGACAAAGTTACTTTATTTTATGGAGCGATTGGTACTACCGTCTTAAGTTTTATCTTTGAATTTTTCAAATTTGGTTATGGAACATATGGCTTAGGAATGGTCATGGCGTTGTTAGCCGTTCGTTTTGTTTCAGTGGTCTTTTTTGGCGTATTTCTAGTCACACAGATTATGAAAATCTATCAAAAAATTCAAAATGCTAAGGTGTCTGTTTCATGATTGAATTGAAAGAAGTTACTTTTCAGCAGCAACAACAAGTGATTTTTGATCATTTGTCATTTAAATTTCCAAAGCATCAATTTACATTGATTACAGGAGACAGTGGTAGTGGTAAATCAACATTATTTCGATTGATTGCTGGTTTTGCTCAACTGCCATATACGGGAGAAATTTTGTTAAATAATAAAAATTTAACAACTGCTTCGATGAAAGAAAAAGCTCAAGCAGTTGGGATGGTTTTTCAAAATCCCAGTCAGCAATTCACCATGCGAACACTGCGTAAAGAAATCATTTTTGCATTAGAAAATTTAGGTTTGCCTGTTTCTGAAATTGATTGGCGAATGAAGCAGGCATTAGAACTAGGCGAGACAGCGCATCTTGCTGATAGAGAGCTGAATCAATTATCTGGAGGCGAGCAGCAACGAGCTGCATTAACAGTCATTTTAGCCATTGATGCACCTATTTTATTATTGGATGAACCCTTTGCTAGCATTGATCCTGAATCACGATTGCATTTCATTCAAAAATTAAAACAATTACGTACTCAAGGAAAAACAATTATTTTGAGTGATCATGAGTGGTTAGGTTATCAAGGGGTTGTTGACCAAGTCGTTGAATTGAAAGAGGGCGCATTGCATTTGTGTTCTCTCGATAAATTAGATCAAGGGACTCCGAATTTTCGTCTGAGTCAATCAGAATGTAACATGCCCTCGTTTTTTGACTTAGAAAAAGTGCAAATACAACGAAATAAACAATTGTTGCTTGATACAAGTTGGCAATTAAATAAAGGGATTACAACTTTAACAGGCGCTAATGGTGCTGGGAAGACCTCATTATTAAAAGCTATGTCGCAATTAGAAAAATATCGGGGAAAAATGTTTTTGAATGGTAAAAAGTTAAGAAGAAAAAGACAACTTTATCAAAGCATGTCATTAGCTGTACAAGATGCATCCAAACAATTTGTAACAGTAACAGTTCAAGAAGAATTGTCTTTTAGTGACCATCAAAATTTAGAGATTCGTGCAAAACAACAAGCTGCATTAGCCTTTTTTACTATTAAACCTACGCAGAGTCTGTTTCATTTAAGTGAAGGGCAAAAGAAAATTGTACAATTGATTAGTATGTTGAGTCTGAATTTAGATTTTCTATTGTTAGATGAACCCTTTGTTGGTTTGGATCAAAAAGCATGCACATACTTTGTGGAATGGATACAAGAACAATCCGTGCAACAGGATTTTTTAATTGTGACACATCGACTAGCACCGTTAGCTGACATTAGTCATCATCACATTGTATTAAAAAATCAGACATTACAAGTAGGTGAATATTCATGAAAAAAACCAATGCGTTAACTATGACATTATTTATTCTTGTTTTGACACTTGAAATTTCTTTTACAAGAACAGTTGCCTTGAATGTTTTTTTGATTGGATTAGCTGGATTGTTTTTCTTATATCGAAGAAAATGGGTTAGTTTCATCCTTTTGGTCGTGCTCCCTTTAATTCCAGCACTTTCCACCTATTGGTCAGTCATACTGAATGGAAATGGTAGTGAAGATGCAATCTTGTTATTGACACGAACTTACGCATTTGCAGCATTAGGCTTATCGTTTGCCGTAGGCGTAGACTTAGAAGAGTTATTATTAGTTATAGAGCAAAAAGGTGTTGCGCCAAACTTCATTTACGGTTTATTAGTGGTGGTACATGCCGTACCTGCTATCAAAAAGGAAGTACGTGCCCTACAAGAAGCCAGTTTATTGAGAGGCAAAAGACTTTATTTTTGGTCACCCATGTTATATATAAAAACAATTTTCCTTGCTTTTTCTTGGCGTGATCAATACACCGAAGCGATGTACTCACATGGGTATGATGAAATGGGAATAAGAACGCATCACCAACAATATGTTACTTCTTATAGTGGTGTGGTGATATTTAGTTGCTTATTTTTTATTGGAAATATATCGTTGTTTTTTTTATAAAAATTTAGGAGGAATGAAAGATGTTTACCGCGTTAGCAAGAGAAAAAGCCAATCCGTATTGGGAAGGAAGCTTTAGCCATCCCTTTATTCAACAATTACAAGCAGGAACTTTAGCACCAGAAGTCTTTCGTTATTATTTGATTCAAGATCGTTATTATTTAGAGCATTTCGGCAAATTATATCAATTAATTGGGGAACAATCGGAACGATCAGAAGTAAAAGAATTAATGAAAACCAATGCAGAACATCTGGCGTTAGGGGAAGTGGCTATTCGCAAGAGCTTCTTTGCAGAATTAGGAATTACAGATGAGGAAATTCAGAATACAGAGATTGCTCCAACGGCATATCACTATGTTTCGCATATGTATCGCCAATTAATTGAAGGCACACCCAACATTGCTGTAGCAGGCATGCTGCCATGTGCTTGGTTGTATCAAGAAATTGGGACACGCTTGATTGAAAAAGGCTCACCTCATGCGTTATATCAACGTTGGATTGAAACATATGCAGGTGAGGAATCTCAGGAAGCCATTCAAGTGGAACGAAATTTATTGGATCAGTTATATAGTGAAAGTACGCCAGTCGAACAAGAGCAAATGCTAGCAGCTTTTGTCATTAGTAGTCAGATGGAATACGCTTTTTGGGAGATGGCACAAACTTTAGAAACGTGGCATTAAAAAATTTTTATAAGAATAAAACGCAAACCCATGCTGTCAACTAGCGAGTGTTTGCGTTTCGTTCTGCTTGCGCTTGGCTGTTAATCAATTGATTGCAGACTAATTTCACCAGAAGATAGTACTCTCATACCCTCTGAAGTTAAAACCAATAATTCGCCAGTATCAGAGATTGCTTTAGCGACACCACTATAAGTTATCCCTTGCTGAACAAAGGTGACGATTTTGTTTAAAACAAACGATTTTTCACGATAAACGTTGAGATAACTATTGTCAGGCAACCCTTCAAGTAATTCAAAGAAATTTTGCCAAATTAGTTTGATTAATTGATTTCTAGAAACCGGTACTGCTCCATTCGGAAAAAGTGAACTGGCTTTTTTTTCTAAACCATCTGGAAATGTTTCTGGTGGAATAGAAAAATTAATTCCCATTCCTAAAACGACATGTGAGATACGTCCAGTTTCAAAGTCGCTGGTAGCTTCTGATAAAATACCACAAATCTTTTTGCCATCTAAATAAATATCATTGACCCATTTAATATCTGTCTTGCGGCCAGTAACTTCATCGATTGCTAATGAGACCGCAACAGCGGCCAACAAGGTATACTGAGGTAATTCTTCAAAAGATTGGTTTGGATTTAATAAAAGGCTCATATAAATTTGCCCACGTGGACAAAAGAATGGTCGGCCAAAACGACCATGTCCGCCAGTTTGCGTTTCAGCAAGATATAAAGCTGGAGTGTTTTGCTGTTCCATTGCCCCTAATTTAGCGTCTTTCATTGTCGATTCTGTTTCATCCATTAATAGGATATTTTCTAATCGTAAATCATTGGTTGCAATATTATCAGCTTCCAAAACATCAGAAGGCAAATATTGATAGCCATTCGCATGGCGCTCAATTTGATAGCCCATTTTTTCTAATTCGCGCACAGCTTTCCAAATGGCAGTACGTGAAACGCCAATTTCTTGCGCTAATTTTTCACCTGAAAGGACCGCGTTGTTTTTACGTAATAATGCAAGCACTTTTTGTTTTGTATTCATCAAGAAGGATCTCCTCTCATCATTGTTTTAACTATCTAAAATGTTTACGGAAAATTTTAATGGTTAATAAATTATTCGCATAGATAATATCCGCCTGATCAATCATTGCTCCTAACAAGTAATAGTCCTCTTCTTCATGATGTGATTGTGAACCACCTAAAAGTTCATCATAGTAATTTTCAAAGCTCAAGTCACGAGGCGTGTTGAGCATTTCCAAAAAGTCATAAATATCTTCAGGAAGTTCTTGGCATTGACCTTGGATTTTTGCATGGAAGCCTTCTTTGGGAAAATCTAATTCAATCGACAGTTGTTTAATATCATGAGAAAAGAAATACATTAGTAGTTCATCGACAATCCGTCTAGATTTTTCTTTTTCCAGCATGTTTTTTTCCTCTCTTTACTTGGGTTATTGTATCCAACAACGGTACCATAAAAGCGGCAACAAAACCACAAGAAAATCCATTATTGTACAAATTTAGACCACCATGTAAATAGGCAACATTTGAAACGAGCGTCATATGGAAAAAGCCTGCTATAACACCATAGATAGCGCCATAATAACCACTGATTGGCGCTAAACTCGTTCCGAAAATGGCAGTCAATAACACTGTAAATGTTTCACGTGAAAACTCTGGTGATAATTTGGAGGCTAAGACGACGCCGATTAAAATAGGCAAGCTATTGCGCCAGTGATTCCCAAATGCGCTAAAACCAACGGCCGTTAAAATACCACCAATTAACGGACCTGAGAGTTCACCACCCATAACAAAAATAAAGCCAAGCATTAAAAAGCCCATTAATGCCATATTTATGAATGTTGCTCCGACTTCTGCGATAACGATAAAGTCAGTAACAAGTTTTCCAGAGGAAGCAAAAATGGCACGCATACCTTTAAATGAGCGGTGATTTAATAAGTAACCCAAAATAAAAAGTAAAGTAAATAAGGTAAATAGAAAAACAGCTGATTTGCTATGATATTCTGTTGACAACAGTTTAGGGATTGCAATGTCACCGCCGAATAAGCGGAAAGCACTAGTTACAAACATGGCGACAATTCCTGAAGTAAAACCGACATTATATAAAGAAAATCCTTGATGAAATTGTAGAAATTGTGAAGCTAGTGGAGGCAATAAGAAACCTACTAAAATTCCTACAGTATAGCCTAATAAAATACCAAGTGGTAAGGGTAAGCCGGTACCAAATGTCAAATAACTAATAACTGGCGAGGAAGAACTACCAAATAATGCAACCAACAAAAACTGTGAATAAGGTTTACGTACTGTTTTAGCATATAAGTATACACCAATAATAATTGGTAATGAGTTATACAAATTTTTACCAAAAAAAGAGAACCCAGAAACTGTAAAAAAGGCAGCGATTAATGGACCGCTCACAGTTACCCCACGTGATTTCACTAATAAAATACTGGCTAATGTTAAAATACCGCTATTAAAAAAAGCACTTCCGAAGTTTCCTACTGCAAAGTAATCTGTTAACAAATTACTAGGAGATGTAAAAATATAGAGGGTACCTTTCCATAAGTCTTGCGGTGTTTCGCTACAAACGCCAATTGCTATTAACAATAGACTATACGCTATTAGTAACCGATATTTGAGCACTTGTGAGTTTAAATTATTTAGTTTGTTGCGTGTATGTAACGTAATTGTTTTGTTTTCCATAATTCACTTCCTACCATTCTATAATTCTAGGTAACTATACAGTGATTTTTTTCTGAAAGTCAATTTTGAAAACTGTATGCAAATTCTCAAGGGTTAGACCTTGACGAAAATTTACGGAGTGTGTATAATAAGTAGTTGCAAAAACTATCTGAAAAGAAATGAGCAGGAACGAAATATTGTCCGTTTCGGCTTAGTAATAAGGAAACAAAAATAGAACTTCAAAAAAAGAAGCACATCTATTTTTGGTTTTTTTTTGCTTAAAAGCCGCAAAAAATGTTCAGTGTTACGTAATTTTAATATTTGTAACACAAATGCAATTATCGGATAGGTATTTTGAAAGAATTTTTAGAGGGGTGAAGAACTTGGCTGGACACGTAGTAAAATACGGAAAGCATCGCGAACGTAGAAGTTTCGCACGTATCAGTGAAGTATTGGAATTACCGAATTTGATTGAAATTCAAACAGATTCTTACCAATGGTTCTTAGATGAAGGACTAAGAGAAATGTTTGAAGACATCTTGCCAATCGATGACTTTAATGGAAACCTGTCCTTGGAATTTGTAGATTATGAGTTGAAAACACCAAAGTATACGGTAGAAGAAGCACGTGCACATGATGCAAACTACTCTGCACCGTTACATGTGACATTGCGTTTGACAAACCGCGAAACTGGCGAAATCAAAGCGCAAGAAGTATTCTTTGGAGACTTCCCGTTAATGACAGAACAAGGAACATTCATTATCAACGGAGCAGAACGTGTTATTGTATCTCAATTAGTACGTTCACCTGGTGTGTATTTCCATGGGAAAGTAGACAAAAACGGAAAAGAAGGTTTTGGTTCAACTGTTATTCCTAACCGTGGTGCATGGTTAGAAATGGAAACAGATGCCAAAGATATTTCTTATGTACGTATTGACCGCACACGTAAAATTCCATTGACAGTATTGGTTCGTGCCTTAGGTTTTGGTTCTGATGATACAATTTTTGAAATTTTCGGTGATAGCGAATCATTACGTAACACAATTGAAAAAGACTTGCATAAAAACGCAAGCGATTCTCGTACAGAAGAAGGCTTAAAAGATATTTATGAGCGTCTTCGTCCAGGAGAACCAAAAACAGCAGATAGTTCTCGTAACTTATTAAATGCTCGTTTCTTTGATCCACGCCGCTATGATTTAGCTGCAGTTGGTCGTTACAAAGTGAATAAAAAATTAGACTTGAAAACTCGTTTGTTGAATCAGACATTAGCTGAAACATTGGTTGATCCTGAAACAGGTGAAATCATTGTTGAAAAGGGTACAGTTTTAACTCATCAAGTAATGGATAATACATTAGGAACTTACCTAGATAACGGGTTGAACTCTGTTACTTATTATCCATCAGAAGACGGTGTGGTAACTGATCCGATGACCGTTCAAGTCATTAAAGTATTTGCTCCAAAAGATCCAGAACGTGAAGTGAATGTCATTGGTAATGCGTATCCTGATACAGAAGTACGTACGGTTCGTCCTGCGGATATCATTGCTTCAATGAGTTATTTCTTTAACTTAATGGAAGGTATTGGTAATGTTGATGATATCGACCACTTAGGAAATCGTCGTATTCGTTCGGTTGGGGAGTTATTACAAAATCAATTCCGTATCGGTTTAGCACGTATGGAGCGTGTTGTACGTGAACGTATGTCTATTCAAGATACTGAAACATTAACACCACAACAATTAATCAATATCCGTCCTGTGGTTGCAAGTATCAAAGAATTCTTTGGTTCTTCTCAGTTATCACAGTTCATGGATCAAACAAATCCATTAGGTGAATTAACACATAAACGTCGTCTATCAGCCTTAGGACCTGGTGGTTTGACTCGTGACCGTGCCGGTTATGAAGTTCGAGACGTTCACTATTCTCACTATGGTCGTATGTGTCCAATTGAGACACCTGAGGGACCGAATATCGGTTTGATTAACAGTTTGGCTTCTTATGCGAAAGTGAATAAATACGGATTTATTGAAACACCTTACCGTCGTGTGGATCGCGAAACAGGTACAGTAACAAAACATATTGATTACCTAACAGCTGACATCGAGGATCATTACGTAGTAGCCCAAGCAAATAGCCCATTAAACGATGATGGTTCATTTAAAAATGATTTAGTTATGGCGCGTGCGACAAGTGAAAACTTAGAAGTATCAATTGATAAAGTTGATTACATGGACGTATCTCCAAAACAAGTAGTTGCTGTAGCGACAGCATGTATTCCTTTCTTGGAAAATGATGACTCCAACCGTGCTTTGATGGGTGCCAACATGCAGCGTCAAGCAGTACCATTGATTAATCCTCAAGCTCCTTGGGTAGGAACTGGTATGGAATACAAGTCAGCCCATGACTCAGGTGCGGCTTTGTTATGTAAACATGATGGTGTTGTCGAATATGTAGATGCATCAGAAGTACGCGTTCGTCGCGACAACGGTGCCTTAGACACGTATACAGTCACAAAATTCCGTCGTTCTAACTCTGGAACAAGCTACAATCAACGTCCATTAGTTTCTTTAGGCGAAAAAGTGGATGCAGGGGATATCTTAGCTGACGGACCATCTATGGAAAGCGGCGAAATGGCATTAGGTCAAAACGTGTTAGTTGCTTTCATGACATGGGAAGGTTACAACTATGAGGATGCTGTTATCATGAGTCGTCGTCTAGTAAAAGACGATGTCTATACTTCTGTCCACATTGAAGAATATGAATCAGAAGCTCGTGATACAAAATTAGGACCTGAAGAAATTACTCGCGAAATTCCTAACGTTGGGGAAGATGCATTAAAAGACTTAGACGAAATGGGTATTATCCGTATCGGTGCTGAAGTGCAAGATGGCGACTTATTAGTAGGTAAAGTCACTCCTAAAGGGGTAACCGAATTATCTGCAGAAGAACGTTTATTACACGCAATCTTCGGTGAAAAAGCACGTGAAGTACGCGATACTTCATTACGTGTTCCTCACGGCGGTGGCGGTATTGTTCATGATGTTAAAATCTTTACCCGTGAAGCCGGGGATGAATTATCTCCAGGCGTGAACATGTTAGTTCGTGTTTATATCGTTCAAAAACGTAAAATTCACGAAGGAGATAAAATGGCGGGTCGTCATGGTAACAAAGGGGTTGTCTCTCGCATTATGCCTGAAGAAGACATGCCGTTCTTACCAGATGGCACACCAGTCGACATCATGTTGAATCCATTAGGGGTACCATCTCGTATGAACATTGGACAAGTATTGGAATTACACTTAGGGATGGCCGCACGTCAATTAGGCATCCATGTAGCAACTCCAGTATTCGATGGAGCATCAGATGATGACGTATGGGAAACAGTTCGTGAAGCAGGCATGGCCCGCGATGCGAAAACTGTTTTATATGATGGACGTACTGGTGAACCATTTGATGGACGTATCTCTGTTGGTGTTATGTACATGATTAAACTTGCTCACATGGTTGATGATAAACTTCATGCTCGTTCAATTGGACCTTACTCATTGGTTACACAACAACCTCTTGGTGGTAAAGCTCAATTCGGTGGACAACGTTTTGGAGAGATGGAAGTTTGGGCGCTGGAGGCTTATGGTGCAGCGTATACCTTACAAGAAATCTTGACATACAAATCAGATGACGTTGTTGGTCGTGTGAAAACATACGAAGCTATCGTTAAAGGTGAACCAATTCCAAAACCAGGTGTACCGGAATCATTCCGCGTATTAGTAAAAGAATTACAATCACTTGGTTTAGACATGCGTGTATTAGATATCGAAGATCAAGAAATCGAATTACGCGACATGGATGATGAAGATGATGATTTAATCACAGTTGATGCGTTAACGAAATTTGCGGAACAACAAAATGCCCGTGAAGCTGAGAAAAACGCACAAAGCGGAGTAGAAGTAAAACCGGCTGATGAAGAAAATTCACCAGTTGATGCTCCATTAGATTAGACAGTAAGACAAGATTTTAAAAATAGGCTTAGAATTAGAGGAGTTGTAAATTCTCTAATTCTAGCGTATTTTATCAAGATTTGTTCGTCTGTTTTGTAGCCATTAAATGAAATGGAGGGAACCCCTTTTGATCGATGTAAATAAATTCGAAAGTATGCAAATAGGTTTGGCTTCTCCCGAAAAAATCAGAAGCTGGTCTTACGGTGAAGTAAAAAAACCTGAGACTATTAACTATCGTACATTAAAACCTGAACGTGAAGGGTTATTTGACGAGCGTATTTTCGGTCCTACAAAAGACTGGGAGTGTGCATGTGGTAAATACAAACGTATCCGTTATAAAGGGATTGTTTGTGACCGTTGTGGCGTAGAAGTAACACGCTCAAAAGTTCGTCGTGAACGTATGGGCCATATTGAGTTAGCTGCTCCAGTTTCTCACATTTGGTATTTCAAAGGTATTCCATCACGTATGGGTCTTGTTTTAGACATGAGTCCTCGTGCATTGGAAGAAATCATTTATTTTGCTTCTTACGTAGTAATTGAACCTGGAAATACAAGCTTAGAGAAAAAACAATTATTAACAGAACGTGAATACCGCGAAAAACGTGATCAATACGGTCAAGAATTTACAGCTGAGATGGGTGCAGATGCCATCAAGAAATTGTTAGATTCTGTTGACTTAGATGGCGAAGTTGCTGAATTAAAAGAAGAATTAAAAACAGCTTCTGGACAAAAACGTACACGCGCAATTCGTCGTTTAGATATTTTAGAAGCGTTCCGTGCTTCAGGAAACAAACCAAGTTGGATGGTTATGGATGTTATTCCAGTAATTCCGCCTGATTTGCGTCCGATGGTTCAATTAGAAGGTGGTCGTTTTGCGACTTCTGATTTGAACGATTTATATCGTCGTGTGATTAACCGTAATAATCGTTTGAAACGTTTATTAGACTTAAATGCACCAAATATCATTGTTCAAAATGAAAAACGTATGTTACAAGAAGCAGTAGATGCTTTGATTGATAATGGTCGCCGTGGCCGTCCAGTAACAGGACCAGGTAATCGTCCATTGAAATCTCTTTCTCATATGTTAAAAGGGAAACAAGGTCGTTTCCGTCAAAACTTATTAGGTAAACGTGTAGACTATTCTGGTCGTTCCGTTATCGTCGTAGGTCCTTTCTTAAAGATGTACCAATGTGGTCTTCCAAAAGAAATGGCTATCGAATTATTTAAACCGTTTGTTATGCGTGAGTTGGTTCAACGTGAACTAGCGTCAAACATTAAAAATGCAAAACGTAAAATTGAACGTGGCGAAGATGATGTTTGGGACGTGTTAGAAGACGTTATTAGAGAACATCCAGTTCTTTTGAACCGCGCACCTACTTTGCATAGATTAGGTATCCAAGCCTTTGAACCAGTTTTAGTTGAAGGTCGTGCTATTCGCTTGCATCCACTTGTGTGTGAAGCTTACAATGCCGATTTCGATGGAGACCAAATGGCGGTTCACGTACCATTAAATGAAGAAGCACAAGCAGAAGCACGTATGTTAATGCTTGCAGCACAAAACATTTTGAATCCAAAAGATGGTAAACCAGTTGTTACGCCATCTCAAGATATGGTCTTGGGGAACTATTACCTAACAATGGAAGAAGACGGACGCGAAGGCGAAGGTATGATCTTCCGTGATATGGATGAAGCAGTAACTGCATGGCGTAATGGTTACGTTCATTTACACTCTCGTATTGCGGTAAATCCAAATACATTGGGTGACAAACCATTTACAGCAGAACAAAAATCTCGCTTGATGGTGACAACAGTTGGTAAAGTAATCTTTAACTCAATTATGCCACCAGAATTTCCTTACTTGAACGAACCAACTGACTTTAACTTGACTGTTCAAACACCAGACAAGTACTTTGTGGAAGCCGGAACCGATATTCCAGCATTTATCAAAGAACAAGAATTAGTTGGACCATTCAAGAAGAAAAACTTAGGAAATATTATCGCTGAAGTCTTCAAACGTTTCCGTGTTACAGAAACCTCTCGTATGTTGGACCGTATGAAGGACTTAGGTTATAAACATTCAACACATGCTGGTATCACTGTTGGTATTGCAGATATCATGGTTTTACATGAAAAACATGATATTATCGAAAATGCCCATAAACAAGTTGAATCAATTACCAAACAATTCCGTCGTGGATTAATCACAGATGAGGAACGTTATGAACGCGTAATTAGCGTTTGGAATGCTGCCAAAGATGCTATTCAGCTAAAACTGATGGAATCATTAGATGCGAAAAACCCAATCTTCATGATGTCAGACTCTGGAGCCCGTGGTAATATCTCCAACTTTACACAGCTTGCTGGTATGCGTGGTTTGATGGCTGCTCCGAGTGGTAAAATCATGGAATTGCCAATCATTTCAAACTTCCGTGAAGGGTTAACTGTCTTGGAAATGTTTATTTCTACCCATGGTGCACGTAAAGGAATGACCGATACTGCCTTGAAAACAGCCGATTCAGGTTACTTGACTCGTCGTTTGGTAGATGTAGCCCAAGATGTTATTATCCGTGAAGATGACTGTGGTACTGACCGTGGTATTAACATCCGCTCAATCCGCGAAGGAAATGAAATTATTGAGTCTCTTGAAGAACGTTTATTAGGACGTTATACTCGTAAATCAGTAATCCATCCTGAAACAGGTGCGTCATTGATTGGACCAAACGAATTAATTACTGAAGATATCGCAAGACAAATCATTGATGCTGGTATCGAAGAAGTAGCAATTCGTTCAGTATTTACATGTAATACAAAACATGGTGTATGTAAACATTGTTATGGTCGTAACTTAGCGACTGGTAACGAAGTTGAAGTGGGAGAAGCAGTTGGTACAATCGCCGCTCAATCAATCGGGGAACCTGGTACACAATTAACAATGCGTACGTTCCATACCGGTGGGGTTGCCGGAGATGATATCACACAAGGTCTTCCTCGTATCCAAGAAATTTTCGAAGCCCGTAATCCGAAAGGGCAAGCGGTCATCACCGAAGTAACTGGTGAGGTTGTCGATATTTCTGAAGATGCGTCAACACGTACGAAAGAAGTAACTATCAAAGGTGAAACTGATACACGTACGTATGTTGTTCCATTTACTGCACGTATGAAAGTAGCGCAAGGCGATACGATTAATCGTGGTGAACCATTGACAGAAGGATCAATTGAACCAAAACACTTGCTACAAGTTAGCGATGTGCTTTCAGTAGAAAACTATCTATTACGTGAAGTACAACGTGTTTACCGTATGCAAGGGGTAGAAATTGGAGATAAACATATCGAAGTAATGGTTCGTCAAATGTTACGTAAAGTTCGTGTAATGGATCCAGGTGATAGTGATATTTTACCAGGTACATTAATGGACATTTCTGACTTTAAAGACCGCAACTACGATACAATTGTCGCTGGTGGTGTACCTGCTACTTCTCGCCCAGTCTTGCTAGGTATCACGAAAGCTTCATTGGAAACAAACAGCTTCTTATCTGCTGCTTCATTCCAAGAAACAACTCGTGTATTAACTGATGCTGCAATCCGTGGGAAGAAAGATCCACTTCTAGGCTTGAAAGAAAATGTTATCATCGGTAAGATCATTCCAGCTGGTACTGGTATGCCTCGTTACCGCAACATGGAGCCCAAAGAAGTAACCGTTGCAAGTGAAAATGTTTATAGCATTTCAGACATCGAAGCACAAATGGCTGCTGAAGATGCATTGAATGAATTTAAATAAAACTCAAAAAATCTCTTACTTTTTAAAGTAGGAGGTTTTTTATTTTAAAATGGTAACCGTTCTTTAATTATTGTATGATAGAGAGGATAACAAAAGATTGGAAGGAGGAAAAAAATGCCAACAATGAATGATGTGGCAAAGTTAGCGGGAGTTTCACGTGGAACGGTTTCTAATTATATTAATGGTGTCAAAGTAAAAGAAGCTTCACAAAAAAAGATTCAATCAGCCATCGAGGAACTGGACTATATTCCTAATGTCACGGCTAGAGAATTAAAAATGAATCGTTCAAATGTCGTTGTTTTTATTCTTCCAACTACACATACGCCTTTTTTTGCAGAACTAACTCATGAGATACAACAAGCATTAAAAAAAGAAAAGTTTAAAATGTTACTATGTAATTCAAATAATGAAATTAAAGAAGAATTGGAATATATCCAAATGGGTAAAGAGCAAAAAGTTGCCGGTGTCATCACAATCTCTTATTCAGATTTAGCTCCTTATCTGACGACTGATTTACCGATTGTATCTATTGAAAAACGGATTGCCCCTAATATACCCTGTGTTTCTTCTGATAATTATAAAGGTGGGGAACTAGCAGCAAAAAAACTTGTTGAAAAAGGTTCAAAAAACCTGTTGTTAGTGACACGTAATACTAAAAAAACAGCCTTTAATTATGGTGAAAGAGCGCAAGGTTTTGCTGATTATTGTCAAGAGAATCATATTGCGTATACAGTATTTCAATCAATGAATCATGAAGATAAGTTTTATCCGGAATTAAAACAATTTTTAATAGAAACATATAAGGAAACCTGTGTTTACGATGGAATATTTGCGGTTGCCGATCAATATGCAGACTTTTGTTTAAGCACTCTACAGATGTTGGACTATCCGATACCAGCGGCAATTCAAATTATTGGTTTCGATGGAGGAAAAATGTATCCACAGCAAGAGCGGTTTATTTCATCTATTCGTCAACCAGTTCAACAAATTGCACAAAACTGTATTAAAGCATTAAAACAAATTTTCAATAATGATGTTATCAATGCACAAGAAACTATCTTTTTGCCAGTTGAGTACTTAGAAGGAAAAACAACTCGAAAATAAAATATAAAAAAGCCTTTACAGAAAAGGCTTTTTTGTGTATATTATTAGAGAAATGGAACGTTCCAAATATATTTCGATATATTTGGATATATTTGCTAGTAAAAATGGAACGTTCCAAAAAACAGGAGGAAAGTTATGAAAAAATTTGTAATAGCTACACATGCGAAAATGGCACAAGGATTACAAAGTACTTTAGAGTTATTTGCAGGTACTGATTTAGATATTACTTACATGACTGCTTATGTGGAGGATGTACCTGATATTGAAGAACAAATTGCTGTTTTTTTTGACAATTTGAAAAATGACGACCAAGCGGTAATTTTTACAGATATGTTTGGTGGTAGTGTTAATCAAAAAATGACTATTGCTGCACAAAACAGGGAAAACGTTTTTATTATAGCAGGCTTCAATTTACCTGTGATTATTGAAGTTATATATGGTGCAGAATTTTATACACGCGAAATTATTCAGCAACTTGTTATAAATGGTCAAACAGCAATGCAAGTAGTTGAAACTGGACTTACTAAAAATGAGAGTGCGCCAGTGGTTGAAGAAGTTGAAAATACAGTAGATACAGTAGAAAAGGAAGTAGTTGAACTAGCTCCTTCAAAGTTTGAAGGAATAATACCAACCACTTTACGTGTAGATGAACGATTAATACATGGACAAATTGCAATGGTTTGGTCCCGTGAATTGAATTTACATGGAATTTTAGTTGCAAATGACGAAGTAGCTAAAAATGAAACACAGCAAATGGCGTTAAAAATGGCTGTTCCATCAGGAATTAATGTCTTAATTCGTTCAGTTGATGATGCAGTAGCAGTTTTAAACGATTCTAGGGCACAAACACGGCGAATTTTGGTGCTAGTTCGAACTGTGGCAGACGCCTTACGAGTCGCAGAAAAAGTACCAAATATGACATATATCAATATTGGAAACGTAGGTAAAGCCGTTGAAGGCAATAAAAAAACACTAACTCAATTTGTCATGTTAACAGAGGATGAACTTGCTAAATTAGGCGAATTAGTCAAAATTTATCCAGAAACGGCTCTACAAAATGTTCCTTCAGATAAAAAAGAGTTAGCCACATCATTTGTGAAATAAAGGAGAGAAAATTATGTTATTGGAAGCAATTATTGTAGCACTTGTCGTTTTCTTAACCGTGGGCGGACAAGAACTTTTAGGATTTACGATGTTGGGACGCCCAATTGTTATTGGTCCTTTATTAGGTTTATTGCTTGGAGATATTCAAACAGGTTTATTAATAGGTGCAGCCTTGGAAACAATCTTCATGGGTGTGATTAATATTGGTGGAGCGAGTTCAGCAGAACCAGGTTTGGCAGCAGCCTTAGCAACGGCTTTTGCTATTAACATGAATGCTGGAGTAGAAGTAGCGATTCCAATCGCTGTGCCCTTGGGTATTATTGGCTTACAAGTAAAAACATTATTGTATGTTGCTGTAGTTGGTCCATTTGCTACGAAATTTGATACGATGGCACAAGAAGGAAACGCTAGAGGAATTGCCCGTCTGCACTTTGGGTTATGGGCGTTGCAATGGTTTATTTACTCATTAATTCCATTTTTTGCTATTTTATTTGGATCAAAAGCAACACAAACTGTTTTAGAACAAATCCCTGAAGTGATTGTACATGGATTAAGCATTGCTGGAAATTTATTGCCTGCTGTCGGAATGGCAATGTTATTGAAAATTTTATGGGATAGTAAAGTAGCTGTTTATTACTTCTTAGGCTTTGTATTAATTGCTTATTTCCAAACGCCACTGATTGCTGTAGCTGTACTTGCATTGATTGTAGCTATTGTGAGTGCCAGTCGCGATTTAGATTTAAAACAAATCAAACAACAATTGACTAGTGTACCAACGGGAAACGCATCTACAAAAAGCAAGACTGAAATTGAAGTAGATGAATTTTTCAAATAAGGAGGAACAATAAAATGACGAAACAAACGCAAGCAACCATTAGTGAAAAAAAATTATTAAAACAACTATACTGGCGTTCTTTTACACTTTATTCAGCAGTAACACCTTCTAAACAAGGTGCGTCAGGTTTTTCTTATGCGATGCAGCCATTTTTAGATGTCTTTTATAAAGGGAATGAACAAAGTAGAAAAGAAGCAATGGTTCGTCAAATGTCTTATTTTAATACGAATATTGCAATGTATCCTTTTGTTTTAGGAATTGTTGCTTCAATGGAAAAAGAAAATAGTGAAAAAGAAGATTTTAATGCAGAATCGATTAATGCAATTAAAACAAGTCTAATGGGACCTTTGGCAGGAATCGGTGATTCTGTTTTCTGGGGCGTTCTACGTACATTATCTGCTGGAATTGCTGTAGGTTTAGCGCAAGCTGGCAATGTGTTTGCACCGATTGTTTTCTTACTGCTATTCAATGTACCTGTCCAAATTTTACGTTGGAAGGGTGGTCAATTAGGTTACTCGTTAGGATCAGCCTATATTTCTAGTCTCTATGAAAATGGTCTAATTAATATATTAACAAAAGCTGCTAGTATTGTCGGTCTAGCAATGGTCGGCGCTATGACTAGCCAGATGGTCAATTTAGACATTAAATGGAATATGATGATGGACGGGGAAGTTGTGATGAACACCCAAGAAATGCTAGATCAAATTTTTGTAGGTTTGATTCCATTATTAATTACGTTATTTAGTTTTTATTTGATGAAAAAGAAAAATGTCTCTATTAACTATTTAATTTTTGGCATTATTATTTTAGGAATTGTATTATCTGTTTTAGGTATTGCTTAAAGGTTGAAAGGAGATAGAAGATGCGAGACACATGGTGGAAAGAAGCAGTTATTTACCAAGTTTATCCTAAAAGTTTTAACGATACGAATAACGATGGTATCGGGGATTTAAAAGGGATAGAAGAAAAACTGCCTTATTTAAAAGAATTGGGAATTGATGCGATTTGGATTAGTCCAGTATACCTTTCGCCTCAAATTGATAATGGCTATGACATTGCAGATTATTATCAAATTGATCCAATGTTTGGCTCAAACGAGGATATGGATACTTTAATTGCAGCAGCTCATGAATTAGGTATTAAGATTATTATGGATTTTGTTGCCAACCATACATCCGATCAGTGTGTTTGGTTTCAAGAAAGTCGTAAATCAAAAGATAATCCATACAGTGATTTTTATATTTGGAAAGATGCTGGACCAGATGGCAAAGAACCAAATAACTGGGGATCTAGTTTTGGCGGCTCTGCTTGGACATGGGATGACGCACGTCAACAATATTACCTACATTATTATGCAAAAGAACAACCGGATTTGAACTGGGAAAATCCTAAAGTCCGAGAAACTATTTACGAAATGATGCATTATTGGAAGCAAAAAGGAATAGATGGTTGGCGTATGGATGTTATTACATCTATTTCCAAAGATTTAGACTTTCCAGATAATGACATTCCATTCTCAAAATCTAATCAACATAATGGACCAAGAATGCATGAATTTATTCATGAAATGAATCAACAGGTCTTAACTCCATTAGATATGATGAGCGTTGGAGAGGCACCTGCAGCGAAAGCTTCAGATGCACATTTGTTAGTAGATCCTAAACGAGAAGAATTGGATATGGTATTTACTTTTGAACATATGCACATCGATCGTAAAAAAGCAGATATCAACGGTCGTTGGGCGTTACAGGCACCTGATTTTGTTTCGTTAAAACGTATCATGAGTGATTGGCAAATAAATTTGCGAGACCGTGGATGGAATGCTTTGTATTTTGAAAATCATGATCGGGCACGAGTGATTTCTCGATGGGGCAATGATACTGATTATCGATATGAGTCAGCTACGGCTTTTGCTACCATTTTGCATGGTATGCAAGGTACGCCATATGTGTATCAAGGAGAAGAAATTGGGATGACGAATCCTCAATTTGAACTTGAAGAATATGTTGATATTGAACTTCGTGGTAATTATGAACATTTTGTTTTAGACCAAAAAACGATTTCTAAAGAAGATTTTTTAAGTGCTGTGCATAAGGTTAGCCGAGATAACGCACGAACACCGATGCAATGGAATGACGAAAAAAATGCTGGTTTCTCTACGAATGAACCGTGGTTTAAAGTAAATCCAAATTATAAAGAAATTAATGTCGAAGCGGATTTACAATCAGAAAAATCTATTTTTAATTACTATAAACAATTGATTGCCTTGCGTCATCAAGAGGCAATTTTGAAGGATGGCACCTATGAATTGCTTTTACCAGAACATCCTGCAATATTTGCATATAGACGTCAATTAAATAATCAGACATGGATTGTACTTGCTAACTTGTCGAATCAAATTCAAGATATTTCGGAAATTTTTAGCAAAGAGTATCGTTTTATTATTCAAAATACACCACGTAACACGATTCATCAGGAACTACAACCTTATGAAAGTTTTATCATTGAACAAATAAGTGAATAACTAAGTAAGAGAATCATGCTTTTATAAAAGCATGATTCTCTTTGCTGTGATAGCATCTCTTTTTAAAGTATTGTATGATAAGAGTGTGGAAGGAGAGAAAACGATGCCTACAATTAAGGATATTGCCAAATATACAGGGGTCAGTCCAACAACTGTTTCAAATGTCATTCATGGACGAACGACTAAAGTATCAGCAGAAACTAAATTAAAAGTTGAAAAAGCCTTAAAAGAATTAAGGTATCATTCTAATATGGCTGGCCGTTTATTAGCAAAAAATGGCTCGCGAATCATTGGTGTCATTTTCCAAGATGACAGTGCGATTGCCACTCATACATACGATAATCCTTATTTAGGTGAATTCGTACAAGCTGCGGAAACGGCTATTAGGGAAGCTGGCTATTTTATGATGTTTCAACGTGTGTCTTCAGTTGATGATGGACTAAAGTTAGTTCAAATGTGGAATTTAGAAGGTGTCGTTTTGTCAGGAACATCCCCCAATGACTTGAAGGAATGGACGAATAGTTTGAAGATTCCGATTGTCTTTTTAGACATGTATCCACCGCAAGAGGAAGATATTTTAACTATTGGCGTGAATGATTTACAAGCAAGCTATGAGATGACGCATTACTTAGTCTCTAAAGGGCATCAATCGCTGGCTTTTATCGCTTTTGGCGAATCTTTTGACGATTGGATAGGAGTCGATGCAAAACGTGCACAAGGCGTAAAGAAGGCCTTGGAAGAATATCAATTACAACCCAATTATTTCATTGCGCCAAACAATGAAGACGCCTTTGCGTTATTTATTCAAGAACTTGCTAAAAAATATGTCGGGCGTATTACCGCCTTGTTCTTTGCTTCAGATTTAATGGCTGTACGTGCACAGTCCGTATTATACAACCAAGGTTGGAACATCCCAGAAGATTTTTCGATTGCTGGTTTTGACGGGACGTTATTAGCAAAGTTAGCAACTCCACAAATTACGACTATCTATCAGAATATATTGCAAAAAGCTGAAAAAGCCATTCAATTATTAGTAGCTGATATTACAGGAAAGCCTATCAGACAACGGAAAATCCAAATTGCGACAACTTTTATTGAAGGACAATCGGTCAAAAAAGTCCAATGAAAGCGTTGACTATTATAATGATAAACTGTATAGTGTTAACAGATGGTGTTTCGAAACACCTAAATCAATCTCCAAGTCCAGAATAAAAGAGCTTCTTTTATTCTGGTAAAAAAATAACGTTTGGTGTTACGTAACACCTAAGTAAAGTATAAACTTTAAATGAATCATTGGATTGCAGATTAAAGTATTAGGAGGAAAAAAATATGAATAAACATTGGTGGCAAGAGGTCGTAGTATATCAAATTTATCCACGTAGTTTTAACGATAGTAATGGCGATGGCATTGGTGACTTACGAGGAATTATTGAGAAACTTGATTACCTAGAAAAACTAGGAATCGGAGCTATTTGGTTATCACCAGTTTATCAATCACCAAATGATGACAATGGGTATGATATTTCTGATTATGAAGCCATTATGGATGAATTTGGCACGATGGCAGATATGGATGAACTGTTAGACGAAGCAAACAAACGCAATATTAAAATTGTGATGGACTTAGTAGTAAACCATACCTCAGATGAACATGCATGGTTTGTGGAAGCTAAAAAAGGGAAAGATAATCCATATCGTGAGTATTATGTATGGGCAGATCCAGTGAATGGTGAAGCACCTAATGATTTACGTTCAGCATTTTCTGGTTCAGCATGGGCATTTGATGAAGCAAGTGGACAATATTATTTACATCTTTTCAGTAAAAAACAACCGGATCTAAATTGGGAAAAGCAAGAAGTTCGCCAAGCAGTCTATGATATGATGAATTTTTGGATTGATAAAGGGATTGGTGGTTTCCGGATGGATGTTATCGATTTGGTAGGGAAAGTGCCTTTAAAAGGAATTACTGGTAATGGACCTCAGCTACATGAATATTTACAGGAAATGAATCAAGCAACTTTTGGCAATTACGATTTGTTAACTGTAGGTGAAACGTGGGGAGCTACACCAGAAATTGCAAAAATGTATTCTGATCCAAAGCGTCATGAATTGTCTATGGTTTTCCAATTTGAACATATTGGGTTAGATCAACAAGAAGGAAAATCAAAATGGGACTTACAGCCAATTGACATTGCGGAACTAAAAACAGTGCTAGCTAAATGGCAAACAGAATTGGGTGATGAAGGCTGGAATTCATTATTTTGGAATAATCATGACTTGCCACGGATGATTTCTCGCTGGGGAAATGACCATAAGTACCGCGTGCAAAGTGCAAAAATGCTAGCGATTTTACTGCATATGATGAAGGGAACACCTTACATTTACCAAGGGGAAGAAATTGGGATGACCAATACATTGATTACGGATATTTCGCAAGCTGAAGACATTGAAACAATTAATTTATACCATGAACGGCTAGCAGAAGGGTATACAGAAGAAGAAATTCTAATTTCAATCAATGCTAAAGGTCGGGACAATGCTCGTCGACCAATTGCTTGGAGTAACGCTAAGAATGGTGGGTTTACCTCGGGAACACCTTGGTTAGCCTTAAATGATAACTATAAAGAAATTAATGTTGAATCTGCGTTAGCTGATAGCAATTCAATCTTCTATACGTATCAAAAACTAGTACAATTACGTAAAGAACATCCGATTATGATTTGGGGTGATTTTGAATTAGTAGATACGGTTGCTGAAGTGTTTAGTTATTACCGAACTTATAAAGATGAACGTTGGTTAGTTGTGACAAACTTTTCAAATGAACAGCAATCATTTACGTCAGAAGAAGAAATTTTAGAAACGGTGATTACCAATGATGAACCGGTGACTACTCTAAAAGATCTTATTTTAAAACCATGGCAAGCATTTGTTGTGAAAGTGAAATAAAAAAATTAGGTCTGTGATATAAGAAAGAACAAGACGAAAATATCCGAACAAAATAGAATGAGTTAGCCATCAAGGCGAAATTGCGATGAGGGCCAAGCTTCTATTGTTCGGATATTTTACGGTCAATCAACTTAGTCACAGACCTATTTTTATGGGGATGATTTTCTAATGTTTTTTAAGAATAAATGTGTTGGAAGTTAAAGGCTGCACCAATCAGATTAGCATTATTTTGGTATTCACAAGCACGGACTTCGGGCATAATTGAAGGAACCCCAAATGCTGTTAATAAAGCAAGCAAGCGGACTTTGACTTCTTCTGTAACTTCTGGTCGAGCCGAGATGCCACCACCGATAATCACCATGTCAGGATCAATCGATACTTGAATATTATAAAGAGCTTCTGCAATATTTTGGTACATTTCATCTAAAGCAGAGATAGCTTGCTGATCACCAGTATCTTTACGCTCAAATAACTCTTTTCCAGTGATTGAGTGTCCAATTTTTTCAGAGAAACGCGAAGCAGTGTTAACAGCAGTGCCATTATAGCTTAACGAATTACCGTTACGGTTTTGCATTAAACCAAATTCACCACCAAATAGATGTGCACCTTTATAAAGCTTACCGTTGATGAAAATCGCGCCACCTACCCCTGTACCAATGACTACAAATACGGCATGATTGACCCCTTGACCAGCACCAATTTCAATTTCACAAATACCAGCACAGTTGGCATCATTTTCAATCGAAACAGGGAGTCCTAGATAAGATTCTAATTCATCAAAAATAGGGCGCTCATGAATATAAGGAACTGCACTAATCCCATCAATACGCCGGTCTGCAACATTGACTGCACCTGGCGAGCTAATCGCGACTCCTGTAATTCTTGTTTCATAAGAATCAATTACTTTTTTCAATTGGCTTTGGAGTGCTTCAAAGGTGTCAGGCGTTGGAAATTGATTGACATGATGTAATGTTTTTTGATCCCATAAACCATATTTTACAGCAGAACCACCAATATCAAAGACTGCAATACTCATATTTATTCTCCTTTAAAATCCATTATTTTCTGCTAGTTGTTTATACCAAATACCACTTTTTTTCAAGCTACGAGCAAAGTTATTTTCTAAATCCACGCGATAGAAGCCGTAACGGTTACGATAGCCATTTAACCAAGACCAGCAATCGACAAAAGTCCATGTATGATAACCAAAACAATTACTACCTTCTTCAATACCTTTGTGAAGGTAGGTTAAATGATCTTGCATAAATTCAATGCGATATTCATCTTGGATCATGCCATCTTCCATAAATCGTTCTTCATCAGCGACCCCCATACCGTTCTCACTGACATACCAAGGCAAGTTATTGTAGTCATTTTTCATCATAAGCGCAACATCGTAAAGCGCTTTTGGATAGATTTCCCATCCACGATAAGGGTTAATTTTCTTTTCAGGCCAATCGTAGTGTCCGTATAAATCACTTGGCATTTTTGCTGGGAAGTTAGGTTTTTCTGGTGCTTGAACTCGACGTGGTTGGTAGTAATTTAAGCCAATAAAGTCAACCGTGTTCTCTTTTAATAGCTGTTTATCAGTTGCTTGAGTAATCGGTGTTAACTCATGTTTTTGGATGAGTTCGATTAACGCTGCTGGAATTTCCCCATGAACGGCAGGATCGAGAAAACTACGCGTATTCAATAAATCAGAGGCCTCTTTTGCTTGTAAGTCTTCTGTTGATTCACTGCGAGCATAAGCTGGCGAAATATTTAAAATTAGGCCAATTTGTCCGTCAGGTAGAACGTCACGAAAAGCTTTTACTGCACAGGTATGAGCTAATAATGTATGATATCCGACTTGGACCGCTTTTTTAAAGTCGACAACGGCTGGATAATGGAATTCAAATAAATAACCACATTCAATATGCACAAGCGGTTCATTAAAAGTCGTCCATTTTTTGACAATATCTCCGAATAATTCAAAAGCCGTTTTTGCATAAAATGCAAAAGCGTCTACGGATTCACGTGTTTCCCAACCACCTTTTGCCATTAGCCACATCGGCATATCAAAATGGAATAAATTAACAATCGGTTCTACTCCATGACGAATCATTTCTTGAAAATAATCGCGGTAAAAAGCCACAGCTTCGTCATTAATCGTTTGACCATCAGGAAGAAGACGTGTCCATGCGATGGATGTACGTAGGGAATTTAATCCAATCTCTTGCATACGCTGACAATCTTCTTTATAAAGCTCATACATGTTAGAAGTATTGGTAGGTCCTTGATGGTCATTGAATTTTTCTGGATTAATCTGGTACCAATAATCCCAGGTTGAAGCTGATTTACCATTTGTTAAACTATGTCCTTCTGATTGTGGGGCTGAAATTGCGGCACCCCATAGGAAGTTCTCTGGAAATTTTTTCATTTGATTTCGTCCTCCATAAAATTAGCGATAGAATCACGCCATAAAATTTCGTTGTTACATACATAGGTTGTCGCTGTTAAAGCTTCTTTTGATTGAATACGTTCAATTATTCTTTTTGCAGCTAGTTGACTAATTTCTTTGATTGGTTGTCGCAAGACTGTCAGTTTAGGATAAACAATTTCGCTTAAATCAAAATAGTCGAAACTGGCAAAAGAAATATCTGTGCCGATTTGTTTCTCACTTTCATAAAGTGCTTGTAAGGCACCTAGCGCTGTTTTGTAATTACACACAAAGACAACTGAGATATCTTGCTTCAGTAATTGTTGCATATTGTGATAGCCACTTGCTTTTGAATAGTCGCCAAAATAGATTGTTGACGTTACGTGAGGATGCTTATTAAGTGCTTCCTGGATACCAGTCAGTCGTTCTTTAGCGATAATATCCTGTTGTGGGGCAGCAATAATGCCAATATGTTGATGCCCATAAGCAATAATTTTTTCAATCACTGTTTGTGTACTTTGACGATTATCCATCACAATAGAATCAACGTTATCTAAAGGTAAGGGTGTATTAATTGATGCGACAGGAATGGTTAAGCCTTTGATATATTGCTGGTCAAGTGTGGTTGGCTCAATTTCAAATAACAATAGCCCATCAATTTGTCGTGCCATTAGAAAGTCTAGTTTTTCTTTTAAGCGACTGGCATCGTCTCGTAAAGCACTGACGACAATACTATAACCTAGCTGTTCTAACTCATCTGAAACAGTCGCAATAAATGTTGCAGAAAACTGATTTTGGACATGATTCATCAAAAGACCAATGGAACGAGTTTGTTTATTTTTGAGACCACGTGCCAAAAAATTTTCTTGGTAATTTAGTTCCTTGATGGTAGTTGCAATTTTTTCCATATTGGAAGGCTTTAATTGATGCCCATTTAAATAACGTGAAACGCTACCGACGGATACACCTGCTTGTGCGGCTACTTCTTGAATTGTTGCCATATTCATCCTCCATTTCAGCCTATTTTTGAATCGATTCAAAAATAGAGTAGCATAAATAAAAATAAATGAAAACCCTTTTTTTAAAACAATATAAAATTTATGAAGTTGTATGATATTTTCATTTTTCTATTGACTTTAGGAAAACAAGTCTGATATATTCATTACAACTTCATAAATAAACACTGTGAAAAAGAAAGTAGTGAACTCATTTTTTTCGTTAGAGAGTCTCGGTAGCTGAAAAGAGATAAAAAATACGTTCGACGAAAATGGCTTTTGAGTGGATCTTCTGAATAATTAAGAAGATACGGTTTGCCCCGTTAATTGGCGACAGTCTCCACAAATTGTGGGTACTGATAGAGGTAGTGTTTGTGAGAATACTACGTGATAAGGTGGTAACGCAGAGTAATGCCCTTAGATGTCTTAGGATATCTAAGGGCTTTTTTTTATAAAATAAAAAGGGAGAGATAATATGACTATTCCATTTCGTTGGGATCAAGTAGGAAGTTTTTTGCGTCCAGAAGAATTAAAAGCAGCACGCGCAGCCTTCAAAGAGGGAACAATTACGAAAGAAGAATTGTCTGCAGTTGAGGACAAGGCGATTATTGCATTAATTGCAAAACAAAAAGAAATCGGCTTAAAATCAGTGACTGATGGCGAATTTCGTCGTCGTTGGTGGCATCTAGATTTTATTGCAGGTTTAAATGGTATAACCGTTTATGATTTTGAAACCACTGCTTTTGGGTTAAAAACAGAAGCACAAGGAACCTATGTTAGTGGGAAATTATCTTTTGATTCAGCTCATCCGTTTTTAGATCATTTCCGTTTTACAAAAGAGCATGCAGGCGATGTACTAGCAAAACAAACAATTCCTGGTCCAAATATGATTTTTCTTGATTCATTTATTCTATCGAAGCAATACCATGACAACCCAGTCTATGAAAGCAAAGAATTGTTTATTCAGGATTTGATTACAACCTATCGTCAGGTCATTCAAGCATTTTATGATGCAGGATGTCGGTATTTACAATTAGATGATACTAGCTGGGGTGGCTTATTTGATGATCGTTTTCGAGAGTTGATTGTTAATAATGGGTATAATCCAGATGAATTAATTCAAGAGTTTGGAGATATTACTGAAGCTGTTTTAGAAGAAAAACCTGCTGATTTAGCCGTTACTTTCCACTTTTGTAAAGGGAACTTTCAGTCTCATTGGTTGTATAACGGCTCTTATGATAAGATTGCGAAGCGGCTATTATCAATTGAGGCATTTGCGGGTTTCTTTTTAGAATTTGATGACGAGCGTTCAGGTAGTTTTGAACCGCTAAAAAATATTAAAGATCAGCGGATCGTTTTAGGGTTAGTAACAACAAAAACATCAGAACTAGAAGACAAAGAAATATTAAAAGGACGCATTAAAGAAGCAAGTCGATATGTACCATTGAATCAATTATGTTTAAGTCCACAATGTGGTTTTTCTTCAACGCATGAAGGCAATAAAGTCAGTGAAGAAGATCAGTGGAAAAAATTTGCATTAATTATTGAAACAGCCAAAGAAGTTTGGGGCGACCAATAGTCGTTTCATTAAAAATAGGAGGAATAAAATTATGGCAGAAGTAGAAAGCTTTACACTGGATCATACAAAGGTAAAAGCACCGTATGTTCGTTTAATTGCAGAAGAACATGGAACAAAAGGGGATGTAATCGCTAATTATGATTTGCGATTTTTACAACCAAACGAAAAAGAAATGCCAACAGGAACAATTCATACGTTGGAACATTTGTTAGCTGATTTGATGCGTGATCGTTTGGAAGGAATTATTGATATTTCTCCATTTGGTTGCCGTACAGGATTCCATTTAATTACATGGGGTGTTCCAAGTGCAGCTGAAGTTGCTAAAGCTTTAACAGAAGTATTAACGATTATCGTTAATGAAACAAAATTTGAAGATATTCAAGGTGTATCCGAAAAAGAGTGTGGAAACTATCGAGATCATTCTTTATTTGGAGCAAAAGAATATGCCAAGTTGGTACTTGAACAAGGAATTAGCGAGGATGCATTTGAACGTAATATTGTTAAATAAAGCTTGAATTGATTGCCTTGGTATTACTCTGTGATTACCGTGTAGTTCCAGGGCTATTTTTTTATCTAAAATACGCTTGAAATGTGCGTTTTATTGAGGAGGGAGTCAAGTGGGATACTTTTCAGAATTAGTTGATAAAGTTGTCTTAATAATTGGTAGTAAACAAGGGATTGGCGAAGCTGTTGTTTCAACGTTTTTAAACGAAAAAGCGATTGTAATCGCTGCAGATATTGGTTTTGAAGAAGAGAAAATGGTGAAAGTGAATGACCATCTTTATCAAATACATTTAGATGTTAGTCAAGAATATGCGCTGCAGAATCTTGTGGAAGAACTAGAAAATTACCAAGTGATTCCCGAGGTGTTTGTGGATGTGGCTGGAATTTCTACTATGGATTTCTTAACTGAAAGTAAAACGACTGATTTTGATAAAGTATTAGCTGTTAACACTCGTGGTGCTTATTTAAGTAGTAAATATATTGTCAAATTAATGCAAAAGCACCAGAAAAAAGGACGCATTCTCTTCATTGCTTCTCAAGCTGGAAAAAATGGTTACCGTGGCATGTCCGCCTATGTTGCATCCAAACATGCTGTATTAGGATTATGCAAAACATTAGCGCTAGAAGTAGCAAATCAAGGAATTTTGGTTAATGCGATTTGTCCAGGAATTATTGAAACACCTATGAAACATCGCGAGCGTATTGAAGGTGGTTCTATCCGTGGGATGACAGCACAAGAAGTTCTTGAAGAAGACAACAGTCAAGTACCACTAGGTCGAACAGGTACACCGCAAGATGTAGCAAATGTTGTTTTATTTTTAGCAAGCCCGTTAGCTAGTTATATGACTGGACAAGCCATCAATGTAACAGGCGGTATGACAATGAATTAAAGGAGCGAATCAAATGAAAAAATGGTTAAGTAGTTTATTGATAGCAAGTATCCTTTTGTTAGGGGCTTGTGGAAATCAAGAAAAGACAGAAGAGACAAAAGAAACAAAAGAAGTAGCAAAAGAAGAAACAATTCGGATTGCTTCAGTGGGACCAGATGCAGAAATTTGGCGTTTTATTGCAGAATCTGATGCCGTAAAAGAAGCTGGAATTAAACTAGAGGTTCAAGATATAACAGGCGGTGCGATTACCAACAATGCTGTTGCAGATGGAGATGCAGATGCGAACGCTTTTCAATCAATTGGCTATCTAGAAAGCTTTAATGCAGAAAGCCCTGTTAAATTAGTCCCAGTCGCAACAACTTATATTGAACCAATGGGAATTTATTCAAATAGATTCAAATCAATTGAAGAAATTACGGACGGTGCAACTGTTGCTTTAGCTGATAATCCTTCTAACACTACCCGCGGGTTACGTGTGTTGGAATCAGCAGGTTTGATTAAATTAAAAGCTGATTTTGATGACGGGATTGGGACACCAGATGATGTTGTTGAAAATCCTAAAAATTTAAAGTTTACTTTAATTGATGATTTGACAGGACCACGTGTTTTACCCGATGTTGATTTAGTATTAATTAGTAATACCATTGCTTTTGAAGGGGGTCTAAATGTTTTAGAAGACGCTATTTATCGTGAAGAAGCTGACGCAACAACTCGTAAAAGTATTAACATTATTGCGGTTAAAGAAGATCGTGTAACTGAAGCTCTTTTACAAAAGTTAGGTGAATTATATCATGATCCAAAAGTGCAAGAATTTGTTACTGAAAAATTTGATGGGACAAAAGTAGAAGTTGATGAACCAGTAAGTGATGTATGGGAGGACTAAAGTGAAAATTGCAATCGTTGCTGCAATGGCAGAGGAATTGGCACCCTTTCGTGCTAATTTTGCTACAGCTGTTGTTTGGCATAAAGGAAAAACTATTATTGAAAAAGCTGATGAGACGTTATATTTAGTGGAATCAGGAATTGGGAAAACCAATGCAGCTGCCACTGCAGCATGGGTTTGTGAAAAAGTCCAACCTGATTTAATTATCAATACAGGAACAACTGGCTCTTTTCGTTCAGAGTTTGCATTAGGAGATATTGTCTATACTGATAAGTTTGTCTATAGCGATGTTGATGCGACTGGATTTAACTATGCCTTTGGTCAAGTACCACAGATGCCCGCTGATTATCCTGTAGCTGAAAAGTGGTTGGCTAAAATTGCAGAGGCGTTGAGAGCAAGTTCGATTCATGCTCATTTGGGTACGATTGTGACATCTGATTCGTTTATGAGTGATACACAATCTATTGCTGCCATTCGTCAAGCATTTCCTACAATCGCTGCTTCAGATATGGAAAGCTGTTCGTTAGCACAAGTAGCAAGCTTTTATGAAATTCCAATTATCAATGTTCGTGGAATCTCGGATCATGTAGGGGATACTGCGCCGGAAACGTTTGACAACACATTGAATTATGCTGCAGAACAAGCTTTTCAAGCAGTAAATACTCTTTTGAAGCAGCTATAAAAAAAGCTGATGTCACTGTGCTGAGAAGTTCCTAATTTTCGAAGAATTGAAAATTAGGAACTTTTTATGATTTCCCCATAATAAGCTTCTGTTCAAGGGACTCTGAACTTGACATTAAAAAAATCCCAAAATGTTTGTCGATTATCTTTTTCAATGGTTCGGTCATTGGGCGCCATTTTTTTAATATTGCCAAGTGGACAATTTTTCTAACGCATGTTAGACTTACGTGTGATTAGAAAGGATGATGGTTATGTTTTACGAATCCTATTTAAAATTTATCAGAAAAGTAGCTCTTAACAATTGAAGATGAGGCATTGTTAAGAGCACGCTATAGATACTTCATCAAAAAGGACGAGGCTTATTTGTGGTGTTCTTTTTGGTGAGTGATAGATAGAGCCGTGGACAATGCGTCTACGGCTGTTTGTTTGTACAGATAAAGAAATGGAGAGAAAAATGCTAAGTTTAATTAATATTACCCAACAATTTGGAGATAAAATTTTATATGAAAATTTAAATCTACAGGTCAATAAAGGAGAACATGTTGGTTTAATCGGACAAAACGGTGCTGGTAAGTCAACGTTAATTAAGA
Organism: Enterococcus sp. AMC2644; assembly: GCF_058216475.1. Taxonomy (NCBI): domain Bacteria; kingdom Bacillati; phylum Bacillota; class Bacilli; order Lactobacillales; family Enterococcaceae; genus Enterococcus; species Enterococcus sp. AMC2644. The sequence goes on from NZ_CM177095.1 coordinate 1,592,368, forward strand.
TTATTACAGGAGAACAGTTACCCGATGATGGACGCGTAGAAATTGCGAAAAATTGTCATATGGGCTATTTAGATCAATATGTCCGTGTGAATGAAACATTAACGATTGAAGAATTTCTTAAAACGGCTTTCCAAAAAGAATTAGATATTGAACAAGAGATTACCGAACTTTATACCACCTATAGTGAAACTTTAGAAGATAAACTCTTAGAGCGAGCTGGTCGCTTACAAACGCAACTTGATCAGGGCGAATTCTATCAAATGAATACCTTAATTCAAGAAATGGCGACAGGTTTAGGAATTGATGTATTAGGCCTAGATAGTTTGTTAAAAAATTTAAGTGGGGGCCAACGTTCAAAAGTTATTTTAGCTAAATTGTTGTTGGAAAAACCAGATATGTTGGTATTAGATGAGCCAACGAACCATTTAGATGATACCCATGTCCAATGGCTGACAGACTTCTTGAAAGGCTTTAACGGGACTTTCCTAGTTATTTCGCACGATCGAGCTTTTTTAAATGACATTACAACTCATATAGCCGATATTGAATTTGGACAGTTAACAAAATATACAGGAAACCTAACAAAAGCTTTAAAACAAAAAGAAGCCAATCGCGAAAGTTATTTGCGTCAATATGAATCGCAAAAACGTCATATAGAAAAAACGGAAGCTTATATTCGTAAATATAAGGCTGGTTCACGTTCAACAATGGCAAAAAGTCGTGAGAAACAATTAGATAAAATTGAGCGTTTAACACCACCAAGTGATACAGCAAAACCAAATTTTCAGTTTCCTTATAAACCAATTGTCAGCACTTTGGCCTTAACAACAGATGCTTTAGTAGTAGGCTATGATAAACCCTTGTTAAATCCGATTAATTTGACGATCCGTTATGGTGAAAAGATTGCGATTCGTGGTTTTAATGGTATTGGAAAATCGACTTTATTGAAGACGCTGATTGGTGAAATTCCTGCGATTTCTGGAGAATATCATTTCCCAGCCAATACTAAAATTAATTATTTTTCTCAAGAATTAGTTTGGGAATCACCTTTGGAAACACCTCTGCAATACCTAGGTAATTTATATGAAAAAGCAACAGTGAAGGATTTGAGACGCCAATTATCAAGAGCAGGCCTAGTTAATCAATTAGCACAAGAACCGTTAAAAATGTTAAGTGGTGGCGAGCAGACAAAAGTAAAGCTAGCTCAAATGACCATGACAGAAGGTAACTTATTAATTTTAGATGAACCAACCAACCACATCGATCAAGAAACAAAAGAAAGCTTGCAGCAGAGTTTAGCAGAATACGAAGGAACCGTTATTGTTGTGTCTCATGAACAAGATTTTTATGAAAATTTTGTAGAACGTGTAATTGAAATTGAGGGATAAGTAGATGATTGAACAATTTAAAGATTTACATTTAACCGTGATGGAGTTACCTGTTGAGGTAGTTGAAAACAAGCCCATTTACTCAGGTTATCTCAGAGAGTTACCCTTTATTACTGGGGAAGGTAATTCTCGAGTAGACCTGTATCGGATGCTGATGGAACGGTATCAAGAGTATGTAGAAACGCAAATAGTCGAAGAATCTACCGAGGAAATGACCTCGTCGTTATTAAGTGTCGAACAATTACTTAAGTATTATGATGGTGAAGTTTTTGATGGCTTTGATATTGATTTAGAGAAATAAAAGTAAAAAACCAAACGACCACTTTAGTCTAGAGTGGTCGTTTGGTTTTTTGCTATAAAAGGTATTGAATAATAAGCGTAGCAATACCAACTAAAAAGGTGCCTAAACCAGTCCAAAACACAATTTTTTTCACTGGTAGAGGTGATGTCTGAGGGCGTTTACGACGGTTATCTTTTTTCTTTTCATGAGGAATAACAGGGATAAACAATGACATTAGCAAGAAAATCAAACCTAATAACGTGATTCCCAATGCAAGAATAGTTAATTTAGTAATTTCAACAACTTTAATGATTTTGGCTAAAAAGGTATGTTGTTCAATATTTTCCTCGATATTCGAAGTAACTTCACGATAAGAAACACTTATAGGAACGACAGTAGTTGCTACTACTGGTAGAGCTTTTTCCAAAGTTAGTTGGTCATCTTTCAAAGCAAAGGTTGGTTCTTGTCCTTTCTTCACGACAGCATACCAATCATTTTCTATTTGAATCGTCTGCTTATTAATTTCTTGTTGTCCTGCAGAAGTAATTTCTTTGTACTCATAATCAGCAAATACTTGCTTCATTAATGTATTACTGATTGGAAATAAAGCTTGTTTACTTTCGGGATTTGCCAAGTCACCGACTCCAGTAAGGACAGTGATGACGCGTAAGCCATTTCGTTTTGCAGTAGTAATTGAGTTGAAGCCAGTTGCTGATTGACTTGTCTTAATACCATCGACACCTTTAAAGGCAAAAGGGCGACTGTACAAGGAATCATTATCTGTTTCAAATTTTTCTTCATATAAAGAATCAGGTAAAACTGTAAAAGAAGTTTCTTTAGTAATCTCTAAGATTGATGGAAATTCACGAATTAAATGATAGGCTAGAATAGCTAAATCTTTCGCAGTAGTTAAATTTCCTGTATTAAAATCATAGCCTTCTGGTTGATAATAACCATCAAATTGAATTGCAGGAATACCGGTAGCAGTATTGAATGTGGTTTGCGTCATTCCTAATTCAACCGCTTTGTTATTCATCTGTGTGATAAACCGACCATCTTGTTCTTCTAGTAAGTTAGCAAGCATTAATGTAGCAACATTTGACGAAGGAATTACTGCTAACTTGATTAAATCACGTACCGTGTATTCAATGCCTGCAATAATATTATTGTTGTTTAATGAATGAATTTGTCCGATAGCCTCGTCATTTTGCGTGGCAATAACTTTTTGGTCTAAACTTAAGGTGCCTTCTTGAATTGCTTCTAAAATTAAATAAATTGTCATTAAATTTGAAAGCTCTGCAGTATCAATACTTTTAGTTGCATCTTGTTCCCAAAAAATTTGACCATTTTCAGCTTCGATAACAATACCTGTTCCTGGTAAATCTGTTTCTGGAATATTGTAATTATCCCGAGTGAGTTGCTCAAGTAATGTATCTGCAATCACCGGCTTTGTCACTGTGAATATATAGAAAAAAGCCAATAGACTAATTAGAAATCCAATTTTTTTCGTTTTCAAAACAGCTCTCCTTTAGATATAGTATTAACTATTATTTTAGCATAATTTTAGAAAAAATGAGTCAACGACACAGTCAAGCATCACTGACTCATAGGTTTATAAGAATGGCATAATCCAGTTTACCCAAAGCCAACTAAAAGGCATGACCAAAATCATAGCAGGAATCATATCTGCTGTTGGAAACATTTTGACATGAATCATCCGAAAACCAGTTGCTAGCATTAAAAAACCTCCACAGGCTTTGAAATCTAAAATCATATCTGGTGTGGTCAATGGGAAAATAATCTTGGCAGCATAAAATAAAGTGCTGAAAATGAGTAGTTGTGGAAGAGCGATGACAGAAACCACAAATCCTAAATTGCAGGCAAAAATTGCTGCAGTAAAAAAATCTAAAATAGATTTAGAGATTAAAATGGAATGATCACCAGTCATTCCCGAATCTAAGCTCCCATAAATTCCAGTGCCACTTGCACAAAATAAGACGATAATAGTGACTAACGAGCGAATAAATTCCTCTTCATTAATTGTTAAATGATCGGATGGAAAAAATTTAGCAATAGGCCGTTGCATTAATAGCGCACCTTGATTAATTCTATCACCGAGTCGAAAAAATAATCCTAGGCTGGTTCCAATAACTAAAGCAAAAATTACAGCAGGCATGTATTTCATTGGTGCAATAGCATAGATACCCATACCCATTGAACAAACACCAAAAATCATCGTCAAATTATTTTTAAATTCTTCACTCAGATGATGGCCTAGGACTCCTCCAAGAATCCCTCCTAACAAAATTGCACCTGTATTCACTAACACCCCTGTCGGCATCCATTTCCCTTCTTTCCCTACCTATTACAATAGTCTAGCAAATAAATGACTCATTTATCAATAGTAAGTTGAGATTATGTATTTACAATAATTTAACATTTCTAACAAAAGATCCACAATCTTCACTGACTCTTTTCGTAAAATTTGTTAGAAATTAAAAGAGCTTTGTTACGATAGTCTCATCAAAGTATGAGGTGAAAAAATGAAAATTTCAAAAAAATTTACGATTTTAGCATTAACTAGTTCTATTTTAATTCCTGTGTTAGCAGCATGTTCTTCTGAAGAAAAAGAAAGTAATGCTTCTGAAGATGATACGCTAGAAACCATCATTGAAAAAGCTAAAGAAGAGGGAGAAGTTGCTAGTTTGGGAATGCCCGATACTTGGGCTAACTGGGTAGATACTTGGACTGATTTAAATGAAAAGTATGAATTAAAACATACCGACACGGATATGTCTAGTGCCGAAGAATTAGCAAAATTTGAATCAGAAGGTGCTAAAGGAACAGCAGATATTGGTGATGTAGGTATTAGTTTTGGACCATTAGCAGCTAGTAAAGAATTAACCTTACCTTATAAAACGAGCTATTGGGATGAAATCCCTGATTGGGCAAAAGATCAAGAGGGGCATTGGTTGTTGAGCTATACAGGAACGATTGCTTTTCTAACGGATAAAAACAATGTAAAGGAAGCACCACAATCTTGGGCTGATTTGGCAAAAGGTGACTATCAAGTAGCAGTGGGAGATGTAACTAAAGCTAATCAAGCACAATTTGCAGTGTTAGCGGCAGCAATTGCTCAAGGTGGAGATGAATCTAATATTCAACCAGGTTTAGATTATTTTCAAAAGTTTGCACAAAACGGTCGCTTATCTTCAGTAGATGCCAGTGTAGCGAACTTAGAAAAAGGTGAAATTGATGTGACAGTCGTTTGGGATTTTAATGGTTTAAATTATCGCGATCAAATTAATTCAGAGCGTTTTGAAGTAACGATTCCCACAGATGGTTCAGTAATCAGTGGATACACGACAATTATCAATAAAAATGCACCTCATCCAAATGCTGCAAAGTTGGCACGTGAATATATTTTATCTGATGAAGGTCAAATCAATTTAGCGAAAGGCTATGCTCGCCCAATTCGAGAGAGTGTGGAATTACCAAAAGACATTGCAGATAAGCTATTACCTGCATCGGATTATACGTCTGCACAACCAGTTGAAGATAATGCTAAATGGGATGAAACGGCTATGTCACTTCCTGAGTTGTGGCAAAAGGAGGTTCTCAGCCATGCCAAATAAGGCACTGGAGGAAAAATTAATTTTGATTGTGCTAGATGGTTGTCGTTATGATAGTGCAGTTGAACAAATGGGGGTCATGAATCATTTTGTTGAACATCAACAAGCGACTCTAATTAAAGTAATTGCAGAAATGCCCAGCAATTCGCGGCCATTATACGAAGTTTTAGCGACAGGTGTCCCTAGTTATCGTAATGGCATTTTGACTAATGGTCATGTCCGCCGTTCACAAGAAGTTTCTCTATTTGATTTAGTGAAACAAGCAGGAGGTACAACAGGAGCTGCTGCTTATTATTGGCAAAGTGAATTATTTAATGAAGCACCTTATGATATTGCTCAACATCGTATCCAACATGATGAACATCAAGCAATTCAACATGGTATTTTCTATAGTGAAGACCATTATCCAGATTCACATGTTTTTGCAGATGCTAACTACCTGATTCAAACTTATGCACCTAACTTCATGTTGATTCATTCAATGAATATTGATGATGTGGGCCATAAATTTACAGCGAATTCTAGAGAATATGCTGCAACAGTGAATCAAGCTGATATGATTTTAGGGATGTGTTTACCTGAATGGTTAAAGCAAGGATATCAGATTCTAGTCACTGCGGATCATGGAATGGATGACAAAGGTTTACATGGTGGTAGTTTAGCTGCACATCGCGAAGTTCCTTTATTTATCTTTTCAGCGAAGTTTCCAGAAAATAGTGGCATTCAACAGATGAATCAATTGGAATTAGCACCGTTAATTTGTAATTTATTAGGTATTGATGCTTCTGGTAAAATGCAAATTGGCAATTCGAGGGGGAAAAGTTCATGAAAAGATATGCAGGATTACTCCCTTTAATTAGTTTGTTAGCGGCATTTTTAATTGTGCCGCTGATTTTTATGCTAGTAAGTAGTTTTCAAAATGACCAAACAGGTGCATGGACAATTACTAACTATACAGAATTTTTTAGTAACTCGTATTATTATCAAGCGTTTTTTAATAGTTTATTAATTACGATGGTTTCTTGTATTTTAGGACTAATCGGTGCAATAGTGTTATGTATTTGTCTGTTGCAACTATCTGAAAAAACCCAAGAAAAAATAACTTTTGTCTCAAATCTAGCAGCAAATTTTGCAGGAATTCCTTTAGCATTCTCATTTATTATTTTACTAGGTAATGCCGGGGTAATGAAATTAATCATGCCATCTTTGCAGGTTTTTGACTTGTATTCGTGGTGGGGACTTGGATTGACATATGTTTATTTTCAAATTCCTTTAGGTGTATTATTTCTTTATCCAAGTATGCGTGAATTAAAAAAAGAATGGGCAGAAGTTGCCTCTACTCTAGGTGCAGGTTCGTTTTATTATTGGCGTAAGGTTGCTTTGCCATTTTTACGTCCATCCCTATTAACCACCTTTATTATTTTATTTGCGAATGGAATGGGTACCTATGAAACAGCTTATGCACTAACAGGTAGCAATGTGAATTTAATGACAGTACGAATTGCCTCGTTAGTCTCAGGTGATGTTTTTGCAAAACCCAATATGGGAAGTGCCTTAGCAGTTCTATTTGGGTTAATGATGATTACGTTAATGACAGTTGTTGGACGAAAGGGGAAAAAATGAAAAAATTTTTTGTAACAATAACGTTGAGTTTGTTTGCTATTTACTACCTCAGTCCCTTATTAGCAACTTTTTTTTATGCTAGTTCAACTTCGTGGGAAAAAAGCATTTTACCCGACGATTTTACCTTGCAATGGTTTGTCCAATTAGTGAGTGATAGTGCCTTTTTATGGGCAGTTGGACGTTCATTTATTTTGGCAACATTGATGACGTTGATAGTATTTGTTGTTTTAGTGCCAACCATGATTTGGATCCATCTATACTTTCCTCGTTGGGATCAAGCTTTGCAAAAAATCGTCTTATTACCTTACGCTATACCAGGAGTTATTTTAGTTACAGCGTTACTTAGAACTTATTCTAAGTCTGATATACCCATGTTTTTTGTGTTGTTAGGCGCTTTGTTTGTTTCAATGTTACCGATTGTTTACCTAGGTATTAGTAATCAGATGAAATTAGTGAATATGAAAGAGTTAGTTGAAGCCGCAGAAACACTAGGCGTGCCAATTTTTCCGATTATTCGTAGTGTGCTGATACCTAATTTAAAAGTAGGAACAACTCTAGTATCGCTAATGGTATTTTCATCTGTTTTTGGAGAATACATGTTAACGAATCTATTGATAGGTGGTCGCTTTGAAACGTTACGAATTTATATGCTTCGTCGAATGAATGAGAACGGTCATGTTGCTAGTGCCGTGATGATTTTGTATTTTCTATTTTTACTAGCAACTGCGTTTAGTATTTTTTATTTCACTAAAAAACAGACGAAAAAAATAGTTGTAAAAGAAAAAGTGGAGGAACCCGTTTATGAAAAAGTACTTAACCATTCGTGATTTGTCATTGTCTTTTGGTGAAAAGAAAATTTTAAAACATATTTCTTTTGAGGTTCAAAAAGGCGAATTTGTAACATTGTTAGGACCAAGTGGTTGTGGTAAATCGACACTATTACGTTGTATTGCTGGTTTAGAACAACCGCAAGAAGGCATTTTAGAACTAGATGGTGAGGAAATTCAAGATCGTTCCACAAGCGCTCGCGATATTGGTTTTGTTTTTCAGCAGTATGCCTTATTTCCGACGATGACTGTTTTTGAGAATGTTGCATTTGGTTTAAAGGCTAGAAAATTAGATAAGGAAGCCATCAATCAACGTGTGTTTAAATTATTAGATTTAGTTCAATTGACTGAATTTGCTGATATCAATGTCCAACGCCTCTCTGGAGGTCAAAAACAACGTGTCGCTTTAGCACGAGCACTTGCAACGGAACCCAAAATTTTATTATTAGATGAACCTTTGAGTGCTTTGGATGCTAAAATTCGCAAACAATTACAAAAAGATTTGCGCCATATTCAAAAAGAGTTGAATATGACTATGATTTTTGTTACACATGACCAAGAAGAGGCAATGTTAATTAGCGATCGAGTCTTTGTCTTAGAAGCCGGTGAAATTGTGCAAGCTTCTTCCCCCTTTGACCTTTACACTGCGCCAGAAAATCCATTTGTTGCCGAATTTATTGGCAATAATGTAAGTTTTGATTGGGAAGAACTTAACGAATATACAACAGTTTTTTCAGGAATGGGCAATCGTCATTTGTATTACATTCGCCCAGAATTAATTGCCACTAAAGAAACTAAAGGAACCTTTCGTATTCCTGTGAAATTACAAAACGTAGTTACATTGGGGAATATTAGACGTTATCGTTTTGAAACAAATCGTGGAAAAGAAATTTTTGTAGATCGTTTAAATGATTGGCAGGAAGTGCCCGATACGCACTTTTTGTATATTGATGCCGAAGATGTGATTGTTGTTGATGTTCAACGAGTTGTCAATGAATAGCTTAAGACACTTACCATTGTTGGTAGGTGTTTTTTTTAGTTACAATAGGTTGTAAGACAGAGACGAAAGAAATGAATAGAAAAAAAGTTATTGGTATCTTTTCGCATGTAGATGCTAGTAAAACAACTTTAACAGAAGCATTATTATATAAAAGTGGTCAAATTTCTCAATTGGGAAATGTCAATAAAGGCACTACTTTCTTTGATTATGAACTGTTACGTCATTATGCAGAAGTTACTTTTTGGATGGAACCTGGTGTTCTAGGACAAGTAATTATTTTACTTAGTCCTATACTTTGTCAATTTTTTCCATTTTTATTGCTCACTAATTCACTAAAATGAAATCAAATTCTCATTGTATTCAAAGTGAAATTTCTAAATGTATACGCTATAATTTAATCGAATTGATAATAAATTCACAAAATATGGAGGGAAAGAAGTGAAAAAACTAAGTGTTTTAGGGATTCTTGTAACAAGTTTGTTGGTTTTTGCAGGATGCTCAGCAGATAGTGGGCAAGAGAATAGTGCAGCATCTGAATCAATTGAAGTGACAACTGAGAAAACTGTGAAAGAGACAGCAGAAACTTCAGAAGTTTTATCAGGAGCTTCTTCAACCGATGCAACAACATCTGCTTCCATCGTACCAGATGAGTTAGTGGCGACTTATGACCCAAAAGGTTTTTCTGATGATGCAGATAAAGAAAAAGCTTTGTTTGTCATAGCTGATCCACGCGCATACAGTGTGACCAACGATTTAGCCAATACAGCGATGGCGTATTTTGAATCAAAAGATATGGAAGTAGAAAAACGTGATTTATATGAAATTGGCTTTAATCCAGTTTTATCTGAAGAAACCTTCTACAATGCCAAAGATGGTGTTGGGGAAACACCAGAAGATGTCAAAACAGAACAAGAATTTGTAACCCAAGCAGATCATATTATCTTCGTTTATCCAAACTGGCACGACACACCAACAGCAATTGTCAAAGGCTATATGGAACGTGTTTTTGCGAAACAATATGCATATAAAGACAGCGACAGTGGTTTGGAAGGATTGTTGACAGACAAAGATATTTACACCATTATGAACTGTGGCTATCTAGGTGGTGGTCGTGGATTTATCGGTGATGGCGTTGGTCAAAACGATGAAACTTGGGATAAATACATGGAAGCCTTCAAAGTATTTGACGATGATACAGCTGGTTTCTGGGGCGTAACGAATAAAGGTCGCTTTATGAATGACCAAACACCAAGTAATGATTCCGATAACTACGCAGAAGAATTAGAAACCTTACGCAATGATTTACAGACACATTTAGACAAAGATTTCTTTAAATAAAAAGTAAGAACCCTCGAACTTTTTGAATTAGTTCGAGGGTTTGTTTTACGATTATCGTGCTACTTTTGAAAAGTGACGTACAAATATAACTACATTGATGCTATCAACTGAATAGTATGTCCACTTTGTTCAATAACAGTAAGGAGATTGTCGAAGCTCAGAAAAATAGTCGCCGTATTGTCGATTGGATGCACACCTATCAGATGTATTTGAGCTAATTCTTCATCAATACACAAAATTACCTCATGTATGGAATCATTTAGCAAACCTAAAGAACTGACAGCACCTGTCGTTACACTTAGATATTTTTGTAAATCTATTTCTGAAGCAAAGGAAAGTCGGGTAGAGCCGAGTTGTTGTTGGACGGTTAAAAAAAATCAATGTTCTTTAGAACAACTAACAACTGAAATCAAAAAGATTTTGTAAGATTTGTAGAAACAAGTCAAAGTATTTGAATGCGAGAGAGAATTTAGCACCAAAAACTTACCACAATCAAGCAAGTTTTTGGTGCTAAGGCATTTTACTGTTAACAGATTTATATCACAAGCTATTTTCTATTATAAAGCACCAAAAGTAGCATGAATATAAGGAGAAATTACAATTTTTGGAATTCCCTCGGTGATTACTTGATTTTTATCTAGGTAAATATCTATTGATTTTTGAATTTCTTCTTTGCTTAATTTGCTTAAAATCAACCATTCTTTATTTTTATCATTTACTTCTAAAATCTGAATGCCTTTGGGTGGTCGGGGTGATTCTTTAGGGTTTATCAAGGGAAAATCAGTGAATTTCACAGTGTATCGAAAGTACGCAACATAACCATTTCTTTTTTTGAACAGAACAGCAATAATTATTCCAACAGATACAGAGAAAACTAAAATAAAAAGCCATTCACTAAGTATTTGGTAACCTAAAAAATCAAAAAGAACAAATAGAAAAATTAGAATCAAATCAATTGTCAACGATTTTCTCATCATTATTCCCTCCTATATGCAATAAGTTAATCATAGCGCTTTCTTGGTTAGTGAACAAGAAAAATTCACATCCTAAATAATTATTAGTAGTAATTACCACTATATATGTTAAAATAATCACAAAAAGGAAGGTGAAAATAATGCAAGCAACAATTCATTATTCAACTGATTTAATCAATGGGGGATGCAATGCATGTCCAACTGTAAAAACAACGTCGTATAGTCTTACTTTAGGAAACCTTAATACGCCTTTAGACAATTTGGATGTGTCTTCGTTAGTAATGGCAATCGTTCTAAATGCAGGGTTTCGTCAAGAATTAGTTTTAGATTTCATGAGTGAATATGTAGAATTTCAACATGATGGGAAAAAAGTTCAGTTTTTGGATGAGTATGGAAAAAGTGTCTATACATCTGGTCAAAAAGAAATTGTTTGTATGCCTATGAAAGAGCAAACCGTAATATTTGATAAGGTCAATGAGGTTTTAACTGAGATTTTTGAAATAGAACCAGTTGAATTTGTAATAGGAGAGTAATTACTGCCTCATAGTATTCCTGTTAAATGGTTCCTACAAACGAGTGGCAGCTGACTTAAGTAAGATACTATCAACCTTTAGATAATGAACAAAATTTTAATAGCTTTTACACTTGAAGAGAAATAGCGAGTAGAAAAAGAGATGGGAATACTACAAAACTAGTTGCTATCATTTACTTGTCTAACAAACAAAGCATGACAGATGACATGGATTTAGATGTCATCTGTCATGCTTATTTTTTTTCAATACAAAATAAAATAGGGGGTTGATTCTTTTGGTTAATAAATTGATAGCTTAAGACAGTGTATTCTTCTTGTGATAAGGTTCGACAATAATTAGATACAGTAGTTAATTCTGCTTGACCACCTTCATGCCCGTAATATGCAACAATGATGATTCTTCCTCTACAAGCCAGATGATTTAAACAGCTAGCTAAGGCTTGCTGAGTTGTTTCTGGCAAGGTAATCACTTGTTTATCACTTTTAGGAAGATAACCTAAATTAAATATCGCTGCATGGATTTTTTCGTCTTTACCTAGGTAATTATCTAAATGCTGATGTCCGTCATGAATTAACTTGACACGCTGTTCCAAAGTGCTCTCACACAACCGTTTTTTAGTAGTATTTAAGGCTTGTTCTTGAATATCAAAGGCAAATACCTTCCCTGTTTTACCTACTAATTCAGCTAGAAATATCGTATCATTTCCGTTTCCCATAGTAGCATCAACAACCAGATTCCCTGGTTGAACAACTTCTTTTAATAAAGTATGGCTAAAATGTAAAGCTGTTTGCAACATGTAAATGTTCCTTTCGTACATTGAATTTACCTTGGTATGAATTTCTTCGTAACAATTCTTCATCAATTGCATTTAATGTTTCCCATTTTTTTAAACTCCACATTGGTCCCACAAGGGTATCTCGAGGTGCATCGCCTGTTAAGCGATGAATAATAATTTCTTCAGGAATCATTTCAAGCTGATTGCAAGTGATCTCTACATATTTTTCAAGAGAAAGTAACTGCAAACGCCCCTCGTGATAGTCGCGTAACATTCGGGTATTACGCATTAAGTGAAGCAAATGTAGTTTGATTCCTTGAATGTCTGAATCGACAATTGTTCGCCGGACATTTTCCAACATCATTTCGGGCGTTTCTTGTGGTAAGCCGTTGATTAAATGTGTACAGACTCGAATCTGGTGTTTACGCAGTTTGGCAACGCCATCAAGATATGTTTGATAATCATGTGCACGATTGATTAAACGACTAGTTTCTTCAAAGGTTGTTTGCAATCCTAGCTCTACCCATAAATAAAGCCGCTCGTTTAATTCAGCCAAATATTCTACAACATCATCAGGTAAACAGTCAGGGCGAGTACCAATCGATAAACCAACAACACCAGGTAAATTAATGACTTGTTCAAAGCGTGCTTTAATTTCAGCAAGCGGTGCATGTGTGTTTGTAAAATTTTGAAAGTAGACGATATATTGATCGACATGTGGCCATTTTTTATGCATCCGTTGAATTTCTTTATTAAATTGGACAGGTAGTGGATCTTCAGGCGCTAAAATCATATCGCCAGATCCAGAAACACTACAAAAGGTACATCCGCCATGTGCAACAGTACCATCGCGATTGGGACAGTCAAAACCACCATCAATGACAACTTTAAAAATTTTGCTGCCAAACTCTTGGCGTAAGGCATAGTTCCAAGAGTGATAACGTTTATTTTTATCTTCCGTATAGAGAAACGGGTTCATATTAATTACTCACTTTCTATTAGAGTTGTTTGCTTTTAAAGCGCCAAATAAAGCGTTGTTTTTGGTAGTAGGGATAAGTTAACAAGAGCCAGCCTAGCCCTAAAGAAAACCCACCGATGATGTCACTAGGAAAGTGAACGCCCAAATAAATTCGACTTATACCAATTAATAAAATACAACTACCTAAAACAATTTGGCATCCACGTTTTAAATACGTGTTTTGAATAAAGATAGGTACAAAGAAAATTAATGTACCATATAGAACCATGCTAGCAGTAGAATGACCGCTAGGGAAACTGTAACTGTGTTCAGTTACCAGATGTTCTAACGTTGGACGCTCACGCATAAATAATAATTTAATCAAAGGATTAAAAATGCCTGAAATACCAATAACACCTAGGGAAAACCAGGACGCTTCTGCATAGCGTTTTCCGTATAATAAAACAAATAACAAAGCTAAAAACAAGGTAGCGATTGTGATTGGATTGGCAAATTTAGTAATCCAAAGAAAAAATGGATTCCAAGTAGGGTATAACGAACGCACCCCATTTGTTATAAATTGATCAAACGGTTGAATCCATGTGGGGTAAAACTTAATTACATAACCTAAAAATGCAAAAAGAACGAGTGAGCAACTGCCCACAAATTGAGTGTATAGTTTATTATTCATAAAAACTCCTCTATATTTATTCAAATTAACGAGTATATTATAGCATAGACCTTTTCTATAATGAAAAATACCTTGTGATTTTTCCGTAATAAATCATTTTAAAATTCGAGATGAAACTCTAGATAAAAGCTAATACCATAAGGGTTTCAACAGATGTGTAGAAATGTACATATTACAAATATTTTACAAATTGAGTTTTGCGATGCTTAAACTTTTATTAAGAAAAAATAACCTGTATACTAAAAAATGTATTAAAAAAAATGGAGGTCAAAAAATGGAGAAGACTTTATCAAGAAAAGAACTTAAACGAATAGAACAGCATCCGCATTTATATCGTAAAATGAAAAAAAGTGCTGCAGTTTTAGGAAGTACTGTTACAGCAATTTCTGTTGCAACACCGTTACTACCGACTGTTGAAGTAGAAGCTGCTGAAAATGAATCTCAACAAACTGCTGTTTATTCTTCAACAAATTCTAATGCATATATCGAGCAACTAGCTGCGCATGCCCAGTCAATTGCTGGTCCTAATAATTTATATGCTTCAGTAATGATTGCGCAAGCGGTTATTGAAAGTGGTTGGGGACAAAGTGGACTGTCACAATCACCATATCATAATCTGTTTGGAATAAAGGGTAGTTATAATGGCGAAACTGTGTACATGAATACACAAGAGTATTTAAATGGACAATGGGTGACCATGAAAGAACCATTTAAAAAATATCCTTCATTTACAGAGTCATTCCAAGACAATGCGAATACGTTAAAAAATGTCTCTTTACAGCCCGGTGTATATTATTATTCAGGTGCTTGGAAAAGTAATACGTCTTCTTATCGCGATGCTACTGAATGGTTAACAGGCCGCTACGCTACTGCACCAAATTATGCTAGTGCATTAAATAATGTTATTGAAAGTTATGATTTAACACGTTATGATTCCTCAAGTTCTGCAAATTCTAATGGAATAATAAATACTAATACGAACAAACCAACTGATGACAAAATTTCAACATCAGCAAAGCCATCTGCCAATGGTCAAAGCTATAAAGTTCAATCAGGAGATTCTGTTTGGTTAGTTGCCAATAAGCATGGAATGACAATGGATGAATTGGTCAGTTTAAATGGAATTCAAAATAACTTTATTTATCCAGGTCAAACATTGATTGTATCGAAAAGTGATTCTAGTTTTGCTAACAAACCAAGTCAACCCAATACATCAGAACAATCAAATAAACCAGCAAAGCCAACTACAAACACAAATGGTCAAGGGTCATATACAGTGAAGTCAGGAGATTCTGTTTGGTTAGTTGCAGATAAACATGGAATGACAATGGATGAATTGATTAGTTTAAATGGAATTCAAAATAACTTTATCTATCCGGGTCAAACCTTGAAGGTATCTAAAGGTGGCTCAGTTTCTAGCAATAAACCAAGCCAAGCAAGTACTTCGGCAACGTCAAATAACAACACTGGAAGTCAAGGGACATATACAGTGAAGTCAGGAGATTCTGTTTGGTTAGTTGCAGATAAACATGGAATAACAATGGATGAATTGATTAGTTTAAATGGAATTCAAAATAACTTTATCTATCCGGGTCAAACTTTGAAAGTATCTAAAGGTGGTTCAGTTTCTAGCAATAAACCAAGCCAAGCAAGTACTCCGGCAACGTCAAATAACAACACTGGAAGTCAAGGGACATATACAGTGCAATCAGGAGATTCTGTTTGGTTAGTTGCAGATAAGCATGGAATGACAATGGATGAATTGATTAGTTTAAATGGGATTCAAGATAACTTTATCTATCCAGGTCAAACTTTAAATGTCTCAAAAGGTAACTCAGCTTCTGCCAATCAGCCGAGTCAACCTAAAGAGTCAACCATACCGACAACACCGACACAACCGTCAGTGTCACAAACCAACAATAACACTGATAAATATACGGTTCAATCTGGTGAATCTGTTTGGTTGATTGCTGATAAGTTTGGTATAACAATAGACGATTTGTGCAATTGGAATAATATCCAAAATAATTTCATCTATCCAGGTCAAACTTTGATTGTAAAAGGTAATTCGACTTCTGCCAATCAGTCGAACCAATCAAACGCACTGGCTACACCAACTACCAACGTAACAACAAACAATAATGCTAATGTAACAACATACAAAGTTCAATCAGGGGATTCCGTTTGGTTAATTTCAGATCGATTTGGAATCACGATTGATGAGCTAAGTAGTTGGAACAACTTAGAGAATAATTTTATTTATCCAGGTCAAACACTAAAAGTTGCTTAGTCGCAAAGTTTAAGAGAATGGCTCCTGAAAGTTTTGTTTTTCACAAAGCATCAAAGATAAACTCAAGGCACTTTCGTAAAAGAAAGTGCTTTTTTTATAATATTATCATCTTATTTTAACATTAAAGTTGTCAAATTTTAATTATAATATTTGTTATATAGAAAAAAATTCAAAAAAATAAGATAAAAAAGATTGACCAGTAAACAAGTGGTTCGTTACTATAGAGAATAAATGAAATGAATCGGGAGGAAATTGAGTGAATATTCAACAAATGCGTTATGTCGCAGCAATTGCCAATAATGGTAGTTTTCGAGAAGCAGCTAAAAAATTATATATTTCGCAACCAAGTCTTTCCCATGCCATTAAAGAGTTAGAAAAAGAGTTAGATGTTCAACTTTTTGAACGTACGAGACAAGGAGCTTCATTGACTTCTGAAGGAATGGATTTTTTTCAATATACCCAGCCTATTTTGGCTCAAGTGGAGTTATTAGAAAACCGTTATTTAGCAAATGAAGAAAATGAAAAGCATTTTTCTATTTCTAGTCAACATTATGATTTTCTATCAATTATGATTAGTCAGTTAATCCGAGATTTTCCTGATTATAATGATTTTCGAATTTTTGAAAGTACAACTTTAAATGTTATTAAAGATGTGGAACAATACCGAAGTGAATTTGGTATTTTATTATTTAATGATTCAAATCAAGCAGGTTTAAGTCGCTTATTAGAAAATGGGGAATTAGAATATGAGATTTTAACAACGTTTCATACCCATATCTTTATGCGAGAAGGACATCCTTTAGCAACTAAATCCGTGATTGACTTAGCTGATTTACATGATTATTCACAAGTTCGTTTTACACAAGAAACGAATAATTATACGTATTTTGCGGAAGATTTAATTGATTTTCCAGGTATTACTCAAGTAATTCATACGAGCGATCGAGCAACACTTACAGGTATTCTACAGCGAACAGATGCCTATGGTTCAGGTTCAGGTTTAGTAGAAGATCCATGCAGTCAAGGGATTGTTTTAATTCCTTTAGCTAATTCACCAGAAAATAAAATGGTGATGATTAAAAAGAAAAGTCGCAGAATATCAGCGATTGGCGAAGCTTTTTTAACAAATTTGAAAAGATATTTCATGGATTTTCAAGAAACCCAGAAAAATAAAAAGAAATAAATTGAATTCAATGCGCTTTTTTGATAGTATGAACTCAATAATGACTTATGCGCATTTGAAAAGGAGTAGTAAATGGCGTTCTTTTTTTAGAGAGTACATGGTTGGTGAAAATGTACAAAAGACCTGTTGAACTCGCCTTTGAGTGTTTGATTTTCTTGAACCTTAATATAAAAGTGTGTAGAGAAAATCCGGTGACGACCGTTACAACGTTTGAGGTTGGAGTATGTCCAACGAATATAGGTGGTACCACGTCAATTACGTCCTATAAGAGGCTTTTTTGTGCTTCTTATAGGACTTTTTATTTTATTAAGGAGGCGTCAAGTAGTGAATTATAATCACAAAGAAATTGAAAAAAAATGGCAAAAGTATTGGGCCAAAAACAATACGTTTAACACGCATGATGAAACAGGTAAACCTAAATTTTATGCTTTAGATATGTTTCCATATCCATCTGGTCAAGGACTACATGTTGGGCATCCAGAAGGTTACACAGCGACAGATATTTTAGCACGTTTTAAACGTAGCCAAGGTTACAATGTGTTGCATCCAATGGGGTGGGATGCTTTTGGTTTGCCTGCGGAACAATATGCATTAGACACAGGAAATGACCCTGCTGAATTTACAAAGAAAAATATTGAAACATTCCGTCGCCAAATCAATTCATTAGGTTTTAGTTATGACTGGAATCGTGAAATTAATACCACTGATCCGGATTACTACAAATGGACGCAATGGATTTTTACAAAATTGTACGAAAAAGACTTGGCTTATGAAGCTGAAGTCGCAGTAAACTGGGTTCCAGAATTAGGAACAGTTATTGCGAATGAAGAAGTAATTGATGGGAAAAGTGAACGTGGTGGGTACGATGTTGTACGTAAACCAATGCGTCAATGGATGTTGAAAATTACAGCATATGCTGATCGTTTATTGGAAGATTTAGACGAACTAGATTGGCCAGAAAGCATTAAAGATATGCAACGCAATTGGATTGGCCGTTCAGTTGGTGCAAATATAACTTTTAAAGTTGCTGGTACTGATAAAGACTTTACCGTTTTTACTACTCGTCCGGATACGTTATTTGGCGCAACTTATGCTGTATTAGCTCCAGAACTAGAACTTGTTAAAGAAATTACTACTCCTGAACAAAAAGCAGCAATAGATGCTTATATTGAGGAAGCTTCCAAAAAATCAGATTTGAATCGTACAGATTTAGCTAAAGAAAAAACGGGTGTCTTTACAGGCGCTTATGCGATTAATCCAGTAAATGGTAAAGAAATTCCAATTTGGATTGCTGATTATGTTCTAGCAACTTATGGAACTGGGGCAATCATGGCAGTTCCAGCACATGATGAACGTGATTATGAATTTGCTAAAACTTTTTCTTTAGAAATCATTCCCGTTCTTGAAGGTGGCAATGTAGAAGAAGCGGCCTTCACAGAAGATGGGGTGCATATTAATTCTGATTTCTTAGACGGCATGAATAAAGAAGAGGCTATTGCGAAAATGGTCGCATGGTTGGAAGAAAATGAGGTTGGTAAACAAGAGGTTAGCTACCGTTTACGTGATTGGTTGTTTTCTCGTCAACGTTATTGGGGTGAGCCAATTCCAGTGATTCATTGGGAAGACGGAACAACAACGACTGTTCCTGAATCTGAGTTGCCATTACGTCTACCAAAAACGGATGATATTCGTCCAAGTGGAACAGGTGAGTCTCCATTAGCAAATATTGATGAATGGGTAAATGTAGTTGATCCTGAAACTGGTAAAAAAGGTCGTCGCGAAACAAATACAATGCCACAATGGGCAGGAAGTTCATGGTACTTCTTACGCTTCGTTGATCCACATAACAAGACTGAATTAGCAAGCTATGAAAAACTAGAGCGCTGGTTGCCAGTCGATATTTATATTGGGGGAGCGGAACACGCAGTTTTACACTTATTGTATGCGCGTTTCTGGCATAAATTCTTGTACGATTTAGGTGTAGTACCAACGAAAGAACCATTCCAAAAATTATACAATCAAGGAATGATTTTAGGTTCAAATAACGAAAAAATGTCTAAATCACGTGGCAATGTTGTGAATCCTGATGACGTTGTAGCACAGTATGGTGCCGATACTTTGCGTTTGTATGAAATGTTTATGGGACCATTGGATGCTTCAATTGCCTGGAGTGAAAATGGTTTAGAAGGAAGTCGCAAGTTCCTTGACCGTGTATGGCGTTTAATCGTAGACGAAAATGGCAAAATGCGTGACCGCATTACCACTTTTAATGATGGTAAATTAACAAAAGTTTACAATCAAACTGTTAAAAAAGTTACGGAAGACTTTGAGCACTTACACTTTAATACTGCTGTTTCTCAACTGATGGTTTTTGTAAATGAAGCCTACAAAGCAGATGCACTTCCTTATGAATACGTTGAAGGATTTGTCCAATTGCTTGCTCCAATTGCCCCACATTTAGGCGAAGAGCTTTGGTCAATTCTGGGGAATGAACAAGATATCTCATATGTTGCCTGGCCAACATATGATGAAGCAGCCCTTGTAGAAGACGAAGTTGAAATTGTCTTACAAGTTAATGGTAAAGTCCGTGCTAAAATAAACGTACCTGCTAAAGCGAACCGTGAAGAATTAGAAGCAATTGCTAAAGCAGATCCTACAATTCAAGAACAAATTACTGGAAAAACAATCCGTAAAGTGATTGCTGTACCAGGAAAACTAGTTAATATTGTAGCTAATTAAGTAAAAAAACAAAAACCGCTCATTCTGCTTTTCATGGAATGAGCGGTTTTTACCTAGGTAAATCAAATATGGCTATAAAGATTATTTTTTAAATAGAAGAAATAATCTATAATAGGGAAAAAGGATGTGATTGGATGAAAGTCGTAGCGATGCTGGATTCATTTAAAAATTGTGCAACTTCAGAAGAGTTAAATACTGCTGTTTTAGCTGGATTACCTGATAACGTATGGACGGAAAAGGTCAATATTCCGATTGCTGATGGCGGGGAAGGAACGATGGCAGCAATTTATGCTGAGCTTGGTGGTTCATGGCAAACAGTGACAACTAGCGATCCATTAGGAAAACCCATCACGGGCAGCTATTTGTTAAGTTCTTATGAAGGTCACCTCATAGCAATAATCGAAGCAGCCGTATTTATTGGTATTCATTTAGTGGAGCCATCGGATGAGGTTGTTCGCCAAGCTACTTCTTATGGTTTAGGATCAGTGATTAAGGATGCATTAACACATGAAGTGACACAAATTTATTTAACTTTAGGAGGTAGTGCGACTTCAGATGGGGGTTTGGGATTACTACAATCTTTAGGAGGAAAAATTACAGGTAACTTAAAGGGAAATCCTTTGTTGGCAATCCAACACCTTGATTTAAAAGACATTTACCCTGATTTAAAAAATGTAGAATTGCTAGCTTTAGCTGATGTTGTTAATCCTTACCTAGGTAAAAATGGGTTTGCTAAAGTTTTTGCACCACAAAAAGGTGCGTCCACAGCAACTATCGAACAGATGGAATGCCAAGCACAATTAGTTGTACAAGAAGTGAGGCAGCAAATTCATTTAGACCTAGCTACTATTTCTGGTACAGGAGCAGCAGGAGGTTTGGGAGGTGCTGTCGTTGTATTAGGTGGTAAAATTGTACCGGGTTTTGTTACCTTGCAAAAAATATTACGATTAGAAGAAAAAATTCAAGATGCTGATTTAATCTTTACTGGAGAAGGAAAAATTGATAGGCAAACAGATCAAGGAAAAGTACCTTATGGTGTTGCTCAGTTAGCAAAAAAAATTGAGATACCTGTTATTGGATTATGTGGAAGTCGCACAGCCGATATTGGAAAAATGACCGAGGGAACCCTAGGTGTTTTTAGCATTCAACAAGCACCTATCTCATTGGAAAAAGCTATGGAAAAAGAGCGAACATTAAAAAATGTCCAATTATTGGCTAAAGAGTTGGCTCAAGTATTTATGTACAAATAAAAAACAAGCTGCTTAGAGTAATAAACAGCTTGTTTGGATTATTAATTATTCAGCATCATAAGTGACTTCAACGTTCCCATTGATGGCTTTTGAATACGGGCAAATATTGTGTGTTTCTTCCATGTATTTCAAGGTTTCCTCTTTTGAAAGACCTTCGATTTTACCAATTAAATGTACTGCTAAATGCAATGTATGATAATCAGGTAAATCACCTAATAATGTTACTTCTGCACGAACAGACCGAGGTAGGTCACCATGGCCATCACGTTCTAATGGGAAAATAAGAGCACCATTGAAACATGCAGAAAAGCCTGCAGCAAATAATTCTTCAGGGTTTGTATAACCTTCTTTTTTCGTTCCAGTTGTTTTGACTTCGAAATCACCATTTAACGATTTACTTACGCCTTCACGACCGCCTTCGTTAATCACTGTTGAAACGCCTAATTTTTTACTCATACAATAAACACCCTTTCATTTTTTAATCTATCTTAACTATAGTATAAAATGAGAAGAATGGAAACCGAAGTGCCTTATTATTTGAAGACAAAATAAAAGAGCGTAAGAAGTTACGCTCAGTTTACTTTTTTGTATAAGCAATACCGCAAAATAGTGCTCCTGTAGCAATGATTGGTAAAAACAATACTAAAAACAAGCCATGTGGCAGTGCAGAGCGGGTATGTAAGTGAGCCACATCAGGTAGACCAATCACACCTGTTGCTGTTAACAGTTTCCAACCTAAAAAACTAACGACCACAATCATCAATGCAGTAACTGCATAGAAAAGAAATTTCTTTTGTTTGCCCATGAAGCGTATCCCCTTTAATTTTACATTCACAATTATTATACAAGAAATTAAAAGAAATAATAGAAAATTTTTCAAAAATTTTCCTTTGTAATCATTTTGCAATAATTAGGCATTTGCTTGGATGAGTCGTTGTGTAATATGGAAGTCTCCCTCGTAAGGTTCTTGCACTCCCCGAACTTTCATCATTTGTTCGGTACCTTTACCCGCTAAAATTACGGTATCATCTGCTTGTGCCATTTCTACTGCGGTAGTAACTGCTTTCGCTCGATCTAATTCAATTTGAACAGATAATTGTGGGTTAGTGATAGCGTGGGAAATCTCCTCAATAATTGCTGCGGCATCTTCAAAACCAGGATCATCACTAGTTAAAATAGCAATATCAGCACATTCACTCAAAGCTTTACCAATATCAGGACGACGTGAAAGGGCTTTGTCGCCAGCGCTGCCTGTTACAATAATGACTCGGCCTTTTGGTCTTAGTTCTTTGGCGAACGCACCGATAGCTTTGATACTTAAATAATTGTGAGCGTAATCAATAAAAATATAGGCGCCATTGGTTTTTTCTAATAAGTTCATGCGACCAGGAACATGGCTTTGTGGTAAGCTTTCTTGGATAATTTCTTTCGCAACTCCAGCTAATCGTGTCGTCAAAATAGTTGCAGCAGCATTATCATGATTAAATGTTCCAAATAAAGCAAGTTGGTAATCGCCATTTGCATCTAATTCATCCTGAGTTGCTTCTAGATGGAAACAACGTGGGTTATCTAGTGATTGAATGCGATACGTACCTGTTTTTTGTCCAAAGGTGTAATAAGGGACTTGTTCTTTTTGGCAAATTTCTTCTAGCGTATCAAAATGATCACTATCATGATTAATTACCATCTGTTTACTGTTTGACAGCAATTGGCACTTACATGCGAAGTATTCTTCAAAGGTTGCATGCTCAATGGGACTAATATGGTCAGGACTAATGTTTAGAAAAATACCTGTTTCAAAAGTCAATCCAAAGACTCGCTTGGTTTTGTATGCTTGTGAAGAAACTTCCATTACTAAATGAGTCGTTCCGCTGGCTACTGCTAAGGCCATTTGACGATAAAGATCTAGAGCTTCAGGTGTTGTTAATTTGGACGCATAGAACGTTTTTCCATCTAATGTCGTTTCTTCGGAAGAAAACAAGGCTACTTTTTGATTAAACGCTTCATCTAAAACTTTTTTGATGAAATAAGCAGCGGTTGTTTTTCCTTTAGTACCAGTAATCCCAATTTTATATAATTTATCTTGTGGTTGCTGATAAAAAGCTTGTGCCACAATTGCCATGGCTTCACGAATATCGGTTACCAGAATGCCTTGTGCAGCAACGTCATAAGACACTTCAGACAGATAATGGGTAACGCCATCTTCCACTGCAGCTTCTAAAAGTTCTGCTTTAAAGTTTAATCCTTTACAAAAGAAAAGCGTTTGCTCTTTTAAGTCACGTGAGTCATAAGAAAGATAAGTAAACGTAATATCAGCTGATTTTTTTAGCATGTGCTGCCATTTTTCATTATCTGGCGTTTCTTGAAGTAAGTGGTGGTTGCTTAAAAGGTTATAAAGTTCATTAATTGTCATGGAATACATAAATAAGTTTACTCCTTGTCCTAAAGTTCTAGCTAATTATAGCATAGGATAGCAGAAACGGGCATTTTCGCAAGTTGAAATATTAAAACGGTGTAACGAATAGAAAAATAGATTGCGACAAAAAGCATTTCGCATTAGAATAAGAGATATGTATGAAAGAAAGTGGAGAAGAACTCAATGACAGATAATACAAAACAGGCTTCATCTGAATTGACAAATGAAGACAAAATGGCGCGTGGTTCTGCTTGGATGACCATTGGTAATATTGGCTCTCGGTTAATGGGTGTTATCTATATTTTGCCTTGGTATTATTGGATGGGTGAGTATGGCGATGTAGGGAATGCCTTGTTTAATATGGGATATAATGTTTATGCGCTTTTCATCATGGTTTCAACTGCAGGAATCCCTGCAGCGATTGCCAAACAAGTCGCATATCATAACTCAAGACAAGAGTATCGTACAAGTCAGCGTTTATTCCATCGTTCCTTGCAAGCAATGGCCGTTTTAGGGCTGGTTAGTGCGTTAATTATGTATTTTGCTGCACCGGTGTTGTCGCAAGCTGCTGGTGGTGGTGTCGATTTGATTCCATCAATGCGTTCGTTAAGTGTTGCAATTTTAGTGATTCCAGTGATGAGTGTAATTCGAGGATACTTCCAAGGAATTCAAAATATTGCGCCATTTGCGATTTCTCAGCTAGTAGAACAAGTCGCACGAGTTATTTATATGCTGATTGCTACCTTTATGATTATGAAATTAGGGGATGGTGATTATGTTGCTGCAGTCACCCAATCAACATTTGGTGCCTTTATTGGAGCGTTGGCAGGAGTAGGAATTTTAATTTATTATTTCCGTAAAGAAAAAATAAAAATGGATATTTTAGCAGAACACAGTAAAGAGACTGGCGAAGTTGATACGATTAAATTACTGATATCAACAATTAAAGAAGCCGTACCATTCATTATTTTAGGTGCGGGTCTTACCATTTTTAAATTAGTTGACCAGTATACATTTGTTCACACAATGAGTGGTTTTACTGAATATTCTAAGAATCAATTGATTTCATTAATGGCATTGTTTGGAGGAAATCCAGATAAGTTATCAATGGTTGTTATTGGTCTGGCAACCTCAATGGCAATTGTTGGCATGCCACTATTGACAGAGTCATACGCAAAACAAGATTATATTGGTATGGCCAAGTTAGTTACGAATAATCTACAACTATATGCATTCGTGATGTTACCAGCTACGTTTGGAATGATGATTCTAGCGTATCCTTTAAACACGATGTTTTATAAACCAGATCAATTAGGAGCAAATTTGTTAATCGCTGTGTGTATTTCTGGTTTAGCTCAAGGCTTGTTTATGGTAACTTCTATGATGTTACAAGGAATGTATGAAAATGGTTCAGCCGTTTTATTCTTCGTTATCGGTCTAATTGTCAAAATTGCTACACAAACTATATGTATTCGGACGCTAGAAGCTTACGGACCAATTGTTTCAACTACGCTAGGGATGAGTGTCGCTTGCTATCTAAACTTATGGAAAATTCATAAGAAAACGCGATTCAATGCACGTTTTACATGGAAACGAATAGCGTTAATCACCGTTATGACGGCGATTATGGTTTTAATTACTAGTCTTTCGAAAGTTGCTTTAGAAATGGGATTAAGTCCAGAGAGTAAAGCTCAGTCGTTTATTATTATTCTGGTTGTAGCAGGGATTGGCGTGCTTGTTTATGTCTATATGGCTTTAAAATTACGCCTTGCAGACAAATTACTTGGTTCAGGTATGGCAAGGTTTAGAAAAAAATTACACATTAAATAGGGATAGGTTCGGAAGGAATTTTCTTCCGAATTTTTCTGTTGAGAGGAGAAGAAATGCGCTTAGATAAATATTTAGCCGACATGGATTTTGGCTCACGTAAAGAAGTGAAAAATTTTATAAAAAAAGGGCTTGTTTCAGTCAATGGCACAGTGATTAAGTCTGATAAATTTCAAGTGAAAGAAAATGAAGATAAAGTGCTTTTTGATGGGGAAACAGTGAGCTATCAAAAATATTTCTATTACTTATTAAATAAACCAGCTGGAGTGATTTCAGCAACGATTGATGATTACGATGAAACTGTAATGGATTTATTCGATGACGAATATTATCGCGATGATTTATTCCCGGTCGGACGTCTAGACAAAGATACAGAGGGTCTATTGGTAATTACGAATGATGGTGCGTTAGCACATCGCTTACTTTCACCTAAACGCCATGTGGAAAAAGAATATTATGCGAAAGTTGCTGGTATTATGACACAGGCGGATGTGGATGCTTTTGAAAAAGGAATAACGATTGATGGTGAGCGCTGCTTGCCTGCTAAACTAATGATTGATGCTCTTGATGAAGAAGAGGGAACATCAGAAATCCGATTAATTTTGCATGAAGGAAAATTTCATCAAGTAAAACGTATGGTACAAGCAGTGAATAAAGAAGTGACTTATTTAAAGCGTATCCGGATGGGTGGTTTGGTTTTAGATGCGTCACTTGACTATGGAGCGTATCGAGTGCTAACAGCAGGTGAACGATCACTTTTAGAGTATAGAGAATAAGTGTTTAAGGAAAACAGCTTTGATTCGTTTTGAATCAAAGCTGTTTTCTTTATTCCCATAACCCGGGAACGGCCATTACATGCATCGTATCTTTAGTAAATGGATGAACCAAAAACATTTCATAAGCATGAAGGAATAAGCGGCTACCTGCTTTTGTTTGATATAAAGGATCGCCAACAATCGGGTGTCCTAAGCTTGCAAGATGAACACGAATTTGATGGGTACGACCAGTATCTAATAGACAGTAAATCTCACTAGTTTTTTGATGGACGGCATGAACTGTCACGTGTGTAATAGCAGTTTTGCCTTTACGTTCATCGATGATTCGCTTACGGCGGTCATGACGATCACGCCCAATTTTTTTCTCAATGGTGCTATCTTTACTTAATTTTCCCCAAACAACTGCCTGATAACGGCGATAAATAGCTTTTTGTTCTAACAAGCGCCCTAAGATGGGCAGAACTAAAGGGTTTTTAGCAAATAAAATTACACCACTGGTTTCCTTATCTAAGCGGTGAACGACGTAAGCTCTTTGGTCTTTTTCAGCAAGATAGGCAGCTAAATCATTTAAAAGTGTGCCTGTTTCATCTGGCTGATTCGGATGAGTTTTTACTCCTGCAGGTTTATTGACTAAAATAATATGTTCATCTTCAAATAAAGGCTGAACAGCTTCTTTATTTCCGAGTTGGATTTCCTGATAATTATAATCCGTCTCTTCTAAGCGTAAGGTGACTACATCGCCTGCTGCTACTTCTTGATGAAACATGGCGATTTCATTATTGAGTAAGACATTTTTACGAATGCGTAAAAAATGACGAACTTTACGAGGAACTAACCATTCCTTCTCAAGTAAATCACGGATTGTCATCGGCTTTTGTGAAGCAGGTAAAGTAATGGAATATTCCACAGCCATCGCTCCTTTCGATTGCCATTATATCATCTTTAACGGTTTTTTAAGAAAAAAACAACGAAAATGTGATATTTCAATGGTAAACTAGGCAAAGTCGAAGTTTATGTTAAAATGACGTAACTTACGTCTCTAGTCGTATTTTCTTATTAGAAAAATATGCTACACTTTGTTAGAGGAGGGGGAAACGATGGATTTTCAGCGCTTTTTAGCTACAATAAAAAAATATTTGGGTATTATAAAAGAATACTTGATTCGTTTTTGGCAATGGATAAAACCCTATCTAATTCAGTTCCATCACTGGCGCAAACGAGTTTGGAAAAAATATCATGTAAATAAGATTATCATTTTATTGGTACTAGTGGGTACCTTAGTTATGAGTATCTACTTATTTTATATTGCAAAAACAACTAAGGTTTCAGAGTTAGAGTCAGGATTACGCGAATCCACGATTATTTATGATAAAGATAATCAAGAAGCAGGACGAATGTCTGCACAAAAAGGAACTTATGTTGATTTAGATCATATATCACCTTATGTCGTAGATGCAGTTATTTCTACTGAGGACCGTAGTTTTTATTCGCATCACGGATTTGATATTAAGGGGATTGGACGCGCAGCGGTTCGAATGGTAATCAATCGTAGCACTAGTGGCGGTGGTGGTAGTACTATCACACAGCAGCTAGCGAAAAATGCGTATCTAACAATCGATCAAACCTTTAATCGAAAAGCTAAAGAAATATTTTTAGCAATTGAAATTGAAAAAAAATATTCTAAAGATGAGATTTTGGCAATGTACCTAAATACGTCTTATTATGGCAATGGTGTTTGGGGCATTCAAGATGCATCCCAAAAATATTTTGGTGTGGATGCGACAGGTTTGACGATTGGTGAGGCAGCAACATTGATTGGTATGCTAAAAGGCCCTTCAATTTACAACCCAATTGATGAACCCGAAGCAGCAATGAATCGTCGTGATACTGTTTTACAATTGATGGTAGAAAACGGCAAGTTAGACCAAAATTCGGCAGATCAAGAAAGTCAGGTGGCAATTACTGATTTACTATATGATGCCTATAATCGGACCGATGCTGGTTATCAATATCCTTATTACTTTGATGCTGTTATCAATGAAGCTGAACGTGAGTATGACATTGATGATGCTGATCTGATGAATCGAGGCTATAAGATTTATACGGCATTAGACCAAAATTATCAAAATGCAATGCAAGATACTTATGCAGAAAATGGCTATTTCCCACCAAATGCTGAAGATGGCACTATGGTTCAATCAGCATCCGTCGCTTTAGACCCTGCGACAGGCGGTGTACGTGGGTTAATTGGTCGTCGGGGGGACTACACGTTTAGAGGGTTCAATTTTGCAACAGATATGAAACGTTCCCCAGGTTCTACGATTAAGCCGCTGAGCGTATATGCTCCAGCATTAGAAGCAGGTTACAAACCTGATAGTATTTTAAAAGATGAGCCACAAAGCTATTATGATGCGAAAAATTACAGCGGGACTTATGAACATGAAATCCCAATGTATCAAGCAGTAGCCCGTAGTTTGAATTTACCAGCGGTTTGGTTATTACATGAAATCGGCTTGGACAAAGGTTATAATAAGGCAAAAGCATTTGGTTTGAACTTGACAGACTCTGATAAGTATTGGGGTGTAGCACTGGGGGGCTTAGAATATGGGGTATCGCCAATGACAATGGCAGGAGCATATGGAGTCTTTGCTAATGGTGGTACGCTGTATACACCACATTTGATTACAAAAATTATTGATTCAACTGGGGCTGTTATTGTTGATAATACGCAGCCTAAAGGAAAAAAAGTAATTTCTCAAGAAACAGCCAATGAAATGACGAGTATGTTATTAGGAACCTTTTCAAATGGTACAGCAATGGAAGCTGCTCCATATAACTATACGGTTGCTGGCAAAACAGGAACAACAGAAACCAATTTCGATGCAACTAAAAATAATGACCAATGGATTGTTGGTTATACACCAGATGTTGTGATCTCAACTTGGTTAGGATTTGAAAAAACAAGTAAAGATCATTATTTAGAGGGGACCAGTGGTGAAACAGTTGGACCAATCTTTAAAGCACAAGCGGATATGATTTTACCTAATACACCAGGAACGAACTTCTCTGTAGCAGATGCTTACTGGACAGAGGGGCAAGTGATGTCACCAGATGAAGTTTCCGAGGATAAAAATACTACTGAGGAAAAACAACCGTGGCAAGAAGATCTCAATAAATTTACCGAAGACGCAAAAGATGGTATGCAAAAATTTGGTGAAAAAGTGAAAGAAGGCGCCAAAGAATTATTCCGTGGTATCCGTGATCGTTTGAGATAAGCATTAGCCACATGAAATAGAACATGTTACAATATGAATAACTTTAAAGAAAAGCGAGGGACAATTATGTCTAACATTTATGATACAGCGAACCAACTAGAACGTGAAATCCGTGAGATGGAGCAATTTCAAGAACTAAGCGAAACTTTTACAAAACTTAAAGCCGATGAAAATGCTTATGGATTGTTCAAACAATTCCAAGAACTCCAAATTTCACTTCAAGAAAAAATGGCTGCTGGTGAAGAAATGACAGATGAAGATGCAGCAAAAGCACAAGCATTAGCTGTAGAAATTCAACAAGAGGCATTAATTGCTGATTTAATGCGTGTTGAACAAGCTTTTAGTACAGTAATTAATGATTTGAATCGCATCATCATGACGCCATTAAGAGAGTTATATCAAGATTAATAAGAAGGAGCAGTACGAATTGACGTACTGCTCCTCTTTATTAATTTTTCTTTTTCCAAAATTGATACCATTTCTTTTTCTTAGCTTCTAAATCAGCTTTTAATTCAGCTAGTTCTTTTTCTAATTGTTCTTTTTCAGAGGTTAAAGCTTCAGCCTTTTTCATTTGTTCTTCTAATTTAGCAACTTGGGCTTCTAGCTCAGAAGAACGTTTATCGTCATCATCAGTGGGTTCTTTAGGTGCTTCTAAAGCAAAGTATTGATGAAGTTCTTTTATTAATTTTTTATCTTCAGCATTCAGTTGTTGCTGTTGATCGATTAATTTTTGTAATTGCTCAATCTGTTCGTCTTTTTTAGCCAATTGCTCGATTAGATAATCGTTAATAGGGCTGCTTACTTCATTTTGTGTAGCTTCTTCATTAATGTCTTCCCCTAATTCATCAATGATTCGTTGAACCCCATTTTCTTTAATATAAATCGTATTGTTTTCTTTATAGTAATGATCTTCAGGTAGTTTTTTATAACGATAGATCACTTTATCACGGGATACACCTAATTCGTTTGCTAATTGAGTAAGTGTTTTGCCGGTTTGTTCTGTCATAATTTCCATTTCTCCTTTACCTAGTGATTACTTAGGTATTAACTAAGTGTTTCAATAGATAGATTTTATCATAAAATCATACAGAATGCTTGAATAATCTTTAATTTTTTGATTTTTCTACGTAAGCGCATCATTTTACCGAGGTAATAACGATGGAACAGTGATTTTTGGTTTTATGCGAACGAATTTTCGCATTTTGCTGACTGGAAACAGAAAAAATGGTAGAATAATAGGAAAAAGAGGAGGATTTTGAAATATGTTGCGATTTATTCATTGTGCAGATTTACATTTTGATCGAACGTTTGAAGGATTGCATTTGCTTACGCATGTCAAAGAGTTGCCTCTTGCAAATAACCAAGTGTTAGAAAAGATTGTTACGCTAGCGTTAGAGGAACAAGTTGATTTTTTGTTATTTGCAGGTGATAGTTTCCATCAAAATCGTCCTAGCCTAAAAACACAACATCAGTTTTTTGAACAAATGAATCGTTTGAAGGAACAAAATATTCCCGTATATATGATTTTTGGCAACCATGATTACTTTGAAAAAGAACGTTATTGGTTTGACTTTCCAGAGAATATTCATCTATTTACAGAAGAAGATGTCCAAACAATTCATGGTGAAAATAAGGCAGGCGAGCGTTATGCGATTAGTGGTTTTAGTTATCAACATCCGTGGATTACTGCTTCCAAAGTGAGTGAATTTCCTAAAAAACAAGCGAAATATCATATTGGAATCTATCATGGTGATAGTAATGGCGAACGATATGCACCTTTTCAGATTCAGGAGATGAAACAAAAAAATTACGATTATTGGGCATTAGGACATATTCACGTACCGACTGTGTTATCAGAAAAACCGCCAATCATTTATCCTGGTACGCCTCAAGGGCATACTCAAAAAGAAAAAGAAACAGGTGTCCAACTGGTGACTTTAGATGATGTAGCCGTACATTATGAAACCAAAGTAGTTGCTGCTGTAACTTGGGAAACATATGAATTGTCGCTAGCAGGAATAAAATCCCGGAAAGATGCTTTACAAGCGATGAAGGCCTTTTTTCAAACATCCCAGCGTCAATTAGTTAAACTTTCGTTGAAAGAAACAGAGCACCTGTCAAAAGATTGGTTAAATAATCGTGAAAAGCCTGAATTAATTGCATATTTAAATGATTATTTGGCAAATAAAAACTTTGAACAAATTGTTTATCAATTAGAAGTGAATGAAGTATCTGAGACTGAGAAACTAATATTGCCTGGTAAAGAAGTGATGGCCCAACTGTTGGCTAGTTATCAAGCAGATGAAGTGTTTGAAACAATCATTGGAGAATTAGCCACACATCCTCTAATCAAACGAACGATTTCATCACAAGTATTGAAAGAAGAAACATTAGCTAAAGTGAAAACAACACTAGAGCAAGCATTTTGTTGGAGTGAGGAAGAATAATGAGGATAACGAAAGCAGAAATTACCGGTTTTGGTCATTATCGTCAACAAACATTTGAATTTTTAAAAGGTAATCAACTGTTCTTTGGGCAAAATGAAGTCGGTAAGTCAACATTGTATCAATTTATTCAAGCGATGTTATTTGGATTTCCTAAAAAGAGCCTACGCAAACGAGACTATACGCCGCAAGATGGTGCCGCTTATGGAGGAAAATTGTGGGTAGAAATTGAACCGTACGGTGAAATAATGATTGAACGTTATCGTCAAGTCAATCGTGGACAAGCCAAAGTATGGATTGGCTCAGAAGAAGGCGATGAAAAGTTATTTCTACAATTGATTGCGCCTCTTAGCCAAGAGGTATTTCAAGAAGTCTTTACGTTTCAACAAGAACAGCTCTCTCAAATTGAGCGTATGCAAGAAAAAGAATTGCACGCGGCGTTAATTTCTTTAGGAATTAGTGGCAGCAAACAACTAATGGAGCAAATCCAAGATTATTCCAAAAATAATCAACAACTTTTCAAGCCTCGTGGACAACGACTACCCTTGAATAAACGTTTAAACGAATGGCAACGATTAAAAGAAACTATTCAACAAAAAGAAGCTCAAGAAAATGATATGAAGCGAGCGTATCAACAAGTATCTGTCTATACAAAACAACAAAAAGAATTACGTCAGCAGTTGCAGCAGTTGCAACAACATCAACAAGAATTGAATCAACAAAAAATAAATTGGTCATTGTATGAAGAATGGCAACAATTACTACGCATGAAAGAAAGTAGTATGAATGAAAAAGAACAAAAGCAATTACGACTTTTTTACCAAGAATACCAACAACTCTCTGAAGAAATTAATAAAAAGCAAGCCGAGTTATCGCGTTTAGAGCAAGGTCAAGAATCAAGTCATTATTTCTTTTACTTAGATAAAGAAAGTAAGATTCAAGAGTTGTTACGACAAAAAGTTCGAATTATTCGAATGATTGATGAGTATGAGCGGGTAGATGAAGAATATGCAAATCTTAATTCTGCATTAACACAGCTTGTGGATCGTTGGGGATGGAAAAAAACCACGGCTCCCTCTGAGTTAGATCAGCAAATTTTTCATTTATTGAACCGCCTAGAGGAATTAGATGAGGCTGTTTCTCAGCATCATTTACGTATTCAGTGGTTAACAGAACAACAACAATCAGTAGAAGTAGAAATTAACAAGATTGAAAGTAAGTACCCTGAGTTGTTAGCAAAAACAACTACACAACGGTATGTTTTACCAGCTGTTGGTGGGGGTCTGTTGTTAATTAGTTTCTTATTGCCAGCACCTTTAAAATATATTGGCTTGTTAGTTGGAAGTGTCGCTTTGTTAATAGGTGGGGGTGTATTTTTTTATAAAAAAATTAATCCTACATCACAAATAAAGCCTCTTTGGCAAGAAAAACTTTTACAATTAGATACCTATGCAGCTGAAATTGCAGCAGAAAATGAGATGTTGGAACAAATACAGCAAGAAAAGCAACAGTTATTGACTTATTTGCAACCGTCTTTTGGTAGTAATACAAACTATCATACGTGGCATCAAGTTTTACAAGAGTATGAGCAAGCTGTTACTAGCTTTCATAACTATACTACTTCGCTAGCAAGAAGTACCGAGCAACGCGAACAATTAGTCAATGAATTAGAAAAAATTGAAGAAGAGTTCCAATTGTTTAGTGAATGGTTACCTTTGGAGAATAAAGATATTCAAGCCAAGTTGACAGTACTAGAAGAATTTTCAGATAAAATGCAAGATATTAAATTAACACGCCTTCAACAACCAAGTACATTAATTGCGCAACAATTAAAACGGAGCAAAGAAGAACAGCATGTCTTATTTGCCAAATATCAGAGTTTACTCGAGAAATTTGGTTTAGAACATCCAACAGAAATACCTTTGTGGATGAAGCAGTGGGAGCAACAGCAAAAGCAGATGGAACGAAAGATAGAGCTCACGAAGCTCTTAACACCTATTTTTCCAAAGAAGATACATTTTGAAGAGTTAACAAAACAATTACAAACTGTTCAGGAAAAACAAGAGAAGGTACAACAAGAAATTTCGCAACTGTTGGAAGAAAAGCAACGTGTACAATTACAAATTGAACAACTACAAATTGATGGCGTCTTAGATGAATTGTATCAAGAGGAAAGCCGTTTGCTTTCAGAAATTCAAGAACTGGCAATTACTTGGAGTACGAATCAAGTGCTAAGTGCGAGCTTAAGTGACTTAGCAACTGAATTATCAGAACAACAATTACCGCAGTTACTTCAACAAGCTTCTCATTATTTTGAGTTGTTAACGAATGGGCGGTATAACAAAGTCTTATTAAGTGAAGGGATCTTACATGTAGCTTCCGATCAAACATTCCTTGATATTTATACACTTTCCACTGGAACCAAAGATCAATTAATTATGGCCGTTCGTTTTGCGTATTTATCTTTACAAGGACAGACAATGGTCAGTCCAGTCATTATTGATGATGGTTGGTTGCATTACGACAGTTTACGTAAAGAACAATTGGCAAAATTATTTGCAGAATTTGGAAAAAAACATCAAGTCATTTGTTTGTCTTCTGATCAAGAAATGGTAAGCTATTATCAAAGATTGCAACAACCAGTAATGGAAATTAAGCAAAGGATGTGAAAAACGCTTGTTTTACCTAGTTAAAACAGAACGTTAACCAAATGAAAAAATTACGAGAATTAGCAGTAGATGAGGAGTTTCAAGCATTTGTGTTAGTTAAAAATGCTGATGTGCGCATTGCGAAGAATGGGAAAAAGTTTATTGCATTTACGTTTCAAGATACTTCAGGTACGCTAGATGGTAAATTTTGGGATGCTTCTGAAGATGAAATCAAACGTTTTGAAGCTGGTCGTGTCGTGTATCTAACTGGTAAAAGAGAAGTATACCAAGGAAATCCTCAAGTGAAAATTTTACAATTGCGTACGGCAAAAGCGGAAGAACCGAATGATCCAAGTTTATACATGGAGCGTGCGCCAATTCAAAAAGAAGCGATGGAAGAAGAGATTAGCCAGATTCTTTTCGAGATTACCAATCCTCATTGGAATCGAATTGTTCGTTTCTTATTAAATCAATATAAAAAAGAATTTTTCGAATACCCAGCAGCTAAAAGAAACCATCATGCGTTTGCAGGAGGACTTGCCTACCATACAACGACTATGCTTCATCTAGGGAAAGCAATTGTTCGAGAATACCCAGAATTAAATGCGTCATTGCTTTACGCAGGTATTATTTTACATGATCTAGGGAAAGTAATTGAGTTAAGTGGTCCAATGTCGACAGAATACACATTGGTAGGGAATTTGGTTGGTCATTTAGTGTTGATTGACGAAGAAATTACCAAAGCTTGTTTGGCGTTAAAAATTGATGAACATGAAGAAGATGTAGTTGTTTTGCGTCACATGGTATTATCACATCATGGGTTATTAGAATATGGTTCTCCCGTTCGTCCACGAATTATGGAAGCAGAAATTTTGCACCAAATTGATAATTTAGATGCAACGATGCAAATGCTTTTAACATCCATTCGCCAAACTGAAGCTGGCGAATATACCGACCGTATTTTTGGCTTGGATAATCGCAGTTTTTATGTACCAAAAAATATTTAATAAAATCCCCGTCACCTGTTTTATTGTGACGGGGATTTATGCTATTTGCTTTCTTCTGTAGAAGCTTTAGTGTCAGATTCTTTTGTATTAGATTCTTTGGTATCTGTATCAGAAGATTTTTTAGTATCTGCTGCATCAATGAAGTTTGTTAAAATATTTGAGAATGCTTCATCTTTGATTTTTACATTCGCTTCAACTAACTCTTCACCAATAACTTTTGTTGTAAATTCGCTATCGTTTAATTTGGTATCAGTTGCGATTTCTTTGATTTTATCTTCAAATTTAGACATGTCATTGCCTTTGGCTTGGTTTTTAACCATTTTTACAACGTAATAACTAGTACCATATGCAGAATTCACTGCGATTGGTTCAGAGATTTCGCCATCTTTTAAATCCCAAGCTGCAGCTTTCACTTCTTCTGGAATAGTAGTAGCTGCGGTTGATGAATCAAATTTAACTTTACCACTATCTTCTTTTGAAGCATCAACTGATTTTTCTTTGGCAACTTTACCAAAGTCCGCATCTTTTTTACTTACTTCTTTTTTCACTTCTTTTGCTTCATCTTCAGATGTCACCGCAATTAATTGCGCTTCAACTTCTGGATGGAAAGAATCCCAAGTAGCTTTTAAGTCGGCATCAGTTAATTTTACATGTGCTTTTAATCCTTCTTTAAAGGCTAAGCTTTCACGAATACTGTTTTCAACATCTTTACGAGACATACCAGAAGCTTTTAGCTGATCTTCGAAAGTATCGCCAAAAACATTTTTGATTTCGTTTTCAACGTCTTTATCTGTGACTTTATCTCCGTATTTCGTTGTGAAAACTTTTGATAAAATCATATCAAAAACAACTTGTTGACTGTTTTGATCTGTTTTAGCTTTTTCATAGAAATCCTCAACGGTTAATTTGCCGCCTTTCATACTTGCGATTTCTGAATTTGTGTTACCTGAGCAAGCAGCTAATGATAAAACGCTTATTGCGCTGAAAACTGCTAAAAGAATTTTTTTCTTCATTTTGTTAAGCACTCCTGTTATTAGATTTCAATATGTTCACAGCAATAACTATACCATACTCCTTTTCAGAAAGGAAAGTGTTGGTAAAATCTTTCGAACAAAATTCATACAAATATCTTTTTTTTTACTTTTTCTTAGACTCATTTTGAACAGGCAGTGAAGCAATATGCTGATTTATTTCTTCAACTTGTTCATTAATTCGCGCCAAACGGGGTTCTGCTTGGAACTTAAAGGCATTCATATCTTTTTGAAGAGATTTCGTAAAGTAAGGAATAGTTTCTTCAACTGTTTGCTGAGTTTGTGCGAGTGCTTGTTGAAAATTTTGTAGACTGTCATTAAATTCTTTGGTCGATTCCGTAACGTCATCAATGTATGTTTCCACCATTTGTTGTGTTTCTTTCCCACTGCGCGGTGCCATTAACAAGCCACTAACCCCACCGACTGTTGCGCCAAATAGTAAACCTTTTATAAAACTCATTTATTTCACCTGCGCTTTGATTTTTTCAGCAATAGCAAGCATCTCTTCTGGTGTGTAATCGTCCATGTGTTTGCCAAAGTGCATAGAAAAATCATCCTCTTTCCCGTAGCGTGGAATTAAATGAACATGTGAATGAAA
The DNA here is from genome assembly GCF_058216475.1 of Enterococcus sp. AMC2644. Lineage (NCBI taxonomy): Bacteria > Bacillati > Bacillota > Bacilli > Lactobacillales > Enterococcaceae > Enterococcus > Enterococcus sp. AMC2644. The sequence continues at coordinate 1,629,871 of NZ_CM177095.1, forward strand.
GACCGTTTGATAAGCAACTTCACGATTATTATTGACAATGTTTAATCCTTGTAGCTCGGGGAAAGATGCTTCAAGTGCGCGAGCAATTTTAGGAATGCGAGTAAAAACATCAGCTGCTAGGTCTTCTTCATATTCAAAAACATCAGAAACATGCTTTTTAGGAATAACTAATGTATGCCCTTTGGTAACTTGAGTAATGTCTAAGAAGGCATAGACTTTATCATCCTCATAGACTTTATAACTAGGAATTTCTTGGTTGATAATTTTACAAAAAATACAGTTTTCCATAAAAAACTTCCTCCTCTTTCTTTTATAGTTACTTTACCATATTCTTGTGATTAGCTGTAATTATTTTCATTTCCGGATAGGACCTTGCTTGTTAAAGCGTTTTATTTCTTCTATACTGTAGAAAGAAATGTTAATTGAAGGAGTTTTCACGATGTATATAGGAATTGATATTGGTGGTACTCAAATTAAATACGGATTAGTAGATGATATGGCCCAAGTATTTGCAAAAGGGATAGTGGATACTCCGAAAGAAAAAGACCTATTTTTAGAACGAGTCACAGCAATTATTACAGACTACCAAAGTAACTATCCAGAAATTGTGGGAGTAGGCATTAGTGCACCGGGTGTGATTCAAAAAGATGGCACGATGACAACAGCTGGTGCAATTCGTTCTTTATACGGAAGTAACTTAAAAACAGAAATTGAAGCGCGTGTGGATTTGCCAGTCGTTATCGAAAATGATGCAAATGCAGTGGCTATTGCTGAAAAATGGGTAGGTAATGCCCAAGATTTAGAAACCTATTTATGTGTCGTATTGGGGACGGGCATCGGTGGAGCAATAGTTATCAACGGAGATATTTTCCGTGGTGCACGCGGTATGGCTGGAGAGTTTGGTTGGTCAATTATTAATGATTTACCAGCTGAGGGGAATATTGAATTTGTTAGTTTAAATCTGCGCGCATCTGTAGTAGGTGGCTTATGTCGTTTATATAATAACGCCTTGAAAGAAAATCAATCAAAGACGCCGCCAACTTGGGATGCACGTGAAATTTTTAAACGTTACGACGAGAATGAAGCCATTGCGCATCAAGTAGTTGCTTGTTTTTATCAAGATTTAGCTATTGGTTTAATGAATTTAATTAGTCAATTTGATCCTGAAGCGATTTTAATTGGTGGCGGGATTAGTGCTAATGAGCAATTTATTACTGGACTTCAAGAAACGATGGAGATGATTGAAAGCCGTCATGAAAGTATTAATTTTATTAAACAGTATGGCTGGACACCAATTTTACCAACTAAACTAAAAAATGATGCAGGAATTATCGGTGCAGTTTATCCACTACACAAAAACAAGCAGTGAGAAATGACTGTTGAAAAGTTCTGAAAATATCTAGAGTTTTGGTTGCGTGAATGTTTTTTTAAAAGTACAATGATTTGAGAAGAAACAAGGAGGCCGGAAAAAGATGGCAGGTTTTAATTTAGGCACCACTACTGCATTAGCAACAGTAGCTATTCGTGTTAAAAATCGTGATAAGATGATTGGTTTTTATCGTGATTTAATTGGGTTTGTCTTAAAAGGGGAAGAGAATGCCTTAGCAATTATGGGGACGCTGGAAGATAAAAGTGAAAATCTATGGTTAGAAGAGAGTCCACGTGCACAAGATTACTTTGGTGCGATAAAAAAATTACAATATATGACTTTACGAGTTGGTGATGTAGCAGAATTAAGTGAGATGTATGCTCGGCTAAAAAAAGCAGAATATCCATTTACTATTTCGCTTAATTCGACAGAAATAAGCATTCAATTAACCGATCCAGAAGAAAATCAACTAAAAATTTATACCCAAACTGATAAGGCGCTAGCTGAAACAGAATTATTAGATAGAAGCACAGGAAAACATGCGCATTTATCTGCAGATACCTATTTTGAACATATTCACTTAAATGTGGTGAATGTTACTGAAGAAGCAGCCTTTTTACATGAAATTTTAGGATTTGAAAACAAAGATCAAGGGTATCACTTAGATAATCAGCACTTTCATATAGGTTTAAACAAAGCAGAAAGTGAAGCAATTGCAGTGGAGAGTCATGAAATTTTAGGTCTAGAATTTTTAAAATTTTTTATTAGCGAAGAAAATATTTTGGCTTTAGAAAAACATTTAAACGATTTGAAAAAAGAATTTTTTATTGATAAAAAGAAATCAATTTTAACTATCTATGATGCAGTTGGCATTGAATGGTGGTTTGTGCGTCATTAGAAAAAAAGTCATAAGTTGTTGCGAAGAGCAGTCACTTATGACTTTGTTTTTGCGCTTTTAGAAAGGAGCCGAGCATAATGAAAGTAGCAATTTTAGGGTACTCAGGAAGTGGGAAATCAACTTTAGCAAAACATATTGCAACGACCCAACAGAGTGCTTGTTTGCACTTAGATACTGTACAATTTACCAAAAACTGGCAAACCCGTCCAGATGACGAAGCAAAAGCTATCGTAAAAGCATTTTTAGAAAAAGAGAGCTGGGTAATCGATGGAAACTATACACGTTATCATCAAGCAGAGCGTCTAGCAAAAGCCGATCAAATTATTTTGTTGTTATTTCCACGTTGGCATGCTTTACAACGAGTAGTGGCTCGTTATTTGAACTATCGTGGAAAAACCCGACCAGATATGGCAGAAGGTTGTGAAGAAAAAATTGATTGGGAATTTTTATGGTGGGTTCTCTATAAAGGACGGACAAAACCAATTCGACAACATTATCAAGAAATTAAAGATATGTATCCTGATAAAACGCTGATTGTTCGGAATCAATCAGAATTAGAGAAATTATATCAACAAACTAAATAGTCATTTGAAAGGAGCGTATTCATGTATCCTAAAACTCAAGCTGTAATTGCCGAAAAATTAGCACAAGGGGTTTTTCCTGGTGTGGTCTATCAATTTATTGAATCAGAAGTTGAAACTCATGTTCTAGGAGCAGCAGCTATTTTGCCTCATACAGAAACAATGACGCAACAGCATTTATTTGATGTAGCTTCTTTAACCAAGGTTATCTGTACGACAAGTGTTGTGCTACGATTATGGGAACAGGATAAAGTAGTAATCGATGCTCCGCTCAAACAATATTTGCCTACTTTTGAAGATGAACAAATAACATTGCGTCATTTGTTGACACATACTTCAGATATTCAAACTTGGATTCCAAATCGTGATCAATTATCTGCTCGTGAATTACGAAATGCGTATCTAGGAGTGAAGCCAGGGGAAAACCTAGGTAAAACAGTGACATATACTGATGCAGGAACGATTTTATTAGGCTTTATGCTAGAAGAACAACTAGGTAAACCTGTCACCACTATTTTTCGAGAAGAAGTGTTAGAACCGCTTGGAATGAAAAATAGTCAATTTCTGCCCCTCTCAACTAATCTGGTTGTACCGACCCAACAATTAGAAAATGGCGCAATATTACGAGGAGTCACCCATGATCCTAAAGCGCGTATTTTAGGAGAACATGCAGGTAATGCAGGCTTATTTACGACAATTGATGATATTTTTCTGTTCATTCGTGCTTATTTTGAAGGGAGCTATTTAAACCCGACAACTATCGAGTGGTTATTGCAAGATCATACCCCAGATAAAAGGGGAAAACGTTCATTAGGATGGGATTTGAAAGAAGATATGTTTTTTCATACTGGTTATACAGGAACATTTCTACTAATTGATCCTAAAAAACAGCAAGGATTCGCCTTTCTGTCGAATCGTGTGCATCCGCTAGATAAACGTGAAGAGTATAAACGACACAGAGATGAAATCATTGCTCAGTATTTATCTGAAAAACGATTACAAAAAGTGTTATAATAGGCACATAGAAAAGAAATGAGAGGAGAGAAACAATGCAACCATTATTTATGGAACCTGTATTTCAAGAGAAAATTTGGGGAGGAAGTCGTTTAAAAACCGTCTTTGGTTTTGACATTCCCAATGACCATATCGGTGAAGACTGGGCAATTAGTGCTCATCCACATGGCGTTAGTGTTGTACAAAATGGACCTTATAAAGGGCAAACTTTAGATAAATTATGGGCAGAGCATAAAGAGTTATTTGGTCATCCTACTGAAGAAGTTTTTCCATTATTAATAAAAATTTTAGACGCTGAGGATGATTTGTCCGTGCAAGTTCATCCAGATGATGCCTACGGTTTGAAGCATGAGGGAGAACTTGGGAAAACAGAATGTTGGTATATTATTGATGCTGCACCTGGAGCAGAAATTATCTATGGACATTCAGCGAAAACGCGTGAAGAATTAGCCCAAATGATTGGCGAAGAACGCTGGGACGATTTATTTGTTCGCATTCCTGTTAAAAAAGGAGATTTTTTCTATGTACCTAGTGGCACGATCCATGCGATTGGTGAGGGGATTTTAATTTTAGAAACCCAACAAAGTTCTGATACAACTTATCGTGTATATGATTACGATCGTACAGATGATCAAGGCCAAACTCGTGAGTTGCATATTCAACAATCAGTTGATGTAACAACTGTTCCTGCACGTACTCCAGAACTAAGTATTACCGAGGTAAGACATGGGGAATCTGCTGTAGTTACTTATTTAAAAACGGACTTTTTTAATGTCTATGAATGGCAAGTTAAAGGTTTCTTAGGCTTCAAAAAACAAGCTCCTTATACATTAGCTACAGTAATTGAAGGTTATGGGAAATTAGTTGTTGATGGTCAAGAATATGAACTAGAGTTAGGGACTAGCTTTATTTTACCAAACCAAATTACAAGCTGGGAAATCCAAGGTGATGTGAAAATCATTGCTTCAGAGCCGGGTGAGAAGTAATTTAAAAAAGCATGATAGCAAAAAAAAAAGACAAGTTTGAACCTTGGAATAAGGAGGGAACTTGTCTTTTTAATTTAGTCTTTAGTTTTTCTTTTCATGACTGATTCACGCTTAATTAAACGATGAGGAACTACCACACGAATACTACGCTGTTGTTTGTTGTTTAATTGATCCATTAAACGTTGGGTGGCAATTTTCCCTAGAGAAGGGACATCAATGTCAATACTTGTTAAATAAGGATGAATTAATGTTGCGAAAATAGAATTGTTAAAACTGATGATAGAAATGTCTTCGGGAACACGGTAACCGTACAAACTAACTAACTGCATGATTCGTACAGCGAATAAGTCATCTAAGACAACGATAGCAGTTGCTTTCGTTTTTGCCAGTGTTTCTTCAAAAGTGACGTAATCATCTGGCGTTTCAAAAGTGGCTGCTGGGTGAACGGGCAGATTAGCCATCATTAAGGCTTTTTGATAGCCGAAAAAGCGTTCGTAATATAAATTCTCATGTGTGATATTACTTGCAAAGAGGATTTGCTCGTGACCTTCAGTTAAGAGGTATTCAGTTGCTTGTTTGCCTAATAATTGATTGTCATTGTCTACATAAATTGTTTTTTCTTCCGCCATATAAGGCTGTCCAATTAGTGTAAAAGGCACCTCTTCTTCCAACAAGTAACGAATAATTGGATCATCTTTATCGGAATAAGTCAAAATAAAACCGTCAACTTGTTTTTGGCGGTGCATTCGTTGGACGTTTTCTAGCAAAGTATGAAAATCTCGTGCAGAAGCAATCGCCACAGACATTCCGTAATTGCGTGCTTCATCATTAATTGTTTCAATAGTTTCTAGATGAAAAGGGTTACCAATACGCTCTTTTGAATCTAATGGCGGTAATACCACACCGATTGCACTAGAAATCTGTTTGCCGAGATTGCGTGCAGCTAAATTTGGGGTATAACCTAACTCATCCATTACTTTCCGGACTTTCTTTTTGGTCTCTTCCGAAATGCTCGGATGGTCATTGATGACACGGGAGACAGTAGACGTCGCCACACCCGCTTTTTTTGCTACATCTTTTACCGTAATACTCATGTTTTCCCACCTCTCGAATATAGTATCACAGGAAACAATTACCTGCTAGCTTGATTTGAAAAGACGGGTCTGTGACATAAGGAAATTAAGACGGAAATATCCGAACAAAATAGAAATCAGTTACGCCAAATCAAGGAGTAATCTTCTATTGTTCGGATATTTTACTGTCAATCAACTTATATCACAGTCCCGCTTGCCAAAAATCTTAGTTATTTTTTACAGGAATTTCTAAAGAATCTTCTAGTGTATAACTGTCATTGTAAACAGATAAGGTTAGAGACTCTCCTTCAATTAGTTTCAAAGTTACATGTTCTTGTGTTACGGAAACGGATAACAAACGATTGCGATAATTGATATGGAATGCATAGGAATCCCATGTTTTTGGAACAAACGGAGCAAAACTTAACAGCTCATCAAAAGTTTTCATTTGGGCAAAACCTTGAACAATTCCTAACCAGCTACCCGTCATTGAGGTGATATGCAAGCCATCTTCGGTATCGTTATTATAGTTATCTAAATCTAAACGGGCTGTACGTTCGTACATTTCTAACGCCTTGTCTTCCATCCCTAATTCAGCAGCTAGAATCGCATGGATTGAAGGTGATAATGAAGATTCATGAACCGTCATTGGTTCGTAGAATTCAAAGTTACGGCGTTTTTCTTCTTCAGTGAATTGATTACCTAAGAAATAAATTCCTTGTAAGACGTCAGCTTGTTTAATGAAACAAGAACGTAAAATGCGATCCCATGACCAATTTTGATTCAACGGTAGGTGTTTTGGATCTAATTCAGTGACGTTCATTAAATCTTTATCTAAGAACGTATCGTGTTGTACGAAAACTCCTAATTCCTCATCTACAGGGAAGTACATTTTTTCAATGATTTCAAGCCATTTAGCTTGTTCTTCTTCTGAAATCGTAATAGTTGTTTCATCTTGATAACGTAAATAGTTCTCTAAAGTATAGTTTAATACCCAAGTCGCAATGGTATTAGTGTACCAGTTATTATTGATGTTGTTTTCGTACTCGTTTGGACCGGTTACGCCATGAATCATATACGCATCATTGCGTTTTGAATAATGAACACGATCTGCCCAGAAGCGGGCAATTTCAACTAGAACTTCTAAACCACTTGTTTTTAGGTATTCTGTGTCGCCTGTGTAGTTTGTGTAGTTGTAAATCGCATAAGCAATGGCTCCGTTTCGATGGATTTCTTCAAACGTAATTTCCCATTCGTTGTGACATTCAATTCCGGTGAAAGTTACCATTGGATAAAGTGCACCTTTAAGACCTTGTTGTTGTGCATTGTGTTGAGCTTGTGGTAATTGATTGTGACGATATTTTAATAAGTTTTTAGTGACATTTGCATCAGCTAAAGCAAGATATAATGGGACTGCATAAGCTTCTGTATCCCAATAGGTTGCACCACCATATTTTTCACCCGTAAAGCCTTTAGGTCCAATATTTAGGCGTTCATCTTCACCATAATAAGTTGAGAAAAGCTGGAATAAGTTAAAACGAATGCCCTGTTGCGCCGCATCGTCGCCTTTAATGGTTACATCAGCCAGATTCCAACGCTTGCGCCAAGCATCTGCTTGCTCCTGACGTAAGGCATCATAATCTGTACCAAAATGATTTAGAAAGTCCATTGCTGTATTCACTTGTTTTTCTTCTTCAAAATCACGACTTGTTACTACGACTACTTCTTTTTCTAAACGGATTTTTTCACCAGCGTTTACATTGAAATCAAAAGAAGCAGCGATTGCAAGAGTGCTTGTTTCGATTGTTGTAGGTAAAACGTTATGTGACATAGCAGAAGTTACTGTAAATTGTTCGATGCCAAAATCATTGGGAACTGTTCGCGCTGTTAGATAGTTAATATCGTTAGTAGTTCCTTTGGCTAATTCTTCCCAGAACATTTCGTCGTAGTTACTATCCTCATTATGAACGTTGTTATCTAATTTAGATACAATATGAATGTCAGCGTGACCTTCTAAAACTTCCGCATCCATCCGAATCATTGCCAATTCTTTTTTAACGATACTTAAGAAACGTTCAAAAGAGAAAGCGACGGTCGCATCACCAATAGTAACCGTAAATCGACGGGATAAAATTCCTGTTTCCATATCAAGTTCCATGTAGAAATCTTTTGGTTCAATCACTGAAAGGTCAACAACTTCACCATTAACTAAGATGTCCATGGCGATAAAGTTCACTGCATTGATAACTTTCCCAAAATATTCTGGATAACCGTTTTTCCACCAACCAACACGCGTTTTGTCAGGGTACCATACACCAGCTAGATATGTTCCTAAGTGATGATCTGCACTATATTGTTCTTCAAAATTACCACGCATGCCCATGTAGCCGTTTCCAATACTGGTTAAAGATTCTTGTAAACGACGATTTTCGACATCGAGTTTAGTGGTAGCGATTTTCCATGGATGAATATCAAAAAGACGTTGAATTTGTTGCATAATTTACTTCCTCCGGATCATTTATTTTATAAGTCTATATTAAACGCAAACGGTTGCGTTAGTCAAGTCTAAGTTTAAAGATTAACCTATTTTCTTTTTCAGATGAAACTATAGAGAAACCGATTGCGTTTTAACGAGAATTTAGTTTGCTGAAAGAAAAAGATAGTTGTTTCAATATACGAAGTGTACTACAATATTTGATGATGTTGCTGTTAGTCATGGTTTGAGAGTGAGGATTTTAAAAAGTAATGAAAGTGTTGACATTGAATACACATAGTTGGGTAGAAGAAAATCCAGAAGAGAAATTTGAACAATTAGCAGAAATGATTTTAAAAGAAAATTATGATGTGATTGCTCTGCAAGAAGTCAATCAAGGAATATATTCAGAACCAGGAATTGTGGGAGAATTATACTGTCCAACAACGGATAGGGTGATTCATGAGGATAATTTTGCTTTACGCTTAGTAGATTATTTAGCTGCGAATGATGTGGAATATTACTGGACTTGGACATTTTGCCATGTTGGGTATAAAAAATTTCATGAAGGCTTGGCACTATTGTCTAAAAATCCGATTTTGCCAAAAGATTATTTAGTCGCTCAATTTGATAATGAGGAAGATCATCGTCGTCGTCCGTTGTTGACAGGTGTGACAGAAGTAGCTGGACGAATGGTTCGTGTATGTAGTAGTCATTATTCATGGTGGTCACCAGATGGTTTTGTAGTAGAGTGGAAAAACACGGTGGCTGCATTAAAAGATAGCGACTATCCTTTGTTAGTGATGGGAGACTTTAACAATCCTGAAGGTACAGAAGGCTATCAGTTAGTGACTACAAGCGAGTTAGGGTTAATTGATACCTTTGTAGCATCCGAGAAGCAAATCGGCTCCTACACCGTTTCAAAGGCGATTGATGGTTGGAAAGATAATCAAGGAAATTTGCGAATTGATTATATTTTTGCTACCGAAGAATTAGTACCAGAAACATATCAAGTAATGTTTGATGGCATTAGTGGACCTGTTGTTAGTGACCATTTTGGAGTTGCGGCAACATTCAAATAAAAAAAGTTGTGGGGAAAAATTTCCTCACAACTTTTTTTAATCTAAAGCAAAAATTTCTTCTTTAGCCGCAATACTGCGTTCTTGGACACTAGGCAATTCTTTTTCTTCAGGGAATAGTACCATTAAGGTTGAAGCTTTGCCTTTTTCTTTTAACAATTGGTGATCAACACGTGCTAATAAGGTATCAGGTGACACTTTATCGCCTTCGTTTACATGAATATCGAAACCTTCTCCGTTTAATTCAACTGTATCGATTCCGATATGAAGTAAAATATCTTTGCCATTTTTAGCTTTTATCCCAATAGCATGTTTTGTTGGAAAAATGGTTGTAATTGTTCCTTCGACTGGGGCATAGATTTCGGCAATCGAAGGTTCGATTGCTAAACCTGGACCCATCATACCTTCTGAAAATACTGGGTCGCTTACTTTAGATAATGGGATTAACGTACCAGTAGTTGGGCTGTGTAGTGCTGTTTTTTTCTTTTTAAATAATGAAAACATCGTTTACGCTCCTCTCAAACGCCAAGCAATGAATAGCGTTAATAAACTTAATAATAAAATAAATCCAGTTGCAAAATAAAAAATTAATCTAATTTGAGTGGATGTACTTTCTTTGACTGGTAATAATGCACGGCGGAAGAAGAAAGTTAAGACTGCCCCAATGATATTACCTGTAATTAGTTGTTGAAAAATTGAAACAAAAACAAACTGACCTAGCAAACCTTCTCTGCTTTGTGAAAATCGACTAACAAAAAAGAGGACTGCTGCTTGAAAAAGCATCAAACAAGAAATTAGATTTCCTAATGCCACACCAGGAACATATTGAATTAAGTCTTGCATCGCTACATCTTTTATTATACTTGAAATTAGTAAATAAACATAAAATAAGATGGGAGAAAGAACCCAATAAGTTAATAAAATTTGTTGTAGTCGTTTAGCATTATTCATCCATTGTAGCATAGTTATCCCTCCGTTAGTTGGTAAATCCCGTAAGAACGATATAAGTAATCAATTAAACAATGTAAAGTAATTAAAGAAATGACCTCACTATGTTTTTGCCCAATATTGAATGGTGAGCAAAAATAGTTTAAATGATGTGTACTATTACGAGCAAAATAGTTATTTCCAGATGCCGTAATCGCAATTACAGGGATTTGACGCATATTAAATGTCGTCAGATTTTCTTTTACATTGGCTGTTTCTCCACTGACTGAAGTTACCATAAAACAATCGTCACTAGTAATCATAGGCATTGCCATATCCAATTCAGTCTTATTAGGTAGGATAATGACTCTTTTTTCCAATGATAGCATCATTTTTGAAAATTCTTCTAATGGTTTTTTTTGAGAAAATCCAGTTGAGTAACAATAGATTGTCTTGCTTGTGCTGAGTAAGCGATTGATTGGTTGTAAATCAACTGATCGGACATAATCCAGTGTTCGTTGGATGTCGTCGAGTTGTTTATCGTAGATTTGTTTTTCACTTTCTTCAACTAGGACATGCTGTTGTTCTTGTCGTAAAAAGTATTTGAATTCAGAATAGCCGGAAAAGCCCATTTTTTTTGTCAATCGTAAAATAGATGACTTGGATGAATGGACTCGTTCGGCTAAATCAAGAATACTTAAGTTAATAACCTCACCTGTATTTTCTACAATGTAGTGCAAAATTTCTAAGTCTAATTCACTTAAATCTTTGGCATAGTGATGAATCAAACGTTGCAATTTCATCAAATCCCTCCTCCTGTTATTATTATAACTGAAAAAGAAGGAGAGATAAGTAAGTTCTAATAATTATTTTAATTCTGGCCAAAATTCTTTGTTTGCTTCGATTAAATCATCTAATAATTGTTTCGCAACTCGAGCATTCGGCACGATACGTGACAATGTTAGAGCTTGCCATAGTTTTTGGTAAGAACCTTCCACCCATGCTTCAACAACTAATTTTTCAACGGAAACTTGTTGTTCCATCAATCCTTTTTGGAATTGTGGAATTTTACCTTGCGTTAATGGTTCTGGACCATTAGAGCCAACGACACATGGTACTTCAACCATAGCAGTTTCATCAAAGTTTACAATCGCGCCGTTGTTTGGTACGATCAGTAACATTCTTTCGTGTGTGTTGTAAGCAATTGCACGTGCTAAATCAACGATATAACTTGCATGTTCATCGATTTCAAGAGTTGTTCCTTCCGTATTTCCACGGGCAGCAATTGCGTTACATTCACCAAAGACATGTTTTTCACGGCCAGCCATGACTTCATTGGCACGTGTGTAATCAGGATTTGAATGAGCCACTTCATCTTGTGGATAGAAGTAATACTTCAAATACGTATTTGGTAAAGTATCTGGATCGACAGCGTAGACTTCACGCGCTTTAGCAAAGGTATGCATCCAGCTTTCATCTAAATGTTGAGATTCTTCAATTTCATCTTGTAGCGAATAACCATATTGGGCAACATGTTCTTTAATTTTTGGCATTAAGTCATTGCCATCTTTATCACGAATATCTGTCCACCAACCAAAATGGTTTAATCCGTAATAACGAACGACCATTTCTTTACGTGAGTTCAATCCGATTGAGCGAGCCATGCGTTCTTCAATTCCGACAGGCATATCACAAATGTTGATGATTTTTGAAGTTGGACGTAATTTACGGGTTGCTTCTGCAACGATTGCTGCTGGATTAGAATAATTTAACATCCAAGCATCTGGTGAGTATTTTTCCATATAATCCAAGATTTCTAAAACACCACCGATTGAGCGCATACCATAAGCAATTCCACCAGGACCACATGTTTCTTGTCCAACAACCCCATATTTCAATGGAATTTTTTCATCTTTTTCGCGCATTGCATAAAGGCCAACACGAATATGTGCCATTACAAAGTCAACATCAGTAAAAGCTGTTTCGGGATCAGTTGTTGCAACAAACTTGATCTCAGGCGCTTTTTCTTTTAATAGGATTTCGCAAGCATCTGCGACTTGTTTTTGACGGTCTTCATTATTATCGTAAAATTTGATTTGACGAATAGGGAAACGATCTAAATTGTCCAACAACATTAGGACAATTCCAGGGGTAAAGGTACTTCCTCCACCAGCAACGACGATTGAAAATTTTTTCATGATTTTATAACACTCCTTAATCTTTAATATCTAATAACTGTTCAAATTGCTCTCTAACTTGTGGAACATCCAATCCAACGATAACTTGGAAAGCTTTTCCATTGCGAACAACCCCATGAGCACCACCAGAGCGGAAAGCGTCATCAGCTGCTACCATTGCAGGATCGTTCACTGTAATTCGTAGACGTGTCGCACAGTTGTTTACTTTTTCAATGTTATCTGAACCACCAAAAGCTTCTAAGTAAACAGCTGCTGATTCACGGTAGCGATTGCCTTCAAGCTCACCAGCATCACTAGTGTCACCAGCTTTTTTCGCTTTGTAATCTTTTTTCGTAAATAGTTTGATATCGTCAGAAACAGCTTCACGTCCTGGCGTTGGTAAATCCCATTTTAAAATTAAGAAACGGAAAATTAGGATATACAATACTGAGAATGCTAAACCAATCGCTAATTGTGTAAAGATTTCTGTCTTATGATTTGCAAACATTGGAATCCAGTTTTTTGCTAATAAATCTAGGAAACCACCGCCCATGTCTCCAGAAACGCCAAATGCGTACATTGTTGCTGTCATTGAAGCAGCTAATACTGCATGAATGGCAAATAGTGGAGGAGAGATAAATAAGAATGTGAATTCTAATGGTTCCGTGATCCCTGCCAAGAAGGCTGTTAAGGTTACTGGTATTAAAATAGAAATAACTTTCTTTTTGTTTTCTGGTTTTGCAGTAAGATAAAAAGCAGAAGCAATCCCAATAGAACCAAACATTTTAGAGTTACCATGCATTGCAAAACCACCTTCTGGGAATAATTGTTTTAATGGTTTTGTTGAAGCAGCGAACTCATTTAAATTCGCCATCCATGCACGTGTGATACCATCTGGTGTTACTGCCGGACCAAATACAAATGGCGAGTAAATAAAATGATGTAGTCCAGTAGGAATTAATATCCGTTCTAAGAAGGTGTATATCCAGACACCTAAGACACCAGAACTTGCTAAGAAACCTTGCATTGAATTAATCCCGTTTTGAATTTTCGGCCATACAAGTGCTACTAGAAACGCAATCGGTAACATTAAGAAAAATCCAATAATAACAACAAAAGAAGAACCTTGGAAAATTCCTAACCAGTCAGGTAATTTTGTATCAAAAAAGCGATTGTGAATCCAAACAACAATGGCAGAAATTACAATTGCACCTACAATACCTGTGTCTAGTGTTTTGATATTGGCAATTAATTTCAAACCACTTGTTCCGCCAGCATCCATAGCGTAATCAACACCAAAGAAATTACTGAAGTTTTTTAACATTCCACCAACGAAGTATTGGAATGTTAAGTAGACGACAAAGGCTTCCATCACTGCACGAGCATTGGCTTTTTTCGCTAGGCCAATCGGCAATCCAATAACAAATAGTAATTCCATTTGATTGAAGACTGTCCATGCTCCGTCTTCGATAATTGACCAAACCCCATACCAAGCGGTTCCTTCAGTTGCGATACTTCCTACTAACATCGGATTTTTACAAATAATTGCTAATGAAACCATTAAACCCGAGAATGAGAAAAGTAGAACTGGTGTAAACATTGCGCCACCAAAGCGCTGAACTTTTTCCATCATAATTGAGAAAACTCCCTTCTAAAATAACTTACGTGATTACTTTAATCTATACTGATAGCGTTTACAATAGGCTGAGATGTTTATGGGACAAAAAGAAGGAAGATGGAACTAGGTGTCAGTTGGTGGGAAAATTCCCACAAAAAACGAGACTCATTTATAAGTCTCGTTTCAGGTTTTAAACAAATAGCAAAAAAACTTTCTGCCTTAAATATTGCCTTCTCTTAAATATTTGAAAAATTAGTATATATCAAAAGAGGTATTCTTTATTTCTTTTTCATTTCGAAATAGTACAATAATATATAGCCAATAGAAACTCCTATTAAACCTGACAATTCATAATTAAGAAAATAAGAAATTGATAGGTTATTATCTATTTTCAAAATAATGATTTTTACACATAGATAAAGAACTATGGGTAACAAATAAATGAATCGTTTTTTTACGCATGTAATTATCCTCCAACATTAATTAAAGTTTCTTTTTTTTCTAAATTTGTGTATAGAGTCGTAGTTTCCAACTTGTTTAGTGCGCTATGTATCAGAATAAGCTTTTACATTTTCTTTCATAATAATAGTTTACAGCATCTGTATCTTCATACGTTGTTATCGTTAAATAAACATTTTTTCCTAGTTTGATTGGTTTCTTTACCGAAGCTATAATGAGCTAGCTACAGTTGCCACGAATTTTTCATCCAGTTTAGTATCAGAATTTCTCTTAATTATATAAGAAAAGACTGTAGATTGCATCCAAAATGTGGACGTTATCTACAGTCTAAAACGAGACTCATTTATAAGTCTTGCTTGCAAATTATGCTTGATATTTACGGTCGTATGCTAAATCAATTAAGCGTTGTGCTAAGGCTTCGTTACGAGCCAAAATTGGTCCGTGAAAGTAAGAACAGAAAACATTGCGATAAATTGCGCCTTCTGTTTGGTCTTCACCATTGTTTCCAAAACCTTCAACTACTTTTCCAAGTGGTCGTTCGCCTTTTCCTAAGAAAGTACGGCCATTATGGTTTTCAAAGCCTTCGTAAGTTTCATCGAACGCTGCATTATAGATTTTTACATCACCAATGAAGCGATTGTTATCTTGGCTCAAAGTATAATGATCCAATGCACCGATGCCATAGATTTTTTCACCGCCAGCACCAATGTAATAGTGGCCAAGTAATTGATAGCCACCACAAATGGCCAAAATGACACCATCATTTTCAATAAACGTTGTTAGACTGTCTTTTTTACTTTGAATATCTTGTGAGACAATCAATTGCTCGTAATCTTGTCCGCCACCAAAAAAGACTAGGTCATAACGATTTGGATCAAATGGTTCATGAATGCTAACAATTTCAATTTCTAACTCGATATCCATTTTTTTAGCGACGTAATTTAACATCAAAATGTTGCCGTTATCGCCGTACGTATTTAACAGATTTCCATACAAATGGGCTAGTCTTAATTGTCGTTTAGCCATGTGACATTCCTCCTTCCATGTAACCTTTGTCTGCTAGTTTTTTACGTAATTGTAAGACAGCAGTATAGGTTGCGAGGATGTAAACATGTTCTGTTGGCAAATCTTTAATGCTATCAATCACTTCATCAAGATTTTGTGTTTCGGTAATTTTGTTTTCGGCAATGCCGGCAACTTTCAAGCGCAATGCCATATCTTTATGGCGGTCACCACCTGCAATAACTTGTGGAATGTCCATTTCGGCAAATGCTTCATGATCACCATCCCAAATCCAACTAACGTCAATTCCATCGGCGTAGTTGGCATTTAAGAGACAAACTAATGAAAATTGATAAGGTGATAAACCAATCATATCAATCACTTGATTTAGTCCAACTGGATTTTTAACTAAAACTAAGGTACATTGTTTGCCATCAATTTCAATCACTTCTTGACGACCAAAGACTTTCTCATCATATCCTAGTCCAGCACGAATTTTTTCAGGACTCACTGTATAATACTCTGCAACAGCTGTAGCAGCTAGGGCATTATAAATATTGTACATGCCACCAACTTCAAGTTTATAGTCATTGCCATCAATGATAAATTCTGCTGAGGTATTTGTCATGTTTTTTAATTCTGTTAATATATAATCCAACTCTGGGCGATGGAAGTCACAGTTTGGACAGTAATATTTGCCAAGATTAGCATAAGTAATCATTTTATAATGCAAAATGTGTTGGCATTTTGGACATAACACACCATCTGTATTGTAGTGCGCCATTTGTTCATGGTCTTCTTCGTGGTCAAAGCCATAGTACTTACGCGGATTGATGGTATCAATTGAGTTGAAAATGGGTGAATCACCATTGGTTAAAATCGTTGCATTCGGCGACTTTGCTGCACCATCAACAATTAATTTATAGGTTGTATAAATTTCACCATAACGATCCATTTGATCACGGAAAATATTTGTAAAAACAAATAATTCTGGTTTGATATACTCTGTAACTTTACTTAAACTTGCTTCGTCAATTTCAAGGACAGCAAATTTTTTGCCACTAGTTTTTTTCGCAGAGAGAAAAGTAGAGACAATCCCTTGTACCATGTTGGCACCAGTCGGGTTAGTCAATACATTATCAAATTCTTGACGTAAAATATTTACAGTTAATGCAGTTGTTAATGTTTTTCCGTTTGTTCCAGTAACCACGACTACTTGATAGTCTTTTGCTAGATAGTCTAGAATGTGCGGATCAATTGATAATGCTAGTTTTCCAGGAAGGCTTGATCCTCCCTTAAAAAAATTCTTTAGTATCCATTGTGAGGTCTTGCCGACAAATGCAGCAAAATAACTTCGGATTCCCATAAAAAACCTCCATACGTAAAATGAAATATTCATTACAAATTCAACTTATCATACCATATCTTTGCAAAAAGATTAATCAGCTACCCTTTTTCTTTAAAATTAAGAAAAAATTTAGCGAGAAAAAAGAAAAGTCTCTTATAATAAAATAAAAAGGAGTGGAGAGAATGAAGAATCGCTATGAACGCCTTCAAACATTTGGAAATCAATTACCTTTTGCAAAAGTTTATTATCGAGCTGACTGGCAAACTATTTATTTTGAAGTAGCTGGTAAAATGTTTGGCACAATGAGTCCAACACCCTCAGAGAACGCCCTTATTACTCTAAAAGGTGAACCAGAAAAGAATGAAGAGCTACGTGAAATCTACTCAGATATTACAGCTGGGTACCATATGAATAAAAAACATTGGAATTCAATCGTAGTAAACACACAAGAATTGAGTGATGAAGAACTTGAACAGATGATTCAGCTTTCTTATAGTCTTGTTTGGCAGAAGATACCTGCAAAAATACGAAAAGATTTAACTAAATAGCCTACCTAGGCATTTACTTCGGTGTAAAATTAAATCCCCATCGCTCAAGGACCTGAGTGATGGGGATTTTTTTAGCCAATAATAATTTTTTCAGTTGGGTACTCATACCCTAAGTCTCTCGTTTCTTTAGGGATAAACAACAATAAAGTGTAGAGCATACCAATACGCCCAATAAACATTAATAAAGCGATAATTAGTTTGCCAATTACAGAAAGTTCCGAGGTGATACCTAGGGATAAACCTGTTGTTCCAAATGCCGAAGTAACTTCTACAATAATTGCAATTAAGGAAACATCCTCCGTAGCAGTTAAGAAGATAACACAAGCAAAACACATTAATAGGGATAACGTGAAGACTACCACAGATTTGCGGACATCATCATTGTCGATTTTACGACCAAAAATGTTGATATGGCTTTCGCTTTTTAAAAATGAAATTAAGTACAGCCCAATAATGGCAACAGTCGTTGTTCGAACCCCACCACCAACTGAACTAGGACTACAACCGATAAACATTAATACAGAAAAAATCATCAATGTTGTTGTTTGAAATTCATTTAGGTTGTGGATTTGTAAACCAGCATTCCGTGTTGTCATGGAGTAAAACATACTGTTAACCCATTGTCCAACAGCGGTCATGTTTTGAAATAGATGGTCTTTTTCTAAGAAGAAAATAGTTAAAGTACCACCAATAAACAAAATGACGAATGCTAAAAAGGCAATTTTGGTAAACAAGGTAAAGCGAAAAGGTAGTTGCCGTTTCTTCTTAAACACCTGATAAGCGACCCATTCACGAAAGTCCATAATTACAGGGAAACCAATACCACCAATAAAAATTAAAAACATAACAGCTACTAAAAAAAGATTGTCATTTGCATAGGGAACAATAGATTCACCTGTTACATCAAAACCAGAGTTAGTTACCGCAGAAATGGCTTGGTATAAACCATAAAAAATGGCAGCTATCCAGTGTTCATAATAACCCATAGCTTTAAAATAAAGACCAAATACGATACCGCCAATCAGCTGACAAACTAAAATAATTGTAAATGTTGTACGAATCATGCGGACAATTCCACTTAAACGAGGTTGATTCATGTCTGCCATAATTAGCTGACGTTGTTTCAAAGAAATCTTTCGCCGAGAGACAATAAAGAAAAAGGTCGAAATCATCATGACCCCCAATCCCCCGATTTGAAAGAGGATTTCTAATAAAATGACCCCTCGTTCATTGAATACTTCTTCAATTGGAAAAGTAGATAAACCCGTTACACTGATGGTGCTAATCGCCATAAAAAACATATCAATAAACGAAACATAAACGTCAGGTTTTCGGAAAATTGGCAAATAAAATAAAATCAGTGCAAGGAGAGTCATTAAAATGTAATAGGTGACAATCAGTTGTATTGATGAAATATTTTTTGAGAAAAAATTTTTTCCCCGACGCACTGTAAGACGCATAAAACGCCCGAAGTTCATAAGAAGATCTCCAATCTAAATGTATTATTCATTAGTATAACAAAAGTTTAACAAAAAATGGCAAATGTTCAGAGAATATATCATAGAATTGTACTAAAAACAACCATTGATCATCCTAGTAAGACATCAATTTTCGCTAACAATAGAAAGCTATGTTATAATTAATGCAGAATTGAAATAATTAGTAGGGGAGCATAACCTTTGAAAGAATTTATGAAAAATTGGGGTACGTTTATTTTTTTCGTCATACTGTTATTAGTCTTGCGTCTGTTTGTATTGACACCTGTGTCGGTCAAAGGACATTCAATGGACCCTACTTTAGCAGATGGCCAAAAATTATTTACATTCCAACTTTCTAAAATTGAACGCTTTGATATTGTTACCACTCAAGAGCCCGATGACTTAGAAAAGCTGGCTGTAAAACGTGTAATTGGAATGCCAGGTGATACAGTCCAAATGAAAGATGACGTTCTGACCATAAATGGCGACATAATAGAAGAAACATACTTAGATGAATATATCGAAAAATTTAAAGAAGATAAACTACAAACTGAATATGCGTATAGTGAAACATTCCAAAGTACAGCAGCGCGTGCATTGACTTTCACGAATGATTTTTCATATGTCGTACCTGAAGACAAATATTTTGTTTTAGGAGACAATCGTTTGATTTCAAAAGATAGCCGTATTTTCGGCTTCGTTGATAAGTCGATGATTAAAGGTGAAGTATTTATGCGCTATTGGCCATTAAATGAAATCTCATTGGTTAAGTGATTGAATTTTAATTATTGACACGGGTTTACGGATACTGTAAAGTACAAGAAAACTTATACATCTATCCGTTAAAGAACTGTGTCATCTTGTGAGTATTAGTTGCTTTCAGGAAGAACAGGTTCTCTTAGGAAAATTGTCGGTAAAAGGCAGTTTCGACTTGTTCAATTGTTACCTTGAACGTTTCTTGTTTAAAAGAAACAGAGAAGTTTTACTTCTGAAAAAAAGGTGGTACCTTGAAATTTCGTCCTTTTATCAGCATTTTTATGTTGATAAAAGGACGTTTTTATTTTTCAGAAGCAACGTAAAAAACGGAAAAAAAACAAAAGGAGAATGGGAATGAAAAAAAGTTGGCAAAAAATGGTTACAGGTATTTTAGCTGTCAGCGCACTAACTCTATTAAGTGCATGCGGTTCGGGCAATACCAAGGAGACAGATTCCTCCAGTGAAGCGAAAGCTGAAGTTGTTCGTTTGGGAGTTGTTGGAGAGAATAACGAAGCGTGGGAACACGTTCAAAAAGAACTAAAAGATAAAGAAAATATTGATTTAGAAATTGTAAAATTTACGGATTATCGAGGTCCAATCACTGCGTTAGAAGATGGTTCAATTGATTTGCATTCATCCTTAACTGAAATTTATATGGATAATGTGAATAAAGAAGGTGGCTTCCATAACACAACTATCGCTTATACAACGTTGAATCCATTGGGTATTTTCTCAAATAAAATTGAGAAAATTGAGGAGTTAAAAGATGGGGCAACGGTTGCTCTTCCAAATGACGTATCGAACGAAAGTCGTGCATTATTATTATTACAAACAGCTGGTTTAATCGAATTAGACCCAGATAAAGGCTTTATGCCGACAGTTAATGACATCACTGAAAATCCAAAAAATTTAAAATTTGATTTATTGGATGCCAATCAAACAATTCGTGTGTTAGATGATGTAGATATTGCTTGTGTGAACAATAATGTAGCTGTGGATGCTGGTCATATTCCAACTGAAGATGCGATTTTCTTAGAACCGATTGCTGATTCTTCTAAGCCATACTACAATGTCATTGCTGCTCGAGAAGAAGAGAAAGATAAAGATATTTATCAAACAATTGTAAAATACTACCAAACGGATGATGTGAAAAAAATCATTGAGGAAACAACGAAAAAATCAAGTGTTCCAGTTTGGTAAAAAAATGGTGATTGTTAGGTGATTCAATTCCTTTATGCTAGCATTTTGAGTGCTTGTAAACAGGGAAGGTTATACGTTTAGTCAAAGGATGTAGATTGTCTATCTATATCCTTTTTTTTTGAGGGCTTTTTTTTAATAATTATTATAAAGTGATAGAAAAAAGCTATCACTAGTTCGTTGACTTTTCAAAATGAACCGACTATTCTTTGGAGAACAAATACTTTAAGTAAGTTATGTATTCAGGGAGGAATTATGAATGAAAACATGGAAAAAGGGGCTTTTTAGCATAGGTGTTTTTGCTTTGGGATTGGCTTTAGCAGCTTGTTCATCAGGTGGAAATACCAATGAATCAACAAATAACTCAAGCACAAAAGCTGATGATGCAACATTTACTTATGCAATTAGTGGGGATCCATCGTCTACAAACCCAATTAATACAAGTGATCGTTGGGGCTTAACTGTAACTAATATTATTTATTCACCATTAGTGATTGTGGAAGGCGACGGAACTACGAAAAACGCATTGGCAGAATCAGTAGAACCAGCAGCAGACGGCTTATCAGTAACAGTTAAATTGAAAAAAGATGTGAAATGGTCAGATGGCGAAGCTTTTACAGCTGATGACGTGGTATTTACGTATGAGCAAAAAGCTAAAAAAGAAAATGGGAATGCTGACCAGCTATGGGTGGGTGATCAACCAATCAAAATTGAAAAAGTTGATGATTACACAGTGAAATTTATTTTACCACAAGCTAGTGCAGCGGCAATAAACAACATTGCAACGGAAACTTTTATCATTCCAAAACACATTTTTGAAGGTGTAGCAGATTTTTCTGTTAATGAATTACCAGAAAATCCAGTTGGAACAGGGCCATACAAGTTGGTTGAATATAAACGTGGAGAGTATTTAACTTTCGAAGCAAACGAACATTACTTTGGTGGCGAACCTTCAATTAAAAACTTAACATTACGCATTATTGAAAGTGCAGATACAACTAAAGTTGCACTACAAAAGGGTGAAATTGATGCAGCATTTATTTTACCATCGGATGTACCAGATTTAGATGAAAAAACAATTACCACCTATCCTTATAGTGAAAATCGTGTAGGTTATCTAGGCTTAAATACAAAATCAGAAGCTTTGCAAGATGTTAACGTGCGTCAAGCAGTGTTATTTGCCTTAAACAAAGATGAGTTAAATCAAGCGGCTTATTTAGAAAAAGAATACTATGAACAACCATATTCATTCTTACCACCAAATAATCCATTTGCAACAGAGGACGTTGAAAAATACGAAACGAACATTGAAAAATCAAAAGAATTGTTAAAAGAAGCCAAAGTAAGTGACTTGAAATTAAACTTAGCCTTTTCTTCGAGTGATCCAGCGCAAACTATTCAAGCAACTTTAATTCAACAACAGCTACAAAAAGCCGGAATTACAGTAACATTAGAAGGTGGCGATGGTACAGCGATTTTTGCCGAATTAGATAAAGAAGGTTCAACTAAATATAATCTGTTCTTAGGCGGGTATATCATGGGAAATGATCCTGATTTATATGGTTCATTGTTTGAAACCGGTGGCAGTGCCAATTACTTCCAAACAGAAAATAAGACAACTGACGAGTTATTTAACAAAGCTGCAATTGAATTGGATGAAACAAAACGTAAAGAGCTCTACAATGAGTTACAACAAGCTATTGCTGAAGATGCACGCATCTATCCAATTGTTGATAACAAAAAAATTCTAGCAGTTAACAATCGCATTGGAAATGTAGAGGCTGCTGGCTTAATTCCAATTTACACGTTTGAAGATGTGTCTAAATTAACGATTAAATAGTGAATTGGACGGGACTGTGACATAAGTAGATTGACAGTAAAATATCTGAACAATAGAAGATTGCTCCTTGATTTGGCGTAACTTATTCTATTTTGTTTGGATATTTTCGTCTTGTTTTTACTTATGTTACAGGCTCGTCTCTTTTCATTTTATTATGAGAAAGGAAGCGTTACGTGTGACAAGGTATATTGCAAAACGAGTACTTCAAGCAATCCCATTGTTATTAGTTATTTCATTTATTGTTTTTTCACTGATTCATTTAGCACCTTATGATGTCATCGATTCAGTGACTACACCAAATATGTCTCCAGACCGGATTGAAGCATTAAGAGAAAAATATGGCTTAAATGAACCTTTTTTCGTCCAATATATTACTTGGCTGACGAATATCTTTAAAGGTGATTTTGGCTATTCATTGGTTTCGCAACGAAGTATTGCCGGTGAACTAGCAGTTCGAATTCCTAATACGATGAAATTAATTGTTCCTGCATATCTAACAGCCTTAATTTTAGCCATTACATTAGGTCTAGTCGCTGCTGCTAATAAAGGAAAATTTTTTGATAAATTAATTGATGGAATTGCGTCTTTAGGTATTGCAATACCAACATTCTGGTTCGCAATGATTTTGATTTACTTTTTAGGCTATCGCTTGAACCTATTTCCGATTATCGGGATGAATACAGTTGGTAAGGCTGGAGATTTCAATGATTTTCTAGCACACTTTATCATGCCATATCTTACCTTGACGGTCGCTTTTTTTCCAGAATTGACACGTTATATTCGTGCTTCAGCTTTACAACAAGTATCGGAAGATTATGTGACTGTTCAACAAGCTTTTCATGCAACTAAATGGCAAATTTTTCGCCGACACATTAGTCGCAATGTTTTAATTCCTGTAGTGACGCAATTAGGATTAGCGTTACCAATGTTAGTTACAGGGGCAATTATTACCGAAACCATTTTTGGTTGGCCTGGGGTTGGTCCTTATTTGACGAGTGCAACAAGAAGTTTAGATTATCCAATTATTATGGCAATCATGCTCTTGTCAGCAACTTTAGTTATTTTGGGAAATCTTCTTTCAGATGTACTCTATTCAGTTGTTGATCCACGAATTCGCAAGGGAGGAAAAGAATAATGAAACGTTGGAAAAATGTATTTAGCGCAATTTTTGCTTCGCCAATCTATACGCTATCTTTTATTTTCTTAGCGTTATTAATTCTTTTATCGCTAATTGCTCCATTGCTCCCAATTGATCCCAATGCGACAGATGTCAGTAAGATGTCTCAAGCTCCAAGTTTGCAACATTTTTTTGGAACAGATGAAGTGGGTCGTGATTATTTTATTCGTGTTGTATATGGCGGTAGGGTTTCATTATTAGTTGGTGTGTTGGCAATGCTGACAGCAACAACTATTGGTACGACAGTTGGTTTGATTTCAGGATACTTTGGTGGCTGGATTGATAATGTTTTGATGCGTATTGTGGACATCTTATCATCAATTCCCTGGTTAGTTTTAGTGATTGTACTAAGTGTTTTCTTAAAGCCAGGACTCAGTACAATTATTATTGTCATTGGGTGTTTTTCATGGATGAATATTGCGCGATTAATTCGTGGTGAAACATTATCTGCTAAAGAGAGAGACTACGTTTTATATGCTAATTTCATTGGACAGTCTGCGGGAACCATTATTTTTAAACATATTTTTCCCTCGGTATTACCGACGTTAATCGTAGCTGCTTCAACTAGTATTTCTAGTGCAATTATGACTGAATCAGCATTGAGTTTCTTAGGCTTGGGAATTCAACAACCTATGGCATCATGGGGAAGTCTTCTACAAAATGCACAAAATAGTTTGCAACGGGCACCTTATATGGCGATTTTACCAGGTTTGTTTGTGGCATTGACTATTTACTCCTTTAATAACCTTGGCGATATGATTAAACAAGTCTTACAAAGGGAGGCATAATTTTATGGCAAAGAATATATTAAAACTGAGTAATTTACGCGTAGCTATTCAATCAAAACGCAACGAGCCATTACCAATTCTTAGAGGAATAGATTTGGATGTTCCCAAAGGTCAGGTTATTGGAATAGTTGGTGAATCGGGCAGTGGGAAAAGTATGGCAATGAAAAGTATTATGGCAATTTTACCTGAACAGGCCGTGATGACAACTGAGACATTTGAGTTTAATGATGAACAAGTTACAGATCCACAAAAATTACCAATTTCTATGATTTTTCAAGATCCAATGACTTCTTTAAACCCATTACGAACAATTGGTTACCATCTAACTGAGGTCATTTTACGAGAGAAAAAAATGTCAAAAAAAGCAGCACAGCAACGTGCCGTCCAAGAGCTAGAAAAAGTCGGAATCGCACTTGCTGAAAAACGTATGAAACAATTCCCGCATGAGTTATCTGGAGGAATGCGTCAACGTGTGATGATTGCGATGGCATTGTTGGCAGAACCGCAACTTTTAATTGCAGATGAGCCTACAACAGCTTTAGATGTCACAATTCAAGCGCAAATTTTATCGCTGATTAAAGAATTACAAGAGCAAGAAGAACTTTCTGTTATTTTAGTAACACATGACTTTGGAGTAGTAGCAGGTATGTGTGATTATATCAAAGTCATGTATCAAGGTTTAGTTGTCGAGGAAGGGACTACCGAGGAAATTTTTTATCAGCCATACCATCCTTATACTAAGCAATTATTAGAAGCAGCCCACTTAGGGGATAAACAGACCCAGTTGCATATTTTTGATTACCATGAAGAATTACCGGATGATTTAACGTGTAAGAAGTTATCATCAACGCATCGTGTTTGGTTTAAGGAGGAAGAAAAATGACAAGAGAATTAATTCGTGTCGAGAATGCAACAAAAATCTTTCGTTCCAAAAACTGGCGTGGTGCAGTAACTGAAGTGAAAGCTTTAGATGACATTCATTTAACTATTTATCGCGGAGAAACACTGGGATTAGTAGGAGAATCAGGTAGTGGTAAAACGACATTGGGTCGCAGTTTATTAAGTTTAGAAACATTGACCCAAGGCAAAGTCTTCTTTGAAGGACAAGAACTTACGCACTTATCTGCAGCAGAAAGAAAATCGATTTATCAAAAAATGCAAATTATCTTTCAAGATCCATATTCAGCTTTAAATCCCCGGATGACTGCGTTAGAATTAGTGATGGAACCTTTATTAAACGATTCTAAAACAAATGCTCGTAACAAAGCAGAACAGATTTTGGCACGTGTTGGCATTACAGGTGACGCGCTATACAAGTTACCTCGAGCATTTAGTGGTGGACAACGACAACGAATAGGGATTGCTCGTGCGGTAGTCAATCAACCAGAATTTATTTTGTGTGATGAACCAACTTCCGCATTGGATGTGTCTATTCAAGCCCAAATTATTCAACTATTGTTAGCATTACAAAAAGATTTTGGATTGTCCTATTTATTTATCTCTCATGACTTATCAGTGATTCGACACATTTCTGACCGAATTGCCGTAATGTATCAAGGTAAATTAGTCGAATTAGCGCCTACACAGCGTTTATTTGAAGCACCACAGCATTTATATACTAAAAAGTTATTAGCTGCTGCACCCATTGCTGACCCGAAGTTAGCTCGTGCGGCTTTAGCAAAAAAAGAAATACAACAACAAATTGAAGTGACAGAAGACTTTGACTGGGTCGAAGTAGTAGAAGGCCATTTCGTAAGGAGGAACAAATGACAATCGAGACATTTACACTCATTCAAGGAAAAGAAAAAATCGAGTTGCCACATGCATCTGGAAATTGGGTTTTAGCAAGAGAACAAGGATATTCACCTGTTCAAATGCTAGTCTGTGCTGTAGCAGCTTGTGGAGGCTATGTATATCAATCGGTTTTAGATAATTCACATATTCCTTATCAATTTGAAAAAATTGAAGCAGATTACAGCCGAAATACAGAACGTCGAGCTGAGCCGATTCAAACAATTCAATTACGGTTTTACGTTAAAATCTCTGAAGAGTTTCAAGAAAAAGCGCAACGTTGCTTAAAACTCGTTTCTCCAAATTGTCCAGTTATTCAAAGTTTAGATCCTACAATTCAAGTGGAAGAAACCGTCGAATTTATCTAAAAAAAGAAATCCTCATCATGTGATATGCTCCCCCTATATAGGACACTGAAATATAAAGGTCCTATATAGGGGGTATTTTGTATGTCAAAAAGAAAGATGAAGCTTACACCAGAAGAAAGAGTCAAGCTAGTAGAGAGCTATTTAAATGGCGAGGATAGCTTGAATGAACTCACTCGTCCAGTTGGTATCAGTGAGTCTACGTTAAGAAGATGGCTCATGATTTACAAAAATGAAGGTCCCACTGGTCTATTAGCAAAGCGAAAGAATACACATTACTCAATCGAGACGAAATTACAAGCAGTCAATGATTACCTAAATGGTTTAGGGAGTCTAACTGATATTTCGGAAAAATACGGTCTGAGGCATAAAAACCAACTACACCATTGGATAAAGATATATAATACTCATAGAAACTTCAAATCAGGAAGCGGTGGAAGTCAAATGAGTACATCTAGAAAAACAACCTTTAAAGAACGTGTGGAAATCGTTCACTACTGTCTCGTGCACAATCGAAACTATGGAAAAGCAGCCATCACCTATCAAGTATCTTACCAGCAAGTTCGCAATTGGGTACTGAAATATGACCAGATGGGCGAAGCAGGATTAAAAGACCGTCGAGGACATCGTGCTGGCACAGAGCCCAGTCGAACACCAGAAGAAGAAATGCGAGATCGCTTAGCTGCACAAGAACGTCGTATCAAGCAACTGGAAATGGAAAATGACTTGTTAAAAAAAGTCAGGGAGTTAGAAAGGAAGTGGGAGTAGACCTCATTCACCATGTTTTTGAATATGAAGCCATCAAAGAACTTCACGAAAGCAAACAGTATCCGATTCAAGCAATGTGTGCGTTTCTCCACGTTTCAAGATCTGCTTATTATCGTTGGTTAAAACAACCAAAGTCAACCCAAACCATTTTTAACGAACACTTAGCCGACTTGGTACGATACATCCATGAGGCTGATGATGACAAAGGATATCGGAGAATTCGTGATGACTTGGTTCAAGATTATGGCTTTCACGTGAATGATAAACGAGTCTTGCGGATTTGTCGTCATCTTCAAATTAAGTCGACAGTGAAACACCATCCGCATGGAATCACTAAGGTGTCTAAAAATCCGTATCATATAGCCAAAAATTATTTAAATCGAAATTTTCATGCGGATAAACCAAATGAAAAATGGTTAACCGATGTCTCTGAGTTTAAGTACTACGAAGGCAATCAAGTGAAGAAAGTGTACCTGAGTGCCATTTTAGATTTGGCCGATCGACGCATCGTTTCATTTGTCATCAGTGACAGAAATGATAACAAGTTAGTTTTTGATACTTTTGATGAAGCCATTCGACTTGAACCAGATGCGCATCCTCTTTTTCATAGTGATCGTGGCTTTCAATATACGAGCAAACAGATGGGTCATCGATTGAAGAAACAAGGCATGAAACAAAGTATGTCCCGAGTAGCTCATTGTATTGATAATGGTCCAATGGAAGGATTTTGGGGCACATTAAAACGTGAGAAGTACTATCGTCGAAAATTTACGAGTCGTGAAAGGCTCGTTTCAATGATTGAAAATTATATTAACTATTACAATAATGGTCGTTACCAACGTTGCTTGTACTCTATGACACCCATGGACGTACACAGACAACTTTTACTGGCTGCCTAATCTTCGTAGAATTTTGATGAGTGAAACGTACTTGGTTTCGCTCATCAACGTTCTGCGCCAAACCGAGCGTAGCCGAGGTTTATCACCAAAAAAAGAAAAACTGCTTGCACAAAAACATGGCAAACAGTTTTCCAAAAATTTTATTCTATTTCCGTGTCCACTTGACGGGGAGCCCATCACATGTGTGAGGGTCTCTTTTTTTGCCTTTTTGCTCAGGGTCAGGTTGTTTTTCTTTGGTTAATTGTAAAAGAACCCCAAATGGATCGCGAACAATTGCATAAAAATCTGCAAATTCGTTTTCGCAAGGTGCAGCAATAATTTGCGTCTCATCATATTGAATGATTTTTTGATAAATCGATTTGATAGTGGCTAAATCGTTAATCGTAAAGCTTAGCGAAAAATTGTTCCCGCTAGTCAGGGAATCGCTAGTAATGGATGTGTCCGCAATTTGTAACTGTGTGGTTCCGATCTGTAAAATAGAATGTGAAATATACTCTTCTTGACCGTTGGGAATCTCTAGCTGTGGATTTAAACGTTCCTTGAATTGTTGATTGGTAATTTTAAAAAGAACTTTCGCTTGAAAAATTTCTTGGTAAAAAGTGAGTGCGTGGTCGGCCTTTCCGTCTAATGATAAAAATGTGGATAATTGAATGGTCATAACTAATCATACCCCTTTGCTTTTTTTCTTAGTATACGTTTTAATGGTGACAGAAGATGGCACCAAAAGGAGAAAATATGAAAAAAAGTGAACGACTCAATCAAGAATTAATTTTTATTCATGGGAAAAAGCAATTCAATTTACGTGATTTAATGATGGAATTTCGTATTTCTAAACGAACTGCCTTACGTGATGTGAGCGAATTAGAAGCACTGGGAGTACCTTTATATGCTGAAAGTGGCAAAAATGGTGGATATTGTGTCTTATCTCATCAATTACGAACCCCGATTTATTTTAAGGAAACAGAATTGTTAAGTATCTTTTTTGCTTTGCAGTTATTGAAAGATGCCACTCCTTTTCCTCATTCTTATCAACAAATCAAAGAGAAATTAATAGAAAAATTTCCAGTGACTTCCTTAGAAGAACTTGAAACAATGGTTAGTTATGAAGGCCTCCAAGTACCAATAGCAGTTCCTCAACTAGAGACGCTCTATCAAGCGATGTTAGCACGACACCAGCTACGTGTGCATTACCAAAAAGAACATTCAGAAGTCAAAATCATTCAACCAGTCCATTTAAATTATCGTCAGGGTTTGTGGTATTGTTTGGCTCGAGATATACAAAAGCACCAATGGCGAACATATCGTTGTGATAAGATGACCAATATTCAGTTTTTTGCTGAAGGAAAAAACTATTCAGTAGCAGCAATGCAAAAACAACAAGTGCGTCCATTTACTTTTGTAGCTCAGTTAACAGCAAAAGGTTGTGAGTTGGCACAGCATCAATTATTTCCTAATATGACTATGGTAGATAATCAGCTTAAAGGAACCTATCACGAGAAAGAGCTGGATTTTCTAGTGAATTATTTCTTGATATTTGGTACCGAAGCGCTCATTCTTGAGCCACCTATGTTAAAACACGCTTACTTACAAAAATTACAAGATATGCAAGCCCGCTACTAATTGAGTATAATAAAACAGAGAAAGAAGGGAACAAATGAGTGAACTAACACAATTATTGGAAGAAAAATTTGGATACAAAACTTTTCGTAAAGGGCAACTGGAGATTATTCAAAAAATCTTAAACCGAGAAGATGTTCTGGGCATTATGCCGACTGGTGGGGGGAAATCCATTTGTTATCAATTGCCTGCTTTGTTATTTAATGGATTAACGATTGTGGTTTCTCCTTTAATTTCATTAATGAAAGATCAAGTGGATAGTTTAAATGAAATGGGGATTCCAGCAACATATGTTAACAGCACACTTCATTTTTCAGAAATTCAACAACGCTTGGGAAGGGCAGCTAGAGGAGAGGTTAAGCTATTATATTTAGCACCAGAACGTTTAGAAACAGCTGATTTCCTTGAATTATTACGTCATGTAGACATTGATTTAGTAGCCGTTGACGAAGCCCATTGTATTTCACAATGGGGACATGATTTTCGGCCAAGTTATCTAAAATTAGCAGAGACGTTGCGTTCATTTACTCAACGCCCAACTATTATTGCTCTAACCGCTACTGCTACCACTCAAGTAGCTGAAGATATTTGTCAGTTATTATCAATTCCCGATAATAATCAAATTAAAACAGGTTTTGCTCGTGAAAATCTCGCTTTTCAAGTGGTCAAAGAACAAAAAGATGTCTATTTATTGGAATATTTAAAAACCAATAAAGGACAAGCGGGGATTATCTATGCCAGCACGCGTAAAGAAGTTGAACGTTTGTATCATTTATTGCGACACAAAGAAATTACGGTTGGAATGTATCATGGCGGTCTTTCTGAACAAGTACGTTCAAAAAGCCAAGAAGATTTTCTATTTGATCGTATTCAAGTAATGGTGGCAACAAATGCTTTTGGAATGGGGATTAATAAGAGTAATGTCCGATTTGTGATTCATGCGCAAATTCCGGGGAACCTAGAGTCTTATTACCAAGAAGCCGGGCGTGCGGGACGTGACGGACTACCCAGCGAGGCAGTCTTACTTTATGCTGCGCAAGATTTACAAATTCAGCAGTTTTTTATTGAGCAATCAGAATCTTCCATTGACTATCAACAGAATGAATATTTGAAATTACGAGAAATGAGTCAATATGCACATACACAAATGTGTTTACAATGTTATATTTTACGTTATTTTGGGGAAGAAGGCGTGCCTTGTGGGAAATGCAGTAATTGTTTGGATGATCGTGAATCCGTCGACATTACTGTTGAAGCACAAAAAGTTTTGTCTTGTGTTAAACGTATGGGAGAAAAATTTGGAAAATCACTTGTTGGAAAAGTGCTAACTGGTTCTAAAGATCAAAAAATTACACAATGGCATTTTGAACAACTGTCTACCTACGGATTGATGAAAGATTGGACACAAAAAGAAATGGTTCAGTTAATTGATTATTTAACTGCTGAACAATTTTTGACACCTTCAGAAGGGCAATATCCTTTATTATCAATTTCTCCTGAAGGGGTGGATGTCTTATTAGGCAAAAAGAAAGTCTATCGCAAACAAGCTACAGTTAAGCAATTAGTAGTAGATAATGAATTATTTGAAGAATTACGTGCATTGCGACTGTCATTAGCTCAAGAACAAAATTTACCTCCGTACATCATTTTTTCTGATAAGACATTACAAGAATTAGCAGAAAAACAACCGCAAACATCCCTAGAATTTTTACAAATTAAAGGAGTAGGACAAAATAAATTAGATAAGTATGGAGAGCCATTTTTATCTCTATTAAAGAAAGAGTAGTAGGAGACATTAGATAATCTCCTGCTATTTTTTATGGAAACAGGTATTTTTCATTACTTTTTTCAATAACTCGTCATTATTTCTGAAAAAACACCTAATTGATATTCATTTGAAATAATTTTGTAACATTCTTTTTACCTAAGTGCTATATTAATATGTTAAGATTTATCTGTCGCTAAATTAGAACGTGAAATTTCTTATTAAGAAGAAGTTAGATAATTAGATTATAGAGTAATCTCAGGGGGAGCAATAATTTGAAGAAAAAATACTTAGCTACTTTAATGGTATGTTCATTAATGTTAACAGCAATCTCAGCGCCAAGTGCAACTTTGGCAGATACAATCGATGATCAAATCGAACAACAAGATCAAAAAATTAACAATTTAAAAGGTCAACAAGCAGATGCGCAAGCACAAATCGATGATTTATCAGCAGAAATTGCAACAGTTAGCGAAAAAGTTAGCGAATTAGAAGCAAAACAAGCTGAATTAGGCAAAGAAGCAGAAAAATTACAACAAACAATTGCTGATTTGAAATTACGTATTGCACAACGTGAAGAAGTTATTCAAAACCAAGCACGTGACGTTCAAGTTAATGGCGATAATATGAATTTACTTGATGCTGTTTTAGAAGCTGATTCTTTAAGCGATGCTATTGGTCGCGTACAAGCAGTATCAACAATTGTGAAAGCCAACAATGAATTAATCGAAAAACAACAACAAGATAAAGAAGCGGTTGAGAAAAGCATTCAAGAGAATGAAAGAAAAGTCCAAGAAGTTGCTGCGACACAACAACAATTGGAAAGTGAAAAAAATTCACTTGCTGAAAAACAAGCAAGTGTAAATGTTTTAAAAGCAGATTTAGCAGCACAACAAGCAACTGCTGAAGGCGATAAAGCGAAATTACAAAAGAAAAAAGAAGAAGCTGAAGCTGAAAAAGCACGTATTTTAGCAGCACAAGCAGCAGCCGCTAAAAAAGCTGTAGAAGAGCAAGCTCGTATTGAAGCAGCGCAAGAAGCAGCACAACAACAAGCAACTGAAGTACAAGAACAACCTAAAGCTGAGCAAGCTGAAACACAAGAACAACCTAAAGCTGAAGAAATTGTAGAACAAGAAGTTGTTGAACCAAAAACTGAAGTAAAAGAAGTTGTTCAAGAAGTAAAAGCAAATAAACCAGTTGTAGTAGAGCAAACTAAAGTTGAATCAACTCCAGAAGTTAGTGTTGAAGCCCCTGTTGTTGAATCAAACAACGATAGTTCATTTGTAGGAAATTCATCAAGTGGTGCAGTTGATCATTCATCATCAGGTAATATGTACGCTTGGGGTCAATGTACTTGGTTCGTTAAAAACCGTGCATCATGGGTTGGAACTTACTGGGGAAATGGCGCACAGTGGGGTGCATCTGCAGCTGCTGATGGTTACACTGTAAATGGCACACCTGCTGCTGGTTCAGTCGTTGTATTTGCCGCTGGACAATCTGTTGGTGGTGTTTGGACAGCTGATGGTGTTTATGGACACGTTGCTTATGTAGAATCTTATGATGCTGCAAGCAATACTATCACTATTTCTCAAGGCGGAATGGGATTCTCTAATCCTGGAGGCCCTAATACTGCAACAATGAGTGCATCAGGTTACACGTATATTCATCGTTAATTTTACTATAAAGAGAGAGCTCAGCTGAGTTTTCTCTCTTTTTTTGTTATTTAAATAGCTGTGAATCATGGGGTGTTATTGTTATATTAAAAAAATAAGAAACAGTATTTTTAAATAGAAACTAGCTGAAAGCATTTCTGCTTGTTCTAATGAGGTTGAACTTTTTGTCTCTGTTGAAACAGCAACGATTTCTCATGTTTTAACTCGATGTGTTGTCGTGTTCTTTGCAAATACAGTCGATATAAGTGTGGGACTATTTTATACACAAATAGTGGAAAAAGATAGAAATCAGCCATTTGCTCATTATTTTTTATCTTGCAATCATTGCTTTAGTTGTAACTTTTATGTTGTAATAAATGAGAAGATTATAGTAGATAAGAGGCGATTATATGGATTTAGTTAGAGCGTATTGGGATGAATTTAGTCAGAAACATTCATTAGCAAGTGAGCTTCCCGAAGCTTGGATGTTTGGGGATGGATCTGAAAAAATGGGAAATGAATTAGGTCAATTAGTTGTTCAAGGTCTTAAGACGGGAACCTGTTCAGCTAAGTGTATCTATGATATTGAAGAAGAAACAATACCTGTTGTAGGAGAATATGAAATTGTATTAGATGGTCAGAATAGACCATTGGCAATTATTCAATACACAAAAATTGAAATTGTACCGATGAATGAAGTATCTAAAGAATTTGCTATTTCTGAGGGTGAAGGAGACTTAAGTTATGATTATTGGTACAAAGAGCACAAAAAGTTCTTTCAATGGGAGTTAAGCCAATATTCATTACCATTTTCTACAACTATTGATCTAGTTTGTCAGTCATTTAGAGTCGTTGATCGTTACCATGAAAAGTAACTATATAAATAAACGGGCCTGTGACGTAAGTCCCATGAAAAAGCGCCAAAAATGACGAGTAATCGTTCATTTCTGGCGCTTTTTAAGGTAAAATAAAAGGAAGCACAACTCTGACCTTGCACTTCCAAATTCTTATCCTCGAAAGGACAAAAACAATGTACCCAAATTATAACATAAATCAACTAACTTTAAACCTATCAACTGAATTTATTCCAAAAGAAAATCATGTCGCTTGTTTTATCAACGAATTGGTTGAATCTTTACAGATCCATGAACCGTATCTTTTCGGTCGCCCACGAGAATATGAGTTGCGTACGATGTTAAAGTTGGTTCTTTTTGCGTACACTCGCGAGACATTTACCAGTCGAAAAATTCAACGGTTGGCAGAAGAAAATCTTTATGCCCGCTGGTTGACACAAGAAAGTGAGCCTTCTTATCGGACAATTGCCCGCTTTTGTGTCTCGAAAGATGTCGAAGAACTGACCAATAAAAGTTTGGATTCTTTGGTTCACTATCTTCGGGAACGCAATCTGATTGACGATGTGCTTTTTATTGATGGGACAAAAATCTTGGCAGATGCCAATAAATTTAGCTTTGTTTGGAAGAAGAATACGATTCGTTTTGATTAAATGAACCGTGAAAAAATTCTGACCTTAATGACAGAACTTCAAGAAGCCTATGAAGTCAAACATATTCCTGAAGGATCTAATCTGACGTTCGATTTATTAGATGAACTTCTGACACGAATGGCGTTGCGCTTAGAAGACCTAGAGAAAGAAGTCGAGGAAACAGCCAAGATTTCTCCCAATCCTGCGAAACAACAACGACGGACGCTAAAAACCCAGAAACGCAAGCTTTCTGAAAGACGAGAAAAAATGGCAGAACATCAAACACAGATGTCTATTTATGGTGCCCGAAACAGTTATTCAAAAACAGATAAAGAAGCAACATTTATGCGAGTGAAAGAAGATCACATGATGAATGGACAACTGAAACCAGCGTACAATCTTCAAATTGCCACGTGCAAACAATTTGTTTTGGGATACGATGTTTTTCAAAACCCAACAGATACAAAAACATTAAAGCCTTTTCTAGAAAAAATGAAGCTAGACAAACAAGCTTCTCATTATATTGTCGCCGATGCCGGTTATGGTTCTGAGAGTAACTATCGCTATTTAGAAGATAAATTGCCACAACACACGGCGCTTATTCCGTATGGCACGATGTTGAAAGAACAAAGTAAAAAATGGCAATCTGACGAACGGAAAGTGATGAATTGGACGTATTTTGAAGAGGAAGATTATTATAGTGATCCCAAAGGCGTTCGCTTCAATTTTCATGCCTATCGCCAACGGACAGATAAAGACGGTTTCGTTCGAGATTTCAAAGAGTATCAAGCTGAAAAAGTGGATGACTATTTACGAGAAGTTCCAGAAGCATTGACACCCAAAGGATATGTAAGAAAAATTCTTGTCAATCCAGCTTGGGAATACCACAAAGCCAAACAAAGAGAGATGCTTTCTGACGAAAAAACAGGAAAGATCTATGCTCGTAGAAAAACAGATGTCGAAACAGTCTTCGGAAAAATGAAGGCTTGTTTGGGTTTCACTCGATATACGGTTCGAGGGCTAAACAAGGTTCGAAAGCAATCAGGCATCTTGATGATGGCCCTTAATATGATGAAATTAGCCACATTAAATAGAAAGAACTAACCCTATACATAGAAAACCAGAATACCCACGAAAATCAAACTCAATTTTCGTGGGTATTCTGGTTTATAACTTGGATTGAGACGTACTTACGTCACAGGCCCGTTTTAGTTTATTCTGCATTTTTTGCTGTATCAGCAATAACTTGTAGATAGCCTTTTGTATCAGCAAATGTCGCACCAGAAACGACATCAGTAGGCTTACCATCTTCGCCTTGTTTATCTAAATCACCAACAGCTGCTTCGATTTCAGCAATCGTTTTTCCAACCACAAAATCTTCAACAGCTTTCATATTAACTGCGTATTCTTGAGTAGAACCGCCTTTTTCTTTCATTAAAGCAGAATATGCTTCATTATTCGCAACTTTAGAAGCTAATACTTGGCCTGCTGCAACACCTTGGCCAAAATCAGTGTCGGAATTTGGAACGCCACCAAACGCTGTAGCATCTACATATTGGAATTCATCAACAAAAACAGCGGCTACTTTATCACCGTCCATTGCTACAGTTGTGATTGCAAATGATTTGTCGCCATGAGGTGCTCCTAGAGATTGAGCTTGTTTAAAATCAGTGGCTTCAGTTTTAGCACCAATAGCAACCATACCATTTTTTGCTGTAGCGGCAATTGCTTGTAAGTAACCTTTCGTGTCGGCAAAAGTTGCACCAGAAACAACATCGGCAGGGTTACCATCTTCGCCTTGTTTATCTAAATCACCAATAGCAGTTTCAATTTCAGCAACTGTTTTTCCTTTTACAAACTCTGTAATAGCATCCATACTTGTTTGCCATGTTTGAGTTGCACTAGCTTTATCTTTCATTAAAGTGGAATAAGCTGCATCGTTTTCAGTTTTACTTGCTAACACTGTACCTTCAGGGAAGGCTTCACCAAAACCTGCATCAGCATTAGGAACGCCTTTAAAATCAGCTGGATCTAAATACTGAAACTCATCCATTTGAGCATCCACAATTGTTTCACCATTCATTAAAACATTCACTGCTGCGAATGATTTTGTGCCGTGTGGAGCAGTATACATTTGACGCATAACTAAGGTACCTGCTTCAGGAATTTCAGTCCCCGTATCTGTTCCTTCAGCAATGGTAATGTTACTAGCTTCACTTGTTGTACTATCAGAAGTAGCAACACTGGAAGCTGTTGTTTGCTGGTCCTCCGTTGTTGAACTTGCAGTATTTGAATCATCTGGGCTACAAGCTGCTAAACTTAAGCTAGCAAAAACAAGAAATGTAGCAATACGTGTCTTTTTCATAATGTCCTCCTAAAATTTAATTGTTAATTTGTTCACATTTTATCACAAAAAGAAAACGATGCCAAATGGTATTTTGAGTTTTATAGGAAAAATAAGTATTTTTTTATTGTGAAATTCAAGTCAATGTTATTTGGAATTTTGTTTTTAATTGTTGTAAGCTATTATTTTTGTATAAAAATCAGTGAAAGAAGATATTTAAAGCTGTAAAAAATCGTCATTTTCAAGTATACTAGCAAAGGAACAAACGGAGGATGACTAGATGGCACAATTATTTTTTAAATATGGCGCAATGAACAGTGGAAAATCAATAGAGATTTTAAAAGTTGCCCATAACTATGAAGAACAGAACAAACCTGTTGTTTTGATGACAAGTGGATTAGATACACGTTCTGGTATTGGACAAGTCTCTAGCCGAATTGGTTTAGAAGAGGAAGCTATTCCAATTTTTGATGAGACAGACATATTTTCTGTCATTCAAGAACTGGGATACACACCATATTGTGTCTTAATTGATGAAGCACAATTTCTAAAGAAGGAACATGTTCTTTCTTTTACCCGTGTAGTTGACGAATTAGGAATCCCTGTCATGGCATTTGGTCTGAAAAATGATTTTCGTAATGAGTTATTTGAAGGATCAAAATACTTATTGCTATATGCGGACAAAATTGAAGAAATGAAAACTATTTGCTGGTTTTGTCATAAAAAAGCAATTATGAATTTACATTATATTGATGGAAAGCCTGTCTATGAAGGGGCACAAGTGCAAATTGGTGGAAATGAAGCCTATTATCCAGTTTGCCGTCACCATTACTTCCATCCAGAAATTTAAGCAAAGGAGCAAAACAAATGTACGATCAGTTACAAGCAATTGAAGACCGTTATGAAGAACTAGGCGAATTATTAAGTGATCCAGCTGTCGTCTCTGATACTAAGCGATTTATGGAGTTATCTAAAGAAGAAGCTAGCACCCGTGAAACGGTTGATGTATATCGCCGTTACAAAGATGTTGTCACAGGTATTGCAGATGCAGAAGAAATGCTAGGAGAGAGCTTAGACGACGAAATGGCAGAATTAGCCAAAGAAGAACTTTCTGAATTGAAAAAAGAAAAAGTGGAAATCGAAGAAAAAATCAAAATTTTATTATTACCAAAAGACCCAAATGATGATAAAAATATTATCATGGAAATTCGTGGAGCTGCTGGTGGAGATGAAGCTGCATTGTTTGCAGGAGATTTATTCAGTATGTATCAACGCTATGCTGAGTCTCAAGGTTGGAAAACAGAAGTTCTAGAAGCAAACGTTACAGGAATTGGTGGTTACAAAGAAGTAATCATGATGATTAGTGGAGACAATGTGTTCTCAAAATTAAAATATGAAAGTGGTGCGCATCGAGTTCAACGCGTCCCATCAACAGAATCTCAAGGACGTATTCATACTTCTACAGCAACAGTGGTTGTCATGCCAGAAGCGGAAGAAGTAGAAATAGATATTGCTGATAAAGATATTCGTACAGATATTTATCATGCATCAGGTGCTGGTGGTCAGCACGTCAATAAAACGGCGTCTGCTGTACGTCTAACGCATATTCCAACTGGTATTGTTGTTGCGATGCAAGATGAGCGTTCACAATTGAAAAATCGTGAGAAAGCAATGAAGGTTTTACGAGCTCGTGTTTACGATCAAATTCAACAAGAAGCGCAAAGTGAATACGATGCAAACCGTAAATCAGCTGTAGGGACTGGCGATCGTTCAGAACGAATTCGTACCTATAACTTCCCTCAAAACCGAGTAACGGATCATCGTATTGGGTTAACTATTCAAAAATTAGATCAAATTCTAGCAGGTAAGATGGATGAAATTATCGATGCCTTAATCATGTACGATCAAACCTCGAAGTTAGAAGAGTTGCAAAATGGCTAAAACTTATCAAGAAGTCCTGTCATGGGCTTCTTCTTTTTTAGAAGAACAAGGTAAGGAAGGGTATGCAATTCAATACGTTTTTTTAGCAAGGAAAAACTGGAATAAAACGGACTGGTTATTAAATATGCGAAATAAAATAAGCGCAGCAGAAGAGCAACAACTTCGTAGCGATTTAGCTGCTTTATTAGCTAATCATCCTCCTCAATACTTGATTGGTTATGAAGAGTTTTATGGGCGAAGATTTCAAGTAACGTCAGCTACCTTAATTCCTAGACCAGAAACGGAAGAATTAGTAGCGCTATGCTTAGAAAAAACACCCTCTCAATCTCTAACTGTAGTTGATGTAGGGACAGGAACGGGTGCCATTGCAGTTACGTTAAAAGCTGAACGCCCAAACTGGCAAGTCATGGCAGTAGATATTTCCGAAACAGCTTTAGAAATAGCGAAAAAAAATAGCCATTCACTAGCAACTGAGGTAGATTTTTACCTCGGTGATACCTTGGAACCTATTTCTGAATCAATTGATGTAATAATTTCTAATCCGCCTTATATTAGTCAAAATGAATGGTCATTGATGGATGAAAGTGTTCGTTTATTTGAACCTAAAACCGCGTTGTTTGCAGAAAATAACGGCTTAGCTATTTATGAAAAATTGGCTGAACAAGCTCAGAGAAAATTAGATCCTCAAGGTAAAATATTTTTAGAAATTGGTTTTCAGCAAGGAGCAACAGTTCAAAAAATATTTCAAGAAGCATTTCCTAACAAGGTAATTGAAATTAAAAAGGACTTGGCAGGACAAGATCGGGTGATTTTTGTTTACTAGTTATCCACAGGGTTGTGGATAACTAATCATTTTATATGAATTAGCCAAAGAAAAGTTTTATTACCAAGGTAACGACCGAGATAAATGAGTAGGAAGGGAAAACGCATCATTAACAGAAAAAAGTTTTCCACAGAATGTGTATAACTATATAGAATTGTTGATAACTCAATGAAAAACAAGCGGAAGGGTGTGGATAACTTTGGAAACCAAACGATTGAGCGAAAAAGAACTTAATACGGCAGTTACTATTTTAAAAGCAGATGGTTTAGTGGCATTTCCAACAGAAACAGTGTATGGCCTAGGTGCGAATGCCTTATCAGAAGATGCAGTAAAACGGGTTTTTTCAGTAAAAGGTAGACCAACTGATAATCCCTTGATTGTGCATGTTACAGGTTTTGATCAAGTGAAAACCTACGTAGAAAACATTCATCCTTTAGCCGAGCAACTAGTAGCTAACTATTGGCCAGGCCCTCTAACATTAGTGTGTCAAACGAAACAAGATGCTTTTCCAGCAGTTGTTTCAGCAGGTTTACCAACGGTTTCTTTTCGAATGCCGAATAATGAAAAGACCTTAGCCTTGCTAAAAGCATCAGGACTTCCTTTAGTGGGACCAAGTGCCAATACCTCGGGGAAACCGAGTCCAACTAGCAGCGACCATGTGTATCATGATTTAAAAGGAAAAATTGAAGGGATTTTGGAAGATGGTTCCACATCGATTGGTGTCGAGTCAACTGTTTTGGACATTAGCGACTCTAGCCAACCACCGATGATTTTGCGTCCAGGAGCAATTACGAAGGAGCAGTTAGAACGTGACTTAGGTGTCGAAATTGCTGTGGATAAACATTTGATTACAGAATCAGAAGCACCAAAATCACCAGGCATGAAATATAAACATTATTCACCAGATACTAAGGTAGTGATGGTTCGTGAAAATGACTGGTCAAAAGTTGTGTTGACAGCTCAACATCAACAGCTGAATGTTGGTGTCATGGCTGGACCAACGATTGCTCAGCAAGTGGTATGCGAGAATACGACTATCTTTGCATTTGCTGATGATAGTATTGAAGCTGCAACAAGAGGTTTATTTGCAGGTCTACGAGCATTAGACGAATCTGAACCAAAGTTAGATGTGATTTATGTTGCGACTTTTCCTGAAAAAGGTTTAGGAGTAGCGTATATGAATCGTCTAAAAAAAGCAGCTGCGCAGCAATATTTTGAATAAATAATTGAGAAATACGTCTTTTTCTAACGATAAAAGGTGTATTTCTTTTTATTGTTCGTCTATAAACCGTTTTTTGTTTAAAATAGCGAAAATGAATCGCCTTTTTAGATTTTTTTGGAGATTTATATGCGTGATTATGTTACAATGCTAACATCTTAGTAAAGGGGTGTTATGTGTAGAATGGATTATAAAGAGTTTGATAAAGATTTATGGGTAGCTATTGAAAAAGAGGCAGAGCGTCAACAAAATAATTTAGAATTAATTGCTTCTGAAAATATCGTTTCTGAGGGTGTTATGGCCGCACAAGGTAGTATTTTAACAAATAAATATGCGGAAGGTTATCCTGGTCGTCGTTATTACGGTGGTTGTGAATTTGTTGATGTAATTGAAAGTTTAGCCATCGATCGCGCAAAAGAAATCTTTGGTGCTAAATTTGCAAATGTTCAACCACATTCAGGTTCTCAAGCGAATACAGCCGCTTATTTAGCTTTAATTGAAGCAGGCGATACTGTCTTAGGAATGGATTTGTCTGCGGGCGGACATTTAACACATGGATCACCCGTTAACTTCAGTGGTAAAACCTATAATTTTGTAAGCTATGGTGTTGATAAAGAAACCGAATTAATCGATTATGATCTTGTTCTTGAATTAGCAAAAGAGCATCAACCAAAATTAATTGTTGCTGGAGCCAGTGCATATTCTCGAACAATTGACTTTTCTAAATTCAAAGAAATCGCTGATGAAGTTGGCGCTAAATTAATGGTTGATATGGCGCATATTGCTGGTTTAGTAGCAGCAGGCTTACATCCAAATCCAGTGCCTTATGCAGATATTACAACAACTACTACTCATAAAACATTACGTGGCCCTCGTGGTGGTCTAGTCTTAACAAATGACGAAGATTTAGCGAAAAAAATTAACAGTAATGTCTTTCCTGGTATCCAAGGAGGACCATTAGAGCATGTGATTGCAGGTAAAGCTATTTCGTTTAAAGAAGCTTTAGATCCAAGTTTTAAAGATTATGCAAGCCAAGTAATCAAAAATGCAAAAGCGATGGCAGAGGTCTTCAATAATTCAGACAAAGCACGTTTAATTTCTGGTTCAACGGATAACCATTTATTATTAATTGATGTTACTGGTTTCGATATGACAGGAAAAGATGCTGAGAAATTATTAGATACTGTAAATATTACTGTCAATAAAAACTCTATTCCATTTGAAACATTAAGTCCTTTCAAAACAAGTGGTGTTCGTGTAGGTACGCCTGCAATCACAAGTCGTGGTTTTGATGAGGAAGGTTCAGCAGCAATTGCCAAATTAATCGTAAAAGTATTAGAAAATAAAGACGATGAAGCTGTACATGCACAAGTGAAAGAAGAAGTTCGTGCATTAACAGATGCACATCCTCTATACGCTAAATAATAAAGAAGGAATTCTCGTTAATTAGAGAATTCCTTTTTTTGTCCTATTAAAACTGAGGGAAAAGAGGGTAAAAGCTTAGTTATTGTAGTAGTATGATTCTGTTTTTCTGACAGAATTTAACTTAATTTTTGGCTGGTGATCAATGTCATGAATTTATCTTTAGCACTAAATTGACAAGATAACGACTTTTTCCCAAAGAATAATAAAATGTGTATATTCTAAAAAAACAGCGTGAAATGGTACAAGATATGTTGTGCGAAATTTTGATTTGAATTACAATAAAAGAAAACTCTAAAGGAGAACTGACAATGGGCAAATTTCAAGTAATCGATCATCCGTTGATCCAACATAAAGTATCAATTATTCGTGATAAGAATTGCGGAACAAAAGTATTTCGTGAGGTTGTTGATGAAATTGCAATGTTAATGGCATATGAAATTTCACGTGACATGCCAGTCGAAGATGTTGTTATTGAAACACCAATTACTAAAACAACTCAAAAAACGTTAGCAGGTAAAAAAGTAGCCATTATTCCAATTTTACGCGCTGGTTTAGGCATGGTTGATGGTATCTTACAATTGATTCCAGCTGCAAAAGTAGGACACGTTGGTTTATACCGTGATGAAGAAACGTTAGAACCACATGAATATTTTGTAAAATTACCAGAAGATATTGATAGCCGTCAATTACTAGTAGTTGATCCGATGCTAGCAACAGGTGGTTCAGCAATTATGGCCATTGATTCATTGAAAAAAAGGGGTGCTTCAAATATTAAATTTGTTTGTTTAGTTGCTGCTCCAGAAGGGGTTAAAGCTTTACAAGAAGCGCATCCAGATGTTGATATTTATACTGCTGCATTAGATGATCATTTAAACGATCATGGTTATATT
Source organism: Enterococcus sp. AMC2644 (assembly GCF_058216475.1). Classification (NCBI taxonomy): domain Bacteria; kingdom Bacillati; phylum Bacillota; class Bacilli; order Lactobacillales; family Enterococcaceae; genus Enterococcus; species Enterococcus sp. AMC2644. The sequence continues at coordinate 1,673,641 of NZ_CM177095.1, forward strand.
GTTCCAGGCTTAGGTGATGCAGGTGACCGTTTATTCGGTACAAAATAACAAATGATTGAGCTATGAGGCTCTCCTCCTATATCGGACACTGCAATAGAAAAGTCCTGTATAGGAGGCTTTTGTATGTCAAAAAGGAAGCTAACGTACACCAGGAAAATGAGTCACGCTACTAGAGAGCTGGCTGGTAAAGACAGCCAAAGTTAATCAGAGAAAAAAGAAAGAACTCTTTGCAAAAAATGGCAAACAGTTCTCTAAAAATTTTATTATATTCCATGTCTACTTGACGGGGTGCTAATCAAAATATTCCAATTGTTTTTTGTTATATTTTTTTCATGTGTTTATAGTTAACAATGATAACACCGTTACTTTTTGACATAAGCTGTTGGTTATCAGCGGTTTCATTAATTTCTACAACGGCTGAATTTTTTAGCTGTTTAGTGACAGTACCTGTTTCTAATTGATCATGAATCTTGAAAACTACCGGAGTATCGACAGTAAACATCTCACCGATTTCTGATGGGACGACAGTTGTTTCAAATTTACCAAATGTTGACATATTTAAAAAACCTCCCTTTCTGTATTAAATTGTAACACACTTTTTGGAAATTTTCAGACAATAGGATTGTAAGGCAGTTACACTTTACAAAAAGAAAATTTTTATCTATAATATTTTTGTATTTCCGCCAGCTTAGCTCAGTTGGTAGAGCAACGCACTCGTAACGCGTAGGTCACAGGTTCGATCCCTGCAGCTGGCATTATTGATAAACGCTGAGAAAAAGCCACCTGGGTTTTTCTCAGCGTTTTTATTTTTTATTGGAGTAACAACAAAAAGAATCAAAACTAGGAGATGAACACCGGAAAAAAACAGTAGGATGAAGCGATTAAATGAGTGAAATTCTGCCATAAAATGAAGATTTCTAAAATTTTTTTGAATGTCTCTACGGAAGACTTTCAATTCTAAATAATTCAATCTATAATGAAAAGAGTATTTTTAGGGAAAGAGAGAGCCGATGGAAAAAAAGAATGTGTTTAGAAATGATAACCAAATTGATTATGGGGTAATCTTACCCGTTTTTCTTTTATGCTTAGTAGGATTGGCATCTTTATATGTTGCTTTAGTTCACAGCCATAATTTAGCAGAATCTGCTGATCCCATCAAAGGGGTTCTAAAACAAGGTGTTTGGTATGTTTTTGGAGTGGTTGCAGTAGCGATTATCATGCGAATTAACTCTAAAATGTTATGGTTGCTAACACCTTACATTTATGGTTTAGGACTTGTAGTAATGGTTCTATTGGTTCGTTTTTATGATCCAGATATTGCAGCACTGACCGGTTCACGGAACTGGTTTAGCTTTGGAGCATTTACGGTTCAACCTGCAGAATTGATGAAAATTGCGATGATTATGATGTTGGCCTTAGTGGTCACTAAGCATAATGGTAGCTATCGTGAGCGAACGCTACAGACAGATAGGTTATTGATTGGTAAAATGTTAGCCGTTACCTTGCCAGTTATTATATTAGTTTTATTACAAGAAGATTTTGGAACAATGTTAGTCTTTTTAGCTATTTTTGGAGGCATCTTTTTAATGTCTGGAATTTCTTGGAAAATTGTTGTTCCAGTCATTGTAACGTTTGTAGTTATTGGTGCAGGCACGATTTTTTTAGTGCTTACAGATGGTGGTCGAGCCTTTTTAGAAAATATTGGGTTATTTTCTGAATACCAATTTAAACGAATTGATGCCTGGTTAGATCCTTTTCATGATATTCAAGGAAGCTCTGGTCAGGTAGCTAAAGCAATTATGGCGATTGGTTCAGGAGGAATGTTTGGTAAAGGGTTTAATGTCAGTGATGTCTATGTGCCAGTTCGTGAGTCGGATATGATTTTTTCAGTAATCGGTGAAAATTTTGGTTTTGTAGGTAGTACTTTCGTTATTTTGTTATATTTCATTTTAATTTATCGGATGATTCGTGTTTGTTTCGATACGAACAATGAATTTTATACCTATATCGCAACGGGAATTATTATGATGATTTTGTTCCATGTGTTTGAGAATATTGGAGCGAATATTGGTTTGTTGCCACTAACGGGGATTCCGTTGCCATTTATTAGTCAAGGTGGTTCAGCATTATTAAGTAATATGATTGGAATTGGCTTGATTTTATCCATGCGGTATCATTCAGTTGAACAAACACCCGAGCATTTAACAAGAAGGAATAGAAGGAGCAAAAACTAGATGTTTACATTATATTGGTATCCTAAATGTAGTACTTGCAGAGATGCAAAAAAATGGTTGGAAGCACATGGACAGCAAGTAGAGACTGTAGACATGATTACCCAAACACCTGAGCCTAAATTATTGCAAGCATGGATGGAAACAAGTGATATGCCGATACGCCGGTTTTTTAATACTAGTGGTATGAAGTATCGTGAATTGGGCTTGAAAGATCAGATTGATAGTTTTACACTAGAAGAAGCAAGTCAGGTTTTAGCATCTGATGGAATGTTGATTAAACGACCTATTCTAGTAAAAGATGGTGAATTTTTATTGAATGGGTTTAAGGAAAATGAATACGAGGGAGTCCTTTAGAATGAAAAAAGCATGCTTAAAGAAAAAAGATAACTTATGGATATTATTCAATGGTGTGGAGTATGTTGTAGGGTTAACAAAAGAAGCACAAGATGATTTAGGAAAAATAACTTTTGCCTCAGTTCCTAAAGTCGGACAAACGTTTGTGCAAGGAGATACATTGATTGAACTTGAAGCCGAAAAAGCTGTGAATGAATATGTAAGTCCCTTATCAGGTGTAGTGTCTTCCATTAATGAAAAAATTGATGAAGATGTAGATATCTTAAATGCTGAGGACGAATTAAATGCTTGGATTATTAGTTTAAAAGATGTCGATGTAGCAGAGTTTGACGCATTATAAAAAAATCCCTGTAAAGTGTACACTTTACAGGGATTTCTATTTTATTCTTCTTCACCAATGACTTCTGGTTCAGCAGCTTCACCAGGTTCTTCGTCTTCAACGATTTGTGCTTCATTAACTGCTGCGATTTGTTCATCAGCATTTGTAACAATCGTATATTCATCAGATGCGGGAATATCGGCAACAGTGATAGATTGACCGATTTCTAATGACGCAATATCAACTTCAATATTTTCTGGTAATTTGTCAGGTGTAGCAGAAACAGTTACGTTGTATAGGTTTTGTGTTAGAACACCACCAGCTTTGACACCAGCAGATTCACCAACTAAGACAACTTCTGCTTCAACTTCAGTTTCTTCTTTCATATCAACAGATAGGAAAGCGACATGTGTTAATTGACCTGTAAATGTATCTGACGAATAATCTTGGATTAATGTATTTACATTTTTGCCATCAATAGTCAAAGTAATAACAGTATTTAATCCATGTGTACGTAAAATACGGTCAAATTCTTTGGCATCAATGGAAATAGGTGTACTTTCTACTTTGTACCCATTTACAATCGCCGGAATTTTTCCTTCGTGACGTAATTTGTTTCGAATAGAACGGGGGCGAACTTCTCTCTTACTTACTTTCAATGATACTGACATAACTCAATTCCTCCTAAATTTCCTGTTTTTTTACAGTAGTTTTTAAGCAAATTTTTGTTACTCATGCACATTTAAGTGGCACGTGATTGAGAACACGCAAAAAGACAGTTGTTATTCACAGCTGCCTAGAAAGGTTGATCAGATCTTTCTCCACCAGGTTGTAACGCTGTGTGTAGTGAGAACTTTTATTTACTTTACCCTTTAACCATACGTGTAATTTTAATAGAAGTCAAAGATTTCGATTTTTTTATTATGACAATCTTAAAGAAATAAGGCTATAATAGTTCAGAAAGAAAGGGATAATATGCGATTAGATAAATTAATTGAAGCACAGTTGAAGACCTCACGAAAACAGATGAAACGTCTTTTTTTAATGGGAAAAGTTCAAGTAGATGGGCAGGTAATTTACCAAGAGAACAAAAATGTTGATAGCCAAATTCATCAGATTGAAATTGATGGTCAACGTCTTTATACCAATGATAGCTATTATTTGTTAAATAAACCTCAAGGTGTGGTCACTGCTAATAAAGATGAGTTACCAACTGTTTTTGACTGTTTACAGCCAAAGGATTATCGTACCGATTTAGTGGCAGTAGGTCGACTAGATCGTGACACAGAAGGGTTGATTTTACTGACGAGTAATGGCCAGTTGAATTATGATTTAATTCAGCCTAAGAAGAAAGTCGATAAAGTATATGAAGCAACAATTAATGCAGAAGTGACAGACCAAGATGTTTTGCTGTTTGCACAAGGAATTACATTTATCGGTGGTGAAATTTGTCAACCAGCGAAATTAGACATTCTTTCAGCAACCTCAAAAGAAAGCCGTGTGCGTTTAACTATTCGAGAAGGTAAGTTTCATCAAGTAAAAAAAATGTTTTTAGCAACAGGTAAAAAAGTCATCTATTTAAAACGTGTAGCAATGGGGCCAATCGAGCTAGGCGATTTATCAGTAGGGGCCTATCGCGAGCTAAATCAAGCTGATTTGATGTTATTAAAATCTTATTTTAGATAAAAAATATAAGCATAATTATTTACTTGACTCTGTAAAATATGGTTTAATAGTGAAACACTAACTTATAGTAAGTCAAGGAGGATGTTATGTTAAAAAATAAATTAGTAATTGGTGTCGTTATTATTCGAGTGATTTTAGGTATCACTATGTTATTACATGGTGTTGCGAAATTTTCAGATTTAGCAGGTACGCAACAGTTTTTTGAAAGCTTAGGTGTACCAGGTTTTGTTGCTATTTTGACTGCTTTGGTAGAAGTAGTTGGCGGTATTTTTATGATTGTTGGTATTTTAGTTCCACTAGTTTCTTTAGGATTCATTGTCGTACTGTTAAGCGCGATGTATTTATTAAAAGCGCAAAGTGGCTTTGTAAATGGTTATGAGTTGGAGCTGTTATTGGCAGTTATCAGTTTAGGCATGGGAATTATCCATTTTGATAAAAAAATTGTGCAATTGATTCCCGTCAAATAATTGTAAAAGACCAGGATTACGGCACGTAGTTCTGGTCTTTTTAATAGGTTTACTAATGGCTTCAAATGTAAAGATGAGTTACACTATTTAACAAAGTGAGAATAAAAGGAGCGGTACTATGCGATACAAAACATTATTATTCGATGTCGATGATACGTTATTAGATTTTAAAGATGCAGAAAACCAAGCATTGCAATCTTTATTTCAAGAAGTAAAAATTGAATTGACTCCAGAAATTGAGCAAACGTATAAGGTGTTAAATCAACAACGCTGGAAAGAGTACGAAAAAGGCAACATGACTTCAGCAGAGGTGGTAAATGGTCGTTTTGGAATATTGTTCGAACAATTGGGAAAAAAAGTAGACAGCCTAGCGATGGAAAAACGTTATCGTCAGTATTTAAATCAAGGACACAAGCGTTTAGGAAATAGTTTAGAGATTGTACAGGATTTGTCAGAAAAAGCGGAGTTATATGTGGTTACAAACGGTGTTGCTACAACGCAGTATCAACGTTTAACCGATTCAAAGTTACTACCTTATTTTAAAGATATCTTCATATCAGAAACAGCAGGTTATCAAAAGCCAAAACGAGAATTTTTTGACTACGCATTTTCACGTATTCCAGAGTTAAAAAGAGCAGAGACGATTATTATTGGCGATTCATTAACCTCTGATATTCAGGGCGGAAAAAATGCTGGAATTGATACCGTTTGGTTAAATCCTATCAAAGATATGGAGGAGCCAAGGATTAAACCAACTTTCCAAATTCAAAGTTTGCAAGAAATTTATGGAATTTTAGCTTAATCAGTGAATTTTGATAGTAATTTTGCCTATTTTCGTTATAATTTAAAGAGAATTGAAAATGAAAGAGGTAAATTTGATGACGAAACATAAACCAATAATTATTGGCGTTACTGGGGGATCTGGAAGTGGTAAGACAAGTGTCAGTCGAGCGATTTTAAATCATTTTCCTGAGCATTCAATCATGATGTTGGAGCACGACTCATATTATAAAGACCAAAGCCACTTGGTATTTGAGGATCGTTTAAAAACCAACTATGACCATCCATTAGCTTTTGATACAGATTTGTTGATTGAGCATTTATCAAAATTATTAAACTACGAAACAATTGAGAAACCTGTTTATGATTATGTAAAACATACTCGTAGCGATGAAACGGTTATTCAAGAGCCAAAAGAAGTCATCATTTTAGAAGGTATTTTAATTTTAGAAGATGAACGATTACGCGATTTAATGGACATTAAAATTTATGTTGATACAGATGATGATATTCGCATTATCCGTCGCATCAAACGTGATATGGAAGAGCGTGGACGTACGTTGGATTCAATTATTGAACAGTATTTATCTGTCGTAAAACCCATGTATAATCAGTTTATCGAACCAACTAAACGCTATGCCGATGTTATTGTACCTGAAGGCGGCGAAAATCATGTGGCAATTGATTTAATCAATACGAAAGTTGGCTCAATTTTAGATAAACACTAGCCAAATTCATATTGCTGTGATAGAATGTATTTTATGCGATGAGTCGAGACGACTAGCTTAGGCTAGTCCTCAAACAGAGGCACAACGAGGAAACTCACCTACCGGATTGTAGGGTGTCGGATAAGACTTTTGTGGAGAAGGAATTATCTACTAGCAATAGTACTGTAAAAAAGGCAACAACAAACAATTTGTTTGTTGTTGCCTTTTTTGTGTATTCGCGCTTTTTCAAAGTAAAAAAAGTATAGTACAATCAAATGTGACAAAGGAGGAGAAGTCTCATGATCCGTTATGGTATTATCAGTGCTGCACAAATCGTGCCACGTTTTGTAGCAGGTGTAAAAGAAAGTGCAGAGGGGGAAGTTGTGGCGATTGCAGCGCGCAATTATGAACGTGCCCAAGAAATGGCAGAAAAACTTGCAATACCTACTGCTTATGGTAGTTATCAAGAGTTACTACAAGATGCGACTATTGATATTGTTTATATTGCCGTTTACAACAAAGGTCATTATGAAACGGCTAAAGAAGCATTGCTAGCAAATAAACATGTTTTATTGGAAAAACCATTTACACTTAATTGGGATAAAGCAGAAGAATTATTTGATTTGGCACGTGAGCGCCAATTGTTTATTATGGAAGCACAAAAAGCATTATTTTTACCAATCACGCAAATTGTTAAAGAAAAAATTGATGAAGGTGCAATTGGTGATGTCCGTTATATGCGTTCAACGACTGCCTATCCGACGGTGTATCATATTGACTGGTTTTATTCAGCGGAAGCAGGCGGTGGCGCATTATATGGTTCTGGTAGCTATCCCCTACAATATATGTTGCATGTAATAGACGGAACAATTGCTGAAGCGGCGGGAACAGCTGTACGAAATCCTCATGAAAGTGATACGCAATGTGATGTCAGTGTACTATTTGAAAATAAGGTACAAGGAAACATTTTTATTACAACCCAGCTGGATCTACCTAGCCAATTAACGTTTTATGGCACAAAAGGTGAAATAACGATTCCTAATTTCTGGAAAGCAAACGAAGCCACGTTAATCCATGAAGGGAAAACAGAAAAATTTGAGCGACCGTATCAAAGTGAGTTTGTTTTTGAAGTCAATCATGTGAATGACTGTCTTCAAAAAGGATTATTAGAAAGTCCAGTCGTCACAAAAGAATTGACGCTACAAACAGTGGAATTATTTGAACAATTGTATCAGCAATGGGAAAGTTAATTATTTGGAAGTCAGTGAGGTTATCTTACAAAGATAAACTGAAACTAATTGAAATTTAGAAATAGCTGGCAACTTGCATGGAGCGAGTTAGAGCCATCTGTGTACTTGTGATTTGGTAGCGTGTACGGCTATAAGTACAAGCAATATGTTGTGTTTTTGAATTTGAATTACCATTAGAAATAGAATGGGAAAAATCGAAAGTTAACAGATAAAATAGATGGGAATTACCTCGGTGATTACCTGGATATGGAAAGGAAATCCTTGTGGAAGTAAGCCCTATTTTATCTTTCTCTTCATGTTATACTGAGTGGAAAAAGGAGCAGGTAATGCAATCTCTTATTAATAAATTACAGAAAAAACGCCCATTATTAAGCGAATTAGAAAAGCAAGTTTTTGATTATATTTTGCGTAATCCAACGGAAATTCAACAAGTGACAATTGATGATTTAGCAGCGAAACTTTTTTTATCGACAGCAACTATTTCACGTACCGCTAAACATTTGGGATTTAAAGGTTTCCAAGAATTAAAATACGCTATTGCTCAATATAGTCAAACTGAACGTGGAGAGCGCGAACAAACGAATCCCAGTATCGTAAGTTTGTCACAATCCATCCAATTGCAATTATCGCAGACACTTCATTTGTTACAACAAGCGCCAGTCAAAGAAATTGTTGAGGTATTGCATCGAGCTCAAATGATTGAGATTTTCGGCGTAGGAGGGAGCTTGCCCAATTGTATTGAAGCCGCACGAAAATTAACTTTTCTAGGAAAAAAAGCAAATGCCAGAATTGATTGGGATGAACAACAAGCCATTTCAAAAAGTTTAAGTTGTGATGATTTAGCTATTATTGTTAGTAACAGTGGGGAAACAATCCATATTATTGAATATGCTTTGAATTTACAACAAAATGATGTACCGATTTTAGCAATAGTTGGTACGGAAAACAGTCGTTTAGAGACCCTAGCTACTTATACATTACAAGCATCAGTAGACATGATTTATTTTGAAGATGTTGATTTAAGCTCAAGAGTCTCTTTATCGGCTATTTTAGATATTCTGCTCATTCAGCTTGCGGATAAAATATCTCACGAATGAAGATACAAAAGTCTGTATCTTCATTCATTTTTTTGAAAGCGCTTGTTATTATAAGCAAATTACCTAAAAATAAGAGTAACAAAAAATAAGGGGGATTTACTTTATGAAAAAGCAAAAAGGTAGTGCTTGGGAATTTTTCCAGGGCTTGGGGAAAACATTTATGTTGCCTGTCGCATTATTAGCATTTATGGGGATTTTATTAGGAGTCGGCAGTTCATTTTCAAGTCAAACGACGATTGATGCGTTTCCTTTTTTAGGCAATCATTTCTTACAAATTATTTTTCGCTTAATGTCGACTGTCGGAGGTTTTGCCTTCAGTTATTTACCTGTTTTATTTGCGATGGCGATTCCATTAGGTCTTGCACGTAAGGAAAAAGGCGTCGCCGCTTTTTCCGGTTTTGTTGGCTATGTTGTTATGAATCTATCCATTAACTTTTATTTACAAGAAACCGATCGTTTGGCTGACGCTGAAAATCTACGTGAAGCTGGTCAAGGAATGGTTTTTGGGATTCAAACAATCGAAATGGGAGTTCTTGGTGGGATTATTGCCGGGCTGATTGTTTATCAGTTGCATAAACGGTTTTATACGATTCAACTATCCGATAGTTTTGCCTTCTTTTCAGGCGTCCGTTTTGTTCCAATCATCACTTCACTAGTAATGCCTATTATCGGTATTTTAATTCCTGTGATTTGGCCAGTTTTTGCACTCGTTATCACAACAATTGGTTTAGCTATACAAAAAGCAGGCGCATTTGGTCCATTTTTATTTGGTTCAGGAGAACGTCTATTGTTACCATTTGGACTGCATCATATTTTGGTATCGATGATTCGTTTTACTGAAGCAGGCGGTTCAGCAATTATTAATGGAAATGAAGTGTTTGGGGCGTTAAACATTTTTTATGCTGAATTACAAAATAATTTACCTATCAGTCCCAATGCGACAGCTTTTCTTTCGCAAGGAAAAATGCCAACCTTTATGTTTGGTCTACCCGCTGCTGCACTAGCAATGTATCACACTGCGAAACCTCAAAATCAGGCTAAAATTAAAGGGCTGTTAATTTCAGGCGTCATTGCAACTTTTGTTACAGGGATTACTGAACCGATTGAATTTTTATTTTTATTTGTTAGTCCATTTTTATGGATTTTCCATGTGATTATGACAGGTCTAGGCTTTATGGTGATGAGTTTATTAGGAGTAACTATTGGCAATACGGATGGTGGCGTGCTTGATTTCTTGATTTTTGGTGTTATGCAAGGAAGCTATACGAAGTGGTGGCTAGTATTACTAGTAGGTGCATTATGGTTTGCAATTTATTATTTTGTCTTTAAGTTTGTAATTGTCAGAAAAAATCTAGCAACTCCTGGTCGTGAAGAAACCGTTGATGAAACGGAATACTCTAACGAGGAAGTAAATTATAGTAAAAAAGGCAGTTTTGATGCAACTGGCATTTTAGCAGCTTTGGGTGGCGCTGAAAATATAGAGTCTTTAGACAATTGTATTACACGATTACGTTTGGTATTAAAAGACGGCACATTAGTGAATGATGCTCGGTTAAAAGAACTTGGGGCATTAGGAATTGTTCATTTAGATGACAAAAACGTCCAAGTGATTATTGGTACCAAAGTCACTACGGTGCGTAATGCGTTAGATGCATTGCTTTAACAGGGAGGAATAAACTTGAATTTTGATAAGATCATTGATCGTAAAGGAACTTTTTGTACACAATGGGATTTTGTTCAAGATCGATTTGGTGTTGCAGATCTTTTACCATTTACGATTTCTGATACTGATTTTGCCTTGCCTCAAGAGGTGCTAGAAGTGCTTATGCAGCGTTTGAAGCATCCAGTTTTTGGGTATACTCGTTGGAACCATTCGTCCTTTAAAAGTAGTGTTTGTCAATGGTATCAAAACCGCTTTGATACGCAGCTTAAAGAAGACTGGTTAATGTATAGTCCAACGGTTATTTATTCGGTTTCCAAACTAATTCAACTTGTTTCCAAGGAAAATGAAGGTGTGATTATTCAAACGCCTGCTTACGATGCTTTTTTTAAAGTGATTGAAGGCAATCAGCGGCAGGTTATTGAAAATCCATTGTGTTATCAAGAGAATCGTTATACGATAAATTTCCAAGATTTAGAAGAGAAATTGGCACAAGCGCAAAATACAGTTTTATTATTATGCTCACCCCATAATCCAACAGGGCGTGTGTGGTCAACACAAGAACTTACAAAAATTATTGCCTTGTGTGAACAGTATAATGTTTTTTTGATTTCAGATGAGATTCATATGGATGTTTTGCGTAAAGCGGTGAAGCACCAGCCAATTATTAATTTTTCTAACAAAAAAATAGCGTTGGTTAGTTCAGGGTCTAAAACCTTTAATTTTCCAGGTTTAGTTTTTTCATATGCTATTGTGCCAGATGAACAATTACGTACACAATTTCAGCTTGCTTTGAAGAACCAAGACGGGCTTTCTTCTGCCAGTACACTAGGAATGTTAGCCACGATGACAGCATACAATAATTGTGACGATTGGGTAGATGGATTAAATGATTATTTAGATGAAAGTATTGCGATGGTCACGGCATTTATACAACAAAAATTACCTGAAATTAAAATAGTTTCCGCTGAAGCAACCTATTTAATGTGGCTAGATGTCAGTCGTTTAGGCGTAGAGATGGCTGAATTACAAAGAGCACTAATTGATATTGGAAAAATAGCGATTATGGATGGGAGTGTCTATGGTGGAAATGGTCAATCATTTTTACGTTTAAATATTGGCTGTCCTAAAGAAAAAGTGTACGCTGGATTAGAACGACTAGAAAAAAGTATTCAGTATCTTAAAACAAACCACTAGAAAAAAGTTGAACTGTCTCTGATTATTAGATTTATATCTAACAGTTGGGGGCAGTTCAAAGTCTGGTGGTTTTTTTCTATAAAACCTTCTATAATAAAGATAAAGTAGGTGGGAAAATGCGTTTAGTAATTGATGGTGATGGTTCACCTGTTAAAGAAGAAATGATTCAGCTTGGAGCGAAATTTGATTTACCGGTGTTAATTGTTACAAGTGTGGATCATTATACAACTAAAGAGTATCCTAATTTTGTTCAGTTTATTTACGTTGATAAAGGTGCAGATCGTGCAGACTTTCAAATTGTGAAAGAAATTCAGTCAGATGATCTTTTGGTTACTCAAGATTATGGCTTGGCATCGTTAGTTTTACCAAAAAAAGTTCGAGTCTTTCATCATTCGGGAAAAGAATACTTGCCAGAAACGATTGATCAACTATTGGCGCAACGTTATGTAGGTACTCAAATGCGTAAAGCGGGAAAACGAACGAAGGGACCCAAAGCATTTACTAAAAATGATCGTCAACATTTTTATCAAATAATGGAACAAACGATCCGAAATTATTTTAAGTAGTTCCTTCAATTGAAAATACATCAAAAAATTCCGTCAGAAGACGCACAAAATAACAGTTTATGATGTGACAAAGTTTTATTTTGTGCTAAAATATGTGAGAATCATACGTGAAATGTGACTCTAAATACAGGAGGAAAAACGTTGAAAATTATTTTACTGTACGGTGGACAAAGTGCAGAGCATGATGTATCTATTTTATCAGCTTTTTCTGTGCTTAATGCTGTTTACTACAACTATTATCAAGTGCAACTCGTCTTTATTTCAAAAGATGGCCAATGGGTGAAAGGGCCGTTATTAACAGACAAGCCTGCCTCGGCAGAAGCGTTGCATCTAACTTGGTCAGCAACAGGTGAAACAGGCGAATTTACAGGAACGGTCATTCAACCAGGGGACATTAAAGAAGAAGAGGCAATTGTCTTTCCTTTATTACATGGACCAAACGGAGAAGACGGTACTATTCAAGGCTTCTTGGAAACAATTCGTATGCCTTATGTGGGTGCTGGAGTATTAACAAGTGCCTGCGGAATGGATAAGATTATGACGAAATATATCTTACATTCAGCAGGAATTCCACAGGTTCCCTATGTACCAGTATTGAAGAACCAATGGAAAGAAAATCCCAAACAAATTTTTGAACAATGTGAAGGTTCATTACGTTACCCGATGTTTGTTAAACCGGCTAATATGGGATCAAGTGTTGGGATTTCAAAAGCAGAAAATCGTGTTGAATTACAAAATGCGTTAGAAGAAGCGTACAAATTTGATAATCGTGCAGTAATTGAACAAGGAATTGAAGCACGTGAAATTGAAGTAGCCATTTTAGGAAATGAAGATGTCCGTACAACGATGGCAGGGGAAATTGTTAAAGACGTAGCTTTTTATGACTACAATTCAAAATATATTGACAACAACATTGTGATGCAAATTCCTGCACAAGTTCCTGATGAAGTTCAAGAAAAAGCACAAGAATATGCAAAACTTGCTTACACTATGCTAGGTGGTAGTGGTTTAAGCCGTTGCGATTTCTTCTTGACGAATAAAAACGAGTTATTCTTAAATGAATTAAATACAATGCCTGGTTTTACTCAATTTAGTATGTATCCATCATTGTGGAGCGAAACCGGCTTGCAGTATGGCGACTTAATTGAAGAATTAATTCAATTAGGGTTGAAACGATATGAGCAACGCCAAAGCTTTTTAACAGAGATGAAATAAAATGACAAGGCATCATCGAGCAAACTCGACGTGCCTTGTTTTTATATGAAGGAGAAAAACATGAAGTTAACAATAAAAGAACTCGCAGATGCGTTGCAAACTTCGATTGTTGGAAATCCAGAAGCAATAGTAACTAGCGTGGAATTTGATAGTCGATTAATTCAAAAAGGTAGCTTGTTTGTTCCGTTAGCTGGGGTTCGTGATGGACATGAATTTGTTGAACAAGCAATCGCCAAAGGAGCCGTAGCAACTTTATGGAGTAAAGACCTCTCAGAAGCGCCAAAAGAGATAGCAGTGTTACCTGTAACCGATACAACCCAAGCTTTTCAACAAATAGCTGTTTATTACCAACAAGAAGTGGCACCTAAAATTGCAGCAATTACTGGAAGTAACGGAAAAACAACGACTAAAGATATGACTGAAGCGGTTTTAGCGCAACGATTCCGTACTTATAAAACGCAAGGTAATTACAATAATGACTTGGGAATGCCGTATACAATCTTGCATATGCCTAATGATACTGAAATTTTAATTTTAGAAATGGGAATGGATCACGCAGGTGAAATTTCCTTTTTATCAAAATTAGCCAAACCCGATGCAGCAGCTATCACTTTAATTGGTGAAGCTCATATCGAACATTTAGGTTCACGTGCGGGTATTGCAGCTGCTAAAATGGAAATTATTGATGGATTGAAAGCAGATGGTTTATTAATTATTCCAGAAGATGAGCCCTTATTACAACCATTATTAGCAGGGGTGACACAACAAATAGCGACATTTGGTTTAAACGAAGGAACAATTCATGGAGAAATCTTACTTGAAACGAAGGAACAAACAACATTCATGATAGATGGAAGTGACTATCGTATTCCGGTTTTAGGTGGCTACAATGTCAAAAACGCATTGATTGCTTATGGATTTGGTCGATATTTTGGTTTGACAACTGAGCAAATTGCTAAAGGATTAGCTGAATTTAAACTAACAAAAAACCGGACAGAATGGCTAAAAGCTTCCAATGGTGCAGATATTTTGAGCGATGTGTATAATGCCAATCCAACAGCCATGGGCTTAGTATTAGATAGCTTTGGACAATTGACATTACCTGGTCGTCGTTTAGCTGTACTAGCGGATATGCTTGAATTAGGTCCTGATTCAAAAGCAATGCACCGTCAAATGGCAGAACATATTAGAAATAAGTATGATATTGTTTATTTATATGGGGAAGAGATGGCTGCTTTACGTGATGCTGTAAGCAGCAAAGTGTATTATTTTGAACCTAATCAAAAAGAAGCCTTAATAGAGCAAATTAAAGCCGATTTATTACCAACAGACAGTATTGTCTTGAAAGGTAGCAATGGCATGGGCTTAGCAGAGGTCGTTGCCAACTTATAAAGAAAAAGATTAGAAGAATAAATTGTTTGTAAGCAAGTGTGGAAACTTGCTGAAACTTTCAACCTATGTTAGACTAGTAAAGTGCCGAAAGATGAAGAAAAAATTGGAATAACTGATAACCTAAGCCGGTTGCGGTTTAGATAAAAAAGAAATGATCCTATCATTATAAATTCAAAATGAGGCTAGACAACAGCAAAGAATCGTTTGTTCTAGCCTTTTCTAATGCCTTCAAGAAGTGGTTTTTCGGTGAGAAATGATTAGACAAATATGTTAGGGACCATGTTTGGATAATCATGGAAAAAACGAACGCTTCAAACTATCAACAGATGCAGAAAGTTGTATCTAGTTAAAAACGACGAGATGAAAATATTCATCTACGATCACACTTAGGAGGATCCATTTGAAATTTAAAGAATTAGAACTATCATCAGAATTATTGTCTTCGATTGAGCGTGCCGGCTTTGAAGAAGCAACACCAATCCAAGAAGCAACAATTCCACTAGCATTGACAGGTAAAGACGTGATTGGGCAAGCCCAAACAGGTACAGGTAAAACTGCTGCATTTGGTTTACCAATGTTAGAAAAAATTGACCCAGCAAAACAACAATTACAAGGTTTAGTAATTGCGCCAACTCGTGAATTGGCTATCCAAACACAAGAAGAATTATACCGTTTAGGTAAAGACAAAAAAATCCGTGTACAAGCTGTTTACGGTGGTGCAGATATCGGTCGTCAAATCCGTCAACTAAAAGATCGTCCACATATCGTTGTAGGAACACCTGGACGTATGTTGGATCATATCAACCGTCACACATTAAAATTAGCGACTGTTGAAACTTTAGTATTAGACGAAGCAGATGAAATGTTAAATATGGGCTTTTTAGAAGATATCGAAACAATTATTGCCCAAGTCCCTGCAGAACGCCAAACTTTATTATTCTCTGCAACAATGCCACCAGCAATCAAAAACATTGGCGTAAAATTCATGAAAGAGCCAGAACATGTAAAAATCAAAACAAAAGAAATGACTGCTGATTTGATTGACCAATATTACGTACGTGCAAAAGACTTCGAAAAATTTGATATTATGACACGTTTATTGGATGTTCAAAAACCCGAACTAACTATCGTTTTTGGTCGTACGAAACGTCGTGTTGATGAATTAGCTCGTGGGTTAGAAGCACGCGGGTACAAAGCAGAAGGGATTCATGGCGACCTTTCTCAACAAAAACGTATGAGTGTTTTACGTGCCTTTAAATCTGGAAATCTAGATATTTTAGTTGCGACAGACGTTGCTGCACGTGGTTTAGATATTTCAGGCGTAACGCATGTATACAACTATGATATTCCTCAAGACCCAGAAAGCTATGTTCACCGTATCGGTCGTACAGGGCGTGCGGGTAAAGGTGGTATGTCTGTAACTTTCGTAACACCAAACGAAATGAGCTACCTACATGTCATTGAAAACTTAACGAAAAAACGTATGTCAACTTTACGCCCACCAACTGAAAAAGAAGCTTTCAAAGGTCAAATCGGTGCGGCTATGGAAACTGTTGAAGAAAAAATGGATGCGAATGGATTAGAAAAATATCTACAAGGCGCAGACCAATTATTAGAACAATACTCAGCACAAGATTTAGCTGCATTGTTGTTAAAAACGTTAGCAAAAGATCCTTCTGATTTGGTTCCAGTAAAAATTACACCTGAACGCCCATTACCACAAGGGAAAAAATCGTTCAAAGGTGGCGGTGGACGTCGTAACAATAACAATCGTGGCGGACGTCGTGAAGGTGGACGTGGACGTGATGACCGTAATAGAAGTCGTGGCGATCGCGATCGTAACCGTGATGACAAAGAAGGTCGTCGTAATAACAAAGGTAGTTACAACAAAGACGGAGGCTCTCGTAAACCAAGTCGTCGTCCAAGCGAAAAAAAACGTAGCTTTGTAATCCGTAACAACCAAGATTAAGAAAAAATTAATGATTTAATAAATGGTTAAAGACGAAGGAATAAGCCTTTAAAAAACACCAATTTGCACCTGAAAAAAGAAATTTTTTCAGGTGTTTTTTTTCTTTGTGAAGAAAAATTCAGTGGTATTTCTTTTAAAGTTTGGTAGAATAAAGCTAACTTAAAAGGAAAGAGTAGGAACCTATGATTCAAGGAATTGGAATCGATGCTGTAGATTTAGCACGTATTAAAAAACTTATTCAAGAGAAACCAAAATTTATCTCACGAATATTAACACCCAATGAGCAAATGCTATTTGATAAGCTACCTCTCAAACGTCAAATAGAATTTTTAGGTGGTCGTTATGCTTGTAAAGAAGCATTTTCAAAAGCCTGGGGAACAGGAATTGGTAAAGTAACATTTCAAGATTTAGAAATTTTAACTAATGATTTCGGTGCACCGGTTATGACAAAATCACCTTTTAAGGAAGGGAATGTTTTTGTCAGTATTACACATACTGAGGAACTCGCATTTGCACAAATTATTTTAGAGAAGTAGAAAGAAGGATTTTCGATGACAATCTCTTATCATCGCCCAACCAAAATAGTTGTTGATTTACAAGCAATCAAACAAAATATTAAAAATGAACTTATACATAATCAAGGAAAAGATGTTTTTGTAGCGGTTAAAGCAAACGGATATGGGCATGGAGCCGTAGCTGTTTCAAAAGCTGCGCTAGAAGTTGGTGTGACAGGTCTTTGTGTGGCAACGATTGACGAAGCAATTGAACTACGAGAAAACGGGATTGATGCACCAATTCTTTGCTTGGGAATTATAGATATTTCGGTAGTTCCTTTAGCTATCACATATGACATTGCAGTACCTGTAGCAACGTATGAGTGGTTACAAGCTGCAAGTGAAGTACAAACAACGACACCATTAAAACTACATATTGCAGTTGATACAGGTATGGGACGTATTGGCTTTCTAACTGCAGAAGCAATCAAAGAGGCCGCTTTGTTTATTGAGAAAACACCTACAATGACCTGGGAAGGCATTTTTACTCATTTTTCAACAGCAGATCAAGAAGAGGATACCTATTGGCAAAAACAAAATCAACGCTTCAAAGAAATAGTGAATCATTTGCCACACTTACCACGCTATGTGCATATCAGTAATAGTGCTACCTCTTTATGGCATGAGGATTTAGGCAATATGGTTCGCTTGGGGATTGCAATGTACGGATTAAATCCTTCGGGAACAGCAATGACCGAAAGTTATCAATTGCAACCTGCGCTCTCTTTAGTCTCTAAATTGGTCCAAGTTAAAAAAGTTGCAAAAGGTGAAGGGATTGGGTATGGAAAGACTTATGAAACAAGTGAAACGGAATGGATTGGAACAGTTCCAATAGGTTATGCCGACGGATATTTGCGTAAAATGCAAGGGTTTCACGTATTAGTAGAAGGACAGTTCTGTGAAATTGTAGGTCGTGTATGTATGGATCAATTGATGATTCGTTTGCCAAATTCGGTAGCAGCAGGTACGCGTGTAACTTTAATTGGCGAAGATAACGGCAAAAAAATTACTTTGCAGGAAGTAGCCGATTATTTAGATACGATCCATTATGAAGTTATTTGTACATTTTCAGAAAGAATACCACGAGAATATAACTAAGCTAAGAAAGGAGGGTGTCTATGGTCAAACGTGGTGAAATTTACTTTGCAGATTTATCCCCTGTGATTGGATCTGAGCAAGGTGGATTACGTCCAGTATTGGTGATTCAAAATGATTTAGGTAATCACTTTAGCCCCACCGTCATTATTGCAGCAATTACTGCAAAAATGGCAAAACCAAAGTTACCAACACATATTGGTATTACAGCAGTTGGGACTGGTTTAGGTAGAGATTCTGTTATTTTAATGGAACAAATTCGCACAATTGATAAGTCACGACTAAAAGAAAAAGTCTGCCGTTTACAAAATGATGTGATGCGCTCGGTTGATATTGCTTTGAAAATTAGTGTCGGCTTAAATATTACAGTAGACGAGAAGAGCTTAGTACATAAAAAATAAGTTGGTGAATAAATGGGATATATTGTCATTAGTCTAACCCTGATTTTGTTAGTCTGGTTTAGTTTTCAACATTTGCGACAATCATTTTTGTTTCGTCAGCCTGTTGAAAAATCAGGATATTACTTATTGATAAAAAAATATGAAGAACCCTCTGGCAACTATTTTGGTATCTTTCAACAAGGTGAGGAAGAACTAACTTTAGAGATGACAGCGAATATCTATGTGAACGTTCAAGTTCCTATGCGAGGGTATTTAGAAGTAATAAACGGACGCGTAGAGTCTTTTAAATAGGAGTGAAAAAATGAGTACAATTGGTTTTTATGGTGCGGGGCATATGGCACAAGCTATGATTCATGGTTTGATTGAGTCAGGAACGTATCAACCAGAAGAAATTTATGTTTATAATCATCGGTATGAACCAACCTTAAAAAAGGTAGAAACAGAATATCATATTCAGCCACTTTTGGATGAAAAAGAGTTATTTATATCAGCTGAAGTCATTGTTTTAGCTGTGCAACCCAAAGTATTGATTAGTATCTTACCGAAAATTAGTGAATATGTGACAGATAAACATGTAGTGGTCTCTGTTGCATCAGGTGTTTCTTTAGAAGAAATTGAAGCTGGTTTAGGTGCGTATAAAATTGCTCGTGCTATGCCCAATACACCGGTAGCCGTGGGGGCAGGTATGTCTTCTATTTCCGTAAATCAGTATTTTACAGAAGAAGATTCGCAAAGGCTTATTCAAATTTTTGAGAGCTTTGGACGTGCTAAAATTTTACCTGAAAGTCAAATTGATGCAGTCATTGGCGTAAGCGGTTCGTCACCAGCTTATGTTTATCTATTTATTGAAGCGTTAGCAGATGGTGCAGTTGCAGAAGGGATGAATCGTCAAGATGCCTATGAATTTGCCGCACAAGCAGTTTTAGGTGCTGCAAAAATGGTTTTAGAGACAGGCAAACATCCAGCTGAATTAAAAGATGCCGTTTGTTCACCAGGAGGCACAACCATTGCAGCAGTCTCATCATTAGAAAAAGATGGTTTTCGCTCAGCAGTAATGAATGCTGTACAAGCAGCTATTCGCAAAAACCAAGAATAAAAAAACAAAAAAGTGGGGCGTAATAACGTCGCACTTTTTTGTTTAAATGTGTTTAAGTTTGGCCTTCTGCCAGCTATGTTTATCTCTAATTTAAATGATTCACAGGTAAAATCATTTGACGTTGTTCGGTCAATTGATAGGTAGTTACTGGTTTATCATAAAATTTTGGTAATAATTCAGGTGTCAAAACTTCTGGACGTGGACCCTTTGCAAAGATTTCACCTTTTTTTAACATCATAACATGACTAATGATTGGTAAAATTTCTTCCGTATGGTGCGTCACAAATAATAGACTTGGTGCGTCAGGTTGGCGAATTAAATGGTCGATTTTGATTAGTAATTCTTCTCGAGCAAACAAATCCAGTCCGTTACAAGGTTCATCTAAAATTAATAGTTCTGGTTCTGCCATTAATGCTCGTGCAATTAGGACAATTTGACGTTCACCTTGAGAAAGAAAATGATAGTTTTTACCAATTAAACTTTCAGCATCTAAAGAAACGAGAAAATTCTTGGCCTTATTTAAATCTTCTTCAGTAAATGCTTGGTAAATACCGATACTAGCAAATTTTCCCGATAAAACAATACGTTCAGCCGTATCATTGACATTCAAACGATATTGTAACGCTGTGCTAACCCAACCAATCCGTTTTGAAAGTTCTGGAATCGAGGATTGTCCAAATACTTGATCTAAGACGGTTAGTTTTCCTGTAGAAGGCCATAAACTACCCGTTATTAACTGGAGTAATAAGGTCTTTCCAGCCCCATTTAACCCTAAGATAGCCCAATTTTCCCCCTCGTTAATTTGCCAATTAATCGTATGTAACAGTGGTTGTTGCTGTCTGATAAATGAAACATCTTCAAATGTTAAAATTGCCATATGAGCGCCTCCTTTTCTTTTATCATACCAGTCTATGCTGGGTTTTACCAACAGTGTTTTGGATTTTCAAAAAAATTAATGACATGATTAATCCTTCACTTTTTTGTTATTTTTGGTAGAATAAAAAAAACAAGAAGGTGGCGAATGTAATGGCGAATTGGCGAAAAACTGTTGAATTATGTAGTGATGAAAAAATATTTTGGGAAAATCATTATTATCGTTTCCGTAAGTTAGACGATACGCATTATGAATTAGCACGTTTAATTGCAGGAGCATGTGGTGACTTTACGTATCATCCCAAGATTACTGTTACGGTTCAAAATGAATTATTTGTTCCCATTTCCTATTTTGATAATGAAGAAACCCCAGTAAAGAACCTAACAAGAGCAGACGATGAGAGTTTCTTAGATCAGACTTTTGTAAATTTGTTAGATTCATTTTTACAAGCAAAAAAAGTGCAAGAACAAGGGCGAAATTAAATATTTTTCTTTTGTTTTTGGACATAAAACGATAAATGTCTAAAAAAATAAAGAAAGAGAAGCAATTAAATGGCAAGAAGCTTGAAATCGTGATAAATTATCCAACGACATTGAAGAAATGATGGTGAAAAAAAGTGAATCAGATAAAACAATTCCCCCAACATTTGAAAAATACTTGGGCACTATACAAACTTGATTGGCAACGATTGGCAAGCAATCCGATTACAATCTTCCTCGTTATTGCATTAATGGCCTTACCGTCTTTGTATGCCTGGTTTAACATTAAAGCCTTGTGGGATCCTTATGGCAATACGAATGAACTCCCAATCGCTATTTATAGTGATGATGAAGGGGCAAAGTTGAAAGACAAAGAAATAGAAATTGGTAAGCAAGTCATTGAAACCTTGCATGACAACGATCAACTAGGTTGGCATTTTGTTCATTCGAAAAAAGCAGTGACAGAAGGCGTGAAATCTGGGAAATATTATGCAGGAATTTATCTTCCTAAAAACTTTTCTAGTGACCTATTAAGCTTTACAACAGGTGAAATAAAAAAACCAGAAATTGATTATTATTTTAATGAAAAAATCAATGCGATTGCTCCAAAAATTACAGCAAAAGGTGCGAGCAGTCTGCAAGAACAAATTACGGAAAATTTCATTCATACGGCTAGTGAAACTCTAATAAAAGCATTAAACGAAATAGGTTACAATGTAGAGTCAAATCTGGTTTCTATTAATAAAATCAAAAATTTGATTTTAGAAGTGGATGCTAATGCAGATAAGATTGATGGATACACGAAAGAGGTCCTCGACTTTCAAGCAAAATTCCCTGAATTAAAAGAAAAATTAGGGAAAGCAGATGAATTTGTTGCACACATTCCAGAAATTGATGCGATGGGCGAAAAATTAGTAGCGATGAATAATAAAATGCCACAAATTGAAGAGCAAGCGAAAATTATTTTGACACTGCAAGAAAAAATTCCGGAAATTCAAAATGCAGGTCGCCAAATTGCAATGATTGATGAGGATTTTGACAATATCTCAGCGACATTAACTGATGGGATTGGTGAAGCCAAACAAGGCTTGCAAGTTATTCAAGATGTTCAAGGCTTATTACCTAAAGTCCACCAATTGAGTGATGATGCGTCTTTCTTTACTGATAAAACGATTGAAGCTGCAAATAAATTAAATGATAATTTAGATGGCATTACACAAGCGGTTCAAACCAATTTTGAAATGATTACCGGTCTAGCAACTACTGTCAATAATTGGACCAATACGTTAACTACGATTGTTAATAATGCCGAAGAGTTAACGCCAGAAGAACGTGAAGCAATCAAGCAAACCCTGAATGATATTGCAGCTAGTTTGGCTAAGCAACAACAAATTGTCACAGATCTAATTGATTGGTTAAGTCAATTGCAATCGCAGTTAGACGGTGATTTTAGTGGGCCAATCGCACGTTTAACACAAGTTCGTGACCTAATGTCTTCAGTACAAAAGACAGCAACTAACTTAGCTTCTGGTGTAGGAACTATTAGTAAAGAGGAGATTCAACAATTCTTACAACAACTGGAAACTCTATCTGGGAATTTGGCTGCTTTAAGTAACGATGTCAATGTGAGTGAAATTAGTCAAAGTGTTCGTGCTTTATTAGAGAATAAATTGATTCCAGGATTAACGAACGCACAAGGTCTATTAGCAGATGCTAATAAGCTTGATTTAGATGGCCTGCTAAATGCTACTGCTCAAACAGTCACGAATGCAATCGACATGCTAGAAAAGTATGAAAAAGAAATGCCAGCTTTAGGAAAAGAGATTCATGATGCAAATGTGATGTTAAATGGGCATATGGACGAAATTGTTGAGGGAATTAATAAAGGGGTAGATTTATACCAAAATGAACTCCCTGAGCTAACAGTCAAACTTAATAAAGCTGCGGATTTTGTTGTCAATGATTGGCCAAATTTGAAAAATGAAGTGACAACCACTTTAAATACGGTTCATGGGAAACTCCCAGCTGTTGAGTCGGCCTTAGATATGGCTGCTGGTTTAATTGAAAATGAATGGCCTGCTTTGAAAAGTGGGGTCCATAAAGCTGCAAATGCAATTAATAAAGGCGAAGAAATTGCAGATTTAGGTGATATCATTAAATTACTGAAAAGCGATGCGCAAGCTGAAAGTGATTTCTTTACAACACCAGTTGAATTAAAAACGACTACAATGTATCCAATTGAAAATAACGGTTCTGCAAGTACCCCATTCTATACGGCTTTGTGCTTGTGGGTAGGAGCCTTATTACTATCAAGTGTGGCAGGAACAGCTTTCCATTTAGAAGGTGAAGATAAAAAACGATTTAGTCAACGAGAAATGTTTGTAGCACGCATGATGACTTTCTTAACTTTTGCTATTGGTCAAGCTTTGATTGTTACTTTAGGTAATTACTTTGCTTTAGGAGTAGATGTTCGTGAACCAGTTTATAGCATCTTATTTAGTTTACTGGTGGCATTGGCCTTTATGATGATGATTTATGTTTTTGTGGGTCTCTTTGGGAATATTGGTAAAGGGATTGGGATTATTTTGTTAGTTCTCTCAATTTCTGGTGGTGGTGGGAACTATCCAATTCAAGTTTCTGGACCATTCTTCCAATTTATTCATCCATTATTACCATTTACCTATGCAGTAAATCTGTTGCGTGAGTCAGCCGGAGGAATTTATTGGCCTAATGCTACTCTCGATTTATGGGTTTTAGCTGGAATTTTCGTGGTATTTGGAATTATAGGGACAGTTCTTTCTCCATTTATGGTAAAACCTATGGCACGTGTTGAAGAATTAGCTCATAAGAGTCACTTTTTCCATTAAACAAATAAAAACTGTTCAAATTGACGTGTTTATTTAGTCAATTCGAACAGTTTTTTTGCGCTTTTGATAACCTTAGAAAACGTAATGAAAAAATGAAAATACCTAAAAAAATATGATGAAAAACAACATGAGAGTTCGTTGACTTTTACCGCAGTGAGGAGTAGTATACAGTCTTGTTCCAGAGAAAATCGGTAAAAAATGAAAATTGTAAAATAACAAAATAAAAAATTTTTTTTCAAGGAGAGCGAAAGAAGTGAATGCGTTAAAACGTTTGTTGGTAGGCAAACCGTTAAAATCTGCAGAGAACGATGATCAGAAATTAACTCGTTTTGCGGCCTTAGCATTATTGTCATCAGATGCGTTGTCATCAATTGCATATGGGACTGAGCAGATTGTAGTAGTCTTAGTGACCTTATCTGCAGCAGCGATTTGGTATTCTTTACCAATTGCAGCATTTGTCATTATTTTATTAGTGTCTTTAACTTTATCGTATCGTCAAATTATTCATGCCTATCCACATGGTGGTGGTGCCTATGTTGTAAGTAGTGAAAATTTAGGAGAAAAAGCAGGTTTAATCGCAGGTGGTTCATTGCTTATTGATTACATGCTAACTGTTGCTGTATCTGTTTCGGCAGGTGCAGAAGCCATTACCTCGGCTGCTCCAGCTCTTTATGGACATCAAGTAGCAATTTCAGTAATTATCGTCCTGTTGATTATGATGATGAATTTACGTGGGTTGCGTGAATCCGCATCTTTCTTAGTGGTACCAGTCTACACTTTTATTGCAGTGATCAGCTTGTTAATTGTCGTAGGGTTATTCAAAATTGCTACAGGAATCGCTCCCATACATGCAACCTCTTTGCCTGGGACAATGGTTCCAGGAATCTCGATTGCCTTATTACTACGAGCTTTTTCATCGGGGTCTTCATCATTAACAGGGGTTGAAGCGATTAGTAATGCAGTCCCTTTCTTTAAAAAACCACGTGCTAAAAATGCAGCCGCAACTTTGGCATTAATGGCTACCATCTTGGGTTTCTTCTTCGTAGGAATTACCTTTATCAACTATTGGTACGGGATTGTTCCTGAAAAAGAAGTCACGGTTCTTTCTCAAGTTGGTCAAGCTGTTTTTGGTCATGGCCTGTTGTTTTATGTCTTACAGTTTGCAACAGCTCTCATTTTAGCTGTAGCAGCCAATACTGGGTTTTCGGCATTTCCAGTGCTGGCATACAATTTAGCTAAAGATAAATTTATGCCACATTTATACCAAGATCGTGGGGATCGTTTAGGTTATTCAAATGGAATTATCACGTTAGCAGCCGGTTCGATTCTCTTGCTCTTTATTTTCCAAGGATCCACTGAACGGTTAATTCCGTTGTATTCGATTGGTGTGTTTATTCCTTTTGCTTTATCACAAACAGGGATGGTAATTAAATGGCATAAAGAAGGAAAAGGCTGGTTAAAAAAATCAATTGCCAATATTACTGGTGCATTCATATCTTACGCCATTATCGCAATTTTATTTGCCTATCGCTTGGGAGATATTTGGCCATTCTTTATTATCATGCCTATCTTATTGTTTGTTTTCTATAAGATTCGCGATCACTACAGAAAAGTAGCTGAACAGCTACGTTTAGCAGAAGACGTGAAATTGCACACGTACGAAGGCAATACGGTTATTGTATTAGTCGGAAACGTGACACGCGTCAACATTGGAGCGTTAAACTACGCACGTTCGATTGGCGATTACGTCGTAGCGATGCATGTATCTTTAGATGAAGATGTGAAAAAAGAAAAAGAAATCGAAGCAGAGTTTAAAGAAAAATTTCCGGACGTGCGTTTTTCTGTTGTACATTCGTCGTATCGTTCGATTGAAAATCCAGTTATTCGGTACGTTGATATTGTAAGTAAAAAAGCGCGACAACATAATTATACAACTACGGTCATTATTCCCCAGTTTGTACCAAAACGTCGTTGGCAAAATATCTTGCATAACCAAACGAGTTTACGTCTGCGTTTCCGTTTATCATGGCGTGAACACATTATTGTCAGCACCTATAGTTATCATTTGAAGAAATAAGGAATAAGTCTTACAAACTTCGTTATCTCAAACGAAGCTTGTAAGACTTATATTTTTATTTTGATAGGTATTGTTGATGTGGGAGGTTAGTTAATAGATAGACACTAGAAAAGAAAAGTATCCATGCTTATTTACTAGTCCGACTGGCTGGATCTAAGCGTCGTTCAATCAAGCCTAAGAACCAGTCGGTAAAAATCGACATGACAGCTGTCGGTAGGGCACCGGCTAAGATAATCGCGGCACCATCTGTCGCGTTTGTCCCGCGAACGATAATATCCCCGAGACCACCTGCACCTACGAAAGTACCGATAGCGGTAATTCCGATAGCGACAACTAACGCGTTCCGAATACCAGCCATAATGACTGAAACGGATAAAGGTAACTCAATCATATACAGACGTTGCCAAGCCGTCATTCCCATGCCTTTTCCGACATCTAAGGCGTTACGATCGACTTGAATCATCCCAGTGTACGTATTTTTGATAATTGGTAAGAGTGAGTACAAGAAGACGGTCACGATAACCACATTTACACCCAAACCAAAACCAAACATCAAAATTGAAACCATCGCTAACGCTGGAATCGTTTGAATGATATTGGCAATCCGAATGACCCAATCCGCTAGTTTTTTTCGCCGAGAAATCATAATCCCAATTGGAATCCCTACAATTGCAGCAAAGAGTACCCCATAGATGGAAATCAAGAAGTGGCGCAAAAATTGAGCAAAGACATAACTGCCATTTTCTTGAAAATAATAGAAAAATTGTTGCAGTAGATTCATTTCATTCATGTTCATTGCGCATCCTCCTCAAAGTAATGATGGTCTTCTAAAAAGCGTTCTGCGACAATCGATGGTTCAACCAAATTATTATCAGACTCATAGTTTAGTTGTTGCATCGTTTCGGTATCAATTTTTCCTGCTAAACGAAGTAAGGCATTTTCTAATTCAGGAACTTCATCCAGTAATTCTTGATTGACAACGGGCGAAGCATCATAAGGTGGGAAGAATTGCTTATCATCTTCAAGCATGACTAAATCATAACTAGCAATGCGTCCATCTGTAGAATAACCTAACACAACGTCCATTCGATGGGCATCCACTGCATCATAGACTAATCCAATTTGCATCGGTAAAATTGATCCAAATTTAAACCCATATGTTTCAGTAAAGCCGTCATAGCCGTCTCCTTCACGTGTCATCCACGCACGATCGGCACCAACTACTAATTCATCCGCAACGGCTTCTAAATCGCTGACGGTTTTTAAATTATATTTTTCAGCAGTGTCTTTTCTTACAAGAAAAACATAGGTGTTATCAAAGCCATACGATGGAAACCATACTTGGTTGTAGCGTTCTTTAAATTCTTTTTGCACGACTTCTAAAGCTTTGTCAGGATCCATTACAGGCTCAAGCAAGAGAGTCGAAGCAATATCGGTTCCTGTATAACGAGTCGACGAGATGCCGGCATCGCCATTGAGCATGGCTTGGTGATTGATGTTGGTTGTCCCTAAGTTATTGATAATGGTTGTTTGTTTATCTGTATAATGTTCGACCATACCAGCAACGATACTTCCCAAAATTTGTGATTCAGTTGTAATACCACCAGTGATAGCAATCGTATCGTCATCTGTATTGGTCGCTAGTCCTGGAAATGAACAACCTGCAAAAAGAAATAGTCCTCCAAAAAGTACGAGTAATCGTTTCAGTTTATTCATTATTCATTCTCCTCCTTTAAAGCGGATGGAGTCAATTTATCTTCTAATTTTCCTAAAAGATAGTCCGAAATCAGCGCTAATAAAATAACCGGAATTGTTCCTGCGAAGATAAGTGGTGGTTGATAGTTATCTAAACCACTGAAAATCAAGACCCCTAGACCGCCCGCTCCAATATAAGAAGCAAGTGTTGCCCAAGCGATAACATAGACCGCTGCTAAACGAACGCCAGCCATAATTGTTGGTAAGGCAATAGGCACTTCTACGCTGAGAATTGATTGAAGATTGGTCATTCCCATGCCTTTGGATACATCCAGATAGTTAGGATCAACATTTCTCATACCAATATACGTATTACGTAAAATCGGCAACAGTGAATAGATAAACAATGCGACAATTGCTGGGGCAACACCGACGCCAAGAAAAGGAATCATTAGTGTTAATAGCGCCAGAGACGGAATGGTTTGTAACGCACTGGTAATTCCAATCACGATGCTAGCAATTTTAGGAGCACGTGTTAAAAGAATCCCTAAAGGAATAGCGACTAATGCACCTAAAAAGAGCGCTGAAAAAGAAATTAAAATATGTTGCCAAATATTTGAAATTAATTGAGAACCATATTCTGAAAAGAAAGCTTGCATCAGACTAGACCTCCTTTATTTCTTCAGGATTGAATGCCTCAACTGCTTCTGTAATCGATTGTTCTTCGCCCCAAAGAACGTCATATACGATGTCTACTAAAGAGGCACGCGTTAAAATCCCAACGATGCGTTGTTTTTCATCGACAACAGGCACGTATTTTAATCCACGTGTTAAGATGCGTCGTAAAGTATTACGCAACAGGGCGGTTTCTTTGACAAAGAAGACATCCGTTTTCAAAATATCGCCGACACTACTTGAATTTCCACGTCGAAGATTAATAGATTCGATATCAATATAACCTTTTAGAATCTGTTGATTATCAGTTACTAAAAGCGTATCAACACGTTTTTCACGCATTAATTTAATCGCTTCTTGTAATGATTTTTCTGGCGTAATCGTGACAGCTGTTTTAAGCATCACTTCACTTACTGGGGTAGTATCAGGTTTTGCTTGCAAGAGACGATCTTCACCAATCAATTCTTCAACAAATGAATTGGCAGGATTTTTTAGGATGTTAGAAGGTGTGTCAAATTGAATAACTTTACCTTCACTCATAATCGCAATGCGACTGGCTAGTTTTAGAGCCTCGTCCATATCGTGGGTCACAAAGACAATCGTTTTACCTAATCGTTCTTGCAAATCTTTGACTAAATCTTGTAAGGAATCACGCGTAATTGGGTCTAGTGCACCAAATGGCTCATCCATTAAAATAATATCTTGATCGGCAGCTAAGGCGCGTACGACACCAATTCTTTGTTGTTGCCCACCGGATAATTCATGGGGATACCGGTCGAGCATTTCGCGAGGGAGTTCTACTAAATCAATCATTCGTTCGGCAATTGTGTTCCGTTCTTCTTGAGAAACTTTAAGTAATTTAGGAACCAAGGTGATATTTTCACGGATGGTCATGTGGGGCATTAAGCCAATATTTTGAATGACATAACCAATTTTACGGCGCAATTCGACAGGGTTCATTTTTTGAATATCCTGTCCATCGATGAGAATTTTTCCTTTTGTTGGTTCCGTCATGCGATTAATCATCCGCATAGAAGTGGTTTTTCCACTCCCACTGGTTCCGATAAAACAAATGAATTCACCTTTCTCAAATGACAAATTGATATCCTCGACAGCAACTTTTCCACCTTTATAAATTTTTGATACATGTTGAAACTCAATCATTGATTTTCACCTCAAATTATTTATTTTTAGTGTACCTGTTAGTAATAGTATGGACAATATTGCCAAAAAATACAAACGATAGAACAGTGTTAGCGGTGTCAATTTGGTGAAAAACGAACGAAAATCAAAATGTTTCACAAACATTGGCTGTTGCTCTAACCTTTGTACCTGTAAGTGTTCACAGCTTTTTTTAAGAAAATAAAAAAGAGAAATTCATTTTTTTGAAACTTTTTGAAAAAAAGTGCTAAAATGGGTAGGCAGATTGAGAAAGAAAGAGTGAAGAAAATGCTAACGACAGAAGATTTTGATTTTGAATTACCTGAAGAATTAATTGCTCAAACACCTTTAACAGATCGAACCAGTTCACGCCTACTTGTATTAGACTCGCAAACAGGTCAGATAGAAGATAAACATTTTTATGACATCATTGATGAATTAAATGCAGGTGATGCGCTAGTTATGAATGATACCCGCGTATTACCTGCACGTTTATACGGTGAAAAAGTTGAGACAGGCGCACATCTAGAAATTTTATTGTTAAATAATACAGAAGGGGATACATGGGAAACGTTGATAAAACCTGCTAAACGTGCCAAAGTTGGAACAGAAATTTCATTTGGCGATGGACGTTTAAAAGCGACGGTTAAAGAAGAATTAAATCATGGTGGACGTATTATTGAATTTAGCTATGAGGGTATCTTCTTAGAAATTTTGGAATCATTAGGTGAAATGCCCCTACCACCATACATTAAAGAGCGCTTAGAAGATCCTGACCGTTATCAAACGGTTTACGCGAAAGAAAATGGTTCAGCAGCAGCTCCGACTGCGGGATTGCACTTTACGGAAGAATTATTAGGAAAAATCCAAGCAAAAGGAATCGAATTAGTTTTCTTGACTCTTCATGTGGGACTAGGGACTTTTCGTCCGGTTAGTGTTGATAATATTGATGAACATGAAATGCACAGCGAGTTTTATCGTTTAACTGAAGAAGCTGCCGAAAAATTAAACCAGGTTAAAACGAATGGTGGCCGGATTGTTGCGGTTGGAACAACTTCAATTCGTACTTTAGAAACAATTGGTTCAAAATTTGACGGGACTATTCAAGCGGATAGTGGCTGGACAAGTATTTTTATTACACCTGGCTATGAATTTAAAGTAGTCGATGCTTTTTCAACTAATTTCCATTTACCAAAATCAACTCTAGTCATGTTAGTTAGTGCCTTTGCAGGAAGAGAACAAACATTGGCTGCTTACCAACACGCAGTTACAGAACGGTATCGCTTCTTTAGCTTTGGCGATGCAATGTTCGTTAAATAACAAAAAAATGGTTGTCACATAAATTTCGTGACAACCATCTTTTACTTTGGAAGGCTTTGTTGAGTTAGTGTGTGTTGCTGTGGTACATGGAACAAAAAACTTTGTCTTGAAATACAAACTCAACACTAATTTTTTAGCAAGTTTTGTTACAATGGGGTTCATGTTTTTCTTTTTAAAGAAGGTGTAGCTTTGAAACATTCATTACATTTACTTTTAAAATACTAGGTGAAACTTGTAACTGTGACAACTTTTTGCTTTATTGTTAATTATAGTGAACAAACTCAACAAATGTTGCGCCTTCCTTACACTCAAAGCATACCATAAAATGATAGCGCTTGCAACAAAAAGGTATTTTATCACGGAAATAAGAAGAAATTGTGAAGACGATATAGGTAAAAATCAAAAAAATAATAAAACTCTATTCCTTTTTTATGATGAATTTGAAAAAATATTTAATAGTTTCGGATAACCTAAGTTGAATGTTGCATGATATGAAAAAATCGTGGTAAAGTAGAAGTATACGTAAAGGAGGGGTTTAATGGAAGCATACAAAAAAACTACAGAAGAGGTTCGTCAAGAACTGCAAGCGACAAGTAAAGATGGTTTAACGCAACAAGAAGCATCTACACGCTTAGAGCGAGACGGACGCAATCGTTTTGAAGAAGCGCCACAAGAGTCGATGGTGAAGAAAATTTTACATAGTCTGTCTGACTTTACGACAATTGTCTTATTAGTCGCAGCAGCCATTTCATTTTACACTGCCGTAGCAACAGATCACGGTGATTTATTTGAAGGGATTTTAATTATTGCCATTGTTATTATTAATTCAGTTTTAGCAATTGTTCAAGAAGGAAATGCTGAAAAAGCATTAGCAGCTTTGCAAGATATGAATAAGCAAACTGCTTCAGTGATTCGAAATGGACAGTTACTGGAAATTGATGCAGAAGAAGTCGTTGTTGGTGATACGCTAGTGATTGAAAACGGATCAATGATTGTTGCTGATGCAAGAATTATCAAAGGATCACAATTACGCGTGGAAGAATCGGCTTTGACTGGTGAAAGTGAACCGGTTGAAAAAGAAGTCGATTTTGTTGCAACCGAAGACGAGAGTCTAGGGGATCAAATCAACATGCTGTTTAAAGGCTGTACGGTTGTAAATGGTCGTGGACAAGCGATTGTTACAGCAACGGGTATGCAAACGGAAATGGGGAAAATTGCTGGTTTATTAAATGAAAACACCACGCAAGTAACACCTTTACAAGCACGTTTAAATAGCCTAGGTAAACGAATTAGTTTAATTGCCTTAGGAGCCGCAGCGATTGTTTTTGTCTTAGGTTATCTGCAAGGTGAACCACTGTTAGATATGTTTATGACTTCTGTTTCATTAGCAGTTGCTGCAGTTCCAGAAACACTAATGGTTATCGTAACATTAGCTTTAGCATTCGGTGTACAAAAAATGGCAAAGAAAAATGCTATTATTCGCCGCCTGCCAGCTGTGGAGACATTAGGTTCAGCTAGTGTTATTTGTTCAGATAAAACAGGAACTTTAACACAAAATAAAATGACTGTTCGTCGTGTCTGGGCACATGGAGACGAGGTAGTTGATACCGAAGATGCCATGACTGAAGAAGCGATGGAAGTCTTGAAAATTGCTGCGTTGTGTACCGATGTAGTCATTGAACAAGAGAAAGACGACTACAATTATATTGGAAATCCGACAGAAATCGCAATTGTACGTTCCATTCAAGAAAATTATCATTCGCAAAAAGAATTACGTGAAGAATTTCCTAGAATTGGTGAAATTCCATTTGATTCAACTCGTAAAATGATGACAACTGTCCACAAACGTGGGAAAAAATATATTTCCGTTACTAAAGGAGCATTTGATGTATTGTTACCGCTCTTTCGTTTTGGGGATTTAGATCAAGCAACTGTGGTTAATGATCGCTTTGGTAAAAAAGCATTACGTGTGATTGCAGTTGGTTACCGTGTTTATGATGAAGAACCAACAGAAATGACCTCAGAGTTTTTAGAGCGTGAGTTGAAATTAGTTGGTCTAATCGGAATGATTGATCCACCGCGTCCAGAAAGTAAGGCAGCGATTGCTCGTGCGAAAAAAGCTGGTATTAAGACAGTTATGATCACAGGAGATCACGTGGTTACTGCAAGTGCGATTGCCAAAGAATTAGGGATTTTGCAAAAAGGAGATAAAGCATTAACAGGTGCTCAGTTACGTGAGATGCCAGAAGAAGAACTAGATCGCACGGTCAAAGAATATTCGGTTTATGCTCGTGTGACTCCTGAAGATAAAATTCGAATTGTTCAATCATGGCAACGAACAGGTGCAACAGTTGCCATGACAGGTGATGGTGTTAATGACGCACCTGCCTTGAAAGCCAGCGATGTTGGTTGTGCTATGGGAATTACCGGTACGGATGTTGCTAAAGGAGCCGCAGATATGGTCTTAACGGATGACAATTTCGCAACGATTGTCGATGCCGTAGAGCAAGGTCGTACAGTATATCAAAATATTCGTAAAACAGTTAATTTCTTACTAAGTTGTAATATCTCTGAAATTTTTATTGTTTTAATTGCAATGTTATTAGGTTGGGGTGCGCCATTTACAGCGGTACAGCTGTTATTTGTTAACGTAGTAGCAGATGGACTACCAGGTTTTGCCTTAGGAAAAGAACCAGCAATGAATGGCATTATGGATGAGACTCCGATTTCACCCAAAGAAAGTATTTTTTCACGCGGTTTATGGCAAAAAATTGGGATTAACGCGTTAACGTTTACCGTTGTAACCTTGTTTGGTTTTTATCTAGGTGCTTTTGTAGATGGTGTAAGTCCTTGGGTAAGCGCTAGTCATGAAGTAGGTCAAACCGTTGCCTTCTTAATCTTAGCTTATTCATCAATTATTCACGTCTTTAATGTCCGTAGTGAAAAATCAATTTTCCAAGTTAAATTGTCTTCAAATAAGTCGTTATTTGAAATGGCAGTCCTAGCGATTATTATTACTACGGTTATTGCTTTAGTACCATTTACACAAGAACTATTTAACTTAGTACCAGTTGGATTAAATCATTGGATGCTAGCAATCGTATTATCAATTGTTCCAGTATTCGTTAATGAAATGATTAAATTCCACAAACTACCAGAAGAAGAATAAGATAAAAAACGGATAGCTCCTGCTACAGGAGTATCCGTTTTTTGTTAAAAATTATTTCGGTAAATTGTCATAAAAGGCTGCTTTGGTTGCTTCAATATAAGGTGTTAACCATAAATAACCAATACCCAATGTTGCCAGTGCTAGAATATGCCAACCGATAAAGCTTAAATCTAATAAGAATAGTTGTCCTTTATGACCGTTCATTAACCGACGACTTGCAGTGATAGTATCTAGATAGCCTGGTCGCTCACCCGTTACTTCGACTGTATCGTAATAAATCATGTAGGCTTGAGAATAAGCATAAGATTTAATGATACCTGGAATCACGAATAAAAGGGACCACAACGTTGTGAAAAGCGTTGTTAAAAAATACAATACAAAAATTGCTAGTGCATAAGGGGAACGGAATCCACGAAAAACATCTCTAAATGATTCAATAACAACTTTACGACCACGAAAGACATCTAAAAATGTCCATCCGATAGCTACAGTAAAGTATGTTCCAATTAAACCACTGACAAAACCACCGCCAGAACTGCCGCTACTTCCATTGCTAGAAGTGCTTATTGATGAACTATCTACATATGATGGTAAATCTTTCAGTATCATAAATAATGGAATCATCAGAATAGCTACAACTACAATAGCTAAAATACCTAGTAAAGTTGGAACAAGACAGAGTAAAACACTTTCTTTCCAGCGACCTTGCAGCATTCGTTTGGCTTCCATTTTTAGTTCAGCATTTGATTTCATATTATCGACTCCTTTCATAATTATTTGGTACATTTTTTAGTGTAACAAAAAAAGAACATTAAGAAAAAAGAAACGATAAAAAAAGAAACTTTTTTTCTCTAGAGTTGCAAAAAAACCACCTACGATTTATGATGGAGAGAGGTATTTATTAACTAAAGAAAGTAGGGAAATGAATGTCGGAACCTGCCATTCGTTATCGATTAATAAAAAAAGAAAAGCATACAGGAGCGCGCTTAGGGGAACTAATCACTCCACACGGAACGTTTCCAACACCAATGTTTATGCCAGTTGGAACACTGGCAACCGTTAAAACAATTGCTCCCGAAGAATTAAAGGCAATGGGTGCAGGCGTTATATTAAGTAATACGTACCACTTATGGTTACGACCTGGTGAAGATATCGTAGCTGAAGCAGGCGGTTTGCATAAGTTTATGAACTGGGATCAGCCCATATTGACAGATTCAGGTGGATTTCAAGTCTTCTCTTTAGCGGATATGCGAAATATTGTTGAAGAAGGGGTTCATTTTAAAAATCATTTGAATGGCTCACCGTTATTCTTGTCACCAGAAAAAGCGATTGATATTCAAAATAAATTAGGCTCAGATATTATGATGAGTTTTGATGAGTGTCCGCCATTTGATGAAAGCTATGATTACGTAAAAAAATCAGTTGAAAGAACTTCACGTTGGGCAGAACGCGGCCTAAATGCTCATGCAAATCCTGACCGTCAAGGCTTGTTTGGTATTATTCAGGGAGCAGGCTTTGAAGATTTACGTCGTCAAAGTGCGCATGATTTAATTGGTATGGATTTCCCGGGTTATTCTATTGGTGGTCTATCAGTCGGTGAGCCGAAAGCCGAAATGAATCGTGTATTAGAATTTACAACGCCTTTAATTCCAGAAAACAAACCACGCTATTTAATGGGAGTGGGTACACCAGACTCCTTAATTGATGGAGTCATTCGTGGAATTGATATGTTTGATTGTGTTTTACCAACTCGTATTGCTCGTAATGGAACATGTATGACTTCAAAAGGTCGATTAGTCGTTAAAAATGCACAATTTGCTCGCGATTATCGTCCAATTGATGAAAATTGTGATTGTTACACTTGTCGCAATTATTCAAGAGCATATATTCGCCATTTGATTAAATGTGATGAAACATTTGGGATCCGTTTGACTTCTTACCATAACCTTCACTTCTTATTGAATATGATGAAACAAGTTCGTCAAGCAATTATGGATGATAACTTATTAGAATTTCGTCAGCATTTCTTTGAAGAGTATGGATTTAATAAGGAAAATGCAAAGAATTTCTAAAAAAGCTAGTGAATTTTAGTTGCATCTGCTAAAGTAAAGAGGAAGCTTAAAATATTGAGGTGAAAAAAATAATGGAAATGCTTATTATGATTATTCCGATTGCTGCGATGTTGTTTTTCATGCAACGTTCTCAAAAGAAACAACAGCAACAACGTCAAAGTTTATTAGATAGTATGCAAGTCGGCAGTCGAGTTGTAACAATTGGTGGGTTACACGGTGTTATCTCAGCTATTAATGAAACAAAAAATACCGTAGAAATTGATTGTGATGGAATCTATTTAGAATTCGATCGTGCATCCGTTCGTACCGTGAAAGCACCAGCTGTTTCTGAAGAAGTAACAACAATTGAAGAAACTAAAGAGGATTAAAAAATACCATAAGAGAATGTTTCAAACATTCTCTTATGGTATTATTTTTTTTTGCGTAAGGCGATATATAGAGCTAAACCTTCAATCGCAAATAAAAAAAGATAAAGCAATAATTGAAAGGCATCTTGCATGATTGAAGCAGGGGAACGACGTAAATGTCGTGTGAAAGCAAATACGGTACAAAAGATAATGAGAGCTAAAACCCCAAGCGCTATCTGACGTTTTTTATACACTATAACAAACCTCTTTCCAACACGTTTTCTTGAATGAAATATTTTGCTGTTATTAGTATAACGTGAGATTTCAAAAGTGGGTAGTAAAGTGCTAATAAAGTTCAAAAAAATTTAAAAAAAATAATTGTGAAAAATATCACTAAAGTACTTTACAAATAAAAAATAATCGTGTATCATTCTATATGTGAAATAGTTAACAATAAAAAACAGATAATCTTTAGGAGGATTACCATGGCTAAGACAGTAGAAAAAGAAGTTGGAACTATTGATGTATCAGTGATGATTGATGATTTAGCAGTAAAAGCAAATGTCGCTTTGAAAGAAATGGAAAATTTTGATCAAGAAAAAGTCGACCACATTGTGCATGAAATGGCAATGGCTGCATTGAATCAACACATGCCTTTAGCAAAAATGGCTGTTGAAGAAACTGGTCGCGGAATTTATGAAGATAAAGCAATTAAAAATATGTATGCATCTGAATATATCTGGAATAATATTAAACATGATAAAACAGTCGGCATTATTAATGAAGATAAACAAAAAGGAATTATTGAAATTGCTGAACCAGTCGGTGTTGTATGTGGGGTAACACCAACAACTAACCCGACATCAACAACAATTTTTAAAGCAATGATTGCTTTAAAAACTCGTAACCCAATTGTTTTTGCTTTCCATCCAAGTGCGCAAAAATGTTCAGCTGAAGCAGCACGTGTTGTACGTGACGCAGCAGTTGCAGCAGGAGCACCAGAAAATTGTGTGCAATGGATTGAGCATCCATCAATTGAAGCTACCCAAGGATTGATGAATCATCCAGGTATTGCTATTGTATTAGCAACTGGTGGGGCTGGTATGGTTAAATCAGCGTATTCAACAGGAAAACCGGCTTTAGGTGTGGGTCCTGGGAATGTACCTGCTTACATTGAAAAAACAGCTAAAATTAAACGTGCAGTGAACGATTTAATTGTTTCAAAAACATTTGATAATGGGATGATTTGTGCTTCTGAACAAGCAGTGATTGTTGACCGTGAAGTTTATGCAGCAGTAAAAGCTGAATTCCAAGCACATCAAGTATATTTTGTAAAACCAAATGAATTACAAAAATTAGAAGATGCTGTAATGAACGAAGGAAAATATGCAGTAAATCCAGCAATCGTTGGTCATTCAGCAATTGAAATTGCTCAACTTGCAGGTATTACAGTTCCGGAAGGCACAAAAATGTTAATCGCTGAATTGGAAGGCGTTGGTGAGGATTATCCGTTATCACGTGAGAAATTATCTCCAGTATTAGCAATGGTTAAAGCAAAAAATACGGAACACGGATTAGATTTATGTGAAGCAATGTTGAACTTAGGCGGCTTAGGTCATACAGCTGTCATCCATTCTGAAGATGAAAACTTACAAGTACGTTTTGGCTTACGCATGAAAGCTTGCCGTATTTTAGTGAATACACCATCAGCAGAAGGTGGTATTGGTAACATTTATAATGAAATGATTCCATCACTAACATTAGGTTGCGGTTCTTACGGTAAAAACTCTGTTTCTCGTAACGTATCAGCTGTGAACTTAATCAACGTGAAAACTTTAGCGAAACGGAGAAATAACATGCAATGGTTCAAACTACCATCAAAAATCTATTTTGAAAAAAATTCTCTTTTATATCTAGAAAAAATGGAAAACCTTGAACGTGTAATGATTGTCTGTGATCCAGGAATGGTTCAATTCGGCTACGCAGATACCGTTCGTGAAGTATTAGCTCGTCGTAAAAATCCAGTGCAAATTGAAATTTTCTCTGATGTTGAACCAAACCCTTCAACGAATACAGTTTACAAAGGAACTGAAATGATGGTTGATTTCAAACCTG
The DNA here is from genome assembly GCF_058216475.1 of Enterococcus sp. AMC2644. NCBI lineage: Bacteria > Bacillati > Bacillota > Bacilli > Lactobacillales > Enterococcaceae > Enterococcus > Enterococcus sp. AMC2644. The sequence continues at coordinate 1,712,531 of NZ_CM177095.1, forward strand.
ATACAGTAATTGCCCTAGGTGGTGGTTCAGCAATGGACGCAGCAAAAGGCATGTGGATGTTCTATGAACACCCAGATACTTCATTCTTTGGTGCAAAACAAAAATTCTTAGATATTCGCAAACGTACGTATAAAATTGATAAACCAGAAAAAACACAATTTGTTTGTATTCCAACGACTTCTGGTACAGGATCAGAAGTAACACCATTTGCGGTAATTACCGATAGTGAAACACATGTGAAATACCCATTAGCTGACTATGCGTTAACACCAGATGTGGCGATTATCGACCCACAATTTGTTTTATCTGTACCAGCTTCAGTAACTGCTGATACTGGGATGGACGTGTTGACACATGCGATTGAGTCATATGTATCAGTGATGGCATCTGATTACACACGTGGTTTGAGTCTACAAGCAATCAAATTAGTTTTTGAAAACTTGGAAAAATCAACAAAAACACCAGATATGGAATCTCGTGAAAAAATGCATAACGCTTCAACTATGGCAGGGATGGCATTCGCCAATGCTTTCCTAGGAATTTGTCACTCAGTGGCACATAAAATTGGTGGAGAATACGGTATTCCACATGGACGTACCAATGCCATCTTATTGCCACACGTAATTCGCTACAATGCTAAAGATCCACAAAAACATGCGATGTTCCCTAAATATGATTACTTCCGTGCAGATCAAGATTACGCAGATATTGCGAAATTCTTAGGATTAAAAGGCGAAACAACTGAGGAGCTAGTGGAAGCATTAGCAACAGCAGTCGCTGATTTAGGAACAACTTTGGGCATTGATATGAACTTGAAAGCACAAGGCGTAACACAAGAAATACTAGATACAACTGTTGATCGTATGGCAGAATTAGCATACGAAGACCAATGTACAACAGCAAATCCAAAAGAACCATTAATTTCTGAATTGAAACAAATTATTGTTGATGCATACAACGCATAATAAAAGAACTACTTTAAACTGATGTTTAGGTAATAAATAAAGTCGCCTGTTAATCCTTCCTAGGGATTGCCAGGCGACTTTTGTTTTTGATCTTGCGTAAAGCGGGACAGTTAAGTGTTAATCAAGTCTAGGTTCTTTTTTTGTCGTATGAATTAATAAGATTAACAAGATTAAATTTATGCTTAGTTGATTTACTCATTTCGATTTTTTAGGCACACTCGTCTGGAGCAACCATTTTGTATAAGTTAAAGTTGTAAAAAGAATTTTGTGACTTGTTAAAATTTCTTGGCTTTTTCTGTACATGTATAGTTAAGTTTCTAAAAAAGATACAAAATATTGCTTATTTTTAATCTAAAATATTGACGACGCTTAAAAATAAAGGCTATAATAAAAAAAATATCTATTAATACAAATATTTTTTAATAAAATACATACAATAAACAGATAATTAACAAAAATAATTTGTCTTTGGAAATAGAACCTTAAAAAGGCTGATATTTTTTGTTTTTTTAGTTTGCAAAAAAGAAACATAAGTTGATTTTATTTCATAATGACGTACAAAAATTGAAAACGATTAAAAGAAAGCTTATCTTAAAAAAATGAATAGGCCTATCATGGGCTTGTCTAAAATAATGAGGGAGTGTGAGGAGGTTTTTTATGTTTGGGTTTTCTAAAGAAGTAGTGTTAAAGAAAGAACTATTATTATTGTTAGATCAACAAGAAGATTATGTAACAAGTAGGGTACTTGCAATAAAATTGCAAACAGTCACTAGTCAAACAATCAGAAAAATTTTAAAAGATTTATCAAATATGATTACTTCACTATACAATCAAGAACAATTAAATTTACAGATTAGTACAAAATATGGTATTAAACTAACTCGAAGTGGTACCAACTTTACGGACATTTTCGAAAAACTTTATACAAAGGATATCGTCTATGAGGTTTTTCATCAACTTATGCTATCTCGTTTTTTTTCAGTAGAAGATTTTTGTAAAAAACAAAAGATAAGCATCTCTAAACTTCGACGAGTTATTCGTAGGATAAATGATTTCTTAATACCCTATGAATGTGTGATAAAAGTAGGCAAAAGAGTCTCAATTACAGGGAAAGAAAGTCAAATACGATTGCTTTTCTTCATGTTTTTTTATTATGTACATCGGGGAATTACGCGGATCAAATGGACGGAACAAGAGATTTATTTAGCCTTCAGTCGAAATCTTTGCCAAGCATTTTATTTAACACCAGAAAAACAAAATATAGATGTACTGGCGTTATGGCTATTTATTAATCTGCATTCTCAAAATTTGGGAAAAGAAATAGAATTAACTTTTACTGAAGAAGAATATCAGTTGGAATTGCCTCAGAATGATCTGTCTAAAACTGATTGGACGTACATATTACTTGTGATGTATGCTTTAGACTTTATTAACTTTGAACCAGAATTAACATTTGAAGAGTTACATCAAAATAACATAGAAGAGGTAATTAATGAATGGATACACCTTTTTGAAAGGCATGTCCGATTATTGGATAGAGAAGAGAAAAAAGAATTATATATTCAGTACTATAAACGCTTATTGTTAGAAAGAATTATTCCTTTCGACGATATCCATACTATTTTTAAAGCATCTAGTCAAAAAATAGTTGAGATAGAGTATCCTTATGCAACAGCTACATTTAATCGTCTATGGGAGACATTTGCTCAAAGGTATCCGCATCTTTCTACCGAAATAAATAGATGCCATTTTTTTGATGCGTGCTGTTATTTTGGTTATCCAGAGCTGATTATGGCAACGATTTATTGTTGTTGGCATTCTAATCTACCTTTAGACCGGCTTCAAAAAATGGAAAAAATTATTCAGCGTGAATTAATGAAGGTAGCCAAAATTATTTTTGTGGAATGTCATGAATCAGCAGTAGTTATTTCTACAGAATCATCACACGCAGGAATTCTAATTGACCCCATACTTTCTAAAAAAGATTTAGTTTTTTTACAAGACGAAATTAGAACGATGATTGAACGAAAACTATCACTAAATTCACCTCTCTAAGCAATTCATGAATGTTTTCACATTTTATCTAAATAAATAGCAGTTTTCTCTTGACGAATTTTTGCTTTGGAGTAGACTGTATCTATTAACAATTTAGGAGTGTGCAAAACAAGATGGCGATAGAAGAACAATTAAGACAGCTTGCTGAATCACAGGTGAGTTTGGTGGCGTTACAACAACGTTTATGCCAAAATCGTTCATTGATGAATCGTGAAGTAACGCAAACATTTATTTTTGAATTACGTGATTATGCAGATAGCTTGTCAATTGTGACAGATTTTGTCGAAGGAGCAGCAGCAAAAGACGTTGGACCAACAGATATTTCAGCTATATTAGGTGAACAAAATCAATTAGTCCACAGATTGGTTGAAGAGTTAGCGCAGTTGATTGAAGAAAATGGCGAACTGTTTGGGCAAAAAGAAGGAGAACTTCGTCGCACATGGACTAGTTTGCAAGGGGTATTAGAATTAAATCATTTGATGTTGCAAGATAATTTGGAATTTCAGCGAATGCTAAAAGATCAGCTAGTAGATTTGGATGAAGTGCCAGCTGCATGTAAACAGGGATTTTTCCAACGACTACTAAGTAAAAAATAACAAATAGCCGCAAACATTTACTGAATGTTTGCGGTCTTTTTTTAGCGTGAACTATATTTTTTATAATCAATATTACGAATCTCGCACCACTCTTTAGCGTGTCCAGTTAAAATAAGCGGGACTCTTTTTAATTTGACTGTTTCAGTGGTACCAGTTAAGGCGTAGAGTGTATGAAGCTCCTGTTGCCACTGACGGACAAGCTCAATCGTTTGTTCTAAACCATGCGTGAGTAGCTGATTTAAAATAGCACCTGAGACACCTACCGTTTGGGCTCCAAAACATAGCGCCTTAAAGATGTCATAGGCATTTCGAATACCACCGGATGCAATCAATTCAAAAGGAACTGGGACATCTTTAGCTTCTAATAAAGTAGCAACATTAGAAATACCAAAATTATCTAAATAAGCAAATTCTCGTTGTTTGCGGCGAGCATTCTCAATTTGAGTGAAACTTGTCCCGCCACTACCAGCAACATCAATAATCGTCACACCAACTGCTAATAATTGTTGGATTGTTTCGCGTGTCATACCAAAGCCAACTTCTTTAACAATGACAGGAACTTCTAGATGAGTGGTTATTTCTTCAATTGTCTGCAACCAATTAGTGAAATCACGATCACCTTCAGGCATTACCAGCTCTTGAGGCGCATTTAAATGAATCTGTAGCGCGTTGGCTTCGAATAAGTCTACGGCGCGTTTCGCGTTCTCTAATGACGTTCCAGCACCTACATTTGCTAATAAACAACCATTTGGATGTTCTTTGCGCACAATTTGATAGGAATCAGCGACAGATGGATCTTTTAAGGCAGCTGAAACCGAACCAGTAGCCATCATCAAATCGGTTTCGCGAGCTAGGATAGCTAATTGTTGGTTGTATTGTTTTGTTTTTTCGCTGCCACCAGTCATCGCATTAATAAAAAATGGCGAACTTAAAGGTTGGTCAAAAAGTTCTGTAGCAATCGACACATCTGCTAAACGAACACCCGGAAATGAGCGATGAAGCAAGGCTACATCATCAAAGTCATTTCGTTTCGTTTTATGAAAAGCTTTGGCTAAAGAGACGTGTTCATCTTTGCGGTTCATTTAATTCCTCCTCGGTAATGATAGACGTGTAGGGGGAGGGGAGTGATTTCTGCTTTCTCCCATCTGCTCATTAAAGGCAAAATGCCTGTTTTTTGATCAGCAATGACAATGCCACAATCACCACCACCAGCTCCGGATGACTTAGCAGCGCCACCACATGCTTCGGCTAGGTCACAAAGTTGTTTTAAAGCAGGGGTTTCAATCCGTACCCCAGTGATACAAGACAAGTTTGCCAATAATTGACGGTTTTTACTAATCATTTGTTTGATTTTAGTTACGTTGTTATCTAGAAAACCATCAATTAAGTCTTCGACACATTCCTTACTATTGTCTAAGAATTCTTGATAAGCTTTTTGTTTTTCTGCTTGGCTTTGTGTCGATTGATTGACTTGATCGACTAAGTCAGAAGTTGAAGCAGGACTCCCTGTCCAACCAATTAATAAACGTAAAGTTTTGGGAACAGCAAGGGGCTTAATTGATAGTTGTGGCCAGTCGCTAGCTAGTAATTGTGACATTGACCATTTTTTTTGTTTTTCTTTCACCCAGTCATGATCAAAAGTTGAAAAAGCAATCCAACCACCATAACAACTTGCGGCGATGTCTCCACAAGAACCATTGCCTTGTACAGCTAAGTGAGCCAAGGCAGCAATTTTAAACTGCGTCAGTTGATCCATTTTTAAATCATAGAAAAGATTTAACGCTTTAACTGTTGCGACTGTTACGGCACCGCTAGAACCCAAGCCATATTTTCGACCACTTGAATTATCTAATTCACTTGTTACTTTTAAATCGTAAAAAGTGAGCAGTGTGCCTTTTTCCAATGCATATTTTTCAGTTAGACGAATTGCTGCCAAAATGTAATGAAATGGATTTTCACGATGATCTAAAACTAATTCACCATTACGGCGTGTCCAACGAATAGGCAGTTCGCTGTATTGTTGTGATTGAATGCTTCCGTTTTTAATCGCACTATCAATCGTTACAGTAATAAATTGGTCAACGGCAACGATAACTGCTGGATGTCCTGGTTCAACTACGGCATATTCGCCCGCAATATATAATTTTCCTGGAGTAGATACTTCGATCATTTCGACACTTCCATTTCTAAAGATACTAAACCTTTGCCCGCATAGGCACAGGTTAATTGTTCAGCTGTAAAGTCTTCTTGTAAGGCGGTTAAAATTGCTGTGACATCTTTTTTCTGACACAATACTTTGACGTTGGGGCCCGCATCCATTGTAAAGTAGCAAGCAATTCCGTTTTGTCGGATATGTCGAACTTTATTCATGGCTTTTAAGCTATCGGGTGACCAATAAGTAAATGGGGGAGTTGCCGCTAAAGTCGTCGCGTGCATTTTTAAACCGTTTGCTTCGGTTACTTCACCTAGGGCTTGAAAGTCCTTGTCAGCAATCGCTTGTTTAGCAGTTTGAATGTCTTTTGCTACTGCTTCTAACCAGCCATCATAGAAGTCAGAAGTCTCAACGGTTCGCTCCATGCCATCCCGACTAGATACGTCTTTTTTTTGGTCGTTAATCAAAATAAAAATCATCGCTAATTCATCTTCCCAATGATTAGATGGAACAACTTGCGCATAGGAGGTTTCATCTGAATCTCCTTTTTCCCATTCGACAAAACCACCAAAAATACTCCGACAAGCAGAACCAGAACCACGACGTGCCAATTGAGAGAGCTCTTTATCAGAAAGACCTAATTGTAAAGCGTCGTTACAAGCACCCGCTAAAGCCGCTAGGCCACTTGCAGAAGAAGCTAATCCAGCAGCAGTAGGTACAAAATTTTGACTTTCTACATGGGCAAAATAAGTAACCCCCGCTTTTTTGCGAGCAAGGTCTAAGAAACGGCTGACTTTAGTTGTCGCTTTCTTATCTTGTATGACACCATCTAAGCTAAATGTATCTTCAGTGTATGTGTCTGAGAAAGAGACCCCAGTTTCTGTGTAAAAGGCATCTAATGTCAATGATAAACTGTTATTCATCGGTAAAATCAGTTCTTTGTCTTTTTTACCCCAGTATTTAATTAAGGCAATATTGGTATATGCGCGTGCTTTTCCATTATACATGTTGGTAAACTCCTAATCCTTGAAGCCAAATATCTTTTGCTCCATGTCCTTTTAATTTCTTAGCGATTGCTTCGGCTTTTGTTTTTGTGTCACAAAGGACCAGAAAACAACCCCCTCGACCGCCTCCAGTTAATTTTGCCCCGAGTGCCCCGTGTGTTAAAGCAAGTTCGATGCATGAATCTAACGTATCATTACTGACGGTTAATTGTTGTAAATAGTGCTGTGCTTGTGTCATTGCCATGCCGAGCTGTCTAGGCTGATTGTGAATGATGGCTTCTTTAGCTGTTTTAGCTAATAGTCCTAGTTGATGAATATCTAAGCTTGTTTGATCAGGTTCTTTTTCAAATAGTTCAGCAACAGAACGAACAGCTGCTCGTGTTTGTCCTTTGATCCCCGTATCTGCAACGAGGAGATACGCATCGATGTTTAAAGGAAAAGGTAAAAAATCTTTTCCACGTTCAAAATAAATGGGATTGCCGCCACTGGTTGCTGCGGCATCAATGCCACTAGGATTTCCATGAGCAATACCTTCTGAAAAATTAACATAGTCCAGTAAGGTTGCTTGGGATAATTTTTTTTCTTGCCAGTCAAAAAAAGCACGTGTCACAGCTACTGCAACAGCAGCGCTTGAGCCCATTCCACGTTCAGAAGGAATGGTGCTTTGAATTGTTAAATGGAAACTTGGTGTATGTAAATTTTGTTGTAATTTGGCTGTTAATTGTTGAATATTAGCTAATCCTTGTGGTGCGTCAGCTAAAGCACCTTCATGATAGGTGGAGCATAACGATGGCCTACTACTTTCCTGAACAGTAGTAATAACTTGTGTACCGCTAAAAGGAAAAGCAATTGCTGGTTCGCCATAAACGACAGAATGTTCTCCCATCAAAATAATTTTTCCAGTAGCCTTTCCTATCCCCTGTGCTAACATGACGTACCTCTCTCTTTTTCATAATAGAATCCCTTAGCTATTTTACTAGATTAATGCCGTCTCGTTAAGCCCCCAACGTTGATTCTAATAAAAAATCCTAAATCTTAAGACTTTTTTTGAGAATTTTCTTACGTAATCCTAAGCTAACTTTTGCTTGACCATACTATATGTAGTGGTGTAAAGTGATTAAGTTGAGTTGATGATACAATATTTAGTGATAAGTGAGTTGGAGGAAATGAGTGTGATTGTATTAGCAGGAACGATTGGTGCTGGGAAATCAAGTTTAACAGCTTTATTAGCAAATCGTTTAGGTAGTGAAGCCTTTTATGAGTCAGTTGAGGATAACGAAGTTTTACCGCTTTTTTATGAAGATCCCAATAAATATGCGTTTTTATTACAGATTTATTTTCTGAATAAACGTTTCGATAGTATTAAGCAAGCACTGAAAAATGAGAATAATGTTTTAGATCGTTCTATTTATGAAGATTCATTATTGTTTCATTTAAATGCTGATCTTGGACGAGCAACAGCAACAGAAGTCCGTGTTTATGATGAATTATTAGCTAATATGCTAGAAGAATTACCCTATGCAGCACAAAAAAAACACCCTGATTTGTTGGTTCATATTCGCGTGTCATTTCCAACGATGTTAGAGCGTATCCAAAAACGTGGTAGAGAGTTTGAACAAATTGAACACGATCCAAGTTTGTATGCTTATTATGAGGAATTGAATGCGCGTTACGATCAATGGTTTGAGGAGTATGATGCCAGTCCTAAAATACAAATTGATGGTGACGAAATGAATTTTGTAGAAGATACACAAGCAGCAGAAGAAGTGCTGAATTTAATTGAGGAAAAATTACAAGAAGTGCGCCAAGAAGCATAGAATAAAAAGCCTAGGAAATTTATTTTCCTAGGCTTTTTTTAGTTTTAAGGTCATGGCATTTAAGGCGACAACAACAGTACTAATTGACATTAAAATCGCTCCGAGAGCTGGACTTAATAAAATACCGATAGGGGCTAAAACTCCGGCAGCTAAGGGAATCGCAAGGATGTTGTAACCTGCACCCCACCAAAGATTTTGAATCATTTTTTTTCGGGTTTCTTTGGCTAAATCTAAGAAATGTAAAATATCTTCAGGATTACTATTGGTCAACACCACATCAGCAGAGTCAATGGCGACATCAGTTCCTGCACCAATCGCTACGCCGATGGTGGCACGTGCAAGACTCGGTGCGTCATTAATTCCATCACCCACCATCATTACACGCTTGCTCTTGTTGACCCATTCTGATACAATTCGCTCTTTGTCATCTGGCAGCAAACCTGCGTAATAATTTTTTATTCCTAAATAATTCGTCACATTTTTGGCAGCTTCTTCATTATCACCCGTCAGCATGACTGGTTCGATGCCACGGCTTTGTAGACGTGCGATAAATTGTTTTGCCTCAGGTTTGATTTGATCGCCTAATGCAATAAAGGCAATCAATTCATTGTCTATAACAAGGAAGCTTAAAGTATTTCCTTGTTCTTGATAAGGTCGAATCAGGGAGGCAGTCACTGTTTTATCCATTCGTTGCAACTCTTTTTGATTAATAATTTTGACTACTTTGTCTTCGACAGTGCCTGATAATCCTACACCGGAAATATTTTGTTCACCTTGTGCAGTGTAAGCTTGGATTTCTTTTGTTTTTAAATAGTTCATAATTCCCGTTGCGATGGGGTGATTGGCAGAAGCTTCTAGGGCGCCAATATATTTCAGAGTTTCTTCTTTAGAATAATTGCCATCAATCACTTCAATGCCAGTGACGGAAAATGTTCCTTGGGTTAACGTCCCTGTTTTGTCCAAGAAAATCGTATCAATATCGTGCGCATTTTCAAGTGCATTCCGATTTTTTAACAATAAGCCATTTTTCGCAGCAATCGAAGTAGAGCGGGCGACTACCAGAGGAATAGCTAGACCTAACGCATGCGGACAAGCAATAATCAAGACTGTCACCATGCGTTCTAACGCCATAGGTAAATCTGTAAGAATCAACCAAATCACAAAGGCAAGCACGCCAACTGTCACAGCAATATAAAATAACCACTTGGCAACTTTATCGGATAGCGCTTCTAGCTGTGATTTTTCAGATTGGGCTTTTCTAACCATTTCCATGACTTGGGCTAAATAGCCATTCTCACCGGTTCCTGTTACTTGAATATGGATGGTTCCATCACCATTTACAGAACCACCAATCACCCGATCACCGATGGTTTTTTTAACGCCTTTTGATTCACCCGTTACTGCAGATTCATCGACGATAGTTTGCCCTTTTAAGATACGTCCATCGGTAGGCATCTTATCTCCAGCACGAACAACTAAGGTATCACCTTCATGAATAGCTTGTAACGAAAGACGTTCTTCTTGCCCATTTGTATGCAGCTTGGTCACTTCATCTGGTAAAAGTTCGGCTAATTTTTGTAAGGCATTACTAGCATTGGAAACAGCACTCATTTCAATCCAATGACCTAATAGCATAATGACAATCAAACTCGCTAGTTCCCAGAAGAAATCCATTACATGTTGATGGAAAAAATTCGTAGCAATAAACGAATAGAGACTATAGACATAAGAAACTGTAATCCCTAAGGAAATCAATGTCATCATGGCAGGATTTTTTTGTTTGATTTCCATTTTAGCGCCACTTAAAAATGGCTGTCCACCATAGAAAAATAAAATTGTGGCTAAAACTAAGACGACCCATTCTGAACCAGGAAAGCTAAATTGAAACGGCAATTCCATACCCATCATTGGCGATAAAACAATAATCGGAATAGCTAAGACGAAAGAGAGCCAAAATTTTTGTTTAAAATTGCCCATATGCATAGAATGATCCATCTCATGAATATGTTGATGATTCATGTTTTCCATATGACTTTGTTCGTCATGTGAATGAGCCATGTGTTGGTGGTGCTTTTCATCGTGCATTAGAAACACTCCTTTATATTGTTTACTTTTGTAATCATCTATAACTTCATTGTAGACTTGTCATTTTTTTGTGTCAAATAAAAGCCACCTAGATTTTTTCATACAAATAACAGCTGGAAACGAATTATTGGTGATTCGTTTCCAGCTGTTGTTTATAGTTATTTATCGTCTTCTTTATGGGAAAAATAGACTGCGAGTAAATCATTAATATAAGATCTATCCGTTTTAGAAAGAAAACCTTGATCGTTATAGAGAATCTGTAAGTTCGAGTCTAACAAGTCGCGAATATCAAATGGAGCTGATTGTGAAGCGGTTGAAGGTGGTGTAATACCTAGTAAATAGTCTGTTGAGACACCAAAAATCTCAGCTAATAATTTTAACTCATCGGTAGTTATTTTGCGATGACCAGATTCAATTTTACTCATCGTTGACTTACTTAACGCCATCTTTTCAGCGAGGTGTGTTTGTGTCCAATTTTTACTTTCTCTCAGATCAATAATCCGTTTTGAAAGATTATTTGTCATGGCAAACATGCACTCCTTTCCCTACTTAATTATGGCTTCATTTTAGCACCGTTGCGAAAAAAGCAACGAAATATTTATAAAAAAGAAATTAACTCTATTGACGTTTCTAAATACGAAATATATAGTGAGAAAAAAAGAGGTGTTAAAAAATGGAAGATGAGAAGGTTTATGTTGTTAATCTAGAGTTAATTAGAAAAGTCCGGATTGAAAAAGGTTACTCATTGCAGAAAATGGTTAATTTAATCGAAACATTAGATAAAACAAAATACTACCGACGTGAAAAAGGGTTGGTTGGCTTTAAGCCGGAAGAAATTCCATTGATTGCATGTGTTTTAGAAATACCTTTAGAAAAGATGTTTATCAAAGTTTCTAAACAAAAAGAATACTTGTTTAAAATAAGAAATTAAGTAATAGGATAGGAGAAAGAAATAAAAAATGTATAGAGGTAGTATGCGAAACGAAAGATACAAACTTTTCCATACTATCTTTCGTTTATGAAGAGCAAGTATTGAATATTTATAGAGCCTTTATTAGAAAAAATATTTTTAAATGTATAAACGGTTGAAAAATGCAAGGCTGTTACCGATAGAAAAAGAGATATTTATAAAGAGAGGCGTGATTTTGATGGATTTTAATTTAGATTCCAAACAAAAAGAGTTGTTTTTTAATGCAATGTTTAAAGAATTGGCAGTAATCATTTTCAATATAGATAAAGAAGTTGTTTTTTCAAATGAAAAAATGGCAGGGGCTTTAGGCTATACACCAAGTGAATTGTTACATGTACATCATAAAAATTTTTGTTTTGATGATTATGTGAACAGTATGGCGTATCAAAACTTTTGGGATTCATTGTTGATATCTAAAAAGGGGTTTCAAGATAAAATTTTTCGAAAAAAGAAAAATGGTGAGTTGATTATTTTAGAAAGTGTTTATTTTCCAGTATTGGATGATCACAAAAAAGTGATAAATGTAATCAAAATTGCTTTTGATATTACTAAAAGAGAGAATATGCTATCAACTACTATAAGGAAAGTAAAAGATAGTTCAGAAGCTTTGACCGAAATTTCAGTAGATGGCAATGAAAAAATTAGTATTTTAACGGATAATTTAAGGGATGTAGATTCATTATCAACCAATAACCAATTAGCTACAAAAATTTTGGAAGAAGATATAAAAAAGATTTCTGCTGTTTTAACGGCTATTAATTCAGTCGCTCAACAAACAAAGTTATTATCATTCAATGCTTCATTAGAAGCTGCGAGGGTGGGGAGTAAGGCATCAGGTTTTAGTATTGTAGCGAGCGAAATGCAGAAGCTAGCCAATCAAACCAAACAACTTACGCAGGATATTCATAATAACATCCAGTCAATTAATGAACAATCAAGTAAAGTGTTAGAAAGTTCCACTTCAACGAATAATAAAATTAATGCTTCCAAAGAAAACTTAGAGATGCTTTTAAAATCGTATAAGCAATTACTGGAAACTGCCAACAGTTTAAACAACGAAGCGATAGCTTTACAAGATGTCAATTAACTTGGAATTAGGAAAAAAGAGTGTTCACTTAATGATAAAAGTGAATGCTCTTTTTATTAGAAAATAAAAAAGTGCCCGTCAGTGGGGGCTGACGGGCAAGGAGTAAAAATGAAAAAGTGTTTTAGGGTTGTTTGTTGGTATGTTTATACTATAAAGAATAGATGTGAAAAAAGTGTGATGAAATTATTTTGTTTTAGTTAAGTTCTTAAAATAACTAAAATAACAAAAAAAGAGCCTGCCAGTGGGTAGCTGGCAGGCAAGGAGTTAAAAATGAAAAAGTGTTAGTTAGGGTTGTTTGTTGGTATACATATACTATAATGAATAAATGTGAATTATTTGTGATAAAAGTGTTTTAAAGTTATTAAAAATAAGTGATTAAAAAATAACTATTTCCGATCAACAAAGAGCCAGATAGTTCCAATGATAAAACCAATAAAAGCTGGTAAAACCCAACCCATACCAATCGAGAAGAGTGGGAGATATTTTGCACCTAAATGAATTATCCATTGAGCGAAAGGTGTTGTTGACAAAAATTTAGGGCTAGCATTTAAGCCATCCACAATTGAAGCAATTAAAGTAAAATACGTGGTCATTTGATAGACACGTGAGTCGTGTTTAAACAATGGGCCGATAATTGCCAATAAAATTAAAGTCATTGCTAATGGGTATAAAAACATCAAGACGGGTGTAGAAAATTCAATAATCTTTGTTAGACCGACATTCGCAAATAAACAAGCCATTAAACTGACGCTAGTTGCAAAGAAGAGATAGCTTTGTTTGGGAAATAGTTCAATAAAAGTTTCCGAAAAAGCAGAAATTAAGCCAATAGCGGTTTTCAAGCAAGCGATGATTACAATTAAAGCTAAAACAATACTGCCCAATGTTCCTAAATAATGTTGGGCAATTTGTGCCAATGCAATACCACCATTTTGACTTAATTCAAAGGTTCCTAAACTCATTGTTCCCATGTAAGACAAAAGACTATAAATAATTCCCATCAATACAATACTGATAGCGCCTGATTTAATAGTATCGACAGCAACTGTTGCAGGTTTAGTTACACCGCGGTGACGAATGGTTGTGACAATAATAATCCCAAATGCTAAAGAAGCTAATGCATCTAGCGTATTATAGCCTTCGACAAATCCTTTGAAAAATGCATTAGATTCATAAGACACTTGGACAGGTGCACTGCTGATAGCCCCCATCGGTTTAATAAATGCCATCAACAATAAAATTCCTAATAAAAGTAAGAATAATGGATTTAAAAATTTTCCAATATAATCTAACAATTTAGATGGTTTACGTGAAAACCACCAAGCGGTAACAAAGAATAAAAGGCTGAATAAAGCCAACACAAGCGTCACTTGCTTTGCAGGTATAAAAGGTGCCAACCCAATTTCAAAAGAAGTTGTTGCCAAACGAGGGAGTGCAAAAAAAGGTCCAATAACTAAATAAAGTAAAATCGTAAAAATAAACGCATATTTTTTATTGATTTTTGATGCTAAATCAAACAACCCGTTACTTTGCGAGCTTCCAATAGCGATAACACCTAAAAAGGGCAACCCAATCCCTGTCACCAAGAAACCTAAATTTGCAGCAAAAACATTTGCTCCGGCTTCTTGCCCCATATGAACAGGGAAAATTAAGTTTCCTGCCCCAAAAAATAATCCAAACAACATCGAACCAATATAAAGATAATCTTTAAATGTTAATTTTTTTTCCATAACAAACTCACTTTCTAAAAATACTAAAAATTGCTGTACTCAAAGTAACAAACTCTTGAAAAAATAGCAATTAATATTATTAATTTTTCAATAAATACTTATGAAAAAAAGCGGCAAGAAAATCTGTGAAAGTAAGCAAAAAAATCCGAACTTGCTAACATAAGAATTAGTATCCCTATATTATCTAGTTCGGATCAGTTACTATTAAATTGATAGTTATTACTTTTTATTGCTTAATCGTTTAACACACGATGTAAAAATTCTTTTGTCCGAGCTTCTTTCGGATGAACAAAAATATCTTCAGGTGTGCCTTCTTCTGCAATAACGCCTTTGTCCATAAAAATTACACGATCCGAAACTTCTTTGGCAAAGCCCATTTCATGTGTAACGATAACCATCGTTAAGCCCGTTTCTGCTAAATCCTTCATAGTTTTTAATACTTCACCGACCATTTCCGGATCAAGAGCAGATGTCGGTTCATCAAATAGCATAACATCCGGATTCATTGATAAGGCACGAGCAATGGCCACCCGTTGTTTTTGTCCGCCTGATAGTTGGGCTGGTTTAGCAGACACGAAACGATCCATCCCTACTTTTTCCAAGTTTTCTAAAGCTATTTTTTTTGCCTCTTCACGATTGCGTTTTAAGACAGTTACTTGACCCGTTACACAATTTTCTAAGACATTCATATTATTGAATAAATTGAATGATTGGAAAACCATGCCTAAATGTGTCCGATATTTTGATAAGCTGTAGCCTTTTGCTAGGACATTGTCACCTTTGTACAAAATTTCGCCGCTTGTTGGTTTTTCTAATAAATTAATGCAACGCAGTAATGTTGATTTTCCTGATCCAGAAGAACCGATGATTGTTAATACTTCGCCTTTATTGACGGTTGCATTAATATCTTTTAGGACTTCATTTGAACCAAAGCTTTTCTTTAAATGATTAATTTCAATAATTGCTGACATGATGGTTCCTCCTTATTGTTTGGTGTCTTCAGTTTCTTCTAAACGAACATAGGCAGAAGGGCCATCCATTTTCTTCTCCATTAAGCGCAGTAGACGAGTTGCTGTAATAGTTAAGACAAGGTAAATGGCACCGATAATGGTAAATGTTTGGAAGAACAATAAGTTAGTTCCAGCAGCGGCCGTTCCTTGATAGAACAAGTCCCCTACACTGATAACACTCAAAACAGCCGTATCTTTAATATTAATTACTGTTTCGTTTCCAATGGCTGGTAAAATATTACGAATGACTTGAGGTAAGACGACTTTAGTCATTGTTTGGCGATGAGTCATTCCAATCGCTTGTGCTGCTTCGAACTGACCTTTATCGACAGCAAAAATCCCACCACGTACGATTTCAGACATGTATGCACCAGTATTGATTGATACGATTAACAAAGCGGCAACTGTCCGATTTAAATCAATTTGGAAAGCGAGCGCTAAGCCATAAAAGATAACCATCGCTTGTACCATCATTGGCGTTCCGCGGAAAACTTCAATATAGATGGTTAGAATCCAATTGATTACTTTTTGGAAGAATCGAGCAACTGGATTATCGGATTCTGGCAAGGTGCGGAAAACACCGACTAATAAACCAATTAAAGTACCAGCAATTGTTGAGAAAATCGCAATAAAGACAGTAATTCCAGCACCACGTAAGAATAATCCACCGTATTGCATAATAATATTTTTAAATACTTGAACAAGTCCGGCTTCTTCTTCGTCTGAGGCAGAAGGTTGATTTGCTACCGCATCATCCATGATTTGATTACGTTCCTCTTGAGGAATTGTTGCTAAGATTTCATTTACTTTTGCAATGTTCTCGTCATCTTTACGCATTCCCACAGCGACTTGAACGTCTTCTGGATTTGTTTGGAAACCATCTTCTTCAGAAAATTCTAGCATTTTAAAGTTTTTGTTGACATTTGCTGCTGTGACACCTTCAGGACGTTCACTGACATAACCATCAATAACACCTGACGATAGTGCAACGCGCATTGCTGAAAAATTTTGTTGTGCTTGTTGTTTTTGAACACCTGGAATTTGATCAATCACGCTATAATGGAACGTATTTAATTGCGCTGTTACTTTTGCACCTTCCAAGTCAGCTAAACTTTGAGCATTTGCATAGTTGCCTTCTTTTTGAACAACTACGACTAAATGTGATTCATAATAGGGATCAGTGAAAGAAATTTCTTTCCGACGTTCAGCTGTAGGGGACATTCCCGCAACAATCGCATCAATTTTATTTGAATTTAATGCTGGTACCAAACCGTCCCATTGAATAGCAACGACTTCTAGTTTTTTGCCTAATCCGTCAGCAATCCGTTTAGCAATTTCTACATCATATCCACCAACGTACGTATTTTTCTCACCACTTTTGGGGACAGCACCATGTGCATCGGTTGTTTGAGTCCAGTTAAATGGTGCATAGGCCGCTTCCATCCCCACGCGGAAAGTATCTTCGTCATCTGCAAAACTTGTTGGTGTTATTCCTAAAAATAACGTTGCTATAAATGAAAATAAGACAAGTAATGTTGCTTTCTTTTTCATAATAAATCCTCTTTTCTTTTTTACAAGCACCTCAACGAAAATTAAAAAAACAGCCGCACTCCATTATTGGAAAACGGCTGTTGGACTATCTTGTCAACAAACTTCTCACAAAAACATAGCGCATCTTAGCTGTTGCTAAGACAGTTCGCAAATTATTCACTTGCGACCCAACAGTTCTTTCAAGCAAAAAAAGGACTGTTTCGGCGATGTTCCCTAGTTCTGTTTCTATGTGTTGCTTCACTCCACAGAGTTAATGAACCTCGCGACCTCTACCTCGTTGAAGGTATCTCGTATTCAATTTTGATTCTTGAAAAATTTTAGAAGAAATTCCCTGATTTGTCAACTAAAAACTTAAGCTGCTTTTGGTTTTGGCTCACGTCCAAGAACTGCCTGAACTACAGTTAAGCCGAGTAAAACAGCTAAAACTACATAAATTAAACTTGAGTATTGCGTTACGCCAAAGCCCCATGTACGATAAATCACTAATGAAATAGCTTGAATAATCGCCACGACTACGTTAAAGAATGCAAATGCCCATAGGTTCCCATTTTCTTTGCGAGATAGGTAAAAAATTGAAAACCATACACTTAAAATAGCCCAAGCAATGCAAACGAAAATAATCGCCCAATAAATAATAGATGCTAACATGTCACTTTCACCTCACTTTTTCTTTATCCAATCACGTTTCATTTTAGCACGTTTTTATAAGAGTGTCATGAAAAAATCACAAATAATTTTTGAATTTGTGAAAAAATGTGAAAAACCAACCGCTAATAAAAATCTAGAAGAGGAGTGACTTAAAAAAAAATCATTGAAATGCCCACAAAAATTTTTTTACACGTATAATATATTACGAGGTGATAAAAATGAATTATTGTAGCCGCCAAGAAGCAAAAAATCAAATACTAAATGCTAGGTCCCTTACTTTTTTAACCGGTGCGGGGATTTCAACGCCCTCTGGTATTCCGGATTATCGTTCCCTAAAAGGTGTCTATCAAGGATTGGATGACCCAGAGTACTTATTAAGTAATGCGTGTATGCAAAATGAACCACAGAAATTTTATGATTTTGTGATGAATTTGTATCATCCAACTGCTGAACCAAATGTTATTCATCAGAAAATTGCGAGGTTATCTAAAGAAAAATTAGTACATGTTGTGACGCAAAATATAGATGGTCTTCATGAAAAAGCAGGTACACAAACATGTACCAATTTTCACGGTACATTATATGCTTGTACTTGTCGCAAATGTAAGGAAGCTGTTGCTTGGCAGTCCTATATCCAATCGAGTTCTCATCAAGCATGTGGTGGACAAATTCGTCCCGACATTGTATTGTATGGCGAAGGATTTCAGCAAGTGATTTTGGAACAGGCGATGCAAGCAGTCGCTCAAGCTGATCTGATTGTGATTGTAGGTACTTCATTTCAAGTGCATCCATTTTGCGATTTGATTCATTATAAAAAAGCTTCGGCTAATATTTTAGCCATTAATCAAACGGAGATTTATTTACCTTGTTCGTATCAGTTGCTACAAGAAGATGCGAGCTATATATTTGCTGAACTTTAATTAATAGGAGGAACTAGAATGACATTTCGTAGTGAAAAAGAAAAAATGATTGCCGGAGAATTGTATTTTTCAGGTGATCCAGAATTAGCAGCTGATCGCAAGTTTGCAAGAGAACAAATGCGATTAATTAATCAAGAAGTGGATTCAGAAATACGCGGACAATTACTCAAAGAAACTTTTGGGCATGTTGCTAACCGTGCATATGTCGAACCTAATTTGCGATTTGACTATGGCTATAATATTTTTGTTGGAAAAAATTTTTATGCGAACTATGATTGTGTAATGCTTGATATTTGTCCAATTCGGATTGGTGACAACTGTATGTTTGCACCAAATGTTCAATTGTATACGGCCTCTCATCCATTACATCCAGTTAAACGAAATAGTGGTTTAGAAGATGGCTCGCCAATTACAATCGGCGATAATGTTTGGATTGGTGGCAGTTCAGTGATTGTACCTGGAGTGACTTTAGGTGATAACGTTGTGGTGGGTGCCGGAAGCGTCGTGACTAAATCTTTTCCTGATAATGTAGTCATTGCAGGAAATCCAGCAAGAATTATTAAAGAAATTGAATTAGAACCAAAAACATTGATGCCGTTAGAACAAGAACGTCAAAAAATCGATCGTTTAGATCAAAAACTTACACATTTATTAGAAGAACGGATGGATGTGGTTGCTGAAATTGCACGTATAAAAAAAGCAACCAACACATCAGTATTAGACAATTCCCGTGAGGAGCGTGTATTAGATCAAGTTCGTGAGTATGTTGCTAATCAAGCATATACGGATACGATTGTTGAAACATTTAAAGATGTAATGAAGCATTCGCGGACGTACCAAAACCAACAATTGGAGGAATAGAGATGGAAGGAACGAAACGCCGTCAGCTTATTTTAGAACAATTAGCACAAAGTATTCAACCAGTTAGTGCGAGTCGTTTTGCGCAAGAATTCGGTGTAAGTCGTCAAATTATTGTTGGAGATATTGCTTTGTTACGTGCTTCTGGTGAAGAAATTATTGCGACTGCTCGTGGGTATAAGATTGAAAAAACAAGTGCTGCTAAAGAAAGTAAAATTGCTGTGCAACATAATGAGGAACAAACGCAAGAGGAATTAGAAACGATTGTTTCACTAGGTGGCGAAGTACTTGACGTAATTGTTGAACATGAATTATATGGAGAATTAATTGGCCAATTACAAATTAGCAGTAAACAAGATGTCGAACTATTCATGAAAAATTATAAAAAAACCAATGCTAGTTTACTTTCAAAATTAACGGATGGAATTCATTTGCATACAATTCGGTATAAAGATGATCAAATGTTCGAAAATATCAAAAATGCGCTTGCTGAAAAAGGAATCTTGTATCAGCAGTAAAAAAATGAACCAAGGTTGTTGACATTTGCTTTTGGATACTGTAAATTAATCACATCAAGCAATAAACATACACATTCTTATGAGAAGGAAAGTAGACTTGGATGCTTTGTAGAGAGACTCTGGTTGGTGAAAAGAGTTAAGTTCAGAAAAGTTGAAAATGGCCTTGGAGGAAAGAATATCGATAGGTAGGTATTCTCGGAGCGTTCTACCGTTAAAAGGAACACCAATTTTTCTAAATAGAAATGTTGGGCTGAGGGAAGGAAACTTCCGAACAAAGGTGGTAACACGATTAATTCGTCCTTTTACTAGTTTAACTAGTAAAAGGACTTTTTTTATACACTTTATACAAAGACATGGTAAGTAAAAAAGCAGATACTTTATTAGAGAGCTTCAGTAGCTGAAAAGAAGCAAAGAGAGTTTTTTGAAAATGGCCATCGAGTATTCAATGTCGAGCAAATAAAAGTTTGTAAGGCATTGACGGGAGCAACCGTTATATTGCGCAAGTATAGTTATGCTATACTTACAGAGAAGCTGAAAGATCAGCTTAAACTGAGGTGGTACCACGCAAAAAAGCGTCCTCAAGAAAATAAACAATAGGGTTATTTTCTTGAGGATGCTTTTTTTATATGAAGGGCGACCATCAAGAAATCGAGGAAAATAGGAGGAAAAATAATGATTGATTTAAAAGATATTTCTGTAACCTTTACACAAGGAAATCGTGAAATTCATGCAGTTAAAAACGTTAATTTACATGTAGATAAAGGGGATGTGTATGGAATTGTTGGTTACTCCGGTGCTGGTAAAAGTACATTAGTACGTGTCATTAATTTACTGCAACGCCCGACGAGTGGTTTAGTTGAAATCAATGGGACGGAATTCACCAAATTATCTGCGAAAGAATTACGTGCAAAAAGAAAATCGATTGGTATGATTTTCCAGCACTTTAATTTAATGAAAAGCCGTTCGATTTTTGACAACGTTGATTTTTCTTTGAAATATTCAGGAAAATCAAAACAGGAACGTCGTCAAAAAGTAACGGAACTACTAGAATTAGTAGGTTTATCAGACAAAGTGGATGCTTATCCAAGTCAATTATCTGGTGGACAAAAGCAACGGGTGGCGATTGCCAGAGCTCTAGCCAACGATCCGGAAATTTTACTTTGTGATGAAGCAACCAGTGCTTTAGATCCAAAAACAACTTTACAAATTTTAGCATTGTTACGAGAATTAAATAAAAAATTAGGACTAACCATTGTTTTGATTACGCACGAAATGCAAGTTGTCAAAGAAATTTGTAATAAAGTTGCGGTAATGGAAGATGGAGAAGTGATTGAACAAGGAGATAGCGTTCAAATCTTTAGCAGTCCACAAAAACCATTAACCAAAGATTTTATTCGTACAGCAACACATATCGACCAAGCGTTAGAAACAATCTTAAGTAGTGAAAGTTTCTCTCATTTAGAGGCAGACGAATGGTTAGTTGAATTGTCTTATGTCGGTGACTCAACAAGTGAACCATTAATTGCAAAATTATTCCGTGACTATCAATTAACTACCAATATTCTGTATGGAAATGTTGAGATTATTCAGGATGTTCCATTAGGGAGTTTAGTCGTAACGCTCGCTGGTGAATTAGAACAGCGTTACAAAGCGTTTGATTTCTTAATTTCAGAAGGTGTGGCAGTCAATATTTTGAAAAAAGCAGAAGAGCATACAACAGCTGTAAAGGGAGGTATCTAGAATGCAAGTTTTATTAGAAAAATATTTACCAAATGTGATTCAAATTCCTAATGAATTTGTTCAAGCAACGATTGATACGTTATATATGTCATTTTTCACTTCAATAATCTCTGGAGTGCTAGGTATTTTCTTTGGAGTCATTTTAGTGGTGACTCGTCAAGGGGGAATTTTAGAGAATCTATTAACCTTTAATATCCTGGATAAAATCGTTAATATTGTTCGTTCAATTCCATTTATTATTTTACTATCACTATTAGTAGGAGTGACCCGTTTGATTGTGGGAACCTCGATTGGTGCAACTGCCGCTTTAGTACCGCTGATTGTTGGTGTAGTGCCGTTCTTTGCTCGCCAAGTTGAAATTGCTTTATTAGAAGTTGATCCTGGGGTGATTGAAGCAGCAGAGGCAATGGGAACCAGTCCGCTAGGGATTATTTTCCGAGTGTATTTACTAGAAGGTCTTCCTGGGATTGTCCGTGTATCAGCACTAACAATTATTAACGTGATTGGATTAACAGCGATGGCCGGAGCAGTTGGCGCCGGTGGATTAGGTAGTTTAGCTGTTACACGTGGGTATAATCGATTCCAAACAGATGTCACTTGGGTAGCGATGATAATCATCTTAATTCTAGTATTTATTAGTCAAGCAGTAAGTAATTGGATCATTAGAAAAATTAGTCATTAATCGACAAATGGGGGAATTCAAATGAAACAATGGTTAAAATTAATAACGGCAGCTTTAACAGTTTTAGTTTTTGCAACAGGATGTGGCAATCAAGCAGACACGAAGGAAAATGCAAGTAGTGAAAGTAGCAAACAAGAAGAAGTAACGGTTAAATTAGGCTTAATCGGAGCCGATACAGATGTCTGGGACAGCGTAAAAGCACATTTGAAAGACGAAGGCATCAATTTAGAATATGTTCAGTTTACAGAATACAGCCAACCAAATACAGCGTTGGCAAATGGTGATATTGACTTGAACTCTTTTCAGCATCAATATTTCCTAGATAATTTCAATTCAGAGCATGGAACAGACTTAGTATCAATTGGTAATACAGTCAACGCACCATTAGGAATCTATTCTGAGAAAATTAAAGATATCAAAGAATTAAAAGACGGTGCCAAAGTGGCGATTCCAAATGATGTGACAAATGGTGGTCGTGCGTTGTTATTACTTCAAACAGCTGGTTTAATCAAAGTTGATGAAGCAGCAAAGCAAGCACCGACTGTTTCTGATATTACTGAAAATCCGAAAAACTTAGATATTGCTGAATTAGAGGCTTCACAAACAGCACGTGCTTTACAAGACGTAGATGCATCAGTAATTAATAGTGGGATGGCGGTTGATGCTGGTTTTATTCCATCTGAAGATGCGATTTATTTAGAACCAGTAGATGATACCTCACGTCCATACGTGAATATTATTGCGGCTCGTAAAGAAGATGAAAACAACGAAGTTTACCAAAAAGTTGTAGCGGCTTATCAAACAGAGGAAACAGCCAAAGTTATCGACGAAACATCAAAAGGTTCTAGTATTCCAGCATGGGAAACATTTGGTACAAAATAAAAAAGGTTTAGTTTTTACTTAGGAGGATTACAGTATGACAGCAAGAGTAGAAAAATATGCGACAATTAAATCATTCATTCAAGAACGTTTACCTGAATATAAAGATTTAGCGGTGGATATTCATGAGCACCCAGAAGTAAGTAACTATGAAGTGTATTCTTCTGATGTATTAATTGCCCAATTGAAAAAAGAAGGTTTTGAGGTTAAAAAAGACGTAGCTGGTCATCACACAGGTTTTGATGCACGCTATAAAGCAGAAAAGGCTGGACCAACATTGGCATTTTTAGCGGAATACGATGCACTACCGGGAATTGGTCATGCGTGTGGACATAACTTGTTTGGTACGTATTCGGTATTAGCAGCAAGTGCATTGAAGCAAGTAGTCGATGAAGTTGGTGGTGAAATTCGTGTGTATGGAACCCCTGGTGAAGAAGGTGGCGAAAATGGTTCAGCAAAAGGCAGCTTTGTTCGTGAAGGTTTCTTTGAGGATGTCGATGCAGCGTTATGTGTTCATCCAGCACATCGTTATTCTAAAACGACACATGGTTTAGCAAATGATCCAGTAGATATTAAGTTCTATGGCGTAGCCTCTCACGCTGCAGGAGCCCCAGAAAAAGGAATTAGTGCTTTAGAAGCATTATTACAAGTCTTTAATGGAATTAATGGCTTACGTTTATACTTGCCAAAAGATGTTAATATTCATGGAATTATTACGGACGGTGGTGTTGCTGCTAACGTCATTCCAGAATATGCTGCTGGCCGCTTTTACTTACGTGCTGCAAATCGGGCAACGTTAAATGATGTTTATGCCAAAGTCGAAAATATTGTAAAAGCAGCGGCTCTATCTACAGGTGCTACTTATGAATTTGGTTTATTCCAAAACTCGGTTGACGACATTATTATTACACCGGTATTTGACGATATTTTCTTTAGTCACGCACAAGAAGCCGGTGTACCAGAAGATGAAATTGATGATACTGTTCGTGCAAGCTTTGGTTCGTCTGACGTTGGTAATGTGAGTCAAGTCATTCCTACGATCCAACCCACTGTTTCAATTTCTGACGAATATATTGCGGGGCATTCAATTGAATTTAAAGCCGCTGCTCGTAGTGAAAAAGGCTTGAATTCTATTGCGATTGCAGCCGAATTATTAGCCAAAACAGCCTTAGATTTGATTGAAGAACCAGAATTGTTAGAAAAAATAAAAGTAGATCATCAAGCAAGTTTAGCTAAAGGAAATTAATAACACTCTTTCTAAGAGCCTTCCATGTTGAAGGCTCTTATTTTTTATGCCATTTGAATTAGTACACACTTTTTTTCAACTTCCTAAAAAAGTCTGTCTTAATTTTTTCACAAATTCTACTATACTGAAAGCGTAAACAAAAGATAGGAGTGAAACACATGACAGATTGGTTAAACATTCGTGGCAAAACAGTCATTGTAACAGGAGGTTCTTCAGGTATTGGTAAAAGCGTGGTGGAAAGTCTATTAGCACAAAAAGTAAATGTTGCAAATTTTGACATTGCCGATTCGGATTTAAATAATGAGCAACTATTGTTTGTGAAAGTCGATGTGACTTCTCGTGAAGAAGTAGAAGCGGGCGTTGCAAAAGTATTGGAACATTTTGGGACAATCGATGGCTTGGTCAACAATGCTGGAATCAATATTCCTCGCTTATTGGTAGATAAAAAAGAAGCACATGGACAATATGAGTTATCTGATGCAGTGTTTGATAAAATTATTGCAATCAATCAAAAAGGGCTATATTTAATGAGTCAAGCGGTTGGTCGTGTATTAGTTGAAAAACAAGCAGGTGTTATTATAAACATGTCTTCTGAATCTGGCTTAGAAGGATCAGAAGGGCAAAGTGCTTATGCTGCTACCAAAGCCGCAGTTAATAGTTATACTCGTTCATGGGCAAAAGAATTAGGAAAATCAAACGTACGCGTCGTAGGTATTGCACCTGGAATCATGGAAGAAACAGGCTTACGCACCTTAGCGTATGAAGAAGCTTTAGCCTATACTCGTGGAATTACGGTTGATGAATTACGTGCAGGTTATGCCAAAACCAGTACGATTCCATTAGGACGCAGCGGTAAGTTACATGAGGTTGCTGACTTAGTATGTTATTATTTATCCGACCGGGCAAGCTATATTACAGGTGTCACAACCAATGTAGCTGGAGGTAAAACTAGAGGATAGAAGTGGGGGGGACAAATGACACTAGTAAATCGATGGTATCAAATTTTACAATTGCTAGTAACCCACAAAGAAATGACCCTTACAGAATTACAAAAACAGTTGACAATGAGCCCACAGACAATCCGTAAAAGCATTGAGACGCTGAACGAAGAATTATTAGGCATTGCGATGATTGTGCAAAGAAATAATGAATTTCATATTGAAATTCAACACTATGATCAATTTGATGACATCATGGCTGGAAGCTTGAAAAAGCAAAGTGACTTTAATTCATCGAGTAAGCGTGTGGCTTTTATTATTAAGCGTTTAATTGAAGCCAATGATTTTGTTTTGACCGATGATTTGTCTGAAGAGCTTGAAGTGAGTCGCGGGACAGTTGTAAAAGATATCCGTAGCATGAAACAACGGATTCAACCTTTTGCTGTTAAGGTTAATGGTACACCAAATCGAGGTATGCAAATTGTCGGAGACGAATTTGATTTACGTTTATTGCATATTTACTATGTACAAGAATATTTTGAAGAAACGTTCTTAACTGAAGAAACCAAGCAATTACTTCAAGAGATGACACAAGCTTCGGGAATGATTAAAAGTCATGGTTTGTTATTACAAAAAGTTGTTTCAATTGTTTTACAGCGTGTTTTATCGGGGAACTTATTAGTGGAATTACCTGAAGCATACACTAATTATGTTCAACATCATGGACAGATTGAGCAATTAATTTATCACTTGGAATTAACGTATAATGTCACATTAAGTCAATTAGAACAGGCGTTCATTAGTTTTCCGTTTAATATGAATGCGACTGATTTACGAGAAAAAGATGTCACAAATAATGAGCAGCTAAAAAAATATTTCTGTCTCATGCTTCAAAAAATTCATCAAGTATTAGTTGTGGATCTTGAGGAAGAACAACTTTTTTATGAGATGAAAGATCATCTGATGTATATGATTAATCGTTTAGTGTTCCGTGTGGAGCTACAAGATTTATTTTATGGTGAAATTGAAAAGCAATACCCATTTGCTTATGAATTAGCAAAAGTCGGGTTACAGGCGTTAGGAGAACTCTTGCATCGGGAAATACCAACTGTAGAGTGTAGTTATTTAGCTTTTTATTTTGAACTGGCATTACGGCGTCAACCTAACGACAAAAACAAAAAAGAGATTGCGGTAGTGTGTAGTACCGGAAAAGGAACAGCTCTAATTATTCGACGGCAATTAGAGCGTGTTTTAGGATCTGAAATTCGAATTACACATTTTTCAGAAGAAATGTATGAAAAAAGTGATTTAAACCAATATTTTGCGATATTTACGACTATTCCGTTAAAAAATGTGGACGCTCATACACCTGTCATTCAATTAACTAATTTATTTAACGATACGTGGTTACGAAAAGAATGGAAGCGAGCAGAAAAAGTTCGAGCAGCGAGTATTCAACAATTGCACCTACAATTTCAGTTATTGACGATGAATCATTCCTATGAAACGAACTTATCAGAAATGATTGACCAGTTGTGTGATGAAAAATTAGTAGATTCAGAATTCTCACAGCGAATTTTTGAACGAGAAACACAAAATTCAACTGTATTTGAGTCAGGCATTGCATTTCCACATACCATAAATCGAGCATCAACCAAAATTATATTGTCGGTAGGTGTATTTCCTGAAACATTCCAATCACCAGCAGGCAAGGTGGATACTGTCTTGCTGTTAGCGATTCCGGAACAATTAACAATGAGTAAAGAAAGAGAATTATTGCAATTATATGATCAATTGTTTGCAGTTGCGGGCAATCCAGAATTACGTCAAGAACTGTGTCAACAAAGAGATTTACCATCCTTGCAAAATTGGATGAGAAGAAAGGGGATTATTGCATGAGCTTCATCTATATATTTGGTGCGTTCGTAATCGGTGCATATTTATTACAAGTAGTGTTAGGCATGAAACAAATCAAACATTTTAATCAAACGTATCAAGAGTTACGGCGAAAAGGAAAGGTTGCGATTGGTCGACGAGCTGGCAAATTCAAAGCCGGAACAATTGTCCTTTTTGCAGTCGATAAAAATGGCAAAATTTTAGATGCACGTAAAATGCAAGGCGTGACTGTCTTAGCGAAATTCCATGAGTTAACTGCATATAGCGGTGAAGACATCCATTACATGGATAAATACCATCCTTTAGTCCGGCAAGAAAATAAACTCATCCAACAAGCAATGGAGAATGCTCGTGAAATTTATCTACGAGTTGAAATGGGCAACTATCAAGAAGAACAACCATTATCACCATTAGCTGGAACTAAAATTCAGCTGCAATTATGGAAAAATCAAATTCAATCAAAAATGAAAAGGAGTGTTGAGTAATGGATTATATTACTAAATTTGCGGAAGGATTTATGAATCTGTTTCAAACAGGAGCAGAGACCTTTATTTCATGGATGACAGGCATTGTACCTGTTGTTTTAATGTTGATGGTAGCGATGAACACCTTAATCGCTTTTTTAGGAGAAGAACGTGTGACGAAGGTTGCGAGACTTTCAGCGAAGAATCCATTCACAAGGTATCTTGTGTTACCGTTTTTATCTGCCTTTATGTTAGGAAATCCGATGTCATTTACGATGGCACGTTTTTTACCAGAATACTATAAACCAAGTTATTATGCTGCACAAGCTCAATTCTGTCATACGAGTAATGGTGTTTTTCCACATATTAATCCTGGAGAATTATTTGTTTGGTTAGGGATTGCACAAGGAATTACCACTTTAGGTTTAAATTCGATGGAATTAGCAATCCGTTACATGTTTGTGGGAATCGTAATGAACTTTATCGGCGGTTGGGTAACTGA
This sequence comes from Enterococcus sp. AMC2644, assembly GCF_058216475.1. Classification (NCBI taxonomy): domain Bacteria; kingdom Bacillati; phylum Bacillota; class Bacilli; order Lactobacillales; family Enterococcaceae; genus Enterococcus; species Enterococcus sp. AMC2644. The sequence goes on from NZ_CM177095.1 coordinate 1,740,841, forward strand.
CTTTACCACAGCTTATGTATGTAAACAACAAGGAATTACACTTAGCAAAACAGTAAAAGCAACATTGGACTAGAAAGGGGTAAGGAAAATGGCTTATAATAGTATTCGAGTAGTAAAAGGTAATGGAGGATACGGTGGTCCTTTAGTAATTACACCGACAGAAGAAAAACATAAATTTATTTACATCACTGGTGGCGGTGAAAAGCCAGCTATTGTAGATCAAATTGTTGAATTAACAGGTATGGAAGCTGTTAATGGCTTCAAAACATCTATTCCTGATGATGAAATCGCTTTAGCTATTATTGATTGTGGAGGAACCTTACGTTGTGGGATTTATCCTAAAAAAGGAATTCCAACAATTAACATTGTTCCAACCGGAAAGAGTGGTCCTTTAGCACAATATATCAATGAATCTATTTATGTATCAGCCGTAGGTAATGCACAGATTTCATTAGCAACAGCAGAACAAACAGAAACTGTCTCAACATCTCAGGCAGAACCTCAACGTGAATTTAAATATGATACGAGTAAAAAAATTACCGAACAAAAAGCTGAACAACAAAACTTCATTGCTAAAATAGGAATGGGCGCAGGGAAAGTAGTTGCTACCTTTAATCAATCAGCCCGTGAAGGTGTGCAAACCATGATTCACACAGTTATTCCATTTATGGCTTTTGTATCACTATTAATTGGCGTGATTCAAGGTTCAGGAATTGGGAATTTCTTTGCTAATATTATGGCACCCTTAGCTGGAAATGTCATTGGTTTGATTATTATTGGTTTCGTATGTTCTTTACCATTTTTATCGCCTTTGTTAGGCCCAGGAGCAGTTATCAGTCAAGTTATTGGTACCTTAATTGGTGTGGAAATCGGTAAAGGAAATATTCCACCACAACTAGCTTTACCAGCATTGTTTGCGATTAATACTCAGAATGCGTGTGACTTTATCCCTGTTGGTTTGGGATTAGAAGAAGCTGAAGCAGAAACAGTTGAAGTTGGTGTACCTGCTGTTTTATACTCTCGTTTCTTAAATGGTGTTCCACGTGTTGTCGTAGCATGGTTAGCAAGTTTTGGTTTGTACAGTTAATTTCGTTTTTTAGGAGGAGAAGTAATGTCAGTATTTACTACAACGGTTCTTTCAATTGGACCAGAAGCAGAATTATTTAAGGAAGAGAAAATGGTGATTTTATTTGGGAAAGATGCCCCAGAGACATTAGCCGATTATTGTTATAATATTGAGGTTAATCCAACTAATGGTGAAATTAATACCACGCAAGAATTAGTTATTGATAGTCAACGCTACCAAATTACTTCTGTAGGTGATGTTGTTTTACCAAACTTAGAAAATCTAGGACATATTACTATTAAGTTTGATGGATCAAAAACACCAGAATTGCCAGGAACGTTGTATGTTGAAGATAAACCAATGCCAGAAATTAGTGTTGGTAGTAAAATTAGTATTCAATAAAAAATTAGTCTGGGTAAATCTTTATCCAGACTTTCGAATGGAGGAAACGAAAAATGGAATTTATGTTAGATACTGTAGACTTAGAACAAATTCGTTATTATCAAGCTATTTTACCGTTAGCAGGGGTAACCTCTAATCCCACAATTCTTAAACAAGCAGGTAAAATTGATTTTTACCCACACTTAAAAGAGATTCAAAAAATCATTGGTTCAGCTAGTTTGCATGTACAAGTGGTAGGTGAATCGGTAGAAGAGATTATCAGTGATGCTCATGAAATTATCGAACATTTAGGAAAAGAAGTTTATATTAAAATTCCAGTCAATGAGGCTGGGTTGACAGCTATGAAACAATTAAAACAACAAGGAATATTGATTACTGCCACAGCTATTTATACTGAATTTCAAGGCTACCTAGCAATTGCTGCAGGGGCTGATTATTTAGCACCGTATTATAATCGCATGGAAAATTTAAATATTGATGCAGCAGACTTGATTGGTGCACTAGTTGAAGAAATTGTTCGAACAAAGGCAACAAGTAAGGTGTTAGCAGCTAGCTTTAAAAATATTGCGCAAGTTAATCAAGCATGTCGACGAGGTGCACATGCAATTACAGCTGGCCCCGATATTTTTACGCAAGCCTTTAAAATGCCAGCAATCCAAAAAGCTGTAACAGATTTTCATAATGATTGGCGGGAAAATTTTGCTGTTGAAACAATTAAGGAGCTATCTCAATGATTACTACCATTATTTTTGATATGGATGGTGTGTTAGTTGATTCAGAATATACTTTTTTGCGCTCAAAAACAGAGATGTTACATGCAGAAGGTCATTTGAAAGAAGAATCCTACCAGTATCAATTCATGGGAACAACTGCTGATTTTATGTGGCAAACGATGAAAGATGAATTGCACCTATCACGTTCTGTAGATGAATATATTGAGGAAATGAATCGTCGACGCGAAGCAATGATTAAAGAAGACGGTGTACGAGCGATTGCTCATGTGCAAGAATTTGTAAAAAAATTGGCTGCAGCTGGTTTTGCATTGGGTGTAGCTTCGTCATCTCGAAAATCAGAAATCGAACATAATTTAACCGAGCTTGGATTAAGACCCTATTTTTCACAACTGGTTAGCAGTGAAGAAGTCGTTCATTCTAAGCCAGCGCCAGATGTCTTCTTAAAAACCGCTGAATTACTAGGAGTTAACCCTAAAAACTGTTTGGTTTTTGAAGATACGCAAAATGGAAGCAAAGCCGCTAAAGCTGCAGGAATGTATTGTATTGGTTTTGCGAATCCTGAATATCCTGCCCAGGATTTAGTCGCCGATGAGATTATTCAGGATTTTCGAGAAATAGATGTTGAAGAGTTAAAAAATAAAGACTAAAAAAGATGTGCCAAAATAGGCGCATCTTTTTTTACTTTATTCAATCACTAAAATGCCATCTTTTAATGCAAAAGGATTTTTAGCATTGATATGATCATAGAACATTACGCCATTTAAATGGTCGAGTTCATGTTGTACAACAATAGCTGTATAATTTTTTAAACGAATTTTTTGTTGTTGACCTTCTTCGTTAAAGTAGGTCAATGTGACACGTGCAGGACGAGGAACATAACCAGGAACTTCACGATCAACAGATAGGCAACCTTCGCCATCTGCTAGACAGGCTTCTTGGACAGAGTGACTCATAATTTTGGGGTTATATAATACCGCTTGAAAATCAGGGGTTTCACGTTCAGGATCAGAACTTGGGACTAAAACAGCTGCAATTCTTTTTGAAACGTCGACTTGTGGTGCTGCTAATCCCACGCCTCCGCGTAAATCTAATTCTTCGGCTTTTACTGGATCTTGACTATTTTCTAAAAATTCCATCATATCTTTTCCTAATTGACGATCTTCTTCACTCAATGGAAAAGAGACTTCTTCAGCAACTTTTCGTAAAGTAGGATGTCCTTCACGAATAATATCATCCATTGTAATCATTGATGATGTCTCCTCTCAAATATAAATTCATATGTATGTTTATCGGGTCCGTCTTTTAGTTTAACATAAAATAAGAATAGGCGTGTAGCAAATGTTTACAAGTCACAAAATTGATTTTTTAGTAACGTTATTTGTAAAAAGAGAGATTTATGGTATTGTTGGGGCAAGAAATAGCAAAAAGGAGAGAAGTAGAATGAAACATGTGGAAGATAAATTATTAGTCCAAATTGCTCAAATGTATTATCAAGAAGATAAAAATCAAAGTCAAATTTCAAAAGAGTTAAACATTCATCGTAGTACAATTAGTCGTTTACTGAAAAAGTCACGCGAAGAAGGGATTGTATCGATTACCATCAATTACGATTTAGCAGGAACTTACTCGTTAGAAAAAGACTTAGAAGAAATGTTCGGTTTAAAAAAAGCAATTGTCGTACCGACAGCTATTGATATTCAATCGGAACAAAAATTACAGTTATTAGGAGCGGCAACGAATAGGTATTTACAAACAATCTTAGAAGATAATATGATAATTGGGTTTTCTTGGGGACAAGCAATGTCAATGGTTGCTGCAGAACTCCAAGAAACCGAGAAAAATAACTTAATGTGTATTCCGTTAATTGGAGGACCGTCTGGCCGTTTAATTGGAGAATATCATGTGAATACGATTACTTTTGAAGCTTCTAAAAAATTAAAAAGTAAAGCTGTATTAATTGATTCACCAGCATTTCCTGAAACGAAAGAATTAAAAGAGGCTTTGATGGCAAATCAGTTTAACCAAGATTTAGTACAGTTATGGAAAAAGTTAGCAATTGCTATTTTTGGGATTGGTAGTCCACAAATGAAAGACAGTAAGCGTTGGAAACTGTTTTACGATGATAACATTTTAGAAGGCTTGGAAAATCAAGTAGTGGGTGATGTAATCTCACATTTTTATAATGTACAGGGGAAACACATTTCTAGTAAATTAGATGAACGCTTAATTGGTGTTACTATTGACGAATTGAAAAAAGTCGATTACCGAATTGCAGTAGCAGAATCTTTGGAAAAAGTGTCTGCAATTCGAGGGGCTTTACATGGAAAATATATGAATGTATTAGTAACCACGCAAGAAACTGCCGAGGCTATTTTAAAAGAAAAATAAGAGTGGAAATTATGAGGTTACCGAAAAAGTTAAAGGATAAATATTTTTGTGAAATACGAATCCAAAAAATAATTAAAAAGAAGTCTATTGTGGGAGGATAAGTTCTTTTTATAATACATTTTATAAATATTAAGTAGTAATTATAAAAAGCCCTGATTTTCAAAAAAGTGAAAATCAGGGCTTTTTCAGTATCTTTGAGAGAATAGCTCCTTTCCACACTTTGAGTAAATGTGATTGCTATTCCAAAAATGTTAAAAATGTATTGACAATTTATTTGGCAGCGTTTACTATGTATTTGTAACAAATGTTAAAGTTAATTCACAAATGTTAGGAGAGGTAGTATGAGTTGGTTAGATATTGAAGGCAAAACAGTAATTGTTACAGGCGGATCATCTGGGATTGGTGACGCAATTGTTAAAGAACTATGTCAATTACAAGTAAATGTGGTAAATGCAGATTTGAGTGAAGGAACTTTTCGACATGAAAATTTATTATTTGTACAAACAGATGTTACTTTGCGAGAATCTGTTGAATTAGCTGTGGAAACAGCAATTGCTCATTTTGGAAAAATTGATGGTGTTGTTAATAATGCAGGAATTAATATTCCAGCATTGCTAGTCGATGAAAAGCAATCTGAGAATGGCAAATTTGAAATTAATGATACGTTGTTTGACAAAATTATTAGTGTGAATCAAAAAGGATTGTATTTAATGAGTCAAGCGGTTGGCCGCAAGTTGGTTGCACAAGGTTCTGGTGTGATTATTAATATGTCTTCTGAAAGTGGTTTGGAAGGTTCAGAAGGACAAAGCGCCTATGCTGCTACAAAAGCTGCAGTTAATAGTTACACTCGTTCATGGGCAAAAGAACTTGGTAAAAAAGGAATACGTGTTGTAGGGATTGCACCGGGCATCATGGAAGAAACAGGTTTACGAACGTTAGCGTATGAAGAAGCATTGGCATACACCCGTGGAAAAAATGTTGAAGAACTACGCGCAGGTTATAGTCAAACCAGTACAATTCCTTTAGGCCGTAGTGGTAAGTTATCGGAAGTCGCTGATTTAGTTGCTTATTTCTTATCAGAACGATCAAGTTATCTTTCAGGTGTTACAGTTAACATTGCTGGTGGTAAGACGAGAGGATAGGTGAAAATAATGTCAAGTGTAGTTTTGGTTGCACATGGAAAATTGGCAAATGAGATGAAAAATTCAGCAGAAATGATTTTTGGCGAATTAGCTGATTTTCAAACAGTAGAATTTTTAAAAGCGGATGGTTTTGATTCTTTAAAAGAAAAATTAAAAATTGTATTAAATCAAACCGATGAGTCCGTTATTATTTTAGCAGATTTGTTTGGTGGTACTCCTTTTAATGCCAGTTGTGGATTAGCGATGGAATATCCAGAAAAACAAATTGAAGTAATCTCAGGCATGTCCTTACCATTAGTTTTAGAGACAGCGACTATTTATGTAGATCGTGAAGCTTGTGAAGTGGCAAAATATTTACAAGAAATTGCCAGCGATACAGTACGAACATTTGTGATTGAGGAAGATAACGAGGAGGAATTATAATGCAAATTCGACTAGCAAGAATTGATGATCGTTTAATTCATGGTCAAGTAGCCACTGTTTGGGCAAAAGAAGCAGGTGCTCAGCGAATTATCGTAGTGAGTAAAGAAGTTTCGGAAGATCAAATTCGTAAAACATTAGTCAAACAAGCGGCTCCTCCTGGAATTAAAGCAAATATTATCGATGTGGACAAAGCAGTTCGTGTGTATAACAATCCCAAATATGCAAATGAAACAGTCTTTTATTTATTTACTAATCCTATGGAAGTAGTCGAAATGATTCAAAAAGGTGTTCCTATTCAATCTATTAATATCGGTGGGATGCAGTATCAGACAGGAAAAAAACAAGTAACGAAAGCAGTATCTGTTGATGAAAAAGATGTTAGCGCATTCAAAGAGTTGACTAAACTAGGTGTGGAACTAGATTTACGTGTTGTAGCAACGGATGCTAAAGGAGACTTCGAAGCAAAACTAAAAGAAGCTGGTTTTTAAGAGGAGGGACACCAATGGAATTATCAATGATTCAGATTATTTTAATCTTTTTATTTTCAAGTATTGCTGGCATGGGAAGTGTATTAGATGAATTTCAAACCCATCGACCGATTATTGCTTGTACAGTTATGGGGCTGATTTTGGGAGACTTAACAACAGGAGTTATTCTTGGTGGAACACTCGAATTGATTGCTTTAGGATGGATGAACATTGGTGCTGCTCAATCCCCAGATTCTGCTTTAGCAAGTACGATTTCTACAATTTTAGTAATTGTTGGAAGTCAGAGTATTCAAAATGGGATTGCAGTAGCTTTACCCGTTGCAGCAGCAGGACAAGTTTTAACTGTATTTGTTCGTACAGTAACAGTGGCGTTTCAACATGCTGCTGATAAAGAGGCTGAAAAGGCTAACTTCAAACAAATTATTTTACTTCACTTTAGCGCGTTATTGATGCAAGCAATGCGTGTAGCGATTCCTACAACGATTGTGGCAGCCTTTGTTAGTGCTGAAATGGTAGAAAATATGTTAACAGCCATTCCAGATGTTGTAACAGGTGGACTAGCTGTTGCAGGTGGCTTTATTGTAGTTGTTGGATATGCAATGGTTTTAAATATGATGAGTATCAAATATTTAATGCCCTTTTTCTTCCTAGGTTTTGTTTTAGGTGGCTATTTAGATTTTAGTTTATTATCATTCGGAATTATTGGTTTAATTATGGCTTTGTTATATGTTCAATTAAATCCAAATTTCAATAAACAAATAGCTGTTGTTAATCAATCAGCTGTGGATGTCTACGATGATTTAGATGATGAACTAGAAGATTAAAGGAGAGAAAAAAATGGAAAATACTAATCAAGTAACAATTCAGTCTAAAATCACAAAACAAGACTTAGTTCGTACCTTCGTTTATTCAAATTTTCAACAAGCATCATTTAATTATGAACGTATTCATGCACTAGCTTTTTGTGTCGATATGATTCCAACAATCCAACGAGTTTATGCAACAAAAGAAGAGCAGGCTGAAGCATTAAAACGCCATTTGACATTTTTTAATGTCACACCAGGAATGTGTGGTCCCGTAATTGGGGTAACTATGGCAATGGAGGAAGCAAAAGCAAGTGGTGCAGAGATTGATGAAGGAACGATTAATAGTTTAAAAGTCGGCTTGATGGGACCTTTAGCAGGAGTTGGGGATCCACTGATTTGGGGAACTTTACGTCCAATTACTGCAGCATTGGGTGCTTCCATAGCGCTAACTGGTAATATCATGGGACCTCTTTTATTTTTTATCGCTTTTAATGCAGTTCGTTTAGCTTTGAAATGGTTTGGATTAACGTATGGTCTAAAAAAGGGGTTAGATATTGTTTCGGATTTATCAGGAAACTTATTACAAAAATTAACAGAGGGTGCTACGATTTTAGGACTATTTATCATGGGCGTCTTAGTAACCAAATGGACGACTATTAATGTGCCATTGATTGTCTCAAAAACCACTGGACCTGATGGACAAGAAGTGATTACTACTGTCCAAAATGTTTTAGATGATTTGGTTCCAGGATTGTTGGCGTTAGGCTTGACACTATTCATGATGCGTTTATTAAAAAGAAAAGTGAGTCCAATCATTTTAATTTTTGCTTTGTTTGCTGTTGGGATTGTGGGATACGCATTTGGCATTTTGGGGTAAACAATAGATATGAAGGAGAGTTTAGAATGGAAACAAAAGCAGTTCGCTTATACGGTAAAAAAGATTTACGACTAGAAGAGTTTGAATTACCTACTATTCAAGATGATGAAATTTTAGCTTCTGTGGTGACAGATAGTATTTGTATGTCTACTTGGAAGCTTGCCAATCAAGGGGCTGACCATAAAAAAGCACCTAATGATGTTGCTACCAATCCTATCATTATTGGTCATGAGTTTTGTGGGGAGATTTTAGAAGTCGGTAAAAAATGGAGAAATCGCTACCAAGCAGGTGAGCGTTACGTTGTTCAAGCAAATTTACAACTACCAGACCGTCCGGATTGTCCAGGTTATTCCTATCCATATACTGGAGGAGATGCGACGTATATTGTTCTTTCTAAAGATGTGATGGAACAAGATTGTTTAATTCCTTATAACGGAGAAACCTATTTTGAAGGATCTCTTGTTGAACCACTCTCATGTGTAATTGGAGCATTTGAAGCAAACTATCACTTGATAGAAGGAACATATGAACATAAAATGGGGATTAAGCCAAACGGAAATTTATTGATTATGGGCGGTACGGGTCCAATGGGGTTATTAGCTATTGATTATGCATTACATGGCCCTATTAAACCTAAACATATTGTTGTCACTGATCGTCATCAAGACAAATTAGATCGTGCTGCTAAATTATATCCTAGTCAAGATGGTATTACAGTGACCTATATCAATGTACGAGAAATGGAAAACCAAGTAGCAATTCTAAAAGAAGCAGTTGGCAATCAAGGCTATGATGATATATTTGTCATGGTTCCTGCTACGGAAGCAGTTACTGATGGTTCTAAGTTAATGAACCCAGATGGTTGTCTAAATTTCTTTGCAGGTCCTCAAAATAAAGATTTCTTTGCAGAAGTGAATTTTTATGATATTCATTATTCCTTCATGCACTATGTTGGAACTTCAGGTGGAAATACAGAAGATATGCGGAAAGCAGTTCGATTAATTGAAGAAAAGAAGATTCGTGCAGCAAATGTCGTGACACATATTCTAGGACTAGATGCAGTAGCTGAAACAACATTAAATCAGCCGGCAATTGGTGGAGGGAAAAAATTAGTTTATACGCATAAAGCGTTGGAGCTTACTAAATTAAGTGAATTACCTGATACGAATGAATTGAAAAAGATTTTAGATAAAACAGATGGTATTTGGAGTAAAGAAGCAGAAGCGTATATCTTAGCAACGCAACCAGAAATCTAAGAAAAACCAGTGTGAGAGGATTTTTCTCATACTGGTTTTTTATTTTGATTGAAGTAATCGATTAAAAAGAACACGACCGTAGGTAAATCTTCATACAAGATAATCAATAAAAAATAGAACAACTTACATGAATTTCTTCCGAAGTGAGCAAATGTGAACTCTGATTTTATTGCTAAAAATGCCCACGTACATGAAGAGTCTTTGTCATCAAACGGATTTTTTGAACATGAGTTGTTGATGGAAAGAATCATAATGAATATCAAAACTAAGAGGGATTAAAAGTAGCTGCAAAATTCTGAAATAGCAGATGAAACATTCTTGATGCAATAAAAAAATACAGATTGCCCTAAAGATGATTCTTTCTTTTTTGAATGTCAATCTTCACATTTTTTTCAAAACTTTTTTCTTGCAAGTTAATTATTTGGGTGTATAATGACACAGTGTCATATGACAGGATGTCATAAATAACAAGGAGGGAAAAAGATGCCAACTGAAACTTTTTTTAATTTACCCAAAGAGAAACAACAACGCATTTTAGACGCAGCGAAAAAAGAATTTTCTAGGGTATCATTAAACGAAGCGTCTATCGCCAAGGTCATTAAAGACGCTGAAATTCCTAGAGGTAGTTTCTATCAATATTTCAAAGACAAAGAAGACTTGTATTATTATTATTTTCAAACGGCTCGCCATAATGAGCATCGTTACTTAGTTTCATCGATTCAACAAGCAAATGGTGATTTATTTCAAGGATTCGAAGGGTATTTTAGCCGAATGGTACCTGAAATTTATATCGGAGATCATGCATTATTTTATAAAAATGTCTTTACAAATATGGATTATCACGGATTTCGTCGCGTTGCTCCACATTTAGAAAAAAATGCTGACGGATGTCACGATAAAAACATAGAACGTAAAAAACATCAGCGCGTATTACTAGATATGATTGACCGAACAACTTTGAAAGTAAAAGACGATCATGAATTACAATTACTAATACAGTTACTAATGCATACCGTTTTTTCGACGATTGCAGCTGGCTATCGTTGTGTACGAATGGATGGTTCTTATGACATTGAGCAAATTAATCAAAATTTTGAAAGTAAAATAAACTGGTTGAAAAATGGGGCACGAAAGGAGAAGGATTAATGATTAAAATTTGGAAACGAATTTCTTGGGTATCTGCATTAATGGCAGTTATTTTTATGGTTGTTCAAGTCATTGCCGATTTGTATCTACCAACACTTACTTCTAATATTATTGATAAAGGTGTTGCGGTAGGTGATATTGATTATATTTGGCAAACAGGAATGTTTATGGTGGGATTCTCCTTAATTAGTATTGTTGCAGCCGTAGGGAACACTTTTTTTGCTACAAGAGAGTCACAAAAGTTAGGAAAAGAATTACGTACAGATATTTATAATAAAGTAGAACATGCCTCTACACGTACATTTGATAAATATGGAACAGCTTCGTTAATTACACGTACCACAAATGATGTGAATCAAATTCAAATGGTCACTCAAATGTTCTTGCGAATGATGATTAATGCGCCCATTACTTTAATTGGCGCGAGCTTTTTGGCCTATTATAAAGATCCGCAATTAACTAAAATTTTCTTAGTTGTTATTCCAATTATTATTGTTGCAATTGGCGGCATTATGTATTTTGCGGTGCCTTTATTCAAGAGTATGCAAAAGAAAACTGACCGTTTAAATTTGGTTTTTCGTGAAGGATTGACAGGGGTTCGTGTCATTCGCGCCTTTAACAAAACTGCTTATGAAGAAAAACGTTTTGACGATGCGAATAAAGACTACACACAAACGGCAATCAAGGTCAATACAATTGTCGCATTAATGATGCCCTTAATGACATTAATCATGAGTGGAACGAATATTGCCATTACTTGGTTTGGTGGTCATTATATTGCAGATATGACTCTAGAAGTTGGGAATTTAATTGCCTTTATGACGTATGCAATGCAAATTTTGATTAGTTTTATGATGTTGTCAATGATTTTTGTAATGGTTCCTCGGGCGCAAGCTTCTGCTGACCGTATCAATGAAATCTTAGAAGAGCCAGATGAAATTGTTGATGTACAAAATCCTGCGACAATCTCACGTCAAGGGAATCAAGCAACCCTAACTTTTGATCATGTGAATTATCGTTTTCCTGGTGCTGAAAAATTAGCATTGAAAGATGTCAATTTTTCAGTTACTTCTGGACAAACAGTCGCAATTATTGGAGGGACGGGTTCTGGAAAAACAACTTTAGTCAATTTATTACCGCGTCTATATGATGTAGAATCAGGTGAAATCCGTTTAAACAATCAAGATATTTCCAAAGTTACACAACAAGACTTACGTGAAGTGATTGGTTTTGTTCCGCAAAAAGCTGTCTTGTTTTCAGGAACAATTCGTGAAAACATGTGTTATGGAATACCTGAAGCTACGGACGAAGAAATTTGGCGAGCGTTAGAAATTGCGCAAGCGAAAGATTTTGTTGAAGGTTTAGCAGATGGCTTGGAAAGTCGTGTCGAACAAGGTGGCGGCAATTTTTCTGGTGGACAACGCCAACGCTTGGCAATTGCTCGTGCGCTAATCAAGGAAGCCGATGTCTATGTCTTTGATGATTCATTTTCTGCGTTGGACTTTAAAACCGATGCTAACTTGCGTGCTGCTTTGAAGGAATCGATGACAGAAGGTATTATGGTTATCGTAGCTCAACGTGTAAGTACTGTCATGGATGCAGATACTATTTTAGTTCTAGATGAAGGAAAAGTTGTTGGACAAGGCACACACACTGAATTACTTGCTGACAATACAACGTATCAAGAAATCGTACATTCACAATTAAGAGAGGAGGACTTAGCATGAGTAAAGAAAAAATTCAATCAACTCGGGGTGGACATGGTGGTCCTGGACATGGTGGTCCAGGTCGTGGCATGGGAATGAAACCACAAAAAGCGAATAACTTTTGGGGTACCACCAAACGTCTTTTCAGATATATGTCAAAACGTTCTTATGCGATTATCCTTGTCTTTGTTTTAGCGATAGCAGCAGTTGTTTTCCAAATACAAACACCGAAAGTCCTGGGACAAGCGACTACAGAAATTTTTAATGGCGTTATGGCTGGTATGAAACAAATGAAAATGGGAGAACAAATTAGTCAGTTTCCGATTGATTTTGATAAAATTGGGAAAATTATTCTAATTGTTATCGGAATGTATGTTATTTCAGCTATCTTTAATTTCTGCCAACAATTTATTATGACACGTGTTTCACAACGAACGGTTTATGAAATGCGTCGTGACTTAGATGAAAAAATGAGCCGCTTACCTATTTCGTATTATGATACACATAGCAATGGTGATATTATGTCACGTGCAATTAACGATATGGATAATATTGCGGGAACACTTCAACAAAACTTGACGCAATTTGTCACAAGTATCGTGACATTTATTGGGGTTCTGTGGATGATGTTAACTATTAGTTGGCAATTAACCTTGGTCGCATTGGCTACGGTTCCCTTAAGTTTGATTATTGTTATGTTAGTCGCACCAAAATCACAAAAACATTTTGCTACGCAACAAAAAAGTCTAGGTCTTTTAAATGATCAAGTTGAAGAAACCTATGGTGGTCATACGGTTGTCAAAACGTTTAATCATGAAAAAGCTGACCAAGAAGTTTTTGAAGTTGAAAATGAAAAATTATACGAAGCTGGCTGGAAAGCGCAATTTATTTCCGCTATGATTATGCCCTTGATGAACTTTGTTAAAAACTTAGGTTATGTCTTTGTTGCTGTCCTGGGTGGGATTAAAGTTGCCAATGGCAATATGAATTTAGGGGATGTACAAGCTTTCTTGCAATACACGAACCAATTCTCGCAACCAATTACCCAAATTGCTAGTTTAATTAACACGATTCAATCAACCGTTGCTTCAGCAGAACGCGTGTTTGAAATTTTAGATGAAGAAGAAATGGTGAATGAACCTTCGTTATTACCTGTTGAAGAAAATGATTACAAAGTTCGCTTTGAAAATGTTCAATTTGGTTATAACGCAGACAAATTATTGATGACAGATTTCAGTTTAGACGTTAAAGCAGGTGAAATGGTTGCAATCGTCGGACCAACTGGAGCGGGTAAAACCACGTTAATTAATTTGTTAGAACGATTTTATGATGTTTCTGGTGGTAGTATTCGTTATGAAGGAAAAGATACACGCGATTTCACTCGTGATGAATTACGAAATCATTTCTCAATGGTACTGCAAGACACTTGGTTATTTACAGGAACGATTTATGACAATATCCTTTATGGAAATGAACAGGCTACGAAAGAACAAGTTATTAACGCTGCTAAAGCAGCACATGTCGATGAATTTGTTCGTAAGTTGCCAGATGGATATGAGACAGTTTTAAATGAAGAAGCTAGTAATATTTCGCAAGGACAACGTCAATTGATTACGATTGCTCGTGCTTTTCTAGCCAATCCAGATGTGTTGATTTTGGATGAAGCAACATCTAGTGTGGATACTCGAACTGAAATTTTAATTCAACAAGCAATGAATCGCTTGTTAAAAAATCGTACAAGTTTTGTAGTCGCACATCGCCTATCAACCATTCGGGATGCAGATAATATTATTGTAATGAATCAAGGCTCAATTATTGAAACCGGAAATCACGATAGCTTAATGGCAAAAAATGGTTTCTATGCTGACTTATATAACAGTCAATTTTCAGAAGAAGTTGCTTAATGAAAAACGATGCTTACGACAAGAAGTAGGCATCGTTTTTTAGTTGTGGCAGAAAAATAGTTTATCTCCCGAATTTTTTTCTCTGTACGCTTCGTGGTATAATGAATCTAGCAAATTTTGGAGGAAAACACATGACATTAACAATTAAAAATTTAACAGGGGGTTATAGTCAATTACCTGTTTTAAAAGATATTAATTTTGAAATCAATAATGGGGAACTTGTCGGATTAATTGGTTTGAATGGTGCCGGCAAAAGTACAACTATCAAAGAAATTATCGGTTTGTTACAGCCGCAAAAAGGTAGTATTGAAATTGATGGTTTAACTTTAAAAGAAAATCCCGAAGAATATCGCAAAAAAATTGGTTATATTCCTGAAAGCCCAGCATTATACGAAGAACTAACATTACGTGAACATTTAGAAATTACGGCAATGGCGTATGATATTCCTCAAGAAATTGCTTTACAACGAGCAGAGCAATTATTAAAAACCTTTCGTTTAGAAAATCGTTTGGAGTGGTTTCCAGCTAATTTTTCTAAAGGAATGAAGCAAAAAGTGATGATCTTATGTGCTTTTTTAATTGAACCAAGTTTATATATCATTGATGAACCTTTCTTAGGTTTAGATCCCTTAGCAATTCATGCGTTGCTAGAATTAATGAAGGATATGAAAGAATCTGGTGCGTCCATTTTAATGTCGACACATGTGTTAGCAACTGCTGAAAAATACTGTGACCGTTTTATTATGTTGCATAATGGTGAAATTCATGCTCAAGGTTCAATGGCAGAATTACAACAACAATTCGGCTTAGCCAACGCATCTTTAGATGAAATCTATCTTGCGCTAACAGAGGAGGCGTAGGAAAATGAAAGAATTTTTTCAACAACGACTGAATGTGCATCAGAAAAATATGCAGCGCTATTTGAAATATGTCTTTAACGACCATTTTGCTTTGACGATGACTTTTCTAGTAGGTGGTTTAGGCTTGTATTATTCCAATGCATTAAAAACATTCCCGAAAGGTTTTACCTGGGGCGCAGTTATTGTTTTAGGAGTTTGGCTGATGGCGCTTCAAATTGGTCAATTCGCTAGTTTGGCGAAACCTGCCGATGCCGTTTTTTTATTACCAAAGGAAAAGCAAATGCGAAATTATTTAACACAAGCGTTTAAGTATAGTTGCTATTTGCCATTTGGTGTACTGCTCTTAATTGGTGGTGCTGCAATGCCATTAGTTGTTTTATCAACGGGCATGGAATTTTCCTCTTTTGCTTTTTTTCTAGTTATTTTATGGAGCTTGAAATTTAGTCAACTACAAATCCAACGAATGGATTTGTTTCAAGATATGGAAAAAGCAGTCAAAAATGCCTCTCTTTTATGGTGGATTATTAGTTTAGCAACATTAAGTATCGGATTGTTTGTCTATCCTTTAATTGGTGTTTTATTGGCTTTTTTACAAATGTATTTATTCCATAATTTGTGTTGGCAAAAAATGCAAGCACCACTTGATTGGGATAAAATGATTGCAAGAGAACAACATCGTTTGTATCGTTTATATCGTTTCATTAATTTATTTACAGATGTGCCTGAAATTACCGCTCAGATTAAACGCCGTAAATATTTAGATGGTGTTTTAGCAAATATTAAGTTTAGTCAAAAGAATACGTACCTCTATTTATATGCCCGTCGTTTGATTCGTGGTACTGAATTCAGTGGATTGTATTTGCGTTTAGGACTCTTAGGCAGTATTTTGTTAGTCTTTATTACCGAAAGATGGTTTGCTTTGGGAACTGGTGTGCTATTCATTTATTTAATTGGTTTTCAACTATTGCCGTTGTATCATCAATTTCAATATATGACGAGTACTCAAATTTATCCCGTATCACAACAACAACAATTACGAGCGCTACAACTATTGTTACGAATCGCATTATTAATTGTCGCGTTGATTTTTTCAGTAATTAGTAGTTTAGTTGTTGCAAGTTGGACCGATCGTGGAATCATTGTCATTAGTTTTTTTGCGGTGGCATTACTTTTTGTCGAATTTTACGTTCCCTATCGTTTAAAAAAGAGCCAATAACTAAGAATACGCTAAAGATTATCTGAAAATAAGATTGGAAAGAAAAAACCTAAATAGATGTGCTTGACGACCTGTAGTTAGGACGCTAGAATAAGAATTACTGTGAAAAAAAGAAGGAGGCACATAGGATGGCTATTCGTTTTGATAATGATTGGGATCTGCATCCAATTAAAGGCGATACTGGCAAGGCATATGTCGGTTTAAAAGCAGAAGACAAAGTATTCATCAAACGTAATACCACTCCGATGCTTGCTGCTTTGTCGAAAGAAGGCATTACACCCAAATTAGTTTGGACGAAACGAACTGGAAACGGTGATACGTTAACGGCACAAGAATGGTTAGAAGGTCGTATTTTAGACCCTGAAGAAATTGGGCAACGTAATGATGTAATAGATGTGTTATACCATCTACACCATTCGGACTCTTTAAAAGAAATGCTTGAAAAAATGGGTGGCATAGTTAAGTCACCACAAAAAATGTTACAAGATTATGAAAAGGAGCTAGCGAATGATTTAGTTGAAAATCAATTTTTGTCGTTGGTTCATAATTATTTAGAGAAAAATATACCACCTTTTAAATCTTCTGAAAAAGCTGTCGTGCATGGTGATGTTAATTATCGGAATTGGCTCGTTTGCAAAAATTATCTTTATTTAGTCGATTGGGATTCAGTAATGTTTGCTGATCCAGCAGTTGATATTGGAACGATTTTAGGCCATTATCTACCAATTTCTAGTTGGAATCATTGGTTAATGAGCTATGGCATTCATGGAAATAGTGAAAATATGGAAAAAATTTATTGGTATGCGTTGTTGAGTATGCTGCAAGAAATAAAAAAATACCATAAACGTGATGCCTTAAAAGAAATGAATCAAGAAATTTTACAATTAAAACGAATTTATACAGGATAAAGTCTGGTAATGAAAGAAAGGAACAACGATGAGAGTAAGAAAACGTACAGGTGCAGAAGAGCTAATTGCTTCACACCCACAATTTGTTGTAGACCAACCACAAGAATGGAAGGGGCGCTGGGCGGAACGCTTCGGCAATAAGCAACCGATTCATATCGAAATTGGCATGGGAAAAGGTCAATTTATTGCCAATATGGCAAAAGCACATCCAGAAATTAATTATATAGGTATTGATATGCAAGTGAGTGTAGTTTCATTTGCTTTGGATAAATTGATTGCTGAAGAAATTCCAAACTTACAGTTATTACATGTTGACGGTTCAGCTTTAACTGAATATTTTGCAGATAGCGAAATAGATCAAATCTATTTAAACTTTTCTGATCCGTGGCCAAAAAGTCGTCATGAAAAGCGCCGCTTGACTTATAAGACTTTTTTAGCTGTTGATGAACAAATCTTACGTCCAGAAGGCGAGATTCATTTCAAAACAGATAATCAAGGATTATTTGAATATTCATTAGCAAGCTTCTCCCAATATGGTTTGCTTCTTCAAAAAGTCTGGCTAGATTTGCACACTAGTGATTTCAAAGAGAACATTATGACTGAATATGAAGAAAAATTTTCTTCACGTGGGCAACGTATTTATCGAGTGGAAGCCAAATTTCCTGATAAAACGAAAAAATAGGTTTGTAAACTGTTTTTTTGTCCTGTAGATTGTTACGAATCATTGGATTTGATTATAGAAAGTTAGAAACGAGTGTTGAAGTTTCTAACTTTTTTTGTTGTAAGTACCAAATGGATTCAACCGAAAAATTATTCAGACTGTCCCAATTTCATGAGCAGTTAGCTGTTTTTTTTATGCTACAATAAGGTAGATATGAACGGAGGAATGTGCAATGTTTTTAGGGATTGACATCGGTACAACTGCAATTAAATTTGCAGTAATTGCAGATGGGAAAATTAAGTTTCAACAAACGAGTCCGGTAACTACTTATCGGGAACAACAGCTGTGTTACCAACGTGCTAGCGAATTATTAGAGGTCTTAAAAGTAGGAATCCAATCTATTCCAAAAGATATGCGAGATGCAATTGAAACGATTAGTTTTAGTGTTGCAATGCACAGTATCTTACCTTGGGGTGAAGGATTAGATGATGCCATTTATATTTGGTCAGATACACAAGCCGAACAAACGATTGCGACATTCAAGCAACAAGAACGGGCAGCCGCTTTTTATCAGAAAACGGGAACGCCAATCCATCCAATGTCACCGTTTGCCAAACTATTGTATTTTCAGCAACAAGCGCGTTTTCCTGAACAAACACATTATTATGGAATTAAAGAATTAGTTATGGATTATTTTACAGGCGAATTTGTTATTGATTACGCGACCGCTTCGGCAACAGGGTTATTTAATTTACTTGAGCGTACATGGGATGATGAAATTTTAGATTTTGTTGGTATTTCTAAACAACAACTAGCCTCTTTAGCTGATACAACCACAACGTTTTCTTTAAAGCGTTCAGTGGCGACTGAATTAAAAATTCCAGAATCAGTCAAGGTAGTGATTGGTGCCAGTGATGGTTGTTTAGCAGCATATGCTAGTTATATAGCAACCGATATCCCCAACAGTTTAACGATAGGAACGAGTGCTTCAGTACGAAAAGTAACGACTCAACCAACGTTTGATCGTACCAATCAAAATTTTTGTTATTACTTAAATGAAAAATATTATGTGACTGGTGCTCCTTCAAATAATGGTGGTTGTGTCTTAGAATGGGCCAGTCATCTTTATGCCGATACGCCAACTGAATTTTTTGAAAATCTGCCAACCAACTTGAAGAATTCCCCAATTGGCGCGAATGGCTTGCGTTTTGAACCATTCATTAATGGGGAACGAGCGCCCTTATGGCAAGCTGAAGTAACAGGAACCTTAAAAAATATTCGGATTCAGCATACGAAAGAAGATATGATTCGTAGCGTAGTAGAAGGTATCCTGTTTAATATTCGAACGTTGACAGAAACCGTACATGTAACAGATAAACTGTCATTAAGTGGTGGTTTCTTCAAATCAGAAAGGTTACGAGAAATGACGGCTGATGTTTTAGGAGTGGATTGTTATTTATCTGATTATAATGAACCAATTATGGGGCTGTATTATTTAATCTATGGGCGACAAGCAGCACCTGTTCCAGTTGAAACGATTACATCGTCTAAAAAAAATCATAGTCAGTATACAGAAGTGTTTAAAAATTACTTTTCTAAATAGTTAAAAAAGCGCGGTTTTCCTCCTAGTGAGCAAAACTGTTCTTTTTTTACAAACAAACGTAGAAATCTTACTTATTATAAGGTATGATTAGGCATAATAAAAATGGATGTAGTCGTTAAGGAGAAACTATTTATGGGAAGTATGATGGTGTTAACTATCTTTTTTCCAAGTATTATTGTCAGTTTATTAATTACTGTTGATACAGTTTTTAACAGTATAAAAAAAATTATTCCAAATAAAATTGTGCAAATGATACTTATTTTTTTATTGTATTTTACGTATTTATTTTGTTTGTTGTCACTTTCGGTCCACTTGCTTGGTGCAGTTTGTTATGAATATTCATTAGTCTTATTTATTGCGTATTATTTTTTTCGAGGCTATGGCAAATACCTAATATTGTTGACGCCGTTTCTAATGGTGAGTTATTCAAAACTCATTGTCATAAAACTAGTAGTTCCATATGAGCAATTATTTATGATTGCTTTATTTATTTTTGCTTTATTTGTGGTGGTTGATTGGCTCCCGTTTGGTTGGCGAAACCTTAAATTTTCTTGCTTATTTGTTTTATCGATGCTAATTTCTGCGTATTTTCAGTTACAAGAATCTGGTGTCTCATTTTTTGACTATAGCAATGGACCAATCGTTCTAATCATCACCGGTTCTTTAGTTATTTTAGTCTCTTTTTATCTTTATTTCTCATTACAAGAAAAAGAAAATACACGTATTCGTGAAGAATTGATTGCCAGTAAAATTGATCGTTTGACGGGTGTCCATAATTACTCTGCATTAAGTGATATGATAGAATTTTTGAAAGAGCACCAAGAAGTAGTGACTGTGGCGATGATTGATTTGGATTATTTTAAAAAAATCAATGATCAAAATGGTCATTTAGCTGGAAATGAGGTGTTACGAGATTTTGTCCAGTTTTTAGAGGCGCATTTGACATTACATTTAGATAAAAATAATGTTGAGATTTATCGTTTTGGTGGAGAAGAATTTAGTGTCTTTTTTTATAATTTACCCCAAAATAAAGTTTATAAAATCATTGAAGAATTTCGTTTGAAAATCGAAAACTATCCGATAGAAATAGGAATGGAAGCGGGAGTTTCGATTACTTTTTCAGCAGGAATCGAAAGTACTATTAATCAAGTTGATATCTTAGAAACATTAAAAAAAGCCGATGAAGCTTGCTATATAGCAAAGCAAACGGGACGTAATAAGGTTGTTATCTATAATTCCAATCAATAAAAAGCCGAATCATTACGATTCGGCTTTTTATTGATTTACTTTGTTGGTTTTTTTAGAAACAGTTTTTAATTGGAGTGGATCTATTGTTTCTGGAAGCTGTTTGATTGTGTCTATCTGAGTAAAATTTTCAGCAAAAGAAGGCGGCAATAAGCCCATCTGTACTAATAATTTTTCTGAAGATACTCCCGTTTTTACTTGGTAGGTATGGACTAATAAAAGTTGTTTGTAAGAAATAAAATTTTGTTCATAGCGTTCATAAGCAAAATCAATCAAAGGTGTAGAAGCGTCTAACATAGCTAATCCATCTAAAATAGTTTGTTTTAGGGCATAGATAGTAGAGACGCTGATTTGATAGATTTCTTCTAAACGATCGGCAGTATCGCGGGGTGTCGCATCGCAACAAGCGAAGACATAATGGTTATGTGTCTCTAAAATCGGTAAACAATGCCATTGACGTAATTGCTCACGGTCAAATTTTTCGGCAAACTCTGGTTGAAGATAGGTAGCTAAATCAGTCGCAGGTAGATACTGTAAATGTTGTACATTTGCCAGTGCTTCTAATAAATAATCCTCTGAAATCAAGTCATGCTCTAATAAATACGCTCCTAGGGTTTGCTTACGTGCGGTAGCTTGTTCTAAGGTTTCTTTTAGTACTTTTGGTTCAATCATTCCTTTTTCTAACAAGACATCACCTAATTTACGATGATAACGTTGCAATACATCTTTTTCGAGGAAATGATGTTCCGTTTTATCCCAAACCAATTGTTTTTTCTGATTTTGCCGTTTTTTCTGTTTTCTTTCTTTTTTGACAGGTGTCTGATTTCCAAAAATTTGTTGCTTGAAAGCCTTCATTGTGGCTACCATATTGATGATATTGCCATAAACAAAACGTATCGGCAAGATAGGGGGAAGCAAGCAGGCAAAGAAAACACTTCGCAGACCATAAACTTGCTTAATCGATACGGCTCGGAACAATTGTCTTTCCAACATCATGATAGTTACTAAGATACATAAATACCAAGATAAGGAATACTTCGAATAAATAGGGGGTAAATCCCAAAATAAGGAAGCAATGAAATAGAGTAATACAGGATAACCAACTAAGATTAACATATTGCCAATTTTGGCTTTAAAGTCACGATAGAGTGAATAGCGTCCAGCAAAGGACATTTTATTTGTCGAAAAAATTTCGCGGAATTTAAAAGACTGCATGGTAATGCCTAAAATCCAACGAGTTTTTTGCTTCACAGCTGTTTTAAATGTATAAGGGAAACGGCTACGAGTCGCAATAAATTCATAGACAAATTCGTTTTTAAAGTTAATACGAGGAACTTCGATTAAAGGATAATACATTTGAATTCCTTTTTGGTATAGCGTTAAGGATAAGCGATAGTCTTCGGTTAAACTATCTTTTGGTAAGACATCTTCGTCACCAAAACTATCAATTACTTCACGTGAAAGTGTAAAACCGGTTCCAGCAGAAGGCACAAACGCCCCACTGCTATAGCGACTTACCATAGTAGAAAAGTGATTTTCTGCAAATTCATCAGCGTAAGTATTGGTCACTAAGTTTTTGAAAAAATTACTGAATTTTGACATTTCCATCAATGGAAAAACCGGAAATTGAATGGCAGGATACGTTTCTAATAAATAGTTGGTTACTTTTAATTCATAAGGATGAACGACATCTTCTGAATCATGTACGTTTAAGGCTTTAAAATGCCATTGCTTTTCTTCTTCCATCGCTTTGATTTGAGTAATAAGGTAGTTGATATTTTGCGCTTTAGAGGTGGGTCCAGGTAATTCATTAATAATCATATGAACATTTTCATATTTTGCTTCTAGCTGTTGAGCTACTGCTATTGTAGCTTCATCGTTTGGATATACGCCTAAAAAAACATGATACATCGAAGTGGGATAATGGACAGATTCCAGCATGTTATCAATTACGTCTCCTAAGACATTTTCTTCATGCCAAGCAGCAATAGCGACTGCGATAAGTTTAGGTGGCACATCATCGACTTTTTTTAAATCCAATAATTCTTTCTTATAGGTTTTGCGTCTGAATAAGGTGATAATATCCCAAATAAAATCATCAAAACCAGTTAAAATGTATAGTATGACTAATACTAAGCCAATGATATACAAGACATTCTCATTTATCATAGAAACCCTCCTTTTTTTTATATCTAATGTAGTGTATCTTTTTTTGCAACGAAGCGCAATGAAAGTACTCCTTAAACAAAAAAATAGCGTGCAAATTCATGCACGCTATCTCATAGGTTATAATGCTGCGATTGTTTCATCAAACTCAGATTTGACAGCAGCTAGTGTTTCAGGATGCTCTAATAATTCTAAAATAGTTAAAGACAACCCTTGAGCTGCTTTAATTAAACCGTTCTGGCCAGCTGGCGAAATAGTTGCTGCTGCCATTTCTTTCGTATGCCCGCCAACTTCTGGTCCACAAATTTTGATATTTCCTTGAATTGTCGGACAACGATAACTTACAGCCCCCACATCTGTTGAGCCAGTGGCAATTTCATCAACTGGGTTGACCTCTTCAACGCCTAGCTCAGCATATTTTTCTGTTAGAATATCCGCTAGTTTGTAGTTAATCACAGTATCTTCATAGGGACATTCATAAGTAGATGTTTTAAAAGTAACACCATTAGCCTTACAAATACCATCCACTGCTTGGATCGCTTTTTCTGTTAATTCTTGGGCATAACCAATGGTTGGTGCGCGGAAATAGTATTCCATTGAAGCGTAACCTGGAATAACATTGGCTGCTTCACCGCCATCTTTAATGACACCGTGAATGTAAGTATGAGGAGCAGCAAATTGCCGAAGTAAATTAATTTGTAGATAACTCATAACTGCTGCATCTAGCGCAGAAGCTCCTGATGCCGGATTGCAAGCATGCGCATTTTTACCAAAGAACTCAAATTTAATTGGGTTTAAGGCATTTGAACGTCCGCCAACGCCATTTTGACTACCAGGATGAACCATTAAGGCAACATCGACATCATCAAAAACGCCTGCTTCTGACATGCTAACTTTACCACCAAAGTTTTCTTCAGCAGGAGTACCGACAACTAATAATTTACCACCAAATTGATCGATAATCCCTTTGACTGCTTCACCTGTAGCGATGCCAATGCCGGCAATTAAGTTGTGTCCACAACCATGACCAACTTCGGGTAAGGCATCATATTCGCACATTACAGCGATTGTCGGACCGGGTTTACCAGTATCGTATTCCCCTAAGAAGCCTGTTGGTACGACATAACCAGAAGTTGTTTTAAAACCGACACGATCTAAATAATTAACCAAAAGTTTCATAGTTTCAAATTCTTCATTTCCAATTTCAGGGTTGTTATACATAATATTTACTAATTCCATATAAGCGTCAATATTATTTTCAATGGAAGCTAATAATGTTTCTTTTACTGTCATCTTGCTCTTCTCCTATTCTGCTAAGGCGTTGACTGCTTGTTCTGCTGAATCTTTACGCCATTTTTCTAGATTGCCATTATCTTTATTTTCTTTAATAACATCATTGACTAAAGAAATGAATGAGGTCGTGTCATCAGCTTTTGGAAACCCAATAACGTTTGTTCCATATTTATTTTCAGGATCTAAATTAAAGGTTTCTTTTGGTAAAATCACTAAATCTGGGAAAGTGGTTAATAAAGGTTCAACAGATGAAGTTGAAACCGTCACTGCCTGTAAATCACCAGAATTTAGCGCTAAGATTGCAGCATCCATTGTTCCAAATTGCTTGATATTTTTCTCATCTGTTAATAAACCTGCTGTTTCAAATTGAATGGAACCACCTTGAGCCCCAATCGTTAAGTTTGCTGCTTTTAATTCATCCAATGTTTGGTATTTTTCAGCAATTTCTTTAGGTACTAATAGTCCTTGAAATCCGTCACTGACTTCTTGCTGATAGCCTTCAGAGAAATCCATGATTCCTTCGCGTTGCTCTGTTGCTACAAAACCAGATATTCCAAAATCAACGCTATTGGTTTGAATATTAGCTAGTACACCATTAAAATCAGTAGCTTTAATTTCTAGTTCTACCCCAATTTTATCGGCGACAGCTTTTGCTAAGGCAATATCACTACCAATGATTTCTTTTTCTCCTTTATCATTTAGGATATAAAATTCATAGGGCGGAAAATCAGGAGAAGTTCCAATAACTAATTTTCCTTTGTCTTTGATTTGTGCTAATTTATCATTTTCTGCTGAATCTGCTGATTTTTTTGAATCTCCTGAACCACAAGCAGCTAATGTAAATGCTGCTACACAACTTAATAATGCGAATGTTAATTTTTTCATAATGAAAGCTCCTTTAAATTAAAATGTGATTTGATCTAAAAACTCTTTTGTTCGTTGCTCTTTTGGATTATCGAATAATTCCTTCGGTGTCCCTTCTTCAACAATTACACCTTTATCAATAAAGAGGACTCGTGAGGCAACTTGCTTCGCAAAATTCATTTCATGAGTCACGATAACAGTGGTTAAATTACTTTTTGCTAACGCTTGAATGACCAACAAAACTTCTTTCACCATCTCAGGATCAAGCGCAGAAGTGGGTTCGTCAAACAGCATAACTTCTGGTTCCATCGCTAAAGCACGCGCAATAGCAACCCGTTGTTTTTGTCCACCAGATAATTTGTTAGGATAAACATCTTTTTTATCTAGCAAACCAACTTTTTTCAGTAAGTCTTCGGCCTTTTGGATGGCTTGTTGTTTTGTGAAACTTTTTAATTTCATTGGTGCTAAAATAATGTTTTCCAACACTGTCATATTAGGGAATAGATTGAAATGTTGAAATACCATACCAATATTTTCGCGAATTTGATTTATTTCAGCTTCTTTTAACTGAGGATTTGTTAATAAAATATCTTTAAAATATACATCGCCACTTGTAGGGATTTCCATCAAATTTAGACAGCGAAGAAAAGTTGATTTACCAGAACCAGAAGGACCAATCACTGCAACTGTTTCTCCTTTTTCGATATGTGTTGTGATGCCATTCAAAACGGCCAATTCACCAAATTTTTTCGTTAATTGATTGGTTTTAATCATAGACATTTAACCTCGTTTCTAGTTTCTTGATTAGTGCAGTCAATGTAAATGTTAGGATGAAATAAATCAAAGCTACGATAATCAGAGGTTCAAAAATGGAATATGTGGCTGCCTTGACAATATTACTGGTATACATCACATCAAAGATTCCTACTACTGATACGATAGATGACTCTTTAATCATCATAATAAATTCATTTCCTAAACCAGGAAGAACCACACGAATTGCTTGAGGGATAATGACAGATTTCATTGTTTGTCCACGGCTTAGTCCTAATGAACGTCCTGCTTCCATTTGACCTTTATCAATGGAAGCTAGTCCACCTCGTAATAATTCACAGATATATGCACCCGAATTGATAGATAGGGCAACGACTGCTGTTAAAAATTCTCTGGAACCATATGTATTTCCCAGAAATGAAAGTGCTGGCAATGAAATACCAATTAAAGGTAGTCCATATAACCAGATATATAATTGAACTAACAAGGGTGTACCACGAATGACTTGTGTATAAATCGCTGCAATAGCGTTTAAAATTTTTAGTTTCGATTGTTTCATTAATGTAGCAAATAAACCAAGCAATGAACCAAATACAACCGTTATTAAAGATAAAACAATGGTAACGATTGTTCCATCTATAAAAGTGGGAATCCACTTTACTGTTTTTCCAAAATCTATGACTATCCCTAACATCGCATCCATAGTAATTCCTCACTTTTAATAATATTTAATGAATAAAAATAATTTTATTGGGTATGGAGTGTATAATAATACATAAGTGAGATGTTTGCAACACTTTTTGAATTATTATACAAATAAATGTTTAAAAATAGCTTTTTTTTGTATATTTATTGGGGGTGTTGTATATAATACATATGTTTTTTTGTTAAGAATCAATCAATTACCAAATCCCTAATGAGAGTGGTATGATAAAGATATAAAGGAGGGAATAACATTGAGTTTAAAAGACACATACATCTTAGCAAATGGCATTGAAATACCTATGGTAGGATTTGGTACATGGCAAACCCCCGATGGCGATGTTGCAGAGTCTTCTGTTTTAGCGGCAATCAAAGCAGGGTATCGACATATTGATACAGCAGCTATTTACAAGAATGAAGAATCTGTGGGTCGAGGAATCGCTAAAAGTGGCGTTCCAAGAGAAGAGTTATTCATTACGACAAAACTATGGAATGATGCTCATTCATATGATTTAACAAAACAAGCAATTGCTGAATCAATGAAAAAATTAGGTGTAGATTACTTAGATTTATATTTAATACACTGGCCAAATCCAGTTGCTTTTCGCGATAATTGGCAAGAAGCCAATGCCCAAGCATGGCGTGCAATGGAAGAAGCTGTGGAAGCAGGTAAGATTCGTGCGATTGGCGTATCTAATTTTATGCCTCATCATTTAGATGCGTTGTTGGCAACGGCTACTATTAAACCAGTTGTTAACCAAATTTATTTAAATCCAAGCGATCATCAAGCAGAAGTAGTGGCATATAATCAACAACATAATATTTTGAGTGAAGCCTATAGTCCATTAGGTACTGGAAAAATTTTCAGTGTATCTGAACTAAAAACAATTGCCGAAAAATATGATAAAACAGTTGCCCAAGTAGTTTTACGTTGGAGTTTACAACATGGTTTCTTGCCATTGCCGAAGTCTGTTCATGAAGAGCGGATTATTGAGAATGGTCAAATTTTTGATTTTGAATTAAGTCAAGAAGATATGGAGGCAATTGACCAATTGCAAGGAGTCGCGGGTGAGGCACCAATTCCGGATGGAAAAACATTTTAATCGTTCAATAGTCACCAATTTTTGGTGGCTATTTTTCTATCTAACAAAACTTATAGTCCATCTAACAGTAATGAAAGTTCATTCTAGTATGTGGTGTGCTAGACTGGGATTACTAAATTGATGGAGGTTAGCAATGACAAAAAAATTTAACTTAACAGGGTATCAACTAAAAATTTTAGGAATTATTTTAATGGTGGGCGATCATATCTATGAAATGTTTATTTATACACAACCGACACCCATTTTAAATATGTTTGGCCGAATTGTGTTACCTATTTTCTTATTTTTAAGTGCAGAAGGTTTTTATTATACACGCAGTCGTTTGAAGTATATGTCACGTTTATTAATTGGTTTTTGGGGAATGAATTTAGGCAATACACTAATTCCCAAGTTATTTCCTATGGATCGAGTTATGATGTTTAACAATGTATTTGGCACGCTTTTTTTAGCAACTTTGGTTATGTATTGTATTGAAGAGTATAGACAGAAACGTTGGGTAAAAGCAACGGCTTTGTTACTTTTACCAGGCGTGATTGCTATTCCTTTCTTTATTTTGATGAACACTGGAAATGGTAGTCCGATTTTCGTGTACCTACTACAGGTTTTTCCTTCTTATTTTACCGTTGAAGGCAGCTATGTTGCAGTCTTATTGGGAGCAATGTTCTATCTGTTTAGAGAAAAGCGCAGTCTCCAATTTTTATCATTGGCTGCAGTTTCATTGATTGCGACAGGTTTTAACTTTAGTCATTTATTAACAAATTATCAATGGATGATGGTCTTCGCAATTTTACCATTAGCGTTTTATAACGGACAAAAGGGCCGTGGAGATAAATATTTCTTTTATGCTTTTTATCCAGGACATATTTATTTATTATATATCATGTCATATTTTTACTTGAACTATTTGATGTAGGCTTCTAAAAAAGTTCTCAAGAAATCATCTAATACAACAAAAAACCGGTGGACTTTGAACGTCTGCCGGTTTTTTAGGTGATTAAAAAGTGAACCAATTTGATATAAATTGTTACAAATTTGATATAAATTGTTACAAAATCGTATGGAAGTGATGTAAAAAAGAAATATATACCAGTATGTCGGAGCAAAGAGAATGAGTAGCTTTAAACGACAGTCCATTCATCAATTGTTTTGCCCTTCTTATCTTTTAAAATTAACCAACTATTGGTTCCAGCATAATACAAAAAGTGTCCAACTTCATTAACACTCTTTAAAATGACATCTTCTGTTGTAACAAAGTCCTTGATTTTAGCAGCATGTTCCTCACGAAGCTGTTTTGTAAAACGTCCTGCTAAACCAATCGAGCCATCTTTATTTAAAGGGATATCTTGTCGTAAAATTGCTCCTTTTTTAATACACATTTCATTTCGTTTTTGCCAGATAACCGTTGCTTGGCTATTGTATTCATCCACAAAAAATTCAATGGTGCTGATTTCTTTACGCCAGCGATGCTGTGCTTTAGCAGCTTGGGGTTTTCGCGGTTTTTCTTCTGTTTTCCGAAAAGCAAGGCCAAACTTTTCCAATAAAGTTAGCACAATTTCTTGATAGGCACTTACGGTTGGGTAATGATTAGCTGGGATTTTTTTAGCATCTTTACTTGTAATTTTTAACTTGTTTTCTTCAGCAGTTTCCACTAACCGTTGGATAAGGTAACCGTGTTCCATGTCCCAAGGAGGTATAATTTGCACAAAAGTATCATAGGCTATACGTGAACTAAACGTGCCTTCTGTTGCGCCAATTGCTCGTAGTTTTTGTTCTTTAAATAAGAGGTACACACTTGCTTCTGGAGTAACCAAGTTTTTATCATTGGTATAAAGAATAGAAAGTTGCCCTTGATTGTCTGCTAGTTGCAGTGTCAATTTTTCATTACTTAGTGAGAGTGCTGCTTGAATCGTCATAATCTTACTCCTCGCTAAAATAGTTTGTTTTGTATTATTATAACAGTAACAAGAATAAGAAGAAATTTATTTGTTAGAAAGAGGAAGTTTAATGTCAATTGAAGAATATGAACAGGGCTTACCTGACAAGTGGCGTGATAGCTATTTTCAACTAAAAGAAGTCATTACTACCCATTTACCAACTGGATTTGAGCTGGTGATGCAATATGGGATGCCTACTTTTGTTGTACCTTTAATTGTATTTCCAGAAGGGTATTTGCAAAGAGAGAATGAACCCTTACCCTTTGTTTCCTTAGGGGTACAAAAAAATCATTTGGCGATTTACCATATGGGGATAATGGGGAATCCCCCGTTATTAGCATGGTTTCAAGAAGAGTATGCTAAACAGGTACCAACCAAATTAAACATGGGAAAAAGTTGTATTCGTTGGACAAATCCTAAATATATTCCTTATGAATTAATTGGGGAGTTAATGGAAAAAATGACGGCTACAGAATGGATTCAGCGTTATACACAGTATCAAGAGAAAAAAAGTGGCAATCGCAAGTGATTGCCACTTTTTTTATGGTGGGGGTGGGATTGTATTGCGAATTTGTGACGCCCATTCAAAACCAGCTTCAGTCAAGGTGCCATCGCGTAAAGTGTATTCAGTCGTATGTGTTTCACCACCGTCATAAGTAATTGTTAAACTAATTTTATCATCGTCAAGATACGTCACTTCATAAATACCCGTCATTGCTTCACCTTTACCGTCTGAATAAACTTCAAAGGTTCCGTCTGGATTGTAGTTCCAAACATTTTGAAAATCATATTCTTTATTTTTCATCGTCCAAGTACCTAATAAACTATGAGAAAAATCAATGGTTTCATGTTCTACGAATTCCATATAAGCAGTATCAGTTAGTCCATGTTCAACGGATTTTTGACGTGTAAAGGTTCCCAAGTATCCAAAATTCATTAGGCTACTGTCCTCATTAAAGTTGGCAATAAAATAATTTCCAATACTATCAATATTTACATTAAATCCATATAACTTCACCATTTTAATCGTGTCATTGTCTACAGCAACTTTCAAAGTCCCTTGACTAGTAATGCCACCAGTTAATTGCCAATGCCCTTCTTCATCAATCGTCAGCGTTAGATTTTCTTGATGCCATGTACCAACAAGGTTCCCCTGTGTTTCAAGCGGAAGCGGCTCTTTAGTTTCCACCGTTGAACTAGTTTCATTACTTGAGCTAGTAGTTGAAGTTTCAGTCATTTTTGTACTTGTCAAACTAGTTTCAGTCGTTTGCTTAGTTTCCGAAGTGCTTTCCTTAGGCGTTGTTGAGCGTCCACAAGCAGTTAATACTAAAATAAATAAGACCAAAAAGATTCGTTTCATTTTAATCGCCTCCTTTTCTTCAGTATAGAATAAAATAACGTTTTCATAAAGCGTGTTGGCTTCTTTGGTAAAAGAAAAATGAATACGTTATACTAAAGGAAAGCGTGGAGGAGGAAATTTTGGTGATCAAAAAAATTCAAATACATCGTGAGAAACCCGTAATTAATTTAATACCTAAGATTGTTTACGGTCATCGAATGGAAGGAAGTAATGCTGTCTATCGCCCATTAAGTTTAAGCTTAATGCGTCCACGAATGTCATTTCCTTATGATGAAAAATACACTAATTTACCAGTAATTATTTGGCTGTGTGGGGGTAGTTTTTCAGCAATGGATCGCAACGTGTGGACACCTGAATTAGCCTGGTTTGCTAAACGAGGATACGCAGTCGCAAGTATCGATTATAGTGTGACTGCACGAGCGAAATTTCCTGATCAAATTGAAGATGTAAAACTAGCGATTCGTTATTTAAAAGCACATGCAGAAGAGTTGGGGCTAGACTCCCAACGTTTTATTGCGATGGGAGAATCAGCAGGGGGATATTTGGCAGCTTTAGTTGGTGCAACTGCTAATACCCGTGAATACGATAAAGGGGACTATTTGAAATATTCAAGTCGAGTTAAGGCTGTTGTTCCGTGGTATCCTCTGGTTTCGGTTCCTGATTTTTTGTCCTCATTGCCACGAAATTCACTTCGTCTATTTCGCTTGCGAGAAGCAATTCATGAACTTACGCAAGTTAATGTTCCTTTAGATGCTTTGAATTATCCTGATGTGACAAAGTTTATTAGTGGGCAAACACCACCATTTTTAATTTTGCATGGCGATGCGGATACAATTGTTCCTTTACGCCAAAGTCAATTGTTGTACGAGGCATTAAAAGCTAAAGGCGTCCCTGCGGAATTGTATATTTTTGAAGGAGCTGAACATGCGGATGTCCCCTTTATACAAGAAGAAACCAAACAACTTATTTTTGAATTTTTGCAGCGAGTGATAGACTAATTCATGTAAGATAAAGGAGGAATTGTGAATGGAATTTGTAACATTGAACACGGGCATTCGGTTACCAATTATTGGTAGCGGTACGAATACGTTTGGGAAAGTTGATCGTGCTTATATGGGGGAAATCAACAGTGATACAACGGAATTGCAAGATGCGATTGCTTTAGGTTATCGTCATTTTGATACAGCGATTGCTTATCGTAACGAAGCTGTTGTTGGTCAAGCAATCAAAGAAAGTGGTCTAGATCGTAGCGAATTTTTCATCACTTCAAAAATTCCGGGAACTGAAGAATACACTGCCAATAAAGCAGCTGTACAAAAAGGTGTGGCAGCGAGTCTACGGGCCTTGGATACCTCGTATATTGATTTATATTTAATCCATCATCCGTGGGAAAATCTAGAAGAAATCGTCTCAGTTTGGCAAGTATTAGAAGAATATGTTGATCAAGGAATCTTAAAAGCGATTGGTGTGTCTAATTTTGAAGAAAAAGAACTAAGCTATTTATTAGAACATGCGCGCATTAAACCCGCAGTCAATCAAGTAGAATCACATCCAAGTAAATGGAATGATGCAATTGTTGCGTATTCTTTGGCTAACAATGTAATTCCAGAAGCTTGGGGACCATTAACACGCGTCAGTGAAGAAGCACAAGCCATTTTAACTGAAATTGGGGCACGTTATAACAAGACTTGGGCACAAGTTATTTTACGTTATCAAATTGAACGTGGAGTTGTGGTAATTCCAAAATCACATAATAAAGAACGACAAGCATTGAATTTAGAATTATTTGATTTTTCTTTGACAGAACAAGAAAAAGTGACTATTCAAGCACTATAAAAGAAACACGACGGATTAACAAAAATCTGTCGTGTTTTTTGATAGAAAAAAGCCAAGGGGAAGTTTAGACGATGCGTGTATCGTTCTAAGATTAGATAATGTATTCAACGATCTCATCCGATTCTTATTTATTTTTTTTAATAATTTGAGGATTCACCGATGATTTAGCCATTTTTCTTTATTTTATTAAGAAAAATTGTGATAAAAAATTAGAATCATCCTTTTTTTCGTCAGCGATTGCATTCCTTTGTAGGCTCGTTTAGTATGGAAAGAAAAGGAGGGGCTATATGGCAATTAAGGGAATTGTATTAGATATTGATGGAACATTACTAACGAATGAAAAAGTGATTAGTGAAAAAACCAAAGAGGCTTTAATTAACGCACAAAAAAACGGTGTGAAGCTTATTTTAGCCTCGGGTCGTCCAACGACAGGAATGGCTAGCTATGCGAAAGAGTTAGCCATGGATGAGTATGAAGGATTGCTTGTTTCGTTTAATGGGGCAAGTGTAGTTGATTGTAAAACTGATCTGGAACTATTTAAGCAAGCGCTATCCGTTGCTGATGCTAAGGAAGTTCTGGAACATATGAAGCAATTTGAGGTTCGTCCAATGATTAATAAAGAAGAGTATATGTATGTCAATAATGTATACGACAATTTATTGAATTTACCAGATGGTCCATTTAATATTATTGAGTATGAAGCACGTGGTGGAAATTTTAAGCTGTGCGAAATGGAAGATTTGGCAGCATTTGTTGATTTTCCTTTAAATAAAATTTTAATTGCTGCTGATCCGGAATATTTACAAGAGCATCATCAAGCAATGGCGGCCCCTTTTGACGGTCGTCTGAACGCAATGTTTACCGCTCCACTTTATTTTGAATTTACCGATAAAGGCATTGATAAAGCTAAAGCATTAGCCACGGTCTTGCCACAATTTGGTTTGCACGCAGAAGACCTAATTGCTTTTGGTGATGGACACAATGATGCTTCTATTATTGAATATGCAGGTATTGGGGTTGCAATGGCTAACGCAGTTGACGCATTAAAAGAAGCTGCTGATGAAATTACGTTATCAAATAACGAAGACGGCATTGCTATCTTATTAGAAAAATATTTATAAAGGAGGAATGATTTTGGATAAAGAAACATTTATTCGTCAATACAGTGTTGAACGAAAACAAACAGATTCATTAAAATGGGATGCTTTAGAAGAACGCTTTGGAGATAGTGATTTATTACCAGCTTGGGTTGCTGATATGGAATTTTCTGTACCAGAGACTGTGAAGAATGCTTTAGCAGAACGAGTTGCCCACGGAGTTTTTGGGTATTCGTTAGTATCAAAGGATTATTTTAATGCTTATAAAGGATGGCAGGCTCGCCATGAACAAACTGATTTTCGTGAAGAGTGGTTATCATTTTCAACAGGAGTTGTGCAATCGTTATATGATATTATTGATTGCTTTACCGAAATAGGTGATGCGGTTATTATTCAACCACCTGTCTATTATCCATTTTTTCATGCAATTCAAGATAAGCACCGCCAATTAATCACTTCGGATATCCAATTAATTGAGCAACGGTATGTGATGGATTTAGAAGATTTTGAGCAAAAAATTATTGATCACCAACCCAAATTGTACATCTTGTGTTCTCCTCATAATCCTTTAGGTCGCGTGTGGAGCGAAGAGGAATTAGCCGCTGTATTAGCGATCTGTGAAAAACATCAAGTGTTAGTTTTATCAGATGAAATTCATTCAGACATCGTGTTAAATGGTCATCGCTTTTGTTCAAGTGTCACTGTCGAAAAAGGACGTTTCCTAGATAATTTAATTATCGTAAATGCGCCGTCAAAAACATTTAATCTAGCTGGGTTATTAAATTCACATGTGTGGATTCCAAATGAAAATTTACGCAGACAATACAATGAATGGGCAAAAGAATATAAGCAAACGGAATTCAGTTTATTTGGTCAGATAGCAGCTAAAACAGCTTATGAGACAGGTGATGATTGGGTTGAAGGTCTATTAGCGACAATCGAAGACAATTATCATTATGCTAAATCTCGTTTGGAAGCTGAACTCTCAGACGTTGTAGTTGCTGATTTGGAAGGAACATATCTCATGTGGGTTGACTTGCGTGCGTATGTTGCACCAGATGCCATTAAAGATGTTGTGCAAGATAAAGCGAAATTAGCGATTGATTTTGGTGAATGGTTTTCACCAGAAGCAAAAGGGTTCATTCGAATAAATTTAGCAACACCGCCAATGAATATTCAGCAAGCAGTTACGCAACTAATATCAGCAATTAAAATGTAACTAATCCGATACTATCAGGCCGTTCCAAAGAAAATATTCATATAGAGAGATTAGGCCTGCTTTTAACAGGTTTTGGGTCTGTGACATAAGGAAAAAAGCCGGAAATATCCGAATAAAATAGCATGAGTTACGCCAAAACATGGCGAAATTATTCGGATATGTTACTGTCAATCTTCTTATGTCACAGGCTCCTTTTTATGGTTTGAGTATTTTTAGTTATACCGCAAATATTTTTTTCTAAGATGCAAATGAGAAGATTTTCTTTGTTTCTAACTAGCGATCGGAATGAACTCATGTTATGATGAAAAACGGTTTTTGAAATTATTTCATTATTGGGGGAAAGAAGATGAAAAGAATGTTTGCTCGTCAGCAAGTGCAAGATGCATTATTTGTTATCGTAGGAGCATTTGTTTTAGCTGTTTCCATTAATTGTCTTTTGTTACCAAATCAAATTGTTGCCGGAGGAGCCAACGGGATTAGTGTGGTATTAAATCATATGTTTGGGTGGAATGTAGCAATTGTTTTATATGCAATTAATATTCCATTATTAATTTTATGCTTTTTATTGCTAGGTAAAGAAGTTGGCTTGAAGACGATTTTTGGTAGTTTAATCTATCCATTTTTTGTAGGAGTGACTGCTCATTTTCCGATTATCACACATGACTTATTTTTAGCTGCTCTGTTTGGCGGAATTGTTACTGGTGTTGGATTAGGTTTGGTTTTTCGTGGGAACGCCTCAACTGGTGGAACAGCAATTATTTCGCAAATTGTGCATAAGTATTTGCATGTGTCATTAGGTATTGCAATTTTGTTTGTCGATGGATTGGTCATTTTGTCGGCATTACTTACTTTTGATACTGACGTGGTATTGTTCTCATTAATTAGTTTATTTATTATCGGACGCGTCGTAGATATTGTTCAAGTTGGTTTTGACCGCTCGAAAAATATTATGATTGTATCGAAAAAATACGAAGAAATTCAACAAATACTCACTACAACCTTAGATAAAGGGGTAACATTAATCCCAATTGAAGGAGGCTATAGTCAAACACCAAGCAAATTGTTAATGACTGTGATTAGTGAAAAAGATTTTCCAAAAGTCAAAGAAGCTATTTTAACGATTGACGAGACAGCCTTTTTTGTTACCTTAAATGCTAGTGAAGTAAATGGTCGTGGATTTAGTCTGAAAAAAGTTGCCGATGATTATGGCGTTGAAGTGAATAATTTGTAACCATCGAGATGGAGTATTTATGCTCCATCTTTTTGTTTTCTAAGCTTATTCAAAGCACTGTTTGCTATGATTGATTTTATAAATTCCATATAGGATGAATATTGAGTAAAAAATGCTGTAACGCTACATTCAGATGTGTGAGGGATTGTTTTTTTTGTTACAATAGTAACAAGGAGCGTGATAATATGATTGAATTGAGCAATGTAAGTAAAGTATACGGTACCAAAAAAGCATTAAATGAATTGAATTTAACCATTCGGCAAGGAGAAATCTTTGGTTTTTTAGGGCATAATGGTGCAGGTAAATCAACAACCATTAAGAGTTTAGTCAGTATTATTCAACCAACAAGTGGCACGATTACAGTTGATGGCTTAGACTTAGCAGCTAATCGAATGGCTATCAAGAAAAGAATTGGTTATGTACCAGACACACCGGATCTCTTCTTGCAGTTAACAGCTGGCGAATATTGGGATTTAATGGCAGCAGCTTATGACATTCCACAAGAGGAAAAAGAAACGCGTTTAGTTCCTTTAGCCCAGCTTTTTGATATGCTTAGTCATCAAGATGAAACGATTTCTAGTTTTTCTCATGGGATGCGCCAAAAGACGATTATTATTGGTGCATTGCTTTCTGATCCTGATATCTGGATTTTAGATGAACCGTTGCAAGGGTTAGATCCACAGGCGGCCTTTGATTTGAAAGAAATGATGCGTGCCCATGCAGATAAAGGAAAAACAGTTATCTTTTCAACCCATGTTCTAGATACTGCTCAACAACTATGTGACCAACTAGCCATTTTGAGAAAAGGAGAACTGCTTTATAATGGCTCAGTAGAAGAATTACTAGCAACCGCACCTACGGAATCACTTGAATCTATCTATTTAAAAATGGCTGGACGCAACGCACAAGAAGCGGGGGGATTCCATGAATAAAACGCAGTTAGCTGAATTACTAAAAGTAAATTTACGCTATGTTAACCCACAGACAACCAATAAAGCACGTAAATCTGGTAAAAGCGGTGCTAGTTTAACGCGTTCAATTGTTAATCAGTATATTTTATCAGGAGTCATTTTTTTAGCAGTTTATGGTTTAACTATGTTTGCCATAGATTTCAGTCAGATGCCAGGATTTTTTACGTATTATGTTGC
Source organism: Enterococcus sp. AMC2644 (assembly GCF_058216475.1). Classification (NCBI taxonomy): domain Bacteria; kingdom Bacillati; phylum Bacillota; class Bacilli; order Lactobacillales; family Enterococcaceae; genus Enterococcus; species Enterococcus sp. AMC2644. The sequence continues at coordinate 1,778,399 of NZ_CM177095.1, forward strand.
TTTATTTGGTATCATTGCCTTTTCACAAGGTATTTCTGCGATTTACAATGTCTTTTTTGAAAGTCGTGATTTAGCTGGTTATTTGCCGCTACCTTTTCGACAAGTAGATATTTTTATTGCTAAAATTGTCATTGTGGCAATTACAATTATTCCGTTTACGCTACCAGTATTCATTGTTTTTATCATGGCAGGATTGCGCGCAGGTGTTTTTGTGATTTTAGTGGTATTATTTGCGCTAGTATTATTTGTTTTGTATTTAAGTTTAGTCTTTAGCTTGTGTAGTTTCATTGTTTTCGGTTTGACACGAACTAAATTTTTTAAAAAACATAAACAATTAGTCACGACATTGTTATTAGTTGTCTCTGTAGGTGTGGCGGTTGTTGGTATTTTATTGATGAATAGTCAAACCGATTCAATGGGCATGGGTATGGTTGACCGTGGCACTATTTCGGCATTTCTACCATTTTTCTATGTGATGACTCAGCCGTTTTCTTTGGCAGCTATTCTAAGTTTAGGTGGGTTGCTTGGACTGAATTTGTTGAGTTTCTATTTAATTAAAGTAACCTTATTACCAAAAATGTATGAACAATTACTCGATGCCGCACCTGGTGTAGGTGCAACGAAACGAACGCATAAACCAAATCAAAACTTGCGTCAATTACTGTTTAGCTACAATTCGCAGTTGATTCGCGATCCTAATTTAATTATGCAAGTATTTTCGAATTCAATTTTAATGCCCATGATTTTTATCATTGCTTTTGCCGTAACAGGGCAAATTAATTTGAATTTTTTAGGGATGGAATATCTCGGTGTCTGTTTTACAGTAGGGATTGCATTAGCTACATTGTCGGTTAATCCGATGTCATTTGTAGCGAATATGATTTCGTTAGATAAAGAAAACTTCCTGTTTATTCGTTCATTACCTCTATCCATGACAAATTATTTAAAAGAAAAATTCCGTTTTGCATGTCTACTACAACTAATTATTAATGCGGTGATAGTTTTAGCAATGGGAATATTTTTCCGTTTGCCAATCTTTCTACTGATAAGTACCCTTTTAGGGAATATAGTGGCTACCTATTTATTATCATTACGTTATTTTGCAAGGGATTATCGTTTCTTATTATTGGATTGGACAAATATTAGTCAATTATTTACAAGAGGAGCTGGCAATACAGGTCTAGTCTTTCTGATGATGGGGTCGATGTTTCTAAGTTTTCTTTTGATAGGTCTGTATGTAGTTGGTGTATTGATGTATCCCTTCTTGTGGATTAACGGTCCAGTATTTATTCTTCTAGCAATTGGTTGTGTAAGTTGGTATCGGTATTACCAACGGAATTTTTGGCAACAATTTGATTAAAAAAGTACCGCTCCTCTTTTTGATATGCTCCCCCTATATAGGACACTGAAATATAAAAGTCCTATATAGGGGGTATTTTGTATGCCAAAAAGAAAGATGAAACTCACGCCAGAAAAACGAATAGAACTAGTAGAGAGCTATTTAAATGGCAAAGACAGCTTGAATAGCCTTGCCAGTACAGTTGGGATTAATACGGAAACTTTACGAAGATGGATTATGCTTTATGAGAACGAAGGTCCTACTGGCTTATTGGCAAAGCGGAAAAATACACATTATTCGATTGAAACAAAGCTTCAAGCTGTAAATGATTATCTGAATGGTTTAGGGAGTCTGTCAGAAATTACTAAGAAATATGGACTGAGAGGTAAAACGCAACTACAAGACTGGATAAAGATATATAATACTCGTGGAAACTTCAAATCAGGAAGCGGTGGAAGTCAAATGAGTCAATCTAGAAAAACAACCTTCAAAGAACGTGTGGAAATCGTCCATTACTGTATCGTACACAATCGTAACTATGGAGAAACAGCGATTAAGTACCAAGTATCTTACCAACAAGTTCGTAACTGGGTACTAAAATATGATGAAATGGGCGAAGCTGGATTAAAAGATCGCCGAGGGCATCGCGCCGGTACCGAACCCAGCAGAACACCGGAAGAGGAAATGCGTGATCGATTAGCTGAACAAGAGCGGCGGATTCGACAGCTGGAGATGGAAAATGACCTCTTAAAAAAAGTCAGGGAATTAGAAGGGAAGTGGGATTAGATCTTATTCGCCATGTCTTTGAATATGAAGCCATTAAGGAACTTCATGCCCTCAAAAATTATCCGATAAAACCAATGTGTGAATTCTTACATGTTTCTAGATCAGCCTACTACCGTTGGATAAAGCAACCAAAATCAGCACAAACAATTTTCAATGAGCACTTGGCAGACCTAATTAGATACATCTATGAGGCAGATAACGATAAGGGATATCGAAGAATATGTGATGATTTAGTTCAAGATTATGGCTTACATGTCAATGATAAAAGAGTATTACGCATTTGCCGTAGCCTTCAAATTAAATCGACGGTCAAACACAATCCGAATGGGATTACTAAAGCATCGAAAAGTCCTTATCATATTGCCAAGAACTACTTAAATCGGAACTTCCATGCGGATAAAGTGAATGAAAAATGGCTAACTGACGTGAGTGAGTTTAAGTATTATGAAGGAAATCAAGTGAAGAAAGTGTACCTCAGTGCCATTCTAGATTTAGCAGATCGGCGGATTGTCTCATTTGTCATTAGTGATAGAAATGATAATAAACTAGTTTTTGATACTTTTGATGAAGCTGTACGACTTGAACCGGACGCTCACCCACTATTTCACAGTGACCGTGGTTTTCAATATACGAGTAAGCAGATGAGAACCCGAGTGATGAAACATAAAATGAAACAAAGCATGTCACGAGTGGGTCGTTGTATCGATAATGGTCCAATGGAAGGTTTCTGGGGAACACTGAAACGTGAAAAATACTATCGTCGTAAATTCACTAGCAGAGAAAGTCTCGTTTCAATGATTGAAAAGTATATATATTATTACAACAATGGCCGCTATCAACGCTGTTTGAATTCAAAAACACCATTACAAGTTCACCAACAGCTTTTAATGGCAGCCTAATATTCGTCTAGCTTTGATGTGTGAAATGTTTTTAGTTTCACTCATTAAAGCTAGACGCTAACCGAGCATAGCCGAGGTTTATCAGTGAAAAAAAGAAAGAACTGTTTGCCAGAAAATCGGCAAACAGTTCTCTAAAAATTTTATTATATTTCCGTGTCCACTTGACGGGGTGCCAAGCATTTATAGAGAGCGGTACTTTTTTTACTTCTCTTTTACAGCAATCCAAATTTCACTATAAACGTCAGTTGAATCGGTTGAATAATTCGTAAACGAGATTTCTGGAGAATCGACTAATTCATAATCCGAAGAAGGCAACCATTCAGAAAAGATGCGTGCCCAGGTTTGCTGAAAGCAAGTAGGGAAAGCTCCCTTATTAGGGAAAATGGCCCAAGTATGAGCACTGATTTCAAGCGTTTCTAAATCTGAAAATGTGGCTTCATTTGTTGTGAGAAAACCAATCAGATGTTGTAGCGTTCCTTGTTCGGCTAAGCGGTCTCCTTCAAAATCGTAGGACACATTCACCACTTGGTTTGGATAAAGATTTCCCAATTCGTGCATGTGTGCCCGTTGCTCTGGCGTAATTGTTTGAGCTAATTCAATAATTTGTTGATTCGTTCCCTCGAACTGAATGGGGACGCGCTTAGATACACCAACTACGCGAAAGGCTTCTTTGTTTTCAATTTTAACTTCCATTGAAATTCCTCCTTTAATATCAATTACAAATGAGAGTTTAGGAAATGTTTTTTGAATGTTACATTTACTGATCTCAGAAGGTAAATAACCACTCCATTCACGAAAGGCTCTTGAGAAACCTTCAACTGATTGGTAGCCATACTTAAAAGCAATCTCTGTGACTTTTTCACCCTGCAATAGGTCTTGATTGGCACATGCGAGTTTGCGATTTTTGATGTATTCCAACAAGGTCATACCCGATAAAAATGAAAATGTTCGTTTGAGATGATAGACAGGCATTCCGACTGTTCTAGCCAATTCTTCGATTGAAAGCTTTTCGGTTAAGTGTGATTCAATTTCTTCCATTAATTGATTTAGCTGTTGTAACATAGGTTCCCTCCTCATTTATCTATAGTTTAACAAGAGAAATGTTGGATGACTTGATATAGTTGAGCCAAATTCTATCGGTTTTGTTTGTTATAGTCATACAAAATATTTTAGAAAATATTCTGAAAATTTAGATAAAAGTATTTACATTCAATAAAAGTCATGGTTAAATAAAGAAACAGTGAGAGGTTTCTCACTGGCGGATAAATGGTGCTAAAGGTGAGTATTCATCTTTCACAATAACCCCTGGGATAAAACCTCCCAAGAGAAAAGCGTGTTGCTTAAGCAACACGCTTTTCTTATTCTTCCTCTGGAATGTGATTGTCTAAATCAGTACGAACAATTAGAACATCACATGGTGCATGACGAATGACATATTCTGAAACAGAACCAATGAATAGTCGCTCCACAGCATTTAAACCTGTTGCACCTAACATAATTAAATCAACTTCTTTTTCAGCAGGCAATTGTTTGGCGATGATTGCTTTGGGTGAACCGTATTCAATCGTTGTTTCAACTGCGGGAACGCCATTATTTGTAGCCGTTTGCGCATAGTCTGCCAAAGATTCTTTCGCCATATCAGTTGCTTGTTCTGCTAAGACTGTGTCAAAAGAAGTGACTGTTTGAAACGCACGAGTATCAATAACATGAACCAATAACAACTCTGCTTGGTTTCTTCGCGCTACATTTACAGCTTTGCGAAATGCTAGTTCTGCTTCCTTTGAACCATCGACTGCCACCATAATTCGTTTGTATTGTTGTAACATAACCCCACGTCCTTTCTGTCCTTCTAATTCTATTGTAAGCTATTTCATAAAAAAAGGAAAAGAGAAACCTTAGAATTCAGCGCATTTTTTTTGAGAATTGAATACTAAAGAACGCTGAAACAAGCATCATTACTGCAATAAAAATCAATGTAAAGAGTAATTGATTGATAACAGAAAGCATGCCACTAATAATTCCTAAGATAATGTAAATCATGCCATAGGTTTTTAAAAAACTGCTGTTTTCTTCATTATTTTCGATGAGAGAGAAAAATACGGTTTGTTTCATTAAAGTGATACCGAGGAAAATTAACACAACGGCCATTAAGATTAATAAGAAAACTGTCATTGTTCCACTCCTTTCACTTACTATAAAGTATAGGGGAGTTTTCAGTTTCCCGCAATTTTTTTTTGAAATGTAAGTAATCATTCCTGATTTTTTTGCTATTATTTTATATAATATAATAAAGTAAATAAAATAAAAGGTGGTCTTTGATGAAAGGTTTTAATCGTTTTGACAATATTGTTAGCTCTGTGGTAGATATTATGCTAGGATTTTTAGTCTTAGTTGTTCTCGTGGTGATGGGAGAATCAATCTATCATATGATTACGGCAGTTGTGCCATTGCATTCACTAAAAGATTTGTATCCATTAATTGAAGAGATTGCGACATTGTTTATCTTGTTAGAAATCATTTTAATGCTGCTGCGCTATGTGAGAGAAGGTCATCATATTCCTGTGCGTTACTTAATTTTAATTAGTATTACTGCAATTTGTCGTGAATTGTTACTTGCTCATGGTGGAGGAGTGGAGGCATTATTTTTATCGCTAGCAATCTTAGTTTTAGTGCTTGTTTTGTTTATTTTAGAAAAAGTCAAAGCCTTTCACAATTCAGAATCAGAAGAATCCAAATAAATGAAAATGCAACTGCTGAAACGTATCTATTGATAGGTTTCAGTTTTTTTTTATAAAAAAACCACTTATCTAAAAGATAAGTGGTCCAATTGAAAATTAATGGGTAAGATCCGTTGATGCCGTTTATTGTCCCGGAGTATTGATCCCGCAAAGTGTAGCAGGTGGGTTCTACGGTTATAGTTTTCGAACTACCAAATGACAAGGCTTGTTGCCAACTATAACACCGGACAGATCCCAAGATATCAATAAAAATGTTCGGTCAACACTAAATAGGGATAACTCGTACATCACAGATTGCCCAGTTCCATAGTAGCACACGGGCGAAAAAGTATCAATAGAGAAGTCCAATAAAGTGAAAGCGTTTTTTTAAAGATGTTTTTTCCAATCTTGTAATTGTTGATAACGCATGGCTAGCGCTTGTTCATACTTACCAGTATTTTTAGGGTGATAGTAGTGTTTGTATTTTAATTTATCAGGTAAATACTGTTGATTAACCCATGCTTGTTCAAAATCGTGAGGATATTGATAGCCAATGCCACGATTCAATTCAGCAGCACCCTTATAATGAGCATCCCGCAAATGGTTAGGAACATCCCCTGCTTTGCCGCTGCGAATATCAGCAATTGCTTCATCTAAAGCTACGTGGGCACTATTAGATTTTGGTGACAAGCATAAATCAACAACAACTTGTGCCAAAGGAATTCGTGCTTCAGGAAGTCCAAGTCTTTCAGCAGCCAATACAGCATTGACAGTTCGTGAGGCAGCGTTAGGATTAGCTAAACCAATATCTTCATACCCAATCACCATTAAGCGTCGGCAGATAATAGCTAAGTCACCAGCTTCTACTAATCGTCCCAAATAATGGAGGGCAGCATCAACATCACTTCCGCGAATTGATTTTTGAAAAGCAGAAATGACATCATAATGCGCATCCCCATTCTTATCGTGAGTGAGTGCTTTTCGTTGGATACACTCTTCGATAATTGAAAGGGTCAAATGAATCGTGCCATCTTCTTGAGGGGGCGTTGATTTGACTGCTAACTCTAGACCGTTCAAGGCACTACGTAAATCACCGTTTGTTGCACGTGATAGATGCAGGCGAGCATTGTCGTCAATCGTAACAGAAAAAGTACCTAGTCCCCGTTCGTTATCAGTTAGTGCTTGATTGATAGCATGTAAAATATCTTCTTCTTGTAAAGGAAAAACTTCGAAAATCTGTGCTCGACTACGAATTGCTGGATTAATTGTAATATAAGGATTTTCGGTCGTAGCACCAATCATAATAATCTTTCCACTTTCAAGATGGGGTAATAAAAAATCTTGTTTAGTCTTATCTAAGCGATGAACTTCATCTAATAGCAAAATGACAGTTCCACTCATTTTTGCTTCTTCAGCAACAATTTGTAAATCTTTTTTCGTATCAGTGGCGGCATTTAACATTCGAAATGCATAACGTGTCGAACCAGCGATTGCGCTAGCAATACTGGTTTTTCCAGTTCCTGGTGGTCCATATAAAATCATGGAAGATAACATTTTTGCTTCTACCATACGGCGAATAATTTTTCCTTCACCTACTAGATGCTGTTGGCCGACAACTTCATCTAAATTTCGAGGACGCATGCGATAAGCAAGTGGTTGTTGCATGATAAACACCCTTTCATTTCTTTCTTCTAGTATAGCATAGAGAAGAAAGCCACTTTTCGCTATGAAAAAGCATTAAGGATAGCATGGAAGAGCAGAATTGTGTATGATGACAATAGGTGATGAAATGGAAGAAGTAAAACAAATTTTTAACACACAATCGACCGTAGAAATTGCACATTATCTAGTCGGCATGTATTTGGAACATGAGACATCTACAGGGCTCTTAGGCGGCTATATTGTCGACTGTGAAGCGTATTTAGGGCCAGATGACCAAGCAGCACATAGTTATGGCATGCGCAATACGCCTCGTTTACAAGCGATGTATCAAAAACCAGGAACCATCTATTTATATACGATGCACACACATTTAATTTTAAATATGGTGACGCAACCAGAAGGCATGCCTCAAGGAGTAATGATTCGAGGCATTGAGCCGGTTGCAGGAATTGAAAAAATGGAAGAAAATCGAGGTCGTTCAGGTCCTGATTTGTCAAATGGACCAGGAAAATTGGTCTCAGCCTTGGGAATCACCAAGGAACTTTACGGTCAATCTATTTTTACAAGTCCACTGCATTTGGTACCCGAAAAAAAACGAACACCTAAAAAAATTGAACGCTTACCAAGAATTGGCATTCCTAATAAAGGAAAATGGACGGACATGCCCTTGAGGTTTGTCGCAAGTGGTAACCCATATGTTACGAATATTCGTAAAAAAGAGATTAATCCAGATTTTGGCTGGTTAGAAAAGAGGAAAAAATAAATGGCAAAAGCAACGCTAATTACTTATTTAGACAAGCAGTTAACAAAGAAGATTACTGAATATGATACAGCAATTGACTGGGATGCAAAAAATCATACAATTGAATTAGTGATTCGTTTGTTTGCAGAAAATGCAGCAGGTACAGTGATTGATGATGCAGTAGGTGTTGAATCAGAAGAGGAAGTCATTGAATTTGAAGATGGTATTTTGTTCTACAATCCACAGAAATCACAATTTGACGAGGAAGATTATCTTGCAGTCATTCCTTATGAAGGAAAAAAAGGGATTCAACAAGCAGTCATTGATGGTTTAGTTGATTACTTACAGGAAGTGTTAGATCAAGGGCAAAGTGATTTATTAGATTTCTTGTCTGAGGAAAATGAAGATGAATTTTTTGAGCTACAATTTTCAGAAGACGAGTTAACGCAAGCAATCGCAAAATATGAGGGAAAAGGTTATTTGCCTTATCCTAGCTATTAAGGAGTAAAACTAATGAAATGGAATGAAGTAAAAATTGAAACTGCCAGTGAAGCTGTCGAAGCTGTCGCTAATATTTTAATGGAAGCTGGCGCCAGTGGAGTGGCTATTGAAGATTCACTAGATATAGAAAATTTTCAAAGTGATCAATATGGCGAGATTTTAGATAAAGAGACAATCACGTCTCTAAAAGAAGGTGCTTATGTAGCTGCCTATTTTCCAGAAACAATTTTTTTACCAGAAATAGTTCCGTTTATTCGTGAACAAATTGCGAAATTACCTGAATATGGTTTAGCAATTGGCAAAAATGAACTAACTGTCAGTGAAGTCGCAGAAGAAAATTGGGCAACTGCTTGGAAAAAATACTATCATCCTGTATCGATTTCACGTTATTTGACAATTGTTCCAAGTTGGGAAGAATACACACCGCAACATGCGGATGAAAAAATCATTACCTTAGATCCTGGTATGGCTTTTGGTACTGGCACACACCCAACGACTCGGCTAACTCTTCAAGCATTAGAAGTAACATTACGCGGAGAAGAAACTGTATTAGATGTTGGTACTGGTTCAGGGGTATTAAGTATCGCAAGTAAATATCTAGGTGCAAATGACGTCCATGCTTTTGATTTAGATGATGTTGCAGTGAGAGCAGCTCAAGAAAACATGGATTTAAATCCAATTGCTAGTGATGTGTCGGTTAGTGCCAATGATTTATTGAAGGGGATTGAAATCCAAGCAGATGTGATTGTGGCAAATATTTTAGCAGATATTATCGTTTTGATGGTGCCAGATGCATGGCGTTTATTGAAACCAGATGGTACGTTGATTGTTTCAGGAATTATCTATGAGAAAAAACAAATGGTTATTGATACGCTTGAAGCACAGGGCTTTGAAGTTGATCAAATCTTCCAACAAAAAGATTGGTATGCCCTTGTTTTGAAGAAGCCTGAGGACATATAAGATGCAACGATATTTTTTAGATGAGACTTATACACCAAAAGAGCAATATGAAGTTACTGGCGAACCCTACCATCATATGGTTCGGGTAATGCGTATGAATACTGGGCAACACGTGTATTTAGCTTTTCAAAATCAAGTGTCTATTATTGCGGAAATTATTGCTATTACTGAAGTGAGTGTTATATTAAACGAAATTGAAAAAGAACAACAAGAAAAAGAGCTTCCCATTTCGATTACCATTGCGAGTGGTTATCCAAAAGGGGATAAATTAGACTTAGTTGTTCAAAAAGGAACTGAACTAGGCGCTACCGGTTTTATTGGCTTTCCAGCAAAAACGTCAGTAGTAAAATGGGATGCCAAAAAATTAGTAAAAAAACAGCAACGTTTAGAAAAAATTGCTCAAGAAGCAGCTGAGCAATCGCATCGACAAATGACGCCAACCGTTGAATTACTAACGACAGAAAAAGAATTTTTAGAAAAAATAGCGACTTATGACGTAATCGTTGTAGCGTATGAAGAGTCTGCAAAACAAGGGGAGCATGCTCAACTTGCACGTATTTTACAACAAATCGAAAAAGGCTCGCGTTTATTAGCCGTATTCGGACCAGAAGGCGGATTGACTCCTCCAGAAATTGACGCACTAGTTGAGAGAAAGGGGCAGCTTTGTGGGTTAGGTCCACGTATTTTGCGAGCAGAGACAGCGCCCTTTTATTTATTAAGTGCCGCTAGTTATCAATTGGAATTAATATGAAATTTCCTTGCTAACTTTAGCTTCACAGGTTTGAAAAAAACACGGAAAATTTGTATAATATAACTGGTACTTAGGGATAGAAATTCCCAATCGGTCTCTTGTATACAAGTATAATCAAGAAGAGTCTGGGCGTTCGTCCAGACCTTTTTTCTCAAAGGAGGTTCCTAAAATGGCTAAAGAAACGATTATGTCAGGCCCAACAGTGGTAAAACTCGTCTCTTATTATATGAGTAAAGAACATGTTGCGTTTGTCCAAAAAGCGTTGGATTATGCGACTCAAGCACATGAAGGACAATTTCGTAAATCTGGCGAACCCTATATTATTCATCCCATTCAAGTTGCGGGGATTCTAGCAGAATTACATATGGATCCTCATACTGTAGCGACCGGATTTTTACATGATGTTGTCGAAGATACAGAAGTGACTTTGGATGACTTAAAAGTAGAATTTGGACCAGATGTAGCGATGCTTGTTGATGGCGTTACTAAATTAGGGAAAATTATGTACAAATCGCATGAAGAGCAATTGGCAGAAAACCATCGTAAAATGTTGTTGGCAATGGCCCAAGATTTGCGTGTGATTATGGTGAAACTAGCTGACCGTTTGCACAACATGCGGACTTTGAATCATTTACGCGAAGATAAGCAACGTCGTATTGCACAAGAAACGATGGAAATTTATGCGCCACTTGCTCATCGCTTAGGGATTAGTCGAATTAAATGGGAATTAGAAGACCGTTCATTACGTTATTTAAACCCAAATCAGTATTACCGAATTGTTCACCTGATGCAAACGAAACGTGAGGAACGGGAAGCATACGTAGAGGGAACTGTTGAAGAAATTCGTTTGGCAACGGAAGAACTCGATATTTATGCTGAAATCTATGGTCGTCCCAAACACATTTATTCCATTTATCGCAAAATGGTGGATAAGAAAAAACAGTTCGATGAAATTTATGATTTATTGGCTATCCGAGTGATTGTTGATTCTATTAAAGACTGTTATGCAGTTCTAGGTGCTATCCATACAAGATGGAAACCAATGCCTGGACGCTTTAAAGACTATATTGCTATGCCAAAAGCAAACATGTATCAATCGATTCATACAACTGTGATTGGTCCTCATGGTAATCCAATCGAAATTCAAATTCGGACCCATGAAATGCATGAAATTGCGGAATTTGGGGTTGCTGCTCACTGGGCATACAAAGAAGGTCATACAGAAGAAATTAAACCAGATGCAATGACGCAACAAGTTGGCTGGTTTAAAGAAATATTGGAACTTCAAGATGAAAGTTTTGATGCTTCTGAATTTATGGAAGGTGTCAAAGGGGATATCTTTAGTGATAAAGTATATGTTTTTACACCCAAAGGCGATGTCTCTGAACTGCCAAAAGGTTCTGGTCCACTCGATTTTGCTTATAATATTCATACTGATATTGGTAGCAAAACAGTGGGAGCCAAAGTGAATGGTAAAATGGTTCAATTGGATTATAAATTGAAAACGGGCGATATCGTAGAAATTATGACGTCGGCAAATTCTTCTGGTCCAAGCCGTGACTGGTTAAAACTAGTCGCAACAAGTAAAGCGAAAAATAAAATTAAACGTTTCTTTAAAACTCAAGACCGCGAAGGTAATATCGAAAAAGGCCATGAAGCAGTTGTAAAATCTTTACAAGAATTAGGTTTTGTTCCCAAAGAAATGCTTTCTAAGACTAAAATGCAAGAAGCCTTGCAGCGTTATAATTATAATACCGAAGATGACTTATTTGCGGCAGTGGGTTATGGCGAGGTTAGCCCAACAACCTTAGCCAACCGTCTAACTGAAGAAGAACGTCGGGAGCAACAAGTCGAAAAAGACAAACAACGCATGCAAGAAATGATGAACCAATCAGCGAAAAAAGAACCAGAAAAAATGAAAATTCGCCATGAAGGTGGCGTTGTTATTCAAGGCGTAGAAAATTTATTGATTCGAATGAGTCGTTGTTGTAATCCAGTTCCAGGTGATGACATTGTAGGCTATATTACCAAAGGACGAGGAATTTCTATTCATCGTGCCGATTGCCCGAATGTTACCAATGCACCTGAAAATGAAAATCGTTTGATTGAAGTCGAGTGGGAAGATACCACGAATAATCAAAAAGAATATGCGGCCGATTTGGAAATTCATGGATACGATCGTTCAGGTTTGTTAAATGATGTATTACAAGTGATTAGTTCGCAATCGAAAAAATTACTTGGAGTTACAGCTCGTTCAGACAAAGACAAACAAGCAACGATTCGTCTATCAGTCTCCATTCAAAATCTGTCACATCTACAAACGATTACAGATAAATTGAAACAAATTCCAGATGTGTATAGTGTCCATCGTGTGAAAGGATAGAAAAATGCGCGCAGTTGTTCAACGAGTTAGTGAAGCAAGTGTCAAAATTAATGGCGAAATTACCGGTGCTATCGAACAAGGGTATATGATTTTATTAGGAATTCATGCAGAGGATACGCAAGCCGATGTAGCGTATCTAATAGGTAAGATTGCTAAATTAAGAGTTTTTGAAGATGATGCTGGTAAAATGAATCGTAGTATTGAAGCTGTTTCGGGAAGTATTTTAAGTATTTCTCAATTCACTTTATACGCTGAAACTAAAAAGGGAAACCGTCCAAGTTTTATTAAAGCGGCTCGACCAGAAGTGGCAATTCCTTTGTATGAAGCATTCAATGAGGGGTTACGTCAGTTGCAAATTCCTGTAGTTACTGGTGAATTTGGGGCAGATATGAAAGTCTCTTTAGTCAATGACGGTCCGGTGACAATTATTTTTGATACACGTGAATAAAAAGAATGTGATTAGTGCCGTACGGGAGACTAATCACATTCTTTTTTTGAAAAATCAGTCGAAAATGAAATCTATTCTTACGTTCAGGCAAGAAATAGCTACGTTTAGGGGAAAAATGGTTCTGCGTGAGTGAAACAAGGTATAATCAAATTCATTAGAAAAAATTATTCATTGAGCTATGCCTTACAAAACTGTTAGTTCCCTCTTCAAGGAAATTTTTTAAGAAAAATATCCAATAAAATCGCGGAATTATTGTTTTTTTTTATTGTACGTTTGATTTTTCTGTTGAAAAAGACAACAAGTGTATGTGAAAAGCTTATAAAAATGATTGTAAGGCTTTTATATCTATGGAATAATGAATAAAAATGTGATAGGGAGGATCTGGAAAATGAAATTTTGGCAACGAGCATTGAAAAGTGTGACACGAAGAAAAGGACGATCATTTATTTTATTTTTAGTCATTTTTATTTTGGGAAATGTAATTGCAGGTGCAGTGGCGATTCAGCAATCTACACAGAATGTTGAAAAGGAAACAAAGAAACAAATGGGATCACAAGCAACGATTGAAATGAATTACGAACAATTTGATGAAGATCAGCAAAAAAATCCCGAAAAATTTGAAGGTGATGAATGGTTTACGCCACCATCAATGAAAGAATTAGAAGCAATTGGTAAATTACCATACGTTAAATATTATGATATGTCTATTCCTGCATTTATTGGTACCAATAAATTCAAGGCGTATTCACCAGAAGAAGGTGGTATCGGTTATGGAGGCGGCTATAAATATGGCTTCACCATCAAAGGCGTAAACCGCAAAGAAGTTGTCGATCTGGAAGAGGGAACTATCAAATTGGAAAGTGGGGAAGCCTTTACCGACAAAGCGATTAAAGACGGAGAAAATACGGTCTTAATCAGTCGTGAAGTAGCCGAAGCAAATAATCTTTCTGTAGGAGATCAAGTAGCACTTGATGTGACTGATCAAGCCTATTCCGAAGAGCCAATCGAAGAAGATAGTGAAGAAGCTGCAATGCCTGAAGTGATTACTTTCGATTTTCCAGTTAAAGTAGGCGGTATCTTCTCTGTAGTAAAAAAAGAAAACAAAGAAAAAAGTAAAGATGAAGGCATGGGCGAAGATGAATGGCGCGCAGTTGAACAAATTAATACTATCTATATGCCGAATGAATTAGTCAAAGCTCTAAATAAAGAACAATCACAAAAAATTTGGCAAATGAGTGAAGAAGACTTAGCTTTACAAGAATCACAAGAGTATTATCAAGTGACCTATGTATTGAAATCAATTGACGATGTCGAAGCTTTCCGGGAAGAAGCGAATGCGTTGATTAGTAACGAATATTATCAAGTCTTTGCTTCAACCGATCAATATGATCAAATTGCAGGTGGCATGAAAAAATTAGGGACTATTTCAAAATATGTGGTAATTATCGCAGCTCTAGCAACAATTTTAATTATTTCATTAGTTGTCTTGTTGTTCTTACGCGATCGTAAACATGAATTGGGGATTTATTTATCCTTAGGTGAAAGTAGGACTGAAATTATTGGGCAAATTGTTGTCGAATTATTATTAACAAGTCTGATCGCCTTAGTTCTTTCACTAGTGACTGGGAATCTATTAGGTGGTGCAGTATCAAATTCATTGCTACAAACTGATTGGTTAAGTAATTCTGGTGATATGATGGGCGGCTATATCGGTGGTTATTCATTGAATACACCAAGTGTCTCTTATGAAGATATTCAATCAGCATATAAAGTAACGTTCTCAGCTGGATATATTATTAGTTATTTATTATTAGGTTTAGGAACTGTGTTGCTTTCAGCAATTTTACCATTGCTTTATATTCTACGTTTGAATCCGAAGAAAATTATGATGTAAGGAGGATGCAATAATGACTTTATTGGAAACAAAAAATGTTGATTATTTTTATCAAGATGGCGATCAACGCCGTTATATTTTAAAAGAAACTTCCGTGTCTTTTGAAAAAGGAACTTTTTATGCTATTTTAGGTCAATCGGGATCCGGAAAAACGACCTTTCTGTCATTAATCAGCGCGTTAGATTCACCAAAATCTGGCGAAATTTTACTTAATGGTAAAGATATTAAGGCGTTGGGATATGATAAGTATCGTCGTGATGAAATTAGTATTATTTTTCAAAGCTATAACTTAATTCCTTATTTAACCGCAGTCGAAAATGTCTTGGTACCCATGTCGATTACGGATAACAAGTTACCAGACAATCATCGTGAAGTTGCATACAACTTATTGGATTACATCGGAATTACACGCGATAAAGCAGATCGTTTAGTCAATCAATTATCAGGAGGAGAGCAACAACGTGTAGCAATTGCTCGGGCCTTAGCTACTAATGTCGATATTATTTTGGCTGATGAACCAACAGGAAACTTAGACGAAGAAATGGAACAAGAAATTGTTGACATCTTCAAAGAATTGGCACATGCGCATAACAAATGCGTTATTATGGTTACGCACTCTAATGAAATTGCTCAGCAAGCAGATGAGATGTTGTATTTAAGAAAAGGTGTGTTGAAACCATATGAGTGATTTTCTTTCTAACTTTACGAAAAACAATTATGATGGGCAAAAAAAAGAGTCGGCTAAAAAAACATCTGAACTAGACGAACTAGAAGAAGTGGAAGAGCTAGAAGAGGTAGTGGAAGAACTAGAAGCAACGGTATCTTCTGAACCGCTTGAAGAAAAGGCTGTTTCGGAATCAATTAAAGAAGAATCACCAACTTCACCCAAAGAATCGACACGCAAAGCTAAAAATAAACCAGAAGAAAAGCCCATAAGTCGTTTTCAAACGGAAGAAACTGAGTTCGATCCGACCTATCAAAAACGTCAACGAAAAAAATATTTCTTATTTGGTTTAGTAACAATCTTGGTAGCAATCGCTTTGTTTTTTACGTATTATCAATTAACACATGTGAAAGTGCCTAATTTTGTTAATAAAGAAATTTCTGCAGTGCGTACTTGGGGCACAGAAGAGGGCGTTGTCATTAAAGTCGATCAAGAATACAACTTTGATACGGAAGTAAATAATGTGATTTCTCAAGCAGTTGCTCCCGACAAAAAAATTAAAAAAGGCAAAACTTTAACTATTAAAGGCAGTCTTGGCGCAGATCCAGAAGAAAAAATTGCTTTACCTGAATTTAAAACGATGGATAAGAAAGCAGCTTCTGATTGGATTGCGGAACATAAAGCTGAAAACATTACTTTGCTGGTATCATTCGACGATAAAGTTGCAAAAGATGAGTTTATCAAGCAAGAAGCGGCTAATAAAGAGTTGAAATTAGAAGATTATAAACGCAAAGATCGTTTAACTATCTATTATTCAAAAGGCAAAGAAGTTTTTGAAAAAAATATTGAAGTCCCTGATTTTAAAGGAAAAGCATTATCTGAAGTAACTGATTGGACGAAAAAAAATGAAGTCAAACTAAAAACGGTTAAAGACTTTTCGAACGATGTGGCAGTAGATACAGTGATTTCTCAAGAAACAGGAAAAGGAACTAAAATTGCTAAACAAGAAGAAATTATCGTGCATATTTCAAAAGGTAAAGCGATTGTCGTACCGGATTATTCTACGTATACAATGGAAGAAGCGAATGGTATCGAATCAAAAGTGCCAGTGATTATCAAAAATCTGTTTTCTTCGGATGTTCCTTATGGTCAATTCATTAGCCAATCGGTAGAACCAGGAAAAGAGTATACAGAAGGCGATACGATTCCTCCTGTAGAAGTGGTCTATTCTCAAGGTCGTCCATATATGAAAGATTTACGTGGAAATACTACTGAAGGAGATCTACCCAAACTATTCTTTGATGAATACCAATCAAAAGGTGCGTACATTTATTATACTGTCTATTATGTCGATTCTTCAGATCCTAAAGGAACCGTAGTAGAAATGAGTCAATATGGTCAATTTGTTCCGATTGAAGCAACTATTAGTATTGGTATAAGTTTAGGAAATTTGAAACCAAAAGTAGATGAAATTCCAGAAACACCAGAAACACCAACTTTAGAAACTGAGGAACCTTCATCTGATACGCAAATAACTGAATAAGAATAACCGAAGCAATTTTTTGCTTCGGTTTTTTTTGTGAACGTATGTTTGTTTTTTGTGGAGAGATATGCTATATTTTCGTTAGAATGCACTAAGAAAATAATCTAGAAAGCTGGGAACGTTCAATGAAAATACTTTATATAACGACCGCAACGATTAGTGATGAAGAGTATATTTTTGCAGCAACTGATTATGGTTTGGCTTATTTTGATTTGGTTACAGATAGCAATGAAAATTTAGCTAAGTTCTTTAAAGGGTATCAAATTGTAGCAGATAACCAAAAAGTAGCTAGTTATGTTCAACCAGTAAAAGATTATTTTGCTCAAAAGCGTACTACGTTTCCTTTTGCAATTGATTTAATTGGTACGGATTTCCAAAAACAAGTTTGGCAAGAGCTATTGAAAGTACCATATGGAACAACAACAACCTACAGTGATTTGGCAGCAAAAATTGGGCGACCAACCGCTGTGCGTGCTGTAGCTAATGCAGTTGGGCGAAATCCATTACTAATTATAGTTCCCTGTCATCGAGTTTTAGGTAAAGATGGAACATTGACAGGTTTTCGTAGTGGCATACCATTAAAACGCCGTTTGTTAGCTATTGAAGGGTGCGCCTATTCTTAACGAGCGATTTGCTCGTTTTTTTGTGTACAATCACAAATTCCGATATAATAGAATTGTCAGAATCTTTTATTTATTTGTAGAGGAGTGAGAACATGGGATCTATTCAACAATTTAAACAAACAGAAATTGTGCCAGAAAATCCGTTGTTTTCTAGTACGAAAACATTAATTGAAACGATATTTTATGGAAATAATGTCAAAATCATACCCGATTTAGAAAGCGCTTACTGTGCAGCCGCAAATGCAGCGGGAACCATCGTTACTGATTTACCTGTTAAACATGCAGAAAAATTAGGCTTACCTACTGATGCAAAAATGCTTGTCGGCAATGATGGTAAGATTGTCGGGCGGACATCGGCGGCACGGGTGATTATTGGGCAACCAGGCGTCAATCAAAAATATTATGATGCATTGTTACGTGAAGCTGCGTATCAAGCGACGAAACAAACGTTTTATCAAGGGAATGTGCTTGTTGGGTTGCATGAACAGTTTATGATCCGTAGCCATGTTTTAGTCCCAGAAGGATTTGAATTAAATTTATATTCATATTTGTTGAATTTTCAGATTGAGACGGCTCAGTGGAGCACACAATATGAACATTCTAAGTTATTAAATGAAAATGATATTTATTTGTTTGCTAACCCTGATTGGACACATCCAGATTTTCCTCATGGCTTGGCTCTATTCGATCCTATTCATAATGTCGCAGCAATTCTAGGATTACGCTATTTTGGTGAGTTAAAAAAAGGCACGTTAACCTTGGCATGGGCAACTGCTCATCGAAATAATTTTGTAGCGTGTCATGGTGGATTAAAACAATATCAACTAGCAGATAGGCAATTTACAATGGCAACTTTTGGCCTTTCTGGTTCTGGAAAATCAACGATTACCTTAACCAAACATGATGGCCGTTATCAGGTGGACGTGTTGCATGATGACGCTTTTGTCATTCATAAAGATACTGAAACAACCATTGCTTTGGAGCCTGCCTATTTTGATAAAGTTCAAGATTATCCATTAACTGATAGTCGAGTAGAATACTTTTTGACAATGCAAAATGTCGGCGTGACATTAGATGAAAAAGGTCGTAAAGTTCCAGTCTTAGAAGATATTCGTAACGGCAACGGACGAACAGTTAAATCACGATTTGTTACGAACAATCGTGTAGATGTGATTACTGAAAAAATTGATGCCATTTTTTGGATTATGAAAGATGATAGTCTGCCACCAGTTGTTAAAATTGATGAGCCTGTTTTGGCCGCAGTATTCGGTTTAACGTTAGCAACCAAACGGAGTACAGCAGAAAATTTGGTAGGGGAAGTTGACTTGGAGGCATTAGTGATTGAACCGTACGCAAATCCTTTCCGTAGTTATCCTTTAGGTGAGGATTATCAAAATTTTCGTGAGTTATTTCAAAAGCAAGCAACGGATTGTTATATCTTAAATACAGGTGCTTTTAATGGCAAAAATATTCCCGCAAAAGTTACGTTAGCAAGCATTGAAACGATTATTGAACAAGCAGACGAGTTTGTCCCATTTGATTCAATTGACGGATTAAGTTATTTGCCTCTAGATGATTTTATCGTTGACTTTACTCAGGTTTCTTATTTGGAAAAAGTCCAGGCAAGAATGCAAAATCGGCTTGATTTCATATTAGAGCAAAATGACTTCAATCGTTTGCCAGAAGAAGCTGCCCAAGCAATGGAAAAAGTAATTGATTCACTAAAGAAGCTGAGATAAGTATGCGCAGGAAAGGTATCAATGAGCCATTTCCTGCGTATGTTTTTTACGTAAAGTGGATGGTGAAATACCATATTGCTTCTTAAAGGATTTACTAAAATGATAGGCATCTTCATAGCCCACTGATCGTGCAATCTCTTTGATCGAATATTCTTTCGTTGTTAACAGCTGATAGGCTTGTTGTAAACGAATTAGAATTAAATAATTGATAGGAGAAACACCCGTCACTTCTTTAAAAATTTTAGATAAATAAGTTGGACTTATAAAATGAGTGGTCGCTAATTGTTCAATAGTAATTTCTTGAGCATAATTATTTTCAATATAAGTAATAATTAATTGGACGGCTTGTTTTAGACGATCATTTTTACTTAAAGTAGACGTTTCAGTTTGTCTATTTTGTTCTAAACAACGCAAAATCAGTCCGATTATTTCGTAAATTAATCCCTTACAAATTAAATTGATCGTGTGATGCCCGAATTCATTAATTAACTGCCAAGCTTTATCAAAGACTTTAATTTGGTTTTCCTGACTGGTTAAAAGAATCTCTTGGTTAGGAAATGTATTTTTAGAAACCCCTTCCAATTTGAAGCTGCCAATACCGATATGCAATTGATGTGAATGAGTATTAGGAAGTTGTCTTTCGGCATGCTCAACGCCTGGATTAAATAATAAAATATCGCCACCACGTACTTTTTGCCACTGTTGATTAAAAAAGTAGGAGGCTTCTCCTTCTAAGATAATAGAAATTTCGAAAAAATCGTGGTGATGTTTTTCGTTTGCGTTATTTTCAGGATTCCACACATCAAACGCATAATAAATTTGGGGATTAAACTCTTGAATATCCATTAACTCACCTCTTTTTCTTTTTATTATAGCGTAAAAACATATTTTGATTAGTGCAAAGCAGAAAATACCTATTTTAAATATGGCAAAAATCTCCATCTTTCTAACTAGAATATTCCATTCTAATTGAAATTTAGAACGGTATGATAAGGGATACAAAGGACAGTTTGGAGGGATGTCTATGAATAATTTTCAATGGATTTGGAATTATGCCAAAATTTATAAAGTTCGGATACTTATTGCTCTTATTTTTGTGGTAGTGAATTCCATTTTAATTATTGTAAATCCAGTTGTTTCAGGGATGCTGGTCGATCAAGTTATTGAGCAAGGCAAAGGACAATTGTTGTTGCCGCTATTGGGTGTAATGATTGGGATTACACTTTTTAGGACAGTTGTTCGCTATGCGTATCAAATGATTTTTGAACGTATAGGTCAAAATGTTTTATTTCAATTACGTAAAGATATGTATAAAAAACTACAGGAATTAGATTTTGACTTTTTTAATCATACACGTGTAGGAGATATTATGGCACGAATGACAGGGGATACGGATGCAATCCGTCACTTTGTTTCGTGGGTATCGTATAATATTATTGAATGTATTTTATGGTTTGCAGCAGCCATTATTATGATGGCAACCATTAATTTCCCCTTAATGGTTGCATTAGTGGTGATTACACCAATTATTTATTTCTTAACGATGAAAATGTCCAAAGAAGCACATCCAGTTTTCTTTGAAATTCGTGAAAGTTTTTCTCGTTTAAATTCGATGGTTGAAGAAAACATTGGGGGGAATCGTGTAGTTAAAGCATTTGCTCGAGAGCCCTATGAAATTGAGAAATTTCATGCTTACAATGATGATTACAAGCAAAGGAATATGGCCTCAGCTAAAGTCTCTGGAAAGTATTTACCTTGGCTGGATATGTTAGCGGGAAGCTTGAATTTAACGACCTTGATTTTGGGTGGTTGGTTAGTGATTCAAGGCGAGATGTCATTAGGAAATTTGATTACCTTTAATGGCTTTTTATGGATGCTCAATCAACCTATGCGCATGAGTGGCTGGTTGATTAATGATGTGCAGCGTTTTTCTGCATCCTGTATTAAAATTCGTCAAATGATGAATACTAAAGCAACAATTCCAGTTGAAGGTGAAGATGAGGTATCGATTCAAGGTTATGTGGAATTCGATCAGGTGTCGTTCCATTTTTCAGATGATCCAAAGAGCAATGTATTAGAAGACGTTTCATTTAAAATTGCACCAGGTCAAACCTTAGGAATTCTAGGAGAAACAGGTTCAGGTAAAACAACGTTAGTGAATTTAGTGGCGCGTTTTTATGATCCAACAAGTGGTCGCGTATTGCTTGATGGTAAAGATGCGAAAAGTTATCCAGTTCGACAATTACGAGAAAATATTTCGATGGTGATGCAAGATGTCTTTTTATTTTCAGATACGATCGAAGATAATATTGCGTTTGGGAATCCTTATGCGGATGAAGCCTATATTCAGCGTGTGGCTGAAATTGCTGATGCGCACCATTTTATCAGTCGAATGCCTGAAGGTTATGAAACAATTGTTGGTGAACGAGGTGTCGGTTTATCAGGGGGACAAAAACAACGGATTTCTTTAGCGCGCGCATTGGCTAAAGATCCGGCAATTCTAATCTTAGATGATACGACGTCTGCTGTTGATATGGAAACGGAATCTAAAATCCAAAAAGAGTTGACCACATTAACGGATGCTAAAACCACCTTTATTATTGCACATCGTATTTCGTCTGTTCGTGAAGCTGATTTGATTTTGATGATGGAAAAAGGACGAGTAATCGAAGCCGGAACGCATCAAGAATTAGTAGCTAAAAAAGGCTTTTATTATGATGTTTATCAGAAACAACTCGGATTAGTTGATGGGGAGGTGGAGTAAATGGCACGAAATAAATTTGATGTAGATGAGGAATTAACTCGAGAATTTAATTGGTCGCATTACAAGCGATTAGGTGGGTATATTAAACCCTATCAAACAGCAATTTTTAAAGTTCTATTTGTCATTATTTTAGCAAATACGGCAGGAATGTTAGGACCCTATTTTACAAAGATTGCGATTGATGATGTCATTCCCCAAAAAAACCTGCAATTGTTGTTGGGCCTAGGTGTTGTCTTTTTAATTTCCTTATTTGTGATTGCCTGGTGTATGAAGTACCGAATTTTGGCGATAACCGAAATTGGTCAAGATATTTTAAAAGACATGCGGTCATCCATTTTTGAACATTTGCAACGTTTACCTTTTTCCTATTTTGATAATCGTCCACATGGCAAAATTTTGATTCGTGTTGTTAACTACATCAACACATTGAGTGACTTGTTAAGTAACGGGCTTATTAATTTAATTTCAGATATTTTTAGTGTTATTATCACACTAATCTTTATGTTCTTTATCGATGTCAAATTAACCTTGTATAGTCTCGTTTTATTACCTGTCTTGTTTGTTTTGGTAATGGTGATTACTAGTCTACAACGCAAAGCCTATCAAGTACTAAGTAATAAGCAGTCCAATCTGAATGCGTACATTCATGAAAGTATTGCGGGCATTAAGATTACCCAATCCTTTGCACGAGAGAAAAAGAATTATGAGGTGTTTAATGAGGTCAGCGAAGAGTTTCGTACATCATGGATGCACGCAGTAAAAATTCAGTTTTTATTGTGGCCAGGTGTACAAAACATCTCTGTCTTAACGACCTGTTTGATTTACTTTTTAGGCATTCGTCAGATGGGTGTAGAAGTTTCAACGGGGACGTTGATTGCTTTTATTGGTTATATTAATAACTTTTGGAATCCAGTGATTAGTATTGGAAACTTTTACAATTCTTTAGTAACAGCGACAGCTTATTTAGAGCGGATTTTTGAAACAATGGATGAAGTTCCAGATATTCAAGATGCACCTGATGCCAAAGTATTGCCATCAATTAAGGGGCAGGTTGATTTTGAAGAAGTAACTTTCCGCTATGAGGAAGGAAAAAATATTTTAAATCATGTGTCGTTTCATATCACTCCGGGACAATCGATTGCTTTGGTGGGGCCAACTGGTGCAGGAAAAACAACGATTATTAATTTGTTGAGTCGTTTTTATGATGTTAATGAAGGAAGTGTCAAAGTAGACGGTTACGATGTTAGAGAAGTGACTTTACACTCATTGAGAACGCAAATGGGTGTCATGTTGCAAGATACGTTTGTTTTTAGCGGGACAATTTTAGAAAATATTCGCTATGGTCGACTTGATGCAACAGAAGAAGAGATTATTGCAGCAGCAAAAATCGTTCGAGCCCATGATTTTATTTCAGAATTGAAAAATGGCTATCAAACAGTCGTTGAAGAAAGAGGAAGTACACTTTCTGCGGGTCAGCGTCAATTAATTTCTTTTGCCCGAGCATTACTAGCTGATCCGAAAATCTTGATTTTAGATGAAGCCACTTCAAGTATTGATACGAAAACGGAAGAGCTTTTGCAAAAAGGCTTGCAAGAATTATTAAAAGGCCGAACTTCATTTATTATTGCTCACCGTCTATCAACAATTAAAAATAGTTCTCAAATTTTCTATGTGGACCAAGGTCAAATTGTTGAAGCTGGAACCCATAATGAATTGATGACGTTAAAAGGCAAGTATCACCATCTCTATCAATCTCAATATGATTTAATTCATACAAATTAGAAAAAGCACCTGTTAAACTTTTTAGTAAAAAATACCTAAAAAGTACGACAGGTGCGATTTTTTTGTTATAATGAAAGCGCAACATGATTTAAGGAGGAGAACACATGACAGCATTAGAAAAATTGCAAAATGGTTCAGACATTCGCGGTATTGCGATTGCGACCGAAGAATATCCAGCTAATTTAACACCGGCTGCGATGGAAAAAATTGCTTCAGGATTAATTCATTGGTTACATACTAAAGTAGTTGAGGAGCCACTTGTTGTTGGGATTGGTCAAGACAGTCGTTTAAGTGGTACAAGTTTAAAAACAGCTTTAATTGATGCTTTAACGCGTCAAGGAGTAGATGTCATTGATTTTAATTTAGCAACAACTCCCGCAATGTTTATGAGCACCCAATTTCCAGAATTTGCGTGTCATGCAGGTGTCATGCTGACAGCAAGTCACTTACCTTATTATTTCAACGGTGTCAAAATATTCAGTCGCCAAGGTGGGGCTGAAAAAGAAGATATTCAATTTATTTTAAGTCAGACAGATGAAATTGTTGCAGAAGAAGGCAGTGTACGTCAAGCCGATATTTTAACTCCATATGCCGAGGACTTAGTTCAAAAAATTCGTCAAGGAATAGTAGGACATCCACAAGAACCATTAAAAGGCTTAAAGATTATTGTGGACGCTGGTAATGGCGCGGGTGGTTTTTTTGCAGACAAAGTTTTAGCACCTTTGGGAGCAGATACGACAGGTTCTCAATTTTTAGAACCAGATGGGAACTTTCCTAATCATATTCCCAATCCAGATAACAAAGAAGCGATGGCGAGTATCCAAGAAGCTGTTTTAGCGAATCAAGCTGATTTAGGTGTTATTTTTGATACAGATGTCGATCGTTCAGCTGTCGTTACTAAAACGGGCGATGTGTTAAACCGTAATAATTTAATTGCTGTACTGAGTCGAATTGTGTTGGCCGAACATCCTGGAACGAGTATCGTGACCAATTCACCAACAACAGACCATTTAAAAGCATTCATTGAAGCATTAAACGGTCAACAAGTTCGTTACATTTCAGGGTATCGCAACGTAATTAACAAAGCAATTCAGTTAAATGAAGCAGGAATTGATTCTCAATTAGCTATCGAAACAAGCGGTCATGCAGCTTTCAAAGAAAATTACTTTTTGGATGATGGCGCCTATGTGATTGCTAAAATTCTGATGTTATTACCACAGTTACAAGCTGAAAATCAAACATTGGAAGGGTTGATTGCTGATTTGAAACAACCTGCTGAAGCACAAGAAGTACGTTTTAAATTAGAAGCTGAAGATTACCGTGAATTAGGCGAATCAGTTATTCAAGACCTATCTTCTTATCAAGTGACTGGTTGGACAGTGGATCCTGAAAATGATGAAGGTATTCGTTTTAAATTATCTGAAGCTTTTGGTTCAGGGTGGTTCTTATTGCGAATGAGTTTACATGAACCATTGTTAGTTTTACAAGTGGAAAATGATGAAGCGGGAATTATTCCAAGTGTATTACGTGAAATCCATCAATTTTTAAAGGCATATGAAAAAGTTAATCAAGAAAAATTATTGCCATTAATTTAAATAAAGAAGCCAAGAATTTTAGAAATGAAATTCTTGGCTTTTTAGTATGGACTATCAATGGTCTAAATACCAGAAATTTGGTACAGTAAAGGAAACAAGGAGGCACGAACATGGCAAAAATTATGATCGTAGAAGACGAAGAAGTGATTCGTCAGTTAATTATGGAAGAATTAGAAAAATGGCAATTTGAAACGTTTGGGACAACTGATTTTCATCAAGTTTTGTTAGATTTTAAAACAGAAGATCCACAATTGATTTTGTTGGATATTAATTTACCAGTATTTGATGGGTATTATTGGTGTCAAAAAATTCGTGAAATCTCAAAAGTTCCGATTATTTTTATTTCCAGTCGGAATACCAATATGGATATGATTATGGCGATGAATATGGGGGCTGATGACTTTATCACCAAACCATTTGAATTAGACGTATTGGTCGCTAAAATTAACGCATTGTTGCGCCGTTCATATAATTATGTTGAAAATAATAGTGAGACGATTACGCATAACGGTCTAGTATTAAATGTGGATAATGGCAGTGTTGATGTCAACGGGGAAGTCATCGATTTAAGTAAGAATGAGTATCGTTTATTATATATTTTAATGAAAAATCATGGCAAAATTTTGAGTCGTGAAAAATTATTACGCGCGTTATGGGACGATGAGCGTTTCGTAGATGATAATACATTAACTGTGAATATTAATCGTTTAAGACGTAAAATCGAACAAGCAGGGGTCGATGGCTACATTGAGACGAAGGTTGGTCAAGGTTATATTATTCCGTGAGGTGGGCAATGAATATTTTTAACTATTTAAAAGATCAGTGGTGGGTATTTATTGGGTGGTTTCTTTTTGTGGTATTAACGATGTTTGTCATCTGGCTCTCTCCAGGTGTTCATTTAAGTATAGGAACGTTTTGGTATCTGATTTTAATGCAAAGCGTTGTCTTAGGAATTATGTTAGCTGTTCATTATTTATCGAAGCGGCGTTGGTGGCAAGCACTTTCGTTTCATGAAGGAGATAGTGTATTACAAGAATACCTTTCAACTGCTAGAAGTAAAGAAGAGCGCTTGGAACAAGAGTTTATTAACCAAGTCATTCGTGAACATCAAGAGAATATGCAGCAGGTAGTCACGAACCAAGAGGAACAAAAAGACTATATTGATTCATGGGTGCATGAAATCAAAGTCCCTTTAGCTGCTAGTCAGTTATTATTACGATCGATTGAATTTGATATCGATGATAATAAATACATCGCTTTAGAAAATGAATTGCATCGAATTGACGAGTACGTTGATCAAGTGCTATATGTTGCCCGTTTAGACAGTTTTACCAAAGACTATTTGGTTCAAGAAACATCGCTGAAACAAATTATTCAACCGGTTTTACGGAGCCAAGCCAATTATTTTATTCAAAAAAACATTCGATTTACGGTAGAAGGGGAGGATCAACAAGTTCTAACCGATCCAAAATGGATTAGTTTTATTTTCAGACAACTATTGAGTAATGCCATTAAGTATACGTCTGAAAATGGCATAATTACGATTCACCTACAAAAAAAACGGGAAGGTATACAATTGGCAATTGAAGATAGTGGTATTGGCATTCCCGAAGAAGATATACGACGAATTTTTGATAAAGGCTTTACTGGTCAAAATGGCCGCAATGCGCAGACGCATTCAACTGGCTTAGGGTTATATTTAGCTAAAAATTTAGCAAAACAGTTAGGTGTCGAGCTAACTGTGGAATCGATTGTCGGTACAGGTACAAAGATGATATTATTTTTCCCCATGCTAAGCTACTATGGAGAAAAACGCTAAAAGTTCTCTCATATAACACATCTTACTCTTGTCATGCAGGGGCAATCATTGTTAGACTAATACGGTATTTTTATTAATTTTTAACAGGATGGAGTTCGTATGACTATTTTAATTGCGTTAGTACCGATGCTTGCTTGGGGAAGTATTGGGCTAGTTAGTGGGGAAATTGGCGGTGATGCCAATCAACAAACTTTAGGAATGACAATCGGCGCTTTTCTTTTTTCTCTGGTGTTATTTATTATGTTACAACCAACAATCACCCCTTGGATTTGTCTGATTGGATTCTTATCAGGAGTATTTTGGTCAGTTGGACAAAACGGACAATTTCACGGAATGAAATACATGGGGGTATCTGTTGGGTTACCAATGTCGACAGGGATGCAGTTGGCCTTGAACACATTAGCAGGAGCCGTCTTTTTTCATGAATGGACGCAAACGCGTGATTTTTTTCTTGGCATTTTAGCCTTATTCTTCTTAGTTTTTGGTGCTTATTTAACCGCTCGCCAAGATGATAAAAAAGCAGAAACAGGCCGTTTCTATGATTTTGGGAAAGGTTTTAGAGCCTTGATTTTTTCAACGATTGGTTATGGTGCATATACGATTATTATCACATGGGCAAAGTTGGACCCGTTAGCGATTATTTTACCGCAAAGCATCGGCATGATGGTAGGCGCCAGTTTGTTTGCCTTTAAAAAAGTAACCATTGATTCTTTTGTATGGAAAAACATGACTTCCGGATTATTGTGGGGAATTGGAAATATTTGTA
This sequence comes from Enterococcus sp. AMC2644, assembly GCF_058216475.1. Taxonomy (NCBI): domain Bacteria; kingdom Bacillati; phylum Bacillota; class Bacilli; order Lactobacillales; family Enterococcaceae; genus Enterococcus; species Enterococcus sp. AMC2644. Next base: position 1,806,776 of record NZ_CM177095.1, read on the forward strand.
TGTTGATGACAGTGCAAAGAATTGGTTTAGCCATAGGTTTTTCTCTATCCCAAATGGGAATTATCATCTCAACATTGGGTGGTATTTTCATTTTAGGCGAAAGTAAAACGAAGAAAGAATTCCGTTTTGTGATTCTAGGTTGTTTAATGGTAATTATTGGCGGACTGTTATTAGGTTATTTAAAAGCATTGTAAGAAGAAATAGGTGGAGGACGCATGAAACTATTTAGAAAAAAGTCTGTCGATAAGCAAGTATTAAGTTACCTAACAAAAGAACTGACTTTAAAAGATTTGATTATGCTTGGTATTGGTGCCGTTATTGGTACTGGAATTTTTGTAGTTACTGGTCAAGCATCAGCCAATTATGCAGGCCCGGCATTAAGTGTTTCATTTATTGTGGCGGCAGTGGTTGTTGTATTAAGTGGGTTATGTTTTGCTGAATTTGCTTCACGAGTTCCTATTTCTGGTGGCCCCTACGGCTATATGTATGTGGTTTTTGGAGAATTAAGTGCATGGATGGCGGGCTGGTTTCTAATTTGTGAATATATGTTAGCAGTCTCATCGGTTGCTTCGGGCTGGTCAGGTTATTTACAAGGATTTCTGGGAAGTATTAACCTCTCATTACCGCATGAATTAACTGCTAGCTATAACCCTAAAGAAGGGACATACATTGATTTAATTGCCGCGATAGTTATCATCTTTATTACTTTGTGGGTAACTCAAGAAGCAAAAAAAGCATTAAGATTAAATAATTTGATGGTATGGGTGAAATTTGGCATTATTATTTTATTTATTGTAGTAGGTGTCTTTTATGTCGATCCTAAAAACTGGCAACCTTTTATGCCTAATGGAATGAAAGGGATCATGGATGGTGCGGCTTTAGTCTTTTTTGCTTTCTTAGGGTTTGATGCAATTTCACTGGCTGCTGAAGAAGTAAAGGATCCTCAAAAAGATATTCCTAAAGGGATTATTGGTGCAATCGCGATTGCAACATTGCTCTATATTACGGTAACGATGATTTTAACAGGAATTGTTCCCTTTGAAAAATTGGGAATTGGTGATCCTGTTGCTTTTGCGATGCGCTATGTCAATAAAGGATTCATTGGTTCGATTATTTCTGTCGGGGCAATTTTAACGTTGCTAACAGTGACGATTTCCATGCTGTATTCATTGGCACGTTTGATTTATGCGATTAGTAAAGATGGATTATTACCTAGCTTTTTGCAAAAAGTTGACGAAAAACAGCGAACACCGAAAAATGCAACTTATGTGGCGGGGGGCATGGCTTTATTCTTTGCAGCGGCTTTTCCATTGACGATTTTGGCTGAATTAACTAATATTACCGCGTTAGCTTGCTTAGTTATGATGTCTTTAGGCATTTTACGCTTACGTCAACAACTTGGTTCACCGAAAAAAGGAGAATTCCAAGTTCCTTTCGTCCCTTTGTTACCGATTATATCAGTAATTTTTTGTGTCTTTTTAATGACACGTTTTAGTGCAGTCACATGGATTGTTTTTGGAGTTACAAGCATACTTGGTTTAATTATTTATTTTGTTTATGGATACCAACATAGCCATTTGAATAAAAAATAAAGCTGGGTCTGTGGCATAAGGAAAAACAAGATGAAAATAGCCGAACAAAATAGCATGTTACGCCAAATCAAGGCGAAATTGCGACGAAGATCATTCTTCTATTGTGCGGCTATTTCACTGTTAATTTTCTGATGTCACAGATTCATTTTTTTGTTTCAACAATAGATCATTAGCACGGACCGTATAAAAAAGAATACGGTCTATTGTTCTTGGAATTTTAGGTTTATTTTGTATCATATCATTTAGCTTAAAAACACAGAGATGTAGCAGAAAAGTTTGACGGAATGAAGAATAGTTAACTGTACTCCTTTTTTACAAGTCTTATTCTAAATAGCTGATGTTTTGAAAGATAACCCATAAAAAAACCAATCACCCTAAAGTAATTGGTTCGAAAGATTAATTTTGGTTGCCAGATGTAATTTCTAATAAACGTTGCTTCAAGTCTTCTTCCATCATGCCTAGTTCAACTTCGGCATTGCGACGTTTTTCTTTACCTTCTTGTTGAATACGTAAGGTTTCTTGAATAGTTTCAACTAAATCATTTTGCGTTTGTTGCAGTGTTTCAATGTCAACGATACCACGTTCGTTCTCACGAGCTGTTTCAATGGCAGAAACTTTCAACATTTCTGAATTTTTACGCAATAAATCATTGGTTGTTTCAGAAACTTGACGTTGTGCAGTTGCGGCATCTTTTTGACGCAACAAAGTTAAAGCAATAACTACTTGATTTTTCCATAATGGAATAGCTGTATTAATTGACGCATGAATTTTTTCTGCTAATGCTTGGTTCGTATTTTGAATCAAGCGAATTTGTGGTGCTTGTTGGATGGTGATTTGACGTGCTAAACGCAAATCGTGTGTACGTTTATCTAAACGATCTAAAAATTGAGAATAGTCATTCGCAATTTGGACATCCATTTGATCCCCAGTTTGGCGGGCTTTTTCTAGTGATTCAGGAATAATTTTTGTTTGTAATTCTTCCATTTTTAATTCGCCTGCTGCGATATAGATATTTAAAGCATCAAAATAGTCTTTATTTTTATGATAAAGTTGTTCAAGCATCAAGTTATCTTTTAACAGACCTTCTTTTTCCTTGTCTAATTTCACTGCTACTTTATCAATTTGAGCACCAATTTTTTGATATTTCGCAGTAATCTCAAAGATAGATTGTTTAACTTTACCAAACATGCGCTTAAAGATACTACCTTCACCGGCACGCAAGTCATCAGGATTGGCTTCTTGTAAACGATACATTAATTCTGTCAATGAATCGCCTACTGGACCAATATCAGCTGCTTGCACATGATTTAACATTGATTGAGAAAAATCACTTAACTTTGTTTGTGCCGCAGCACCATAAGTAATCACTGCTTGTTGGTCAGTCGCATCAATTTTTGCTGCCAATTCTTTTGCTTGCTGTTGACGACTTTCGGGCAGTTGATCAATCAATCTAGGTGCTTTTTGTTGCTCTTGTAACGATGAAATTTCTTGCTTTTGCGTGGTTGTTAATGAATCTAAATTTGGGGCAAATGGATCACTTAATAAATCTTCTAATGTATCGGTAACATCTGTCTTAGCTGTGTCAGTCATATATGTAGTTCCTCCTTTGATAGAAACAGTGTATTATTCGAGAGAAATGAGACAAAAGATTTCTTTTATCTCACTTCTTCTTTATATTGATTTTCTCTTTTAATGCTTTGTTTGGCAATCGATAATTCAACATCTAGTTCTTCTAAATCATCAGATACAAATTTTTGATAGTCTTGTTTAATTAATGCCGCCATTTGATCAATAATTTGAATACTTTCTTCCATTTTTTCATAAGTGTCACGACTTTTAATTTCGTGATTGTTGATTTCTAAATATTTATCTGTTAAATCAACCATGTTTGGTAAGTGAGTATAAAGAAAATGGCTAGCTTCGTTTAAACGAGTAGGTTCTTTGACTAACTCTTTAAATAAAGCTTTTGCTGCTCTAATTGTATCATGGCGTAAGTCAATTGCTTTTAATTTTGCATTTTGACTAATATTTGCTTGCAGTTTTTCAATCTCTTTTTTCGCTTGATTTAATGTTTCGCGGAAAAATTCAATCTCACGATAAGACATCCCACTGTCAAGATAGGTTTGCTCCCGTTTTTTTGATAAAACAGGTAAACTATTTTTTGAAACTGGCGCAGATTTTCCTTTGAAACCATAAACGACCAGTAAAACGCCACCAATTAGTAATAGAACTGGGAAGTAATCGGATAACATCGTACCAAAGATGATCGCACCGATAGTGACAAGACCAATAACAGTCCAAGTTGAACGTTTCATTTGCTCATTCCTCCTAAATTTATTGGATACAACATGCTATTTAAGACCTGTGTTGTTTATAAATTTATTTTAGCATGTAACCGAAAAGAAAAGTATCCGACTTGCGGTGGATTTTTATTAATTTAGGAAATTTATAAGAAATATCTATGTTTCAATGGATCAATTGGTTAAGACATAAAGTTTAAAATACAGGTTTCAGCATTACTGCGGATTTCGACTAAATATTTTTCATTGCGCTGTAAACTTGGCAAAGGCTGACTTGCATTAGGTTCAAGCGTATATTCGCCAATTTTTTGATTATCGGCAAGGCGGGTAATTCGCAGATTAACAGAAGCAATGTCTGAACTGTTGACCACTGATTTAATACCGAACAATGCGCGTGTTGAGAGATAAGGCACCATTTGTTTTTTATGATCTGTAAAAGAAATAGGAATCCATTGTTCTTGTTTCTCCTGGGGAATCTGAGTAATAGAGGTTTCATGCGCAGTAAGCAATTGTGAAAAATTTGAACCTTGGTAAGTCAAAGCTAAACCACCAACCAAGAAAAAGATAATCGTCAGCAATCCTAGAATAAGGTATCCTTTCAAACGATTTTGTTTTTGTTCATGGGTAATTTTCTTTATAACTGAAGTGTCGGCCGAAAATAAATTTTCAAGAGGGACATCGAAAAGTCGACTGAGAGAAACAAGACGGTTTAGATCAGGAAAGCTTTTGCTACTCTCCCAATTAGAGATCGTTGTGCGTGTGACAGTTAGTTTATCTGCTAATTCTTGTTGTGTCCAATTGTTATCTATCCGATATTGTTTTAATTGTTCTCCAAGTGATTTCATAGTTATCCTCCTATCTAAATCTTACATGGATTCCTGCTCATTCTTATTATAGAGGAATTATGAGTGTTTTTCTATTTATAATCTCATTTTATATTCATTTTTTAGAGAAACAGGAGAAATTCTTCCTCTTCTTTACAAATCTCTATCTTAGGTCTTAGGAAATCTCATCTTTTCTATGGTAAACTAAGTGATAATGAATAAATCAAGAAAGTATGGTGACCCAATGCTTCGTTATGAAGATTTTGAAGAAAAAACAATTACACGTAAAGAAATTTTTCATGGAAAAATTATTGATGTAGCGTTAGATGAAGTGCGTTTGCCAGATGGACAAACAGCTAAACGCGAATTGGTTTTTCATCCAGGAGGAGTCGGTGTTTTAGCGTTAACGGCTGAAAATAAAATTGTTTTAGTAAAGCAATTTAGAAAACCTTTAGAACAAGTTATTTTTGAAATTCCTGCAGGAAAAATTGATCCTGGTGAAGGACATCATCCAGAAGAAACGGGAGCTCGTGAACTGGAAGAAGAGACCGGTTATCGTGCTGAAAGTATGGAGCATTTGACGTCTATGTATCTATCTCCCGGTTTTGCTAATGAATTATTGCATGTCTATTATGCCAAAAATATAAAAAAAGTTGATAATCCATTGGCGCAAGATGACGATGAAGTCTTAGAAGTCTATGAATGGACACTAGAAGAGGCAAAACAAGCGATTCAAGAAAAAACAATTTGTGACGCTAAAACAATTTTTGCGATTCAATATTGGGAATTGTTGATTGCCCAAGGGAGGGTATAATATGGCGAAACGTCCCTTAGTGACCCGATCAGAATTACGGAAAAGAAAAGATGAACAAGAAGCTGCTTTAGAGCGCAATCGTCAAATTATTAAAAAACCAAAGAAGAAAGAAATTTCCTTTAAAAAACAAAACCAGCAAGAAACAAAAGCGATAAAGGGAAAAGAAAAACAACCAACAAATTATTATCGTAAAGAATTAAAAAAAGAGACATCGAAAAAAACACGTTCAAGTGAACAACAACGTTCTCGTGAAATGAATACTTTTCTAATGAAAAGTATTGTGATTGTAACGTTATTACTTATTGTTGTGATGATGATGATCTTTTTCTTATAGAGGAGTAAACGAATGAAAATTGGAATTATTGGTGCGATGGCACAAGAAGTGGCTGTTTTAAAAGAAAAGTTAACAGAGATGAAAACGTGGGAAAAAGCTGGTGCAACATTTTATGCAGGTACGTATGCTGGTCATGACGTAATTGTTGTCCAATCTGGTATTGGAAAAGTATTGTCTTCGTTAACCACTAGTTTATTAATTCAACAATACGAAGTTGATGCTGTGATTAATACTGGATCTGCAGGCGGCATTGGGGCAGGTCTTGCAGTTGGCGATTTAGTTATTTCTGAAAAATTAGCTTACCATGATGTAGATGCTACAGGTTTTGGTTATGCATATGGACAAGTTCCTGGTGGCATGCCATTGTACTACGAAGCAGACGCTAATCTGATGAAAGCTATCGAAAAAGCGGCTGAAAAAACCAAGCATCAAGTAAAAAAAGGATTAATTGTGACGGGAGATTCATTTATCGATGATCCTGAGAAAATTCGTCATATTTTAGAACACTTTCCAGAAGCTTTAGCTTGTGAAATGGAAGGGGCGGCAATTGCACAAACAGCGCTGCAATTTGATGTGCCTTTCTTGGTAATTCGTGCAATGAGTGACACGGCTGATCACGAAGCGACCCAATCATTTGATGAATTTATTGAAGTCGCAGGTCAGCGCTCGGCAGAAATGGTCTTAGCTTTTGTGGAGTCTTTAACATAGGAGGAACAGATATGAAAGCATTGATTTCAATAGATTATACGAATGATTTTGTTGCAACAGACGGTGCACTAACGACTGGTGCGGCTGGTCAAGCAATTGAAGAAACCTTAGTAGCAGAAACAAAAAAATTTATTGAGAATGGTGATTTTGTTGTTTTTGCAATTGATCGACATGAATTAGGAGATACTTTTCATCCGGAAAATAAATTATTTGTACCGCATAATCTAGCGGGTTCCGCAGGTCGTGATCTTTATGGTCGTCTGTCGCCAGTGTATAAACTGCATCAAGATGCTCCGAATGTCTACTGGCTAGACAAACGTCATTATTCAGCATTCAGTGGCACAGATTTAGATATTCGTTTGCGTGAACGTCAAATTACCGACATTTATTTAACAGGTGTATGCACCGATATTTGTGTATTACATACAGCTGTTGATGCCTATAACTTAGGATATACTATCCATATTATTGAAAAAGCCGTTGCCAGTTTTGATGCACAAGGTCACGAATGGGCCTTACGTCATTTTAAAGGTAGTTTGGGAGCAATCATGGAATAAAGAAGGCTCTGTTACAACTAGTTGAAAAAAATATCCAAACGATAGACGCTCTGCAAGTTGGCAGAAAGTTGTCGCAAATTCATTAGAACTTGTGACGACGCTATATCGTTCGGATTTTTTTGTTTTGTACGTATTTATATGTTCAGATTACCAAATTTGTACCCGTTTTTCTGGTGCACGATACATCGCATCTTCAACTTCAGTTCCGTAGAATTCATGGAAATCGGTTAAATTTTGTAATTGAATATTTGCACGTAATTTTGCTGGACCATGAACATCAACTGAAAGTAAAAGCTGTTGATACTGTTCTCTGGCTTTTGTCCGCCAGATTTTTGCCCAGTTTGTAAAGAAGTCATCTAATGAAACATCAGCGTCTTTTTTGGCTGCTTCCAACGCACAACTTAGACCACCTGCGTCAGCAATATTTTCAGAAACAGTTAATTTGCCATTAACTTTTCCACCAGCAATTTCTAAACCATCGAATTCAGCAATCATAGCTTCGGCTAATTGTTCGAAATGCGCCAAGTCTTCTTGTGACCACCAATTATTCAGATTGCCAAATTCATCAAACTTAGCCCCATTGTTGTCAAAGGCATGTGAAATTTCATGGGCAATGACAGCGCCAATACCACCATAGTTGGCACTGGTTGATTGTTCGACACTATAAAAGGGTTTTTGCAAAATAGCTGCTGGGAAAACAATCACATTCATCATTCCGCTATAGTAGGCATTAACTGTACATGCGGCCATACTCCATTCGTTGCGATCCACCACTTGTTTTACTTTGTTAAAACGCTCTTCACGTGCCAAACGTGAAAAGTGACGGACATTGCTGACAAGCGTACCACCTTCTTCAGCAGTTTGAGTTAGGAACAAATCATAGACAGCTGGAATTTTATCAGGATAACCGACATGAACACCAATATTATTTAATTTAACAATTGCTTTTTCACGAGTTGTGGAACTTAGCCATTCTTTCGTTGTTAAGCGTTCTTTGTAAACATCAATCATTGTATGAACCATGTGTTGAACATCTTGTTTTGCTTGATGACCAAAATATTTTTGACCGTAATACAAACCAATCACTTGGCCAAATTCGCCTAAAGTTAAATAATAAGCCGCCTTTTCTTGGGACATAGCTTCGTCAATCCCTGAAAGAAAGCGTCGATAAGTACCACCTAATTGACGCAAGTCTTCACTTAAGTAGCTTGTGTAAGTCAAAATAGTTTGTACGTACATCCAACTTTTTAGTAATGGTAGGTTTTCATTATTAATCATCTCATCAAAGGCTTCAAAATAAGCTGGTTCTGTCACAATCACTTGTTCAAGTGGCACTGGAACTAATTGATCAATGACGCTTAGGAAATCGATATGCTCAGAATAAGCAGCAATTTCTGTTAATTTTTTTGGATTATAAGCTTTGGTATAATCGGCACTTTCTTCGGCACTCAAGACATGAGGGGCAATTGCTTTATCAAATGCTAATGCTTGTTCAGCAATCGTCTCTGCTTCAGGAAGAGTTCTACCAAAATGTTGCAATAAGTTGACACTCATTTCAAAGAAAACTTGTAGTAACTTTTCTGCTTGTGGGTGTCCGTCTTCATAATAGGTTTTATCTGGCAAAATTAAGGATGTTGGATTCAAATAAAGGGCATGCTCAGTTGCATTTTTCATATCAGGCATGACAAAAAACTGAAACGGTAAAGGTAAGCCTTCTTTTATCCAATCACTTAATTGGTCATTTAATTCTTCAAAAGAAGTTAAATCAGCGACGCGTTTTAACAAATCAGCAATGGGTTCACCAGCTAATCGATTTCTTGTGTCATAATCACGAGCTAATTGATAAAATTTTACTGCATCTTGCATCCGATTTTTAGGAATGGCTAATTCATTTTGACTCATTTGGTTGAGTTCTTTGATTAAAAGTTGGTCAATTCCTTCGACTAAATCTTGAAAACCACCTGTTGCTGGTTTGTCAGCTGGAATGGTCGCTGTTTTCAGCCAGTCTCCATTGACATACTCGTAAAAATCTTGTTTTTTTAAATCTGTCATTGTTTTCACTCCATTTCATCCTCTTATTATGATACAGTTGAAGCAAACACGCAAATGAAGGAGACAAATGATGAAAAAAGATGAATGGATTGGTATTCCAGAAGAAAGATTTAAAGCTTATCGCAAATGGACAACCCCCAAAGGATATCTTTGTGGCACCCATGCGTCAGCTGTTTTATTAGCTTATTATCAAGACTATCTTGATGCAGAAGTTATTCCAACGTATATTCGTCAGAAAAACAGTCATCAATCAAACACACTCGTAAAATTTTTACAATTATTTATTCAACGTTATGGCTTACCGACCGTTGCTTGGCAAGTGGCGCATGGGTTATCGACTTACTTTGATTATACGGATAAAAAATTACGTGCTCGTATGACGATGGCTGGTGGCTGGCAACGCGCAGTCAAACGCATCGATCAAGGAAAACCCGTTGTGGTCGGGGTTTTAAAAGTTTTAGGAAGTACTTATGGCAATCATTGGGTGACCGCGTATGCTTATATGGAAACAAGTGCAGGAGAACGTTTTTTGAAAGTCCACGATAATTGGGGAAACTACAATCAAATTATTCCTGCTAAGTGGGTCAACGGAACAGTATCACTTCCTTGATATCATGCAGAGAATCATGCTAAACTAAATCAGTAAAGTGTGTTAAAATGAAAAAAAATTCTATTGGAGGATCACATGGTCGAAAAATATCACGATGAATCGTTGAAAATCTTTAGTTTAAATGGAAATGTTCCATTAGCAGAAAAAATTGCAAAAGTGTTTGGTTCTAAATTAGGAAAATGTGATATCAAAAAATTCAGTGATGGCGAGATTGCTATCAGTATTGAAGAAAGTGTTCGTGGTGCGCATATTTACATCATCCAATCAACGAATCAACCCGTAAATGATTACTATATGGAATTAATGATTATGATTGATGCGATGAAACGTGCAAGTGCCAAAACAATTAATATTGTTCTTCCCTATTATGCATATGCTCGTCAAGACCGTACGGCAAAACCACATGAGCCCATCACGGCTAAATTAATTGCTAATATGTTGGTCGAAGCAGGTGCAACTCGTGTGTTAACTCTCGATTTACATACTGTTCAAGTTCAAGGATTCTTTGATATTCCGGTAGATAATTTGTTTACTATTCCATTGTTTGCTCGCTATTACAAAGAGCAAGGCTTTGATGGGGATGACTATGTTGTTGTTTCTCCAAAAAATAGTGGGGTACAACGTTCAAGAAGCTTAGCTGAATATTTGAATACGACACTAGCAATCATTGACCAAGATAGTGAGCTAGAAAATGGTGGTTACGTGATTGGTGATGTTGCTGGTAAGAGCTGTATCATGGTGGATGATATTCTAAATTCTGGCAAAACCTTTGCACGAGCAGCGCGTCTGTTAAAAGAAGCTGGTGCGGGCGATATTTATGCGTGTGCTTCACATGCGCTACTTTCACCACCCGCCAAAGAAACATTGGATGCTGCACCAATTGAAGATATTTGTGTGACGGATTCTTGCTTAACTGACGAAGCCCGTCATCCAGAAAAATTAACCTATGTGACTTGTTCGAAGTTAATGGGTGAAGCTGTGAAACGAATTCATGAAAACACGCCAATGAGCCCATTATTCAAGTTGGACGAGGAAAATTATTTATAAAAAAAGCAACCAATCAAAGAAGAAGCGTGATGATTCTTCTTTGATTGGTATTTTTCACAAGTTTGTTATAATAATGTTATTAAAAGAGAAGGTGACAAAATGACCTATTTAGATCATGCTGCAACAACACCTGTACGACCAGATGTTGTAGAAAAAATGAGTGAAGTAATGCTTGAAGTTGTTGGCAATCCTTCTAGTATTCATCAATATGGCAGACGTGCACATGAGTATTTAGAAAATGCTCGTCAAATTATTGCTGATAGTTTAGCAGTGACGCCGCATGAAATTATTTTTAATAGTGGCGGTACAGAAGGCGATAATACGGTTTTAATTAATACAGCCCTTGGACGTCAGGCAGAAGGAAAACATATTATCACTACAGCTATCGAGCATCCGGCTATTTTACGAACCACCGAATACTTAGAAACACTGGGATTTGATATTACTTATTTACCCGTTGATGAAAAAGGACAAGTTCAACTCGCCGATGTAGAAGCTGCCTTACGTCCAGACACTATTTTAGTGTCCATTATGTTTGCAAATAATGAAATCGGTAATTTATTACCTATCCAAGAAATCGGTGAATTATTAATGGAACATTCGGCTTGGTTTCACACGGATGCCGTACAAGCTTACGGAAAAATACCGTTATACCCCAAAGAATGGCATATTGATTTATTAACCGTTTCAGGCCATAAAATTAATGGCCCTAAAGGAATCGGTTTTCTTTATAAAAGTGATAATGTGCAGTTAAAACCGTATCTTCATGGCGGAGAACAAGAAGAAAAACGTCGGGCAGGAACTGAGAATTTAGCAGCCATTTGTGGAATGGCACAAGCAATTAAAGTCTTAACGCCAGAAGTCCAACTAAATAAACAACAACTGTATGCAGAATTTTCAGCCTATGTTATTGAACAACTAACGAATGCTGGTGTCGATTTCCACTTGAATGGTGATGATACCAACAAATTGGCACACATTTTAAATTTACGTTTTCCAGGGGTCCCAAGTGATTTACTGTTAATGCACTTAGATTTGAAAGGATTTGCAGTCTCCACGGGTTCTGCATGTACTGCTGGAAATGTTGAACCTTCACACGTTTTAGAAGCAATGTACGGCAAAAATTCTCCAGCAATTCGCGAATCGATTCGTATCAGTTTTGGTTATGAGAATACGCAAGCAGAAATTGAGGAATTTGCCACAGTTTTAATTGCTTCAGTTCAACGTTTGAAAAGAGACTAGTCAAACCTTTCAGAACCCTTTATAATGAGAATAAATGAACAAGATGAGGTGGAAAAATGGCATTTCAAGAAATCGATACAGTTTTGGGCGCAGCTGTAAGCTATCGTTTAGCACCAACTGCTAAGCGCTATACTCTACGCGATAATGGTTTTACTGAAACAAAAGGCGGAAACTTTCAATTAATCCGTCCTCTAGAAGCAACACCACAAAGCAAAGAAGGCTTTAAATTAAAAATCACAGTTGATAAAGAGATTAAAAAAATCAAAATGTCTGTAACAACTGCTAATGGCTTAAAAGCTGTCAATATTTTTAAAGATTCAGCAAATGATTTATTACAAGAAAAATTCTATTTTTTAATGGACGGTTTTATCAGCCGTGGCCTATTTGAAAAGGTTTAAGAATTGTATTATAAGTAAAGATACTAATATCCGAGCTATTCTCGATGAGTATTGCTATGTTTCGTGGGCTTATCTAAAAGACCTACTAGAATGAAACAGCAAACTCTGGATAGTTCGGATATTTTCGTGTCAAATGGACTTATTGCAGCACTTCTTTTTATCTTAAATTAAGTCAAGTAGTGTTGTGCTAATTGATAAGTTATGGAAAACAGGAATAAGGAAACGTTTGAGTAGTGAGCCCCATAGTTGTTAGATAGAAACTAAATGTCCATATTAATGGACATATAAAAAAGATTGCGCTTACAAAAATGCGCTATAGTATGTACAAGGAGTTGATGATATGCAGCTGAGCAAGAGAGAAAATCATTTGTTAGAACTATTGATTAAAAATGACATGACTCTAACAGCACAAGAGCTCGCCAGTTTTGCTCATGTCTCTACTAAAACAATTTATCGCACCATCAAAAGAATCAATGACGAGTTTTCCGGTGGAGATATTATTATTTCTGAAGTCGGCAGAGGTTTCCGTTTAGATTACGAGAAATATTTGAGAGAAAGTCGAGAAGGAAATGTGGAACGAATGGATGAGTCACTTAATCGACGCAATAATATTATGTTAACGCTACTTTTCAAATCTCCCAATTCAGTAAACATTAATGAATTGTTTGAACCTTATTTTGTTACTAAACCCGTTATCCTACAAGACTTAAAAAAAATGAAGTCCTTTTTGAAAAAATATCAATTAGAAATTAAAAAAAAGGATCAGCGAGTATCGATAATAGGAGAAGAAAAGAAAATCCGTAAGACTGTCAATTATTTAATCGGACAAGAAAATCTAATCAATGAAACATTTTTAGCTGATGCTAAAAATGTAAATGCTTACGATATTGATTATATAACGTCTCTACTAGAATTTATTGAAAAGAAGCTAGATACAATAATTAGTTATCCGTATAATATCAACATTTTTTCACACCTCTATATCTTGTTGAAACGCAGTCGAGAAGGGAAAATTTCTGAAAAAATAGATAACACATTAGATGAATCCGAAGAAAAAATAATTACAAAATACCAATTTCTTTATGAAGTATCTGTCGAAGTTGTCCAAAGAATGTCTGGATATTTAGGATTTGATTTAGCTGAAATTGAATCGTTTTTCTTATTTCAATATTTACTTTCTTCACGTTTAGAAAACCAAACCACTAATGTTATCGCTAAAGAGCAAGAGGCAATTGAACTTACATCATTTTTTATGGAGGAGATGAGGCAACTCATTGGTACGGAAATCGATATTGATGAATATCAGGAAGATTTGATTAGTCATATTGCTCCTTTATTATATCGCTTAAAAAATGAAATCGTTATCAAAAATGAATTGCTAAAAGATATTCGTTTAGAATATCAAAATATGTTTCAGTTTGTCTCACAAGTATCTAGAAAGGCAGAACAGAAATTTCATTTATCAACAATCAGTGATGATGAGATTGGTTTTTTAGCCTTATATTTTGTAAGGTACAAAGAAATTCAGAAACGAAAAAAACGCATAGTGATTATGTGTAGTAGTGGGGTAGGAACTTCAGAATTATTGAAAGTGAAAGTTAGGAAAGCTTTTCCAGATCTCGAAATTGTCGATGTTCTATCGTCTAAAAAATTTAGTAAGAATTTAGAGAAATATGAAGATATTGATCTTATACTCACGACAATACATTTTACATCACCCACGACAATACCAACAATTTTAGTTAATTCTGTTTTTACAAAACAGGATGAGGAAAGAACAAAGAAACTTTTAGGAGGAATAGGGAATGGATCAACATTTAACCGAAAATTTCAGCATAGCTAATGTTATTACTGAGGATTTAGTGAATTTAGAATTACAGGCAACCACAAAAGAAGAAAGCATTAAAGAGCTAACAGAACTTCTTTATCAAAATAATTTAATTACAGACGTAGCAGGCTTTTTGGAAGATGTATTCAATCGTGAAAAGGAGGGAATGACTGGATTAGGACAAGGTATAGCAATTCCGCATGGAAAATCCGATTGTGTGACAAAGACTTCACTTGTTGTTGGAAGAACAAAACAACCAATTGAATGGGAGTCATTAGATGAGGAACCAGTAAACGTGATTATTCTATTTGCTGTTAGAAATGTAGAAGCGAATACGTTGCACATTAAATTATTACAGAAAGTGGCGATGTTACTTGCAGATGAAACATTTATTGAAGAGTTACATCAAGCGACAACGAAAGAAAAAATGATTGAATTATTGTCTAAGGAACCTGAGTAACCAGATTTTTAAATGGAGAACGCAAGGAGGAAGTAAAATGAAAATTGTTGGCATTGCAGCCTGTACATCAGGAATTGCTCATACGTATATTGCAAAAGAGAAGTTAATCAAAGCGGCACAATCATTAGGTCATGAAATTCACATTGAAACGCAAGGAACAATTGGAACAGAAGACGAGTTAACGCAAGCAGATATTGATGCTGCTGACATTGTGATTATTGCTGCAGATATAAAAGTAGGGGGGAAAGAACGATTTAAAGGAAAAAAAGTAGTAGAAGTTCCTACAAGTTTAGTTATTAAAGCACCAAAAGGATTAATCAATAAAATAGAAGAACAATTATAAAGGAGACAGGCTTATGTTGCGTAAACTAGAAATAAAAAAACACGCTTTAACAGCTATTTCTTATATGTTACCAGTTGTAGTAACAGCAGGTTTATTGATTGCGATTGGAAATTTAACTGGTGGACAAGTTATTAGTGATTATTCTACCAATTATTCTGTATCAGATGCACTTGTTTCTTTAGGCGTTTTAGGCATGGGATTGCTAGCCCCAGTTATTTCAGCAGCGATTGCCTATTCAATTGCGGATAGACCAGGAATTGGCCCCGGCTTATTTATGGGATTAATTGCTAATTCTATTGGCGCAGGCTTCTTAGGGGGAATGTTAGGCGGGTACATTGTTGGTTTCTTCGTTCTATTTTTAGTGAAAAATCTTAAAGTACCAAAATGGGCGCAAGGATTAATGCCAATGATGATTGTACCAGTTGCTTCTACGATTATTGTTGGTTTGGCGATGTATTTTGTCATTGGGGTACCGATTGTGTGGGCAACCAATGCGCTAACTGAATTTTTAACGAATCTGCAAGGATCTGGAAAATTCTTATTTGGCTCAATTGTTGGGGGGATGGCTGCCTTTGACTTTGGAGGACCGGTCAATAAAGTAGCTTCTCTCTTTGCTGATGGAATGTTATTAGAAGGAATTCAAGAACCAGAAGCAGTAAAAATTTTAGCGTCTATGGTACCGCCATTTGGAGTAACGTTTGCTTGGATTTTATCAAAAATTTTCAAGAAACCAAAATTCTCACAAGGAGAAGAAGATAATATTAAAATTGCTTTTCCGATGGGATTGGCAATGATTACGGAAGGTGTAATTCCTATTGCAGCAGTCGATCCATTACGAGTAATTGCTTCATGTACAATCGGTGCCGCAATTGGTGGCGGTTTAAGCATGAGTTGGGGGGTAGGATCACCCGTTCCGTCAGGTGGAGTTTTCATCATTCCTGCTATGACTGATCCATTGAAGTTCACGCTTGCACTACTGATTGGTTCTGCTATCACAGGGATTCTCCTTTTTGTTCTCAAAAAAGAGCCAGTTGAAGAGGTAGAAGATGTCGAGGAAGAAGAAGTAGATTTTTCTTCCATCAAAATTTCTTAGGAGGTTATTATGTACGTTTCTATGAGAGAAATGTTAGCTAAGGCGAATAAAGAAAAGTATGCTGTGTTAGCAATTAATTGTTTTAATTTGGAAACAGCAAAAGCAGTCATTGAAGCTGCCGAAGAAATGCATTCGCCAATTATTATTGATTTGTTGCAAGATCATCTAAAAATGCATTTGGATTATCGCTATCTAACACAACCAATTATTCGTATGGCTAACAATGCTAAAGTGGAAGTTGCTATCAATTTAGATCATGGTCAAGATGTGGCGTTTGTTAAGCAATGTCTTCACGAAGGATTCTCAAGTGTCATGATGGATGCTTCTATGTATCCTTTAGAAGAGAATATACGTATTACGAAAGAAATTGTACAGTTCGCGCAACAATTTAACGCGAGCGTTGAAGCTGAAGTTGGTGATTTAGGGGTGGTAGCTGGTAATCAATGGACCAATACAGAAATGTATACAGATCCTGATGAAGCAATCCATTTTATTCAAGAAACAGGAGTGGATTGTTTAGCATTATCTTACGGATCAACACATGGGGATTATCCTGAAGGGTATATACCAGAATTCCGATTTGACATTGTAGAAAAAATTAAAGCAGCGACTCATTTACCGTTAGTTTTACATGGAGGATCAGGTGCTGGGGAAGAAAACATACGTAAATCAGTTGCATTAGGAATCAACAAAATTAATGTTGGCTCTGACTTTATGAAGGCACAATCTTTAGAAATTCAGAAAGGCCTCGCTGAAGACCCAACGATTGGCTATCCTGAATTGATTCATAGCACAATTGCAGCAGGCAGAAATGTTGTTAAACAGTATATTGAAATAGCTGGTTCCCAAAATAAAGCAAGATAAAAAAAGATTGGAGAGTATGTAAATATGTTAATTAATATGAGCCAAATGTTAGAAGTTGCCAAAGAAAATAAGTTCGCTGTAGGGGCATTCAATGTCGCTGATAGTAACTTCTTACGTGTAGTTATTGAAGCAGCAGAGGAAAATGATTCACCTGCTATTATTGCTGTCCATCCGACTGAACTTGATTTTGTCAAAGATGAATTCTTCCAATATGCTGTTTCTCGTGCGAAAAATAGCAGTGTACCTTTTGTGATTCACATGGATCATGGAGATAATTTAGCTAGTATCATGCGTGCGATTCATTGCGGTTTTACTTCAGTTATGATTGATGGCTCTCTCTTACCATTTGAAGAAAATATTTCGGTAACAAAAGAGGTCGTTGAGGTATGTAAAACGATTGGTATTTCAGTTGAAGGTGAATTAGGAACAATTGGTAATACTGGTACCACAATTGAAGGTGGTGTATCTAAGGTTATTTACACGAAACCAGAAGATGCGGAAGAATTTGTTGCAAAAACAGGAATCGATACATTAGCTGTGGCAATCGGAACAGCTCATGGAATTTATCCAAAAGATGTCAAACCTGAATTAAAAATGGATGTACTGGAACAAATCAAGGAAAGAGTAGATATTCCATTAGTGTTGCATGGTGGTTCAGCTAATCCAGATGAAGAGATTGCTCGTGCTGTAGAAATTGGCATTCAAAAAGTAAATATCTCTTCTGATTACAAATATGCTTTTTATAAAAAATGTCGTGAAATTTTGTCTAGTACTGAATTATGGGATCCAAATGCTATTTATCCAGAATGTATTGATGCAGCAAAAGAAGTAGTCACACAAAAAATGGGGCTATTTAATTCAATTGGCAAAGCTAGCATTTATCGAGAAATGAATGAAAAACCATTTAGAAATATACTAAGCTAAAAATCTTAATTAGAAATAGTCGTCTGCTTTTCAGATGGCTATTTTTTTTGAGTGTTTAAATAGTTGATAAAATTAATCAACAAACGTGAAATTCTTTTTAAACTACTGTATAATAGCAACTACTGAAAAAGTAGCGACCTTCAAATCGTGGATGTTTCAGAATCTATATTGAAATGATGGTGAAATTCATGACAGACAATAGCAAAATCCGTGTTGTCGTTGGAATGAGTGGCGGGGTGGACTCGTCAGTAACAGCACTTTTGTTGAAAGAACAAGGGTATGATGTGATTGGTATCTTTATGAAAAATTGGGATGATACCGATGAAAATGGTGTATGTACCGCAACAGAAGATTACAAAGATGTTGCCAAAGTAGCAGCACAAATAGGGATTCCTTATTATTCTGTGAACTTCGAAAAAGAATATTGGGATCGAGTTTTTGAATATTTCTTAGCGGAATATCGTGCAGGACGTACACCAAATCCAGATGTGATGTGTAACAAAGAAATCAAGTTCAAAGCCTTTTTAGATTATGCGATGGATTTAGGTGCCGATTATGTGGCAACAGGCCATTATGCACAAGTAGAACGTGATGAAAATGGTATTACTCATATGCTTCGCGGGGTTGATAATAATAAAGATCAAACGTATTTCTTAAGTCAACTTTCACAAGAACAACTATCTAAAACAATGTTTCCGCTAGGTCATATGGAAAAATCAGAAGTGCGTGCAATTGCTGAACGAGCTGGTTTAGCAACGGCTAAGAAAAAAGATTCAACGGGTGTTTGTTTCATTGGTGAAAAGAACTTTAAACAATTCCTAAGTAATTATCTACCTGCGCAAAAAGGCAATATGGTAACTTTAGATGGTGAAATTAAAGGGCAACATGATGGATTAATGTATTATACAATAGGCCAACGTCAAGGATTAGGTATTGGTGGCGGCGGTAAATCTTCAGAGCCATGGTTTGTTGTTGGGAAAGAATTAGAAACTAATACATTGTATGTTGGACAAGGCTTCCATCATGATGCATTGTATGCCGATCGCTTGGAAGCAAGTGAAATTCATTTTACAACAAATGAAGAAAAGCCCAAAGAATTCCGTTGTACGGCAAAATTCCGTTATCGACAACAAGATACAAGTGTGACGGTTCGCTTGTTAGAAGATAATCGTGCAGAAGTTATTTTTGACGAACCTGTTCGTGCAATCACACCAGGTCAAGCAGTCGTTTTTTATAACGGTATGGAATGTCTTGGTGGCGGGTTAATTGATTATGCTTATAAAGCAGAAAAAGTATTACAATACGTATAAACAAAAAAGTATTTGGGCTCTTTAACAACTGGTGTTGGTAAAAGTTTAGACAATCTTTAACAGTTCGAATAGCGTCTTTGGGTCAAGCAGCGAAAAACGCTGCTTGACCTTTTTCTTTGGTTTTGATTGGCAACGTGCGATAGTATTTCCCACGTTGGATAAAGATTCGAATCTTAAAATTGATGAAATTTCGAAAACCATAAGCCACTCGTTTGATGACTTTAATATGATTATTCGTTGCTTCCACCGGTCCATTTGAATAAGACAAAGTCAAAGCAAGGATGATTTCTTTTCGATATTTTTTATACGTACGAATCGTTTTTTGATAGCCTTCAGACAGGTGTTTGTAGCTTTGTGTCAGTAATTCTTCAAAACCTTCAATGGCTTCTTTTTGTTTTTCTTTTTCCTCAGAATAACGTAACACACGTAAGAATGCTTGATAGGTCTCATATCCTCGATTTAACTCTGGATCGTAAGTAAGGAGACGATCCACAATCTCTGTCTGCGTTAAATAATCCTTAAAAGAAGGACGCCAATACCGATGGCTCCAGTCTAACTCACTCTGTCTTTTCTGAAGTAGTTTCCAATATTTTTTTAACTGTCGGTAGCGTTTATCAGTATCGGGAAAGGACTTCATAACAGTGATTCGCTGGTTTTGAAACGTTCTTCCAATCAACTGAACAATATGAAAACGATCAATTAACACCTGTGCATTTGGAAAGAGTTCTTTTGTCAAAGTGATATAGGGTGAATAAAAATCGGTCACAACAATGTTTACTGCCTGTCTTTCTTCTAAGGAATAGCGGTAGAAATAGGTTTCTAGCCGAACTTTCCGTCGATCCTCTAACACATCAAGTAGTCGCCGGTTTTCTCCATCCACGAGAATACAACTCATAGCTCCTTCGGCAAACGCTCCTGATTTAAATTCATCCAAGCAAAGCACCGTAGGCAATGCTTGTTTTTCCGGCAATGTTGGTTGGTAGAAGTCCCGAAGAACACGCAAAACCGTCATAGGAGCGACACCGATTTGTTTGGCAATATAGGTCATAGAGACGGAGTCTTCCAACATGGTCGCAATTTTCAATTTCACTCGTTGAGCAATGGAACAGTTCGGTTGCGTCAAGGTCGAGGAAGCGACAAAGGTTTGATTACAAGCTTTGCATTTAAATCGTTGTTTCTTTAGACGAAGATAGGTTTTGTATTCAGATACTTTGTTTACCTGAGTCATAACCGTTTTAAATCCCCATTTAATGATCGTCTTTTCATTACTTTCTCCGCATTTTTCACAATTATCAGGTGTATAAGAAAGTCTACCATCAAATACGTGACAAATTTCTCCTTTGATTCGTTCTTTTGTATAATTTCCAAGCTGCTTTTCTGTTTCGTTTTCATAAAAAGTAATATTAAAATCTAGAATATCTAAAACTTCTCTGATAAAATGAGAGATGGACATCTTGATTCCTCCTTAGATTGGTTTTCGTCGACTTTATTCTAACGGATTTCAAGATGTCTGTTTAGTTATACATACAAAAAAAGTGCTGGCAATTTCTACCAACACTAAAAAGTATAGAGCCAGTATTTGAGACAACCATCTCAAATACTTTTTTTAGTCAAATAAAATAATTGACAATAGTTAGGTACCGAACTATAATGTGGTTGTGTAAAAAAGTTAGGTACCTAAATAATTGAAGGAGTGAAGGATATGAGTCACTTTAGAATGCAATTACTCAAAAAAATTGAAGCAGTTAGTGGTGTCGCACATGCATTATTTTTACAAAACAATCAACGATTTGATGGACAACAACAAGTCATCAATTTATTAGGAAAAGAAGATGGAATGACCCAAGGCAACTTAGCAGAACTTTTAGATATACGACCAAGTTCATTGGCAGAATTAATTAAAAAATTAGAAAAAGCTGGTGCAGTTACTCGGGAAGAAGATGAAAATGATAAACGAATTAAACGTGTATATCTGACCAAAGAAGGGCGTAAAAGAATTGTCCAAACATCGGATGTACGTGAAGATTTAAGTGCACAATTTTTTACAGGGCTAACTGAGGAAGAACAACAACAGTTTAGTCAGTATCTAGATAAAATTGTGGACGGTTGGCCAGCAGAATTTGAAGGATATCAACCTAGAGCGAATGACCCAATGCAACGACTAGCTGAATTCCAACAATTACGAGAAAAAATGATGGGAGTTGATTGGCAAGCGTTGTCACATCAAGAACAACAGCGAATTCATCGAGAGTTCAAGCGTCAATTACGCCAAGCTGGAGTGAACAATCGGATGTGGAAAGGTCAATTCGAGCAAATGATGCGTAACCAACGAGGAAGTTCTCGTGGCTTCAACAGTCGTCCCTTTGAACGACCTTGCCCACCGAAACAAGATCATACCTCAGAGAGTGATTGGACAGACTTCTAATAACATATAAACTAAAGGAATTCATATGTTTGATTAAATGTATGAGTTCCTTCAATTTTTGTTTGCTTTTGGGAGGTATTCTTACTCAATATTTTGCGCTTTTTTTTTCAGGAACCACGAAAAAATAAGAATAACGATGCAGTAGGTGTTTCCATTGACTATTTCATAGGAATAACCTTGAATAGCCTATTGATAAAACAAGGGTTTGAAAAAAGTACCTAAGTGTTTTTGAGAAATTACCGCAAGGCTACCTAGGTAGAAATAACTTTGTTTTTTTATTAAAATTTTCAAATGTACGCATGGATTGAGAGGGTTTGTTGGTAATGTTTTTTTCTTTTGTGAAATAAATAATAGCCATTATTATACGTGTAAGATTCCATTAACAGAGAACAATCCCAACATCACAAGATTTTAAATTATGATATACTAATTATTATGAGTACCAGGATTCATAATTATAGGTTTCGTGTCTTACAAGCATTGGCTTTCACAAGCGTGGTGCTTGAAACTTCTAGTTAAACTGACTAATATTACGGTAACAAACGAAGGTAAGGGGCGGAGTCCATGTATCAAGTAATAACCATGTATGGTGATAATGAACCCTGGTGGTTTTTTGAAGAGTGGCAAGCAGATATTCAAGAAGAAACGACTTTTTCAACATTAGAAGAAGCCCAGTCATTCTATCGAGAAAAGTGGCAAGCAGTTTACGCAGAATATAGTTATATTCATGCGAAACCCAATTATTTGAGCGCTTTTTGGAATGACGGTGACGAACGTTGGTGTGAAGAATGCGATGAAGATTTGCAACAATATAAAGGATTAGCTCTTCTGAAAGATTATCAACCATTAACAATTGAAAGTGAAAGGGAATTTTATGAAGCAACTAATTCTAGCGGAAAAACCAAGCGTTGCCAAAGATCTAAGTAAGGTTTTAGGCGCGAACCAAAAACATAAGAACTACTATGAAGGCCCTAAAGTGATTGTTACTTGGGCTCTAGGTCATTTGTTAGGCCTAAAAATGCCTGAAGATATCAATAAGGAATGGCAAAGTTGGCAAATGGAAACTTTACCAATGATTCCAAAAAATTTAGGAATTAAACCTTTACCGAAAACAGGTCATCAATTAAAAGCTATTAAACAATTAGCTCAACGAAAAGACGTTTCAGAAGCAGTTATTGCAACAGATGCTGGGCGTGAAGGAGAGCTTGTTGCGCGTTGGATTTTAGAATGGGTGCGCTTTGATAAACCAGTCAAGCGTCTCTGGATTTCTTCGCAAACAGATAAGGCTATTCAAACAGGTTTTGCACAATTGAAACCAGCGAAACAATATGATAATTTATATCAATCAGCGATTGCTCGTGCGAAAGCTGACTGGTTAGTTGGTCTAAATGTTACCCGTGCGTTAACAGTAAAATATCAAGATAATTTAAGTGCTGGACGAGTACAAACACCAACACTTGCTTTGGTGCGCCAACAGGAGCAGCAAATTGAAAAATTCCGTCCACAAACATATTATGTTGTTGAACTGGTAGTTAGAGAAGAGCAAGCACGTTTAGTACAAAAAAATCCTTATTCCTTGAAAGAGCACGAGCAAGCACAGCAACTAGTGAATCGTATGAGTCAAAAAAATGGACGTGTAAGTAGCGTTGTAGAAAAAAATAAGACGGAGTCGGCTCCGTTACCATATGATTTGACTGAAATTCAGCGGGAAGCCAATCAACGTTATGGATTTTCTGCTAAAAAGACCTTATCGTTAGTTCAAAGTCTTTATGAAGCACATAAAGTAGTCACATATCCACGAACAGATAGTAAATACTTAACGAATGATATGAAAGCAACCATGAAAGAGCGTCTACAAGCTGTTTCTGATTTTGCACCAGAAGTAAAAACCTATTTGAAAAATGGTGCTGTCGTTCAACAAAAATCTGTATTCAATGATGCCAAAGTATCTGATCATCATGCGTTACTACCGACAGAACAAAAACCAAACTATGCAAAACTAACTAGCGATGAACAACGTATTTATAATATGATTGTTACCCGTTTCTTGATGTTGTTTGCATCACCACATAAAAAAGTCCAACAAAAAGCCACAGTTGCCTTTGATAATCAACAATTTATTTTTACACAAAATAAAATTATCGAAGCTGGTTGGAAAACAGGTGAAGAAACAAAAACACCAACAGTTGATTGGCAAGAAGGAATGAGTGTGGCACCTAACTTTGCAATTAAGAAGGAATTAACATCACCACCCAAACCTTTGAATGAAGGTACTTTATTAGGAAAAATGGAGAAATTCAGCTTAGGAACACCAGCGACACGTGCAGAAATTATTGAAAAACTGATTAAATCAGAATTGATGGAGCGCACACCAAGTGGTCTGCAAGTTTCGCCTAAAGGAAAACAATTGTTAGAACTAGTGAATCCTTCACTTGTCTCTCCAGAATTAACCGAAAAATGGGAAAAACAACTAGAAGCAATTGCAAAAGGACAATTTTCAAGTGGTGCCTTTTTACAACAAATTGAAAATGATACGAAACAACTAGTGAAAGAAATTAAACACAGTGAACAAAAATACCAAGATTTTTCTCTAACACAAAAGAAATGTCCCGAATGTGGGGAATTATTAAGAGAAAAAAATACGCGCGATGGGAAAATTTATGTTTGCTCAAGCAATGATTGTAATTATCGTCGTCGTAAGGATCCAAAATTATCTAACCATCGTTGCCCACAATGCCATAAAAAAATGGAAATTATTGAAGGGAAAAATGGTGCGTACTTCCGTTGTAAATTTGATGGTACAACTGAAAAAATCCCAACGAAAAAAGATCAAAAGAAAAAGATGACAAAACATGAAGAGCGTCGTTTAATGAAAAAATATTCTCAAGAAGAACCACAAGAAAGTCCGTTAGCTGCTGCGTTAAAAGCTGCTATGGAGAAAAATTAACTTAAGCAACTTCACATTGTATGAACAGTGTGAAGTTTTTTTGTTAGTTGGAATCCGCTTTCTTAAAATTAGGAAGTTATGAGAATTTAAGGATGTTTGCTAGACTTTTTATGAGTCATAAGTGAAAATAAGGAGAGTTAGACTGAGGAGGGAAATTATGGAAAAAACAATGCCCAAGAATTTTTTATGGGGAAGTGCATCGGCAGCGTATCAAATTGAAGGCGCTTATAACGAAGATGGGAAAGGACTATCCAACTGGGATGAATTCGTTAAAATCCCTGGAAAAACCTACAAAGAAACTACAGGCGAAGTAGCCGTTGACCATTACCATCGTTTCAAAGAAGATGTTGCTTTAATGGCAGAAATGGGCTTGAAAACGTATCGTTTCTCAATTTCATGGCCACGTATTTTTCCGAATGGGAAAGGTGAAGTCAATCAAGCTGGTTTGAAGTTTTATGAAGAGTTAATTGATGAATGTTTGAAATATAATGTTGAGCCAATGGTTACATTGTATCATTGGGATTTACCACAAGCGTTGGAGGCAGAATATGGCGGTTGGGAAAGTCCACAAGTCGTGGATGATTTTGTTCATTATGCAACCTATGTCTTTAATGCCTTTAAAGGAAAAGTAAAATATTGGATTACAATCAATGAACAAAATATCTTTACGAATTTTGGCTGGATGAACGGGATGCACCCTCCTGGTAAAATTAATGAAGAGAAGCTTTATTATCAAGTTAATCACCATGTTTTTTTAGCACATGCAAAAACAGTAGTGGCATTTAAAGAGATAATGCCTGAAGGAAAAATCGGCGCAAGCTTTGCATATAGTCCAAGCTATGCATTAGATTGTAAACCAATTAATGCCATGGCTAAAATGGATTTTGATAATTTAAAAAACTATTGGTGGATGGATGTCTATGCATACGGTCGTTATCCAAGAAGTGCGTATACTTATTTAAAGAAAAAGGGTGTTGCACCCAAAGTGAGCCAAGAAGATGCAACTTTATTAAAGAAAGCGGCTGATCTGATTGACTTCATGGGTGTTAATTATTATCAAACATCGGTTGTTGAGTACAATCCATTAGACGGTGTGCCCCAATTTGCTGAAATGAACACAACTGGTAAAAAGGGCTCTGGTCAAGTTACAGGTGAGCCAGGAGTTTATAAAAATCCACAGAATCCTTACCTGGAAACAACAGATTGGGATTGGACGATTGATCCTGCTGGTTTACGTTATGCTTGTAAAGAGATTACGAGCCGTTATGACTTACCAATTGTGATTTCTGAGAATGGCTTAGGTGCTTTTGATGAAAAAACAAATGAAAATGCAATTCACGACGATTATCGAATTGCCTATCTAAATGCACATATCTATGAATTGATGAAAGCAGTCGAAGAAGGTTGTGAAGTTTGGGCTTACTGCACATGGTCATTTACTGATTTATTAAGCTGGTTGAATGGTTATCAAAAACGCTATGGCTTTGTCTATGTTGATCGAGAAGAAGCGGGTGGTTCGTTAGACCGTTATAAAAAAGATAGCTATTACTGGTACCAAGAAGTCATTCGTACCAACGGCGCTACCATCACCGAATAAAAGAGAACGCTGTATTTTCGCTTATAGAAAGCATAGGGAGCTTTGGATGTAACCCAAGAAGGGGAATTCTTCTAACTGTATTAAGTAATCAATAGCGCAATAATTAGCGACTAACATTGAAGGCAATCCCAATAACAGGATTGAAGAAAAAGTAAACCTAGCGTTGACTACATGTAGAAGTGTAATCGACGCTAGGTTTTAAAATTGTTCCTTACTACCAAGTGCCGTGCGGTAAGGATTATTGACTCCTGCTTTTTGGCTGATTGCATTTAATTGGGCAATTAGTTCTTGCTGAGAAGGACTAAACGTTAATTTTTCGTTGAATGCTGTAAAATAAATGAAATTAGTTAAACGACTCACTAAACGAGCATCCTCTTTTTTTGCTAGCTTTGGATAGACTTGCAGCAAAACTTCCTTGATGCCTTCCACATCCGTTCGTGGGTCTTGGGCTAAATCATTGTACAGTGTGTGAACGATGGTCTTCGCTGACATTAATAACGCCAACTCCCTTCATCAACGACTCTAGCACCAAAAGGCATTAATGCTAGTTTCGCCAACTTGAATGATTGATTTCCAAAAGGAATTCCGATAATTGTGACATATAAAATTAAGCCGCTAACAATATGCGTTAAAGCTAATGGTAAACCACTCACAATTAACCAGATGATATTGATAATCAGTGAGACACTATTGTTACTGTAAACGACATCTTTGCCAAAAGGCCAAAAGCTTAGACTTGCTAATTTAAAACATTGTATCCCAATTGGAATGCCAATAATCGTGATACACCATAATAATCCTGCCAAAATCCATCCAAGTCCGCCTACGAATCCACCAAAGATGAACCAAATAATATTTCCTAAAAGTTTCATGTTCTCACCTGCTTTGTTTTCTTATATTGTACCATGATAAAAAAAGTTGAACAGGGACTAAAGACTGAAAATGAAAAAGCACTGGCTTTCACCAATGCTTTTTCTGGGGGATACAAATAAGGAAAACACTATATAAGTTATCTATAACTATTATGGGGGCAAATCCATAATAGTCACAGGGAACTACTATTTGATAACATCTTCGCTATCTTTATCGAAGAAGTGCGCTTTATTTAAGTTGAAGGCTAAATCAATTGTTTCACCTGGACTATGGAAGTCGCGCGCATCGACTTTAGAGATAAACTCTGTATCACCAATTTTTGTGTACAACATTGTTTCAGCACCAAGTAATTCTGATACGACAACCTCAGAACGTACAGTTGATTCTGGAGAAGCATCAATTGCTACTTGTTCACTGTTAATGTCTTCTGGGCGGATACCAAAGACTAATTGTTTACCTTCGTAACCTTTGTCTACTAATACTTTGTTACGTCCTTCTGGAATACGTAATTTTAAGCCATGACCGTCTGAGATTACACCATTATTTAGTGTAACATTAAAGAAGTTCATCGCTGGTGAACCGATAAATCCAGCAACAAAGATATTTTTTGGAGTATTGTATACTTCTTTTGGTGAACCAATTTGTTGAATAAAACCATCTTTCATAATAACAATACGGTCAGCCATAGTCATCGCTTCTGTTTGGTCATGGGTAACGTAGATTGTTGTTGTTTCTAAACGTTGGTGTAATTTTGCAATTTCAGCACGCATTGCTACACGTAATTTTGCATCCAAGTTAGATAAAGGCTCATCCATCAAGAACACTTTTGCGTCACGAACGATTGCACGACCTAAGGCAACACGTTGGCGTTGTCCACCTGATAAAGCTGCAGGTTTACGGTCTAAATATTCTGTTAAGCCTAAGATTTCAGCAGCACTTTCAACACGTGTTTTAATGTCTGCTTTATCATATTTACGTAATTTCAAACCAAATGCCATATTATCGTAAACTGTCATATGTGGATATAAGGCATAGTTTTGGAAAACCATTGCGATATCGCGATCTTTTGGCGCAACATCATTCATTACTTTGCCGCCGATTGATAATTCGCCTTCTGAAATATCTTCTAGTCCAGCAATCATACGTAATGTTGTTGATTTACCACAACCAGAAGGTCCAACGAAAACGATGAATTCGCGATCTTTAATATCTAAGTTAAAGTCTGTAACAGAAAATTTATCTGCATTGTCATATTTTTTATATACGTGTGTTAGGGCCATTTCTACCATGAATGAATTCCTTCTTTCGCTTTAATTTATATGTCTACTATAATGAAAACGGTTTATCATGACAATGTAAACGTGCACAAAAAAACTTTCGATTTTTTGTGCACATTGTAAAAGCGTTTAATTTTTAGTAAAAGTAGTGAGTAGAAGATAGCATAAAAAGAGAGAATCCATTTCTTTGAGGTTAGTTAACGTTTGTTTTTGAAACTTATCAATTTTGTATTGAAGGGTGTTCCGATGCATAAATAAATCTTTTGCTGCAGAACTAACATTGCCTTGGTTTTTCCATAAGGCCCAAATAACATCATGTAAATCATCTTCAAACCAAAGTTTAGCTAATTGTCGCATCATTATACTTTCTTGAACTAAATGACTAGCAAAATAATGGATTGCCGTATTTTTAAGGTCATAACATTTTATTTGCATATTTTGTTTAGTCATCGACAAAAACAATTGCTGTTCTTCTTGAAGTAAGGTTGTAAAATCACTTGTTACAGGATAAAAGGCACCGACAAAAACACGTGTATACGTGTTAAAGTCACCGTCTAAGGCTAAAAATATCCCTTCTAATTCTTCTGTTGGTAAGGCATCTTCGCTATAAATTTCAACTAGAAAACTTTTGGTTCCATTGATAAAAAAGTGGTCTACTATATTAGGAAAAATGCGTTTGATTTCTTCATCCCAAGAATGGGTATCGACTTGTTTAGGGTTATTAAACTCAACTTGAATAATTCGGAAATAGCCAGTTTTTAAAGGCGCACTTTCACTTTGAAAAAGTGTTGGGTACCAAGGGTGATGGATAGGAAGGGCAGAATCATTCGCATTTGTTAATAGCTTCAATACTTTTTTTTCAGTAGCGGTTAAATTCTGTTGAGGAATCCATAAAAATTGTCCCTCTAAATAAAGCGATAAAAACTGCTCATCATCAGTTGGGAAAGTATGCAATTGTGCACTAGGATAAATTTGTTGTAACTCTTGTAATGTCACGAAAAAAACCACCTTATCTATAAAAAATCTTACACATCGTCTGTGTATGCTTACTAGTATTGTATAGCAACTTTGATAGTACGCCAATCATTCTCATGTTTTTTTTCACAAAAGAGAGCATTGACAATGAGAGAGAGTTAAGCTAAACTTTACTAAAATTTAATAATGAAATTCAATAAAGAGAAAAGTATGCTTTGCAAATTTTAAGAGAGGTTCTGTTTGGTGTAAAGAACTAATTTAATAAGTTGAAAAATGATCTCCGAGAAAAATTGTTGATAGGTAAGCAGTTTCGGACATGTTCATCCGTTATCCATGAGCACCAATCTCATAATATGATGTTGGAGTAAGAGAAGTGCAAGCTTCTAAATAAAGGTGGTACCACGATTAATTCGTCCTTTTACTGGTTCTTAGACTAGTAAAAGGGCTTTTTTTATTTTAAAGGAGGAGAAATAAATGAAAAAATGGTTAAAGTCAACAATTGCTTTAGGCGCAATTGCAATTGTTTTAGCAGGATGTAGTACAGGCAAACAAGCGACAGAGAAGACAGGGGATTCCAATGGAACCAGTGGTGTAGAACAAACAATTGCGGTAAGTTTACCAGCGCAATTATCCACTTTGGATACGACACAAACAACAGATAAAGTAACATTCACTGTCGTGCAACATCTATTTGAAGGCTTGTATCGTTTAGATGATGAGAGTCAAACGGTACCCGGTTTAGCTGAATCCGTTGATATTAGTGAAGATGGCAAAATATACACCTTCCATTTACGTGATGGAATTAAATGGAGTGATGGCACTCCAATTACTGCGGATGATTTCTTATTTTCATGGAAACGGTTAGTCAATCCAGAAACAATGGGCCCCAACGCTTATTGGTTAGATAATGTGGTTAACAGCTTGGATATTCGCGAAGGAAAAGCAGATGTAAATACCATTGGTTTAAAATCTTTAGATGAAAAAACCTTTGAAGTAACGTTAATTAACCCACAGCCTTCATTCTTATCCGTAGTTTCTATTGGTTGGTTAGCGCCACAAAATGAAGCGTACGTAACTGAAAAAGGAGCGGATTATGCAACGTCTAATGAGAATTTGATTTATTCTGGGCCTTTTGTCTTAGAAGATTGGACACCAGCTTCTGATACATGGACACTAAAACCAAATACGGAATATTATGATGCAGATAAAGTAAAATTAGCGACTGTCGAAGGCTCAACAATTAAAGAGGACAATACTGGAATTAATTTGTTCCAATCGGGTGAATTGGATTTTACAAAAATTACTGGTCAATATGTGCAACAATTTAAAGATGATGAAGCCTTAGTTTCACAATTAGAAGTAACTAACCGTTTCTTAGATTTTAATAAAAAAGCAACGGATGCATTAGGAAACGTCCATTTCCGTAAAGCAATTGCCTTAGCTATTGATAAAAATAGTCTTGTTGATAATGTACTAAGTGATGGTTCTCAAACCTTAAATGGATTAATTCCAGCAAAATTATACGCTAATGCGGAAACAGGAGAAGATTTCCGTGAGTATAGTGGGGAGTACAATGTTTTTGATTTAGAAGCAGCTAAGAAAGAATGGAAGCAAGCAACCGATGAACTGGGTGATTCAATTGAATTAACTCTACTGGTAGATGATTCTGATAATGGTAAAAAGATCTCAGAATATGTTCAAAATCAATTAGAAACGAACTTGCCAGGTCTAAAAATTGAAATTACACCACAACCAGCCAACAATGTAAACCAAGCGCGTGCTGATAAGAAATATCAACTATCCATTTCTGGCTGGACGGCTGGAAGTAACGATATGAATTCTTATTTTAATTTGTATCGTACAGGTTCTTCATACAACTATGGAGAATATGACAATAGTGAATATAGTGGATTAGTTGAAAAAGCTATTGTAGATGCGAACGATGAAAATAAAACATTTGAAGACTACAAAGCGGCAGAAAAGATTCTTTTAGAGGATGATGCAGCGCAAGTACCAATTTATCAAAGTGCGGCGAACTATTTAGTGAATCCAAAAGTAAAAGATATTGTGTACCATTCATATGGAGATTATTTCTACTTACGTGAAGCTTATGTAGAAGAATAAAAAAAAGGGATGAGAGACGTGAGTCAATTATTAAAAGATTTTTTAGAATTTGTGCGTATTAATACACGTTCAGATGAAAAGTCAACAACAATACCAACCACACCAGGTCAAATTGAATTAGCTAAAATTTTGGAACAACGTTTACGTGATTTGGGATTAGAAAATGTCGAATATGACGAAGCAAATAGTTTTGTGTTAGGAAAATTAGCAGGCAATCCAGATAAAATGGCTGTAGGTTTTATTGCCCATGTCGATACAGCAGATTTTAATGCAGAAAATAATCAGCCCCAAGTAATTGAAAATTATGATGGCAAAAATGTTCGTTTAAATGCTGAACATGATATTGTGATGAGAGTTTCAGATTTTCCTAACCTGAAGGATTATGTGGGAGAAACCTTAATTACCACAAATGGTCTAACTCTTTTAGGGGCGGATGATAAAGCAGGCGTTGCTGAAATTTTAGAGATGTTGCGTCAATTAATCGCTCAACCAGAGTTAGAACGAGGGGACGTTTGGGTGGCATTTGGTCCAGACGAAGAAATTGGTCGCGGTGCTGATCGTTTTCCAGTTGAGAAGTTTCCGGTCCGTTATGCCTACACCGTAGATAGCGGTCGTGTCGGAAATTTTGAATACGAAACGTTTAATGCTGCAAAGTTAACGATTGAAATTGAAGGAACTAGCGTGCATCCAGGAACAGCATACCAACAAATGGTAAATGCAATTCAGCTTGGCAAAGAAATCGACAATCAATTGCCAAGTGACGAAGTGCCTGAAAAAACACGTGAATATGAAGGTTTTTATCTATTAACTAAATTTTCTGGAACAATCGATCATGCATCATTAAATTATATTATTCGTGACCATGATGAAGTGAGATTTGCGCAACGTAAGCAAACGATAGTGGATATTATTGCAGCAATTAACCAACGATTTGACGCCCAACGAATTACCTATCAATTAGAAGATCAATACTATAATATGCGTCAAGTAATTGATAAACATCCGCTATCCATCGAATTGGCGAAAACAGCAATGCAAAATATTGGAATCACGCCAAATGTACAACCATTTCGTGGTGGCACAGATGGCTCGAAAATTTCAATGATGGGCCTACCAACCCCCAATATTTTTACAGGTGGTGAGAATTTCCACGGACAATATGAGTTTATTACATTAGAAGCGATGGAAAAGGCTAGCCAAACCTTAGTAGAAATTGTCAACTTAGCATCAAAACAGTAAAATAGTATCCTTATTCCTAAAAAAATACAGGAATAAGGATTTTTTTAAAGTAAATAGAATTTTCTGAATTTTTTTTGTGTAAAATGATTGACAACTTTCATAGAAGAATGTAAAGTAAGAAACAACTTAAGAAAAGACATCGAAAAGAAGAGTAACATTGTAGCTTATTAAGAAGAGAGTCTCTGGTTGGTGAAAAGAGATAATAACTTCATTGTGAAACACATCTTGGAGTCGGTTTTTTGAAAATGAGTAGGAAAACCCGGGAAGCCCGTTACAGCGATGGTTATTGATAGATAACTTCATGAGATTTATTCTGCGAGGAATAGATGAAAAAAAGGTGGAACCACGTAATTTACGTCCTTTAGTCATTGCGACTAGAGGACTTTTTTTATTTTATCAACAACCATTTAAGGTCTTTTTCTGTGAAGAAAAGATGAAATGAGGTGGAACCACGTAATCTGCGTCCTCTTGGGTAAACCAAGGGCAGCTTGCGTGGTTTTTTGCTTTAGCTGATAAAGCGTAATAATACAAGGAGGTAGCAAAATGGATATTCTTATTTCAGTTTTTCCGCAATTATTTAAAGGGACGGGTGTAACCATCCAATTATTTCTTTTTACACTCATTGGTTCCATTCCATTAGGGATTTTATTAGCATTTATTTTATCTAGTAAATCTAAAATTTTTAAGGCCATCGTACAGACCTATGTCTGGCTGATGCGTGGAACACCTTTATTACTACAATTAATTTTTGCTTTTTATGGACTTGCAACAGTAGGAATCGTTTTAGATCGTTTTGAAGCAGCTGTCTTTGCATTTATTTTAAATTATGCAGCCTATTTTGCGGAAATCTTTCGTGGTGGGATTCAGTCAATTCCTAAAGGACAATATGAAGCAGCGCAAGTTTTACGCTTAACTCCGTGGCAAACCATTTCGAAAATTATTATTCCACAAGTTGGTAAAATCACTTTACCTTCAGTTGGAAATGAAGTCATTAGTTTGGTCAAAGATACGTCATTGATTTATATCTTAGGTCTATCTGATGTGATGCGAATTGGCAAAATCGCGATGGAACGTGAAGCGACGCTGTTACCTTTAATTGGTGTCGGAATTATTTACTTGGTACTAACAGGATTCTTTACAGTTGTCTTGAAACAAATTGAAAAACGTTTAGATTATTATCGCTAGGAGGGGAAGAAGATGTTAGAACTAAAAAATATCAAAAAATCATTTGGCTCCAGAATAATCATCGATGGTTTAAACTTGTCTATTTCAGAAGGCAGCATTTTAGCCATTGTTGGCCCTTCAGGTGGCGGGAAAACTACGTTGTTACGGACACTTGCGGGTCTAGAAAGTATTGATAGTGGCGATTTTTTACTAGATGGTAAAAAATTCAATCCTATGAATTTAAATGAACAAGAACAAGTCGTTGGAGTGGTTTTCCAAGATTTTCAATTATTTCCGCATCTCAGTGTGTTTGAGAATATTACCTTAGCACCTAAATTAGTGTTGAAAGAAGACAAAGCAGTCTATACTCAAAAAGCCCAACAATTGGCGCAACAATTAGGACTAGCTACATTGCTTGAACAATATCCTTATCAATTATCTGGCGGACAAAAGCAGCGGGTGGCGATTGCTCGAGCAATGGCGATGAATCCAAGGGTGTTAGCTTATGATGAACCAACAAGTGCATTAGACCCTGCGCTACGTCAACAAGTTGAAAATTTAATTTTAGATTTGAAAAAACAAGGAGTTACCCAAATCGTTGTTACCCATGATTTGGATTTTGCAAAAAATATTGCGGATAATCTTTTAGAAGTATCACCTGTAAAATAGGAGGAAGAAAAAATGAAAAAATTAACTGGTTTATTGATGGCAGCAAGTATTTTATTATTAGGTGCATGTGGCACAGGCGACAAAAAAGAAGATGTTGGTAGTGGCGCAGATAAAAAAGAAGTCGTTGTTGGTCTTGACGATACATTTGTACCCATGGGATTCCGTGACGATAATGGCGAGCTAACAGGATTTGATGTGGATCTAGCAACCGCAGTTTTTGACTTGACGGATACTAAGGTAAAATTCCAACCAATTGATTGGGCGATGAAAGAAACTGAGTTGGATAACGGAACCATCGATATGATTTGGAACGGCTATACGGTCAATGACGAGCGTCAGAAGAAAGTGTTATTCTCTGATACTTATATGCAAAGTTACCAAGTGTTAGTAACGAAAAAAGATTCTGGAATTGATTCATTAGATAAAATGAAAGACAAAGTATTAGGCGCCCAAGAAGGTTCATCTGGTTATAAAATTTTTACTGAACAATCAGAAGTGCTACAAGATATTGTAAAAGACAACGATGCTACTCTTTATGCGAGTTTCAATGAAGCGTTTATCGATTTAGAAACAGGACGTATTGATGGCGTCTTAATTGATAGTGTTTATGCAGAGTATTACTTAACAAAAATGAAAAAATTAGACCAATTTAATTTAATTAACAGTACTTTTGCTCAAGAAGGTTTTGCAGTCGGTGTTCGTAAAGATGATGAAAAGTTGGCTGAAAAAATCAATGATGGACTAAGCGAGCTACGTGACAACGGTGAATTCAAGAAAATCAGCGAGAAATGGTTTGGAAAAGATGTTACAATAAATTAAGCTTGAAGAGAGTGGGGGACTTTTGTGTTCCTCTTCTTTTTTTTGTATAATAATGGGAGATGAAAAGAGGGATAATATAATATGGCACAGAAAAAACGCCGTTCAAATACAACGAAGCGCAAAACAAAAAAACAATTACAACAACAAGAAAAATTATCATTAATTGGTTTAGGCTTCTTGTTTTTTTTATTCTCATTATTCGGGTTAATGCGTTTAGGGTTTTTAGGTACCTTAATTGCCAATGGTTTTCGGATGATTGGAGGAAATACGTATCAAGTCCTGTGTTTAGCTTTAGCAGCTTATAGTATTTGGCTAATCTTTAAAAATACCAATGCTCAAATTACTAGTGTTAAACGAATAATTGGTAGTCTTTTTGCATATAGCGGTGTGTTATTGTTCTTTCACGCTCAATTGTTTAGCCGATTACAAGACGGTGAGACCAATATTATTCGCACCACATGGGCCTTGCTTGTTCAAGACATTCAAGCCGGTCAGGTGACTGAAAATGTTGGTGGTGGGATGATTGGTGCGACGTTGTATCAAGTGAGCTACTTTTTAGTATCGCAAGTAGGCAGTTATTTGATTGCCCTTTTACTAGTATTAACGGGGATCTTTTTTATTAGTCAAATGACCACGCAACAATTACTTGAAAAACTTCAAGAAATCAAAGCGATGATTGAGCCTTTACTAGAAGGGAATCCTGAAAAAAAAGCGCAACGTGAAGCAAAAAAACAAGCACGAAAAGTAGCAAGGGACGAGAAAAAAGCAGCTGAACGTGAAGCGATTTTAGCAGAATTAAAAGAGCAAGAAAAAAATCAAGTACGTCCAACCCCTGCAGAAGAAAAAATGCCGACTGATACACCAAGTGAATTGAAGATTGAACCTGAACAGTTAAGTTTTGTACCAATAGATAGTTTCCAACAGCAGCCAACACAATCGGCTCAACCTTCACGTCCAGAACCTAAAAAGAAAAAAGAAGATGTCGATGATAGTGAACCATTGGACTTTGATATTTTACAGGAAGTAGAAGATGAAGATTATGAACTGCCGCCTGCCGCTTTATTAAATGCAGTGCCACCAACCGACCAGAGCAGCGAGTACAAAAAAATTGAAAAAAATATCACTGTTTTAGAGCAAACATTTGAAAGTTTTGGCGTGGATGCAAAAGTGGTGAAAGCCAGTTTAGGCCCTGCCGTTACCAAGTTTGAGATTCAGCCAGCAGTTGGAGTCAAAGTAAGTAAGGTTGTAGGTTTGACGGATGATATTGCGTTAGCTCTAGCTGCAAAAGACATTCGAATGGAAGCACCTATTCCAGGGAAATCTTTAATTGGAATTGAAGTACCCAACGATGCAGTCAGCATGGTTTCTTTTAGAGAAGTGATTGAAGCCACGCCTGCCCATCCAGAAAATTTATTAGAAGTACCATTAGGTCGAGATATTTCAGGAAAAGTTCAAACAGCTGATTTAACGAAAATGCCCCATTTATTAGTGGCAGGTTCGACAGGTAGTGGGAAGTCTGTTGCCATTAACGGCATTATCACAAGTATTTTAATGCAGGCTAAACCACATGAAGTTAAAATGATGATGGTCGATCCAAAAATGGTTGAATTAAATGTTTACAATGGCATCCCCCATTTATTGACGCCTGTAGTAACCAATCCTCGAAAAGCGGCACAAGCACTTCAAAAAGTCGTCAAAGAGATGGAAGAGCGTTACGAGAAATTTGCGGCAACAGGTGTCCGAAATATTACTGGTTATAATGAAATGATTGCTGAGAAAAATCGCGAAACAGGTGAAAAGCATCCGATTTTGCCATTTATTGTGGTAATTGTTGATGAATTAGCCGACTTAATGATGGTTGCTAGTAATGAAGTGGAAGATGCAATTATTCGTTTGGCACAGATGGCACGTGCCGCAGGAATTCATATGATTTTAGCAACACAACGTCCAAGTGTTGATGTAATCACTGGTATTATCAAAGCCAATGTGCCTTCACGAATGGCCTTTGCAGTATCGAGTGGAACAGATTCGCGAACAATTATTGATAGCAATGGTGCTGAAAAATTATTAGGTCGTGGGGACATGCTGTTTCTACCAATGGGTGAAAATAAACCTATTCGAGTCCAAGGCGCCTTTATTTCAGATCATGATGTTGAATCAGTCGTAGAATTTGTTACAGAGCAACAAGGCGCAAACTACGAAGAAAAAATGATGGTTACTGAAGAAGAAGTTGCTACTGGCAATGGCAGTGAGTCGCAAGATGAATTATATGACCAAGCGAAAGATCTTGTGATTGAAATGCAAACAGCGAGTGTTTCCTTACTTCAACGCCGTTTCCGAATCGGTTATAATCGTGCAGCACGATTGGTTGATGAACTTGAAGATAATGGTGTGGTGGGACCTTCAGAAGGTAGTAAGCCACGAAAAGTTTTACTCACTGAAGCAACTGATTATTATGAAGAAATTGAAGAAGACAGATGATTGCATTGTGATCATCTGTTTTTTTATATGACAAAATTGTTCGTTGACTGTTATTTCAATCAATGTTCTGTAAGTCGTTTTTTGACTACACTAAGATTACTAAGAAAAAAAAGGGGCGTCTAACGATGTTACAAGTAGAAAACTTACGAAAAGTATATGGCCAAAATATGCAATATGAAGCATTAAAGGGAATTAATTTGACAGTAAATGATGGTGAATTTGTTGGAATTATGGGTCCTTCTGGTAGCGGAAAATCTACATTTTTAAATTTAATTGCTACTATCGATCAACCAACAAGTGGGAAAATTTTATTAAATAGTAAAAATCCTAATGATTTGGATCAAGAAAAAATTGCCAAGTTTCGTCGGACTCAATTAGGTTTTGTCTTTCAAGCCTTTAATTTATTGCCAACACTGACAGTCGAAGAAAATATTGTTTTGCCTTTAACTTTAGATGGTGAAAAAGTCGCAGTTATGAAGAAAAAAGTTCGTGATATTGCGCCACGTTTAGGAATAGAAGGCCTATTAAACAAACGTATTGCAGAGATTTCAGGAGGACAAGCGCAACGTGTCGCAGTTGCTCGTGCGATGGTTCATCAACCAGAATTATTGTTAGCAGATGAACCAACTGGAAACTTGGACACAAAGTCATCCAAAGATGTTATGAGTTTGCTACGTCAATTGAATGAAGAAGAACAAGCGACAATTTTATTAGTTACACATGATCCATTAGCAGCAAGCTATTGCCAACGAATTGTATTTATTAAAGATGGTGAATTAGTTCATGACGTTCGTCGTCAAGGTACGCAAAAAGAATTTTATGATGAAATTCTAGTGGATTTAGCAAGAATTGAGGGTGTCGATAATGAATTTTAGACAATTTGTTGTACGAAATACGCTTCGTAATAAACATTTATATTTAGCGTATTTTCTAAGTACATTATTTTCAGTCATGGTCTTTTTTACCTTTAGTGTGATGGCGTTTCATCCATCCTTATCTGGAAATTTAAGTAGCAAAGTTCAAACAGGAATGTTAGGATCAGCGATTATTATTTATGGCTTTGCATTTTTCTTTGTCATGTATTCAATGGGCGTCTTTTTACAGTCACGCAAAAAGGAATTTGGTTTGTTGATGATTCAAGGAATGAGTCCCAAACAACTACGGAAAATGGTTTTTATTGAGAACTTAGTCATTGGTTTTTTTGCAACAGTCGCAGGGAGTTTAGTTGGAATTGGTTTCTCACAAATTATTTTATGGGTCTCTCGTGTAACGTTAGGAATTGACTTTGATTTTTATTTTCCTTTGAAAGCATTAGGTTTAACAATGATTTCATTTTTAATCTTGTTTTTCCTCATCTCTTTCTTCATTCAATTTAGATTACCTAAATTAAATGTTCAAGAATTATTAAAAGCCGGAGAATTAGGTAAAGGCAGTTTTAAGGTTTCACCAATTAAAAGTATTTTAGCAATTCTGTTGATTGGTATCGGCTATGCAGTGGCATTGTTAACTCCAGGAACAGGTGTTATAGTCGCCTTTTTACCAGTTGTTTTTATTGTTATTTTAGGTACCAATTTCTTATTTAATCAATTTAGTGTTTTTACAATTGAAAAAATTAAAAAACGAGAATCTGTTTTTTGGAAAAAAACCAATATGGTTGTTTTTTCTGATTTAGCTTTTCGGATGAAAGACAATGCACGCAGCTTCTTTTTAGTATCAGTTATTTCTACAGTGGCATTTGCGGCAATCGGAACTCTCTATGGGGTGCAAGCAATTTTCTTAGGTGCAGTCGGTTCAGCTCCATATAGTTATTCTACAATTGTCGATGAAGAAAATACGGTTCAACAAGTCGATGCAAGTTTAGCCAAAGAAAAATTAACTGCTGATAAAGCAACCTTTGTTTATTACACTGAAGATGATTATCAATTTATTACAGAAACGGAATATAATAAAGTAGCAAAATTAGTTGGCGAAAAGACGCTACAGGTAAAAAATGAGGCGATTCAACTAAAATCTTCGGCGCCATTTGATGTAACACAATCGCAAGCCACAGTCACAATTAATGATAAGAATTATAAGGTAAATGATTTAGTGGTAACCGATGCACTTTCAATTTATCTTCCAACTTTTGTTGTACCAGATACACAGACAGGAACACAAACAGAAACACAAGAAACGTATTGGGTAACAAAAGGTGCGAAAGAAGCCCAAATTCGTGTTGGAAAAGATTTAGATGAGCAAGGTTTATACAATGTACAGTCTGTTGAATATATGAAAGACACTATCATTAAATCCTATGCACCAGTGCTATTTGTCGGTATCTTTATCGGGATTGTCTTCTTTGTTTCTGCAGGAAGCTTCTTGTACTTCCGTTTATATAGCGACATGGATAGTGATATTGAAAAATTCAAAATGATTTATAAGTTGGGATTATCAAAAAAAGAATTAAAGAAAATGATTTATCAACAAGTGGGGATTTTATTCTTTACCCCCATTATCGTTTCTTTTGTTCATGGTGCAGTGGCTTTAACTGCAATGTATCATATATTTAAGTTAGGAATGCAACTTGCAGGTTGGCAAGTTCTAGGTGTCTTTTTATTGATTCAATTCATCTATTACCTAGTGGCGCGTATTTTTTACTTTAGAAAAGTCTATAAAGGCGTGACTGCTTAATCAAAAAGAGTATGAATAGTGTTATTCATACTCTTTTTTTCTATTTTCAGCGGAAATGAAAGCCTATTCAAATAGAGAAAAGTTATCACCGTTTGCGTTGACTTATTTTAAGGAACGAGCTATGCTTTTAGGCAATATCACTATTAAAAGAGGAGGATGACAAATGGGACGTGTGGTTGTAGGGATTGCTGCAAACGAGTCACTAGATGCAGGCGAAAATTTACATCATTTATCAATTACATATACACCAAGTGGGTATGTCAAAGCGGTACAACAAGCAGGTGGGCTACCAATGGTGATGCCAATTGATTCTGTAGACATGGCAAAAGAATATGTTTCACGAATTGACAAGCTGATTTTAGCTGGTGGGCAAGATGTTTCACCACGTTATTACAAACAAACACAGACCGTTCAAGGAAGCTATTTAGAAAAACGAGATCAATTTGAATTAGCTTTAATGGACGAAGCACTGAAACAAGGAAAACCGGTTTTTGCGGTCTGTCGTGGTATGCAATTAATGAACGTTTTCTTTGGTGGTGATTTAAAGCAAGAACTACATTCTTACACCGAAATTGCACATATGCAAAATCCCATTCCGAAAGAACAACCAGCTCACAAATTATTAACACGAAAAACGAGTATTTTACGTTCAATTTATGGGAAACAAGCAGAAGTAAATTCTTTTCATAATCAGGGCGTGAATCGCGTGGCGGGTGAATTTCAAGAAGCAGCATTTTGCTCAGATGGTTTAGTTGAAGCTATTGAAAATAAACCACGTCGCTTATTGGGGGTACAATGGCATCCAGATTTTGCATTTACTACCCAACCGAAAGAAATGGAAGTTTTTGATTATGTCGTCAATGCATTATAAAAACAGGTATTCAGAAGATAAGGAGAGTATGCAATGAAAAAACTAGGATTTTTGTTAGTTGCATCAACCCTGTTATTAACAGGTTGTTTTGGTGGGGGTAACACAACAGGTAGTAATGCAGGAGAAAATGATAGTTCAACAATTGAGAATGTTAAACAAGAAATCTCTGTTTCACTTTCTGGAGAATTGTCTACATTGGATAGTGCTCAATACACGGATGTGAATAGTTCTGATATGATTGGACAGCTAACAGAAGGATTGTATCGTCTAGATGAAAATAATGATCCAGAACTAGCTTTAGCCAGTTCTGAACCAACTGTCAGTGAAGATGGATTAACGTATACTTTTACATTACGCGATAGTAAATATAGCAATGGTACACCAGTAAAAGCAGAAGATTTCGTCTATGCGTTTCAGTCAGTTGTTGACCCAGAAACAGCATCTAGTAGTAGTAATCGCATGGATATTTTTAAAAATGGTCGGAGCATTCGTGAAGGCGAAAAAGAGGTTACTGAGTTAGGTGTCAAAGCTGTGGACGACAAGACATTGGAGTTACAGTTGGAAGATCCTTTACCATTCTTACCACAAATCTTGACTGGAACACCATTTATGCCTAAACAAAAAGCTTTTGCAGAAGAAAAAGGCAAGTCTTATGGAACAAACGCAGAGAACTTTATTGGCAATGGTCCTTTTGTAATTAAAGGATGGGACGGCAACAATGAGTCATGGACATTAGAAAAAAATCCTGAATATTGGGATAAAGATAATGTAAAATTGGAAACAATTGATGTTCAAGTCGTCAAAGAAATCGCTACTGGCACTAATTTATTTGACGATGGCCAATTGGATTATACGTTGTTAGCTGACACTTATGCACAACAATACCAAGACTCACCACA
The DNA here is from genome assembly GCF_058216475.1 of Enterococcus sp. AMC2644. Lineage (NCBI taxonomy): Bacteria > Bacillati > Bacillota > Bacilli > Lactobacillales > Enterococcaceae > Enterococcus > Enterococcus sp. AMC2644. The sequence goes on from NZ_CM177095.1 coordinate 1,849,106, forward strand.
AGCTAATTTCGAACCAAAAGCTACAGTTGGTTATATTAGTCCAAATCACAAACGTGAAGTAACTGGTAATGTGCATGTTCGTAAAGCTATTTTACAGGCGATTGATAAAGAGAATTTCACAAAAAATATCTTAGCTGACGGTTCGACCGCCTTGAATGGCTTTGTTGCGAAAAACTTCGCCAAGAACCCAAGTAGCGGAGAAGATTTCCGTGAAGAAAATGGAGATATTTTACCTTTTAATGTTGAAGAAGCGCAAAAAAATTGGCAACAAGCCAAAGAAGAATTAGGTAAAGATGAAATTACCTTAGAGCTATTATCAGCTGATACGGCGCTAGCTAAAAAAACCATTGAGTTTATTCAAGGTCAGTTGGAAGAAAATCTCCCTGGATTAAAAATTGAATTGAAATCAGTCCCATTACAAAACCGTTTAGATTTACAAACGCAAAGTGAATTTGATTTAGTTTTTGGAACCTGGACACCAGACTACGCAGACCCCATTGATTTTTTAAATTTCTATGACTCTAAAAGTGGTTTGAACACTTCTGGGTATTCTAATGCAACTTATGACGAGGGACTCCAATCCGCTCGGACAACTTTGGCAAATAGTCCGGATGATCGCTGGCAAGAATTGAAGAAAATGGAAAAATTACTAATTGGTGAAGATACTGCAGTCTTACCGTTATACCAAGGTGCAGTTGCTTATTTAAAAACAGATCGATTAGAAGGACTCCAAGTTTTTCCATTTGGACGAACGGTGTCATTTAGAACAGCTTATGTCACTGAATAAAATTAGTGAAAAATAAATTTAAACGTCAAAACCTCTCGAAAATGAGGTTTTGACGTTTTTTTTAAGAAAATATTGAGAGAATTACGAAAAATATCTTGCATTTTTAATAATTACTGATTAAAATCAAACTTAACTTCAGAAAAAAATGAATTATTCTGAAAATTCACGGATACTTAAGGAGTTTTAATAATGAAGAAGAGATATGCTTATGGTTTTCTGGCTATTTGTGGGTTAGTTCTTGCAGGTTGTACAACAGGCGGAAATAAAACGGATGATAGTGGCGCAGCAGAAGGTACTTCAGGAGCAGCGCAAGAATTTAATGTGATTGTCCAACAAGAAATGCCGACAGCTGACTTATCTGTTGCGACAGATACAATTAGTTTCTCAGCATTAAACAATGTGTTTGAAGGGATTTATCGTTTAGATAAAGACAGCATTCCTCAACCAGCTGGTGCAGCAGAAAAAGCTGAAGTGAGCGAAGATGGTTTAACTTATAAAGTTAAATTACGTGAAGATGCTAAATGGTCAAATGGTGATTCTGTTACAGCTGCAGACTATGTTTATGGTTGGCAACGTACAGTAGCTCCTGAGACAGCTTCTGAATATGCCTCTATGTTTGAAGCCGTTGCAAACGGAAAAGAAGTAGCAGAAGGCTCTAAAAAACCTGAAGAATTAGGAATTAAAGCGGTAGGCGATTATGAGTTAGAAATTACTTTAGCAAAAGCAACACCATATTTTGATTACTTACTAGCATTCCCATCATTCTTCCCATTGCATCAAGCAACAGTTGAAGAATTTGGTGACAAATATGCTGCGACAAGTGCTAATGCTATTTATAACGGCCCATTCACTTTAGATGGTTTTGATGGACCAGGAACAGATACTGAATGGAACTATGTGAAAAATGAAAATTATTGGGATAAAGATACTGTAAAATTAGATAAAATCAACGTAAGTGTTGTTAAAGAGTCAAATACATCACTAAACTTATTCCAAGATGGACAAGCAGATGACGTTATCTTAACTGGTGAATTAGCACAACAAATGCAAAATGATCCAGCGTATATCGTACAACCAGAAGCTTCTACGTACTATTTAGAATTGAACCAAAGAGAAGAAAACTCTCCATACCGCAATGCTGATTTACGTAAAGCAATCTCTTACGCAATTGATCGTGATTCATTAGTTAACTCAATTTTAGGTGATGGTTCACTTGCAGCAGTTGGTTTAGTACCAGAAAAAATGACATTTAGCCCAGTAGATGACAAAGAATTTACTGAAGAAGCTGGAACTGTTTTAGAATACAATCCAGAAAAAGCAAAAGAACATTGGGAAAAAGCGAAAAAAGAACTAGGTATCGACACACTTGAAGCTGACTTATTGGCTTCTGATACAGATTCTACGAAAAAATTAATTGAATATCTAAAAGATACACTTGAGAAAAACTTAGGTGGTTTCAAAGTAAACTTAAGTCCAGTACCATTCTCAGTACGTTTAGATCGTTCAAATGCTGGGGAATTTGACTTAGTAAGTAGCGGCTGGGGAGCAGACTATGCAGATGCAAGTAGTTATACAAACTTGTTTGTAACAGGCAACTCTTACAACCGTGGTGGTTACAGCAACCCTGAATATGATAAAATTGTTGATGCGTCAAACAACGAACATGCAAATGATTCTGCAAAACGTTGGGAAGATTTAGTAAAAGCTGAACAAACACTGATGGCCGATCAAGGTGTTATTCCAGTTTATCAAAAAGCAGAAGCACATTTACGTTCAGAAAAAGTTCAAGGTGTTGTTGCTCATGCAGCAGGCGCGCAATATGATTACAAATGGGTAACTATTGAAGAATAATTTTTTTAATTGAGTAGAAACACAAATAATAATAGGCTGATAACACTACTACGAAGAGTAGGGTTTCAGCCTATGTTATTTACTGCTTGCAATCAATAAAGATAGCAAGGTTAAAAGAAATAAAATACCTGCCGGCTCTAGCCAAAAACGAAAACTAGAACGACCAACTTCTGACAATTTCAAATACTCTGTTTTTGATTTTTGACTGCGTTTTTTGAAGGATGCTTGAAAAAGATCAAAAAATCCGGAAGCAAATACCCAAAGAAAACCGCCAATAATGAGAAACAGCAATGTAAATATAAATAGTGAATCTGATAGAGCACTAAATGAAAAATTTTGTAGGATAACTAAGCGAATAACACTAAACAATGTGCAAACAAGACTAATTACCCACGAACTTTTTTTAAGATACATAAAATTATCCTTTCTTTTAAAAATTGGTATAATAACCAAGGGATAGTTTTAATTTACAGAACTATTGTCTAGAAGTCAAAATAAATTAGGAGGAGCTATCGTGAATAGTTATATCAAATACTTATTAAAGCGTGTATTTTATATGCTGATTACACTATGGTTAATTGCAACAATTACCTTTTTCTTAATGCAATTTCTACCAGGAACACCGTATTCAAATGCAGAAAAATTATCGCCAGAGCAAATTGCTCTCTTGAACAAACAGTTAGGTTTAGATAAGCCTGTAATTGTGCAATACGGACAATACTTAACAAACTTATTAAAAGGAAATTTTGGGATCTCATTCCAATTTAAAAACCAAGCCGTTTCTAGCTTGTTAGGTGGTCGAATTGGTCCATCTATGCAATTAGGGGTTCAAGCTATCATCTTCGGAACCTTCTTTGGAACTATTTTAGGAACAATTTCTGCGATGAAACAAAATTCTTGGATAGATACAAGTGCAACCTTAGTGGCAATCTTGGGACGTTCAATCCCTAACTTCGTATTTGCGGTATTATTACAATACATTTTTGCAATCAAATTACACATTTTGCCAATTGCGAAATGGGATAGTTTTATCTACACTATTTTGCCAACAATCGCACTTGCGATGTCCCCATTAGCCGATTCTGCGCGTTTTATCCGTACAGAAATGGTTGAGGTTTTACACAGTGATTATGTTGAATTAGCACGTGCAAAAGGTTTAAGTCGTTGGGAAATTGCTTTCCGTCATGGATTGCGTAATAGTTTAATTCCATTGTTAACCTTATTGGGACCTTTAGCAGTCGGCTTAATGACAGGTTCATTAGTTGTTGAAAATATTTTTGCGATTCCTGGTATCGGGGAACAATTCGTAAAATCAATCATGACAAATGATTACCCAACCATCATGGCAGTAACAATTTTATATTCAGCAATGTTAATTTTCGTGATTTTTATTGTCGATATCTTATACGGAATTGTTGATCCTCGTATTCGTGTATCAGAAGGGAGTCGTGGATAATGGAAAACGCAAAAAGCACACAAGCGGAAATTAATCAAATTTCAGCTTCTCAATTTGAGCCCTTAGAAAAAAATACTGCGATTGAACGTGAAGTCATTGCGGCACCTTCTTTAAGTTTCTTGCAAGATTCTTGGCGTCGTTTGAAGAAAAATAAAGCTGCAGTTTTCTCTAGTAGCTTATTACTTGTCATTCTTTTCATTTCAATTGTGACAATTTTCTTCTCACCACATGATCCAACCGCACAAAATGTAAACTATATTAACTTACCTCCAAAAATTCCAGGAATCGATATTAATGGATTTAATGGTACAGCAACGGTCGGTGGACAATTAGTTGATAAATATGCAGCAGCTAATGTTCCAGATGATGTATATTTCTTCTTAGGAACAGATGGTTTAGGTCGTGACTTATTAAGCCGTTTATTCATGGGAACACGTATCTCCTTGTTAATTGCGTTTATTGCAGCAATGCTTGATATTATTTTTGGTGTAACATACGGTTTGATTTCTGGTCTTTTAGGAGGTCGCGTGGATAACGTGATGCAACGTATCTTAGAAGTGTTATCAGGTATTCCAAACTTAGTTGTTATGATTTTAATGTTAGTTGTATTTAAACCAGGTATCTTCTCAATCGTTGCCGCAATGGCAATTACTAACTGGATTCCAATGGCACGTATTGTACGGGCACAAACGATGAAATTAAAAGATCAAGAGTTTGTTTTGGCAGCAACAACTTTAGGTGAAAAACGTAGTAAAATTGCATTCAAGCATATCTTGCCAAATATTTCTAGTGTAATTATCGTACAAATGATGTTTAGTATCCCTTCTGCAATTTTCTTCGAAGCCTTCTTGAGCTTCATTGGTTTAGGTTTGAAACCACCAACCGCTTCGTTGGGGATGTTATTGAGTGATGGTTATAAGACATTTAGATTCTTACCATATCAAATGTGGATTCCAGCAGTTGTATTATCAGTAATTATGATTGGCTTTAACTTATTAGCAGATGGACTAAGAGATGCTTTTGATCCGAAAATGAAAGAGTGAGTATGATGAAAAAAATTTTAGAAGTAAAAGATTTAAAAATTTCATTTGAAACCTATGCTGGTAAAGTACAAGCTATTCGTAATGTTGATTTTGATTTATATCAAGGTGAAACTTTAGCTATCGTAGGTGAATCAGGTAGTGGTAAATCCGTCACTACCCGTAGTATCATGGGTTTATTAGCAAATAACGCGGTTGTTGAAAGCGGCGAAATTTTATTTAATGGCTCAGATATTTTGAAAAAATCAGAAAAAGAAATGCAAAAGATTCGTGGAAAAGAAATTGCAATGATTTTCCAAGATCCGATGACATCACTTGATCCGACAATGACAATTGGTAAACAAGTGGCAGAATCATTATTAAAACACAATAAAATTTCAAAAAAAGAAGGCTTGGCGCAAGCTTTAGAATTGTTAAAACTTGTAGGTATTCCTAATGCAGAAAAACGATTGAATAATTATCCACATCAATTTTCTGGTGGACAACGTCAACGTATCGTAATCGCGATTGCTTTAATTTGTTACCCACATATTCTAATTGCTGATGAACCAACCACTGCATTAGACGTAACAATTCAAGCCCAAATTTTAGAACTATTAAAAGAAATCCAAGAAAAAATGAATTCTTCAATTATTTTCATCACCCATGACCTAGGCGTAGTTGCTAATGTAGCTGACCGTGTAGCTGTTATGTACGCTGGAAAAATTATTGAAATTGGTACGGCAGAAGAAATCTTCTACAATCCGCAACATCCTTATACTTGGGGGTTATTAGGATCAATGCCGACATTGGAAGGAACCGGCGATCGTCTATATGCGATTCCAGGTACCCCTCCTGATTTATTGGAACCACCTATGGGCGATGCATTTTACCCACGTAATGAATTTGCTATGAAAATTGATGCGGAACAACAACCACCATTTTTTGAAGTGTCACCAACTCATAAAGCAGCAACTTGGTTATTAGCACCACAAGCACCAAAAGTAACACCGCCAGAAGAAATTCAAATTCGTTGGGCGAAATTTAAAGAAAAAAAACAAGGTAGAGCATAGGAGGGAAAGTCAGTGAGAAAAGTTTTACTAGAAGTTGAAGGCTTAAAACAATACTTTAACGTCGGTCGTAAAGACGAAGTGAAAGCTGTTGATGACATTACTTTCCATATCTATGAAGGAGAGACGTTTGGATTAGTTGGGGAATCAGGTAGTGGTAAATCAACAACTGGACGTACAGTTATTCGTTTAAATCACCCAACAGGCGGTAAAGTAACCTTTGATGGCAAAGACGTAATGAGCTTAAAATCAAAAAAAGAAATGAAAGATTTCCGTCGTGACGTGCAAATGATCTTTCAAGATCCATATGCGTCATTAAACCCACGAATGAAAGTTCGTGACATTATTGCAGAAGGTATTGACGTAAATGGTTTAGCTAAAACTGAAAAAGAGCGTAATGATCGTGTAAATGAACTGTTAAAAACTGTTGGCTTAAATCCAAACCACGGTACACGCTATCCACATGAGTTCTCAGGTGGCCAACGTCAACGTATTGGGATTGCACGTGCGTTAGCGGTAGACCCTAAATTTATTATCTGTGATGAACCAATCTCTGCGTTGGATGTATCCATTCAAGCACAGGTTGTTAACTTATTGCAAGATTTACAAAAAGAACACAATTTAACGTATTTGTTTATCGCACATGATTTATCAATGGTAAAACACATCAGCGATCGAATTGGTGTAATGCACCATGGAAAATTACTAGAAGTAGGTAGCAGTGATGATATCTATTACAATGGCGTACATCCATATACAGAAAGTTTATTATCAGCTATTCCATTGCCTGATCCAGATTATGAGCGTACGCGTCAACGTATCAAATACGTAGAGGATTCAACTGATACGCGTCCTCGTAAGATGCAAGAAATTGCAGAAGGTCATTTTGTTTATGCAACAGATGAAGAGAAAGTAATCTACCAAGAAAAATTAAAGCAAAAACAAAAATAATCAGTGAGTCAATTAATTAAGAGGAAAACAAATGAATGTTTTTCTCTTGATTAATAGTTCAGGATTGCTTATTATGGTACGTATCTGTATAAACTGATTATTCAGAATTTTTAGGAAATTATGGTTGAAGAGGAGATTGGAGTAAGGGGTGGAGAAATGAGCGTATTAAAAGGTTATAAATTTCGCATCTACCCAGATGAAAAGCAAAAAAAATTTTTTATTGAAACATTTGGTTGTGTTAGATTTACATACAATCATTTATTAATTGCTAGACAAACAGGTGTAGCGAGAAATACTACAATGACGCCTGCATCATTGAAGAAAGACTATCCTTTTTTAAAGAAAACAGACAGTCTGGCTTTGGCAAATGCTCAAAGGAACTTAGACCGAGCATTTCGCAATTATTTCAGCGGTCGGGCTGGTTACCCAAAACTGAAAACAAAAAAAAGTACTTGGCAATCTTATACAACAAATAATCAGCAACATACTGTCTACTTAGAAGGAGAACATTTAAAAGTTCCCAAACTAAAAAGTTTAGTACCGATTCATTTGCATCGTGAAGTACGTGGCAAAATTAAGTCGGTGACGATTTCTGCTAGGCGTAATTGTGAATTCTATGCCTCTATTTTATGTGTAGAAGAAGTGGAAGAACTGCCAAAAACAAATGATTTAGTGGGAATTTCATATTGCCCAGATAATTTAATTCAAATTTCTGTAAAAAAAGAATTACCACAAATCAATCAATCCCACTTAATTAAGCAATTAGGGAAAGAACAAAAGAAATTGCAACTAAGAGCAAAAGTTGCGAAGAAACGCAAAGTACGTTTAATTCATGCAAAGAATTATCAAAAACAAAAGGAACGTGTCTTAAAGTTACGTACAATCAAATTGGATCAAAAAAGGAACTTTATCGATCAACTAACGATTAGCTTGGTACGCGATTTTGATTATTTATTTATTGAATCAAAGCCAAAGTTTAGAGATGAATCTGGAGAGTTTTCAGAAGCTGATTGGCAACAATTTATTCAAAGAATTCAATACAAGGGTCGCTGGTACGGAAAAGAAGTTCGTTATATTGAAGTTAAAGAATTGAAAAATGAAAAGTGTAAAGAAATAGAACGTTTAGGTCGCGCACAATTAACTTAGTCATTAAGAACTGAAAGGGACTTCAGGGATCGCCTAGGGTATAGAAAAAATCTTTGCATTTTTGTTTCTAGGAACACTGTCCACTAATTATGAAAAACCGAAAAGAAGCTGTTTTGTCCTCGTGACAAAACAGCTTCTTTGTGCTTAAATTTCTTCGTGAAAAACGTCTTCTTTTAGGCGGTAAATTTTTGATGGTCGACCGATTCCTACTGGTCGTTCTCCAATTTCATCAAAGAAACGCAAAAGGGATTTTTTGAAATTAGAATGGTCAATCGTCCGAAAATCAACACCTAAAAATTTAGCAAATACTTTGCGTGCTTCAGTAATCGTAAAGCTGTCACCTAGAACTTGTAAAACTTGAGGCTCATGCTCCATTTTATTGATGACGCGTTTAAATGCTTTTAAGATAATCTCGCTATGGTCAAAGGCTAGGGTATCTTTACCTAAAGAATGCCCTGTACGCAAATCTAAAATGATTTCAACATCGCCATTAATCAGGTACAACTGATTGTTTTTTCGTTCTAGTGAGAACCAACGAACTTCATTCGCATCATCTCCAGCAGAGAGTGGTTCTTCACCAATAAAAGCAAGATAACTTACCGTTACGACCCAACCTCGCGGATCACGATTTGGTGTGCTAAAGGTATGTAGTTGCTCAATATTTTGGGCAGAAATGGTGACGCTTGTTTCTTCTTTTGTTTCTCTTAGCACACTTTCACCTGTGGATTCATTTGGATTAACAAAACCTCCTGGCAGTGCCCACGATCCACGGTACGGATTGCTTTTTCGTTGGATTAAAAGAACTTTTAATTGATCGTTTTCTTTGTTGTAACACATTAAAACGATATCGACAGTTACAGAAGGTTTTTCGTATTTTGGTTGATCTTGCTGTTGATACCATTCTAGGAATTCTTGTTCGGTCGCATGTTGTTCGTAATAAATTTTTTCTTCGGCTTTGGAAGCAAACGCCATCTTTTTCCCTCCCTAAGTAATCTATTCGTCTTTTCATTGTATCATGCTTTATATAGAAGCTAAAGTCTAGGAAAAAAGAAACATCAGAATTAAATTAAAGAAAAAAAGTGCAAGGTAAGTGGACATTCCTTTTTTATTTTTTTGTTGTAATTGAGTAAAGCCTAGCCCAATAATAGCTAATAAGACAGCCACACGAATCAGCTTCGTCAACATTAAAAAGAGTAGTAGCTGTCCATGGATATTCATATAGCCATAGATCTGTGGATAGAAATTACAAAATAAAATATGGATTGCTGTTAAGATAATAAATAGTAGTAAGAGTGAACGTTCTTTGGTATTCATATAGGCTCCTTTCATTGATCCGACTTATATTATAGCAAAACTTATTTTGTGCGCCAAAAAATTATTTCAGGTAGTATAAATTTAGGAAAGTCAGTTAAAAATAAAAACACACTAACCAAAGTGTGGTATACTAGCAAAGAATAATCTCGTTTAGAGCAAGAGGAGGAGACCCATGGCTGAGAAAGAAACTTTTTATATTACTACGCCAATCTATTACCCAAGCGGCAAATTACATATTGGTAATTCATACACAACAATCGCTTGTGATGCAGTTGCCCGCTATAAAAGATTAATGGGATTTGATGTCTTCTACTTAACCGGAGTAGATGAACATGGACAAAAAATTGAGAAAAAAGCAGAAGAGCTAGGTGTAGAACCACAAGAATACGTTGACCGTATGGCAGCAGATGTCAAAAAATTATGGAAAACTTTGGATATTAGCTATGATAAATTTATTCGTACTACAGATGATTATCATAAAGAAGCTGTAAAAAAAATCTTCCAACAACTGTTAGATCAAGATGATATTTACTTAGGAGAATACGAAGGTTGGTATTCAGTTTCTGACGAAGAATTTTTCACTGAAACGCAATTAGCAGAAGTCTATCGTAATGAAGATGGCAAAGTTATTGGTGGGAAAGCACCAAGTGGTCATGAAGTAGAATTAGTTAAAGAAGAATCTTATTTCTTCCGTATGGGGAAATATGCCGATCGTTTGCTAAACTATTACAACGAACATCCAGAGTTTATTTTGCCAGAGTCACGTAAAAATGAAATGATCAAAAACTTTATCGAACCAGGTTTAGAAGATTTAGCTGTTTCTCGTACGACGTTTAAATGGGGCGTACCTGTCAACGCTAATCCTGAACATGTTGTTTATGTGTGGATTGATGCGTTATCAAACTATATTACTGCCCTAGGTTATGGTTCAGACGATGAAAGTTTGTTTAACAAATACTGGCCAGCAGATGTGCATATGGTTGGAAAAGAGATTGTTCGTTTCCATACGATTTATTGGCCAATTATGTTGATGGCATTAGATTTACCATTGCCGAAGAAAATCTTTGGTCACGGCTGGTTAATGATGAAAGATGGTAAAATGTCTAAGTCTAAAGGAAATGTGGTCTATCCAGAAATGCTAGTGGAGCGTTATGGTTTGGATGCATTACGTTATTATTTATTGCGTTCAGTTCCGTTTGGTAGTGATGGTGTATTCACGCCAGAAGATTTTGTCGCTCGTGTGAACTATGACTTAGCCAATGACTTAGGAAACTTATTAAATCGTACAATTGCGATGATTAACAAATACTGTGAGGGCATTGTTCCTAACTATGCATCAAAAGTAACGCCTTTTGATAGTGAATTATCAACAACCGCAGCAAACGTGGTAGGTCGCTATCACGAAGCGATGGATAAAATGGAATTTAGCACGGCATTGTCTGAAGTGTGGACATTGATTTCTCGTGCCAATAAATACATTGACGAAACGGAACCTTGGGTATTAGCCAAAGATGAAGAACGTAAAGCCGAGCTAGATAGCGTAATGGTTCATTTAGCAGAAAGTTTGCGGATTGCGGCGATTTTATTACAACCAATTATGACTGAAACGCCAGCAAAAATCTTTAGTCAGTTAGGTTTAGATTCCGCAATGGACTTAAAAGATTTACATTTTGGTGAATTTCCAAGTGACACGAAAGTAACAGTCAAAGGTACGCCAATCTTCCCACGTTTAGACATGGAAGTTGAAGTAGAATATATTCAAAAGAAAATGTCTGAAGGAACAAAAAATAATGATGATTCTGTGAAATGGAATCCAGAAGAAACAGAATTAGTTTCAGTCAAAGAAAAAGAAATCAAATATGAAGATTTTGATAAAGTGGAATTAAAAGTTGCTGAAGTTATTGATTGTCAAAAAGTCAAAGGTGCAGATAAATTGCTACAACTCCGTCTAGCAGCTGGCGACAATCAAGACCGTCAGATTTTATCTGGTATTGCCGAATTTTATCCTGATCCAAGCGCATTAATTGGGATGAAAGTGGTAATCGTGGCAAACTTGAAACCACGTAAGATGCGTGGTCAAATTAGTCAAGGAATGATTTTATCTGCCGAAGACGCTTCTGGTAAATTACAAGTTGTGGAAGCACCAAAAGGCATGCCAAATGGTTCAATTATTGCATAATAAAAAAGAGGGTGACACTGAATTCAGTGTTATCCTCTTTTTTATCCAATATCAGCTATAATCGCTTTGCCAAAAGGGTGGATTGCTCCGCTCTTTTTTATTTAAAAATTTAATCTATCTCAACTTGAGCAGGTTTTTTTGCGTTACTTGGATTTTTAATTCCTACAACAAACCCAATCAAAGCAATTGAGAGTAGTACTGTCCAGAAAATAACTTCCCATAAAGTAGAATGTGGGAATGAATGAGGAATAACACCTAATTTTTCATGACCTAATGTTAAGACAGCTAGTTTTACACCAACCCAGCCAACAATTAGAAAGGCAGCTGTTTCTAAAGATGGGAATTTTTCTAGAAGTGTGACAAACCAACGCGCTGCAAAACGCATCATGATTACACCAATAAGGCCACCTAAGAACATGACAACAAATGGACCTGCATTGATACCACCGATGCTAACGTTTCCTAGACTAGGCAACGTAACAGCAATTGCTACTGCTGCTAAAATAGAATCTACAGCAAATGCGATATCTGCCAATTCTACTTTTAAGACAGTCATCCAAAAACCAGATGCTTTTTTCTGAGCTTGCTCTTCATCTGAATGTCCTGAATTAGTAACTGTTTCGTAAATATGTTTAGTGGACATAAACAATAGATAAATCGCTCCGATTGCTTGAATTTGCCAAAAGTTAACTAACACGGTAATTAAGAATATTGCAACGAATCGGAAGATAAATGCTCCGAATAGTCCATATAATAATGCTTTTTGTTGCTGATCTTTGGGTAAATGTTTGACCATTACAGCCATGACAACAGCATTATCAGCTGCTAACAAGCCTTCTAAGACAATCAATACGACCAGTACCCAAGCGTATTGTAATAATATTGCTTCCAATGTAATGTGAATCCTCCTTTAATTTTAAAAAAATGAGAATGATTTATCTTTCATAATAAGACAAATCATTCCCATATGAATACTACCATATCAGCTTATAGTTGTAAATATTCGGATATGAAAGAAAAATTGGATTTTTGCAAAAATCCAATTTTTTTATTACTATTAAAAAAAGATGATAGATTGGAGATGGATAAATTGGGTGAAAATGATGATAAAAAGAAAAATTTCTCAGTATTCAGTCGGATTTCTAAGTCGTTAGGAGTTGAAAAAAAAGAAGAGCTTTCTCAAGAAGAAGTTTCTCCAATTGAAGGTGAATCAACAAAGCAGCAAGTAGATACTGTAACTGACAAAGTTGTTGATTTGGCTGAGAAACAGAAACAAGAAAAGAGTCAAGAAGGCTTAAAGTGGTTAAAGGCTGCGGCAGATTTAGGAGATACGGGAGCGATGAATGAGTTGGCGTATTGTTACCTGACAGGAATTGGCTTAGCGCCTGATCCTGTTGAAGGAGAACTTTGGTTACGTCGTTCTGCAGAATTAGGTGATTTATGGGCAGTTGTAGACTTAGCTGTGCGCTTGTTAGACGGTGAAGGGATTGAGCAAAATTCTTTTGAAGGTGAAAAATGGTTGCATTTAGCAGTTGAACGGCGTGATGCTATTGCAACTAGAGTGTTAGGCTACCGTTTATTACATGGAGACGGCTTAAAGCAAGATAGAGAAGAAGGTTCTCGATATTTGTTTATCGCAGCAGAGGAGCTACACGAATTGGTAGCAATGAGATTATTAGGCCTCTATATGATTAAAGGTGACTTTCTGGCTAAAAACGTTAAACAAGGTGAATACTGGCTGAAAAGAGCAGCAGATGGCGGTGAGAAAGTTGCTATGCGAGAATTGGGTCGCTATCTAATACGTGGGTTTTAATCTACAAAAACAGATTAGCCTGTTTTTATAAGTATAATTAATACATTAGAAAGTCTCGTTTGTATTGGCAATTCTACAGTTTCTTTATTCGAAAAAATTCAAACTTTTGAATAAGGAGCTTGTGGAATTGGTCCAATTATATCTTGATAGAAAAAATGACTTTCAAATTTCTTTTCAGAAAACTGTCAAATGAATTGTCAGAAGAAAAAACATCTTGTATAATAAATTTTGTAATAATTTTTTGTATCATGAGGGAGTAACTTGCAGCACATACGCTGTGGCAACGTCACCAACCGAAAAGAACTTAACTGCTTTTTTTCTGGTGTTGCCTTAATTAGTGAGACTTATGTATGTGTCGCACATACACAAGTCTATTTTTTTTGATAAAAATAGGCAGTATGTAGGCAAAAATTAAAGGAGGAAGAACATGTCAGAGGAAAATGCAAAGAAACAACAACTGTCACAAGCTTTTTACTCTCAAACAGTAGATGCTGTTTTTGAAGAATTAGGTTCACAACCTGAAGGACTTTCTGATAGTGAAGCGAAAAGTCGCTTAACGCAATATGGTGCCAATGAATTAGAAGAAGGCAAAAAGAAAACCATGTTGCAAAAATTCTTAGAGCAATTTAAAGATTTAATGATCCTTGTTTTAATTGCTGCTGCTGCCATTTCAGCGATGGTACCAAATGCAGAAGGTCACCGTGAGTGGGTGGATGCAATTATCATTCTAGCCGTAGTTATTATCAATGCGGTAATGGGTGTTATCCAAGAAGCAAAAGCAGAACAGGCGATTGAAGCTTTACGTGAAATGTCAACGCCTAATGCGAATGTTTTGCGTAATGGTCATAGTGTGACTGTAAATAGTACAGAATTAGTTCCAGGAGATATTGTTTTATTAGAAGCTGGGGATGTCGTTCCAGCAGATCTGCGACTAATCGAAGCAAGTTCATTGAAGATTGAAGAAGCAGCTCTTACTGGGGAATCAGTTCCAGTTGAAAAAGAATTAACAGTTCTTGAAGGCCAAGATATTGGTATTGGTGACCGAATCAATATGGCTTATTCAAACAGTAATGTAACATATGGTCGTGGTAAAGGGCTCGTTGTTAATACTGGGATGAATACCGAAGTTGGTAAGATTGCAGGCATGTTAGCAAATGCTGACGAAACAGAAACACCATTAAAACGTAACTTAAATCAATTAGGTAAATTCTTAACAGCTGCAATTTTAATTATTGCAGTCATCATGTTCTTTGTTGGGACAGTCTTAAATGGTCGTGATTGGGTTGAAATGTTATTAACCTCTATCTCATTAGCTGTGGCTGCGATTCCAGAAGGCTTACCAGCGATTGTAACGATTATCTTAGCCTTAGGAACTCAAGTTATGGCGAAACGTAATGCGATGATTCGTAAATTACCTGCTGTTGAAACACTAGGAGCTACGGATATTATTGCTTCTGACAAAACGGGTACTTTAACATTAAACCAAATGACTGTTGAAAAATTATACTTTGATGACCATCAATATGCGGCATCAGATGATATTTCAGTTGATAACATGGCATTAAAAATTATGAACCTTGCAAATGATACACGTATCGGTCAAGAAGGTAATTTGATGGGTGACCCAACAGAAACAGCTTTAGTTCAATTTGGTCGTGACAAAGGCTTTGATGTTCGTCAAGAAGAACCAAAAGAACCTCGTGTTGCAGATTTACCATTTGATTCAGATCGTAAATTGATGAGTACTATTCATAAATTGGCAGATGGTCGTTTCTTAGTAGCAGTGAAAGGTGCGCCAGACGTCTTGTTAGGCCGTACAAAAGAGGTGCTACTAAACGATAAAGTGTTACCAATGACAGCTGCTGAACAAGAAAAAGTATTATCAAACAACAAAGATATGGCTAAACAAGCCCTACGTGTTTTAGGTATGGCTTACAAATATATTGACGCAGTTCCTGAAAAATTAGTTTCAGAAGAACTTGAAAATGATTTAATCTTTGCCGGATTAGTTGGGATGATTGACCCTGAGCGTGCCGAAGCAGCCGGAGCAGTTAAAATTGCGAAAGAAGCTGGTATTCGTCCAATTATGATTACCGGTGACCACCGTGATACAGCAGAAGCAATTGCCGGACGCTTAGGAATTATTAAACCAGGTGATGATGCTGCCGTTTTAACTGGTGCCGAATTAAATCAAATGTCTGATGCGGAATTAGCACAAAATATTTCAAAATACTCCGTTTATGCTCGTGTATCACCAGAACATAAAGTACGTATCGTAAAAGCTTGGCAACAAGAAGGTAAAGTTGTAGCGATGACTGGTGACGGTGTAAACGATGCACCTTCATTAAAACAAGCCGATATCGGTGTTGGTATGGGGATTACTGGTACAGAAGTTTCCAAAGGGGCTTCTGACATGGTATTAGCAGATGATAACTTTGCAACAATCGTTGTCGCTGTTGAAGAAGGACGTAAAGTCTTCTCAAACATTCAAAAAGCTATCCAATATTTAATGGCTGCAAACTTAGGGGAAGTATTAACACTGTTTATTGCAACCTTATTAGGTTGGGATACGTTATTACCAATTCATTTATTATGGATTAACTTAGTCACAGATACCTTCCCAGCAATTGCTTTGGGAATGGAACCTGCTGAAAAAGATTTAATGGCACACAAACCTCGTGGTAAGAATTCAAACTTCTTCTCAGGTGGAGTGATGAGTAGTATTATCTACCAAGGTATTTTAGAAGCGGCAGCTGTATTATTTGTTTACTGGTCTGCGCTACAATGGCCAGCACATACAGTAGCAAACATGCCAGGGTTGGATGCTACAGGTTTATATGATTTACAGCATGCAGATGCGTTAACAATGGCTTTTGCAACATTAGGTTTGATGCAGTTATTCCACGCATTTAACGTGAAATCTGTTCATCAATCATTGTTCAAAGTCGGCGCATTCCGCAACAAAGCCTTCAACTGGGCGATTCTATTGTCATTTGCATTAATGATGGGAATCATCATTATTCCAGGTCTAAACGATATCTTCAAAGTAACTCATTTAGATTGGTACCAATGGGGAATTGTAGTCGGTGTATCATTTGCGATTATTCCAGTTGTTGAGATTGTAAAAGCAGTTCAACGTGCAATGGGGAAAGAATAAAATAAGTCAAAGTGATTAGCTGTTTTGAACTGACCCAAAATAATAAGACACAATAAAAAAGCACTTTCTGTTGAATTCAATTAAAATGAATTTAACAGGAGGTGTTTTTTGATGGGAACAAGAGTGGCATATCCAATTGAAGTAAAAAATAAGGTGATTGAATTAAAATTATCCGGAATGACAACTAAAGAAATTATGACAGAATTAAATATTAAAAATAAAACACAAGTTGAAACATGGTGGCGTTGGTATAGAAAGGGAGAAACACATAGGTTTCTTCAACCAGTTGGCAAACAATATAGTTTTAACAAAGGACCTGAATATGTATCTGAAATAGAACGATTAAAAGTTGAGAATAGATTTTTAACTCAGCAGTTAGATATCCTAAAAAAGTACAACGAATTGGAAAGGATGTGGAACCCAAAATATTTATAGATTTAGTTTCTAGTATGAAAGGAAAAATGACCGTTACTGAGTTATGTGGTTTATTCAAAATACCTCGTTCTACTTACTATGGCTGGCTTAAAAATAAAAAAATTAGACAATTAACAGATTTAGAATTAGATATACAACAATTATGTTTAGAAAATAAGTATAGATATGGTTATAGAAAAATTACTGCCCTATTAAATAGAAAAAGAAAAGTGAGTAAAAATACTGTTCAACGTATCATGCAAAAATATAACTGGAATTGTAAAGTGAAAGTTAAAAAACGTAAAAAAATGGGACAACCTTTTAAGGTTGTTGAAAACAAACTAAATCGTCAATTTAATTCTAATGAACGATTCCAAAAGCTAGTTACAGATATTACGTATCTACCTTTTGGAAGAAAGCAACTTTATTTGTCTTCTATCATGGATTTGTATAATGGTGAAATCATTGCTTACAATATTGGTGAAAAACAAGATATTAATTTTGTTCTTAAAACTTTAGAACAACTTCCAGAAGTAACCGATTGTTTACTGCATAGTGATCAGGGATCGGTGTACACCTCATATCGTTATCAAGAAGAAGTACAAAGAAAAAGCATTACCATGAGCATGTCCCGAAAAGGGACACCCTCAGATAATGCTTGCATCGAATCGTTTCATGCCTCTCTAAAGTCTGAAACGTTCTATTTAGATAGGCTCAATAATGAACCTACATCTATTGTAATACAGACAGTTATAGATTACATTAATTACTATAATAAAATTCGAATTCAACAAAAATTAGGCTATAAATCTCCGATAGAATATCGTAAATCTATAGCCTAGTATATGCTTTTTTGTTTGTGTCTTAATTTATAGGGTCAGTCCCATTAGCTGTTTAGCTAGTCACTTTTTTTTATGAAAAAATCTTCATCTATTATTTATCCCTAAACGTTTTTGAAAAAGACGTTCTTTCTTTATAATAAAGAAAAGGGGGACTGTGGATGGAAACTGTAACCATTTTATTAGTCGAAGATGAAGAAAGCCTGGCAAGTTTTATTCAAGCGGAATTAACATTTGAAGGCTATAACGTCTCATGGGTAAAAGATGGCCAAGAAGCGTTAGATATATTTGCCAAACAAGAATTTGATTTGATTTTGTTAGATTGGATGTTGCCAAAATACGATGGCATTACTGTGGCTAGACGTATTCGAAAAGAAAGTGATATTCCTATTATTATGATGACTGCACGCAATCAAACAACGGATATTGTAATTGGCTTAGACACAGGCTTGGACGATTATATTACTAAACCGTTCGCTATTGAAGAATTATTTGCGCGAATTCGTGTCATTGAACGGCGCTTAAGCAAACAAGAAACCACAATGATTCGCTACCAAGAGTTATGCTTAGATATTGCTAAACATCAAGTAACTATTGGCGATGAAGAGATTTATTTGACGCCTAAAGAATTTGGAATACTATACGAATTAATGAAAACACCAGAAGAAATAAAAAAACGTGATGAATTATTAAATACCGTATGGGGCTATGATTTTATGGGACAAACCAATGTCGTAGATGTTTATATTCGCACACTTAGAAATAAACTAGGTGAATACGGACTGATGATTCAAACGGTACGTGGTGTGGGCTATGTGTTGAGGGAACTAGATGACAGATAGGAAAAAAGGGGCACAATTTCAGTTAACTAGTCGCTTTGTAGCAATTTTGACTGGCTTATTAGTTATTGTCAACTTAGCTTTTGTCACCATCTCTTTGTCCTCCGTTTATTATTATTTAGCGAATCAAGCCAAAGAAAGTATAACTACCTTAGAGGAAGTACCAAAAGCAACGAATGATTGGGAAGCTTTAGTAGATGTCACGATTGCCAAAAATGAAGAAGATGCCGTCCGGATTTTATTGTCAGATGGTCCTACATACTATTCGAAAGATGGCAAAGAAATTTTTACGGAATTAGCACAAGGAACCGCATTACCAATTTTTAAGGGAATTATTTTAATGGATGATGACATTTATTATTTTCAACGCCATCAACAAAAAGGCCGCACCATCGAAATTGCAATTCATGGGAATACAGTTATCGAAATGATGATGCGGATGTTAGTCATTAGCTTACTGCTAAATCTTTTTGCGGTTTTAATTGGTAGTTGGATTATTTACTTTTTTGTTGGTAAATGGAGTAAGACACTAGAGCAAATGACCCAAGAAATGAAAGAAATCGAACGCACAAATAATCAAGAAAAATTATTGAGTATCCCGGAAACGCCAAGTGAGATTAAGCAAGCCGCGTCATCCTTTAATCAGTTATTGCGGATGCAACGCGAAGCAATGAAACGTGAAGGGCAATTTGTCACAGATGCTTCTCATGAATTGCGCACGCCTTTAACAGCTATTCGTGGTCATGTTCAATTAATCAAACGACGAGGTGCAGCACATCCGGAAGTAATAGCACCTTCAATTGATTTCATTGATAAAGAATCAAAACGTTTAGAAACGCTGACCAATCAATTGTTACTGCTAGGAAAACAGCAGGCCACACAAATTCGCAAAAAAATTGATTTCTCTGCTTTAGTCCAACAAGAAGCTCAAAAATTACAAGCAATTTGTTCTCAAAAAGTAACTGTTGCAGTTCAGGAAAATATTTATATGTATGCAGATGAATTGGAATTACAACAAATTTGTCAAAATTTATTTGAGAATGCTAAAAAATATTCAGCAGCGCATGAGACGATTCATATTCAGTTGCAAGCGAAAAAAACAATTCGATTAGAAGTACGCGATACGGGGGTAGGAATTCCCGATAAAATGAAAGCTCGAATTTTTGAACGTTTTTTCCGTGTGGATAGTTCTCGTTCTAGTAAAGTAGAGGGCTCGGGAATTGGTTTGGCAATTGTGGCATCGATTGTAGAAAAATATCATGGGAAACTATCTGTTACTGACAATCAACCAAAAGGTAGTGTTTTTATAGTAGAGTTTCCTGAAAGATGAAAAATCCTTCATAGTAATTTTAGATAACTCGCTAGTAAATAGCTAGTTCAATAAGTAGACTAAAGATAGAAAATAAAGGAGGGACGACGATGAAAAAAACAATTTTATATGCCAGTACCTTAGGGCTAGCACTAATTTTTGTTGGCTGTGCTGCAGAAAATCCAGTTTCTTCAGGAAATGATGCACCAACAAGCTCGTCTTCAAGGACAACAACTAGTTCATCTACGACAATGACAGCTGCCACTGAAGAAATCCCAGCGTTTAAAGTAACAGTCGAAGATGCTATTCAAGCGTATCAAGAAATGTATCCAAATACAGATATTACCTCAATTGAGTTGGATTCTTCTTTAGGGAATTACTTCTATAAAGTAGAAGGTGTCGACGATGACAAAGAGTACGAAGTAGGTGTTGATGCACAAACAAAAGAAGTGACTAAACAAAAAGAAGAGACGTTAGACAAAGACGAACAAAAAGGTGTCAAACGCCATGAAGACAAATTAGATTTATCTGATTTATTATCAGTGGAGGAAGCGGCTAAAATCGCTATGGATGAAGCCAAGGATGGTCAAGTCACTGATTGGGATTTAGACAAAGAAATGAATGTGACTTATTGGGACGTTCAAGTCAAAGATAGGAACAAAGAAATCAATGTTAAATTAGATGCTAAAACAGGTGAAGTGTTAGAAGTTGAATTAGATGATTAATCCAAATAGCAGAATTTTATAAGTGAAAATTAAACAAAACTATCCAAACTATATAAAATGAGAGTGGCAAACTCTCTGTAGTTTGGATAGTTTCTTTTTAAAAATTAAGGACCAATTTCTTTAAGGCTTTTCTAAATGATTGAAAAAAGGTACAATGAATGCAAACAAAAAGAAAGTAGGGAATGATGGGTGAAACCTAATTTAGGCTATTATGTACAAAAAATTAACGATATCGTAAAAAATACAGAGGCAATCGGAGAAGAGATGAATCCTTGCTACGAAGAAATTCGCCAAGTGATTGATCAAGAAGATTTATCAGCTATTTCAGATGAACGTCGTGTGGAGATTGTATCTATTTTTAAAGAAGGAACAAAGCAATACGTAGCAATGCAACAAACAATTCGTTCGTTACGTCCGCCAGCACGTGTAATGGGGATTCACAAAAAATTTGAACGCTCTTATACAGACTATGTTCAAGGTTGTGAAGAAATGATTACTAGTCTTGAAAATGGGATTGATGTGACCGCTTTTGATGCTGCTGAACAAAAACAAGATACTGCTACCGATGCAATTTCCTTCTCTATTCAACGGATGACAAGCTTGTTATTGAAAAAATAAAAATGATAAAAATAAAGCGAAAAACGAGAAATATTTAATGGAACTATTAGGTTATTTTTATGACAGAATTCCTAAAAGGGTCTATACTAAATTCATAACCAACAATAACCTTTTTATTTTTCATTTTACTCCTTAGTAGAGTAATTACTCCTTTTTCCGTCAGTCCTAACCAAACTGGCGGTTTTTTTTTATTTAAGAAAGAGGTGGCAAAATGAGTTTAATTGTTTTAATTGGTGCCCAAGCTGTGGGGAAAATGACCGTAGGCAAAGAATTAGAAAAACAAATAGATGGCAAGTTATTGTATAATCATCAGACAATTGATTTGTATGCGAATTTTTTAGGTTACAACCAAGAAGCCTTTCGCTTGTCAGATTTGACGCGTAAAGAATTATTCAAGTCATTTGTAGTAAACAAAAAAGAGAATTTAACAGAAGCCATCATTTTTACAATTATGATTGGTTTTAGTGAGGCAGATGACCGTCAATTTTTAAAAGAAATTGCGGCTATTTTTTTAGATGCTGGCGAAGAAGTCTATTTTGTCGAATTAGTGACGGATCTAGAGACGCGGCTTCAGCGTAATGTGGGAGAAGATCGTTTAGCTGCTAAACCATCCAAACGCGATATTGAGTTTTCACATCATGAGTTAATCACTTCAAATGAAAAATGGCGTTTAATTTCTGCACCAAATGAACTAGCGGCAATAGAGCCACGAGCAAAAACGTTGATTATTGACAATACGAATTTAACACCGTATGAATCTGCTAAAAAAATTAAAGAAACATTCAACTTGTAATTTTTTTCGTTGCACTGAAATTTCAATCATGGTATTCTTAATTTAATAAAAAAACGAAGTGAGGGATCCTCTATTGAAAAACTAAGCCAATTTGTTGAAGCTGCATAAAGACTGTCTTGTTTACAAGGAAGCAGTGTGCAGATTTTCAGGATTGGGGTAGTTTTTTGATACAGGGTCTTTTTGTGTACCTTTGTATAAAAATCCTTGTTCTGAAAATAGCCAAGGATTTTTTTCTTGCCTGTGAGAGGGCGAGTCGAGGTGAGTAAAATGACAACAATTGAAATAAAAAATTTAACTTTTGGTTTTGATGCCCAAACAACCTTGTTATTTGATCATACCAATTTGATATTGGATGCAAACTGGAAATTAGGATTAATTGGTCGAAATGGTCGTGGTAAAACAACTTTATTACGCCTGTTACTTGGCGAATATCCTTACAGTGGAAAAATTGAACATCAATTAAACTTTACGTATTTTCCCCAAACCGTGACAGATAAATCACAATTAACTTATTATGTCTTACAAGAGCTTTCGAGTTTTGAACAGTGGAAACTGGAGAGAGAATTAAATCTTTTGAAACTAGACGCTGAAGTCCTATGGCGTGAGTTTTCAAGCCTTTCTGGTGGTGAACAAACCAAAGTTTTATTGGCCTTGTTATTTGTGGATGACGTTAACTTTCCATTAATTGATGAACCAACCAATCATTTAGATGTCACTGCACGGCAACAAGTTGCAGATTATTTGAAAAAGAAACAAGGGTTTATTGTCGTCAGTCATGACCGTAGTTTTGTAGATGGAGTTGTGGATCATGTTTTATCAATTGAAAAAAGTCAATTAGTATTGTACCAAGGGAATTTTTCGGTTTATGAAGAACAAAAAGGTCTACGAGATGATTATGAACAAGAACAAAATATGAAACTGAAAAAAGAAGTCAGTCGGTTGAAACAAACTGCTGCAGAAAAAGCGGAGTGGTCACGCGGGCGTGAAAAGGACAAATATGGTTCACCAACGAAAAAAGGCAGCGGGGCAGTCTATGATACCGGAGCGATTGGTGCCCGTGCAGCACGTACGATGAAACGTTCTAAAGCCATTGTAAAAAGAATGGAAGACCAAGCAGCTGAAAAAGAAAAATTATTAAAAGATATTGAATATATTGAGCCGTTAACAATGAACTTTCACCCAACGCATCGTAAACAGTTATTGAAAGTTGAACGATTACAACTAAGCTATGGTGATCGCCAGTTATTTCAACCGCTGTCATTTGAGATTAATCAAGGAGAGCGTCTGGCTATTCAAGGAGCAAATGGCTCAGGAAAATCTTCCATTATTCAATGTCTCTTGGGTCAATTCAAAGGCACAATTAGTGGCGAAATTATCCAACCACAAGGCGTAACCATTAGTTACGTTCGTCAGAACTATGAAGATAATCAAGGAACCTTGCAGGAATTTGCCGAAAATCATCGTTTAAGTTATCAAGATTTGCTAAATAATTTACGGAAATTAGGTATTGAACGAACGGTTTTTAATAATCGTATTGAAGACATGAGTATGGGGCAAAGAAAACGAGTAGAGTTAGCGAAATCATTAGCAACTCCTGCTGAATTATTTATCTGGGATGAACCTTTAAATTATTTGGACGTCTTTAACCATAAGCAACTTGAGGAAGTCATTCAATCAATTCAACCAACGATGTTAATTGTTGAACACGACAGAACATTTTTAAAAAATGTGGCAACATCGATGATTCAGCTTTGAATTCAAAGGGAAGGCTATCGTTGAGGGAAGTTAAAAAAAGTGGTGCAGAAATTTTCTGCACCACTTTTTAGTTTTCGACATTACGGACGTAATCATCGAAGTATTGTAATAATTCATTTTTTAATTGTTGGTAATCGTCTTCTGTATAGTCTTTTTCCGCTAGTTTAATTTCTAAAAAGGGAATATTCAACTCTTCTTTTAGACGATCCAGTACATCTAATCGGTCCATTTTTTTCACCTTTATAATAAATTAAATGATGCATTGACAGTTTCATAGGTTTGACTCATGTAGATTAAACGATTATAAAGTGATTCCAAATCATCATTTTTATGGAAAAGGACTTGCTTTAATTCGAAATAAAATACATCAAACGCATTAACAAATTCTTCTACTTCTTTCGTTTGTAATTCTTCAAAAGTATCGCAACGAACATAAGCTTTTTCAGCAATCGCATAAGCTTCTGCTGTAGTCAAAATAGCTAAATATTCATTGAAATTACGACTAGTGACTAATTCATAAGCGGATTGGCATTTGTTATAAATATTTGAAAAGTCTTTAACTAATAATTCGACTGGCGTTTTTGAAAACATAGCGACTCCTCCTAGGGATTATTTTTCAAATAAGACACAGACACATTCTGGTGCATAAATATCTTTTTTAATAAGTGTCAATGTGCCATTTTCTGGATCACGACGATACAATGTAAGGTTATCTGTATTTTGATTGGCACAGATGACAAAGTTTTCTGTCGGATCTAAATCAAAATCACGAGGATGATCGCCTTCTGTTGAAATGTGTTGAACAAAAGTAACACTTGCGCCTTCTTCTGCTACAGCGAATACAGCGATAGAGTTATGACCACGATTTGATAGATAGACAAAACGGCCATCACTAGAAATACGAATAGCTGCGCCACCGTTAAAGCCTTCGAAATCTTCTGGTAAAGTGGACACTTTTTGTAACTCTTTAAATGTACCTGTTGGCGCATCATAAGCTAAAACAGTAATCGTACTGTCTAATTCTCCAAATAAATAGGCATAGTTAGTATTTGGATGGAAAACTAAATGACGAGGACCTGTTCCAGCAGGCGCAACATATGTCGCAACTTCGGTTAATTTTCCTTCGTTAGATACATCGTATGTGTAAACACGGTCTGTTCCTAAATCACAAACAACTAAACGATCATCTGGAGTTAAGTCTGTGTAATGTACGTGAGGAACATTTTGATTTTCATGTGGTCCGACTGGCTCATCATGAAACACTGCGTCAGTTGCTTCTAAAGAACCATCGTCCAAAATTTTGTATACGTTTACTTCGCCTTTGTGATAGTTGGCACCGTAAACAAGTTGACGTGCTTCGTCTACTGCTACATAACATAACGGAGCGCCTTCTTCTGTCACAGCATTTAAAAAGTTAAATTCTGAATCATACGCACCCGCGCCGCCTTTACCGTCAATTTCTGTGACTGTATACGTGAAGCCTTTTTCACTACGTGCTAAATAAGTGGGACTATTTTCTTCAGTAAGTAATTCTAAGTCTACCAACTCTTCTTTATCTGTGTCTAAAACTAAAGAATAAATTCCTTTACTTTCACGACGAGTGTAAGTTCCTAAAAACATTTTTTCTAACATAGTGTTACCTCCTAAAAATAGATTATATTTATTTTAACATACAACTTCTGAAAGAAGAACATTGTCTGACTCAAACATCTGTGAGAAATAACATAAACATAAGGAACCTTCTGACAGACTTAATAAATAATATGTTATAATTTATCTATCCATACTAACAGGAGGTCGATGTTTAGGATGCATCAAGGAAAAGTAGTTACAATTGGTCAAGAAGCAATTGATGAAAATGAAAAAATCTTGATTTTTTTCGGTAAAGGAGTAACAGATGGGTTACGTCCATACTCTATCATTCAAGAAGTCGAACAAGCAAAAGACATCGAATTAGCCGTAGGCGGGAGTATTTTGTTTGGGGCCCAAGAGTACCAAATTACGTATGTAGGCCATTTGGCGAATCAAAATTTACAAACGATTCAACATATTTCATTTGTATTTTCTGAAGTGCCAACCGATAAATTATCAAGTAGCGTGTATTTAACACCTGCTAAACTTCCCGAAATAACAGAAGGGATGACCATTACTTATCGCTAGGAGGAGAAACGATGGAAAAGAAAAATAAGCCGCTTTCGTGGTTTTGGAAATGGTTTTTAAATAATCAAGTAGTGACCGCATTATTAATTGTTTTGCTCGTCCTACTTATCATTAATCTATTTACCCGCGTCTCGTATTTATTTACGCCGGTACTACAATTTTTAGCAATTGTCGGTTTACCGATTATTTTAGCAGGAATATTGTATTATTTAATGAATCCGGTGGTCGATTTTGCAGAGAAAAAAGGCATCAAACGAATTTACAGTATTATTGCATTATTTGTTTTAGTAGTAGGGTTATTGGCATGGGGAATTGTCGTCATCGTGCCAAAAATTCAAGAACAAACATTAAGTTTTGTAGATAATTTTCCACAATATGTCAAAGTAGTTGAAAAAACAGTGAATGATTTATTCTCTGATCCAATTTTTAGTCAGGTTCAAGAACAATTGACCGCATCTGGCGAAAAATTCATGAACTCATTAACAGAAGTCATTCAAAATGTATCAAAAACTACTTTCCAAAATCTGGGGAATTTCTTCGGGGCAGTGGCATCCATTGTCGTCGCAGTGATTACCATGCCGTTCATTTTATTCTATCTATTAAAAGATGGGAAAAAATTGGGTCCTTATATTGTCAGCTTTTTACCAACCAAATTGCGTAAACCAACTTTGAAAGTTTTGGGTGAAATGAACGCTCAAGTATCTTCTTATATTCGTGGACAATTAACGGTAGCTTTTGCAGTGGCAATTATGTTTATGATTGGGTTTTCAATTATCGGTTTAGATTATGCCATTACACTAGGGATTGCAGCAGGTTTCTTAAATTTAATTCCGTATTTGGGCTCATTTTTAGCTCTTGTTCCAGCGGTCTTTTTAGGAATTGTGGGCGGACCAGTGTTATTAGTGAAAGTTCTGGTTGTATTTGTTATTGAACAAACGATTGAAGGCCGTGTGATCTCACCATTAGTTCTAGGAAGTCAGTTATCGGTTCATCCCGTTACGATTTTATTAGTGCTATTAACTTCTGGAAAACTATTTGGTTTAGTGGGCGTAATCTTGGGAATTCCAGCATATGCCGCAATTAAGGTAGTGATTGCTAACGTGTTTGAATGGTACAAACGCATTTCTAATTTATATGAAGAAGAAACAGAAGTTGTATCAAAAGAATAAGCAAAAAAAGCTAGAGACCTTTTTTCAAGGTTTCTAGCTTTTTTGATGACTAAAAGTTTAAGCTAATTTCTTCAGCTTTTTCAATAGCTTCATTGATAATTGATTCTGTTTTTTCTGGAAAATGATCGGCGCCTTCAACAAAGATTTGGTTGAAATCAGTCACGCCAATAAAGTTTAAAATACCTTTGACATATTGTGAAGCGAAATCCTGTCCTTCATAAGCACCACCACTCGCTTGAATATGCAAGGCTTTTTTGCCTTCTGTTAAAGGTTGTGGTCCAGCTTCTGTGTAACGGAATGTTTTTCCCGCAACGTTTATCGTATCAAACCATGCTTTCAAACGTGTAGGAATGTTTAAGTTCCACAAACCGTTTGCAATAACTACTTTATCAGCAGCTAAGAATTGGTCTGTTGATTCGTTGAAACGCGCAATTTTGCGTTGTTGTTCTGCTGTTAATGTAGAAAAATCTTTGCCTTCACGTAAATCGTTCCAACCAGACATAATATCATAATCAATTTCAGGAAAATCTTCATGATATAAATCTAATGTAATGATTTCGTCTTCCGGGTGACTTTTTTTGTAACTATCTAAAAAAGCATAAAAAACTTTCATGGATTTTGATGCTTCATCTGTCATTGGGTGCGCTTTAACCGCTAATAATGTTGCCATAGAATCTCTCCTTTTAATTTGTAAGTAAGTTCTTAAAAATAGTATACAAGATAAAAAAAGGAATTCAAATATATTTGTTTAATTTTTTTCTGCTTAAAGGCAATGTCTATTGTAGAATTAATTAAAACGTATATGGAGGATTTGAATGTATGATTAATACCGTAATTTTAGATTGGGCAGGAACAACAATTGATTTTGGATGTATGGCGCCAGTGGATGCCTTCTACCAAGCCTTTAAAAAAGAAGGTATAATAGTAACAAAAGAAGAAATTCGATTACCAATGGGGACAAAAAAACACGATCATATTATGACTATGTTAAAGATGCCGCGAATTGCTCAAGAGTGGTTAGCTGTTCATGAACAAGAACCAACAGAAACCGATATTAATCGTATCTATCAAACATTTGAAGACGTGATTTTTCAAACCTTAGATCAATATTCAGACGTGAAATTAGGTGTGTTAGAGGTAGTCGAACAATTAAAAGCGATGGGGATATCGATTGGCAGTACAACAGGATACACAAGTGACATGATGAAAATTGTTGCTAAAGTTGCAGCTGAACAAGGTTATGAACCAGATTTCATTGCAACTCCTGATTTAACAAAAGGAATTGGTCGTCCGGCACCGTAT
Source organism: Enterococcus sp. AMC2644 (assembly GCF_058216475.1). Taxonomy (NCBI): domain Bacteria; kingdom Bacillati; phylum Bacillota; class Bacilli; order Lactobacillales; family Enterococcaceae; genus Enterococcus; species Enterococcus sp. AMC2644. The sequence goes on from NZ_CM177095.1 coordinate 1,877,772, forward strand.
ATGATTTTTCATATCTTAGAGCATTTTTGCACACCATCAGTTCAAAATGTTGTTAAAATTGGTGATACGATTTCAGATATTGAAGAAGGCAAAAATGCAGGTGTCTTTTCGATAGGTTTAATAGAAGGCAGTTCATTAGCGGGTTATTCTTTTGACGAGTATCAACAGTTATCAGAAACAGATAAACAGGAGCTGGATGAACGTGTGCGTGAGGAATATTATGTTGCGGGAGCAGATGCGGTGCTTGATAACTTAGCTGAATTGCCAGCGTTTATTGCGATGCTAAATAAAAAATCAAATGAATGCAAAAAGAGCAACTGAACGAGAACGCTCAGTTGCTCTTTAGTGTTATGCAGCTTCTTTTCTAAGAGCTTTCATACCACCGATGACATGTATTGCTTTATATCCATGATTATTTAAAAATTGTGCAATGATGTCTGAACGACGACCAGAATGACTGAGCACATAATAAGTTGTATTTTCATCTAATTCATTTAAACGATTCGGCAAACTAGTTGTCGGCATAGAAATAGCATCAGGTAGGTGACCTTCGCTAAATGCACTTGCATCACGAATATCCAAAATAGCAATAGATTGATTTAGCAACAGTTGAAAGTCTTGTACATTGATTGAATTCATAAAAAAATTCCTTTCTTTCTTGAATGAATTGATTTTATGTGCTTTTTTGAAAATATGCAACGTTTTTGTATATAGATGAAAAAATAATGAAACAAATCTTAATGTTTTCAACATCAAACATAGAACAACATACGTTTTGTTTGTATAAATATTGTTTTTCCGTAAATTAAACATAGAAACTTGCTTTTTTAGAGAGAATCAAGTAAAGTATATCTGTGCGTTAAGCACCACCTGTCACTTGGTTTGACGAATCACCAACGTTTTACTCAGTTGCAGGGAAATAATCGAAAGAGGTGGAAAACATGGCAATTTCTAAAGAACGTAAAAACGAAATCATCAACCAATTTGCTCGTCATGAAGGAGATACTGGTTCTCCAGAAGTACAAATCGCTGTATTAACTGAAGATATCAATACTTTGAATGCTCACATCCGTGAACACAAAAAAGATCACCATTCATACCGTGGTTTGATGAAAAAAGTTGGTCACCGTCGTAACTTGTTAGCTTACTTACGTAACAAAGACGTAGCGCGTTACCGCGAATTGATCAAAGCTTTAGGATTACGTCGTTAATCATTACAATGAGAAAAGTGAGGTTCAACCGAATCTCACTTTTTTGTTGTGAAACACAGCGATTCGCCAACTGAAAGGCGAGCGAGAGCTGATGTTGAACAATACTAGCTGAGCGAAAGCGAGGGTAGTAACCTTTTGTACCAAAGGATGGTCAGAAGAGAAAGCTTATGTTGCACAACATGATTTGGGTAAAGCAAATCATGAATTTCAAAAAAACAAAAAAATAAAATCGCTGTGACTGTTGGCCTGGCTTACTACTAACCAAATGAAAGCACTGAATTTTCAATGTTTTCATTTGTTTAGTAGCAGCCTTGACTCACAGTAGAAAAGGAGTTCTTATGACAAAGCAAGTATTTAAAACAACTTGGGGCGGACGCCCATTAGAAGTAGAAGTCGGACAACTTGCAAAACAAGCCAATGGGGCTGTTTTAGTCCGTTATGGAGACACTGTTGTCTTGAGTGCAGCTGTTGCCTCAAAAGAAGCAAAAGATACAGACTTCTTCCCGTTAACAATTAACTATGAAGAAAAAATGTATGCAGTAGGGAAAATCCCTGGAGGTTTTATCAAACGTGAAGGTCGTCCAAGTACTGATGCGACATTAACTGCACGTTTAATCGATCGTCCTATTCGTCCAATGTTTGCGGAAGGTTTCCGTAACGAAGTACAAGTAACGAATATTGTTATGAGTGTTGAACAAGATTGCTCACCTTCTATGTCAGCAATGTTGGGTTCTTCCTTAGCATTATCAATTTCAGATATTCCATTTGATGGTCCGATTGCCGGTGTGGATGTGGGTCGTGTAAATGGCGAATATGTCTTAAATCCAACTGTTGAACAAGCAGAAGCAACAGATATCGAATTAACCGTAGCAGGAACAAAAGATGCGATTAACATGGTAGAATCTGGTGCCAAAGAAGTATCAGAAACAGATATGTTAGGGGCATTATTATTTGGACATGACGCAATTAAAGAAATCGTTGCTTTCCAAGAAGAGATTGTTGCAGCTGTGGGTAAAGAGAAAATGGAAGTTACTTTGTTACAAGTTGCTGAAGACTTGAAAAAAGAAATTTTCGATGCGTATTATCAAACAATGAAAACAGCCGTTTTAACAGAAGAAAAATTAGCTCGTGAAGACGAAATTGACAAAGTAAAAGATACTGTCAAAGAAGTTTATGCAGAAAAAGCAGCTGAATTAGAAGCAGATGCTGCTGCGCAATTAACAAAAGAAGTAAAACAAATTGCTGAAGATCTTGAAAAAGATGTTGTTCGTGAATTGATTACAATTGATAAAATTCGTCCTGATGGGCGTAAATTAGATGAAATTCGTCCATTGGCATCAGAAGTAAGTTTATTACCTCGTGTGCATGGTTCTGGTTTATTCACTCGTGGACAAACACAAGCATTATCTGCTTGTACTTTAGCACCATTAGGCGAACATCAAATTATTGATGGTTTAGGTGTGGAAGAATCAAAACGATTCATCCATCATTATAATTTCCCTCAATTCTCTGTAGGTTCAACTGGACGTGCTGGTTCTCCAGGTCGTCGTGAAATTGGACACGGTGCATTAGGTGAACGTGCATTAGCTCAAGTAATTCCAAACGAAGAAACATTCCCTTACACAATCCGTTTAGTTGCGGAAGTTTTAGAATCAAATGGTTCTTCTTCTCAAGCAAGTATTTGTGCAGGCACCTTAGCTTTAATGGATGCCGGTGTACCAATTAAAGCCCCAGTTGCAGGGATTGCAATGGGCTTAGTTTCTGACGGTGAAAATTATACAATTTTAACAGATATTCAAGGTTTAGAAGACCATTTAGGCGATATGGACTTTAAAGTTGCTGGAACAAAAGATGGGATTACTGCGTTACAAATGGATATTAAAATCCAAGGTATCACAGAACAAATCTTACGTGAAGCACTAGCGCAAGCGAAAAAAGCACGTATGGAAATTCTTGAAGAATTAACTTCAACAATTGCAGAACCACGTGAAGAATTAAGCCAATATGCACCGAAGATTGAAATGATTAAGATTGACCCAGCGAAAATCAAAGACGTTATCGGTAAAGGTGGCGACACTATCAACGGAATTATCGATGAAACAGGCGTTAAAATCGATATTGATCAAGATGGAAATGTGTCAATCGCTTCTGCGGATGCCGATATGATTAAAAAAGCGATTAAGATTATTGAAGATCTAACAAAAGAAATCAAAGTTGGCGAAGTTTACTTAGGTAAAGTTGTCCGCATTGAAAAATTTGGTTGTTTCGTAAACTTAATTAAAGGAAAAGATGGTTTAGTCCACATTTCTCAATTAGCAAATGAACGTGTCAATAAAGTAGAAGACGTTGTGAAATTAGGCGACGAAATCTTAGTGAAAGTCACAGAAATCGACAAACAAGGTCGTGTGAACCTTTCAAGAAAAGCTTTATTAGCAGACGAAACAAAAGAAGAGAAATAAACAAAAAAGTTAGGATGGCAACATCCTAACTTTTTATGTATCTTAAAGGAGATTTCTTATGAAACAAAATTGGAAATTAAAAATCATGAAATTCATGCAAGGACGTTATGGACATTTTGATGCATTGGGTAAAATGCTTATTATCATTGCATTAATTGTATTGTTACTTTCTAGCGCATTTCGTTGGTTAGCCTATGTATTATTTATTGTGGCTTATTATCGCTTCTTTTCAAAAAAGATTTATGTACGCGCGAATGAAAATAAAAAATATTTAGTCATTCAAAATAAAGTCACAAATTTTTTTAAACAAAAAAAAGAAATGTTTCAGCATCGTAAAACCCATAGCTATTTTCGTTGTCCTGAATGTAAACAACAATTACGCGCACCAAAAGGGAAAGGGAACATTAAAGTGACCTGCAGTAATTGTCACCATCAATTTGTCAAAAAAGTTTAGCTTCAATCAAAAGGAAACTTTTGTATAAAAGAATAAAAGATGCTATAATACTTTTCCTTGCCCTTTGAAAACAGATGAATCGATGAACTCTGTGCAGAGCGTCTAAACAACGTGCAGTAGATAATTTGGGATCAGACCTTGCTGTTGCTTGATGGGATACTGTCAAGTAATGAGTTGAGAAATATGGTGACATATGATGAACGAGGAGTAAAAGCTCCTTAAGGCGAAGAATTATGCAAAATATTGCTAGATATAAGGTATGGTAGCTTACGGGGAGGAGAATAAAAAGCGTAGAGAAATACTCTCGCCTCTCCTTGCTGGCGCTTAAAAAGGGATTTTTAAGAAAGTCGAAGGAAGATCCAATTAACTCCTATGCTGTGAAGGTTAGAAATAATCTATAACGTAAGAAACGAGTAAAAGTAGCTCAAAGGCAGAAATTAAACCTAGAATGGTAGACAATTGACTGAATGTTTGAGTAAAATTTGTGGTCCGTTGTGATCGACAGCACTTAAGGTTGTTTTTACAACTGTATAAAGCAAGAGAAAGTTTCAGGTCGCTCCTGTGGCTCAGTCTTCTTGGGTGCGTGACTGAATAATATCACACCAATATGGCGTAGAGAGAAATACTCCAGCGATTCATTTGTTTTTAGAGGGTAAGTAAAAACTGCGAGAACGTTATTAACAATGTTCTCGCAGTTTTTTTAATTACGTGTAATTGTACATTGCATAATTAGTTCGCCATTTTTTGAATCTTCTTCATTTGTATGTGTGAAGCCAAATGATTCGTAAAAAGGAAAGGCTTTAAGATTTTCTTTGTGCACACTTAAATAAATAGTATCGACTTGTCTGTAGTGATCTTTTAAATAATTCAAAACAGCACGAAAGAGTGCATGTCCGTATCCTTGTTTTTGATGACGATAATCAATCATAAAACGATCAAACCAAATTGAGCGCTCTGTAGTATTTTCAGCGCCAATCATCGCAAAACCAACCATTTTATGATCCACATACAATCCGATAGGTGTCCATTGTAACGAACGATCATAAGCGGCTTCCAGTAATGAATCACGATTTTCTTCAATTAAATTTTTTTGGTTTTCCGCAACAGATAAGTTTGCTGCTTCACGCCAATTGTCTTGGGTAATTGGTTTTAATTGGTATCTCATATAAAAATCACTCCTTTCCCATAGTATATCAAACTTGAAATAATTCTAAAGTAAAACGTATTCATTTTTTAGAAAGCGTTTTTTTCAGTTCCAGTATTTGAACTTCATTCTCAATTAGTCTACAATGAATAGGAATAAATAATGAATTTGGAGGGAACGGAATGTCTGTTTTAGAAATCAAAAACTTGCATGTTTCAATTGAAGATAAAAAAATCTTAAAAGGTGTTAACTTAACTTTAAATACAGGTGAAATTCACGCAATCATGGGACCAAATGGAACAGGTAAATCAACTTTATCTGCGGCTATTATGGGAAATCCTAACTTTGACGTTACTGAAGGAGAAATTCTTTTGGACGGCGAAGATGTTTTAGAAATGGAAGTTGATGAGCGTGCGCGTTTAGGTCTATTTTTAGCCATGCAATACCCTAGTGAAATTCCTGGAATTACAAATGCAGAATTCATGCGTGCGGCAATTAATGCAAAACGTGAAGAAGATGACAAAATTTCTGTGATGGATTTCATCAAAAAATTAGATGAAAAAATGGATTTATTGAATATGCCAGAAGAAATGGCAGAACGTTACTTAAATGAAGGCTTCTCTGGTGGGGAGAAAAAACGGAACGAAATTTTACAATTATTGATGTTAGAACCAACATTTGCTATTTTAGATGAAATTGATTCTGGTTTAGATATCGATGCTCTAAAAGTTGTGGCAAAAGGGGTTAATGAAATGCGTGGCGAAGGTTTTGGCTCGTTAATCATTACGCATTACCAACGTCTATTGAACTACATCACGCCAGATGTTGTGCATATTATGATGGAAGGTCGCGTTGTAATGACTGGTGACGCTGACTTAGCTCGTCGTTTAGAAGCAGAAGGTTATGCTGATATCAGTAAGGAATTAGGTATTGATTACAAAGAAGAAGAAGCGTAAGGAGGTCAAGATATATGAAAAACAACTTGAAAGACTATCTTGACGCAGTCAACGTTTTTTCAGCTCTAAAGGAAGAACCTGCTTGGATGCTTGAATTGCGTCAAGCTGCGTTAGACAAAGTAGATGCACTACCATTTCCAGTAATTGAACGTGTAAAATATGAACGCTGGCCATTATTGAACATTGATGAAGCTGAATTGAATGGTGAAAATGTGGTAGAAGGAACTATTCCGTCATTTGACGAAATGAGCGACCATCCAATTTTAGTACAACAAGATGGCGCAACCGTTTTTGAACAACTTCCACAACATTTAATCGATCAAGGCGTCATTTTTACCGATTTGTTTACAGCAATGCAAGAGCATTCCGATTTAGTAAAAGAATACTACATGACGAAAGCTGTACCAGTGGATGAAGATAAAATGACGGCCGCACATGCAGCCTTTATGAATGGTGGTATGTTCTTATATGTACCAAAAAATGTTGTCATTGAAGAACCAATCGAAGCGGTTTTCCATCATAATGGAAATGCAGCAACGCATTTCTTCAAACATGTGTTAATCGTTGCGGATGAACACAGTGAATTTAGCTATTTAGAACGTTTTATTACAAAAGGTGCAGAAGCTGAAAAAGTTTCTGGGAATGTGGTTGTTGAAGTAATTGCTAAACCAGGTTCAAAAGTGAAATATTCAGCGATTGACCAACTAGGTGTGAACTTATCCACTTATATGAATCGTCGTGGTTATATCATGCGAGACGCTTCTGTTGATTGGGCTTTAGGCGTAATGAATGAAGGCAATATCGTAGCTGATTTTGATTCAGATTTAGTCGGTGAAGGTTCTCATTCGGAAGTAAAAGCAGTTGCAATCAGTGCGGGACGTCAAATTCAAGCAATTGATACGCGCGTAACCAATAAAGCACCACATTCAATTGGTCACATTTTACAGCACGGAGTTATTCGTGAACGTGGAACCTTAACATTTAACGGAATTGGTCACATTCTAAAAGGCGCAAAAGGTGCCGATGCCCAACAAGAAAGTCGTGTTTTAATGCTTTCAGATAAAGCTCGTGGCGATGCTAACCCAATTTTATTAATTGATGAAAATGAAGTAACCGCAGGACATGCAGCCAGTGTTGGTCGTGTTGACCCAGAAGAAATGTATTATTTAATGAGTCGTGGTCTACGTAAAGAAGATGCAGAACGTTTAGTTATTCGTGGTTTCTTAGGTTCTGTGTTAACAGCGATTCCAGTCAAAGAAGTTCAAAAAGAATTAATTGATGTTATTGAAGGGAAGTTGAACGCATGATCAATGCCCAAAATCTTCGACAAGAATTTCCCATTTTGAATCAAATTGTCAACGATGAACCGCTTGTTTATCTTGATAATGCTGCAACGACACAAAAACCGGATGCTGTTTTACAAGCCTTGACGGACTATTATCATAGAAATAACGCGAATGTTCATCGAGGAGTGCACACATTAGCAGAACGTGCGACCCATGATTACGAAGCCTCAAGAGAAAAAGTTCGTCGTTTTATTCATGCGAAAGAAACTGCAGAAGTTTTGTTCACTCGTGGAACGACAACTGGATTAAATTGGGTATCACGAAGTTTTGGGGATGCATTTGTTCAAGAAGGCGATGAAATCGTCATTTCATATATGGAACATCATTCCAACATTATTCCTTGGCAACAATTAGCAGCTCGTAAAAAAGCGAAATTGAAATACATTGCGCTAACACCAGAAGGCTTTTTAGATATGGAAGATGCCAAACGTCAGATTACAGATAAAACGGCACTTGTCTCTGTCGCGCATGCGTCAAATGTGCTAGGTGTGATTAATCCAATCAAAGAATTGGCGGAGATTGCCCATGCACACGATGCAGTGATGGTGGTCGACGGTGCACAAGCAGTCCCACATATGCCAGTTGATGTGCAAGCTTTAGACGCTGATTTCTATGCGTTTAGTGCCCATAAAATGTGTGGTCCCACAGGAATGGGGATTTTATACGGCAAACGTAAATGGCTAGAGCAAATGGAACCCGTGGAATTTGGCGGCGAAATGATTGATTTTGTCCATTTATATGAAAGTACATGGAAAGAACTACCGTGGAAATTTGAAGCCGGCACGCCTAACATTGCTGATGCAATTGGCTTAGGTGCGGCTGTGGATTATTTAGAAGCGTTAGGAATGCAAGCAATTCATGATTATGAAGCAAGTTTAGTGGCATATGTTTTACCAAAATTACAGGCGATTGAAGGATTGACGGTCTATGGACCACAAAATCCAGATGACCATACAGGTGTGATTGCCTTTAATTTAGATGGTATCCATCCACATGACGTGGCAACCGCATTGGATATGGAAGGGGTCGCTGTACGTGCAGGACATCATTGTGCTCAACCGTTATTGAATTACTTAGATGTTCCGGCAACTGCTCGCGCAAGTTTTTACATTTACAATACCAAAGAAGATGCTGATCGTTTAGTGGAAGCAATTCAAGCAACAAAGGAGTTTTTCAAACATGGCACTATCTAGATTAGATAATTTATACCGTCAAGTGATTTTGGATCACTCCAGTCATCCACATCATCACGGTAGCTTAGAAAAATCAAATCAACGAATCGAATTAAACAATCCAACCTGTGGCGATGTTATCCATTTAGAATTAAATATGGAAGATGACGTCATTCAAGAGATTGCCTTTTCTGGACACGGCTGTTCCATCAGTACCGCTAGTGCGTCAATGATGACTGAAGCTGTGATTGGCAAAACATTGGCAGAAGCAATGGCGTTATCCGAAAATTTCTCTCAATTAGTCCAAGGAAACGATGTCCCAGAGTTGGATAAATTAGGCGATGCAGCCATGCTTGGTGGCGTCGCAAAATTTCCCGCACGAATTAAATGTGCAACTTTAGCTTGGAAAGCCTTAGAAAAAGCCTTAGAACATCCTGAAACAGGAATTGGCGAAAGTGGCTTTATGAAGCATGAAGAAGAGAAGGAGTGAGAAACATGGGAGTACCTGAATTAGAAGAATATAAATATGGTTTCCACGATGATGTGGAACCAGTCTTTAGTACCGGAGAAGGACTAACAGAAGATATCGTCCGTGAAATCTCACGTGTCAAAGGCGAACCAGAATGGATGTTAGAATTCCGTTTGAAATCATTAGAAGCCTTCAATAAAATGCCGATGCAAAAATGGGGACCTGATTTATCAGATATTGATTTCAATGCCATTAAATATTACCAAAAACCAAGTGACAAACCAGCCCGTGATTGGGATGACGTTCCAGAAAAAATCAAAGAAACCTTTGAACGTATCGGGATTCCCGAAGCAGAACGTGCCTATTTAGCCGGTGCTTCTGCTCAGTACGAATCAGAAGTGGTTTACCACAATATGAAAGAAGAATTTGAAAAATTAGGGATTATCTTTACAGATACTGATTCAGCATTAAAAGAATACCCAGAGATTTTCAAACAATATTTCTCAAAATTGGTGCCACCAACCGATAACAAATTAGCCGCATTAAACTCAGCCGTATGGTCAGGCGGCACCTTTATCTATGTACCAAAAGGTGTTCGTGTTGATGTCCCACTACAAACGTATTTCCGTATTAATGCCGAAAATACAGGCCAGTTTGAGCGTACATTGATTATCGTTGATGAAGGCGCCAGTGTTCATTACGTAGAAGGCTGTACCGCACCAACCTATTCAAGCAACAGCTTACATGCTGCGATTGTTGAAATCTTTACCTTAAAAGATGCGTATTGCCGTTATACAACCATCCAAAACTGGTCAGATAACGTGTATAACTTAGTAACAAAACGCGCCAAAGCAATGGAAGGTGCAACCGTTGAATGGATTGATGGAAACCTAGGTGCCAAAACAACCATGAAATACCCAAGCGTTTACCTTGAAGGTGAAGGCGCACGTGGAACCATGTTGTCAATCGCCTTTGCCGGTGCCAATCAAGTCCAAGACACTGGTGCCAAAATGATTCACAACGCTCCAAACACCTCTAGTTCGATCGTATCTAAATCAATCGCTAAAGACGGTGGCGAAGTGAACTATCGTGGACAAGTAACATTTGGTAAGAGAAGTAAAGGCTCCATCTCTCATATCGAATGTGACACTATCATTATGGATGACCAATCCAAATCGGATACTATCCCATTCAATGAAATCCACAACAGCCAAGTCGCCCTAGAGCACGAAGCCAAAGTATCAAAAATCTCAGAAGAACAATTATATTACCTAATGAGTCGCGGCCTTTCAGAAGGCGAAGCAACAGAAATGATTGTTATGGGATTTGTCGAACCATTTACCAAAGAACTTCCAATGGAGTATGCAGTTGAGTTGAATCGATTGATTTCGTATGAGATGGAAGGCAGTGTTGGCTAAAGCCTTTTTTAGCACTAGAAACGTTGATTTATCAATGTTTCTAGTGCTTCTTTTTTTCGTAAAAGCAAACTAACTACAAAACTAACTACAACAGCGATTAAAATAAATATTTCTCTTTTTCAATGAATTGTGCGAATTGATCTGCACTGCGTTCTTCACGTTCAGGATAGAAGTAGTTATAGACCTGACGAGTCATTTTAGAATCTTTATGACCAACTCGGTACATAATATCCTCTAAGTTCATATCAGCCATTGCGCAAAGAGAGACATGTGTTTTTCTAAATTCATGAAGTGTAATTCGTTTTAAGTTGTACTTAGTCGCTATGACATCATACCAGTCATTTGGCTGACCGGGGCGACAAAAAAGATTATCTTTATTAGGGAAGACTAGCTGATGCTTATTCGTTGCTCTAATTCCCAAAACCTTAAACTCAAACTGCTGTCTAGTTCGCCATTCCTGTAACATAGCCATCGTTTCTAAATCAATTGAAATAGTCCTTTTACCGGCATTTGTTTTGGCGCTTTGACTGGCTACTTTAGTTTTTTTAGATTTTGGATCGTACTCAACTTCTGCCAATGTTTTACTGATTGTTAATTTGTTGTTATCAAAATTAATATCGTTCCATTCTAAGGCAAGTATTTCAGATTTTCTTGCACCAGTGTAGGCTAAAATACGAAAATAGGTTTCGATTTTCATATTGCCATGTTTTTTACAAGACTCCAAGAAAATAGCTAATTCTTTTGGTGTATAAACAGTCATTGTTTCTGTAGCGACTAAATGTTCATCAATTTCTTGACGTTTGATTGGTTCAGTTTTACGCATGGGATTTTCAAGAATCAATTCCTGTTGAACACCATATTGTAAAATTTGAGCAACAGCCCTGCGGAAATAATAAGCTTGCTTATAACCATCTCTTATCCAGCGACGATTGACTTGAGTACAAAATCGGACTGAAATGTCTTTAAGCATTTTATTTCCGAAGTATTCAAGTGCATGATCTTCAATCGCTCTTCTTGTTATCATGATAGTAGATGGTTTTACTTTTAAACGATATTGTTCAATAAATTCTTCATAAAGCTCTTTAAACGTAATATTACCATTCATCTTTAACTTATTTTTATCAAAATCAAGTTGTAACTGTCGATAAGTTTGCTGGGCTTCTTTTTTTGTTTGGAAACCACTTCTAGTAGTGCGTACTTCTTCACCAAATTCCGTTTTTCCAAGGTAACATTGGAATTTCCAAAGCTTTTGATTATACTTAGTGTATTGTTTAAAAGATACTGACATATAAAATCTTCCTTCCTAATTCATTATTTGGATTAGGATATTTTGTTGTTTGTAAGATTTTAATATTCGTTTTTATTCCCTATTTATGTTCAGCGCTTTTTAATTGATTTAAAACGTTCTTTAAGTCTTCTAGGTCATATAAATGTTGTCTCCCGATAATAACCGCTTCTAAACCGTTTAGATGAAGCATTTTTAACGTGTCGAAACCAATATGCAGCTCTTTCATTAAGGTTTGTTGGTTCACATATCTACCAAGAATCAAAGGTACTTTATCAGGAGTATTCATAGGCAATTTCCTTTCTGAGACTAATAGAATATTCAAAATTAATCAATAAAATTTTATTCAACCTTTCTTTCAGATATAGTATATGTTTCAAGGGATGCGAGCTAGAAGCAAATACTGTATATTGATTATAAGACTTCCAGCTCCCATTTCCTAGAAAAATATTGATGAGTTAAAATCTTACTTCTTACAAATATCGTTTTGATTTTATAAATTGGATAAATAGAAATATGTGTTTAAGCTTCAATATCTTAAATAGTTATCTGTAAATTTGTCTCTTTTCTTCTATCAAATTATCTTTTGTCAAAAGATATCATAGGAGTTTCACCTCTCCCCAGTTTATGGCGAGCTTTACAGAAGTATCATTATATTCTTTGCATGTCGTGGCAGTAGGTGACAAGTCTACTTTGCTTGAAAAAAATCGCTCGCAATAAAATACACGGTCATGGCGCTTTTCAAGCGTTGCTCAATACAAAGAAAACGTATTTGATAGAAGATTATTCAATTATCAAAGAACAATGTTTCTATAAGTAAATTGGAAAAAGAAGAAATAAAAGCAACATAATTCTGATTTTTTTCAAAAAAGATAGAAAAGAGACAGGCAAAGTAGCCTGTCTCTCTAATTTAACCAAGGTATTTTTCTGGATCAAAATTGCGGACTATTTTTATAAAAGTTTCAGTTAAGTTTTGAAAGCAATCTTCATCCAAATAGCCTTGTCTGGATGCTTCTTTAATTAGCAAGGGCTTGAAATCTTTAAGTAACAATTCCATAGCTTGTTCATCCCCTTTTTTGGCTTGTTCAATTAGTGGTAAGAAATTTTTCATTATATCCCCCCTTCCTTAATGTTAGGTGAAAGAAGGAAGGGGGAGCACGATTGTTACACCATTGATTATCTTTTTAAAAATACCTCAAGTTTTTTTAATAATCTTTTTCTGAATATAGAGACTCCTTGACGGCTGATATCAAAAATTCGGGCAATTTCACTATCTGTTTTACATTGAATATATTTTTCATAAAGTAGTTTTTTTTCTTTGAAGTTTAGTTGTTCAATAGCCCTAGATAGCGCTTCGTTCTCAGCGAAATTTTCTAGATTCATAATTTCAGATTCTGAGATAAAATCAAGAGATAAATAAGATTCGGATATACTGCTTCTCATAATATCTTCTAATGAATCAGTTGGAAAGTAGGTATGAGAATATTTTTGTTTCTTTTTTAGGCAAGCACTGGCAGAATTTTTAATAGATTGCTGTACATAACTAACAAATAAATAGTTAACTTCAACTTCTGATTTCATGATTGAATCATCCTTTACTAATTATTTAATTTATACTGCCAGTAACCTCGAGTCACTTTCTCGACGTTTATAGAAGAATCTGAATTCATTCTTGGTAAAATATTGTTCGTCAAATTTGAGTAGTTGATAGATAGTTGAAAATCATTAATCAATTTTTCATATATTTGTTTATTACTTAGTGGCACACCATGACTTTTAAGAAGATGAGAAATTTGTAATGCTATTTTTGAGTAAGGAAGGTAGGATTTTCCTTCTTTTTTTGCTAATAAGTACTTAGCGTTCTCAATATCTTCTTTTTTAATATGATTTTGTCTCATTGTCGAATATTCATTATTTTCGTGAACATTCGTGTTAGTTTGACTAAGCTCATTTAATCGCTCTTTTAAGTCAAAATATTGTTCAGTTAGTTGTCGTCTTTCAGTCATAATTGCTTGCATAAGATGGTAAATGACTTTTTTTTCTTCTGAAATATTCATGTTTTCTCCTTTCAAATTAGGTATTCAACAATAAATTGAAATACCTAATGGAAAAAGCAACAAATATTATATATTGACAACACATAGATTCTCATCTATATTATACATAGATGTCCGTCTATATGAAAGGGTGAGGCGTATTGAAATGAAAAGACTTAGTTGATATCAAAAAAGTATAAAAATAAACAGTAGTCTTAAGGGAGACAATCTCCTTATTTTTTTGAGCATCACATAGATGTGCATCTATGTGGTTGAGGAAGGGATAAAATGAAATCATTAGTTTTATTTGAGTCAGAGATGTGTTGTGGTATCAAGATGACAGGAGCAGAAGTAAATAAAAATCTATTATATTTGAGCCCAACATTACAGAAAATTCAACGAGAAACAAATTACGAAGTGGAGCGTCATAGCTTAACAATTGAACCAAATGTATTTTTGGAAAATGAGGAAGTCAAATCATTAATAGATAAAAATGGCATTAGTGTCTTACCGATAACCATTGTGGATGGAGAGGTAAAAAAGTTTGGTGCCTATCCCTCATTAAAAGAATTTGAAAATTTTACAGGTGTAAATGAATAAAAATTTAGGAGGAAATATCATGGAAATGTATCAACCAGAGGCAATTCATTTAACGAAATATCTATTTTTCACAGGTAAAGGAGGCGTTGGGAAAACTTCTACAGCTAGTGCTACAGCAACTTATCTAGCTGACAAAGGGAAACAAGTCATGTTGGTTAGTACCGACCCAGCAAGCAATTTGCAGGATGTCTTTGAATTAGAACTCTCAAATAAAGGGACTAAAATTCCTAATGTAGAAGGTTTAGTTGTCGCCAACTTTGACCCTGTGGAGGCGGCTAATGACTATAAAGAAAGTATTGTAGGACCTTATCGTGGTAAATTGCCAGATTCAGTTTTGGAAAATATGGAAGAACAATTGTCAGGCTCTTGTACTGTAGAGATAGCCTCATTTAATGAATTTGCCAATTTTTTAACGGATAAAGAAGCCTCTACAAAATTTGATCATATTATTTTTGATACTGCCCCAACAGGTCATACTCTGAGAATGCTTCAATTACCTTCTGCTTGGAATAATTATTTAGATGAGAATGAGACCGCAACTGCTCCTTTAGGACAATTATCAGGTGCTGTAGACAAAAAAGAAATGTATGATCTAGCTGTTAAAACCTTAATTGACGGTCAGAAAACGACGTTGATGTTGGTAACGAGACCGCAAAAAACTTCTTTATTAGAAGCAGATAGAGCGTCAAAAGAATTGGAAGAAATGGGGATTAAAAATCAAGCATTAATTATTAATGGGGTACTGGAAGAAGCAACAGATAAAGTCTCTGAGGAATTTTATGCTATTCAACAGGAAGCATTAAAACAGATGCCAGCAAGTTTAGCTAAGTATCCAGAATATTTTGTACCATTACGTCCATATAATTTAACTGGAATTGAAAATATTAGAAAATTATTGAATGAACATCAAGAAGAACTATTGACGGGATCAATTAAACCAAAAGAATTTCCCCACTTACAAGCCATTGTGGATAATTTATATAAAACGGATAAAAAAGTTATTTTTACAATGGGTAAAGGTGGCGTAGGGAAGACGACGATAGCCGCAGCAATTGCAATGGCATTAGCGGATAAAGGGAAAAAAGTTCATTTAGCAACGACTGATCCAGCAGCACATCTTCAATTTGTTATTTCAGAAACTGACAAAATTAGCGTGAGTCATATTGATGAAGAAAAAGAACTAGCAGATTATCAGTCTGAGATATTAACAAAAGCTCGTGAAACAATGTCAGAAGAAGATGTGGCATATGTTGAAGAAGACTTACGTTCCCCTTGCACACAAGAGATTGCTGTTTTTAGAAAGTTTGCGGAAATAGTTGAAGGAGCAGATAGTGATGTTGTTGTGATTGATACCGCACCAACAGGTCATACACTATTGCTATTAGATTCAACACAAAGCTACCACAAAGAGATTGAACGTTCTTCTGGAGATATACCCGAGTCTGTTCAAAAGCTACTGCCTAAGTTACAAAATGGGGATGAAACAGAAGTAGTAATGGTCACATTACCCGAAGCAACACCTGTTTATGAATCAATTCGATTAAAAGATGACTTGGAGAGAGCGGGAATCGCTCGTACTTGGTGGGTAGTGAACAATAGCATGCTTTCTAGCGGAACAACGAACCCAATGCTTTTAGCAAGAGCACAAAATGAAGAAGTTTGGATTGATAAGGTAGCAGAGCTGTCTAACAATCATTACGCAGTGATTGAATGGAAAGCTGAGGATATTTCAGGAGATGCTTTAAGAGATATTTTATAATTTACGAGATAACTCATATTTTACTCATTGACAAAACATAGATAAAGTTCTATATTAAATATAGATGAACATCTATATGGAGGTGAGAATATGGATTATTTAGGATTATCAAAAATTATGAAGGCAATTGCAGAGCCTAATAGACTTCAAATATTAGATATGATTTCAACTGGTGAAAAGTGTGCATGTGATATTTTGGATAATTTTGATTTTACTCAGCCGACACTATCACATCATATGAAGGTTTTAATTGAGGCGGGAGTAGTAACCGCACGTAAGGAAGGCAAATGGCAATATTATTCTCTGGTAACAGAGAACATTGAAGAATTTCAAGAATTAATACATCAGATATTGAATATAAAACAAAAAGAAGGAGTTATGTAAAATGAGTAAAGTATCGTTGTATGAACCAGCAATGTGTTGTGACACAGGAGTTTGTGGTCCCGGAGTAGATACAGAATTGCTTCGAGTTTCCTCTATTATTCAAACATTGGAAAAAGCCGATGGTGTAGAAGTAGAGCGTTTTAATTTAACAGGTAATCCTGCGGCATTCATAGAAAATGAAAAAATTGGGGAGTTGTTACAGTCTAAAGGAGCCGACATACTACCAGTTGTTTTATTAGATGGTGAAATTGTGAAAATGGCTGGTTATCCGTCAAATGAGGAGTTTAGTGTCTATACTGGTGTTAATTTCTCAGAGGATAAGAAAGAAGAACAATCAAATAGTTGCTGCTCTCCATCATCTGGATGTTGCTAAACGAAGAAACTAAAGCTTATGAGAAGAAATTCTCATAGGCTTTTTTATTAAGTGAGACAGAATCTATTGACAATAGATAGATGAACATCTATATTATATATAGAAGAACTTCTATGTATGGAGGGATGAAAGATGGATTATGAATTAACAGCAAAAGTTTTTAAAGCATTAGGAGACCCAAAAAGAGTTCAAATTGTGGATATGCTCTCTTGTGGTGAGCGTTGTGCATGTGATTTATTAGAGCATTTTGAATTTACGCAACCAACGCTTTCCCATCACATGAAAGTGTTAATGAATGCAGGGATTGTTCAAGCCAGAAAATCAGGGACATGGCACAACTATTCATTGAATGCGGAGAATATGAAAGTATTATCTGGTGTTATTCAAACAATAATTCAAAACACAGATGACTGTATTTGTCATACGATTGATAATGCTGCATGTTCTTGTGAGGGTAAAGGGAGAGTAACAGCTACAAAGAAAGTAACAACTGCTTAGAATGATGATGTTAAATTTAAAGGAGGAAACCAAACATGAAATTGTACCAACCAGATCAGCTACCATTAACAAAGTATCTATTTTTTACAGGAAAGGGAGGTGTTGGTAAAACAACGACTGCTTGTGGCACTGCTACTTATTTAGCAGATAGTGGGAAAAAAGTTATGTTAGTCAGTACCGATCCAGCAAGTAATTTACAAGATGTTTTTCAAACAGAATTAACAAATAAAGGGAAAGAAATTCCAGAAGTTCCGGGATTAACTGTAGCAAATTTTGATCCAGTAACAGCAGCTGATGACTATAAAGAAAGTGTTGTAGGACCATTTAGAGGGAAACTACCTGATTCTGCTTTAGCGAATATGGAGGAACAATTATCTGGTTCTTGTACAGTAGAGATTGCTGCCTTCAATGAATTTTCTGGTTTTTTAACTGATCCAGAAGCAGAGAAAAAGTATGACTATATTATTTTTGATACCGCACCAACAGGTCACACGTTAAGGATGTTACAGTTACCGTCTGCATGGAGTAATTTTATGGATGAAAATACAACAGGAGCTTCATGCTTAGGTCAATTATCTGGTTTAGGTGATAAAAAGGAAATTTATGAGCATGCTGTAGCCACATTAGCTGATGGAGCAAAAACAACTTTAATGCTTGTAACTAGACCACAAAAGGCACCACTTTTAGAAGCAGATCGAGCTTCTAAAGAATTACAAGAGATAGGCATTGAAAATCAAGTTTTATTAGTGAATGGCGTCTTAGAGGAAGCAACAGATAAAGTATCTCAATTGATTTATGATGGACAACAAGAAGCGTTGGCACAAATGCCAGATAGTTTGAAAGCTTTTCCTGAGTACAGTATTCCTTTACGTTCTTACAATGTGACTGGTGTTGAAAATCTACGCCAATTGTTGAAATCCAATCAAGGTGAATTTTTAACTGAAATAGTCACACCAAGAGCATTTCCTAGATTGAAAGACATCGTGAATGAGTTGCATCAATCTGGTAAAAAAGTGATTTTTACAATGGGTAAAGGTGGCGTTGGGAAAACGACTATTGCTGCGGCAATTGCCACTGGTTTAGCAGATAAAGGCAAGAAAGTTCATTTGGCTACAACCGATCCAGCTGCTCATTTACAATTTGTGATTTCTGAATCCGATCAAATCAAGGTGAGTCATATCGATGAGGACAAGGAATTAGCAGATTATACAGAAGAAGTATTAAGCAAGGCTCGTGAAACGATGTCACCAGATGATGTTGCTTATGTAGAAGAAGATTTACGTTCGCCTTGTACACAAGAAATCGCTGTATTCAGAGCTTTTGCAGAGATTGTGGATGATGCCGATTGTGATGTGGTAGTTATTGATACCGCACCAACAGGACATACATTACTATTACTTGATTCTACCCAAAGCTACCATAAAGAAGTAGAGCGGACATCTGGTGAAGTACCAGAATCAGTGAAACGTCTCTTACCTCGTTTGCAAGATGGAAAAGAAACCGAAGTGGTCATGGTCACTTTACCTGAAACAACACCTGTTTATGAATCTATGCGACTACAGGAAGACTTGGATCGAGCAGGCATTGCTCATACATGGTGGGTCGTGAATAACAGTATGTTAACAAGTGGTACAACAAATCCAATGTTATTAGCCCGAGCACAAAATGAAAATACATGGATTGATAAAGTAGCAGAATTATCTAATAATCATTATGGGGTTGTAGAATGGCATGCAGAAGAAATCTCTGGAGAAGCACTACACAATATATTGAATTAGAAGCATTTTATTTTTTTTATTGATAGATAGAAATTTTTCTATCTATCATGCACTTATTTGAATTTTATGATGGAGGAAGATGATGATGGAAAAAGAAGAACAAAAAGGATTGGGAATATTTGAAAAATATTTAACGCTTTGGGTGGCTTTGTGTATGGTTACGGGTGTTTTAATTGGGAAATATTTGCCAGCTGTTCCAGCAACTTTAGGGAAATTCGAGTATTATCAAGTATCTATTCCAACAGCAATCTTAATTTGGTTGATGATCTATCCGATGATGTTGAAAATAGATTTTACTAGTATTGTCAATGCAGCTAAAAAACCTAAAGGTCTGATTGTAACCTGTACAGTGAATTGGTTAATTAAGCCATTTACGATGTATGCCATTTCAGCATTTTTCTTTTTCGTTGTATTTAAAGGGATTATCCCAAATGATTTAGCCAAAGAATATGTTGCAGGAGCAGTATTGTTAGGTGCGGCACCCTGTACTGCAATGGTCTTTGTTTGGAGTTACTTAACCAAAGGAGATCCAGCTTATACATTAGTTCAAGTTGCGATTAATGATTTAATTATTTTAGTGTTGTATGCGCCAATCGTTGCTATTTTATTAGGTGTTGGAAATGTAGCTGTTCCAATTAATACATTGATTTTGTCGACTGTTTTATTCGTAGTGATTCCACTTCTTTTAGGTGTTGTCACTCGAACATTCATCATAAAAAATAAAGGACTTCATTATTTTGAAACAGTATTTCTAAAAAAATTTGATAAGGTTACGATTATTGGGCTTCTCTTAACGCTAGTGATTATTTTTTCTTTTCAAGGTGAAAGAATCTTGAATAATCCACTGCACATTCTTTTGATTGCAATTCCGCTAACCATTCAAACACTATTTATTTTTGCTATTGCGTATACATGGGCTCGCTTTTGGAAGTTGCCTCATTCGATTGCTGCTCCGGCAGGCATGGTTGGAGCTAGTAATTTCTTTGAATTATCTGTAGCAGTAGCCATCTCACTATTTGGTTTACAGTCAGGGGCAACATTAGCAACAGTAGTGGGCGTATTGGTTGAAGTACCAGTCATGTTGCTATTAGTTAAAGTTGCGAATAGTACAGTTGGATGGTTTCAAAAAAATGAGTTACCTCAATCGTTAAGAAGCTAGTTTAAGAAGACTAAATTTATTACTTGGAGATGTTGATTGTGGCAGGTGTAACAAAAAAATTATCATTATTGGATCGTTATTTAACCCTCTGGATTTTTCTTGCAATGGGCTTTGGTATTGGATTAGGTTATTTTGTACCAGAGGTTGTGACAGGAATAAATAAACTGGAAGTTGGAACAACTTCTATACCTATTGCGATAGGCTTGATATTAATGATGTATCCACCGTTAGCTAAGGTGAAATATGAAGAGATGTGGCGTGTCTTTAAAGATTGGAAGGTTTTATTATTATCACTTTTCCAAAACTGGATTGTCGGTCCCATTTTAATGTTTATTTTAGCTGTTGTCTTTTTACATGATTATCCTGAATATATGGTGGGGTTAATTATGATTGGTCTGGCTCGTTGTATTGCAATGGTAATTGTGTGGAGTAACTTAGCTCAAGCGGACAATGAGTATACGGCAGGATTAGTGGCGTTCAATTCCATTTTTCAAATTATCTTTTATTCAGTGTTTGCCTATATTTTTGTGACAGTTATTCCGGGATGGTTAGGCTTAGAAACGCATGCTGTTTCAATTGGAATGGGTGAGATTGCAACAAGTGTTTTCATTTATTTAGGTATTCCTTTCATTGCAGGCTTTTTATCTCGTTGGATTCTAATAAAGAAAAAAGGAAAGAAATGGTATGAAGAAAAATTCATTCCTAAAATTAGTCCAATTACATTGGTTGCCTTATTATTTACAATTGTTGTGATGTTCTCCGTTAAAGGAGAAAAAGTCATTGAACTTCCAATGGATGTAGTAAGGATTGCCATTCCATTACTCATTTATTTTGTCCTTATGTTCTTTGTTTCATTCTTTATTTCTAAACGTATGGGAACCAGTTATCCAATTGCAGCTTCATTATCGTTTACCGCAGCGAGCAATAATTTTGAATTAGCAATTGCGGTAGCAGTTGGCGTATTTGGTATTAATTCAGGGGAAGCCTTTGCAGCAGTAATTGGTCCACTAGTGGAAGTTCCGGTTTTGATTGGTTTAGTAAATGTAGCATTGAAATTTAAGCAAAAATATTTTAAGCAAACTTAAAAAAGGAATGAGGCATCTTTATGAAAATTGTGATTATTGGTTCAGTAGCAGCTGGGACAAGTGTGGCTGCAAAGGCTAGACGAAATACAGAGGAAGCAGAGATTGTTGTCTACGACCAAGACAAGGATATTTCCTATTCAATTTGCGGGATTCCTTATTATATAGGAGATGAAGTTGAAGAGTTAGATAAGTTGACCCCTAGAAATGCTGCATGGTTTAAAAAGCGTTATAATGTAGATATTTTTACAGAGCATCGAGTGACAGCTATTCATCCTGAAACTCAAACGCTTGAGGTTGAGAATCTTCAAACAAAGGAGAAGAAAACCGAATCCTATGATGAATTGGTTTTAGCAACAGGATCCAAACCGATTGTGCCAGAGATTTTTAAAGCACAGCAAGCTAATAGAAATCTTTTTCATGTTCGTACTATTCAAGATGCTGCTGCCATTCACTCATTTATTGAAAAAGAAAAGCCACAACAAGCTACTATTATTGGTGCAGGCTTTATTGGATTAGAAATGGCAGAGCAATTGGTTCATAAAGGAATAGAGGTAACTATTATTCAACGTGGCAATCAAGTCATGAAACAAATGGATGCTGATATGGCTTATCGTGTCCAAAAGGAGCTTGAAAAGAATCATGTTAAGCTCCAACTGAATACAACAATCACAAAAGTAATAGAGAAGGATGGCTATATTACTAAATTAGCAACCAATCAAGAGCAAACAATCAAATCGGATTTAGTCATTCTTGCAGCTGGTGTTACTCCGAATACTTCACTTATTCAATCGACAACTATTCAATTGGGAAAATCTGGTGCGATTAAAGTGAATAAGAAAATGCAGACAACGGTACCACATATTTATGCGGTAGGAGATGTTGCTGAGAGCTATTCTGTCATTACAGATAAACCAATATATCGTCCACTTGGATCAACTGCTAATAAGATGGGTAGAATTGCTGGTGATATCATCACAGGAGGAACACTGGAACATCGTGGTATTTTAGGAACTGGTATTGTTCGAGTTTTTGATTTAGCGGTTGCATATACTGGTTTAACAGAAAAAGAAGCTAAATTAGAAGGATTAGAGACAGCTATTCTTTATAATATTAAGCCAGATCATGCGGACTACTTAGGTGGAAAAGAGCTGACAATCAAAGCTTTAGCAGATAAAAGTAGCGGGAGAATTCTTGGAGCTCAGATTATTGGAGAGCAAGGTGTAGATAAACGAATTGACGTAATTGCCACTGCAATTTCATTTGGTGCAGTAGCAGAAGATTTGTTCCATTTAGACCTTGCTTATGCACCACCATTTGCGACAACGAAAGACCCCGTTCTTTATACTGGAATGGCGTTAGATAATGCAATAAGCAATGGAACACCTTTAATGACCCCAACTGAATTGATTGAGCGACAAGCAAGTGGAGAACAACTGCAAATTATTGATACTCGTTCCAAAAAACAATATGAAATTTCTTGTGTTAAAGGGGCTATCCATATTCCATTAGCAGAAATACGTGATAGAGTGGCGGAGCTAGATAAAAATGTAACAACAATCACGTATTGTAATAAGGGCGTAACTGGAAATGCTGCTCAAAATATCCTGTTAAACGAAGGATTTAAAGAAGTCTATAATTTATCTGGAGGAAATAAAAATTACCAGATAATTGCCCAAATGCTCGCCTCTAACTGATTTAATGATGAAGGGATTAAATAGATGACAGAAGAAAAAAGAGCGCTGGCAAGACTTGCTGGTATCTTGGGAGCTTTCCTCGCTGCCAAACTATTAAACTATCAAATAAATGTTAGTATATTTGTAAATTTTGTTATAATTGTTGTGGTTCTATATGTTTTAGCTAAAAAAAGAGAATCTAAAGCTAAAGAAGACAGAAAATAGTTTGTCGCAAATGCAGTTGCACCTTGACTGCATTTGTTTTTTGACAAAAGAAATATGAGTAAGGAGGTAATGAGTAAATGAGCTATGCACTAGATTTAAAAGGCTTAAAAAAAGTATATGCGACCGGTGTTGAGGCGCTGCGTGGTATTGATTTAACTGTAGAAGAAGGAGATTTTTATGCACTGCTAGGTCCAAACGGTGCTGGAAAATCAACAACAATTGGAATTATTACCTCACTTGTTAATAAGACTGCTGGTCAAGTAAAGGTTTTTGATTATGATATTGATAATGATTTAGAGCGAGCAAAGCAACAGATTGGTCTTGTGCCGCAGGAATTTAATTTTAATCCGTTTGAAACGGTTCAACAAATTGTAGTAAATCAAGCAGGATATTATGGTGTCTCAAGAAAAGAGGCACTGAAACGTAGTGAAAAGTATTTGAAGCAGTCCAATTTATGGGAGAAAAGAAACGTTCGTGCCCGTATGTTATCTGGAGGGATGAAACGAAGACTTATGATAGCTCGAGCATTAATGCACGAGCCACGTCTGCTAATTCTTGATGAACCAACTGCTGGAGTGGACATTGAGCTTAGAAGAGAAATGTGGGCATTTTTAAAAGAGTTAAATGAAAGTGGCACAACAATCATTCTTACAACTCATTATTTAGAAGAAGCAGAGATGCTTTGTCGTAACATTGGAATTATTCAATCAGGTGAGCTAATTGAGAATACAAGTATGAAAGCACTTCTATCAAAACTACAATATGAGACTTTCATTTTTGATTTAGATAGCTACGACAAAAAGCCTGTGATAAAAGGTTATAAGCACTTTTTTGAAGATGATCTAACACTTGCTATAGAAGTTGAACGAAATCAGGGAGTTAATAATATTTTTGAGCAGCTCAATCAGCAAAATATCAAGGTTCTTTCTATGCGCAATAAATCAAATAGATTGGAAGAGTTGTTCTTAAAAATTACCGAAGACAAACATCAAAAGGAGGAGAAAAATGTTTAGTATCTACTTTACAGCACTTAAAAGCTTAGCAGTTAAGGAAACCAACCGTTACCTACGGATATGGGTACAAACTTTAGTGCCTCCTGTTATTACGACCTCATTATATTTTGTTATTTTTGGAAAAATGATTGGTGGTCGTATTGGTGATATGGGCGGCTTCTCCTATATGGAATTTATTGTACCAGGTTTAATTATGATGTCTGCAATCACAAGTTCTTACGCAAATGTTTCTTCATCTTTCTTTTCTCAAAAATTCCAAAAGAATATTGAAGAGCTATTAGTTGCACCTGTACCCACACATGTTATTATTTGGGGATTTGTTATTGGTGGACTGGGTAGGAGTATCTTAGTTGGGACATTGGTTACAGTCATTTCTCTATTTTTTGTTCCACTTCATGTTTATTCATGGTTTATTGTGGTGATTACATTATTGATGACTGCAATTTTATTTTCATTAGCAGGCTTAATTAATGGTGTTTTTGCACAATCTTATGATGATGTTTCAATTGTACCAACATTTGTTTTACAGCCATTAACTTATTTAGGTGGTGTATTTTACGCCATTTCAATGCTACCACCTTTTTGGCAAGGAGTTTCAAAAGTCAATCCTATCGTTTATATGATTTCTGGGTTCAGATACGGTTTTCTTGGGACAACTGATGTGCCACTCGTCATTTCTATAACGATTCTAATTCTTTTTATTATCATCCTTTATTCTGTTTGTTGGTATCTTGTTGATAAAGGGAAAGGGCTGAGAAGCTAGTAAAGAAGGAATATCAAAGGTTGAGAGAGTAAAAATTAGATTATTAAACAGTAAAAAGATAGAAACTTATTTGTATTTCAATAATAAGCTTCTATCTTTTTTAATTTTAATGTCATCAAACGAATTAATTGAACAACAAATGATTGGAACAGGATTCAAATATTGAAACTTTTTCTAAGAAATTGCATATAGCGAAAATGACAAAGCTTGCTGTCTGTATAAGTTAGTATCGGAACAAGGGAGCGTTCATAGACAATTGTATGGAATCAACATTGACATAATAAATTTGAAAGGCTACAATACAGTTGAGTGATTGCTCAATTGAAAGGGTGAGAAATATGAATAAACAAGAATTGATCTGTGATTGCGATGTTATACATAAAGAAGTTGTAGAGAAAGTGAAAGAAGTGATGCCTGAAAAACAAGCAATAACTAATTTAACTAGTTTATATAAGGCATTTGCAGATAAAACTAGATTGGAAATACTGTATGCATTACACGAGAGTGAAATGTGTGTTTGTGATTTGGCTGTGTTGCTGAATATGACGAAATCGGCAATTTCTCATCAATTAAAAACTTTAAGGCTCGCTAATCTGGTAAAAAACAGACGTGAGGGTAAGATTGTGTATTATTCACTTACTGACAAACATGTGTATGAAATTTTCGAACAAAGTTTCAAGCATGTAGCAGAATGAATCTGGAGGTCCCGATATGAAGAAAGAGTATATTTTAGAGGGGTTAACTTGTGCAAACTGCGCAGGGAAAATTGAGAATGACGTTAAGAAAATAAGCGGTATAGAAAATGTGACACTTAACTTAATGAATACGACGTTAGCATTTGATAAGAAAGATGACAACGGTCTTGATGAAGAAATCGAAAAAATCGTGCATACGTACGAACCAGAAGTTGGTGTTTTTCCTAAACAGGAATATAAAAAAGAACCAACAAAAAATTTGAGTCTTAAAGATAATAAGATTTTTCTTCGACTAGTAGTTGGTGCAATTATACTTATATTTGCAGTTATAGCCAACATGCAAGACGGTATAAATGATTGGTTGAAGTTAGCGTTATTCTTAATCAGTTATGCAATTCTTGGTGGAGATGTATTGTTAAAAGCAATTCGTAATATTTTTAAGGGCCAAGTATTTGATGAAAACTTCTTAATGAGTATTGCAACGATTGGAGCCTTTATCATTGGAGAAACCGCAGAAGCAGTTGCTGTTATGCTTTTTTATCAAATTGGTGAATTGTTTCAAGATATTGCCGTTAAGCGTTCTAAAAAATCAATTACAGATTTAATGGATATTCGACCAGATTATGCTAACTTGAAAGTTGGAAACGACATCAAGAAAGTAAAACCTGAAACAATAAAGATTGGTGATATCATTATTGTTAAGGCTGGCGAAAAAGTATCTCTTGATGGAATTGTCGTTGCTGGCGAATCCCTGTTAGATACAAAAGCATTAACAGGTGAATCGGTCCCACGAAAAACAAAAACTGGAGATAACGTATTGTCTGGTTGTATCAATCAGAGTGGTGTCTTAACGATTGAAGTTACAAAAACATTTGGTGAATCAACGGTGGCAAAGATTATTGATCTTGTTGAAAATGCTAGTAGTAAAAAAGCCCCCACTGAAAACTTTATCACAAAATTTTCAAGATACTATACTCCAGTAGTGGTAATTGTTGCAACCCTATTAGCAGTCATTCCTCCCCTATTCTTTGGTGGTGAGTGGTCTGATTGGGTAAATAGAGGGCTAATCTTTCTTGTAATCTCTTGTCCATGTGCATTGGTTGTTTCAATCCCGCTAGGTTTCTTTGGTGGAATTGGTGGTGCTTCTAAACATGGTATTCTAGTAAAAGGCAGTAATTTTCTTGAAGCCTTAAACAATGTTGATACAATTGTATTTGATAAAACAGGAACACTAACAGAGGGAGTATTTGAAGTCACTTCTATTAATACAAGCAATGGTTTTACAGAAGAGCAATTAATAGAGTATGGAGCAAAAGCAGAAACACTGTCTAATCACCCAATTGCTATGTCAATTAAGAAAGCTTATGGTAAAGAGATTGAACACAGTGAACTTGATTCTTATCAAGAAATTGCAGGACATGGAATTAGTGTATTGATTAAAGAAAAACCTGTTCTTGCAGGAAATGAAAAATTAATGAAACAGCATAATATTGAGTATATGTCGAACAGCGAAACAGGAACGGTTGTTTATATTGCTATTGATAATGTATTTGCTGGTTCAATTGTGATTTCAGATAAAATTAAAAAAGATAGTTTTGAAGCCATTCAATCACTTAAGAGTAAAGGTGTTCAAAAGACAGTCATGCTAACAGGTGATAATAAAGTGATTGCTCAAAATATTGCTAAAGAATTGTCATTAGATGAAGTTTATTCAGAATTACTTCCAACAGACAAAGTGGATATTTTAGAAAGACTTGAAAATGAGGAAGTTGACAAAGGAAAACTAGCCTTTGTCGGTGATGGAATCAATGATGCTCCCGTATTAGCAAGAGCAGATATCGGAATTGCTATGGGCGGTTTAGGGTCAGATGCTGCTATTGAGGCAGCAGATATTGTCTTAATGACCGATGAACCTTCTAAAATAGCAAAAGCCATTGATATTTCAAGTTTTACAAAGAAAATAGTATGGCAAAATATTATTTTTGCATTAGGTGTTAAAGCCATCTTTTTAACTCTTGGTGCATTCGGAATTGCAACAATGTGGGAAGCTGTATTTGCTGATGTTGGTGTATCTGTATTGGCGATTTTAAATGCTACACGTGTCATAAGATATAAATAATCAGAAGCAGATATTGTAAAAAGTACAATACCTGCTTCTTTATCTGAATAGTGTAAAGAATAATTTTTTAGTTGATTTTACAAAATTAAGCTGCGACAAATATAGTTGTGCGAACTAAAAACTCTTTCTCAAGTATTTTTAGTTTTAAAATTTATGGTGTTCCATACCCTATAATATAAGGGCTATTTTTTTCATAACTTAGTTTAGCAATCTTGTCTCCTGAATTACCTTCAATTGTATAAACAACTTCATTTTCTACTTTCTCCACGATTCCTACATGGTCGCTGACAGAATCACCATCCCAATCAAAAAAAATGATATTGCCACTTTTAGGCAAATTACCTTTCCCTAGCCATTGGTTTTTAGCTTTAAAATTTTCAATACCTGTTGGGCAATAAGCAAACCGTTCCATTTTAACACCAGCTTTTTCAGCATTATAAGAAACAAAAATGGCGCACCATTCAACACGTCCGTTGAAGCCATACCATTGCCAATACTTCATCCCTCCATCATGTGTTCCTTCATCCAATTCTTTAAGTGCTGAGTTTACAATAGCCGAATTTCCTTGACTATTATTGCCGGAAGTAGAAGTGGTGTACTGTTTAACAATTTGAGCGTAAAACATATTGCCATACGCATAACGATAATCATAGCCTAAGTTAACAGCTATAGGATTAGTGTAAGTAACTGTTTTTCCACCTGCTTGATTTTTTGAGAATTGAATCGCATTATCCAGAGAGTAGCTCTTACCTGAATGACTTAGAAAGCCACCTCCAAAATTATATGATTGTACAATATTTAAAACATCGTATTCTCGGTGTCCTTTCCACATATCTGCAAAATATTTTACGCCAACTTCAATGGATTCATTTGGATCTTGAATTGAATTAGGTGGCTTTCCTTGGCTTTCGGAACATTGCATTACATCGGGATATTTTTCTGAATTTCCCCCTGATTCTGCCATAATGATTCCTAATAAATAAGGAACCGCTTCGGAAATCTCATTTTTAGCAGCTTCTTTTGTGACTTTATCTTTCCAACGAAGCACTGCTTCTGGAAGGTTTTGTCCTTCTTCCGAGCCAGAGTTGGTAGTTGAAGAGTCACTTCCAGCAATGAGCATGAAAAATATAAAAAAGAAACCTGCCAGTAATAAAAGAGATAACTTACGTGGTTTCATAGGGCTGTTCCTCTTCTAATTCTGGAGTGCTATAGGCTTCCTGTCTTAAATGACTAATTTCTTTTTCAAGTTGCTTTGCTTCATGTTGTGTTACTGGAGATGGAGAAGGTGATGAAGGGGTTTCTTCTAGAGAAACATGTTCTATAGTTTCTGTTATCTCTTTATTCTCAACAACTTGTTCCACAGAAGTTTCAATTTCTTCCGCTAAAGGACTTGGTGCAATTAATGTATCATCAACTTCTTCCATTGGTAATACAGTTTCCGTTATAAAAGGTTCTGTACTTGTTTCAAAGTCTGATACGTTTTTAACAGGATAGTTTGGCAATTCTGCTGAATCTTTTACACCAACAGTATTTATAGGGAGCGTTTCTTCTTTGGATGTCATTGGATGTTCATCAAAAGCTGTTGCCGTTTTATCAAGAGAAGTTTCTTCTTCACCAGCTTGCACTAATAAATTATCCTGTAGTTCGTTTTGACGATAAGCGTGATCCAATTCTACTCCAGAACGAAGGTAATCATTTTCTGCGGCTTGTGTTTTATAGGCTTGTTCAGCATAGCGATTTTGCTGATCTTCTTTTTGTGCTCGTTGCTGCTGCCTTTCTTGAAGAGCTTGTTTTGGATTGAAAGAAAAGTCTTTTAACTCTGCTTTTCCTTTGATAAGTGAGCGAACGATTTGTCCTTTATTCTTCCAAATGAATAGACCTAATAAAACTTTTACGAACAGTCCAACAATCATTGTGACAATGTTTGTTACAACAAAAAAGGAATCTAGCAAATTTAGAATAGAGAACAAGAGACCAAAACCGAATCCAATCCCTATTTTTGAAGCAAACAGTGTTCCTAGTAACATGAATCCATTTTTTAACAGATGGTGCATGTTTGGAATCAAAGCTAAAAATAGTAGTGAGGGGAAGAGAAACAGAATTCCGTAAATTAATAGCTGGATTAAAATATTTGCAACCCCAATGATTAGTACCGCTGTTCCAATCACAATCAGCATAATAAATGTATTTAGTAAAACAGCTACTTTTTCGGTCATACGATCAGAGGTGAGATAAGAATTTTTTTCGGAGTCTTTTTTTATTTTATCTGCAATTTCGTCTGTCTTTTTTTGATTAAATGTTTCGCCACTTTTAACAAGATAGGATTCAAATTGCTCTTTTGATAAGTCAGTTTTCCCAAAATTGAGTAAAGCATAAGGTTTAATAACAAATTCATCAAAAATAAGATTTCGGATATTGCTTGTTCCATCTAATTGTTGGTTTGATCCGAGTAAGTTCTCTGAAATATTGCCATTGCCTTTTGTCAAACTACCACTTGTTAAATCAACTAATTGTCCTTGAACATTTTGAGATAGTATATTCACTTCTTGGATTTTGTTAGCACCATCCGAAAAGAAGGTCATACTTCCAACATAGATTAAAGTAAAAACACCAAATCGAATTAATGCTTTGCTGATTCCTTTTTCAAAAAAATCTTTCACTGAAATAACAATCACGAACGTAAAAAGGAGAATTCCTACAACACTGAATAACTTATTGTAAATAGCACCAGTAGTAGAGAATAAATCCGGTAATACTCCTTCTAATAAATTTAAACTAAAGAGTTTGTCTATCACATAATCTAATGCCAGAACAAGGTATTTGATTAAGCCAAAGGCAATATTGAGCAACGCATTTAGCACACTTTGTAAATTTTCATTGATGCTAAACCAGCCGCCTTTTTCAAAAAAGGATTGGAAACTGTCAATATCAAATAAATCTTTTAGTAACATAGCAGCTCCTTTCTAAGTGCTAAAGGTCGTTTCCACATCTGCACTTGTATTTTTTTTGACCGTTTGCAGCATTTGATGGATTTCTTCATAAGGACAGTAGACAAGCATTTTGCCAACACGTCCTCGTAAATCTAAATAAAGGCAATGATATTTTGGTAGATTTTTTAACCACTCAATATTCTCATTAGTGATTTCTAATCCTAAATGACGAAGAATATCTTCTCGTTCATCTTTGTCATCGTATGCAAAAATTCGTCCAAAGTTTCCTGTATCATCTTCTTCGGCTGTATCTTTAACAGATTGAGTGACAATAATCAGGGTATTGTTAAAACTTCGACCAACTCTGCGCATGGATTTGATAATCACACGACCGTTTTTAGAAGAATTAAAAATCCAACTTTCATCAAATAGAACAACAGTGCTTTCCTCTCGGTCACGTAAGCCGAAAAGTTCACAGAATTTTCCAATAGACATCATCAACATGACCGATTTTCTTTGGGTAGCACTGTAATCATTGCTAAGTGTTTCTGCACGAGGCATTTCTAACCCCAAAACTTCTAAGATAGTCACCTTATTCGTAAGATTTAGTCCTTCATTTTCGCCATAACTAAAAGCTAATTCTAAAATAGAACCTTGTACTGATTTCTTGATTAAGCTGGCTGTATCTCGTACCTCCTCATGTGGACTTTCCAGCATGAAGTCAACTACATGAAGTAAGCCTATTCGTTCACCTTGATCTCTTCTTTTTAATACAGTTTCGATTCCTTCTAGCATTGCCAATCTTGATTTTTTCTCTCTAGCACTAGTAAAATCATAAAGCTCTTCAAATAAGTCTTGCGCCATGTCTTTTGCAGCTACTCGATTAGGAATAAAACAGAAGGGATCAAGAACGCCTTTGTTACTGGTTTTATTTGGATCAAGTCTCACTTGGTGGAAGTGCTGTTGAATGAAAGCACAAGTGTCGGGATACTTTTCTTGATAAAGTGGATGATTGATAACCTCCATAATCCAATCGAAGAACTCAGATTTAGGATCAACGTACAATCCTTTTCCATTCATTAAAACTGAAAGGAAGAAAATAAACTTTGCCAAGTAGGATTTTCCGTTTCCAGTGGGTCCAGTGATGGCAATGTGCGGGCTATTGGCTTTTTTATCAGCGATATCATTTTGGTTCCCAATAGATGGATTAAAGAAAATGGGTTTTCGACTCGTTTTTGCCACTTCTTTTGGTGTTAAGTTTCGAGTGTTTTTCAATTCCGAGACCATACCAATAGGAATTCCTACGTTATCACCAATCCGATTTTCAACACTCAATAACATTTCACTAATTCCTTCAACTGTGGTGTAGTGAAGCCAATTTTTTTCAGAACCTAGTTTGTTACCAGCTAAAAATTGATGGAAGAGAAATACTTGATCGGCTAAGCCTTTGACTATTTCAACATTTCGAGATTGGCATAAAGAAATGACGGTACGAATCCGACTACGACATTCCTCTGGTGTTTGTCCAAAGACACCAAAAAGTCCCAGCCATTTAATGACAGGGACTCTTAAGTCTATTTTATTGTTTAAGTCGGTCAAAGCATAACGATTAAAGCGACTGGATTTCATTTCGGAATCGCCCATAGAAACCGTTTCTTTTGCACTATTTTTTAATCGCTTGGCAGCACGAGAAGACTTTCCTTTTAATCCTCTACCACCTTTTAAGGGTTCAAAATGCCCTTTGAGTCGGAATTCTACTGGAAAGGGGAGACTTTGCACCACTTCTGCTATATGATTGAATGCCAAGTTGGGGGCGAATTTATGAATAGGAAGCAGAGCAATGTAGCTAGTTCCTTCTGAGCTTCTTAACTTTAATAAGCCTTGTTCTTCTGTAGGATCAAGAATAGTATCTGTTAATGAATAGCTGCTATTTTCAACAAAATCAAGATCAAAGGAAGTCTTCATTCCACGTACATAGGGATAACGGCAGGCTTGTAGCACTTCTTGTTCAGTAAGTCTACGCCCATTAACCGTTCCAACAAGTTGAAAAATTTCTGATTCTATTGAACGGTATCGTTTTAAAAAATCTTCATCAACAGTTAGGTGATAGTGGTTCAAGGATAATAACTTTCCTGCGTAATAGTCAACGACTTCCATCGCTTTTCCTTTTACAGTTGTTGCAGAAGATAAACTAGAAAGTTTAACCCCAATATAAAATTTTTCCGTTGTGAGAACTCGAAGTTGATTTTCTAATTCGGAAAGTGTTCGATCAACTAAACTATCGCCCATTGATTTTGCTTGTTCATCAAAATTTTCGGAGAAAGCTGCTAGCCGCTCACTAAGATTGTAAGAATGCGGATTTAGAAATAGTTCAAAGTCCTCAAAACGGCGTAAGCTTTGTAAAAATTGATTCCATTTTTGTTTATGCTTTTCTTGAATTTCTTTATTTTGACCAATAACATAGTCGCTAGGACAAGTAAAATATGCCCAAACTTCATTTTCTGTAGTAAGCAATAAATTATGATAAACCTTATGAAATGGCTGTTTAAACTTCATTTTTTTCCACCTTTCTATAATAATCTAGTGATTCGTTTACGAATGGATTGCTTGATTAATGAATGATATTGTTCCTTTAATTTAGGAATTTCTGACATCGGGATAACTCCGTCTGCAAATTGCCGAAAGAGTATTTTCTTCATTAGCAATACTTCATCATCTGTTTCAAACAATTCATAGAAACCTTCTTCTCTTGCCTTTAAGGATTCAAATTCATGGATTAGTTCTGGAACAACACTATCTTTTATTTCTTGTTTCAATTGGTCAACATCTAATGTATTCATTTTTGCTTCTCCTTCTTTTTTTATGGAAAGCTGTTCAACGGTACAGCGATCATAAATTACTTTTTCTTGTTTAAATGAGTGAAGTTGCTCATGATACAGTGATTTATGCCCAAATACAAAGGTCAGAAGATAGAGAAAATAATCTTTCAAAAAAATATCCGCTCTCTTTCCATCCGGCTCAACTCGGTTAAATAGTTGTACTAATCCATGAGGAATAGCTAGAGAAACTATGACGACTAATTGATTCATTCCAAAAAGTATCAAGAGAGCACTAAACACAATCGCAAAACTGACTGTTGCAACAGTGAAATCCTGTGCATAAACAACAAAAGGTAAGTGGACATTTTTGGCAATTTCTCTGATCATATAGGGTGCATTGAAGGGCTCTCTATAGTCTAATATCTGTTTTTCTATATTCATGACTATAACCCAAAGTAGCTTTTTAGATTAGAAAGTGAATTAAGAACGCCTGTAGGGTCTTTGATAACAGCGTAAATGATACCGCCAAAAAAGAGGATTGCAAAACCTTGAATCCATTTTGAATTTAGAAATTCTTTGATGACTAAATAAACAACAACTACACCAAAAATTGGTGCAATCCAGTCATTCAAGATATAGTTACTGGCTTCCTTAGCGTTTGCATCAGCATAAGCGACAGGAGATAGAGCGAAAAAGAATAAAAGGCTACTGAATAGTGTTGTGAGTTTGACAGTTAGTAGTTGTCTTTGCTGAGGAGAGCATACTATTTTCTTTTGTTTCATTTAAATTCCTCCTAAATAATGATGAATGGTTTCAATAAAATAAGTGTTTTCTCGTTGCTTCAACAATAAAGTCATGGTTTCCTTGTGACCTATTTTTGTTTCACCATCAATAACATCAAATGTAACAAAAGCAAAGAGTTGTTTGTCTTTGAAGAAGGGTTTAATTTGGCTATTACTTATCTGATAATTACCTGTTAGAATTTCTGGTTCTTTCATCATAAATGCCATATCTTCCAATGAAGCAGATACATATTTATCAAGGAATGACTGGATGAAACTGACAACCATTTTTTCTTCTTTGGTATCCACTTGTTGGTACTGAGAAATATCAGGCATTTTTAGTTGCCCATTTTTTGAAGTTAGTGAAGGCTCAAGAGTAAAATAAGGATAGGCAGTCACTTTAAACGATTGATTTTTTAATTGTATAAAAGGGATATTTAACAACACACGATTTTCAATTTTTTCGTAGTCAATATATTTTTCTTTGGTGACTACTTCTTTATTACCTTCTTTTTTCTTTACATCACGTTCTTTTGTAACTGGAGCATTGATTTCATAAGCAATACGGTATTGAGCCACCAATTGTCCATTTTCACTGATTAGATTATAAAAATCAGAAGAGAGTAGTTTTCGTTCAGTCCCCGTATTCTTTTCTTCATCTAGGGTAATCATGAAATAGGTCTCTTGGAGTGAATTAAAACGTTTTTCAAATGCTTGCTGCTCGGTAGGAATATTAATGTAAGCTGTAATGAAAGGCTGTAGAAACTGTTTATACAATTCTGATGTAACAGCTGTATTTGTCTTTTTTGCTAATTCTTTGTGAATCGTTTCAGTTAATGTGGTTTGTTCTTTGCGAATAAGACTTTGCATTTGGGTAGATTTAACAAAGGCAAAGGGACCACTGCTGATTAACAAAAGCGTTAGGATTAGAAAGAAGGTACGAGTCGTTCGGATACTAGCGGCTTTTTCTTCTTTTGGTAAAGCTGGGGGATGATTCTTTTTCTCTTTGATAAATTTCATTGAATTACTCCTTT
Organism: Enterococcus sp. AMC2644; assembly: GCF_058216475.1. Taxonomy (NCBI): domain Bacteria; kingdom Bacillati; phylum Bacillota; class Bacilli; order Lactobacillales; family Enterococcaceae; genus Enterococcus; species Enterococcus sp. AMC2644. Next base: position 1,913,411 of record NZ_CM177095.1, read on the forward strand.
GTGATTATTAAAAAAGGGAACCCCTTTACCAAATAAAGGAGTTCCTTTGCAGAAAGTTGCGTACCATAAATTTTTAAACGACTAGACTGAGAATTGAATAGATAGGTAGCTTTGTAAAAATCATACGAATAACCAAGATAAACACCGGAATCGCTATAACGTTCTAGTCCTTCAATATAAAGACTGGTGTGTTTAGAAAGAATTCGTTCAAAACAGACTTCTTTTTTAGGAATAAAAACCAGATTTTCTCGTTGAGTTAGTTTTTTTACAGTGAGAAATTGCCGAGCTTGTCTTTCGGGAATTTGTCCTTCTAAATAGAAAAAGCCATATTTTTTGAGTTCTTCTTTGAGATATTTCTGATTCATGACAATACCTCAATAATAGTATTGTCGTTTGCTTGATAGAGGCGTCCATCTTGGCGTAAATCTTCACCAATTCCCCCATAGTCAACATTCCACTTGATTAAATCAGGAACACCAGATAAATAGCCAAGATCATCCACTAATTGTTCTGCATAGTCTTTATAAGAATAACAGTCAGAGTAGACTTGAATTTCATCAATTTGTTCAAATGCATCTAAAATATCGCTGAAAAATCCGTACTCTACAAGTTCACCTAAATAGTGAATGGCTGGGTGTCCACTATGCTCATCCAGTTGTTCTGCTACTTCATTCATTTCACTAAAATTTTCATAGTGAGAAAGGGTAAATGGTGCCATGTAGTCTGTTATTAAATGTTCCTGCCCATCGTCCAATTCGATTTTTTCTTTGACCTCTTCCCAATCAATAGGTAGTTCAAACCATCGCCCTTTATGGGTATGAAGATTTTCGATATATAATTCAATCATTTTTTTCACCTCTCAATTAAATAAAAATTGTGCTAATAGCTGTTCGACTTCATCTTGTGTAACAGTTACAGAAGAGGGAGTAGCTGCTTGAGTTTCTTCTTGTAGCAATAATTCTTTTATTGTTGTTGTAAGTTTTGACAGCTCTTCTTGATCTTTTTCTTTTAGCTCTGCTTGCTGAATTCTAGACATTAACTCATTTTTGCCAAACGTTTGATCCATAATCCAAATTTTCTTTAGCGTAGGAGCAAGATAGTTTGAGAGCCAGCGTAACGCTTTATCATAATTTGGTTTTTCACCCTTCATGGTCAACCGTAATTCTTGCATGCTTTCAATGACCATGCGCCAATTTTGACTGTAATGAGTGCGCAGTCCATTTGAGTCGCAATCATATACTTTGATGGCAGTATCAATTAATTCTTTGACGATCCATTCAATTGTTTCTCCTGTAGAAAGTAAATATTCAACAAAGAGATAAGCTTTTTCGTCAGCCAAACGGATTTCATAACGATTTTTAATGCCATATTTCTGACGAGCCATTTCAACAGATATTTCTTCTTTTTTTGCCAATTCGTAATCTTTTTGGTAAAAGTTTAAATAAAACGGCGATTGTCTGGAACCAAAATAAAGAGAGAGTCCTTTGTTGAGCTGTTGTCCATTCTTCACAACAATTCCTCCTGTAAAATCAAAATTGCGAAAAGTGGTATCGACTAATCCTTGTTCAACTTTTTCTTTCAATTCAAATAAATCATAATTGGGATAAAGAAGAGAGAGATGTTCATCCAGAGCCAAATCAATTCGTGTAATTTTGGTGTCAATTATTAGACCTTCACCAAAAATATTCGATTGATAAAGCCGCCAAAAGAATGTCGTCCAAGTTTCTTCTTGTTCTTCTAGTACCAATTCATATTCTCGACAGCCTTGTCCACGCAGTTCAATCATCACTCCCATATCTAGGTTTTCTGGATTTGAGAAAACAAAGATGTCACTAAAACAATAGCTTTCTGTATAATGATTAAAGCCATAGTTTTTGTAAATGAATACATCTGGATTCATTTGTAATATTTTCTCAATTACTTGAGAAGGGGAGTGGATTTTGAATCGAACACGAAGAAAATCAATTTTTGCTTCCATGGGTAGAAAGCCACCGTCCAAATGGAATGTTTTGCGTATTTTTTCTATGGATTTTTTTGTGATCGTTCGTTTACCAGTTTCAATCATGGAAAGGTATGATTTACTCCAATCAAGCTTTTCAGCAAATTGCTGTTGTGTTAATTGAAGTCGCTTTCGTAAAATTTTTATTTCTTGATTATTCATGGGTCACCTGCCTTATGTTCACAAAATAAATGAAAATTGTTTACAGCTTTATTCTTAAAGAAAAGCTTTATTAATAAGGGATTTTGATAACTATTTTGTCTTTCTTGTAAAAAGTTACCCCCATGTTATTAAGCGGGGGGTAACAGGTTAGAGCGAGCGTTGCTCGCCCTAACCACGCACAGTCATAGTCAGGAAACCTGCCTATTCCTTTTCGTTCTACCGCCACACACCAAAGTGTGCGGCTTTCACAAGGAAACCTTGTTCATAAAACGAAGCGGTTAGTATCAGCTTCTTCCATCCGCTGAGGCAACGAAAAAAGGGCAACGAAAGATAAAACTTTTCCTTTCCCTTTTTTCATTGATATAGTGGGGGGATCTCACTCTAGCTTTTTCCGTGAAAGTCCAAATGCTGAATGTGCTTCATTAATTTCCTCAGTAGTCATTTCTTGTAAAAGCTCTTTTATATTTAACGTTTGCATAGAACCAATTTGTTGAAGAGCTGCTAGAAAGTCATATTTTCTAGGAACAAGAGGGGCATAGAATTCACGAGGAACTCCTGAGCCACTATCGCAGTAGCCTCTGCCTTTAATTCGTTTATTGATGAACGCTTTTCCTTTTTGATCCGATCCAAAAGTCATGTAATAGCCCTGTTCTGATAGCTTTCCCAAGCTAACTCGAAATAAAAGATTATCACGTACACCGCCACCAAAGTTATCTGCATCAGGACGTTGGGTTGCTAAAATGAGAAAAACACCTGCTTGTCGTGCTTTTAGAACAAGTTCCTTTACATATCGCAGAATTTCGTCCTGTTCTTTATAGGTTAAGGTGCCAAAAAAGGCTGCCCACTCATCAACAATAATAAAGTAGGGAGGAATACCATAGTATGCAAAGTTTTTCCCTGTTGTATAGTTAGGGAGAGCCTTCATATAAACATAACGTCGATTCATTTCTTCTACAGCATTCTTTAAACATTTCGTAATCCATTTTGTTCCGTAAAATACGTGATTTTTGAATAAATGTAGACTTTCTAAATCTTTTAAATCTGCTTCTTTTGGATCACATACATCAACCGTTCCAATCTGAATGAGCGCATGAATTAAGGTGAGCAGAAAGTAGGACTTGCCACCCCCTGTGCCTCCAGTTACTAACATGTGAGGCACTTCGGCATAGTCCCATATAACGCCATCCATGAGTTTGACTTGTCCATTTGTTACGATACAATCTTCAATTCTAATCCGCTTACTGATCACATCAATCATTAATAAATAGGTGGTGAAGCCCATTTCCTTTTGTTCCTCAATGAAGTCAGCAATGTACATTTCTTCAAAAGTTTTTGCAATTTTTTGAAAGCGATCATGCCATTTCATGCCATCTGTGGGAACCGTTAAATAAAGAATTTCCTTGGTATTACGGTAATAAACTTTTGGAAAAACCATTTTTTCAGTAGCCTGTTCTTTTGATTTCCGTTCCTTCTTCTCATACAATCCATTGCTTTTCAAGAGACGAGCTAACATTTGTCGTTGGTAAACTCGATAGAAGAAACCACCCTTTAAAAAAGAAACTCTGCGAATCATGACCAAAACTAACAACGGCAAGAAGAGTATTAAAAAAAGCCCTCCAATGGGAACTAAGAGGGCAATCCAATCAATTATTTGTCTTTGTTGCATCATCTGTATTAGCGGATAGATAAAAAGGTAGCTGTAGTAACCAGCAAATAATAGAAAAGGAAACCAAGCTAGTAGAAGGTAGGTACGATAAACAGATAGATGTAGAGGACGAATTCTACGTCCACGATAATGAAAGAATGTGTTCATAGTTGCCTCCATTCAATTAGTTTTTCAGATTTTGGTCCCCTTTAGCTTGCTTTACATTAACTGATTCTACTTTTTTTAGGGATTCTGCTCGGATTTTGAAGGCTTGCTCTGACTGAATCGAATCGTTATAACCAGTATAAGAAGAAAGCCAAGCAAGTGCAGTGACTTCTCCTGTAAGCTCTACTTCATCATCATAAGAGAACGCTGTAGTATCAACAGTTTCTGGAACAGTAATATCAATTTGGTCATTTTTAGCTTCGGAATAGACAGTAATGCGTTGTTCACGAACAAAATCTGTTCGGTTACCTTCTGTATCTGTTTCATAAATTTTTTGGCTATTCAAATAGAATAATTTTCCAAATGTTCTACGTGTATCAAAATCTTTCACAATGTTATCTTCAAATTTTAAACTCATCATTTTTCTCCTTTTCTAGTTCAATGTCAGCAGTTGTTTAGCGAAAATTTGTAATTCAAGTGATCGACTAACTGTTCCAATATTATTTCGTTTGGCACTAGGAACAAGTGTAACTTCACGCAGCTCGACTTCTTTACGACCTTCAAAACGTAGGGAGTTTCGTAAATTTGGAACGATGATTTCAAAGTCAGGATGAAGAGCAGAGGAGGCTGTAAAAATGCGACAAGGGATTCTTTTTCCCTCTACATAAATTTCTCGTTCTTCTTTAACGGTTGCTTTGATTTTATTTCCTAATTGATTGTCCTTTAAGACAATGCTTGTGACACGATTGGACATCTTTTTTCCTTCTTTCTTTTTTATAACTTGAATATACACTTTAAGTGCAACACCTAAAACATAAAAAAGGACTCATAGTAAACTTCCAGTTAAAATAGGTTTGTCGAGAACACTATTGAGAGGAAGATTACTATGAATCACTATAACCATCTTACAATATTTGAACGAGAAAAAATATACTTATTGTCTAATCAAGGATTCTCCATGCGAAAAATTGCACAGATTATCCATCGTAGTCCTTCAACTGTTTCTAGAGAATTAAAACGAAACACACGAAAACAGTGTTACTCACCGTCTACAGCACAAAGCTTTTACTCTTTAAGAAAACAAAAATGTGGACGGAAATCACTCTTATCAAACCCTACAATTTGGGCATTGGTTCGAAAACTATTTGTTGAACAACAATGGTCGCCAGAAGAGATTTCTTTTCGTATAAAGAGGGAAAAGAAAGATTTTTCAATTAGTTATTCGACCATTTATCGAGGAATTTATCAGGGGATTTTAGAAACAACGCCTTTAAAAGAGGGGAATCGAGGACTTGTTCGCTCTTTACGACATCGTGGGAAAACACGTCATACAAAAGAACACATAGAAAAGAGAGGGAAAATACGGATTACGCATACGATTCATGAGCGTTCTCAAAAAGCAAAGGATCGTTCTGAAATCGGACATTGGGAAGCGGATACAGTCGCTGGGAAAACAGGACGTGCCTGTTTGGTCACGTTGACAGATCGGAAAACAAGATTCTTATTAAGTGGTAAAATTGAAAAGAAGTTATCAGAACTAGTTAAGAATAAAATAATCGCATTATTTTCTACTATTCCTAAAAACTATCTTAAGTCTATTACTCCGGATCGTGGAAAAGAATTTTCAAAACATCCAGAGATTACCAATGAACTTCATCAAGTCCCATTTTATTTTCCTGATCCTCACGCCCCTTGGCAAAGAGGAACAAACGAAAATACAAATGGTTTATTACGAGAATACTTCCCCAAATTTCAAGAAATAGATTCTATCCCTGATGAAGTCATTCAGGGCTATATTGAGAGGTTAAATCTACGACCAAGAAAATGTTTAAACTGGAAAACACCGTATGAAGCTTTTTATAATGTTTCGTTGCACTTAATTTGACAATTCAAGAATAAAAAAGAGACATAGAACTGCCTCCGTTTTTTCTAATTATCGTTGTGATGCTTTTTCTTTTTGTTGTAAAGGTAATAGCCAGCAACTCCAGCTAACAATAAGCTCCCTAAAATAATTCCTGCAAAAGAAACAACTTCACCAGTTTGTGGTAAGCTTCCTGTTACAGAAGTTTCTTTTTTACTTGGAATCATTTCATTTGTCATGTTACATTTGACAACCTCACCATCTTCTTGAATTTCAAACTTAATCGGCGTTTCGTCTATTTGATAGCCAGTAGGGGCTTTATATTCTTGGAAATAGTAAACTCCTCGTGGTAAGTTTTCAAAACTAAAACGACCTTGATGATCCGTCTTTCCTTCAATGATGATTTTTTTATCTTTATCAAGAATACGAACGCCTGTATCTGGTAGCTCTTTTCCATTGGAAACATCCGTTTTGGTTAGTTCAGCAATCCCTTTGACTAAATGATTTTTAATCTCCAGCAGTAGAAGTGGCTCTTGATTGGTTTGTGGTTCCTCAACTGGGGTAGTTTCATTCGTTAATGGCTTGTTTGGATTTTCTTCTTTCTTCTCTTCATTAAGGATTTCACTAAGTAAAGTTCCTTTACTGTCATAGACTTGAATTCCTTTTAGAGTAGAGACGATTTGATAGGTCTCAGGAGATAGAACATACTGTTCAGAAGCTGATTGTTTTTCTTTCAAATAGAATGTTCCCACAGGGATATTGGTAAAGGTAGCAAGAGATTGTTCATCTACAGTGACTGTTTGAATCACTTCTTTTTCCTCATTTTCTAAAGTGAAAATAGTGCCTTTTCCATTCCCTGTAAAAGCAAAATCATAGCCATTTTTTTCTTTTAAAGTGGCTTCTTCATTTACTTTTTTTAGTGAGAATTGGTTGAAGTGAAGCTTATTTAGAAGTGGTACAGATTCATCCTCCAAGTTTTCTTTAGCAGCATAAATATCGATTACTTTTTCGGATTCGTGGTCAGCTGCTGTAAACTCAAATTCATGACGGCTAGTATCAATATCATGAATTTCACCAGCATCTAATTCTTGAAAGTAATATTTTCCTTCCATTAATTGTTGCCTAGGGAACGTAAGTCCACCATCTTTTACTGTGCCAAAACCTAGTAGAGAATCAGCAGGCAGCACTGTTTTATCTGTCATTGTAAATGCTTGATTAGTAAACAGACCGAATATTTTGTCGTTGGCTTTGATCTCTTCTATAATTGGTTTATTTTCTTTCCACTCCTGAATCTGCTCTTCGTTTTTATGGAGAGTGATCTTTAGTTGTTGAAAATCGTTTTTTGCTTCAATAGATTGAGATACAAGTTCAACGTTTTGTCCTTCATAGGTGAATTCAAAAGGAAGCGGAGTGGTATTCATCAAATAGCCAGCAGGCGCAGCTGTTTCAATGGCTTCATATTTTCCGAGATAAAGTTTTGGCATATTCATTAGTTCACCATTGTTATCTGTTTGAACAGTGGCAACTACACTTCCTTTTTTTGCATGAACATAGTTGCCTACTTTAATATCTTCACGAGCTTTGATGGTGAAAGTTACATCCGCCAGAGGAACATAATCGAAAGTGATTTCATGTAGCTTTCCATATTTTGAATCTTTGGTTGTAACACTAGAAGCTTTTTGCCCTGTTTTCTTTAGGTGAAGCAATCCTTGTTGGGCTTTATTTGCAAACACCACTTCAATTGTTTTATTGGGTTCAATCGTAATTTCTTTAGATTCGCCTTTATTTACAAAGCCATTGTTGGCAGTTACTTCGGTGATTTTTATTTTGGTACCAGCTTTTAAGTCATTTATTTGAGCTAAACCATTCGTATCAGTGACAATTTCTTTGGATTGTCCGTTAAACTCAAATTTCATTTTTGTATTGGGGACAGGCTGTCCGGTATCCTCATCTACTTTTTTCAATTTGACATTACCGTTTAAATTGACTTTGATATTTAGCTGAAAGGAGCCGGCATTAGATAATTTGAAAGTAGCTACTTTTTGTTCATTGGGTTTGTTGAAAACAAAACTTGTACCAACATCATTCGCATTTGCGATATTGTACTGTAATTTTCCTGTTTCTTTCGATGAACTGGTTGCGGTTAACTTCAATTGGTTTCCGGATTTATTTAGTTGTAGATTAGCGGAATTGCTAGCTAGATTGCCATACTTACTTAAAACACCGTTTGTATCATTAAGTGTGATTGTATCGCCAACATTTAACGTGATCGTCTGATTATTGAATGAAGGTTTTGTATTGTGCGCATTCACTTTTGCTAGAATTTCATTTTTCCGATTTTGATAGTTGGGAAGGGTGGTAGACAGTAGCTGATCGCCAAATGACTCCCAAATCATGTTTTGAGTGATTCCATAGTTTTCACTTGTAGGATTCGTTTTATAGCCATAATAGGCAATCAGAGACAAACGGTCTTTTTCAGCAATAGTGAGTTCAGATGGATCAAAACCAGAACCGCCATTTAAAATGGTACCATGTTCGATACAAAAGGCAGGCTCACCCTCTGCTTTAATCATGTGAACACCATCATCTGTCCAATGAAGACCAGCAGGGTTCGCTAAATACCAAGTAGAAACGTAATCAGCAATTCTTGTGTAGTTGACGGTAGCAGCAAGGACAGTGATAGGAGTAACAAAAAAACTAGCCATGATTACTATCAATGCGAGATAGCTGGCTAGTTTGTGCTTTTTATATTTAGTTGTCATTGTTTCTTTTCCTCCTTGAGTTATTTTTGTTTTTTTTAGAGTTACGAGAGGGACTTCTGATTTTTTTGGACAAGTGTTTTGATTCAGCTCCTTTAGATACTTATAATGGTATTTGATATCTTAGATATTTTGAAAAGTAATTGAATTATATATTTTCTGATAGTTATTAATTACTCTAACTGAAACTCTATTTAATTACGGCTAAAATGAAAGCCTTTTTTTGGAGCGAGAGAGTCGGTTTGGTTTCAGACTATTTTTGTACAAATTAAATTTTTATTTGTTTTTGTCGCTTCGTGAATTTGTTGACTTTTTATATTTAATAGTTCAATATTAAACTGAATAGTCTGGATATAGTTGAAACTGAATATATGTCTTCAATAAACAGATGCATATCATTAAGGAGAGAACATTATGCAAGAAAATATACGGAGTGAATTGTTTTTTTTAAAGCAGTTTGGATTTAATGATATTTTATTACAACATATATTTCTTTCTGGACTAGATCCTATACAGGTGATTTTTAAGAAAGATATCGATTTAGAAATCAATTTAGAAGATCTTTTTTCTGAAAAGGAAAAAAAGATATCAAATGATTTCATAGCCTATGAAGATTTTAAAAAAAATTTGTTTTCTAATGAGTCTTTTTTGGTGAAAAATAGTAAAAATAAAATTTTTTTTAAATATGATAGGAATGAAATAACTGAAATAGTCCCAGAAAAAATAATGCCTCTTTTTATTTATTGTAAAGGTGATACATCGTTGTTAACAAAGGACAAAAAACGCATGGCAATAATTGGAACACGCCATCCGTCAAAAAAAACAATTGAGATAACACAGAAATTGACTCAAAAATTTGTTGAAGCCGGTTTTGTTATTGTGAGCGGTTTAGCAGAAGGAACTGACACAATTGCTCATGAGACAGCATTAAAAAATAATGGTAAAACAATTGCTATATTACCAACAAATTTCAATAAAATTTATCCTAAAAGTAATAAGAAACTTTCGGATAAGATAGTAGAAGATGGGTTACTATTAACTGCTATTGGTCCTAAAGAGAATACTTATAAATCGAGTTTTTTGGAAAGAAACCAATACGTGGCAAATGTGAGTGATGTAGTTTTAGTTACGGAAACTAATTTAAAAAGTGGAACAATGAATACAATTAGAAATGCAAGTGAGGCAGCTAAAAAAATATTATTTGTAGACCAAAATGATGAAAAAATTAATAATAAAATTTATGAATTTGGAGGAGAGATGTTAAATGCCGATTATGAATAAAGTTGTAATTATGTCGAAATTATTTTTGTTTAATTCAGATAATCAACTGATCCAAGATAATTTATGGATTGTAGATTTTTTTGCAGACCAGGAGATAGAAATTGCTATTCTGGCAAGAAGTGCTTCAGTTAGAACAATGAAAAATCAGATACCTGAAAATTTTGAAAATAAAATAGCATTTGTGGACAGAAACCCACAAACTAAAAAAGCAATTATTGAGTTGAAAAATAAAGGAATAGTAGTTGCGGTAATAGGACTTGTAGATGAGGATGCCATTTTTGCATTCAACTGCAAATTGCCATTATTTAATCCAGAAAAAATGATTAATCAGAGATCAAATATTTCTGAAAAAGTTAAAAAATACGGACTACCTGTTATTGATTTTCAAAATGTTGTAGATTGTTTTAAAGCTTTTGACGTCCATCAAGGAAATTATTTTGAGATGCATATAAATGACCAGTACAGTGTTATGAGTTTGAATAATGCAAATACATTCTATCGACCAGAAGAAGAAGCTAGAATAAAAGAAATTTTTGAAGCTAATCTAAAGGGAAATGAATTTTCAAGAGATCAAAGAATTCTACTTATACTGCTATTTCATTTAATAAATGAAGTAACTACAAATAGTTACTATCAAGATGTAGATTACTGGGGAACGTTCCCTTCATCTAATCCTAGTAATACAGAAACGTCTATTTCTTTTTTGAAAGAGGCAGTCAGAGTTATTGTAAGTGGTGGCCCAAGAACTGGACCAGAGATACTAATCAGGCATACTGCTATGAAGTCAAAACATAGTAGTGGTTTATCGAGATTGCAGCAAAAATGCAATAGAGATTTTGAAACATTGAAGATTAATGATTCTTTAGTAGATAGGATTAAAGGAAAAGTTATTTGTATTATTGATGATTATATAACCAACGGCTATTCTGCTGAGGCAGCTAAACACTTGTTACTAAGTGCGGGTGCTAAAAAAGTTATTTTTCTTTCTATTGGTAAATTTGGGAGCAAATATTTTTTAACAAATTATGATTTGAATGAAGCAAGTTACGAATTTATTGGCGAAGAATTATTTCAAGGAAATTCAAGAGGTAATTTTTATGACAAATATAATGATAATGAAATCTTAAACTTTACAGATTTAGTTTGAAATTTTTAGGGACTTTAATAAAATCATTAGTATTCGTTCCAGCTCGCAATTTTCTTACTAAAAACTATCCAAAACATCCATATTTTTCTAATTAAAAAAGTTTGAAACTAAATCAAAACTAACTACAATTGACAAAAATTACTAGAATTTCGCAGCATTCACAGAAGAACCAGAATGCCGGTATACCAACGTTTAGAGCTTGTCAGTAGTTCTGAGAAAAGCAAGCCTTTTGCTGGAAGGGTCTGTGGGATAATAAATTTAAAGAGTACCAAAACATTGAATTAACAATGTTTTGGGCTCTTTTTTTGTTTCATGGTTTAAGAGTAAATGCCAAATTAAATGCCATTTGTTAAAAATTAACATATTTTGCAAATCGTTCTCCTGTTTCTCTAACTTTTTCAGGAGTAACGTGAGTGTAAATATTCATAGTAGTTTTGACATCTTTATGTCCTAAACGTTCTTGAACTTCTTTGATACTTGCTCCAGATTCAAAAAGTAAACTAGCATGAGTGTGTCTAAAACCATGTAAAGTAATTTTGGGTAAGTCATATTTTTCGAGAATATTATATAACCAATCATTTGGAGCTTGGGGATAATACAAATCATTGAATTTGTTTGTAAAAATAAATTGAGTATCTTTAGATGTATTATAACCAAACTTTAAATACCACTCTTTTTGATTGTACCGCCATTGTTCTATGACTTTAATCGTTTTAACATCAAGGGCGATAACTCTTTGAGAACTAATGGTTTTAGGCTCTTGAATAATAATTTGATTATACTCGTCCATAGCAAGCGTTTTTCCAATTGTTAGTTTTTGGTTGAAAATATCTATGTCTTTCCACTGTAAGGCAAGAACTTCTGATTTTCTCATTCCAGTGAAAGCTAAAATGCGGAAAAAAGTTAAAATTTTAGTGCTTGTTCTACTAACTTTCTCTGTGTGGCTCTCTAAACATTCAAAAAACACCTCTAATTGCTCTTTAGTGTAGAAGTAATTCTTCCACTTCTTTTTTACGAGGCAGTACAGTCTTTCTCATAGGGGTAGAATCGATTAACTCCATTTGGACACCAAACTGAAGAACTTGACCGACTACTTTTCTAAAATAGTGGTACTGTTTGTACTGATCATGCCAAAGATTAACTATCTCTTGACAGTATCTAACAGTGATTTTATCCAACTTTAATTTACCAAAGTGTTGCAGTGCATAGTTTTCAACAAATCGACGTGATGTAGCTACTGTTGAAGGTTTTACTTTTAGTCGATATTGTTTTAACCACAAGTCGTAAAGTTCTGAGAAAGTTATTTTTTCTTGATTAGTTAATTCACGATTATTTTGTTCAAAATCAGTTTGTAATTGAGCTAAAGCAATTTGAGCTTCTTTTTTGGTTTTAAAACCACTTCTAGTTGTTTTTATAGGAGTTCCCTTTACAGGATGAGTGCCCAGATATGCTTGAAATTTCCACCGTTTATTGCCGTTGTTTAACGTGTATTGCTTAAATGAAGCCATGTTGTACCTCCCAGTTGTATTGTTTTTGAGGAGCTATTTCAAAAATCAATTTAGGAGTTAAAAATTATTTATCTTCTAACGAATCAAAAATATGGTCAATACAGTTAATAATATTTTGGTACTCTGATTCTTTATCAAAATTACCCAAGCTAATATAGTTGATGTGCTGTAAAAGATTGATAACGTACTTGTACATTTCGGGGCTTTTAATACTCAATAAACGACTTTGCATAAATATTTCTGAATCTCTATCTAATTGAATACGATAATCCGATGTGAAATTATAATTATCTAATTCATTTTCTACCTCATCTAAGTATTTATACGGACTAATATGATAAGCATCTGTTTCATATTGACGTCTTTCTCCAGTTAAAAAATATAAATAGTGAGTATGAAGTAAATCAGCGATTCTTCGCAATTCTTTCATTGATGGAAATGTTATTTCATTTTCCCAAGAGTCTATAGTGTCAACCTTAATTGAAGGAGAAACATATCTTGCCAATTCTTCTTTAGATAAATTGACAGCTTCCCTTTGTTTTTTTAGGCGTTCTCCAATACCAAATTTTTCTTTACCGAAGAGTAAGTAATCTGTAGTAACACTACCTATATCAGCAATTTGCTTTAATCTTTCGTTGCTAGGTAAGTTATCTCCACTCTCCCAATTTCGAACCGAACTTTTTTTCACAGGGGGTGTAACAAGTTGACCAAACTCTGTTTGAGTCATTTTTTTCTTAAAGGATTGTGTACGAATCTTTTTTATTCTTTTTCCAACTTCTTTGTTGTCAATAAGGCTCATATAGTATCAAATTCTCCTCTCAAAGATAATTATACATAGAAATAAACAATAATGATAGCATAGTACAGTAAAAACTGGAATTTTTGTTGACGTCTAACTTCTAAGGTGTTAAATTTAGTATGTACAGATTTCGCTGTACTTTTTTGAGGAGCTACTCAGAAATTAATAAAGAAAGGAATGGTAAAAATGTCAGGATTTCAAGTTATGCTTAATGAAACTCAGACAAAAGAATTACAGAGGTATATTTTTGAATTAACGAATGAAGCGGTGCAACAAGCGATTCATAATGCTGGAACAGACAAGGAATTTTTGAACCAAAAAGAAATGTCTAGTTGGGTTGGAGTTAGTTCAAATACATTAAGGTCATACGTCGATGAAGGTATACCAATGATTGTAATTGGAGGGAGGAATTTATATTCAAAAAAAGAAGTATCAAAATTTTTATTGTCTAAACAAAAATAGAGCACTGTTCTTAGCTTGGCGGCATAAACAGTACTCGTATTTACAAAAAATAAATACAAAAGTATTTACAATTGGAATATAGCATTTTTTTATTGTTATTTCAATGATGTTGATACTTTGGAATGGAGAAGTTAGTGGCAGAAAGAAGAATGATGTCCAAACAATTTGTTAACAATGCTAGTTTTATGAAGATGTCTGATTCCGCAAAACTATTATATTTTTATTTGAATGTTAATGCTGACGATGATGGAATTGTAGAAGCCTATGCATACTCTCAAATGTTAAACACACCAGAAGATGATATAAAAATTCTATGTCAAAAAGAATTTATAGTATTTCTAAATGATGATTGGTTGGCATTTCTACCTCATTGGTTAATAAATCAACAATTAAGGGCGGATAGATATAAACCATCAATTCATAGAAATACATTATTGAATAAATACCCTGATAGTATCTCTAAGTTAAAAAAACTAAGTTTAGAGCAATTTAATAAATCTATACAACAGGAAGAATTGAAACCGGAGATTTATGAGAAGATTTTTGGTATACCAAGTGACAACCAGTTGGAGCCACAGGTAAGGTTAGGTCAGGAAAGTCAAGGTAAGGAAAGATTAGAAAAGGATAGTGTAGGTAAGTTAAGGTTAGATAAGATTAGGAGAAGCGAACTTCAAAAAACAATGAGTGCTAGTTTCTTAGATCCAAAATCTAAGGAAATTATTATGGATAGAGTTGATACGTTCTCAGAAGAAGAACAAGTACAAATATTCAAATTACTATCTCAAACTAAATCGTCAGTACAGAGAAAAACAGGAGTGATGATTGACTCTTCTAAATATGAATTATTAACCCATCAAATGCTGGAAAGAGTTTTAGAGACATTGGCAAAAAAAATGATATCTAGAGAGAATATAAATATTTTTGCTTATTTAAATAAATCCTATACAGAGTATTGGGAATCACTAGTCAAAACTGTTCATAATGAAAGAAAATTAAATTTTGTTCAGAGCTAAAATTTTTACAAAATTATAGAAAACAGGAATAGTATTTTTTATCTCTGTTTTATCCCAAAAATAAGAAATAGAGAATGACACTGTTCCTGCTTTATTAAAAGGGCAAGCAACGGGTTTGTCATGACAAACCCAAAAATCAAAGATTTTTTTCTTGTTAGGTTACACCTAAAACCGTTGAAATATAGTTCAAATTTTAGATGAAATTTAAGTAATATTTTTGTCGTTTTACTCGAAAGGAGAATGGAAATGACTAAAAGAAAAAAGACGTATTTACAGATATCTTTAGACCCTAAAGAGAAAGAATATATTAAGGAAAAAACCAAACTATTTGGATACGCAACGATATCAGCATTTCTAATAGATTCTGCTAATTCTTATATTATGTTGAATGTAGATATGTCTGTTTATAGGAAGTTATATAGAGAGGTAAAATACATTGGAAAAAATATAAATTCCATAGTTCGAAGAATTAATTCAGAAAAATTTTATAGTGATTTAGAAGTAGAACATCTTGAAAGAAGAATGGATGAAATTTATGGATTGATGGAAAAAGAATATGATCGGTTAGAAAAATTAGCTTTTCATTTTACTAGTAATGATTTGACAGAAGATGAAGTTGTAAAAATAATAAAAGCATATGAGGAAAATCATCTGCCTATTCCTAAATTTGTATTGCTTCAAGATGTTTATCAGAATATACATGATTCGTTGGTTTTTATAACTGAAATGATTCAAGAATCTAAATATCAAGATGAAGAAATAGAAGAGTACCTCTGGCGTTACTTAAACAGTGACTTCATTAAGAATCTAAGTGATGAGAGGTTAACAGAATTTTCCAATCGATTACTCAAATATTATGAAAACTTGAGACGAATGCAACTTAATCTAGATTATCATTTTTCTGATGATGATTGGTTTGACTTAGTTGATATATTAGATGATTACGAGAAATAATAAACAAAAATAAGAGAGAAAGAAGCGAAGATAAAATAAACTATCTTTGCTTCTTTTCTCTCATTTTCATTATTACGAGCGATATTAAATTGTAAGTATCGTATAAAAAAGGTAAAAGTAGTAGAAATACATTGGTGTACATGTATGTTTTACTTGAAATGTAACCTTGCTTTGTAATGCTATCAAGATAAACAAAGATTAGTGGAACAAGGAATACTAGAAAAGTAGTTTTTAGATATAGCAAAACAAGTATAAATAATAGAAGTAGCTAAGTAAGAAATATAATTCCTATTTTTGAATTATAAGGATTTGATATAGGTAAAAAAGCAATAATTAAAGAAATAATAATCTTTGAAAAAACTACTCTAGAGTATCTTTTTTTCTCAAAAATTTTAATATCATTGTAAGTCATAATCTTCTCCTTTAAGTGGACTAGTATTAGTCCCATTGTAACATATTAATTCTCTAAGATTAATAAAAAAGGACTAATTTTAGTCCAGAAAGTGTGTTAATCTTGAGGGAAGAGAAAATTATAGATAATGATAATATAATTGGGAGTGATATAAGACGAATTCGTCTTGAAAAAGGGATTGGACAGACTGAGTTGGTTAAACAATTACAATTGATGGACGTTGATATTACAAGGGAAACACTTGTTAAAATTGAGAGTGGTAAACAGCATATTAAATTGGAGCAACTTAATGCATTAATTACAATTTTAAAAGTTGAATATAAAGAAATCTTTATACCAAAATTTGATAATAGGATAGGGGAAAAAAGCGATGGAAAAATTGACAATTGGAATTAAAGTAACTAAGAACGGTATAAGAGAACAAATAGATGTACACTTTGTTAAAGATGATGCTTTCTCTGATCAAAATTCATATTATAATTTAAAAAATGAGTACTTGGATAAAAGAGAAATTATAGTAATTCAGGATTCAGAACGTGAAACATTCAGTGTTGAAATTGAATTTGGTGACAATATATTAGATGATGTTGATATAATTAGACAAGAATTTGATAAAGCCTATACAGAAAAAAAATTAAAAGAAGAAACAATGGGAGAAGAAGAAGAGGATGATGACTCAGAATATTCAAAAAATGAGATGAAACCTTATGATCCTAATCTAATTAGAGTTGATCAAAAACAATTTACTATTTCTGAGACAGTTCAAAAAATTGGAAGTAGTGAGATTGATTTAAATCCTGATTTTCAAAGAAAATTTGTTTGGACAGATATTACAAGAAAATCAAGGTTAATCGAATCGATTTTATTAAGAATTCCGTTACCTGTTTTTTACTTATCTGAGGATGAGGATGGAATTTACCATGTATTAGATGGTCTTCAAAGACTTACAGTATTAAATTCTTATTTGAATAATGAATTTAGATTAAAAAATTTAGAATATCTAGAGTCTGAGTGTGGAGGTAAATTTTACTTATCAGAAGAAGAAGGAAAAGCTAAAAATAATAAAGAAAGATATTTACCAGAAAAATATGTTCGACGGATTAAGAATACCATGCTAAATTTTAACGTAGTTGATTCAAGAACTCCTGAACAAGCAAAATATGATATTTTTCGAAGAATAAATACAGGTGGAAAACCATTAAATCGACAAGAAATGAGAAATGCAATGGCAACAGCTGACACACGTAAACTATTAAGAAAACTTGCTGATTTGAAAATATTTAAGGAGGCAACTGGTTTTTCAGTAAAAGATACAAGGTTTGCTGATCAAGAGTTGGTACTTCGTTTCATTGGATTCTACTTAATAGATAATTCATTTAAATATGCAATTCAATATAAAGGTGTAATGGCAACGTTTTTGGATGAGGTAATAGAAGTGCTGAATAAATATTATTCATCAAAAGAAAATTTTGTAAATAATATTTTTAATGATTTTACAACATCAATGAAAAATACATATACTATTTTTGGAGATAAGGGATTTAAGAGAACTCAAGTGATTAATAAAGCTTTATTTTTATCAGTTTCTAGAAACGCTTATGAATTAGAAGTGAAAAACGAATATGATATTAAAGAAAAACTGATTGCTCGTGACGAGTTCTTTAACAATAAAGACAGCGTATTTTGGAATGATGCTATTGATGATTTTAAAATAAAAAATGAATTAATAAATGACTCACTTAGTACCGGTACCAATGAAATTGTTAAAATAAATAATTCATATATTATTATGAGTGAATTACTGGAGGTTTTGCTAGATGAATCAATTATCAACAATTAAAATTAATGGGTTAAAAAGTTATATAAACGAAACATCAATTAGTTTAAGTCAATTAAATGTTTTTTCAGGCGTGAATTCTGTAGGGAAATCTACTGCCATACAATCAATTTTATTAACTAAACTTTTATATGATAATTATAAAAAAAATGGAAATATCTTAAGTGAAACATATCTAAATAGTGAATTGTACGGATTGGAATTAGGAACTTACGAAAAAATAATAACGGGTAGTAATAAGTATTTTGAATTAGGAATCAATGGAAAAAACATGGAAATTACTGCAAAGAGTGGAGATTCTTTGATGATACAAACCGATATGACAGAAATTGTTAACAATGAGAATACTAATATATTTAAAGGAAATTTTTATTATTTGTCAGCTGAAAGATTTGGCCCTAGAAACTATCAAGTAATTGACAGTTATGGAATTGATAATTGTGGAATTAGAGGTGAGAATTCTTTTCATATTTTAAATAAGTTTTCAGAAATGATAGTAGACGATCAGTTATTATATCCAGGTACAGAAAAAAAGGCTGAAAAAACCTTGATAAAACAAACGGAAAATTGGATAAATACTTTTTTTGATAGTGTAGAATTTAGTTCTAAACTAGATAGTGCATTAAGATTGGTTAAATTAGAAGTGAAACAAAGTAAACATGATATGGATTATGTTTCATTAAATAATGTAGGATTTGGGCTATCTTATGTGCTTCCCATAATATTAACATGTCTAACGTCTAAAGATGACTCACTAATTATTATTGAGAATCCTGAAGCACATCTTCATCCAAAAGGTCAGTCTTTACTTGGACAATTTTTAGCGCAAGTATCGTCATCAAAACGACAAGTAATCGTAGAGACTCATAGTGAACATGTAATAAATGGTATGAGACTACATTATTTAAAACAAAAAATTTCTTCAGATGATTTAACTATAAATTTTTTCTCAATAAATGATTCTAATACTAACGTAAAAAAAATAACACTAAATGAAGAAATGGAGCTTTTAGAATGGCCAGATAATTTTTTTGATCAACAAGAGAATGATTTAAGAATGATGAGGTTGATAAGGAGAAAAAATGAATAGTATAATTTCAACAGATATTTTTAATACGCTAGCCGAAGGAAACTCGAAAGATAAATTAAAATCAATTCTGGAGTTAATGGATAAACTTAGTGAACATGGTTTTTCAAATAGAAAAAATAATGGAATTTGGGAATTTCAGGTGGGTAATAACTATTTTTATGAGTGGTTATATGATAAGAATCCGCCTGAGTTAGTAGAATTAAAGAGAGAATTTTATCATGGAATAGAGAAAGCGACAGAGATTAGTATTGAGGAGTATGATGAATTTGAATCGATTTTGAAAAAACAGATGAGTAAGAATTCGGATTACCATGATTATCTAAACCAATTTTTATTTATTAAGGATGATACAGATGATGAGATTCATATGGTTTCTTCACTAACTAGGTTTTATAGATTGAGAAGATGGTATTTAGAAAAATGTTTTGATCAAAAAGAATTTGTAGAGGTATTACCACTGTTATTTCCTAATTTATATTTTCATCAAAATATTTTATCATCTTTAAGAACATTAAATAATGAATTTAGTATTATTTTGCCAGAAATAGTTCAACATTTAACAGCATTAGATTTATATTTTGATATTGATAAAATAAATTATCATGAATCAAATATTGTAAAATGTAAAAAATTTGAAGAGTATTCAAGTATAAATTGTAGCCCTGAAAGTAGTAGGGCTAAAGCGGAAAAATTAGTTTTTAAATCTGATTTAGGCGAAAAAATAAATTGTGAGTGTCATACAAAATTTAACACATTTGGAAAAGAAAAAGAAAAACAAGATCGCATTTATTTTTCTTTTGGAATTGATTCTTTTAATGGTGGAAAAATAGTTATTTATCACATTGGTGATCATATATAGGAAGTTTGTATAAATTTCTGAAATAGCTCCTCAAAAAGTTAATGCCAAATTAAATGCTATTTAGTTTAATTTAGTTGAACATCATTCATTATAATTAATAAAAATGAAATAAATAAGTATTGATTTAATAACTATTGCTATCCATTGATGACTAAAAAATCTAATGGAAAGTAGTGTGGGCTAGTTTCTATATATAAGCTCTAAACGTTGTTAAATCAGCGTTTAGAGCTTTTTCTTTTTGTCTAAAATCGTTTTAGATACGCTTTTGGGTACGTTTGAGTTACATTCCCATGAATTTAGCAAATCGATTCCCAGTTTCTTTGATGGATTGTGGTGTGACGTGAGCATAGATATTCATAGTTGTTTTTATATCTTTATGTCCTAAACGTTCTTGAACTTCTTTGATAGAAGCACCACTTTCAAATAGCAAACTATAATGAGTATGTCTAAATCCATGAGGGGTAATTTGTAAATCCATTGGAGATTTTTTGTAAATCCAATTTAGCCAGTCATTTACAGCCTGAGGGTAATATAAATTATTATCCTTAGTGGTAAAAACAAACTGTTCGGGTGAGTTGGTATTGTACCCATACATTATCATTGTTTCCATTTGTTCTTGTTTCCAGATTCTTAACTGTTTAAGCGTTAAATCATCTAGTTTAATTGTTCTGGTGGAACTATTTGTTTTTGGAACTTGTAGGACTACCTTCTGGAATTCGTCCTGAGCGACGGTTTTACCGATTTTAAGGGTTTTATTGAAGAAATCTATATCTTCCCACTGAAGGGCTAAACCTTCGCTTTTACGCATACCTGTGAAGGCTAGTAGGCGAAAGAAAGTATATAGTTTTGTACTATTATTCTTTTGAACATTATCTAAGAATAAAACTAACTGATCTTTTGTATAAAACTTAATCGGTTGTTCTTCTTCAATTTTTCTAGGGAGTAAGGTTTTAGACATTGGATTACTTTTACAGACTTCCATAGCTACGCCAAACTTGAATATTTGGGCGGTAGTTTTTCTAAGAAAAGCATATTGCTTCAATTTTCCATGCCACTTATTGACTTGTTGCTGACAATAGCTAACTGTAATTTTATCTAGTTTCATTTTACCGAAAGCGGGTAGGATATGATTCTTACAGAAACGTTGTGCAACAGCCACAGAAGAGGGTTTAACTCTCATTCGATAGTTATCTATCCATAATTCATATAACTCTTCAAACGTTGTGACATTGATATGGAATTCTTCTTGTTCCTTGTACTCAACTAGAAGCTTATTTAAAGCACTTTGAGCTTCAGCTTTCGTCTTGAAACGTCTTCTTTTGGTCCTAATATCTTTCCCAGTTCGAGGATCTTTCCCTAAATAAGTTTCAAATCCCCAGTATTTGTCGCCATATTGATTCTCTCCTTTACTTCATTTTGCAGGTAGAGAAGTTATTTGAAGAATCAATTATTTTAATGCTTATTGCTATATAATTTTTTTAAATAATCATAGTCTAAAACACCATAATTTAAAGCAATGGTCTTATTAAATGTATTTTCAATGAATGTATTAAGGAAAATTGTATCGTTATTACCAAAAATAATATTAGTATAATCAATATTATCACTAAAATCTTCAAGTATTTGTTCTTCATTAATTGTATTATCAAATATTATTGTTTCAATCTCTTGTGAATTATTAATAGACGTGTAGATTATTAAACTGGTAATTTTATCGTAAATAACTCGAGCTTTTTCATATATCTCTAATACTAAATCCATCGCATTTTTTTGATCTATATCAAGGAATTGGTATCCTATTCCAGTTAGTGAATATTCCCCAATTTCTTGATATATATGTAAATATTCGTTTTTTATCCCTGAAAACTTTAAACGATAAGTGTTATATTTGTCATCTGTCCCTGTTGGAAAAGCAAGAATAAAGTCATCATAAACATTATTTAATTTAATAATGTTTATACCATAATCATCATAAGTAAAGTAATCTTGTTCTAAAAAATAGCTGACAGGAATATCGTAAAAATTTGCGATTTTTTTTAATGTCTTATCACTAGGAATTCTTTTTCCTGTTTCAAACCTTGATAAACTCATATATGACATACCAATTTCGCTAGCTAATTCTTCTAATATGAGTTGATTCTTATTCCTGAGATCTTTTAATTTTCTTCTTAATTGTACCTTTTTTAAATTTTCATTAGGATTAATAGAAAAAGATGGGAAATTTGATTCTGTAATGGAATATTCCTATATTGAAGGCTTTGTTAAGTCAGCGTATGAATTAACAGAGGAAACGAGTAATAATTCAAAACAGACAGAAAAGTTACTCCAAATCGCAAATATCAAAGTATTAGAATCATTTAAGTATAAAGTTAGGTGTGAGTATCCAGAAATATTCAAAGATATTGATAAACTCATTACTACGGGTAGTCCAATATATATATGATACATATAATATTTCAGCTATCGAAGTGAATATATCAGATTTAAGAAATTTAGAAAATAGCCTGGAACGAAGTAAAAAATTATTGTGGCAACAAGATGTTGATAGTTTAGAAGAGTTTTATGTGAATTATATTCAATGATAAAGAGAGGCTAGAACTTATTTTCTAGTCTTTTTTACTATTTAATAGTTCATAGATAAAAAATGGTCATAGTATTAAGGATAAGTATATTTATTTGTTAATAAATTTGTTATCAAGAACTCTCAATAACTATCAAAATAATGATATAATCAAAGCAATTAAGTGTTTTTGAGGAGGAATTATGGAAACAAAAATAAACCAAGCCATCAAATCAGTGTTGCTGATGTTTGGTGATAAATATTTTATTGGTGAGATCATCAATAAGCAAAAAGTGATTCAGGACTTAGATAACTATGATAAAGAATTAATGACAAAAATGTTGTCAGATGACGTTGTGAAAAGTAATTTTACAATGGCTATCAATGATGCCATTATTTTTAATGTAAACAAATTAGTAGAATTATTTGAAACGAATGACTATTGGCAAGATTCTTATACAAAGTATTCAAAAAAAATTGGGTTAACAGCTAATGGGAAATTTATTGATGAAGCAACAGAAGTCGTGTTAGATTTCCCTTATAAAGATACGGTGATAAAAGCTGGAATGACTAAAGAAGACCTAGCGAAAGATGATTTGAGACCTGATGAACCATTTCTTAATGAAGTGGTTGCAAAAGAAGAAATTGATGTTCTGTTAGATAAAAAATTATTAGTTAACGCTAAAAAATATGATGCTGAGAGTGAGCATGATGTTTCTGATATAACAGAAGATGATAATCTAATTATAAAAGGCAACAATCTATTAGCTCTTCATAGTTTAAAAGAACGTTATGCAGGAAAGGTTAAATTAATCTATATAGACCCACCTTATAATACTGGGAATGATAGTTTCCAATATAATGATAGATTTAATCATTCAGCATGGCTAACATTTATGAAGAATCGTTTAGAAATTGCTAGGGAATTTTTAACAGAAGATGGAAGTATTTGGATAAATATAGATGATGATGAAAGCCATTATTTAAAAATTTTATGTGATTCCATTTTTGGAAGAGAAAATTTCATTTCTAATATAATTTGGAAAAAGAAATTTTCTCCTCAAAATGATGCAAGATATTTTTCTGATATGCATGACCATATATTGGTGTTTGGGAAAACTAAAGAAGAATTTGTAATCAATGGTTTACCGAGAACGGAAGCAATGAACAGTCGATATAAGAATCCCGATAATGATCCAAGAGGACCATGGACATCAGGTGATATTTCGGTTAGAACTTATAATGCAAAAGATGATTATCCGATAACTACTCCATCTGGGAAAATAATTAATCCACCTTCTGGAAGGTCATGGAGAACTTCTAAAGAGAGTTTTCAAAAATTAGTAGAAGATAATAGAGTTTGGTTTGGCCCTAATGGTGATTCAGTTCCAAGACTGAAAAGATTTTTATCAGATGTAAAGCAAACAGCTACTCCTCAGTCTATTTGGGATTACGAAGAAGTTGGACATAATCAAGAGGCTACACAGGGATTAAATAAATTATTTGGAGAGAATGTATTTGCTACACCAAAACCAGAAAAACTACTACAACGAATTCTTCATATAGGTTCAAATGAAGGTGACTTAGTTTTAGATTTCTTCATGGGTTCGGCGACAACCCAAGCCGTAGCTATGAAAATGAACCGTCGTTTTATTGGAATTGAACAAATGGACCATATTAATACCGTTTCAGTTCTTAGACTTCAAAAAGTCATTGAAGGAGAACAAGGTGGGATTTCTAAAGAGGTTGATTGGCAAGGTGGTGGTTCATTCATCTATGCTGAATTAATGGAAAAGAACACAGGTTTCTTAAAAGAAATTATTGAAGCTGACACCATGCAAGAACTACAAGTTGTTTTTGAGCGAATGAGTCAATCACCTGATATTGATTTTAGAGTAGATTTAGAAGTGGTTAAGGCAACGTTATGGGAACATTCACTTGAAGAACAAAAGAAGACATTGATTAAAATACTAGATAAAAATCAGTTGTATTTCAACTATTCAGAAATAGATGATGCGCACGTTCGAGAATTAGTGTCTGATTCAGATTATGCCTTTAATCAGAGTTTCTACAAGGAAGTGAATCAAGATGGCTAAGAAAACGAAAGAGACGTTTAAACCATTATCACTGCCTTTATATGATGAACTCGTTCAACTGGATCATAGCTTACTAAATGATGAATTAGGATGGACCACACCAACTTATTTAGCTGAAAATATGGTGCATACATTTCGTGATTATCAGGAGTCTGCCTTACGTTATTTCCATTACACCATGACGAATAAAGTCTTTGAGTACCGAAGAATTAATCATGCGTTGTTTAACATGGCAACGGGCTCAGGGAAAACAGATTTGATGGCGGGGTTAATCTTGTATTTATATCAAGAACATAGTTATCAAAACTTTCTATTTATTGTGAATACTAACACCTGAATAATTCATAGCTCTAAATTTAAGCTATTTTTTTGAACAAAGTGCCTATATTTAAATTAGGCAGATACATTCTTCCAAAATAATGTGTTTTCGAACAGGATATATACGGAAGAAGGCTATAATAAAAATTATTTGTCTATTTAAGGGCAGACTGATCCCTTGGAAAAATAGGTTAAAAATTTTTACGATAACTAGCCTAAATCCATTGCCTAGATCGCCGTAGGCGTTCAAAAACCTTATAAAATTCAGTTTGATACACATGATAACTCGACAGTTTGAGATAGACTTGTCTACCTGTTTTAACGAGTTTTCCGGCAACTTTAAGCAATGTCAATCGTATAGAATGAATCGTCATCCCCCGATTCACTTGTTCAAATCCAATGGTCTTTAAAAAATTGACGAGGTTGTAAGCCAGGACACTGATCATCATTCTGACATGATTTTCCAGGAAACGCGGACTATCTGTTTTGTCAAAATAAAAGCCTGATTTCGCTTCTTTGATGAAATTTTCCATTGTTCCACGCTTGCCGTAAAGAGAGAATATGACTTCAGGCGAGACATTATCGGATAGATTCGTCACAATGAATGCGTGGTGAAAAAGAAGCTCTCCTGCTTCACGGATTGATCGAATACAAACGCGACGGGGTTTTGACCAGGATTGTGCTTGATAAGGGAGTGAAAAATACTGTATTTCTCGGTCTTCCCATTTTTTATTATCCCCATAAAGAACAGAGTGTTCAGCTAACTGACTTAACCTCCGATTGCTCTTTAATCGGATAACGTACTGGCTTTCAGTTGCTTCACAAGATTCATACACCTCTGGTGTGGCGAAGCCGCTGTCACCCCGAACCAATATCTCGGTATGAGGTAACGTGCTCTTGTAGTGGTGTAACAGCGGGTCGATAAAGGCTTTTACCCCTTTAGACGTGTACTGATTGCCTGAACGCAGTTCAGCTTTTAGGAAATCTCCGGTCAATCCGTCAAATGCAACTAATGGGTGATAGCCGTAGGTTTGATAATGGGCATTATAATCTGTTTGTTCTTGGCGTCCAAAGGTATCCGAATGTGTGGAATCGACATCAATGATTAACTCGGTGTCATTGCGAATCAAACGCGCTTTATCAATCAGCGACTGATTTAATGCTTGGAGTTGATCCATGTTCTCCTCGGTGAAACGATCTAAAAACCGTGAGATTGACGATTGTGAGGCCAACTCTTTTTTACCGAGTACAGCTTGAAAGACTGGATCCTGTCTTAATAGATTAGCTGATGAGTCTGCCGAGTACCCAGCAATTAACTGCATAATGAGTTGTTCTAATATCGCTAAGTTATCATGTGTGAAGTAAACACGTTTGTCTTTAATATGGAGCCACTGTTTAGCTACGTGTGAAAAGTCGAAGGTATTCATCACCTCTTTAACTAAGACCAAACCCGAATCACTCGATAAGCGACCACCTGTATGTGAAATAGTCAAATTTGAATTGAATTTTACCTGGTTTTTGTGTAAGCTAGTCATGAGAAGAACTCCTTTCTTATGGTTGGTTTCGACACCTTTACCATATCAGAATGGGGTTCTTTTTGCATCACTTAACAGGTGAAAATGAAAAAGTAAATGAAGACTGCCGTTAGGCAGTTTCAGACGGTTTGAAGTCAAAGTATGAATTATTCAGGTAACAGTGTATTAAATAAAACGATTGATAACTTAACGAATAAGCAATCTAATAAGTATTTGTATCAACCAGTGATTGAAATAGATGGGGAACGTTTGTCGATTGTAAAAGTTGATGAGTTTCCGAAAAATCAAAGTAAGAACACGATTTACATTAAATTAGCTAGTGTGCAATCCGTTGCGATTGATATTTTCACACAAAGTGAGAACTCAATGGGAGCGCAAGATTATGCTAGAAATAAAGTCGCTATTTTAGGAGACGAAGCCCATCATTATTCTGCTTCTACAAAGTCTGAAAAAGAAGCAGAGCAATCATGGGAAAAGGCGATTAATACCATATTAAACGCAAACGAAGACAATAAGTTGTTAGAATTTACGGCGACTATTGATTTAGAAAACAAAAAAGTCTATGAGAAATATAAAGATAAGGTGTTATATCGTTACGGTTTAGATCGTTTTATTCAAGACAGATACTCTAAGAATGTTAAACGAATTCAATCAAGCAACACGGATGAAGAAAACATGATGAATGTCGTGTTATTAAGTGAGTTTAGACGTCGTTATGCCTTTGAATTATATGGTACTTATATTAAACCAGTGATTATGTTTAAATCACAAAAAATAGATGCCTCAAATGAAGCAAACGACTTGTTTAATCAACTGATTGACAAGTTAACCCCCGACTATATTTTAACGTTTCTTGAAAGACAAGCAAAAGTAATCGCTGAAGATCAAAGTGAGACGCTAGGATTTGCCTATGATTATTTCTTGAAAAATAAAGAAGACTTATCTCAAATTGTCAAAGAAATGAAACGTGAGTTCTCGCCAAGTCGCATTATTAACGCCAACGACAGTGATCGAGGGGCAGGAATGCTTGAAAAAGGACAATATGAAGCGTTAAACAGCTTAGAAAGTCCTAATAACTTATATCGTGTCGTTTTTGCGGTAGCGAAGTTAACAGAAGGTTGGGACGTTTTAAATCTGTATGATATTGTCAGAATCAGTAACTATAAAGATACAAAAGGGGATAAGAAAACCACCATGGCTGAAGCCCAATTAATTGGACGTGGGGCAAGGTATAATCCTTTTGAATTAGATGGCGAAAAATCTTATCAAAGACGATTTGAAGATGATAGCAATCCAAGTTTGATTTTAGAAACGTTACATTATCATACGATCAATGAACCACAGTATCTGAAGAACTTGGTAGCTGCTTTAGATGAAATGAACTTACCAACGGGAGAAGATAAGAAAAACCCTTTATTAGATGTCAAAGTTAAACCCAAATTCAAGAAAACTGATGTCTGGAAATACGGGAAATTGTATTATAACCAATCCATTGAGTTATCGGATGATTACTATGACGGTTTAACCAAATATTCACTAAATAATCAAGAAGATATTGTCATTAATTGGTTGTCTTCAGCAAAAGAAGTAAGCTATAAAGCGGATATGGTGTATGCAGATTATACAGATATGCACCAAGTTCCTGTTGAAATTGATAGACGTTTTATAGAAAAAGCCATGAATCGTTTAACATTTTTCCATTTCGATAATTTAAAGAAATATATGCCATTACTAAATTCAAGAGAAGAGTTTTTAGGGGAGAAATGGCTTAATATCGCTAATCGTACAATATACGCAAACGTTCCAATGAAAATGACTCGTTATGATTTAACCGCACAAGAAAAGTTGAGAATTGTTGAGTTATATTTAGCAGAAGTCGCTCAAAAAATTAAGAAGAACTTTAACAGTCATAGAGGGACGAATAAATTCATTGGCTATCCAGTAAAAGACTATGTGACGGATTATAAGAAACGAATTCCTAACTATGATACGTCAAAATTGTTCATGGATAAAAACCCTCAAACAGTACAACGTTTTGTGATTGATGATGATTATTTCGTGTACGAATCAGCGATTATTAACTTAACGGAAAAACAATTGATTGATCGTATTGGGGAACGGGTACAAGAGTTGAAAGAACACTATTCAGAAGTTTACTTGATTCGTATGGATGAAAACATGCATAGAGAATCAGCTAAAAGTGAAAACATGAAGCTACATGAGTTTAACCCTAACGCTAAAGACGTTCACTTTGAAGGATTCCAACCAGACTTCATACTATATCTTCAAAATGCCGACTTTTTCTTACAAGTCTTTATTGAACCAAAAGGCGGTAAAATAGAAGAACAACAATGGAAAGAAGACTTGTTGATGTATATCAACGAACATGAAGCAGAATTAGCCTTTGAAGATGAAATAGATGGCGTTAAAATCAAAGGACTTAAATTCTACACGATCAATGACGGTAGAAATACCATGAAACAACTCGCTCAAATTGCGATTGATGGGAAGTTTAGAGGGTTGAGTATGTAAGAAATAATATAATAATAATTTTAGTGTTAATAGAAAGTCTTTAAATGAAGCTAGCTATTAACACTTTAGATCATATTTTTTGTTTACTAAATATACGAATTATAAAATAAAGTGCAATGATATAATTATTTTTTGAAAAACGAACGGAGCAGTGATATGAAAATTATGTTTGATAGCAATATATTTGATAGACTAGATGAAATAGATGTTCAATTAAAGGGTAGTCATGATAGATTTGAATATTTTATCACATCAATTCAAGTCGAAGAATTAAGTGAAATACCTGATGAAAAAAAAAGCCACTAGAATAATTAATATGATTAGATTAGCAAGTTTAAGAGCAAAGCTGATACCTACTTCAGTGGTAATCTCTAATTATTCAAGATTAGATATGGCTAGAATGGGTAATGGAATTGTGTATAATCAAATGTTAAATGAAAGTAAAAATAACATTAAAGATGCTATTATTGCTGATACTGCAGTAACGGAATCCTGTACTTTAATAACTGAAGACGTAGAATTATACAAAAAAATGAAACGACATAGCTATTCAGTAATGAATATAACTGAGTTTCTAACATTATTACAAAATTTTAATAATGAAATAGAAATCTATTAATAAAGGAACTAAAAAATGTATACAGTTGAAAATTTTTTTGAGTATTGTGATGTTAATAAAATCAAGCCATGGGAATATGATTTTAAAAGATGTTATTCGGGAAATGATAAAGTATTTCAAGATAATATTGAACATTATTTACGATATAAAAATAATGAATTAGATGTAAAAAATGAATTTAACTTTACTGGAAAATCAGGAAAACATGCTGATTGTGATAAAGAAGCTTTTCCTATATATAAAATTTTGAATTGGCAATCTGATAAGGATGATATCATTCGAGGTGAAACAATGAATTCATTTATTACCACATTTGGAAGAAGTATTCGTGAGTCAGATAACAAAGAAAAAATTTTTAATGATAATTTGGAAGTGAATTCCAGATTCTATGTAACTACATATCTTGACGGTTTAATTAAATGTAATAACTATTTGAAATTTAATACTGTTAGCACTAATTTTCATGAATTGTCAAAATTTGCTTTATCAACTCATACAATTGGAAATTTCACGGTACTTCCTCATTGGATGAATACAGGTAGGTATAATTTCTCACAAGATTATTGGGATTTAACATTAAAATCATTATATGATTTTCTTAATCTTTTAGACGGATCAGCTTGGGAGTCATTTATTAAAAAATACTTTTTAGAATGTTATGTTTCTAAAAATGAGTATAAACCAATGGAACTTTGGAAGGACCATTTTCAAGAAGATACCCCTATATTACCGAATGCTAGTCAAATTGAGGAATTTCTAGTGAATACAAATAAAAGAATTGAGGTAAGAGGAAAGCTTATTACTAAAAAACTGTGTGAAAAAATAGAAAAATATGATTTTGATTTTTACAGTGAAATAAAAGATATAAAAGAAATATATTCAGATGAGATAGAAGAGTGAGGATGTAGAAGGAGTGAAAGAGTATATAATCAAGTATTTAATCCCTGCAATTATAAGTTCAACGGTAATTTCAGCAGTGATTAATCAATTATTTAATATGGTTAATCGTAATCATGTTGCAAAAATAGATAATATTACCAAAGAACGAGTGGAATGGAGAAAAGAACTTAGACGGCTTATCGAAGAACTATCAAAAGAAAAAGTTGAGAACAAAGATCATGTATTATATTTATTGAATAGTATTATTTGTAAAATTAATCCATATGGGAACAAAAAATTTTTTAGTAAAACTGATAATATTACTTTATGGGTAAAATATGA
Source organism: Enterococcus sp. AMC2644 (assembly GCF_058216475.1). Classification (NCBI taxonomy): domain Bacteria; kingdom Bacillati; phylum Bacillota; class Bacilli; order Lactobacillales; family Enterococcaceae; genus Enterococcus; species Enterococcus sp. AMC2644. The sequence continues at coordinate 1,944,245 of NZ_CM177095.1, forward strand.
TGGGTACGTTTGGGAAATTATTGATACAATACAAAATAAGTTAGCGATATCATCGGATAATTGTCGCTATGATAACGATGACTGGAATAGGGACAGAAATGAATTAATATATAGACTGAGTTTATTATTAAAATTAGATTGGGAAAGAAGTAAACAAGAAATAGCTGGTAATGTATTTAAAAGATTATCTTATGCTTTGATTTTAGTTATAGAAATATGTACTTTATTTTTTTTGAAAGAAATTATATTTAAGATAATTACAGAACCTATCGAAAAAAATTGGTATAACATACTATTTTTTATTGTCATACTGATTTATCCTATTTGCTTTAGAATTTTTTCGCTAGAATCAGAATTTAAAAACATACAAATATTTCTGATGATATTAATGACATTCTTGCCGTATGGGTATATTAATATGCTATATTATTCATTAAAGAAAACTTTTTTTATTGGTTTATTTGAATCTGGATTTTTAGTATTAATGAATTTATTTTTACTATTTTTTTGTGCATGTCAGGTTGGAATAAGTCATGGCAGCGTTGTTTCTTATTTTAAAGAAACAGAGAAATCAAAATGGTTTAGAAAAATAAATTTTTTCAAATAACTTCTCTACCTGCAAAATTGGATTCGTTTTTGGGTACGTTTTGATTACTATCAAGCAATATCATGTAGCAATAGTATCAGTATTTTATAATCAAAGAGTGCTGATATTATTGATTTTATTAGTTAATTATCTTCCAAATTTCCATTGGAAGGGTCTGTGGGTTAATAAAAATTATGCGTAATAAATGCTTATATATAGGCGTTTATTACGCATTTTTTGTTTCGTTTGAAAAAAATTGGCGTGGATTTTGGCGTACTAGCTAAAATTTGATTGATTTACATCGAATTAGACTTGGTTGAAGCAAACTCATCCAATTTTGTTACAGTACCTGTCAGTTTGTTTTTTGTAATATATGTAGATTTCTAATGTTACTTTACTATTTTCTTGCCTTAGTTGTTTTTGAATGACTTTGAAAGATTCCCCATCTTCCAATAATAAACTAGCATGCGTATGATTGAATCTACTAGGAGTGATATGGAGTAAAGTATATTTTTTTAATATATCTTAAAAAATCATTCACAATATTGGAAATGTGCAGAGTACTTGTAAACGTTGAAAAAACACATTGCTCTTCTGAACTAGTATTATAGACTAGCTTAAGGTAGTCAGTTCTCTAGTACATCTCTTTCTTCTAATTATGTAAGATTGCTAATAGATATTAAAAATCGTGCTGAACAAGTTTATTATTATCAATTGAATACAGGATATAATAGTAAGTGCAAATTTAGATGCTTATGTTGTATCATAGCATGAAACTCCATTCCTCATTACTGAAATTTCAGTAAAAATAAGATACAATAAGGGTAACTAATTAATAAAGGAAGTGCTACTTATGACAACTCTAGACATAGATAAATCTAAACTAACGATTATGGGTGTTCAATTTGACTCTCAACAAGAGTTCAAGGGTGTTTGGTATGCACTAAGTACGAATATGATTGAAGGCTGGGAGCCTGAAAAACGAGATGTAGAAGAAATGAAGCAATATATCATTCAAAAGAATAAAGAGAAATTGTATGAGTAAATGTGATTTATATGAAGAGTACTACTATGATGATCCTGACAATGAGTATACTTACTCAGATTCATCTGTATTAAGAAATAAATTTAACATTAGAGAATTCGAAGAACTAGTGAAACAAGAATATCAGCTGGTTAGAATCAAGGCTCTAGATCTTTACGTTTCTCCAATTTTAGTACATTCAATGAGAGATGTGTGTAAAATTCATTTTATGCTTTTTTCGGAGTTATATGAATGGGCTGGAAATTATAGAAAGGTGAACATTTCTAAGCAAGGAAAGGCATTTATGGCAATGCGGTCTTTTGCTACAGGTGAGCAGTATATGAATTCATTATTTAATGATTATTACGATAATGCTCATGATGTGAGTCAGATATCAGCTAAATTGGCAGTGATTTTAGATAATTTAAATTACATGCACCCATATAGAGAGGGAAATGGCAGAACGCAGCGTGAAGTTGTAAGAGTTTTGGCCTTAGCAAAAGGATACGAGCTATTGATAAATGTTGATGGAGAAGATGAAGTTTACAAGCAATATATGGATGGAACGGTTTATTCAGATGTAAAGGTGTTAGATCAGTTAATCAGTTCGTTGTTAGAGAAAATTGAAGAGTGATTATGTCAGTTGAAATAATTTCCCTGTCTGATATAGATTTTAAGGAGGATTGTTAGAGCCAATAACTTTTTAAAATGTTAATTCATAAGGATTTACAGAATGATAGTGAATTGTAGAATGAATGGAAAGGTCTGTGGGCTAAACGGTTTCAGTCTAAATAAACAGGCTCTTTAACAATTAGTGCTAGTAGTTTCTACCAATACTAATTGTTAAAGAGCTATTCAAGTCATCAGAGGAACATAAAACTCCCCTGATGACTTTTTTTGTACATCAACAACCTTCATCAGGCAACAAAAATTGATTGTTGATGAAATTGAATTTTTTTATGAAACAGTCTATTTTCTAGTATTCTCCTAAACCCCACCATTCAAAACCCTAACCTGACCCAACAACGAAGTTAATTCTATAATCTCAATTTCATCAATATGTTGGATAGTTGTGGCGATTTTATCCGCTAGTTGTTTATCAATGTTTTTGGTTAAATAATGATATTTTTTAAGTAAGACATCCCAAGAGGCAGGATTGGTGGTAAAGCCTTCGTAATCTTGTTTTTCTACAGAGAAAATAGTCCCGTCATTTGTTTCAATTTCAATTCGGCAGGCCATTTCTTGTGGGAAACGATTGCTATATTCGTCGGATACTTGAACATCTACTTTTTTTAATAGTTGTTGCACGTCGTCACTGTTAATGCGGTTAGTCTCGTACTGTTCTGGCATCACTTGTCCATCTAAAAAGGCGACAGCAAGCATGTAAGGAAGAGAGTGATCGGCTTCTTCTTTTGTTTTGATGGTTTTCTTTTCGCCTTCTTCTCCGCCGCCGATAATGTTATATGCAACATCGAAAGTTGCTAGTCGGATTTGTTTGATATCTTGTGCAGCTATTTGTTGGTTATTTCGAATTTCCAAGATACCTTCGATAGAGGATTGGGAATGAATTTCTGCGTTATATTTTTTTATGATTGTATCGGTTACTCGTTTAAGATTTTCTTTGGACCAATCGATTTCAAAGGAACCGGCAATACTGTCCATAAAGCCTTTATTTCCTTCAAACACTTCACGAGCGCCAGTGATTCCATAACTAGCGAGGAGTGTTGCGTGAACAGCACCCATGGCGGTATTTGGATACGCTAAACCTTTCCAATTCGATAAAGTTCCAGTTCTGGTGACTCTTAAAGCATTTTGCGTCGTGCCAGCGATTGCGATGGCATTTGCGATACCCGTAGCATCTAAACCGAGTGCTCGTGAAGCGCCAGCTGCGGCACCGTAAGCTCCTTGAACAGTATGATCAAAGCCATGTTTTCTAACCGGTGCTAGCTCAGATAGTCTAGCTTGTACTTGATAAGCGATACCTAATGACACTAAAAATTCTTTGCCGCTAATTTTATTGTATTCAGCTGCAGCAAGGACGGGTGCGATATTATCTGAAGGATGGCACGTTTCTTCTTTTGCTAGATAAGAGTCGTTATAATCAAGATAACGAATTGCTGCACCATTGTAGAAGGTAGCGTAATCTGGTGTTGTTTTTCCACCACCGATTAAGGTAACTAAGGGATTTCCTCCTAAATCGTCTGTCATTTGACGGATAGCTTTTATTGGTTTACCATCAAGTGCGCCAATGGCAACACCGATGCTATCAAGTAAACGTCCTTTTAATGAGTCAACTGCTTCTTTTGATAAATCTGTCCATTGTAGTTGAGCAGTCCATTCAGCAAGTTCTTCAACCATAGTCATGTTCGTGTTCGTCATTTATTCAACCTCCATATTCTAACTGTTTCAAAAATAAGATTAATCGTTTTTGCCGTCATCCAATGTAAGGACGCGACCAAATAATTCAGTATTGCCCCAAATACCTCTACGCAAACCTTCAAGTTGGACAATTTGGCTATGGTCGACAAAAAGGTTGATTTCAGGACCATAATTTTTAATGTACCAAGCAAAAACATTCGGGTCAGCAGCTTCAAACATCACTTTTTCTGTCCCCAATTCTTTCACAAATTTAGAGACCATATCTGTTCGCCAAGTATCCACACTTTCAGTAATGCCTTCTGATTCGATCATTAACATATAAGCGCCTGCTTCTAAACATTTTTTACCAGTCTCGATTGCTTTATCGATGTCTGTTAAACCGGCAGCTTCGTTTTGTGCAACTGTATTTGTTCCTCCAGAACCGAATTGAATGCCAATCTCTGGTTTAGCCAATAAACCAGCATCTTGCACACGTTTGGTTAAGCGCACAATATCGTCACTTGGTATTGTTAGGAATCCAGTTGAAATTTCGATAATATCAAAGCCTAATCTTTTACATTCGCTAATATAATGGTCAACTGCTTCGATACCTTGCGTCAAGACATATTCCATCCAACCACCAGTATCCACTTTTACATCATATTCATGGCAAATATTGATGAAATTGATTAATTGATCTTCTGGCATTAAGGAGAATGAACCACCAGCAAATTTTATGATATCTACATGTTCGCCCATTGTTTCCATAATGTCTCTTAAATAGCGTTCACCCATAACATTGTAGTAAGGGCCACGGATTTCACTGACACCATATTTTCTTGGTTTTTTTGGTCTACTATTATGTCTAATTTTTGAAAATGCTTTATTGTTTGTCATATAATCACAATCCTTTTCTAAGTTTAAATTGAAGTTTGCTAATTACTTTTTACTATCCACCTTTCCTCTGTTATATCTATAAACGTATTTTCCGTTTTTATCAGTTTCCTTATCAAAAAAATTAACTTCTAATAAAGAAATAATGGCGACTGTTTTACTAATGTGTGATAAAGTGTTGATGTAACCTTGGTGTTATAGTAGCATTGTAGCTTCTATATATAAATATAGATTCTCGTTATTACTATCGGTTTTTCCGATGATTAGGAGTGAAGTGATGAATTTAAATCAGATTAATGCGTTTCTAACGATTGTTGAAACAAACAATTTTACAAAAGCAGCAGACAAGTTATATATTAGCCAATCGACGCTTTCAGACCGGTTATCTGCTTTAGAAGAGGAGCTAGACACACGTTTAATTAAGCGTCGTTCGGGTAAAAAAAAGCTAGAACTCACGGAAAAGGGTATTGAATTTTTGGATTATGCCGCACGATATATCGAATTAGAAAATGAAGTGAATGAGTGGAAACAAGCACCCTTACTTCCACATTTAAAAATTGGTGCGCCGCAAAGTGTGAATACTTATTTATTTCGAGGTCTTTATAGAAGTTATTTAGCAGAGTCCTATCAAATTCATGTCAGTTCACATTGGAATCGAACGATTTATAGTATGGTGAATTCGTTTGATATAGATATTGGCATTGTTTCTAAACCCTATCAATCGAATCAAGTAACCACAAAAGAGTTAATCAATGAACCGTTATTGATTATTTATGATAACCGCTTTTCTAATTATCATCAGCTTGATGAGTTGAAACGGTCAGATCAAATCTATATTGGCTGGGGACCGGATTATAAAGATTGGTACTATCGTCAATGGGATAGTAGTATTCCTGCAAGAATTACGCTGGATTCTCCTGAACTGCTGATGGATTATCTAGAATCAGAAGATACATGGGCAATCGTACCGTTATGTGTTTATCAGGATATCATTCAAAAAAATGATCATATTAAAACAGTTCCCACAGAAAGTGACATTCATCGCACGCTATACTTAATTTATAAAATGGGTCAAGGAGAAGCACGTAACCAAAAAATAAACGGATTTATTGAAAGCTTGCATGACTATATTTTAGACTTAGAATCAAAAGAATTATGTACGGTTTTAGGGGATGAGTTGTACGAAAAGTAACAAAGGTGCCATGAATGGAGATATTGAGGAATCACTATCTCTTCAGCGGACAGTAATAAGATGTTATTTATTTTGGATAAAGTTTTCATATTTCACTTGAAGAAAACTAATAGTGTTCCTTCAATTGCCCATAAAACCGCAGTATGTTATGCTATTTCTTGAAACTGTTTTCAAAAAGTGTAGAGGAGGAATATCCTTAGAAAGGGCTAAGGGTAGATGGGGAATATGAAGAAATATATAAACAAGAAAGTAGTTGTTTTATTAAGCATGGGAGTACTTGCTGGCTGTGCGACTAATACGACCAGTGAAGACAAAGAAACGGAGAGCGCTAATTCTGAAGAGAAACAAATCACTATTTTAGGGACATCGGATATTCATGGTCGCTATATGGCGTGGGATTATGCGATGGATGTGGAAAATAAGGCGGGAAGCTTTGCGCAAATTAGTACGATTGTCAAAGAAGTTCGCGATAACAATGAGCATACAATTTTAGTTGATGCGGGTGATTTGATTCAAGATAATTCAGCGGAATTGTTTAAAAATGATGACCATCATCCAGCCACAGAAGTGTTAAAAGCCTTGGATTATGATGTTTGGACGATGGGAAATCATGAGTTCGATTATGGATTTGATGTTTTGGACAATATCACTGAGCAGTTTGATGGGGGTGTTTTAGCTGGAAACGTACAGTTGGAAGATGGAACGCCGTATTTTGATTCGTATAAAATTGTGGAACGCGATGGTGTGAAACTTGGTTTTATTGGGATGACGACGCCATTAGTTGCGGAGTTTAAGAAAGATACAGATATTTTTGATGGAAAAAAATTAACTGATCCTGTCAAAGAAACGATTGAAGTGGTAAAAGAGTTGAAAAAAGATGTCGATGTCTTAGTTGGTGTTGTTCACATGGGAATATCGAATGAAAACGATGTGCACAATACTGGCGTAGCAGATATGGCAGAAGCCGTTCCAGAATTGGATGTGGTATTTGCTGGTCACATGCATACATTGGTAGAAGAAGAGTTCATCAATGATGTATTGATTGTTGAACCTGATAAATATGGCCGTTTTGTTTCGCGTGTGGATTTAACCTTAACTAAAAATGAGGATGGTTATGAAGTGCAAGACAAATCTGGTTCTGCTATAGAAGTGGCTGGCTATGAAGAAGATCCTGAAATTAATGAATTACTAAAGCCTTCGCATGAACGTGCGAGAAAAGATGAAAATACAGTATTAGGCGAACTTGTAGGCATGGATTTAGTTCCTGAAAATGAGATTCAAGGGATTTCAGCAGCACAAATTCAAGAAACACCTTTAGTCAATTTCTTTGGTGAAGTGATGCTTCATTATAGCCAAGGAGCTGATGTGGTCGCGTTTCAAATTGATACTGACACACCGTCTTTAGATATGGGAGAAATTAAGAAAAAAGACATTGCACGAAACTATCAATTTACAGATGGTGAAGTGACGGTCTATGAAATCACTGGTAAAGATTTAAAAGATTATATGGAATGGGGCGCTGACTATTATAATCAAACGAGACCGGGGGATGTGACAGTCAGCTTTAATCCAGAACGTCGAACAAGCAAATACAATACAAATGACCGTTTTTACAATGTGAAATATGAGATTGATCTTACAAAAGAACCAGGTGAACGAATTGTTAATTTGAGACGCCTAGACGATACACCAATCAAAGAAGATGAAGCCTTGAAGATTGGGATGAATCAATATCGAATGAATTTTTTAGTATCTGAAGATGGACCGTTAGCCGGTAGAGAATTTAAAGAAGGCTATTCCACTTTTGCTCAAGACGCATTTGGTGAAGTAGAAGGTCGCATTAGAGAACTGTCTGCTCGTTATATTAAAGAAGAGAAAGATGGCGTATATGAAGGTGTTCTGCTAAACAATTGGAAAATTATTGGCGTAGAAAATGACGCAGAAGTACGCCAAGATGTCGTTGATTTAGTCAATGCAGAGATTTTAGAATTGCCTAGCATGGAAGAAGGCAAAGTGACGAACATTGCGTCAATCAATATCAACGATGAAGTAACCCAACAAGATATTGATACATTAGCTAAAAAAGCCAATGTAGCTGTTGAAGAGTTGCAAGATGTTCAAACAACAGGTGAATTGTACAAAGCGATTAATGAAAAACGTAGTAAATAAGCATGAACTGACAAAAATTATCGGATAAAAAGAGACGCAAATATTTTTTCTAGCGTCTCTTTTTGTCTCTATAGACTTTAGTTTTTTTCTAAAAAATAATCAATGGTGCAATAGTATGAATTAACTAGTGAAAATAAATTTTTTGGAAAGGGTTTACATTGTGTTTTTTATATGTTAGTATGAGTTCAGTAATTAAGGAATGTTATTGGTTCGGCCAAGCATGACCGGTTTACCAGATGCCATGGGGCTCTGTGTAAATGGGTCTTTTTTGCTTTTTTTTAGGAAAGGAGAGGATGATAGGATGAATATTTTTAGTCCTGTAGCTGGTGAAATAAAAGCAATTGAAGAAGTAAATGATGAAGTTTTTTCTACAAAAATGATGGGTGACGGAATAGCTGTGATACCAGAAGAAAATCAGATTGTTTCGCCTGTGGATGCGACAGTAGCGGCTGTTTTTCCAACGGGTCATGCAGTGGGATTACAAGCGGCAGATGGAGTGGAGTTATTGCTTCACTTAGGTGTGGATACCGTTGATTTGAACGGACAATATTTTGTAAGCAAAGTGGCACAAGGACAGATAGTTAAAGCTGGCGATCTTTTAGTGGAGATGGATTATCAAGCAGTTAAAAAAGCTGGGTATGAAAATGATGTCATTATGATTATTACTAATGCAAATGGAAAAGAACTAGAAAAAAATACTTCTAAAAATAAACTAACCAACAAGGATATCATTCTTACAATAAAGTAGGTAAAAAAATGATTATTAAACGTGTTTTAAATAATAACACCATCATTAGTTTGGATAAAAATGATGAAGAAATTGTTGTTAAAGGAAAAGGAATTGCGTTTGGAAAAAAAGCTGGTGAAGAGGCAGATAATCAAAAAGCAGAGAAAATATTTACTCTCGATAATAAAGAAACCGTTCGTCAATATCAAGAAGTTATCATGGATATTCCTGAAGATGTCATTGAAACAGCTGAGGAAATCATCGATATAATAAAGAAAACAACAACCAAAAAAATCAATGACAAGATTTATATTACATTAACCGATCACATTTCTAATTTATTGGAACGGATTTCTATGGGCATTCAATTTGATAGCTCGCTTTTGTGGAATGTTCAGGCACTTTACCCTGAAGAACATCAGCTAGCATTAAAAGCTGTAGAAGTCATGAAAGAACGATTTGATATAAAAATTCCCAATGATGAAGCTAATTTTATTGCAATTCATATTGTGAATTCTGAAATGGATGTTGAATTTCAAGACACGGTCAATATAACCAATACAATGGATGAAATCATGAAGGTTGTTCAAGAAGCATTCCCTAAAATTAATGTGCAAAAAAAGGAATTAGATTATGCAAGATTTATGTTGCACATCCGCTTTTTGCTTCAAAGAATTGTACAAAATGGTGTAATTGAGTATAAAGACAGCAACCACATGATACAGTTACTGCTTCAAAGTTATCCAAGGCAAGCAGAATGCGTATCAAAAATTATGATAATTATTGCAAATAAATATCACCGAGAAATTGAAAATGAACGTTTGTTTTTATTGATTCACGTTATTCGGTTAACGACTGCGAAAGAATCATTTCATAATTAAACAATTAAAAGGAGGGCAATGGATTTTAAAGAAATGGATAGTGACAGTTTGGCTGGCTAGACCTTATATATGTGCAAATATAAGGAGGAAAAAAGATGAATTATCAAGAATTAGCGCAATTTATTGTAACAAATATTGGCGGTACACAAAATATTCAATCAGTGACACATTGTATGACACGTTTACGTTTTGTCTTAAAAGACCTTAATCAAGCAAATCAAGAAGCGATTAAATCACAGTCTGAAGTGTCTGGGGTCGTCAACAAAGCAGGACAGTTTCAAGTAATTATTGGACCTGATGTTGCGAATGTTTACGATGAAGTAGTAAAAATCACGCCAATTACAACACAAGACGCTGTTGAGCAAGTGACAGAAGCAGAGAAAAAATCATTTTCATGGAAGAACTCAATAGACAATATTCTAAATGTTATTTCAGGATGTATGACACCGTTAATTCCTATTTTATTATGTGCGGGTTTTTCCAAAACAATTGCAGCTGTTTTAGGACCACAATTATTGGGCTGGATTTCTGAAACAAGCTCTACTTATATTTTATTTGATTTTATTGGAGATGCGGGTTTTTATTTCCTACCTGTTTTTGGTGGCTATACAGCTGCTAAACGTTTTGGTATGAATGAGATGATGGGGATTTTCTTAGGTGTAATTTTCTTGCATCCAACGTTGATGCAATTAGCAGCTGACGGTACAGCGTTTAATATCTATGGTATTCCTGCGGCGTTGCAAAATTATTCTGGTACCTTATTCCCAGTATTGCTTTCGGTTTGGGCGATGTCTTATATCGAAAAATTCTTTAAAAAATATACACCAACATCATTAAAAGTATTTGGTGTTCCATTTGGCACCTTACTTGTTACTTTACCGATTGCTTTATGTATCTTAGGTCCATTGGGGTCTTTCTTAGGAAATTATGTTGGTAATGGATTGATTTCTCTTTACGAAGTTGCCGGACCATTAGCTTCAGGCATTCTTGGCGGAACATTCTTATTAATTGTAATGGCAGGCATGCACCCGGTTATTTTCTCATTTTTATTCGTAACATTCCCGGTACAAGGTTATGATGCCTTTGTTATTCCAGCGATGATTATGGCGAGCTGGGCTTCAGCAGGTGTGGGTGTTGCTTGTATCTTTAAATTTAAGGATAAAAAGAAAAAATCACTTGCGACAGGTTATTTTTTAACTTGGTTATTAGGTGGTGTAGGTGAACCACAATTGTACGGACTACATTTAGTTTACCGTACACCAATTCTTGCAAGCATGATTTCTGGTTTTATTGCTAGTGTATTAGCTTCTTTATTAGGTTTGAAAGCATATGTTTTAAATATTTCAAATGGTATTTACGGATTAGCAAGCTTTTTTGGTGGACCATCTTCTAACTACACTGTTTTAGTTATTACACTATCGGTAGCCTTTATTCTTGGATTTGTTATTATGTGGTTTACAAAATTAGATGAAAGTTTAGGTTAAGGAGGAGAAAAAGCATGAAAATTTCAGAAGCTGTTGAACAAATTAAAAATTATTACTCAGGGATTGATTACTGGGATAACCAACCAATTGATCCAGAAAAAACTGGAGATAAATATTTATATGGTAATCCTGAGCAAGAATGTACGGGAATTGTAACAACTTGTTTTGCTTCATTTGAAGTGATTGAAAAAACTATCGAAAAAGGTGCAAATTTAATTATTGCTCATGAAGCACTTTTTTGGAACCATGGAGATAAGACAGACTGGTTAAAAGATAATTCTGTTTATCAAAAGAAAGTGAAGTTATTAGAAGAACATAACATTGTTGTCTGGCGTAATCATGGGTATATTCATACCGGTATGGAAACACCAGATGGTTTGAGCGATGGGATATTTTACGGTGTCATGAAGGCATTAGGTTGGGAAGACTATCAAACAGGCGATATGCGTTTTCCAGTAAACTACACGCTTCCAGAAACTACAGCAGAAGAAGTAGCGAAGCATCTGGTTGAAAAGCTAAGTCTAAATGGCTTGCGTTTAATCGGTGATCCTCAAGCCAAAATTTCTAATGTGCATATTCCATTACATGTGATGGGAAATGACAATGACAAAATTGAGCTAGTAGAAAAAGAAAATATCGATGGAATTATTGCAATGGAAGTGATTGACTATACATTAAGTGAATATGTGCGAGATGCGGCACTTTCAGGACATCCAAAAGTTATTTTCTCTGTAGGTCACTTTAATTTAGAAGAAGTAGGTATGGAATACATGCTGACGTATTTACCAGAACTTGTGGGGGATATTCCTTGTCACTTCGTACAGTCTGGCGATTCTTTTAGTTATTATACAGTGGAACAAGCTTTTTAAGTATCAAAGAAAAAAAACACTCTTATCAGCATAAAAGCTGATAAGGGTGTTTTCTCATTTATCTTTACGATATTCTAACATTAAACCTTTTAAGAAATTACGCGCATATTTATCTAAACAAGGTTTGTAATTGCGATGCCCTTCTTTACGTAAAATGGCACCTAGTTCTCCTTTAGAAACGTTCACTCCTGCGAGCGCTAAAATCTCTAACATATCTTCACTAGTTAGGGACAGGGCAATTTTTAATTTCTTTAGCAACAAGTTATTGGCATTGCCATTATGCAACTCTAGCGCAGGTTCAGGAGCACCTTCACGCACGCCACGCTGAGAAGTAATCATACCATTTAGAAAACGTTCAAAATTTTCATTGGTTAATGCTAATTCATAATTTTCTTCATCTTTTTTCTTCAACATTTCTCGAACTTCTTCTTTAGTAACAGTTACGCCACCTAATGCAAAAATTTTTATCATATCGTTATCTTTAATGTCTAGCGCATAGCGTAAACGCGTTAAACGATCATTATGATTCATACTTAACACCTTCCATTTCCCTTTGATTATAACAGATTTATCGTTATTCTGTTTGATACATTGAAAAAAGCGATAAATCTTCTAATGTAACGTAATAGAAATTTTCAGTTGTCACAAATGTAGAATAAACGGATTTCGGTATCGCTACTTCAATATGACTAAATTCCAGTTCATCATTTTTTAAAGTGGTAAGGGCATTTTGATAATTTTGTTTTTCGTCTTCAACTAGAGAACTAGATTCATTCATCATCTTCTCTAAATTATCTTCTGGATGTTTCAAAAGGTACGTAAAGTTAGAAATTAAAAATTCTTTGACCTCTTCGTCGGTTGTAGAAGGAGGAAGCGCACCAGTTAAACTAATTAACCGAGGGTATTTTTTTTCTAATTTTTCAACAAATTTTGAAGCATACCTTTGAGTGACAAAACCACCTAAAGCCCCTTGGTAGTTATCTTCATAATCTAATCTTACACCTAAATTATAAGAATCTTTTAGCGTTGCTGTGTAAAAAATAACTTCTGGATGTTCGGAAATGAACTGTTGCAATTCTTGCCAAGTGAGTGATTTTTGAAAGGACAAGCGTAACTTTAGCCAAGAAGATTCTGGAAGGCTGTCAATTTTAGATTTTAATTTGCTTGTATTAGTATCGGATTTTTCATCATCATAAATGGAATATTCAGGATAAGAGCCCGAATGATTATAAATTAAAGAAGTATTATTGTTAGTAGGGACTGCGGTTGTATCGACTTCCCCTTTGTCCATTATATACGTGTAGACACTATGCGTTCCTCTAAAATCATTGAAGTTAATTTGATGAATTTGATATTTCGCAGATCCAATTTTAGTGATGGAATTTTCTACAAACCGATCTTTATCCAAAGTCACTTGATGATAAACACGCTGATACAACTCGAAATGACTAGGTTGTAATTCACTGGAAGAATTATTTTCCGCCATTTTTTGATTTTCCAGCGGATTGTAATAATACGCATCAAGTATTTTAGGAAGAACGTAACTACTACCACCAACGATCAACAGAACGACGACTGTTATTAACGCAATCATTCGATAAAGACGTTTACGAATTTTCTGTTTCATTTGCTTATCTTCTTTGAAAAGAGAGTTAGAATCATTCGATGGGTGAAAATTCTCTAACTCTTCATGTTCCATCAAATAATCAAAAAGAGCAGCGGCATCTTGTAATTCTTTTTCAAATGCTTCGGCTTCGATTTCTGATAGTTCATGCTTTTGATATTTTTCTAATCGTTCACGATAATTTTTCATTTCTCATGACCTCCTTCAATTGCTTTCTACCGCGATGCAATAACACTTTGACATTGCTTAGTTTCAAATTAGTCATTTCAGCAATATTTTTTACAGATAAATCTAAAAAATAATAAGCAATAAGAATTTCCTGATACGGTTCTTTGAGTGTTTCAATTGCTTGATAGAGCTGTTCATGTTCTTTTAGTTGAATAATTTTATGAAGAATATCCGTTGTTTCTTCTTGATAAAAGGGTGTTAGCTTGGTTAATAGTGATGTTTTTTTCTTTCTTTTTCGTTGTTTATCAAAATAATAATTACGCATGACACGAAACAACCAGGCTTTGTAATTGGTGGTTTCCAATTGGTCATAGATTAATAAAAAACGATACAACGCTTCTTGTACGAGATCTTCTGCTTCATATCGCGACTTAGCCAACGAAATGCCATAAAGGAGCATAGAAGGATAAACGTCTTCAATTAATTGTTCCACCCATTTTTCCTTCATGTTTACCCCTCCTTTTACTAATATAACGTTTTAGGGTGAGTTTGGTTACAGCTTTATTAACTGAATTCGTAAAAAAATAGCGTTTTTTGTTGATTTTGTGTGTAAATAGACATAAATTAGATTGTTCTACTTACATTTTAGAAGTATAATTATTTAAAACGTAAAGGAGTGCATGGAATGAAAAAAATAGGGTGTTTGTTTATGGGGGTAGTACTGTTTTTACAACCAATCGGGGGTGCGGTTGTATTAGCAGAACAAGCAGAAAATACGGTTGAGTCTACAGCAGTGAGTAGCAGTACAGAACAACTAGAATCAACTTTAAGTAGTGCTACGATACCGATACCTGAATTTACAACTGAAAGTAGTATAGCTCAAGATGTGGAATCAACAGAAAGTATTGAGGAGACGTCTGTAGAATCAACTACAGAAAATACTGTTGATAGTAGTGTCGAAACAGAAGAAACAGTTGTGGAAGAAGAAAATTCTTCAGCAAGGATACAACCATTTGCTGTTGATGTTACAAAACCAGTCATTAATATTGATTCAATTAAAGTTGATAAAACGGAAGTGAGTGTAGGCGATAAAGTTACGGTAAGTGTTGAGATCACGGATGATATGAGTGGAATAAATTCATCACGTACTTATATACAATTAAAACACGTCCAAAGTGGTAAAACCAGTCCATTATTATATGCAACATATAATAACAAAACCCAACGATATGAGTTCAGTATGGATATTACTGAAAATACAGCAGAAGGTCAATGGATGGTTAATTCTGTTTCATCAATGGATAACAATGGAAATGATGAGTGGATATCGTTAAGGAATAAAGGATTATTTACGGTTAAGAATACAAATAAAGTTGATGTCACAAAACCAGTCATTAATATTGATTCAATTAAAGTTGATAAAACGGAAGTGAGTGTAGGCGATAAAGTTACAATAAGTGTTGAGATTACGGATGATATGAGTGGAGTAAATTCATCACGTACTTATATACAATTAAAACACGTCCAAAGTGGTAAAACCAGTCCATTATTATATGCAACATATAATAACAAAACCCAACGATATGAGTTCAGTATGGATATTACTGAAAATACAGCAGAAGGTCAATGGATGGTTAATTCTGTTTCATCAATGGATAACAATGGAAATGATGAGTGGATATCGTTAACGAATAAAGGATTATTTACGGTTAAGAATACAAATAAAGTTGATGTCACAAAACCAGTCATTAATATTGATTCAATTAAAGTTGATAAAACGGAAGTGAGTGTAGGCGATAAAGTTACGGTAAGTGTTGAGATTACGGATGATATGAGTGGAGTAAATTCATCACGTACTTATATACAATTAAAACACGTCCAAAGTGGTAAAACCAGTCCATTATTATATGCAACATATAATAACAAAACCCAACGATATGAGTTCAGTATGGATATTACTGAAAATACAGCAGAAGGTCAATGGATGGTTAATTCTGTTTCATCAATGGATAATAATGGAAATGATGAGTGGATATCGTTAACAAATAAAGACATTTTTGAAGTAATACCCAACGACTACACTAACGTCAACAAAAATACCGATGCAATATGGGTAACATCTTCCGAAAGTTGGAACAATCAAACAATTGAATCAGATTTATATATCGGTCCTGATGCAGTATTGACGTTGACAAATTCTATCGTAAAAGGAACTATCTATGTTTATGGTGGATTAAATGCAACATCTATTCAAGCTAAAAAACTCTATGCACAAACAATTCAATTTGGTTATGTCTATGGTTTTTATAATGGACTAGTTTCGCTTAAAGGTAGCAATTCTATTTCATCAATGGTATCTACTAATAACTACAATGAAGAATTGCCGTTACGAATTGATGACAAAGTGCTACGTTCATACGATGGGGTTGTTTCATTTACAGGAGCATATGTTCCAGTTAAAGATTTGTATTTTGAAGGAAAAAAAATCGACACAACGAATGGTCGTTTTATCATTAAAAATCTAAAACTCAAAGATCCAAAAAAACTTTCTGTTCAATTTATTGATGTTTGGGGAAATAAAACGTCAAAAGAAATCGCTGTTCTTCCAAGTGTGAAATCTACAGATGGAACTGGCAATGCTTCACCAGAAATTACCGGACAAAAGAAAATTGAATTGAATAGAGGCGATAAATTTACACTAGCTAATTATTTTTCAGCTTCTGATTATGAAGATGGCGATCTTACTAAATCATTGATTGTAAATAAGACCGTAGATACCGCAAAATTAGGAACGGAAAAATATACAGTGTCTGTAGTTGATTCAAAAGGACTAAAAACAACGTACAATTTTGAAGTAAGTATTAAAGCAAGTTTTTCAACGTCAAATTTTGCGATAAATCTATCGGATAAAAATATTGTCTATGACGGAAAAGCCAAAACACCAACTGTCACAGTGAAAGATGGAAATACGACCTTAAAACAAGATACGGATTACACTGTTTCTTATACGAATAACACAAAAGTTGGTCAAGCAACGGCTAAAATTACTGGAAAAGGCAATTACAGCGGAACCCTAGAAAAGACGTTTGCGATTACAGCTAAAGCTTTAAAAGAAACCACAGTAGCATTATCATCAACTACTTTCACATACGATGGAAAAGCGAAAACACCAACTGTCACAGTGAAAGACGGGAATACGACCTTAAAACAAGATACGGATTACACTGTTTCTTATACGAATAACACAAAAGTTGGACAAGCAACGGCTAAAATTACCGGAAAAGGCAATTACAGTGGGAATCTAGAAAAAACGTTTACGATTACTGCAAAATCGTTAAAAGAATTGGCAGTGACACTTTCAGAAGCTAATGCTGTCTATGATGGAAAAGCCAAAAAACCAGTAGTCACAGTCAAGGATGGAAATACGATCTTAAAACAAGAGACAGATTACACTGTTTCTTATACGAATAACACAAAAGTTGGCCAAGCAACGGTTAAAATTATCGGAAAAGGAAATTACAGTGATACTATTGAAAAAGGCTTTACAATTACTATTAAATCAGTGGAAAATGCAGTAGTGACACTATCGTCAACTACTTTCACATATGATGGAAAAGCCAAAGTGCCAACTGTCACAGTGAAAGACGAGAATACTACCTTAAAACAAGAGACAGATTATACAGTTTTTTATATGAATAACACGAAAGCTGGGAAAGCAGCAATTAAAATTACAGGAAAAGGTAATTATGGTGGAGTAATTGAAAAAGGCTTTACAATTGCTGCTAAAGAATTGAATGCAGCAAGTTTTGAGCTATCTTCACCCAGCTTTATTTATGACGGAAAAGCCAAAACACCAACAATCACAGTGAAAGATGGAAATACTACGTTAAAACAAGAGACGGATTATACAGTTTCTTATGCGAATAACACAAAAGTTGGACAAGCGACTGTTAAAATTACCGGAAAAGGCAATTACAGTGGCTCCCTAGAAAAGACGTTTGCGATTACAGCTAAAGCTTTGAAAGAAGCTACAGTAGCACTATTATCCACTACTTTCACATATGATGGAAAAGTCAAAGTACCAACTGTTACAGTGAAAGACGGAAATACTACGTTAAAACAAGAGACAGATTATGTTGTTTCTTACGCGAATAACACAAAAGTTGGACAAGCAACGGCTAAAATTACCGGAAAAGGCAATTACAGTGGAATTCTAGAAAAGACTTTTACGATTACTGAAAAATCGTTAAAAGAATTGACTGTAACGCTTTCAGAGACTAGTTTCGTTTACGATGGAAAAGCCAAAACACCAACTATTACAATTAACGATGGGAATATCACATTAAAACCAGACATCGATTACAGCTTCGTTTATAAAAATAATATAGGCATTGGTACAGCTGAAATTGAATTAACTGGAAACGGAAATTACACAGGAATTAAAACAGTTACTTTTGAAATTACAAACAGAAAATTAGAAGTTCAATTTGAGAGTAACGGTGGGACAGCAATCAAAGCTCAACTCATTCATGAAAATGAGAAAGTAACACAACCTGAGAAACCAATTAAAAAAGACTACAAATTTGATGGTTGGTATACCGATGAGAAACTTGAAAAAGCTTATAATTTTAATTCGCTTGTAACAAGTAATCAAGTTTTGTATGCAAAATGGATAAAAGAAAGTAAGGTTGGTCCGTATCAAAGCTATGGAAAATATGTAACGATTAAGAGCAAGAATTATGATATTTGGCAAAATTTTGATTGGAAAAAACGAGACCGTTCTTCTAAATATTATGGCCAAGTAGTAATGGCAAGGGGCTATTATGAACATACGAATGGAGCCCGTTATCTCACTTTATATGATAACAATGGAAATTGGATTGGCTATATGAATGAAACAGGAACGACTGTATCTAATAATAAGATGAGCACATATCAGAGCTATGGGAAGTATGTAACGATTAAGAGTAAAAATTATGATATTTGGCAAAACTTTAATTGGAAAAAACGTAATCATTCTTCTAAATATTATGGTCAAGTGCTTCTAGCAAAAGGATACTACACACATTATAATGGCGCGCGTTATTTAACTTTATATGATAATAAAGGAAACTGGATTGGTTATATGAATGAAACAGGTACAACAGTATCTAATAATAAAGTTGGTTCATATCAAAGTTATGGAAAATATGTAACGATTAAGAGTAAAAATTATGATATTTGGCAAAATTTTAATTGGAAAAAACGCAGTCACTCATCCAAATATTATAATAAAAAAGTTTTAGCAAAAGGGTATTATGTGCATTACAATGGCGCACGTTACTTAACTTTATATGATAATAAAGGGAATTGGATTGGTTATATGAACGAAACTGGGACAACTCTTGCAAAGTAATTAAGATAGAACAAGCAAAGAAGTTAGGATATACTTTCTAACAAAAAAACGGAAAAATGAACGATAATCGTCATTTTTCCGTTTTTTTTAGATAAAATAAAAAATGCTTTCATAATTCAAGTATTTCTCTCTAAAATCGACTATACAAGGAGGTTGCGATATGATTGTCTCTGAACGCTTAGTTTTAAAGGTATTAACATCAAAAGAAGTCGTGACATTTTATCAAAATCATCGGGAAGCGTCTTTAAAACAGTGGATGCCGAATGAAGTTTATCAGAATGTAGCTGAAGCGACTCGTGCGATTGAATTTTTTTCAAGCTGTGTTCATCAGAAGGAGTTGCCTTATGTTTTAGGGATTTTTTGTAAAGAAAAGCAAATAGTAATTGGGGATATTGGAGTGAATGTTGTTGATGGGACATCAGATGAAATAGAAATTGGTTACAGTGTTTGCGAAGCTTATTGTGGACGAGGATATGCTACCGAGGCAGTTCAAGCAATGATTGAATTTGTTTTAGAGGAATTAAAAATAACAAAATTACAAGGAAGAGTATTAAAAGGAAATCTTGGCTCACAGCGAGTGTTAGAAAAAAATGGCTTTACTTTTATGAGAGAAGAAGCTAGTAGCGATGATCCATATGGTCAGGGTATGCTTGTTTATATTCATGTATAATTATGATAGCGCATCCATTTTGTTTTTATCAGCATTGTTTTTTATGTTACGTTAAATATAAGAAAATGAGGTGACTTGTATGAAAAAAACAATTGATTATCTATTCGTTTCGATTGTTCCGTTACTTGCGTTACTGTTCAATCTCTGGATGCAACGTTATGTGACTATTTTTTATGGAAGATATTACATGTTTTCATTATTGTTTCGTTTGCTATCAATAGCTATATTGTTTTTCACAGCGATAGGGGTGACTATTGTTGTGATGCGTTCTTTGGTTTATGCGGAAGAGTCTAGTTATCACCGACTGTTATTGATTAATTTTGGTGTCTATTTCTTTTTATCCTTTGCGCTGATCTTTAGAATAGCTGTGCTTGTTCGTTCGGTAGTGATTATGAATGGAATTTATTATTTCCCACTACTGGCGGGTTTATATCTAGGGCTGTGGATATATCTTAAAGTTACACAACAAAATAAACGTCCATTATAGTTCAAACTATAATGGCGTTTTTTCTGTTAGACAAACTAGTTTTTAAGTTTTCGCCAAGCTACAAAACCACTCACCATCACGATGATACTAACACCAGCAATTGGCAAAATATTTTCGGATTCTCCCGTTCTAGGTAAATTCTTGGAAGGGGGATTTTTTTCTTTAGCAGTTGGTTTATTTGTTTTTTTTGTTGACGAAGTTGTTTTTGATTCAGTTGTATGCTTTTTTGTGCTACTAGTTGACGTTTCCTCTTTGGAAGAAGAATCGTTGGTACTATTAGTAGAAGTTTCATTTTCAGTTGTTGATTCTGTGGAACCAGTTGTTTCACTTGTCGAAGATTCTATGGTGCTGCTTGATTGTGTATGTGTATCTGAAGTCGATTCTCCCGAGTTTGATTCTGAGGTTTTGGTGCTCGATTCTATGGTGCTACTTGATTGAATTTCTTCATCACTTGAATCATCGGGTTCTTCAGGTATTTCTGGCGTTTGCGCGATTTGATTGAATTGTTGATTTTCTTCAAATAATTTTCCGACTTCCAGTAATAAATAGTCGTTATTTTGAGCAGCCATAAATTGAATGCCTAAGGGTAAGCCATCTGTTGAAACATAAGTTGGTAAACTAATCGCAGGTGTACCTGTTAAATTTGCTACTTGGGTAAACGGTGTATGCGTTAGACCTGGTAACCATTGATCATAAACTAGTTGCAATTTTTCTTCTTTAGACAAAGTTTCCATATTCTTGATAGCTTCAATGTGTTCTGGAAGCATAGCTGTATCATTTAGCAAAGGGGCAGTCGAAGCAGTCGTCGGTGTTAAAAATAAAGGATATTTTTCTTGAAACGAAGCCAGTTCTGCACCAATTTGTCGAACTTCTTCCCATGCTTGATCAACGTCTGCGGTTGTTAAATCTTTACTTGTTTGAAATAATGCCCAAGTCGTCCAATCAACATCTTCCATTTCAACCGGTCGTTTTGCTTGTTGTTTAGCTAAAAAATCAATGATGCCCATGGAGCTAGCACCGATTGTATAATAATTTTCCATCAACTGGACACCGTCATAAGGTTGCTCGACTTCTTCTACTTGAAAGCCTTGTTGACGTAAAAAATCAACGGCTGTTTCTACTGCTTGAACGGCTTCTGGTTCAACGGGCGTACCCACAGGTGATTTAGTCGAGTAGGCGATTTTAACGTCTTGTGTTAATGAAAGTTGTGGCAATTCTTGTGTTTTAAACGTATCAAACAAAGTGATGGTATCATCCATCGTTTTTGTTTCTGCGAAATGACTGGTTTGCCCACGTTCGCTAGCGGAATTGCCAACTAAAACACCTCGAGAAGGCTTCATCCCAATAATGCCATTCCAAGAAGCTGGGATACGAATGGAACCACCGGCATCGCTTCCTGTACCAATCGGTGTATAACCAGCAGCGACCCCAGTTGCTGAACCGCCAGAAGAACCGCCTGCTTGATATAAAGGATTCCATGCACTACCTGTCGGACCATAGAGCTTGGAATTTGTAATATTTTTTAGTCCCATTTCTGGATAGTTAGTCTGACCCACCACGATGAAACCAGCTTTTTGAAAAGCTTTTGTAAATGTTCCTGTTGATCGTGAGACAATATCTTTCGCAAAAGTTAAGCCATTTGAGTTGCTGCCACCAGCAATTGTATGACCCAATCCTTTGACAATCAAAGGTACACCTAAAAATGGTTGTCCGGTATCTTCAATTTCGGCAGCTTCTTTTAATGCTTCTGCTTCACGTAAAGAAATCATTGCATGATAGGTATCATCTTGCTCACGAATTTTTTGAAAAGCGAATTGGACAAGTTGGACACTAGTCACACGTCGTTGTCGGACAGCTTCTGCAAGTTCTAAAGCAGAACTATTTTCGTAATCTGCCAATGTAAAGGGACTTGCTGTTTCTGAAAAATTTTCTATAGATTCAGAAGAAACAGTAGATGACTCAGTTGTTGTTAAAGTAGAATCAGCTATGTTTTTTTCTGCACTACTAGAAGTTGCTTGTTCTTCTACTGATTCGAAAGTTTCAGACGAACTATTGGAAGTTTCTACACTTTCAGGAGTTGTCTGTTCAGTGTTGCTGGTCGAATCAATTGTATCTAAAACCCCTGTTGACACTGGAATAAGTAACATGCTTGTTGCTAATAAAATTCCCCATTGTTGCCATTTAAACCCTAACTTCTTCATAAGCATCCCCTTAAAATAACAAAATAGTTACATTTATTAGGCTAATGGAAAGCTAGATTCCTGTCAATTTACTTGATTGTTTGCTATTTCTATTGACGCTAGTTAACTAAAAGTATTCCGAATAAAAAGAATCAGTTAGCATTAGAGAATTTTGTTATGGAGGAATATCAAATGATTTTCATGCTACAAAATACCAATAGTATGAGTGGATGGTTCTTTTTGAGACTAAGGCATTGTTTGTTTTAGCTAGTCTCTTTTTTTACAAATGTTTGAAGGAATTGGTTATGAAGCAAAATGGTGGAACAAAAATGAAAATCCCGAAATGGCTTTGATTAATTTTGAAACGTCATCATGGAAAGCATTGTCTCAAAAAGAGATTAAAAAGATTTTACAAGCAGAATAAATTTCAACCGAGTGAAAGAAAAAGGCGAACGTACGACCCCCTCTTGTGATATACTAATAACGGATTAATATGTAAAAGAGGGGTTACTATCGGAAAAAGAAAAAAAACAATAAAAAGTCAGATGAAAAAAATACTACGTAAAAGCATTCGTAAATTGAAAAAAATATCACCATCAACAGCAGTCTCTTTATCTTCTGTTACCGCTAGTTTATATGGCGTATTAGGGGATGGTTTTGTGAAATTTTCGAATGATAATTTAATTACGTTATTTAATCAGATGGAGAGTATCATTAAGCGGTGGGCAGCATATCGTCCAGAATTATTGCTAAACTATCGTGATAATTTACCGCTATTTGATCTTGCAAAATATGCACTAATTGGTGTGCCTTTAATCATTTTAGTGTTACATTTTTTATCTTCTAAAAAAAGTCAGATTATTGCCTTTGCCTTTTCTATCTTACAATTAGGAATCTTTACGTATCTTAATAATTACACAGGGCAAGTTGTTTCAGCTGTATTAAATGATTATTCCGCTAATTTTGTTCGTTTGCTTTTTGATAATCCAAACAATATGTTTGGCATGCCGGCTTATTCATTAATGGTGGGCGTCATCGGCTTAGTTTTAACATCGTTATTTAAAGCAGTGAAGCGCTAGAATTTTTCTAGTGCTTTTTTCATTCTAGTCTTTTCATTCAAAAAAATTTACGGTATGATGAAATACGTGCATGAAATCGAGAATTTGTTCTCGGACTGGTTCGAAACCTCCCAGTTATAAAAAACTATATACCTCTTGAAAGGAGGTTGGAAATGCAACGACGAAAAGTAATTATTGATTGTGACCCTGGGATTGATGATATGCTAGCTCTAATGCTTGCTGTTCAAGCACCCGAGCTGGAAGTAGTTGGAATTACGATTGTTTGTGGAAATGTTCCGGTTCATTTAGGCGTAGAGAATGTCTTTCGCTGTTTGGAACGTTGTCACAGACTAGATATTCCTGTGTATCAAGGCGCAGCAACGCCTCTTAAGCGTGAATTTATTAGTGCCCAAGATACGCATGGGATGGATGGTTTAGGTGAAACGTATTTCCCTAGAACATCTGAAAAAACAATAGAAGCAGAAGATGCCGTAACTTATCTAGCGACTATTTTTGCTCAACCAACAGATATCTCAGTCATCGCCTTAGGACCATTGACAAATATTGCCCAAGCTTTGCAGAAAAATCCGCAGCTTGGAGTAAATATGCAACGTTTTGTTTCGATGGGTGGGACTTACAAAAGTCACGGCAACTGTTCACCCGTAGCGGAATATAACTATTGGTGTGATCCAGATGCTGCGTCCTATGTTTTTCAACATCTCAATCGAACTATCGAAATGATCGGATTGGATGTAACACGAGAAATTGTTTTTACGCCGACATTAATTGAATATTGTAAACGGATAAATCCAGAAATAGGACAATTTATTCAAGCAATCACTCGTTTTTACGTGGACTTTCATTGGCAACAAGAGCACATCTTAGGGTGTGTGATTAATGATCCACTTGCTGTTGCGTATTTTATTGATAGTACAATCTGTAAGGGATTTGAAAGTTTTACAGCCGTCGAAACAACTGGCATCAGCATAGGACAGACCTTAGTTGATCGCTATGATTTTTGGGAAAAACCTGTTAACAGTAAAATTTTAACTAAAGTAGATACGTATTCTTTCTTTGGGAAGTTTTTGACCGTCATTCTTCATGCACAAGAAGAGCTAATTCAAACGGACTTAAAAAACTTGATGTGAGGATGAATATGTACTATGAATCAAAAAAAGACCATCACTACTAGAGCAATTGCTATTGTTGCGCTCGCATTAGCATTAAACTACATCGGTGGGACAATTGCCTTATTTTTACGTTTACCTATTTATTTGGATACAATTGGGACGATTTTTGCAGCTGTACTATTAGGTCCAGCCTATGGTGTCTTAGCAGGAGTACTAAATGCTTTACTTAGTGGCTTAACAACTGACTTATTTGCCTTGTATTATGGACCTGTTCAAATCATTACTGGATTTTGTGCGGGTTACTTCTTAAAAAATCGTTTAGAAGGAAAACAAGTGGCAATCAAAGCCTTGTGGGTTTCATTGCCTGGAACTATTATAGCAACGATTATTACCGTCGTTTTATTTGGCGGAATCACATCGTCTGGTTCAAGTATTATTGTTCAATTACTACGTGGTATCGGCTTGTCACCAGTTGCCAGTGTATTACTTGTTCAACTCATTACAGATTATGCGGATCGCTTGGTTTCAATTATTTTAGTTTTATTAGTAGCTACTCGTATTAATAATCGTTCAATCAAAAAGTACTAGATTTTTCTAGTGCTTTTTTTTGAGCACATAATTGAGTCGTCTTGCAAAATCTAGGTGGAGATAAACAGTCATTTTTGCAAAGCGAATTTCTTCTTTGAACAGTTACCCAATCACTTTTTTTGCCACAGCTAGAACTACGATAAGCTAAAAAATAGAGGAAATAAGTAACTATGGCTAATTATTTCCTCTAAGCTTATTCTATTTGGTTTACTCTAATTGTTAAACAATCATATTTTCTTTAATTGCGTTTAAATCTTTAATTAAAATTTTACGATTTTGGATACTGATAGCCCCTGTCTCACGTAGTTGTTGCATCATGCGATTGACACTACTCGCAGAAGTGATACCACAAAAATGAGCGATTTCTTCATTCGTTACCACAAAATCAATTAAATATCCTTCCTGTGTTTTCACGCCAAATGTTTCATAAAGGTCATATAGCTGTGTACAGACTGCTCCAAATTTCCCATTCATCAGCATTTGCTGCATTTTTTTCATTGATTGTAATAAATTTACACGGTAATACTCTTTAACATAATTTTGTAATTGCGGACTTTGATTAATATCTTTCCAAAATTGTACACGATCAATTTGATAGAGCTCAGCGGTGGGCGATTCTACCCGAATATTAAAGGGGGCATCAATAAATCTTGAATATTCATCCCGTAATAAAGAAACAATTTCTAAGCCAGTAATATAACGCAGATTAAACTCTCGGCCATCATGAGAAATGACACTAGTTTTAATAATACCTTTTTTTAAAATATATGCGGAACTATCCTGTAATCCTTCATACATTAAATACTTTTTCTTCGTTCTAACAATCACTGGAAAAGAATGACTATCCAAATAATCTTGTAAGATTTGTTTATCCATCATCGTACTCCTTTTTTGCTTGTTCTCTAGCATTTAATCGTAGAAGCTCACAAAAAACAATAACAAATGTTAATAACATTTGCAAACGAAGAATGTTATTAGCAAATCGTTTGTACAAATCGACATTTTTTGTAAGGAGAAACTTTGTATAATGCAACTTGTGAAAGAAATTATTCGAAAAAATAATCTAATCATTTGAAAACTAATCTTTTAAAAAAGAGGTATGATATTTTTTCACAAATTTATGCTAGTAGAGGTGAACAAAGTAGTGGATGAGTTGGAAAAAGAATTGGGGGAGAAACATTTGGAAAGACCAGATAAACTATTTAATAAAGGATTTATTGGCATTACACTAATTAATTTTGTCGTTTACTTAGTCTATTATTTATTGATGGTGATTATCGCAGTAATTGCACAAGATCAGTTACATGCGACATTAGGACAAGCGGGCTTAGCGTCAGGCATTTATATTATTGGAACATTATTCGCTCGCTTATTGATGGGGAAAAAATTAGAATCTTATGGTCGGAAAGCAGTTTTGCGTTATGGATCCGTATTTTATTTATTAACAACCGTTGCATATCTGTACGTTCCATCGATTAGTCTCTTATATGTTGTCCGTTTGTTGAATGGTTTTGGCTATGGAACGGTCTCAACTGCTACAAATGCGATTGTCACAGCGTATATTCCTAAGGCGCGTAACGGTGAAGGCATCAACTATTATGGATTAAGTACCAGTTTGGCTGCCGCAGTTGGTCCTTTTATTGGGATGGTCTTATTAAATGTAACGAATTTTTACGTGATTATTGGTTTTTCAATTGCATTAATTACAATGACAACCATTGCTAGTTTTCTATTTCCTGTTAGAAACATGGTGTTGTCTGCGGAACATAAAAAGTTGGCTGCTTCATGGTCATGGGAAACATTTATTGAAAAGAAAGTCCTTTTTATTACGTTTATTGCCTTCTTAATGGGCTTTGCTTATTCTAGTGTATTAGCATTTCTTTCTTCTTATGCACAAATAATTCATCTCGTCAGCACAAGTTCGTTATTCTTTGTGGTTTATGCATTAGTTATTACAGCCACTCGTCCATTGTCAGGACGTATTTTTGATGCACATGGTGAAAATTATGTGATGTATCCAAGTTATATTTGTCTAACAATCGGTTTATTACTATTAAGTATCACTACGAGTAGTTGGTTGTTACTTTTCTCAGGCGCGTTTATTGGTTTAGGTTATGGAACATTTATGTCAAATGGACAAGCCATTTGTTTAAAAAAATGCGAAGGCCATCAAATTGGTGTCGCCTTGTCTACGTATTTTATCGGTTTGGATTTAGGCTTGGGAGTGGGCCCGTATTTATTAGGTGAATTGCGAAGTTTTATGTCTTTCCAAGGAATCTACCAGATTGCTAGTCTCTTGCCAATTGTTTGTATTGTCTTATATGCGTTATTTTATCAATCAAAAACTGTGTTACCAAGATTACAAGAAATTGAAGGAGAGAAGTAGGATGCAAACAGAAGAACAATTTGTTGAATTGATGAAACAAACTTTAACTACGCTGAATGAAATTAGTCATAAACTAGATGGCATTGAAGCGAATACGCAAGCTATCGATCAGGAACAACAAACCTTACAACACTCTGTATATTGCTTACAAAAAGTGGTGGAAAACGATAATTTTATTGGCTAATGAAATGCCACACATTCTCTTCTGAAAGTCTAGTAAACTAGGAAACTCTAAAAGAACATGCTAAAATGGAAAAAATAGACAATGATGAGGTGTGCCGATGAAGAAACCGATGAACTATTATTTGCCAATTATTTCCCATTATTTAGATGTTCCATATGATGATAAACCGCGACGTGTTCGTGTGTTATTACCTAGAGATTACGATCGACATGTCGAAGAAAACTATCCAGTTGTATACATGCATGATGGGCAAAATGTTTTTTACAGCAAAGAAGCTTACTCAGGCCATTCTTGGAAATTAATTCCTTTAATTAAGAACAGCCATGATTTACCCAAAATGATTGTTGTAGGGATTGATAATGCGGGAGAAGACCGATTAGATGAATACACACCTTGGCCCTTTGAGTTAAAAGAAGAAGTTGAAAGTCATGGCCATCCTGGTGGTATGGGAATACCGCATGGTGAATGGATTGTGAATACGGTCAAACCATTTATTGATAAACATTATCGGACTAAATCAGAACGCGAACATACTGCCCTAGTAGGAAGTTCCTTAGGAGGACTCATTACGGCGTATATGGGCGCAGCGTATCCTGAAACGTTTGGCTCCTTAGGTGTTTTTTCGTTAGCATCATGGTTGAGTGAAAAGGCCTTTTTAGATTTTATTGACAAGCATCCATTGCATCCAGAGACTAAAGTATATATTCAAGTTGGGACAGAAGAAGGTAACGAAGTAGATGAAGCCTTTGTTAATAAAAACATCAACCAAGCGTATATCGATAGTTCATTGTGGTACTATCAAACCATGCTACGAAATAATCACTCAATGGATAAAATTTGGTTGCGAATCTTAGCAGATGAGCACCATTTTGAGAAATACTGGGCTGACCACTTTGGTGAATACTTACAATTTACGTTTCATGATAAATAAAAAAAGTAGAAATTTCATTGTTGAAAATAGCTTGATTTCCTAGTTGAAGAATAGAAAAATGGCGATTTTCAAATTGGAAAAACTAAATAGAATGATCATCCGTTGCCGAAAAAGCAACGGATTTTTTAATAGAATAAAGTAGCAGTTTTCAAGAGAATCGAAAGCTTAGTTGTTATGTCTCTTTTATACTAGTCACCAGTCCGTTAACCAAGCTATCTATATTGTAGAACTTCTTGAATTAAAAGATTGACAAGATAAATTAAAGTCAACGCAGTCCAATGCTCTATATTTTTTCCTACCTGTTGATCGGCAAAATACAAGGAGACGGTACTTTGAGAACTTAATTCATTGATTGTGTCTAATGAGATTGAGATGAAAGGGATGTCTTTTATTTTTAATATATCTAGAGCTTCTTTATACTCATTTGTTAGCCCTTTCAAAGTAATCAAGATAAAAATATCCTCTTTACTTGCGTAGCCAGCGGTCAGTTCCAAATCATATTTATTACGCAAATAAAAAGTTGGCACGTCATAAATCAATAAATCAGTAGCTAGATTAGAAGCAACCTCTTCTTGTTTCCAGCCAGTTCCATAAGTATAGCGATTTTTGGCTTCTAAAATCATTTTAGCGGCTTTTTTTATGTTCACTTGATTGATCTTGTGGGTATATTCTATTTCATGTAACTGTAGGTTCAGAAAGTCTTGTGTAGATGAAGGTAAAATCTCTTCTGTATTTAATGATTCAGCAACTTTAAATTTAAAATCAGGGAAACCAGCGTACCCAAGTTTTTTAATTAATCGATATAAAGTTGAAGTAGAAACGTAAAGATTATCCGCTAAATCATTGATAGTAGAGTTTGGAATAGTCATACTTTGTTCACTTAGTTGCTTGAGTAACTGCTTATCGTTTTTGGATAAG
Organism: Enterococcus sp. AMC2644; assembly: GCF_058216475.1. Taxonomy (NCBI): domain Bacteria; kingdom Bacillati; phylum Bacillota; class Bacilli; order Lactobacillales; family Enterococcaceae; genus Enterococcus; species Enterococcus sp. AMC2644. The sequence goes on from NZ_CM177095.1 coordinate 1,974,148, forward strand.
CTATCTTCATATTCATTTAACAGTTGAGAAAATAAAAATTTCATTTTGTAAATCTCCTTTTCAAGCGTTCCTATTCTTTTATTTTAGCAGAAAAGAAAAATTTTTCATCTTTTGATAAGAATTTTCATATTAAGGAAAAGTCTATCATGATTGTAAGCGGTTAATAAATGAGGTGGAAAATATGTTATAAAGTACATATCAAAACAAAAGGAGCGATTTTATGACAAACATTATCACAATTGCTGGAGGCGGAAGTGGGTATACACCAGGAATTTTATTAACAGTTTTACAGTATAAGAAAGATTTTCCAGTAAATGAAATTCGTCTGTATGATATTGATAAAGAACGCAATACGGATATGGGAATCATTATTGATTATCTATTGAAAAGAGATAATCACGATGTGAAATTGGTAGTTACGGAGGATCCTGAAACAGCATTTGCAGGAACAGATTTTATTTTTTCTCAAATTCGTCCAGGCGGTATGAAGATGCGAGAAAAAGATGAAAAAATTCCATTAAAGCATGGCTTGGTCGGACAAGAAACATGTGGACTAGGTGGCTTTTCTTATGGTATGCGATCAATGAAAGCATTTATGGAATTATTAGGTTATATTCAAAAATTTGCACCTGAGGCTTGGGTCTTAAATTACACTAATCCTGAATCCATCGTTTCAGAAACAGTTCGTCGTCAATATCCAAATATAAAAATTGCCAATGCTTGTGATATGACAATTGGGATTGAAGAATTGATTGAAAACTCATTTGGCTATGATAGAGATAATTTTATTCCTACTTATTATGGATTGAATCATTTTGGTTGGTACAAAGAGATTTATGATACTAAAGCTGGCAAAGATGTGATGCCTGAAATCATTGAAAAAATCAAAGAAAAAGGATTTTACACAGATGATTTAGAAACTTCTTGGGCATATACGTATAATTTGATGGCAGAAATGACTAAGGACTTTTCAACAAATCTTCCAAATAATTACTTACAGTATTATTTATATTCAGAACAAATTACGAAGCATGAAAATCCTAATTACACCCGAGCGAATGAGATTATGGATGGTCGCTTAAAGAAAATCAAAGAGACTGTCGCAAAAATTGAAGAAAAACGTGAGTTAGACACGATTGATTATCAAGCTGGTGTTCATGGCATTTATATTGTAAAGATTGCTATTTCAATTTTACATAATAAAAATGATCGCTTCATGCTAATTGTACCAAATAAAGGGGCTATTCCTAATTTGAGAGAAGATGCAGTGGTTGAAGTTCCTTGCTATGTAAATGCTAGAGGTGTAGAGCCTATTTCATTACGTTTTGATATCCCAGATTTCCATAAAGGACTAATGGAAGCGCAAGTTGCAGCGGAAAAATTATTAGTTGATGCGTTCTTCGAAAATTCTTATCAAAAAGCATTAGAAGCGTTCACTTTGAATCAAACGGTACCAAACGCTGTTGTTGCTAAAAAAGTACTGGATGAAATGATTGAAGCTAATGGGGATTATTGGGTAGAGTTAAAATAGGAGATGAAAATATGAACTTATTAATTGTAAATGCGGATGATTTTGGTTACAGTGCTGGCATCAATTATGGAATTATTGACGCTTACCAGCAGGGAATTCTGTCTTCAACGACTTTGATGGCTAATATGCCAGGATTCGAGCAGGCGATTATTTTGGCTAAAGAGAATCCTGGACTAGGAATAGGTGTACATCTAACTTTAACATGCGGAAGCCCAGTCAAAAAAGGGGCTGAGAGTTTAGTTGAAGCTGACGGAAAATTTCATGCGTTGTCATTTTATGAAAAAAATTTTTCCATTAACTTAACGGAATTGTATGATGAATGGAAAGCTCAGATAGACAAGGTAATTGCAAGTGGTATCCAACCCACACATTTAGATAGTCATCACCATGTGAATTCGGTTCAACCATTGACAACAGTCTTTGAACGTTTGGCTCAGGAATACAATTTACCAGTCAGACATAATTATGAAGTGACAGCAGGTCTTGTGACAACCAAGCGTTTCTTTACCACTTTGGATTCCTTAGGCAGAGATAAAGACATTTGGAAACCAATGACTATCCACAATTTGATAGAGGACGTCAAAACTTTTGGAACAGTGGAAGCGATGACCCACCCTGGTTATATCGATGCTGTCGTTTTGGATAATTCGAGCTTAAGTGACAATCGAGCGTATCAATTAAGAGAATTGCAGAAAGAAAGTTACCAAGAGATAATAAAACATCATCAAATCACCTTAGGAACTTACGCAGATTTATAGTTATTATGGATCTGTAACATAAGGAAGAACAAGACGAAAATATCCGAACAAAATAGGAATGAGTTACGTCAAATCAAGGAACAATCTTCTAATGTTCGGATATTTTACTGGAAATCAACTTATGTTACAGTTCCATGATTAGATAATCTTCTACAAAAATGATTAAAATGGAAAAGGAGCCTACTATGAAAGAAAAGATGCAAAAAAGTATTCAAGCTTTTGCTAGAGCTATTATTCAGCCAGTAATGTTTATGGCAGTTACGGGTTTATTAATTTCCGTAGCAGCAGTATTTAAATTGGAACAAATGCCGACTCTGATACAAGATTTAGGAAATGGAATTTTTACAGTTTTAACGGGTGGTGTTATTGGTCAATTATCAGTCATCTTCTGTGTTGGTATAGCCGCAGCCATGGCTAAAAAGAAAAAAACTGATGCTGCGATATTAGGAATCATGGTTTTTCTAGTTTTTCTTTATACAAATAACTTTTGGTTAGAATTTACCGGCCGATTGGCAAAAGCTGGTGATCAAGGGTTATATGGTACAGGTCAAAATATGGTTTTAGGTATTCAAGTGACGGATATGGGTGTTTTTCTAGGTATTTTGTTAGGATGTCTGGTTGGTTATTTTATCAATCGTTTTGGTAATGTAAAATTTCATAAGTATCTTTCTCCTTATGAAGGAACAAAATTTGCTTACTTTTTACTATTGATTGTAACCGCTTTATTAGCTATTTTGGTTACTTATATTTGGCCAATAGTTAATAGTGGTATTAGTGTATCTGTAGGCGCGATGTCAAGTATGGGCGCATTTGGTTTCTTCCTATATGGTTTCTTAAACCGTATGTTGTTACCGTTTGGTATGCATCATCTACTCTATATGCCTTTATATTGGACACCATTAGGAGGCTCCGCCGAAGTTGCTGGCAAAACTTATAGTGGCGCTATGAATATCTGGTTGGCTGAAATCGGTAATATAGGTTCAGTCACATCCATTGATTCATCTATTGGTTATCTTGTAAACTTTGGTTATATTGCTTTGCCAATAGGTATTGCTCTAGCATTTATTAAAACTGCTCGCCCTAAAAATAAAGCTAAAGTAAAAGCTATCGTAATTCCGGCAGTAATTGCCGCTGCTTTAGCAGGGATCACTGAGCCAATTGAGTTTCTATTCTTGTTTATTTCACCATTCTTGTGGGTTGTTCACGGAATTATTTATGGATTAGGACTGTTAATTTCAAATGTGGTTGGTTTAAATGTTGTAGTAGAAAATTTGGTCAATACAATCATGTATTCTCTTACTATTCCTATGAATTTAGGTAGACAATGGTTGCTCTTGCCAATTGGAATTTTAATGGTAGCCATTGAGTACTTTGTGTTCAAATTCCTAATTATTAAGCTGAATATTCCTACTTTAGGTCGTGAAGATATTCTAGAAGAAAGTGGACCGACTGATGAAAAACTAGCGGAAGAAATCAATAAGTCAGTTGCGCCTAATGATCAATTAGCCATGATTGTTAGAGGGCTAGGTGGCAAAGAAAATATTAGTGAAATCAATAATTGCTACACTCGTCTGCGAATCGATGTCAATGATGCTGAAAAAGTGGATATGGAAGAATTAAAGAAATATCCTTCTTCAGGAATCGTTGATAAAGGCAAACATATTCAAATTATTGTCGGTTTAGGCGTACAAAATGTTCGTGATGATTTGGAAGTTTATTTAGAAAATTTATCTTAAAAAAATAATGAATTTAATAATAAGAAGCAGCCCTCTATTTGCATGCAAAGTAGAGGGCTGCTTCTTTTATAGTTAATTATTTAACTAGAATAGTACTCCAAAAGAAGGTCAGCCTTCTTATAAAAACAGTAGAACCTCTATTCATACTGACTTTTCATACTTTCCGATATTTTCGTAATCCTAAGATATTTGCACTGGTAAACAATAAAGCAAACAGGAGTAATACGCCTAAATCTGTAGCAATAGCATCAAAACCTTGTCCTTTAAACATCACGCTAGTTAATGCATCCCCCGCATAAGTTAAAGGTAGAAATTTACCGATTGTTTGTACCCACTTTGCCATCGTATCAAGTGGAAGAATACCAGCAAAAAAGATTTGGGGGATGACTACCAAAGGAATAAATTGCATCATTTGAAATTCTGAAGATGCAAAAGTAGAAACAAATAGTCCCATCGATAGCGCCACAAAAGCAATTAAGAGATTAATAACAAAGACCCAAATCAGGTCGCCAACAATGGTTAAATCCAAAATATAAGTTGCGTATAAGACGATTAAAATTGTTTGGACAATAGCAAATAAACCATAGCCAGTCATATAGCCTAAAATAATTTCACTACGCTTAACAGGAGTCGCTAATAAACGTTCCAATGTTCTCTTGGTTCGTTCTCGCAGTAACGAGATCCCTGAAATCAAAAAGACAAAGAAGAAGACAAAAAAGCCAATTAAAATAGGGAAGAGCGTATCAAAAAAATCAGAGTCATGACTACCATAAAGATACTGATTAGTAATGGTATAGGTTGGTAATTCATTAGAAATTGGAAGATTCTGTAGCGAACTGCTCATGAGCAGATTCGGCAAAAGACCTTCCAGTTGTTTACTTTTAGTAGGATCAGCATTTTCGTAAGTCACAGTCAAAGTGGTATCTTTTCCTTCGATAAAAGCATCCAGATTATTATTCTCAATAATATTCTTGGCAGAAGCGGTGACAGTAAACTCTGTTAGCGCCACGGTATCAGGAAATTGTTTAATCAGCGTACTAGGAACTTGTCGATAACCAATTGTTAGTTGATTGTCCGTTTCACGATCAAAAACAATGTGCATCAGTGTTAAAATGAACAAAGGTGCAATCATCATTAACAGGAGTGTCCGTTTGTCACGAATCATCTCTTTTAAAATTCGTTGAACGAGTGCTTTATAGCGCATGTTTTTCCACCTCGGCTTTTAAGAAAACTTCTTCAACTGTTGCGGCATGAAACTGTGTTTTTAATGATTGGGGTGTTCCTAAGGCAAATAGCTGACTATCAATAATTAGACCGAGAGAATCGCATTTTTCAGCTTCATCCATCACATGTGTTGTTACGAGAATACTTTTTCCACGATTCGCTAATTCTCGTAACTTTTGCCAAATTTCAACTCGTAAGCGTGGATCAATCCCGACAGTTGGTTCGTCCAAAATTAATAAATCAGGATCAGCAAGGAGCGTAATTGCTAACGAAAGACGACGTTTCATCCCGCCAGAATATTTTTTAACAGTAGTATTTTGAAATTCGGTTAGTTTCATTAAAGTTAATTGTTCCTCACAGGCTTGTTTTAAAACACTTTTTTTTAAGCCCATCATCTGTCCAAAAAAGTAGAGATTTTCTTTGCCAGTAAGTTCTTCGTAGAGGGCATCTTCTTGGGCCATGTAGCCAATGCGTTTTAAAATTGCCCGATTTGGCATAGTTGTTTCTAAGACTCGGCTGCTTCCTTTGGTTAAGGTTTCCATCCCCATCAAACATTTCACTAACGTTGATTTACCAGCACCACTTGGACCGATTAAGCAAAGAATCGTTCCAGCATCGACAGTTAGCGAGACATCATTTAAAGCAGTAAAATGTTGAAATATTTTAGTCGCATGTATTAATTCGATTGTCGCCATTAGTTTCTCCTCCTAAATTAGACACGGTGTCTAATAAAAAGTATACTCCTATTGTAATCCAATTTTTGGGGAAGACAATTGAAAAAAAGAGATAGTAAACATTTACAATACAATCGTCTAGTAAAATTGATTAAGGAGAAAAAGATGGAAGATACTTTCTTGGATGTTCGTGTGCAACGAACAATGAAAAAAATTACACAGGCATTAATTGAATTGCTAAAAGAAAAAAGTCTAGAAGAAATTACAGTGAAGGAAATTATTACAAAAGCGACCATTAGCCGAGGAACGTTTTATCTGCACTATCAAGATAAAAATGATTTAATCAAAAAATTAAAAGATACGTACTTACACCACTTCTTTCCAAAAGTCCTGGCAGCTTTTAATGGGCAACGAGTTGATTTTTTCTTAGAAGCGCTAACCTTTTTGAAAGGGGAAGGAGAATTAATTGCCTTATTACTTTCAACGAATGGCTCTCTCGTAGTACAGAATGATATTCGTCATGTTTTGCAACAGTATGGGAAAAAATATATGGTGGAACAATTAAAAGGGGACACACTTACTGCGTTAGAAGAGCATTATTTTGTGATTTATTACAGTAATGCGGCATTTAGTGTCATGCAAGAATGGGTGAACCGCGGGCAGCAAGAAACACCGGAAGAGATGGTGAAGATTTTAGATACAATTGTACCCAGTGAATTTTTTCGATAAAAAAGAAGCATAGGTTATCCATGCTTCTTTAACTGACTAAATTTTTCCTTGTCGCTCCAATGAACCGAAGAAATAAGGAAGTTGCTCACGCCAAGCAGTCCAGTCATGAGGAATATCATGTCCCCAGTAATCAAACCAGCCAGGAATTCTTTTACTTTCAAAAATATCTTGTAATTCGCGAGTTGCTAAGATATGAGGTCCTTCCCAGTCCCCTTGACCGACGCAGACAATAAAGGTATTTTGACGGTAACGTTCTAAGAACCAATTGTCTGCCATATTTTTTAGGTAGTCAACAGGGGAATTAAAGTAAACGGCTTGATCACCATAAAAATCACCTGTGAAGAAACGGGCATCATAGACACCACTTAACGCAATACTGATATCAAAAATATCTGGATGGCGTAAGGCAAAATTGGCTGCGTGGAAACCACCCATACTACAACCAGCTGCGATCATTGCACCGCCCCAATTTGATTCATAGCGAATTAAAGGCACCAATTCTTCAATGATATAACGGTCGTATTGATTATGCGTTTCACCAATATCATGCGGACTGCGACTAGTGGCGAGCCAGGATTCGTTATCTAGAGAATCAGGTGTATAAAATTTCACTAAACCACGATCGATAAATGAACGACAAGCTTCAATCATGCCGAAATCAGCAAATTCATTTTGGCTTCCACCAGATGAGGGAAAGACGATAACGGGTTTTCCTGCATGTCCATAAACATTAAAATGCATTTCGCGGTTCAAATGACCGCTATAATGACTTCTTCTTTCAAAGTGCATAAAAAACCTCCTAGTATTTTTCGCGAATAAATGCGAAATAGTCGAATAACTGTTCTTCCGATGGCGTGCGCACAAGGTAACCTTCATCGCCCATAATTGCCGCAAAAATGCCAGGAATAGTTTGAATGTTAATCAGATTTTCACCTAAATAGTGGCGAATATCATCGTTTGAATGAACGTAGTTATAGGTTTTGTACTGTCTTGAAACATAACCACAGTAATACGGACGATCAACTGTTGCGTAGAATTTATTGTCTTTTACGACATTTGCGTATTCTTTGAAGATATCAATGTCATTTCCGTAGTTGAACATATCAATAGTGGCACCGCCTGGTGGACGTAAATTGACTTCTAATGGTAAAAGAGTGCCGTCTGCAATACGGAAAAATTCGAAATGGAAGAAACGTTCTTTTGTATTGAAAGCCTGCACCATTTTTGAACCCATTTCGTATAAATCTTCTGGAACTTCACGAGACAGATAGAAATACATATCATTATTATTTTCAACAGTTTCTAATACAGCCACATTATAAAGTAGACTTGAATAATAAACGATGTTTCCATCATGATCTACTAGACCATCAAAAGTTACGATATCACCTGGAATGAATTCTTCCATGATATAAGTCACTTCTGGATGACGAATGTCAAAGAAGTGGGCTAATTCAGCTTCATTCTTAATTTTGTAGGTATCACCAGCACCAACCCCACTATCTGGTTTAATGATTACTGGGAAATTTAACTCGTTAGCTAATTCAAAACCTTCTTCACGTTCATGAAAAACGCGTCCATTCGCCACAGGTAATCCAATACTACGAAAAACTTCTTTCATCGCAGATTTATGCTTAATTGCATCCAAATCGTTTTCTTTATAGCCAAAAACATTAAAATCCGTTCGTAGGCGAGCATCAAGTTCTAACCAATGCTCGTTATGAGATTCAATCCGATGAATACGCCCATATTTATGAGCAAAATAGGCGACAGCACGGTAAACTTGATGATAGTCTTCCATATTATCTACCCGATAGTAATCGGTGAGCGCATTTTTTAATGTTTGAGACAATTGTTCATAAGGGACATCCGCAATTCCAAGAGTATTAAAACCAGTTTCTTGTAGACGTGGGGCAAAGGTAGCAAAGTTATCTGGAAAATGCGGTGAAATCATAACGAAATTTAATTTGTTTTCCATATAGATCACCTTTTATTGTTTTTATTGTTAATCATAGCATATTATCTTTTTGAAATCTAACTATTTTTTAATCTTAGAGACTGGTTTTCCCATCAAAATACAAGATAACTTTTTTGATAAAAATTAAGAAAAAAGCGGTTAGTTAGCCTTAGATTTTACAAATGAGCAGTTCTTTTCTATAATTAAATTATACAAAGTCTAGTATTTGTATAAATCTGATAAGGGAGAGGATTCAAATGACCGACAAAACCAAAGAAAAAGTTTATGCCGAGCGTCAACACTCATACAAGTCAGAAAAAGAGCAGATTTTTAAAGAGGCGCAGAAAGAAGCAGTCAAAAACAAAGTAATCGAGCCTAAGAAAAAAGAAGAGAAATAATAAATTCCCAGCAAAGAATGCCTTTGCTGGGAATTTTTTTAAGGTAATTTTGTATAAAAACGTTCATTGCCTTGAAAGACAACCAATTCTTTGACATCAAATGTCCGTAATAAGTTAGCCATTTCTGGAAATAGGAGGCGATAGTCTTCTGCGACATGAGCATCGGAGCCTAGCGTAAATAATTTGCCACCTAAGCTTTGGTACAACGGAATAGCATAACGATACAATTTTTCGTTTTGGTATCGGCCAAAACTTTTGGCGTTAATCTCCATCGCCAATTCACGCTGGATGACTTTTTTAAAGATAGCAATCAATTCTTTTTCAAAATGGTTTTCTAATTCTTCAGGGGTAAAATCAAAACGACGTAATCCATATTCGAAGTGAGTTAAAATATGACCATCTGGAAAAGAGTCCAACACTTTTGACATTTGATCAAAGTACATTTTTGCAACGGCAAATTTGTCTTTTTTCAAAACAATATCATCCATGTAGTCGAATTGACCATTTTGATGAATACTCAATAATTTTAAATCGTACGTATGACTAGCAAGATAGTCTTGAATTTTGTTTTCTTGACCAGGAACGATCCCTAATTCGATTCCACGCAAAAATGTAATATCGTACTGTTCATTTAATTCGGCTAATTTTTTCGTTAACATATCATAATCAGGAATATCATCTTTGAAACCTGTACCGGCATTTTCTAAATCAAAATGGTCGGTAGCTACAAAAAATTCAGGTTGATTTACAAGATAGTTTTCAAATTGTTCATCTGAGTCAAAGGATAAGAATGTGTGCAAGTGCTGATCGTAATAGTTCATATAAGAGCCTCCTTTTTTTCAAACAGTACCACAATTTTATTCGTTTAGCTAGTAGCGATGCTCTGATAGGTTGTGTTATCCTTTTAATAAGAGGAGGGAAAAAATATGCAAGAATTCTATGAATTATCTGATGGGTTTCAAATTCCCAAAGTTGGTTTTGGCACATACAGTTTGAATGGCTCTTATGGAACGCGCGTTATCGAACAAGCGTTAACTACAGGGTATCGCTTAATTGATACGGCATTTAACTATGAAAATGAAGGAGCGGTTGGTCGAGCAATTAAAAATAGTAGTGTTCCACGCGATCAAATTACTGTGGCCTCAAAACTACCAGGAAGACATCATCGTTATCAAGAAGCAATGGTGACAATTGAAGAATCAGTGGCTCGTCTGAATTTAGACTATATCGACTTATATCTTATTCATTGGCCCAACCCTATTCAAAATCACTACGTTGAAGCATGGCAAGCGTTAATTGATGCACAAAAAGCGGGCTTAATTCGTTCGATTGGTGTCAGCAATTTTTTACCTGAACACATTGACCGTCTAGAAGCTGAAACAGGTGTTTTACCAGTTATCAATCAAGTAGAATTACATCCACACTTCAATCAAGAAAAGCAACGCCAATACGATAAATCAAAAAATATTATTACTGAAGCGTGGAGCCCACTGGGACGTGCAACAGAAATTTTACAAGACCCTGTATTGGATGAAATTGCTGTTCGTTATGGAAAGTCTATTCCACAAATTATTTTACGTTGGCAGTTACAGTTAGGAGTATTGCCTATCCCTAAAGCTTCCCATATTGCACGTCAAAAAAATAATTTGGCTATTTTTGATTTCGAATTACTCAATGAAGATATGGCATTAATCGCTTTGTTAAGTAAAGAAGAGGGACGTTTACAACAGCAAGACCCAGCTACCTACGAAGAATTTTAAGAGAAAAGAGAGCATGGCTCTCTTTTCTTTCTTTTTTAGATGGTAATTTCATGAAAATATCAGTATAATCGGTCTATCGTAACAATAGAAAGAGGAGGGATTGTTTGACAAAACAATTAAAAAAAGAAATCTCGCTAATTGGTGCCTTATCAACTGTTATGGGAACAGTCATCGGCGCAGGTGTTTTTTTTAAAGCTGCTGCTGTCGTCTCGCAAACACAATCAGCCGGCTTAACCTTATTTGCTTGGCTATTAGCAGGATTTTTAACCATTTGTGGCGGTTTAACTGTAGCAGAATTAGCAACAGCGATTCCTGAAACCGGAGGGCCAATTAAATACATCGAAGTTGCCTACGGAAAATTGCCAGCATTTTTATTAGGTTGGGCTCAAAGCATTATTTATTTTCCAGCAAATATTGCGGCATTAAGTATTATTTTTGCGACCCAATGTTTGAATTTATTCCATTTAGAAGCTCAGTTTTTATTGCCATTATCCATTATAACAGCTTGTAGTGTCACAGGAATTAACTTATTGGGAACGAAAATCGCTGCTAATGTGCAGTCGGTGACATTGCTGGTCAAATTGATTCCTATTGCAGTAATTATTATTGCTGGTTTATTGATGCCTGGAAAGGTTGCTGTTTCAATTGTTGATATTTCAATTGGTAGTACCGATAAATCGTGGGCTGCTGGCTTTAGCGCAGCTTTATTAGCAACCTTGTTTGCTTACGATGGTTGGCTAAACGTAGGAACAGTAGCAGGTGAAATGAAACGACCAGAAAGAGACTTACCAAAAGCCATCATTTTTGGCTTAAGTTTTGTTACATTGATTTATTGGTTAATTAACTTAGTATTTTTAAAGACCTTACCAATCGAACAAATTGCTGGTAATTTAAATTCTTCTTCGGAAGTGGCAACTGTATTTTTTGGTAATATAGGTGGGAAAATTGTCACAATAGGAATTTTAATTTCAGTGTATGGCGCATTGAATGGTTATACAATGACCGGAATTCGCGTGCCGTATGCACTAGCGCTAAAAGATGAGTTTTTATTTAGCAAACAAATGAAAAAACTGTCAAAAAACACAGCAATCCCTTATATGGCTGCATGTTTCCAATTAGCCATTGCTTGCGTGATGATGAGTATTGGTACATTTGATTTGTTAACAGATATGCTCGTCTTTGTTATGTGGTTTTTCAGCATTCTAATTTTTGTTGCCGTCTTTTTATTGCGTCGTCGTTTTCCAGAAATGCCACGACCTTATAAAGTCCCGTTGTATCCAATAACACCTCTAGTTGCAATTTTAGGTGGAGGTTTTATCTTGATTATGACAACCATTACAACACCAATGTTAGTGATTACCGGAATTGGTATTACTGCTATTGGTATTCCAGTTTTTTATTATTTGCAACGTAAATACCATTAAAAAATGAGCCTGCAACATAAGTAAATCAACTTATGTTACAGGCTCTATTTTTTAGTTAAGAATCTTTAAGGTATTTACAATATCTTTCAAAGTTTTTGAAATGCTTTGTAATTCGCTGACGTGTCCGACAAATTCTTCCATCGTTGCTAAAACCTCTTCGGCATTCGCTGAAACTTCTTGCGTTCCTGCAGCATTTTCTTCCGTCGATGCTGAAATGCTTTCTAAGTTTTCTAAAACTGAGTTTTGCACAGTTACGATTCGGTTGGTTGATTGCTCAATTTCTTGGACGCCTTGAATCATCAAGGTATTTCGATTGAAGACCTCTTCAGCTGAGACAATGGCTTGTTCTATTAAACGGGTTTGAGTTTCGCCACCTTCTAGAGAGCGTGAAGCTTGCTCAACCATCTCTGTTGATTGATTTTGAATGGTTGAAATAATTGTTTCGATTTCTTTTGTAGAGCTTTTACTTTGTTCGGCTAATTGACGAATCTCAGCAGCAACCACTGCAAAACCTTTACCTGATTCACCCGCACGAGCTGCTTCAATGGAGGCATTTAAGGCCAATAAGTTTGTTTGATAAGAGATATCGTTGATGACATTGATAATTTGATTAATCGCTTGAATACTTTGATTCATGGTATTCATGCTACTTACTAAGTGACTCATTTGGGCAAGCTCTTGTTGCCAGCTTGAGTTAACGGCACTCATCACATCCATACTTTGTTGGTTAATTTGTGTTGATTCACTTGATTGTTCGTTCATCGTTGTAACGTTATTGGTTAGTTCGTAAACAACATCTGACAGTTGCTGCATTTGAGTGACACTGTGTTCTGTTTCTTGCGCTTGCGTACCTGTTACTTCTGCAATACCAGTAATCGTTTCAGTCACTTCACTAGTTGCAGAGCTGGTTTGTTGAGCTAATTCCAACAAAGAATCGGCCATCGTAGCAACAACGTCACTTTGTTTTTTGGTATTTGTTAGCAAATGACCAGTACTCTTAATCATTTCATTGTAACTATCAGCCATTCTGTGAATTTCATTTCCTTGCGGATCAGGATAGACGTAGTTTTTTGCACTAGCTGCGATATTAAAGTTGAGACGATTTTTCTTCTTCTTAGAAATAGGCCGGTAGACACCATTTTTTATTTCATCAAATAATTCTACAAAGACTAAAATGACATTTTTAATCATATTTCGTACTAGGTAAGAGAACAAAAATACAATGACGAAGAGAATCGCAGCAATAATCGCTGAAGAAGTCAATAAAGAATTTTTTTCCTTATCATATTCCGTTGAATGTAGGGAAGCAAATGCCCAAATTTTCGATTTGGGATTTGCACCCTTATCAAAGTAGATGCTCGAAATATCTCCCTCATGATAGGCAATATTGTCCGTTTCTTGACTGTTCTCTTTCATTTTTAGAAAAGCCTCGTTGTCAGAAATATCGATGCCGATACGTTTTGGATCAAAATCAGCAATAATAATTCCTTTATCCGTAGTAAGTGAAATTTGTCCAGTACGCCCAATTCGCAAATCCTGAATTAATTTATTAACACTTTCGTAGGATATTTCTAAGCTAAGAACGCCCCAATCACCCTTATCATTCGTAATAACTTGTGAAACGGCATTAACAAATTCCTTGGTTACGACATCTTGATAAGGAGTAGACCAATTGGATTTGCCATCACTCGCAACAGCTTCTTTAAACCAAGGTCTTTCCGGTGCTTGGAAATCTGCTGGGAGGGTTACATTGGATACAAATTTATTATCTGGTGTTGCAAAAATAATAGATTTAATCTGAAGATCGCCGTTGGCTGCAAAATCAATAGCAGAGCGAATTTCTGCCATATTAAAATCTTTTTTGAAAAAATCATTTTTAGCGAAAGTGTTAAAACGTGATTCAGCATTTGCAACAAGATTTTCTTTTTCAGTCATTACTGCCCGAGTCGCACTTTCTTTGGTGATATCATTACGCTTTTCCAGAATATTGGTAGTAAGAGCAAATGAGCTAAATAACATTGCCAATACAGGAATTAGAGCAAGCAACACTAAGACGCTTAGAATTAGCGTGCCAATACTTTTTGACTTTTTCATAACTCTCCTCATTTCTATATAGAAATTGTTTGTTGTTACACATAAGATAAATCGGTTAGTTAAAGGAATAGTTAAGTGCAAAAATGCATCGAAACAAAAAATGTTTCGATGCATAAAATTAGTCAGCTTTAATGATTTCTAAATTGCTTACCATTTGTTTCAAATTCTCTGAGATTCCTTGTAAATCAGCTACATGATTGACAAATTCTTCCATTGTTGCTAAAACTTCTTCGGCATTCGCAGAAACTTCCTGTGTGCCTGCAGCATTTTCTTCCGTCGATGCTGAAATACTTTCAAGGTTTTCAAGAACACTATTTTGAATAGAGACAATCTGATTAGTCGATTGTTCAATTTCTTGGGTACTATCAAAAATCGCAGTATTCCGTTCAAAGACTTCTTGAGCAGAAGTAATCGCTTCGTTGATTAAATAGGTTTGTTTTTCCCCACCATCTAAGGAACGTGTTGTTTGTTCAACCATATTGCTTGATTGGTGTTGAATGGTTTCGATAATTCCTTCAATTTCTTTGGTAGAAGCCTTGCTTTGCTCGGCTAGTTGACGAATTTCAGCAGCAACGACTGCAAAGCCTTTCCCCGTTTCACCTGCACGAGCTGCTTCAATGGAGGCATTTAAAGCCAATAAGTTTGTTTGGTAGGAAATATCATTGATGACATGAATGATTTGATTAATCGCTTGAATATTTTGATTCATATCACTCATTCCATCAACTAATGTTTTCGTTTGTGCTAGCTCACTTTGCCAACTTGTATTAACTTTGTTCATCACAGTCATACTTTGTTGATTACTTTGATTGGCGTTTTCTGATTGTTGGTTTAAACTATCAACATTTGTTGTTAGTTTTTGAATCACAGTCGAAAGTTGTTGCATTTGAGCAACACTATGCTCAGTTTCTTGTGCTTGCATTCCAGTCACTTGTGCCACACCAGTAATTGTTTCAGTGACATCGCCAGTTGCAGAAGTTGTTTGTTGAGATAATTCCAAAAGCGATTCCGCCATATTGGCAATTTGTTGGCTTTGTTGTTGTGTACGATGAATGATTTTTTCTACACCATCAATCATATCATTGTAACTAGCTGCCATTCGATGAATTTCATTCCCGTTCGCATTTGGATATAAGTAATGACGAGCATTTTCGACAACTTTATAGAAGGGCGCCCGTTTTTTCCTCTTCTTGGCAATTTGATGATATTTCCCGTCTTTTATCTGATTGAATAATTCAACAAAGATGAGAATAATTTCTTTGATCATGTTTGTTGCAAAAAAGGCAAAGATAGTCATTAACAACAACATAATTACCGCAATTATTGAAGAACTAAAGAGTAGTGAACGACTTTCTTTGGTATATTCACCTTTGTAAATCGTTGCATAAGTCCAACTGTGACTATCTGCTTCAGTACCTTTATCAAAAAAGATGTTTTCTATATTAGCCGGAAGATTTTCAGTAAGATTCCCTTTTTGAGTGGGGGATTGTTTTATTTGTTGATAAAGTGCAGTGTCAGACACGTCTTTCCCCACACGCTCTTGCTGAGCATCAGCAATAATGACCCCGTCTTTTGTCATTAGCGAAACATGCCCAGTTTGGCCAATCGTTAAGTCATTTAAAATTTTAGTAACGCTTTCATAGGAAATGTCCATACTAATAATTCCCCATTCTCCTTGATCGGAGCGAATCATTTTAGAGACCGTATTGACAAAATTCCCAGTGACTAAATCTTGATAGGGAACAGACCAAATAGGACTACCATTTCCTTCAACACCATCTTTAAACCAAGGGCGTTCGCTAGGCTTATAGTCCTTAGGTAACTCATTTGTTGCTGTGAAACGATCATCCAATGTAGCAAAAGTAATCGCTGTGATATTTGTTTCACCAGCTAGAGCTGTTCGTAAAGTTTTACGAATCTCAGGAAAATCAAATTTCTTTTTAAAAACTGCTTCTTCAGAAATGGCATCTAAACGTGACTTAGCATTGTCCAGCAGATTTTCTTTCTCAGAAATGACCGCCTGTGTGCCACTTTTTTGACTGATTAGATTCCGTTCTTTTAATAAATTAGTCGAGATATTAAAAGAACTGACTGACATAACAATGATTGGCAATAAGCTTAGAAAAATTAAGACGGATAAAATAATTGCGCCAATACTTTTTTGTTTTTTCACTTTTTCTCCCCATTTCAATCAATAATTTGTAGATAAATGATTTGTCTACAAAATTATTCAATCGGCTATTTATCGGATGAATTAAAGTGAAATGGCAAAAAATTTAAATTTTATCTGAAATATCTGGATTTATTTTAGATTACGGCATAAGGGAAATAAAAATAGCCAAACTATTTAGAGAAAACAGGCACTAAATAGTTTGGCTACATTATTCTTAAAGCAGCGTATGTCGCAGACGCTAAGTATTTATTCTTTTACGAAACTTGCTGATTGATTTCCAGCTTGACGACCAAAGATAATGATATCAGCAACGGCATTTCCACCGATACGGTTATTTCCGTGTAAACCACCTGTTACTTCACCAGCTGCGTATAAACCAGAGATCACTTTATCATCTTTATTGATTACTTGTGTATCTGTATTGATTTTTACACCACCCATTGTGTGATGGATTCCTGGAGCGATTTGAATGGCATAGAAAGGACCTTCTGTTAAATCGTAATCCATAGCTGTTTCACGACCAAATTCTTCGTCTTTTTTATCAGCAACAGCTTTATTCCAAGTATCTAAAGTTGCTTTTAGGGTTTCTTCTGGAACATCAATTTTTTTCGCTAATTCTTCAATAGTTGCTCCTTCTTCAACAACACCTTGTTCTTTATAAAAGTCTACTTGTTTGGCTCTTTTTGCTAAAGCGTCATCGAAAATTAGATAAGCGTAATGTTCAGGTAATTCCGTTTCAGCAGCTGAAACTTTATCGCGTGTTTCTAATTCGTTAAAGAAACGTTTCCCTTGTTGATTGACCAAGATAGCTCCTTCACCACGAACCGTTTCACTAATTAACATGCCATCTTTTTGAATAACTGTTGGATGAACTTGGATTTGGTCCATAGCTACTGTTTGTCCGCCTAAAGCTTCGATCATTTTAATACCGTCACCAGTGCTGCCTTCAGATGTTGTACTAACGTAACCTTTTAGGTCAGGACGGTATTCAGTAATCATTTCTTCATTTGAACCAAAACCACCAGTTGTTACGACAACTGCTTTGGCATTAACTTCTTTTTCTTCGCCATTAACAGCAACCGTTACACCTGAAATTTTTCCATCGGTCTCATTAATTTTTTTGACATCAGCATTTACAAATAAGGGGATTTCACGTTCATGAACATTACGTATTAACCCATCAACTAAATAGCCACCGACAGCTGATCCATCAGCTGGACGATGGATTCGTTTCACACTAGCACCACCACTATAGCTAATATTATTCAACGTAATTCCCATATTGTCTAACCAGTCAATAGCATCAGCGGAATGGTCCACGAAATAGCGAAGTAAATCACGATCGTTTGTTTCTTGACCACCTTTTAATGTATCTTCAAAAAAAGTATCGTTGCTGTCTTCAATCCCTTGTTCTTTTTGGAATTTCGTTTCAGAGGCATTCATACCACCTGAAGATTTTAATGTATTTCCCCCGGCAATTGGCATTTTTTCAAGAATGACTGGGTTTGCTCCATCTTCTTTGGCTTGAATGGCTGCTGCCATCCCGGCACCACCAGCACCCACAATAATTACGTCATAGCTCTCTTTTAATTGTGACGGATCTGTGTATTCTTGTTCAGATGCGCCAGAATTTGCATCGGATGAAGCACTAGTTTTTTCAGTAGATGAATTTGTCGCACTACTAGCACTACTAGAATTTGTGTTTCCACTACCACAAGCAGTAAGTAAGAAAGCTGAAACAATCAATAAACTACTTACAATTTTTTTCATTAAAATATCCCCCTAAAATTTGTTAACAAAGATAGTATAATATATCACAAATTAAAAAGCAATAATTTGTGCAAAATATGTTTAAATTCTCATGTTTTATTCTTTTTTTATTAAACATCCTTTTGTTTATTGGTTAATTTGTACTATAAGTTAGTGAAAAGTATATCAAAAAGAGGTATAATACTTCTAAATGAGAATCATTCTTATTGTAAGGAGGAGCACAAATGGAAATTGATTTAACAAAAAGTGTTTTTGAAATAGTGACATCTTATCCGCAAGTGAAGGAACTGATGTTTGAGATAGGTTTTAAAGAAATTACTAAACCAGGTATGTTACAAACGGCCGGTCGATATATGACGATTCCTAAAGGAGCAAAAATGAAAAAAATCCCTCTAGAAGAAATTGTCAGCTTATTTGAAGCCAATGGTTTTACAGTTAAAGGAGCATAGCATGAAACGAACACGAGAAGAACGTCAAAAACGAATTGTTGAAATTTTGTCTCTATTGCATGAAGGAGGGTCTTTTGAAGAAGCTAAACGTTTATTCAATGAAGAGTTTGATGGAGTAGATGTAACTGAAATTACGGCTGCTGAAAAAGCCTTAATTCAAGGTGGGTTAAATCCTGCTGAAATTCAAAGATTATGTAATATCCATGCGGCTGTTTTTAAAGGGTCGATTAATGATATTCACCATTCCAGTGCAGCTTATGCTCAACCAGGTCATCCAGTGCATACCTTGAAATTGGAAAACCAAGTGTTGCAATCGCTGTTGACTGACGAGATAGATAGTTTATTAGTGAAAATTTCAAAAGGTGATTGGGATGTAAAAGAGCGTCTTATTGCAGCAGTCACTGATTTATTACAGCTTGAAAAACATTATATGCGTAAAGAAACACTAATCTTTGCTTATATGGAAAAATATGGCATTACTGCACCTCCACAAGTTATGTGGGGCGTGGATGATGATATTCGTGCGATGATTAAAGAACTATTAGCTTATACTAAAAATGAAAAAATTGCTTATAATCCATTAGCTGAACGGTGGGAAGCTGTCAAAAATGAGATTGAGGAGATGATTTTTAAAGAAGAAGAAATTATGGTTCCGATGATTTTAGATGTTTTTAGCTTGAAAGACTGGGAAAAAATTGCTGCAGATAGCTTAGAAATTGGCTTTGCCTACATTCCCGAACCACTTCCATATAAAGCAAGTCAAGAAGAGATCGACAAAGAAGCTGAACGTGAGCCTTTACGCTTACTTGCTATCCAGCAAGCGAAAGAAACCACCGATGCGATTGCTGCTGGACTAGCTAATGAGTCAACAACTATTGAAGAAACCTATGAATGGGAACAAACAAATACAGCAGATAGTGTCGTTTTACCAACAGGTGTTTTACAAATTGAGCAACTGATTGCTGTATTTCAAGCTTTACCGGTTGACCTAACTTATGTAGATGAAAATGATCGCGTTCGGTTCTATTCAGAAGGCAAGGAGCGAATCTTTCCTCGGACGAAATCAGTCATAGGTCGTGAAGTAGTCAATTGTCATCCGCCAAAAAGTATGCACATGGTCCAACAAATTTTGGATGACTTTCGTTCGGGGACTCGCGAAGCTGCTGATTTTTGGATTGACTTAGGTCCCAAAAAAATCTATATTCGTTATTTTGCATTGAAAGACACATTAGGAAAATATTTAGGCTGCTTAGAAGTAACACAAGATATTACAGAAATACAAAAAATAGCTGGTCAAAACCGATTGCTGGAAGGTTTTACGAAATAGTTAAAAGGAAGAAATAAGACTAAAAACTTATTTCTTCCTTTTTTTTATTGCATTTTTATTGTGTTAGTTATATAATTCGCTTAAATAAAAGTTTAGGTTAACCTAAAAATATAGATGAGGTTAGCAATAATTATTTAAAGGGGGAAGAAACATGTTGAAGTTTCAACAAATTTCTGCTAGCTATGATGGGATTCATCAAGCCGTAGATCAAGTATCTTTTACAGTTGAAAAACCAGCAATCGTAGGCATTATTGGGCCAAATGGCGCAGGTAAGTCAACGTTTATCAAAGCAGCATTACATTTAATTTCAAATACAGGAGCCACCACTATTGATGGGCAACCATTAAAGACCGTTCAGAAAAAAATTGCTTACGTTGAACAAAAAACGGCCATCGATTACACATTTCCGATTACTGTTCGTGAATGTGTATCACTAGGTCTTTATCCTCAAAAAGCTATTTTCCAACGTTTTACAAAAAATGACTGGCAAAAAGTCGATGCAGCTTTGGAATTGGTGAAAATGAGTGAATTCAAAGAACGTCAAATTGGGGAGCTTTCAGGGGGACAATTTCAACGGGTATTAATTGCCCGAACATTGGTACAAGACGCTGCATATATTTTCTTAGATGAACCTTTTGTTGGTATTGATGCCACCAGTGAAAGCATTATTATGGATTTGTTACAAAATTTTAAAGCACAAGGTAAAACGATTTTTATTGTGCATCATGATTTAAGTAAGGTGGAAGAATACTTTGATGAGTTGGTCATTTTAAATAAAGAATTAATTGCTTACGGACCAACAAAAGCCGTCTTTACTGAAAATAATTTAGTTGCAGCATTTGGCGATTCAATTTTTATTAGAGGAGGTCGTTTAAATGATTAGTCATTTCATTGATGGGTTAGTCAATTACCATTTTTTACAAAATGCATTAATTACGTCGGTAGCGATTGGTGTCGTTGCTGGGGCGATAGGTTGTTTCATTATTTTACGAGGGATGTCCTTAATGGGAGACGCCATTTCCCATGCAGTCTTACCCGGTGTGGCATTGTCGTATATTTTAGGCGTGAATTTCTTTGTGGGGGCGATCGTGTTTGGTCTACTTGCATCGGTCCTAATTACGTATATTTCACAAAATAGTGTCATCAAAAGTGATACAGCAATAGGGATTACCTTTAGTTCATTTTTAGCACTGGGTGTGATTCTAATTGGTGTGGCTAACAGCTCAACAGACTTATTCCATATTTTATTTGGGAATGTCTTAGCTGTTCAAGATATTGATAAATGGATTACTTTAGGAATTACGTTACTTGTACTAATTCTGATTGCCTTATTTTTCCGACCACTGTTAATTACGTCGTTTGATCCGATGATGGCAAAAGCATTTGGTATGAAAGTCGAAGCATATCATTATTTGTTGATGATGTTATTAACTTTGGTTTCAGTTACAGCGATGCAAAGTGTTGGAACCATTTTGGTTGTTGCAATGTTGGTGACACCAGCAGCTACGGCTTATCTATTTACCAAACGTTTAAGTCATATGTTGTTATTATCTAGCTTTTTAGGAGGGCTTTCCTCTGTTATTGGTTTGTTTATCGGCTATAGTTTTAATATTGCAGCAGGCTCAAGTATTGTCTTAACAGCTGCAACAATGTTTGTTTTGGGCTTTTTATTATCACCCAAACAACGTGCCAAAAATGGCAAGAAAAATTGGCTTTTCGCTGTTGGCGTAGTTGCCCTGTTAGGTGGTGGTATCGCCTTATATACAAATCTACATGCTACGGAAGAAACAGAAGAAAAATTAAATGTTGTTGTAACCAATTCTATTTTAAAAGATATGACAGAACAGATTGCTGGCGATCATATCAACTTACACAGTATTGTACCGGTTGGTAAAGATCCCCATGAATATGAACCGTTGCCAGAAGATGTGCAAAAGTCAACCGATGCGGATGTCTTATTTTATAATGGGTTGAATCTGGAAACAGGAGGGAATGCCTGGTTCACGAAATTGATGAATAATGCAAAGAAAACCGTGAATGAAGATTATTTTGCAGTAAGTGATGGCGTGGAAGTTCTTTATTTAGAAGACGAAGCGGCTGGAAAAGAAGACCCGCATGCTTGGTTAAACTTAGAAAATGGCATGATTTATGCTAAAAATATTGCAAAACACCTTAGTGAAAAAGATCCAGAAAACGCAAGTATCTACCAAGAGAATCTTACGAAGTATTTAGCGTTGCTGAATGAATTGGATGAAGAAGCAAAAGCGAAGTTTGCCGCTATTCCGGATGATCGCAAATTAATCGTTACGAGTGAGGGCTGTTTTAAATACTTCTCGAAAGCCTATGATGTGCCGTCTGCTTATATTTGGGAAATTAATACCGAAGAAGAAGGTACGCCAGATCAAATTCGCTTGTTAGTGGATCAATTGAAAGAATCGAATGTTCAATCATTATTCATTGAAAGTAGTGTAAATCCTAAACCAATGCAAAGTGTTTCGAAAGATGCTGGAATTTCAATTTATTCTGAAATCTTTACGGATTCTGTTGCTGAACCAGGAAATGATGGAGATAGCTACTATGCTATGATGAAATGGAATTTGGATAAGATTCATGAAGGTTTAGCGAAATAAAAAGAGATCGTATCGAAATTAATCTTTCGATGCGATCTTTTCGTCTTTGGCAAGATGATAATAGATAATTTCGGGAGGAACGCCTAAACGCATTGGTACAACACTCATTCCTAAACCATTATTAATGGATAGCAATGTTTTATTGGCGAATAAGTACAGCCCTTTTTTATAAATGGTGGCACCAGGATGTTTGTATCGAACAAAGGGGAGGCGAATTTGACCGCCATGACTATGACCAGCTAAAATCAAGTCGTAGTTTTGGAGATTTTCAACTTTCTGTACACTATCCGGTTCATGAATCAACAGCAAATGCCATTGGGCAAGGGTTGATTCAAAATCAAATTTGGGTGAACCTTTTAAGCTATCGTCTATGCCAGCAATATTAATTGAAATATCTTTATTGGAGCCAAAAATTTCTTCGTTTTTTAGTAAGGTAAAACCAGATTCTTTAAGAACTTCACTGACAAAATACTGGCCATCACCTGAATAATCATGATTTCCTAAAACGGCAATTTTTCCCATAGGTGCAGACATTTTTTTTAATTTTTCAATTAAACGTTTTGTGTCACGACTTTGCCATTTTTTGTAGTTATCAATCAAATCTCCTGTAAAAATAATTAAATCCGGCGAAGTCTGCATGATTGAACGAATGACTCTATTTAAGCGGTATGGTTTATATACATGTGAAAAGTGAGTATCACTAATATGAGCAATGATCATATTGGTATTTTCTTCATATAAATCATAAGCATTGGAAATATCTAGGACCTGCATTTTATTTTTACGAATAAAATAATGCGTTTTCTTCAATCGGCGAGGCTCAATGAAGACCATATAAAGAAGAAGAAGAGCTATTGAAGTAAGTATCCCATAAAATATGTACATATACTGGGTCTCCTTTGCCATTTTTAATGAAACATATGTATATAGAATAGTGGATTACACACAAAAAAGCAATCGAACAAAAGAGAAAATTTCGCATAAAAAAGTCTGTCGAATACTTTATAAGAATCGACAGACACAAAAAAAAGCGAATTATTTTCTACGTCTAAAACGTGTTTTTTTGCCTTTTTTTGAAGGAAGTAAAAAGAGTAGACAATCATAAGGTAAGCTGATTAAAGACCACGCTAAGGCTTTACTTGATGGTTGGCTAACATACACACTACGGAATAAAAAATGCATGATAATCAGTCCAATAGCACCAAAAGCTAATAACCAGCTAGTCTGGTCAAAATAAGCAAATTGACGAAAGGATACAATCAACATGGGATATAAATAAAAGAAGGCAGCTGCTAAACCAAACCGCCAATTACGAGTTAATTGGTATAAGCTAAGTAAAAAGAACAAGGCAGATAAAAATATACCTAATGGTGGAAACAAACTTACTAAGAAAGAATACACCATCCCAAAAAGGAGCATTCCAGGACCTTTAACCAATGCAGTAATACCTACTAAAATGAGAAGGAAGACTACTTGTTGAGGAAAACTAGCAATCGTTAACAAACCAAATCCTAACAATAATAACCAATGAGTAAAGGTGTTGACTTGATTTTTATCAGAAACTCGTTGTTTTTGACGAAGGTGTTGTGCTACTTGTGGAAAATCTTTTTGAAAAGCTAATCCTTTGTCTTTGGCTCTTGAATAATAACGATATTGCGAACGTAAACGTTCCATCAAAATCCCTCCTTTTCCTTTTTCTACTATATTATAGGAAATCCTTGCTTCAAATGTATCCATCTTTAGGCGGATATTTCCCTAGGTCTTAAGAGATACTCGTTTCGAATTTAGCGAAAATGTGCTATTGTATACGAGAGAATTAGGAGGAAGAAAGATGATTTTTGATTCACATACACATTTAAATGCCGAGCAATTTAATGAAGATATTCCTGAAACGATTGCTCGTGCCAATGAATTAGGCGTAACTGAAATGGCAGTAGTTGGTTTTGATTATCCAACAATTGAGAAATCATTACAGTTAAGTAAAAACTATCAGGATATTTACAGCATCATTGGTTGGCATCCAACTGAAGCTGGTAGTTATACAAAAGAAGCCGAAGCATTCTTATTAGAACGTTTAAGCCAACCAAAAGTAGTGGCATTAGGCGAAATCGGCTTAGATTATTACTGGATGGAAGATCCAAAAGACGTACAAGAAAATGTTTTTCGTCGTCAAATTGCCATTGCTAAAGAGCATGGATTGCCAATCAGCATCCATATGCGGGAAGCTATTGAGGATACCTATCGTATTCTAAAAGATGCGGACATTCGTGAGATTGGTGGAATTATGCATAGCTTTAGTGGGGATGAAATTTGGGCTCAAAAATTTTTGGATTTAGGAATGCACCTTTCATTTAGTGGCGTAGTCACATTTAAAAAAGCATTAGACGTTCAAGAAGCAGCTAAAATTGTGCCGTGGGAGCGTCTATTAGTTGAAACAGATGCGCCTTATTTAGCACCAGTTCCTTATCGAGGCAAGCGTAATGAACCAGGATATACGCGCTTTGTTGTTGAAAAAATTGCAGAATTACGGGGAGTCACTTTTGAAGAAGTAGCCACTCAAACTACGACTAATGCTCATCGTCTATTTGGGATTGAGCGATGAGTAAGTTAGCGATTGAAGAAATCATTGTCGTTGAAGGCAAAGACGATACGCGCCGCATCCAAGAAGTGGTTATTGCAGATACCATTGAAACGATTGGTTCAGCAATTAATGAGGATATTTTAGAACAAATTGCCCATGCGCAAGAAACCCGTGGTGTGATTATTTTTACAGATCCTGATTTTTCAGGTGAGAAAATCCGCAAAACCATTATGCAAGTGGTTCCAGATGCGAAGCACGCTTTTTTACCTCGCAGTCAGGCCAAAGGCAAGCGTAAAGGAGCAAGTTTAGGTGTTGAGCACGCCAGTAATGCAGCGATTTTAGAAGCGTTGCGTAAGGTTGTTACACCGGTAACCAATCAAGAGCTAGGCATTCCGCGGCAGATGCTGTTAGATTATGGATTAATCGCAGGAGCGCAAGCAAAAGAACGTCGCGAAAAATTAGGCGATGAATTACGGATTGGCTATACAAACGGGAAACAATTAGCGAAGCGTTTAGCAATGTTTCGTATTACGGAAGAAGAGTTAGTAGAAGCAATGAAAAAAGTGGAGGAAAGCCTGTGAACGAAAAAAGAGAAATTGCTGTTCCATCAAGAACGAAAGAAATTCTTGCAAAACACGGTTTTACATTTAAGAAAAGTCTTGGACAGAACTTTTTAACTGAGCCCAATATTTTACGTAAGATTGTTGAAACAGCTGATATTACCGAGCAAACAAATGTCATTGAGGTCGGTCCCGGCATTGGTGCCTTGACGGAACATTTAGCTAAAAATGCGCAACAAGTGCTAGCTTTTGAAATCGATGATCGTTTGATTCCTGTTTTAGCAGACACATTGCAGGACTATCCGAATGTTCAAGTAATTCATCAAGACGTGTTAGCAGCGGATTTAATTCGTGTCACGAAGGAGAAATTTGCTAAAGACCTACCAATCAAAGTGGTAGCTAATTTACCTTACTATATTACCACACCCATTATGATGCACTTTTTAGAATCAGGTTTACCAGTCGCTGAAATGGTAGTAATGATGCAAAAAGAAGTTGCGGATCGAATTTCAGCGAAACCGGGAACCAAAGCCTATGGTTCGCTATCGATTGCTGTGCAATATTATATGGAAGCCAAATTAGCCTTTATTGTTCCCAAAACAGTTTTTGTTCCTCAACCTAATGTGGATTCAGCAATTTTAAAATTAACACGTCGCGCGCAACCAGCTGTTGAAGTTACAGATGAAAAAGAATTTTTCAAACTTACGAAAGCAGCATTTCAATTGCGTCGTAAAACACTTTGGAACAACCTGCAAAATAATTATGGCAAAGATGAAGCTACCAAAAAATGGCTACAGGATAGTTTAGAAACAGCTGGAATTGATCCTTCTCGTCGAGGCGAAACGTTAAGTTTAGCTGAATTTGCTGCTTTAAGCAACGCAATGGAAGCGAAAAAATCCTTGTAGACCAGCAATAAATAAACGCTATCAATGAAACAAAAATGACAGGAACGAACTAAAGCAATCCTCAAAAGCTAGACCCAAAAAACTAACTTTTGAGGATTGCTTTAGAACAACTGTTGTTTTTGTTTTTTTAAATTCAGGAAGTTTATTATCATGAGAAAACTGGAGTAGATGATGATTAGGGTAATCGAATGAGAAAAAACTTTTGAGATTAGTGGCGACTGCTAGAATATATATTTTTAGTACCCTACTAAAAATAAAGGTGAACATGCCTGTTATTGTGGTTTTGGCTTTACTATCCGAAGAATGGGGCAGTTGATTAAAAGGAGTCTGTCAACTGTTGTGAGAGAGCTGAATAGGAATGCTACGAAATTTAGAGTGTGTTCCTCTTCTTTAGCATAAAAGTTTTATCACAATACTAAGAGAAAATATAGTCGAAAGAGGATATTAGACTAGACTTCGTACTAGGAAATAATTCGTAAACTATTTTTTGAAAATAAATGTTTTTTAGAATAGATGTAACATCCGTTTCGGAAGAATATATCAAATCTATCATTCATAGAAAATACTTAAGTTGGAAAACGCCGTGTGAAGTACTTTCCAGTGAGTTCTCTACTTTAGTCTAACTGCTTATTATTGATGCTAAAATTGTATATCATAATAATTTCTCCATCTTCATCTTTATGACCAGTATCTTCAAATCCTAATAGTTTATATAGCTTAATTGCGGCTATATTATCGGGTTCTACACCCAAGGCAATTTTGTTCGTAATTCCTTCAGCCATGCTTTCTACTTTGTTTATTATAGCTACTAGAGCTTTTTTCCCTAACCCTTGACCTTGGAAATGTTTGTCAATAAAAAAGTGCCATAAATTGAACATATTTTCATCCTCGTCAAATATAATTGAAACATAGCCAATTAATATACTGTCTGAATAGATTCCAAAAGCATCTGTGACTTCTTTATTAGCAAAAGCATAAGCTAAGCTTTTACAAGGGTCAGCAACAAATGATTTTTGTTCTTCCTTTACACTTAGTTTTAATATGGAGTCAATATTTACCTTATTTACTTTTCTTAAAAAAATAGCCAATTCATTTTCCTCTTTTCTATCTAGTAATCTAAAGATGCTTCTTCTCTATCGCAGCGTTTTATTCAAATTATCTCTGGGAAATTTTCTTTTATTGTATCAATAATGGAAGTACCAGTAAATATGAATGATTTTGTATGTTGTACTTAGTTTAGTAATTCGACCGCGCTGAAAATCCAATTAGCTGTGCCGGATGAAAAATGACCGAAAGAATCGAATTTAGACGAAAGTGTCTTGACACCTTGCTTTTTTACGGATAGAATAGGTTCAGTTTGAAGTGTCTTGACACATTGGAGGAGAAAAAATGAAAACTAATTCTGTAAGAAAATTAACGATCGCAGCGTTATTAATAGCAATGGGAGTCATTATCCCCATGGTAATGCCTAAAATCGTGATTGGTCCGGCTTCTTTTACTTTAGCGAGTCATGTGCCATTATTTGTAGCGATGTTCTTTTCACCAAGTATTGCCATTGCAGTTGCCTTAGGTACGGCATTTGGTTTTATGATGACAGCCCCATTTATTATTGCCTTACGTGCTTTGTCACATATCGTTTTTGCGGTGATCGGTGCGAATTATTTACAAAAACATCCAGAAATCATTTTAAGTAATAAAAAATTTCAAGTATACAATGTTATTATTGGTCTCATTCATGCTAGTGTAGAAGCGATTGTCGTAGCCATTTTCTTCCTTGCCGGCAATAGTGCTGGTGCGACATATGATGGTAATCTTTTCGTTTTCGTGTTTGGGTTTATTGGTTTAGGTGGTTTTATTCATAGTCTAGTTGATTACAATATTGCTTTCTTCGTGATGAAATCATTGAGTAAAGCATTTGATGTCCCAGTTTTCTTACAAGCCAAAGAGGTTAATAAATAGATTTTCAGAATATTTACGGAAAATAACGAAAAATTAAGTGTATTTTATTGTTCAAACTTATTTCCTGTGCTATATTCAAGGCGTAGAGTAATCTACAAATAAAACAGAGTAGAAGACAAAGCGTTAAGTGCTGAGAGGATGGGATGTTGCCTCTTGGACGAAGGATGTTATCCGCGGTTTTGTTTTCGCATTCGCTGCATATTTATTTGTGTAGCAGCTCGTTAAGGAGATGCTAGAAATGAAAAGAAAAGTCAACGCACACATGATTACAAGCATGGGACTTTTGATCGCTTTAATGGTGGTCTTGACGCGTATTGTTGGATTCGAATCACAGTACCTTAAAATTACGTTTACCTTTGTACCAGAAATGGTCATGGGAATGTTGTTTGGGCCTTTTTGGACAGGCATAGGTGCAGTGGTTGCTGATTTGATTGGGATGGCATTGTTCGCCAAATCAACCTTTTTCATCGGCTTCACATTGAATGCTTTCGTTGGTGGAGCAATCTATGGATTCTTTTTCTACAATAAAGAAATAACCTGGAAAAATGCGATTTTGTGTACATTAACTAACACGATTATTATTGGTCTCATCCTGACACCGATTTGGTTAGCAATTATGTACAATCAACCATTAACAAGCTGGGTAATTTGGGCACCGCGTTTAGTTAAATCGGTGATTATGTTACCTGTTCAATCTGCAATGATTTATTTTGTCGGTCGTGTACTTCCGATGAAACGATTAACTAAAAATTTAAAATTTACAGCATAAATGCTAAAAAAATAGAGTTAAACATCCACTAAAGGAGGACACCATTTGAGGTCCTCCTTTTTTATTATTAGTGAGGCATTTCTCCAGGATTGCCCATCATACCACTAGGTCTGTCACCCATTATGTCAGTTTGAGTCACTTCTTCACCAGCTTCGGTCACATTAGTAATCGTATCAGAAAGTGTGAGCGTTCCAAGTTCAACACCATTAATAATCCCTTCGTCATATAAGCCGTTTTGAGCGCTGCTGTTCGCTTCAGTCCCGCTAATTAACGTATAAGTTTCACCGACTTTTAAATCGGCAGAAGAAATTGTGAGATGTTGGAAGTCTTTACTTGGCTGATAGGTGACGACTATGTTACCAGAACGATCTTGTAAACTAATGATGGAGCCTGCTTTTTGGATGCTATCAAAATAGATTCCCAAGGAAGGTTGGGTAGAAGTAGCAGAAACATTCATCGCCATCCCATTACTTCCTGCACTAATGAGGGTTCCACCAGTCAAGTCAAAAGTGCCATTGTAATCAAGTGCACCATTGTCGTTACCAGTAGGGCCATTGACAGTCACCGTACCACCAGTCATTTGAATTTTTCCATTACTATCCAAGCCATCTCCTTGCGCATCAATTGCTAGGGTGCCGCCATTGATAATTATTTGTTTACTATCATCTGCTTGCTCGCCACCGCCAGGGCCACCAACAGGTCCGCCAAAGGAATCTGCGTCAGATGTTCCTGCTTCAGAGCTACCGCCTGCATTGACCCCATCATCACTAGCAACCACTGTGACAGTCCCAGCATTTAAAGTAACAACACTTGCTTCTAATCCTTCGTAAGAGTCTGTGATTGCCAGCGTTCCGCCATCAATTGTTAACTGATTATCTGCGTGAATTCCGTCATCTTTTGAAGCTAGGTTTAACTTGCCATCAGTTATCGTAATATCCCCATTACTATGAAGACTATCATCGGCGCTATCAATAGCAATCGTCCCACTTTGAATCGCAATTGCTTTACCAGCTTTTAGACCTTTATAACTTTCATCAGCTGAAAGTGTGTCCTCGCCTGTTTGAATGGTCATATCTGCTTGTTGAATGGTCAGATTGCTTTCGGCTTGAATGCCATCACGCCCAGAAGTAATTAAAAAGCTCCCGCCATCGATGGTGACAAAACCCTTTGTTTCATCTTCCGAATTATTTGCTTGAATGCCATCGCCTTCTGTTGTTGTTAGCGTATAAAGACCATCTTTGATTTGAACAGAATCTTTCCCTTTTAGCGCATTATTTTTCGCATGAATTGTGTAATTGCCAGAAATTAAAATCAAGTCATCTTTACTACGAATGCCATTATTGAACTGTCCATTAATCACTAATTCGCCCTCACCGTTTAGCACTAAATCTTCTTTGCTAAAGAAAGCAGCATCCGGTTCAGTTGCCTCGGCTTCAAGTTGATAATCAGTGCCATCTGTTAAAGAATTAGTTGACTCATTTGCTAGAGTGGTAATTACTTTTTCAGCTTGCTCTATCAAAATAGCAGGACCAGAGTTGTTGGTAATGGTGACACCGTCTAAGATGAGATGAACCTGCTCTTCTTTTCCAACATGAACAAGAACTTGACCGTTAGTCAGTTCACCTGTCAGTGTATAGGTACCCGCCTTAGTAATGGTGACTAGCTGATTATCAACAGTCACGCCATCGCTTTCTTCAGTGTGCTCAGATAGTTGAATTGCTTGACTATCTGAGTCAGCAGTAAGGAAGTCTTCCTCTGCATATGAGCCAGCTGTTTCTGTTGTAGTAGCTAATTGAAGGACTTTGTTAGTAGCATCCGTACTTTCTGTGGCAGTTGTTTCATTGTGGGCACAAGCACCTAAGAATAAGGCACTCGCTAGCGAAACATACAACATTTTTTTCATAAACTTTCACGTCCATTTCTATAATTCGTCCCGATTGGTAGCGACTTTACCTAAAACAATTGGTAAATTACCATTACGTACACGAATGGCATCAATCAATGCTTTTTCTTGCTGTTGGTCTTTAAGTAATAAGCTATAACGTAATTCATATAGACTGCCCATAGTGGTTGTACGAACAGACTCGAGATGAGTAGTATAAGCAAAGGTTTCAAAAATATCAGTGAATAAATCAGGATAATCTAAATCTTCGGGAATCGTAATTTTTAATTCGCGTTCTGCCGTTTTTTGATTACCAAAGTTTGTTCGGTAAATTACTAATAAAAAGCCAGCGACAACCACAGAAAAAACAGCAATGTAAGAGACATAACCCATTCCAGTGGCTAAGCCAATTCCCATCGACCAGAAAATACTTGTAATTTCCCGAGCGCCCCCAGCAACTGAACGGAAACGAATTAAACTAAATGCGCCCAAAACCGCCATCCCAGTTCCTAAATTACCATTCACCAGCATAATTACCGATTGAACAAGCACTGGTAAAACAGCCAGCGTAATCACGAAATTTTTAGTATAAACATTGCGATACATGTGGATGAAAGCCACCAGCATTCCTAAAACGAGCGCACTCAGGATACAAATAATCAGCTCCTGAATATGAATATCTCCTGAACCTTCTGTAAATAGACTAGACAACATAAAATAATTCCTCCTTAAATAAGTAACGTTGATATGTTTGTGCATATTTTGAAAAACTGCCTTTTTGCACATGATGTTTCGTTAATAATTCGACAAACCATAAAGGATAAGCACCCATGGCTTTAACTTCCATTAAGACATCTAATTCTGGTGCAACCAATGCGCCACGATCGGCAGCTAAGGTCATTTCTTTCGTTTGATAGCGAATATTCTGATCAAAGGTCACACGAAAATCGTCATCCTCTTCTAAATAAAGAGAGAGGCGATCATACGAAATTAAAACTTTTGGAAGTAAATCGGTATGTTTTAAAAACAACCAATTAATTTCCTGCGTAATTTGTGAATGCTCAAGAGCTGTAGGAAGTTTTCCTGTGTGCTCCCATGCCAGATACTCTGTGTATGTTAAGGGGATGCGTCGTTTATAGACAATGCCTTTCACCTTCTTTTTTATTTCTAAAAAAACGAGACTATCCTTGGTTGGTGTACCATAACTACGAATTCGAAACTTTTCTTTATATTGTGGTTTATCCATCGAATGACGAATAAAGTGATAGTTGTCAGTATCGTAATATAAGGAACGGATTGTGTGTAAGCCATACTGATCAACGGTCATATACTGTTGCAGTTCTTGAAAAAATGCAGCAAACTGTTTTTGTTGAAAGAGATATTTGCTTTCCTTTCGTTGAAAGACTTTCTTAAGTTTCATAGTAACTCCTCCTTGATTTTCTTTCTGGGGACATCATAAAAGGTGAACCTTAAACGTAGCTTAAGCGAGAATTTAAGGTTGAATTAAGCTAAAAATGGTATGATATCCTTAAAGAAGGTGAAGGATATGATTAAATTTTTATTGATTGAAGATGATGTGATTCTCTCGGATACAATTAAAGAAATTGTCACAGAATTAGGTGAAGCAACACAAGTCTATACAGGCAACGAAGGATTATATGAAGCGGAATCAGGGGTGTATGATTTAATTATTCTTGATTTGATGTTGCCAGAAATGAATGGGTATCAAGTGTTAGCAGAACTTCGTAAACAAGGCGATCAAACACCAGTCTTAATTTTGACAGCCAAAGATGGACTCGAAGATAAGATAGCAGGATTTCAAAAAGGTGCCGATGATTATTTAACCAAACCTTTTTATCGGGAAGAACTAGTGATGCGGATGAAGGCACTTCTCAAACGCTCGTTGGGTTTATTTGATGAAAATACTTTGACCTATCGAACGATTACTTGCCAATTAGCAAGTAAAGAAGTTCTCTATGATAAGGAAGTTTTGCCCATACAAGGGCGTGAATTTGATTTGTTGGTTTATTTTTTACAAAATCAAGGAATGATTTTAACTAAAGAACAAATTTTCGATCGAATTTGGGGATTTGATTCGGAAACAACGGTGACGGTAGTCGAAGTATACATGAGTCATTTACGGAAGCATCTTCGTCCTACGGGGCTAGAAAAAGATTTTCGAACACTAAGAAATGTCGGCTATATGCTGAAAGGGGAGGAAGGATGAACAAAAGGCTCTCTTATAAACAACGAAGAAATTTTTTCTTAATGAATATCAGTGCTTTTGCACTAATTTTTGTCTTCTTAGGAATGATTATTTTACAATTGTTAAGTCAAACAGCTTATCGTGAAACCGATCAAGCAATAACTGAGATGAATCGTAATCCTGAATTTATCCAACAAGAAATTGCCCGTTACCGTGACGATGCCTTCCCTGAGGATTTTCATAAAGAACCTCCCAAAAGCCCATCAAGCAATCGATTTAATACGCAAATCATTTTGTGGTCAACAGAGGGCGAGATTTTAAATAAAGAAGCGTTAGGTGGACGATTTTCGCAAATGGAAAACCTGCGCTTGCAAACCAGTCAATTGGAAGAAATTCGAACCGTTACGATTCAAGATGAGGACGATGCTTTAGTTTTTCATTCCTTAACAAAAGAATACACTGATAATGAAATCGCATACGTTCAAATTCTATCAAACGTCAATCAGATTCAACATTCGCTAACGAACTTTCGTGTGATTGTGGTTGGTTGCATGGTTGTATTTTGGCTATTATCAATTGGAATTAGTTATTGGTTGTCAGCAATTTCGATGAAACCTGTGTTAAAAGCTTGGCAAAAACAGCAAGAGTTTGTGGAGAACGCTTCGCATGAATTACGAACACCATTAACTATTATCCACAATCGTTTAGAAAGTCTTTTTCGTAAACCAGACCATACCATTTTGGACGAATCGGAAAATATTGCACAGGCTCTTAATGAAACACGGCGCTTAACAGGGCTGACAGCTGATTTATTAACGATTGCAAGAAGCGATGCCAATCAATTGATGTTGGAAAAAGAGTCCGTTGCAACAGACACCTTTTTAACTGAATTGGTCTTACCTTTTCAGGAAATGGCAGAGCTCGAAGGGAAATCTTTTACAGTAGCCGTAGCAAATTCACCGCTAGCAGTTATCGACCGCAAGAGAATGTATCAAGTTATTGTCATTTTATTAGATAATGCGTTAAAGTATACAAAGCAAGGCGATACAATTGAGGTAATCTCAACTAAAAAAGCAAAATCATGGGAAATACATGTCAAAAATACTGGACCAAGTATTTCTAAAGAAGCCCAAAAGCATTTGTTTGATCGTTTTTATCGAGAAGACAAGTCGCGTTCAAAAGAAACCGGAGGCTACGGTTTAGGCTTAGCTATTGCGAAACAAATTGTAGAAGAACATCAAGGAACCATTACGGTGAGAGATGTAGATCCTCAAGGGGCTGATTTTTGTATTCAGTTGCCATTGAGTTAAGTTAACGTGAAAGGAGAGCGTATGGGAAAAAAACTTGTTATTACAGTTGAAGTATTGGTATTAATTGTCGTGATTATCGGCACGTATTTCTTTTTTACAAAGGATGAGAAAAAATCAAATGAGAAAGAGACTGAGCAAACGAATCAATCCTCTACTAGCTCATCTAGTCAAGAGGACCCGTTAGATAAATTGCTGGCTGAAATGACTTTAGAAGAGAAAGTTGGGCAACTCTTTTTTGTCCGTGTACCGGAGATTAATCAAATAGAAGATATTCAGACCTATCATTTAGGTGGCTATGTCTTGTTTGGTCGTGATACAGATAGTGAAACGCAGGAGAGTTTACAACAAAAAATTGCTAGTTATCAAGAAGCAAGTCACCTACCATTGTTAATTGGTGCGGACGAAGAAGGTGGGACGGTTACTCGTATCAGTCAAAACCCGAATTTAGTTGCGCAACCATTTGCTTCACCACAAGCAATTTACGCAGCAAACGGTTGGGATGGCATTATTGAAGATACCAAGCAAAAAGCTGCGATTTTGACGGATTTAGGGATTAATACCGGCCTGTTTCCAATTGCCGATGTGGCAACTGATCCAAATGCGTTTATTTACGACCGTACGATTGGTTTAGATGCAGAAGGTACCAGCGAATTTGTTGAAAAAGTAGTGACAACGTTAAAAGCAGCCAAAAGTGGTTCTACGTTGAAACATTTTCCAGGTTATGGCAATAATCGTGATTCTCACGTTGAGATTGTGACTGATGAGCGCTCATTAGCCGAAGTTGAAGCCGATTATCAACCATTTGAAGCAGGAATTAAAGCAGGGGCAGATAGTATCTTAGTGTCCCATAATATTATCGCTAGTATAGACTCCGCTGCACCAGCTTCCATCTCAGCAAAAGTTCATGAAGTCTTACGCAAGCAATTACACTTTGATGGTGTAGTGATGACTGACGATATGGATATGGCAGGTTTAGCCAATTTCATCTCACAGGAAGAAGCGGGATTAAAGGCATTACAAGCAGGAAATGATTTAGTCATGTCTTCTAGCTACCAACAACAGATTCCTTATGTGATTCAAGCTGTTCAAAATGGTGAGTACAGTGAAGAGCAGTTGAACGAATCCGTTCGTCGCGTCTTAACATGGAAACAACACTTAGGTTTGCTTTAAACGATGCACCTTTTTCGGAGCTTTCTGAAAAAGGTGTATTTTTTGACGAGTGCTTGTGCAAATGTTACCGTAAGAATAAGCACTTCATTATTAAAGGAGGAAGACAGTATGAAGAAATATGAGCAACTATTTTATGATGGTAAATGGCAAACAGCCGATTCTCAAGTATTTTCAGATGTAGTCAATCCTGCAACCGAAGAAGTCATCGCCCAAGTAATTCAAGCGACAAATAAGGATGTTGATCACGCAGTCGCTGCCGCCAAAAAAGCTTTTCCCAAGTGGAACGCACTGGCACCTCGTGAGCGTGCAGAGTATTTACAAAAAGTTTTAGAAATCGTCAAACGTCGTCAAACAGATATTCAAGAAATAATTATTCAAGAGTTAGGTGCAAGCAAACAATTTACAAAAAATGCCCAAGTCCCGTTATCCATTCGTGAAATGGAAGCCACGCTTTCTGAATTCGCCTCTTTTCCATTTGAGGAAACGATCGACAATGCCAAAATCATAAAAGAAGGATTCGGCGTGGTGGCTTGTGTGACTCCGTGGAATTATCCCTTTAATCAAATCCAACGAAAAATCACCCCAGCTTTATTAGCAGGGAATACGGTGGTTGTCAAACCAGCAAGTAATACGCCACTAACCGCTATTTTGTATGCTGAAATTATGGAAGAAGCTGGCCTACCTAAAGGTGTTTTCAATTTGATTACTGGCAGTGGGAAAGCAGCGGGTGATTATTTAGTAGCGCATCCTGACGTGGAAGTCATTTCTTTTACTGGTTCAACAGAAGTCGGGAAAAATCTTTATCATCACGCCGCAACAACCGTCAAAAAATTAGTTTTGGAATTAGGCGGTAAATCAGCGATGGTTTACCTAAAAGGCGGAGATTTAAGAGCTGCCGTTGAAGCCGCTGCAAGCACTGTCTTAGATAACCAAGGCCAAACTTGTTCGGCTTTGTCACGTTTGTTGGTTCCTAAAGATGAATTGGAAAAAACCAAAGCATTCTTAAAAGAATATTACGCAGCCATTCAAGTAGGCGATCCAGCAGATGAAGCCACACGCGTTGGTCCAATGGTATCAGAAAGTCAACGAGAAACCGTCTTGGAATATATTCAAAAAGGCAAAGAAGCTGGCGCAGAAATTTTAGTTGGCGGACAGGCAATTGCTGGTAAAGGTTATTTTGTTGAGCCGACTGTTTTTGTGAACGTTACGAATGAAATGAGGATTGCTCAAGAAGAAATTTTTGGTCCAGTGTTAACCGTGCTGACCTATGATACAGTCGCAGAAGCAATTGAGCTTGCGAATGACACCATTTATGGTCTATCAGGAGCCGTTGTTGGACCCAAAGAAGAAGCCGAGAAAGTTGCACGTAAATTGCGTACAGGGAATGTAACTGTTAATGGTAGCCAACGAACGGCAAAAGCGCCCTTTGGAGGATACAAACAATCTGGTTTAGGCCGTGAAAATGGCTTATATGGACTAGAAGATTACCTAGAAACCAAAGCGATTTTCTTATAACAAGCAAAAAGCAGTCTGCGGACTGCTTCAGACTGTAGATACAATCCCAAAAAACGGATGAAATCTACAGTCTTTTCTTTTATACGTTCCGAGGATTCAATGACTAGCAAAAACCAGCGAAAAAACGTTTTGTTTTTTCGCTGGTTTTCTATTGTTCAAACTGGGCATGATGCAATTGATAATAAGCGCCTTTTTGCGCAAGTAGTTCTTCGTGTGTCCCTTGTTCAACAATGTGCCCAGCATCCATCACTAAAATTTTATCAGCAGATTGAATGGTGGAAAGGCGATGGGCAATCACAAAACTTGTGCGGCCTTGCATCATTTCTAGAAAAGCCGACTGAATATTTTTCTCTGTTAAGGTATCTACAGAGCTGGTAGCTTCATCTAAAATTAACATTGCTGGATTACTAATCATAGTACGTGCAATCGTTAGCAACTGTCGTTGACCGTCAGAAATTTTAATTCCTTGTTGCCCAATCGGTGTAGCTAATTTTTGAGGCAAACGCATGACATAATCATACATATAGGCTTTTTTCAAGGCACTATAGATTTCTTCGTCCGTTGCTTTTGCATTCCCATAAGTTAAGTTTTCTCGCAAAGAAGCATCAAACAACCAAGTATCTTGTAAGACCATGCCAAATTGTTGGCGTAAATTGTCACGTTTTAATTCACGAATATCTACACCATCAATGGTAATTTTCCCACTATCTACATCGTAAAAGCGCATCAATAAATTAACTAATGTCGATTTACCAGCCCCTGTTTTTCCCACGATAGCGATTGATTCCCCTGGTGCAGCCGTAAAAGTGAAGTTTTCAATTAGTGGCTGTTTAGGATCGTAAGCAAAATCAACTTCTTCAAAACACACTTCGCCTTGAATCGCCGTTAATTCTTGTCCAGTTTCATCTGAGGATTCTGACGTTTGATCGATTAAATCAAACGTTCGAGTTAAACCAGCTAAAGCCGTTTGAATTTGCGTCGTAATCCCTGAAATTTCAATAAACGGTTTAGAAAATTGAGAGGAATAAATGGTGAAACTGGAAACAATCCCGATGGTAACCAACTCACTACCTGAAAAAATTAAATAGGCACCGGTAAAACCAACAGCCACATACGCTAAGTGATCGACAAAACGTGACAATGGATTGGTTAAAGAAGAAGAAAACTGCGCTTTTTGTCCGCGAACATATAATTCTTGATTAATGGCTTCGAAACGTTGCTGGTTCGTTTCTTCTTGTTGGAAAGCTTTGACAATTTTTTGATTGCCAACCATTTCCGTGATAAAGCCGGAAACTTGTCCGACAATTTCTTGTTGTTGGCGAAAATCATTTTGTGAAGCTTGGGCAACAAGCCAGCTTACTAAGAAAATAATTGGTGTGGACAATAAGACAACAATTGTTAACACCACACTCATGCGAACCATCATGAACAAAGCCAATAAGACAACCGAAACACCTGAAAATAGCTGATTGAAAATTGCCGATACAGCGACCGAAACGTTATCCATGTCATTGGTAAAGCGACTAACGATATTGCCGTGAGAGGTTTGATCATAATAACGCAAGGGCAGCTGATTTAACTTTTGATAAGCATCTTTTCGTAAATCGGCAGCCGCCAAATAAGCGACACGATTACCTAAGCGCTGAATGAACCATTGACTAATGGTTGTCACTCCGACAATTCCTGCAAATAGGCCTAAGATTTTGTATAACTGACTAAAAGCGACGGCCTCTTTTCCAAGCAATTGATCGACGGCTTGCCCAATTAGAAACGTCATATACACTGAAGTTAAACCAGTGATAATTCCTAAAACCATTGCTGCCATATTTTCTTTTTTATAGCGTAATAAGTATGGGGAAAATCGTTTGAGACTACTCCAATCAAAAGATTTTGTTTTCATTGGATGCCCTCCTCTTGTGACTCTACAATTTCTTGGTATTCTTGCGATGTTTGTAATAACTGCTCATGCGTGCCTTTAGCCACTAGTTTTCCCGCGTCCATCACAAAAATTTGTTGCGCATCTTGGATTGAACGAATGCGCTGTGAAATAATAATAACGGTTCCTTCAAGTGTCTTTAAAGCTTGCCGTAAATTTAAATCCGTTTGGTAATCTAATGCACTCAAAGAGTCATCTAAAATTAAAATTGCTGGTTTGGCAATTAATGCGCGAGCAATCGTTAAGCGTTGCTTTTGTCCACCAGAGAAATTCTTCCCACCTTCAAAAATCATCGTATCTAAACCATCAGGCAAGGCTGCAACAAAGTCACGTGATTGTGCTAGTTCTAAGGCTTCCCAACATTCTTCGTCCGTAGCATCGTCTTTTCCCCAATGCAAATTTTCACGAATCGTTCCGGTGAATAAGACGGCCGTTTGTGGCACCATGGCAATTGTTTTTCGTAAAGCCTTCAAATCCCAGTCACGAACATCTTTGTTTGCAACTTTTACCGAACCAGCAGCAACATCATAAAAACGTGGAATCAGTTGAGTTAAAGCTGATTTCCCACTACCAGTTGGCCCAGTAATCCCAATTGTTGCGTTGCTTGGGATAGCAAAATTAATGTTTTCTAAGGCCAAACCAAATTCAGGCGCAAAGCGGAAATCAACTTGTTCGAATGACAGACTACCATCATTTGTGAACGTTTCTGCGGTTTTAACAGATTGAATGGAAGAATTGACATCTAAAACTTCATTAATACGGCTTGCAGAAGCAGCTGCACGTGTAAAGAGAACCACTAAGTTAGACACAACAATTAATGCCAATAACATTTGATTCATATAATTCACTAACGCCAAGATTTGTCCTTGCTGCAGATGACCGATGTTCACTTTAAATCCACCAATGTAAAAAATAGCCAACACACCAAGATTTAAAATTAAAGTCGTTGCAGGCGTTAATAAGGCAGAAAGATTAGTTACCCGCAAATAGACTTTCGATAATTCATCCGTTGCATCATCAAACCGCTTGATTTCTGTCTGGCGACGAGCAAAGGCACGAATCACACGAACGCCACTTAAGTTTTGACTAACCAATTCATTCACATGATCTAGCTGGCGTTGGACGCTTTTATATAGTGGAACTGATTTAACAATAATAAAAAACAAAACGAAACAAAATAGAGGCAACATTAATAGGAAAATCAACCCAATTTGCCAATCGATATAAAAGGACATCACAACTGCCCCCACACTTAAGAAAGGCGCACGAACAACCAAACGAATCAACATAGCTAAGGCAACTTGCAATTGATTCACATCATTTGTCGTCCGAGTAATCAACGTATCTGTTCCAAACTGATTCAACTCTTGGTGCGACAGCTGATTGATTTTTTTCATCAATTGATTGCGTAGTTCCGTCCCAAAACCTTGGGAAGCATAGGAAGCGAAGTATTGACAAACCATTGCACAGAGCAAGCCAATTATCGACATAATCACCATCCAAATGGTCATTTCCATTACTTTAGACCAATTGTTTTTCTGAATCCCTTCATCCACTAAAATTGCCATTAACAATGGTAAAACAAGCTCAAAAATTGCTTCTAAAAATTTGAAAAAAGGACCGAGAAAAATCTGTTTTCGATAATTTTTAGCATAATGTAATAAACGAAACATAATTTCCTCCTTAAAATAATAAGATAGCAATATTGTAACGTAAAGAAACAATGAAAGAAAGGCGCAAGAACTAAAGCGCTATTAAAGAAGAAAAGCGTCAGTATGTTACAAGGGTATTACGAAATGGAATGCTATCAAATCAACGTTTGAAAGCTATTTAACACTGATAAGTTATGTTATGTATCAAAAATATCCTCTGTCTTGGTGAATTGTAATAATCTGTAAATGAATTGCAACAAATAAAGTAGTCTACTTTTGTATAATGAACAAAGTTGAAGAACAAAAGGAAGGTGTTGAATTCGTGAAAGCGAAGAATTTTTTAGCAATTTGTTTGTTGGGAATGACTGTTGCAACCCCACTGACAGTAAGTGCTGAGTCACTCGAGTCATTGGATAAAAAAGAAGAAGCACTTCTACAAAAAAGTGAAGCAATTAGTGCTGATGTACAATTAGCATTGGAAGGTGTCAATCATAAATACCAAGAAGTAGAAGCCTTAAAAGACAAAATAGTCGAAAATGAAGCAACCTTGGCATCTACAAAAGACGAAATGAAAGTAACGGAAGACAAAATTGCTCAAAGAAAACAACTCGTTGCAGATCGTTTAAGAACGTTACAGTTAAATCGAGCATCAGAAAATAAATTGATGCTTTTATTACAGGCTTCAAGTATTCAAGAATTTGTCAGCGGTGTGTACGCTATTTCGGTGTTACAAAGTGCTGAAAAAGATGCACTAGATGAATTAGATACAGAAGTTGCTAAATTACAAGAATTAGAAGAAAAAGCAATAACTACGCAAAAAGAGCTTGAGACAAGCGAGCATGCTTTAGTGACAGAAGCCAATGAATTAGATTCAAAAATCGATCATTTACAAGCGCAACTTTCTGATAATCAGGATGCGTTGCAATCTGTTGCACAAAGCAAATTTGTTGAAAATGAACGTTTAAAAGCAGAGGTGGAGCGTAAAGCAGCTGCCAAACGTGAAGAAGCTAAGGCTGAAAAAGAAAAACAACTAGCCGAAAGCCAAGCAAAAGAAACAGAGTCGGAAAAAGCTTCACAAGAAACCACTATCGAATCCGAAACAAGTACTGCGAATGCAAGTTCAAGTGTGACAGAAAGTCAAACTTCAGAAACTGAAACCGCAACAAACACACCCATAGAGTCTGAAGCAAAAGAAGACACACCAGAACCCGAAACACCAAAAGAAGAACCAGCCAGCCAACCAGAAGCATCACCAACAACTGGTCGGGTATTATACATGGAATCTACAGCCTATTCATATTCTGAACCAGGTGCCAGCTTCTATACAGCTTCTGGACTAGATTTAAGGCAAAATCCACAAGCCGTTGCAGTGGATAAGAATGTCATTCCTTTGGGGTCATTAGTAGAAGTAGAAGGTTACGGAGTTGCCATTGCAGCAGATACCGGTGGCGCAATTAATGGCAATATTATCGATGTCCATTTTAAAACAGTTGATGAATGCAAAAACTGGGGACGACGATTCAATGTCAAAGTCACCATTCTACAATAACGAAGAAAACTAGCGATACAATCATTCTTGTTTTAAAGGATGATTGTTTTGTTGTAAAAATAAGATCTTTTATGAAAAGAAAGATGTTTTTTTAAACGGATACAAATCTTTCAATACAGGGGGGAGAATAGAATACGAACGTTTTTTTAAAACGTTAATGGAAATGCCATGAAAAAATTTTCCTTTCATTTATACAGTAGATGCAGTAAAATTGGCATGGAAGTCTGTTATGAAGCGAATGATAACTAAAAATAAGAAGAAAAATTAGTACAAGGAGTGTTAATCAATAAATGAATAAAATGCTGAAAGGGCTTGGAGTGACAGCTGTCGCAGTTGTTGCTGTTGGAATTTGTTATATTGGCTATCAAAAAAACAATGACCGTCAATATGACCAGCGTGTTTCTTATGCAGAAACGGCTGTAACAAATGAAAAATCTAAATTGGAAGAACTACAAAGAAAAGTCAATGACTTTTATGCAGGCAAAGAAAAAGATTTCTTGAAAAAAGGCTTAAAGACAGCCGATGTAACGAAAGTAAAAAGTGATCTTGAATCTGTTCGTGTAACAGCAGAAGATTTTAAAATCAAAGAAGGTTCCTTACCTACAGGCATCAAAGACTTAGAAAAACAAAAAGCAGAAATTTCTAAGAACCTAACGGATGTTTCCGATAAATTACGTATCCAAGAACAAACCAATAAATTATTTACCAAAGAAGTTTCAGATTGG
This sequence comes from Enterococcus sp. AMC2644, assembly GCF_058216475.1. NCBI lineage: Bacteria > Bacillati > Bacillota > Bacilli > Lactobacillales > Enterococcaceae > Enterococcus > Enterococcus sp. AMC2644. The sequence continues at coordinate 2,017,501 of NZ_CM177095.1, forward strand.
TTCAAATTTAAAGATGAAATGATTATTCAAGATAAATTGAAAAAAGACCAAGTCGATGAAGTCAGCAAAAAAGTAGCAGCCTTCCCAGAGGATAAATGGCAAAAAGTAGTTAAAGCCTACTTGAAAAGTGCCTCTGATCAAGTAAAAGCAGCAAGCGATTTACAAAAACGCTTTGATGAGCTATTGAAAGAGGGCGCGATTGTCACATACGAAGATTATATGGAAGTTTTAGCGAAAATTGAAGACATTCGTAATGAGAAACTCAAAGAAAAATTCACTGCTTTAGCCGAAGAGGTGTCACACATTGTTGGTTTAGTTCAAGAATCAACCTATGAAGAAGTGACAGAGACGTATGAGGAAGAATCAACAGTCGAAGAACCTATTGTTGAATCAACTTATTCTGAGCCAATTTATGAAGAACCAATTCCTGAATCTTCAGAAGAACAATGGTTCCCTGAAACACCAACTGATAATGGCAATCAAGGTGAAGTTGTTCCTCCAGTTGATAATAGCGGGAATACGAGTGAAAGTACTGTAGAAAATACAGAGACGACATCAAATACTGAGACTCCAGCAACTTCAGAATCAACAACAACTGTTAATTCTAATCAAGAGCAACCAGCAAATGATTCACCAACTGAATAAAATTATTCGACAATATTGGAGGAATGAGACATGTCACGAAGAAGCCGACATCGTTCAACAGGGAAAAAAGTCTTTCTAACGATTTTTGCAATCGTTGCTGTGTTAGTGGTTATTGCAGCAGGTGTAGGGGCAAAATTGTACTTTGATTTATCAGGCTCCATCAAACAAACCTATGAAGCAGTTGAGCGAAAAAATGAAGAAACCAAGAAACGTCAGCAACCAGTCGATTTGAACAAGAAAGAATCATTCAGTGTATTACTCTTAGGAATCGATACAGGGGATTTGGGTCGAACGGAGCAAGGTCGTTCAGATACCTTGATGGTAGCAACCATCAATCCTAACGACAATAAATCAACCTTAGTCAGTATCCCACGTGATACCTACGTTGATATTGTTGGTTATGGCACCCAAGACAAAATTAACCATGCCTATGCTTTTGGTGGGGCAGCAATGTCAATGGATACCGTTGAGAAATATTTGGATATTCCGATTGACCATTATGTTTCTATTAATATGATGGGAATTAAGGAGTTAGTGGATGCTGTTGGTGGGGTCGATGTGAATAATGACTTAGAATTTGAAAGTCGGGGAGAACACTATGACTTTGGTCCGATTCATTTAAATGGCGATCGTGCCCTAACTTATCTAAGAATGCGTTATGAAGATCCTCGTGGCGATTATGGTCGTCAATTAAGACAACGTTCTGTTGTCGAAGCAATTGTTAAAAAAGCATTGACTTTAGACGGCATTACCCAATACCGTAGCATTCTGGATGCAATGGAGGGCAATATGAAAACCGATATGAGCTTTAACGACATGCAAAAGATTGCCTTAGATTACCGCAGTGCATTTACAACCATCGATCAATTGCAAATGCAAGGAGATGGCTTTATGCAAGATGGCGTATCCTATCAGCGTGTGAGCGAAGATGAATTACATTCTGTTCAAAATCAATTGAAAAAACAATTAGATACAAAGTAATCGATAGAAAGTGGAGAAAAGATGGAAGAAACGATTAGTTTAAAAGAAATTTTTGAAATTTTGAAGAAACATATTGCTTTAATCATTGTGAGTATGTTTATTGGTGTAGGCTTGGCAGGTGCGATTACATTTTTTGTAATTACGCCACAGTATAGTTCAAGAGCACAGTTAATTGTCACTTTGCCGCAATCAGAAAGTTCTAATAATAATTTGAATGATATTAATTATAATTTACAAATGTTAAATACTTATAAAGATATTATTAAAGAAGGCGATGCGTTAGCACTTCAAGTTCAAGAACGATTATCTAATGAATATGATATTGAATTAACACCTCTAGAAATCAAAGATATATTAGATGTAACTCAATCACAAAATTCACAAATGTTTTCTATTTCAGCGACCAGCCCTAAAGCTATTGATGCAGAACATATTGCTAATACGGCGGCAGAAGTCTTTCAAGAAACAGTCAAAGATGTTTTAACAAATGTTGATAAAACTACAATAGTCTCAAGGGCTACAGCTAATGAGGATCCTGTCTCTCCTAATAACAAATTAAATTTGGCTATTGGATTGATTTTGGGATTGGGGCTAGGGGTTGGTTTAGCGTTTCTGATGCAATTATTGGATAGAACCGTCAAAGATAGTCGTTTTGTTACTGATAATTTGGAATTTACTATTTTAGGTACAGTTCCACAAATGACACAAAAAGAAATTAACGCAACAACGCAAAAAATGCCTAAAAAAGCAACAAAAAAAGTGAAAGATGATGAAACAGCTACCAGACGTAGCCGCTCACGCGTGTAGGAGGATATCATGGCAAGAAAAGATCGTAAAGAACAAAGAACTAACCCAGTCAGCCTAATTACTTTAGTTGACCCTTCATCACCAGTGTCAGAACAATATCGTACAATTCGTACGAATATTCAGTTTGCTTCATCTGTTGATCGTAAATTACAAACATTAGTTGTTACTTCTTCTGGTCCAAGTGAAGGTAAATCAACAACTTCGGCGAATTTAGCAGTTGTCTTTGCTAAATCGGGGCAAAGAGTATTATTAGTAGATTCAGATATGCGTAAACCAACCGTGTTTAAAACTTTTCAGTTAACGAATGAAGTAGGATTGAGCACAGTATTAAGTACTAGTACGAAGGTAGATCAAGCAGCTCAAAAAACAAGTATCGAAAACTTATCTGTGCTGACTAGTGGACCTAAACCACCGAATCCTTCAGAACTTTTGGGTTCGATGAGAATGGATCAAGTTATTCAAGAAACACGTAATTTATATGATATTGTTATTTTTGATATGCCACCAGTTGTAGCGGTAACCGACGCTCAAATTATGGCATCCAAAGTTGATGGAACACTATTAGTTATTCGTGAAAATGTAACAAAAAAAGAAGCGGTTACCAAAGCAAAAGAATTGTTACATTTAGTAAACGCTCGAGTTTTAGGTGTCGTGTACAATGGTGCAGAACAAAGCAAGGATCAAGGATATTATTATTATTCTAGTTAATAACTAAAGGAGTCGAATGAAATGATTGATTTACATTGTCATATTTTACCAGGAATCGATGATGGGGCAGAAAACATAGAGGCAAGTGTTGCCATGGCTGAAAAAGCCATTAGTCAAGGGATTACACATATTTTATGTACCCCTCATCATAACAATGGACGGTATGAGAATCCTAAAGATTCAGTCATTCATTCGGTTTCTGTATTGCAGACTGAATTAGATAAACGAAACTTAAACTTGACCTTGTTAGAAGGTCAAGAAGTCCGAATCACAGGGGATTTGATTGACGAAATCAACCAGAATAAAATTCTCTTCACTGATTTGGACGATACATATATACTGATTGAATTTCCTACGATGGATATACCAGCGTATACAGAACAAATTTTCTTTGAGTTACGTGCAATGGGAAAAATACCAGTAATTGTTCATCCAGAACGAAATGCGAAATTCAGAGAAGATCCTAATTTATTGATTCCTTTTTTAGAAATGGGCTGTTTGGCTCAATTGACTGCACCAAGTATCGTTGGGACATTTGGTAAATCAATTCGCAAAACAGCTTTAGAAATGGTGAAACATAATTTAGTGCAAATGGTGGCTTCTGATGCCCATGGAGTGAAAAAAAGAACTTTTTATATGGAAGAAGCATATCAAATTATTGAGGGGAAATTTGGTGTGAAAAAAGTCCAACAAATGAAACAAATAGCAAAAGACCTTGTAAATGGGGATTCAGTTGTTTATCCACTACCAAATAAAATTGTAAAGAAAAAATTGGGATTGTTTTAGGGGGAGAAAAATGAAATTGACTGGAAATACTGACACTAATAAAAAAGAAGACTATGTATATATTTTTATCAAAAGATTTTTAGATATAATAATTAGTATTATCGCATTAGTAATGTTATCACCACTTTTTTTTATTTTAATTATAATCATGAAATTGGAAGAACAAGATGGATCGGTTTTTTTTGTGCAACAACGTTTGGGAAGAGACGGTAAAATATTTAAAATATACAAATTTAGATCAATGAAAACTGATGCAGATGAACATTTAAGAAAAAATAAAGAGTTATATCAAAAATATATTGAAAATGACTATAAACTAGAACAACATGAGGATCCTAGAATAACTAAACTAGGCTCTTTTCTAAGGAAAACGAGTTTGGATGAACTTCCTCAATTATTTAATGTTTTTATAGGAAATATGAGCTTGGTAGGTCCAAGACCAATTATCTTGGAAGAACTAAAAGAGTATGAAAAAGAAGGTAAGGTACGAGAATTTCTCTCAATGAAGCCAGGAATTACTGGTATATGGCAAACGTCCGGAAGAAGTAATATTGGATATCCAGAACGTGTATATTTAGAAATTAGTTATATAGAAAAAAAGAGTATTTTAACAGATTTAAATATTATTTTAAGAACATTTGTTAAAGTCTTTAAAAGAGAAGGTGCATATTAAGTGTCAAAAGATATAAAAATTATGGTGGTTACTCATAAAAATACTGGTATGCCAGCTGATACCAGTCTCTTTGTTCCAACAGCAGTAGGTCCAAATAAAGATAAATTATTATATCGGGAATATATCACTGATGATCAGGGATATAATATTGCTGAAAAAAACCCTAATTACTGTGAACTGACTGCATTATATTGGGCGTGGAAAAATCTGGATGCAGAATATATTGGATTAGTACATTACAGACGCTTATTTATGGAACCATCGAGTAAAAACGAAATTGTAAAAAAAGAAACTTTAGAGAAACTATTTAAGAATATAGACGTTATTTTACCTAAGAAGAGAAATTATTATATTGAAAACACATTATCTCACTATAAACATAATCACAATATCAATGACTTATTGGAAACTAGACAGATTATAACTGAGTTGTATCCTAGCTATGTCATGTCTTTTGATAAAATTATGAAAGAAAAAAAATCTCATAGGTTCAATATGATGATTATGAAAGAAGAGAAATTTGATGAATATTCTAAATGGCTATTTGATATACTCTTTGAATTGGAGAATAGAATAGATATTAGTGACTATGATTCTTATCAATCTAGGATTTATGGATTTATTAGTGAGCGATTAGTAGATGTTTGGATTGATGCTAATAATATTCAGTATAAAGAACTGCCTGTAAAATTTATGGAAAAACAAGATTGGATTAAAAAAGGTAGTAAATTCATTTTCAATAAAATAAAAAAAGGATAAAAATATGAAAAATAAGAAAATACATGATGCGGAATTAAACATTGCAAAATATTTTATAAATATTTGTAGAGAAAATAATTTTCAATATTTTTTATTAGGAGGAACTTTTTTAGGAGCGGTAAGGCACAAAGGGTTTATTCCATGGGATGATGATATGGATTTTGGCATGCCTCGAAGTGAGTATGAAAAACTAATTATTTATTTAAAACAAAATCCGTCTTTAAAGTACAAATTATGCACTTTTCAAGATGGGACAAATTCAGATTATCCTATAAAAATAGAAAGTTCAGAAATAAGATTAATTGATCGTTCAACAGGAACAGAGAAAGAACGGAATGCATGGATAGATATATTTCCTTTGGATGGACTACCAACTAATCGAATTTTTTTAGCAATACACAAATTTAAATTACTGAGTTTGAGAGCTGTGTTTAAATTATCTCAACTATCTAATAATGTTTCAGTAACTAATCCATCTAGAACACAAATTGAACAATTTATTATTAAATTGGGACAAATTACTAAGATCGAAAACTTATTAAATGAAGAAAAATTATGTAATAAAATTGATAAAGTTTTAAAAAAATATCCTTACGAAGATAGCACATTTGTTATTAATTTTATGGGTGCTTACAAATTCAAAGAAATGTTTCCCAAAAGTATTTACGAGGAAACAGACGAATATATTTTTGAAGATATCTATATGGTAGCTCCCAAAAATTATAATTATATTTTAACTCAATTGTATGGCGACTATATGACACCTCCAAAAGACAATGAAAAAAATAAACATCAAACATTTATAGAATAATGGAGTAATTTCATGAAAAAAAATATATGCTTTTTTGCACATGATAATAATCTAACTGGTGCAAATAGATCAATGTTAGATTTAATAGAACAAATTCAAAATATGACTGAAGAGTATTCTATAAAAGTGATTATTCCTAAGCATGGGATATTAGAAAGAGAATTGAAAAATAGGGAAATAAATTTCAAAGTTATTAAATCATATAAATTAATTAACAATATAGATGATAATTTTTTTAAAAAATACTTAAAAACTATAGTAAAAATTTTTTTGAATATTCCTGCTTATTATAGAATTCGTAGATTTTTAAAAATGGAAAAAATAGACTTGGTACATATAAATAGCGTATTAAGTACAATTAGTGGGGAATGTTCAAAATCGTTGAATATTCCATACATTTACCATATAAGAGAATTTTTAGCTGAGGATCATAATATTGAGTTTAGTCAAGAAAATAAAATGAAAAAAATTTTACTTAATAGTGAAAAATGTATAGGAATTTCAGATATAGTAGTTGATTATTACAAAAGGAAATATGGGCTGAAAAATTTAGTAAGAATCTATAATGGGATACCTAAGGAAAGATATTATTTTTATAGAGAAAATATATCCTCTGAAATGAACATTTTGATGGTAGGTAGGTTGGCCAAAGGAAAGAATCAATTATTAGCTTTAGAGGCGTATAAAATTGTTAAGCAAGATAATGCTTCTAATATTGGTGATCTTTATATTATTGGTTCTACTGGAGATATTGAAGCTAACGTTGAGTATGAAAAAAAGTTAAAAAATTATGTAATGAATAACAACTTAGAAAAGTATGTTAAATTTATTTCTCATACTGATAAAGTATTAGAATATAGAAAATTAGCTGATATTGCTCTTGTTCCTTCAAGTTTAGAGGCTTTTGGGAGAGTAACAGTGGAAGGAATGTTTTCTCAACAGGTCGTTATAGCTAGTAATTCTGGAGCAAATGTAGAAATTATTGATTCAAACAATACTGGAATATTATTTGAATCTGGAAACAGTAAGAAGTTAGCAGAAGCGATTTTAAAATTATCGAAAATGCCTAATGAAGAAATACAAGTAATGCAAAAAAAAGCTTGTCATTATGCGATGAATAACTTTCCAATAGATAACACAGCAAAAAGTGTTTTGTCTGAATACAATGATTTCTTCAATAAAAATTAGTATTTTCTAAATCTGTGTATTTTAAATTGGGAGGTGTAGGAATGATGGAAAATGTAAGAAAATTATTTATAACTGCTTTATCAATCTTCTTTGCTTTATCTATTTTAATTGATATGAGTAATTTTAGATATGTAACTACATTGGTAACTATTAGCAAAGTTTTTTTTGCATTTTTAATAATTTTGGCCTTATTAGTAATATTTTTGGAGAAATATTCATATAAAGAATTTATTTTTTTAATGTGTCTTCTTTTTTTAGGTATATTACCACTATTAATTAATCGGGATATCCAATTACTATCTATAATTATTCTAGGAATAGCAATAAGTAGAATTGATATTAAAATCCTTTTAAAGAAGACATTTTTCTTATCTATCGTTGCATTTATACTAGTGGTATTGTCTTATCAAATAGGAATTATATCTCAGTATACGATGTATAGAGATGGTAAACCTAGATTATCGTTAGGATTCTATCATCCAAACACTTTAGGAATAGCCTTTTTTATAATTTTAGCTGAGTATTATGTTTTTAAAAATAAAAGTTTGACAATAGTAGATTTTACATTAGCTATTCTGCTGACTATTGGGGTATATAATTTAACTGATTCACGTACTACTTTAATCGTCACATTGTTGTTGACACTAGGAGTCATCTTTGTTAGATTTTTTGCCAATTCCAAAAGTATAAAATTATTGAATTTTAGTGTATTGTTACCGTTCTTATATTCTATTCTTTCTTGGTGGTCTTCAAAAAATTATTTTTTAGGATCTTCTGTTATTAACAAACTAAATGAGTTTCTGTCTGGTCGAATATATTATGCTAGTCAGTTTATAAATATTTATGGTGTTAGTTGGTTTGGATCAAAAAATATTGAAATTATAGGAACTAGACAAGTTTCTGAAAGTTTTGGTGCTGTCAGAGGAATGATACTAGATAATTCGTTCATGTATAATTTAATAAGATATGGAATTTTTACGATAATAGTATTATTAACGTTATACACAATACTAATAATTTATACAATTAAAGTAAAAGAATATTACTTAACAATAGTATTGATTTCTTTTTTAACATTAGGACTTAGTGAAAGCTATCTATTCAATTATAAATATAATGTATTTATTCTTTTGGTAATACTGCCATTCTTCAAAAATAACATTCTTTCAAAGATGAATAGTAATAGGATATATTAAAATGAGGTAATAAAATGAAAAATGTCGTAAAAAATTTTTTTTATCAGACTATGTTTCAAGTAACCAAAATTATTCTTCCAATTATAACTGTACCAATAGTATCAAATGCTATTGGTCCCGAAGGGATTGGTGTCTACAATTATACAAATTCAATCGCACAGTATTTTGTATTAGTTGCAGGCCTAGGGGTAGGTTTATATGGAAATAGAGAAATCGCGTTAGCATGGAGCAGAAAAGACAATATATCTGTAGTATTTTGGGAGATATTTTCTTTTAAAGCAATTTTATCAGTGATTGCAGTTTTTCTTTATTTAGGACTTATTTTCTTAATAGATGGTTCAGTATATTTTTATATTCAAGCATTAACCGTGTTTGCAGTTTTATTTGATATCTCTTGGTTTTTTATGGGGGTTGAAGACTTTAAAAAGACCAGTTTAGTTAGTTTAATGATGCAGGTTATTTCTTTCTTCCTAATCATATTATTTGTAAATAATTCAAATGATACATTGAACTATGTATTGATTCAAGCTTCTAATATCTTTCTTTCACAAGTTTTAGTTTGGTTCTTCTTAAAAAAATATATTCATTTCGAAAGAGTTAGCTTGAAAAATAGTTTCAAACATGTTCAAGGATCTATAGAATTTTTTATTCCACAAGTTGCGATTTTACTATATACTAACTTGAATAAGACTTTGTTGGGTTATTTTTTAGGAGAAAAAAGCGTTGGTTACTATACGAATTCTTTAACTTTAAATTTAGTTTTCATTACTATAATAACTACATTAGATACTGTGCTACTTCCGCATATGAGTGGTTTGTTTGCAAAAAATAATATAAAAAAAATTGTAGAAACTATGAATACTACGATTCATTTGCAACTGTTTTTTTCAATTCCGATTATGTTTGGAATGTTAGTTGTTTATGATAAGCTAGTTCCATGGTTTTTTGGAGAGAATTTTTTGTTTATTAATAATGTGATTCCATTCTTTACAGTTTTAATTGTTGTTGTACCATTAGGAATGGCAATTTCTAGACAATATTTATTACCGATTGGTAAAACAAGAGAGTACAATAAATCAGTAATTATAGGGTCAATTATCAATATTATTGGGAATATCGTATTGTTACCAGCTATTGGATTTTATGGTGTTGTAATCACGTATATTATTTCTGAATGTTTTGTCACGATTGTTAGAACACACTCATTTATTAAAGCAACTCAGTTTCATTTTGATATAAAAAGAATTATAAAAATATTTATTTCGGGCATATTCATGTATTGTATAACTCGATTTATGACAGGTTCAATGGATGCTTCGATTACGACTAATATATATCAATTTATTATTGCTATAACTATATACTTTATAACAACGACTTTGCTCAAAGTGAATTTATTCTTAGAGTTAATTAAAAAAAATAATTGAAAAATAGTAGAAAAGAGGAAAAATAGTGAAATATTTAATAGTAGGATCGGGATTATTTGGATCTGTGTGTGCACATGAATTAGCTAAAAATGGGCATCAAGTGAAAATAATTGAGAAAAGAAATCATATAGCAGGAAATATATATACTAAAGAAATTGAAGGAATAAATGTACACCAATACGGTGCTCATATTTTTCATACTTCAAATAAAGATATATGGGAATATATAAATCAATTTGCTGAATTTAATAGATATACAAATTCTCCTATAGCTAACTATCATGGTGAAATATACAATCTACCATTCAACATGAATACATTCAATAAACTATGGGGAGTAACAACTCCAGAAGAAGCTCAAAATAAAATTGAAGAGCAAAGAAAAGTATTAAATGAGAAAACTCCAGAAAACCTAGAGGAACAAGCAATTTCTTTAGTTGGAACTGACATATATAAGAAATTAATTAAAGAATATACTGAAAAACAATGGGGAAGACCATGTACGGAGCTTCCAGCATTCATTATAAAAAGGCTCCCTGTTCGACTAACTTATGATAATAATTACTTTAATGATAAATATCAAGGAATACCAATAGGTGGTTATACACAAATTATAGAAAAAATGCTTTCTCATGAAAATATATTAGTAGAGTTAAATACAGATTTTTTTGAGAATAAAGATATTTTCGAAAAAGAATACGACAAAATTATATATACAGGAATGATTGATCAGTTCTTTGACTATGAATTTGGTAGATTGGAGTACCGTTCTTTAAAATTTGAAACAGAAATTATAAACCAAGAAAACTATCAAGGTAATGCAGTTGTAAATTATACAGATTCTGAGCATGAGTATACTAGAATCATTGAGCACAAACATTTTGAATTTGGTCAACAGTCCAAAACAGTTATTACTAAAGAATATCCGGCGGACTGGAGACCAGGAGATGAACCTTATTATCCAGTAAATGACAGAAAAAATAATGCTATATATCTAAAATATAAAGAATTATCTGCAAAAGAAAATAAATATATTTTTGGTGGGCGATTAGGAACTTATAAATATCTTGATATGCATATGGTTATTCAAGCAGCTTTGAAAACAATTGATAAAGAAATTAAAAAATAGCATTTTATTTTAGTAATTATTTTTATGAAATTTAGAACGTATTTGAAAATTATTCCCAAAAAATTAACTTGTGATTCTTTGTTTTCAGATATGTTCTAATTGTATTTTGAAATTATCTTATAGGAGGAAGTTTCTATGAAAATATCAGTATTTGGTTTAGGTTATGTTGGGTTGGCAAATGCATTACTATTGAGTCAAGAAGAGGATGTAAAAGCATATGATATTATCGAATCTAAAATAGATATGCTTAAAAGAGGGAAATCGCCTTTGGAAGACAATGAGATATGTTCTTTTTTAAAACGCAATGATTTAAATATTGAGTTTACAAATGATTTCGAAGATGCAGTTAATTTTGCAGATTACTTAATTATTGCAACACCAACAGATTATGATGAAAAGAAGAATTATTTTAACACATCAACTGTAGAAGATGTAATTAATCGAGCATTAGAAATTCGTTCGGATGCAACATTTATTATTAAATCCACTGTGCCAGTAGGTTATACATTAGAGATTCAAAAAAAGTTTGATACGAATAATATTATATTTTCTCCAGAATTTTTAAGAGAAGGAAAAGCTTTATACGATAATCTTTATCCTTCAAGAATTGTGATTGGTGAAAACTCAGAACGTGGTAGACAAATTGCGACTATATTCAAACGTAATGGTTATAAAGAAGATGTGGAAATTTTATTAACTAATCCAACAGAAGCAGAAGCTATCAAATTGTTTTCAAATACATATTTAGCATTGCGAGTTGCATATTTCAATGAATTAGATACGTATGCAGAAGTAAGAGGGTTAGATTCAAAGCAAATTATTGAAGGAGTTGGGTTAGATCCTAGGATTGGCCAACATTATAACAATCCTTCCTTTGGTTATGGTGGCTATTGCTTACCAAAAGACACAAAGCAATTACGTGCTAACTATGAAAATATTCCAAGTAACATTATTAGTGCAATTGTTGAAGCAAACACTACTAGAAAAGATTTTATAGCAGAGCAAATTATTAGTAAGAATCCAAAGACAGTGGGAATTTATCGTTTAACTATGAAATCTAATTCTGATAATTTTAGATATTCCTCTATTCAAGGTGTAATGAAGCGAATCAAAGCTAAAGGGATTGAAGTAGTTGTATATGAGCCAAGCCTAGAGGATAGTTATTTTTATAATTCTAAAGTTATAAAAAACTTTAATGAATTTAAAGAAATTTCTGATGTAATTGTTTCAAATCGCATGGAAAAAATATTAGAAGATGTAGAAGAAAAAGTATATACAAGAGATATTTTTGGTAAAGACTAGAATGTATCTATCAATTTTTTAATAAATAAATGACTATAATGGTGTTGTATTTTTTTTAAATACGTCATATATATTAAAAATTGACTCGTAGATTTAGTTCTCATACATTTGTTGGGAATATTTAATAGATAAGGATTTAAAAATATTATATAACGATAATCTAAGGAGAGAAAATGAAAAAAATTATAACGTATGGAACATTTGACTTGTTACATTATGGACATATTAATTTGTTACGTCGAGCCAAAGAACAGGGTGATTACTTAGTAGTGGCCTTATCAACTGATGAATTTAATTGGAATGAAAAGCAAAAGAAATGTTACTTCTCTTTTGAAAAGAGAAAGCAACTTTTAGAAGCTATTCGCTATGTAGATTTAGTTATTCCGGAAAATAATTGGGAGCAGAAAATCACTGATATTGGTGAATATAAAATCGATACTTTTATTATGGGAGATGATTGGACTGGGAAATTTGATTTTATTGAAGAAAAAACAGATGCCGAAGTAATATATCTTTCTCGAACACCACAGATTTCTACAACTCAAATAAAAAAAGACTTAGGAATAAAAAACAACAAATGACATATGTAAGGAGAGAAAAATGACAACAGTACGTAAAGCAATAATCCCTGCAGCAGGATTAGGAACAAGATTTTTACCAGCAACAAAAGCGATTGCTAAAGAAATGTTGCCAATTATTGATAAACCAACGATTCAGTTTATCGTAGAAGAAGCAATTGCTTCAGGCATTGAAGATATTTTAGTGGTAACAGGTAAAGCCAAACGACCAATTGAAGATCACTTTGATTCAAATTTTGAGTTGGAACATAATTTGGAAAAATCAGGTAAAAAAGAATTACTTGCATTAGTAGAGGAAACTACAGGTATTCGTCTACACTTTATTCGTCAAAAACGACCATTGGGATTAGGTCATGCTGTATTACAGGCAAAATCATTTGTAGGAAATGAGCCGTTTGTAGTCATGTTAGGTGATGACATTATGGTTGATGAGATCCCTCTTACAAAACAATTGATGAACGATTATGATAACACCAAAGCGTCTACACTTGCTGTTATGCCTATTCCTCATGAAGATACTTCTAAATATGGAGTGATTGACCCAACTTCTGAGGTTTCTAAAGGATTGTACGATGTGAAAGCTTTTGTTGAAAAACCAAAACCTGAAGATGCACCTAGTGATTTAGCTATTATTGGACGCTACTTATTAAAACCAGAAATTTTTGATATTTTAGAAACGCAAGAGCCTGGTCTAGGTGGGGAAATTCAATTAACAGATGCAATTGATACGTTGAATAAAACACAACGAGTATTTGCTAGAGAATTTACTGGGAAACGTTATGATGTAGGGAACAAACTAGGAATGTTAGAAGCGAATATTGAATATGGCTTGAAACATCCTGAAATTAAAAATGAATTGAAAGCTTATTTAAAAGAATTAGCGACAAAATTATAAAGAATGAAACCCATCGATGACGACTTGTTATCGATGGGTTTTACTTTCAATCTAATCGTCTCTCTATCCAAGAGATGCAAGACGTGAACCAGCTGGCTACTTCTGGGACAATGCAGTTATCTGTCAGAAAGTGTGAGGATGAGCGTGTCGCAAGCGATAGGCCATGTTCACCAGATTCAAATATATGGCATTCAAATTTGACGCTGTTTTCAGTTAATTTTTCGCAAAATCTCAATGTATTTGATACGGATACGAGGGCATCATCAGCTGTATGCCAAATAAATGTATCAGGAGTTTGTGGTGTGACTTTTTTAGATGTATCGTATTGTTTAGGATCACCTAGAGGGAATTTGAAATACGATAAATCTTGTGGCCAGCCATACTCGAATCCAATGACTGGGTAGCACAAAATGGCACCTTTAGGCTGATAATTAACTGAGGTGGTATCGTTTTCAAATGTTTGCCAACTAGTTGAATAAGAAGCGGCTAAGTGTCCACCTGCTGAAAAACCGATTAGGAAAATATTATGGGTATCCATTTGCCATTCTTCTTGATTTTGATGAATCAACTCAAAGGTTTTAGCAACTTGTAAAATAGTTGAATTCAAGAAGTTCTCTTTAATTCCATCACCCATAGTTGTGTAATTCAAAATAATGGCCTGAAAACCTTGTGCCAAAAATGATAAAGCAATGGGTTCTGATTCTCTAGCTGAAAGAAAGTCATAACCACCACCAGGGCAAATAATGACTGTCGGTAAAGGTTTGCTGTCTATTTCGATGTTTTCACGTAAAAACACCTCGATAGTTGCTGGAAATTCTATTTCAGGTGATTCTAAGGATAATTTGAATGTTTTCATGTAGATTTTCTCCTTCTCTTGTTTATGATGATTGAAAAATAAGCCTTTTGTTGAAGGCGCATCCATTATACGGAATTCCAAAAGTATGATACAGTTCTTTGAGTAGCTTGTCAATTGCTTATTGGAATAAAAAGAAAACGTTTGCGATTGAAGATTCTAACCATGGCATCACTTCAGCAAAACGTGCGGGGATGTATACTATTGCAATGGAAGAAACTAGATTTCCTTTTTCTCAAAGTCATGCAGATAAAATTGTTGCTAGTTTTGAAGCAATCATCAAACTATTAGAGGGCAAAGGAATATAAATAGTACTGACAGGAAAATCATTTGGGTTTTCCTGTCTTTTTGATTTGTTTGTAGGGGAAGTATAAAGGGTCTAAGCTATCGGGAAAACAACTATTTTTGAAATTATATTTCTTTTTGTAGTTGTTTTAATTAAAATTATTGAAATAAAATTTCTTTTGGTTTATAATGTAAGCGTATTAAAGGAAGGGCGTGAGGTTGTGCTAGGTTTTTCAGTATTCTTAGGGGATACGTTTCAAGAGTCCAAGCGGATGTATATTGAAAAAATGTTTCATAGTGGATTTAATCGAATATTTACTTCGTTACACATTCCAGAAGAGGATGAGTCACAGGTTTTAGCTAATTTGAAAGAGCTTTGTAAAATTACGAAGGCATTTAATCGTTCATTGATGGTTGATCTTTCGAGTGATGGTTTGCGTCGTTTGCAGATTGATTTGAATGATGAGCAAGCGGTAGAGCAGCTTTTATCTTTAGGTGTGACTGGAATGCGGATGGATTACGGGATTGATTTTCAAACAATTGCTAAGCTGTCACAACGATTGGTTATTGGTTTGAATGCATCGACGTTAACGGATGCGGATGTGGAAGCGCTGGTTCAATATCAGGCGAATTTTGACAATATGGAATTATGGCACAATTATTATCCTCGACCTGAGACTGGTTTGTCGGAACAGTATTTACAATCCTTGAATCAAAAATGGCGAAAATTAGGCTTTAAAATTTTGGCTTTTGTTCCTGGAAATGAAAATTTACGTGGGCCGTTACATGCGGGATTACCCACATTAGAAAGTCATCGCTTGAAGCATCCTTTATTTGCGGCAGTTGATTTATTACAAAATTATGCCTGTGATGAGGTTTGTATTGGGGATGAAGGCTTAAGTGAACAGACACAACAGCAATTTATTGCCTATTTCCAAGAGCAAAAAGTTGTTTTACCGGTACACATCACAGATGAGACGCATCGTGACTTATTTATAGGAACCCATACCAATCGAGTAGATGATGCTAGAGATGTCTTACGGAGTCAGGAGGCGCGTTTTAAACAGGTGCCAATCATCCAACCAAGCAATACGCTACCGAGAACTAAAGGCAGTGTGACGCTAGATAATCAGCAATATTTGCGTTATATGGGAGAGCTTCAAATTAGTAAGACAGATTTACCAGCCGATGAAAAGGTCAATGTTGTAGCAAAAGTAGAGGCTTCGCAAAGAGACCTCCTTGCTTGCGTGTTACCTGGCTATCGATTTGAGTTAGTAGAAAGTAGGAACGATAATGAGTAATTTAGAGAATTTAACCACAGAGACGAGAAATCCAAAGACTATGCATCTTGATCAGATGACGATTATGGATGTCTTACAGACAATGAATGAAGAAGATCGCCAAGTGCCACTAGCGATTGAGAAGGTCTTACCACAAATTGAAGCAGTAGTTGCCCAAATTATTCAAGCGTTTAATAAGAAGGGCCGTTTGATTTATATGGGAGCGGGGACTAGTGGTCGCTTAGGTGTGTTAGATGCGGCTGAGTGTGTTCCAACGTTTGGTACGGATCCTGAAATGGTTCAAGGGTTGATTGCTGGTGGCATGCAGGCGATGACAGTTGCTGTAGAAGGTGCGGAAGATTCAGAGGAATTAGGTAGTAAAGATTTAGCAGCGATTTCGTTAACAGCAAATGATATTGTGGTGGGGATTGCGGCGAGTGGTCGGACGCCTTATGTGATTGGTGGCTTAGATTATGCTAATGAAATTGGTGCAACGACTGCAACAATTTCATGTAATACAAACGCGGCAATTAGTCGACATGCGACCTATCCGATTGAAGTGGAAGTGGGACCAGAAGTTTTAACCGGTTCGACTCGTCTAAAATCGGGAACAGCTCAAAAATTAGTTTTAAATATGTTATCAACGGTTGCGATGATTGGCATTGGTAAAGTCTACAACAATTTAATGGTTGATGTTCGTCCGACTAATGAAAAACTAGTGGAGCGTGCCAAACGAATCATTATGCAAGCCACGGAATGTTCGTATGAGGTAGCTGAAGCAGCCTTTGTTGAGGCAGATGAAAATGTGAAATTAGCGATTGTGATGATTTTGACTGGCGCAGCAAAAGAAGTAGCGGCTGAAAAATTGATAGCAGGAAATGGTTTTATTCGTCAAACATTATAAAAGGGGGAAATAAAAATGGCAGACAAGAATCAACAAATTGCACAAGGGATTTATGATCACGTAGGTGGCATGAATAATGTGAATAAGATTGTTCATTGTATGACTCGGGTACGCATGGAAATTAAAGATTACAATCTAGTTGACATTGATACCTTGAAAAAAGTTCCTGGGGTAATGGGTGTGGTAGAAGATGATACCTTACAAGTCGTCGTTGGACCGGGGACAGTAAATAAGGTAGCGCAACACATGGTAGATATGGCAGGGGTTGCTTTAGGTGAAACCTTGCCCGAAAAAGCAAGTGCAGCTAGTAATGGCCGTGCAGCAGTGGAAGAAAAAGCAGCGCAAACCAAAGCTGCAGTCAAACAAAAAAATCAAAAACCCTGGTCGAAAGCATTGAAAGCTATTGCTAATATTTTCGTTCCGTTGATTCCAGCGTTTGTTGGTGCTGGGATTATTGGTGGGGTTGCTTCGATTCTAAAAAACTTAATGGCGGCAGGTCAACTTTCGGGCGATATGTGGGTCAATATTGCCACCGTTTGTGCAATTATTCAAAGTGGTGTGTTTACGTATTTAGTGATTTATGTAGGGATTAATAGTGCACGTGAATTTGGGGCATCACCGAGTTTAGGTGGGGTAATCGGTGGTGTGACGACTTTGGCTGGTATGAGCCCTGATGCACCCTTAACCAATATTTTTACTGGTCAACCGCTTGCTGCGGGTCAAGGTGGGGTAATTGGGGTCATCATTGCCGTTTATTTAATGTCACTCATTGAAAAACGATTGCATAAAGTGATTCCTGAATCGGTTGATATTATTGTGACGCCGGTGATTACCTTATTGATTATGGGCTTGGCAACGATTTTCTTGATTATGCCTTTAGCTGGTTTTATTTCAAATGGTTTAGTCGGTGGAATTAACTGGGTTCTAAATGTGGGTGGAGCATTCTCTGGTTTTGTTTTAGGAGCGGCATTCCTACCAATGGTTATGTTTGGTTTACACCAAATTTTGACGCCTATTCATTTGCAAATGATTGAAAGTGGCGGCAGTACCTTATTGCTACCGATTTTAGCGATGGCAGGTGCTGGGCAAGTTGGGGCAGCAATTGCTTTATGGGCAAAATGTTACCGTAACAAATCGCTAGTGGAATTAATTAAAGGGGCGTTGCCAGTTGGAATCTTAGGAATTGGTGAACCGTTGATTTATGGGGTGACTTTACCATTAGGAAGACCCTTCATTACGGCTTGTATTGGTGGCGGTATCGGTGGTGCAGTGATTGGTTTGCTTGGAAATGTGGGTGCAACATCCATTGGTCCAAGTGGTGTGGCATTGATTCCGTTGATTGCTAACGGTCATTGGTTAAACTATATCATTGGCTTGCTTGCAGGCTATGCCGGTGGGTTTGTGATGACGTATTTCTTTGGAACAACAAAAGCAATGCAAGTAGGCGAAGAATAATGAAAAAAGCAGTCATTTTTGATATGGACGGTGTTATTGTTTTTTCAGAAAGTCATTATCGCAAACGACGTAAATTGTTTTTTAGCAAACATAATATTCCGGTAACGGATGAATTTCAGGAAAAACTAGTGGGTTCTAATTCAAAAGATATGTTTGAACTGCTAGTTGAAGAGCAAGAAAAACGCGACTGGTTAATGCAACAATATGCCAATTTTCGTGCGACCTATCCGATTGATTATCGTAAAATTTTTAATACAGAAATGGTTTCAACCTTAGAAGCACTAGCCAATCGAGGACTTCGCTTGGCAGTGGCATCATCATCTTCTTTAGAAAATATTCAAATGATTCTAAGAGAGAATCACATTTTGTCGTATTTTGAGTTGTTAGTCAGTGGCGATCGTTTTCAACGGAGTAAGCCCAATCCTGAAATTTATCATTATACAGTAAATCAATTAGCTTTAAAGCCAGAAGAATGCTTAGTGGTAGAAGATTCTTCCATTGGCATTTCAGCCGCTGTCAATGCGAATTTAGATGTGTTAGCATTAAACAATGCTGATCCTGCAGCGACGGCTTCGATTCAGTCGGTGTCTGAAATTTTGACATATATTGATTCATAGAGCATACGAACTGTATGCTCTTTCTTTTTTTTGTTGTATGATACACGTAGGGAGGATCAGATATGAATATTTTAATTACCATTCAAAGTCAATTAGAGCAGCTGTCAAAAACTGAAAAGAAATTAGCCGAGTGGATTTTGGCGCATGCCTCAGAAGTGATTCATATGAGTGCCAAAACTTTGTCTGAAGTAGCAGGTGCGAGTCCATCGACTGTGGTCCGTTTGTGTTACTCTTTGGGACTCGATGGTTTCCCCGATTTAAAGCTAAAACTTTCGGCAAGCTTGCCACAAATCAATCAGGAATTGTCTTCTGACATTGCACCTGACGAAGATATTGAAACGATTAAGCGTAAAATTAAACTGCGAGTAGTGAACGGCATTGAAAAAAACTGTGAGCTGTTAGAAAACCAGGCGATTGAAGCTGTCTTAGCCTTATTGGAAACCACCGATTTTATTTATGCGTATGGGATTGGTGCTTCTGGCGCAGTGGCGGATGATTTTTGTCAAAAGTTTTTACGAATTGGCCGCAAAGCGATGTTCTATCAAGATGCTCATTTGTTAGCAACGACAATGGTTACCAATGAAACGCCATCTTTTCTTTTTTTAGTCTCTAATTCGGGAGAAAAAAAAGCTGTGAATAGTTTGGCAGCTTTGGCAAAGAGCAAGGGGATAGCGGTTGTTAGTATGACAAGTCAAAAAAAATCCACTTTAGCAAAACTATCCGATATTGTTGTCCATATTGCAGATGGCGGGGAAGCACCGTTGCGGAGTTCAGCGACGAATTCGCTTTTAGTCCAATTGTATACAGTAGATGTTTTATTTTCTGCTTATGCTTCAAAGCATTATGACAAGACGATTTTACAACTAGAAGAAACCAAACGAGCGATAGATGTACTGGAGAACTATTCTTAAGGAGGAGCTGTGATGAAACGGATTTTAGTGACGGGTGGTGCCGGTTTTATCGGTTCGAATTTTGTGCATTATGTTGTCAGCAATCAAGCTGAAATACATATAACAGTTCTGGATAAACTGACTTATGCGGGCAATCAAGCGAATTTGCCCATTTCTAATCGGGTAGAATTAGTCGTAGGGGATATTTGTGATGCTCCGTTGGTAGAACGGCTAGTGCAAGCAAGTGATGCGGTAGTTCATTTTGCGGCAGAGTCTCATAATGACCAATCTTTAGATAATCCTTCTCCATTCGTCCAAACCAATATTATTGGAACATATACCTTAATCGAAGCCTGTCGTAAGTTTGCTGTCCGTTATCATCATGTTTCTACAGATGAAGTCTACGGTGATTTAGCCCTGGATGATCCACAAAAATTTACGCCAGCAACCCCCTATAATCCATCCAGTCCATATGCAGCTACCAAGGCGAGTTCAGATTTATTAGTGAAAGCTTGGGTTCGCTCATTTGGTTTGCGTGCTACGATTTCGAACTGCTCCAACAACTATGGGCCATATCAGCATATTGAAAAATTTATTCCACGACAAATTACCAATATCTTATGTGGAATAAAGCCTAAACTTTACGGTGACGGCAAAAATGTTCGCGACTGGATTCATGTTGACGATCATTCACATGCTGTTTGGTTGATTTTAACCAAAGGGAAAATCGGGGAAACCTATTTGATTGGTGCAGAAGGAGAATTAGATAATAAGACAGTATTGGAGACAATTTTAGCTCTGATGCAACAGTCTCCTACAGCATATGAGCATGTGAGCGATCGCCCAGGTCACGATTTACGTTATGCGATTGATGCTACGAAATTGAAAGAAGAACTAGGTTGGCAGCCGAAATTTACTGATTTTCGTTTGGGATTGGAAAAGACTATAGACTGGTATCAAAAAAATCAGCAATGGTGGGAAAAAGAAAAAGCGACTGTTGAAGATTGGTACGCACAAAGTAAACAATAACGCACCGTTGTTCTCAGCAAGAGTGTTCATTAAGAGCCTTCATGATGTATACGATTCTTTGGTAGTAGCCACTCAGTGTTTCTTTAGCACCAAAAGGTTTTTTTAAGCGATTCTTATGCTTTTGATAAAAAAGTGTATGTTTAGTATAAATTACATAATTTTCTGCTAAACTAATAGCAATGATGGTCAGGGGGGCTGCTGATGACACGGTTGGTAAAGAGTTTTTTAGCTTTAATTGTTTCAGGTATTCTGGGGTATGGCGTTATCCAATACATTGCCTATCCAACATTATTGCAATACAATCGCTTTGTTCATATGATGGAGCGATTTGCCTATACGAAGGAAACATTGACGTTGTTTTTGATTTTGAGTTGCTGGTTATTTTATTTGCAAGTATTATTTAAACGGTTTTCAGTCATTTATTTGTATCTAGTCTATAGTGTCTACTTATTTTTGTTATTCGTTGTATTATTTACGAAAGCGCCACAGTATCATACGTTTAGTTGGGAAATCATTGATTTTCTTGTGAAGGATAAGAAGACGATTTTAGAAGCTATTTTGAATGTCTTGTATTTTGTACCTTTAGGTGGCTTGTATGGGTTAAAAGCGAAGTGGTGGGAATTTGGTGTAATTGCTTTGCTGACGATTTTAGGAATTGAAACCATTCAATATGTCTTTTATATTGGGACATTTGCGTTGAGTGACATTCTTTTAAACTTGATTGGGTGTTCAATTGGGTATGGGATTTGCTTAGGATTAAAGAAATATATCATTTTATAAAAAAACATCG
The DNA here is from genome assembly GCF_058216475.1 of Enterococcus sp. AMC2644. Classification (NCBI taxonomy): domain Bacteria; kingdom Bacillati; phylum Bacillota; class Bacilli; order Lactobacillales; family Enterococcaceae; genus Enterococcus; species Enterococcus sp. AMC2644. The sequence continues at coordinate 2,039,489 of NZ_CM177095.1, forward strand.
ACTCTCTTAGGAATCGATGTTTTTTTGTAGTTCACAGAATGATAGCTGTCTGGTTCCCAATACTAACCAATATTTCTAAGTTGTTTCTTTAGAGAAAGAGACAGAATCCAATCTAAAAACAGCTGTTTGCCTTAGAAAAAGCAAGTAATTACCAGTAGATATCGGATTCGTCTCTGAACTAAACGATTGTTAGGTATTTAACAAGGCAATGCAAACAGGCTTTGGCAACTCACAATATAGTGAACGATCGTTTAATAAAACGTTCAAAAATGAATCAAGCAATACGTTACTCATTAAAAATTTTAAGGTGACATACGCGTAGTCGATGTATAGAATGCCACTCGTGACTGCTTTTAGAATCGATGGCTGTACGATATTAGTCAGTCGTTGAATAGTAAAAGCGAACGCAATAATGACACTTAAAAGAATCGTTGGCCTGACGAGTGCGTATTTCTTAATAGAGGGCACGATGCCTTGCTAAATGCAATTTAGCAGTAGAGTAAAAAATAGCAACGACCGAAGTTGACGAATGTCAAAGTTCAATTGAATAGCGACGATGAAATTCTTTTTTGGCTTTCCTCTGGCTATGCGCATCTTGATACTTAGGATAAATTCGGAAAAAATCATGTTGATAGCCTGGGATATGCTGAAACTCGATACCTTTTAAAATTTCGCGTGTCTCGACTGAAGAAGTAATGTTCAAAAATTCTAATAGACTAGTTGTACTACGAGTTCCGCGACAGTCATGTTCGCGTTTAATAATTGCATGGGCAAAAAAAGCTTTCTTCATGCCGTTTTTTAGACTGGCAATGTTTTTGGCGGTTGCTAGTGCAAATAAGTTCTCAAAGCAGACAACGGTTTGCTGTTTTTGTTCAATTAATGCATGAATACGTCCGGGATTTAACCAGATTGTCTCACTATCATCTACTTTTGCTGTAGGAAACAAACTGTAATTTTGGCTAGCGACAGGCGTTAGTCGTTCTTTCTTGTTTGTCATATATCCTAAGGCTTTGCGGTAGATAGGATACTCCATATGTTCTAAATTTCGTAACAGTTTACAGACGATATTGAAGGGATTGTCTTCGACTAGTAGCACGTATTCTCTATATATAACACAAGAAGCTCCCCATAATGGACGATTTACAGGAATAATTGCGTAAATTTCTTCTAAAAAATCTGCTTGAGAACTAAGAGAAATGTTCTCAATTAGTTGATAAATATCAATGGGTGATTGGTCAGCAACTGCTGAAAATGCTGGCAGATTCTCTAATTTTGGACGATATTCTCGAAAAAAAGTAGGGATCTTCTTTCTCTTTTTTGGATCATAAGATTTCGAATACACCATTTAATCATCTCCTAATAATTATTTTTTGAACAGGATTTATTGACAGTATTATACAACAAAACAGCTGTTTTTTTAGCATTATTTGTAAAAAAATGCAAATAAAACAATTAACGTTTTTTAATTTATTCTTTTATACTCAGGCTACCTCGAGGAATACAACGAATAAAGGAAAGAAACGATTATGAATCAAGAAGAATTAGAACAATTAGTAAATGATTATCAAGGCTTATTTTATAAAGTATTACGTCGCTGTAGTATTTTTCCTGGTCAAAATGACTTTGAAGATTATCTTCAAGAATTGCGAATTCTCTTCTTTTTACGAGCAGAAAAATATGAATCAAGAGGATATTTTGAGGCTGAAAACAACATTAGTTACTTGTTTCGTTATCTTTTGTGGTATCTCATTGATGAAAAACGTAAAGAACAAAAAGAATTAATAAAGGTTCAAGAGGAATTTCTTTTAGAAGTACAAATAGATGAGGAAAACTATGCAGCTATCGCTGAGTTGTCTCAGCTCGAAACATTTTATCGGCAATTAAAGCCTAAAGATCAACAAAAAGTCCTCTCTTTATTAACTGATGAAACCTTATCGCGTCAAAGTCGTAGTCGCTATCGCAAATATTTTCGAGATAAATTTACATTATTTTTCAAAAAAGTGTGACATTCTTTCTGGTATTTCCGTTTATAGAAGTGTAAGGCGCGCAACTTACTAAAAAAATTCAAGGAGGATGTATTTTTTATGAAAACACAAAGTCAAACAAAATTAACCGTTCAATTTACGCAAGAAGGAGATGACAAAACGCTTAAACAAAATTTTGCGAATGTTATCGCCAATCCGACCGAAGCGCAAGTCTTAGCTTTAGGCGATGTGGTTGCTAGTCTGGCACCAGATACGGTCACAATGGATACGGTAATTGAAACTGTCGAATACGAGTACAATAAATAGGAGGAAAAAGTAGATGAAAAAATTACATTTAACGTTTATGAATAGTGAAGGAAAAGCCCACAAATTAATTCCAACGGTTGCAGCAGAAAATCTGGATGAAGGTCAGGTGAAAGCAGCAATGCAACAATTTACGGAATTAAATTTATTTGAAAAAGATGGACTGCAACTGTACCAAGCTGCAACAAGTGCCAAATACGTTGAAACAATTGAAACAATCTTATTTTAAAAAGACAGGCGAGGGGTGAAAAACTCCTCGCTTTTTATAAAGGAGAATGAAGATGATTCCTAAACCAATTATTTTAGACATCAGTGAGTGGCAAGTACCTAACCAAATAAATTATGACCAGCTTGCCAAACAAATCGCAGGTGTCATTATTCGAGTCCAATATGGCTCTAATTATGTCGATAAGCATTATCAAACGCATTTACGTGAATTTCAAAAACGAGGTGTGCCGACAGCGGTTTATGCGTGGGTTCGTGGGACTTCAGCAAGTGATATGGAACAAGAAGCCCTCGATTTTTATCAACGGGCAAAAGCGTTTCAACCAGTCTTTTGGTGGTTGGATGTCGAGGAGCAATCGATGTCTAATATGCGCGAGGGCTGTGAATGTTATCGTGCAAAGTTGAAGCAACTTGGAGCAAAGAAAGTCGGTGTATATGTCGCCAATCATTTATATCAGCAGTTTAAACTAGACGTTAGTAAGTTTGATGGTTTATGGGTGCCAGCATATGGTCAAAATACTGGCCAATACATGGGCGCCAACCCGACTGCCACCAACGCCTATCATTTGCATCAATATACTTCGGCAGGAAAATTACAAGGATATTCTGGTAAGTTGGATCTTAATCGTTTAGTCAAAGGAGAATGGGAATTTTTCTTTGGTCAAACGGTTCCCAGTATAACCACGCGTCTATTCGAGTTTACAACAGATGTCAACTTACGAAAAGCAGCGAGTACCAAAGCATCTTCACTTGCTATATTGAAAAAAGGTGAGCGAGTGAGTCTTGAAAGCATTCAGTTGGCGGAAGGTTATGTCTGGGGACAGCAAAAACGAAAGGATGGTCAATTTGCGTATGTGGCTTTGGGGGAATACCTGGCATATGGCAAATATGTCTGATCTAGAAGGGGGATTCTCCTAAAATTTTATTAAATAACACAAACTGATTTTTTATTTTGAAGCAATTCGATTACAATAGTAGGAAAGATAAAGGAGGGGTTGCTTATTTATGCTTGGCTAATCCGTTTGATTACCTTAGGCACATTAATCATTACGTGGGAAACACACTTTGACTTTCTTGTGTTAAATACTTTTTTGGCGTATTTACCAATTGAATGTGCGTTTCAAGTGCAGCGAGTGAAGAATGGCTACTTACAATTGTTTTTTGGCTTTTTATGGCTATTATTTTTCCCTAACATTCCTTATCTAGTAACGGATATCGTCCACGCTGATTTATTGGGCTTATACAACAACTTAACGGGAATGAGCTTAGAAACGATTCGTGGTTGGGGCTTAATTCTCATCTTGTTTTTAGTTATTTTTGCTTACATTTATTGGGGATTTATGGAGTTTTTCGCATTAATGACCTTAGCAAAAGAAAAATTACAGCTATCTAGATGGGGAATTGCAAGTATTGTGCCAGTGATTTGTTGGCTGTCGTCTATGGCAATGTATGCTGGAAGATTTGCGCCACGCTTGCATTCGGTTCACTTTTTTACCAGGCCGTTATATGTTTTAGAAGTGATTTTTGGACATTGGACGATGAAAAAATTTGAGTTTGTCTGTTTGTTCTTTTTATTACATCTAGGCATTATCGGTATTTTATGGATTGCAAATGGTCGACAACAAGAACAGAAAGAAGCGAAATAAAGCGCTTCTTTTTTTATTCTATTAATACAGTGTTTTTGCAAAATAGATACAGTAAATAATGAGCATAATTCTTGCTTATTTTTGGCTTAAAAGGGATTATAGAAAGAGGAATAAAATCATGAGAAAGTAAAGGTGTCTTGTTTATGCGTTATTACATTATGGAAAGCAATGATATCCGTTGGAATTTAGCAACAGAAGAACACTTAATGAATACAGCGGATGTGACAGAACCCCTGCTTCTGTTATATATACAAAAACCTTGTGTTATAATCGGACGCAATCAAAATGCGTACGAAGAGATTGATTTTAATTATTTACGTCAGCATGATATTACCTTAACACGCCGTATTTCTGGTGGTGGGGCAGTATATGATGATTTAGGCAATATGAGTTTTAGTTTTGTCACCAAAAAAGATGACACAACATTTGGTGATTATCGTGGTGTGACTACGCCGATTTTACATGCGTTGCAAGCAATGGGAGCAAGCGATGCGACTGTCGGTGGTCGCAATGATTTGTACATTAAAGAAATGAAGTTTTCGGGAAATGCGATGTATACACGTCATGGTCGGACTTATTCACATGGGACCTTAATGTATGATGTCGATTTATCGGTATTGGATAAAATCTTGACTGTATCAAAGGAAAAGATTGAATCGAAAGCAACTAAATCAGTTCGTAAGAGCGTCACTAATGTTAAACCTTTCTTAGATGAACAATATCAACAGTTAACTACACCAGAATTTCGAGATGCGTTACTTTGCCATATCTACGAAGTCGCTTCAATAGCTGAAATTAAAGAGAAAGAATTTGTTCTAAGCAAGGCCGATGAAGTAGCTATTCAAAAACTATTTGATGAACGTTATGCTAATGATGATTGGATTTATGGAGAAGCGCCCAAATTTGAATTTAATCGACGGACACGCATCCCGGGAGTGGGGATTGTGGATATTCACTTATCCACAGAAAAAGGCCGTATTTCAGCTATTCAATTTTTTGGTGATTACTTTGGTACTAAAGATACAACAGATCTGGAAAAAATTTTGCTGGGAAGGGTCTTTAAATATGAAGACTTATCATCCGCTTTAGCACAAGTTGATGTATCAGAATATATCTTAAATTTCACCAATGACAATCTGTTAGAATTGTTAGTGGGTTAGGAGGCTGTCATGTATAGACTAGAACATGTCTCGAAGAACTATCAAGCGGTAAACGCCTTACAAGATATTTCATTTTCAGTTGCAAAAGGTGAAATTATCGGAGTCGTTGGAAAAAGCGGTTCGGGAAAGTCAACATTATTGCGTTTATTAAATTTACTAGAAACGCCTAGTGAAGGAAAGCTATTTTTAGCAGATAAAGATGTGAGCAAGCTCTCTAAAAAAGCCATTCAGCAACAAAAACAGAAAATTGGGATGGTTTTTCAACAATATAATTTGTTAAATAATCTGACTGTCAAAGAAAATGTGGCCTTGCCTTTAAAATTAATTGGCAAAAAAGATGAAACAAAAATGGTTGAATTATTGAGCTTTGTGGGAATGAGTCATAAAGCAGACAGTTATCCGGCACAACTTTCTGGAGGAGAAAAACAGCGGGTTGCTCTTGCCCGAGCATTGACTCGAAATCCAGATGTTTTATTATGCGATGAAGCAACGAGTTCCCTAGATGAAGAAAATACGGAAGATGTGATTCGTTTGTTACAACGCATCCATGAAGAATTTCCCGTCACGATTTTCTTTGTCAGTCATGAGTTGGATACGGTTAAGAAACTGTGTGAGCGCGTGCTAGTGATGGAAGATGGTCGTCTTTTAGGGACCGTTGACAATCAAGTGACTCAATTAGATAAAAATGACACCCCTTATTTAGAAAAAGTTAAAGAGAGGTTTGCTCAATGACACTTATGGAAAACATTCAGTATTATTTACCAGAATTCATCCTATCGTTGAAACAAACTGGAACTATGATGGGGATTTCAATGACCGCGTGTTTATTATTTGGCTTACCATTAGGTGTCGCTTTATTTTTATCTAATCCAAATATCAAGGGCAGTCAACCAGCTAGTTATTGGCTGTTAAATTTTTTGATCACGCTGGTACGTTCGTTTCCGTATTTATTATTTGTGATTACCTTGATTCCGGTTACTCGTTTTCTGATTGGTCGAGCATTCGGTCCAGTTCCGGCATCACTACCTTTAAGTATTGTTGCAGTCGCAATTTTTGCTCGCTTAGTTGAGCAAGTTTTATTGGATGTTCCTGAAGAAATTCGTTTATTAGCTGATTCATTGGGAACGTCAAAATGGCAGTATATTTGGCATTTTTTATTAGTCGAAGCCAGAAGTGGTATTGTGCTGGCTTATACGACAGCTGTTGTTAGCATGGTCTCTTATTCAACTGTCATGGGGATTGTTGGTGGTGGAGGAGTCGGAGATTTTGCGATTCGTTATGGGTACCAAAGTTATCAAACTGGAATTATGTACTTTGCAATCATTGTCATGATTGTCATCGTATTTATTATTCAAATGACGGGGAATTTTATTGCCCGCAAATTAGACAAAAGAAAGTAGGAGCAAAAATGAAGAAAATTTACATCGGGGCTTTATCATTATTAGCGGTAGTTACATTAGCTGCCTGTGGATCAAATGGGAAAACAGAAAACAGCAACAATGCGGACAAAACAGATAAAGTGATTAAAGTTGCGTCTCAAGCTCCTCCAATGACAGACGTTGTCAAAGTGGCAGCCGAGGTTGCTAAAGAAGATGGTTGGGAAGTTGAACTCGTTCAAGTAAATGATAACGTGGCTTACAACGATATGGTTAGCAGTAAAGAAGCAGATGCTAGTTTTGCGCAACACAAACCGTTTATGGAAAAATACAATAGTGAAAAAGGCACGGATTTAGTTGCGATTCAACCAATTTATGATGCAAAAGTTGGTTTTTATTCAAAAGATTATCAATCAATAGACGAAATTCCAGCCAATACCAAAGTGGCGCTTCCCAATGATGTGTCAAATGAAGGTCGTGCCTTAGCAATTTTAGAAGAACAAGGCTTGATTAAATTAAAAGATGGCGTTGGTGTGAATGGGACAATCAAAGATGTGGTTGAAAATCCTAAAAACTTTGAATGGTTGCAAGTTGATTTATTAAATTTAGCTGAAGCATATAGCGAACCAAATGTTTCATTGGTGTACAACTACCCAACTTATATTGCAAAAATTGGTTTGAAACCTGAAGACGCATTGTTCTTAGAAAAAAATATTGACCAACGTTTCTCTATTCAATTAGTTGCTCGCGAAGACAATCAAGATTCAGAAAAAATTAACGCGTTGAAAAAAGCGATGACTAGTGATAAAGTACGTTCATTCTTAGAAAATGACCATAGCGATACTTTAGTTCCAGCATTTTAGTTCATTATTTTAACTCCTTACTTCTCGAGTAGGGAGTTCTTTTTTTGTTTTTTTTATTCGCTATATTTGAATGCGCTCTCTTTTTTTGCGATAATTATAAATAAGAACAAACATAAAGGAGGCCGATAGATGAAAACTATTTTGATAACAGGAGCCTCTTCAGGGATTGGTCAAGCATTAGTCGAACGGTTCGCATCACCAGATGTTTGTTTATTACTAGTTGGACGAAATCCCGCAAGTTTACAACGAACAGCGCAAAAAATATCTGGTGACTATCAGATCATTCCATTAGATTTAACAGATTTAGAGGCGGTGGAGAACATTCCGATACGTTATAAAGTTGATTGTTTAATCAATTGTGCAGGCATCGGTCAAGTTGGTGATTTTCAAGAATTGTCGTTGGCACAAGAATTCGCTGAAATTGAAACAAATTTTTTAGCACCGATGATTCTTTCGAAGAGATATGCCCAACAATTTATTCAACAGCAACAAGGAGTGATTGTCAATATCTGTTCGACAGCTGCTTTTTATGTCCATCCTTATCTGGCGAGTTATAGTGCTAGTAAAGCAGCTTTGTGGCACTATTCTTTAGGCTTAACAGAAGAACTACGTGCGTACCCGCATGTTCGAGTGGTGACCATTTGTCCAGGACCAACCAAAACGGCTTTTTTTAAAGGGAAGATGTCGTCAGATTTACCAGGCGACCACTTTCAAATGACACCAGAAAAAGTTGCTATTGCAGTTGAAAAAGTGTTGAAGACGAATAAAAATCATCAAATTATTGGGTATCGCAATTGGTGGATGACGCAACTTTTACGTTGGATTCCGCTGAAGTTACGATTGAAATTAGTTGGAAATTATATTAAACAGGGGCGAATGTGAATGAATCTTTTTTATGGATTAAGTCTTAGTTTTTTCTTCTTTTTTGGATTACGTTGGTTATTAGCCAAACGTTATACTCGAAACATACCAAGTGGAAAGATTGATGAAAGTGAGTATACGGTTTTGCAGCCCATTTTGTCAGGAGATCCTCGATTAGAAGAAGATTTACGTGGTAACTTGCAACAAACAACAGATATGTTGTTTATTTGGTTAGTCGATCAAAGTGATTTAGTTGCCCAAGAAGTAACTCAAAAAATTCTTCAAGAGTTTGAATATGCCAAACGTGTCAGGATTATTTTATTGGATGAGGTACCACAAGAGGTCAATCCAAAAGTGTATAAATTAAAACAGGTGCTTCATCAAATTTCAACACCCTATTTTATAGTACTGGACGATGACTCGGTGTTTGATCGGGGACGTTTGAATGAAATGAGTCATTATGAAATGTTAATGGAAGATTTTATTGTGACAGGCATCCCTTATAATTTTGGGCAGACTGGTTTATGGTCCAAATTGGTGGCTGCATTTGTAAATAGTAATTCGCTCTTAACTTATTTTCCAATGGCGAATGTCCATGCAAATCAGACGATTAACGGCATGTTTTACATTAGTCGAACGGCACTTTTTCAGCGGTTAGATGTCTTTGAGAAAGTCCAATACGAATTATGCGATGATTTAGCAGTCGCAACATTTTTAGCCAAGAATAAGATCCGGATTATTCAGAGTCAAATTCCTTGTAATGTGCGCAACACAGTATTACAACCAAAAAAATATGTTTTGTTAATGAAACGTTGGTTGCTGTTTGCTTCAATTTATATCAAGAGATTTCCTTCGTGGGCTTTATTTTTCTTAGTTGTTCTGCCTTCCTTTTTACCAGGGCTGTTGTTGCTGCTAAGCGTTGTACTGGGCTGGCCTTATTTATTAGGCACGTTTCTATTATTTAGCCTAAAAGCATACTTGTTACGGATTTATCGGAATCGTTTTTTTGAAGTAGCAGAACCCTTATCGGTCATCGGTTATGAAGTACTGAATGATAGTTTCTTACCATTTATCTTTTTGTACACCTTAGTGACACCTCCGATTATCCACTGGCGTAATAAAAAAATTAAAGTCACCGATGGGAAAATTCGTTATGTTTGATTTTAACCAGTATTTAGTAGCTTTACAGCAATTAGATGTTAACCAGACTTTGTTGACAAGCTCACGGATTGTTGTCTTGTTGAGTGGTAGCAGTCATTACCAACATGCGTCATTGAGTAGAGAGCAACAGCAATTTTTGCATTATTTTCGGCAATTTGGTTATCAAGAGATTCCATCTAATTTTCCGTATAATCAGGAATTTGATTATCAACAAATGGTGTTTCCTTCGTTATTACAAGCGAGTCTAAGTAATGTTCATTATTATGGGCATACCTTGTGGAATCGAGCTTTTCATCAAGAACTAATACGTCATTTGCGCCCATTATTTGATTTAGAAGAAGTTATTTTAGTCACGCAAAGTTCTGGGTTAAACATGTTAACGCAAGTTTTAAGAGAGATGCCAGTGAAGGCTACTTTAAAAATAGTGGCATTGGGTCCGGTGTCTCTACAAAAGTTATCCTTACAAGAAAATGTTTGGGTATTAAAAGGAAAAAATGATTATTATTCACGACTTCTTGATCGAAATAGACAAACCAATCAAGTCGTCTGCGGTCATCATAATTATTTAGTATCACCAGCAGTTAAGGAGGTGCTTGATGAAATCATCCAAAATTAAAGTCGATTTAGTCGCAGTGCCTTTTAGTGGGCATCTTTATCCACTATTAGAAATCGCTCGTCCTTTATTAGAAGATGAAAGATATGAAGTACGTGTGTTTACTGGGATGAATAAAGTCGCAATAGCGGAAAAATTAGGCTTTACCGTCATCCCTCTGTTTCCAGACGATCCTTCTAAAATGGAACGCATTGCGAATACCGACAAACAAATTCGTCCTTATGGCATGTACCAACAATTAAAACAAAATCTTGAATTGATTCCTGAAATAATTCTTTTTTTCAAGGAGGCCTTTCAAGCGCATCAAACAGATCTTGTAGTGGCAGATTTTGTCGCTGTACCTGCTGGTATTGTCTGCAATCAATTAAAGATTCCCTGGATTACGACAATTCCTACGCCCTTTGCAATCGAAAGTCAGCGGACGACACCAAGCTATTTAGGTGGTTGGCAGCCAACAAACACAAAGGTAGGTCAGGTTCGTGATTGGTTTGGTCGAAAGATAGTCCGTTCCTTTAAACGACTGGTTGTGTGGTTATTAAGGAAGCAATTGAAACCTTATGATTTCTACTTGTATCATCAAGGAGAAGAAACAATTTATTCGCCGTATTCAATTTTGGGATTAGGTATGAAAGAATTGGAATTTCGTGATGATTTTCCAACCCAATTTAAATGGGCCGGACCTTGTTGTTCCTCACTTGCAACAAAAACTATCTGTTTAGAAGCCAAAGCGTATATTTTAGTAACCAATGGGACCCATTTGTTGTGGGGAAAAGAATCTTTAACGACGCTGATTTGTAAACTTGCCACGAACTATCCACAGTTTCATTTTTTGATTTCTTCTGGTAACGATCAAGAAGAAACGGTGGAACAGCTAAGAGAAAATGTATCGGTGTATAGCTATTTACCATACGAAGCAGTATTGCCCCATGTTCAATATGTCATTCATCACGGTGGTGCCGGAATTTTATACAATTGTATCAAATATCAGCGTCCTGCATTGATATTGCCCCATGATTATGACCAATTTGATTACGCTGTACGAGCAGAAATTGCGGGGGTTGCCGAAGTAGCTAATCGAAGCAACGTTCGCCAAATCTATGAGAAATTTCAGCGTTTACTGATACGTGATTGGTCAGAATTAGCGCAAGTAAGTCAGCAATGGCAGAATTATCAACCAAGTCAATGTTTGATGGATGAAATTCAACGCCTAAAAGAAGGTGATCTAAAATGAAAGTATTAGTAACAGGAGCCACAGGTTTTTTAGGAAAGTATGTAATTGAAGAATTAGTTGCATCTCAGTATGAAGTCGTTGCTTTCGGGCGTAATGAAGCTGTTGGCGAACAATTGAAACAATCCCAAGTAGCCTTTATTAAAGGCGATTTTGTTCAGTACGATGAAATTGAGCAGGCTGTTGCCAGTGTGGATGCAGTCGTTCATGCCGGTGCCTTATCAACCGTTTGGGGAAAGTGGCAAGATTTCTATAAAACAAATGTTTTAGGAACAGAAAATGTTTTAAAAGCTTGTGAAAAACATCAAATTAAAAAAGTGGTTTTTATCTCCTCGCCAAGTATTTATGCAGCTGGCAAAGATCAGTTTGATTTGCGGGAAGATGAGGCGCCCCATACGAATAACTTGAATTTTTATATCAAAAGTAAACTATTGGCTGAAGCAAAAATAAAACAATACCGTTGTGTCCCTACGGTCGTTTTACGCCCAAGAGGGTTGTTTGGAATTGGGGATACTAGTATCATTCCACGTTTATTACGTGTGCATCGAAAAGTTGGCATGCCCTTGTTTAATGAAGGGCAACAGTTGGTGGATGTGACTTGTGTAGAAAATGTGGCACTAGCCATTCGTTTGAGTTTGGAGAGTCCATTAGCTACTGGGCAAGTTTATAATATTACGAATGGTGAACCGCGCCCGTTTAAGGCCATTTTAGATGAATTATTAGCAGAATTAGGACTAGAACAAAAATACCTTTCCTTAAATTTTCCATTCATGTATGGCTTGTCTGCTAGTTTTGAAAAAATGTATGGTTGGTTGGGAATTACTAAGGAACCATTATTTACCCAATATACTATTTTTTTATTGCGGTATAGTCAGACGCTTTCGATTGAACGAGCACAAAGAGAGTTAGGCTATCAACCAAAAATGACGATTAGCGAGGGGATTAGAAAATATGCAGCCCATTATAGAGAAAGTTAGTTATTTTGCTTGTGGTTTTTGTACGAACCATTTGCATTGGATGTTTAAAAATGCTCCAAAAGAAACTCGGAGTTTTCCAGCGGGAGTGTTTTTAATGAAGCATCGCACGCAAGGTTATATTCTATATGATACGGGCTATTCAACTGATTTGTATCAAAAGAAACTCAAATACCTTTTGTATCGTACCATCAATCCGATTCAAGTATCATTTGAACAGACGATTGCTCAGCAATTACGTCAAAAAGGAATTCAAGCTTCGGAAATTAAATGGTTGATACTATCTCACTTACATCCAGATCATATCGGTGGTGCCAAACAATTTCCGAATGCGACATTTATCACTACAGCAACAGCCTATCGTAATTTTAAACAGTCAACTACCAAAGACTTAATATTTAAAGAGTTTCTACCTGATGATTTCGAAGAACGAGTGCTTCCTGTGCTGCCTAAGCAACAACATCCTCGTTTCCCTTATCAGGCAGTAGCGGACTTATTTGGAGATGGAAGTATGCTATTGTCTTCTTTTGATGGTCATGCACTTGGGCAAGGTTGTCTATTTTTGCCAGAAAAGAAGTTGTTTCTGGCAGCCGATATTTGTTGGGGGATGGATTTGTTATCAAAAACAGAACAAATGAAACCAATTCCTCGTTTGATTCAGAATAATATTCAAGCTTATCAACAAAGCTGTGCTATTTTACAACAAATTGATGCAGATGGTATTCAAGTGGTAGTAAGTCATGATGCACCGCAGCGGATTAAGGAAGTGTTGTCATGAACAAGTTGAAAATGATTGCTCCTTTTATCCAAGCTCGCTGGGGACATCGGTTTAAAAATAGACAGGCATTAGAACGGTATCAAGAAAAAGAACTGCAAAAACAATATGCGTATATGCGTGCTCATTCATCATATTATCGTTCCTTACCAGCGAATGCCGAATTTCCACTGATGGACAAAACGTTTATGATGACCCATTTTAATGAATTAAACACAAGAGGTATCAAAAAAGAAGAAGCCATGGCATTTGCATTAGCTAGTGAGAAAAGCCGAGAATTTAGTGAAGATTATCAAGGGCTCTCAATTGGTCTATCATCGGGAACTTCAGGGCATCGTGGGATATTTATTACGACAGCAGCTGAGCAAGCTTTATGGGCAGGAACAATTTTGGGGAAAATGTTGCCAAAAGGTAAATTAATAGGTCATAAGCTCGCTTTTTTTCTTCGGGCGGATAATCAGTTGTATCAAAGTATCAATTCAGCTGTGATTGAACTGGCTTATTTTGATACCTACCACTCGATAGCAGAACATGTCGCGCGTTTAAACAAGTATCAGCCAACTATTTTAATCGCACCTGCGTCTATGTTAGTTGCGTTAGCTCAGGAAATTGAACAAAAAAAATTAAACCTGAACGTCCAACAAGTGATTTCAGTTGCCGAAATTTTGGAAGAAACCGATCGCAGGTATTTGGAAAAGCTATTCGAATTACCAGTAATCCATCAAATTTATCAATGTACGGAAGGTTTTTTAGGTTGTACTTGCGAATATGGTCATTTGCATTTAAATGAAGACATAGTGTTTATTGAAAAAGAATATCTAGATGAAAAACGATTTTATCCTATTGTGACAGATTTTAAACGCACATCACAACCAATCATTCGTTATCGTTTAAATGATATTTTAGTTGAATCAAAAGAAAAATGTCCTTGTGGTTCCGCCTATCAACGCATTGAAAAAATCGAAGGGCGTTCCGATGATATTTTTCTTTTCGAAGGAAAAGGTGGGACGACTATTTCTGTTTTTCCAGATTTTATTCGGCGCTGTCTTTTATTTGTTCCTAATATTCGAGAGTATCAAGTGATTCAACATCACCCCACACATGTTGAAATCGCCAGTAACGAATTGTCTGAACAACAAAAATTACAAGTAATCCAAGAATTTGAACAATTGGCAGAAGACTTAAGATTTAACTGTCCACAAGTAACATTCAAAGCGTATCAATGGCATCCACAAGTGAAACTAAAACGTGTGGCACGTAAATTTTAAATGAGGTGAAGAGATGAATCATGTGGAAATTATCGGGTATGGCACGAGTTTACCAAAGCAAACTGTCCATTTTGACGAGCAGATACGTTATCGGATTTCTGGAGAAGAAACACAATTGAGCTTAGCAGTTGAGGCAAGTAAACGTGCATTAAAAAAAGCCAACTGTCGAATGAATGACATCGACTGCATTGTGGCAGCAAGTGCAGTGGGAATTCAACCGATTCCTTGTACTGCCGCATTGATTCATGAACAGATTGCGCAAGGACTAGACATTCCAGCGATGGATATCAATACGACTTGTACGAGTTTTGTGACAGCCTTAGATATGGTTTCTTATTTAATTGAAGCCGAACGCTATCAAACGGTATTAATCGTTGCTAGTGAAACGGGTTCTTTGGGACTAAATCCTAATCAAAAAGAAAGTTATGAGTTGTTTAGTGATGGTGCTGCGGCAATGATTGTTCGTCAAACATCCGCAGATAAAGGCGTGATTTATAGTCTTCAAAGAACTTGGTCAGAAGGTGCTCATGCGACAGAAATTCGTGGTGGTTTAACCAATTACCATCCTAAACACTATACAGAAGCAACGAAAGCAGAGTATATGTTTGATATGCAAGGAAAACAAATTTTGGCGTTAACAATCAAAAAATTACCACCAATGTTTCAAGAATTTTTGGAAAAAAGCGGCTTAGCTTTAACGGATATTGATCAAGTTATTCCACATCAAGCAAGTCGAGCCATGCCTTTGTTGATGAAAAAAATTGGCATTCAAGCTGATCAGTATATGGATTTAGTAACAGCTTATGGCAATATGGTCTCTGTTTCGATTCCTTTTAGTTTTTGTAAAGCATTGGAAGACAAACGAATAAAAGCCGGGGATACAGTGGTGTTGTTAGGAACAGCAGCTGGCTTAACAACCAATATGCTGGCATTGAAAGTATAAAAATAAAAACTTTGAGTCTTACGAGAGTCAAAGTTTTTTATTTTTTATGCATTTGATTGCAATCAACTATCGTCAAAGTTTTAACTTTCTTAATAACTATACCTATCTAATCAACCTTTGTAATTTTTAATTTTAAATTTACGTTACAACAATGCTACGAATCTCATGCCTATGCTATAATGGATGGCAACAGAATAATCAAAGGAGGATCTTACATGCTGATTGGATTGATTCTTTTATGCGTATTTGTTGTTAAATATGCTCCCGCAACGAAAAAAGCACGTCGCTTAAGCGGTCTCTATGTAGCATTTATTTATTTGTCATCAATTTTTTTCTTCTATAATCGAGCAAGTATTTCTTGGGACTGGGTGAATGTCTTTCTTCCCCTAACTGGCTTGCCTGCGAGTGCTATTATTGTCGGAACAACAGTTCTTTGTCTTATTAGTGTCATGGGCTATTTTTTTTATTTGCTACGTTCAAAACGAATTAAGAAGACTTATACGTTAACCCGTAAGAATTGGGTGGCTTTTTTATTGTCTGCGACGTTAATTTTTAGTGGCGCATTGGCCTATTCAAGTAGTCGTTGGGCAATGAATGGTATCGGAAACATGCGATTTGATCAGATTGTTTTTGCGATGACGCAACCGTTAAAAGGCAGTGATCCAGGACAAATTCAAGCGTTCATCTTACAACCATTATTAGAAGCCGTCTTGTGGAGTACGCCATTAACCTCATTAATGTATCTCTTCATGACATGCACTGTTCAATTTGGACGAAAGGCAATTAGTCGCCGCGTATTATCAACGCGTTTGGTCTGGATGTTAGGCCTGTTAGGTTTAGTTTTTGGTATTTCGATGAGTGCAAAAGAAATTGGCTATGCGGATATTAAAGCCTATTATTTTGAGAATACGGAGATTTATGAAAACTATTATGTTGATCCTAAAGAGGTTGAACTGAAATTTCCGAAGAAAAAACGAAATTTAGTGTATATTTTCTTAGAATCAATGGAAAGCAGTTATATGTCAACCGACTTAGGTGGTAGTCAAGAATCCAATTTGTTGCCGAATTTATCTACATTATCTGAATCAGCAGGTATTCATTTTTCAAATACCAATCAAGTCGGTGGCGGTATGCTACAAGTACCTGGTGCCAATCAAACAGCAAGTTCTATGGTTGCACAAACTTCAGGCGTGCCTTTACGACCATCTGCTAGCTTTGGTTTATCGGATGGTTCAGGTTCCAACAGTGCCGAATATTTTCCGGGCGCATATTCATTAGGTGAGATTTTAGATAAAGAAGGCTACAATCAAACCTTGTTAATCGGATCAAAAGCGGAATTTGCTGGACGTGACAAATATTTCCAACAACACGGAGAGTATGATATTCGAGACTATCATTGGGCTATTGAACAAGGATTAATTCCCGAAGACTATTACGTTTGGTGGGGCTATGAAGATAATAAACTCTTTGATTTTGCCAAAGATACGTTAGGTGAGTTATCTGCCAAAGACGAACCCTTTAACTTTACGATGTTGACTGCGGATACACATTTTGAGGATGGGTATGCAACAGAGGACACGCCGGATTTGTTTGGTGATCAATACAGCAATGTCATTCATGAATCCGATCGTCAATTAATGGCATTTTTATCTTGGATGAAAGAACAGCCTTTCTATGAAAATACGACGGTCATTTTATGTGGCGATCATTTAACGATGGATAGTGACTTCTTTGATGACTTAGATCCAGAGTATCAGCGAAGTGTGTTCAATCTCTTCTTGAATACCAATAAAAAAACTGTGAATAATCAAAATCGTCAATTTAGTGCGATGGATATGTTCCCAACAACGTTATCTGCACTTGGCGTGAAAATTTCGGGCAATCGCTTAGGTTTAGGGACAAATTTATTTTCTAAAGAACCAACGATTATCGAAAAATTAGGTTACGATACGTTTGAATCTGAACTGATGAAACGTTCAAAATTCTATGACGAAAAATTAATTATGAATGAAGTAACGACTGAGTCAGAATAAA
Organism: Enterococcus sp. AMC2644; assembly: GCF_058216475.1. Classification (NCBI taxonomy): domain Bacteria; kingdom Bacillati; phylum Bacillota; class Bacilli; order Lactobacillales; family Enterococcaceae; genus Enterococcus; species Enterococcus sp. AMC2644. The sequence goes on from NZ_CM177095.1 coordinate 2,056,904, forward strand.
AGAGCTCATCTTGTAAATAGCAAGATGAGTTTTTTCGTTATTTAATCAACAATGCTAGCTTATTTGATAGGCTTCTGCTAAAATGGTAGAGGACGATTTTAAGAACAAAGGAGACGTTAAAACATGATTGCAGCAAGTGATTTGAGAGCTGGTATGACTTTTGTACAAGATGGTAAATTAATTAAAGTATTGGATCAAAGCCACCACAAACCTGGTAAAGGGAATACAGTAATGCGTATGAAACTAAGAGACGTACGTACTGGTGCAACTTACGATACAACTTTCCGTCCTGACGAAAAGTTTGAAAAAGCACATATTGATACAAAAACAGTACAATATCTATATACAATGGAAGATACAGCATACTTCATGGATCTAGAAACATACGATCAATATGAAATCCCAACTGATGTAGTTGCGGAAGAAATGAAATATATTTTGGAAAATATGGAAGTTAAAATCCAATTCTTCGGTTCAGAAGTAATCGGTATTCAATTGCCAAACACAGTTGTTTTACGTGTGGAAGAAACACAACCATCTATTAAAGGTGCGACAGTGACTGGTTCTGGTAAACCAGCGACAATGGAAACTGGTTTAGTTGTAAACGTGCCAGACTTCGTTGAAGCAGGCGAATTATTAGAAATCAATACAGCAGAAGGTACTTACTTAAAACGTGCTGGTAAATAAGACAAATAAACGTTAAGTAGTGAAAACTGCTTAACGTTTTCTTTGTTAGGAGGGGAAACATGGAAATTACTAGTAAAAAACAAGAAGTAGCCATCATTAGTTTATTGAGTATTTTTATTGGGTTAATTGTTGGTGGGGTGGATACACTTTTTGGAAAAGTGTTACTGCTTTTAACTGAATTTCGTGAAGCACATTTTCTTTATCTGATTCCTTTTTTAGCGCCTGTGGGTATGTTGTTTGTTTATTTATTTTTAAATTATGGTAAAAATAGCTCGCAAGGCATGGGATTGATTTTTCAAGTAGGCCACAATGAAGAAAAACTCATTCCGAAACGTTTAACGCCCTTTGTTATTGTCGGAACGTGGTTGACGCATTTATTTGGTGGAAGTGCTGGGCGTGAAGGCGTAGCTGTTCAAGTCGGCGCAACGATTGCTCATTGGCTAGGCAAGGGAATCAAAGGCGTCGATGCTAGTCAGTTTATCGTTATTGGGATGGCAGCGGGTTTTGCTGGTTTATTTCAAACACCTATTGCTGCTAGCTTTTTTGCGATGGAAGTCTTAGTGATTGGAAAATTGCGTTATGATGCGTTGTTACCAACTTTAATTGCTGCTTTTGTCGCAAGTAATACGTCTGCATTTTTAGGATTAGAGAAGTTTTCGGTTGTCTTAGATGTACCAATCACCTTTGATGTTTGGTTTGCACTTAAGTTAATCATTTTAGGCATTGCGTTTGGTTTTAGTGGATGGGCATTTTCAGGTAGTTTAAAATGGATGAAAGGCTTTTTAGTAAAACATATTCCGAATGCGGTTCGTCGTATTGGGATTGTAGGAATTCTTTTAAGTATTTTATTCGTGCTCTTTTTCCAAGGTCGTTATTCAGGACTAGGTACAAACCTCATCAGCTTTAGCTTTAATGGCGGAAATATTGAAGTCTATGACTGGCTGTTGAAATTAATCTTCACGGTACTTACCGTGAGTGCAGGTTTTCAAGGTGGCGAAGTCACTCCTCTTTTTGCAATTGGTGCTTCACTTGGAGTTATTCTAGCACCTGTTTTGGGTATTCCTGTGGTTTTAGCTGCAGCGTTGGGCTATGCTAGTGTTTTTGGCAGTGCCACAAATACGTTACTTGCACCGATGTTAATTGGTGGCGAAGTATTTGGTTTTAATTATTTGCCCTACTTTTTAATTGTTTGTGGCATTGCTTTTATCTGTAATGGGAATCGGAGTATTTATGGCAATCAAAAAATAGGCTAATAGATTGGGGCTTTTGCATTTTATGCAAAGGCCTCAATTTTTTTGCTTTCATCAAAAAATGAAGCGGCAGCTTGTGATATTAGGAAATTGACAAATATCCGAACAATAGAAGATTGATTTGGCGCAACTCATGCTATGTTGTTTGGTTATTTTCGTCTTATTTTTTCTTAGGTCACATGCTCTTTTTGGTTTAAGGTGACTTTAAGGTAACTTTGTATAATCAAAGGTATCACTACATTGAATGGAGGAGTTACCGATGAAAGAAACCGTCTTATTGATTCCAAGTTATCAACCGGATGAACAGACACTCGCTTTTCTGCGAGTGTTAACTGAAGCTAGTACTGTTCCGATTGTTGTTGTTGATGATGGAAGTGGTGAAAAGTATCATTTCTTATTTGAAGAAATGCAAACATTAGGCATTACGGTCTTGTCCTATTCAGAGAATCATGGAAAAGGTTATGCATTGAAACATGGGATGACTTATATTATGGACCACTATCCCTCCGCACGTTGGGTAGTGACAGCCGATAGCGATGGCCAGCATTCGCTAGCTGATATTCAGCAAATGATTGCTCAATATCTCCCGATTTCTGGGGAGCTTTTATTAGGTACACGTCAGTTTAATTTGAAGCAAACACCTTTACGTAGCTGGTTAGGTAATCGCATGACAACGTGTATGTATTATTTATCAACAGGTATTTGGTTAACAGATACGCAAACAGGTTTACGAAAGTTTTCGTTGCATGATATTCCTGAGTTGTTGGTGATTTCAGGGGAACGGTTCGAATATGAAATGAACCAGCTATTAGAACTACCTCATAAAGGGTATCGATTAGCCACCATCCCAATTACCACAGTTTATGAAGAAAATAATCAAGGCTCACATTTTCGAGTGATTCAGGACTCCTTCTTGATTTATCAACCCCTGGTGACTTTTTTGTTTGCATCGCTCTCGTCTTCAATCGTTGATTTAGCATTGTTTCTCCTATTAAGTTTAGTTGTTGGAGAATCAGCTGGCGCATTACTTTTTGCGACATCGTTTGCCCGAATTTTATCTGGTTTTTATAATTACCAAATTAATCGCACGGTAGTTTTTCGTTCGCAGCGTAGTATGCGTCAATCGTTTTGGAAATATGGCATCCTATTTTTGACACAATTGCTTCTTAGCTGGTTAGGTGTTTCATGGTTTAATACGATGCTCTCGTCGGTATTTATTAGCAAGATTCTGGTTGACAGTTGTCTATTTATTGCTAGTTTTATCATTCAACGACGCATGATTTTTGCAAATTAAAGGAGGACATGAGATGAAGCGATGGTTTAAGAAAAAAATGGTCGTCGTCAGCATATTTATTTTTCTTTTGATAAGTGCTGACAGTTATGTGTTATTAAAGGCATTCGTTTTACCCCAAGCCGAAACGGTGATTGCGAGTGAGTCAACGCCGACAAACCAAACGACTGAAACGATTGAAACAACGGAGCCAATTATTACTGAAACAAGTTATTCTGATGAAAACATTCAACTTACGATTGAGGAGCAAGTTGTTAATAATACAACTGTCTATGTAGTGGATATTCAAGTATCTGATCCCAGTTATTTGAAGACCGCTTTGGCACAAAATACGTATGGTCGCAATATTAAGGAAGCAACTTCGACGATTGCCGAAGAAAAGAAGGCGATTTTAGCGATTAATGGTGATTTTTATGGGTTTAGAAGTAGCGGATACGTCTTGCGCAATGGCAATTTATACCGTGAAAGTGGCGTGGATGGACAAGCAGATTTAGTCATTGATGACAATGGCGATCTATCAATTATTGATGAAGGGCAAGTATCGGCACAAGAATTATTAGCTAGTGGTGTTCAACAGGTTTTATCATTTGGTCCAGCTTTAATTGAAAACAGTGAAATTGTAGTAGATACTGCTGCTGAAGTAGGGCAGTCGATGGGGAGTAATCCCAGAACTGCCATTGGACAAATTGGTAAAAATCATTATGTGTTAGTGGTCTCAGATGGTCGCACGGATGAGAGTGAAGGCTTGAGTTTATATCAATTAGCTGAAGTATTCCAACAAGCCGGTGCGACAACAGCCTATAACTTAGATGGGGGCGGTTCAACGACTTTGTACTTCAATGGCCAGGTTGTCAACACGCCCGTGGGTGGTCAAGGAAGCTCGGAACGTTCTGTTAGCGATATTGTGTATTTTGGTTATGAATAGGAGGAAAATCAATGGCTCTAAAAACCATCATTCGTTATGTAATAAGTAGCATTTTCTTAGTTATTTTTCAAGTTGTGTATCATCAATTTAGTCATGGTGTTGTTTCACCAAATTTACGCTATGTTTGGTTAGTTCCGATTGCAGGGCTAATAATCTGGCTAATTGTGGCAAGGGTCAGTCCTCTCAAATTAGCTTTTTTATACCATGCCGGAATAGTAGTCTTAATAAATGGTTTCATCTTACAAGGGATATTAGATATTGCCGGAAGCGACTCTCCGTATATTGTCTTTTATTTTATGGTTAGTTTCTTATTAATTATTCTTGGATTTATACCAATTTTCAAAAAACAAACAGAAAGAAGGCGTGTCTAATGTTATTATTGGTGATGTTTGCGTTTGGTTTATGTTGGATGCTGTTGCCCAAAAGAACCGTAACATAAAAAGTGTGTCTTCAATAAAACGAAGGCACACTTTTTTCGTCTAGAACAGAAAGTGACTGGTTGTTTTTAAGATAAATTTCTTTTTGTTTTCGTGACAACTTTTTAAAGGCTGCTTCGGCTTTCGTTGCCTCACTACGCGAATCAAAGCTTTCAGCGTGAATCATGTGCAAGGGTCGTCGCTTGGCTAAGCGTGTGTATTTGGCGCCTGTTCCGCTATTGTGTTCTGCCAAACGTCGTGCTAAATCAGTTGTATAACCACCATAAAATGTCTGATCCTTACATTCTAAGACATAAAAATAATGTTTATTCGCCATATAACATTTTCCTTGTTTCGGGATTATAGTTGCCGGCTTGGTCATAAGTAATCAGAGGTGGGGATACTTTAAAGCCGTCTAATTTCCCATCTTTAATCCCTTCAATTAGTAAAATATTGGCTTCTTTTCCTTCTTTAGGATAAACGAACTGAATGCGCTTGGGAGCAATGCGATGCCGACGCATGCTTTCGATAATATCGAGGAAACGATCTGGTCGATGAACCATGGCAATTCGTCCGTTTGTTTTTAATAGTCGACTTGAGATAGCAATAACCTCATCTAAATTTGTATGAATTTCATGCCGAGCAATTGCTAAATGGGGATTAGGATTTTTAATTCCTGTCTCAATATTTTTGAAATACGGTGGATTGCATAACAATAAATCCACTGAGTCTCCTTTGATTTTAGTTAATGATTCTTTTAAATCCATAGTATAGACAGTCATTTGTTCCTCAAGTTGATTTAATTGAATACTACGCTTGGCCATATCAGCTAATTTTTCCTGTAATTCAATTTGATAAATTTGGGCGTTTGTTTTACGACTAACAAACAAACCAACGGCACCATTTCCCGCACACAAGTCAACTATTTTTCCTCGCTTGGGGATGGCTGGAAAATTAGCTAACAGGACGGCATCAAGTGAAAAAGAAAAAACGTTGGTACTTTGAATAATTTGAATAGCATCTGCGTATAATTGATCAACTCGTTCGCCTTCGTTTAAATACATACAAGGGACTCCTTTATAATAAAAATAATGAGTTTATTATACGCTATTTTACTGAATATAAAAATATATTGAAAAGGTTTGCATTTTTAATTGCAATTCTCTAAGTCTTATGTTACTATCATTTTTGTAATACGGATTGTTACTGCACGGCAGGCAAAACCAGAACGAACCAAATGTTGTTGGGGGATTCTAGGTTTTTTTTTATTGTATAAAGAGAGGTTACCATGATTATTAATAAAATTTTGAATAATAATGTTGTTCTTTCTAGCAATGAGGCCGGTGAAGAAATAATTCTAATGGGCCGAGGGTTAGCTTTTAAGAAGAAGGTTGGAGATGAAATCGATCCGGCATTTGTTCAGAAAGAATTTATATTAAAAGATTCTTTTACAGGGCATCAAATGCAGCAACTGTTTTCAGATATTCCTAGTGATGAAATTGATACGGTCAAAAAAATAGTGGATATGATTGAAGCCGATTTAAATATAGAGTTTTCGACTAATATTTATATAACGCTGACAGACCATATTCATTATGCGCTTGTTCGATCAAAAGAAGGAATTGAAATGCCAAACCCGCTTTTATTGGAGACGCAAAGGTTTTATCCAAAAGAGTTTGCGGCTGCTCAAAAAGCGTTGAGTCTAGTTGAAAAAGATTTAGGTGTCCGGTTGCCTGAAACAGAAGCAGGTTTTGTTGCCTTTCATATTGTTAATAGTCATCAGGGCAATGACAATATGCAGACAACTATGAAAATGACAGAAATCGTTCGCGATATTTTAACGATTATTACTCGTTATTTTGGAAAAACACTAGATACGCAATCATTGAACTATCATCGCATCGTGACACATTTACAATATTTTGCCCAACGTTATTTAAATGATGAGCTATCAGATGAACAAGATGAATTTTTATTTGCTTTAGTACAATCGAAATATCCAAAAGCATTTCAAACGGTTCAACGAATTAATGACTATTTAATTAAGACTTATGGGAAACCATTAGGCCAATCAGAAATGATTTATTTGACGATTCATATCGAACGTGTTGTATCAGATAAATAAAAACATTCAATCATATAGGATTGTTACTGGCAGACAGGCAAAACCTAGATTGAAAATAGAGATCGAAAATGACTATTTTTCGTACTCTTTTTTCAGTCTAGGTTTTTTTGCATAGAAAAATATAGATAAAGGAGCGAAAGAAAATGAGTAAAAATAGTGAAATTGCTGCTCGCGTCTTGGAGGCTGTTGGCGGTAAAGAAAATGTGGAAAGTGTGGTTCATTGTGCAACTCGTCTACGTTTTGTTTTAAATGATGAAGGAAAGGCTGATACAGAGCGTTTAAAACAAGACAATGATGTCATTCAAGTTGTGCAAAGTGGTGGACAATATCAAGTTGTTATTGGAAGTCATGTGAGTGATGTCTACCAAGCATTAACCTCACTAGCTAATTTTGGTGGGGATGAGGTCGCTAAATCAGATAGAAAAAAAGGGAATATTTTTAATCAATTTGTTGACATTATTTCGTCTATTTTTACACCTTTTCTAGGAGCGATGGCCGGAGCTGGGGTCCTAAAAGGCTTCTTGACATTGGCGGTGACGCTAAACTGGCTTTCAGCTGAATCTGGCGTTTATGTTATTTTGTTCTCAATTGCCGATGGGTTATTTACTTATTTACCAATCCTTCTAGCAGTGACAGCAGCGAATAAATTTAAAACGAGTCCATTTTTAGCGATGGCTTTAGCGATGGCATTGGTTCATCCTTCAATTACCGCTTTAGCAGGTGCTGGTGAAAGTATTTCCTTCTTTGGCATCCCAGTTATTTTAGGCTTAAGTGGCTATACGTCATCTGTGATTCCAATTATTTTAGCGGTTTATGTTCAAAGTTATGTCGAACGCTTTTTCAAGAAAGTTGTTCCTGGTTTCTTACAAATTATTGTGGTACCATTATTGGTTTTTCTAATTATGGCACCGGTGACATTTATTGTCATTGGTCCTTTAGGTACAATTGTTGGTGACTGGTTAGGTTCTGCTTATAATGGTATCTATAACTTTAGTCCACTTGTTGCTGGAGCTGTTATGGGTGGCTTATGGCAAGTCTTTGTGATGTTCGGTATGCATTGGGGCTTTGTGCCAATTATGATGGTAAACTTAGGTCAAGCTGGTTTTGAGACGATGGTTCCTATGTTACTACCCGCAGTCTTAGCACAAGGTGGCGCTGCATTAGCTGTCTTCTTTATCACAAAGAGTGTCAAACTAAAAGGATTAGCACTTTCTTCAACGATTACCGCTCTTTTTGGCATTACCGAACCAACTGTATATGGGGTTACCCTTCCATTGAAAAAACCATTTATCGCCGCTTGTATTTCAGGAGCAATTGGTGGGGCTTTTATCGGTTTTAGTAATGTATCAAACTATACATTTGGTTTAGTCAGCGTTTTGAGTTTACCAGGATTTATTCCTCAAGATACAAAAGATATGTCAGGAATGATTGCAGCTGCAATTGGTACGGCCGGTGCTTTCGTATTAGCCTTCATTCTAACGTATATTCTTCGTTTTGATGATCCAGTCGAAGCAGCAATTGCAAAACCTAAAGCACCAGTAACAACTGAAAAGAAAGCTAAAGAACGTATAGTATTAGTTAGTCCTTTAGAAGGGAAAATCGTTCCTTTATCAGAAGTTCCAGATCCAGTTTTTGCTTCAGGTACATTAGGAAAAGGTGTTGCGATTGAACCGATTGTTGGGAAACTATTTGCTCCAGCAGATGGAACGATTACGACATTATTTCCAACAGGTCATGCAGTCGGTTTAACAACGACTGACGGTGCAGAAATTTTAATGCACATCGGGATGGATACAGTGAGTCTGGATGGTGAAGGTTTTGAAACTGCTGTTAAACAAGGGGATTTTGTTAAACAAGGCGAGCTATTAGTTTCATTTGATATTGAAAAAATTAAAGCAGCGGGCTTACCAATTATTACACCAGTTGTTGTTACTAATACAAGTGACTATTTAGATGTCTTAGATATGGATCAAACAGAAATTTTATCAGGTGAAGATTTCTTAACCATTGTTCCTAATTAAACAAAAGAATAATTTCAGGCAGCAATGTCTGAAATTATTTTTTTTCATTTATTAAGAAACAAAATAATTGTCATAATGATAGGGATAGAAAACGAACTTATTCTTTATTTTGTTGCTAGAAATTTTGTAGAATGAACATGTAAAAAAATATTGTATTTATTAGAAAGTAGAAAAAACTTGTCAACAGCGTTTTTTTTCTGCATACTACATTTAATGAGTATGAAAGGAACGAGCGTATGTTTTTTACATTTATGCGTGGCGTTGTACGCGTCATTTTATTTATCGTAAATGGGAATGCTCGCTATGAGCAAAGAGAGTTACTACCCAACGATGAAAATTATATTTTAGTTGCACCACACCGTACTTGGTGGGATCCTTTGTATTTGGCGGTGGCAGCCCGACCTAAAAAATTTGCTTTTATGGCAAAAGAAGAATTATTTAAAAATCCGATTTTACGCTTTATTTTGGTGAAAGCCAATGCATTTGCTGTGAAACGTGATAAACCAGGGCCGAGTGCGATTAAAACACCTGTCAAAATTTTGAAAGATACTGATTTAAGCTTAATTATGTTTCCAAGTGGAACGAGACATTCGACTGCTTTAAAAGGTGGTATGGCAGTGATTGCTAAGATGGCTAAAGTTCGTGTTGTTCCCTCTATTTATCAGGGACCACTGACATTAAAAGACTTATTTAAGCGTAAGCGTGTAACCGTTCGTTTTGGGGAACCGATTGATTTAAGCGACATCAAAAAGATGAACGATGAAGGATTAGCCGAAGTGGAGCGTCGTATTCAAGCCGCGTTTGATCAGTTAGACAAAGAAGTTAATCCAAATTTTCATTACGAACCAAACAAATAAATCACTAGGCATCTTGGCTTTTGCTGAGATGCTTTTTTCTTTAGAGACAAAGCGCAGAAAGTGTTATAATAATGAGAAGAACATTTTTAAGAGGTGAAATGCGTGCGATTTTTACATACAGCCGATTGGCATATTGGCAAAAAACTTCATGGCTATGATTTATTAGCAGACCAACGGGATAGTATTGAAAAAATCATACATATAGCCACAATAGAAGCGGTGGATGCCATTGTTATTGCTGGTGATTTGTATGATCGTTCTGTTCCTAGTGTGGAAGCCGTTGAAATGCTCAATCAAAAATTAATCGAAATCAATCTTGAGAAGAAAATTCCAATTTTAGCTATTTCAGGGAATCATGATTCGAGTGGACGTTTAGCAACAGGTGTTCCCTGGTTTAAACAAACTGATTTTTATTTGCATACGCAATTGAGTGAAGCTTTTCATCCTATTGAAATGGCGGACACCCAATTTTTCCTTTTACCTTATTTTGAGCCGATTGCTGCTCGTTTATATTTTGAGGATGAACAGCTGACAACGATTCAAGCAGCTATGGAACGAGTGATTACTGAGATGGTGACAGCATTTGATGATCAGAAGAAACATGTTTTAGTTACGCATTTTTTCATTGCTGGTGGTTTACGAACAGACTCAGAAACACCCATTCAAGTAGGGGGCTTAAACAGTGTTCCCTATGAATTGCTAGAGGTATTTGATTATGTTGCCTTAGGGCACTTGCATTCAAAAAATGCTTTGAAAAAAGAGAAGGTTCGCTATAGTGGATCACCATTAAAGTTTTCTTTATCGGAAATTAATGATGAAAAAGGCGTTTGGCTTGTCGATACCGATGAAAAAACACCGGAGTTTCATAAATTACAGCCATTACGTGATATCCAGCAGATGGAAGCTTCATTTGATGAACTATTACAACCAACTTTTTATCAAAACGTCAATCGCGAGCAATTTTGGCAAATTTCGTTAACTGATCGGTCGGTGATTCCTAATATGATGAATCAATTACGAGAGGTCTATCCGTATATTTTAAGCGTCGAACGTTTGAATGGTCGTGAAACATCACAACCATTTCATGAACGGCAACGTGAACAAAATCCCCAACAAATCATTACCAATTTTTTTGAAGAAATTACGGGGGATGCGTTGACTGAAAAGCAAGTCAAATGGTTAGCAGAAGGATTACAAACAGCATTAGATACAGAAAAGAGGGACTAACATGCAGCCGCGAACATTAACAATGAAAAATTTTGGACCATTTATTCATGAGTCAGTGGATTTTGGCGATTTTCAAGAGGCAGGTCTCTTTTTAATTAGTGGAAAAACTGGTGCCGGGAAGACTACAATTTTTGATGGTATGACGTTTGCTTTATTTGGTGAAACTTCAGGACAACTCCGTTCAGGAAAAGAAATGCGTTCGATGTTTGCCACGCCAGAAGAAGAAACCTGTGTGACTTTTTGTTTTGAACATCAAGGCTTCTTTTATGAAATTGCCCGCTCACCTGAACAAGAAGTTCAGAAAAAACGTGGTGAGGGTACGAAAAAACAAACAGCCAAGGTTCGTTTAACGATTTATAATGGGCAAATGGAAGAACAGAAACAGTATACCAAACGTACTGAGGTCGATCAGTTTATCAAAGATTTGTTGAATGTCGATGCAAAACAATTTTTCCAAATTATCTTATTGCCCCAAGGAGAGTTTCGTAATTTTTTAATTGCTTCTAGTAATGAAAAAGAAAAATTGTTACGCAATTTATTTGGTACCGAATTGTATCAACGTCTCAATGATTGGCTTCGACAAAAGCAAAAGGCTATGGATCAATCATTAAGTAAAAAACAACATCAAATAGAGGCTTTAGTCCCACGTTTCCAATGGGTAGAAGAAAAGAAAGCTTTCGTTTCCGTGCAAGAAACTGTGGATGATTGGCAAGCTGATATTGCGCAATTAGTCGAACGTCAAAAAAAATTAGACGAAGCTTTTGAACTAGCTAAAGGCAAAAAAAAACAAGCAGAAACGGCCTTATATACAGGGCAAGAACAGTTAAAGTTATTTAATGAACAAACTGAATTAACGGATAGACTGACCGCATTAGATACACAAAATGCCGAAATGCAAACAGTAAAAGCGACCATTGATCGCTTATCTTGGGTGGATAAACATGTCAATTTATTACACAACTTAGAAGAATCTCGAAAAGAACATACGACAATTGATGCGCAGTTGGTAGAGCTGACCGCTGCGTTAAGTGTGAATAAACAAGCCAAGGATGATTGGAAAACTGAACAAGCGACAATGAATCAGTTACAAGAACAAGTAGTGATGCAACAAAAAACAATTCAACAATTAGAAAGTTTGTTGCCCTTAGCAAAAAGAATTGAACAGTTACAAGGAGAAGAACGCACTTACCAGCAAGACCTAGCAGAACTACAAGTGCAGGTGAGTGACTATCAAGAACAACAAAATTGTCTTGAGGCAGCCCGTGATTTGACTATTTCAGCAGAAAAAGAGGCTTTGCAAGCAAAAGAGCTTCAACTTGTTCAATTCAAGGATAAAGTCAAGCGCTGGGAAGAGGAACAACAACAATTAGCTACTATCAAGCAACAAGCGCAAGAGAATGAACAAGCAATCCAAAATAATCAAGCAGCATTAGTCGTTCTTGAAAAAGCAATCGCAGAACTCGGTGAGTTGTTTAAGCAACATCAAAGTGATTACGCCAAACTACAAATTGCGCGTTTACAATTGTTACTAGTTGATGGGGAGCCTTGCCCTGTTTGTGGTTCAACAGAGCACATTCATGAAGAAACGCCGCTATCTGAAAAGGAGCTTAAAGCAAGCGAGCGTATATTTGAAAAAACGACGCAGCTGCTACGAGCAAAAGAAGACGAACATCAGACAATGAGGTATAAGCAACAAACCTTGCAAGAAAAGCAAAAGGAATTAGAGGAACAAAAGGTCAAAAGCCAAAATAGTTGTACGGTACTTCATCAAGAAATGGAAAAACTTTTAAATGAGAAGATTGCCAATCCAAGTGAACGATTATTGGTTTTCTGTAAGGACCTTGATCAACAAATAGACACCTTGAATCAGAAGGTTACTGAGCAACAAAGGATTGAAAAACAGTTAAGTGAGCTAGCAGAAAAGCATCAGGTAGTCACTCAGGAATTTCAAACACTTGAACAAACCTTACAACCTATTTCACTTGAGATTCAAACTCTGCAAAAACAAGTAAACGACCAAACACAGACGGAATTGATGGCGAAAATAGCTGAATGGCAACATCAAGAAGCCACTTGTCAAGAGCGTTTAACAACTCACCAGCTGCAAGGTAGCAAACTGAATGAGGAATTCATTAGCTTAAATGAACGATACCAACAACAAACAAAACAACTCCAAACGATTGTTACGAAAGAGCGCGAACAAGAACAAAAATTACAACAAGCTTTGGCTGCAGGTGTATTTGATTCAGAAGAAGCGATGCGCTTAGCCTGTGAAGAAATGGCTACTTTGCCAAGCTTGCAAGAAAAATGGTCGTCTTATAATCAAGAGATGACAGTAATCAAAAGTCGTTTGCATGATTTAGCCGCTCTGATTGTTGACAAGCAACCCAATATAACTGACTTAGAAGCCCAATATGAAGAAGCTGAACAAGAATTAGCAGCTTTCCAAACACAAAGTGTCCAACACAAGGGAATCTTACAAAATAATCGCCAATTGTTGGAAGAATTACAAGTATTAGCGCAACAATCGTCAGAGCAATTAACCGAAATGACGCAACTTCAGCAGTTAGCTCAAACGTTAAATGGTGATAATCCTGAAAAAATTAGTATTGAACGTTATGTGTTACAATCATTCTTAGCAGAGATTTTAGCAGTTGCGAATCAACGACTTAACAAGTTGACAAGAGGTCGCTATCAATTTTTATTAGCAGATAAAAAAGGCAGTTACCGTAGTTCAACCGGTTTAGAAATTAATATTTATGATGATAATGCTGGTATGAGTCGACGTGCACATACCTTATCAGGTGGCGAAAGTTTTATTGCTGCTCTAGCTTTAGCATTATCGTTAGCTGATGTAATTCAAAACCGTGCGGGGGGAATTGCCATTGAAGCACTTTTCATTGATGAAGGATTTGGTTCATTGGATGAAGAATCGCTGGAAATGGCGATGGAAGCTTTAGAAATTATTGAAAATGAAGGACGAATGATTGGAATTATCAGTCACGTCAGAGAATTAAAAGATCGCATTCAGCAGCAATTAATTGTCCAAGCGAATGGCAGCGGTCAAAGCCATATTAAGAGTCAAGTGGTGTAGCGGGGAGGAATAAATGATATGAAATGGAGTATTCCAGAAAAAATCATCGAAAAAGCAAGAACCTATCTAAATGATGGGCGGGTATTATCGGTAACTCCTGATCCAGAAAATCAAGTATGGCATGCAGAAGTTTTAGGTAGTGAATTGTATCGAGTGGATCTTGATACGAGTGCTAAAGAAGAAGACTATTGTCAATGTCCATATTGGGAAGAGCATCGTTATTGCAAACATACAGTGGCCGTTGAGCTTTATTTGCGTAAAGAAGGAAAAACACGAATGATTCCTAAAAGTGAGGTCCAAAAAATCGAAGCTTTTTCACCTTCTGTTATGTTTTCGAATGGCTTTCATCGTCTAGCAAATGAACCAGAACGAAAAACGCAGCCACTTGCAATTGAATGCCAATTAGATAGTTTGCCGACCAATCCGTATCGCTATGAATTAGATGTTTTAGGTATTTCTTTAAAAATTGGTGAACGCAATGGTCGAAGTTACGTTGTTAAAAATATTTATAAATTTTTACAAGTATATGATGAGGAAAAATTGTATGTGGCGAATAAGCAAAATAGTTTTTCGCTCGCACATCAGGCATTTGATGAAGCAACCAATGAATTTTTAATGCGTCTTTCTCACTTATCACAAACACAACAATTAATGGGGCAAGCAGGCATTCAAGTGAAAGGGAAACTTGATAAAAAATATCTTTTATTACCTGTTGAATCAGCCCGTGAATTAGTTGAACAAATGATAGAATTTCCATTTTTACTACAAACGGAACAGGAGAAGCTTCGCCTGTTACACTTTACCGATGAGCAGCAACCGTTGCGTTTTTCGTTAGCACGCGTGGAAGAACAATTTGAATTACGTATTGAACAAGATTTTGATCTTGTTTATAAATATTATGGTTGGGGCATTGTGAATGGACAAGTGTATGCTTTAAGCGTCAAAGATTTTGATATTTATTTAACGATGGAACAATTACTAAAACGGTTGGAAAACCCAGTGATTGCTTATCCAAAGCATGAATTATCCATTCTCTTTAAACAAGTGTTACCTTTCTTACGTAAAATTGGTGAAGTGCATATTTCAGAAGAGGTTTATAATTATATTAGTGATGAGAAGTTACACGTTATTTTCTATCTGAAAAAACGTCAAGGGAATATTGATATGCGGGCCGATTATGTTTATGGGGATGTGGTCTACTCCACTGACGAAGCCCATCAAGTTGTTCCTGACAATCATGCCGAAGTCTTACGTGATTATAAACAAGAGCAACGCATTGAACTACTAGCAAAAAGTTTAGATTTCGAACGAACGAAAACTGGTTGGCAAAAACCATTACCAGAAGGGGAAGCCCTTTATCGCTTCTTCACTCGTGAGTTGTCCTTTTTACGTCAATCAGGTGATATTCGTATGGGAAAAAAACTACGAGAACGTTATCTAGATGGTCGCAAATTCCAACCACAGATTGAGGTGCGGGAAGCAGGCTCTTGGTTAGATGTAAGTTTTGATATTTCAGGAATCGCTCAAAATGAAATTGATGAAGTGTTACAAAGTTTGTTGCGTAGCGACCAATTTTATACCATGGAAAATGGACAAATTTTAGCATTAGATTCAGAAGAATTTCAAGAGACTAGTCGAATTTTAGCGCAATTACGTGAAAATATCCAAACGGAAAAAGGGGTTGCCAAAATTCCTCTTAACCAAGGTTTACAGCTTCAGCAGCAGTTGGCTGATCGGGCACATTTCAGTGAAGGCTTTGACAAAATGGTAGTGGATTTGACACATCCAGAAGCTTACAATACAGAGCTACCACAAAATTTACAAGCAGAGCTTCGTGAATATCAAGTTGCTGGTTTCCGATGGTTAAAAATGTTAAGTCACTATCAATTTGGTGGAATTTTAGCAGATGAGATGGGGCTAGGGAAAACGTTACAAACGATTAGTTATTTGCTATCAGAAAAAGAAGAACATCAAACCATTCAAGTATTAATTGTAGCACCAGCGAGTTTGACGTATAACTGGTATCAAGAAATTAAGAAGTTTGCGCCTACGTTGCGAACAATTGTGGTCAGTGGGAATAAAGATGAGCGGGAACACATTATGAATCAACAAGCCGATATTTGGATTACGTCTTATGCCAGTTTACGTCAAGACGTTGAGCAATATCGCAAACGTGAGATAGGCTATTTGATTTTAGATGAAGCTCAAATGGTTAAAAATAGTAGCACTAAAACGGCTCAAGCTTTACGTTCATTAAAAGTTGACCATCGCTTTGCTTTGAGTGGTACTCCGATTGAAAATAATTTAGAAGAATTATGGGCGCTATTCCAAATGATTATGCCGGGATTTTTCCCAAGTAAACAGCGTTACCGAGAATTATCTACGGAGCAAATTGCTGGGATGATTCAACCCTTTATCTTACGTCGGGATAAGCGAACAGTGTTAAAAGATTTGCCGGAAAAAATTGAAACAAACTATTACAGTGCATTAACTGAAGAGCAAAAAACAGTTTATTTGGCTTATTTACGCCAAATGCGCGAAGAAATTTCAAGTATGGATTCCGCAACATTTAAGAAAAATCGAATTAGCATTCTTGCAGGCTTAACACGTCTGCGCCAAATCTGCTGTGATCCGAAATTATTTATTGAAGACTACGCAGGTGGCTCAGGAAAACTTGAGCAGGTCAAAGACTTGATTCAGGCTGCCAAAGAAAATAATCGTCGGGTGTTATTGTTCTCACAATTTACTAGCATGTTATCGATTATTGAAGAGGAATTAAATGAATTAGGGTTAGAAACATTTTATTTGAGAGGCAGTACGCCGCCAAAAGAACGAATTGAAATGGTGGATGCCTTCAATGAAGGTGAAAAAGATGTCTTCTTGATTTCCTTAAAAGCTGGAGGAACCGGATTGAATTTAACTGGTGCGGACACAGTTATTTTGTATGATCTATGGTGGAACCCAGCAGTTGAGGAACAAGCAGCTGGACGTGCGCATCGCATCGGACAAAAACGTGTGGTTGAAGTTTGGCGCATGATTGCTGAAGGAACGATTGAAGAACGAATGAACTCTTTACAGCAAGAAAAACGCGAACTATTCCAGCGTGTTATTCAAGGAAATGAAACACAACTTCAACAAATGACTGAAGATGATATTCGCTTAATTTTAAGTGTTGGCGAAGAATAAACAAACACACCAAAATGACACGCTCATTTTGGTGTGTTTTTTACTTTCTAGCAAAAAGACTACTTACAAAATTTGAAGAAGGTCTAAACGTAACGTTATTTCGAGTCATTCAAGCTGCTTTTTACATTTATCTGGTATACTAAAAGCAACAATATATTTTTACAAGGAGGCGTTATAATGAACTTTGAATTAACAGGTGGGACAGCGTATCCAATGGCAGTCATTCAGATGGAGCTGGGCGATGTAATCAATATTGAACGAGGCGCAATGGCTTATTCACGCAATGTCGAAATCAAAGGTAGAATGAACAGCAATAATCGTTCGGGATTAGGTGGTTTAATGTCTGCGATTGGTCGTTCGATTACCTCAGGAGAATCAATGTTTATCACTGAAGCAACGGCAACGGGGAATCAAGCCGAGTTAGCTGTTGCACCAAGTAATATTGGGAAAATTCAAAAATTAACCATTGGCTTAGCCCAATATCGCTTAAATACAGGTGCTTACTTAGCTTCTGATTCATCGGTGCACTATAACATGGTACGTCAAGATGTGGGCAAAGCAATTTTTGCAGGTACAGGTGGCTTGTTTGTCATGGAAACTTCTGGTACAGGTGATTTATTAATTTCAAGTTTTGGAGATATCGTTGAATTAACCGTTGAACCTGGAAAGCCGTTAACCGTAGATAATGAACATGTTTTAGCTTGGTCTGCGAATTTAGATTATAACATTCGGATTGCTTCGGGAATGTTTGGTTTTACCTCTGGAGAAGGGATTGTTAATGAATTTAACGGCTCAGGAACAGTGTATGTACAAACTAGAAATGTCCGTAACTTAGCAGAATCTTTACAAAGTTATTTACCGACTGGTGGAAAATAATTAAAACACGCTACCTAATAAAGCGTTAAAAATCACAACGACTACTTTTACATCATTCACAACGAATAAGCTTCTCTGAAAGAAGCAAATCATCGTTCAAAAATTGAAGAATTACGTTTGACAGGGCATAGCGTTTGGAAATATTTCATCAAGAAGTATTTCCAAACACTTGTTTTTTTGAGCTTGGCTCTTTGCTTTTCTTGGGTGCTTTCTCTATAATTAATGTTATGTGAAAGGAGGAAGTACATGTTAAAAAGATTTTTTAGCTATTACCGACCGTATAAGTCGTTATTTTTATTGGACTTTTGTTGCGCTGTCCTTGCCGGATTATTGGAGTTAGCTTTTCCGGTAGCTGTGAATCAAGTGATTGATAAAATTATGCCACAGAATAATTTTCGTTATGTCATTTGGGCGTGTTTAGGGCTTTTGCTTTTTTATGTTATCAATACGATTTTGCAATATATTGTTGTCTATTATGGGCACAAATTAGGTGTCAATATTGAAACCGACATGCGTCGTGAATTATTTAGCCATTTACAGAAGCAATCATTTGAGTATTATGATAATCAAAAAACTGGAAAAGTTATTAGTCGTTTAACCACAGATCTTTTTGAAATTTCAGAAGTAGCCCATCATGGTCCTGAAGACGTGTTTATTACCGTAATGACTCTCGTAGGATCATTTATTTTAATGATGCGCATGCACGTAGGTTTAGCTATTGCAACTTTTGCTTTAATTCCATTAATTACGATTGCATTGGTCTTTTTCAATAAAAAAATGACCAAAGTCAATACAGATATTTATGATAATCTAGGCGAATTTAATTCGGGAGTTGAAGCTGCTGTTAGTGGTATTCGTGTGACACAATCATTTGCCAAAGAAGATTATGAAGCTGCACGTTTTAATGGTTTAAGTGAATTGTACCGCCGTTCAAAAATTGTATTTTACAAAGTAATGGGTGTTAGTTCAGCTTACAACTATTTAATGATTCGTTTGATTAACTTATTTGCTTTAATTTTTGGTGCATATTATACCATCCAAGGCGAATTAACAAATGGACAGTTTGTAGGTTTTATCTTGTTATCAAACGTTTTTGTACGACCAATTGAAAAAGTGAATATTATGATCGAAAGTTATCCTAAAGGGATTGCTGGTTTCAAGCGTTTAACAGAAGAACTGGATAAAGAACCGTTAATTAAAGATAAACAGGGTGCAAAACCAGTGGGACATTTAACGGGAGATATCTCCTATAAAAATGTATCCTTTGCATATGCTGACGATACAAAAGTGTTGGAAAACATTTCACTTGATATTCAAGCCGGTGAAACGGTAGCTTTTGTTGGGCAAAGTGGTTCAGGGAAAACCACCTTATGTAATTTGTTGCCACGTTTTTACGATGTAACTGGTGGCCAAATTACTATTGATGGAATAGATATACAAGAAATGACGTTAACTTCTTTACGTCATCAAATTGGAACAGTGCAACAAGATGTTTTCTTATTTCCAGGAACGATTCGTGAAAATATCGCTTATGGCGATTTAGATGCATCTGAAGAAGACATTTTGCGAGCGGTGAAATTGGCACATTTAGAGGGTGTAGTTGCTCAGATGAGTCATGGCTTAGATACTATGATTGGTGAACGAGGCGTGAAATTGTCGGGTGGTCAACGTCAACGTGTGGCTATTGCACGTATGTTCTTAAAGAATCCACCAATTTTAATTTTAGATGAAGCAACTTCTGCTTTAGATACCGAGACAGAACAAGTGATTCAAGAATCATTAAATTCTTTAGCAGAAGGCAGAACAACGTTAATTATTGCTCATCGTTTAGCCACAATTAAACATGCTACAAGAATCATTGTTATGAGTGAAGACGGAATTCTTGAAGAAGGTACGCACGAGCAATTAATGGCGAAAAATGGTCATTATCGTAAGCTCTATAATGCGCAATTTCATAATTAATAACAATATAATGATGTGTCAATTCATAAAAATGAATGAATTGCACATCTTTTTTTTATTTTTCTGATATTTTATAGAGAATACAAAGCAATTACTCATAATTTTTTTTTTATAAAATTTGCTGATAGGAATTTTCTTGGAAAAAGTAACACAAAAAAAACTTACGTATCTTTTTTTGTCAATGTTTTTTTTTAAAATAACGAAAAATATTTATAGGGAAAAATGGAAGGATAATTGACGAATCCCTTGAATATATTGTCTTGAAGGAAGCTAGTTTTCAATAAGGAGTTAATCTTTTTTGGAAGAGGGTTGTTGTTTAATTTCACAGTTATGAATGATTTTATATAACAGTTTTTACAGTCTGTTACATAATAATAAAAAAGTTAGAAAAAATATAAAAATTATTCAAAAATAGAAAAAACATTGATAAAATGCGGATAATCATAAGGTTTATTTTTATTAAATAACATTTTTTTTGTTTGCAAACTTGCGAAAAACACTAGTAATTATCAATCGTGTGCGTTATAATGAAAACAGAAGTGAAACAAATGGTTCTTCTGTTTTTAATTTAAAAAGGAGTGATGCACGTTGTTGACACTATATACTTCCCCAAGTTGTACCTCATGTAGAAAAGCTCGTGCTTGGTTACAAGAGCACGAAATTCCTTTCGTTGAACGGAATATTTTCTCTGAACCATTGAATATTTCAGAATTAAAATCAATTCTGCAAATGACTGAAGATGGTACGGAAGAAATCATTTCGACTCGTTCAAAGGTTTTTCAAAAGTTGAACATGGATCTTGATGAATTGCCACTTAAAGAATTATTAACTCTTGTCCAAGAAAATCCAGGTTTGTTACGTCGCCCAATTATGATTGATGAGAAACGCTTACAAGTTGGTTTTAACGAAGATGAAATTCGTCGTTTCTTACCACGTGATGTTCGTCAATTAGAATTAAGACAAGCACAACTAATGGCAGGATTATAGAAGTCGGTAAGACAAAAATCATATTATGGTTTTTGTCTTATTTTTTTGTTTAAGAATGCTTGTGTCTTTTGCTTTTGTAATGTTTTTCTCTTTACATTTCTAGCCCATCCGTTACAATGGACTTATATGAAGGATAAGTGAGGTGTAGCTAATATGGAAATGGAACATATTAATGAGAACACAATCCGTGTCTTAATCAAAAGCGAAGATTTAGCTGCTAGAGGAATCACTTTTTTAGACTTACTGGGAAATCACAAGGAAATCGAAAATTTCTTTTATAGTATTTTAGAAGAAGTAGATGTGAATGATGAATTCAAAGGGAGCGAAGCCGTTACTTTTCAAGTGTTGCCTAAAGGCGATGGTCTAGAATTGTTTATTAGTAAAAATGCTTCTCTTGAAAACATGGATCCTTATGAGGTATATGGAGATTATTATTCACCAGAAGAGATTACAGACTGGTTAAAAAATGAAGATCCAGAGTCTTATGAAGGATTTTCTCAAGAAGAAATGATGGATTGGTTTAAAAATCAATTACCTGCTAAAAAAGAAAAAAATGAAACAGAATCCGCACCCGTTACTCGTGAATTAGTATTTGAAGTAGGCTCTTTTGAAGCAATGATTCAATTAGCTACAGAAATTGAATTAGAGGATACAACGACGAATCTTTACCTAATGAATGGAATGTATTATCTAGATGTATTCTTCTTAGAAGACACTTTAAGCGATAAGCAAATTGAAAATCGTACAGCGCTTCTTTCTGAATTTGCTCGAAAAAGTACCGTAACGCCTGATTACTTAGTCGAACATGGAGAAAGAATCATGGAAATGGATGCGATAGGAATGACTAAACGTTATTTCCTTAACTAAAAAGGTGGTAGATAGAAATTTTTGTATTTCTATCTGTCACTTTTTTTGATTAAAATCATACATGTCATTTTAGTAACAGGAAGAGCAATACCGACAACATGAATAAATAGCTAAAGACAGGAAAAAATTTTCTTGTCTTTTTTCGTATATAGTGTTGAAGAGGTGAAGTTCATGTTGGTTGCTGAAACGAAAGCAGGTGTTAAAAAATTTGCTAGCGATTTGAAAGAACGACCTAAAGAACCCTTTGTCTGTCCTGGCTGTAAAGAGCCTGTGATTTTAAAGAAAGGGCGGATTAACTTACCACATTTTGCGCATATTACTTGTAGGCAATGTATTAGTTTTAGTGAAGGTGAAACCAAAGAACATTTAATGAGTAAATCATTTATGCATCAATGGAGTGGTGGACAACTTGAAGCATATTTGCCGCAACTGAAGCAACGACCAGATATTTTAGTGAATTCATTAGCTATTGAAATCCAATGCTCGACCCTTTCGTTTGAACGGTATTTTGAGCGAACAAGAAACTATCAGAGGTATGGCTACCAACCTTGGTGGTTACTTGGGGAAAAGCTGTTACCACGACGGCGCTGGGGAAAATTGCAGAAAGCATTTTGTACATATGCTCCAGAAAAAGGAATTTATCTTTGGGGAATTACTGCACAACGAAAAGAAATTAGGTTATTTTATGCGATTACTTATCATTTTCGCTTAGGCTATTTTTATCGAATAAAGAAATGGCGGTGTATGGAGGAGTCTTTAGAACAATTGTTGATGTATGCAGATTGTCAAGCACCCTCTTTGGTATGGGATTTTATCGAATATCGCCAGCACATCCAACGAAAATTATTTTTAGCCGATGCCAAGATTCATCGCTTACAACAAAAAATATATCTTCTTGGTGGTAACATTCAAGTGTTACCCCAGTGGTGTTATCAAGTAAGTGCTTTTTATTTTTTCTTTGAAGACAATCTTTTGTTTTTGCGCTATTGCTATACACGAACGTCTAATTTTGCAGAATGGTTAAAGCTTTTAAAGCATCTAGAATTTACTTGGCAATATCCCTTAGTTTCGCAAAAAGAGATATTGGTTTTAGTCTATCAAGAATGTCAACAGCTCACGCATAAGTAGAAATTGATTGAACAGTTTCCCTATGGCAGATAAGAAAAAATGTGATACACTGGTCTTATTTAAGAGGAGGGAAACCTATATGTCAGAAACAAAACAATTACCGACACGTGAAGAAGTCGCAGAAATATCCACATGGGACTTAACGAAAATTTTTGTGGATGATTCAGCTTTTGAAGTGGCATTCACAGAGCTGCAAGAAGAATTAACGCACGCTTCATCTTATAAAGGAACGTTAAAAGATGGAGGCGCAGCTTTTTTAGCAGCCTTAGAGTATGTCTTAGATGTATCTCGTAAATTAGAGACATTGTATGTTTACAGCCATTTAAAAAATGATCAAGATACTGCCAATACCACTTATCAAGCATTATATGCTCGAGCAAGCAGTTTGTTGGCTCAAACTAGTGAAGCAATTTCTTGGTTAGAACCAGAGTTGCTAACTTTAAGTGATGAAGTTGTTTGGAGCTACTTTGAAGAAGAGCCTAAATTAGAAGTGTACCGTCATTTTGTTAAACAAACGGTAGACAATCGTGCGCATGTTTTACCAGCAGAACAAGAAGCGTTGTTAGCAGCAGCGGGTGAAATTTTTGGTTCACCAAGTAATACTTTTTCTGTTCTAAATAATGCTGACTTAGTCTTTCCAACGATTGAAGGCGAAAATGGCGAAAAAATTCAATTGTCACATGGCATCTATGGACAATTATTAGAAAGCACTGACCGTCGTGTACGTGAAGCTGCGTTTAAAGGTTTATATAGTGTATATGAACAATTTCGGAATACGTTTGCTTCTACATTAAGTGCCAATATCAAAGCACATAATTATCAAGCAAAAGTTCGAAAATTTCAGTCAGCACGTGAAGCTGCTTTAAGTAGTAATCATATTCCAGAGAGTGTCTATGACACCTTAGTAGAAGTAGTAAATCACAATTTACCATTGTTGCATCGTTATATGGAATTACGTAAACGTTTGTTGAAAGTTGATGAGTTACACATGTATGACGTGTATACTCCGCTCTTGGGTGAAGCACCTATTAGTTATACCTATGAACAAGCAGTTGAAAAGGCGATTCAAGCTTTGGCGCCAATGGGTGAAGAGTATTTAGCTATTGTAAAAGAAGCATTTGCTAATCGTTGGATTGATGTAATCGAAAATAAAGGAAAACGGAGTGGTGCGTATTCTTCTGGTGCTTACGATACGTTGCCATATATCTTAATGAATTGGCACGACACATTAGATCAGCTATTTACTCTTGTTCATGAAATGGGACATAGCGTACACAGTTATTTTACTCGTAGCAATCAACCTTATGTGTATGGAGATTATTCGATTTTCTTAGCAGAAATTGCCTCAACTACCAATGAAAATATTTTAACTGAACATTTATTAGAAACAGAAACAGACCCTCGAGTTCGTGCGTATGTTTTAAATCATTATTTAGATGGTTTTAAAGGGACTGTTTTCCGTCAAACTCAATTTGCAGAATTCGAGCATTTTATGCATGTGGAAGATGCTAAGGGCACACCATTAACTAGTGAATTTTTAAGCGAAAGCTACGGAGAATTAAATAAAAAATATTATGGAGCGGCACTAACAAATGATTCAGAAATTTGTTTAGAATGGTCACGCATTCCGCATTTTTATTACAATTATTATGTTTTCCAATATTCAACAGGTTTTTCAGCTGCTTCTGCTCTAGCCGGAAAAATTTTATCAGAAGGTCCAGAAGCCTTGGAAAACTATGTGAATTATTTGAAAGCTGGCAATAGTGATTATCCAATCGAAGTCATGAAAAAAGCCGGAGTTGATATGACAAAAGCAGATTATATTGAAGACGCGATGAAGATGTTTGAAAAACGTTTGAATGAATTAGAAGCTTTGGTCGAAGAATTAGAAAAAAACTAAGTGTTACTTAAAAAAAGGAATGAGACAAACGCCGATGGGTGCTTGTCTCATTCCTTTTTTATTACGTCTTTAGGTCTAGTCTAGCTCGCGTAGAATACGAAATAAAAAAACGTCTGCTATATGGATGGAACTTCAAAAATTAGACGAGAAAATCTTCTCACTAGCTTTACAATTTATTTAGTCCAACCGCATAGTAACGAAAGACTAATTATATAAATTCAAGCGAAAAAAATTAAACTTTCTGAATGAAAAATAACGAATAAGTGCATCACAAATAAACAGCAAGGAGCTTAATTTTTGCACTATTGACGAATTTCATAGGGGTTATTTTTCGTTAAAATTGCATGAATAATATAGCGTAGCTTCTTGAAACTGCACCAATCGCTGTGAGAGGGTGTTTTTCCTCTGCTCGTTTTATCTATCATAAAAGGATTGTATTTGGAAGTAACGAGTGCTGCATAGGCAACTAATTTTTTAGGAGTGGAAAATTTCTGAATATCGCCAATTTTATCTAAATTTGTAGCACCATGAATAGCTCCAACACTAGAAACAGTTTCTGTAATCGAATGGAGAGAGACCATTAATTGTGAAATTTTTCTTCAAAAAAGCTGAATTAATTAATATTGTATTCACTCCAAGTTATAGAAAAAAATAATTTATGATCAATATCGAGTAAGTTTATAAGAGCTTATAAAACGATTATGTAGCTATAAAGGAGTTGAAATTATCGAAGGTCATATGATGCTAGAGCATGTACACTTATTTTTAAGTATTCCACTAAAAATGAGCGTTTCAAGTTTTAGGGGTTACTCAAAAGTCGATAAAACCAATGTGGCTTGAACAAAGTGAAAGCCAGCTTGAGAGTCTAGCTAGTAACAGGGGCTTATAGTCTTAGAGTAAACCGCCTTTTTAAAGGGTGGTTATGATTTTTCGGATTTTTAATATATCAAATATATTAAGTTGAAGATATACTCATATTGTTTAGAAAAAATATTTCTGATTATCAGAGTTTAAAAAATTTTATTATTGAACAAATTAAAGGATTTTGAATCAATATAATAAATGACAGCAAAATCTATTTTGGAATATCATAGAATTTTCTATAGATAAATTAAACCATTCTTTTGCAAAATAACTTATTTCCAAAGAAAAAAATTTAAGCAGTATATAGCTAGTATTATACTGATACTGGTTTTTTTTAGTGGGAATTGCAACAAGTAAACGGTTGCTATAAAAACTTGTTGAAGATAATTGTAATATTCAAAAATATAAGACCTATCTATACTGTAAGTGTACTAGATGATAACGCTAACAGAAAAAAGCTGCTGAAGTTAGGATGTGCGTATCATATGTTAAAAAAAAGACAAAAGGAGTTACTTGAACTACTTGAATCACAAAATGATTTTCTAACAGTGAGTTATATTGCAAAACAATTAGGTGTTTCGAAACGAACTATTCATTCTGAACTTAAGGAGTTAGAAGATTATATTCAAAGTTTAGGTAAATACTTTGAAAAAAAGAGAGGAGTTGGGGTAGTTCTTAGGGAACTGAAGGAGAAAGATATTCAGAAGGCACATGATGAAAAGATTGATTTATACAATACTGTCACTAGACGTACCGAAATTATGCGAATTTTGTTGATTGAAGAAAGTACAGTAAGTTTTAATCAATTGTCAGAGATGTATATGGTTAGCAAGACGTCAATTATACGAGATTTAGAATTCATCATGCAGATACTTAAAGCGGGATCAAATATTGAATTAAAAAGTGATGCACACGGCACTCGGATTTATGGAAGCGAAGTAGATATCCAAAAGGCTTATCTCCAATTTAATCGTTATATATTAAGTAATTCAGATTTGTATTATGAGGAAACCATTCCTAAAAAAATGAATCTTCTTGAACCTTACTATGGTGAAAAAATTATCGCAGTATGTACTAATATTTTATACAACTATGTTCGAGAGAATGTCAATGCTATTTCAGATTATTACGTACAAAATGTATTAAATATTTATATCATTCTAGTATATCGTAATTTAAATAATAAACATATTCAAGAAAGTCGAGTAACAAGATTTTCAGATGATACACTTTTTTTTGAAGAAAGTGCTGTTCGATTATTGCACAGAGCGACATTACGCTTGAATTTTTCTTACACAAATGAAGATGTGAAATACTTTTCGCAACATTTAATCTCTAATCGATTTGAGTCACTTCCTGAGGAAAATATTGATAATCAGTTAGTGAATAAGTTAATAAATCAAGTGTCAGAAGCATTGAATATTGATTTTTCTAATGATGAAAAATTAGAAGAGCAACTGATAAACCATATCCCGCCAATGATTTATCGATTGCGTTCGAACAATAAAACAGAAAACCCTTTTACAGAACATATCAAAACGGAATTTTCTTTAACCTTTAATGTAATCTGGGTTGTGCTTAGTGAATATGAAAAAGAATTAGATATTTCTTTCAATGAAGATGAGATTGCGTTTTTGACTATTTATTTTCAATCAGCAATTGAACGAGCAAAAATTAATAGAAAAATTTTAATTGTATGTCAGATGGGAATTGCTACATCTGAGCTATTAACAAATAGAATTAAAAATATCATTCCTTCATTAGATTCGATTGAAGTAGCTTCTGTTGCAGAATTAGAACATCTTGACTTAGATCAGTTTGATTTAATTATATCCACTATCAAGGTAGATATCTCAGACAAACAAGTTATATTCGTCTCTCCATTTTTGACAGAAACGGATATAAAAAAAATAAAGGAATCGGGATATCACCCTAGTAGTATTCATAAGATAAATCCAATAATTAGTGTTCATCATTTAAAAAAATTTGTAGAACCAGACTTTGTTTATGTTAATACAGAATTCTCTTCAAAAGAAGAATTATTTGAAAATATTGGTAACAAACTAATTGAAAAAAACTATGTAACAGAAGATTTTGTGACAAGTCTTTTTCATCGAGAAAAATTTGGAGGTACTGATTTACCTTCTGGAACAGCAGTTCCTCATGGTAATCCAATTAATGTAAAAAAGACAACAGTAGTAGTTGTAAAAAACAAGAAAAAATTTAAGTGGGATAAGTATTATGTAGATATTGTATTTTTGATATGTATTTCAAGAGAAAATACATTAGATACTAGGGGGATTTTATCAGATATTTATAACTTAGTAGATGATTCTAAAATCTTAAAACAGCTTAGAATAGAGTCTTCTAAAAGCGGGCTATTGAAAAAATTTGGGAGTGGGTTAAATGGATAAAATTTCAAAAAATGTTATTTCAGAAGAATTGATTTTTTTAGATGAAAATTTTAAAAATCAAGATGAAGTGATTGATTTTATTGTGGAAAATGCAGAAAAAATAGGTTATGTAACAGACAAAAAATCTCTTTATACAGCTGTTAAAAAACGTGAACAAGAAGTTCCAACAGCTATTGGTTATTCAATTGCTATTCCGCATGGTAAAACCGAAGCAGTTGAACAAGCATTTATTGCATTTGTCAGAACTTCTAACGAAATAAAATGGACAGAACAGGGAGAAGAACTTGTGCGTTTGATTTTTCTGATTGGTGTCCCAGAAAAAAGTGAAGGGAAATTACATTTGAAATTTATTTCCCAATTGAGCAAGAAATTATTAGATGATGAATTTAGAGCGGAATTATTAAGTAAAGAGAATAAAAATGAGATTTTTGAACAATTAAGTTCAATTGAAATTTAAAGGAGGAATTTAGTATGAAAGTAGTAGCAGTTACAGCATGTCCAACAGGAGTAGCCCATACGTATATGGCACAAGAGGCAATTGAAAAAGAGTGTCGTAAAAGAGGATATGAAGTGAAGGTTGAAACACAAGGCAGCATGGGTATCGAAAATGAATTGGAGCAGGATGAGGTTGATGCTGCGGATGTCGTCATTTTAGCGGTAGCTATCGGTATTGAAGGTGAGGAACGCTTTGAAGAAAAAGAAGCGGATGGAAAAATAATTAATATTGATCCTGGTGAAGCAATCAAACATCCAGCTGAAGTAATTGACAAAGCAGAAAAACTATAAACTAGTTTAAAGGAGTAAAAACAGCATGAAAAAAGAAAATAAATTCTGGAAAGATTTACAAAAAGCGTTTAATACAGGCGTTTCGTTCATGTTACCTGCTGTAGTAGTAGGTGGTATTTTTCTAGCGGTATCTTTAGCAACAGGTGAGGCGACTGATGCGGGAATGGAAGTTACTAATCCTTTTATGAAAAATATTTTAGATATGGGATTGGCTGGTTTTGCCATGATGATTCCGATTCTTGCAGGTTATATTGCTAATTCACTAGCAGGAAAACCAGCGTTAGCTCCAGCAATGATTTTAGGATATATTGCTAATAATCCTATTGGAGAACAACAAGTTCAAACAGGGTTCTTGGGTGCGATGATTATGGGGGTTGCAACAGGCTATCTTGTCCGATGGATTAAAACTTGGAAAGTTCCTGCAACTATTCGAACAATCATGCCTATACTGATTGTTCCTGTCATTACAATATTTACTTTAGGTCTGATTTATATCTATATAATCGCTGTTCCAATCGGTGCTGCAATGGATTGGTTAGTCAAAATATTGGGAGAAATGCAAGGTGGAAGTGCGATTATTTTAGGTCTTATTATTGGAGCAATGACAGCAATTGACATGGGTGGACCAATAAATAAAACAGCGACAGCTTTTACGTTGGCTTTAATGGCTGAAGGAGTTTATGCACCAAATGGGGCTCACCGTGTGGCAGTAGCAATTCCACCATTAGCGTTGGCTATTTCGACTTTTATTGATCGTAAGAAATATACGGCAGAAGATAAAGATTTAGGGATTTCGGCTTTCTTTATGGGATTAATTGGTATCACAGAGGGAGCAATTCCTTTTGCAGTTAAGGACATGAAACGAGTTCTTCCAGCTATTGTTATTGGAAGTGCAGTTGGTGGTGCTATTAGTATGGCAAATGGTGTTGAAGCACTAGTTCCTCACGGTGGATTAATTATTCTACCTGTTGTAAATGGAAAATTGTGGTACGTTATTGCAATGTTAGTTGGAACATTGGTATCTGTAGCGATTTTACACTTCACAAAACCAAATGTTAATACTATTGAAGACAAAGTTAAATAATAAAATTAAATAATGGAGATGAAAGAATAATGGAAAAATTACCAATCAAAACAGTTGTAGAAGGTTTACTTGATCTACAAAAAACGGGGGAAAGTGCGACATTGTTAGGTATTGGACCAATGTCCAAAAATTGTGTGCAAGCGACTCTAGAATTGTCAAAAGAAGATGACTATCCAGTAATGTTTATCGCAAGTCGTAACCAAGTTGATGCCGATGAACTAGGTGGTGGTTATGTAAATGGCTGGAACCAATTTACTTTCGCTCAAGCAGTAGAAGAAGTTGCCGAAGAAATTGGTTATGATAATTTGTATTATCTATGTCGTGATCATGGTGGACCTTGGCAACGTGACAAAGAACGTAATGATCACCTACCAACAGAAATCGCTATGGAGCTAGGTCAAAAATCTTATGTAGCTGATATTGAAGCTGGATTTGATTTGTTGATGATTGATCCCACAAAAGATCCTTTCGAAGTTGGAAAAGTAATTCCATTAGATACAGTATTAGAAAGAACTGTAGACTTAATTGAGTTTTGTGAAAAAGAACGTAAATCACGTAATTTACCTGAAATTGGGTATGAAGTTGGAACTGAAGAAACAAATGGTGGATTGACTTCGACAGAAACATATGAAACATTTATTTTACAATTAAAAGATGAATTGGAAAAACGTGATTTACCAATGCCTACATTTATTGTAGGCCAAACGGGGACATTGACTCGTAAAACAGAACAAGTAGGTACATTTAATTTTAAAAATGCATATGATTTGGCTCAAATGGCTAAACAGTATGGTGTTGGACTAAAAGAACACAATGGAGACTATTTAGACGATGTAACATTATTAGAACATATTCCATCTGAAATTACTGCTACGAATGTTGCTCCTCAGTATGGAACAGAGGAAACTCGTGCATATTTAAATCTAGCAGCAGTTGAAGCTCGCTTAGTTGAAAATGATTTGGTGAAAAAAGCTTCTAATACTCGTGAAACATTATTGATTCATGCAATTAAGAGTGAGCGTTGGAGAAAATGGATGGTTGGTGAACAAAAAGAATTGACTGTTGAACAAATTCTAGATTCAGGTGATAAAGAACTACAAGCTGATATCTTGGATATTGCAGGACATTACACATTTAATGATGATGAAGTAAAAGCTGAAATTGAAAAATTATATGCTAATTTGAAAGAGCATAACATTGATGGTCAACGTTATGTTATTGATCATATCAAACGTCCAATTCGTGATTATGCAGAATGTTATAACCTTAAAGGTGTAACTACTCGAATCAAAAATATTTCAAAATAAAAGGTAGGAAAAAAGGAATGAAATTTTTCTTAGATACAGCTAATTTAAGTGAAATCAAGAAAATCACTGCTTTAGGATTAGTAGATGGCGTAACAACAAATCCGACTATCATTTCTAAAGAGGGCAGGGATTTTGAAGAAGTAATCAAGGAAATTTGTTCGATTGTAGATGGGCCGGTCAGTGCAGAAGTTACAGGATTATCATCAGACGAGATGATCAAAGAAGCAAAAATTATTGCTAAATGGGCAGAAAATGTTGTTGTAAAAATTCCTATGACTGAAGAAGGGTTACGAGCAGTGCATGTATTGTCAAATGAAGGGATTAAAACGAATGTAACGCTTATCTTTACTGTTGCACAAGGGTTAATGGCGATGAAAGCTGGTGCAACTTATATCAGTCCTTTTGTAGGTCGTTTAGAAGATATCGGAACGAATGCGTATCAATTAATAGCAGATTTAAGAAGTATTATAGACTTCTACAATTTTGATTCTGAGATTATAGCAGCAAGTATTCGTAATTTAGCACATATTGAAGCAGTAGCTAAACTAGGCGCTCATATTGCGACAATTCCTGGAAATCTATTTTCAAATTTATGGGGACATCCATTAACTGATCAGGGAATTGAAACATTTTTGAAAGATTGGGAAGCATTTAATAAATAGAGTAAAGAGAATAGCTGATCGTGCGATTAGCTATTCTTTTTGAGAAAAGAGGAGAATTATGTTTAGTAAAATTGATCAAAGAGCCATCAATACCATTCGTACTTTGAGTATTGATGCTATTGAAAAAGCAAATTCTGGTCACCCAGGACTACCTATGGGAGCAGCTCCTATGGCGTATGTTTTATGGAGTAAGTTTTTAAAAATCAATCCGACTACTTCTAAAAACTGGACAGATCGAGACCGTTTCGTTTTGTCAGCGGGACATGGATCAGCTTTATTATACAGTTTGCTGCATTTATCAGGATACAATGTCTCCTTAGATGATTTAAAGCAATTTCGTCAGTGGGGATCAATAACACCTGGACATCCAGAAGTTACTCATACAGAAGGCGTTGAAGCAACCACTGGTCCCCTAGGTCAAGGGATTGCTATGGCTGTAGGAATGGCCATGGCTGAAGCTCATCTATCGGCTACGTATAATCGTGAAAATTATTCAATTGTCAATCATTATACTTATGCACTATGCGGTGATGGTGATTTAATGGAAGGTGTTTCACAGGAAGCTGCTTCTATGGCAGGACATATGAAACTAAATAAACTAATTGTTTTATATGATTCGAATGACATTTCACTTGATGGCCCGACTTCAAAAGCATTTACTGAAAATGTAGGACAACGTTTTGAAGCGTATGGTTGGGAATATTTACTGGTACAAGACGGAAATGATTTAAATGAAATTTATCAAGCTATAAAATCAGCACAGCAATCAAACAAGCCTACTTTGATTGAAGTAAAAACAGTTATTGGCTATGGATCTGTAAATGAAGGTACTTCTAAAGTACATGGTTCACCTTTGGGTATTGATGATACAAAAAATGTAAAAACTTTTTATGGTGTGGACACAGAAGAATCATTTTATGTTTCGAAAGAAGTTCGTAGTCATTTTATTGAACAAATTGTTTGTGAAGGGCAACGTGCAGAGAAAAATTGGCAAATTCTTTTTGACAGTTATCAAGAAGTCTACCCTGAATTAGCTACCCAATATAAAAAAGCATTTAGCAATGAATTACCAGATACATGGGCAGAAAATTTACCAACTTATAGTACTGGAACAAGTGCCGCAAGTCGAGTGACAAGCAAAGAGATTATTCAGGTTTTATCAAAAAATATCCCAACTTTTTGGGGTGGTTCGGCTGATCTTTCGGCTTCTAATAATACGATGGTTTCTGAAGAATCTGATTTTACACCAGAAAATTATGCTGGTAGAAATATTTGGTTTGGCGTACGTGAGTTTGCAATGGCTGCTGCTATGAATGGGATTCAATTGCATGGTGGTACGAAAGTATATGGTGGGACATTCTTTGTCTTTGTAGACTATTTACGAGCTGCGGTACGATTAAGTGCTTTACAAAAGTTGCCAGTGACCTATGTGTTAACACATGATTCCGTAGCTGTTGGCGAAGATGGACCAACGCATGAACCGGTTGAACAATTGGCTAGCTTACGCTGTATGCCAGATGTTCAAGTTATTCGTCCAGCGGATGGAAATGAAACGGTTGCTGCTTGGAAAGTAGCTGTTTCTTCAAAAGATAAACCTACTGTTTTAGTTTTGAGTCGTCAAAATTTACCTGTAATTGAAGATACAAATAGATTAGCAACAGAAGGAGTAGCTAAAGGAGGATATGTCATTTCTAAGCAAAAAGGAGAATTTCCAGAAGGAATTTTAATAGCTACAGGCTCAGAAGTAAACTTAGCAATTAATGCTCAAAAAAGATTACTTGAATCTGGTAAAGATGTATCGGTTGTATCATTGCCAAGTTTTGATTTATTTGAACAGCAAAACGAAGTCTACAAAGAATCTGTATTGCCAACGACTGTTTTAAAACGAGTATCAATTGAAATGGGTGCAAGTTTTGGTTGGGAACGTTATGTGGGACTACAAGGAAAAATGATTAGTGTAAATCGATTTGGTGCCAGTGCTCCAGGAGATACTGTTATTGAAAGATATGGTTTTACCGTTGAAAACGTAGTAAATACGTATAATTCATTTTAATTAATATCATTTGGTAAACAAATATGATTACAAAACGGATGAGAGAATGTAAACGTTACTGTTTCTTCAGATCATGGAACTACTCATTAGAAGAAAATATAAAAGCACATCTGTCGAATTGAAAAATCGCTTATGAAGATTTTTGTACGGATAAGGCAATTGTTAGTGTAAATTATCCGAACTATGTGCAAAAAGTTTCGGAAGCTATTCTAGATAAAGAAATAGATTATGGAATTTTAGGTTGTGAAACAGGATCCAGAACGTGCATTGCGACCAATATCAACAAGGTCATTCATATATCAATTATGAGAGGTGTATTTTCAGAGATAGCTACTAAAGAGCACAATAATGCACTATTATTTGTTTAGATCAACATGTAATTGGTTATGGTTTGACACTAAAGATTGTAGATTTTTTGGCTAGATATTGATTTTCAAG
Source organism: Enterococcus sp. AMC2644 (assembly GCF_058216475.1). Lineage (NCBI taxonomy): Bacteria > Bacillati > Bacillota > Bacilli > Lactobacillales > Enterococcaceae > Enterococcus > Enterococcus sp. AMC2644. The sequence goes on from NZ_CM177095.1 coordinate 2,091,311, forward strand.
GCAATCGTTATCAAAATAGAATTGATACGCTTGAAAAGTAAGAAGGTTAAAATTGATTACCTGTATTAAGTTCATTAGGAGTAATACAGGTAAGGTAATTGTAAAAAAATTGAGGAGGAAGTTGATGCAAAATGTTTTTATATTTGACATTGATGATACAATGTATGATCAACAAAGTGCATTTGGTAAAGCTATTAATAGTTTAGATCTTCCTAATGATAAAATTTTAGACATTCCACATCTTTATCAATTGATGAAAGAATATGGAGATGAGACATTTTCTTTAGGATTCGATAAAACAAAATTAAAGCAAATGCATATATACAGAATTAAACGTTCTCTTCTGGATTATGATATAGAGATTACTGATGAGCAGGCAATTAAATTTCAAATGAATTTTGATAAGTATCAAGATGAAATACAGTTGTTTCCTAAAATGGATAATTTACTTGACTTTCTTGTTAGAAAGAATCAAATTTTAGGAATTATTACCAATGGCACCTATACAAAGCAATCAAAAAAAATAGAGAAATTAAACTTAGCAAGATGGTTTCCTAGAAATAATATGGTGATATCTGAAGAACTAGGTATTTCAAAACCTAACAAAGATATTTTTCAGTATTTTGAAAGAAAAATATCTTTGCCTTCTAAAAATGAGAATTTTTATTATGTTGGAGATAATTACTTAAATGACATTGTTGGACCAAAAACAGTTGGATGGAATACCATATGGGTAAATTATAGAAACTATCAAAAGCCCAAAGTTTGTTTAGCTGATTATATTGTAGAAACTCCTAATGAATTAAGTACAATTATTAGCAAAATTATCTTTAATTAAACGACACCTCATTTGATTGCACTATGCTAATGCAATCAAATGAGGTGTTTATTTTTTTATTTATCATTTATATTAATTACAGGAAACGTTTTTTTATGGCAACACTTATATTTTCTGTCTGTTTTATCCTTTAATTCAAAGGTTCGTCTCTGTTTTTTCAGTTCTTATTATTAAGTAATTTGCAACAATTTTAAAATAACTAGAATAGTAGTTTTATAAAGGAGTTAATTATGAAAGCTGTATTATTTGATGTAGATGATACATTGTATGATCAATTACACCCATTTCAACAAGCATATGAAAAACATTTTAATTTTCCAAATGTTTCAATTGAAACGCTCTATATTTTAAGTCGTAAATATAGTGATGAAGTTTTTCATTTATCAGAAAGTGGCAATATGACTATGGAAGAAATGCATAGATATCGTATAGGAAAAGCTTTGGCTTATTTTGATTATGAAATTACCAGCGAGGAAGCTATGGAATTTCAAAAGACTTATCAACAATATCAACAGTTAATTGAACTTACGCCAGGTATGATTAATGCATTGGATTATTGTAAAGAAAAGCAAGCAATACTCGGGATTATTACAAATGGACCATTAGATCACCAAAAGAGAAAAATTAATCAATTACAGTTAAAAAAATGGATTCCTGAAAGCAACATATTTATTTCATCTGAAATTGGAGTTGCTAAACCAGATCCTGAGATATTTTATTTAGCAGAAAAAAACTCAAACTAACTAGAAAAGATACTTATTTTGTGGGAGATTCCTTTCAGAATGATATTATTGGAGCTAAGAGCGCAGGGTGGAAAGCAATTTGGAGTAATCAACGTAACCATCCAGAGCCAACAACCGTTGTTAAACCAGATTATATTATTAATAATAAAAAAACTTTACTGGAAGTGTTAGAGGAGCTTTTGTAGTTAAAATCAAGTAGTCATTTTTATAAAATAAAAATAGCTAAGAGGATTGGACTGGGTATAACAAACTAGATAAAAAGATAAAGGAAAGTGAGAATCTGGATTATGCCAAGACGTCCATTTGACAAAATATTTAAAATTGCTGCTGTAAAACTAGTGACTGAAGCAGATGTTCCTGTGCCAACATTCTCTTCAGCGATTTCATATTTCGATTCATATCGTTCAGAACGCTTACCAGCGAATATTATTCAAGCACAACGTGATTACTTTGGAGCACATACGTACGAACGTACGGATCGTGAAGGTATTTTCCATTATTCATGGTATGAGTAAAAAAGTGGAGGTTGGAGGAATCCAATCTCCTTTTTTTATAGTTTTTGTAAATTATTTCCTGTTATTATTTGACAAATGTAAATTATTTTCTTATTATAGAGTTAAGAAAAATAATAGTTAGGGGATAAATAATAATGGAAACGATAAATGAAATTGGAATGATTGGTCTAGGTAAAATGGGATTAGGATTAGCCAAAAACATGATCCGAAACGGGATTAGGGTAATCGGATATGACAAAGAAAGTAAAGTTGGAATTGAAGGCGATTTCAATCAAGTCGGTTCATTATCTGAAGTGGTTGCTGCTTTATCAGGTCGGCGTGTAATCTGGTTAATGGTTCCTGCAGGCTGTGTAACACGTCAGGTTCTGATCGAATTGGGTGAATTATTAGCTGAAGGTGATATCGTCATCGATGGTGGAAATTCATTTTTCAAAGACTCTCTTGCAAATTATGAATACCTAGCAATGAAAGGAATTTCATTTTTAGATTGTGGTTCTTCTGGTGGCATGAGCGGTGCATTAAATGGTGGGAATTTTATGGTCGGTGGTGACAAAGAGACCTTTGACTTTGTAGAATCTCTGTTTGAGAAGATTTCATGTCCAAACGGATATCTTTATACAGGAAAATCAGGAAGTGGTCATTATTTAAAAATGATTCACAACGGCATTGAATATGCCATGATGGCTGCGATTGGTGAAGGATTTGATTTACTAGAACATTCTGAATATGACTTTGACAATGAAAAAGTTGCTCGATTATGGAATAACGGTTCTGTCATACGTTCATGGTTAATTGAATTAGCGGAAGAAGCATTTAAGAATGATCCAAAACTAGATAAAGTAAAAGGGATTATGTATTCTTCAGGCGAAGGAAAATGGACAGTGGATGAAGCATTACAAAAACAAGTAGCCATTCCTGTGATTACGATGTCATTAATGATGCGCTACCGTTCTTTAGAAGAAGATACATTTACTGGAAAAGTTGTTTCCTCTTTACGAAATGGTTTTGGAGGACACGCAATGAAAACAATCAAATGATGACTATTGTCAAAAGGAGCAGAATAGTAGCAGCCATTTATTCGAGTTGTTTTCAGAAGAAATCTTTAGGTGATATGCACAAACAACCCGATACAATAGTGACGCCACTATAAAATAAAAAATCGTTGTGAAGTATCTGCTTCACGGCGATTTTATTTGTTCTAAGATTAGAAATGGAACTTGCTTTTGTGGCAGCTTTATTTTATGATTTACCAAAGATGTTTGGTCATTTAACATGAATGGGGAGGAGTTATATGTCTAATTTTCAAAGTATTGCTAAAAGTAATTATGAAAACCTAACAAAAGCAGAAAAAACAGTGATTGATTTTATTCTTGCAGATGTCGCAGCAGCTAGTATGATGACAATCTCTGATGTTTCTAAAAAAATAAATGTTTCAATTGCTACAATTTCACGTCTATCTAAAAAATTAGGTTATCAATCTTATCAAGAAATGCGTTTGAAAGTATATGAGGGGCATGATACGAAACCATCTAAGTTTTTTCCAAATCTTACCAAAGATGATTCATTTGTTGAGATTGCTACAAACTCATTTTATATGAGCAAGGTGTCATTAGATGAGACACAATCAATCTTAATAGAAGAAGATTTAGAAAAAGCAGTTGATTTATTGGCACGAGTGAAGACCTGTAGCATTTTTGGTTTGGGTGCATCACAAGTTGTTGCCATGAATACTTTTCATTGTTTTTTACGATCATCATTGAATTGTACGTACATTCAGGATTATCATTTACAGATGATGTCTCTCACCAAATTGGGAGAAGGGGATTGTCTTTTCTTAATTTCACATACGGGTCACAATAAAGATGTGATTCAATTAGCAACAATCGCCCGTGAAAAGAAAATTCCTATTATTACGATTACTAGTAACCGCCACTCGCCACTCGCTAAGTTGAGTGATATTATCCTGGTTTCTGTTTCAGATGAGACAAAATATCGACCAGAAGCTGTTTCCTCACTACTCGCACAAATTGCGCTTGTCGATGCATTATTTATGATTTATGCCATTAAAGTAGATGATAATGAAGAATACCTATTGAAATCACGAGCGATTATTAATAAAACGCGACTTTCATCGGAGGATGCTTAGTGAAAGCCAAGCTAATTAGCAAAACAAAAGAAGCTTTGAGCGAATGTGTGCTCAAAGCTTCTTTTTCTATGGGTACACTTTTTTTGTGAAGAATTCTAAAATTAATGGTGCGATTACTGTGCTTAATAGAATAATGATGACAAACGGTGAATAATAGCTAGGATCGATTAATCCTGCTTGGTAGCCAATCTGTAAAACGATTAAGGCCATCTCACCACGAGAGACCATTCCAGCACCGACCATCCAGGAACTGTTCGTACTAAATCCAGCAAGTTTTGAACCTGTAAAACCGCCTAGAAGTTTAGAGACAACAGCAATAAGTGTGAAGACGATTATGAAGAGCATTTGTGATTTGAAGTTTTCGAATGAAACATCTAATCCAATGCTAACAAAGAAGACTGGAACAAATACGGAGTAACCTAATGCTTCTACATTGTGCATTACTTCCTGTTGTACTTTTGTTTGACTTACTGCAACCCCAGCGAAAAAGGCACCAATAACAGCACTTAAACCGACAAAATCAGCAAGATAAGCCATAGTCAAACAAATTACGAGTGAAACAATGATAACAGCAGAATTAGCAAATAACTTTTCAGCTAAATCGACTAAATAAGGAGCAATCCATTTTACCAACATGAAAATTAGAAAGAAATAAGCAATTTCTTCTAAGATTAGAAGGGGTAATGGCGTACCGTTTGTAGAGGAACCTGTTAAAAGTGGAATACTTAGACTTAGAACTAAAACAACTAAGACATCATCCATAACTGATGCACCTAAAGTTGTTGAGCCTTCTTTTGTATTCATGACGTTCATTTCTTTTAGAACTTCGACAGTAATACTTACTGCAGTTGCTGATAAAATAATTCCGAAGAAGAAGGATTCCTGAAAGCTAATTTGAAATGCGGTTCCGGAAATTGCACCAAGAACCAAGGGGAAGATAACACCAAACGTTGCAACTAACAAACTAGGTTTTAGATATTTCTTTAATAAGCCGAGATCACTTTCTAATCCAGCTAAAAACATTAATAAGATGACACCAATTTCTGAAAACTCATGCACAAGTTCACTTGACTGAACCCAATTAAGTACTGCTCCTCCTAGTAACACTCCGACTAAAAGTTGCCCAACAACAGCTGGTATGCCAATTCGCCTCGATAAATGTGACGCGATTGTCGTCGACACAAGAATGAGACATAGAATACCAATAAATTCCATAACATCCGACCTTTCTTATTTAAAGTAACAAAATAATTGTACCATTTTAGGAAAGCGGATGCACTAAAAAAGTTTGGTAATCCTAACTTTTTTCACATAGTAAGAGGAAAAGTGAGGATTTTTTCATAAAAAAAGAGATAGAGAGAATTCTCTACCTAGTTTTTTATGAATATACTTTTTTAGTAAAATATTTCAAAATTAATGGGGAAAGTAAGGTGCTTAATAGAATAATGACAACTAAAGGTGAGTAATACTGCGGTTCAATCATTTTTGATTGATGACCGATTTGTAAAATGACTAACGCCATCTCACCGCGAGAAATCATACCGGCACCAACCATCAACGAACTATTGTTGTCAAAGCCAGCAATTTTTGATCCGAGAAAACCACCGAATAGTTTAGACACAATTGCAACAATAGTGAAAGCAACAATAAATAATAGTTGTTCTCCAAAGTTGGCAAAGGATACATCTAAACCGATGCTAACAAAGAAAACTGGGATAAAGATGGCATAACCTAAAGCTTCCACATTATGCATGACCTCTTGTTTAACTTTTGTTTGACTCACAGCGATTCCTGCGAAAAAGGCACCAATTACAGAACTTAGACCGACAAAATCAGCAAGATAAGACATCCCTAAGCAAATGACTAGTGAAGTGATGATTATTGCAGCATTTGCAAACAATTTTTCTGCTAAATGAATTAAGTAAGGAGCAATCCATTTAACTAACGCAAAAATAAGTACAAAATAAAGTACTTGCTCGATGAGTAATAGCGATAATGGCGTCTCGCTAGTTGCTCCTCCTGTAAATAGTGGGATACTTAAACTCAACACTAAAACTGCTAAAATATCATCCACAACCGATGCGCCCAGAATGGTGGAACCTTCTTTGGTCGTAACCACATTTAATTCTTTTAACACTTCAACGGATATACTAACCGAAGTTGCCGCTAAAATGATGCCAAAGAAGACGGATTCTTTAAAACTAACTTGAAAGGCTTCACCGGTTCCTAAGCCTAAAATAAGCGGTAAAACCACTCCAAAAACGGCCACTAATAAGCCTGGTTTAAAGTATTTGCGTAGCAGTGCTAAATCACTTTCTAAACCGGCCAAAAACATTAGTAAAATAACCCCGATTTCAGAAAATTCATGTACCAATTCAGTAGAATGGACAAGTTTTAACCCTGCGCTACCCAAGACAACTCCGACTAAGAGCTGCCCAATTACAGCAGGTATACCAATTCTTCTAGAAAAATGTGAAGCTAAAGTCGTTGTTACTAAAATGAGACAGAGAGTGCCAATAAAAGCCATATATTTCAACCTTTCTAAATTTAAAGTAATGATACAAGTATAGCATAAAATAAACCGTTAGAAATAGCTCTAACGGTTTGCAGCTTACAGTAATCTTAATCTGGGTATTTCTATTTGTATACGTTCATTGGCCCGTTTTAGACGTGTGGAGGATGAAAATATGTTGGCATGTTGGCACAAAGAAGGGATGGTGCGCAAGGCATTGCCACCTTGTAAAAGAATGCCATATTCCTCTTCACGATAAAAATTATAGATAACGGCTGAAGTTTGGTGCTGAATATGTAGGTCTCTGGCTGTTTGTTGATCTTGCCAAAATTTTTCTTTAACGAGTGCTGATTGACGATCTTCTCGAAACACATCAATATCCCCACCGGTTTCTGCGAAGAGAGTCTCCGCTAGTTGTGGTGAATAAGGTGTTTTTTGATAAATAACCGCCGTTTGCAGTTTAAGTAAAAAGGCGCGTGCATATTTTTTGCCCTGTTGTTGGGCTGCTTTGTAATCCAGTGCTGCTGCATAAGAATGGTTTAAAAAAGTATTTCTAGCGTCTAAATCTTTTTTATACCAATCATTATTGCGCATAACGGATGTTGTAGTAGACATATTAACAAAAGGTAAAATTTGTAAGTTGATTTTTTCAGGGCTTTCGTTAATAAAATCGATTAATTTGGTTTCTTCTTCTAAGCAAAATGAACCAAATGGGTGAATAAACAAATAGATCTCAATCACTAGGTGTTCCTCCAAATACAGTGCTTTCTAAAATAAATCATCTATACTTTAACAGAAAAAGCAAAAAAGTGAAAATGAAAACCTTTTACAGTGTGCGAGTGGCACGAATAATTTTGTTTTCTGCCGGGCAATAAGAGATTGCATGTGCTTGAAGATAGCGATCGAATGCTTGTTTTCCGACTTGAGCATCTGTAACTTCCAGCTCTAATTCATAATCGTGTTTTTGGTTGTACCAGCTTTCATCTAATGCTAGTAAGCCTTCTGGAATAGCAAATTCAGCACGTTTAGTTGTCAGGGAAGTTAAAATAGTTAATTGTTGGATAGTAATCCCTAGTTGCGCTAGTTCTTTGGCAACGGCTCCTGTAGTTAGAATTGTTTTTTCTTCAACTAAGCGTTTGGTTTCTGCTAAAGTTAAAGAATCTGTCGTTTCTAATAAACCAATTTCTTGTGGTGTTTTTAAAGTGAGTTCCCCTTTGTCTGCATATTGACGGATTCGTAAACCACAGCGTTTTTGTCGCAAATCTCCTTGAGGTGTGTCAAAATAAATATTTGTTTGTGTGTGAAAATCTTGTTCATTCAAATGATAAAAATTGCAAAAATAATCATATTCTGCTTTAGTTAGTAGTGTTTTAAATTCAATTTCAAGTTGTTTCATCTTTGTCAGCTCCTCTTCTTCTTTTTACCCTAGAAAGAGCGCTTCGTCAACTTTTTATACAAAACTGTAAAGGAACACTAAAGCTTTTTGGTTACTTATGATAAAATGATAAGTGAACGTTAGCTGAGAAATGAGGGAATGTGTATGGAAAAGAATTGGGATAGTTTTTTAGCCCCTTATGAGCAAACAGTTGCAGAATTGAAGGTCAAACTTCGCGGAATCAGGAAACAATTTCGTGAAAAAAATCAGCATGTTCCAATTGAATTTGTCACTGGACGTGTGAAACCAATCGAAAGTATTCTAACAAAGTGCGAATTGCGTAATATCCCAGTTGATCGCATAGAATCGGAAATGTCAGATATTGCTGGATTACGAATTATGTGCCAATTTGTTGAAGATATTCACGAAGTAGTGAAATTATTGCGTAGTCGTAAAGATATGAAAGTGCTTATTGAGCGAGATTATGTAACCAATCATAAAGCGAGTGGTTATCGTTCCTATCATTTAGTTATTGAGTATCCTGTTCAACTAGTAGAAGGTGAGAAGAAAATTCTTGCAGAGATTCAAATTCGCACATTAGCTATGAATTTTTGGGCAACAATTGAACATTCATTAAATTATAAATATCAAGGTGATTTTCCTAAAGAAATTGGGGAACGTTTAAAACGAGCGGCCGAAGCAGCCTATCAATTAGATGGAGAAATGTCGAGTATTCGTGAAGAAATACAAGAAGCCCAACATTTATTTTCACATGGCAAAGGCAGTTCCAACGATAGCCGTTATCAGCAGATTGCGGAATGGAAGGAAGAATCTTTATGAGACAATTGAAGGTGGCTGTGATTCACAGTCATGTCGAGAAATCCTTAAAAGCTGCTGACAAATTATATGAACTTTTAACCAAAAGAGGCCACGAAATTAATCGTGACCAGCCAGATATCGTCATTTCTGTTGGTGGAGATGGTACCTTGTTATCGGCTTTCCATCTTTATAACCATAAGTTAGATAAAGTTCGCTTTTTAGGCGTGCATACTGGTCACTTAGGTTTTTATACGGATTGGCGTGACTATGAACTAGAAGAATTAGTAGAAACTTTATGTACAGACCAAGAAAAAAGTGTTAGTTACCCATTATTAGATGTACGCATTAAGTACAGAAATGGGAAGCCTGATAAGCATTTTATAGCTTTAAATGAATCAACTATTAAACGTGGGAACCGGACAATGGTTGCAGATATATATATTAAAGATGAATTGTTCGAACGTTTTCGTGGGGATGGTTTATCAGTATCTACGCCAACAGGTTCTACAGCTTATAATAAAAGTGTCGGTGGGGCAGTATTGCATCCAAGTATCAATGCTTTTCAACTAGCAGAAATTGCCTCTTTGAACAATCGGGTTTTTCGTACGCTAGGTTCACCGATTGTTGTTGCACAACAAGAATGGGTTGAGATTAAGTTACAAAACAGTACCGATTATTTAGTAACTATTGATCAGTTTAACATCCAGCAAGATCAAATTGAGTCGGTTCAGTACCGAATTGCTGACGAGCGAATTCATTTTGCGTCGTATCGTCACATGCATTTTTGGCATCGAGTTCGTGATGCATTTATTGGAGAATTGTAAATCGTATGGAATTTATGTTTAATTATCAAAAGGAACATTCACAGCAAGTAAAAAGTTTTTTAAAAGAACAAGGCATTTCAAAAAGTTTATTGGCGAAAATTAAATTTCAAGGTGGCAAAATTTTTGTTAATAATGCGATTCAAAATGTATTATATTATTTAGAGGCCGGCGACCAAGTACGGATTATTATTCCGGACGAGGGGGAGCATGAAACAGTTTTATTAGATGAAACACCCATTGATATTATCTTTGAAGACGAACACATTTTAGTGGTGAACAAACCAGCAGGAGTTTCTTCCATACCTGCTCAATATCATCCGAACTATACGATGGCGAATCGTGTAAAGGCGTATTATAAACGTCAAGGCTATGTGAATCAGGTCGTGCATGTGGTGACCAGATTAGATCGTGATACGTCGGGGTTAATGTTGTTTGCCAAGCATGGATTTGCGCATGCGAAGCTAGATGTTCAATTACGTGAAAAAAAATTCATCAAAAAGTATCAAGCATTGCTTTCAGGGAAAGTAGACACTTTGCTTGCGCATGATAGGATTGAATTACCAATCGGTCGTGATTATACCTCTTTAATTAAACGAACGGTATTAGCAGAGGGCCGATATGCGAACACGGAATATTGGTTAGAAAAACGCAATGATGAGTTGGCTTTAGTAGATATTCAACTGCATACTGGGCGAACCCATCAGATTCGTGTGCACTTTTCGGCAATTGGTTGTCCATTAGTTGGTGATGATATGTATGGAGGAACAATGGATTTACCGCTGGTACGTCAAGCGCTGCATTGTTATGAGCTCCGTTTTACGCATCCTTTTACACAAAAAGCATTAGCTTTTCATTGCCCATTACCCTCAGATATGGCAGAAATCAGACAAACAATTGGAACGAGGTGAAGAGATTGGATGAAACAAAAGAATTAGAAGAACGTTTTGCTCAATTGCAGAAAGATTTGGATGAAGAGAATCTACAGGAATTTAGAGATGCATTTTTGGAGATGCATATTTATGAACAGGGACAATTTTATCAATCCCTCAAAGAAGATCAACGTCTTTTGGTTTATTCCTATCTTTCACCAAAAGAATTAGCAGATATGTTTGACGTAATTGAAGAAGACAATGAATACATGAAAGATTATTTAGCAGAAATGCGTCCGAGTTATGCCGCAGAAATGCTTTCTGAAATGTATACCGATAATGCTGTCGATTTATTAAATACATTAAACAAAAAACAAACTGCTAAATATTTAAGTTTAATGGATGCAGAAGATGCTGCTGAAATTAAAGAATTGTTACATTACGAGGATGAAACAGCTGGTTCGATTATGACGACAGAGTATGTATCCATTGTTGCTAATCAAACCGTTCGTTCCGCTATGTACGTTTTAAAAAATGAAGCCAAAGCGGCTGAAACAATCTATTATATTTATGTCGTTGATCAAGAAGGGCGTCTTGTTGGGGTTATTTCTTTAAGAGATTTAATTGTAAGCGATGATGACGCAATGATTTCTGATGTCATGAGTGAACGAGTAATGTCGGTCCATGTTGGTGATGACCAGGAAGATGTTGCCCAAACGTTCCGTGATTATGATTTCTTAGCTTTACCAGTTACAGACTACGATGATCATTTATTGGGAATTGTAACGGTCGATGATATCATTGACGTTATCGATGAAGAAGCAGCGAGTGACTACTCTGGTTTGGCGGGGGTTAACGTAGAAGAAATCAGTGAAAATCCCGTTAAAGCAGCAGGTAAGCGGCTCCCTTGGTTAATCACCTTGTTATTTTTAGGGATGGCTACTGCGAGTTTAATTAGTCACTATGAAGATTTAGTGAGTGAAGCCAGTATTTTAGCAGTATTTATTTCTTTAATTACAGGAACAGCGGGGAATGCAGGGACACAATCTCTGGCCGTTGCAGTTCGACGCTTGGCAATGAATGATGATAAGAGCAATACTTTTTTTGCAACAGTTTTAGGTGAGGTTTTAACTGGCGTTATTACTGGGGCAATCACAGGCTTAACTATTTTTGCAATTGTTGCTATTTGGAAAGGAAATCCAATTTTAGGTTTTGTCATTGGCATGGCGATGATGTGTGCTATTACGGTTGCCAATTTAGCTGGTAGTTTAATTCCCATGCTGATGGATAAATTAGGTTTTGATCCAGCCGTTGCCAGTGGGCCATTCATTACAACTTTAAGTGATTTAACTAGTGTGTTGATTTACTTTAACATTGCTAGCATGTTTATGAATTATTTTATTGGAAATTGAAAAGCAAGCGAGTCGGTACACACGATTCGCTTGCTTTTTTTTAATTTATTAACTTAATGAAAAAGGATAGTCGGCTGTTTGATAGTTTTTAGCATGTGGCACGATTCCTAATTGATTAAAGATAGAACCTCCGCTCATTAAATCAGCGTGTGAATAAAATAGTTTATTATATTCCTGACCGTTACGTAGCACTTGGTGGATGAACTGTTGTTGTGGATAGTTTGGGCTACTTTCGATTGTTAAGGTATGACCACTTGATAAATGGAGCGTTGCTTTGTCAAATAAAGGCATTCCTAAAACGTATTCACCAGCTCCGGGAGTAACTGGATAAAAGCCCAAGCTGTTAAAGATATACCAACCAGCCATACTACCATTGTCTTCATCTCCAGGATAACCACTAGTACTAGGATTAAAAGTTTGTGTCAATAACTGTTTAATCAAGGGCTGTGCCATTTCTGGCTTGCCAATGTAATTAAATAAAAATGGATAATGGAAACTTGGTTGATTGGAGATTGCTAATTGTCCGAATTCTAAAGCTGCCATTTCACTCATTTCATGGATTTCAAAACCATAACCTTCAACATTGAAAGTCGGTGCTTGATTGCATAATGCAACTAATTTTTCTTCAAAAGCATCATTGCTGCCAAATTGTTGAATTAAACCAGCAAAATCTTGGTAAACGGCAAAACTGCTTTGCCATGAGCTTCCTTCAGCATAGTCTTTGCCCCAACGAATGTCTAAAAAGTTTTCACGAAAGACTCCTTGCTTGTCTTTGGCGCGCATGAAACCTGTTTTTGAATCAAAAATATTTTGGTAGTTACGAGCTTGTTTTTGATAGTAAGTTGCATCTGTTATTTCTCCAAGTGTTTGGGCGACTTGGCTAATACAAAAATCACTATACGCATAATCAAGGGTATGGTTAACTGATTCATGGTAGTCACTTGGAACATAACCATACTTCAAATAATCTGTCGTTCCTTGTCGTCCATAATTAGGATTTTCGCTTTGAACGGTCGCTGCTTTTTTCATTGCAGTAAGAAATTCTGGCATTAAATCAGGGCGAATCTGTTTCACAGCTGCATCTGCAATGACCGCATCAATTAATGTTCCAGGCATTAAGCCACGTTCATCTGGTGAAAGCCATTTTGGTAAAAAGCCAGTTTCATTGTAACTATTTAAAAATCCTTCAAGCATGTCTTCATATTTTTCTTGGGCAATTAACGAATACAGCGGATAAACAGTTTTGTAGGTATCCCAAAAACCGTTGTTTGTATAAAGGACACCAGTCCGAACTTGCTTGCTTAAGGTATCATAATGAATGGCTTGATCATTTTCATCACGCTCATAAAAAGTTTGAGGGAATAAGAATGTGCGATAAAAATTATGATAAAATGTTGCAACTTGTTCGGCATCATGATGTTCGATTTCGATACGTTGCAATAAATCTTGCCATAAAGCTTGGCTTTGTTGTAGGTACTCATTTGGTTGCAATGATTTTTCTCGTTCTAAATTTAATTGTGCTTGTTCTTGGCTAATAAAAGATGTCCCAAAGCGTACCACCTGTTGTTGATTTGTAAAGGAAAGTAATAAACTGCCATCTTCACCCTGTGCCTGTGTTTGTTCTGTTGTAAAAGGCTGTTCGAAATGCAATGTAAGATAAAATGTGAAATCAGAATCTTCGCATCCCGAAAAATTAATGACTTCAAGTGTAACTGTTTGATTGTCCAAAATTTCATAGCGATAACGACCTGGCAGTGTCAATAAGACGCCATTTTCATTCTGTTGATAATTCATCGTCAACACGCCACCATACATACTCGGAATGATAGTTGATTGAATACCATAACGCAATTGTTTGATTGCTAAATGCGTTGGTTGAAAAGTGCTTTCTTCTGGTCGGTAAAAGCTTTGGGTATGGAATAATGAATACTCAGAAAGCTTGCCACTTACTGGTGTGAAAAGTAAATGACTAAAATCACCCATCCACGGGCTAGGTTGATGGGTTAGACGATAACCTTGGAAAGTGTGGTCTTCAGGATGAAACCACCAGCTTCCTTTTTGATCAGTTGTCTGTGGAGCGAAGTAGTTCATTCCAAAGGGCACACCTGTATAAGGTAAACAATTTCCATTTGAAAAACTATATTGATTAGCAGTGCCGTGGCGTGTATCGATTGTTTGAGTAAGCATAATTTCTCCTTTTTAACATTAAATTTGTTTTGTTGATTGACGTTGCACGAAAGTCACAGGAACTTTGATATCTGCTGGAACTTGATTGTTTTCAATCCATTCAATTAATGTTTGACCAGCAATTTCTCCAATTTTTTTGAAATCCTGAGCAATCGTTGTTAAAGGGGGTTCCACAAGTTGCGAGGCTTGGATGTCATCAAAGCCAATCACTGAAAAATCGTCAGGAAGCGTATAACCAGCTTGTTTTAAGGTACGCATAGCTTCAATAGCTACCAAGTCGTTTTCACAAACTAGCGCAGTCACTTGGTTTTCCATTACATAAGTCAAAAGATGTTCATTCGTAGCTGTCAGGTCGATAGAAGATGTATGGAATGTTAGATTGGCGCCATTTAATGTTCTTAAATAACCAATATAACGATTTCGCACAGATTGTGGATGAACCGAGTGGCCAAATAGATAGGCGATTCGAGTATGTCCTTCATCGATTAGAAATTGTGTAGCAAGCTGTCCACCAGCTACATTGTCTGATAAAATCGATGGAAAATTTAACTCAAAATTCTTTTTATCTAAAGAGATTACCGGAAAAGCTTTAATGGCTAATTCGACTAAAGTGTCTAAATATTGATCGGTATTTTCAGCATAATAAATCAATCCATCATATTCCTGCATTAATTCGCCTGCATTTTTTTGAGAAAAGACATCTAATGTTCCCATAGCGACTTCGACTTGTTGTTCTTGCATGATAGGGAGTAAACCATCCGTGAAATTTCCTAAAGAGAGATCATGCAAGAAAGGTAAAAGAAATAAAATCCGAGTCGCTTTTGTGGATACGCGTTGAGTGACTTGTTGAGGTGCTTCTTTTACAAAACTTCCCTTCCCCCGCACACGATAGATTAAACCGGCTTGTTCTAATTCGGTTAATGCTCGTTTAGAGGTAATCCGACTAACTTGGTATTGCTCTGATAATTCTTTTTCAGTAGGGAGTTGACCGTTAAGCGGCAATTGTCCTGAAAAAATTTGTTTTTTTAAATCATGGAGTATCATTTTATATAGTGGTTCTTTCATAAGGGGTGCCTCCTTAAATGATATATCATATAAGGATGATAACATAAAAACATAAAAAAATAAATCATTTATTTAAAAGAAAGCGTAGACATTTTCATGTTTTGTAGTATAATCAGGATATAAAATATATCAAATCGGTGGAGGATGACATAAATGACTTATAAAGATATACCAAATTCAGTACAAGTATTCATGGATAAAATTACAGAGAAATGTGGAGAAGCACACCAAGATTGGGCACAGAACTTTAATGCTGCTTTTGCAAATACTTTATTAACTACCGTAAAGCGTCATGAGGATGGCACAACTTTCTTATTAACAGGTGATATTCCTGCAATGTGGTTACGTGACTCAACCGCTCAAGTTCGCCCGTATCTAGTTGTGGCAAAAGAAGACGAAGATTTAGCAGCTATGATTAGTGGGTTGGTGAAAAAACAATTTTTCTATATCAATATCGATCCTTATGCGAATGCTTTTAATGAAGAAGCAAATGGTGCTGGCCATCAAGACGACCATACCGAAATGAACGATTGGATTTGGGAACGTAAATATGAAATTGACTCATTGTGTTATCCTGTTCAACTAGCATATTTACTTTATAAAAATACTGGACGTACTGATCAATTTAATGAAGATTTCGTAAATGGTGTGAAAAAGATTTTACAAGTATTTGAGGTAGAACAAGACCACAATCAATCACCTTATAACTTTGTTCGTGAGACATGGCGTAAAGAAGACACCTTAATTAATGAAGGAAAAGGTGTTGCGGTTGCCCCTACAGGAATGACATGGTCAGGTTTCCGTCCAAGTGATGATGCTTGTGCAGGTGGGGGATATTTAGTGCCATCAAATATGTTTGCTGTTGTCATCTTAGGATATTTAGAAGAAATTTTTAGTAGTGTATTAACAGATACTGCGATTGTTGAAAAAGCTAGAACCTTACGTGAAGAAATTCAAGCAGGTATTGAAGCACATGGACGTACACAAAATGCAGCTGGCGAAGATATTTATGCGTATGAAGTAGATGGTTTGGGAAATGCTTCCATTATGGATGATAGCAATGTCCCTAATTTAATTTCAGCACCATATCTAGGGTACGGTTCTATGAAAGATGAACGTTATTTACGTACTAGAAAAACTTTATTAAGTCAAGAAAATCCATATTTCTATGAAGGGAAATATGCAAAAGGTATTGGTTCTTCCCATACACCAGAGAATTATATTTGGCCAATTGCGATGGCAATGGAAGGCATGACAACTGATGATAAAGTAGAAAAAGAACGGATTTTAAACCAATTGGTTGCAACAGACGCTGGAACGCACTTAATGCATGAAGGCTTTGATGTAGATGACCCAACGCAATATACACGCGAATGGTTCTCTTGGGCAAACATGATGTTCTGTGAATTAGTGATGGATTACTTTGATATTCAAGTAGAAAAATAGGAGAAAATAGATGAAAAAGAAAGTATATATTATTTCTCATAGTCACTGGGACCGCGAATGGTACGTGGCGTATGAAAAACACCATATGTTATTAGTCGAACTGATGGATGATTTGTTAGAAATTTTTGAAACAGACCCGGATTTTAATAGCTTTCATTTAGATGGTCAAACGATTATTTTGGATGATTATTTACAAGTACGTCCAGAAAAACGTGATGCTGTTCAAAAAGCAATTGATGATGGAAAATTACGCATTGGACCATTTTACATTTTGCAAGATGACTTTTTAACTAGTTCTGAATCAAATGTTCGTAACATGTTGATTGGGATGGAAGAGAGTCGTAAGTGGGGAACGCCTGTCAAATTAGGTTACTTCCCAGATACTTTTGGAAATATGGGACAAGCACCTCAATTAATGCAAAAAGCTGGTTTTGATGCAGCCGCATTTGGTCGTGGTGTGAAACCAATCGGCTTTGATAACCAAGTCTTAGAATCTGAAAGTTATACCTCACAATATTCTGAAATGTGGTGGCAAGGTCCAGATCAATCAGAAATTTTTGGACTATTGTTTGCAAATTGGTATAGCAACGGCAATGAAATTCCAGCAGAAAAAGAAGCCGCAATTCGGTTCTGGGATCAAAAATTAGCCGATGCAGAAAAATTTGCTTCGACAGATCACTTGTTAATGATGAATGGTTGTGACCATCAACCTGTTCAAAAAGATATTACGAAAGCAATTGCTTTAGCAAATGACTTGTACCCAGAATATGAGTTTATTCATTCAAACTTTACTGATTATTTAGCCGCGGTTCAAAAAGACTTGCCGGAAGATTTAGGTTCAGTCAAAGGGGAATTAACGAGTCAAGAAACTGATGGCTGGTATACGTTAGCTAATACGGCTTCTGCTCGTGTTTACTTGAAACAGTGGAATACGCGTGTTCAACGTCAATTAGAAAACATTGCTGAACCTTTGGCAAGTATGGCATATGAAGTCACGGGTCATTACCCACATGACCAATTGGATTATGCTTGGAAGACATTAATGCAAAATCATCCACACGATAGCATTTGTGGTTGCTCAGTCGATGAAGTTCATCGTGAAATGGTTCCACGTTTTGAAAAAGCCAATGAAGTAGGAAAATATGTTGCAGAAGAAGCAGTCAATGCGCTAACAGCTGAAATTGATACGGAAGCATTTGCTAAAGATAGTTTCCCATTTGTAGTCTTTAATACAAGTGGTTTATCTAAGAGTGGCGAAGCTGAAATTGAAATTGAATTAGAACGAAAAACATTCGCGCAAGGCTATCCAGAACAACTGTATCGTGCATTAGATGAATTGCCAAAAGGTGACTATCATGTAGTCGATGAAACTGGTCAACCTGTTTCGGCGGTTATTTCTGAGGAAAAAGTTCGCTTTGATTATGATTTGCCTAAAGATGGTTTCCGTATTCCTTATATGAAACGTTATGTGACAGTTAAGCTGGTTGTGCAAGATTTAGCAGCTTTCTCATGGACAACGTTGGCATTAGTTTCAGGACCAGCGGTGAATCAGACAGAAAAATTAGCAAGTGCTGATGGACGTATCTTAGAAAATGCTCAAATTAAAGTAGAAGTCTCTGAAAATGGTACTTTAGCAATTACAGACAAAACAACTCAGGAAACAGTCACTGATTTATTGGTATTTGAAAACGTTGGTGATATTGCTAATGAATATATTTTCATGCAACCAAAAAATGACCAAGCCATTTTATCAAGTGATGTCGTTGCTGATGTAGAAGTTGTCGAAAATCATGCGGATAAAGCAGTTGTCAAAGTGACACATGTCTTAGAAATTCCTGTTTCAGCAGATGAGTTATTGGATATTGAACAACAAATGGTTATTGGTTTTACTGGCCGTAAAGCAGGTCGTTCAAAAGAAACGGCACCATTAACCATTGAAACATTCGTAACTGTTCATAAAGACAGTAAAAAAGTTGATTTTGAAACCCGTCTAAACAATCAAATGAAAGACCATCGCTTACGTGTGTTATTCCCAACTGGTTTACAAGTAGAAACGCATGAAGCAGATAGTATTTATGAAGTTGTTGAACGTCCAAATCATGTTTCAGCAAGCTGGGAAAATCCAACCAATCCTCAACATCAACATGCATTTGCTAACTTACATGATGCCACACGTGGTGTGACAGTTGGTAACTTTGGGTTAAATGAATATGAGATTGTGGCAGACACAATTGCAGTGACTTTATTACGTTGTGTTCGTGAATTAGGTGATTGGGGATACTTCCCAACACCAGAAGCACAATGTTTAGGAGAACATACATTTAATTACAGTGTGGAACTTCATGGAGCCCCTGAAACACGTTATGAAACATATAAACATGCCTACACTGCGCAAGTACCATTTACAGTGGCACAAGTAGCTGTTCAATCAGGAAACTATCCAGCAACGTATCACTATGTAGATGTTGAAAGTGAAACCTTTGTGCCGACTGCATTGAAACGTCGAAAAGCTGATCAAGCCTTAATTTTACGTGGATATAATATGTCCGATGAAACCAAAGCACTAACGATTGAAAAAGCAGAAGCCACACCAGTGGTATTAAACTTGCTTGAAGAACCATCTGAAGAGAGTTATGTATCAGAAATTCAACCATACGAAATTCGTACAATTGGTTTGATGAAATAAGAGAAAAAGCGTCTGCTCGGGTTTATAGAGTAGACGCTTTTTTTATAGCTACTTATCGCTAAAATAAATAGACTCGTGTAACTGGCATTTCGGATTAAAGGGAGCGTAACAATAGGAACAGGCACCGGTTTTGTATTGTGAAAACGTCAATGTTGTGCGACAACGTCCACAAATTACAGGAGCCAAATCAGTCCGCCTAATCGCTTCAAACGAGTGTGTTTCACAGCTATCATGACATTGATAACAAGCATAATATTTTTGACATGTCTGGCATTTTAAACCGACAATATCATTTTCCTGATGATAATGAAAACATCTACCCTCAGCATCAATATCTCGTCCGTAAATAATCATAAAAAAACCTCTTTCTTTTTGTTAACTATTATAATATAATTGGTTAACGAAAAGAAAGGAGTTTTTTATGCGTACAAAAGATATTTCGATGATTGCGATGACAATGGCAATTATTATTGTTTTAGGAATGATTCCACCGATTCCATTAGGTTTTATTCCAGTACCAATTGTCTTACAAAATTTAGGAATTATGTTAGCAGGAATTGTATTGGGAGCGAAAAGAGGCGGTTTAGCAGTCGCTTTGTTTTTAATCTTAGTGGCAGTAGGAATGCCATTTTTATCTGGTGGTTCAGGCGGTTTTTCAGTTTTTCTAGGACCAACAACAGGTTATTTGATTGGTTGGCTTATTTCAGCTATTTTAATTGGTTTGGGACAAGAAAAATTTACGACAACAAAAAATTGGGGAATTAAATTTTTAATTGTTGCACTACCAGGGGTCTTGCTAGTCGATTTGTTAGGATCAATTGGACTTTCAATCGTGACTGGTATGAATTTATCTGCTGCCATTATTTCTAATGCTGTTTTTATCCCGGGTGATATCTTAAAAGTAATTTTAGTCATCATCATAGCCGAGCGATTATTAAAAGTTGTTTATCGTAAGAACATGTAACTTATATTGAGTTAATGTATTCATCCAATAATATTGAAAAAGATTAAGGCTATAAATTCTGATTGGTCAGAGTTTATAGCCTTTTTGAATATTATATTTTCTTTACAGCGGAATGCTGTATCTTTAAAGAAAAGATTCCTAATAAGCAAATAATTAGTAATAATATACTCGTTTGCTCTATTGTTATTATTGAACTAAAGCTAATTAATAACATAGAGATAATACTAGGTAAAACAATAGATACAACACTTAAACTTCCCTGGACAGAGCCAATATTTTCGATAGGAATGACTTTAAATATATAACTTTGTAGACGTGGATTAAGAAAACCAAAGAAAAAATAAGAAATAGTAGTCCCTATGAAAAGAAAAATAAGAGATTGTGAAAAAAGTCCTGTAGAAAACAAGATAAACCCACTATAGCCAAAAAATTGAGCTTCTTTGAGGGAAATTCTTTGTAATTTTTGACTTAATAAACTTCCAGAAATACTACCAATAATTCCTGTAGTCTCTAAAAGAGTGAGAGTAAGTGGAAAACTAATAACTATCTGTTCTGAATAGATACTTAAAAACAGTGAAAATAAAGGTATAATTGACATTGAAATTCCATTCATAAATACAACGGATAGAAAAAGAAAATTCAAATTTTTATTTTGAAAAACCATTCGAATAGAAATGAATACATGCTGGATAATATTTTTTTCTGTATTCTGAGTAATTTTCATATGTTGATTTTCAATAGTAACAAAATTAGTTGATAACAACTTAATTCCTAAACTATAGCATAGAAATGTAGCTGAATTTAAGAATGCTAATATAGGAAAAGAAACAAAAGAGAGTAAAAGTGTTCCTAAATAATTAGCAAAAATATTTACTATCATTATCATAGATTGTTGAATCCCCATTGCAGCAGGAAAATCATCTTCCTTAACTAAAAACTTAGTAAAAGGCATCATAGTTAAACTAGAAAAGGAACCAAAGATATCTGAAAAAAAATTCAATATTCCAATTAACAAGATACCATAAATATTAGGTTGATAAATAATTGTTAAACCTATTAGAAGATATAAGATAAAACGCATAATACCTAAGTGAAAAACTCTTTGTATTTTATGAATACTTCTATCACCTATAGCTCCCAGTAAGGGCTGGAGAATTTTTGGAGCAGTTTCTGAAATAGTAATAATAAGAATACCAAAATGAGGCTGATCTAAAGTCGATACAAAACTTAAAATTGCTAGGTAGAACATGCCATCACCTAATAAAGAAATCCATCCTAGACTAGTCCATTTAAAATATAATGGGTATTTTTTGATTGTTTGCATGTGTAGGCTCCTTTTAATGCAGTTACACCACATGATTTATTTAATACATGTTTATCGTAAATGAAAAATGTAATAATGATTTAAAAAGTCCTCTATCGTATACCATTAAATCAATACAATTATTCTTGACTTCTATAAAAAATAGTGACAACTTAGTTAGTTAATAGAAGAAACATGCTGATAATAACCTAATTTACTATTGCCTATGGAAGGAGCAGTCGCATGAAATTTGGAACGACAATAAAAAAGATTCGCTTACAAAAAAGTATTCTATTAAAAGAGTGTTATGCAGGAATTGTGACGAAAAGTTTTGCTATTCGATTTGAAAAAGGAGAGGTTAACTTAAATATTGAGGATTTTTTGAGTATATTAGAAAATCTTTCTCTGACATTTGAAGAATTTTTCTTCATCTATCACGAATATGATAATTCATTTAGTGAAAGTGTGTTAAATAAAATGATTCATACTCACCTTGATGGACAAACTGCTTATAGAATTTATCGGAAATATTGTGATGATAAAGAGGTGGATAAGCAGTTTATTGCTAGTGCTGCTAATTTTTTCTTTAATCTTTCTAATCAAACATTAAAAAATTTCCCTTCTTCTCAAAAAAGAATACTTTGTTATTATTTTGAAAAAAATGAATCTTGGACACTAGATGAAGCTCGGCTATATCCATTATTTTCAATTTTATTTGACGCACCTTTAAAAATGTTATTAATGAATCGCTATGTAAAAATTATTAAAAGATATCAAAGTTACTCAAATATTAATTTTGAAAATGAATTAGCTTATGGGTATGTTAATTATATTGCTGCGAATTTACAAATTGGTGATTCTTCATCAGGATTTTATTTTCTGGAAGATTTTCGCCTGCATATGAAACAATATCCTTTATTGAAAGGTGACTTATGGTTGTGTATACAGTTGGATTTGTTTGATGCCATTTTAGCTACGATAAGTAATAGACCGAAAGAAGCGAAAGCGAAGTTACTTATTTTGAAAAAAAAGTGCGAAGTCATGGATTTACAGGATGTTGCTGATGAGTATTTTAGAAGATATAGGCAACTCGTTAATCGAGTTAACGAACAAGCTTAAAAAAACTATTGCCGATGAAATGGATAAAGTTTTCATCGGCAATAGTTTTTGTTTACTCATTTAAAAATATTTCAATCACAGGTACCAAAGCATCCGGGCGTTTGGTTGGTAGTTGCAAGACAATATCATTCGGTTCAATAATAGTTTCTGTGGTGGTAATGACTTCTTCGGGATCAAAACCACGGTAAAAGACTTCGGAACCATCATTTAGAAATTGCGCATAGCGAATTTTTCCTGCTAAATCTTTTAAATGAATATGGAAATAGGGCCAAGAAAAAATATGCAAGTAAAGGCGATTTCCATTTTGAGTATAGCGACAATCAACCGGTGGTACAAAGTCACTTGGGCCACATTGTTTAATGGAACGATTGTGAAGAGCAAACCATTCACTTAAATCAGAAAAGCGTTCTTTAGATTGTTTATCAATTAATCCGCGTCCGTTTGGTCCGGTATTCATTAGGAAGTTGCCGCCTTTTGCGACAGTATCAATTAGCATTTGTAAAATTTGTTCGGATGATTTCCACTGTTGATTGTCGCGGTCATACCCCCAAGTGCCATTCATTGTTTGACAAGCTTCCCATAAAACTGGCAGTCCATCTTTGTATAATGGTTTGTCTGGTTGATATTGTTCAGGTGTAGTAATCCCATGACCCAAATCAAAGCGGTCGTTAATTAACATTTCTGGTTGTAAGGTTCGACAAATTTTTTCTAAACGACGTGCATCCCAATCGTTTGCACCTTTGCCGACAGACCAACCCCAATCGCGATGTGCATAAGAAAAATCAAACCACATATAATCAATTTTGCCGTAGTCTGTCAATAATTCTGTTACTTGTGCTGCAAGAAAATCTTGGTATTTTTTTAAATCACGCTGAGAGTTGCTTGCTCGATAACTTTCATCTTCACGACAAGGATGAAGTCCATCAATAGGGAATTCAGGATGATACCAATCAATTAAAGAATGATATAAGCCGATTTTTAAGCCTGCTTGCCGAAATGCTGGTAACAACTCAGCCAGTAAATCGCGGCCAAAAGGGGTGTTGGTGATTTTATAATCGGATTCTTGGGTGTCCCAAAAAGCAAATCCTTCATGATGTTTCGTCGTAAATACGACGTACTCTGCACCGGTGGCTTTAATTTCTTGGGCCCATTGATTGGCATCGAACAAATCTGGATCAAAATGTTCAAAATATTTACGGTAATTTTCTGGTGTAATTTGTTCATTGGTCATGAACCATTCGTGACGTGCGCCAAGTGTGTATAAGCCAAAATGGATGAACGCACCAAAACGCGCCTTTGTAAACCACGTGGTGTCAGGATAACTTTCTGGCCAATTTGCATATTTTTTCATCATTCAAACTCCTTAAACAAAATGTGTATTCGTCATATTGGTTTCTTCAATTACCCATTTGCCATTTTCTTTAACAAATGTATGATGAGCTTCGGCAATATGATCGCGATATTTATTTTTTCCTTTATTAATGGTTTTTTGTTGGGTTTCTACCAACATCCGCTTTTCTTCTTGTTTTAAAACTTTAAAAGAAAGCAAGGTGTTTTCTAAATCATATTCATTAAAAAAAGCCTGCATTTCTTTTTTTGTATCTTCTCTTGCATCGGAGACAAGCGTTGTGACGTATAAGTTAACATCTTCGTCATTTGCGGCTTTTAAATTGGTTTCCAATGTTTCAAATGCTGCGACGGCATCGTCTTGATTTGTAATTTTTCCTTCAATTTTAACATCGGTATTAGTTGCCATAGAATCTGTGGATTTATTTGTCAGGACACTGACTAACACAACGATGACTAACAGACCAAGCATGCCTAAAAAGAGTTTATTTTTCATCGTTTTCCTCCTTAAACATCGGATAATTTACTAGGGCTAATGATACCATGATATAAATTACGACCAATAATTCCTTCTGGCATAGGATAAGGTCCATCAAATGGTAAACGTGTTTCTGATAATTCTTCAATAGGTTCATCTTTTTCAATCCAGCGAGTAATCCGCCAGTGACTAGTTTCTAAACGTGAAAGTATTCCTCCGTAGCGAATATCTAGTATCTCCCAGCCAAAAGGTTTATTATAAGTGAACCACAATTGACGATGGCGTTTACGCAATTTATCAATTAACAGCTGTAGTTGCTCAATTTGTGAAAGCAGCTGTTGTCCTGAAGTCTTATTTTGTGTTAGATAGGCTTCTTGAAGCTGATTGCCTAGAGCCGTTTTTTTAGCTAAGACTTCAGCAACTAATTGATAATAGACAAATAAGTCAACCGTCTTATCGGAAGTTTCACACTGTGCTAATGCCGTTGCTAGTTTTTGATAATGTTGGGTTAAAGGAAGAGCTTCAATTGTTTTATCATACAAACCCAGTAGAATGTCTTGATACAAAATTAATTTGCTAACTGCTGAACCATCTGGATTTTCTGGTGCAACACCTGGTGTTTGATCAAAGCAATCCAATAAGAGGAAACTATCCGCTGATTCGTGTTGTAATTCGTTAAAACGTCTAGCAACTAACTCGTCTGTTACAACCTCATTAAATTGATGTTCTGCGAATAACTGTAATCCATACAGGGCCGTATCTAAAGGTGTTTCGGCGCCATCATCCCCCCAAAGTGTGGCATAGATGGAAGAAATTTGTTGTTTTTTACAAGCAGATAATGCTGCATGTGTCGTTGCAATCGTTTTGCTATAGTTTGGTGCAATCCCATTCCATGTCCAAATACCACCAGCAAATACAATCGGCTTTCCTAACTCTTTATGCCCCGCTAATAATTGTAGGTATTCTGTTTCTTGATGATGATAATAGTCCCAATAGACCATTTTGACATCAGGGATATTGGTTACTACATCTTTGGGAATATCAAAATCAGGATCATAATAATCGCCTGTTTTTGAACCCAATCGAAAATACATGTCACTCCACATTTCGACTTCTAATCCTAATGAATCCGTAATTTCTAAAACTTTTGCTAAATGGCGATTCATTAATTCAAATCTATCTTGTAAGCCATGCTTTTGCAAAAACTGTCCTAGGCCTAGTTGATGGGCTTCGTCCATGCCGATATGAATTTTTTTTGTACGAAACGGCTGACTGACAGCTTGAATGGCTTTGGTTAAAAATTGATATGTTTTTGGTTCATCTACTAATAGAATATCTTCTGTGTCACGAAATTCGCGAGTAAAATTCCATTTCAACGGGTTTTTTAAATGAGCTAAAACTTGAATAGCTGGAATAACTTCAATCCCAAGAGCATAGCCATAATCATCGATTTCTTTCAACTCTGTTGCCGAATAGCGTCCGCGTAAATAACCAAAATAAGGATAATCTATAATTTCGTAGGTATCTTCCATATACAGCATGAATTGATTTAATCCAAGAATACTACATGTTTCTAAAAGTTCCTTTATTTTTTGGACAGTTGGTACGGCATTTCTGGAAGCGTCAACCATCGGACCAACTGCATCAAATTGAGGTTCTTCTTTAAAGGAAAAAGTTGGTTCTTCCCAATGACAAAATAACAAATTTAACCCTCTAAAAAGATGTGTAGGTTCAGAAAATGTGAGTGTAATTTTGTCTGCATGTTTTTCACACACAAGAGAACCCTTTCGTTGGATAAGATGAATCGGTGTTCCTGAATCATCAAGATGAAATTGTAATCTTTCTTGAAGAAGAAGTAATCCTTTTTCTACTGCAGAAACATCACCTGTAAAATATACCGCTTTCATTTTTTTGCTCCTTTCATATCTCTTTTATTAGTATAAACAATTATGTAAAAGTTTTCTATGGAATAAAAATTTTACATAGTGGAGTCAAATCTTACATATTAAAATGGTTATTTATAAAAGAAATCGATTACATTGGTTTCTACAAATAAATCCATGCAAGAGAGAAATAGCAAGAGTTATTCCTATAAAATTAGCTATTAAACATTGATGTATCAGCGTTTTGTTGTTGTGGTCAAAAACCACATATTGAGTACCATTGGTATTAAAGGTAATCTGAAAGCGCTTTCAGGCAACGTTTTTTGAAAAGGGGGAAAAAAGATGGAGTTAACTGGAAAGAAACCACAGCTAACTGCTAAACAGAAGAAAAGAGAATCAGCTAAGAAAAAACTTATTGCTAGTCGACAATTGTATTTGTTTATTTTACCAGCATTCTTAGTTATTTTCATTTTCTCTTATATTCCAATGTATGGTGTAATTATTGCATTTAAAGATTACGTTCCTACATTAGGAGTTTGGGGAAGTCCATGGGTAGGGATGAAACACTTTGAACGTTTCTTTAATTCTTATTATTTTTGGGACTTATTAAAAAACACTTTGGGTATCAGCGTTTATTCATTAGTTGTTGGATTCCCACTACCAATTATCTTAGCATTAGCTCTAAACGAAATTAAAGATGGACCATGGAAGAAGTTTTCGCAGACAGTAACGTATGCACCAAACTTTATTTCAGTCGTAGTAATGGTAGGGATGATTTTAGCATTCTTAAACCCATCTACTGGTTTGATTAACCACGCATTAGGATTCTTTGGACTTGAACCTATATCATTTATGGAAGATCCAAAATGGTTCAAAACGGTTTATGTATTATCCGGTGTTTGGCAAGGGACTGGTTGGGGCTCAGTTATCTATCTTGCTGCATTAGCAGGTGTAGATACACAACTGCATGAAGCGGCAATTGTTGATGGTGCCTCTCGTTTACAACGTATTTGGCATATTAACTTGCCAACAATTCGCCCAACGATGGTTATCTTGTTAATTATGAACGTTGGTTCTGTCATGAACTTAGGATATGAAAAAATTCTATTAATGCAAAATCCATTAAATATGGAATCTTCAAATGTAATTGCTACATTTGTTTATGAACAAGGTTTACTTGAAGCGCAATATAGTTATGCTGCGGCTGTAGGTCTATTCAACTCAGCAATTAATGCCATATTATTAATTGTTGTTAATAAAATTGCTGCTAAACTAGGCGATTCAAGTTTATTCTAGAAAGGGGATTTATATGGAAAATCGATTAGTCAAAGATACCAAAGCAGATAGAGTGTTTATGATATTTACCTATATTTTCGTCTTTCTTTCTGTAGCTATTGTCTTGTATCCATTAATTTATATTGTAAGTGCTTCATTTAGTGATCCCTTAACTGTAAATTCAGGTTCAATGTGGTTGTATCCAAAAGGCTTTACAATAGAAGGTTATAAAACAATTTTGGAAAACAATAGTATCTGGCGAGGCTATCTAAACACAATCTACTACACTGCTTTAGGAACATCGATCAATTTATTGTGTACACTGCCAGCAGCCTATGCATTATCTCGTCCAGATTTTTATGGTCATAAAACATTTACTACATTCTTATTGATTACCATGTTTGTTAGTGGTGGTTTAATTCCTTCTTATTTATTAATTAGAAACTTAAATATGTTAAATACAGTGTGGGCTTTGGTTTTACCAGGTGCCGTATCTGTCTATAACTTAATTGTTACGCGAACATTCTTCCAGACAACGATTCCACGTGAAATGGAAGAAGCTGCGATTATTGATGGCTGTAATGATTTTAAATTATTTATGAAAATCATTTTACCATTATCAACACCAATTATCGCAGTTATGGCTTTGTTTTATGGGGTTGGACATTGGAATAGTTTCTTCAGTGCGTTGATTTACTTATCTGATAAAACAATGTACCCATTACAAATGGTTTTACGTGAAATCTTAGTCTTACAAGATATGTCATCTAATAGTATTGGTAGTAATATGACAAGTGATATGGCGGAATTAATGTTTAGTAAGCAACAACTTGCAGCCGTTATCAAATATGGTGTCATGATTGTTTCAACACTACCAATTATCGTTGCATACCCATTCTTACAAAAATACTTTGTAAAGGGTATGATGGTTGGTTCAGTAAAAGGGTAGAGTTTTACGGCTATTGCCGATTAATAAAAAATCTTTTTAAAGGGGAGAAAGATATGAAAATGCACAAGTCTAAAGTTTTGTTTAGCTTACTAGCTTGCGGAGTATTATTAGCAGCTTGTGGTGGAAACAAAGACAATGCAAGTGACAAAGGAAGTGACGTCGAGTTAGGAACGGTAGGCGAATTTCCAGTTACAAAAGAAAAAATCAAGATGACTATGATGGGACCAGGTACTGGTCAAGCAGAGTGGAAAGACATGCCGGTTTTCCAAAAAATGGCTGAAATGTCTAACATCGAGTTTGAATTTACAACACCACCAATGGCTGATTTCAGTACTAAACTGAATTTAGCATTTGCAGGGGATGATTTACCAGACGTATTATTTGGTACAAGTGCTGATTCATTAACACCAGCGATGGAAATGGATTATGGTTCTCAAGGGATTTTAGTACCATTAGAAGATTTAATTGATGAAAATATGCCAAACTTAAAGAAAGTTATGGATGAAGACCCATCAATTCGTAAGTCAATTACAACACCAGATGGACATATTTATTCCTTACCAATGGTTCATCGTGGCGAAACAGCAATTTGGCCTCGTGGTCCAATGTGGTATCGTGGTGACTGGTTGAAAGCATTAAATGTTACAGAGTTGCCAAAAACCACTGATGAATTTTATGATTTATTAGTTCGTTTCCGTGATGAAGATCCAAATGGAAATGGTAAAAAAGATGAAATTCCATTGACTGACGTGAAGATGGATAGTACTCGTCCTTGGTTGATGGGGGCATTCGGTTTAACTGAACGTGGCATTGAAGAAATTGATGGTGAAGTAGTCTATACACCACTTACTGAGAATTACAAAGAATATTTAACTTTTATGAATAAATTGTATTCTGAAAAACTATTAGACCAAGAAGTATATGGCCAAGCTGATGAACAGAAAAAAGCGAAAGGTCAAAATAATCAAATTGGTTTATTCCCAGACTGGTTCTCTATTTTCACAACTGGTAAAAATGAAAAAGATGCCATTGATGATTTGATGTTCCAACCATTAACTTCTAGCGTATCACCAGAAGCAGTTGTTCCAGGAAGCACACGTATGGCTCGTGAAACATTTGCGATTACAAAAAATTGTCCATCACCAGAAGCAGCACTTCGTTGGGTTGACTACTTCTATGGTGAAGAAGGTTCTTACTTCTTGAGTAAAGGTCCTGAAGGTTCACTATGGGATTGGGCTGAAAATGATAAAGGCGAAAAAGTTCGTGTCTATGCAGAAGGAATTGATACTTCTAACACAGAGGAAGAACGTTCAATGATTACCCCTAACTACGGTATTACTGTACCAACTATGGGTTATCCAGAAACAGAAGATATGATGATTTTAACTGATCCAAATCAAGAACCAGATCGTACATTTATCGAATTTATTGATGCAGAAACACAAGCAAAAGTTACACCATTTGCAAAAGTTCCATATCCATTGTTATATCTAACAACGGAAGAAACTGAGAAAGTTCGCGATTCAGAAACAGATTTGAAAACGTATGTAGAACAAATGGAAGCGAAATTTATCACTGGCGTAGAACCTTTATCTAACTGGGATAAATACGTGAAAACTATCGAAAGTATGGGTGTTGAAGAATACGTTTCCGTATACCAAACAGCTTACGATCGCTGGGCAGAGTAACAATCTGTAAGAACAGTTGGTTTGAGCTCCTCAAACCAACTGTTTTTTGTTATTATTTCGTCATTTAAAAACTAAAAATCTCAATTTTATGGTAAGCTAATGGTAGAAAAACAAAGGGGGAAATAAGATGAAGGAAATGAGAGGGATTATCAAAGGAAGCTATGTTTTAGGGCAAAAAATTATTGATGGTCTTATTCTACAACTTTTATTCGTCATCTATACATTACGAGGAGCGATTATTTTAGGTTTCTTTCCGGCTCTAGCAGCTGTATTTCATGTCATTTATTTAGCGATTACCAAAAAAAGTGGGAAATTTAGACCAGCATTTGATGAATTCTACAAAGGAAATTTTAAAATAAGCAATCAATTAGGATACACTGCATTAGCAGCTTGTTTATTTTTATGGGTAGATTTACGAATTTCAGGTACCTATATCCAAGTGCCTCTTTTGCATTATGGCTTAATTTTGTTATTTGTTCTTTGCTTAGGTACTAGTTTGTTTTTATTTCCAGCACTGTGTCGATATTCGTTAAAATATCGAGAATACCTTCGCCAAGCAGCTATTTTATTTTTTAGCAATATAATTGAATCGATTGCGATTTTAATAGGTGTCTTTATTGTTGTTTGGCTATATGTTATTTTTCCAATTTTATTAGTCGTGGCTGGTGTACCATTATTAATTTTTCCAATTATATGGTTTGCTATGCAAGCAATGATTAAAACGGAACGAAAGGCTGAAGTCTCATGAAAATGATTCAGCGAGTATTAAAAAAAATCGCATTTACCAATAAGACCTTTTATCGCTACGTATTTTCTTATTTGCTGGTATTTTTGTTACCGTTTTCTATTGTATCAATCATCTGGTATAAAACATCGACGGATAGTATTAATCAGCAAATTAATTTATCGGCACAAAATCATTTGTTGCAAGTGAAATCAATCATGTCTGCTAATTTACGTCAATTGGATTATTTAACAGAGCAAATTAGCACTAACCCAGCATTAAGCGAAAAACAATTTTCCCATCCTTATTATGGATGGGAAGCCAGTCGTGAATTATTGCAAAATAAGGTTAATAGCAACATTATTGAAGAATTGTATTTATATTTTTATAATCAGCCAGATCAAGTTTATTCGTCTAATGGACGTTTAGATTTTCCGGCATTTATGCAGCAACGCTACGGCATTTTTGCTTTTGATGAACAGAAATTGAAAGAATCTTTAAATACGAAAGCACCGCTAATTGAAACAATTCCTTCTGGTCAAAAAAATGGGGTAGGTTTAATGACTTATATCGTCCCTTTGTCAGCAACAGATGGCTTACCTTCAGGAGTTGTGATGTATACCATGCGGATGGGAAATATTCAAACTTTCTTAGATAAGTCAGTTGATCGTGAAACAGGCAATGTCTTTGTAGTAGATGGTGAGAACCGTCTATTAGTGGCTGCCCATGATGATACTGTTCCGGAATTTATGAATCAGTCATCTGAAGTAGAAAAGTTATACCATCAGACCTCTCGAGAAACGAAAGAAGGCAGATTATTAGTCAATACCTCAGAAGACAAAGATTTTGGCATTCGCTATATTTCTTTAACAAATTCAGAACAAGCTTTAAGTGATGTACGAAAGATTCATTATCGCTTGATGGCAGTCGTATTACTGATTTTAGCTTTAGGCTTAGCTGTCGTTTTCCTAATCGGACGCCGACAATACAAACCGATTCATGAATTAGAAAAGTTAATGGAAAAACAATTAGGCGGGATTCATGAGGCGGAGGACTTAGATGACTTTGTCCGAATGGAACAACATGTAACGAGCTTTTTACAACAAAACCAAGAGCTTCATCAAGAAATTAGACGTCAAACGCCTCATGCCAGAGAGCAGGTATTACGAAAACTATTAATGGGGCGTTTCAAAGATGAAAAAGAGATTCAGTTACTATTAGAATCGGTTGAAATTAATCTCTACAAAGATAGTTACTTTGTTATGTTGATTGATACAAAGATGATCACCACTGAAACAAGTATTCAAAATCAAGAATTCCTAATGAGTTTTTTAGGCTCCATTTCAGGGAAAGGGTATCGTGCTTACGGTTCTGAATTACTTTCCAACCAAGCGATTGCCTTATTAGTCAGCATGGATGGTTCAGTCAGTCATTCAGAGCTTGTACGTGAAATTGTAGCTAAAATTATTTTAGAAAATACTGTCGCACCAACGATTGGTGTCGGTTCAATTGTGAGTGAACTAGCGACAATTAATCGATCATATATTGAAGGGCTAGCTGTTCTTGAATATCAGGCTGTTTCAGATAAATCAAATCAGGTTTTATTCTTTAAAGAAATTAAAAATGAAAAGAAAAACTCAGTCGTTTCCTACCCTGCTGATGAGCAATTGAAGTTGAGTCAGAGTTTGCAACAAGGGGACTTTGAGATTGCTTCTGAAACTATTGATATGATGGTGAAAAAAGGCTTGCAGGAACAGCGCACAGTCGCAGGAATGAAACTTTATAGTTATTATCTATTGAATAGTGTCGTGAAAGTAGGTGCAGAAGTGATTGGCGATTCCTTTTTCCAAGAAGCTGAAAAAGCGGTGGAATTTCGCAATTTATTAGAACTTCAAAATGAACTAATTAAAATGAGCGGAAAGATTTGTTTGGCTGTTCAACGTAATCCAAAAAATCAAGAGTCAAAATTACAAAAAGATATCTTTGTCTATCTGGATGCAAATTATGCTTCTCACGATTTTTCATTGGAGAGCATTGCAGAAGAATTTGATGTTTCTGTTTCTTATCTTAGCCGTTTTATCAAAAAAGAAAGTGGCATGACATTTTCAAAATATGTCCAAGAAAAACGCTTGGCTAAAATTAAAACAGAACTTCGAGAGACAGACAGACCTATTAAAGAAATTATTTCGAGCGCTGGATATTATGACGTTTCGAATTATACAAGAAAATTTAAACAAATTGTCGGAATGACACCAGGTCAATACCGTAATAAAAATCGTTAAGAAAGAGGGATAAATTGTGGTAAAAAGATTGATTAGTGCAACAGCATCAGAAATTCGAAAAATGAATCGTGAGGAAATGTTTGAATCGATTAAAGCTAGTGAAGGGCGTGTCATTGTAAGTGAGAACGTCTGTGTTTCTGCACCGGTCTCAGACAGTACAACAAATGCTGAATTAGCAGCGGCATTTGGAGCAGACATGCTGCTATTAAATCTTTTTGACTGTTTCAATCCAGTAGTGATTGGCTTACCAGGAATGGGGCTATCTGAAGCATTTGACATTTGGGAAAATCCAAATAAAAATACACGTAATCCAATTGAAGAATTGAAGAAACTAACTGGGCGTTTAATCGGAATAAATTTAGAACCAGTTGCTGAAGATCAAGCAACGATGGGTGAAAAAATCACCATTTCAAATGGACGCAAGAGTACGGCAGCAACTTTCCAAGCAGCGGAAAAATTGGGTGTGGATTACATTTGTTTAACTGGAAATCCAGGTACGGGTGTGACAAATGAGCAAATTGCTCAAGCAATTCGTATTGGAAAAGATAATTATAATGGTTTAATTATTGCTGGTAAAATGCACAGTGCGGGTGTGGATGAACCAATTATGACTCAAGCAGCGATTGAACAATTTGCAGATGCAGGTGCCGATATTCTCTTGTTACCAGCTGTCGGAACTGTTCCAGGATTTGATCAATATGAATTAAAAGAAGCAGTTAAAACAGCAAAAAGTTTAGGCATGTTAACCATGTCCGCTATTGGTACAAGTCAAGAAAGTGCCTCGCCTGAAACAATTCGTCAAATTGCTTTATGGAATAAAATGTGTGGTGTTGATATTCAACATATTGGCGATGCTGGTTATAGTGGCGTGGCGCCAGCTGAAAATATTTATCATATGTCAATTGCTATTCGCGGAATGAAACATACCATGCAAATCATGGCACGTTCAATTAATCGTTAAGGAGAGTTGTCATGTTACGATGTCGACCGGATGGGCGCTTTATTATCGCTCACTTTACAGATTTGCATGTTGGTTATCCTAACAACGAAGCAGATGAACGAACTCTCCAAGAATTAAGTGATTGTCTCCAAACACTGGATGCTGATTTATTAATGTTCACAGGCGATCAAATTTGGTGTTATGGAGAGAACAATCCTTATCAAGGATTTCAGCAAGTCATTGATTGCATTAATACTAGTGAAATTCCCGTGGTAGTGACTTATGGGAACCATGATTCAGAACACGGAAAAATTACCCGTGAAGAGTTGCGAAAAATGGAACAAGGATTAAAAAATCGAGTTTTCGGTGAGCAATGTATTGTGACTAAAGAACGTTTATCTGAGCTGTTTGATATTTATGATGTTACCGGTCAAAAAGTAGTGAAACAATTCGCTGTTTTTGATTCTGGTGACTATGTTTCAGAAAGAATAGCAAAAAAATTAGCTGATAAACCGACGGATAATTGTTATGCCTATCTTTATCCTGAACAAGTTCGTTGGTTTGAACATTATCAAAAGCCGGTAGAAACAGTGGTTTTCTTACACATTCCACTGGTAGAATATCAGCAAGCAAAATCGTTCATTCAGACAGGTCAATGTCTAGAGGCCATTTGTAGCTCGGAAATTAATACGGGTTTGTTTGCGACATTAGTTGAACATGAACAAGCAGTTAATGTCTTTTGTGGACATGACCACGACAATGATTTTACAGCCGAGTGGTTGGGCGTTGGCTTACATTATGGTCGAATTAGTGGCTACAATGTTTATGGACAGTTTGCTAGAGGGTATCGTCAAATTGTTTTACATGCGCAACAAGCATTAACAACGACAATTATTTCGTATGACAAACACAAGGAAGGTAAATCATGGCAAAAATTAGACAAGATATTGAAGAAAATTTAACGACTGATTATCAAGCTTATGACGAGCTCCCCGCAAATATTCAAGAAAAATTATCGTGGTTTAAAGATCAAAAAATTGGTGTGATTTTTCATTGGGGATTATACGCAGTAGCAGGAATTGTTGAATCTTGGCAAATGTCTGAAGAAGACGATTGGGCTAGAAAAAAACCTTGGCGTAATGATATTGATGAATTACGTAATGATTATTGGGGGCTAAACCACTCGTTTAATCCTTATAATTTTAATCCAACTGCTTGGGCTCAAGCGTGTAAAAATGCCGGTTTTCGCTATATGCTTTTTACAACAAAGCACCATGATGGGTTTAATATGTATGATACGGCTTACAGTGAATATAAAGTAACGCAGTCTCCTTGTCCTTTCGCTGAAGACCAGCAATCCGATATTTTTGGGGCTGTTGCAGAAGCCTTTCGTCAAGAAGGGTTAAGTGTAGGTGCGTATTATTCAAAACCAGATTGGCATTCTCCATTATATTGGGTACCAGGAGAAAAACCAAAAGGCCGATATGCTAGTTATGATCCACATGAGTTTCCTGAACGTTGGGCACAATACGACCAATTTGTGCATGATCAGTTAGTCGAAATTACAACCAATTATGGCGATTTAGACATTCTTTGGTTAGATGGTGGTTGGGTTAACAGTCGTCATGAACAATTGGATATGGAGCGAATTGCTCAAGACGTTCGTGCTCAACAGCCTGATTTACTAATTGTTGATCGTAGTATTGGTGGTAAATATGAAAACTATGTGACACCTGAACGAAAAATCCCAGAGGTTCCTCCAACTAAAGCCTGGGAAAGTAATATTCCATTGGCGAAAAACTGGGGATTTTGTCCGAACGATACCTACAAATCATTTGAAGAAATTCTAACAAGTGTCGTTCAAGTAGTGGCAATGGGAGGCAATATTATTTTAGGTGTAGGTCCTAAACCAGATGGAACATTGCCTAAAGAAGCCTTAGCCATTTTAGAGCCATTAGGGGAATGGTTAGCGCAATTTGGTGAAGGGATCTATGAAACCCGACCAGCATCTTACAAAGTACCAAAAGGCTGGTCATTGACACAAAAAGGTTCGACGATTTATGCGTTTGGTGAAAAAAATGCCCCAAACATATCGTGTGAGTTATTTGAAAAATGCCAAAAAGTGACCTTGCTAAATACCGCTGAAGTCATTGAATCGGGTGAACTAACGGCAGGCGATGCACTTTATCAAGTCTATAAAATAGAATGTGAATAAATAAAAACACAGTACAATGAAAACAAAACAGCCACAGACAAACAAAAAAGTCTGAACGACATGTTCTGGTTAACATTATTTTGGGTACAATCCTTCTGGTCTTTGCTTATGCTAAAAGGATAACGCCTTATGTAATTATGACAGAGCTCGTGACGATTCTGTTATTGCTTGTTTGTTGGCTGTTTTTAGGTAAAAAAACAATTATGAGTAGTCTTTCGTCCTAGCCATCAGTTGATTATTTTAGTTTGTCTATTACAGCGATTAGCACGCTTTTTATAGAAAGAAACTATGTAACTATTGCGTGATTAGGTCAGCGAAAAATTCACATATTGTTTTGTATTCGTTTTCTTAGTAGAGTGAAGAAAAGAGTTTGAGGAGGAAAAACAATGATTACATTTCCAAAAGATTTTTTATGGGGGGCTGCAACTTCTGCCCCACAAACAGAGGGCGCCGCATTAATTGATGGCAAGAGTCCTTCTACTTGGGACAAATGGTTTGAAATGGAACCAGAGCTATTTTTCGATGGAGTGGGTCCTGACGACACATCCAATGTTTATTTTCAATATAAAGAAGACGTAGCGTTAATGAAAAAAATGTCGATGAATTCGTATCGAACATCGATTGCTTGGACACGCTTGTTACCTGATGGGAAAACACTGAATCCGAAAGCGGTAGCATTTTATCGCGCTTATTTTGAAGAAATGATTAAAAATGATGTAGAACCCATTATCAATCTCTTCCATTTTGATATGCCTTGGTGGTTAATGGAAAAAGGTGGTTGGGAAGCGCGAGAATCAGTGGATCATTTTGCTTTCTATGCAAAAACTGCTTTTGAACAGTTTGGGGATATCGTAAAAAAATGGGCGACTTTTAATGAACCTTTAGTACACATTGAGTGTGGCTATTTGGGTGATGCGCATTATCCGAAAGTCCATGATTTTAAACGAGCTGTTCAAGTTGGGTATCATACATTGTTAGCCCATGCGGCAGCTGTCAAAGCATATAAAGAATCTTCACAAAATGATGGTGAAATTGGTATTATTTTAAATCTTTCACCAGTCTATGCTAAAAGTGAAGCTCCGGCTGATCAAGAGGCAAGACACAAAGCAGATTTAATTTATATTCGCAGTTTTGTGGATACTGTTGTGAACGGCTATTTCCCAGAAGAATTGATTGCTATTTTAGATGAAAACCAGCTATTACCGGAGACAAAAGCAGGTGATCGAACAATTTTTGAAGAAAATACTGTTGATTTTTTAGGTGTAAATTACTATCAACCATTGCGAGTACAAGCAGTGGAAAATCCACATTTTCCTGCGCAGTCCCCTGGTGATTTTGCTCGTTATTACAACTGGCCAGAAAAAAGAATCAATCCACATCGCGGTTGGGAAATTTACCCAGAAGGAATGTATGATATTGCGATGCGTTTAAAAAATGATTATAGCAATATTCCTTGGTACGTTTCTGAAAATGGTATGGGCGTCGAGGGTGAAGAGCAATTTTTAGATGAGCAAGGTGTTATTCAGGATGACTACCGTATTGAATTTCTAGAAGATCATTTATCAATGTTGGCAAAAGCCATGGATGAAGGTAGTCAATGTTTTGGTTATCATATGTGGACGTTTGTTGATTGCTGGTCATGGTTGAATGCTTACAAAAATCGCTATGGTTTCTACCGCTTAAACCGTGACCAAAATTATGCTCGCTCAGACAAGGCAAGTAGTTATTGGATGAAACAAGTAATTGAGCAATCAGGATTTAACGCTGGAGGTAGTCAATGAGTTATACAATTTCTGTTGCAGAAGTAAGCAGCTTAAAAATCGCACGACGTTTAAAAAGAGTCGTCGAGCGTTTATTTAAACAATCTGTAAGTATCACACAACATGAAGTGGGTGATTTGCATCTTGTTCAACAAGAAGCTACATCTGTGATTTATAAAGATCGAGGGATTAAAGTAGTTGCTGATAAAAATGAATTATTGGCAGTTGCCATTCATGCGCTCATTCGTGATTTTTTAGGTGAATTATCTTTAGGAGAAACGGTAGTGACCTATCAGCAGGAACAACGAATTCTAATGATTGATATGGCACGTAAATATTTTTCTAAAGAAATTTTATTGCAATTCATTGATAGTATGGCTTTAGCACAATTTAATTATCTGCAATTGCATTTTTCGGAGAATGAAGGATTCCGGATTGAATCAGAAGTAGCGCCTGAAATAGTTTCCGATGAATATCTAACCAAAAATGAGATTCGTGAAATTATTTTATACGCTAAACAAGCAGGAATTGAAATTATTCCAGACTTTGATAGCCCGGGGCATTTAAAGCAAATTTTACGAACGCATCCAGAATGGCAACTACAAAAGAAACAGGAAGATGGCACACTAGAACGCGATCCAGCAGCTTTAAATATTTGTGATCCGGAGGCAATTTCATTTATTCTATCAATTTATCAAGAATATGCAGAATTATTTACGGATAGTACGTATTTTCATATTGGGGGCGATGAGTTTGTTGATTTCGATCAAATTGAAGCCTATCCTGAATTACGAGCTTATGCAAAAGCAACATACGGAGCAGCTGCAGAGGGCATTGATACGTTTGTGGCTTATGTTAATCAAGTTATTGAACAAGTCAGTCAATGGGGATTTGTTCCTCGGATTTGGAACGATGGCTTTTTCCGACTAAATCGTAGCGAACAGGTAAAGTTGGCAACTAATGTTGAAATTACCTATTGGACTAAATGGAATCAAAATATGGCCCCAGTTGCAACTTTCTTAGAGAAAGACTATACAATTATTAATTTTAATGATAATTATTTCTATTATGTTTTAGGTGAAAATGCCGGTTATTCTTATCCAACTTACGACAAGATTTTAAATGACTGGACACCCGAAATGTATCCACAGCAACAAGTAATTGAACAGCTTACACCTCAATTACCTGGTGTGGCACTTGCTATCTGGTCTGATCGTCCAGAAGCACAAGATACACAAGTAGTTTGGGAAAACATGTCGTACTTATTATTGGCAACAATGCAAAAATTGACGACAGTCTTTGCAGACAAAAAACAAATCGAAACAATTATTAAAGCATACTTTCATTAAGGAGGAGTTCTTATGTGGGGAATCATTGCAACTTGGCGAATGGCCTTTGATGGCGTGACTGTTGCGAGTCAATTACTAAAAGAAGGAATCGCAGTAGGAGATGCTATTGAATCAGCAGTACGCCTAGTAGAGGATAATCCTTTGTATAAATCGGTTGGATATGGCGGTTTACCCAATATTCAAGGAGCCGTTCAATTAGATGCTGCTTATATGGATGGAGATACCTACCAAATTGGAGGAGTCGCAGGAATATCGGATGTTAAAAATCCTATTTCTGTAGCTAAAAAGTTAAGCAAAGAGCGGTTTAATAGCTTTTTAGTGGGGGAAGGCGCGCATGCTTATGCAGTCCTGAATGGATTTGATATCCAAAATATGTTAACTGATCGTGCGAAAGATGAATGGGAAAAGCGGTTGAAAGAAGTCCAAAAAAATCAGTTAAATCCTTATGATGGTCATGATACAGTAAGCATGGTAGGTCTTGATGTCAGTGGTAGTATGGCAACCGGAACTTCTAGCTCCGGTCTATTCTTGAAACAAGCTGGTCGAGTAGGAGATTCTCCTTTGAGTGGCTCTGGCTTTTATGTTGATAGTGAGATTGGAGGAGCGGCGGCAACAGGCTTAGGCGAAGATTTAATGAAAGGCTGTTTGTCTTATGAAATCGTTCGTCTAATGAAAGCTGGTTATACACCGCAAGAGGCTTGTGACCAAGCCGTTTATGATTTTGATGAACGGCTAACAAAACGCAATGAAAAAGCAGGGGCTTTTTCATTGATTGCAATGGATCGTAATGGTCAATGGGGCGTTGCTACGAATGTTGAATTTACTTTTGTTGTAGCAACTGAAAAACAAAAACCAACGATGTATGTTGCAACACCAGCTAAAGAAAAACAAACGATGATTGAAAAAATCACAGAAGAATGGTTAGAACAACAACGTAAAAATCCAACTGTGGATTGAAAAAAATCGTCTGCTCTTTAGTGAGTAGACGATTTTTTTAGTTAATTAAAGGGAACAATTTTTGTACCATGGACTTCAGTAACACCTAATGTATCAACAACTTCTTGTGCGTTTTCATATGAGATGCCACCACCAGGTAAAATAATAATTCGATTGTCTGCATGAGCAATTAATTCGTTTAAATGATTGTAGTTTTCAGCAATTGGAGTGCCACTTGCTCCGCCATGAGTTAGAATTCGCGTCACACCATGTGCTACTAACCAATCAATCGCTTCAAATTGGCGTTCTTTAGGAATCGCATCAAAGGCCATATGGAAGGTAATTTGTAAGCCTTCTGCGTTTTCTATTAACATTTCTAAAGCTTCTTCATCTAGCCAATTATTGGGAGTCAAGCAACCAAATACCACACCATCGGTACCTAATTTTTTTGCTTCAATCAAATCGGTGTGCATTATTTTTAGTTCGATATCATTATAGACAAAATCACCACCACGAGGACGAATCATCGTCATGACAGCCACGCCTTTATCATCTGCATAGCTCAAGGCTTCTTCAATGACGCCAGTGCTTGGTGTTGTTCCGCCAACAGCTAAATTATCGCAAAGTTCAATTCGCTTAGCACCGCGAGCAATGGCTTTTGGTAAATCAGTATAATTTTCTGCACAGAATTCTCTTAACATCTTTTTGCCTCTTTTCCTTTTGTATATCTAGCATTTTAGCATAAGAATATGCTAAAGTAATGAAGGAAAGATGAGGAATCAAGATGTTAAAAAAAATTGACCGTAGTGCATTATTTTTAAAAGAGAATGCGCCTTTATTTCAATGTCCCTTATGCCATGAATCGATGACTGCTTTAGAGAGAGGTCTCATTTGTACCAACCATCACCGATTTGATTTATCGAAAAAGGGCACACTCTATTTTTTGGATCACCAAATAAAAACAGAATATGACCATGAAATGTTTTTACATCGAGGAGCAATGATTCAAAGTGGCATGTACCAACCACTTTTGGATGTGTTAGCACCACTTTGTGAAAATGAACAAATTCTTGATGTTGGTTGTGGTGAGGGAAGTTTTTTAAATAACTTAGCCAATCAAACAACTATCGGACCTAGCGTTGGTTTTGATATTTCAAAGGAAGGGATTTATTTGGCGACAAATCAACTAGCACCCTTATTTTGGTGTGTCGCTGATTTGACTAATCTACCTTTTGCTAATACATCGTTTTCTACAATTTTAAATATCTTTTCACCCTCTAATTATCAAGAGTTTAATCGTATTTTAAAAACAGATGGAAAAGTTATTAAAGTAGTACCGCGTAGTGGCTATCTAAAAGAATTACGCACAGCTTTTTATCCAGAAGATGTACAAAAACAAAGCTATTCAAATCAACAAGTTGTCGATAAATTTAAACAAATTTACCCTGAAATGACGCAGCAGCAAGTTTCTTATGTTTTTGATATTCCTGAAAAAAATCGTCTGTCGTTATTAGAAATGTCTCCCTTAGAATGGGGCGTTTCACCAGATAGGAAAGCAAAAGTTCAAGCAAAACCACTTGCAAAGATTACGATTGATTTAGATGTTCTAATTAGTCGATAAATTTGAATTTTTTTTGAATTTTTCTAGATTAATCTCTTGCATTCGTAAGGTAAGAATGATATATTAATTTCAAGTCATTTTTCATTGGTTTTTATCAGCATCCTGTTCTGATAAAAGTTAGTGAAAAGAGCTTCACTAACGTAACAACTCGCAGTGCTAGACACCGAGTTGTTACGTTTTTTTTATGCACATATCAACTTGTCATTTTTGAGAAAAAAAGTTAAGTTATCTTTTGATAAATTTTGATAGATGGTGTTTAATTGAGTTAGATGAAAGCTTTTCAAATGGAGGAGTGAACACGATGAAAAAGTTAACGTATCAAACAGTATGCAAAGCGTCTTTTTTTACATTATTTGTACCTTTATTATTAATTAGCTCCATAGCGTTAGCAGATGAAGGAACATCTTTAACATCCGAAATTCCAGCTGAAGAAACAGTGAAACAGAAAGCTGTTGAACCTACAACAGTCCACGTATCCGTTAGCTCATTAACTATCAATAGAAATGAAACACAACAAATTCAAGCGACAGTATCACCTGCAAATGCCGAAAATCAGCAAGTTTCCTGGTCCTCTACGAACGAACAAGTTGTCAAAGTGACGAATGGGCTTGTTGAAGGGGTGAAAGTAGGGACAACAACAGTTACTGCCAGAACAGCAAATGGGGTTGAAGAAAGTATTCCAGTCACGGTTGTTGATCCAGCTGTCGAATTAAAAGACACTAGTTCCAATATTCGTGTATCTGGAGTAGCCAGTGTGTTACCCAAAGAAACAACTTTAAAAGTGAAAACTAGTAAACAAGGAACAGAAATTTACAATCAAGTAAAAAAAGCGGTAAAAGGCAACTTTCTTTTAGTTGATATTCAATTGCTGAATAAAGCAGGAGAAACTATTCAACCAAATGGCAAAGTAAAAGTGCAGGTACCAGTACCCAAAGCATACCATCAAGAAAAAGTAAAAATGTATACTTATGATGCTAAAAATAATAACTTGACTGAAATCAAAGGGTCGATTGAAGCGGATATGTATACCTTTGAAACGACGCACTTTTCTTATTATGTTTTAGTCGAAGAAGTAGATGTCCAAGCATTAACAAAAACAATTAAGAAAGCAACTGCTTTATTGCCCGATGAATATACAAAAGAGAGCTGGGAAGCTTTAACGAACATGTTAGCGGTAGCCCAAGACGCCTTAGCAAACGCACAAGAACAAACAATCATTGATCAAGCAACGAGTGATTTAGATGAGGCAATCGCTAATTTAGAGGCTAAGCCAATTAAACAAGCTTTAAACCAAGCAGTGAGTAACGCTCAAAAACTGAAAAAAGCTGACTATGAAGCAACGTCTTGGCAAATATTCCAAGAAAAACTAATTCAAGCGCAGACTGTTTTGGAAAAGGACGACGCGACAAAAGAAGCAATTGATACGGCACTTAAACAATTACAAAGCGCTCAAAATAATTTGAAAGTCAAAGATAGCAAAAAATTAGCAACCGCTATTGAAAATGCCGAAAATCTAGTAAAAGCAGAGTATACAGAAAAGACATGGGCCATTGTTGAAGCTGAATTAAAAAATGCAAAAAACCTTGCTGCTGACGAAAATGCGACGCAAAAAGCTATCGATCAGGCGACAAATTCGTTAAATACGGCCATCAAAAAGCTAGAAAAAAATAAAAAAACGCCTTCAACAGTGGCGAGTAACAAGTTAGCCGAAGCTATCAAAAAAGCTGAAACGCTAGCCGAAGAACACTATACTGGTGAAACATGGAAAATCTTTTCTGAAAAGTTAGCTGCTGCGAAAAAAGTTGTGGCTGATGTAAGTGCCACTCAACAAGAAATCGATACAGCTTTGAGCGACTTAACTCAGGCACAAAAAGCATTAATTGCTAAGGTTGACAAAGAAGCATTAGGTGAATTAATCGATCAGGCACTTAAATTAAACGCGACTGATTTTGAAGCAAAAACATGGGATAACTTTAAAAAATCTTTAGAAGAAGCACAGACAGTATTCGGAAATGCGAAAGCTACTGTGAATGAAATTGCTGAAAGTTTTAAAAAATTAAAAGCAGATATTGCTGCATTAAAGTCTGCCAGAAATAAAAGTACAAGCAACAATGTGGCTAAGCCTACCTCAACTAGTCGTAAAACCAATTCGTTTAGTTTACCCAAGCGAACGAACAAAACTTATCCAGCATCACACCGTAAAACATCATTTTTACCACGTACGGGAGAACAATTTTCTGATTACTTACCCATTATGGGTGGGGGACTTGTTCTTGTAGGGGTAATTATCTTTATTCGACGTAGAAAAGCAAAAACAAATTAGGCAAAAGTCTGGGAAAAAGACCTCCCAGACTTTTTATTTCGAAAAATAAAAGAAGATGGTAAAAAATAAAAAATTGCGTTATCATTGATAGGAATATCAATGTACTATTGAAAAAGAAAAGAGGATTTTTTGTGAATCATATTGTCTTATTTGAACCACAAATTCCAGCAAATACTGGAAATATTGCCCGAACTTGTGCGGCAACTAATACGCCGTTACATTTAATTGAACCATTAGGATTTTCTACCGATGATAAGCAATTAAAACGTGCGGGCTTAGATTATTGGCATGATGTAAATATTACTTATCATAAAAGCTTGGCTGATTTTATAGCAAGTGTGGATGAAGCACCAGTCCATCTCATCTCAAAATTTGCGAATAA
Organism: Enterococcus sp. AMC2644; assembly: GCF_058216475.1. Lineage (NCBI taxonomy): Bacteria > Bacillati > Bacillota > Bacilli > Lactobacillales > Enterococcaceae > Enterococcus > Enterococcus sp. AMC2644. The sequence continues at coordinate 2,136,286 of NZ_CM177095.1, forward strand.
AGTCTATAGCGAAGAAAACTTTGCGGATGGTCGTGACCATTATTTCCTATTTGGAAAAGAAACAACTGGACTACCAGAAACATTCATGCGTCAAAATGCGGAAAAGTGTTTGCGGATTCCAATGAATGATGAACATGTTCGCTCATTGAATTTGTCCAATACAGCTGCTTTAATTGTTTATGAGGCGTTACGTCAACAGAGCTTTCCAAATTTGGAATTAACTCATCACTACGAAAACGATAAAATTGATTAGGAGTTTAATATGAAACTTTATTTTACGCGACATGGTAAAACAGAGTGGAATCAAGAGCGCCGTTTTCAAGGGATGAACGGTGATTCACCATTATTACCGACAAGTTATGAACAAATTCGATTGTTAGGACAACATCTCAAAGAAATTCCCTTTGAAGCTATCTATTCAAGCCCGTTAAAACGAGCACGTGACACAGCAGAAGGTATTCAACAAGAACTACTGCATCCAACAAAAATTGTTTATAAAGAGGATTTGCGTGAAATGGGCTATGGAGAATTAGAAGGTCAAAGTATTGATGAGATGTATATGAAATATAGCGATGATTTAACAAACTTACGATATCATTTAGACCGTTATGATCCTTCTGCTTTTAAAGGGGAAACGACTGAATTAATGTTACAACGAGTAGCTACCCCCATTTTTGAAGCTGTAGATTTGCATAGTGGCCCTGTCTTATTTGTTGGTCATGGTGCCTCTTTTACTGCAACTTTACAGTATTTAGTTGGAAAAGATCTTTCCGAACTACGGGCAATGGGCGGTTTATTAAATAATAGCTTAACAATTTTAGAAACTGGAGACCAACAGCTTCCATATCAGATGCGTCAGTGGAATGATGTGAGTTTTCTAGGGTAGTTTTTTTAAGGAAGGAGCGGGAACCATGTTGCCAGAAAAAACGTATGTTGTCGGCAAGGTTGCCGCTATTTTTTTTCAAAATCCAAGTAACTTTTTTAAAGTATTACTCATTCGTATTGAAGAAACGAATGCAGAGTATCGTGAGAAAGAAATAGTGGTAACTGGAAGTTTTGGCGAAGTGCAAGAAGAAGAGAGCTATCGCTTCTTTGGTGAGCTAGTAGAACATCCAAAATACGGTGAGCAATTGAAAGCTGATACGTATCAAAAAGAACAGCCAACCTCAGAAAATGGCTTAATTCATTACCTTTCCAGTGAAAAATTTCCTGGGATTGGTAAAAAAACGGCAGAACGAATTGTTGAATTGTTAGGCGAACAAGCGATTGATCGAATGATTGAAGAACCTGAACTATTAGCACAAGTTCCTGGATTAACTGAGAAAAAAAGAAAAATGATGCTAGAAACAATTCGTTTAAACTATGGAATGGACCAAGTGATTGTTGGTTTAAACCGTTTTGGATTTGGAAATCAATTATCTTTTGCCATTTATCAGGAATACAAAAATTCTGCTATTGAGATAATTGAAGAAAATCCTTATCGTCTCGTTGAAGACATTGAAGGAATTGGGTTTAAAAAAGCTGATAATATAGCAGAACAATTAGGCATCGAAGCAACCTCACCAAAACGGATTCGTGCGGCCATTTTACATCAAATTTTCCAACAGTCAATTCAAACGGGAAATACCTATGTACCAGCAAAAGAATTGTTGGATCAAACAATTCGATTACTCGAAACCAGTCGTCCCATTGAAATCCACCCAGAGCCAGTGGCTGAAGTGGTTATTCAATTGGTCAATCAAGGGAAGATTCAGCAAGAAGGTACGAACTTATACGAAAATAGTTTGTTCTTCTCAGAATGGGGGATTGCAACATCTATTCAACGTCTATTGCAACGTAAAAAAGAAATTCATTATCCAGAAAAAAAAGTTGAACAAACCTTACGTAAACTTGAGAAACGTTTAGGAATTGTCTATGGTTCTTCTCAAGAAGAAGCGATTAAACAAGCCATTCGCTCACCTTTATTTATTTTAACTGGAGGTCCAGGTACCGGGAAAACTACAGTAATCAACGGGATTGTTCAATTATTTGCTGAATTGAATGAAGTTGATTTAGAGCCTAGCAAATACACTGAAGAAACATTTCCAATCTTATTGGCGGCGCCAACTGGACGAGCTGCTAAACGTATGAACGAGACAACAGGTTTGCCAAGTGGGACGATTCATCGGTTATTGGGCTTAAACGGACGCGAAAAAGCAGCGGCTATGACACCAAAAGAATTAGAAGGTGGCTTGTTGATTGTTGATGAAATGTCAATGGTTGATACTTGGCTAGCAAATACGTTATTTAAATCAATTTCTACTAATATGCAAGTCATTTTTGTAGGAGATAAAGACCAATTACCATCTGTTGGTCCCGGACAAGTTCTACACGATTTATTAGAAATCGAGGACATCCCTAAACAAGAATTGAATGAGATTTATCGTCAAGGAGATGGGTCTAGTATTATTCCACTTGCCCATGAAATTAAAACAGGACATCTTCCACAAAATTTCACGCGTAATCAAAAAGATCGTTCGTTTTTTTCATGCGATGCATATAAGATTGAACCTTTAATTGCTCAAATTGTTCAACGTGCCAAAGATCGAGGTTTTACTCCGCAAGATATTCAGGTACTAGCTCCTATGTATCGAGGTGCTGCTGGGATTGATGCTTTAAATAAAATGATGCAAGAAATCTTTAATCCTAATCCTGATGGCAAGAAAAAAGAAGTACATTGGAATGAGACCGTGTATCGGATCGGGGATAAAGTATTACAATTAATCAATTCTCCAGAAGATAATGTGTTTAATGGAGATATGGGACAAATTGTTGGTATTACTTATGCGAAGAATTCAGAAGATAAAGTTGATGAATTAACTATACAATTTGATGCGAATGAAGTGACGTACAAACGAAATGAGTGGAATAAAATTACACTATCGTATTGCTGTTCGATTCATAAGTCTCAAGGTAGTGAATTTAAAATGGTTATTTTGCCTATGGTTCATCAATATCAGCGGATGCTACAAAGAAATTTACTTTATACGGCAATTACCCGTAGTAAAGAGTTACTTATTTTGTTAGGAGAATTACCAGCCTATCAACAATGTGTTGAAAATGAATCGAATCTCCGTTATACAACATTGAAAGAACGGATTTTAGGAATTGATAGCCTATCGATAGTCATGCGCCAACGGATTAATCAGTATGAAGAGGCTGATGAAGACCCATTTACTGAAGAAACTGAAGTGGTTACGCCTGTAGTTGAAACAGTTGAAGAAAATCAAACATCTTTATTTGAAGAAAAGGAAAAATTACCAGAGTTGCCAGAGTATCTTACTGAAGAAATAGTTAGAACAGGGATAATTGATCCGATGATTGGGATGGAAGAAGTCTCACCTTATGATTTTCAAAACAATTAAATAATAAATATAGGTGAACAAAAAAATCTGAACGACACAAAGGAAAGTGTCGTTCAGATTTTTTCTTAAAAACGAAGATTAACGTTTTTTCATCCCCAAAAAAGTTGTTGAGTCACCCCTAAAGATAAGTCATAAGGACCATGACCTAATTCTTCGCCATCTGCTTGTGAATATTGTGGTGTAGGTGACACAATTCGTAATTTTGTTGCCGAAAGATGATGGTAGTATTTGGATAGATGATGTTTTTTTCGGAACAATAAGAAAATTAACCAAAAGATTTTGTATAATGGAATGCGTTCAACGACAACCAAGTCTAGGGCTGCTTTTTCAATCGTCGCCATAGGGGCAATCGGTACTCCGCCACCAAAATAAGGATGGTTTGTAGTTGTACATAAAAAAGCTTTATCATAATGGTAAGTTTGTCCGTTGGCTTCCACTAAAATTGGAAATCCTTTTTGCTTCAATAAGACTTGCAGAACAGAAGCAATGTAAGATAGTGAACCAAGGTTATATTTATTTAAATTTGTTTTTGTGTCAGAATGATTCGTTCGATATACAATAGCTGCATCTAAACCAATCCCTACATTATTTACACTAATCCCCATGCGCTCTTGAATTGCTTCATCATAAGTCAAAATATTTACTTTGCGCGGTTGGGTTGTTTGAGTAATTCGCAGAAAGGCTTGTTTTACATCTTTAGGTAAACCAATCCCACGAGCAAAGTCATTTCCTGAGCCTGCTGGAATGTAAGCAAGGGGGAGTTCTTTATTCATTCGTTTCAATTGATTCATTACTTGATGAAGCGTGCCGTCACCACCTATGACAACTAACAAAGGAAAAGGCTCCCTATCATCCTCTGATTCGAAAGGACGTAAACGATTGGTTGCAAGCTCGTCTACAATTTCTAACTCATGATTAGGATATTCTGTTAGGTAAGTTGTAAATAAATAATTATGTTGTTTCATTAATGAACAAACTTGCTCACTGATTTTTTTTCCGTTTCCCCCGCCAGCTACTTGATTGACGAGAAGATGATAATGAACTGTCATATGATATTATCTCCAAAAAATTTTTTCTGCTAAATATTATAACATGGAATGAATAAGAGTGTGCGAAAAAGAGATTTTCTATAAAAGAGCACAAAAAAATAGAATCCAATGAGAAAAGGTAGTTAATCTATCTGTTATAGATTAGGTTTGATAACAATGGAAGGTTCTAATGTCCACTTCGTCTTGTTTCATCTCATTGGATTCCTATTCAGTTAGTAAGGAGTTATTCAAATTCCCACATCCTTTTCGTTTACTTGAAGACTCACAACAATTCTTTTCAACAGCTCCTACTTCGGCTGCGCTACTGGGAATTACTATGACTCCTTACACTTATTTTATACCATGAACCAGCTGTTTTTGCAAGCGATTACAATTTTGGGTGGAGTTATTTTTTACAGAAAGTCTTACAAGTGGGAGCGTAATCTGCTATAATTCATTGCTGAGGGAAGTGAATGAATGAAATATTATCATCTTATTTGTTTATCGATGATGTTGTTTGGTGTCCAATATGTCTTACAGAATGTTTTACAACTTACTCTTGCTACATGGATTAGAGGCCTTTTTTTTATTTTGCAGTTACTTATTTTTATTACCTATGCATTGTTGCTGATTGTGTTTTTATTAGCTTCAAAACGTCAAAAGAGAACATTTAAGAAACAAAAAGAGAAACAACAAGCTTCACAGGTATAAAAGGCGACGTTAAATAATTTTCATAAAGCCTAATCCAAGGCTTTTTTTTTGTAAAAAAAAAAAGACAAAACACAAGGTCTTGTCTCTACAAGTTAGACTTTTTCAGCAAAATTTAACTTACTATCAATATAATACATCACTGGTGCAGAAATCGTCATAATGATTAATTCACTTAAGGCTGTTGTGCCATAAATTGGCCAAAATGGTAATTCTGATGTGATGTGCAGCATTAAGGCAATTAGAAACATACTAGCCGTAAAGAATACTGTATTTAAAACCATACGCATTTTTACGTTTTTAACAACATTTTGTAAAAGTGCTGTTAGGCTCAAAGCTAATAGTGTTTGCCCGCCGCCAAAAAGAACATCTAAAATTCCAAAACCGAAAAATAAATTGTAGACGAGGACTCCTCCAAAAACGCCCCACATTAATTTACGATTGAATACGACTAAATGATTTAAACTTTCAGATAGACGAAACTGAATGGCACCTGATGAAAAAGGTAAGATGAAGCTTAGTACGACGTATAATCCCATAATAATAGCATTTACAATGATGAGATATAATTTTTTGTTGCGATGAGTTGACATAATTTTCCTTCTTTCTCCGAGTTTTGATTACGCGGGATGGTTGATGAACCGCGGTATGAAAAAGCACAACAGATTATATTTTAAATTTCCTGGTAAGAAAAGTCAATAAAAAGGTAGTTCCTCCTTTAGCATAGATGCTTGGAAAGAAGCTACCTTTTTTATTAAGGGTTTAAGTCTTCAATTTCAACGACTTTAAATTGTTTATTCTCTAACTGTGCGATAATTTTGTCACGTAATTCAAGACTTGTTCCAGCAGGCAAGGTGATTAACGTACGGCGAATAAATTCATCTTTACCTACATCTAATGTGATACAACTAGCAATGTTGCTATATTTTGAAACAATTTTAGAAATTGCTGCAAGATCACCTTGTTTGCCAGTTGAAGCAATTGTTAAAACATAACTGCCATCTTCAATACTCCATGATTGTGCAAGCATATTTAATAACGAACTGTGTGTTAAGATTCCGTAAAATTGATTGTCTTGATCCAAAACAGCGATATAAGGTAATTCTTTAATAGTAAAAAACACATGGAAGAATGAATCAGCAACATGAATGAATTTTGTTGCATTTTTTAATAGGTGAGTTACTGGCAAGTTCATGTCTCCACCGTTTGCTTTATGGCGATAAATGTGCATTTTATAGATATTACCACGGAAAATTTTACGTGATTCATCTAAAATCGGTACACAACGATAACCAGATTCTTCTAAAATTTCTAGAGCTTCTGCAAGGGTGTTTTTTTCACTAACTGTTGTTAAATTTTGTTTTTTATATACCATTGTTTTTAATAACATTTTTCTGCCTCCATTTGAGATTTATTAACAATCTTATCATACCATAAAATAGCAGAAAACTGGTCGAATAATTGACAGTATTTGAAAATCATGGTAACTTTACTAAGTATGAAATCATTTTTAAAAATGAGCAGGAGGCAGAGGAATGGCCGGAAAAAAAGCAGCGTTAGCATGTTCTGTTTGTGGTTCTCGTAACTATACAAAATCAGTCAGCGAAGGCAAAAAAGGCGAACGCTTAGAAATTAATAAATTCTGTAAATATTGTAATCAATATACACTACATAGAGAAACGAAATAAGGAGGAATATCATGAACTTTTTACGTAGCGTCAAAGACGAAATGAAAAAAGTCACTTGGCCATCAGGAAAAAAATTACGTAAAGACGTAATCGTGGTTATCGAGACTTCATTAATTTTTGCGGCTTTATTTTATCTTATGGATACAGGCATTCAATCCGTATTCAGTTGGATTCTAAAATAATTGTTTGGTAATGTCAGACTAGCGAAATTAGCCTAAGGGTGTTATACTGTGTGATGAGGAAAAAAACTTCGGAAGTATCTGAGGTTTTTTTATTATTCCGTGAAAACAAACAACTGATTTGTTCGAACATTATTCGGGGTGAATCCCACCCGATAATCTGAGGGATTCAATTTATAAAAAGATAGGGAGCCAAAATAATGGAGTCTTTTGAAAAAAGTTGGTACGTACTGCACACATATTCAGGTTACGAAAATAGAGTGAAAGCAAACATTGAATCTCGTGCACAAAGCATGAGAATGGGTGATTTTATTTTTCGTGTAGTTGTTCCAGAAGAAACAGAAGTAGAAGTGAAAAATGGAAAAGAAAAAGAAATCGTTCATAAAACTTTCCCAGGTTATGTATTAGTTGAAATGATGATGACCGATGAATCATGGTATGTTGTCCGTAACACTCCTGGTGTAACTGGATTTGTAGGCTCACATGGTGCAGGGAGTAAACCAGCTCCATTGTTACAAGAAGAAATTAATTCAATTTTACGTTCATTAGGCATGAGCACGCGTGCGGTTGATTTAGAGGTACAAGTAGGCGATACGGTAAAAATTATCGAAGGTGCTTTCGCTGGTTTAGAAGGTCATGTTACTGAAGTTGATACTGAAAAAGAAAAATTAAAAGTAAATATCAATATGTTTGGTCGCGAAACAAGTACAGAATTAGACTTTGAGCAAGTAGATACGATTGATTAATCCTAAAGAGCAAAGTAACATTTGCTCTTTTTTTCTTGCTTAAGGAAAGATAATTAAGAGGGGGATGAAAAATGTCAGCGGCAATATTTCCTTTTTCATTAAAGTTAGTCAGAGGACAATCTTGGCTAGTAAAAAAAGAAGATACTGTCAAACTTTTACTAGGATTGCATGGAGAAATAACCGTTCGTAAAAATGGCATGGATTATAGAATGTTAGTTGAGCAAGCAAAAAACGAGCACAAACAAACACTAGGAAACAAAGGGTACCAATCTGCTATACCAGCAGAGGTTGTCCCTCGTTAATAAAATTTGTAACTTAATTTCAATGAAATAGATGAGGTGGAAACATGGAACAATTAAAATATCGCAGTGTCTTTGATATCATTGGACCTATCATGGTGGGGCCAAGTAGCTCACACACAGCAGGGGCAGCACGAATTGGAAAGGTTGTCCGTAAAATTTTTGGTGAGCAACCAGATACCGTAGATATTTATTTATATGAATCTTTTGCTAAAACGTATCGTGGTCATGGGACAGATATTGCTTTAGTAGGTGGATTGTTGGGGATGGAACCTGACGATCCACAATTAGCGGATTCATTAAAGATTGCACATGAAAATGGCATGGAAGTCTTGTTTGTACCTAAGCAAGAAAAGGCAGAACATCCAAACATGGTACAAATGAAAATTACGAAAGGTAATCGTAAATTAACAGTTACTGGAAAATCAATTGGTGGTGGGAATATTCAAATTTCCGAATTAAATGGTTTTAAGTTATCCCTTTCTTTAGGTGTACCAACGTTTATCATTGTGCATCAAGATGTTCCAGGAATGATTGCTAAAGTTAGCCAATTACTATCAGATGCTGAAGTGAACATTGGAACAATGACAGTCACGCGTGAATCGAAAGGTGAAAAAGCGATTATGATTATTGAGGTAGATGAACGTAATGAAGCAATTTTAGAACAGATTCGTGCATTGGATTCTATTTACAGTGCCTCATATTTTGGATAAAGGAGCAAAAATATGTTTTTTTCAATTGAAGAATTAGTGCAACAAAGCCATGAGTATTCTTCTGTTGCTGAATTAATGATTGCGACAGAAATTGAAATGTCTGGTCGCACACGTGAACAGATTATAGAATTAATGGAACGGAATTTACAAGTGATGGAACGTTCTGTTGAAGAAGGCGTAGAAGGGGTTACTTCTGTTACAGGATTAACTGGAGGTGACTCACCTAAAATGAATGCGTATATTGAAGCAGGCGATTTTTTAAGTGGGGAAACAATCTTAATGGCAGTTCGTAATGCGATTGCTGTAAATGAAGTGAATGCTAAAATGGGATTAATTTGTGCTACACCAACGGCCGGTAGTGCAGGGGTGGTACCAGGGGTGTTGATGGCATGCCGTGAAAAACTTGCCATGTCGCGCGAACAGCAATTAGCTTTCTTGTTTACAGCAGGCGCATTTGGACTGGTAATGGCAAATAATGCCTCAATATCTGGCGCAGAAGGTGGTTGTCAAGCTGAGGTCGGCTCAGCTAGTGCTATGGCATCAGCAGCTTTAGTTGCTGCAAAAGGCGGATCTGCTCATCAATCAGCGCAAGCCGTTGCTATTACTTTGAAAAATATGATGGGACTTATTTGTGATCCAGTTGCAGGTTTAGTAGAAGTACCCTGTGTGAAACGAAATGCGCTAGGCTCTTCACAAGCCTTCATTTCAGCAGATATGGCGTTAGCAGGAATTGAAAGTGTGATTCCGCCAGATGAAGTTGTTGAGGCGATGTATCAAGTTGGTCGTCAAATGCCCGCTATTTTCCGTGAAACAGCAGAAGGTGGTTTAGCTGTAACCCCAACTGCCAAGCGTTTAACAAAAGAAATTTTAGCAAAACAATCGTAAAACAAATGATTGTTTCATGAAAACAATCTGATAACGTTCTGAAAAATATTTTTTTTATAGTTAGACTATGGTAAGATAAAGTATCGAAAGTAAAGATAAATAACTATTATTTCTTCAAAAAAAACCAGAAGTGATAATAACTTGTGCGTAAACAAACACGAAAAGAGCCTGTGATATAGGTTGATTGACAGTGAAATATCTGAACAATAGAAGATTACTCCTTGATTTGGCGTAACTCCATGCTATTTTGTTCAGATATTTTCGTCTTTTTTTCCTTATATCACAGGCTCTTTTTTTCTATTACATATAACGAAGAATTGCTTCACGAGAAGGCATACCGCTTTGGGCACCCAACTTTTGTACTGATAAAGAAGCACCAATTGTAGCAAAGTGAACAGCTTGAGAGAAGGTCGTTCCAGTTGCTAATTCAGCAGCTAATAAACCATTAAATGTGTCACCTGCACCAGTTGTATCGATTACTGGAACGGATAATGCAGGAATCGTTACAAGGTTGTGTTTCTCTATAAAGGAAGTTCCTCGGCTGCCACGTGTAACAATCAAACGCGTGGTATGTTCGGCACTCCAAGCTAACATTGCTGCTTCTAACTCTTCATCAGAAGATAATTCTTGTCCAGTTAATTGTGCAAATTCTGTTTCATTAGGTGTAATAATGTCAATTAAAGGGAGCATATCAATAATATCTGGGTGAAATGGTGCAGGGTTAACAATTGTTGTCAGTTCCTTTTCTTTGGCTAGCTTTAGGCCTTTTAGAACGGTTGTTAAAGGAATTTCTAATTGTGTTAGAAAAATTGCTGCCTCTTGCCAATGTTCTGCGAGGCTAGCATCAATTGTAAATTCAGCATTTGCACCGGGTAAAACGATGATGGCATTATCGTTCGGTAATTTAAAAATTGCTGCAATCCCTGTGGCCGTTGCTTTTTGAGTAATTTGTAGCTGTAATTTCTCTTGTTCTAGCGTTGCTAAAATTTTTTCACCGAATGCATCTGTTCCAACTTGACCAATCAAAGTTGTTGTACTATTGGTGCGTGCTGCAGCAACTGCCTGGTTGGCACCTTTTCCACCAACAAAATAAGCTACGTCTTCCCCTAATAACGTTTCTCCGATAATCGGTAACTGGTTAGTTTTCATAACAATATCCATATTTAAACTACCTAAAACAATGACAGACATCTTTCTCCTCCTAAACTAAATATTAATTGTTCCATAGAAATTGTTGTAATAGTTGGTCAACTTCAAGATTTTCATGTAATTGACTATGTTGTGCGTTAGTTGAAATAACAGCATAATCAACAGAGCGTTGCGTTTCTTTTAATAAAGAATAGACTGCTAATGCGCTTGTTAAAGGAACGGTACCATCACTAAAATCAGTCTCACTTAGTTGACCCGCAATGAGTTGTGCTGAAAATTGAGGCATCGTTGCCATCATTGCTTGATAATCTTGATAACGTGACGAAAATTCTGTAGGTCCGTTAGTCAGCAACTCATCAACTGTTTGATTCCTGCTAGTATCAATAAAATCATTAAATGGTGCCCCGATGGCAGAAAACTTTTCTATTTGAGGTAATGTAGTATCAGCGCCATAAGTTCCTAAATAACGAAGACTGCTAACGCCTCCCATCGAATGACCAACTAAATTGACACTTTCAATAGCGTAGGTTTCTTTTAAATAGGCTAATGCTGCTCGAATCCATTCTGCTTGATTCCATTCATTGTTTTCATTATCTTGAAAAAGTACTTGAATCATGGGATTTAATGCTTCCCCAGACAATTCTCCTTCAGTTACAATCGTACCTTCGCTTGTAATTGTTAAAGTCATCTCTTTTTTTGCGATTTGCTTTTCTTCCATACGTTGGATTAAATGTCCAAATGACGAAAGACCACCTGCGTACCCGTGAATAAATAAGGTCGGGGTTGCTGTTTTTTCTGTGTGCCATTCGCTAGTAGTCGTCTGCGTTTCTTCAGTAGATGCTAGCGTAGCAGTAGGCGCTTTTTGACTACAAGCGGTCAATAAAAATAAACTTACTACTAATAATAATCGTTTCATACAACGCCTCTTTTTACATTTAGTATATGCTTCCAAAATTTAAAAAGAAAGTCATTATGAAAAAAATGAAAAAAGTACATCAAAATCCTTGCTATTTTTTGGCGTTTTGCTATAATGTTCAAGTGTGCATCGGAACACGTTGTTTTGTGTGCGCTGAAACAAGTGGGAGGAGAAATTTGGATCTCCAATTAACCACATCACGGACTCAAGGAGGTATGTCTCGTGGCAAAAAAAGTAGAAAAACTAGTTAAATTGCAAATTCCTGCAGGTAAAGCAACACCAGCACCACCAGTAGGTCCTGCATTAGGTCAAGCGGGTGTTAACATTATGGGATTCACTAAAGAATTCAACGCTCGTACAGCTGATCAAGCAGGTTTAATTATTCCGGTTGTTATTTCTGTATACGAAGACCGTTCATTCACATTCGTTACAAAAACACCACCAGCAGCAGTATTATTGAAAAAAGCTGCAAAAATTGACAAAGGTTCAGGTGAACCAAACAAAAATAAAGTTGCTAAAGTTACTAGCGATCAAGTAAAAGAAATCGCTGAGTTGAAAATGGAAGACCTAAACGCAGCTAGCGTTGAAGCAGCTATGCGCATGGTTGAAGGAACTGCACGAAGCATGGGAATCACTGTAGAATAATTTTTCGCATTGAAACCTAAGGAAGTAGCTTCTCAGTTGGCTCTGTATTGAAAGATATAGAACACGTGGGAGGTTCTACCGTTATAACCACATCAAGGAGGAAACACAAAATGGCTAAAAAAAGCAAAAAAATGCAAGAAGCATTAAAAAAAGTTGATGCAACAAAAGCTTACTCAGTTGAAGAAGCAATAGCATTAGCAAAAGACACAAATATTGCAAAATTCGACGCAACTGTTGAAGTTGCTTACCGTCTAAATGTAGACCCTAAAAAAGCGGATCAACAAATCCGTGGCGCGGTGGTTCTACCAAATGGAACTGGTAAAACTCAAAAAGTTTTAGTATTCGCTAAAGGTGAAAAAGCTAAAGAAGCAGAAGCTGCTGGAGCTGATTACGTAGGCGAAGCTGACTTAGCACAAAAAATCCAAGGTGGCTGGTTCGACTTTGACGTTGTAGTAGCAACACCTGATATGATGGCTGAAGTTGGTAAATTAGGACGCGTATTAGGCCCTAAAGGTTTAATGCCTAACCCTAAAACTGGTACTGTTACAATGGACGTTACAAAAGCAATTAACGAAGTAAAAGCTGGTAAAGTAACTTACCGTGTAGACCGTAACGGAAACATTCATGTTCCAATCGGTAAAGTATCATTCGACAATGAAAAACTTGTTGAAAACTTTAAAACTATCCATGATGTAGTAGTGAAAGCTAAACCATCAGCAGCTAAAGGAACTTACATGAAAAACATTACAGTGACAACTACATTTGGTCCTGGTGTACATGTAGATTCAGCTTCTTTCTAAAAAAAATTAGAAAATAAATAAAAAATAGTTGACTCAAACACCTTTCCTATGGTAAGGTGTTTGAGGTTAATAATTAACTGTACCGAAGACAGTAGGTGACTTAGGTCATAATTCCTACCGAGGACTTTATTGAGAAACTTCAATTGTCCCTCTATGTCTACGGTGGCATAGAGTTTTTTATTGTCTCTTGAGAATAAAAGCTCTTCCATCAAAACCAGGAGGTGAATTTAAATAATGAGTGAAGCAGCTATCGCTAAAAAAGCAGCGATTGTTGAAGAAGTGAGTGAAAAATTCAAAGCAGCAGCTTCTGTAGTCGTTGTAGACTACCGTGGATTAACTGTTGATGAAGTAACTCGTTTACGTAAACAATTGCGTGAAGCTAACGTGGAAATGAAAGTTATCAAAAACTCTATCCTTTCACGTGCCGCTGAAGCAGCTGGTCTAGAAGGCATGAATGAAGTATTCACTGGCCCAACAGCAGTCGCTTTCAGTAACGACGATGTAGTCGCACCTGCGAAAATCATCGATGAGTTTGCGAAAGACGCAAAAGCATTGGAAATCAAAGGCGGTATCATCGAAGGTAAAGTATCTTCATTGGAAGAAATTACTGCATTGGCAAAATTGCCAAACCGCGAAGGTCTTTTATCTATGCTTTTATCTGTACTACAAGCGCCAGTCCGCAACGTGGCTTACGCTATCAATGCAGTGGCAGAAAAAGAAGACGGAGATGCAGCTTAATTGCCGCATGATACACAATTAATTAAAACATAAAACTTACCTATAATGGAGGAAAACAAAAATGGCATTGAACATTGAAAACATTGTCGAAGAGCTAAAAGGCGCGACAATCTTAGAATTAAACGACTTAGTTAAAGCTATCGAAGAAGAATTTGGCGTATCTGCTGCTGCTCCTGTAGCTGTAGCTGCTGCTGGTGGCGCTGCTGAAGAAGAACAAACAGAATTTACTGTTGAATTAACTGCAGCTGGCGATCAAAAAGTTAAAGTTATCAAAGCAGTTCGTGAAGCAACTGGCTTAGGCTTAAAAGAAGCTAAAGCTGTAGTTGATGGTGCTCCATCAGCTGTTAAAGAAGGCGTATCTAAAGACGAAGCTGAAGCATTAAAAGCTGCTTTAGAAGAAGTTGGCGCTTCTGTAACTGTAAAATAATCATTATCAATGATTTTAAACCTAGGATGCTTGAATATTCAAGTTTTCTAGGTTTTTTTGTCTAATAAAAAGGAGGCGAGAACATGTCAGATACGTATGAGTTGAATCGATTTGTTGCGAAACATCAAGAAGACTATCATACTGCTTTATTAGAAATTAAAAATGGAAAAAAACAAAGTCATTGGATGTGGTATATCTTTCCGCAATTAAAAGGTCTTGGAAAAAGTACGATGGCTGAGTTTTATGGACTTACTTCTTTACCACAAGCGAGCGCATTTTTGAGACATCCCATCCTCGGAAACAATTTAAAAGAAATCACTAAAGCCTTGTTACCACAAATGACAACTGCTAGAGAAATTTTTGGAACACTTGATGAGCGCAAACTTCATTCTTCGATAACACTTTTTGCATTAGTTGATGATGATCCTCTTTTCCAAGAAGTATTAGATAAATTTTTTTATGGCGAATATGATGAACAAACATTGCAATTGTTAGGAATACGATAAAAAAAAGATTGAGAAAAATTCTCAATCTTTTTTATTTAGGATTAATCCCTAATGCAATTCGACCGAAACGACTGATACGAGTCATTTTCCAGGCAGGCGACCAAACGATTCGGACAGTAACATCATGAATCTCATCAAGCTGCATTAAAGCCCATTTGATTTCTTCAGGGACTGCTTCAATACAATCGCAGCCAATGCCTGTGAACGTCACAACGACTTCGCAATGTCCGTTTTCTTCTAAATTAATTTCATAGATGAAACCTAAATTATAAATATCTAATCCAATCTCATGGTCATGGACAGTTTGAAGTTGTTCAATGATTTTGTCGCCAATAATTGCAGCGCGGTCATTTATTTTAATATCTTCTCGCATAACAATTTTTCCTTTCGCTTTTGAAAATTTAGTACAATGCTTATTTTTTCATGAAAATCCTATTTTGGCAAGTAAAATATTCATTGTTTTTTTACTTTATTTATAGTAGAATTTAATATTTATGTTAGAATATAATAAAACTATTAGAGAGTATCTCGAGAGGAGCGTTTTAACGTGTCTAGTGAACAAAAAAAAGATATTAGAATTAGAAGTAATGTATATGACAGTATGGTCAAATCACCGAATCGTGCGATGTTGCGAGCAACGGGAATGAATGATGAGGAATTTAAAAAACCAATAGTAGGCGTGATTAGTACATGGGCAGAAAACACTCCTTGTAATATACATCTTCATGATTTAGGAAGATTAGCACGTAAAGGAGTTATTACTGCTGGTGGTTGGCCAGTCCAATTTGGGACGATTACAGTTGCTGATGGGATTGCTATGGGAACGCCAGGTATGCGTTACTCACTACCTTCACGTGATATTATTGCTGATTCAGTTGAAACGGCTGTTAGTGGTCATAATTGTGATGCTTTTGTTGCAATCGGTGGATGCGATAAAAATATGCCTGGTTGTATGATTGCTATTGCGAATACGGAAATTCCGTCAATTTTCGTTTATGGTGGTACGATTGCACCAGGAAATTTAGATGGCAAAGATATTGACCTAGTTTCTGTATTTGAAGCAATTGGTAAATGGAATCATAACGATATGACCGCAGAAGAAGTTCGTCGTATTGAATGCAATGCTTGTCCTGGCCCTGGTGGATGTGGTGGAATGTATACAGCAAACACGATGGCATCAGCAATTGAAGCAATGGGAATGAGTTTACCAGGTTCATCTTCTCACCCTGCAACAACTGAAGAAAAACTTCGAGATGTTGAAGCTGCAGGTGAGGCTGTTTTAAAACTGTTAGAAAAAGGGATCTATCCCAAAGATATTATGACTCGTAAATCATTTGAAAATGCGATTACTGTCGTGATGGCATTAGGTGGCTCGACAAATGCTATCTTACACTTAATGGCGATGGCGCATGCAGCAAACGTTGAATTAACTTTAGATGATTTTAACGATTTCCAAGAAAAAGTCCCACATTTAGCCGACTTAAAACCTAGTGGCCAATATGTATTCCAAGACTTGTATGAAGTTGGTGGTGTACCAGCTGTTATGAAATATTTATATGAAAACGGGTTTTTACACGGAGATTGCTTAACTGTAACGGGAAAAACAATTGCTGAAAACTTAGCCGAAGTCCCTTCATTAAAAGAAGGCCAAAAAGTAATCATGCCATTAGAAAATCCAAAACGTAAAGATGGTCCATTAATTGTTCTTCATGGTAACTTAGCTCCTGATGGGGCAGTTGCAAAAGTATCTGGCGTAAAAGTTCGCCGTCATGAAGGTCCTGCTAAAGTATTTAATACGGAGGAAGAAGCGATTCAGGCAGTATTAACTGATGAAATTGTTGATGGGGACGTTGTTGTAGTACGTTATGTAGGACCAAAAGGTGGTCCAGGGATGCCCGAGATGTTGTCTTTATCTAGTATGATTGTTGGTAAAGGTCAAGGAGAAACAGTTGCCTTATTAACAGATGGTCGCTTCTCAGGCGGAACGTATGGTTTGGTTGTAGGACACATTGCGCCTGAAGCTCAAGATGGCGGACCAATTTCACTTCTGCAAACGGGTGATACCGTTGTTGTAGACCAAGATACGAAAGAACTTACAATGAAAGTGTCAGACGAAGAATTAGCAAAACGTCGTGAAAAAGTGGTGATTCCACCGCTACACTCTCGTGGTGCACTTGGTAAATATGCACATATCGTGTCTAGTTCGGCAAAAGGTGCAATTACTGATTTCTGGAAAAAAGGCGAATAGCGAGAAAGAAAGATCCGAAACGATAAAATAAAAATATCCGACCTATAGGCGAAGATAATTACCAATTAGCATAATAAAGTGCAGGTAGGGTATCTTAATAGGTCGGATATTTTATTGGTTGAGTTTATACATTGTTTTGTTAACTATCGAGTTGTCCGTTTCTGTGGAATAAGTGAAGTTAAACTTTTTTCGCGCATATTCATCAAGTTTAGAATAACAAAAACTGCTGAAAAAGCGAGTAATACCAGTAAATTCAATCCAAATTTTTCAAAAAAAGACTGATTATAATTTAGAGTTTCACCAATTAACATGTTACTTTGTACGAACCAATAAGTTGGGGTAAACACTGCAATTTTATTGACAATATCTGGTAAAAATTCAGAGGGAACGAAGACTCCGCTAATAAAGCAACTACCTAAAATAAAGACATTGTTCACGCCACTGATTGTTTCACTGCTTTTCACTATACTTGTTATCAGTGTTGAAAAAGTAATCATTGCTAAAAAGAAAGCGAAAATACTGAGACTGAATAAACTAATAATCTGTAGCGATGTTAGTTTAGAAACATACATAATAAAACTACTAAACCCAATTGTTGCGAGTAAGGAATAGCTGATGGTGGCTAAAGAAATTTTTCGAGAGAAACTTCTTCTAGAAACTGGTGAGCAACTATTTCTCATCTTAATTTCTGAACGATTAAAGGTCAGATTAACCAGGCCATAAGCAGAGAAAATAGTTGAAAATAAACCATACGCTAGTAGATTAATAAAGCGTGCACCAACACTTTGATTTACTTTTTGAGTATACATGTGATCTAGTGTCACAGTTGATTTTTGACTTAAGGTCTTTGTTGTCTGTTCTAAGACTGCTTGTTCAGAAAGTGTAGGTTGTGCTTTCTGATAAAGGAGATAGGTATTTAAAAACTGATTAATGGTTGTATTGACCAACGTCTTCGTATACGTTCCAGGTTTTGTTTGTACTGATAATTTTGGTTTTTTACCATTAGTTAATGAATCTGTAAAAGATTTAGGAATTGTTAAAATATAATCAGTTTGTCCAAAATACAAGGCATCGTCTAATGCTTTTTGAGAGGTATCTTCAAGGGTGACCACACGTTGCTCTTCTTTTAAATAATTAGTTAAAGCTTGCGTCAGTGAGGAATGATCTTCTGACAAAATCACAATTTTGGCGGTCCGTAAGGTTGATTGTTCCTCTCGTATTTGTCCAGTTTGCGCAAGGGTGATAAACATAGTAATACCGATACCTAATATTAAAGCGCCTTTATTTGTTTTTAACAATTTAATAATTGTTTTATAGATGATCATAAGAAACTCTCCTTTCAAAATAAACATTGCTCAGAAAGAAGACTACAGTAAATCCTGTTAACCATAGAAGGTTATGATAAAAAGGTTGTAAAGACTGATAATAATACAATTGATAAAATCCTTCGCTAATCAAGTTCACTAAATTAATTTTACCTAGCAGTGGAAGATTTTGGCTAATCCAATATTTGATAGATTCTGTTCCCATCATTCCGGCGAGAAAGCTCATTGCCATCGTCAGTGTTGTTCCAATCGTAATTTTCTGATCAAACGAAATTTTAGAAGAAAAATTACCCATTAAGGTTCCAAAACTTAATGCATTTAATGAACCAATAGCGATTAATAAGAAAATCAAACGCCAGTTGTCTCCAAAATCAACCCGATAAATAAAATGGAAGACACCTAAGACTATAAGCGATTGCAAATAAAATAAGAGAAAGCTAGCAAGTAAATTAGCTAAAGAAACGATAAACTTATTGCGGGGAGAGAGACAAATTCGAATTCCATTCGCTGATTGATTCGCTTGTTGATCGTTTGTATTGCCAAGTCCCCAGATAAATCCATTTAAGATAGTCATACCCAGTAAGGCAAAGAAATAGAAGTTGCTTTGACTAAATGAACGTTCTTTAGACTCAGCAATAAAATTTTCATGCGTTAGTAACTGGGAATAAATCTCCTCTGGATTAACACCTGCATGTAACAAGACAGCGACTTTGTCTTGAATTTGTAAGTATTGATTTAAAAATTCGGATAATACGGTTTGTTCTATTTGATTTTGATTGATAAATAGTTGGATGTTGTCTTTATCGAATTCATAATAGCCAACAATTTTATCATTGGTTAATTGAGCAGTCGCTTCTTTTTTTGAAAGGTGAGTAACGTTGAACAACTCGCCTTCTTCACTTTGTAAAGAGCCAAGCATTGTTTCGAATTCAGAGGTATCTTCCTCACTGACAATCCCGATGGTAGACTGATTGAATAAATTCATCTGATCTAGGTTACTAAAAGCAGCAGCAAAAAGTAGTCCTAATAAAATAGGAAAGACCATCGTCCAAAAAATGAGTGGTAAATTTTTAATTAAAACTTTTAAACGATAATAAAACAAATGCCAAAACATTGAAGCACCTCCTTAATCTCGTAATTCTTTTCCAGTAATTTCTAAGAAAACATCATTTAAAGTGGCTTCTTGCGTGTGTAAATTTGCATAAGGAACTTGTTCGTCTTCTAAATAAGTTAAGATTGGTAAAAGCGTATCTTTAGTATTTGCGACATTTAGAGTTAAGTTAATTTGATCATAATCGACATCTAGTACACCAGGAATCTCTGCAAGTTCAGCTTTTTGCTGGTGCGATAAGGAAGGAACTTCTACTAGTAACTTTTCTCCAGTGCGAATCATATTTTTTAGCTCTTCCTTAGTTCCTTCTGCGATTACTTGTCCTTGATCAATAATTACCACGCGATCACAAAGAATTTCAACTTCTTCCATATAGTGAGTCGTATAAACAATTGTAGCGCCTTGTTGGTTTAATTCCTTAATACTACTTAGGATTTTGTTGCGACTTTGTGGATCAACCGCCACTGTAGGTTCGTCTAAGAAAATTAATTCTGGTTTATGAGAGATCCCACAAGCGATATTTAAGCGTCTTTTTAGCCCACCACTCAACTGATGTGGATGAAATTTTCTGAACTTTTCTAAGCCAACTAATTGAATAACTTCTTCGACATATTGTTTTCTCAGCTTTTTGTCTGTAACGTATAATCCACAGTAATAATCAATATTTTCGACAACTGACAATTCAGCAAACACGGCAATTTCTTGAGGAACAATTCCAATTCGTCGTTTAATCTCGTATTTTGTAGGATGCATGTCTTCATCAAATAATTTAACAGTGCCGCGATCGTAGGTTAAGAGGCTTAGCATGCAATGAATCGCTGTTGTTTTTCCACTGCCATTAGGTCCCAGTAAACCTAGAATGGTACCTTGTTTTACTGACAAGTTAAAGTGATTGAGTGCAACGAAATCGCCGTAGCGTTTGACTAAATTTTGAATTTCAATAATCATCAGCAAAAGCTCCTTTTCTATTTTTTCTTACTTTAACTATAATGGAAATAAAATAGAAGGAACAGTGTCTACATGCTAAAATGAGTATGACAAATGTCATATCTTAGGAGGAAATTATGAATAATCGAAATGTATGGGGGAGTTATCTCTTTTTACAAATTATTAGTTTTTTATTTTTAAGTTATGTACATTTTCAACCAATAGATGTCTTGTTTATATTGGTTAGTGTGATTTTATTAGTTCCTACCTTATTATTGCAAAATGGATTAGGTCATGCGTTAACACTTGTTCTGTTTTATATTTTGAGCTTTAGATGGCCAGAATTTAGTTATTTTCTACCAGGAGCCTGGTGTATGGTCAATCGCTCTCAGTTAGTGGGAATACCTTGGCTATTTCTGTGTAGTGGTTTCATCTTATGGGTAGATGTGAATGGAATTATCCAAATTTTTGTGGTTACTATGCTTGTTTTTGTTTCTTTCTTTAATAAAATTTGTCTGGATAAAGAGCAATTAATGCAAAAGTATTTGTTTTTACAAGACGATAGTTGGGAACAAGAAGAATTGCTACGTCAAAAAAATGAAGAACTGCAAGCAACGCAACAAGCGATGATTCAACTGGAAATTGCAGAAGAACGTAATCGTATTGCGCGTGACATTCATGATAATGTAGGGCATTTATTATCAAGTGCAATTATCCAAATGGGGGCATTAGAAGTGCTCATTCAAGAAGATCACTTGAAAAAACCACTATACTCTTTAAAAGAGACGATTCATACAGGGATGGATAAAATCCGTGAAAGTGTTCATGATTTGCATGAGTCTTCACTATGCTTTCAAGAGAGTTTACAGCATTTAGTAGAAGAATTTCATTTTTGTTCGATTACTGTTCAAGGGGATTTATCAGAAAAGTTGACGAAGCAACAAGGTGAGGTTCTTTTGATGGTATCTAAAGAAGCATTGGCTAACGTGATGAAACACAGTAATGCAACACAGATTATTATTGAAGAAACGGACTTACCAGCATTTTATCGCTTTCGAATTAAAGATAATGGCCAACTAATTTCGAATAAAATATCAAAAGGTCTAGGGTTAGTGAGTATGCACCAACGAGTGACAGAAATTGGCGGACAGCTGCATACCAATGCAACTAAAGATGGATTTATGGTAACAATTATATTACCCAAGGAGGTCGCCGTATGATTCGTGTAATGGTGGTTGATGATGATCGTTTAGTGACAGAATCGCTCAAAACTATTCTTGAGATTACTCAAGAGATTGAGGTGCCTAAAATGGGACATTCTGCTGAAGAAGCAGTGTCTTTATATCAAGAGGTACAGCCGGATGTTTTGTTGATGGATATCCGTATGAGTGATGGAACAGGGATTGATGCAGCTAGACTAATTTTAAAAGCAGATCCACAAGCAAAGATTTTGTTGTTGACGACTTTTTCTGATGAAGAATACATTAGTGAGGCTGTCCAGTTGGGCGTAAAAGGTTATTTAATTAAGCAAAATTTAGCAACGATTGTACCGGCTATTAAAGCAGTCATGAGTGGGCAATCTGTTTTTGGTATGGAAGTTGTAGGCAAACTATCAGCAATTTTGAAAGAAGCTTCCGAAAAAAGATCTTCTGTTGAACTAACTGCAAGAGAAGAAGAGATTTTAATACAAATTGCAAATGGCAAAAACAATAAAGAAATTGCACAGACTCTTTATTTAAGTGAGGGGACGGTCAGAAATTACATCAGCCAGTTACTTGATAAAATTAATGTTCGTGACCGTACCCAGTTAGCTATTTTTTATTATCGAGAGTATAAAAAATAGGTCAGTTAGTTTTGTTGGTACTGTTTTTGATAGTTGCTGCCCCAATCCGATAAGCTATCTAGAACTGACTGCAAGCTATAACCGGTTTGTGTTAATTCATATTCAACACGAGGAGGCACTTCAGCAAATACTTGTCTGGAAACTAAGCCTTGTTCTTCCATTGAACGTAAATTGGATGTCAATACTTTTTGAGAGATACCTTCAACCGATTTTTTTAATTCACCAAACCGTTTTTTTCCATCCATTAGATCTCGTAAAATTAAAACCTTCCAACGATTACTTATGAGTAGTAGTGTGGTCTCCACTGGACAGGCAGGTAAAGTTTTTTCCATGATTTTTAAGCGTCCTTTCAAAATAGTTTCCAAAAAGTAACTAGGTTACTTAAAGGTTCTTACTTTCTTTTAGTAACTAATAGAGTTATTATAACGTTAGGAAATAAAAAATACAATTTTATTGGAGGAATAGAAGATGAAAATTGCCGTTATTGCAGCAAATGGAAAAACAGGAAGTCAGATAGTTACTGAAGCAGTGAATCGAGGGTTTGATGTAACAGCTGTTGTTCGTCATGCTAATCAAACAATTGCTCAACATGAATTGAAAAAAGACCTATACGACTTAACTACCGAAGATTTACAAGATTTTGATGTAGCTGTCGATGCATTTGGTATTTGGGACCCAGAAAAATTAAATGAACATACGACTTCATTGCTTCACTTAGTAGACGTATTAAGTCATACAAAAACTCGCTTAATTGTGGTTGGTGGTGCAGGAAGTCTTTATATGGATGCTGATCATACTATTCAATTAAAAGATACCCCAGATTTTCCAGAACTGTTCTTCCCATTAGCTTCACAAATGTCGATTGCTTTGGATGAATTGAGAAAAAGAAACGATGTACAGTGGGTTTATATTAGTCCAGCAGCTGATTTTCAAGCGGATGGCAAACGTACTGGTGAATATGCCTTAGCAGGTGAGGAATTTACAGCTAATGCAGCAGGAGAAAGTTATATCAGTTATGCTGATTATGCAATTGCTGTAGTCGATGAAATAGAAAAAGGTTCACATAACCAAGAGCGTATTTTAGCCTATCAAAAAAACTAGCAGATCTATTATAAGATCCACTAGTTAGGCTTTTTCGGAGTAGAATTTTCTACTCCGTTTTTTGTTGTTCCGTATATAATTTTCCGTCATACATTTTGAAAAATGGATAATAAATAATAATCGAGACAGCTAGGTTAATAAAAGCAATTAAAACTGCGCGATAGTCTCCTCCGGTACCTAGAAAAGCACCAATTCCGATAGGGGAAATCCAAGGAATACCAGAAATAATTTTGTTAACGAAGCCAAAAGCTGTTGCAAAATAAGCAATAGATACATTGACAATTGGTGTTATGATAAAAGGAATAATCAAATAAGGGTTGTAGACAATAGGTGCTCCAAAAATTACAGGTTCGTTAATATTAAATAGTCCTGGTAAAATTGCTGCTCGTCCTAAAATCTTTAATTGGTCTGATTTAGCAATAAACATCATTAATAAGACTAAGCCTAATGTGCTCCCAGCTCCACCCAAGAAAATATACATGTTGGTAAAGTCACCAGCAAAAATATTGTCACCGCCATTAATATTTTCTGTTAAAGAAACCAATAAAATTGGATTAATGAAGCTATTCTTAATAATCGCTGTACCATGTACCCCTACGGCCCATAACAAGTGGATTAACAGCATAATCACTACAATCCCTAACCATGAGCCCGTCAATTCTTTTACGAATTCAAATGGTTTAGACAATAAACCATGCAAATCAGTGTGGAATGTTGCTAAGACACCATTAATCAGTAGCATCGTAAATGCGATGAAAATTGCTGGAATTAAAGAAGCAAAAGCTTTGCTCACACCGTCGGGTACACCATCGGGCATCCGAATAGTTAGTTTTTTATGAAGGCAAAACCGGTAGATTTGCGTAGCTAAAATTGCTGTTAAAATTCCAATGAAGATACCGATGCCACCAAAGCGAGTAACCCAACTCCCAATCGCTATACCATTATAAACAATTGCTGTATCAGTCGTTTGCTGAATAAGTTGTGCCCCTTCACTAGTAATGTCAACCTGAATAATTGTCAATAAGAAAGCGAACAAACCTAAAACAGCTCCAACAAAACTACTGAGCTCCTTGTCTTCTTGTCGATAGCTTTCGGTTAAATAATAGGCTGTTGCTAGAGCATAAAAGATGGCTAACGAACCGATTGACATGGTGGTAATTACACTATATAAAGGTGAAAATTTTAAGAGTGTTTGCTCAAAAAATGGTGCTAAAGGTGGGATAATCTGCGGTAGATTATTAATGATTAAAAAGATTGAACCCACGATAGTAAAAGGAACTGTAATAATCCCTGCTTGCATAATTGCTCGAATAAATCTTAAATTGGCTAATTTATTCAAAGGGGGCATTAATTTGGTTTCTAAAAACTGAAAAATACGATTCATTAGACAGGCTCCTTTCTAAGAGGGAATTTGATTTGTTTGAATTAATTGTTGATACCAATAAAAACTATCTTTTTTATAACGTGCTAGTTGCTTTTCATCCTTTTCAGTACGATCAACATAAATAAAACCATAGCGTTTACTAATTCCTTCATGAACACTGACTAAGTCAAGTGCTGACCAAGGACTGTAACCAAATAAGTCAACGCCTGCTTCAATGGCTTGGAGACATTGTCCAATATGTTGTTCCAAATAATTAATCCGATAGCTATCGTGAATTTTACCGTCAGCTGTTAATTCATCGCGAGCACCTAAACCATTTTCAGTAATGATAATGGGTAAATGGTAACGATCATATAAGGTTTGTAAAGTTGTTTTTAAACCATCTGGGTCAATTGTCCAATTGAATTCATTTTTTTGTAAAAAGGGATTGGTATATCCTTTATAAAAGCCCCATTCCATAATGTCTTCACTTTGTTGATCGCTAATGCCATCAGTCATGCCTTCTTTTTTTACTGGTTTTTCAACAGTAACCGTTGTATAGAAGTTCATCGCCAGAAAGTCAGGGAAATGTGTACACATCATGTCTTCATCATTGTCTGCAAAAATAATGTCGACACCTTTTTGCTTCAAATAATCTTTAAAGACAGCATTGTAACGACCGAAACAAGAAAAATCAAGATAAGCCCAGTTACGGACACTATTGAAATAAAGTGCCGCTTGATTATCTGTTGGTTTGCTTGTTGCTGGGTAAACCAAGGAGATATTAGGAACAGGTCCAATTTTTCCTTCAGGAACTAATTCATGACAAAGTTTGAACGCATATTTTTCCGCCATCATTAAATGATGAAATTGTTGGTATTTTTCTTGTAAAGGCGTTTCTTTTCCAAGAATTTTTTTATCAACTAGCAACATGATATTCGGTTCATTAATTGTTAGCCAGTTTTTGACACGATCGCCATATGCTTCAAAAAGGGTTTGGGCATATGTTGCAAACGCCTCAACAGTACTTCGAACAGACCAGCCACCTTCATCTTCTAATGCTTGAGGTAAGTCAAAATGATTCAATGTAATAAACGGTTGAATATTGTATTTTAAACATTCATTGATGACATCGTTGTAGTGCTTGATTCCGGCTTGATTAACCTCACCACGACCTTTGGGGAAAATTCTAGTCCAAGCAATTGAAAAACGAAAAACGTCTAAACCTAACTCAGCCAATAAATGAATATCTTTTTTATAATGGTGGTAGTGATCTGAAGCAACTGTAAAATCTGCAATTGTATGATTATCACGTGGACGTGTATCTTGGACGCTCAATCCTTTGCCATCTTCAAGATAGGCACCTTCTGTTTGATGTGCACTAATAGATGCACCCCATAAAAAATTTTTAGGAAATGTATGTGACATAACCGCCATCCTTTCAAAATAAATTAAATACAACCTAGTATACCAAGAGTTATTGGTAGTAAGCAAAAAAAGGACACTGCGCTAACAGTGTCCCAATTTTTATTCTACTTCAAAAATCCAACCCTCTGGAGCAGGGCGATCACCGTATTGAATACCTACTAATTCTTCATATAAATTTTTTGTCACAGGACCTACTTCCGTTTCACTATAAAAAACATGAAACTCATCGTGGGTTTGAACGCCACCAATTGGGGAAATAACAGCTGCAGTTCCGCAAGCACCAGCCTCAACAAATTTATCTAGTTCATCTAAACGGACATCACCTTCAATAGCTTTCAAACCTAATGTATGTTCAGCTAAATGTAAAAGTGAATATTTAGTAATACTTGGTAGAATCGAAGGGGATTTTGGCGTAATAAATTCATTATCTTTTGTAATACCAAAGAAGTTTGCTGAACCAACTTCTTCGATTTTAGTATGTGTTTCTGGGTCTAAATAGATACAGTCTGAGAAGTTCTTTTCATGAGCTTCTTCACCAGGAAGGAGACTCGCAGCGTAATTGCCACCAACTTTAGCTGCACCAGTACCATTTGGCGCTGCCCGATCGTAATCAGAAACGATAAAGTTTGTCGGAGCTAAACCACCTTTAAAATAAGGACCAACTGGCATACAGAAAACAGTGAAAATAAATTTATCCGCAGGTTTTACACCAATAATATCTCCAACACCGATTAATAAAGGGCGAATATATAATGTAGCGCCTGTTCCATAAGGTGGCACAAATTGGCGGTTAGCTGTTACTACTTCTTTTACTGCTTTTAAAAATAATTCTTCTGGAACTTGTGGCATACGTAAGCGTGTTGCACTACGATTTAGACGCTTGCTATTTTCATCTGGGCGGAATAAATTAATGCCACCATCTTTGCGGCCATAAGCCTTTAGGCCTTCAAAACATTGTTGCCCATAATGTAATGCTGGGGAAGATTCGCTAATATGTAAGACATTATCTTCTGTTAGTTCACCTTCATTCCAAGCGCCATCTTGCCAAGTAGCAATAAAACGCCAAGGTGTTTTTATATAATCAAATCCTAAATTATTCCAATCAATTGTCATAAGACCACTCCTTTATTTTTTGATAGTATATCACTAATTCTAATTATTGTCATTATTCTGAAAATTTGCAAAAAAGCATAGAATAAGTAAAAGCAATAAAAAATATCCGAACAATCTTTTAGAATGCTAAACTTGCAATAGTTAGCATCTCGAAAAGATTGTTCGGATTATTTATTAGCGGAACAGACCACATCTTTGCTCTTAGAATTTTCCGCCACCACCGCCGAATGAGCCACCGCCTGTTGAGTGGGTAGTACTACCGCCACCACCAGAGCGTCCCCCGCCACCACTAGAAGTGTTGCGTGGAATACGTCTTGTAGTAACAAAGGAGTTTGTCAAACGATCTTCTTTTTGACTAAGTTTTAAGGAAGATTTTTCATTGTATGGATAACGATAGCCACCCATTTTTAATTGATACCTTGACTTAACAATAAAGAAGAAAACAGCACTAATTACGGTTGCTACAAGGAGCGCAAAAAAGGCTTCCCAAAAGGTTAATACTTTGTAATACGTAATCTTGCCAGTTTCACGATCTATATGATAATGGCCTCTAGGAACGCCATCAGAAACATATTGACTGGCTTCTGTTAAATAATTCTGTGCCGCTCGAAAATAATTTCCTGCTGAAAGAGATTCTTGAACAGATTCTTTTATATTTTCAATTCGTCGATCATTAAGGTAATCAATCATATTTCCTGAAGTGGAAATATGATAATCTCGATAGTTCATATTGACCATTAAAGCCATGCCGTTGTTGTCATTACCAACCTTGCTGCTTAAATATAAGTCAGTAAATTCTTCTGGGTCATTATAACTACGAGTCGTGGTAAGAATAAACACTTCACCTTTAATTTTATTATTGAGCTCTTCTGCTAATTGATTTAATTCTTGAATTTCTTGTTCGGTGAACAATCCTGCTTCATCATTCACAGCTTCTGCAGCATAACTTGGAGCAGCAAAAATGAACAGACCTAAAAATAGGGTGCAAAGATAAAATAATTTTTTCATATTAGATACCCCACAATCATGAAGAGTGCAGCTAAAACGGCGAAAATTCCCAAAGTAGTGAATCCTAGTTTTTTATAACTAATAGGTAAAATCCCATTCACTTTACCCGTTTGTCCATTCATCGCATAATAGAAGACTTTTTTTGACTGGTCGTTGCTACGATAAGTGACTAACCAAACAGGAAGTAAAACGTATGCATTATTTTCTTTAGTCAGTTGGAAATTTTGATGACCTCTTCTAAAACTAGTGTAGCCACTAACAGAGTTACTTAGTAAATTTTCACCATAATCTGCTAATTCATTATGCACAGCAGTTTGAATGTTTGAATAGTCAATATCACGTTTTTCTGCCTGAAAGCCGGCCAGGTATTGATTTTTAAATTCTACCGCTTTTTCTAGTTGAAAAGGTTGGACGCCTTCAACCATTTTTTGCTGTGTATTTTTAGATAAGGCATTTTTAATTAGCTCTTTAAAAGATAATTTCCCCTTACGCAGGACATCGTATTGTTTGGTTTCAGTATATTCCAAGTCACCTACACGCCATACTCGAATGGATGTCGCCGTTCCTGATAACTCACCATCTGCTTCAGCATCAACAGCCCAATAAGGGAAATAAACACCTGTTAATTTTTCGACTTGAGCTTTGTTGAAAAAGTCTCGTGGAACAAACCATTTTTTTTGTGCCCATTTCAAGAAATTTTCTGTCGCAACTTCTTTTTCTATGGCAAAAGGTAAAACTTTATTGGGTAAAAATTTTCCACTCAAACGGCCAGAAAGAACGACCGGGTTATGGCAAAAATAACAATAGGTTGCCGCAGTCGTCGAATCAGTCACAATTTCTGCTCCACAACTGGGGCAGAGAAATAAATCCATGGTATTCTCATCGGTAGTTTCGGCTTCTTCTTCAATAGTTTCAGTCACATCGGCGGTATCTTGAAGGCGAGCTTCTTTTTGACTAGCTTCAAAAGCAGTTACTTCTTCTTCTGTGAAGACGCTTAAACAATAGGGACAGTGGAACTTTTGATCGCTAGGATCAAAAGTTAAGGCACCGTCACAGTTGGGACATTTATGTGTAATTACTTCCATACCAACAACCTCCTAAATTTAGATTGGTACTCCTTGGAATGGTTTGCCACATTCTGGACAGAATTTTGGTACACCGTTTGATAAATCAACCACTGCATCACAAGACGCACATTTCATTTTAACGCTCGCTACCTTAGCTTCAGGTTTTGCAGTCCCACAGTTGCTACAGAATTTCCCTGTGTTTTCGGTGCCACAGTCTGGACAAGTCCAAGTGTTTTCTTGTTTAGCCGCTTGTTGTTGCATTTGTTGTTGATTTGTTTGCGAAGCTTGGTTAAAGAAACCACCAGCTGCATTCATACCTACACCCATCCCCATGAAGCTTTGTGCTGCTCCGCCAGGATTATTGCCGGCTGCTTCCATGCCTTTCGCAATTGAGCCTTGGACAAAACCTTCACGAATATTAGCATCACCTAACATAGCGCCTTGGTTACGCATATTGATTAATTTAACTGAATCATCCGTGTAAGAAATACTTGAGACTGCTACAGCAACAATCTCCATGCCACGTAAATCACGCCAGCTATCATCTAGAACATCACTCATATATTTGCTTAGTTCCATACTTTTAGATGGTACATAAGAAATACGTTCGCCATCAGCAGACATTTTGTTAATCGTTGCTTGTAAAGCTGTTAAAAATTCAGCTAGATATTGCTCATTAATATCATCAATTTCGACTTGTGTTTTATTACGAGGAATCGCATTTGTATAAAATAAAATTGGATCACTTACTTTAATAGAATAGGTTCCATGTGTTCGTAAAAATAACTCTGCATTATAAAAATTATCAAAATAATTTAACGGAGAAGAAGTACCAAAACGAATGCCTTTAATTTCTTGTAAATTAATATAGAAAACTTGTTGCTTTTGTGGCGTAACGCCACCGAACTTGAAGCGATCAAAAGTTTCTGCAATCGCTGCTTTTAAGGAGCCGTTAAACATGGATGGCGCAGAATTGTTTTGTACTGTGTAATAGCCTTCTTCTGCTGTATAATCGATAATTTTTCCACCATCAACTAAAAGCATCATCATATTTGGATACACATGTACAACCGAACCATCTGTAATCACGTCATCGGTTCCTTTACGGTTTGAGCCACGCTTGTTGTCTTTTCTAACTTTAACACCTTTTGTCATGACGGTTGTGTCACCCATATTATCTGGTTCGATAATCTCTAGCCATTGGTCAGCAAGACCGCCACCAATTGTACTTGTTGCTGCTTTAATTAATCCCATGATGTTTCCTCCTTTAGTGAGTTGAAAATTAGTATTAAACAACTATAACCAAATTATACCACAAGACGAATTATTTCTTGTATCCGTCGTAAGTCGTAAAAAAGTTAATAAGAGTTCTTTCGAGTTGGTAGTTTTTTTTGCAAAAGTTTCGTATAATGATAGATAGCGAATTTTGAAAAGAGGTGGGCAAGTTTGGCTTATCAAGCACTTTATCGCGTCTGGCGTTCGCAACGCTTTGACGATGTTGTCGGGCAACAAGCGATTACCCAAACATTGAAAAATGCGATTATCCAAAATCAGATTTCTCACGCCTATTTATTTACGGGCCCACGAGGAACGGGAAAGACCAGTGCCGCAAAAATTCTTGCTAAAGCAGTCAATTGTCCGCACAGTCAAGACGGTGAGCCATGTAATGAATGCGAGATGTGCCGTTCGATTACAGCGGGTAGTCAAGAGGATGTCATTGAAATTGATGCTGCCAGTAATAACGGCGTAGAAGAGATTCGCTTTATTCGTGATCGAGCAAATTATGCACCGACACAGGCAAAATATAAAGTGTATATCATCGATGAAGTCCATATGCTTTCCACGGGTGCGTTTAATGCGTTATTAAAAACTTTGGAAGAACCACGAAAAAATGTGATTTTTATCTTAGCAACAACTGAACCGCATAAAATTCCGGCAACGATTATCTCGCGAACGCAGCGTTTTGATTTTAAGCGTATTCGCACAGAAGACATCGTTGAGCATTTAGTCCATATTTTAGCTGAGAGCAACATCGACTACGAAGAACAAGCCTTGCAAGTGATCGCTCGTTCGGCAGAAGGTGGTATGCGGGATGCTTTAAGTATTTTAGACCAAGCAATTTCTTTTAGTGATGGTAAAATTACGATGGAAAATGCGATGGAAGTAACGGGAAGTTTAACTTTTGAAATGATGGATCAGTTTATTCAAAACTGTGCGCAAAAAAATGTAGCGGGCGCTTTAGAAATGCTAGGAGAGATGTTGGCTTCTGGAAAAGAAGCACGACGCTTATTGGAGAATCTCTTAGTCTACTGTCGCGATTTATTAATCTATCAACAAGCACCACAATTGTTAAAGGAAAAGTCTGGTTATCTAACTGAAGCATTTCAACAGCTTGCAAAACAAGTAACACCATCACACTTGTATCAATGGATTGATGTTTTGAATGACACACAAAATGATGTGCGTTTTACAACTAATCCTACAATTTATTTGGAAGTGGCGACAGTCAAATTAGCAAATGGTGGTACCCAAGCACTCACAGCAACTTCTGAAACGGTCGTTGATAGTCAGGAAATTCAACAGTTAAAAAAAGAATTACAAAATTTACGTCAAGAATTGCAACAAATCAAACAAAATGGTGTGACGACACAATCAGAAACACCAAAAGCACCTAAACGAAAACCACAAGCGAGTGGGTATCGTATTCCCAAAGAACGAGTCTTTCATGTATTAAAAGAAGCGACCAAGCAAAATTTAGTGAATGTTAAGATGGTTTGGGAAGATTTGTTATCAAGCTTAACGATTACACAAAAAGCTATTTTGCGTGCCAGTGAACCTAAAGCGGCTAGTCCAAATGGTTTAGTGATTGCATTCGATTATGAAATTATTTGCCAAAAAGCGGCGAATGATCCAGAATTTGGTTTAGCGGTACATAATAATTTGAGTCGAATGATTCCGGATTATGCACCTGATCCAATCTTTATTACAATTGATAGTTGGCCGGAGCTACGTCAAGAATTTCTATCGAGTAATCACGAAATTGAAGTAGAAGAAGTCTTTGAAGAGGCCGGTGAAGTTTCTTTATTACCAGAAGAACCGGAAGATGAAACACTGGTTACCAAAGCGCAAGAGTTATTTGGTGATTTAGCAACAATTGAAGAAAATTAAATTAGAAATGGAGCGATGAACAATGATGCGAGGCATGGGAAATATGCAAGGCATGATGAAACAAGTACAAAAAATGCAAAAGAAAATGGCAGAAGAGCAAGAAGTATTAAATGCCAAAGAATTTAAAGGTGAATCAACTAACGGATATGTAAAAGCTACAGCAACGGGTGACCGTAAAATTACAGATATCGTGATTGATCCTGCTGTCATTGATGCAGATGATGCAGAGATGTTACAAGATTTAGTTGTGATGGCAGTTAATGATGTATTAAGTAAAGTAGAAAAAGAGACCGAAGCGACTATCGGTAAATATACCAAAGGAATCCCAGGATTCTAATAAAAAGGAGTCTTGA
The DNA here is from genome assembly GCF_058216475.1 of Enterococcus sp. AMC2644. NCBI lineage: Bacteria > Bacillati > Bacillota > Bacilli > Lactobacillales > Enterococcaceae > Enterococcus > Enterococcus sp. AMC2644. Next base: position 2,169,172 of record NZ_CM177095.1, read on the forward strand.
CTTGTGCAATATCCGGAACCAATTGCAAGATTAATTGCTAGTTATATGAATTTACCAGGGATTGGTCAGAAAACGGCAACTCGTTTGGCTTTTCATACGATTGATATGAAAGATGAAGTAGTTAACGAATTTGCCAAATCATTATTAAGTGTCAAGCGTGATTTGACCTTTTGTAGTGTATGTGGGAATATTACAGAAGAAGATCCTTGTAGCATTTGTTCGGATACAACGCGTGATCGTAGCACGATTTTAGTTGTTGAAGAACCAAAAGATGTGATGGCTTTGGAGAAAATGCGCGAGTATCGAGGTCTATATCATGTTTTACATGGTGTTCTTTCTCCAATGGAAGGGACTGGACCAGAAGACATCAACATTCCCAGCTTGATTCAACGCTTGCATAACGATGAGGTGACTGAAGTTATCTTAGCAACGAATGCGACGACTGAAGGAGAAGCAACTGCGATGTATCTTTCTCGTTTAATCAAACCAGCTGGTATCAAAGTAACACGCCTAGCACATGGGCTATCCGTGGGTAGTGACATTGAATATGCAGACGAAGTAACTTTATTAAAAGCAGTCGAAGGCAGAAGAGAACTATAAAAATGTTTATTCAGAAAATGAATTGATGGAGGAAACCCTAGTGAATGGATTATTCATAACAATTGAAGGACCAGATGGCGCAGGTAAAACAAGTGTCATCAATGAACTGTACCCTCGTCTACAGTTAATAGCTAAAAAAGGAATCGTAAAAACCAGAGAACCTGGAGGCGTGCTGATTTCAGAAAAAATTCGTCACATCATCTTAAATCCAGAGCACGACGAAATGGATGAACGAACAGAAGCATTGCTTTATGCAGCTGCTCGTCGTCAACATTTAGTTGAAGTAGTTTTACCTGCGTTAAATGCTGGTAAAATTGTCATCTGTGATCGTTTTGTGGATAGTTCATTAGCTTATCAAGGAGCAGGGCGTCGTATTGGCATGGAAGAAATTGCTGCGATTAATGAATTTGCAACAGAAGGAACCACGCCTGATTTTACGCTTTATTTAGATATTGATTCTGATTCAGGCTTAAGAAGAATTCAACAAAATAGAGCCGATCAGATTGACCGATTGGACTCTGAAGGGTTAGAATTTCATCAAAGGGTGCGTCACGCATATTTAAAACTAGCTGAAGAAAATCCATTCCGCATTCATCGAGTGGACGCACGTATGAGTTTACCTGACGTGGTAGAAGCTAGTTATTCTGCTATCGTTGAAGCTTACCCACAATATTTTTAATTATCAAAACTAAGGAGATGAGAACATGAAACTAATTATGGCAATTGTTCAAGACAAAGACAGCAACCGTTTAGCAAACGAATTTATTGATGCAAATATTCGTGCAACAAAACTATCTTCAACAGGTGGTTTTTTGAAAGCTGGAAATAGTACCTTTATTATTGGGATTGAAGATGAACGTGTAGATGAAGCATTGGAATTGATCAAGAAAACATGCCAATCAAGAAAACAATATGTATCAACACCTATGTCTTTAGATGTTTCATTGGATGGGCAAGTTCCTTATCCAGTTGAAGTAGAAGTTGGTGGCTCAACCGTATTTGTTTTACCAGTTGAAGGTTTTCATCAATATTAAGGAGGGTTAGTATGGAGGAAGGCAAGTTTTTAGCCGAATACCAACCTCTTGTCTACTCTCAAATGAAAAAAAATGTTGAGCATGAGCGTCTGGCTCATGCTTATCTTTTTGAAGGGGACAATGGGACTGGCAAACATGAAATGAGTACCTGGTTAGCAAAATATATTTTCTGTGAACAGAAACAAGAAAATGAACCTTGTAATCAATGTATTAATTGTTTGCGAATTGAACTGTCTGAACATCCCAATGTGCAGACAATAACCCCTGATGGTCAGAGTATTAAAGTCGATCAAATTCGTAAGCTTCAAGCAGAGTTTTCTAAGAGTGGATTTGAGCAGCGTCAGCAAGTATTCATTATTCAACAAGCAGAAAAAATGAATGCTAGTGCAGCGAATAGTTTACTCAAATTTTTGGAAGAACCTCCAGGAAGTTTCTTAGCCATTTTAGAAACGGATAGTTTAGGAAGAATCTTGCCAACGATTCAATCGCGTTGTCAAGTGATTCATTTTTCACCATTACCAAAAGGAAAATTACGTGAAAAATTACAAAATGATGGGATTGGTCAACAGACGGCAGAACTTCTTGCAAGTCTTACAAATAGTTATGACAAAGCAGTTGAAATCTCCCAAGATGAATGGTTTAATGGTGCTAAGGACATTGTTTCAACTTGGTTTGGCTATTTGCGAAAGAAGGATCCTCAGAGTTTTATTTTTGTTCAAAAAAAATTATTGGCAATTGCGAAAGAAAAAAGTCAACAACGTCAAATCTTAGCGATAGTGTTATTTTATTTTCAACGTGAGCGCAATCAATTTTTAACGCAAGAGCTTCAAACAGAAGGATTAAATCGTGAACTTGAGTTGATTCTACAAGCTCAACAAAAATTAGAAGCAAATGTTTCTTTTCAAGGTGTCGCTGAACAGTTGGCCTTGCGAATCATTACCTGAAATAAGTCCATAAGAAAGGAGGAGACACATGGTTAAAGTAGTGGGTGTTCGTTACCGACAAGCTGGACGAATCTATTATTTTTCTCCTGGTGAAACTGAATTTTTATATAATGATAAGGTCTTGGTGGAATCCCAGCAAGCAAAATATATAGCAACTGTTGCTATCCCCAATAAAGAGATGGCTGCAGAAGATTTGCCGGATGACATTAAACCAATCATCCATAAAGCAACAGATTCTGAGTTGCAACAAGATGAAAAAAACAAACAAGATGCAAAAGAAGCATTACGAGTTGGTAAAAACAAAATCCGTGAGCATGAATTAGAGATGAAATTGGTCGATGTGGAATATACATTTGATCGTAGTAAAATGATTTTCCAATTTACTGCTGATGGGCGAATTGATTTTAGAGAATTGGTCAAAGATTTAGCTGCCATCTTCCGTACACGAATTGAGTTACGTCAAATTGGGGTTCGTGATGAAGCAAAAATCTTAGGCGGGATTGGTCCATGTGGTCGTCAATTGTGTTGTTCAACTTTTTTAGGCGACTTTGTACCTGTATCAATTAAAATGGCAAAAGATCAAGGATTATCGTTAAATCCAACGAAGATTTCTGGCTTATGTGGTCGTTTAATGTGTTGTTTAAATTATGAAAATGATGAGTATGAAGCAGCGAAAAAAGAATTACCTGATTTTGGTACTGAAATTGTGACTCCCGACGGCAAAGGTCGTGTGGTCGGTTTAAATTTATTAAGTCGTATCATTAAAGTGCGATTATTCGGTAAAGAAACGCCTGTGGAATATGATTATGAAGAGATAAAAGAAGTTGCCAAAGCAGGTGAAGCTAATGTCAATGGATAAGCGTTCGATATATGATGGATTGAATGAGTTTGAAAGTGATTTGCAAAGTTTATTGACAAATCTTGCGGAAATGAAGGATTCACTACAAGAAGTTGTGGAAAAGAATACCACGCTTGAACTAGAAAATCAACGTTTACGTGAGCATATTCGTGAATTAAATCAAGCCAATGAACAGCCTTCAGGCAAGGCAAAACAAGAAAATTCATCTGCATTATCAAAATCGCGCATGAATTTAGAAAAAATTTACGAAGAAGGATTTCATGTTTGTTATGATTTATACGGATCAAGACGCGAACATGATGAACCATGTGCATTTTGTTTAGAAGTAATTTATCGCGAAAGTGGCAGGTAAGATAAAAGACTGGCAGAATTTTTTGCTCAGTCTTTTTATTTTAAGGAGGGAACAAGTTGAAGAAACAGCGCAGTTTTAAAGATAAAACGTTTGGCATCCTTTATTTAGTTCCGACACCAATTGGGAATTTAGAAGATATGACATTTCGTAGTGTAAGAATATTACAAGAAGTTGATCTAATTGCTAGTGAAGATACGCGAAATACCCAAAAATTATTGAATCATTTTGAAATTACCGTGCCGCAAAAGAGTTTACATGAACATAATTATAAAGAACGCGTGCCGCAATTGGTTGAGTTTTTAAAAGAGGGAAAATCCATTGCACAAGTCAGTGATGCAGGCATGCCTTCCATCAGTGATCCTGGTCACGAGTTAGTTCTCGCATGTATTAGTGAAGATATTTCAGTGGTCTCGTTGCCAGGGCCAACTGCTGGATTAACAGCTTTAATCGCTTCTGGATTGACCCCACAGCCAAATTATTTTTATGGTTTTTTAAGACGCAAGAAAAAAGAGCAAGTAGCAGAATTACAAGCACTTGCTTACCAAAAAGCAACGATGATTTTTTATGAGTCACCCTATCGTTTAGGTGCAACCATCGAAAACATGATGGAAGTTTTTGGTTCAGATCGTCAAGCGGTGGTTTGTCGTGAATTGACTAAAATTCATGAAGAATATTTACGAGGAACCTTAGCAGAACTAAAAGAATATCTTGAGCAGACAACTGTCAAAGGAGAATGTTGTTTGCTGGTTGCTGGAGCAAAAGACGAAGAGCCGACAGAAGTAATTATTGGCACAATTGTCGAGCAAGTGGCAGCACTAATTGCTGATGGTATCAAACCAAATGTCGCAATTAAAGAAGTTGCCAAGAAAAATGGATTAAAAAAACAAGTCGTATACAATGAATATCATGGATTAAACGAAGAACTGTGATATACGCCTAGCTAACAATAAAATATCCGAGCTATATAGAGTTTGCATTGTGGTCAAGCAGGTCTTTGACACAAAGTTACCAGAAATTGCAATTTGCACTCTAAACAGCTTGGGTATTTTTATTTGTGTCACTCGTTCTTAGCTTTTTATTAAAAATCCATAGGAGGATATTTGCAGGGGAATGTTCGTTCGTATATAATGGAAGAGAGGTGAGCCTAATGACCGGATTGCAGTTTCCATTAAAAAATGATACGTCCCGTAAGATTATACATATTGATATGGATGCTTTTTTTGCATCCGTCGAAGAGCGTGATCAGCCAGAGCTTGCTAAGCATCCATTAGTGATTGCTCGTCATCCAAGTGATACGGGAGGACGTGGTGTTGTTACGACGGCGAACTATCTAGCACGTCAGTATGGAATTCATTCAGCAATGAGCGCCCAAAAAGCTTATGAGTTGTGTCCACATGCACTATTTGTTCCCGGAAATCATCAAAAATATCGAGAGATTTCCCAGCAAGTCCGAGCGATTTTTTATCGTTATACGGATTTGGTCGAAGTTGTTTCGATTGATGAAGCTTACTTAGATGTCACTGAAAATAAAATTCAGAGTACATCTGCTATTAAAATCGCTAAATTGATTCAGTATGATATTTGGCAAGAAGTTCAGCTCACGTGTTCAGCAGGAGTCAGTTACAATAAATTTTTAGCTAAACTAGCTTCAGATTATGAAAAACCACGTGGATTGACAGTTGTGATGCCTAAAGATGCCGTTGCTTTCTTAAAAAAACTACCGATTGAAAAATTTCATGGGGTAGGGAAGAAGACGGTTCCCAAAATGTATGAATTAGGCATTTTTACAGGAGCAGATTTGTATGAACGCAGTGAAACAGAGTTGATGCAACATTTTGGCAAAATGGGGTATTCGTTGTATCGTAAAGTCCGTGGTATTCATAATGCCCCCGTCAATATTTCGCGTGAACGAAAATCTGTAGGGAAAGAAAACACATATGGACAACCTTTAGCTACAGAAGATGAGTGTTTAGCTCAATTACGCCAATTATCGAATGCAGTAGCTGAAGCATTAAAAAAAGAGCAAAAACATGGCAAGACGGTTGTTGTAAAAATTCGTTATGCAGACTACACCACGATTACTAAGCGGGTCACCTTGCGTGAATATGTTTATCGCAAAGAAGAGATTTTTTCACAAGCTAGTTTAATTTGGGAAGAGATTCTAGGTGTTGAAAAAGGTATCCGTTTATTAGGTGTGACTGTCACCAATTTGGATCCATTAACTTATGAAAATATCGTTTTACCTCTGTGGGAAACTGGGAATCCTTATGAAAAAAGCAAGCACTAAATGAGCGCTTGCTTTTTGATTTGTTCATATTGTTGTTCTGCATCGATACATTTTTCCCAAATAACTGCTTTGCCAGCAGCTAATGATTTTGGAACATCAAGGATGCGCTGATTGCTACTGCCACGAAATTGTAAATTGAGGTTACGTTTACTTAATTCAAAACGACCGTCAACCAAAATATCGATTTGATGCAATAACGCCAACTTATCGTCGGTTTCTTGCAATAGTTCTTCAAAGGTATATCCTGACCAACTCCAAATATCTTTTTTTGTTCCGAATGTTTTTCGAATCCGATGAACCAATTGAAGACAAACGGCAGTATTTAAAAATGGTTCACCACCTAATAAAGTGAGCCCTTGTACATAGTCATGAGAGAGGTCCTCAATAATTTGATTTTCTAATTCTAAGGTATAGGGGATGCCGTAACGAAAGTTTTGAATTGCTTTATTGAAGCAGCCCTCACAAGCAAAAAGACAACCACTCACATATAAACTATTACGAACTCCTTCACCATCGACAAAATTAAAAGGTTTATAATCAGCGATACGCTGTTGACTGTATGCTTCGCTACGCCATTCTTTTGGTTGTGGATTTCTCATTATATCACGTCCTTATTTCATGTGTTTAACCCGTGCCGAAATCTCTTTGTGACGTCCATGTACCATAGGGCGTGCTTGTGGATTACCTAGATAACCACATGTTCGTTTAACGACATCGCAAGTTTTTGGATCATTATTTCCACATTGTGGGCATTGGAAACCACGCTCTGTTGGTTCAAAATCTCCTTCATATCCACATTCATAGCAATGATCAATCGGAGTGTTTGTTCCTAGATACCCAACACGGTCATAAGAATAATCCCAGACTGCTTCTAACGCTTTTGGATTTTGCTGTAGCATTGGGTATTCACAGTAATGGATGAAGCCACCACTACAGTAGTGTGGATAATCTTTTTCGAAGTCTAGCTTTTCAAAAGGTGTTGGATTTTTACGAACATCGTAGTGAAAGCTATTTGTATAATATTCTTTGTCAGTAATATTTTCAATTACGCCAAATTTTTCAGTATCTAGATGACAGAAACGATCGGTCAAACTTTCACTTGGTGTAGAATAAACACTAAAATGATAACCATATTTTTCTCCCCAGTCATCTGCATGGTTTTTTAGAGTACGTAAAATTGCTAAAGTGAATTCTTTGGCTTGTTGATTAGATTCCCAGTCGCCATTATAAAATGCTGCAGCAACTTCGTATAATCCGATATATCCTAGAGAAACGGTCGCCCGACGGTGATTAAACAATTCATCGACTGAATCGTTGGGTGCTAGTTTTTTTCCAAAAGCACCATGCATGTATAATATAGGTGCATTCGTTGGTGTAGCTTCTTTGCAACGTTCAATTCGGTATACAAGAGCATCTTTTACAATTTGTAGACGTTCTTCCAGAATTTGCCAGAACCTTTCTTGACTGTGTTGTGCCTCGATGGCAATTCTTGGTAAATTCAAGGTGACAACTCCTAGGTTCATACGTCCAACATTAACTTCTTGTCCATTCGCATCTTTCCATCCTTGTAGGAAAGAACGACAGCCCATAGGCACTTTAAAACTCCCCGTTAATTCCACGATTTTATCGTAATTTAAAATATCAGGGTACATCCGTTTAGTTGCACATTCTAACGCCAATTGCTTGATATCGTAATTAGGATCTTGTGGTTGAAGATTCACGCCTTTTTTGATGGAGAAAATTAACTTAGGGAAAATAGCTGTTCGATGCTCGCTACCTAAACCATTTATGCGATTTTGTAAAATGGCTCGTTGAATTTCTCGTTCAAACCAATTTTCCCCTAATCCAAAACCAAGAGAAGTAAAAGGCGTTTGTCCATTTGATGTAAATAGTGTATTGATTTCATATTCTAAACTTTGCATGGCATCAAAAATATCTTTTTTAGTCTTTTTACGAGCAAAAGCTGTTTGGCGCTCCTCCCCTTCAATCCATTCTTGTGCATCTGCTAAATGTTTTTCATAGTTTTTCTTAGCAAAAGGAGCTAAAAGCTCATCAACTCGATCAGCAGAACAACCACCATATTGACTTGAGGCAACGTTAGCAATAATTTGTGAGATTTGGGCTGTCGCTGTTTGAATCGATTTAGGAGCTTCCACTTCAGCATTGCCCATTTTGAAACCTTCATTTAACATTTTTTTAAAGTCAATCAAGCAGCAATTAGTCATTGGTGAATAGGGGTGATAATCTAAGTCATGATAATGAATATCCCCTTTTTGATGTGCATTGGCTACATGAGGCGGTAACATTTTTAATCCGATTGATTTTCCCACGATTCCGGCAGTTAAATCACGTTGAGTGTTAAAAACATTACTGTCTTTATTGGCATTTTCATTGACGATACTCTGTTCCTTGTTCATTAATTTTTCAATAGTAAAGTTAATATCTGTTGCCTGGCTCCGTTCGAAATCACGTTGGGTGCGATAATGGATATATTCTTCAGCAAGAGCATAGTCATGTTGTTGTAAAAGTATATGTTCAACGATATTTTGAATCTCATAAATTTTAACAGTTTTTTGAAAACGTGCATCGATTTCATGGTTAATTTTAGTTACAAGATAATGTAATTGTTGATGATCCATGGGTGATAGTTTTCCTTGTACTTGTTGTTTCGCTTTAATCAAGGCATTGTAAATCTTTTGGTCATCAAAAGGAACTGTTCTGCCATCACGCTTTATGACTGTTATCTTAATTTTGTGCGTTGATGAGAAAGATTGTTCATCTTTTAATTTAGTTGCCATCATGCTGGTTCACTCCTTTGTTTGGTTCTTCTCTATCATAAAATAAAAAAAGTAGAATTTCAACTACATATAGTGTTTCAGTTTGTTTTATACGCTATATGTAGTATTGTTCAAAAGGCGATAAGGGTGATGATAACAAGCTTTTTCATTGTTTTGTTTTACACAAAATGTATAAAATTTTCTTTGTAGATTTTAGAGAATTAATTGAAAATATGCTAAGATACAAGAAAGAAAAGAGGCGAGGATCGTGAAAAAAATAATTGATGTCAAACATTTAACAAAAACTTATGGCACTCGTTTTAATCAAACGAAGGTGTTAGATAATTTATCTTTCAGTGTTGATCAAGGAGAATTTGTTGGTATTATGGGTCCAAGTGGAGCTGGCAAAACAACTTTGATGAATATTTTATCTTCGATTAGTCTACCAACGATGGGATCGGTATATATTGACGGCAAAGATATAACTCGAATGAAAGAAAATGAACTAAGTGATTTTCGTCGACAAAAAATAGGCTTTATTTTTCAAGACTTTAATTTATTGGACACACTCACAAGTAAAGACAATATTTTATTGCCTTTAGCAATTGATAAATTACCTATCAAAGAAATGGAAAAACGCGTACAAGATGTTGCTAATTTATTAGGTATTTCGTATTTGTTAAATCGTTATCCGGATGAGCTATCAATTGGTCAAAAACAACGAGTAGCCGCTGCAAGAGCGATTGTTGCACAACCATCTGTTATTTTTGCAGATGAGCCAACAGGATCATTAGATTCTAAATCAGCAACAGAATTGCTTCGTTATTTAAGTGAAGTCAATTTACACAATGATACCACCATACTCATGGTGACGCATGATCCATTTACAGCTAGTTATTGCAATCGCATTTTATTTATTAAGGACGGGGTATTTTTTGCAGAAGTCGTTCGTCGTGGGACGCGTAAAGAGTTTTTTGAAAAAGTAATTGATATGCAGGCGACAATTGGGGGAGGTGGTCGGCGGAATGCTCTTTAAAATTATTTGGCGTAGTTTTTTACGTCAAACACGGAACTACATTGTTTATTTTTTATCTATGACGACTGCCGTAATGATTTTTTATTCGTTTAGTGCAATGACATACGACCAGCCTTTAACCTTACGTGCTCGCCAAGATATTCAAATTGAAGGAGTCTTGACACTGGGAAATGTGTTTGTTGCCATGGTTGTTTTATTTTTTATGTTAGGTGCAAATCAGTTTTTTATCCAGCAACGACAAAAAGAGATAGGTTTGTATCAATTGTTTGGGTTAAGAAAATCACGGATTATCTTTCAATTTTTAATGGAAGTTATCGTTTTAAATGTTTTTTCTTTAGTTATAGGAATGATTATGGGGATTATCTTTTCAAAATTTTTCGCTATGATTTTAATTAAAGCGATGGATTTAAATATTGAAAGTCGCTTTTTTATTTCTTGGGCATCAGTTTTAACAACGGTAATAATGTTTCTCGTTGCTATTGGTTTAATTTCTTTACAGAATATGTGGTTAATTTGGCAAAAGCAGTTGATTGATTTATTTCAACCGAAAAGTGTGGTGTCTAGTCGGCGTTTAACAGTTCGATGGAGTACTTATTGTATTGGAATTTTTAGCATCTTATTGATTGGCATTGGTTATTACATTGCTGTGAATTTTACCGGCGTATTAAATGGTTATATTCAACAAACAGAAGACTTTTCTTCTGTTTTATGGGTACCACTATTGATTCTCTCTCTTTGCGTGTTTGGGACATATTTATTTTTTGCATATGGTATTCAAGCATTATTATATTTGTCAACAAAATGGCGCAGGATTAGCTATCGTCAGTTACGGTTTTTTACGTTGAATCATACACGTCATTTATTATCAAAAAGTTGGCGCACACTTTCACTGATTTCAGTTATTGTAGGAATTGCTATTTCGTTAATTGGTGGCGCTATTGGTATCTTTGCAATGTCCTATCGCTATACAGATTTAAGTCAACCGGTTGATTTTCAAATCACTGCTGAAGAATCCACTCATCTAGAAGAATTACTTCAACAAAGTGGTGGGGAAATTACTCAAAAACTTACAATTCCATTAAAAGCGCTAGGTACTCATTCATTACAACCTGTGCAATTTCTAGATGATGAAACATATGAAGATATTGCTATTTTTGATTTGATATCGGAACAAACGTATCATGACATTCGTACGATGATTCCTCATTTACCTCCAGTCACTTTAGAAAAAAATGAGGAGGCGGTAATGCTGGTTTTGAATCCAGCCATATTGAACAACCGCCAGCTTACAAAAGCTGAACAAGAAATTTCTTTACCAGATGGGAGGAACGTTCATCTTACGCAACGCTTTTCGAATTTAATTGGGGATCGTCTGTTGCGATATGGTTCAAACTTATTAGTAGTAACGGATACGCTCTACCAGCAAGCAAAAGGTGTTGAGTATCAATTAGTTTACTTAAATGCGACAGGGTACAATGAAGAGCAGTTTCAAAAAACCTATGTTTCCCAATTGCCAACAGATTGGAATCATGAGGTTAGCTACCATTATGAATATACGAATGGTCAATTAAAAGGCGAAATCAAACCTGTCGATGCTGAGAGTTCACCAGAGAATGCCAATGATCAACGTGTGAGTCGTTTAAATCAAACGAGTCGCTATCCTAATGTACGTTCTGATCGACGACAAGGTGGAATTTTCTTGTATGTAACACTTTTTGTTGGAATGATTGTGCTAATTACCACAGTGAGCACATTAATGGTACGCCAATTTTTTGAAGCGGGGCGTGAAAAACAAAATTACCAACTATTACAGCGAATTGGGATTCCCAAAAAATCTTTGCATCGGGCAGTTTATCAACAAAATGCCTGGATTTTCTTTCCAACGATGTTACTTGCAACGAGTCATGGTTCATTTGCCATTTATATGTTGACTCAACTAGTGCAGGATGCTAATTATTGGGTGGCTTATCTTTTTTGCTTCATTACAATATTTATTTTTACATCAGCTTATTTTTTAACGACAAATTTTTATTTGCGGATTGTAGAGGAGTAAATGATGACCAATCAAAAAAACACACAACTTTATTCAATTGGTGCCTTTTCCCAGTTAGTTAATTTGAGTATCGATACGTTGCGCTATTATGAAAAAGCCGGCTTAATTATGCCGGCTCGTAATCAACAAAATCAACGAGTTTATACTGAAACTGATGTTAATTGGATTGCTTTTATTTTGCGTTTGAAGAAAACAGGCATGTCTATTAACGAAATTAAAAGCTATGCTAAGCTACGTTATCAGGGCGATCGAACAATTCATCAAAGGTTTGAATTATTGTATCAACAACAAAAAGCATTAGAAAAACAACGACAAGAGATTGATGAGCATTTAATCTTTCTTGCAGAAAAAATGAAGACGTATAAAAAAATGATTGACATGGAGTGAACTCCAGCATGTATCCTTCGAGTATGAAGGAGGAGATATCATTGGAAAAATACCATGTCATTACAGGTGCTAGTTCGGGAATCGGTGCTGCTATAGCAATGGCTTTTGCTCAAAGAGGGAAACATGTCATTTTGATTGCACGTCGCCAAGAAAAATTAAATGATCTCAAACAACAGATTCAACAACAATACCCAGCAGTGGAGGTAATCATACAACCATTTGATTTAACTCGGATGTCACAACTCGAAGATCTGTTTCAGCAATTAACACGCTACAACATAGAAACTTGGATTAATAATGCAGGTTTTGGTTATTATACAAAAATTGAGGAACAGTCAGTTGTTCACACAACTAAGTTGCTCCGGCTAAATATTGAAGCACTCACGATTCTCTCTCTACTGTATGTACAAAAATACCACGATCAACCCAATACACAACTGATTAATATTTCATCGGCGGGTGGTTATACGATGGTTCCTAAAGCAGTCACTTATTGTGCATCAAAATTTTATGTGAGTGCTTTTACAGAAGGATTGGCCTTAGAATTACGAGGATTAGGTTCACCCTTGCAAGTCAAAGTATTAGCTCCTGCCGCAACTAAAACGGAATTTGGAAGAGTGGCTAATAACGTCGCTACTTATGACTATGACCAAGCATTTACTCGATATCATGACGCAGACGAGATGGCTCAGTTCTTAATGCAACTCTATGACAGTGACTGTATGGTAGGGTCAATTGACCGAGAAAACTTTACCTTTTTACTAAGCGATCATAAGTTTTCTTATGCAGGTGGAAGTAAAAATAATCAACAGTTAAAATGAGAAAAATAGTGAGAAAAAATTAATTTAGACCTAACCAACCTCCGCTGTTCTTTCATTAATTGCGTGCTATACTTAATTTGTAGTCTAAAAAAAGGAGCGTATGTGATGTTAGAAAAAAAAGATGAACAATTATTGATTGATTTAACTTCTGCTCGTGGTGTACCTGGCAACGAAGAAGAAGTTCGTGAGGTCTTTAAAGCGTATGCCAAAGATTTTGCCGAAGATATTTTTTTTGATGGCTTAGGTAGTGTTATTGCCAAACATTCTGGAAAAGGCGGCGGTCCTAAAGTCTTTATTTCTGGACATATGGATGAAGTTGGTTTTATGGTCACCAAAATTACTGAAAAAGGATTTATTGAGTTTCAAACATTAGGTGGCTGGTGGGGCCAAGTTATGCTCGCACAACAAGTTGAAATTAAAACACAAAGCGGCAAATTAATTCATGGGGTTATTGGTTCAAAACCACCACATGTATTATCAATGGAAGCACGTAAAAAACCATATGATGTGAAAGATATGTTTATTGATATTGGTGCATCAAGTGAAGAAGAAGCGAAGTCTTGGGGAATTCGACCAGGCGACATGATTACACCATATATCGAATACAAACGTATGAATGATAGCAAATTTTTATTAGCCAAAGCGTGGGATAATCGTGTAGGAACGGCTGTTTCTTTACGAGTTCTAGAAAACTTAGCTAATGAAGGGCATCCCAACTGCTTGTTTGCTGGAAGTGATGTGATGGAAGAAGTTGGTTTACGTGGTGCACGTACAAGTACGCATTTAGTTAATCCAGATATTGCGATTGCTCTAGATACTGGTACTGCTGGTGATACACCAGGCATGACACCAAAAGAAGCAGATTCTGTTCTTGGTAAAGGACCACAAGTTTTAATTTTTGATGCTTCGATGGTTCCACATAAAAAACTATTGAATTTTGTTATTAATGTTGCAGAAGAATTAGACATACCTTTCCAATATACCGTGATTGCTGGTGGTGGAACAGATGCAGGGCAAATGCATTTAACAAGAGATGGAATTCCATCGATTGCAATTACTGTCCCAGTGCGTTACCTACATTCACATACATCAATCATTCATGAAGATGACTACTTAAATACTGTAAAATTAGTGACAGAAGTGGTTCGTCGCTTAGATGATAAAAAAGTAAGTGAATTAAGAAGTTATTAGCATAAAAATAGTAGCAACCTTCTAAATGGAGATTGCTACTATTTTTTCGTGTCATGCAACTCTCTATCCGAAAAGAGCGGGTTTGTAGCTGCTAAAAGAGATAGTTATAGGTAGTCAGCATGTGACGAATGAAAAGTTGCGACCTTCTATTAAGGGGACAAGCGTAAAAGCGTATCTTCTTAACGCCAACCAAAAGCGTCAGTGGGAGCATTTAAATAGTCTAACCAATGCTTGTTTTCTAATGCAAAGAGGGATAAAGATAATCCTTCAGTATTATAAGCGGTCAGGTAATTTCCCACTTGTTTATAATCAATTAAAACATCCTCAATTTCTAGTAATTGCTGAACGTCATTCATGAATACATTTAGTTCAAATAACGGTGTTCCACCCAAGCCGTTCACCAACACCGCAACATGCGCTAACTCTTTTTTATTAAATTGCTTAATTAATTTATTGACTAGTTCGATTGCAATTCTTTCCGAAGATTTCATTTTTTCTATACGGTACCCAGGCTCGCCATGAATTCCAATACCAAAATACATTTCATCTTCTGCTAATGTATAGCTAGATTCGTTGGCATGAAAAGTAGCAGCGGATGAAAAAGCAACACCTAGCGTTTTAATTTTAGAAATAATTTCATTCCCCAAAAGTTGAAGCTGTTTTAAATCAAGTCCTTGATTGGCGGCTGCTCCCAGTATTTTATGAACTAATACAGTCCCAGCGACACCACGTCTTCTTTTTTCAAAGCTATGACTTTCAATGGAACAATCATCAGAGACAATCACATGTGCAACTTTGAGCCCTTTTTGATGTGCTAGCTTTTCAGCTTCAAGAAAACTAGCTAAATCTCTTTCAAAATTTTTAATAATCAATAGCGTACCGTTTGGGTTGTATGTTTGCTCAATCGCTTGAAGGATTTCTTTACTAGTTGGTGGAACAAATATTGGCCCCATGACTGCACAATCTAACATATTTTCTCCAATGTAACCAATATGTGCGGGTTCATGACCACTACCACCACCACTAATTAAAGTAACTTTTTCTTCAGTAAGCTTCTTTTTTATAAAGATGCCAGTATCTGGCAAATGTTTTAGGGTATTATTATGTGAAAAAGCAATACCCGATAGAAATTGTTGTTGTACTAGCTTACTCGAATTAATCAATGTTTTCATGTATATCCCTCTTATCTTTTTCTTCTATTCATATTATACGTTGTCTTTTTACTTAAAACAATTATCAAACAGTAACGGACACATTTCCTTATTTGTCCGTTGAATTTGTTTGCAATATCCATTATTGTAAACGTGTACAAAAAAACAGATGGAGGGAATACAGTGAAAAAAATAATTAATCAGCCTCAAAATGTTGTGTCGGAAATGGTAAATGGTTTGGTTCGAGCAAATGAAAAATTAGTAGAAATCGTCCCCGATACTTTTGTAGTCAAACAAAAAAATATACCAAATCAAGTTGCTTTAGTCAGCGGTGGTGGTAGTGGTCATGAACCTGCACATGCTGGATTTGTTGGTGATGGAATGTTACAAGCTGCTGTCTGTGGACAAGTATTTACTTCACCAACACCCGATCAGATTTACGAAGGAATGAAAGCGGTTGAACAAGGTGCCGGTGTTGTTTTAATTGTAAAGAACTACTCTGGTGATATCATGAATTTTGATATGGCAAAAGATTTAGCTGAAATGGAAGGGATTACTGTTGGCACGGTCATTGTTGATGATGATATTGCAGTGGAAAATAGCACATACACTCAAGGTAAGCGTGGTGTTGCTGGGACTGTACTTGTCCATAAAATATTGGGAGCTGCAGCACGTAAAGGGGCTTCAGTAGAAGAATTAGTTGCTCTAGGAAATAAAGTTGTTCAAAATTTGAAGACAATCAGTGTTGGTTTGACTGGTGCGACAGTTCCTGAAGTTGGTAAACCAGGTTTTACCTTAGCAGAAGATGAAATTGAGTTTGGTGTAGGTATTCATGGCGAGCCCGGTTACAAACGTGAAAAAATGAGTACATCTAAAGAGATGGCACAAGGGTTAATTGAAAAATTAAAAAATGATTTACAATGGCAAACTGGTGAGCGTTACGCTATTTTAGTGAATGGTTTAGGTGGAACACCACTGATGGAGCAATATATTTTTTACAATGATGCAGTAGAAATTTTAGAAAATGAAGGTATTGAGATTGTTTATTCCAAAGTAGGGAACTTTATGACATCTCTTGAGATGGCAGGATTGTCACTTACTTTATTAAAATTAGAAGATGACTGGAACACAGAACTAGAAGAGTCTGTTGTAACTCCAGCCTGGTAAGGAGAAAAAAATGTTTACAAAAGAGAATTGTTTAGAAGCAATGCAAAAATTTAGTGAGAAAATTGAAGAAAACAAAGATTACTTAAGTGAGTTAGATACGCCTATTGGAGATGGCGATCATGGAAATAATATGTCACGTGGCATGATGGCAGTTATGGAAAGCTTAAAAGAAAAGCAACCAAATTCAGTTCAAGACGTTTTTAAATTAACAGCAATGGCGTTAATTAGTAAAGTAGGCGGGGCATCAGGCCCATTGTATGGGACAGCTATGCTAGAAATAGCAAAAGCAGCAGCATCTTCGACTGACGTTCTACCATTGTTAGAAGCAGGTTTGGCAGGTATTAAGAAGCGTGGGAATAGTGATCTTGGCGAAAAAACAATGATTGATCTTTGGCAGCCAGCAATTGAAGCGATTAAAGAAGACCAGTTAACAGAAGAACAACTGTCAGTTTTAGTAACTAATACGAAAGAATTAGTAGCAACTAAAGGTCGAGCTTCTTATGTAGGTGAACGTTCAGTAGGACATATTGATCCAGGTGCGATGTCTAGTAAATATCTTTTTGAAGCGTTGATGGAAGCAGGTGTAATTAGTGAGTAAAACAGGAATTTTGGTTATCTCTCATGTGAAAGAAATTGGTGAGGGGATTTACCGTTTAATTCAGGAAGTAGCAAAAGATGTACCAGTAACTGTAGCAGCTGGTTTAGAAGCTGGTGAAGTAGGAACTTCTTTTGAAAGAATCATGGAAGCCATTGATCGTAATGAAGCAGATAGTTTACTTGCATTTTATGATTTAGGAAGCGCTAAAATGAATTTAGAAATGGCAATGGATATCACAGAAAAAGAAGTGGAATTGTTTGATACGGCATTAATAGAAAGCGCTTATACAGCAGCAGCATTACTACAAGTAGATACAGAGTTAGCATTAATTAAGGAACAATTAGCACCTTTAAAAATAAAATAATTATTTGATAGATTGGAGAAAAAAAAGATGAGAAAAGCATTTATTAGTCCAACAAAATATGTTCAAGGTGAAGATGAGTTATTAAATTTAGGGTACTTTGTAAAAACATTTGGAGAAAAAGCATTACTAATTGCGCATAAAGATGATGTAGAACGGGTAAAGGATAAATTGGAAAAGACGGCTGCTACTTTTGGTATCTCATTTGTAGAAAGTGGTTTTCGAGGAGAAGCTTCTCGAATTGAAGTCGCTCGTTTGCAAGCTTTAGCTGCAGAGCATCATTGTGATTGTATTGTAGGTTTAGGTGGCGGAAAAGCGATTGATACATCCAAGTGTGTGGCAGAAGGTCATAACTTAATTATTGTACCAACAATTGTAGCTACTGACGCACCGACAAGTCACTCTGCTGTTTTATATACAGAAGATGGCGAGTTTGATGACTATGCTTACTTTGTACAAAGTCCAAGTGTTGTATTAATTGATACAGTTGTAATTGCTAATGCGCCTACTCGTTTCTTAATCTCTGGTATTGGTGATGCATTGTCCACTTACTTTGAAGCACGAGCTACACGCAATTCTTACTCTCGAGTAAATGCAAGTCTTCCTTGTGGCGCAAGAGAGGGTGTTTGTCCCCCAGCAATTGGAACTAATGCGGCTTTTGCTATGGCGAAATTATGCTATGATACAATTTTGGAAGATGGCTTAAAAGCTAAAGAAGCATCAGATAATAATGTAGTTACTCCAGCCTTAGAGAATGTTATTGAAGCAAATATTCTCTTGTCAGGTTTAGGATTTGAAAGTGCTGGCTTGGCAGCTATTCATGCTATTCATGATGGATTGACTGTTTTACATGATGCACATGGAGCTACGCATGGCGAAAAAGTTGCCTTTAGTACTATTTGTCAGCTTGTATTAGAAAACGCACCAAAAAGTGAATTATATGAAGTGTTAGACTTTGCTGTATCCATTGGCCTTCCTGTTTGCTTAGAGGATTTAGGTGTCAAAACAATTACTGAGGAAGAATTAACAGAAGTAGCAGAAAAATCTTGTATACCTGAAGAGTCTATCCATTCGATGCCGTTTCCAGTAACTGTAGATCAAGTGAAATCAGCGATTATCGTAGCAGACAAAATTGGAGCAGCTTATAAAAATAAATAAAGGAACTACTTAGCGAGCAATCTCTGTGTTGACTAGAATGGCTAATTGCATTTGATGGGCAAAATCGGTTGCTGATAGGGGACAGCCATCAAGAATCCAATTGGTTGTCATTATCATATAAGCATTTGCATAAAAATCTTCTAAAAAGAGTTGTTCTTGCTCGCTAAGTGATTGATTCTGTAGTTTCATTGTAAGTGCTCGATTGATTAAGTGTTTCAGATGTTGCGTGTAGTATTCATGAAAAGAATTTTGTCCTTTGAAGGATAGAATATTACTGTAAAATAGCTGATTTTCTTCAAAATAAATGAATAAATCTTCTAGGATGGTTTGCCAAGTTTCATATTCTAGATTGTCTTCAATTTTTTCAATAGCTTCTTGTTGGAAAATCCAATCGGCTAGTTCATACTTATCTGCAAAATGGTCATAATACGTTTGACGACGCATATTGACTGCTTTCATAATTTTAGAGATAGTAACTTTATCAAATCCAATATCTACTACTAATTTTTTAAAAGCTTTTGCGATTTTCTTTTTTGTAATCAATGATTCCATCATATTTACACCTACATCTGTTTATTATCTATATTATAACAAAAAAAGATTTCGTTTTCATATTGAAAAAAGAATGAAACCAATTATTTCTTTGTAAATAATTGGTTTCATTTTTTAATACATAGTGAGTTGTTTTTCTCTTAAACTACTTTCTGTCTACTGGATAATAATTAGACATGTTTTATCCAAAGTAGAGTCTAACAAATAGCAAAATCAAGTAGCCTTAACCCAATGATAAAATTGTTTTTAAGAGCTACTAGATTATTTATGAATAAATCAGTAAGGTTTTGCGGTGAGTCGTTAGAAGGTAAGCTATTATGACGATTCTTTCGAAAAATAACTTGATTTATTTGCGTGTCATTAGTGGAACGTTTACACTAAGAATAAAAGTAAGGAGGAATTTTTATGAAACTAACAGTTTTAGGTTGCCTTGGCGCATATCCTTATAAAGGTGAAGGTACAACGAGTTTCCTATTGCAATCAGAGGGCTATAATTTATTACTTGATGCAGGAAGTGCGACATTGATTCAATTGGAAAAAGTGCTTAATCCATTAGATTTAGACGCAGTAATTCTTAGCCATTATCATCCAGATCATGTAGCTGATTTAGGGGTACTACAACATTACTGGCAGTTATTCCCCAAAAAAACTGAACGCCCAATTCTACCAATTTACGGTCATGGCGAAGATGCAGAACAATTTGCTCGTTTAACCTTGCCAAATGTCTCTGAAGGGCATGATTATCTAGAAGTAGAACAGTTGAACTTAGGTCCTTTTTCTGTTACATTTATGAAGACGATTCATCCTGTTGTTTGTTACGCAATGCGATTTGTAGAGAATAGTACAGGTAAAATATTTGTATTTACTGGTGACTCTGGTTATTTAGAAAGCTTTGTTGATTTTGCGAAAAATGCCGATTTATTTTTAGCAGATACGTACCTATTTGAAGGCAATGAAAATCATATTGCGCATTTCACTTCTAAAGAAGCTGGAGAAATTTCACGTCAAGCAGGTGTCAAAAAATTAGTTTTAACTCACTTACCTCAATTCGGTGATTTAGAACAACTACGTACCGAAGCAAGTGTAGCAGCACAGCATGAAGTGCCTGTCGAATTAGCAAAAATTGGGAAAACTTTTGAAATTTAGGAGGAACGAAACATGATTTTTGTACCGAATGATTTAAGAGATCCGCGAGTAAACTTAGCGATTGAAACTTTCTTATTACAAGAAATGGCTGTTGATGAGCCGATTTTACTTTTTTATATTAATGAACCTTCAATTATTATTGGCCGTAATCAAAACACGATTGAAGAAATCAACAAAGAATATGTGGATGAAAAAGGAATTCATGTTGTTCGTCGCTTTAGTGGTGGTGGAGCCGTTTATCATGACGAAGGAAATTTGAACTTCAGTTTTATTATGCCGGATGATGGCAACTCATTCCGTGATTTTGAAAAAGTAACAAAGCCAATTATTCAAGCACTGCATGACATGGGTGTTGAAGGGGCACAATTAAAAGGCCGCAATGATTTAGTCATTGATGACATGAAGTTTTCAGGGAATGCAATGTATGCCACTAATGGACGTATGTTTGCGCATGGAACAATCATGTTTGATAGTGATGTAAATGAAGTGGTGAACTCATTGAAAGTTCGTAAAGATAAAATTGAATCAAAAGGTATCAAGTCGATTCGTTCACGCGTAACGAATATCAAACCATTCTTGCCAAAAGAAAATCAAGAAATGACTACAGAAGAGTTTAGTCAAGAAATCTTATTGAAAATCTTTGGTGTGGACTCAGTAGATGAAATCAAAACGTATACCTTAACAGATGATGACTGGAAAAAAGTCAAAGCAATCTCTGAAAAATATTATGCAAATTGGGACTGGAACTATGGAAAATCACCAGCTTTCGATATTGAACGTCGCAAACGATTCCCGATTGGTTCAATTGAAGTCCGTTTAAATGTTGTAGAAGGTAAAATTACCGATGCAAAAATCTACGGTGATTTCTTCGGCTTAGGGGAAGTAAAAGATGTAGAAGATGCTTTGGTAGGGACAAAATACGAAAAGAATGCCTTAAAAGAAGTCGTAGATGCTATTGATGTGAAAAAATATTTTGGAAATATTGAAACAAACGATTTATTTGAATTAATTTATTAATGTTGGAAATCTGCAAAAACAAATTGTTATTGCAGATTTTTTCTATAGGAGGGAACTTCAATGGTAAAAATCAATCAACAATCTGTTTTTCCAATTGGTTTAGGAACTTGGCATATGGGAGATAATCCTCAAAAGAGAGCCCAAGAAATTCAAGCGTTACGCACCGGGATAGAACATGGTGCGACAGTGATTGATACTGCTGAGATGTACGGTGAAGGAAATGCGGAACGTTTAGTTGGGGAAGCAATTCGACCTTATCATCGTGAAAATCTATATTTAATTTCGAAAGTGTACCCATGGAATGCTTCTTTTGAACAACTACCGATTAGTTTAGAAAATAGTTTACAACGCTTAGAGACAGATTATCTAGATATGTACTTATTACATTGGCGGGGGAATATTCCCTTATCTGAAACTGTTGAAGCGTTGGAGCAAGCAAAACAAAGTGGAAAAATTCGTGCATGGGGTGTTTCTAATTTTGATGTAGCAGATATGCAAGAGTTAATGAATGTAGCCAATGGACAAAACTGTCAAACAAATCAAGTTTTATATAATTTGAGTGAGCGTGGAATTGAATTTGACTTAGTTCCTTATATGCACCAACAGCAATTACCATTGATTGCTTATTCACCAATTGCCCAAGGGGATAGTTTGGGGGCGCAATTAACAAAACAACCTATTTTGCAAGAAATTGCTCGTCAACATCAAGCAGATATTTTTCAAATTCTCTTGGCCTGGTGTATTCGTAATGGACAAACGCTAGTCATCCCTCAGTCCAGTAGTGCAGCCCATACGATTAGTAATATTCAAGCAGGGCATCTTCAATTAACTGAGGAAGAATTGGCATTAATTGATGCGTTGTATCCAGCGCCAACAAATAAACAGCCTTTAGCTATATTATAAGAAAGACCTTTCAACCGTCTCATGAAGATGGTTTGAAAGGTTTTTTTATGGGAAAAAATTTTTTTCAGAGAGTTAAGCTAACTTTAAGCTAAGCGATATATAGTAAATACAGTACTAAAAACGAAGACATTACAGAAATAGGAGGGAATCATGATGAAGGCAAAGAAACGTTCTGCTTTGAAATTAATCTTTGTAACAGCCCTCGCGTTTTCGACTATGGGCTTACTCGCAACAACGAAAATGATGCGTCATAATTTATAGAAGATAAGGAGAAACGAGTATGAATAAACGTAAAAAAGGATTAACCGCAGCTACCTTAGCACTGGCAGTAACGGTGATTGCCGCTTGCAGTCAAACAGAAAGTAGTCAAGCAGAGACTGCGGCATTAGAAACAAATACCAGTGTCGTAGCTACAACAGCAACCTCTACTGCAACAACAGAAACACTCGTACAAACTGAAACAAGTGACAATACTGATGTCGATTGGGATGCTTTGGACACGACGGAAGTTGACTTAAGTGATGAAGGATTAAACATTACCGAAGCTGGTACGTATATTTTAAGTGGTGAAACAACTGGTCAAGTGACCGTTAATACAGAAGGCAATGTACGAATTATTTTAAGCAATGCAACCATTACAAGCAGCGAAGGCGCAGCTATCTCAATTGAAAATGCAGAAAAAACAGTTTTAGAATTAGCAGATGGAACAACCAATACAGTTGAAGATGCTGCGACACGTAGTGATGAAGAAATTGATGGAGCAATCTACTCATCAGACGATTTGATAATTACTGGTCAAGGAACATTGAACGTAACAGCTAATTTTGAAGACGGAATTGTAGGTAAAGATGACTTATGGATTGAATCGGGCACGATGAATGTTACGAGCGTAGATGGTGGCATTCGAGGCAAAGATTCCTTAAACATTTCTGGAGGAGCCTTGACTATTGATGCAGGTGGCGATGGTATTAAATCAAGTAATGACACAGATTTAGGAAAAGGTCAGTTAACCATTAGTGGTGGTGAAATCACCATTAATTCAGGCGATGATGCGGTTAAAGCAGAACAAAATATCTGGATTACAGGCGGAACTTTAGATGTTGAAACTAGTGTAGAAGCTATTGAAGCACCTGTGATTGTTATTGATGATGGGGAAGTGACGCTCTACGCAACAGATGATGGCATCAACGCTTCTGCTTCTGAGATTATCACAACTGATTTAAGTTTAACTATTAATGGTGGTAATGTGACGGTAGAAGTTGGCCCGGGAGATACGGATGCGTTAGACAGTAATGGCGATTTGACCATTGCTGGCGGTGTGGTGACTTTAACTGCCCAATCTGCGGTCGACTATGATGGTATAGGTAGCTTTACTGGAGGAACCTTAATTGTGAATGGTGAAACGTTAACAGATTTACCAGCAGGTGGCATGATGGGTGGCCCTGGAGGAAATATGGGTGGCGGACCTGGCGGCAATGGCAATCCGTAATCTAAAAAGAAATTGGAAAACCTATAGATAGTCTTAATGAATAAAAATAGCGAGTCAAATTCTTTTTCAAGAGGTTGACTTGTTATTTTTTTGGGTTTGTTCGGTTTTTAGTGTGGATAACGACGACTTAAGTTCATAAGGATTATTGGAAGCTTATTTTTATTATCAAAAGAGACAAATGATTTAGAGCTGACTAAATAATCGGCTATGTCTTTATTTTTAGTGTAGTCAATGGAAACGTCATAATCTTTAGAGAAAACCTCTTTCAAAGGATTGTTATTCTAACCAATGGCTAAGAAAACATTAAACTGTTATTGATTCTAGTACTGACAGTTAATACGAAATATCTTTTCTTCATGAATAGCTCTTCTTCAATTAATAATAAAATAATCCACTTTGTTTTGGGAGTCGTTTCATTACTGATTTAAATAGTAGCACATGAAGAGCAATTAGCTGCTAATGATTACATTTTAGCTACATAAAATAGTGTTCTGTGGATGGCATCAAAATAAAAGCATGAAAACCCCATCCGCTGATCCAGTTTTTTACCATAAAAATTAATCTGTCATACTAGATTTTTTTCTGGTATTTTTTAGAAAAAATAGTATAATTAAGCTTATTAATTATTTCAATAAGCTTAAAAAGAAAGGGAAGAGAATGAGTCCACAATTAGCTAAGGAAAATTTTTTTGTTGTAGTTTTAAATCAAATAAAAAATGAAAAAGCTCAAACAAAAGCTGAAGCACAATTACAGCAGCTACTTTTAGAAATTGGTGAAGAATTACTACAAGAAGGAACACTCAATGAACTCTTAGTCGAAAAAACAAATCAAGTGTTACAAAAGCGCCACTACTTTGATTTATGTGTGCAGTTAGCTGCAGGTGAGTTAGTCGTTACTTCGCAATTTTCACCTTCTTTAAGTAAGTTTGATCGCAACTATATTGAAGCTATCGTGAGTGTTTTAGAGGCACTGGAGCAAGGGGCAATTGAAATTAAACGTTGTGAGCAATGCAACGATTGGTTTCTGCCTTATAAGCGAGCGAAAGTTTCTAAATTTTGTAGTAAAAAATGTCGCAACCGTACCAATTACCTCATCAATAAGGAGAAAATCAATGACCATTATTAAATCAGAACGTGAAATAGAATTAATGCGTAAAGCTGGAAAAATTGTTGCCGAATGTCATCAATTAGTTAGTGAGGTTATACGTCCTGGAATAACCACTTTAGAAATTGATAAATTAGTTGAAAAAACAATTCGTGAGAAGGGAGCAATTCCTAGCTTTATCAATCATCATGACTTCTCCTATTCGATTTGTTCTGCACCAAATGACGTTATTTGTCACGGATTTCCAGATAATCAAGCATTAAAAGATGGCGATGTGATTACGATTGATATTGGTGCTTGTTATCAAGGCTATCATGGTGATTCTGGCTGGACATATGCAGTGGGAACGGTGAGTGAAGAAATTCAAACAATGATGAAACATTGTGAAAAAAGTCTCTACTTAGGTATTCAAGAAGCGTTAGCAGGACAACGGGTTGGGGATATTGGTTCTGTTATTGATAGTTACGCAAGAGAACACAATTATGGCAATGTTTATGATTTTACGGGTCATGGTGTTGGACGAGAGATTTGGGAAGAACCCACTATACCGCATTATGGCATTCGGAATAAAGGGGCTCGCTTGAAAAAAGGCATGGTAATTGCCATCGAACCGATGTTTACTTTAGGTAAAACGGCAAATTATACTGAAGAAGATGGTTGGACCGTTCGAACAGTAGACCATTCGATTTGTGTACAATATGAACATACAATTGCTATTACAGAAAATGGACCAGAAATTCTGACAAAATTATAAAAAAGAAGCAAAATCAAAACTGATTTTGCTTCCTTTTTATTAATAAGCTCGAGCAATCCACACTGTGTGTTTTGCAGGTTTGCCACTTATAATATCAACTGTTTTTTCCATAGGTACTTCAAATGGAATATTACGTGTTGTAAAACCTGTTTCTTCTTTGATTTTTGCTTCTGTTTCTTCTGTTCCATCCCAACCGATTAGGACAAAGCCAGTTACTTTATCTTCTGCTTTGCATTTTTCAATGTGTGCTTTTAAGTCATCTAATGTTTCAATATCATAATGCTCATTTTCTTTATTACGTGCACGAGCGGCTTCTAATAAACGTTTTGGCATAATCGCTAATTGTTCTTTCACATAATCTGTTAAATCTTCAAAGCTGATTTTTTCTTTATCTGAAAGATCACGAATTTTGACCATTACATGACCATTTTCTAAATCACGAGGACCACATTCGATACGGATACAAGCGCCTTTTAATTCCCATTCGTTGAATTTATAACCTGGTGAATTATCGCTGTCATCTAAACGCACGCGGAAACCTTCTGCTTTAAATGTTGCAAAAATTTCGTCTAGTTTTTCCATGATTGCTGGATTTTTCTTCCAAGGGCCAACTGGCATTAACACAATTTGTGTTGGCGCAATCGTTGATGGGAAAACTAAGCCATTTTCATCACCATGAGTCATGATTAATGAGCCTAACAAACGTGTTGAAACACCCCATGAAGTCGTGTGGGCGTGAACGTGTTTATTTTCTTTATTTAAATAAGTAATATCAAAAGCCTCAGCGAACTTAGTTCCCATATAATGAGAAGTACCTGCTTGAACTGCTTTTCCATCTTTCATCATTGCTTCAATTGAATAAGTTTCTTCTGCGCCTGCGAAACGTTCAGAAGGTGTTTTTTCGCCTTTATATACAGGAATTGCTAGAAATTCTTCACATAAACGAGCGTATTCATCTAAAATGCGTAAGGTACGTTTGCGAGCATCTTCTGCATCCACATGGGCGGTATGTCCTTCTTGCCATAAAAATTCAGAAGTACGTAAAAATGGTAAAGTTTTCTTTTCCCAGCGGAAGACGTTAGCCCATTGATTAATTTCGTAAGGTAAATCACGATAAGAATTAATCCAATCAGAAAAAGCAGTCCCAATCATTGTTTCAGAAGTTGGACGTAATGCTAAAGGCTCTTCTAATTTTTCGTCACCAACTTCAGTAACCCATGGAAGTTCTGGAGCGAATCCTTCAATATGATCGGCTTCTTTCATAAAAAAGCTTTTTGGGATTAACATAGGAAAATAGGCATTGCGAATTCCTTCGCTACGTAAAAACTTATTGAATTCTTCTTGAATATGTTCCCATAATTCAAAACCGTCTGGACGGAAGATGATTGATCCTCTAACAGGTGAATAAGACATTAGTTCTGCTTGTTGAACGGTTTGTAAATACCATTCTGTAAAGTCATTTTTTTGTTCTGGCATTTTATTTCCTCCTATTGTTTAAATGTACGATTGTTTTGGTTAAGCGCATTTTTTATAATGGGCAAAGATTTTGGTCCCACACCATGGATAGCTAATACTTGTTTTTCAGTTAAGTTAGCTAATTTATCAAAGCTATTGATTTTTTCGTGTAAAAGTGCGTTTCGTGCCGGATTAGAAAGTTTTTGCAGAAATTCTTCGTAAGTCATTTACTAACCACCTTTAATTTTTTGCAATAAAAAAAGCATTCTCATCCCTAGAAAAAGGACGAAATGCTGAAAATTCGCGGTACCACCTTCATTGAATAGAATGAATCTATCCCACTTGTAACGAAGATAAGGGTTCTAGCCCGATTGTTTTCACAATCATTTCCATTGGTAGGTTCGCAAAAATAGGGGTATCGAGGTTCCAGCCTTGCCCCGACTCTCTAAAACATATTTTTGTTATTAATCCAAATCCTGTCTATAGACTAATAGGAATTGCCAAAAAAAGCAAGTAGAAGTTTTTGATGAGAAAAGATTGCAGGTTGTCTCTGAAATTCGTATAATGAAAAACAGTGAATAAGTAGGAGTGTAAAACATGAGAAACGAAATGATGCATCGACCAGTTGTGAAACCTGAACTTGTTGAATTTTTGCGTAATGAACAAAAACAATTGTCGGGTCAATTAGGTCAAATTGAAAAAGAAGCGAATGAAAATGAAGTGCCTATTATCCCGCATGAAACAGTGGTATTCATGCAATTTTTATTAGGTCAAATTCGACCTAAACAAGTGTTGGAAATCGGTACAGCACTTGGTTTTTCTTCCAGTCTAATGGCACAATATGTTGGAGAAGACGGACATGTCACAACGATTGATCGTTTTGATGTCATGATTCGTAAAGCGAAAAAAACTTACGAGCGTCTGGGATTGCAAGATAAAGTAACGCTACTAGAAGGTCAAGCGGCAGATATCTTGCCTGAGTTAACTGGCCAATATGATTTTATTTTTATGGATAGTGCCAAATCAAAATATATTGAATTTTTACCAGAATGTTTACGTTTGCTGAAAAAAGGTGGCGTATTGATGGTAGATGATGTTTTTCAAGGAGGGACAGTCTTAGATCCAATTGAAGAAATTCCTCGCAATCGTCGTACGATTCATCGTAAACTAAAACGATTTTTAGAGGTCATTACTACGCATCCAGATTTAACGACTAGCTTAGTACCGTTGGGAGACGGAATTGCATTAATTACCAAGGAAGCTGATGAAGTTGTGATTGAGTCTGTAGAATAAGCTGTTTTTTTAAGGTGTCTTTTTTGACACCTTAAAAAACAATAGAAAAACAATTGACATTTGTAGGGAATTTCCATATAATAATTTTTGTTGCTAAAACATCTGTCATAGTAGCTCAGCTGGATAGAGCATCCGCCTTCTAAGCGGACGGTCGGGGGTTCGAATCCCTCCTGTGACGCTAATCAAGCCTTAGAAACGTTGGTTTCTAAGGCTTTTTTTATGTGTCTTGAAAACCCCTGGCTATGCCGGGGGTTCTAAAGAGCTTCTAGCGAGGTATTAAAAAAGCCTCCCAAAGATGATAAGATGAAATTGGTTTCCCGACCACCACATCAATCAACTTAGGAGGTGCCTTCTATGAAAAAGGCTAATGAAAGTTTATCACACACTACATGGAAATGTAAGTACCATATTGTATTTGCACCAAAGTACAGACGACAAATTATTTATGGGAAATATAAGAAAAGTATTGGAGAAATCATCCGCACGTTATGTGAGAGAAAAGGTGTGGAAATTATCGAAGCGAATGCCTGTAGAGACCATATTCACCTACTCGTAAGTATTCCACCGAAATATAGCGTATCAGGATTTGTGGGATATCTAAAAGGAAAGAGTAGCTTAATGATTTTCGATAGACATGCGAATCTGAAATATCGATACGGTAATCGAAAGTTTTGGTGTAGAGGCTATTATGTTGATACGGTAGGACGAAATAAAAAACAGATAGAAGAATATATTCGAAATCAAGTACAAGAGGATTATGCAGCAGATCAATTAACGTTGTTTGAAGAGTATGATCCATTCACGGGAAAGCAAAATAAGAAGAAGTAAAAGAGATTCATTAAGAATCGGTGAGTAAAAGTGGTGCAAGCGGGAAACCCTTCAGAAAGCCTTTTAGGCTGTGGCCGGTAAAAGAGGCTTTCAGCCGAAGAACAAACCTCCAGTTCACACTGGAGGTTTTGATTTATATTTTGTGCCAAATAGGTCTTAACTATTCGTAGATACTTTCTAAAACAGCTGATACTTTAGGTTTTAATTTTTGTTTCATTTCATCAAGGATATGTGAGTACACTTCCTGAGTAATTGAAACATCTTTGTGTCCTAAGTGAGAAGAAATATACATAATATCTATCCCTTGATATAAGAGGACAGATGCATTTGTGTGCCTAAGACCATGAAAAGTAAACAATGACAAGCTAAGCCAACTAAACAGTCTAACGGCTTTAGAAAACAACCTATACACAAAGAACCTTCTCCAGATTGGGTTAATAATCCTCCAGAGGAAATGGGAGATCCTTAAATGCTATCGGCAGTACAGAAGAGACAGCAAGGATACGCAATAAAACAACAAGCAGAAAGAGAGGCTAGAGAAAATGACGAAAATGGAAACATTGATTAAAAGCGCAAGGTACTACGAAAAATTAACACGTCAATACAACCCTGTTTTAGCAAGGTTCCATAAAAGTGACATACCTAATAGAATTCGCTTATTGATTTACAGGGTTTATATTAATAACATAATAATTTTACAAAAGATTAAACGGTTTTTATAGGTTACTCACAATTAATCTATAAAAAGAGAGGAGTGCATCCTTTCATCGTTAGGTTTCTTCTTTAGAGACGTCCGTTTGGGCGTCTCTTTGATATTGCTTTTTTATTAAATAATACTTATTATCTTAATAAAAAGGAGATGTCTGTAGTATGAACAAGAGTTTAAAAATTTTAATGGTAGGCATATGTGGAGGAATAATAGGTAGTATAATTATATTATTTACTATAGATAAGGGACAAGATTCATCAATCGTTGCTGAATGGTTTAGTGCAATAGGCACGGTAGGAGCTGTTTGGTTTTCGTTGTGGACAGTATCTAAAGAAGAGAAAGTAAACATGTCTTACTATATGAATTATCCCGATTTAGAAAAACTTAGCACTGAAACTATGATGTCATGGCCTTTAAGTAATAGTTTCAATCGTGAAGAACGCTTATGTATTCTTTGTGTTGCTAATAAATCTACAGTGAATGTTCAATTAAAGATAAGCATCAGAATTATTGATACGGAAAAGAAACTCGAAGTGAATAGAGAATCATTTTATAATCAGTTTGACGAAAAAATATTTAAAGAGTTTGACTATTATGAAGACATCGAAACAGGCTATAGAAATATTTCTTCAGGAACGGTCATCCCGCTAATTATCTTTAATAGCGAGATAATGCATACTTTATCTAATATAAATAACTACGAAATTCAATTGAACATGGATTATTTAGATAAAGGATATGAAATAGTAAATATCTCTTCTAGAACAGGAGATTTAGTAATATTACATGGAAAACATACAGATGTTGATTACGGAGAACAGTTAATTAATTTGAACGTCTAGGTAATTTCAGTTTTTATTCTATCCGAATCTACAAAACAAACTCAAATAAAAATAGCAAGCGAGGTGGTATGTTATAAAGTATGGATAAACGAGAACAAGCAAAGAAAATGCACGAAAAAAACATGAAATATAAAGATATATCGGAAAAATTAGATGTTCCGGTTAATACGATTCAATCTTGGAAAAAACGTCAAAAATAGCAACGAGGTGGTGCACCACAAAACAACAGCAATGCCAAAGGTAACAAAGGTGACAAAGCTCCGCCAAACAACAAAAACGCCCTCAAAACAAGCGAACATGAAACGATTTTCTCTGATACATTATCTACTGCGGAAATGGATTTTTACTCAACAATGAATGAAGATCCATTTTTTGTTATGTCTGAAGAGATTCGCCTTCTCAAAATTAGACAGCTGCGAATGATGCAACGTATCAAAAGCATTGATGAAGGGATGACTGAATCAGAATTTGAATATTTGCAAGAGTTGCGTGGTCGAACAAAATTGCTTGAATCGACTAGGAAAAGCAAGGCTGACCTCGAATTAGTCATGACGGAAGTCAAAGAAAAAGCGACACATAAAATCGATGACGTTCTTCGCATTGAAGACGCGTTGACGAGGGGCAGTAACGCGCTTCAGAAGGCGATTAAACAACTAAACGAGTTGTCTATCGCAGAGCAATGTTAGAGATAATGAGGGCGCAGACAACGAAAGCGTTAATCAATAAGGACGGCGATGAGACAGATGGCGGAATAGTTATCAATATCATTGACGACATTGGGTGATTGTTATGGCTAAAGTTATCACTCAAAAAATGTAAATTTGAGTGATGTCATTGCCCCTTCGTTGTATGACTTTCACCGAGCTGTCAAAGACGGTATTCATTCTTCATATTGGCTAAAAGGTGGACGTGGTTCTACCAAATCGTCAGCAATGTCGGCACTGCCTCACCTGCAAAAAAACAATGTCATTTATTTTGCAGATGGTGAACGATATGCGTCAGCATATTTATTTGTTGATGACATATCAATTTGGCAATCGGTCGAATTTTCAAACGGAGCATTTCACGTAGGCGATGGTGATGGTCGTTACGGTATTCATAATCAAAATTCTATCGGAATTGAAATGTGTTTGCCAAACGGGAGTGTAACATCTAAGACAGAACAAAATACGATTGAGTTAGCAAAATATATTATGCAAAAATTTAACATTCCAATTACTAAAGTGGTGCGACATTACGATGTTTCACGAAAAAATTGTCCTGCACAATTTAACTTAGATAAAAAATGGACGCGTTGGATTAATTTTAAATCCAAATTGTTAGGTGCTGCGCCATCTGTACCAAGCGCACCTTCTCAATCACAATCAACAAAATACAAAGAAGAATCGTTTAGCACGCCACAAGTTACGGACGTAGTTTTAAATCTACGAGCGCAACCTGACACAGCTAGTAAAGTGGTAGGGCAGTTGCAACCAGGGACTAAATTCACGCCGACAAAATTTGTTCGCAATGGCGAAAAAGTAGTCGATTATACAACATGGTGCAAACATCTTAATGGCGGATAGGCATCAATGGCATATACGACATCTTACAAAGAGCTTGTTAAACCTAAGTGTAAGGAGGATAATTTACCTAATTTCGGACGATATATTTGTCCAGAAAACATGAATATCAGAAGCGGTCCTGGTACAAACTATGGTATCGTTGGATCATACGGTAAAGGCGATGGGTTCAATTATTTGAAAAAAGTAACTGCTAACGGTTATGTATGGTTGGATTATAAATCGCACAGTGGTCATGATCGATATGTCGCAGTAGTCTAAAATTCAACCGTGTTTTGTTTATAACTTTAGCCACGCAGAACGTCGTGGCTATACATAGAAATACCACATGCTTGGTAGAGAAATTTGATTGATATTAAGAATATTTTGATTAAAATATAATTATAAAAAACTAACTAAAATATAATTTTTAGTTGATGATACTGGAAAATAAGTATATATAGATGATTTTATATAATCTAATTCTATATATAGTATGTTTGGTGTATTGAAGGGTTAACATTCTACGAATTGTTTATTTGACATTTAAAGTCTTGTTTATTATATTTAAGTTAATCTTAATGAAGAGCTACTAGGTAGCTGACTAGAGGCCTTAACCATAGGTCTCTTTTTTTTTAAAGGAGTTTAATTATGACGGAAAAAGAATTTAAACTTATCGATGAACAAATCAAATTATTGAAAAAAAGAAATTTAAAAATTAAGAATGCAGTTGAGTGTAAAAATCAACTGCATATGTATGGTTATTATGAAATAATAAACGGTTATAAATTTTTTCTGATAGATGAAGAAAAGACCTCTGACAGAGGTGAGGATTGGTACAAGGAAGACTCTTATTATGAGCAAATATTCGCTAGATTTCAGTTAGATAAGAAAATCAGAAATTCTATATTAAATGCTACCCTTGAGATAGAATGTTCGTTAAGAAGTGCATTATCATATGTAGTCGCTCGAAATTTTGGACACAAAGAAGAAGACTATTTAATAAAGACTCATTACAATAAAGGAAAATCTACGAAGGATGCTTACGGCAATATAAAATATTTTAAAATTGATCAACTTTTTACTAAATATGAAAATATATTGAAAGATGATGTACAGCCAATAAAACATTATCGAGAATGTCATGAGAATGTTCCTCCTTGGATATTATTAAAAGGAGCTACCTTTGGAAATTTAGTTAATTTCTTAAAATTACAAAAAGCTGATTTGAAGAATGAAGTTTTAAGTATATTAAGTGGGAGAAGTAAAGACGAGTTCCAGAATAACCCACAACTAAAATCATTTTATATAGACATGTTATTTTTATGTCATAAATTTAGAAATAGAGCAGCCCATA
Source organism: Enterococcus sp. AMC2644 (assembly GCF_058216475.1). Lineage (NCBI taxonomy): Bacteria > Bacillati > Bacillota > Bacilli > Lactobacillales > Enterococcaceae > Enterococcus > Enterococcus sp. AMC2644. The sequence continues at coordinate 2,202,938 of NZ_CM177095.1, forward strand.
CAGGACGAATGTATAACTACTATTCTAAAGATTGCGAAGTACAGTATTTTAGAGAGTTTCATACAGAAATGGGAATAAGTAGAACAGCATACCGAAATACTGAACAGGGAAAATCCGATTTATGTACATTGTATTATGGTTTGAAAACATTTAAAAATACACATGCATTTTTTGAGTTAGATTTCTCATTAAATTGGAATATATCACGTCATTTGGAAGAATTCCCAGAAGATGAGAGGATGTTATTGACTGGTATGGGATTCCCTGATGATTTTGAAATTAAAGATTTAAAAAGTAAATAGATTGATAAATTCAGTAAATGCATAATTTGTAAAGTCCATCCACACTAGGATAGGGCTTTTTCTATATTACAACTAGTTTGATAGCGGTCATCATTCAATTGTCAGTGATTAGTTGAACCCGAGACGAACTTTAACAAAATAAAACCTCTTATAATACCAAACAACTGCTATTTTATTTGTTAGCAGTTGTTTTGTGTATCACAGAGACTAAACTAATAGTTTCCATAAAATCGTAATGAAAAAAGTAACGCTGTGTCTATCCATTACGAATCAGTTCAAGCAAAGTAATTTACAGATTAATTCTTTTTATATATATTTGACTAGTCAACAGTTGATTAGTCAAATATAGAAGGAGGCTAATATGAATCTTAGGGAAATCAGTAAACTATTTTACCAATTAAAGCTTGCAAATCAGGAAATGACAGCTAAATTTGAAAAAGAAACAGGCTTTAGTATTACTCGTTATGAGTTAATGATGTTTTTAAAAGAAAATGGGCAATGTTCCCAAACGACTTTACAAAAAGAATTGAAGATTGATCGTGCTGCAGTGACTAGACATCTGAAGATATTAGAAGATAAAAATTATGTCACTCGTGAAAGAAATCAACAAAATAATCGTGAAATCTTTGTAAAAATTACTACTAAAGCTTTTAACGAGTTAGAAACATGTGAGAAAAAATATAGTTCTTCTGAAAAACAAATAAATTTAACCCTCAACGAAGAGGAAGAAGAACTTCTATTAAACTTATTAATAAAATTAGTGAATTGAAAGAGGTCAAAAGATATGTCAAAAAATTTAATTAACAACAACTTTTCAGAAGTTGCTTTCGATAGAAAATCGGTACGTGTATATGATGAAAACTATAAAATTTCTCATGAAGAAATGCTTGAAATGATTCACGAAGCAACACTTGCACCCTCATCAGTAAATATGCAACCATGGCGTTTTGTGGTAGTTGAAAGTGATGACGAAAAAGCAAAGTTAAAACCATTAATTCGTTTTAACACACGTCAAAATGACACATCTTCTGCGATGATTTTAATTTTTGGTGATATGGAATGTTATGAAAGAGGCGAAGAAATTTATGATCAAGCAGTAGCAGAAGGTGGGATGCCGCCTGAAGTTAGAGACCAGCAATTAGAAGCGATTATCCCGTATTATAAAAACTTTACTAGAGAAAAAATGAATGATGTGGTAAAAATTGATTCAAGTTTGGCTGCCATGCAATTGATGTTAGTTGCTCGTGCACATGGTTATGAAACCAATCCAATTGGAGGTTTTGAAGAGGATCAATTAGCAGAAGCATTTGGTTTAGATAAAAGTCGATATGTTCCAGTAATGATTGTGTCAATTGGTAAAGCAAAAGAAACAGGATATTCATCTGTTCGATTACCTGCAGAAAAAATTACAGAATTTAAATAAAAGTGGGCAATTAAAAATAACCTTCCAAGGAGGAGAACAATGTCACTTATTTCAACCATATTAGTTATTTTTGTCGCCTTAGAATTTTTCTATATTATGTATTTGGAAACTTTCGCTACAACCTCAGCTGCAACGAGTCGTGTATTTAATATGACGAAGGAAAGTTTAGCAGATAAATCATTAAATACCTTGTTTAAAAATCAAGGTGTTTACAATGGATTGATTGGTGTCGGATTATTGTATAGTATATTCTTTGCTACTGCATCGCTGGAAATCAGTCGTTTAATTCTGCTATATATTATTTTCGTTGCTTTATATGGAAGTTTTACGAGCGATAAAAAAATTATTTTCACGCAAGGTGGTTTAGCTATTCTTGCTTTAGTGTCAACTTTCTTTTAATTATTTAGAAGAATCCTAGTCTGCAAAGTGTTGTGACCCCAAAAAGTTAGACTTTTTAGGAGTGGAGAATTCCACTCCTTTTTTACTGTTCTAAAATGAATAATTAAGTGATAAACTATGCTGCTTTTCGAAATTGAACAGGGCTTTTCCAGTTTAATTTCTTTTTCATTCGTTTATTATTGTAGTAGTAAATATAACGATCAATAGCTATTTTAAGTTCATCAAAGCTACGATAAATCTCACCGTGAAAAATTTCTTGTTTTAAAAGACTAAAAAAATTTTCCATTGGAGAGTTATCTAAACAATTTCCTTTACGGGACATACTTTGAAAGATTTTGTGTTCCTTTAACTTATTACGGTATATTTTCATTTGATAGGCCCATCCTTGATCTGAATGAAAAGTTCTGCGAAAAGGACAATCATTAGTTATTTGAATAGCTTCTTCTAAACCTTCCATAATCGCGAGTGCATTAGGCTTTTCTGAAACTCTGTACGATAAAATTTCACTGTTGTATAAATCCATAAACGGATCTAAATAAAGCTTTTTCTGACGAATAACACCTTTAGTATCTGATTCAAAATACTTAAACTCTGTTGTATCAGTAGTAATTTTTTGATGACAGATAGTAGTGTAGAAACGTCGATGAAAACGATTTTTCGCAATTGTACCGACCTTACCTCGGTAAGAACTATATTTTCGTGACTTTCTAGTGTAAGATGTTACTTCGATTCCTAATTTTTTTATCAAACGTTGTACTTTCTTTTTATTAACGTGGAAGCCTCTATTTTTTAGCTCTCTTGTCATTCGAAGACAGCCGTAATCCTTATGTTCCTTACGAATCTCCAACATTTGATTTTCTATTTCTTGATCTGGATTTACACGGTTAAAACGTTTCTGCCAGTACATATAGGTTGCTTTAGGAAATTTCAAGACTTCAAGAAGCTCAACTAATTTGAATGATCCTCGGAGGCTGTCGATGATTCGTGCGATTGATTCTTGTGTCTTTGTTGGGCTTCCTGTTTTCGCAGCTTCCTCAATTCTTTTAAAAAGGCATTCTCTATTTGTAGTGAACGTATTTGTTTCTCTAATACTTTGATGCGTTCAGATTCATCAGTCGTTATTTTTGTCGTTGTATTCTTTCTATTTTCTTTTTTCTTAGCCATATTAGAAGGACGTCCTTTCGGGTTTGAAAGTCCCTGAACATCACTGTCACGAAACTTACGTACCCAAGAAGCGATCAGTGGAGGATTATTAATGCCTAGAGCATTAGCTACCTCACGATAGGACATTTCACTCGTTTGATACAACTCTATCGCATTTAACTTAAATTGAACAGAATATTTTTTATTTTGACGTTTTCTACAAAGTCCTTCTTCTCCAAATTCTTTATACGTATTCACCCACTTTCGTAGTTGATAAGTATCAGTTATGTCATATTTTTTTGATAAATATAGATAACCTCCTTTTCCATCAAGGTATTCTTGAACGAGTTTATATTTAAATTCAAAACTATATTTTGCCATAGAAATAGCGACCTCCAAAAGTTAGATTTTTTGGTCTAACTTTTTGGGGTCGCTACAAAGACCAGGATTCTTCTTTTTTAGCTTAGAATATTTGTTATAATAGTGATAAATAAACGAAGAGGTGAATATATGTGTAAACTTTCGGATGTTTTATTAGTGATTGATCTTCAAAATGGTGTTTGTCAGCATAGTTATCAACTACAAAAGTTAACATTATTAGTTAATCAACGAATTAATGAATACAATAAAGCTAATCGAGCGGTTATTTTTATTCAGCATTGTGATTCAGAGTTGATTTATCAAGAGAAAAATTGGGAAATCATTCCTCAAATAAACCAACCAGAAGGGGCTTATTTTGTTCAGAAAAAACATGCTAGTGCATTTTATAAAACAGATTTACAGCAGGTACTGACAAAAATTGATGTAGAATCAATCGAAATATGTGGTGCACAGACAGAATATTGTGTGGATGCAACGATTAAAGTTGCCCATAGTTTGGGTTACAAGCTAACTATGCTTCCTAACGCAACAACGACAATGGATAATAGGTATATGTCAGCGGCAAAGACTATTCAATTTTATGAAAATATTTGGGACCAACGTTTTTTAGACTTTATAGAAAGGAGGACTTCATATGGAGAATGAAAAGAGAATTTTATTAAAAGAAATCAACCTATTAGAAAATAAAAAGTTGATTTGGGGATTAAACATCGCCGGAATAATGTTGTTTTTCATTTTCTTTTTTATATTTTCTAAATTGGATTTTTTATATTCTGCCTCGCTCTATCAAACATTTGATTTTTGGACATTGATCTTGGGACTTGTTCTTTTTGTGGTTTTAATTATTATTCATGAGCTGATCCATGCTCTTTGTTTCAAAACTTTTCAGCCAACAAAAAAGGTGAAATTTGGTTTTAAAAATGGGATGGCTTATGCGACAAGTCCTCATTCGTATTATAAAAAACACCAATTTATTATCATTTGTTTAGCGCCTTTTATTATTATTACAGCAGGACTAATTGTTTTTTATCTATTGAATATTTTGCCAGCGAGTATGTTTGCTTTTTTAGTTGCCTTGCATGGAGCGGGATGTGTTGGTGATTTTTATCTCACCTATTTAATTTTGCTAGCTCCCAAAAACATCTGGATAGAAGATACAGAACAAGGAATTAATTTTTACTATTAGACTGTCTGAGCAGTCTTTTTTTTATACGTCACTTCATTGGTATTCCCTTCCAATATCGGTTATAATCAAAATGTTACGATGTGTAACAGATAAAAAAACTGTTATAATTTTGGAGGGGAAATATGAAGAAATGGTTAGTGGTATCAGCGCTTTTTACAGCAGTATTAGCATTATCGTCGTGTGGAACAAAGAAGAATGAGGGGCAAGATGAGAGTTGGGAAAAAGTTGAAGAAGCAGGTAAGTTAACTGTATCAACTTCGGGAACGCTTTTTCCATCTTCTTATTATAATGATAACAATCAATTGGTTGGTTATGATGTTGATTTGGCAAAAGAAGTAGCGAAGCGCTTAGATGTCGATATTGAATTCAAAGAATATAATGTTGATGGTCAAATTGCTGCATTGCAACGAGGAGAAGCTGATTTTGCTGCAAATGATTTTGGCTTATCGGGCGATCGTAAAGATAAATTTAGTTTAAGTACACCTATCAAATATTCATTTACAAGTATGATTGTACGTGAAAGTGATGATTCAGGGATTCATTCACTAGAAGATTTAAAAGGTAAAAAAGCAGCAGGTGAACCGAACACTAGTTACATGAAGTTAGCAGAAAGTTATGGTGCTGAGTTAGTTGTTTACGATAATGCAACGAACGATCAATATTTAACCGATGTCGCAAATGGTCGGACAGATGTCATTATTAACGATTATTATTTACAAAAAATGTCGGTAGGGGCTTTACCCGATATTCCAGTTAAAATTTTAGAGGATGTTTATTTTGATTTAGATCATACTGGGTTTTTATTTGTCAAAGAAAACAATGAATTACGCAAAAAAGTAGATACAGCATTAAAAGAAATGAAGGAAGATGGCGCGCTTGCTAAAATTTCAGAAGGCTATTTCCAAACAGATGTCTCTGAAAAACCCAAAGAAGATTTGCTCGAAAGTAAAAAGGTCGAGTAATGTATATTCCAACCTTTGATTTTCAATTGATGTGGGAATCGCTCCCTTTTATTTTAGGAGGCCTATCTTATACAATTGGGATTGCGTTCGCTTCGTTTTTCTTTGGAAATCTTTTGGGAATCTTATTCACAACTCTGAGCTTTCTTCCAAATCGTTGGTTGAATCGTGTCATTCGAGTGGTTATTTCTTTTCTACGAGGCGTGCCAGCGCTAGTCATTTTGTTTTTATTATATTTTGGCTTGCCCTATCAATTAGATGCGCTGACAGCGACAATTGTTTGTTTTAGTTTAACAAGTAGTGCCTTTATTGGGGAGATTTATCGAGGGTCAATTGCCGGAGTGGATCGTGGACAGTGGGATGCAGCTTATGCGTTAGGGTTTTCATTTCCCAAAGTTATGCGTTCGATTATTTTGCCGCAAGCGTTTCGTATTTCTATCCCCGCACTAAGTAATGTGGCGATGGATTTAGTTAAAGGAACATCTTTAGCTGCAATGATCACGATTCCAGATATTTTTCAAAAAGCTAAAATTGTTGGCGGACGAACATTTGATTATATGTCGATGTATGTATTAGTTGCGATTATTTATTGGTGTATTTGTTTACTTATTGAATATGTACAAAAGTATTTAGAAGATTATTACCTACGTCGTTATGGGACCATAAAATGAGTATGGGTCTGTGACATAAGGAAAAAAGACGAAAATATCTGAACAAAATAGCATGACTTACGCCAAATCAAGGCGAAATTGCGACGAGGAGTAACCTTCTATTGTGCGGATAGTTTGTCAATCAACTTATGTCACAGACCATTTTTGTACATAAACTTGAAGACGACCTTAAAAAATAAAAAATCTATAGGCTGTTATTCATGTAATCAATGAACCATCAGAGATAGATTCTCAATCAGAATAATAGAGCTTCTTTCATTGTCCTAATTAAGAAGAGTTTTTTGAAAAATCCTACATTCGTTGATTTTTTTACAAACAGTATACTTTCGTCTTGTCTGTCATTTGTGATAAGATGATAAAGTTTCCAAATGAATTAAAGGAGTTTTCTAATGTTGTTTCAAATTAAAAAAAATGAATGGTTGGGCAATGAGCGTAATGACTTATTTGCTGGTTTAGTCTCTTCAGTAGCGATTCTACCAGAAGTTATTGGTTTTTCAATTATTGCTGGTGTGCCACCCATTGCCGCATTATTTGCTTCAGCAGTTACGCTTTTAGTAATCACATTTACTGGTGGTCGGCCAGCAATGGTTTCAGCTGCTGCTGGTTCAATGGCGTTAGTCATTGCTGGTTTAGTACAAGCGCATGGGTTGAATTATATGATTGCTGCAACGATTCTAACAGGAATTTTACAAATGATTTTTGGGTTTCTAGGTATTCATAAATTAATGCGTTTTATTTCTAAAACAGTGATGTTTGGTTTTGTTAATGCATTAGCTATTTTGATTTTTATGGCGCAGGTTCAACAATTACCCAATCAAACATGGGAATCCTATGTAATGGTTATTGTTAGTATAGCCTTGATTTATCTGATTCCGCGTTTTACAACGATTGTGCCGTCTGCATTAATTGTTATTGTTGTGATGACAATCATTGCTTTTATGTTTAAAGGACATCTACAAACAGTAGGTGACTTAGGCGCGATGAATGATATTACACCGACGTTGGCATTGCCAGCTGTTCCGCTAACGTTGAAGACATTATGGATTATCTTACCAACATCACTAGCATTAGCTATGATTGGTTTGATTGAATCGTTATTAACGATACCAATTGTAGATGAGATGACAGACAGTCAAGGTGACAGTCAACGTGAAGTTAAGGCGCAAGGCTTAGCCAATATTGTGACAGGTTTCTTTGGTGGTCAAGCTGGTTGTGCAATGATTGGTCAAGCGGTTATTAATGTGAAATCTGGGGGACGTAAGCGTTTCTCAACATTTATTTCAGGTATGACTTTACTATTATTTATCTTTGCGATGAGAGATTTAATGGTAGGGATTCCGACGGCTGCTTTGATAGGGATTATGATGACTGTTGCTGTCGATACCTTTGATTGGGAAAGTCTTCGTCTATTCAAAAATCGACAATTTAAAGAAAGTTTTATCTTGCTTCTTACAGTTGCTGTGATTGTTTATACTCATAATCTAGCAATTGGGATTATCTTAGGCGTGATTTTAACTGGTCTAACGCATCATCATTTTTTTGTAAAAGTTAGTGACAGCTCTCAACGTTAGAGCTGTTTTTTTGCGCATTAAAGCGGTCTGTATTGCCAAATATCAGAAATTGTGTATAATTTTACAAAAAGGAGCGTGATGCAAATGGCGAAGAAAGTGAAAGTAATTGAAAGTTTATGTCAAGCTGGTTATGAAAGTGGTTATGCAAAAAATAAAAATTATGAATTTAAACGTGAGGATAATGTGGTTACTTTATTCTCTAAAGAGAACATTTTATGTCGATTTGTTATTACCGGTTATCGTCAAGGACAAGTCGTGGAAGTCAATGTTTCGAATCGTCATGAAGCAAATGCTGTGACAACATTCGTTCAATATTTTGGATCAGAAGCTGAGTTTGAAGCAGAAAAAAAACCAGCAAAAAAATAAAATTACGATAGATAACTTTAGGTAAATGACTAAAGCTATCTATTTTTTATTTTATGACGAAATATTCAGAAAATTAAAACAAAAGTATTGACTTATTTTTTCTTTTTCGGTATCTTTTTATCAAGAACTTATTAATTAGGTGGTTATTATGAAAAATACAATAGTAATTTCAACAACTACATTTTTATTATTATTATAGTCCAGGACTCTTTTCTAATTTACATTTAAGAAGAGTCCTATTCGCATTGCATAAAGGAAATCCTTTGTGGAGTGCTTTTTTTATTAGTAAGAAATTATGCGTATTGATCATCCTACAAAAACGATGGAAAAAAGAGAGGTAGAAGTGCAATGAGAAAGATACAATTTTTTGATACAACCCTACGAGATGGTGAACAAACACCTGGAGTAAATTTTAATACTAATGAAAAGGTTCAAATTGCTCTTCAACTTGAAAAATGGGGAATTGATACAATTGAAGCAGGATTTCCTATTGCGTCACCAGGTGATTTTGAAGCGGTTCAAGCGATTGCTAAAGCAGCAACAAAAATGACGGTTGCTGGTTTAGCTCGTTGTCAGAAAAAAGATATTGATCGTGCTTATGAAGCGCTAAAAGAAGCTAGATATTCACAACTCCATGTTTTTTTAGCAACGAGTGATGTTCATATGCAATATAAGTTAAAAATGTCACGTGAAGAGGTTTTGGCTTCAATTAAAGAACATGTGAGCTATGGGAAAGCGCGTTTTGATAAAGTTCAGTTTTCTCCAGAAGATGCGACAAGAACAGATAAAGAATTTTTATTAAAAGCTGTACAAACAGCTATTGACGCAGGGGCAACGATTATTAACGTACCTGATACAGTAGGCTATTCCAATCCCACTGAATATGGAGCTTTATTTGCTTATTTAATTGAAAATATCCAAAGTGAAGAAGAAATTATTTTCTCTTCACATTGTCATGATGATTTGGGGATGGCGACAGCCAATGCCTTGGCAGCGATCGAAAATGGTGCTAAGCGTGTGGAAGGAACTGTTAATGGAATTGGTGAACGGGCTGGAAATACTGCTTTAGAAGAAGTTGCCGTCGCATTGCACATTCGTAAAGATTTTTATGAATGTGAATCAAATATTGCCTTGAGTGAAACCAAACGTACCAGTGACATTGTTGCTCGACTTTCTGGTTTTGCTATTCCTAAAAATAAAGCAGTGATTGGTGGAAATGCTTATGCTCATGAATCGGGTATTCATCAAGATGGTGTTTTAAAAAACCCAGAAACTTATGAGATTATTACACCACAATTGGTAGGTGTCCATACAAATTCGTTGCCTTTAGGAAAATTATCTGGTCGTCACGCTTTTGTTACGAAAATGGCTGAATTAGGTTATGAATTATCTGACGAAGAAGTAAAAAATCTCTTCAAAAAATTCAAAGAATTAGCTGATAAGAAAAAACAAATTACTGATGAAGATTTAATTGCGCTTCAAGCAGATGAAATTCGTCGTAGTGAAGAGACATACCAACTAAAAACGGTTCAATTACAATATGTATCAAATGGTTATCAAGGTGCAGTTATTTCTATTGAAGATGACAACCAAGAAGTTCATACTGCTTCTGCAATTGGCGCCGGAAGTATTCAGGCGATTTATAATTCCATTGATCAAATTTTTAATCAACATCCGCGTTTAGTAGACTATGACATTACCGCGTTAACCAGTGGTGAAGATGCTCAAGCGGAAGTTCATGTATCAATTGAATGTGAAGAAACGAAAGAACGAATTAATGGAATTGGTGTAGATTTTGACGTATTACAAGCTTCTGCTAAAGCCTATACTCAGGCAAGCGCTATTCTTAAAGAAAAAGGGGAACGCAAATGAAAAAAAAGATTGTCGTTTTAGCAGGTGATGGCATTGGACCAGAAATTATGGCAAGTGGTATCGCTGTATTAAAAAAAGCTGTAGAGCACTCGAAAGTCACTTTTGAATTTGAAGAATGTCCTTTTGGAGGGGCTGGAATTGATGCTAAAGGGGAGCCGTTACCAAAAGAAACTTTGCAAGCTTGTCAACAAGCTGATGCTATTTTATTAGGAGCGATTGGTGGTCCTAAATGGGAAAAAGCTGAAAAAACGCCAGAACAAGGCTTGCTAGCGTTGCGTAAAGCATTAAATTTATTTGCGAATATTCGTCCAATTTCCGTGCCAAATGCCTTGCTACCACTTTCGCCTATTAAAGAACATATTGTAAAAGGCACAGACTTCGTAGTTGTTCGTGAATTAACTAGTGGAATATATTTTGGGGAGCCACGTCACTTGGGTGATAACGAAGCATTCGATACCAATCGTTACCAAGCCGTTGAAATCCGCCGTATTATCCGTAAAGCATTTGAAATTGCCCGAGGACGACGTAAACAGGTGTTGTCGGTGGATAAAGCGAATGTTTTAGCGACTAGCAAACTATGGCGTAAAATTGCTGAAGAAGTTGCTCAAGAATATCCTGATTGTACGTTAGAGCACCAATATGTTGATTCGGCAGCGATGCGAATTGTGCAAAACCCTACTGCTTTTGACGTCATTGTAACAGAAAATCTGTTTGGGGATATTTTGAGTGATGAAGCATCTGTTTTACCAGGGTCATTAGGCGTTTTACCAAGTGCTAGTCACGGTGAATCAGGCGTTTCTTTATATGAACCAATTCATGGATCAGCACCTGATATTGCTGGCAAAAATATTGCCAATCCTGTTTCAATGATTTTGTCTGCTAGCTTGATGTTACGCCAGTCATTTGATATGAATGAGGAAGCAGATCGTATGCAAAGAGCTTGCTTTGAGGCGATGGAAGAAGGCATTTTAACAAAAGATTTAGGTGGAAATACAACAACTACAGCGTTCACACAAGCGATTCTAGAAAAACTAACGTAAATTGTGAAATCAAAAAATTAAAGGAGGCTTTCACATGGGAAAAACACTATTTGATAAAGTCTGGGAACGTCATGTCGTCAGTGGTGAAGAAGGAGAAGCGCAACTCCTTTATATTGATTTACAAATGATTCATGAGGTGACATCGCCTCAAGCGTTTGAAGGATTGCGTGAAGCTGGTCGTCAAGTCCGCCGTCCAGATAAGACCTTTGGGACAATGGACCATAATGTGCCGACAAAAGATATTTTTAATATTACTGATTTAATTTCAAAAAAACAAATTGATACATTAAGAAGAAATTGTGAAGAATTTGGCATTACGCTTTGTGATAATGGTTCTGCTCGTCAAGGAATCGTGCATATGGTAGGCCCTGAAGTTGGATTAACGCAACCAGGTAAAACGATTGTGTGTGGGGATTCCCATACGGCGACACATGGCGCATTTGGCGCAATTGCTTTTGGGATTGGAACGAGTGAGGTAGAACATGTTCTAGCAACACAAACTATTTGGCAAAAGAAACCTAAGCGCTTAGGGATTCATGTGACAGGAGAATTACAACCAGGCGTTTATGCCAAAGATATTATTCTGGCCTTAATCGCGACATACGGTGTTGATTTTGGAGTTGGATATGCAGCTGAGTTTTATGGAGAAACCATTAAAAATCTAACGATGGAAGAACGTATGACTATTTGTAACATGTCGATTGAAGGTGGAGCAAAAATGGGGATGATGGCGCCTGATGAGAAGACCTTTGAATATGTTCGTGGCAGAGAATATGCACCTGTAGATATGGAAGCTGCGATTGCAGATTGGAAAACGTTATATACGGATGAAGATGCTGAATTTGATCGAGTTATCGAGTTGGATGCAAATATATTGGAACCATATATTACTTGGGGAACGAATCCCGAAATGGGCGTTTCTATTAATACGCCATTCCCGGAAATTAAAGATCACAATGATCGCTTAGCTTATGAATACATGGATCTACATCCTGGTCAGAAAGCAGCAGATATCAATATCGAGTATGTCTTTATCGGTTCTTGTACAAATGGTCGACTGTCTGATTTACAAGAAGCTGCTAAAATCTTAAAAGGTAAAAAAATCAAAGAGGGTGTAACTGGAATTGTGGTTCCTGGTTCACGTCCTGTTCGTCACGCAGCGGAAAAAATCGGTTTAGATAAAGTGTTTACCGAAGCAGGGTTTGAATGGCGCGAGCCTGGATGTTCGATGTGTCTGGGAATGAATCCAGATAAAGTTCCAGAGTTTGTTCATTGTGCATCAACCTCTAATCGTAATTTTGTTGGTCGACAAGGTAGAAACTCGCGTACGCATTTGTGTAGTCCAGCAATGGCCGCAGCTGCAGCCATTAATGGTCGCTTTATTGATGTACGAGAAATTATGGGAGGGGAATAAGAATGGAGCTTTTTACAGTCTATGAAGGGAAAACAGTTCCTTTTATGAATGATAATTTGGACACCGATCAAATTTTACCAAAAACGTATCTAAAATTAATTGAAAAAACTGGCTTTGGAGAATTTTTATTCGATGATTGGCGCTACATCAAAGGAAGAAAACCAAATCCCGATTTTATCCTAAACTTTCCAGAATACAGCGAAGCTTCTATTTTAATTTCTGGTGATAACTTTGGTGGTGGTTCTTCTAGAGAGCATGCAGTTTGGGCAATCTCAAACTATGGCTTTCGTGCAGTCATTGCGGGTAGTTTTGGAGATATTTTTTATATGAATTCTTTGAAAAATGGTTTGTTACCAATTTCTTTACCGCGACCAGCGCTAGAACAACTTGCTGCTCTTGATCCGACTGACAAAGTGACGATTGATTTACCAAATCAAAAAGTGGTTTCTGGTGAAAATGAATATACTTTTGATATCGATTCGACTTGGAAACATAAGATGTTAAACGGATTAGATGAGATTGGTATTACACTAAAAGAAGAAGCTGCGATTACCGCTTATGAGAAGACTATTCCTGCTTACAGACAATAGGAAAATATTTTGTAAGAATTTCAAAACTTTTCATTGACGAGAGAATCATTTTTTGATAAAGTAGTATTGTTGTAATTGTGGACTCCACAGCTACAACCGCACAGAACAAGTTATTAAGTACAATTTGTCGCTTGGGATGGCGAGTCTAAGTATATTACAAGGAGGTGCTGTATAGCATGTACGCAATTATTAAAACTGGTGGTAAACAAGTAAAAGTTGAAGTTGGTCAAGCAATCTACGTTGAAAAATTAGACGTTGAAGCGGGACAAAAAGTAACTTTTGACGAAGTAATCTTAGTGGGTGGCGAATCTACAAAAGTTGGAGCTCCAACTGTAGCAGGTGCAACTGTTGAAGGAACTGTTGAAAAACACGGTAAACAAAAGAAAGTTGTTACTTACAAATATAAACCTAAAAAACACACTCACCGTAAACAAGGTCACCGTCAACCTTACACAAAAGTTGTTATTGAAGCAATTAACGCATAATTCTTACAAAAAAGTAGGGTAAGCTATGATTAAAGGAACATTTAAACGCAATGCTTCTGGTAGAATCGTTTCATACGAAATTACAGGACATGCGAATGCTGGAGAATACGGGAATGATATTGTTTGTGCCGCTGTTTCAGCTTTAGCGATTAGCGCTGTGAATGGTATTGAAGCCCTTGCAGGCATTCAACCCATCCTTGATGTTAATCATGAAGAAGGTGGCTACTTATATGTAGAAGTACCTATTGATATGACGCAGGAACAATTGAATATCGTGCAAATTCTATTGGAGAATTTGCTATTAGGACTCCAAGCTGTTCAAGAAGAGAATAGCGAATATATCCAAATTAACACACAATTATAACCACAGGAGGTGCATCTCATGTTGATGAAAATGAATTTACAATTATTCGCCCACAAAAAAGGTGGAGGTTCTACATCTAACGGACGTGACTCTGAATCTAAACGTTTAGGCGCTAAACGTGCAGACGGTCAAACTGTTACAGGTGGTTCAATCCTTTATCGCCAACGCGGTACTAAAATCTATCCAGGCGTAAACGTAGGTATTGGTGGAGACGATACTTTATTTGCTAAAGTTGACGGCGTAGTACGTTTTGAACGTAAAGGTCGCGACAAAAAACAAGTATCTGTATACCCAGTAGCTCAAGAAGCTTAATTAGATATTTTTAGCTAGAAACTTTTCGAAGTTTCTAGCTTTTTTTATGTGTCTTGAAAACCCCTGGCTATGCCGGGGGTTCTAAAGAGCTTCTAGCGAGGTATTAAAAAAGCCTCCCAAAGATGATAAGATGAAATTGGTTTCCCGACCACCACATCAATCAACTTAGGAGGTGCCTTCTATGAAAAAGGCTAATGAAAGTTTATCACACACTACATGGAAATGTAAGTACCATATTGTATTTGCACCAAAGTACAGACGACAAATTATTTATGGGAAATATAAGAAAAGTATTGGAGAAATCATCCGCACGTTATGTGAGAGAAAAGGTGTGGAAATTATCGAAGCGAATGCCTGTAGAGACCATATTCACCTACTCGTAAGTATTCCACCGAAATATAGCGTATCAGGATTTGTGGGATATCTAAAAGGAAAGAGTAGCTTAATGATTTTCGATAGACATGCGAATCTGAAATATCGATACGGTAATCGAAAGTTTTGGTGTAGAGGCTATTATGTTGATACGGTAGGACGAAATAAAAAACAGATAGAAGAATATATTCGAAATCAAGTACAAGAGGATTATGCAGCAGATCAATTAACGTTGTTTGAAGAGTATGATCCATTCACGGGAAAGCAAAATAAGAAGAAGTAAAAGAGATTCATTAAGAATCGGTGAGTAAAAGTGGTGCAAGCGGGAAACCCTTCAGAAAGCCTTTTAGGCTGTGGCCGGTAAAAGAGGCTTTCAGCCGAAGAACAAACCTCCAGTTCACACTGGAGGTTTTGATTGATTTCTAGAATTAATCAAATAGTCCCTTTTTATTTGTTAAAAAAAACGACACATAGTATAGTAAAGGTGAAAAGGGAGTACCCACTTTTCAAAACCCAAGTTCATAAAAAGGACGTGAAGTTATGGAAAACGTATACCGAAGTAACTTATGTAAAAGGAAATTAAACAAACTGTTGATGAGCATGGGGCTAGTTAAAAAACCGCCAGATAATTGGATTAAGCTTTCTGATCCCCGAGATAATCGGAGAAAGGATGGATGATCCACTATCTCGTAACTATGCGTCAAATAGTAAGTAGAATTGCTAAAGCAGAGCCCGTTTTTAAACGGGTTTTTTTATGTCTCGAATTATCAAATTGACTGCAAGGTTATATTGAAAAAAATTTCATAGAGCTTTTTTCAACGGAATTATTTTCTAAGATGTAAATTAAGCTCTTAATATTTTTGTTAATGGCAATATCAATTAGCAGTTGGGGGACATTGCGTTGGATTGTCAACTAGTTTGTATAAGCAGTGGAAAAAAATCCCGACTGCTTTTGTTTATTCACGCATTTTTTTTAACTTTCGTGTAAAATAAATCTAATAAGAATGAAAGGAATGGTTTGGTGAGTAAATTAGTGACAATCACGGGAATCGGTCATCTTTCTGCACTTCCTGATACAGTATCTGTCATTTTACAAATAGTAACTGTCCATGTTGAATACGCACAAGCTATGCAATTAGCGAAGCAAAAAATTACTCAATTGGAAACTGTTATTACGGCACATGACTTTTCTGTTGAGGAGCTAAAAACGCAATCTTTCTCAATCGATACCAAAGAAAAAAGTGAATTCAAAGAAGAAGTTTGGCAGACGGAATCTGTTGGTTATGAAGTAAGTCAAACGGTATCGTTGCAATTTCCGTTTGTGCAGGAACGTTTAGAAGAATTGTTAACGAGTATTTCTGAAACTGAGGTGCAACCGGTGATTTCGCTTCAGTTTACTGTGAGTAATCGTTTGGAATTGCAAAAAAAATTATTAATCAATGCGACAACTGATGCTTGCAGAAGCTTCAAACTTAGCGTTAGGCGATTTAGTTCGAATTGAAAATAGCTCAACAGAGCAACGCCCATTTCTTTCGCCAATGGTTTTTCAGACGTCAATGAGTCGTCAAACAGTCATGCCGGCTGTTTATCCAGCGATGATTGAAGAAACAGTATCTGTAACATTCTGTTGGAAATTAAAAAATAAATAGGAGGTACTAATGATGACGAAAGCCTTGTTAATTGTAAATCCCAGCTCAGGTGGAGAAAAAGCAAAAAAATATGAAAATCAAGCAACTGAAAAATTAAAAACACTATTTGATGAAGTGCTTGTAAAACATACTGAAAAGGCAGGCGATGCAATCGATTTTGCCAAAGAAGCTACGCAAGAAAAAATTGACAGTGTATTTGCGATGGGGGGCGATGGGACTGTTAATGAAGCGATTAGCGGATTGGCAGAAGCAGAATATCGTCCGAAATTTGGCTTCTTTCCGTTAGGTACAGTCAATGATCTAGCGCGTGCGTTGAATTTACCTTTAGATCCAGAAGAAGCAATTAGCAAGTTGGATATTAAGCGTACAAAATTATTGGACATTGGTAAATTAAATGATCAATATTTTATGAATGTGGTAGCGATTGGAACAATTCCTGAATCAATTAATGATGTAGATGTTGAAGATAAAACAAAATTTGGTAAGTTAGCCTATTTTATTTCGGGAATTAAAAATGTGATTGGCACCGAATCGTATGACTTTACATTAACAATTGACGGAGAAACACAAAAAGTTACAAGTACCACTATTATTATTGGTTTAACCAATTCAGTGGGGGGCTTTGAGCAATTATTATCTGATGCACAAGTTGATGATGGTAAACTGCATCTATTGTATCTGAAGGACGAAAGTTTGTTAGATACGGTAAAAAGCTTGCCAGATTTATTAGCTGGTGTCAAAGAAACTACCGATAATGTCGGTTATATGACTTTTACGAAAGGAACGATAGCCGTAGAAGGAAAAACACTTGGAACCAATGTAGATGGTGATGAAGGGCCAGAGTTACCGATTGATGTGGAGTTGTTACCGGCGCATCTAACAGTTTATGGAGGAGAAGAGAATGACTGATGTTTTTATACGAACTGCGACTGTTTCTGATGCGTCAGAACTATTGACTATTTATACACCCTATGTAGAAACAACGACAATTACTTTTGAATACACAGTACCAACTGTTGAAGATTTTTCGCAACGGATTCGACAAACACTTGAAAGCTATCCTTATCTAGTGGCGGAAACGGCGGAAGGAGAGCTTTTAGGTTACGCTTATGCCGGTGCATATAAAACTCGAGCTGCTTACGATTGGGCAGTTGAAACCACTGTTTACGTGAAAGAAAATTGTTCAACTAAAGGGATTGGGACGAAATTGTATCAAGCGTTAGAAGAATCGCTGATCCGACAAAATGTTGTTCAGTTGTTAGCTTGTATCACTGCTGGAAACCAAAAAAGTGAACATTTTCATCAAAAATTGGGTTATCGTCATGTTGGATTATATACTCAAGTTGGTTTTAAGTTTAATCAATGGTGTGATGTTGTATGGATGCAAAAAACACTGACAGAGCCAACAATTCCACCGCAAGTATTTATTCCATTCTCAAAAGTTGCTGAAAAAGAGTCTGTGACAGCAGAAGACTGACAGTGAAATATCCGAACAGTAGAAGATTGCTCTGGCGTAATCATTCTATTTTGTTCGGATATTTTCGTCTTTTTTTCTATATTACAGACCTTTTTAGTGTGATTGGTAATTCGTGGTGAGACCGTTTATAATGGAAAGAAGAAGTTTGATGAAGAGGTGAGATGTTTGAGTAAGCGTATGGAAAGAATTTATCAATATATTGTGGATCGAGAGAATGAATCGCCTGATGTAGAAAAAATTGCTGTTACTACTGCTGAAATTGCGGAAGCTCTTCAAATTCAACGTAGCAATGTAAGTAAGGATTTGAACCAGCTTGTGCGTGAAGGTCGTTTACTTAAGTTGGATGGACGTCCAGTTGGTTACACATTAGCAGCAACAATTCATAATGTGCAAGAAAAATATGTACCGAGTTACAAAGAAAATCGCCAGCCGCGTGAAAAAAGAAAGCCTCAGCGCATTTCACAGTTTTTACCAGCTAATGATATTTTTGCTCGAATTATTGGGATGAATGGTAGTATGAAAAATGCGGGTGAACAAGCTAAAGCGGCAATTTTGTACCCACCTCGAGGATTAAATTGTTTGATTACCGGACCAACTGGCTCAGGGAAAACTTTTTTTGCGCATGCAATGTTTCAATTTGCTAAAGCGAATCAAGTGATTGCGGAAGAAAAAGAAATGATTGTTTTTAATTGTGCTGATTATGCGAATAATCCAGAATTGTTGATGAGTCATTTATTTGGTTATATTAAAGGAGCTTTTACTGGAGCTGATACGGAAAAATTAGGAGTAATTGATCAGGCGGATGGCAGTATGCTCTTTTTAGATGAGATCCATCGGTTACCACCTGAGGGTCAAGAAATGATTTTTTATTTTATGGATCATGGTTCGTATAGTCGTTTAGGTGAAACGGGGAAAAATCATTTTGCTGATGTACGCATTGTAGGTGCAACTACGGAAGACCCCAATTCAGTGTTGTTGGATACGTTTATTCGAAGAATTCCAATTAATATTCAAATGCCTTCTTTTGAAAAACGACCAGCTAATGAAAAACTTGATTTGGTTAAAATTATGGTATCTCATGAAGCAAGTCGAATTCAACGTACGATTTCCTTAACCGAAGATGTGGTGAAAGCATTAATTGGTAGTGTCAGTTTTGGGAATATTGGACAGCTTAAATCAAATGTTCAATTAGTTTGTGCGCGAGGCTTTTTAAATCATATGCATCAATCACAAATTGATATCACATTGGACGATGTTCCAGAAGGGATTCGATCTGGATTGATTATGTTAGCGAATAAACGTGAAGTTTTAATGGAGCTGTCACATAATTTAGAGCCAAAAATTGTCATTCAACCTAATGAAGATATTTTAAATATTCAATCGGATTCCTATGAATTACCTTATAATTTATATGATATTATCGGGGATAAAGCAGCGTTGTTAAAAGCTGACGGTGTTGATCAAGAAGCGATTAATCATTTTATTTCGACTGATATTAATGTGCATTTAAAATCGTTTTATAAAGATCATGGTTTTTCTTTTCATGCAGACAATAAATTGAGTGAATTTGTTGACCAAAAAATTATTGAACTAACCAACCGCATTTATACAATGGTTCGCAATCGTTTGAACTACGAATTTCAACAAAATTTTGTATATGCGATGAGTTTACATATCAGTTCGTTTTTGAAAAAAATTCAATTAGGTGAAAAGCGCCATACGAACGATAACATTCGTGAAATGGTAGCAGATTACCCGGAAGAATTTAAAGTTGCACAGGAAATTCGTCAGTTTATAGGTGAAGCGTTTAATGTCGTGATTCCAGAAAGTGAAGAATATTATTTAGCAGTATTGTTGGTTTCTTTGAAAAATAGTTCTGCTGAAGGAAAAATAGGCGTAGTTGTGGCCGCTCATGGCAACAGTACTGCAACAAGTATGGTTGATGTCGTGCAACAATTGTTGGGGGTTGAACAGGTAGCTTCTGTTGATATGCCATTAGACATGCCTCCAAAAATTGCGTTGGAAAAAATGAAACAAGCAGTATTGTCAGTAAATGAAGGCAGTGGTGTTTTATTGTTAGTGGACATGGGCTCTTTAGTAACCTTTAACGCTGAAATTCAACGAGAAACGGGTGTTTTTGTACGAACAATTGATATGGTTACCACACCGATTGTATTAGAAGCAGTTCGTAAGGCTTCGGTGTTAGGGACGAGCTTAGAAGAATTATACGAGTCATTAGAAAATTTTCGTGGATACAGTCGCTTGGAAGAGTTACCACATTCAGGTGTACAGCCACATTTACCACGAGGGATTTTAGCGATTTGCGCTTCTGGCGAAGGAACTGCCGAGCAAATAAAAACAATCATTCAAAATACGTTAAGCAAAAAACATATCACTGATATTGAAATTTTAACTTTGTCTGTTCTTGATTTAAAAGAAAATGTTCCAGAAATTCAAAAAAAATATGATTTAATTGCAGCAACTGGTGTAATCGATCCTAGACTACCAGTACCATTTATTTCATTAGAAAACTTTTTGACACAAGATACCGATGAATTAATTGATCGATTATTGACAGGAAATCAATTATTGTCTGAGTCTGTAACGTTAAATCAAGAGCAAACGAAACAAGTGTGTATCGAATTTCTTGAAAATAATTATTCGTTCTTAAATCCGAAAAAGATGATTGAACCCCTCTGGAATTTTACAGCAGATGTCATGAATAGTTCTGGTATTGCAAGTGAAGAAAAGGGTTTTCGGATTAATTTCTTGTTGCATGCAGCAGGTTTGCTGGAACGTGTTTTATTAAATCAACCTTTAACTACAAATGATGAAGAAATAAATTGGTTACAAGCAAATGAAGACTACGAACAATTGCACGTTCATGTACTTTCGCTAGGTAGAACATTAAATTTAACGATTCCGCTAGCAGAAGAATACTATTTATTAACAATGATTCAGCGACAAATGAAAGAAAAGAACTGATTTAATACACTAAAATAATACACAAATCGGAGTGTATTGTTTTAGTGTATTATATTTTTTTGATAAAAACTATTATAGCAATAGTGTATTGTTTAGTGTTTTGGCACGCTTCTTGCTTCTATTAGAATGGGTGAGGAGGTGGAAAACAATTAACAGCCACAGACAGGAGGCGAGACAATGGAGATTCGATTAGCAAGAATCGATGATCGATTGATTCATGGGCAAGTAGCTACAGCTTGGACAAAACAAATTAGTATTAATCGGATTATTGTTGTTAGTGATGAAGTAGCAAATGACTCAC
This sequence comes from Enterococcus sp. AMC2644, assembly GCF_058216475.1. NCBI lineage: Bacteria > Bacillati > Bacillota > Bacilli > Lactobacillales > Enterococcaceae > Enterococcus > Enterococcus sp. AMC2644. The sequence continues at coordinate 2,224,200 of NZ_CM177095.1, forward strand.
TACGGAAGTTTCTGTTGCAAGAAGCAGCTCCACCAGGTATTAAATCCAATGTCGTAACTGTTGCGCGTATGTTAGACGTTTACGATAATCAATTATTTCAAGAACAAAAAGTCATGTTATTATTTACTAATCCGCAAGACGTTGAACGTTTAATTCGCGGAGGAATGAGATTGAATTCATTAAATATTGGTGGTATGCGCTTTACAACAGGAAAACGAATGATTACAAATTTTGTTTCAATCGATGAACAAGATGCGAACGCTTTTCGTTACTTGGATGAACAAGGAATTGAGCTAGAAGTTCGTAAGGTCCCAACTGATCGTAAAGTCAATCTAATGGAACTGTTAGATAAAATGTAAAAAAATGTAGAAATTGAGAAAATAGGAGGTAAGAAGATGGTAGGAATTATCCTAGCAAGTCATGGAGATTTCGCTAAAGGAATTTTGCAATCAGGAGCAATGATTTTCGGCGAACAAGAAAACGTAGCTGCTTGTGTATTAGCACCAAGTGAAGGTCCAGATGACATCAAAGCAAAAATGCAAGAAGCAATCAATTCATTTGATGATCAAGAAGAAGTTCTTTTCTTAGTCGATCTTTGGGGAGGAACACCTTTTAACCAAGCTAATAACTTATTAGAAGGTCACAAAGACAAGTGGGCTATTGTTTCAGGAATGAATTTACCAATGGTCATCGAAGCATATGCTTCTCGTTTTTCAATGAATTCGGCACAAGATATTGCCGCAGCAATTTTAAATACTGCTCGTGATGGTGTCAAAATCAAACCAGAAGAATTAGAACCAGAAGTTGTTGCACCGGCGCAAGCAGCAGATGCTGCTACACCAAAAGGGGCACTACCTCCAGGTACTGTTGTGGGCGATGGCAAAATCAAATATGTTTTAGCACGTATTGATTCTCGGCTATTACACGGTCAAGTGGCCACAGCTTGGACAAAGGCAACGCAACCAACACGAATTATTGTTGTTAGCGATGCTGTAGCAAAAGATGATTTGAGAAAACGTCTGATTGAACAAGCAGCCCCACCAGGAGTAAAAGCGAACGTTGTTCCGATTGATAAAATGATTGAAGTAGCAAAAGATCCACGTTTTGGTTCTACTAAAGCGTTGCTATTGTTTGAAAATCCGCAAGATGTTGTTCGTGCAGTTGAAGGTGGCGTAGCACTTGAAGAAGTCAACGTTGGTTCGATGGCACATTCAACCGGTAAAGTTGTAGTAAACAACGTATTATCTATGGGCAAAGACGACGTTCAAGCCTATGAAAAATTAAAAGAATTAGGATTGAAATTTGATGTCCGCAAAGTACCGAATGACTCGAAAGCTAATTTAGATGAATTACTAAATAAAGCAAAATCAGAGTTGAAATAAAAAATAAATTGAACTAGGAGGTTTATCATGTCAGATTTAAATTTTATCCAAGTGATATTGGTTGTCGCTGTTGCCTTTTTAGCTGGTATGGAAGGAATCTTGGATGAATTTCAATTCCATCAACCATTGGTAGCATGTACATTGATCGGATTAGTAACAGGGAATTTAGAAGCAGGGATTATGTTAGGTGGTTCATTACAAATGATTGCTCTTGGATGGGCAAACATTGGAGCAGCCGTAGCACCCGATGCAGCATTAGCTTCAGTTGCAGCAGCAATTATTTTAGTTTTAGGTGGTCAAGGAGCAGCTGGGATTCCATCTGCAATTGCGATTGCTATTCCTTTAGCTGTAGCTGGTTTGTTCCTAACAATGGTTGTTCGTACATTAGCCGTACCAATAGCTCATATGATGGATGCAGCAGCTGAAGAAGGAAATTATAGAAAAATTGAAGTATTACAAATCCTAGCTATTTGTATGCAAGGTGTGCGTATTGCCATTCCAGCAGCTGCGTTGCTATTTATCCCAGCGTCAGTTGTACAATCTGCTTTAGAATCAATGCCTGCATGGTTAACAGAAGGTATGGCTATCGGTGGTGGTATGGTTGTAGCCGTTGGTTATGCACTAGTTATTAACATGATGGCAAATAAAGAAGTTTGGCCTTTCTTCATTCTTGGATTTGTTGTAGCTGCCATTACTGATTTGACACTTATCGGAATTGGGGCAATCGGTGTTGCTTTAGCGCTTATCTACTTGAATCTATCTAAAATGGGTGGTTCATCAACAGGTGGAGGCGGAGGAAACGCAAGTGATCCTCTAGGTGACATTCTAAACGATTATTAATCTTTCAAAGGAGGAATAGGAAAAATGGCAGAAGAAAAAATTCAATTAACGAAAAGAGATCGTTTAGCTGTAGCATGGCGTTCAACATTTATCCAAGGCTCTTGGAACTATGAACGTATGCAAAATGGCGGATTCGCCTTTTCAATGATTCCAGCAATTAAAAAATTATATAAAACAAAAGAAGATCGTGCGGCAGCTTTAAAGCGCCACTTAGAATTCTTTAATACACATCCATATATTGCATCACCGATTTTAGGTGTGACTTTAGCTTTAGAAGAAGAACGTGCCAACGGAGCACCCGTTGACGATGTGGCTATTCAAGGGGTAAAAGTTGGGATGATGGGTCCTTTAGCTGGTATTGGTGATCCAGTATTCTGGTTTACTGTACGTCCGATGTTAGGTGCGTTAGGCGCTTCATTGGCAATGGGAGGGAACATCTTAGGTCCAATTATTTTCTTCCTAGCTTGGAACGTTATTCGTTGGGCATTCATGTGGTATACACAAGAGTTTGGTTATAAAGCTGGTTCAGCTATTACCGACGACTTGTCAGGTGGTCTATTACAAGACGTGACAAAAGGTGCTTCGATTCTAGGGATGTTTGTTTTAGCTTCTTTAGTACAGCGGTGGGTAAATATTAGTTTTGTCCCAACTGTTTCAGAAGTGGAACTTTCACCAGGTGCTTATATCGAGTGGGATAAAGTACAAATGACTGGCGAAGGATTAAAGTCGGTCTTTGGTGATATTGCTGCTGGTAAAGCGTTGTCTAACATCAAAGTCACAAGCTTACAAGATAACTTAGATCAATTAATTCCTGGTTTAGCAGGTCTATTATTGACATTCTTATGTATGTGGTTATTGAAGAAAAAAGTTTCACCAATTGTGATTATTCTTGGTTTATTCATTGTTGGGATTCTTGGTCACGTTGTCGGAATACTATAATTGTTTCAAAAAAACCAGACAAGAAACTTTTCTTCGTCTGGTTTTCTTTACATAATTTTATTTTACAAGTGAGAATGAAAAACGCTATACTAATAGAAAAATACGAGGTGGAAAATATGGTTCAGTCGTTAAATACAAAAGTTGATTTAGTTATCAATGCGACAGCTTTTACAGGCTTAACAGATTATGGAAAAATTATGATTGGCGATAAAGGTTTTGAATTTTACAACGATCGTGATGCGAGAAAGTTCATTCAAATTCCCTGGGAAGAAGTCGATTATGTTGTTGCTTCTGTACTGTTTAAAGGGAAATGGATTCCTCGGTATGCAATTCAAACAAAACGTAATGGTACCTATACTTTTGCTTCAAAGCAGCCAAAAATAGTGTTACGAGCAGTAAGAGAGTATGTCGATCCTAGTCGAATGGTCCACTCGTTGAGTTTTTTTGATGTGGTCAAACGTGGAGTGCTCTCTATCGGTAAGAAAAAATAACTTAAATAGCTATCATTTTTTGCAACGAATCGTGTATGTTAAAATAGTATCATCTTATATGAGGAGGTGCTTTATATGCATTGGTTATGGGTATTGATTGTTGGTGCATTCATCGGTGCAATTGCAGGTTCCATTACTGGAGAAAAACGGGGTTGTTTATTTAACATTATTGCAGGTATTATTGGTTCTTCAATTGGGGAAAGTTTATTCAACAGCTGGGGACCTAGAGTAGCAGGAATGGCAATTATTCCATCTATTTTAGGTGCAGTTATTTTTGTAGCAGTTGTTTCATTTTTCTTTGGAAAAAAGAAATAAAGACGAATCGATGGTGATTAGTTGCCGTCAAGTAGACATGGAAAGATAATAAAATTTTTAGAGAACTGTTTGCTATTTTTGCAAACAGTTCTTTCTTTTTCACTGATTAACTACGACTATGCTTGGTTGATATAGCACTTTGATGAACGAAACCAAAAACGTTTCATCTATCAAACTTCTATAAATATTACGTAGCCAGTCGAAGTTTTTTTGTACATCAATTGGTGTCATAGCTTGCAACCAATTGTCTCAGAGCCACCATTCAAGCTGTCTTCACTAGTTAAATAGCTCTCTAGTAACATGGCTCTCGTTTGTCTGGTGTCAACGACAGCTTCATTTTTGATAGACAAAGCATCCCCTAGATAGAGGAGCAGATTCTTCACGATGGTAGTTGGTCTTTTGTTTTTTCAAGTCTACTCTTTTCTCTTTAAGAAGAAGTTTGTTATAATGAACAATGAACTTAAAGGGAAAGAGGGAATAACATGTTACGAGTACAAAAACTACGTGAAGAAATGAAAAAAGAAGAGATAGATGGATTTTTAGTGACTAGCCCTTACAATCTTCGTTATTTAACAAATTTCACTGGTACAACAGGATTAGCGGTTATTACATTAGATAAAGCTTTTTTTGTCACTGATTTTCGTTATACAGAACAAGCTGCAAAGCAAGCACAAGGCTATACAATTGTTAAAAATTCAGGTCCAATTTTTGAAGAAGTTGCTCGTATTTGCCAAGAAGAAGAAATTAACGTCTTAGCTTTTGAAGAGACACAAGTGAGTTTTGCAGAATACACTGTTTTAGAAGACATCATTGAAGAATCTGCATTAGAACCTATTTCTGGTATGTTAGAAAGTTTGCGTGAAGTAAAAGATGAGACAGAAATTGCTACAATTCAACAAGCTTGTCATATTGCAGATCAAGGTTTTTCACATATCTTAAAAATGATTCGTCCAGGTATGACAGAAATTGAAGTGGCGAACCAACTAGATTTCTTCATGCGTTCTTTAGGCGCAACTGGTGTCTCGTTTGAAACAATTGTAGCGAGTGGTGTTCGTTCTGCGATGCCGCATGGAGTGGCAAGCGACAAAGTCATTGAACAAGGAGATTTAATCACACTTGACTTTGGCTGTTATTACAATGGATATGTTTCAGATATGACTCGTACGTTTGCCATTGGTGATCCGGGTGAACAATTAAAAGAAATTTATCAAATTGTTTTAGAAGCGCAATTGAAAGTTTTAGAGGCTGCTAAACCTGGCATGACAGGGATTGAGTTGGATGCTGTTGCTCGTGAACACATTGCTTCATTTGGCTATGGGGAAGCGTTTGGTCACTCAACAGGTCATGGGATTGGTTTAGAGATTCATGAAGGGCCTAATGTTTCTTTCCGTGCCGAAAAAGCTTTTGTGCCAGGAAATATTATCACAGATGAACCAGGAATCTACCTACCAGGAATTGGTGGCGTTCGTATTGAAGATGACTTGTTGATTACAGAGACTGGAAATAAAGTTTTAACGCATTCGCCAAAAGAATTAATCATCTTGTAATTTCGACTAAATAAAAAGACTTTTTATAGCTTATCTTGTGATTAAATGATAAACTATAATCGAAGTTCAGGCTCATTCTCCACTAGAAAAAACAGTGGTAGGGATTGTTTGATGACTGTCAACATAGGATTTGAACTGTAAGATTTTTTCAGTGGTGTCCGTTTACCTAAAATACCACAGAAGGTTAAATCGTATTCAGAGATGGAGGAATTTAGAATGGTCGATGAAAAAAATTTCGTATTAGATGCTAATCAAGAATTAGGAGAAATTGTCATTGCTCCTGAAGTGATTGAAGTAATTATTGGCATTGCTGCTTCAAAAGTAGATGGTGTATACCGCATGCAAGGGTCGTTTGCAAACAACGTAACAGAACTATTAGGCCGTTCTGCATATGGCAAAGGTGTTCGTTTGGAAATGGACGATACAGGAATTAAAGTAGACATTTACACTTATATGAAATATGGTGTTTCGGTACCAAAAGTAGCAATGGAAATTCAAAAACGTGTGAAAGAACAAGTTTTATTTATGACAGACGTTAAATTATCAGAAGTGAATATTCATGTGATGGCAGTAGTCCCAGAAAAACTAGAACAATTGGATTTAGAAGAACTATTTGGAAATGACGAGGAAGAAAATGAGTAAAGAATTATCAAGACATGAAATCAGACAAATGGCTGTTCAAGCGCTATTCCCGTTAGATTTCAATAAAGATTTAGAAAAAAAAGATGCCATCTTTCATGCAATTGAATTAGAACATGAAGATATGATTGATGAAGAACATGAAAATTTTGTGCCAACGTATCTAGATTTATTAGTAACTGGCGTTTGTGAAAATAAAGAACCGTTGGATAAAATGATTCAAGAACATTTACGTCGTGGTTGGAGTCTGCAACGTCTCTCTAAAATGGATGTAACTATTTTGCGTATAGCATTATTTGAAATGTTGTATGTCGATAATGTTCCCAATAAAGTTGCTTTAAATGAAGCGATTGAATTAGCAAAAACATTTAGTGATGATCAATCACGTAAATTTATCAATGGTGTATTATCAACTATCAATAATAAATTGGAAGCTAGCGAATAAGCTAGCTTCTTTTCTACAGTTAATTGACGAAAATTAAAAATTTAAAGATTCGCTTTTTTCGTTTTTTATAACGAATACACGAACAAAAATGAATGTTTTTTTTGAAATGATAATAAAAATATTTTTTGAAAAATTAATATGTGTTAAAATGTTAAAAAATGCAAGGGGGCTATTTAACAAAATGGGTGTATTAATCAATGGCAAAGAATTAGCAGAAAAAATGCAAGAAGAAATTCGTTTAGAGGTCCAACAATTAGTTAAAAAAAATCTTCAACCGGGGTTAGTGGTTTTATTAGTTGGTGAAAATTCAGCAAGTCAAACCTATGTGAAAAACAAAGAGTTAGCAGCAACACGTATTGGGATTCATTCTAAAGTAGAACGCTATCCAGATACAATTACTGAAGATGAGTTGTTGGAAGAAATTGAAAAATACAACCAAGATCCAGCTTTCCATGGTATTTTAGTTCAACTACCATTACCAAAGCATATTGATGAAGAGAAAATTTTATTAGCAATCGATCCCAAAAAAGATGTTGATGGTTTTCATCCAATGAATCTAGGGCGTCTATTCGCAGGTGCGCCTGAAATGATTCCTTGTACACCATATGGTATTATGAAGATGTTTGAAGCATATAATATTGATTTAGAAGGAAAAAATGCCGTGGTTATCGGACGTAGCAATATCGTTGGTAAACCAATGGGACAATTGTTATTAGCTAAAAATGCGACGGTTACAATGACACATTCACGTACGAAAAATTTACCAGAAGTTGCCAAACAAGCCGATATTTTAGTTGTTGCTATTGGTCGTGGCCATTTTGTAACAAAAGATTTCGTTAAAGAAGGCGCTGTTGTCATTGATGTTGGAATGAATCGTAGCCCAGAAGGTAAATTAATTGGCGACGTGAAATTCGATGAAGTAGAACCAATTGCAAGCTATATCACGCCTGTACCAAAAGGTGTCGGCCCAATGACAATTACCATGTTAATGATGCAAACCGTTGAAGCGGCAAAACGTCAGGAGATAGAAGAATAAAATGACACAGAAGTATTTGTCTGTGACTGCGCTGACGAAATACTTAAAGCGAAAATTTGATGCTGATCCGTATTTAGAACGCGTGTTTTTAACCGGAGAAATTTCAAATTTTCGTCTGCGTCCAAATCATCAGTATTTCAGCTTAAAAGATGATGGTGCTAAAATTTCAGCAGTAATGTTCAAAGGAGCGTTTGACAAACTCACTTTCAAGCCAGAAGAAGGCATGAAAGTGATGGCTGTTGGACGTATTTCTTTGTATGAAGCAAGTGGAAATTATCAAATCTATGTTGAGCATATGGAACCTGATGGAATAGGCGCATTGTATCAAGCGTATGAACAGTTAAAAGCAAAATTAGACAAAGAAGGGTTATTTCAAGCCCCCAAAAAAAGATTACCTAGATATCCGAAACGGATTGCAGTACTTACTAGTCCAAGTGGTGCTGTTATTCGTGATATTATAACAACGACACGTCGAAGATATCCAATCGCTCAAATCGTATTGTTTCCGACTATTGTTCAAGGCGATAAAGCAGCTAATGATGTGGTGAAAAATATTAGTCGCGTTGAAGCTCTAGGAAATTTTGATACAATGATTATTGGTCGCGGTGGTGGATCAATTGAAGATTTATGGCCATTTAACGAAGAAAACGTAGCTCGTGCTATTTTTCAGGCAAGCACACCCGTTATCTCTTCAGTTGGGCACGAGACAGATACGACGATTGCCGATTTGGTTGCAGATGTTCGTGCCGCAACACCGACTGCTGCAGCTGAATTAGCTGTTCCAGTTTTGACAGAAGAGTTGTTGCGGATTGAAGAACGTCAAGCGCGTTTGCTTCAAGCGTACGCCAATCAAATGCAACGTAAAGATGAACGTTTCCAACGGATTCAAAATTCCTATATCTTTCGACAACCTGAACGCTTGTATGAAGCACAGTCATTGAAATTAGATCAGCTACAACAACGATTATCGCAACAAATGCAAACGTTAATTTATGAAAAAGAACGAACAGCCAATCAAACAATTCATCGTTTGGCCCAAGTTGTTCCAACTGCGCGCGTTCGTGAATCAAAACAACAAGTCAATTATCTTTCTGAACGTTTAGATAAAGAAATTCAATTGATTTTTGAGCAAAAACAACGACAATTTCAACAAGCACTTCAATCATTGGATTTATTAAGCCCATTAAAAATTATGGGACGTGGATACAGTTATACTACAAAAGAAGCTGTTGTAAAATCAGTGCAAGAATTAGCTGTCGGAGATGTTCTAGATGTACATTATCAAGATGGCCAAGCGAAAGTTGAAGTTCTTGAAATCAAGGAGGAAAAGTATGTCAAATCCAACATTTGAAGAATCATTACAAGAATTAGAACAAATTGTCACGCGACTAGAGCAAGGAGATGTGCCTCTAGAAGAAGCTTTAACTGCTTTTCAACAGGGCATGATTTTGAGTAAACAATGTAAAGATACTCTATCAAAAGCAGAACAAACGTTAACAAAAATGATGACAGAAGCTGATGAAGAGGTTCCTTTTGAAGAGGCTGAAAAATGAATAAATTAAAAGCATTTCAGGCAAAAGAAATTCAACAAACCGAAACAGAAATGGTTCGGTTTGTTCGTGAGCATACAAATGATCAAACTCTTTGTGAAAGTATGCTATACTCAATTGATGCTGGTGGAAAACGGATTCGACCACTACTATTATTAGCGACAATTGCATCCTTTAAAAAAGAAATTCCTTTGGGTGGTTATCAAGTAGCGGCAGCTTTAGAAATGATTCATACGTATTCGTTAATTCATGACGATTTACCAGCAATGGACAATGATGATTTACGTCGTGGGAAATCTACCAATCATAAAGTCTTTGGTGATGCGATAGCTATTTTAGCTGGAGACGGATTATTAACGTTGGCATTTGAATTGTTAAGCACGGCAGAAATTGAACCAGCTGAAAAAGTATTGCTTTTACAATTATTAGCTAAAGCATCCGGAACACATGGAATGGTTGCAGGGCAAGCAGCAGACATGCAGGCCGAAGGAAGCCAACTTTCATTAGAAGAATTAATGGCTATTCATCAACGAAAAACGGGTGCATTAATCCGCTTTGCAGTTGTTGCTGGAGGTGTTTTGGCTAATCAACCAGCAGATACGCTTGAAAAATTAGATCAATTAGCTAAACACTTAGGTCTAGCTTTTCAAATTAGAGACGACTTATTAGATGTTGTCAGCACAACAGAAGAGCTAGGGAAAGCAACAAAACGAGATGAACTACTTGAAAAAAGTACGTATCCAAGTTTGTTAGGTATAGAAGGTGCTAAAAGGGCGTTACTTGATGAACTAACTGCTGCAGAAATAATTTTAAATGAACTAGCATTACTACCACTATTTGATGCAGAATTGTTAAAAGAAGTCTGCGGTTTATTTTATTTATAAAAGAAAGAGGAACTACATGAAAAAAGAACGAGTCGATGTGTTGGCATTTCAACAAGGGCTTTTTGAAACACGCGAACAAGCTAAACGTGGTGTTATGGCTGGTCTAGTATATATGGAAAAAAACAATGAACGCTTAGACAAACCTGGTGAAAAAATTCCCATTGATACACTGCTGCAAATTAAAGGGCAGAAATTGCCTTATGTTTCTCGTGGTGGATTAAAATTAGAAAAAGCTTTAAAAATTTTTGATTTTACCGTGCAAGATAAAACGGTATTAGACATTGGCGCTTCAACAGGTGGCTTTACCGATGTTGCTTTGCAAAATGGTGCGAAGCAAAGTTATGCATTAGATGTAGGATACAATCAATTAGCATGGAAAATTCGCCAAGATCCACGTGTTACGGTGATGGAAAGAACTAATTTTCGCTATTGTCAGCCAACCGATTTTACAAATGGTTTGCCAGAAGTTGCAACGATTGATGTCTCATTTATTTCTTTACGATTAATGTTACCGCCACTTCATGCAATTTTAGCTGACCAAGGGGACGTTATGGCTTTAATCAAACCACAATTTGAAGCAGGGAGAGCCGCTGTTGGAAAAAATGGAATTGTTCGTGAACCATCAACACATCAAGCAGTGTTAGAAGATATTTTACACTTTGCAAGTAATGAAAGATATGATGTGAAAAATTTAAGTTATTCACCAATTACAGGTGGTGAGGGCAACATTGAATTCATTGTTCATCTGCAAAAAGCCAATACAACAGGTGCGATTGCCGAAACAGTGAACATTGAAGAAATAGTGAACGAAGCTCATCAACAACTAGACAAATAAAAAAAGATTCTTTAGAAAGTAATAGTTTTCTAAAGAGTCTTTTTTTCTCGTGATGGTTCTTTCTTTCTATCATAAAATGAGCTATGATAAATAAGAATTTAACTAGGGGGACAGTTTTATGAGAAAAAAAGAGCGCCATCGTTTGATTACGCGACTTTTAACAGAGTATGACATTCAAAAACAAGAAGAGTTTGTTGAGTATTTAAAACAAAAAGACGTTTACGTAACGCAAGCGACAATTTCTAGAGATATTAAAGAATTGAAATTAATCAAAGTGCCAGCAGCTTCAGGAGGCTATCGTTACAGTTTACCATTGGAGTCAACCGAAGATGTCATGGAAAAATTGGATAAATTGCTAAAGAATGCTTTTGTTTCTGTCGATGAGATGGATAAGTTCGTTATTTTGCGTACTTTACCAGGAAACGCTTCAGCAATTGCTAATTTAATCGATAGACGCTTTAAAGAGGAATTATTTGGTACACTTAATGATGATGATAATATCTTAATGATTGCAAGGACACAAGAAGCACGTAGTCTTCTGTTTAACGAATTAAAAAAATATAACCGCTAGGAGTGAATGGTATGCTACTAGAACTAACGATTGAAAATTTTGCTATTATTTCCAAATTGCATTTAACTTTCCATCGAGGGATGACAGCGTTAACTGGAGAAACGGGCGCTGGAAAATCAATCATTATTGATGCGATGGGTCTGTTAGCTGGCAGTCGTGGTTCCAGTGATTATATCCGCCAAGGGGCAGATAAATGTTTGTTGGAAGGGCTATTTGAATTGCCAAAACAAAAAGGCTTCCGCCAAGTAATGGACGATTTGGGCATTGACTATTCCGATGAACTATTGATTGTCCAGCGAGATATGTCTCTTTCTGGGAAAAACATTTGTCGAGTGAACGGACGGACAGTGACTTTAGCAAATCTGCGTCGGATTGGGGGATATTTAGTAGATATTCAAGGTCAAAACGAGCATCAGGAGTTGCTTCAATCGGATAAACATTTATCTTTAATGGATAGTTTTGGTTCTCAAACGTTTCAACAAGCATTAGCAGATTATCACACACATTATCATGAGTTCCGTCAATTAGAAAAACGAGTTCGTAAAATTCAATCTAATGAGCAATCTCATGTTCAACGGATAGATATGCTACGTTTTCAACAAGAAGAGATTGAGCAAGCTGAGCTACAGCTAAATGAAGAAGAATTATTAGTGGAAGAACGTGACAAATTAAGCAATTTCCAAAAAATCGTTGATGCTTTAGCCAAAGCATATGGCATGCTTTCTTCAGAAACAGGAGATAGTCTGGATGGTATTAGCGTTGCTCTTAATGAAATTCAGGGGATTGCGCATTTAGATACAGAATATGAAGAAATTAGCGAAAATATTCAAAATGCGTATTATTTATTACAAGATGCAGCAAGTGATATTTCACGTCAAATGGATCATTTAGAGCTAGATGAAGAACGTCTGGAAGAAATAGTTCTTCGTCTAGAAATAATTCGTCAGTTAAAACGAAAATATGGTGATTCAGTATCAGCTATTTTAGCTTATTACGAAAAAATTTCTGATGAATTGTCCGCAGTAACCACGACAGAAGGTCAATTAGAAGAGTTAGAAAAACAATTAGAAGTCAAAGAACAATATGTTTGGCAATTAGCAGAAGAATTGCATCAGCAGCGAGAACAAATTGCTCAGCAATTAGAACGTGAAATATTACAAGAGTTGTCTGAGCTTTATATGGAAAATACCCAATTCGATGTGCAGTTTGAGAAAACTAAAGTTTTGCGTGAAACGGGTTTTGATCAAGTTGAATTTTATTTAAGTACAAATCCGGGTGAGCCTTTAAAACCTTTAGTGAAAGTTGCCTCGGGTGGTGAATTATCACGAATTTTATTAGCTTTAAAAACTATCTTCTCGAAGACGCAAGAAATGACAAGTATTGTGTTTGATGAAGTGGATACAGGCGTGAGTGGGCGTGTTGCACAAGCCATTGCTGAAAAAATCGCAAAAGTTGCAATAAATTCCCAAGTCCTGTGTATTACGCATTTGCCACAAGTAGCTGCAGTTGCGGATTATCAATACTTTATTTCCAAAGCTGTAAAGGAAGGTCGAACGCAAACCGATGTCGTTAAACTAACCGATGAAGAGCGTGTGGCAGAGGTTGCGCGTATGCTTGCAGGCGCAGAAATTACCGAATTAACTTTGGAACATGCACGTGAATTATTGCGAATTGCCGGAAAATCTGTGCAAAGATAATGCAAAAAAGAGGTCTGGGTAATTACACTCAGACCTCTTATTTAGAAGTATTTTCTTATGAAAATGCTGATAATGCACCTAAAATAGCAGTGCCAATGGTAATAATTAACATTAACCAAATAACAATTTTTGTGATTTTAGAAAATGTACTGGTTGGTTTTTTATTGTTCATCTTGAGTCATCCTTTTTTTATTGATAGTGACAGTGTACAACCAATAGCCAAATAACTCAAGATTTCTAATCATAAAAATAAAAAGTTTTCAGAAAAAGATAAGAGACAGGTTTCTCTTTTTTGCCGTTTCGATTTTTGGTATAATAATTTGTTTTCAAAGGCTATCTATAAAATAAATCTAAAATAATTGTAAACAGAAAGGATATAAACTAATGACGACATTCTCACCAATTTTATTATTCTGGTATATTTTTCCTTTAATTGTACTTTTGATGGCACAATTAGTTGTAAAATTATTATCTTTAACAAAATTATTTCAAATGAAAGCACCAGATTTGGCGGTCCCTTTTTTAATCTATGGGATTCATAAACTATCTGTAGCAACTTTTACAACTTCTATCTTTCCATATTATTTAATATCAATTCTTTCTTTAGGGATTGGGTTGGCTTTTCTTCATGCGTATTTTTATGCAGAAATTAAATATAGTCGCTTCTTCAAAATGTATTGGCGTTCAGTGTACCTACTGTCCTTATTGTTGCATGCTGTTTTAGTAATAGTGAACATCGTTTCTTTGGTATAGTCCTATTTTCTTAAAGTTTTTTTAAAATCTTTTAAAAGCTTGTCGTTTCTGGAACTTCTTTTTTTGGTGAAGATAAATCAAACAACTTTCCCTCCATTTTTGTATAAATTGTGGTAGAAAGTGGGGGATTGTGGTAGACTGTGTTTATTAGGTAACGACGGGAGGAAACATCGATGTTTATGGGAGAATTTCAGCATTCTATCGATGCAAAAGGCCGGCTTATTGTCCCCTCCAAATTACGAGATAAACTCGGTGAAAAATTTGTGGTGACTCGAGGGCTAGACGGCTGTCTTTTTGGCTACCCTTTACCTGAATGGGAGAAATTAGAAGAGAAATTAAATGAAATGCCTCTTGCAAAAAAAGATGCAAGAACATTTGTACGATTCTTCTACTCCGCAGCAACTGAATGTGAAATTGACAAGCAAGGTCGAATTAATATTCCTGTGACATTACGAAAACATGCAAACTTGGTAAAGAGTTGCGTGATTATCGGTGTCTCTAATCGTATTGAGATTTGGGATGAAGAGCGTTGGGAAGCATTTTCGACAGAAGCTGAAGAAAACTTTGATGAGATTGCCGAAACCATGATTGATTTTGGCTTATAGAAAGAGGCAAATAAATGGTAGAGTTTCAACATTATACCGTCATGAAAAAAGAAACGGTTGATGGTTTGAATATAAAACCCGCTGGAATATATGTTGACTGTACCCTCGGTGGTGCTGGTCATAGTGAATATATTTTAAAGCAATTAAATGAACAAGGGCATTTATATGCATTTGACCAAGACCAAAAAGCGATTGACTTTGCAAATGAACGTTTAGCATCATATGTAGAAAAAGGACAAGTAACATTTATAAAACGTAATTTTCGTTATTTAAAAGAAGAATTAAATCAATTAGGTATTACCAAGGTAGACGGTGTTCTTTATGACCTAGGTGTTTCTTCTCCTCAATTGGATGAAGCTGAGCGTGGTTTTAGTTACCACCAAGATGCACCTTTAGACATGCGAATGGATCAGACTGCACAGTTGTCCGCATACGAGGTAGTAAATAACTATGAATATCATGAATTAGTAAAAATATTTTTCCGTTACGGAGAAGAAAAATTTTCAAAACAAGTGGCACGGGCGATTGAACGTTCACGTGAAGTTTCACCAATTGCAACAACGGGTGAACTAGTTGAAATTATTAAATCAGCGATTCCAGCGCCGGCAAGACGTAAGGGCGGACATCCTGCTAAACGAATTTTCCAAGCAATTCGGATTGCAGTAAATGATGAATTAGGTGTTGTTGAAGATTCTTTGGAACAAGCAATTGAATTATTGAATAAGAATGGACGTATCAGCGTAATCACCTTCCACTCGTTAGAAGATCGTATTGTAAAAAGCATCTTCAAAGAATATAGTACAATGAAAGATTTACCTCCAGGTTTACCGGTCATTCCCGATGAATTCCAACCAGAATTGAAAGTAATTACCCGTAAGCCTCTACTACCATCAGAAGAAGAGCTGGAAGAAAATAATCGCTCCCGTAGTGCCAAACTGCGAATTGCTGAAAAACTAAAGGAAAAGGAGTAGCAGGTATGGCTGAATTAAATGCACATCATGAAGTGCCCTATGAAGAGCATCCAAATCATGAGCCATCGCATACTCCTGAACGTCCTGAAGTGGTTGTTGTCCCTTTATCTCCAGCACGTAAGCTAAGTCGCATCTCTACTATGGAAAAAGTAATTAGCTCAATTTTGTTAGTGACGTTTATTTCATTGGGGTTACTAATGATTAGTTTACGCACAACTATTAGTCAAGTTGAGCACAGCATTTCTATTCTTCAAGATGATGTAACGACTAATGAAGCAGAAATTCTTCAATTAGAGCAAGAAAAAAACGAATTGTCTAAAAGTGAACGAATTCAAAAAATTGCTGAAGAAGAAGGATTATCCATTAATAGTGATAATTTAAGGAAAGTGAAGAAGTAAATGCGAATTATAGAGAAAATCAAGCAGTACTTTAAAAAGAAAAATTTGTCTACAATGAACAATCGCAAAAAAGTAGGAATTATTCTCTTTACTACGAGTATTGGATTGTTCTTTTTATTTGTCACACGATTAAGCTATATTGTTATTGTTGGACAAGTAGCCGGGACTTCTTTAGAGGAAAAAACGCAAAATTTATATAAAGGAAGTCAAGTCATTAAAGCGAAACGTGGCACCATTTACGATCGTAATGGTGTAGCTATCGCAGAAGATGCAACCTCATACTCTTTATATGCTGTTTTAAGTAAAGATTATCGTAGTGGCGATGAAAATTTATATGCTGAAGAAAAACATTTTGAAGATTTAGCAACCATTGTATCGAATGTTTTAAAAGGTCGTGTACGTAAAAGCACTGTTGAAAAAGTCTTAAAAAGTGGTTTAGAAAATAATAAATACCAAGTAACAATTCCTAATGGAAAAAACATTACTTTACAAGAAAAGCAAGCTATTGAAGAAGCAATGGAAAAGCAAGGTATTCAAGGTCTATATTTTGAGGAACATCCTTCTCGTATCTATCCCAATGGTGTTTTCTCTTCGCACTTTATAGGCTATGCAGATATTCAAGTTAATGATAAAACCAATAAAGAAGACTTAGTTGGACGAATGGGATTGGAAGAAGTCTATAATGATGTTCTTGCTGGTAAAGATGGAGAAATGACTTTCCAAAAAGATAATTTCCAAAATCCGTTACCAGGAACAACCGCTGAAATAGAACCTGCCCAAGATGGCCAAGATGTCTATACAACATTGGATGTTCGCTTGCAAAGTTATTTAGAAACATTAATGGATCAAGCTGTAAAAAATATTCAAGCGGAAGATATAACAGCTGTATTAATGGAGGCGAAAACGGGTGAAGTTGTAGCAATGTCACAACGTCCGACCTTTAATCCAGAAACAAAAGCTGAATTTACCGACGAAGACTTTGTCTGGCAAAATCTTTTTGCTCAAGATAACTATGAGCCTGGTTCTACCATTAAAGTCTTGACTGTGGCAGGAGCAATTGATCAAGGAATTTTCAATGCAAATGAAACGTATAGCACAGATGAAATTAAGATCGGTGATACAACGATTCGGGACTGGGATTTAGGAGAAAAAGGGTCGCTTACAATGCGGCAGGCGCTATCTTGGTCAAGTAATATTGGAATGGTCAAGCTTGAACAACGGATGACTGAACGTTGGCAACGTTATTTGAAAGAATTTGGTTTTGGAAGAAGTACGTATTCTGGAATTGCTGAAGAACATACAGGGAATTTACCAGAAGATAATATTGTCAGCCAAGCAATGTCTTCTTTTGGCCAAGCTATTGGTGTCACCCAATTACAAATGCTTCAAGCGTTTACAGCAATTTCCAATGATGGGCAAATGTTAAAACCTCAATTTATTAAAAAAATTGTTAATCCAAAGACTGAAGAAGAGATGGTTACACAAAAAGAAGTTGTGGGACATCCAATCTCAGCTTCAGCAGCACAATCAGTCCGTGAATATATGCGCGATACTGCAGAAGATCCGGATTATGGAACAGCATACGGCCGTTATGATATTCCTGGGTATAATGTATCTGTTAAAACAGGGACGGCACAGATTGCTCGTGATGGGAGTTATTTAACAGGTGAAAGTGATTATTTATATTCCTCAGTAGCTATGATTCCTTCTGAAGATCCAAAATATGTGATGTATGTAACGATGAAACGTCCCGAACAACAAGACGGTTCAATCATCCCAAGCATTGCTACACCATTATTAAAACGTGCGATGGATTTATATGATGTTGATTTAGTTGAAGATCCAAATGAAACAAGCACAGAAATGGTTAGTGTTGAAGATTATCGTAATTTAGACACAACGACAGCAGCAGAAGACGCCCAAAGACGTGGCTTATCAGTTGTCGTCATTGGTAACGGGGATGAAGTTAAAGAACAATCCATCGAGAATGGTAAAAAAGTTATGCCCTCTGAAAAATTATTATTGCTTACAAACGGTAATCAGCGCTACATGCCAGATACTATTGGTTGGTCAAAAGCAGATTTAATTAAGCTGGGTGAACTATTAGATGTGGAAGTAACGTTTGAAGGTGAAGGTTATTGCGTTGAACAAAGTATTGCTCCATTTGAGGCATTAACAGATACTGGACTAACGTTTACATTGAAAGAAAATTAACTTAGGAGAGAAAAAGCATGGAATGGACAAAAATGATTCTGCCACTTGCAAGTAGTTTTGGGATTACAGTGGCAACAATGCCATTATTTATTGGGTATTTTCAAGCCAAAAAATATGGACAAGAGATTCGCGATGAAGGACCAAAATGGCACAACATCAAAGCAGGAACACCAACGATGGGTGGCTTGGTATTCTTAGTCGCTTCGGTGATTACAGCACTTTGGGTAGGGTTATGGCAGCAACAATTAACCCCCTCACTATTCATTCTATTGTTTGTCTTAGTACTGTATGGTTTGTTAGGATTCTTAGATGACTTTATTAAGATCTTCAAAAAACGAAATATGGGATTAAATTCCTTACAAAAATTAATTGGTCAAATCATAGGTGCCGTGGTTTTCTACTTAGTATTTTTATACGAAGGGAATGCCAATGTACTAAACTTATTTGGATTCTCAGTTCCTTTATCTTATTTATATGGAATATTTGTCATTTTCTGGTTAGTTGGTTTTTCAAATGCAGTAAACTTAACAGATGGAATCGATGGCTTAGTATCTGGACTAGGTACTATTTCTTTTGGAACATACGCTATTATCGCGTGGCACCAACAACAAATCGATGTGTTGATTCTATGCCTAAGTGTTATTGGCGGATTAATCGGGTTCTTTTTCTATAATCATAAACCAGCAAAAATTTTCATGGGAGACGTAGGTTCTCTAGCATTGGGTGGGCTCTTAGCAGCAATCTCTATCTTACTACATCAAGAATGGACGCTTCTTTTAATCGGTCTTGTTTATGTGATTGAAACAGCGAGTGTCATGTTACAAGTTGCTTCTTTCAAGTTAACAGGAAAACGTATTTTTAAAATGTCACCAATTCATCATCATTTCGAAATGAGTGGTTGGACAGAATGGAAAATTGATAGTGTATTTTGGCTAGTAGCTTTAGGATGTTCAGCTTTGACACTATTCATTTATTTTCTATAATTAGTTAATAAACGTTTGAAAGACACATTTGTAGGAGATGAGTAAAATGAAAAAAATTACTGAATATAAAAATAAAAAAGTCCTAGTATTAGGACTAGCAAAAAGTGGATTTAGTGCGGCCAAATTGTTACACGATTTGGGCGCACTTGTTACCGTTAATGACGGAAAACCTTTTGAAGATAATCCAGCAGCGCAAGATTTATTAGCATTAGGAATTAAAGTAGTAACTGGAAGTCATCCAATTGAATTACTAGATGAGGAATTTTCATTAATGGTTAAAAATCCTGGGATTCCTTATACACAACCACTAGTTCAAAAAGCATTAGAAAAAAACATTCCAATTTTAACGGAAGTCGAATTAGCATACCAAATTTCAGAAGCACCAATTATTGGTATTACTGGAACAAATGGAAAAACAACAACTACTACAATGATTGAACAGGTATTAAATACAGGCTTAACCAAAGGCACAGCTCGTCTTTCTGGAAACATTGGTTTTCCTGCAAGCTCTGTCGCTCAAGAAGCAACAAGTGATGATTGTCTAGTTATGGAATTATCTAGTTTTCAATTAATGGGGACAAAAACATTTCATCCAAAAATAGCAGTAATAACAAATCTTTATGAAGCACATCTAGATTATCATGGTAGTCGTGAAGAGTATGTGGCTGCGAAATGGAATATTCAAAACAATATGACCAAAGAAGATCATATTGTTTTAAATTGGAATCAAACTGAGATCCAGGAATTAGCCAAAACCACTCAGGCAACAGTTGTTCCTTTTTCTACACAAGAGAAAGTCAACGGAGCTTATTTATTAGAGGGTCAATTATACTTCAAAGATGAAGCGATTTTACCAGTTGCTCAATTAGGTGTTCCTGGAAAACATAATGTAGAAAATGCTTTAGCAGCAATTGCTGTAGGGAAGCTGTGGGGAATTGAAAACCAAGCAATCGCTGATGCACTAAAAGTCTTCTCAGGTGTTCCTCATCGTACACAATATGTGGACAAAATTGAAGATGTAGTTTTCTTTAATGATTCAAAAGCGACTAATATTTTAGCTACTGAAATGGCTTTAGGTGGATTTGAGCATGAACGTTTAATTTTGCTGGCAGGTGGTTTAGATCGCGGAAATGATTTTGATGAATTAATTCCCTCGTTAAAAGGAATTAAAGCGATTATCTTATTTGGCGAAACAAAATATAAGCTAGAAGATGCTGCGAAAAAAGCAGGCATTTCAACAATTAAATTAACTGAAAATGTAGAGACGGCTGTGCCGATTGCTTTTGAATTGAGCAAAAAAGGGGATTCGATTTTATTCTCACCAGCTAACGCTAGTTGGGATCAATATCCGAACTTTGAAGTTCGTGGTGACCGTTACATGGCTGCAGTTGCTGCATTGAAAAAATAATATAGAGTGAGGAAGATACAATGAGAGTACTAGTCACTGGTGGTGGAACTGGAGGACACATTTATCCAGCCTTAGCCTTTGTGAAATATGTAAAAGAGCAAGATCCAACATCGAATTTCCTTTATGTCGGAGCAACAAGAGGATTGGAAAATAAAATTTTACCTCAGACAGATATTCCCTTTAAAACCTTAGAAATCCAAGGGTTTAAACGCAGTTTGTCTTTTGATAATGTTAAAACGATTCAACTATTTTTAAAAAGTATTCGGGAAGCAAAGAAAATTCTGCGTGAATTTAAACCAGATGTGGTTATTGGGACAGGTGGATATGTTTCGGGAGCAGTTGTTTATGCTGCTGCTAAAATGAAAATTCCAACAATTGTTCATGAGCAAAACAGTGTACCGGGTGTGACCAATAAATTCTTAGCTCGTTATGTCGATAAAATTGGAATTGCGTTTGAAGATGCAGCGCAGTATTTCCCTAAACAGAAAACTGTACTAGTCGGGAATCCTCGTGCGCAAGAAGTCGAGGGAGTCGCAAAATCTGATATTTTAAATAATTATGACTTAGATCCTGCAAAGAAAACAGTTTTAATTTTTGGAGGGAGTCAAGGTGCATTAAAAATTAATGAAGCGGTTGTTGCGGCGATTCCTCAATTTTCCAACAAAAATTATCAAGTTTTATATGCATCTGGAGAACGTTATTATCAAGAGATTGAAGAATCAATTGGTATGTCAAAAGACGCATTCGCCAATATCAGCATTCAACCATACATTAATCAAATGATGGAAGTGATGGTTAATTGCGACCTATTGATTGGGAGAGCCGGTGCCACTTCAATTGCTGAGTTTACTGGTCTAGGTTTACCAGCTATTTTAATTCCTAGTCCTTATGTTACAAATGATCATCAAACTAAAAATGCGATGAGTTTAGTGCATGCAGGAGCAGTGAAGATGATTCAAGATAGTGAATTGACAGCAGATAATTTAGTTGTTACAGTAGACAAAATTATGAATGATGAAGCATTGCGCAAACAAATGGCGGAAGCTTCAAAAGAACAAGGAATCACCGACGCTTCTGAACGTTTGTATCAATTAGTCCAATCCTTGATCTAGAAAATGTAAAGGAGGCGATTGTTATTAGTACGAGTGAGGAAGAACCAAAAAAAGTTAAGACAGACAAAGAAGAGAATTTGACTCCTTGGCAGAAAGAGCATTTGCTGTATCTTGAGAAGACTGGTCAAGTTGATCCAACGATGCAACTTGAAGAGGAAGAGTTAGAAGAACTTGAGGAAGAAGAACCATTAGAAGAAACAGAAGAAGAATCTGATGAGCGTGTCTCTTTTGCAGATCGTCTCCCTAAGATTAAAGAATATCGTAGTAAGAAGCTTTATCAACGGTTATTTTTACTCATTCTCTTGTTTTTACTACCGTTATTAGGGACGCTTTATTATATTTCTCCTTTGAGTAAAGTCTCAGATATTACAGTTGTTGGAAATCAAAAAGTACCAACGGAATCAATAGTGAAAGAATCAAATTTAAAAGTTGACGAAAGCTTGTGGTCACAATTTTTTAATCGTAAACAAACAGTAAAAGAAATTAAAGAAAAAGCGCCACGTGTAGAAACAGCCAACATTCAAATTATTCATTGGAATCAATTACAAATCAACGTGACTGAATACCAAGAGGTTGCATGGTTGGTAGAAGGAAAAGAATATTTACCAATCTTAGCAAGTGGCTATGTAATCCAAGAACCCCAAAAAGAAGCCGGCCAAGACAAAGTGATTTTCGAAGGATTTAAAGAGAAAAAAGTCATTTTACAAACGTTACAAGCTTACGATAAATTACCTAAAGAAATTCAAAAAGGAATTTCACAAGTGAAATACGCACCAAGCAAAAGCAATGACCAATTATTGAACCTTTACATGAATGATGGAAACCAAGTAATTGTCGATATTTCGAATATGTCCAATCAAATGAAATACTACCCACAAGTTGCCAAAGAAATGGAAGAAAAAGGTGTGATTGATATGGAAGTTGGTATTTTTGCTTATCCATATCAAGTTTCTGAATCAACAACCGAAACAACAGCAACAGAAAAAGAATAAAATAGTAAAAAACAGAATTTTAACATAATTGTCATATAATTTTTTATTAACTTCTTTCTAAAATGGGCTAAACTATGGTAAAATTGGTAGCAGTGAATAAATGATTCAATATAGCTAAGTACGAACAAACAGGTTCGAGATATATGGAAATTAGTAGGTAGGAGGGAACCCCATCCATGGCAAAAACGGGAATGCATGTTGGTCTAGATATAGGTACAACTTCTGTAAAAGTTGTTGTAGCAGAATATATTGATGGTCAAATGAACATTATTGGTGTAGGAAATGCAAAATCAGAAGGAATTAATCGTGGGATTATTGTTGATATTGATAAAACTGTAAAAGCTATTCAACGCGCAGTGCGCCAAGCGGAAGAAAAAGCAGGAATTCAAATCCACAATGTAAGTGTAGGTGTGCCAGCAAATCTTTTAGAAGTAGAAAATTGTCAAGGGATGATCGCTGTAAGTAGCCAATCTAGAGAGATTTCAAACGAAGACGTACGTAATGTAGCTTCAGCAGCTATGGTACGCTCAATTCCTCCCGAAAGACAAATTATTACAATTATTCCACAAGAGTTTACAGTGGACGGTTTTGAAGGAATTAAAGATCCCCGAGGTATGATTGGTGTCCGCTTAGAAATGCTTGGTATTGTCTTCACTGGACCAAAAACAGTTGTGCATAATATCCGTAAATGTGTCGAAAAAGCGGGATTGATTTTAAGTGAAATGGTTATTACGCCATTGGCATTGACTGAAACAGTTCTTTCTGACGGCGAGAAAGATTTCGGTACGACAGTTATCGATATTGGTGGTGGACAAACTACTGTTGCAGTAATGCATGATAAACAATTGAAATTTACAAGCGTGAACCAAGAAGGTGGAGAGTTTGTAACGAAAGATATTTCAACTGTTTTGAATACATCGTTTAATAATGCAGAAGCATTGAAAATTAACTACGGGGATGCTTATCCAGAACGTACATCTGCAAGTGAAGAATTTCCAGTGGATGTAATTGGTAAGTCAGAACCAGTAAAAATTGATGAGCGATATCTTTCTGAAATTATCGAAGCACGTATGGAACAAATTTTTACCAAAGCAAAAGATGTTTTAGATGAGATTGAAGCTTTAGAACTACCTGGTGGTATCGTATTAACTGGTGGTGCAGCAAGCTTACCTGGTATTGTAGAGTTAGCACAAGAAGTATTTGGAGTAACCGTAAAATTATACGTACCAAATCACATGGGTTTACGCAATCCAGTCTTTACAAACGTTATTAGTATTGTTGATTATTCAGCAAATCTAAGTGAAGTGTACCAAATGGCGAAAAGTGCTGTAACTGGTGAAAAAGTTGTCTTGGATCGTCCAGCAGCGGTTACACAAGAAACAGTTTACGAACAACCACAGTATGAAGAAGAAGTAAGCTATCAAGAGCCAGTCGCAACTGAAAAAGTAGCGAATGAAGGTTTTACAAGTAAAGTGAAGAACTTCTTTTCTAACATTTTCGATTAATAACTCAGGAGGAAATTAAATTATGGAATTCTCAATTGATAATACAATCAATGACGGCGCAGTAATCAAAGTTATTGGTGTCGGCGGCGGTGGCGGAAACGCTGTAAATCGTATGATTGAAGAAAACGTAAAAGGTGTTGAATTTATTACAGTTAACACTGATGTACAAGCTTTAAAAAATTCAAAAGCAGAAACAGTTATTCAATTAGGCCCTAAATATACACGCGGTTTAGGAGCAGGTTCTCAACCAGAAGTTGGCCAAAAAGCAGCAGAAGAGAGCGAAGAATTCATTCGTGAGTCTTTAGAAGGTGCTGATATGGTCTTTATCACTGCTGGAATGGGTGGTGGAACTGGTACAGGTGCTGCACCAATCGTGGCAAGTATTGCCAAAGAATTAGGTGCATTAACTGTAGGTGTTGTAACACGTCCGTTCTCTTTTGAAGGACCAAAACGTGGTCGTTTTGCAGCAGAAGGTATTGCTAAATTAAAAGAAAATGTAGATACATTGCTAATTATTTCTAATAACCGTTTATTAGAAGTAGTGGATAAGAAAACACCAATGCTAGAAGCTTTCCGTGAGGCTGATAATGTATTACGCCAAGGTGTACAAGGTATTTCAGACTTAATTACTGCTCCAGGATACGTAAACTTAGACTTCGCTGATGTGAAGACAGTTATGGAAAACCAAGGAACTGCTTTAATGGGAATCGGTGTTGCTAGCGGTGAAAATCGCGTCATCGAAGCAACAAAAGAAGCGATTTCTTCTCCATTGTTAGAAACGTCAATTGAAGGTGCCGAACAAGTCTTATTAAATATCACTGGTGGTTTAGATATGACATTATTTGAAGCACAAGATGCTTCTGATATTGTTGCAGGTGCATCAGCAGGTGATGTGAATATTATCTTAGGTACTTCAATTAATGAAGAATTGGGTGATGAAATTCGTGTAACTGTTATTGCTACAGGAATTGATCCGTCTAAACGTGAAAATAAACCAACTCGTGCAAGACAAAGTCAAGTACAAGCAACTCCTCAAAAACCTGTTTTTGAAATGGAACAAGCGAAACCAACTGAACAAGAGGAAACTGCAGCAACATTTGGTGATTGGGATATTCGCAAAGAACAAAATGTTCGCCCAAAAATTGATGAAACACAATTTGAATCTATTGAAAAGAAAGATTTTGATACCTTCAACCGTGAAGAAACAAAATCAAATGACGATGAGTTAAATACACCACCATTTTTCCGTCGTAAAAGATAAGAGGAGGCAGAGCACATGATTTCTGACAACTTGCGGGAGGTAGAGCAAGAGCTGCGGGATTCTTGTGCTCTTGTTTCTCGTCAACGAAATGAAGTGACACTTGTTGCGGTGACGAAAACCGTCGATGTTGAAAAAACAATTGAATTAGTAAATTTGGGCGTTCATCATTTAGCGGAGAATCGTGTTGACAAATTCTTAGAAAAAAAAGAACAAATGACTGATTTTTCTAGTGTTTCATGGCATTTCATTGGTAATTTACAGCGTAGAAAGGTAAAATCAGTTATAAATGAAATTGACTTTTTTCATGCTTTAGACAGCTTAAAATTAGCAAATGAAATTCAAAAACGAGCAGAAAAAATCATTCGTTGTTTTATTGAAGTAAATGTTTCTGGTGAAGAAAGTAAGCATGGCATTTCACCTGAAGAAGTTGAACAGTTTATTGATTCAATTGCTACATGTGATCGGATTCAGGTCGTGGGACTTATGACCATGGCACCATTTGATTCGACTGTAGAAGAACAGCATCAATTTTTTAAAGTATTAAAAAACTTACAAGAAAAAATAGAAGCAAAGAAATTACCGTATGCTCCTTGTACTGAAACAAGTATGGGGATGTCAAATGATTTTTCTATTGCTATTCAAGAGGGTGCAACGTTTGTCCGAGTGGGTACTGCACTATTCAAAGAGTAAAGGGGGGATTATTACATGTCATTCTTAGCAAGAGTATCGACTTTTTTTGGACTAGAGGATGAAGAGTACATGGAAGAAGCACAAGTACCTCAACAAAAGCCAGTAGTTCAGCAGGTGGCTTCTAGTTCTGCTAGACAGAAAAATACATTCAACCCTAGAACGCAAACTACAAATACTAAGCCTAAACCAAAGTCAAAACAAAAATTAAAGCCTAAAACAGGCTACTCATCAGAAACGGCTTCTTCACGACAAGCACTCACAAAAACAGCAGAGGCGACGTACAAAGAACCCGTTTATACGCAAAATACGCAACCTGAACCAGAAAAAAAGGTTGTGTCTATGCGCCAATCATCGCCAAAACGACAAGTGAAAACAGAAGTTGCCTCGATTGACGGTTCAAGTAAAATTATGATTATCTCTCCACGTGTATATTCAGAAGCAATGATTATTGCAAAGCATGTGATGAGTGGAGAATCTGTACTTGTTAATTTTCAGTTAATTGAAGAGCATCAAGCACGTAGAATTGTTGATTTCTTAACGGGAACAGTGTACGCTGAAGATGGTGATATTAAACGAGTAGCAGATGAAATCTTTTTATGTACACCAAAAGGTACGGAGATTGATGGGACGGCTCAATCACTAGTTGAAAGTAACTTATTTGAAATGTAACTAGAGGAGGAAAAGCTTATATTTATTTATAGTTTAATCAGTCTTTTGGGGAAAGCAGTATATATCTATACTGTATTACTTGTAATCTATGCACTTTTGTCCTGGTTTCCTGGAGGCTATCAATCATCTTTTGGTCGATTTTTATCAAAAATTTGTGAACCATATTTAAGCTTATTTGATCATTTGAATCTGTCTTTTGGACCAGTAAATTTTAATATTGCATTTGCTATCATTATCCTACAACTAGCATCAGAAGCACTATTTCGAATTATTCTAGCTATTTTATAACGAAAGGGGTGAGAATCGATGAACGCAAATGTCTATCAACATTTTCGAGCCGATGAACACCCTTTTATTGATACTGTAGAACAATGGATTGAGCAAGTAACGATGCAGTATGCACCTGTGTTAACTGAGTTTTTAGATCCAAGGCAAGCCTATATTTTAGAATCACTTGTTCGTCAAACATCAGATTTGAAGTTCCAATTTTTTGGAGGATATGAAGCTGCTGAAAGAACACGCTGTTTAATATTTCCAGACTATTATGAACCTACACAAGAAGAATTTGATATTGTTTTATATGAAATTAGCTACCCAAAAAAATTTACAACATTAAGTCATGGGAAAATTTTAGGTACGCTTATAGGTACAGGTGTTAAGCGTGAATTTTTTGGAGATATTATTTCTGATGGGGATGCTTGGCAAGTTTTTGTTGCTAAAGAGGTCCACTCTTTTGTAGAATTACAAGTTACTAAGATGGGTAACGTTAGTGTAAGGCTAGAAAACCGAGATTATACGCAAATTTTAATACCGAAAGACGGTTGGTCAGAAGAACGAACCACTGTTAGTTCTTTACGACTAGATACGGTTATTTCCAGTGTATTTAATATTTCTCGTCAACGATCAAAGCAATTAATTGAGTCAGGAAAAATAAAAGTCAATTGGACGGAAACCGTGCGACCTGATTTTATACTTGATTTGTTGGATATTGTTTCAATTCGTGGATTTGGTCGATTACAAATTCAAGGATTAGAGGGAGCCACAAAGAAAGAAAAAATTCGTTTATTGCTCGGTGTATTACGTAAATAACTATAAAGAGGTGTATAAATATGGCATTAACTCCATTAGATATTCAAAATAAAAGTTTCGCAGTAAAAATGCGTGGATATGAAAAAAATGAAGTCGACGATTTTTTAGAGATTGTAGTTAAAGATTATGAAGATGTCACACAAAGAAATCGTGAACTAGAAAAATCATTACGTCATGCAGAAGAAAAACTAGAGTACTTTAATGAATTAAAAGATGCTTTAAATCAATCAATCATTGTGGCACAAGATACGGCTGATAAAGTTAAAACAAGTGCAAGTAAAGAATCTGAAGTAATCGTTACATCTGCACAAAATAAAGCAGACGAATTAGTAACGACAGCAGAAAAACGTGCAGCAGCATTAACTGCGGCAGCTGAATTGAAAGCAAAAGATATTTTGACTGATGCGACTGCTCGTGCACGTCAATTAGCAACAGAAACAAATGATTTGAAATCTAAAACTAGAGTCTTCCACAATAACTTATTGGTTATGTTGCAAGCTCAATTAGAACAAGTTAAAAGTCCAGAATGGGACGAAATTTTGGCACCATTTTCAAGTTATGTTCAAGAAGAGCATGAAGTTATTCGTGAAGTCTTATCTAAAGAACTTGACATTGAAAATACTTCTGAAGTAAACTCAGAAGAAGCAGAAAATCATTCAGATGAGGACATTTCGATTGTGGAAGCAAGTGGAAAAGTTGTCAAAGTTTCTGAAGAAAATAAATAAGCGATAGTAAGTAGAACAGAAAAGCCAATTACATTTTTTAAGCGAAACGGAGATAGTGGAAGCCCGTCAAAACCCTGTAATTTGCTAGATCATCTACATATCTTGATTTTGAATTTATAGTAAAAATCAACGGTTAATCTCGTTAACGATTACTAGAGAAAAACAAATTTTGTTTTTAAACTTTGGGTGGTACCACGATACGTTCGTCCCTATGCGATTAGGGATGAACGTTTTTTTGTTGGCATTTATCCAAATTTAATATAAGAAAAGGAGCAACCAATAATGAAAATGAAAGAAACGCTTCATCTTGGAAAAACAGGTTTTCCAATGCGTGGAAATTTGCCAAACCGTGAAGGAGAATGGCAAAAAGACTGGGAAGAAAAAGATATTTATGGGCAACGTCAAAAGTTAAATGAAGGAAAACCAACCTTTGTCTTACATGATGGCCCTCCTTATGCTAATGGAAATATTCATATCGGACATTCATTAAATAAAATTAGTAAAGATATTATTGTTCGCTCAAAATCTATGTCTGGTTTCCGAGCACCTTATGTACCTGGATGGGATACGCATGGTTTACCTATTGAGCAAGTGTTAGCTAAAAAAGGTGTTAAACGTAAAGAAATGGACATGGCAGAATATCGTCAAAAATGTTATGACTATGCGTTAACGCAAGTTGATACACAAAGAAGTGATTTCAAACGTTTAGGTGTAGCAGGTGATTGGGATAATCCATATATCACATTAACCCCTGATTACGAAGCAGCAGAAATTCGTGTGTTTGGTAAAATGGCTGAAAATGGCTATATCTATAAGGGATTAAAACCAATCTATTGGTCACCATCAAGTGAATCTTCATTAGCAGAAGCTGAAATTGAATACCAAGATGTAAAATCGCCTTCAATCTATGTTGCCTTCAAAGTTGCTGATGGTAAAGAGCTATTAGATGAAGATACATCATTTATTATTTGGACAACTACACCATGGACTTTACCAGCAAACTTAGGGATTTCTGTTAATCCAGAGTATATGTATGTTCAAATTAAAGCAGATGGTCGTAAATTTGTTGTAGCAAAAGATTTATTAAAAACGGTTCAAGAAGCAATTGGCTGGGAAACAGTAGAAGTCTTACAAGAAATTTCAGGTGAAAAATTAGAAAATATGACGGGTCAACACCCATTCTACGATCGTACATCATTAGTGATGCTTGGTGATCACGTAACATTAGATGCAGGTTCTGGCTTGGTTCATACAGCTCCTGGACACGGGGAAGATGACTATATTGTAAGTAAAAAATATGGTTTGCCAGTTATTTCACCTGTTGATAACCGCGGTTGTTTTACAGATGAAGCACCAGGTTTTGAAGGGGTTTTTTATGATAAAGCAAATCCAATGATTACCGATTTATTAAAAGAAAAAAATGCCTTATTAAAACTAGATTTCTTCACGCATAGTTATCCTCATGACTGGCGTACGAAAAAACCAGTAATTTATCGTGCAACACCACAATGGTTTGCATCGATTGATAAATTCCGTCAAAATATCTTGGATGAAATTGAAAAAGTAGACTGGATCATTCCTTGGGGGAAAACACGTCTATACAATATGATTCGTGATCGCGGCGATTGGGTAATTTCTCGTCAACGTGCTTGGGGAGTACCGTTACCAATTTTTTATGCTGAAAACGGTGAAGAAATTATCACACCAGAAACAATTGAACATGTAGCAAACCTATTTGAAGAACATGGCTCAAATATTTGGTTCGAACGTGAAGCGAAAGATTTATTACCAGAAGGATTTACACATCCTGGTTCGCCAAATGGTGAATTTACAAAAGAAACAGATATTATGGACGTATGGTTTGACTCAGGTTCTTCCCATGAAGCTGTTTTACGTCAAAGAGAAGACTTAACTTTCCCTGCGGATATGTATCTTGAAGGTTCTGACCAATATCGTGGATGGTTCAATTCAAGTATTACAACTAGTGTAGCGATTAATGGAGTTGCCCCTTACAAATCTGTGTTATCTCAAGGTTTTACTTTAGATGGTGAAGGTCGTAAAATGAGTAAGTCTCTAGGAAACACGATCGCTCCTGAAAAGGTTATTAATCAGATGGGTGCCGATATCTTACGTTTATGGGTAAGTAGTGTAGATTATGAAGCAGATGTTCGAGTATCTATGGATATCTTAAATCAAGTGTCAGAAGTATATCGTAAAATCCGTAATACTATGCGTTTCTTATTAGCCAATACATCTGATTTTGATCCAAAAGACAGTGTGGCTTTTGAAGATTTACGTTCTGTTGATAAATATATGACGGTTCGTTTAAACCAAGTCATTAAAGAAATTCGTCAAAAAGGTTATGAGAAGTATAACTTCTTACACATTTATCGTACAGTAATGAACTTTCTAACAGTTGAATTGTCTTCATTCTATTTAGATTTTGCAAAAGATGTGGTCTATATCGAAGCGGAAGATGATTATCAACGTCGTTGCATGCAAACAGTATTCTATCAAACTGCTGTTGCATTAACAAAATTATTAACACCAATTATTCCACATACAGCGGAAGAAATTTGGTCACACTTAAAAGAAGAAGAAGACTATGTCCAATTAGCAGAATTCCCAGAATATCAAGAATTTCCAAATCAAGAAGAATTATTAGATACTTGGACTGCTTTCATGGACTTCCGTGATGATGTCTTAAAAGCTTTAGAAGTAGCTCGTAATGAAAAACTAATCGGTAAATCATTAGAAGCGAAAGTAACAATCTATCCATCAGAAACAGTCCAAACACTTCTAACAGCAGTGGATACGAATCTAGCACAACTGTTAATCGTTTCTCCTGATTTCTTTGAAGTGAAAGCAGCAGGTTCAGAAGTTCCTGAGCAAGCGCAACACTTTGAAAATGTTGCGATTTTAGTGGAAAAAGCAGAGGGTGAAGTTTGCGAACGTTGTCGTCAAGTAAAAAATAGCATTGGTTCTCATGAAGAGTTACCAACATTATGTTCACATTGTGCAGAAGTTGTGGCAAAAGAATTTCCAGAAGCTGTAACAGAAGGATTTGAAACAAAATAATTATAAATGTAACGGTGTAACATAGATAAAAATATCCAGTTACTGATGTTTAAGTTAATCGGATAGAAAGTTAAAAAAAGACATGATGATTATTTACCATCATGTCTTTTTTGCTTAGTCTAATAAGTTACGTTCACGATACCATTCATCAGGTGTCCAAATCCATTCGAAACCATCTTTTTCTAATAAATCATAAGCTTCTTTAGGACCCATGGTACGTGCTGAGTATTGAGGTAGGACAGAATGATCTTGGTCCCACGTTTGACGAATCACGTCTACTACACGCCATGATTGTGCGACTTCATCCCAATGAGTAAAGTTTGTTCCATCACCATTCAGTGCATCAAGCATTAATTTTTCGTAAGCTTCAGGAGTATTTGACATTACTTCTGAACTGTTTCGATGTTCTAAATGAATTGGCAACATATTGAAACCAGGTCCAACTTCTTTACCATTTAAAGATAAAGAGAAACCTTCTGTTGGTTGGATGTAGATAGTTAATACATTAGGTGCTAGTTCTTGTTCACTTTTTGTTCCAATTGCTGACTTGAAGACATTGACTGGTACTTGTTTGAAGACGATATTGATACGTGTGCCTTTTTCTGTTAGGCGTTTTCCTGTACGTACATAGAATGGAACTCCCGACCAACGGAAGTTATCAATCACGAATTTACCAGCAACAAAAGTCTCTGTTTCAGAATTTGGATCAACATTTAATTCATTTTTATAACCAACAAATTCCTCGTCTTTGAACCTACCGGCACTGTATTGAGCACGAACAAAGTTTTTTGTAACTTCTTCAGGTGTATACACTCGAACTGCTTCTAATGCTTTAATTTTTTCTGAACGAATATCTTTCTCAGAAAAGGCTACAGGTGGTTCCATCGCTAAAAGTGCTAACACTTGTAAAATATGATTTTGTACCATGTCTTTTAAAGCACCACTTTTTTCATAATAGCCACCACGTTCTTCGACACCTAAATCTTCGGCAATGTTAATTTGGATATTATCAATAAAACGATTATTCCACATTGACTCGAAAAAGTTATTTGCAAAACGAATAGCTGAAATGTTTTGTACCATTTCTTTTCCTAAGTAATGATCAATACGATAAATATCTTCTTCAT
Organism: Enterococcus sp. AMC2644; assembly: GCF_058216475.1. Classification (NCBI taxonomy): domain Bacteria; kingdom Bacillati; phylum Bacillota; class Bacilli; order Lactobacillales; family Enterococcaceae; genus Enterococcus; species Enterococcus sp. AMC2644. The sequence goes on from NZ_CM177095.1 coordinate 2,256,951, forward strand.
TAAATACGGTTGCAATTTCTTCATTTAATTGTCGTGCTGTTTCATAGTCTGTTCCAAATGGTTTTTCGATAATGACACGATGATAGCCAGCTACATCCAGCATGCCTTGTGATTTTAAATGGGCAACAATCGTACCAAAAAAGTTAGGTGACATCGCTAAGTAAAATAAACGATTACCATTTAATTGATATTTTTCGTCTAATTCATCGGATAATTTTTTTAAAGTATCATAATGTTCAGTATCTTGTACATCATGTGACTGATAATAAAAATGAGAAGAGAATGCTTCGGATTCCTCTGGTGTTGGATTTAAACCAGCAATTGTTTCTTTTACGATATCACGGTAAACTTCATTACTCCAAGGGCGACGCGCGGTACCAATAACTGCAAATGATTCAACCAAATCACCTTTGCGGTACAAGCGGAATAAAGAAGGGTATAGCTTTCTTTGGGCTAAGTCACCTGTCGCACCAAAAATTGTAAACAAAACCTTTTTTTCGTTCATTTAGATCACTCCTTATAGTTTATCAACGAATATTGTGCTAGCTGCCTTGTAGCTGACGGCTAAAGTCTTTTCTTCATTTTGAATCGTAATTGGCCCTTCATAAGCAGCAACATCAATGATCTCATATTCTTCGTGTAACTTCAAATCAATAGAAACAAGATAATCCAGTAACTCACGTTCATCAAGAACACGGGCTATTTTTACACGAGTGCCTTTTGAGTAGGTGCTAAGTGTTTCTCTTTTTTTCTCATGGATTGTTTGTGTTTCTTTCGGGATCATGCCACCATGGGGACAATATTCTGGATGGTTCAAGTAAGTTTCAAGGCGATGAGCAAGTGTGTCTGAAGTGACATGTTCAAGAACCTCGGCATCATCATGAACTTCATTCCAAGAATAATTGAGGTGTTCCACGAGAAATACTTCCCATAATCGGTGTCTGCGAATTAGCGAGCTCGCTTTTTCTAAACCAGCAGTGGTTAATTGTACACCTTGATAAGGAGTATGTTTGACTAACCCTTCTTTAACAAGTTTAGAAATCATCTCACTGACAGAAGCAGCAGAAATGGCTAAGCCAGATACAATTTTTTTATTGCTGATTTGTTGTTGGTCGCCACCAAGTTCTAAAATCAGTTTTAGATAATCTTCACGATTAGGTGTCATTATGAATCATCCCTTCTATATGAAGTAAATTCTATCAAAATTTCTCCCTTTTTACTATGCAAAATGATTGAGAACATAAAGAAAATATTCAAAAAAAAATAAAAGCAAAAATGAAGCAATCATTTTTGCTTTTATTTTTTGGTTTTTATGCCCAATCCCCATTTCTGAAAATTGGCATTGTACTTCCATCTTTACGAATACCATCAATGTTCATTTCTGCTGAACCAACCATAAAATCAACGTGTGTCTGACTACGATTTAACCCAGCTTCAATCAATTGCTCTTCGGTCATTTCTGTACCACCCTGTAAATTGAATGCATATGCTGAACCAAATGCTAAATGATTTGAGGCATTTTCATCAAATAATGTGTTGAAGAAAATAATCCCTGATTGAGAAATAGGGGAGGGATCTGGAACTAAAGCAACTTCACCTAAGCGTCGTGCGCCTTCATCAGTATCTAGTAATTTAGCTAAGACCTCTTCGCCATGTTCGGCAGAAAAATCAACAACTTTCCCATCTTTGAATGTAAATTTCATTCCTGAAATAATTGTACCAGCATAACTTAATGGTTTTGTACTTGATACAACTCCGTCTACACGATGACTATCAGGAGCAGTAAAGACTTCTTCTGTAGGCATATTTGCCATGAATTTTTCGTTACGTGCATTGAAACTACCAGCACCTTCCCACAGGTGATTTTTTGGTAAACCAATCTTTAAATCAGTTCCTGGAGCTGTATAATGTAATGAATCAAATTGTTCTGCATTTAATTCATTGGCTTTTTCTTGTAGTGTTTCGTCATGTTTTTTCCATGCAGCAACAGGATCTTCTGTATAAATACGTGTTGTTTTGAAAATTTGATCCCATAAAGCATCTTGTGCTTCTTCAGCTGATAAATCAGGGAAAACTTTTTTTGCCCATTCGCTACCAGCTGCTGCAACGACTGTCCAACTTACTTTATTTGATTGAGTAGCTATGCGCAATTTGTGCATTGCTTTGCCAGCAGCTAATTGATAAGTAGCAACGCGTTCAGAATCAACGCCTGCTAATGATCCAGGATCAGAAGAAACGACACTAATTCGACTGGCGCCTTTTTCAATCCAATCTTCTGTTTGATCAATTTTATGTTGTGGAATGGTAGAGAGACGATCTTCTGCCGCATGAGTTAAAAATTCTTTTTGAATCGTATCGTCTGACCATTGAACAATAACTTCTGCTGCACCTAATTCGTAAGCATTTTTAGTAATTAAACGAGCTAAAGGGGCTTGTTCAACACTAATTTGTAAAACCACTGTATGCGATTCTTGTACATTGACACCCACTTCAGCAATTAATCGGGCATATTTTTCAAGATTTTCATTAAAATTTACTAGAACCATTGTTTTTCCTCCTAAAAGTTATCTGTTTTAATAATAACACTAACTAAAAATCAACACAATTTAGAAAGTGATGAGACTAAAAAAAATAGAAGTTATTAAAAAAGAATAAAATTTGTTTTTTTATTGTAAAGAAAATAGACTGAATTTTGAATTATTTAGAAAACATGTTAAAATGAACAAAACATAATTGTGAAAGCGGTATATATTAATGTAAGGAGACCGGAGACTATGGCAAGAAAAAAAACTATCACAAGAGATCAAATACTGAATGCTGCTTATGAAGTTGTTGCAAAAGAAGGTTTTTCCCGTTTTACTGCTCGAAATATTGCAGCTAAAATGAAATGTTCAACTCAACCTATTTATTTAGAATTTAAAAATATGGATGAATTGAAAAAAGTATTAGTCAAAGAAATCATTACAAAACTTTCGACGAAATTATTGAATAAAGAGGTAACCGGGAATAAATTAGTTGATTTGGGAATTAACTACATTGAATTTGCGAGTGAAGAGAAACAATTATATAAAGCTCTTTATTTAGAAGGTGAAACAGAAATTGCTGAATTAGAGGAATATTCGTACGATTATTTTTATAATACCGTTATTAAGGGAACTGAATATGAAGAACTGACCAAGGAAAAATTATTTTCACTTTATACAGGTTTTTGGATTGTTGTTTCTGGTGTAGCAGCGTTGACTTCTTCAAATATTATTACACCATCCAAAGAAGAAATTATTGAATTGTTGGAAGACTCATTTGATATGATGCGAACTCAAAACCGCCCATTAGATCTTTCATTCAAAACGTTACGTCCATAAAAAAAGAACGTCGTAAGTGAAGCGACCTTCAAAAGTTAGATTTTTTTGGTCTAACTTTTGGGGTCATTACAGCACACGACGTTCTTTTTTAAATTTTTTCAACTAAAGATTTAGCAAATGCTTCAAGATTTTGAATATCTTCTTCTTCAGCAGCTAAATCAACTTTAACATTCTCAGCACCTTTGACAGCACCTGTTTTTATGAAAGCTTCTTCAAAGTCGTCTACTGCTTTACAGAAGAAATCATAAAAGGTATCACCAGATCCACAAACACCAAAGATTTTTCCTGATAAATCTATTTCTAATAAATCATCATAAAAATCCATGATTTCATCAGGTAAGTGTCCATCATCATATGTGTATGTAGCAACAACACAGATATCAGCAGCTTCAAAATCAGACGCATCAACTTGTGTACATTCATCTATTTCAACTTCAATGCCCATATCTTCCATTGTTTCAGCAACGATATCAGCAATTTCTTCGGTGTTTCCAGTCATGCTTGCATAAATAATTTTTGCTAAGGTCATAATATCCTCCATTATATTTTAAAACTTATCTGTTAGGTTGATTATAGCAAAATAAATGCCTTATGGAAACTATCGGTTAAACTGGATAGAAGGAATTTGGAAAAAAGTTCCTTCCTATGGTAAAATAGATAAGATTTCAACAAAGGGGATAAGAAGAATGATTACATTAAAATCACAAAGAGAAATAGATCGTATGGCAGAATCAGGTGCTTTATTAGCAGATGTTCATAAACAATTGCGCACATTTATTAAACCAGGAATTACAAGCTGGGACATTGAAGTTTTTGTTCGTGACTATATTGAAAGTCATGGTGGTATTGCCGCTCAAATTGGCTTTGAAGGTTACAAATATGCTACATGTTGTAGTATCAATAATGAAATTTGTCATGGTTTTCCAAGAAAAAAAGTCTTGAAACAAGGCGATTTGATTAAAGTAGATATGTGTATTGACCTAAAGGGTGCTATTTCGGACTCTTGTTGGTCTTATGCAGTCGGGGAACCAACACCAGAAGTAAAAAAACTAATGGAAGTAACTAAAAAAGCTTTATACTTAGGGATTGAACAAGCACAAGTTGGTAATCGAATTGGGGATATCGGACATGCGATTCAAACGTATGCAGAAGGTGAAGGTTATGGTGTAGTCCGTGATTTTATCGGACATGGAATTGGTCCTACTATTCATGAAAGTCCAGCAGTTCCTCATTATGGTGAAGCTGGAAAAGGCTTACGCTTAAAAGAAGGTATGGTTATCACAATCGAACCAATGATTAATACAGGAACATGGAAAATGAAAATGGATCCAAACGGTTGGACAGCCTATACTTTAGATGGTGGTTTAAGTTGTCAGTATGAACATAGTTTGGCAATTACTAAAGAAGGTCCACGTATTTTGACTTCTCAAGGTGAAGAAAATACCTACTAAAAAGGAGCAGGCGATGAATGGACTAAAAAAATTCCGAACGAATAAAGAGGTGACACGCTTTATTCAAACCGTACAAACAAGAGTGACTGATTCAGAATTAAGTACCAGCTCGATTGTTGTTGCGTATTATTTATTGCTTTCATTGTTTCCATTGCTGATTGCTGTGGGGAACTTGTTGCCATTTTTACAAATTAATCCCAATACAGTATTGCCTTATATTCAAGAGGTGATTCCAGAGCCAGTCTATGATTTTTTAGGTCCTGCAATTAAAGATCTTTTAACACAAGCTTCAGGTAGCCTGTTGTCTATTTCGGCAATTGCTACATTATGGTCAGCAAGTCAAAGTATCAATGCTTTGCAAAAAGCAATGAATAAAGCATATGGTGTGGAAGAAAGAGGCAATTTTATTATTGTTCGTATTGTATCGATTTTTGTCATCATATTGTTATTAATTGCTATTGTTGGAGTGACAATAGTCGTTGGTTCAGGTAAACTAATTTTGGATCAGTTACAACCAATTTTTCTATTTTCAGACGATATCATTCATATTTTCCAAACGGTTAAATGGCCGTTAACAATTGTAACGATGATGGCACTGATGAGTGTTATTTATTGGATTACGCCAAATGTGAAAGTTCAGCTACGATCAGTTCTTCCAGGTGCTGTTTTTGCTACAATTGGTTGGATGTTGTTGTCACAAGTTTTCGGTTTGTATGCAAAATTTTTTGCTGCGAGAGTTAGCGGCTATCAAATTATCGGAAGTTTTGTTGTCCTCATGCTCTGGTTGAACTTTGCTGCTACAGTCATTGTGCTAGGCGGAATCCTCAATGCAGTGGTTGAAGAATTTGTTGGCGGTGAAGTTGTCGAGCGTACTGGACCGGTCGACAAAGTAAAAAAAGGCTTCAAAAAACATTGGTCCAAAAAGAATGATGAAAGTGAGAAAAGCTAATGGGATTTACATTTCAATTTATTGTAAGACTATTTTTGACAATGCTTCTTTCAGTCATTTTGACACCATTAATCAAGCTTCTTGCCTTTAAAATCGGTGCAGTGGATAAACCAGGTGAACGGCGTATTAATAAAAAAACGATGCCTACTGCGGGAGGACTGAGTATTTTCCTTTCTTTTTCCATTGCCGTCTTATGGGAGTTTAGTGATACGTTAGATGTTCATCGAATTTGGCCGATGCTTTTAGGAGCTACGATTGTTGTCATAACTGGATTAATGGATGATGTGTTTGAATTAACGCCTATGCAAAAAACGCTAGGTCTAACGTTAGCAGCGTCAGAAATTTATTTTATTGCTGGAATTCGAATCAGTACAGTCTCCATTCCATTTGTTGGTTACTTTAACTTAGGTTGGCTAAGTTTCCCAGTTACCTTATTATGGATCTTAGCAATTACCAATGCGGTGAATTTAATTGATGGATTAGATGGTTTGGCTTCGGGTGTTTCGATTATTGCTTTGGTGACTATGGGATTAGTTAGTTATTTCTTTTTACCTAGTAATGGGGTTATCTTAGCTATTTTAATCTTTACCTTGGTTGCGGCCATTGTTGGGTTTTTTCCATATAATTTTTATCCGGCAACCATTTTTCTAGGGGATACAGGTGCCTTATTTTTAGGGTTTATGATTTCAGTTTTTTCACTTCAAGGGCTAAAAAATGCCACATTTATCTCAGTTTTAACACCAATGTTTATTTTAGGGGTACCAATTACGGATACCATTTATGCGATGATTCGTCGTCGGTTTAATAAGCAGCCTATTTCTTCCGCAGATAAAATGCATTTACATCATCGATTGTTGTCATTAGGATTTACGCATCGTGGAGCTGTGTTGACAATTTACGCAATGGCAATGGTTTTTTCATTTATTGCTTTATTGATGAACTACGCAAGTAATTGGGCGATTATTTTATTAATCATTAGTACAACATTTGGTTTAGAATTGTTTATTGAATTAATTGGTTTAGTTGGTGAAAATCGTCAACCGTTAATGAAAACCTTAAAATTTTTAGGGAATCGTAGTTACCGACAAGAAGTAATGAGAAAGTCTAAAAAGAAGTAAAACATTTATCTGTAGAGGTAAATGTTTTTTCTTTTTTTCCAGTAAATAGTGGTAAAATAAGTAGTTGAGAATAACAGAAAGGAATTGTTAGCATGAAAAGAATACTTGTAAGTTTTAGCTTAATGACTTTATTTTTAGTGGGGTGTGGAAAATCTGGAGAAAACAAAACAGATGCCTCTGAGGAAACCGTATCAACTGTTAAAGTTGGTGTCATGCCGTCAACCGATAATATGCCATTTATTGTGGCACATGAACAAGGTTTTGATAAAAAGCATGGAGTTACGATAGAATTAGAAACCTTTAAGTCCGGTAAAGATCGTGATGCAGCTTTTCAAGCAGGCACAGTTGATGGAATTAATGCTGATTTAGTAGGTGTTGCAGCTTATTTGCAAGGGGGCATGGATGTCAAAATTACTAGTTCAACCTTTGGACAATTTGACTTGATTGCTGCACCTGAAACTAAAACAGTTGATGATTTAAAAGGACAAGAAGTGATTGTTTTGAAAAATCAAGGTCCGGAATATGCTGTCGATCAAATTTTAGCTCAATCGAAAATGACGGGGGCAGATGTCAAAATCGTGGATGTTCCTCAAGTACCTAGTCGTGTAGAATTATTGCAAAATAATCAAGCTGCAGCAGCAATTTTACCAGAACCTTTTGTGACGATGACAACGACTAAAGGTATGACTAATTTAGGATCAACACGTAGCGTGGGGATTAATCCATTTGTTTTGTGTTTTACAACTGAGGCAATTGATGAAAAATCAGAAGCTTTGCAAGGAATGTATGAGGCGTATAATGAAGCAGTCGATTGGATGAAAGAACATGACAAATCAGAATACATTCAACTATTTATTGATGAGATTGGCTTCCCAGAAGAATTAAAAGAAAATATCCAAGTTCCTGAATATCCACACGCAAGTCAAGCAACCGAAGAAGATATTGCTAAAGCTTTTGATTGGGCAAAAGAAAAAGGAATTTTGAAAGAGTCGATTGAACCAAAGGATGTATTGAGTGATGTCTATTTTAAATAAAAATTTCCAAATAAAAAATGTTTCTTTTGAGATTGAAGATAAAACAATTTTGCAAGATGTTTCTTTAACATTGGAAGATCAGAAAATTTATGCGTTAATTGGAGCTTCTGGAGCCGGGAAAACAACATTGTTACAACTATTAGCAGGTTTAAAGCAACCAACTGAAGGGACTTTAACGTATGCAGAAAAAAATCCGAAAGATATCGTCATTTCTCTTGTTCCACAAGAGTATGGGTTACTTCCTTGGCAAACTGCTAAACAAGCGGTTTTGGCAGGCAGAAAAATTAGTCAAAGTCGAGCACTTACACAGGAAGATAAACAGTTTGTTCAGCAATTGTTTGAGCAAATGCACTTAACAGCTGTTGCTGATAAGTATCCCAATCAATTAAGTGGTGGACAAAAGCAACGAGTAGCAATTACGCGTGGATTAGCCAGTCATAGTGAGTTATTGCTAATGGATGAACCTTTTTCTGCCTTAGATGCTTTTACAAGGGAAAAAGCGCAACAATTATTTTTAGACAGTTGGTATCAAGCACCGCGCTTAACAGTTTTTGTAACGCATGACATTGAAGAAGCTTTATTATTGGCACATGAAGTGATTGTTTTAGCATCTAATCCTGGCCGAATCAAGAAAATTATGACATCACCTTTCCAAGAAAAGCAACAACTGGCAGACGAACGACAATCTGAACGTCTCTTTCAAACGACAAAATTGTTGCGAAAGGAGATTGCAGGATGAAAAAAAGTATTCGTCAATTAATTGGAGCAATTGCAGCTGTTGGGTTGATTTTAGGTCTTTGGTGGTTGGGAAGTCTGATATTACAAAAACCATTACTACCATCGCCAGGAATAGTTCTGGCACGAATACCAGTATTATTTGTCGAAGGAATGTTTCAACATTTACAGGCAAGCTTTTATCGAGTAATTGTCGGTATATTTTTCTCTATTTTAGGAGGTTTTGGTTTAGGATTAATCATGGGGAGCTTTCCAAAATGGAATCAATTTTTCGATCCGCTAATTTACTTAACCTATCCAATTCCTAAAATGGCATTATTACCAATTGTCATGTTACTTGGTGGTTTGGGAGACGGTTCGAAAATTACGATGATTATTTTAATTGTCCTGCCACAAGTAACTATTTCGGTTCGTGATGCAGTTAGAGAAATTCCAAAGCATTATTATGATGTTTACTATGGATTAAAAGCAACGCGGTGGCAACGGTTTTCTGCGATTACTTTTCCAGCCACGCTGCCAGCTATGTTTAGTTCCACGCGTATTTCATTAGGGACTGCGATTTCTATTTTATTTTTCACTGAAAATTATGGCACGGAATTTGGGATGGGCTATTTCATTATGGATGCCTGGACTCGTATGGATTATCCAGCAATGTATGGCGGTATTTTAATTTTAAGTAGTTTTGGCTTCTGTTTATTTCTGCTGATGGATTTTCTTTCATGGTATTTCTTCAAATGGCAACGACCATAAATGGGTTTCAGAAGTTACTCTTCTGAAATCTTTTTCTTTTAAAAAGTGAGAGTTTATTTTTGACAAAAAAAGATTACAGTTGTAAATTATATAAGAAGGAGGGATGTTGATGTCCACAATCAATGAACCCGTAAAAATTAGTGATTCTGAATGGGAAGTGATGCGTGTCATTTGGAACAATGAACAAATCGATGCGACGACCATTAACGAACTTCTAAGTGAGTCAAAAGGGTGGAAAATCGCAACAATTAAAACTTTATTAGGGCGATTAGTAAAAAAAGACGTTTTACAGACAGAACGAGAAGGTAAAAAATTTCTTTATTCTGCAAAAGTTAGTGAAACAGAAACCGTTCGTAGTGCAACAGAAAATCTTTTTTCACATATTTGTGCACGTAAAATTGGTCAAACAATTGCCGATTTAATTACCGAAGTTGAACTAACTTCAGCAGATATTCAAGCCATTCAAGAGGTTTTAACAACAAAACAACCTGTAAAAAAAATTACTTGTAATTGTATTCCTGGACAGTGTGAATGCAAGAAGGAGGAGCATCAATGAAACAAAAATTTGTGATTAAAGGGATGAGCTGTGACCATTGTGCAAATCGCGTTGAAACAGCAATCAATGAATTACCTGGGGTTCAAAAAATAAAAATTCATTTGAAAAAAGGCCAGGGCGTTGTAAAATTTGACGAAACACAAACGAGTGCCACTGCAATTGCAGAAAAAGTCAGTGCAATTGGTTATGAAACGACGATTGATTAATAGAAAAGACAGGGATTTTATGTCTCTGTCTTTTTTTGCTAGACATACGAACGTATGTTTGTTAAAATAAGAAGGAATAGTTTGTGGAATTCGCCATGTTTTTTCGATTCTAATGAAATCTACAGGAAAAGTTATGATATAATGTGAAAGTTAAGACAAGGAGGGGAAAAAATGGAACTGAAAAAGCTTGAAGTTCCCACAACTTCAATAACCGAAGTGAAGAAGTCTCCCATGGACGTATTTAGCCAAGCACGTGAAGCAGGTACTGCCGTGTATGTATTTAATCGTGAAAAAATCGCAGGCGTGATGCTTACGCAAGAGCAGTACGAAACATTACTGCAAGAACTACATGAATTGCGAGCACGTCCAACGCAACAATCGATACGTGAACCGGAGTCAGAACAAGTATCGGTCAATGGTATGGAAGATTTTTCTAATACTTTACGTAAAGCGTTGATTACAGGATCAACAATGTCTGCTAAGAATGTAGATGAACGAATGGTCGCTTTAGGTTTTATTACGAAAAAGACAGGTTTTGGTGGTGTAGTAGATATGATTCATGAATTAAATGAGACGGGTAAACTTGTCTACCAATTAAGAAAAAAAACAGAAAATAAAACAGTCACTGCCGAGATTATTGCCGAGCATGATAATAATTCGCATTTATTTGATAAATTAATTATTAGAAAAATCTATTTAAAAACAATTTAGCATAGATACCGAAGTAGCTAGTGCTTCGGTTTTTTTGCTAGTTGACTTTCAAATAGAGTATGAGTATAATTCAGGGAAATAAAAAAGACACATCGCCGGATGATCGCAAGAAACTAACTTTTAGGCCTCGTAAGTTAGTTTGTTGCCTTTTTTGTGTTTAAGGAGGAAAATATGGCATTTATAAAATTATTAATTGCTGGATTGCTTGAAATTCTTTGGGCATTCACTTTAGAAAAGAGTGCTGGATTCACTCAGCTTGGTTGGGGAGTTACGACAGTTATCTTATTACTTATTAGTTTGTATCTCTTGGAATCTGTCGTACAAACATTTGGCATAGGCGTTACGTATGCTGTTTTTACAGGGATTGGGACAGCGGGTACGGCAGTTTTAGATTTAGTTGTTTTTCAGGAACCGACGAATTTATTTAAGCTGGTTAGTTTAATTGTACTATTAATCGGGATTGCTGGTTTGAAATTAACAGATCAGGAGGTAAGTAAATGAGTTGGTTATTATTAGGAACAGCTGGTTTAATGGAGCTTATTTTTGTTATTTGTTTAGAAAAAGCAAATCATGGGAATAAAAGCTGGTTGCTATTTTCTATATTCGCAATTTTAATTTCTATTTATTTATTAGGCCAAGCCATAGAATATGTTTCATTAGGAGTGGCTTATGCAGTATGGACAGGGATTGGTTCTGTTTTGACGGTTGGGTACGGCATTTTATTTTTAGGAGAAAGTCGTAGTAAATTAAAATTGTTTTTTGTCGCATTAATTATTGTCGGTATTATCGGATTAAAAGTATTTAGTTAGCGGTTGAAAATTGTGAACCAATCTAAATAAGCGAGAAATAAGAGCGAGTCAATTTAGAAGAGCAATCAAAAATGAGCTCGCTCATTCAAACCGTCTACTATCAGATTGTTTGATAGTACCGCTTTTTTGACTGTACAATTGTTAGAAAATTTCGAAAAAAATAATTAAAAAAATGACAAAAGTATGAGGATTTATGGTAGGATATCAACAATGAGGAGTGAGAAATGATGACGGATTTAACAAAAAGATTCAATAAACAAGTTGATAAAATTGCAGTATCTTTAATTCGCCAATTCGATGAGCGCGTTTCAGATATTCCCAACATTTTAAAATTAACGCTAGGGGAACCAGATTTTAATACCCCAGAACACGTCAAACAAGCTGGTTCAAAAGCGATTGAGGACAATTTTAGCCATTATACTGGGATGGCAGGCTTGCCAGATATTCGTCAAGCAGCGAGCCGATTTTTAGAAGAAAAATACAATGTATCTTATGATTGGCAATCAGAAGTGTTAGTTACTGTGGGGGCAACAGAAGCTATTTCAGCGAGCTTGCTAGGTATTTTAGAAGCGGGAGATAAAATTTTATTGCCTGCGCCAATTTATCCAGGATATGAACCAATTATTACACTAGCAGGTGCAGAACCTGTCTATATTGATACAAGCGACAATGGATTTGTTTTAGCACCTGACGTATTAGAAGCTGCATTAAATGAACATGGTGAAGCAGTTAAAGCAGTTATTTTAAATTACCCAAGTAATCCAACAGGAGTTACCTATTCTCGTGAAGAAGTCCAAGCATTAGCAGAAGTTTTAAAGAAATATCCTGTTTTTGTTATCAGTGATGAAATTTATAGCGAGCTAACGTATGATGAAGAGCATGTATCAATTGCGGAATATTTACGTGAACAAACAATTTTAATTAATGGTTTGTCAAAATCACATGCGATGACTGGCTGGCGAATTGGTTTTATCTATGCACCAAAAGAGTTAACCAAAGAAATTATTAAAGTACATCAATATTTAGTAACTGCCGCGGCAACGGTCTCACAAAAAGCAGCGGTTCGTGCATTAGTTGAAGGTATCAATGATGCACAAGTGATGAAAAAAGAATACCAAAAACGCCGTGATTTTGTGTATGAGAAAATGACTAGCTTTGGTTTTGATGTGGCCAAACCATCAGGGGCTTTTTATATTTTTGCTAAAATTCCAGCACATTGTCTTCAAGATTCAATGGAGTTTTGTGTGGAATTAGCACAAAAAGAAGCGTTGGCAGTGATTCCAGGGATTGCTTTTGGCGATGCAGGAGAAGGTTATATCCGTATCAGTTATGCTGCAAGTTTAGAAAGTTTAACAGAAGCAATGGCTCGCATGGAGCGTTATGTAACAGCGAAATAAGAAGAAAACAAGGTGATGACATCAGCTTTTATGGATGTTATCATCTTTTTTTATAGGTTGATTTTTTTGAGAAGCATTCAACTTTATGTCGATTGCCACATATTTTCATTGAGCACCACTTTCTTTTCCACGTTTTATTGATAAAAACCAAAATACAATCGGGATTGGTGCAATGCCACAATTTTTCAATGTCATTTGTCTCGATTCTTTCTTTTAACATCTCTTTTGACATGACGCTATTCATAAACGCAGCTAATTTTTCGGATAGCTCTGTTCGGTAATCGGTTCTTTCATTTAGCGGGTTTAAGGAATCCATCCAAGACTGTACATAAGAAAATTGGATAGTGACAGCATCATTTAACTGTGCCTCGTTAGTCATCCATGTTTTGAATTCTTCTGATGTACAAAGTAAGTCAATTTTTTTATTTTTTCGAACAATAGTTGTATTTAAAAAATTTAAAGCAAAATTGTCTATGTGGAAAGGTGCATTATGAAGTATTAAAATTGAAAGGACCATTGATTCATTGCCATTATAATTATTGTAGAAAAACACATACTGCTACGCTTTCATCTAATTTAACTGCTGATTTTACGCTTAAAGACGAAGAGAACTATATCACGTTCTATGGATCTTTTCCCAGAAAGAAATGTTTTTTTGTCCAATTGTAGTAGTTCTCTATAGCATGAAAAAAAGAAGCCAATCAATTGATGACAATTAAAATGGGGTCTATTGAAGAGTTTACAGAATTTGAACAACAAGAATTCACTAGTTTTCATATTCAATGTGAATCAGGAAAACCATGGTTAACGTATGAAAATTGAGAAAAAAATCAACAATTGCCGAAGTAACCAATAATATAGCACCCTATTTCTATAAAAAGAGATAGGGTGCTATATTATTGGTTAGATCAGAATAGTTATACTGGTTTCTTTGGAAAAATGTCTTTAGTAAAGAAAGCAATGGTCATGTTTTCTTGAATTTCTTGTGTGTCTTTTTGTTGATGATAGCCTGCTTTTTGATAAAAGTGTACTAATTTTTTTTCTTGTAAAATCGTACTTAGTTGCCAAGTCATCACAGTTGGAAAGGTTATCTCGATTAATTGTAAAACATGACTACCATATCCTTGATTTTCTTTATCAGGTAAAATCGCAATGGGCGCAATTCGTGCACGAGTCTGGGAATCATAGGTAACCACACGAATAAAACCAATTGTTTCAGTAGTTGCAATCAAGAAAAAATAATTGTTTGGTAGCCGGTATTTTTCTTGTAATCTGGCTAGTGTTTGTGTATAAGGCGATGTTTGGTGGTCTTGATATTTTTCATACAGCTTTTGAAAGGCGGCTTTTTGAATCATGATGATGTCAGATAAGTTATTTTCTGTGATAGGAATCAAATGCATCGTATCTCCCCCCTAGGTAGGTAATAACAAAAGCATAACACGTTTACACAATTTTTACATAGGTTGATGAATTCTTTACATAAAGTCCATCAGGGATTTACATTCGCTTGTTAGACTATGGGTGTGAGAAAGAGAGAGGAGAATTTCATCAATGAAAAAAATCACAGGATTACTAGTATTAGCAGGAGTATTATTAGCAGGTTGCGGCGGAGGGAATGGTTCTACTGATAGTTCAGGATCATCTTCATCAGCTGCTAGTGGCTCAAATGAAAAAGTAGAAATCGTAGCTGTTGGTTCAACGGCATTACAACCATTAGTCGATGCGGCTAAAGATAGCTTCAGTACTGAGAATCCCAATTACACCATTTCGGTTCAAGGAGGCGGTAGCGGAACAGGCTTAAGTCAAGTTGCAGCAGGAGCGGTTACTATTGGGAATTCAGATGTCTTTGCTGAAGAAAAAGACGGTGTTCCAGCCGATGAATTAGTTGACCATAAAGTTGCTGTAGTAGGGATGGCGCCAGTTGTTAATAAAGAAGTGGGCGTAACGGACATTACGAAACAACAATTGATTGATATCTTTACAGGTAAAATTAAAAACTGGAAAGAAGTGGGCGGTGTAGATCAAGAGATTGCTGTAGTCAACCGTGCTTCAGGAAGTGGTACACGAGCAACATTTGAAAAGTGGGGCTTAGATGGAGCAGAAACGATTCAATCTCAAGAACAAGATTCTTCCGGAACAGTTCGTAAAATTGTTGCAGAAACACCCGGAACAATCAGTTATTTAGCATTATCTTATATTGACGATTCTATGCAGGAACTATCGATTGATAGTGTGAAGCCAACTCCTGAAACAATTCAAACAAATGAATGGCAAATTTGGTCTTACGAGCATATGTATACAAAAGGTGAACCAGATGCAAACGTTCAAAAATTCTTAGATTACATGTTAACAGATGAAATTCAAAGTGGCGTAGTAAAAGAGCTAGGTTATCTACCTATTACAGACATGAAAGTTGAACGTACAGTTGATGGTGAAGTAAAAGATTTATAAAATAAAAACAAGCAACTATCATTCCCCCTATGAGGTAGTTGCTTGTTTTTTTTATGCACTTGTTTTAATTTTAAAAATAAAATACAACATTAAGCAACACCAAATTCCAAACAGCATTAGTTGTAATAATGGACGTTGGTGAACCATTAAAAAGCTAAAACCCATTGTAAGGGTAACGGTTATCATTGCACGACGTTTAGTTTGTTTACTCATTCCTTGACCATTAACAAAAGCAGCAAGATGTTTTTCATAAAGATTCGTCTGAAGAAACCATTGGTGTATTCGTTTTGATCCTTTGGCAAATGAATATGTGGCTAATAACAGAAAAGGAACAGTTGGTAATACGGGAAGAACAGTGCCAGCTGCTCCAAGGCCAAGGCTGGCACATCCCAATGTCAGATAAAATACTTTTTTCATTTTTCCTCCTAGTTAATTGGTAAGAACACATGGAATGTCGAACCAACACCTAAATGGCTATCCACGTGAATACTTCCCCCTAAAATTTCTACGTAATCTTTGACAATTGCTAATCCCAATCCTGTACCGCCAGAATTACGAGCACGCGCTTTGTCTACCCGATAAAAGCGCTCAAAAATTCTTCCTTGTTCTGCCTTTTCAATTCCGATTCCAAAATCTTGGACATAAAAGACTAAGCCATTTTTTTCTGCAAAGTGAATCTTAATTTGTCCTTGAGGCAGGGAGTAATTAACAGCATTTTCAACCAAATTTTTACAAATAGGATAGAATACTTCCACTTTAGTTGTAAAAAATAGCTGTGCATCTCCTTCAAGGGTAACAGTAAGTTGTTTTTCTTCAATTACTGGAGCGTAATCTGCTAAAATTTGTTGGAAAACTTGTTCCACATTAATCGTTTGAATATGGTAGTCAATGTCGGCACTTTTTGAAAGCTGGATGATTTCTTGGATTAAATTTTCTAAACGATAAGCATCTTTTTGCATAATTTTTAAAAAGGCAGTTAATGTTTCTGGGTCATCTTTTGCCCCATCCAGCAATGTTTCTGTGAAGCCGATTAAGGAAGTAACTGGTGTCTTTAGCTCATGAGAAACATTTCCCACAAAATCTTTCTGTAGCTTTTCTAGCTGTCGAATTCGAGTTAAATCATAAGAAATCCCAAGAATTTGTTTAGCTTCTTCAAAATAGCGCAAAGTCACATCTAAGACTCGTTCATGGGAAGTTTGAATCTCTTCTTGAATAAAAGGATGTCCTTCATTGATTTGGTAAATCATTTGAATCAGCTGTGTATCTGTGATTGTTTCAGTAAAAGAACGTTGTAAGGGAGCCGCAAAATTACCAAGCTGCTCTTGCATTGTGGCGTTCATTAACAATAAACTACCTGCTTCATCAATAATAAAAACACCAATCATCAATTCATTTAAAAGTGTGTACAATCGTTTCTCACTGGCGCTATACGCTTGATACGTATGGCTCATTTGTTCACTCAATAAGTTAACGCTTTGATACAATTCTTCCCATTGTGGCGAAGATTGCATAATAATTTCTGGATTATCGGGCTGTTCTAACATTTTTTTTATAACTGGTACAATTGTTTCAACGGGGCGATTACGGCGTCGTAAAATTTGTAAAATAATTCCGCTTAGTATCACCCAAAATAAACTGTAGACCAGAAAAATTGCTTGCTTCATTTTTTGAGCACTTGGCAAGAAATTTGCAGTCGGTTCAGCGATGCGAATAATCGCTTTTAATTGTCCATCTTCTTTAATTGGAATTGCTACATAGAGCAATTCTTTATGTAACGTTGGACTTATTCGAATGGCACGCCCTAAGGAACTACCTTTTAATACAGCATTTACCTCTGGTCGTTTGGAACGTGTACCAGACAATGTTGAATCATACGTATCAAACACAATATTGCCTTTTTTATCGAGGGAAGTAATTCGTTCATCAGAGTCGATAACGTATTGTTTCGCAATTTTTTCTAATGATTGATCACTTGCAGAGAGTCGGATAAATAAATTTGCTTTTTGTTCTAAATATGTTTCGTGCTGCATTAATACCTGCTGATCATAAAAATTACGGATAAATTGCCAACTACCAATAAAGATAGCAAAAAGTAAAAGTAACCATCCAAGGTAATTTTGTTTTTTCATCCTTCATTTGGCTCCAAAAATTTATAACCAAAGCCACGAACGGTTTGTAGATATTGAGGATGTTTTGGGTCTTGCTCAATTTTTTCACGTAAATGACTAACATGAACGTCAACAATCCGACTTTGTCCATCAAAATCAAAATGCCAAATTCTTTCTAATAATGTATCACGGTCAATGACTCGACCTTTCCGTTTCATAAAATAGACAAGTAATTCAAATTCTTTCGGTGTTAAAACAATGGATTTATCTCTAACTGTTACATGGTAATTTGTTACATCGGCGACAATATCACCAACGATTAGTTCTTCTTGGCTTTCTTCTTGATTGGCTTGCTTACGGGGCTCCATCCGGCGGAAAATAGCTTTCATGCGAGCTAATACTTCTCGTGGACTAAATGGTTTTGTCAAATAATCATCTGCCCCAATTTCCAAGCCCAAAATTCGGTCAATTGGATCATCTTTAGCAGTTAAAACTAAAATGGGGGTTTCAATTTTCTCTTGACGTAATTTTCGTGTGATTTCAATCCCATCTAAATTAGGTAACATCACATCTAAGATTAAAAAGTCAAATGAATGTGTTAAGGCAAGTTCGTAGCCTTCTAATCCATCACTAGCACTAGTCACTTGATAACCTTCTTTTTCTAAATTAAATGTTAATAAAGTAACGATGGATGGCTCATCATCAACGATTAAAACTTTTTTCATGAGGAAACTCCTTGTAAAGCATATTTTTGAAACTAGGTATATTTTACCATGAATACACGCTTGGGACTATTGTCTGACCTAAATAAATGTTATAATATAAAACGACTTTAGTAGAAGTGAGGCGTGACAAAATGATTGGTATTAGTGCGTGTCTAGGTGGTATTTGTTGCCGGTATGACGGCAAGCATCAAGAAGTTATCGGTTTGAGACAACTAATTGAAAAAAAACAAGCCATTCGTGTTTGTCCAGAAGTCCTGGGTGGGTTACCTATTCCGCGTGATCCTGCTGAAATTGTAGGAGGGAATGGCTTTGATGTCTGGGAAGGAACTGCCCATGTATTAACCAATCAAGGCGAAGATGTGACTGAAATGTTTAAAGCGGGAGCCAAATGTGCGTATGGTAAATTACAAGCACAAGGAATTACCCAACTTATTTTAAAAGATAAGAGTCCATCTTGTGGCAGCCAAGTAATCTATGACGGAACATTTTCAGGAACTAAAGTTCAAGGAGTAGGCGTTGCTACAGCATATTTTATTTTGCAAGGAATGACCGTTCAATCGGAAGTTCAATGGTTAGCACAGCAAGGAGGGGAATAGATGGAAATCGAAAAAACAAATCGGATGAATGCTCTCTTTGAATTTTATTCAACATTGCTGACTGAAAAACAAATGAATTATATGGAATTGTATTATGCAAATGACTTCTCTTTGGGTGAAATTGCAGAAGAATTTAATGTCAGTCGTCAAGCAGTTTATGATAATATAAAGAGAACCGAAAAAATTTTAGAAGACTATGAACGAAAACTACATATGTTTTCTGATTATATCGTTCGTGGTGAATTATTGGATCAATTAAATGACTACTTAGCCAAGCATTACCCGCAAGACGAAAAGCTGGCTGGTTTTGTGCGAGATATACAAGAAATCGAAGAATAAAGGAATGAATAAAAGATGGCATTTGAAAGTTTGACAGAACGTCTGCAACAGGCGATGAGCAAGCTTCGTAAAAAAGGCAAAGTCTCTGAAGCAGATGTAAAAGAAATGATGCGTGAGATTCGTTTGGCATTGCTAGAAGCCGACGTTAACTTACAAGTGGTAAAAGAATTTACAAAAAATGTACGTGAACGTGCTGTTGGAGTAGAAGTTTTAGAAAGTTTATCTCCTGCGCAACAAATTGTAAAAATTGTAGATGAGGAATTAACCAAAACATTAGGGTCTGAAGCAGTAGGTATTGAAAAAAATCCTAAAATTCCAACTGTAATTATGATGGTCGGTTTACAAGGTGCTGGTAAAACAACATTTGCTGGTAAATTAGCTAACCATTTAATCAAGACAGAAAAAGCTCGTCCGTTAATGATTGCTGGTGACGTGTATCGTCCAGCGGCGATTGATCAGTTGAAAGTTCTAGGTCAACAATTAGATGTTCCTGTTTTTGATATGGGAACGGATGTTAGTCCAGTGGAAATTGTTCGTCAAGGGATGGAGCTAGCACGTGAAAAGAAAAATGATTATGTATTAATTGATACAGCGGGTCGTTTGCATATTGATGAAGCTTTAATGGATGAGTTAAAACAAATCAAAGAAATCGCTCAACCTAATGAAATTCTGTTAGTTGTCGATGCAATGACTGGTCAAGATGCGGTGAATGTTGCAGATAGTTTTAACCAACAATTAGGTATTACAGGGGTTGTCATCACTAAATTAGATGGTGATACTCGTGGTGGGGCAGCGCTATCTATTCGTTCAGTCACTGGTGCACCAATTAAGTTTACTGGTACAGGTGAAAAATTAACTGATTTAGAAGTCTTCCATCCAGACCGTATGTCTAGTCGTATTCTAGGTATGGGAGATATGTTGACGTTAATTGAAAAAGCGCAACAAGATTACGATGAGCAAAAAGCAGAAGAATTAGCGCAAAAAATGCGTGAAAACAGCTTTGACTTCAATGATTTTATTGAGCAATTTGAACAGCTAGAAAATATGGGTCCCTTAGAAGATTTAATGAAGATGATTCCTGGAATGAGTCAAATGCCAGGGTTAGAGAACTTCAAATTAGATCCTAAAGATGTTGCTCGCAAGAAAGCAATGATTTATTCAATGACGCCAGCTGAGCGTGAAGATCCCGATTTATTAAATCCAAGTCGTCGTCGCCGAATTGCTGCTGGTTCTGGTAATAGTGTTGTTGAAGTCAATCGCATGATTAAACAATTTAAAGAATCACGTAAAATGATGCAACAAGTTTCAAAAGGAAACTTAAACAATATTCCAGGCATGGACCAAATGTTTGGTGGCGGTGTTAAAGGTAAGCTTGGTAAAATGGCAATGAACCGTATGGTGAAGAAAAACAAGAAGAAAAAGAAAAAACGTAAATAAAAAATAGCAGAGTCAACAGAGATGTTGGCTCTCTTTTGGTAGAGGAGAAATAAGATGCAGTTAAAAACAGGTGATACAATTGCGCTGGTTGGTAATTCCAACCCTCAAACAAATCCGCAAGAAGTCAAGCAGTTACGTACATTGCTTCAAGAAATGGGTCTTACGGTTATCGAAAGTCCACTATTATTTGATGATGTAATAACCAATACTAAGGACAAGGCATCTGTGCTACAAAATTATTTTGAAGATTCTACCATTAAAGCTATTTTTGACATTTCGGGTGGAAATCGTGCAAATAGTGTCTTGCCTTATCTAGATTATGAAAAATTGGCAAAACATCCAACTCCTTTTTTTGGTTACAGTGATTTGACAACTATTTTAAATAGTTTGTTAAATCAGCAATCTACTGAACTATTTCAGTTGAAGACAATACTTTGGGATGAGACTGGAAAGCAACATCAAAAATTTTATGAAACGTTTTTTGAAGAGAAAACAACGTTATATGATGTTGACTGGGAATTCATACAAGGAACAGAAATTCAAGGCAATGTTATTGGTGGTAACATTCGGTGCTTCCTTAAATTATCAGGAACACGTTATTTACCCGACCTAAGGAATAAGGTTCTATTTCTTGAAAGTTTTGGTGGAGATAAGAATGCAATTTTTTCTATGTTGCATCATTTATTTCAACTGCCAAATGTAGAAAAAATCAATGGTATTTTATTAGGAACTTTTACTAATTATCAGAAAGTAGAAAGTTATCCTATTGAAGAATTGGTAAAAGACGTGTTATCTTTTGATGTGCCTATTGCTAAAACACTACAAATTGGACATGGAAAAGATTCTCGTGCACTTTCTTTAGGAAAAGATATTCAATTACATTCGTGACTATCATATCATTGGTTCTTTCTAAAAAAGGATGTTATTATAAAGATACATTCATGAAAAGGAGAGATACACTATGGTAAACAAAGAACAAGTTGAAGGTAAAGTAACCGAAGCTAAAGGGAAAGTAACTGGTGACGACTCCGAAGAATTAAAAGGCAAAATCAAAGAAAAATATGGTGAAGCCAAAGAAAAAGCTGAAGAACTAGTGGATGATGTTGCTGGTAAAGTGAACGATTTATTTGATAAAAAAGATAAAAAATAAAATCTAATAAAAAAATCAGAGAGTGTGCAAGCACAGTCTCTGATTTTAGACAAATAGATTGAGAATCTCTATTTTAGAGGTTTTCAGTCTATTTTTTTTGTTTATAATTTTTGTTGCATACGTAAGTCACGTTTGGCAAACCACCAGTTACGGATATTGTGAGAATAGACGAGTGTAACACTGGTAGTTATTATCAAAGCAGTTTGTATAAGCAAGTCTCTCCAAATATATGGATAGTCATTGGGAACGGTATTTGTTAAATTAATATTCAATAATCCAAAGAAAATGAAACTACCAATAATTATAGAAAGGCAGACCGGCAATCGGATTTCTGGTGACGTAACAAATTGTCCGTTATTTTCCAGAGAAACTTTATGGAAAATCCGTTCACTGAGATATAAAAATAATATGCTAACAAGTAACATCGCAGCTAGAAAAGTTAACGGAGTACCGGTTTTTCCAGGAATATTAACCAGAAGAGCCGATAATGAAATAAAGCGAACTTTTGGGAAAAAATTCGTGATTAATAAATTTAAGTTTGAATAAGCCCAAGTCGAATTTTCTACTAAAAGAAAAATACCTGCAAGGGTAGATAAAATACTAAAAACCAGATTTCCTAACATTGTTCCAAATAAACTACCAGCTGTCAGTGCAAAAACCAGATAGATCCAATGACTGAATCCAGAATACAGCAATTGCGTCAAGGTCACGTTCATATAAGGTTTTGGAATTCCCAAATAAATAGTTATCAGATAGATAAAAGTGACGAGAGCTAAACATCCGAGTAGTGGCAGTGCCAAATAGACTATTTTTCCAAGAAATAATTCTCGACGTTTGAAAGAAAGTGAGAATAAAAAACGATTGAAATTTGTTTTTTGATCAATAAAAAACAAGAGAAAACCTAAACAAAAAACTAGAAAAACAACTAAAGAGATATCATTATAAAGTGTTGTTACATAATGATTTCCAATTTGATAGGCATTGTCATCATCTTCCAGTAATGCAATCGAATCATCTGGATGGGCAGATAGTGTTTCTTCAGCAGATGGCAGGTAATGACTTTGGGATTGATAAAAAATAGTTAGCGAGCTATCGCGATATTCTTGAATTGATCTATAATAAACAGGAGTTTCGTAATGGTACTCTTTAATCTGATAATCTTTATCTTTATTATAAATTTGACTAAACTTTGCTGAGTACAAATAATCTTTTTGTTCATGCCAAGAATGAACAGAACTAATTCCTGAGCCAACATAAATTAATGTAAATAAACCTATCAAAACAAGTAATATTTTTCCGTAACGTTGATAATAAATATTTTTAAGTAGTGGATTCATACGTACTTCAACTCCTTCATCAGTGACTCGTTTGCTAAATTTGCTTCAAATAAATCTTCTAATGTTAATGGTAACTCTTCAAAAATGATTGGTTCTAATGCATTGATTTTATTTGCTAATTCATCAGTAAAATTCTCAAATAGAGCGGTAACTACGCGACCTTGGAAATCAAGTGCTTTGGAATTTTGTTTGATTAAATCGGGAACTTTTTTTGTTTTAAAGACCATTTGAATTTTTTTAGCTTGTTCACGAACATCTTCCAACCGATAATCGTGTGTAATTGTGTTGCCTTTTAATAGTAAGGCACGGTCAATGATACTTTCTAATTCATTGAGATTATGTGACGCAATCAAAGCTGTTCGTTTGGTCTCACTCATATTTTCTAAAAGTAAACCAATAACTTTTTTTCGGACAATGACATCTAAACCATCAAAAGGCTCATCCAATAACAAGTAGGTTGCATTTGAAGCGATAGCCAAGATCATTTGAAAGAGCCCTTGCATTCCTTTAGACATACGATTATAAGCTAGACGTAAAGGTAATTGATGTTCTTTCATCAATGCTAGAAATAAATCTTGATCAAAATTTGGGTAGGCTGATTGATAAAATAAATTAATTTTTTTCAAAGAATAATGACCTAAAAAATTTTCTTTTTCATCAATATAAAAAATATGCTGGCGTTCTTTAGGAAAGTGTTCGATATTTTCATGGTTAATCGTTATTTCGCCGCCATCACTATAATAATGACCAGCAATTGTTCTAAAAAGTGTTGTTTTCCCTGAACCATTACGCCCGATAAGTCCAACAATTTCATTTGTTGTTAAATCAAAATTGATATCTTCTAAAATCGGTTTTTGATCAATCTTTTTGGTAAGATGTGAGACCTTCATGCTTGTGAACCTCCTAAGTCTTTTTTAGCTTGTGTTAGCCAAGTTTGAATTTCTTCATCGGTAACTTGTAAATGTTTAGCTTCAATCACTAAAATGTGGAATTGTTGCTGTAATTCTCGGATTTTTTGTTCATCACGAGGCATATTTTCTTGCCTCTTTACGAAAGTACCTTTCCCTTGAACGGTTATTAGTACTTGTTCTGATTCAAGTACTTTATAGGCTTTACTCACAGTATTAGGATTCATTAATAACTGTTTAGCCATTTCACGCACTGAAGGTACTTTTTCACCAGGTTCTAAAATACCATGAAGAATATCTTCTTTAATCCCGATGACTAGTTGCTCATAGTAGGGACGACTGCTGTTTTTATTAATTGTAACCATGGCGTGTTCCTCTCTGTATGACTTGAGTGTACTATATACAGTCATACACTTATTTATGTGTACTATTATGCGTGGTACACTTTGGATTTGCAAGCTTTTTTTACATATTTTTGTTAAACTAAGAGAAAAAGGAGGAAAATCATGCGTAAAATTGTGTTTTACGGTGCTATCAGTTTAGATGGTTATCTAGCAGATGAACAGGATAATTTGCAGTGGTTGTTTGATACGGATTTAGCAGGCGTGTCAACTTATGAGTCATTTGATAAACAGGTTGATACAGTTGTTATGGGCAGAATAACTTACGAAGAAACAAAGAAAATTTTAGATGGTGAACCTTTTTATGTAGGAAAAGAAAAAATTATTTTTTCACGAACACGATCAGGAGAAGTGGAAGAAGGTCGCTATGTTTCTGATAACCCTATAACTGTTCTAAAAGAGCTACAAAAACAAGAAGGTAATATGATTTGGATTGTGGGCGGTGGTGGTTTATTTACAGAGTTGCTAGCAGCCGATATGATTGATGAGTTTTGGATTCAGATTGCTCCGGTACTTTTGGGAAGAGGTAAACGCTTATTCGAAGAAGGTGATTACCAGAAACGTTTGGAATTTGTAGAAACTACACAAATGGGCGAATTAACGGAATTACATTTTCGGAAAATAGCAACAAATAAACAATAGCCAAAAAACACATATTGAATAATTGAAACCCTTTTCTTAAGATAGAACTTAAGGAAAGGGTTTTTTTAGGAAAAGAAGGAGCAAAATGACAGCAAATTACAACGAAATGTTCTTTGATAATGGTTATGAAACAAGTTAGCAGCACTGGACAATAGTAATTGAATGATTATTTCCTTATTAAACGAAATGTCTTCTTTATCAGGTTTATTGATGTTGTTAGAGCAATCATTGAAAGATGTATATTGTTACATTGCTTATCTTTTCCATCACAACATTTAGGGTTACAAGAAGCAGCCGCTTAATTATACGAAAGAAGAGGTGTTTACATGACAGAAGTAATTGCTTATCTAGACGACAATAAAGAATGGAAGAAAGAAGATATTGTAGCAGAGGATTTAACTTGTATTAACTACGCGTTTGCTAATATTATTGGTTTAGAGATTGTTCGAGAGTTAAAGAAAATTCATTTGATTAATGAATTAAAGATTGAATACCCTCATTTAAGAACGTGTATTAGTATTGGGGGATGGAGTGCAGATGGTTTTTCAGAGGGAGTGGCAACAAAAGAAAATCGCCAAATATTAATTAAAAATTTAATTAACTACATGCAAAAGTATCAATTTGATGGAATTGATTTGGATTGGGAATATCCAGGGATGGATCTTGCAGGAATTAAAGCATCAACAGACGATGCTCAAAATTTCTTGTTTTTTGTACAAGAATTGCGACTTCAATTAGATAAATTGAGTGAGGAAAATCAAAAAAATTATTGGTTAACAGCAGCTATCGGTGCAGAGAAAAAGTTACTAGATACAATGAGTCCGAATGACCGCTATGACTATATTGATTCTCTCGATTTTGTTAATGTAATGACTTATGATATGCGGGGGAGCTTTACTAAAATTGCAGGGCATCATACTAACCTAGCATCCTATCATCAGTTAGAAGGAGAATTGAGCGCACAGCAAGCAGTGAAAAATTTACAGGCAAAAGGTGTGCCAGCTCATAAAATTGTTATTGGAGCAGCTTTTTATAGCCGTATATGGACAGGCTTTCCTAAAAATATTGTTCATCCGATAGGGTGTCAGGCGGAGACTTATGGAAATCAAACAGAAGATTATCAAATGCTGAAACATAAATTAACAAAATATCCAGAATATACATTTTGGGACAATGAAGCGCAAGCGCCATATTATTTTGACGGAGAAGAATTTATTTCTTATGATGATTTACAATCAATGAAAGAAAAAGCTCTCTACGTCAAAGAAAATAATTTACGAGGGCTTATGTTTTGGGAATATTCTTTAGAACTTGTTGATTTATTACCACCAGCTGCTGAAATTCTACGTAGATAATAACTAATTAGAAGCTATCAAATCGTATCTTTTACACTCTTGCAAGTTGTAAGAGTGTTTTTTAGTTAGTCTAGGAAAGTAGCTGAATTTATCTTGAGTAGGACTTTAAAAAAAACTAAAAAGTGAATAGCGATAACTGCTACTCACTTTTTAGTTTTTTAAGATTAGTCGCCTAGAAAGTTCTTTAGGCTAATTTTTCAAAAAATTCAATATACTTGTTAGTAATTAATTGGAAGAAATTAACTGTATCGTCAATAAAAGTACCATCTTCATTTAATAAATTAGTAACATTACCAATATAGGCTTCTGGTTGTTGCAATGTTGGCATATTTAAAAAGACTAAAGACTGACGTAAATGATGGTTAGCGCCAAATCCACTAATCGCTCCTGGAGAAACACTCACAACTAAAGCAGGTTTTCCATCCCAAGCGCTTTCGCCGTAAGGTCTTGAACCTACATCAAGTGCATTTTTAACTGCTGCTGGAACTGAACGATTGTATTCAGGTGTGAAGAAGTACACGCCATCAACGGTTTTAAGTTCTTCTCTAAAACGTGTCCAACTTTCAGGAACGCTGCCTGCTACATCTAAGTCTTCATTGTAAAGAGCTAAATCACCAACTTCGATAAACACTGCTTCATAGCCTTCTGGTAACAATGTTGCAAATGTTTCTGCTGCTTTACGGTTAAATGAATCTTTACGTAAACTGCCGACGATAATTCCAATTTTTTTGCTCATGATAATTCCTCCTTTAATGTTTACATCTCTATCTTACTAAAAGTTAGTTAAAAAGACAAAAGATAACTACTCCTCTTTTTTATATTCTAAAAGATCACCAGGCTGACAATCTAAAATACGGCAAATTGCTTCTAAAGTTGAAAAGCGAATGGCACTGACATGCCCATTTTTTAGTTTTGAAAGATTAACTTTACTAATTCCAACTTTCTCAGATAATTCGTTGAGACTCATTTTCCGATCAGCCATTACTCGATCAAGTCGCAAGATAATTGCCATTTTATAGCACCATCCTAAAAAATTATTTCTTGTTCATTTTATTTTAGCAATCAATTTAATGAATAACAAATAATAATTAATGTTTATCGTTAAAAATAAAAGAATATATAGTTTTTTTGAAAAAAAGTTTAACGTGTAAAGAAAAAACTCTTTACACCTTTGGGAAAAACTGTTAAACTAGCTCTTGTGATTAAAACCAATGGAGGTGTAAATAATGGCAGTAAAAATTCGTTTAAAACGTATGGGTTCTAAAAAGAGTCCTTTTTACCGTATTGTAGTAGCAGATTCACGTTCTCCTCGTGACGGACGTTTCATCGAAACAGTAGGTACTTATAATCCTTTAACAAACCCAGCTCAAGTAACAATCAAAGAAGATTTAGTTCTTGATTGGTTATCAAAAGGTGCGCAACCTTCTGATACAGTTCGTAACTTACTTTCTAAAGAAGGCGTTATGAAAAAACATCACGAAGCTAAATTCTCTAAGAAATAAGGAGATAAAGTATGAAAGATTTGACAGATTTAGTCTTAACAATCGTTCGTCCTTTAGTAACCAAGCCTGACCAAATTTCTTTAGAAATTGTGGAATCAGACGATTTCTTTGAATACAATTTATCTGTTGCACCGGAAGATATTGGTCGCATCATCGGTAAACAAGGTCGTGTAGCAAAAGCTATTCGTACAATCGTTTATGGGGTGCGTACAGAAGGACCTAAGAAAGTTCGCCTAAATATCTTAGACGGTAAATAAGCATAAACACCAAGTTATCTTATATAGGATAACTTGGTTTTTTTGTTATTTTTAATGAGAAACTAATAAAAATTTTGTATGAAAAATCAGTCTTTAGCACCATGTTCCTTGACCAAATTCCAAGGATAATAGAAAATAAAGAGAGGGGGCGATTAAATGGAACAACTAATTGCTTTAATTATCGTAATTTTACTTATTGTGTTTATTATCAAAGTTGGTTCAGCCATCTGGCGTTTATTAGGAATTTTATTGTTGGCCTTTCTTGTGTGGGTTTTCCGAGCGGAGATTCTAGCACAGATTAATGACTGGGCACGGACGTTAGGTTCTGAGGGTTTTTTAGAGCAGGCAAAACAATTTTTTGTAAGTATTTGGGGAAATTTAGTTCGATGGTTTGGTGATTTTATTGATCAATTTTAATCACCACTAGTAATAGATGAAAGAAGAGGCGAGAAGGATGAAAAAAATAGCATTCGTTGGTATTCCGATGTTTTTACTCTTATTGGTGGGATGCGGACAAAATAGCGAGAAACCAGAAGAAACAGTAACAACAACTGAAACCGAAGTAGCAGAAACAACTCAGACAAGCGATTCATCAAAAGCAGAATCAAGTACGCGAAATACTACAGCTGAGGGGTCAACGACAGCAGAAACGAATGCATCTACATCGATCGTTGAATCAGAAACAAAAGAAACATCGACAGCATCATCTGAAACTCCCGCATCAAGTGAAGAAACGACAGATGCAATGACACAATTACAAACGAACTTTCCTAATGTTGCTTTTCCAACAAATGTTCCACATACACAAGGAAATTTTGTAAATGTTGCAAGTTCAGGTGATGAAAACGAATTATCAGTTTTGTATTATGATATGTCCGAATCAATGATTTTGAATAAGAAAGAATTGAATTTTGAAACACCTATAGCACGTTTCCAACAAGCCGTTTATCCATCAGAAACGGAAGCAAAAATTGCTGTGGAGTTACGTGTAGATACGAGTGGTCAACCAGTTGATTTAGGTTATAACATTACTGGTTATCAACAAGGAGCTGCTGGATCTTCTTATGTAGCATGGAAAGAAGGTAATTGGAACTTGTTAGTACGTGCAAACAACCTTGAACAACAAGATCCAGTAGCGATGGCCAAACAAGTTGTGGAATATCTTGAAGTAGCCTTATTACCAGCACCACAACATATTGGTCAAATTACTATTGATATGGGTGGTTCTGGCTATGAAACGAATCTAGTAACATGGCAAATTAACAATGTCGTATATACTATCAATCACCAAGACCCAATGGCAGCTTTAAAAATGGCTGTTTCAACCTTACAATAGCTAAAAAAATACCGTTGAAATTTTTCAGCGGTATTTTTTAATTACAAATTTTAGCTATCTTAAGCAAATTTATAACACTTACATTTAGTAAGTGTTATAATGAGGTGAAAACAGATGAAAGAGGGTACATAAGATGACTATTCAACAAGCAAAATTTCAACTATCTGAACAAGCACATCCAGGAATTGTTGCTTTAAAAGTAGCTGATTTACAAAAGATGACACAGTATTATCAAGGGATTGGTTTACATGTATTAGAAACAACGCAACAACAAAGTATTTTGGGTGTAGAACAAACGCCACTATTAATTTTAGATCAAATCGCCTATCCTAATGCACTAACTCGCAAAACAGGTTTGTATCATGTGGCATTTCTATTGCCAACCAGAAAAGATTTAGGGAACGCACTTTTTCACTATATTACAGCTAAAATCCCTATCTTAGGAGCTAGTGACCACGGATATAGTGAAGCATTGTACCTTACCGATCCGGAAGGGAATGGGATTGAAGTTTATCACGATAAACCAATGTCTGAGTGGGACATTCGTGAAGACGGAGAAATTGTAGGTATAACTATTGAGATGGATGCTGAAGGCGTGTTAGCTGCTGGAGATCGTAGTCGTAAAGATTTTCCTAAAGGAACAAAAATTGGACATGTTCATTTAAAAGTGGCCGATTTAGAAACAACTGAAACATTCTATACTGAAATTTTAGGCTTTTCATTGAAAAGTGACTTTGGGCAACAAGCAAAATTTTTTGCAGCAGGGAACTATCACCATCATATTGGCACAAATATTTGGAATGGTCGTCAATTACCACCAATGGATGCGCAAGATTTAGGTTTGGAATATGTGACTTTTTTTGTAAATAGCCAGACAGAACTTGATAGATTAGAAACAAACTGGCAAGTAAAAGAAGTCCTTTATGAAAAGCTAGACAATCAATTACAAATTATTGATCCAAATGGTATTAGTTTTTATTTTCAAGCACAGTAATACCGAATAATTCATAACAAAACACGAAACAATTTCTTAAAGAAAAAAGAATTGTTTCGTGTTTTTTGTTTGTATTTTGGAACATTAATGACTAGAAATACGATTTAATGGTAAAATAAAGCACAATAAGTCATAACGAGGTGAAAAAATGTTAGAAGTAAAACAAGTACATGTCGCATTTAAGAATCAATTGATTTTAAACAATGCCTCTTTTACTATTGAAGATAGTGCGATTGCTTTTTTGATTGCACCAAACGGTATGGGGAAAACGACATTACTCAATGTTATTTGTGGTTTATTACCAAGTAAAACAGGTGGCATTAAGTGTAATGGTATTTCTTTACGTTCTAAGCGTCGGGCTTTTTTGCAACAACTATTCTTTGTACAAAGTACAGAAGATTTATTTGGTAATTTAACAGTGAAAGACCACTTACACTACGTGAAAAAAATGTGGCAATCAACAATAGATATAACACATATATTAAAACAAGTGGGACTGATAGATAGTCAAAATAAGCAAATCAAGCAATTGCCTTTGGATAAAAAGCAACTTGTATTATTAGCGATGGCGATTGTCAGTGATGCCTCTGTTTTACTAATGGATGAACCATTGAGTGGATTAGATATGGAAACAACACGAAAATTTGAGGAAATTTTTATGGAATTACGTGAACAAGGGAAAACGTTACTAATTACTTCTCATCAGTTAGATAGTGTTGCGCGAATGAGTACGCACCTATTATTTTTTAAAGACCAACAAATTCTAACTGTTGAAAACATGGGACAAGATATCACAATGCAATATGCAGAAATGTATTTAACTTAGGAGATGAATGAGATGTTTGAACAAATGCGTATAGAAGTGAAGCGCTATATAAAATCAAGGTTTGCATTTTTCTCTTTTTTATTATTAACATTGCTTTTTTTTGCAAGTTTATTTAGTGGAACGGTGAAAGAAGAAACGCAACAATTAACAAATTTGGGCGCCATTCAAGAAACCATATCACAAGTACAAGCGAAAGCTAATCAATTATCAAAAGATAAACAAATAGAAGAAGCGGATCGTGAAAAAGAACGATTAACATATTTGGAGCCGCTGGTTTTAGACTATTCATCAACAGGTGATGCTCAAAAACGGAATGAATTAAATTTAGCATATGCCAATTTTAATTTACAAGAACTTGTTGCAGGACGCCAAAAAGAGATTCAATTGATTCCTTATCCCGATAAAGAACATGAGATTACGCAAGCTACCTTGCAACAAGATGTTTTGTATTATCAATATCTTGTGGATCATAAATTAACGGAAGTGCCGGATAGTAGCAGGCAACCAGCGGTCAATTATTTATCCAATCAACTTATTTATCGGCTGTCGTCCACTTTATTATTTGCTTTTTTAGCCATTCAGGCAGCACACTTCTTTATGATTGATAAACGCCAAGGCTCAATCCGTTTTCTTAATGTACTACCGATTTCCAAGCATAAATTAGTCATGAGTAAAGTTTGGACATTCTTTTTATTGAATACAAGCTTGTTTATAGTGGTGGCAGTTATCGCTTTAGCAGTAGTCACCATTTTAAATGGATTTGGTCATTTAAGTACACCGATTGTTCAATCAATGGTTGGAAAAACGGAAGTAGCAACTCTGGGAGAATTCTTACTTGCATATAGCAGTCTTTTTATCGCAGGTGTTTTCTTCATATCTATGTTTAGTGCGTTTATTAGCTTGTTTACTCGCCATTTTATTTCGCACATAGCTTGGTTATTTGCTCTATTGGTGATTGTACAGTTTGGCTGGTTGCAAGCGAACAATGCCCATGAATGGTTTTATTATCTCCCATTCCATTATTTAGATATTTCAACAATGTTATTTGGTGAAACTTCGATGTTTATGCATCCCGTCGGATTAGGTGTTGTTATTTTAGTTGACTGGGCAGTGGTCTTTTATGTATGTATTTTATTGACATTTGGTTTCCGCAAACGCTTATAAACAAACGTCTTATGTAGAGCTTGTAACTACATAAGACGTTTTTATTTAGGGAATAGAAGATGAGGATTATAACTAGTAAGTCAAGAAACGAGTGCTCAGGGTGCAGAAGGAAGATTAAAAATTGAAAGTATTGTAGTTTTGTAACATAAGGTTATTAACAATGAAATATATCACCTATACAAAGTTAGTAGATTTATATAGATGTTTCATTTCATTTATTTAATTGAGCCACTCGAATAAGATAACCTACTAGAAAAATAAAACCGCTAGCAAATACATAGGCAAAATAATAATTTTTAGTATATATATATATAATGATACTAAGAAGCAATGTAGCAGTAAAGAGCATTAAAAGAGTGATACTCCACAAATCATGTCGCTTTTTGTTTAGACCATTTGTTAATAGAATCAAAGTTAGTTGTTGAACACAATAAAGGCCGATTACAACAAAAAATGCTACCATTTGTTTTGTTGCTGCTAAGCAAATAGAAACTAGTATAATCATATAAGGGCTAGCTGCTAGTATATAATACGAGGCGTCTTTTAAATTCTGTTCTTCACGTTCATCTCGTTTATTTTGAAACCAATTCATCTTATTTACCTCCTTATTTATCAAAAATAAATAAATCTTCAATCAAACAATTAAATACTTGAGAAAGTTTGTATGCTAATTGTAGAGAAGGATTGTATTTTCCTGTTTCTAAAAAATAGATAGTTTGGCGAGAAACATTTACTAATTTAGCCAATTCTTCACGTGTCAGACCTTTTTTCTCTCTTTCTTTTTCTACAAGGTTTTTCAAATTTTACCTCCTTTGTTAAGTAAGTTTAACAGCCTCCTTTCGTTAAGTTTACTTAACGAAAGGAGGCTTGTCAACATAAAATACACAAAGACATTTACAGCCTTCGTGTGTGTTACTTAGGTGCCATCCCTGCTAAAAGAATTTCTGTCCATTCCTCAGTATAAGGCAACATTCGTTCATAGATAGCTGGATGTGACATGCCTTCAACTAGAGATTGAAAATATAGAATTAAAAATTCGTCTGAATATTTTAAGTCAACTTTGCCTTCTTTACGGCCACGGTGAAAGAGATCAAGTAGCATATCAATACTTTCTTTTGTATATTTTTCCATCAAGATAGACAAACCATTTTCGTTTTTTTCGGTCATATAAACCATCATATCTAAATAAAATTGTTTGCTAATTTGATTAATTGCGCGCATTTTATTTTGGCTTAAGGCGATTAATGTTTCTTCAAAGGGGAGATTTTTTTCCATTTCAGCATGGGCTTGTTGGCGAATTTGATCGATAAATACTGCAAAAGTTTCATGAATCAACGTCTCCTTATTACCAAAATATTTAAAAATAGTAGTTTTACCAACATTTGCTTCTCTGGCGATATCTTCAATCTTTAAAGCTTGGATACCTTGTTTCTGATTAATCAAGGCAAAGGTAGTATCAATAATTTGTTGTCTTTTTTCTAATGCTCTTTTTTCAAATCCGTTCATCAAATATCCTCCATTAACAAACTTTTTTTAATTAATTGTTCGCAATTTTCTTTCCTATATAGTATAAGAAATAAATTACATACTTTCAAATAATTAAAGTTCATAACTTGATAAAAATTTGTTTGACGTCAGATTGGAAGCTCACTATAATGGGTGCATGCGTAAGCAAGGGAGGTTCAGAAAATGACAGAAGTAGTCAAAGTAAAAAATGTTCAAAAAAAATTTGGGAAATTCCAAGCATTGTCGGACGTTACATTTACTGTTGATGCAGGTGAAGTTGTTGGATTTATTGGTCCAAATGGTGCGGGAAAATCAACGACCATTCGGATTTTATTAGGAATTATCAATCGTCAAGCAGGAGAAGCTCAAATTTTTGGGAAAGATGTTTGGAAAGACAGCTTAGACATTCATAAACGAATTTCCTATGTGCCTGGTGATGTAGCTTTATGGGGAAGTCTAACAGGTGGCGAAATTATTGATTTATTTATGAAATTGCATGGAGGTGGAGACCAGCAAAAACGAGACGAATTGATTCAACGCTTTGAACTGGATCCCAAGAAAAAAGCGAAGAGTTATTCGAAGGGAAATCGACAAAAAGTTGGATTGATTGCAGCACTATCTGTTCACTCCGATTTATATATTTTTGATGAACCGACATCTGGTTTAGACCCGTTAATGGAAGCTATTTTTCAAGACGAAGTAGAAAAGTTGAAACATGCGGGAAAGGCGATTTTACTTTCGTCTCATATTTTAAGCGAAGTAGAACGTTTAGCAGACAAAGTCGTAATTATTCGGCAAGGCAAGGTCGTTGAAACAGGAACACTAAACGAATTACGCCATTTAACACGTTCAACAATCACTTTAGAAACAATCCAAACAATCAGTAATTTTGCACGAGTAGTCGGAGTACATGATTTTCAACCGCAAGATAAACATAATGCAGTTTTTTCGGCTGATAATCATTTTATTAATGACATCTTAGTTGAAGCTACCAAGTTAGGTGTAAAAAAATTTGAATCTGTCCCCCCAACGTTAGAAGATTTATTTATGCGTCATTATGAAGGATAGCTTAGGAGGGGAATAAATGAATGGAAAATTTGCTCGTAGCGGAGTATTATTTGTCCAATATTTGAAAAGAGATTGGACAAAAATTATTTTTTGGCTCATTGGATTAGGGATTTTTTCTGGTGGTTTTGTACCAGCTTTTGAAGAAATTTCTAAAGGGCAGGGCTTAGTTGGGATGCATGAAACCCTGAAAAATCCTGCGATGATTTCTATGGTCGGCACCACCACTGCAAAAAACGCTACCGATTACACGATTGGTGCTATGTATGCTCATACGATGTTACTTTTTTGTGCGCTATTTGCGATGATTGTTACTGCTTTGCATGTGGTTAGTCATACTCGTAAAGAAGAAGAGTTAGGTTTAACTGAGCTGATTCGTTCTTTCCAAGTGGGGCGCCAAGCTAATTCGTTAGCAGTTGTTTTCGAAATTATTCTCATCAATAGCATATTAACAATCCTCATTGCTAGCATGATGGGATTTTTTCAAGTGTCATCAATTGATTGGGAAGGTTCATTTTTGTTTGGTTTATCGATTGGTATAGCGGGTATTTTTGGTGGCCTTCTGGCACTCGTTTTTGCTCAACTTATGCCGGATTCATCTGGGGCAACTGGTATAACTTTGGGAATAATCGGAATACTTTATATGGTACGTGCAGGAACGGACGTCTCTAACGAGGATTTGACAGCGTGGAATCCGCTAGGCTGGACCTATCTAACATATCCTTTCACTGAAAATAATTGGATGTATCTTTCTTACTTACTGATAGGTACATTAGGCTTGTTTATCTTAGCAGTACTTCTAGAGAATTATCGGGACATGGGAGCTGGTTATCTACCTGAAAAAACAGGACGAGTGTATGCTAAACAGTCGTTACTTTCTATTCGTGGATTTTTGATTCGGATTAATCGGGGAATGATTGTCGGTTGGCTAGTTGCTTTTGCAGCATTAGGTGTTGCCTATGGGTCAATCTATGGCGATATGCAGAAATTTTTAGATAGCAATGAGTTGATGAAACAAATGTTTACACATACTGGCACTTCGATTGAAGCTTCTTTTACGAGTACGATTGTTGTTGTTTTAGTGATGTTCGTAGCCATTTTACCGATTGCGATTATCAATAAATTGTTTGCTGAAGAAACTCATTTACGCTTTAGTCAACTTTATGTAACGAAAGTAACGCGTGCAAAATTATTTGTAACAACTATTCTTTTAGCAATGCTAGTTAGTGTCATTGGTGTTTTTCTATCTGTTGGTATGCTTGGCGGAAGTGCTCTTTATGTAATGAATGAGTCTGCTGCTATCACCTTTTCTGATTTTCTAGCAGCCGGCTTTAATCTTTACCCAGTAATATGTTTTTTCATAGGGATCTCCGCTTTTCTTTTAGGTTGGTTTCCAAGATTAGGTATGGTGAGTTATATTTATTTAAGTTATGCGTTCATATTGGATTATTTTGGGGGGATTTTAGATTTACCTGATTGGTTTGCGAAAACGGGAATCTTTAAGTGGCTACCTAAATTACCATTGGAGGCTTTTGATTTTGTAGTTTTCAGTAGTATATTGGCAATTAGTTTTTCACTGATAATAGTTGGATTTTACGGGTACAAACACCGTGATTTATTGGAAGGTGCGTAGCTTTTTTGTTAAAATAAAAGAAGAAGCTATCCGTAGAAAGGATGTTAATGATGCATAAACATATATTAGCCGCAATTGATGGATCAGCAATGGAGCGTAAGGTTATTGCAAAAGCTGTAGAAGAAGCAAAGCTAAAGGAAGCAAGCTTGACAGTAGTCCGTATATTAGATACTCCTAGCTATTTATTGAATTCACCCCGTTTGATGAAAATGATGGAAGGTACACGCAAGTATTTAGTAGCAGAATTAGCTAGTATCAAACAAGAGATTGCCAAAACCTTACCCGAAGAAAAGTTATCAGTGGTGGTTTCTTACGGTAACCCTAAACAACAAATTATTGCCTATGCTCAGGAAACAGAACGAGCTATTGATTTAATTATCATAGGTGCAACAGGAGAATCTGAAGAAACACTTGCAGGTTCTACAACAACGTATTTAATTAATCGGGCACCGTGCGATGTACTGGTTGTGCGTTAAAAAAGGTTATTTCTGAGATAGAATAAAATGACCCCCAAAGTTAAATTTTTGGTTTAACTTTGGGGGTCATTTTATAATGGAGTCTCTTTTGTCTCTAATAAAGCAGAAGTTAGTTGAATAAGTGCTTCTTCAATTTTAGAAAAATCATTTTCAGAAATTTTAGAATTAATTAGAATAATTGGAACAAGGTTTTGGAAATTAGATAAATAATCATCCATCTCATTCAAAGCTGTTGAACTTAAAATAATATCAGCTTGATGGATATCAGTTGTAAATTCGATAAAATATTGATTACAAAAACGTGTCGAAACGCGAAATTCAATATGTTTTGTATATAAGAAAGTTAAGTCTGAACGAATAAAAAATTTAACTCTTGGAAAGAATATTTTTCGAGGAACGAGGTAAAAACATAATAATAAACTTTCAATTTTAAAATATTTATAAGTTGTTTCAGATGTTTTTTGAATAAATGTGTGCCATAAGCTATCGTATCTATCAAACAAAATTGGGTAAAGCATTTTTAGCTCATCACTATAACGAGTAGTGAAATTATTTAAACTATTTTCATCGGGTTCAAAAAAATAATTAGCCAATAACTGTTTCACAAACTTTTTATAGACAAATTCTTGTTGAATGTCTGTTAGCGGCAAAAACTTTTCTTCAAATAATTCAATCCAAATTTCAACGTCTTTCAACGGTAAAGTTTTTTCAAGAGCAGCTAAATTTACTTGAAGATGAAAATCAATAATGTCAGAACTATAAATAGCCATTACTAATAACAACCAGTCTTCATCTTTCCAATCTGTTAAGAAAGGTGGACGTTTTGGAGAAGCAAAACTTTCTAAAATTTGTTTCTCGTGTTCATTATAAATGAGTTGCCACCCATGTTTCATTGCTGAATGAGTAATAAACACCCATAGAGATAAAATTTCAATTGTTCGACTATTAGTATCAAGTGCTAAATATGATGCGATTTGTTCAGATAGTTGATTAATGGTCTCTTTATTTTCTGCCCAGGAAATAAAAGAAAATTGGCGATGAATAGTAAATAAAAAAACAAAGAAGAAAGAACGTAATTTGTATTCTTCACCATTAATCGTAATTTCATTGGATAAGGTGATGTGAATGTCATGTTTTTTTAAGGATGCATTAATTTCTTTAATTTTCCGCCGCAACTGTGATTCACTAATATAATGGCTATTGCAAAAGGTAAGTGTTGAAATTGAGCGCTTGAGTAATAACTGCTGAAGCAATTCATAACCTAGTTCCGCTGAAAAAATAGTTGCGAGTAATTTTTGATAGTTAATGCAAGCTTGCCGAATTAATTTAATTCCATTTCGTTGATCAATAATCAGTGTTGAAACATCAGTAGGATAGGTTTGTTCAATTTCTTCTTGTAATTCCCGACAAATTTTTTTAATCGTTGATTGACTATAGTCACCCACAATTTGTGTGAGTTCACGACTGGAAATAAACTGTATTTCTTCTTCTAAAGCAAATAAAATATTTTGTTTCAACCAGGCAGTTGAAGAAATTCCGTACATCATAATTGTTGGTCCTTTCCTGATACATACTTGAGATGGATAAAAGTTAAATAATTGTTATTTTAAATTTAGTTATAAATAGTATAGAAAAAGAAAAACACTTTTATTTTATATAAAACTTATGTGTCTTATTATACTTTTTTTCGATGGAAAAAAGATACTACTTTCATTGAATACCCACACTGGTGCAAAAGATGAAAGGGTTATGATAAGAAATATATCAAGTATTATGTTAAAATAAAAATTGTAAGCGGATACTTCGTTCTTGGAGCGAGATGATTACTGTGGTTACTAATTTAAACACTTTTTTATTAATTAGTATAGGTTGTATCCCTTGATAGGATGCGAACGAACGTATTTTTTTATTAATGGATTATCCAGTGTAGGTTAAAAAATGATGGTTATTTTGAAAAAAAGCGTTGTACAATGAATGTATCGATAACAAAGAGAGCAGCTATCAAGTAACATTCTAAGAATCATTTTAGACACTAGAGACACTATTTCTTTTGATTTAAAAATAATCATACGATAAATTTAGTTATCAATTTATGCGTATCCTTTTTTTTCAATAACAAAACATTATAAATTTGTTCGAAATTCGTACGTATTTTGATTTGCTGTTTGCTCTTTTTCGATTGCTCCATTTATCTCCATATATTATATATCATTTTAAAAAGGAATGCGTATTATTTTCTTTTAAGCAAAACTTGTATGATTTATTTTTAAATGCAACCATTTTTTGTAAAAAGAGGTGAAAGTATGAATAAGGTATGGAAGTGGCTAATAGGAATTTTTTTGCTCTTAACAATTAGTATTTTTACTTTTGTGATGATTGAAAATCAAACCGTAACGTATCTCCCATTTAATTTGCTTTCTATGTATGATTACCCACTTATTGGTGGCATCATCCCTTACTTTTTATTTTGGGGAAGTGTGATTTGCTCAATTATCCTTTTAGTCTTGCTCGTAGTGGTAATTTTTTATCCAAGCGCGAAGCATTCAATTACTTTGGAGGATGAAAATGGCAAATTAATAATTCAAAAAAAAGCAATCGAACATTTTGTTTTACAAATTGTTCGCAAGGAGCCTTTTCTTGAAAATCCCTCAGTTAAGGTAGTGATGCATAAGAAAAACATAAAAGTAAAAATTCAAGGGAAAATGCGGAAAGTAATTGCTGTTCCACAACAGCAACGCTTGTTGATTGAAGAGGTCACTGCTGAACTTAGACAATTGTTAGGAACCTCAGACAAACTAACGACAAAAGTTGTTTTAGAAGATTATCAAGAAACGAAAAAAAACAACGACTCTCATCGTGTAGAATAAAGGAGAGGATCACATGAACAGACTATTTCAACAATACCAATATCCGATAATAGGTGGAGTGGCAGGTTTGATCTTGGCGATTCTTCTCATCACTGTCGGCTTTTTCAAAACAATATTGGTTATACTTTTAACAATTCTTGGCGCGTATCTAGGTTTTTATTTGAATTCGATTGGTTTTTTCGATTCATTTAAACGACCTAAAATATAAAATAATTATTAGGAGGAATTAACATGGAAAAACAACCAAATGTACCAGTAGTACCAAATAAAGAAGTGGCACCAAAAAATATTACAGGAGAACTTACTTTTGATGATAAAGTAATTCAAAAAATTATTGGCATTGCTTTAGAGGAAATTGATGGCTTATTAACGGTTGATGGTGGATTCTTCTCAAACTTAGCTGAAAAATTAGTTAACACAGATAATGTAACATCAGGAATTAGCACAGAAGTTGGTAAAAAACAAGTTGCGGTTGATATGGATGTAGTTGTTGAATATGGTAAAGATATTAAAAAGATTTACGATGAAGTGAAAGAAGTCATTTCACGAGAAGTAGGGAATATGACACATCTTGATGTCATAGAAGTCAACGTAAACGTAGCAGACGTTAAATCGAAAAAAGAATATGAAGAAGATAGCCAAACTGTTCAAGATAAAGTAACAGATGCAGCAAGTACTGCAGGTAGCTATATTTCAAAACAATCAGCCAAAGCAAAACGTGGCGTAGATAAAGGGGTTAATGAAATTCAAGAACGTACAGAGCCCCGTGTAGAATAAACGCGATGGGTAAATGAGAGAAAAGGAGAGGAACAGCATGGGATTATTATGGTCATTAATTGTAGGTGGCATCATCGGAGCAATTGCAGGTGCAATTACTAACAAAGGTTCCTCCATGGGAATTATTGCAAATGTTGTAGCTGGGCTAATCGGTTCAGCAGTCGGACAATCTTTACTAGGTAGTTGGGGACCAAAACTTGCTGGTATGGCACTTTTACCTTCAATTATCGGAGCAGTGATTGTTGTAGCAGTCGTATCATTCTTTACTCGAAAGTCTGCATAAGGTCAGTTAATTCCCCAAAATTCTTACTCAATAGGAAGTAGAATTTTTATAATAGAGGTGAGTAGTTTATTGAAAAGTAAGCTACTCGCTTTTTATTTGTCATTTTGTATAGATGTAAGTATTTCAAAAAATCAATTGGTTGTTACAGAGATATCTATTTTGGTTTAAATAAAATTGTCCCACAAGCCGTAAACGATAGGTAATCAATAGATGATGGCAGATAGCTCAAAAACTAATAAGAGAAAATAAAAAATGAATTGTTAAGCAATGTCTGAAAATTACTTCATCTGGATAGGAAGATCTACTAGTAAATACCAAGCAAAGTTCACTATCAAATGAAATACTTAAGTGGTAGTTATTTGAATGCTTTTTAGGTAGAATAGTAGAAAAATAAGAATGACAAGAAAATTTTCTTTACACCATTTATGAAGTATGCTAAGATGTTTCAGTGAGTGTAATGCTCAACTATTACAATATTCCGCTGAAGTGGCAAAATACTTTATGAATATTTGGAAATAAGGAGAATGATAAATTATGAATCCATTGATTCAAGAACTAACTCAAGAACAATTACGTACTGATATCCCAGCTTTCCGTCCTGGAGACACTGTTCGCGTACATGCGAAAGTTGTCGAAGGTACTCGTGAACGTATCCAGTTATTCGAAGGCGTTGTTATCAAACGTCGTGGTGCTGGAATTAGTGAAACTTATACAGTTCGTAAAATTTCAAATGGTGTCGGTGTAGAACGTACATTCCCATTGCACACTCCACGTGTTGCACAAATTGAAGTTGTTCGTTACGGTAAAGT
Source organism: Enterococcus sp. AMC2644 (assembly GCF_058216475.1). Classification (NCBI taxonomy): domain Bacteria; kingdom Bacillati; phylum Bacillota; class Bacilli; order Lactobacillales; family Enterococcaceae; genus Enterococcus; species Enterococcus sp. AMC2644. The sequence continues at coordinate 2,298,973 of NZ_CM177095.1, forward strand.
ACGTCGTGCAAAATTGTACTACTTACGTGCATTACACGGAAAAGCAGCTCGTATCAAAGAAATCCGTCGTTAATTTTTTATTATCAGACAAACGAGAAACTCTTGTTAAATCAAGGGTTTCTTTTTTTTGTTCTTTTTCTTGACGTATGTATAAGTGCTCTCTGTCAACAAGAATTGATGAGTTGGTTTGAGGGAAAGAGTCCCTTGTACAACAACCCCCTATTCACCCATCACGAGCTATACGAGTCGAATAAGTAGATTCAACAAATTCGTTTACAATCTAATTATAAAAGAAAAGACTGCAGATTTCATCCAGCTTCTTGGACGTTATCTGCAGTCTAAATCCTTGTTAAATCAAGGGTTTCTTTTTTTATGTTAGTTTAATTTGAATTTATTGTCTCTCGCTATGATTATTAGTTAATTGTTAATGCTGATTTTATTTTGCAATACGATATTTTTAAATAATAGAAATATTCTTGTAAGTGGATATTGTCTCATCAGTTAATTTGCCATCGCTAATTAGTAGTTGAATATCTTGTAAGTCAGCAAAATTTATAATAGATTTTTTACCAAATTTTGTACTATCAATAAGAGCAATTGTTTGATCTGCTTCTTTAATCATCATTTTTTTCAACTCTGCTTCATACATCTTAAAATCTGATAAACCATCTTTAGCTGAAATTGCATAACTAGAAGTAAAAAATGTATCAATATTAAATTTTTTAAGCAAGTCAAGGCCTAGACTTCCTTCAACTGAATTTGAATTAGCAGTTACAACACCACCTAGAATAATGACTGTAAGTTGATCATTTTCTTTTAATAGATTGGCAGTTCTTAAACCGCTTGTTAGAACGGTTAATGGATCAGAAAAACCTAGAAGAAGTTGTGCAAGTTCATAACAAGTTGAACTCGCATCCAATAAAATACATTCATTGGGATGAATGTAGTTAAAGGCTTTTTTCGCAATGTTCTGTTTTTCTACTAAATTAACACTTTTGCGAATGTCATATGCTCGTTCCGCTTCCGTAATAACTTTATCATCATTTTTTGTTGCACCTCCATGTGTGCGAATGAGAAGATCTGTTTCTGCTAGTTTATTTAAATCACTTCTTATAGTTGCAGCAGATACATTGAGACAGGTAACTAAATCTTTTACTGTAAGGGAATTTTGTTTTTCTAATAACTCTAATATTTTTTGTCTGCGTTCATTTGTAAACATTATCGACTCATCCTGTTCTAAATTTTATCATGCTTTATTATAACAAATGATTTGAAAGTAATCAATAAATCGACTTCACTTATCGAAAGAAAACGAAAATAAATGAAAAGAATAGAAAAATAATGTTGACTTATAGAAAATATATGATAACATTTGATTATAAACGAAAGGAAGGTGCAAGCAAATGAAATTAGCGGTTGGTGCAGATGTTAATGCATTTGATTTGAAAGAAGAGATTAGAAAATATTTAGAAGACGAAGGGTTTGAAGTTGTAGACTATGGTATTTATAGTTCCGATCCTGTAGATTATCCTGCAATTGCTGCAAAAGTGGCAGAAGGAATTTTAAACAATGAAGCTGAGCGAGGAATTTTATTCTGTGGAACCGGAATTGGTATGGCTTTAGCTGCTAACAAAGTAAAAGGAATCCGCGCAGCACAAACGCATGATACATACTCAGCTGAACGCGCAGAATTAAGTAATCAAGCGCAAATCATTACAATTGGTTCAAAAGTTGTAGGTGTTGAGCTAGCAAAGGAAATTGTAAGAGCTTACTTATCAGTAAACTTTTCATTTGAAGGTTCAGGAGCAAATTCCGCTAGAAAAGTAAAAGAAATCATGGAAATGGAAAATAGATAGAAAGGAAGAGCTAAATGAAATTTTTCTTAGATACAGCAAATATTGAAGAAATTAAACGAATTAATCAGCTAGGTTTAGTAGATGGGGTTACAACAAATCCAACAATTATTTCTAAAGAAGGAAAAGATTTTGAAGAAGTTATTAAGGAAATTTCCCAAACAGTCGAAGGGCCAGTAAGTGCGGAAGTAATTTCTCTAGAAACAGAAGGAATGGTAAAAGAAGCAGAAAAGATTGCCAAATGGGCTAGTAATGTAGTTGTAAAAATTCCAATGACAGAAAGTGGACTTCAGGCAGTCCATGTTCTTTCAAAAAAAGGAATTAAAACTAATGTGACGTTAGTCTTCACTGTTGCACAAGGATTGATGGCTGCGAAGGCTGGTGCAACTTATGTAAGTCCATTCTTAGGAAGATTAGATGATATTTCATCTGATGGATTAGCACTTGTTTCTGGGTTAAGACAAGTATTTGACCGATTTGGGTTTAAAACAGAGATTATTTCAGCAAGCGTTCGAAATATTCAACACGTTGAAAATGTTGCTTTAGCTGGCTCTCACATTGCAACAATACCAGGGAACTTATTCCCTAAATTGTGGAGTCACCCGTTAACTGATTCAGGAATTGAAGCATTCATGAAGGACTGGGAAAATTTTGAAAAAAATAAATAGACAAACATCAATAAAGAGAGTGCCAATTGTTGCAATGAGTTATAAGAACTACTTAAATGTACCACAAGAGGTAGCGAATCTTGTTAATGATATTATCTTAGGTGTTAAAGAGTATACTTCAATGGAATTTTTCTTATTTCCAAGTATGGGAACAATTGAAACGATAGCCAAGGTATGTGAAGGAACAAATCTAGGCTTTGGCGTACAAAATATAGCACATCAAAAAAATGGTGCATATACTGGTGAATTTTCTATAGAAAGTTTACTTGCAATTGGTGGAAAATATGTAGAGTTAGGTCATTTTGAAAGAAAAACAATTTTTCACGAGACGAATCAGCTGATAAAAGAAAAAATTAAACTTGCATTATCACAAGAGATTATTCCAGTTATTTGTGTTGGAGAGATAACACAATGTGAGGATCAACAACTTGAATCATTTTTGATGAACCAATTAGAAGAGTTGTTATCTGATATTCCTTTGCATGAAGCTCAAAATATAATTCTTGCTTATGAACCTGGTTGGGCAATTGGTCAGGATCAAACTGCAAGTATTGAACATATTCATAAAGCACATGCTCTTATTCGTGAATGTTGCCAACAATTGTTCAATTATTCTGTTGCGCAAAAAATTCGCATTATTTATGGAGGATCTGTTTCTATGTCTGGGGCAAGTGAAATTGTTAATCATCCTGATGTGGATGGGGTATTTGTTGGACGTTTTGGACATAAAGTTGAACAATTTTTGGAAATTGTTCAACGCGTTAGTCAAATGAAGGAGGAGTAGCTGTTGGATGGAATTTTATTAGTTTCCCATAGTAAAAAAATTACAGATGGATTAAGAGAAATGATAGAAGAAATGATTGGTGAGGATAATCAATTCCCCTTGTATTCGTTAGGAGGTACAGAGGACGGTCGATTGGGGACAGATGCACTGAAAATTCTTTCTTGTATAGAAGAATGTAGTGATAGTGAGAATATTTATATTTTTTGCGACATTGGAAGCGCTTTTTTAAGTGCGGAAACAGCAATAGATATGGTGTCAGATGAATTGAGGGAAAAAGTCAGTTTAATGGACTATCCATTAGTTGAGGGTGCTTTTGCAGCAGCAGTTCAAGTATCCATTGGTCAATCAAAAGAATTAGTTTTACAGGAACTGAATAATCTATAAAGGAGTGTTTTTCTGATGAAATTTATTCGATCATTTATCGGTTATATGATAGCCGGTGTTTTAGTTATGGCAGTATGGGGATCATTGACACAAGCGGGTGGAATTTTTGGAGGGTATTTAGCAGCAACTATTCTTGTAGGCCCTCTTTGGTTTATGAATCATTATATAAATCTTGTTGATAATAAAAATGATGCCGCTTTCGTAGACATGGGACTGGCAATTGGTGTGTGTGGTATTTTTCGAGATATGTTTTTAACTGGTTCTCAAAGTCTTATTGATTCATTGCCAACAATATTGATTGTTTCTTTGGGGGCTATTGCCGGTGGTCTTGTAGCAGCAGCAGTTGAAAAAGACATGGCGAAAGAAGAAGTTGCTGTTTCTGAAATAGAAAAAGACAAAAATGAGTTTGAAAAAATAGATGCACAAGGAGGAGTAGAAATATGACCTTAGCTATTGGTATTGCAACGTTTGCCGGTGGATTTATATTTCCGTTTTTTATAAGAATGTCATGGGGGAAAATGGTTGATGTTTGGGGCCCTATCGGTGGTTGGATGGCAGCTGCTTTCATTACTGGAACAATTTGGACGCTAAATCATGGTATTCAGACACCTATGATTTTTCAATCTGGCGTATCTTGGGTAGATATGGGGTTAGCAGCTGGAATAGGTTGCTGGGTAGCTACTGCAAGATTAGGAATGAGTAAAAGTAAATCAGTAAAAAACTTAATTGCTGCAGTTTCTGGCGGCATAGTAGGGGCAGTATTATTGTCCATGTTTTTATAAAATAGAAAATTGAAAAGAGGGAAAAAGATGAAACGTTTAGTGAATGATGGATATGATGTAGTAGAGGAAATGTTAGAAGGATACGTACATGCAAATAAAAAATATGTACATTTAGATAATGAAAGCCATAGAGTAGTGGTAAGCCGTTTAATGAGTGAGGAGCCTCGGGTGCGAGTAATTGTTGGAGGTGGCTCAGGGCATGAACCTTTATTTTTAGGATATGTTGGGAAAGATTTTGCTGATGCAGCAGTTGTTGGAAACGTCAATACTTCACCTGCACCAGATGCGTGTTATCGATCAGTTCAGGCAGTTGATTCTGGTAAAGGATGTATTTTTTTATACGGTAATTATTCTGGAGATGTGATGAATTTCGACATGGCAGTTGAAATGGCGGCTGAAGATGGTATTCAAGTAGAAACAGTTTTTGTGACAGATGATGTATGTTCAGCAAAGGAAAGACAAAACCGTCGTGGCATTGCTGGTGATATTCCTGTATTTAAGGTAGCTGGTAGTGCTGCTGCAAAAGGGTATGATTTAGACAAAGTAACTCGTTTGACACAAAAAGCAAATGACAATACTTATTCGATGGGAGTGGCTCTCTCTTCTTCTACATTGCCTGTTACTGGGAAAGAAATCTTCTTTATGGAAGATGGTGATATGGAAATTGGTATGGGTATTCATGGTGAACCAGGCCTAGAGCGAAGAAAAATTGATCCTGCTGATAAAGTTATTGATGAAATTATGGATCATATTTTGGCAGATTCATCTTTGTCTAAAGAAGATGAAGTTTATGTACTGTTAAATGGTTTAGGTGGACTACCAGTAATGGACCAATATATTTGTTATCGACGAGTTTTCCAAATCCTAGAAGAAAAAGGAATTAAAATTCATCGATCTGAAGTAGGTAATTATGCAACATCGATGGATATGATTGGTATGTCAGTAACATTAGTTAAATTAGACGAGGAAATCAAAGAATTGTTGGATGCACCTTGTGATACACCATATTACAAGATTTAAGTTTAATGAATTGGTAATTAATAATGATTATAAAACTAACTATAAAATCAGGGTAGCTTTATTAGAGATTAAATTACTTCTCTTGATTTTTTAGAATACATGGAGGCTTGAATAATGAGTAACGAATTATATCTTGACAAAGATTTTTTTAAACAATCATTACTTGATATGGGAATATTAGCAGAAGAGCAGCGTGATTATTGGACATCATTAGACTCAGATATTGGAGATGGAGATCATGGTGTAAATTTGAGTATTGGCTTTCGTGGAATCACTAAAGAAATGGATCAATTAATTTCTTCTACAAAAGATATTAGTACTTTTTTGAAAAAAGCTGGAATGATTTTACTATCAAAGGTTGGTGGAGCTTCAGGTCCATTATATGGTAGCTTTTTTATGAAAATGGGAGAAACGGTTAATGGAAAAAATGAAGTGAATTATCCAGAATTCTTAGGGATGTTACAGTCTGGTATTGCAGCAGTTCAATATAGAGGGAAAGCCGAAGTTGGTGATAAAACGATGATAGATGCATTTATCCCAGGACTAGAAGTGATCAATGAATTTTCGACGGAAGAATTACCTCCAGTCCATTTTGAAAAATTTGTCCAAGCGATGAAACAAGGTGCTGAAAGTACAATTCCTTTAGTTGCAAACAAAGGAAGAGCAATGCGTCTAGGAGAACGTGCCATCGGGCATAAAGATCCAGGATCCGAATCTTCTTGGATGTTAATGGAGGTTTTTAATAAAAATCTAAAAGTTAGAAGTGATATACAATGAACAAGCGAAAACCTATCGTAGCGATGAGTTGGGCTATGAGACAAAACAAAAGAGAGGACGCAATTTCCTTTGCAACAGCATTGATTCAACAATTAAATCAAGATAATGAGGTAGAAAAAATTATTTTTCCTTCAATGGGTACGTTATCCGCAGTTTCAGAAATAACGAAAGAGACAACTATTGAATTAGGGGCACAAACAATGTCTGATAAAGCACATGGAGAGTACTCTGGTGAATATTCTGTTGAATCTCTGGTTGATTGCGGTGGAAAATATGTGGAAATTGGACATTGGGAACGTCGAGAACTATATGGTGAAACAGATGAGCAAATTAATCGAAAATTGAAATTAGCAATAGACTATCATATTTCTCCGATTTTATGTGTAGGTGAAAAAGAAAAAGATCCAGATAAATTACCATATAGTCAGTTGAAAAGGCAATTATTTAATGCATTATTAGGTGTACCAAAAGAAGAATTAAATCATGTGATTATTGCATACACTCCTCGGTGGGCAGTTGGAAAAACACTTGCAGCTAGTGCTCCCCACGTACATGAGGTCGGTCAGTTAATTAGATCTATTCTAGAAGAATTTTATCCCCAAAAATTTGTTGAAGACGTACGTGTTATTTATGGTGGGTCAGTAAGTCCTGAGAATGCACGATTAATAACATCTAATGATGCAATTGATGGCGTTTTGGTTGGGCGTTTTGGTAGTGAACCACATCGCTATGCGGAAGTCGTTTCAGTTGTTGAAGAAAATAAATTAGAAAAAACAGTAAAAGTTTTAGATAGAAAGAGGTAATCAAATGTTCGACAATACAGATCAACTTGGAGTAAATACTGTTCGTACATTAAGTATAGAATCTATTCAAAAAGCCAAATCCGGTCATCCGGGATTACCTATGGGAGCTGCACCCATGGCTTATACTCTTTGGACAAAATATTTAAAAGTAAATCCAGCGACCTCTACAAACTGGGTGAATCGTGATAGATTTATTCTTTCAGCAGGACACGGTTCAGCGATGCTTTATAGTTTACTACACCTATCAGGATACGATGTGACACTTGATGATTTAAAACAATTTCGTCAATGGGAGAGTCGAACACCTGGACATCCAGAAGTGGGGCATACTGATGGTGTTGAAGCGACAACTGGCCCATTAGGACAAGGAATTGCAATGGCTGTTGGGATGGCAATGGCTGAAGCACATCTAGCAGCAACATATAATCGTGAGCAGTTCAATGTGATAGACCATTATACTTATACTCTTTGTGGTGATGGTGATTTAATGGAAGGTGTTTCTCAAGAAGCAGCTTCAATGGCCGGTCATTTGAAATTAGGTAAATTAATCGTGTTATATGATTCAAATGATATTTCTTTAGACGGTCCAACTTCAAAAGCCTTCACAGAAAACGTTGGTCAACGTTTTGAAGCTTACGGTTGGCAGCATATCCTTGTAAAAGAAGGAACAGATTTAGCAGCTATTTCAAAAGCAATTGAAGAAGCACAAGCTGAAACAGACAAACCAACATTGATTGAAGTGAAAACAGTGATTGGTTTTGGTGCACCAAATGCAGGTACCTCTGCTGTCCATGGCGCACCATTAGGAGCAGAAGGCATCCAAGCAGCGAAAAAAGCGTACGGATGGGACTATCCTGAGTTTGCTGTACCAGAAGAAGTGGCGGCACGTTTTAAAGAAACAATGGTCGACAAAGGTGCTGAGTATGAAGCAGCTTGGAATGAACTATTTGCAGAATATGAAACAGCTTATCCAGAATTGGCGAGTCAATTTAAACAAGCCTTTGCTGGTGAACTTCCAGAGAATTGGGAGGCAGAATTACCAACTTATGAAGTGGGCTCAAGCCAAGCAAGCCGTGTATCAAGTAAAGAAATGATTCAAGCTTTATCCAAAGCTGTTCCTAGTCTATGGGGAGGATCAGCCGATTTATCAGCTTCAAACAACACGATGGTTGCAGCGGAGAAAGATTTCGAACCAGGACAATACGAAGGACGAAATATTTGGTTCGGTGTTCGTGAATTTGCGATGGCAGCTGCGATGAATGGGATTCAATTGCATGGTGGAACACGTGTCTATGGTGGAACCTTCTTCGTTTTCGTAGATTACTTACGTCCAGCAGTCCGTTTATCTGCTATTCAGAATGTTCCAGTAATTTATGTCTTAACACATGATTCAATAGCAGTTGGTGAAGATGGACCAACTCATGAACCAATTGAACAATTAGCGAGTGTTCGTTGTATGCCAGATGTTCATGTCATTCGCCCAGCAGATGGAAACGAAACGCGTGCAGCTTGGAAAATTGCAGTAGAATCAACAGATACACCAACTATTTTAGTATTAAGTCGTCAAAATCTACCTGTTTTAGAAGGAACAAAAGAACTTGCTGATGAATATGTGGCTAAGGGCGGTTATGTATTATCACCACAAAAAGGAGAGACTCCTGAGGGGATTTTGATTGCGACTGGATCAGAAGTTTCTTTAGCTATAGCTGCTCAAAAAGAGTTAGCGATTCAAGGAAAAGATGTTTCTGTAGTTTCTTTACCAAGCTTTGACTTATTCGAAGCACAAGATGAAGTATACAAAGAGTCTATTTTGCCTAAAAAAGTAACCAAACGTCTAGGTATTGAAGTAGCTTCGACATTTGGTTGGGAGCGATATGTAGGAACAGAAGGAAAGATGATTGGTATTAATCATTTTGGTTCATCGGCTCCTGGAGATAAGATTATGAAAGAATATGGTTTCACTGTTGAGAACATTGTAACTGTATTTAATAACCTTTAATCTATACGATGAAGATGAAGGTAAATAGTAATATTAATTGGGAAAGAGTCAATGTACAATTATCGTTTTCCAACATACTATTATTTATTTTAAGAAACTGATATCTTTCTAACTTCGTAAAAAAAGACAAAGGTCGATAGAGTTCTTAATAGGACTACAAATTGTCCACCTTTTTATATAAGAAAAAAATTATACTGTACGAATACTTATTAATTGTAAGTGGAATTAATCTATAGTATACTAGCTTCTGTTATAACTTATTGAAAAGGTGGAAATTGATTTGAAAAAGATTTTAGCTGTTAAAGCAAATAATCGCCCGGATGGCGTCTCTGCAAAAATGTTTGATACGTTTGTAGAAAATTTAGATAAAAATAAAGTGGAAGTAACAACATTTGATGTTTATGCACAATCAATGCCTTATATCGGTCAAACATTATTTGATTCATTTGGCAAATTAGCACAAAATCAAGAATTAAATGAAGAAGAACAAGCATTAATGACTATTCGTCAAGAAGTAATGGATAAATTTGCAGCAGCTGATACAATTGTTTTTGCTTTCCCAATGTGGAACTTAACCATTCCAGCAGCTTTGCATACCTTTATCGATTATATTTTCCAAGCAGGTTTTACATTCTCTTATAATGAAGATGGTTCAATGAATCAATTATTAGCGGATAAAGAGATTGTTCTATTGAATGCTCGTGGTGGCGTTTATTCAGGTGATATGAGTGTGATGGAAAATGCTGTTACTTTTATGGAAAAAGTATTTGGTGGCATGTTTGGTATGACAATTACTGAAGAAGTAATTATTGAAGGTCATAATGCGGACCCTTCAAAAACGGCTGAGATAATCGCCGATGGAATGGAACGCGTTGCCACAGTAGCAAAAAAGTTTTAAGATAATAAATCGGGATCTGTGACATAAGGCAAAACAAGACGAAAATATCCGAACAAAATAGAATGTTAGCCAAACTTCTATTGTTCGGATATTTTATTGTTAGTCAACTTATGTCGCAGTCCTATTTTTTATATAGAAGAAATCACTTAATTGGATGAATGACAAAGATAAAATAATTAATGAAGGATAATGGACGCCCCCTTTTTTTGTCTGCATAATTAATTTTGGGAAAGGTCTCTAATAATCTACATTTTTAAGTAAACGTAATCCATTGAGAATAACTAAAATCGTACTGCCTTCATGTCCAATGACTGCTAGTGGAATGGTTAAAATTTGTAAAGTATTAATTGTAATTAATAATAGAATAATTGAGATACTAAAAATAATATTTTGCTTGATGATTTGTTTCATTTTTTTCGATAATTTATGGGTATAAATCAATTTTGCTAAATTATTTTCGAGAATCACAACATCAGCAATATCCATCGCTATATCTGTTCCTTCGCCCATTGCAATACCAATAGTCGCAGTAGCTAGTGCAGGCGCATCGTTCACGCCGTCACCTAACATCGCATTTTTTCCAAATTTTTGTTTTTGTTCTTTTAAAAAATTAACTTTATCTGCTGGTAATAATTCGGAGTGATATTCAGCAATGTCAATTTCATGGACAATAGTTTTTGCAGTATGTCGGTTATCACCAGTTAGCATTAGTGTATGGACATTTACTTCATTAAAATACTGAATGACTTCTTTTGCACTTTTATTTAAGGTATCTAAAAGAGCGATTGTTCCTATAAATTGTTGGTTACATTCAACATAAATGACCGTTTTTCCTTGCATTTTCCATTCTTGAATCAGAGGGATATCTTCGTAAGAACCGACTTTTTTTCCGATATAATATGTTTTGCCATCAATCACACTTTGAATGCCTTTCGCTGTTAATTCTTCAACTAGCAATTGTTTTTTAGGATGATTTGGCCAATGGTTAACGATTGCTTTTGCTAGAGGATGTGTACTTTTTTCTTCTAAACCAATGACAATCGGAATGATTTCCTCTTCAGAAATAGTCCAAAAAGTATCTGTAACATCTGGCTTACCATTCGTTAATGTGCCAGTTTTGTCAAAAGCAATACTTCTAATTTCTGCTAGTTCTTCTAAATAGGTTCCTCCTTTAAATAAAACACCATGGCGAGCACCATTACTAATGGCACTTAATAGAGCTGGAGTACTACTAGCAACCAAGGCACATGGACTAGCAACAACTAATAAATTTACCCCTCGATAAAGGCTCTCATTCCATGACCAATTTAGACCAAAATGAAAAATTAAAATAGCTAAAGGAACACCAAAGAGAATGAACATGACATAGCGATTTTCAATTTTTTGAATAAACGTTTCGGTTTTCGTTTGACTATTTTGTGCCTCCGCTACTAATTGAATAATTTTTGCAAAGACGGTTTCAGATTTATTTTTATTTACTTCAACAATTAATTCATTTCCTAAATTAATCGTGCCACCAAAGACATCATCATTTTTACTTTTTAAACGAGGGAGGCTTTCACCATTGACGATAGATTCATCTATCTCAGAAGCTCCTTGTAAAATACGTGCGTCGGTAGGAATATTTTCACCTTTAAAAACTGCTAGACGGTCACCAATCGCTAATTGATCAATATCTACCATTTTATACTCGCCATTGTGAAGAAGTTTTCGTCCAACTTTTGGTTGCCGATTTATCAAATGATTAATGGCATGAGCACTTTTGTCTGTTGCGTATTCTTCCATCAAATGACTCAAACTAAATATAAAAATGAGGAGTGCACCTTCCCGCCAGTCGCCAATCATTCCTGCACTAATTGCAGCAATAATCATTAATAAATCAACATTGAAATGCTTCTCTTTCACCAATTCTTGTAAACCTTCAATAGTTATTTCTAATCCTCCAAAAATAATGCCCATAAGATAAATAATCCAACTACCATCCCAATTCATGAAGTCCGCTATTAAACCAGCTATTAGACTGAGAGTACAGGTAATTGTTCCTAATAATGTCAACATAGTTATATCCCCCTTCGTAAACAAAATAGCACTACGATAATTATTTAGGAATCGGAATCCCTTAATTGATAAAGAGAATCGTTTCATAATTTATACTATAGTTCCGGGTTTGTTTACTTTTAAGAAGTTAGAGTGTGGTATGATAAGCTTAGAATAGAAGGTATAAGTTAAAATTTTTTATTTGGAAATTATTATCAAATAATAAAGGTAACTGAATATGACGAGTGGCTTTCTAATGTTGCAGATAGATAGTAACTAATTGATAAAAGATTGCAAAATAAGAGATATATGAAAATAATTTTCGAAAACGAATTGCGGATAAGTACAGTGAGAATAAATGATGTTGTATTGAGTTTATACGAAAAATTATTTTTGTATTCGTACTGGTGAAAATGAGAAGGAGAACCTGTATTGCTGAAATCTTGATGAATGAAGGGAGCGGGATTAATTATTCGAATAAATCATGTATAAAATAAGCAGAGTCTTCTTTTCAAAAGTCGAATTAAATAGGAGGTATTAACATGATTAGCGAAAAAATTTTAGAAGTCGATCCATTTTTAAAACCTTATATTTCAGATATTCGTTTGAGAAGTCAGAATTATTTAGATACAAAAAAGCGACTGCTCACAACAGAAAAAAGTCTTTCCAATTTTGCGAATGGTCATCATTATTTCGGGTTTCATAAACAAGAAGAGGGGTGGTTATATCGAGAGTGGGCACCAAATGCAAAGAAAATTGCACTGATGGGTGACTTTAATCAATGGAGCCGTACTAGCCATTTATTAAAAAAAATTGATAATGGTATTTGGGAAATTCAGCTTACAGAAAAAGATAAGCTGATACATGGTTCTAAAGTCCGCATTGAAATTACGACAGAAAATGACTCATTTGAGCGTATTCCGACTTATTGTAAGCGAGTAGTACAAAAGAAAGAGACGGTGGATTTTGATGGGGAAGTTTGGGAACCATCGAAACTTTTTGAGTGGACTGATAAAAATTTTAAAAGAAATCCTGAAGAACCCGTTTTAATTTATGAAAGTCACGTGGGAATGGCTGGAATTAAAGAAGGAATTTCAACGTTTATGGAGTATATTGAAAACGTTTTACCTAGAGTGAAGCAACTAGGATATAACACCATCCAATTGATGGCGGTCGCTGAACATCCATATTATGGTTCATTTGGTTATCAAGTATCCAATTTTTTTGCAGTTTCTTCTAAATTTGGCACGCCAGAAGATTTAAAATTATTAATTAATACTGCTCATAGTATGGGTATCGGCGTATTGTTAGACATTGTTCATTCACATTCTGCGACAAATGTAGTTGAAGGGCTTGCAGCATTCGATGGCACAGAAACACAATTTTTCCATGAAGGTTCTCGCGGTCTTCATCCTGAATGGGGATCAAAATTATTTAACTATGGAAAAACAGAAGTCATTCATTTTCTATTGTCGAATGTTAAATATTGGCTAGAAGAATATCATTTCGATGGTTTTCGCTTTGATGCTGTGACATCAATGCTTTATCATCACCATGGTTTAGGGGTCGCTTTTGATCACTATGATAAGTATTTTTCTACCAATACAGATACCGAAGCTGTAACATATTTACAATTAGCAGCAGAAGTTGCCAAAGAAGTTAATCCAGATTGTATTTTAATTGCGGAAGACATGAGTGGTATGCCAGGAATGTGCTTACCAATTGAAATCGGCGGTATTGGTTTTGATTATCGTTTGGGAATGGGCATTCCAGATTTTTGGATTAAAACATTAGAAAATGTTTCAGACTATGATTGGAATTTAGGTGAAGTTTGGCATGAATTGCTACAAAGACGTCCACAAGAAAAAGTCATTGGTTATTGTGAATCACACGATCAGGCATTGGTAGGAGACAAAACAATCATGTTTCGCTTGGCAGATCAAGAAATGTATTGGAAGATGGATGTTTTCTCACAAAGTGATCTTATTGATCGGGCAATTGCACTGCACAAAATGATTCGTTTAATTACGTGTACCTGTGCAGGTGAGGGCTATTTAAATTTTATGGGAAATGAATTTGGTCACCCAGAATGGATTGATTTTCCAAGTCCTGAAAATAATTGGAGTTATACAAAAGCCAGAAGACGTTGGGATTTAGCAGAAGATACCAACCTAAGATATCGTTTCTTACAAAATTTTGACCATGCAATGATTGAGTTAGTAAAAGAAACTAATTTATTAGCAAAACCCTCCAAGTTATTATTCCATCATGAAGACAAAAAATTATTAGCTTACCAAAAGGGAAATAGTGTCTTTATTTATAATTTTCATCCGGTAGAACAGCATATGGTTAGTTTGCAAGTTGATGGCACAAAGGCTAAATTAGTGTTACATTCTGACTGGCAAGATTTTGGTGGTTACTTAGATCAGGAAAATGAGCAAAAACCTTCAGTAAGCTCAAACACACAATTTAGTGTTTCAATTAACAGACGTTCCGTAGCAGTATATCAAATTTGATTATGAAGCCGAACAACTTTAAAGCAAGCTTTGCTTTAAAAGTGTTCGGTTTAATTATGTTCGACTATTGCTTTCTATTTGTTCTAATACTACTTCGGCATTCAAACTAACATAAGAATCAATTGTAAAGTTCATCATTTTTATAGCTTTAGGGACTCGTCTTAGAAGAAGATGATTGAGAGAAATTACTGGATCAACTAATACAATTTGTTCATTTGTAAAGCGATATTTTTCTAAGGATTCTAATTTTATAACGATCACTTCCAGTGTATCGTGGCTCATTAATAGGACATTGCGCGCTAAAATTTTAACAACACTTCCTGAAAGAGAAGAATGGTCCACAAACAATACTTTTTTAGTCAAATTTATTCAGCTCCACTATAGTTTTATTATTTAATTAAGTATATTAATTAAATAGAGATTTGTAAATAGCTAATAAAAAAACTACACCTAAATTTTGGAGTAGTTTAATAGCCTGAATAATTCATACTTTGACTTCAAACCGTCTGAAACTGCCTAACGGCAGTCTTCATTTACTTTTTCATTTTCACCTGTTAAGTGATGCAAAAAGAACCCCATTCTGATATGGTAAAGGTGTCGAAACCAACCATAAGAAAGGAGTTCTTCTCATGACTAGCTTACACAAAAACCAGGTAAAATTCAATTCAAATTTGACTATTTCACATACAGGTGGTCGCTTATCGAGTGATTCGGGTTTGGTCTTAGTTAAAGAGGTGATGAATACCTTCGACTTTTCACACGTAGCTAAACAGTGGCTCCATATTAAAGACAAACGTGTTTACTTCACACATGATAACTTAGCGATATTAGAACAACTCATTATGCAGTTAATTGCTGGGTACTCGGCAGACTCATCAGCTAATCTATTAAGACAGGATCCAGTCTTTCAAGCTGTACTCGGTAAAAAAGAGTTGGCCTCACAATCGTCAATCTCACGGTTTTTAGATCGTTTCACCGAGGAGAACATGGATCAACTCCAAGCATTAAATCAGTCGCTGATTGATAAAGCGCGTTTGATTCGCAATGACACCGAGTTAATCATTGATGTCGATTCCACACATTCGGATACCTTTGGACGCCAAGAACAAACAGATTATAATGCCCATTATCAAACCTACGGCTATCACCCATTAGTTGCATTTGACGGATTGACCGGAGATTTCCTAAAAGCTGAACTGCGTTCAGGCAATCAGTACACGTCTAAAGGGGTAAAAGCCTTTATCGACCCGCTGTTACACCACTACAAGAGCACGTTACCTCATACCGAGATATTGGTTCGGGGTGACAGCGGCTTCGCCACACCAGAGGTGTATGAATCTTGTGAAGCAACTGAAAGCCAGTACGTTATCCGATTAAAGAGCAATCGGAGGTTAAGTCAGTTAGCTGAACACTCTGTTCTTTATGGGGATAATAAAAAATGGGAAGACCGAGAAATACAGTATTTTTCACTCCCTTATCAAGCACAATCCTGGTCAAAACCCCGTCGCGTTTGTATTCGATCAATCCGTGAAGCAGGAGAGCTTCTTTTTCACCACGCATTCATTGTGACGAATCTATCCGATAATGTCTCGCCTGAAGTCATATTCTCTCTTTACGGCAAGCGTGGAACAATGGAAAATTTCATCAAAGAAGCGAAATCAGGCTTTTATTTTGACAAAACAGATAGTCCGCGTTTCCTGGAAAATCATGTCAGAATGATGATCAGTGTCCTGGCTTACAACCTCGTCAATTTTTTAAAGACCATTGGATTTGAACAAGTGAATCGGGGGATGACGATTCATTCTATACGATTGACATTGCTTAAAGTTGCCGGAAAACTCGTTAAAACAGGTAGACAAGTCTATCTCAAACTGTCGAGTTATCATGTGTATCAAACTGAATTTTATAAGGTTTTTGAACGCCTACGGCGATCTAGGCAATGGATTTAGGCTAGTTATCGTAAAAATTTTTAACCTATTTTTCCAAGGGATCAGTCTGCCCTTAAATAGACAAATAATTTTTATTATAGCCTTCTTCCGTATATATCCTGTTCGAAAACACATTATTTTGGAAGAATGTATCTGCCTAATTTAAATATAGGCACTTTGTTCAAAAAAATAGCTTAAATTTAGAGCTATGAATTATTCAGGTAATAGATAAATTGTTTACGAAATTTAAGCGGCGTACAATGATATTTTTGTTTGAATTTGGTAATGAAGTAGCTAATGTTATTAAAACCTACAAAGTAACAAATTTCTGAAATAGAATGATCGGTCGTTTGCAATAGTTTTTTTGCTTTATTTAAGCGAAAATCAATTAAATAATTGATTGGTGAAAGTTGTGTGTATTGATTGAATAATGCAGTACATTTATTTTTGTTAATGGGGATTGACTGAGCAATATCGCTAACTGAAAGTTGTTGTTGGTAGTTTGCATGTACAAAGTTAAGTAATTCATAGATATACAACGGGCTTTTTTCAAAATAGGTAGTGCTTGTTTGAACTTGTGACAATAGACCCAATAATAATTCAAAGACACTTAGATAGTTGATTTCGGTTGTTGACAAGATTATTTTTTTTAAAATAGTTTCTTGCCTAGTAGTCAAATGAATAGACGTGAAGATAAAATTAGGGTTCTGTTGAATCATAGCTAGTACTTTTTGATAAAATAACTCATTAATAAGAAATGGAGAGAAATCAATGCAAAGATATTCCACTTTATCAGTAAGTGGTTTTGCACTATGTAACTTTGAACTATTAATTAGAATACCTGACGAAGCGGATAAGGAAATTGTGCTGGTTTCGATAGAATAGTTAAGTGTACCATCAATAACCCAAATAAATTGAAATTCTTCGTGCCAATGAGGCATAATGGTATCTTTTTGTTGTTGATTTAACGTTCGATGATAAATTGCTAGTGGGAAATCATCAGTTACATGTTGAGTGATTTCATTTTGTGATTCGTTAATTTCAAAATACATTTTTTTGCTCCTTACAGAATAATGATAAAAATAGCTAGAATATTGAAAGATTTATAGATGTATGAAAACTATAATAATATAATACAAAAAAGAAATAAAGAGGGGGATACTTATCAAAACTAGAGGAATTCTGTCTGCCTGTGGAGCAGCAAGCTTATGGGCAATTTCGGGTATTTCAGGGCAATTGTTATTTGATCAATTTCATTTTTCAGCAAGCTGGTTAGTGTCCACTCGATTATTCATTGCAGGTCTAGTTTTATTAACAATTGACTTGTTTAGAAATAAGTACAAAATATTTCAACCATTTGCCAATAAAAAAGATGTTGTTGAATTACTTGCTTTTTCTATTTTAGGTATGTTTTTAGTTCAATTTACGTACTTTAAAACTATCGAATTAAGTAATGCTTCGTTTGCAACAATCGTCCAATATACAGGTCCTTTTTTTGTCGTTCTATACGAGTCCTTAAAAGCAAAAAAATGGCCATCGTTAATAACTATTTTTTTGATGGGAAACACTTTACTTGGTGTAACTTTAATTGCCACAAAAGGCAATCTATTAAATTTATTTACTTCTACTAATTCGTTATTGTGGGGAATTTTGTCAGCAATTGCCTTAGCGTTTTATTCCATTCAACCAAGAGCTTTGTTACGAAAATATGGTAGTTTTACGATTGTAGGTTGGGGGATGCTTTTAGGAAGTATAGTGGCTAATAGCTTTCATCCAATGTGGCGAGTAGATGGCATGATAACGTTGGACTCGTTAGTGCAAATTTTAATAGTTGTTATTTTTGGGACAGCAGTTGCTTATCTAATTTATTTATCCAGTTTAAAGTTTATTTCTTCTTCGTTGGCGAGTATCTTAACTGCATTTGAACCCATTTTAGCTACAATTATTTCTATTTTATTTTTTCATTTAGCCTTTTCATGGGTAGAAGTTATGGGCTTTATTTTTGTGTTAGTCTCTATTTTATTTTTACAGAAGCGAGTTTAAAAGGAACTAGAATGTGATTTTCTAGTTCCTTTTTTTACAGATAGTTTCAGTTCAATTGATTTATTAGAAAACTAGCACTTCTTTTAATTGTAGTAATTAAATAAATTAGAGACTTGATAATGGACAAATTGTAACAATAATAGTGAAAGAAATGAACAGTCGGGTTTCTCAAGCACTTCAATTGACTTTGACCAATTTTGACGTATAATAAGTTTAGATTTAAAACTTACATAAAGTAAGCTTTGGGTCTGTCAGTCGAAATCTAAAATAGTTTTCGATAAATTTTTATAGGAGGTTTGTAAAATGGCAAAACAACATTATGACAGAAGTAAACCACATGTTAATATCGGAACAATCGGACACGTCGATCATGGGAAAACGACTTTGACGGCTGCAATCACTACAGTATTAGGAAAACAAGGCCTAGCAAACCCGCAAGATTATGGTAGCATTGATGCAGCACCTGAAGAACGCGAACGTGGGATTACAATTAATACAGCACATGTTGAATATGAAACGCAAGCAAGACACTATGCTCATATCGATGCTCCAGGGCATGCAGACTATGTAAAAAATATGATTACAGGTGCCGCACAAATGGATGGTGCAATCCTGGTCGTTTCTGCAACAGATGGTCCAATGCCTCAAACACGTGAACATATTTTGCTTTCACGTCAAGTTGGAGTAAAACATTTAATCGTCTTTTTGAATAAGATTGATTTAGTTGATGATGACGAATTGATTGATTTAGTAGAAATGGAAATTCGTGAATTACTTACAGAATATAATTTTCCTGGTGATGACATCCCAGTTATCAAAGGTTCTGCCTTATTAGCTTTGGAAGGTGATCCACAAGCTGAGGCAGCAATTATGGAATTGATGGATGCTGTAGATCAATTTATTCCAACACCAGATCGTGAAAATGATAAACCATTTTTGCTACCAGTTGAAGATGTTTTTTCAATTACTGGTAGAGGAACAGTGGCATCAGGCAGAATTGAACGTGGGACAGTTTCTGTTGGTGATGAAGTAGAGATTATCGGTATCAAAAATGAAACCAAAAAAGCAATAGTAACAGGAATTGAAATGTTTCGTAAAACTTTGGATTATGGCGAAGCAGGAGATAATGTGGGGATTCTATTACGTGGGGTTACTCGCGATGAAATCGAGCGTGGACAAGTATTAGCTAAACCAGGTTCTATTACACCACATACGCAATTTAAAGCGGAGATTTATGTGTTAACTAAAGAAGAGGGTGGTCGTCATACGCCATTCTTTAATAACTACCGCCCACAATTTTACTTCCGTACAACAGATGTAACCGGAACGATTCAATTACCAGAAGAAGTTGAAATGGTTATGCCTGGTGATAATGTAACAATTGATGTTGAGTTAATTCACCCTATTGCGGTTGAACAAGGAACGACATTTTCTATTCGTGAAGGTGGACGAACTGTTGGTTCAGGAATGGTTACAGAAATTAAAAAATAATCAAAATTCACTAGATTTTTTAGGGAATGCTGAAAAATAACAACTACTCTTTTACTGGTGTTGAATGTGAATTCTTAAAACTAGTTGAAAAGAAGTTGATTATGAGAAAAGCTCCTCTTTACAATTAGTTCTATAAAACTAAGTGGCAGTAATAAAAGTCCTGATTTTCGGAAAATTGAAAATCAGGACTTTTTTAGTAACTCCATTTTTCTAAGAATCCCAGCTTTTAACGATTGAAAACGCATTATTTGACACAAGTTTGATACTCCGCTAGACTTTTAAGTAACATTTTTTAAGAAAGTGTTGCAAAAGGAGGAGAAAAAATGGAAAGACCGTATGTAAAATCATTAGAAAAAATTGCTATCCAATTAGGGTTATCCTTAGATAAACCAACGGCAACAATCTATGGTATCATGAATGGCTATCAACTTTGTTTGACTCCATTCAACGAGACATATCGTTTCACATTGAAGTTCTCACTGAAACAAGCAGATAAATTACCAGATGTTAATTTATTAAAAGAAGTTGTCACAGAATCAAAAAATATTGTTGAGTGTAAAGTGCAAGGGCATCAAGTTTTTTATATATTAAAAACTGGGATGACTGCGAATAAAAGTAGTGAAAAGTTACAAACTATTTTAGCATTGATTACGCAATTTCTAACTACACATCATTTTCAAAATTGTTGCCAAAATTGTCATGCAGATGGCGAAGCAATTTATAATGTAGCTGGAACCCCAGCGATTTGTTGTGAAGCATGTTTTAAAGAATACTCTGAAACATTACATGCGAATGAACAAGCAGAAAAGCAGAAGAAAGAAAATCTTACAGCTGGAATAATTGGCGCTTTTTTAGGTAGCGTAGTTGGGGTAATTGCAATTATCGTGTTAGGACAGTTAGGCTATGTAGCGGCGTTATCTGGAATTATCTTAGCCATTTGCTCGTTAAAAGGGTATGGATTACTTGGTGGAAAGTTAAGTAAACAAGGCATTATTATCAGCAGCATTCTGATGGTTATTATGGTTTATGTTGGAATGCGTTTGGACTGGTCTATTAGCGTTGCCAGTTATTATCCTGAAGCGGACGTTTTCACTGCTTTCCGAATCTTGCCACAGCTACTACGTGAAGGCTATTTAGAAACGAATGCGTATTATGGTAATCTTGCGATGCTGTATCTGTTCACAGCGTTGGGTGCTATTCCGACCATTTTAAATGTTTTACGTAATCGCAAGTTAAGTAGTGAAAGTTACAAATTAAGTTAAGGCAAGAAATAAAAAAGATAGACAGAAAAATTATTTTTTGTTATTCTAAGAGAAATAAATAACTATACAGGTTGGGCGCAAGCTTTCAAGACAAATCCCCCAAGGGTGAGGGGGAGTCTTGTTAGCTTGCGCTTTTTTGTATTGTTTAAGTGAATGGAAAGGATGTCAGAGATGCAAATTTATCAAGAAACAACAGAAAAAATAATGGAAAAGTATGAGGTGAATCAACAAAAAGGATTATCTGATCAACAAGTTTTGTTCCAACGAGAAATATATGGCGAAAATCGTTTGCCTGAGGAGCAAGCAGCACCTTATTGGAAAATTTTTTTGAAAAACTTCAAAGAACCAATTGTGATTGTTTTAATGGGAGCGGTTCTGTTATCGTTAGTCAGTGCTTTTTATGCGATTCAGGTTAAAGGTGATTTTTCACATGGGGCGGAATCGTTATATGAAGCAGCAGCTGTTTTTATTTTAAAAGAGGTCTTTCATATAAAAATTTGGTAGAAGCAGAAAACAACATAGGTCTATTGTGAAACTATGAAGATACTTGATTCGATAGACTAGTGATTTGTATAGTTTTATGACTCTAGAGATATTTTTCTAATGTTTGTTTTGTAATTGAAAGTTGAATTAAAAAAATTGTTAATGAAGCTTTTGATTCATGAATTAAGCAGAATTAATAGGTAGCTTATTAAAAAAGTGAAAGAGGGATCAATGAATGAACGATTAAAAGAAAAAGCGGATAGACGTCTCTTTGTATCTAGAATATCATTCATTCCTAATAATAAAATTTGACGAATATAGAGATGAAATAGCAAAAAACTCTTTTGCGAGTAGTATTTATCGCAAAAGAGTTTTTTTATTGTTCTTCTTTTTGAATTTCTGTTAGAATTTTTTTCATTTGATCAGTCAAATCTAACTTCTCTAACATGTCTGGACGACGTAAATAGGTTCGACGTAGGGATTCTTTTAATTGCCATTCTTCTATTAATTTGTGGTTGCCATTCATTAAAACAGCAGGAACATCCATCTCGTTAAATGAAGCAGGACGTGTGTATTGAGGATGTTCTAATAGACCAGTTGAATGTGAGTCTGTTTGAGCAGAAATATTATTACCTAAGACATCGGGTAATAAACGAACAGTAGCGTCAATCATTACCATGGCACCTAATTCACCACCAGTTAAAACGTAATCACCTAAGGAAACTTCGTCTGTAACAAGAGAGCGAATGCGTTCATCATAGCCTTCATAATGTCCGCAAATAAATACAAGATGTTCTTCTTCTGAAAACTCTTCAGCCATCGCTTGATTGAATGGTTTCCCAGCTGGATCAAGTAAAATGACGCGTTTTTTAGTCGTGGGTGCT
This sequence comes from Enterococcus sp. AMC2644, assembly GCF_058216475.1. Taxonomy (NCBI): domain Bacteria; kingdom Bacillati; phylum Bacillota; class Bacilli; order Lactobacillales; family Enterococcaceae; genus Enterococcus; species Enterococcus sp. AMC2644. The sequence goes on from NZ_CM177095.1 coordinate 2,321,585, forward strand.
TCTTGTTCGATGGCTTTAATGTTGTCATAGATTGGCTGAACTTTTAACAACATACCCGCACCGCCACCGTAAGGATAATCATCAACGGTTTGATGTTTATTATCCGAATAGTCACGGAAATTGGAAACATTCATTTCCAGTAATCCTTTTTCACGCGCCTTACCGATAATTGATTCACCCATGGGGCCTTCAAACATTCTTGGAAAAAGTGTTAAGACATCAATCCGCATCATCCAACAACCCTTCTGGAATTTCTACATGAACTTCATTAGACTCTAAATCAATTTCCTTGACCACTGATTCGATGTATGGAATTAAAGCATCTTTTTGCCCTTTACGTTGAACGACCCAAACATCATTCGCACCCGGAGATAAAATTTCTTTGATTTTTCCAAGCAAATTACCTTGCTCATCGATGACGTCTAAACCGATAATTTCATAGTAATAATATTCATTTTCTTCTAAGTCTGTTAAGAATTCTTCCGCTACTTTTAGAATACCATCGCGAAATGGTTCTACATCATTAATGTTGGGGTAGTCATTGAAGGTTAACAAGTCAAAATTTTTATGTTTACGATGGCTAGCTACAGTTAAATCTAAGGGGTCTTTACCTTTGCGGAACAAAGTTAGTTTTGCCCCTTTTTTATAACGTTGATCTGGGAAATCGGTTTGTGAAATTACCCGCACTTCACCACGAATCCCATGAGTATTGACGATCTTACCGACATTTAAATATTCAGTCACTTTTTTTCCTCATTTCTTTTAAAGTCCTACTTATTTTAGCATGGTTAGCCATTGAATTCTAGATTTCTTACTTTGAACTTTTATGTTATAACTAAAAAGAAGGAGATTAACTGTATGAAAAAAACAATTTATTTAATTGAAGATGATGAAACGATTGTGACGGTTGTGAAAAAACATTTGGAAAATTGGGATTATTATGTTACGTCACCGCATAATTTTCAAGAGATAGTGGCAGAATTTCAAACTATTACCCCGGATTTAATTTTGCTAGATATTTCGTTGCCGTATTTTAATGGTTTTTATTGGTGCCAAGAAATCCGCAAGTTTTCAGAAGTACCGATTATCTTCTTATCATCTGCAGAAGAGAAAATGAATCAAATTATGGCAATGAATATGGGGGCGGACGATTTTATTGCAAAGCCTTTTGATTTAGGGGTTTTAGTAGCTAAAATCCAAGCGCTTTTACGCCGTAGCTATCAATATGGACAAGCTGTTTTAACCTATTCACTGGCACATGTGACGTTCAATCCCTTAGAAAACCAATTGAAATCTGCTACTGAGTTAGTGACATTATCACCGACTGAAACACGAATTTTAGCAGCTTTAATGCAAAAACAAGGAGACATTGTTCCGCGTGAAGAAATTATTCAAGCGTTATGGAATAGTGATGAATTTATTGATAACAATACGCTGGCTGTCAATATGACGCGTTTACGTAAAAAGTTACAAAGTATTGGTATCGAAAATGTGATTCAAACAGTTAAAAATCGCGGGTATGTGATTGAAAAGGAGTTTAAATGAAACTGATTGGGAGCTATTTGAAAGAAAATTTGAAGGTTTATGTGATGTATGGACTGTTTACAGGGTTAACTTTGGCAACGATTTATTTATATGAGCTACCATTTGATTTGTTTTTAGATGTATTTTTATTTTTGACGTTTATTTTAGTGGTGTATTCTTTGATTGAGGGGTATCGTTATCGCCAAAAAATCAAGCAATTACAGCATCTTCAAGAACATCCGCTAACTTTACAGAGTCTGGCGTTTTTTCCGCAAGCAAGGCAGAAAAATGAAAAAATTTATCAAGAATTATTGCGAAGACTTCTTCAAGAAAAAGAAGTACAACAACAACAATTTTTCGAACAGCAAGAAGTATTTTTAGAAGATTTTGGTTTGTGGATACACCAAATTAAAACACCCATTGCAGCTTTAGATTTACTTGTACAAACTACCGAGAGAGATCGGAAGTTAATGAAGAATGAGTTGTTTAAAATCAATGAATGTTTACAATTGATGTTAAATTACTTGCGACAAAATTTAAACCATGAAGATTTAGTAATCGAAAAAGTCCAATTAGAGCCAATTGTCAAAGAAGTGTTAAAAAAATATGCTATTTTCTTTTCTCAAAAAAACTTGCGACTAGTACTAAAAGGGTTGAATGTAGCAGTTTACACCGATCGAAAGTGGCTCGTGTTCATCTTAGAACAACTAATATTTAATGCCATTAAGTATACAGAAAATGGCGAAATTGCAATTTTTTGGGAAGACCAGTTAATCATCTCGGATACAGGAATAGGTATACGTCCCGAAGATGTTCCGAGAGTATTTGAAAAAGGCTATACAGGTTATAATGGTCGTGAACAGCAACGTGCTAGTGGTTTAGGTTTATATTTATGCACAATGGTGGCTGAAAAAATTGGGCTAACTTTGTCACTGACTTCTGAGGTTGGAAAAGGGACAAAATTAATCATCGATTTTCCAATTGAACAAGACTTTAGCGAATAATCCAAACTTACTGAACTGTAAGCTTGGATTTCTTTTTGTAAGTAGTGAAATCAAACAACTAAAGGTATGATAAATAAAAAGGGGGAGCATAATGTCACGCTTATTAACAGTAAAAAATGTGAAAAAAACCTATCAAAGCCGTTTGAATGGTCAACCAGTTGAAGCACTACGTCAAATGAATTTTACAGTGGAACAAGGCGAATACGTAGCAATTATGGGAGAATCTGGTTCAGGAAAAAGTACCTTACTTAATTTAATTGCAACGTTAGATAAACCAACAGCAGGTTTAATTCAACTTGAGCAAATGAACTTAAGTGAAATTCCAGAAAAAGACGCAGCCCATTTTCGTCGTGAACATTTGGGATTCGTTTTTCAAGATTTTAACTTATTAGAAAATTTTTCTGTCAAAGATAATATTTTGTTACCTTTAGTCTTATCACGTATGTCCTATTCTAATATGCAAACACGATTAAGTTCGGTTACTACTGCTTTAGGAATTGATACTTTAATAGAGAAATATCCGTATGAATTATCTGGTGGTCAGCAACAGCGAGTAGCGATTGCACGGGCTATCATTACACAACCAAAATTACTTTTGGCTGATGAACCAACAGGTGCCTTAGACTCAAAAACATCTAGCCAATTGTTGCAAGTATTTGAACGTTTGAATGGCAATGGTCAGACTATTTTAATGGTCACGCATAGTTCTTTAGCTGCTAGTCACGCAAATCGAGTTCTTTTTGTTAAGGATGGTCAAGTTTTTCATCAGCTATATCGTGGTGAAAAAGACAATCAACAATTTTTTGAGACGATTGCAGAAACGATGACTGCTTTATTGGCAAAGGGGGGATAAAATGTTTTTTGCGAAATTAAGTTGGCAAAACATCCGTAAGAATCTTCCAATCTATTTGCCATTTTTGATAGCAATGACTCTAATGGTAGCAATTAATACGACGATTTATTTATTAGTCCACAATGCTGGTATGGATACTCTCACAGAAAGTGGGGGCGTACGCTACGCTTTTTATCTTGGGCAAGTAGTAATTGTCGTGTTTACTTGGATTTTTGCCATTTACGCTAATCAATTTTTGATGAAACAACGGACACGTGAACTGGGTCTCTTTCATATTTTAGGATTAGGAAAACAAGAGTTATATCAAGTTGTTTTTTGGGAAGCTATTTATGGATTATTACTTTCTTTGCTTGGCGGTCTGCTGACAGGATTTGTATTATTTAAATTTACAGCACTCGTTTTAGTAAAAATGTTAGACATTGGTAAAGTCTTTACGACACAAATGACAATGGCTAGTATCGTTACCATTTCCTTAGAATTTTTATTTATTTTTGGTGTCTTATTTGGATTAAATTGTCGTCAAGTTTATCGAACGAATCCTATTGAATTATTGACAAGTGATAAAAAAGGTGAGAAAGAACCGAAAGCGCGAATCATTATGACAGTGCTTGGTGGCATTTCTTTGGCCATTGGTTATGGCATTGCGCTGAGTATTCATTCGCCAATGCAAGCAATGTTTTTATTTTTAATTGCTGTCTTACTGGTTGTTTTGGGGACGTATTTATTATTTATTGGAGGAAGCATTACTTTACTGAAATTTCTAAAAAAAAGACCTCAAATTTATTATCGACCACGTTCGTTTATTGCAATTTCAGGGATGATTTATCGTATGAAGCAACATGCGGCAGGATTAGCAAGTATTTGCATTTTGTCAACCATGGCGTTAATTACGATTGCGATGACTGCTAGTTTATATTTTGGACGACAAGCGGAATTGGATGCAGAATATGTATACGATGTTACCTTCACTCCTTCAGTAAAAACGACTAAAGTTCAAGATGCAACCTATGAATTAGCAAAAAGAATGGATATACAAATTACCGACTCGTTCAATATAAAAACGTTTCAGTCATTGCCTTATGGACAGAAAAATGGTGAATTAATAGGGATAAGTGACTCAGACTCAAGTCTTGGTGGCGTTGCTGACCTTATTTCAGCGACGTATTATCGTTTTATTATTATTGATGAATACAATCGTGTAACTAATTCGAGCTATACATTGAAAACGGATGAAGTGATTATTGATCAGTTGGATCATGTAATAAAAGGAAAAGAAATTCATTTTAAAGATAGTCGATCCTTTAATATAATCAAAAATACCAATCAATTAGCTCCAGTGTTTCAAGAAGTTGCTTTACCAACGGTGTTGCTTGTTTTTAGCAATGAAGAGCAAATCGAACAGGTACTAAAAGAGACTTTCTCTGAAATAAATGAGGATAGAAGAGCTATCGAAAAGGAGTATCGTTGGTCGTTTAATTTTGTAGAAAATGAGCAGAAGCAACGCCTAAAATTCGTTGAAAATTTCTCAAATATCATTCGAAAAAATAGCTTTAATTACCAACAATCGTATTCCTATGGGTTGAAGATGAAAGATTTAGCAGTTGAAAGCACACGTATATTTGATGGTAGTTTCTTTTTTATTGGATTACTGTTAAGCATTGTATTTATGCTAGCAACTACGTTAATTATTTATTTTAAACAAATTTCAGAAGGCTTAGAAGATCGCCGCCGTTTTGTTATTATGCAAAAAATTGGAATGAGTCAGCAAGAAGTTAAAAAGACCATTCATCAACAAGTCATTATGGTTTTTTGCTTACCTTTAGTAGTAGCACTAAGTCATTTAGTATTTGCTTTTCCAATGATGAAACAACTACTTGTATTATTTGAAATTACTCAAGTTAATACCTTTATTAAAGCTACCCTAAGTGTTGCTAGCTGTTTTGTTTTCCTTTATATAGTTGTGTACTTGTTAACAGCAAAAATCTATTATCACCTCGTTGAACGAGAAATTTAATTACCATGAGTTTTGCTTGTTTGAAACGAGAGTGTTATAATAAAGGAAAAGGAGGCGCTTACAATGTTAGAAACTTATAAAAATTTATTAGTTGCTGTAGATGGTTCCGCCAAATCAGAAAAGGCATTTGATGAAGCAGTTGCAATTGCTAAACGTAATCATTCAACGGTCTACTTAGCATGGATTATTAATGATGTTGAGTTGACAACAAGTGCATACGCGTTTTCCAAATTATTACAAGACGAAAAAGCTTTTGTTGAAGATTTCATGGAGAAAAAAGTTGAAGAAGTAAAAGCTGATGGAATCGATGACGTACATGTAGTAATTGAAGTTGGGTCACCCAAGCGTAAAATTGCTGTAGATATTCCAGAAGAATACGATATTGATTTAATTATCATGGGTTCCACTGGTAAAGGCGCAATTTCGCAAGCTTTAATTGGCTCAACAACGGCATTTGTTGTTAATCATGCGGTTTGTAATGTCATGGTTGTTAAATAAGCATAAAAAAGAACGAGCAAAATTTTTGCTCGTTCTTTTTGCTGTGTATTATTAGGCTCCAATGAATGGTGCAGGATTTACAAAACCTGACCAAATACCTGTTCCAATACCAAAGTGTAGATGAACACCAGTGGAATTACCTGTTGTTCCCATACCACCGACAGTTGCGCCTTGACTAACTGCTTGTCCATTGGCAACACCGATACTACTTAAATGCAAGTAGTGAGAGAAATAACCATCACCATGGTCAATAATGACATAGTTTCCGCCACTTGGATCAAAACCAGTTTGCACAACTGTTCCAGATTTTGCTGCAAAAATTGGGGTACCTGATGAACCAACCAAATCAATGCCATTATGGAATTCTGTTCCTGGACCTGTTGGGTTCGCACGCATACCGAATGGACTTGAAACAGAAATACTACTTACTGGTGATGTCCAACCAGATGAATTTGAAGAGGATGAAGAAGGTGCCTCAACTTTGTCTTCTACAGCTTGCTCAGTGGCTACTTCTTCAACCACAGGTGTTTCCTGACGTTCAACTTTTGTTTCAGTAACAGGTGTTGTCACTTCTAGATTTTTACGATCTACTTTAGTTGTGGCTACATTGGGTTCAGAGGCTTTCACTTCTGCTTGCGTTGCTGCTTGTTCAGCGTTAACTTCTGCAGCTTGTTCTTGTGCTTGGCGTTCTGCTTCAGCTGCAAGGGCTTCTTCTTGAACCTTTTTACGAGCTGCTTCTTCACGAGCACGTTGCTCAGCTAAGGCTTTTAGCTGTTCTTGACGTTTACGTTCGGCTTCCTCTTTTTGTTTTACAAATTTTTGTTTTTGTTCTTTTTCAGTAGTTACTGACACTTGAATTTCTTGAATCGCTACTTCTTGATCTAATTGAGCTTCAACTAATTCTTGCTGCTTTTCATGCAGTTCAGCACTTTTTTCTTCAATTATACGTATACGTTCTTCGGATTCAATTGATAATTCTTCTAAACGTTCTTTATCTTTTTGTTGCTCTTGTAAAATTTCATTATTAGCATCCACAATAGTGTTTAATGCTAGGGCGCGTCCAAAAGCTTCATTGATTGATTCAGAATTGAGAATAGCTGATAGAAAACCATCTGTATTATGGTTAACTTGCACATCACGAGCCTGTTCTTTCAACTTGTCATCTCGTTGCGCAATCACTTCTTTCAAATCCGCAATCTCTGCATTTATTTCATTTAGGCGTTGTTCTTCTTTCAATTTGGAAGCTAAAACATCGTCTATTTCTTGCTCAATTTGATCAATGCGTGTTTGAATTTCTTGTAATTTTTTCTCTGCATTTTGTTGATCTTTTTCTAGAGCTTCAATTTTTTGATCTTGTTCTTGAATTTTTGCATCAAATTCATCTGCTACAGCAAGAGCAGGACCAGCCAGTAAAACAGCTAGTAAGGTAAGTGATGCGACTTTTTTTAACTTAATCATAGATAACCTCACACTTTTTTTAATGTTCACTTTATCCAATATAATGAAAGAATGTGAGTTTTGTGTGAGGGAATGACAATTTGTTAAAAAAATCTTTAATTTTAATCTAATTGAAATAATCCTAAACGATTTGACACAATCTGTTATTTGGAAAAAACATTCTGCATTGTATAATGTGGGAGAGGTGAGATATAATGAATATACAATTACTATCGCATCAACCAGAAAGCTATCAGACCTATGTACAATGGTTAAAAAGCGAATTACCATTTGTAACCTGTACGCTTTCTGATAAAATTGAAAAAAACCAAGATTTAATTTTTGTGTTTCCAGACCAATTTAAACGTTTTGAATGGCGATTAATTTCGGAAGAAGCTAAAGAAAAGACCTGGTATATCTTTTTTGATGATTCATTAACGAGTGAAGAACGTTGCCAATTACTAAATGAAGGAATGGACCTAATTTGGGAATTTTCGATGAAAAAAAATGAATGGATTGCGCGTATTAAAGCAATCTTTCGTTTAATTGAACGTTATCGTTTACCCGAAGCATTAAGTTTTAATGAAGACGAATTAATTTTGCAAACAGAAACTCAACAAGTTTATGTTGAACGAGATGAAGTTTTATTGACAGCTTCTGAATATCAGTTATTGTTACAGTTTATGCAACATCCTAATCGAATTTATTCACGTGATGAGTTGTTAGTGTTATTAAACAATCAAAGGGGAACTCATCGAGCAATCGATACCCACATAAAAAATTTACGTCGGAAAATTGCATTAAAAGGCAGAAATTTCGAGTATATTCGGACTGTCCATGGACGCGGTTATCGTTTCCAATATCAATTAGATGACTAAGGAGTGAAACTTTTGGATAAAGAGAAAAAACGTCAAGCGTATGAATTGTTGTTAGCTCAACAAAAGGGATTATTAGAAGCAGAAACGAATTGGATTGCTAGTCTATCGAATTCTTCTGCCATCTTAAATGAAACATTAGAAAATACCGTGTTTGCTGGTTACTATTTATTTGAAGAAGGCGAACTAATTTTAGGCCCTTTTCAAGGTAGAGTGTCTTGTACGCGAATTAAATTAGGCAAAGGTGTCTGTGGCGAATCTGCTGAAAAACAAATAACATTGATTGTCGATAATGTGAAGGAGCATGAGAATTATATTTCTTGTGACTCTGCAGCAATGTCTGAAATTGTGGTTCCAATGATCAAAGATGGAGAATTGATTGGCGTACTAGACATTGATAGTGGTCAAACTCATAGCTATGATGCCATTGATCGTGAGTTTTTAGAAAAATATGTCGAATTAATCTTAAGTATTAAATAGGTTTTTAATATCGAACGACCTTAAAAACACTTAAATGTAAGAGAATGGCTATATCTCTTATGTTCAGGTGTTTTTTGTTTGGATACAAACGGAGGACACGTCTCTTTTAGATAATGACTAAGTGATTCAACCAATTACTGTTTCTTTCCCGTATAAAAAAATCCCCTAACTAAGACTTATTGTTTCTTTGTCCTAGTTAAGGGAGTATATCAGTGAATCTGTTTTGTTTTATTTTCCATTACCTGAGAGAATCCCGTATAACCAATCAAAAGGTGCAAAGAATAGTTCTTCCATAATCTCGTCCTCCTTTTTATATAAAAAATAGTAGCATGAAAAACGATTACAGCCAGATGAGTTTTGTTACATTTTGTGAAATTTTACGTCAATTGTAACAAAGGAGGATTAGTCAAGACTGGTCAAAACATTTTAGTTGAAATCAATTTTAGTTATGTTATACTAATATTCGGTAGCAATACCCCCTTTATAAGGGGGGCGTTACGGATTCGACAGGCATAGTTCGAACTTGAATTGCGTTTCGTAGGTTACGTCTACGTAAAAACGTTACAGTTAAATATAACTGCTAAAAACAATAACTCTTACGCTTTAGCTGCCTAAAAACAGTTAGCGTAGATCCTCCCGGCATCGCCCATGTGCTCGGGTCAGGGTCCTATTCTAAGTGGGATACGCTAAATTTTTCCGTCTGTAAAATTTAGAAGAGACTATCAGACTAGCAACATAGATAGCCTGTCACTCGGCGATTTATTGAGCGAATCTCTTAAATAGAACTGACTATGAGCGTAGATTTTTGAGTGGCGATATGTTTGGACGCGGGTTCGACTCCCGCCGCCTCCATATGGCTAAAAAGCTTCAAACCTTTGATAATCAATGGTTTGAAGCTTTTTTTTATATTCATTATCGGCAAGAGGTGTCAGGTCCTACTTAAAAATTTGCATGAAAATGAACTGAGTATGAAGCGAAGATGCGCTTTTTTTAGCTAATTTGGTTCGATTGATTCTATGTATAGGAGAAGTGGAAATGTTGATTAATCCCAAAATAAGACAAAAGCTTACTGAAACAAGTCATGAATGTATTGTTTCAGTAAGCTTTTTTTAAATTAAGTCAAAATGTTTCAAGGCGTGAATAATTCCGCCTTCGGTATTTTTTTTCGTTACGAAACTGGCAATTTCTTTTAAACCATCGACCGCATTTCCCATAGCAATTTTATGGTCACAAGCTTCTAATAATGCAAAGTCATTATTACCATCACCAAAACCGAATGTTGGTACATGTTCTAAATGCATTAATTTTTGCAATGTATGGACTGCTTTTCCTTTTGAAGTTCCTTTATTAACGGTATCAATCGAATAAGGACCATTGCGGTAAAAGGTTAGTTCTGGAAACAGCTCATGATAGTAATCATCACCATCTTGAGAAAGGATTAATAACATGTTAACATCCTTTTCTTTGTAACCTAAGGGATCAATCATAGGCATTTCACTATGAATGAAGTTATAAGCTTTGTGCATATTATCGTTATAATTAGTTGTCCAGTAACCGGTCGGATTATAAAACGATAAAGCATGTTGTTTTTGCTCAACTGCATGAAGCATCCGTTCTGAAATTGTTGTATCAATGGTTTCACTATAAACTTCTTTGCCATCAATGCGGATAAAAGCACCGTTCATAGCGATGTTTGACGTAATTCCAGCTGCATCACGGATATGATAAATTTCAGCTTCAGTACGTCCAGTTGCGATAATGGGTAGAACCTTATTGTTTTTTAATTGTGTCATTGCTTCAGTAATTTCAGGGGTGATTTTGGAATGCTGATTCAATAATGTACCATCTAAATCAAAAAAAGCTAGTGCTTGATAAGTCATAAATTACTCTCCTTTAAACCGTATCTTCTTTATCTTAACAAAGAATGAAAAAAAGACAAATATTTATTGTAGAAAATATGAAGTTGTTGGTGTGAAATGAAATTTCGAGTATACTAGAACAAGAATGGAAACTAGGCATGTCAAAATGATTTTTTTGTATGGTGATGGCATTTTTAGGCATGAGCTTAGCGTTTTTAGTATGGTCAATGAAGATAAATCAGTTGATTTATGGGTATCGTTCCTATTTGTCAAAACAAAGTGACGCACATTGGGCTTATGCACAAAAAATCAGTCGTCGTTTCTTTTTGTCGTTTGGTTTTATTATGATGGCTATCGGCTTTTTTTTGAATGAGACATATCGAACAAACTTTTTTATAGTCGAAATGCTAGCAATTCCTTGGGTTAGTGCACCGATGTTTGGTTGTATTGAAATGAAATTAAAAAAGTTTGATTTACAACATAGAGGTGAAGAAGAATGAATATATTAATGATTGAAGACAATGAATCTGTATCAGAAATGATGCAAATGTTTTTCTTAAATGAGGGCTGGGAAGCAACATTTAAATACGATGGGAAAGAAGGATTAGAGACTTTTTCAGCAGAGCCTAAGAAATGGGATATGATTACCCTTGACTTAAATTTACCAAGTATGGATGGAATGATGGTCGCTCGTGAGATTCGTAAAATATCAAGTACGGTACCGATTATCATGCTAACAGCACGTGATTCTGAAAGCGATCAAGTTATTGGACTAGAGATGGGGGCGGATGATTATGTAACAAAACCTTTTAGTCCGTTAACTCTGATTGCTCGCATGAAAGCTTTGCATCGTCGTAGTGAACTAGCTGAGAAAATAACTGTCTCTGCTGATGACGATCAAACTTTTGATGTAGAAACCGACCACTTTAAAATGAATACTAAAACTCGTGAAGCTTATTTAGATAATCACCCAATCGATGGTTTAACGCCTAAAGAGTTTGATTTACTGTATACTTTAGCGAAAAAGCCTCGTCAAGTTTTTTCTCGGGAACAACTATTGGAGCTTGTTTGGGATTATCAATACTTTGGTGATGAACGTACAGTAGATGCACATATTAAAAAGTTACGACAAAAAATTGAAAAAGTAGGACCACAAGTGATTCAAACTGTCTGGGGCGTTGGGTATAAGTTTGATGATTCAGGTGTTGCCTAATGCGATATCTTTATCAACAATTACTTGCTTTTTGGTTTGTTATTGGGATTACGTTGATGACATTGGGGATTGCTTTTATTCAAATGACAAGACAAAGCATTGAAACCAATAACTACAATCAACTACTAGGCTATGCAAATGCAGTGGTAAAAGTGATGCGGGTAACAAGCGATACAATTCCTTCCTATGATTTAGAATTGGATTTGATTCGTGCGTTGAATATTTCAGAAATGACTTTGAACCAACAAGACGTGACTTTTGTGTTTTTGAAACAAGATGGGGATGTCTTATATCCTGTGGCTACTGATAAGCAAATTGTTTTTCCTGCCCAAGAATATTGGAATAAATTACAAGAAGGGCAAACACCACAAGTGACATTACAACAGGATATTTTTGGACAAAAAGGTACGACATCTTACACAATGATTCCTGTAAACTTAAACGATGAGTTTTATGGGGCATTGATTGTGACCCAACCAGCTCGGAATATTCAAGATACTGCTAATGAATTTACATTGAATCTAATAAAAGGCTTTGCGTTATCAGGAATAGTAGCTCTAATTATTAGCTATTTTTACGCAACGTTTCAAGTTAGGCGAATTAATCGGATGAAAAGTGCTACAAAAGAAGTTGCTAGCGGTAATTTCGACATTATTTTACCTGTCCATAATCGGGATGAATTTGATGAACTAGCAGAAGATTTCAATCAAATGACTTTCTCCTTAAAAGAATCACAAGAAGAAATTAAGCGCCAAGAAGAGCGCCGTCGACAATTTATGGCGGATGCCTCTCATGAAATGCGTACACCGTTAACAACAATTAATGGTTTATTAGAAGGTCTAGAGTACAATGCTATTCCAGAAAATCAAAAAGAAAATGCGATACGCTTAATGAAAAATGAGACAGAACGTTTAATTCGTTTAGTGAATGAAAATCTAGATTATGAGAAAATTCGGACCAATCAAATTTCGATTATTGTAAAAAAATTCAATGCGACAGAAGCTTTAGAAGCAATTCTATCTCAATTAGAAAGCAAGGCCGAAGCTGCTAATGACCAACTAGTTTTGGAAACTACCCAAGCAGTTGATGTTTTTGCTGATTACGATCGATTTGTTCAGATTATGGTGAATATTATTCAAAATGCGATTCAATTTACAACGGATGGTGAAATTCGTGTAAAAATAGAAAAAGGGTATTTAGAAACCATTATTGAGATTTCAGATACTGGTATCGGTATGTCTGAAGAGCAGTTAAAAAACATTTGGGATAGGTATTATAAAGTCGATCCTTCCCGTAAAAATCGTAAATTTGGTGAGTCTGGCTTAGGGCTTCCAATTGTGCAACAATTAGTTCGTTTGCATAAAGGAAAAATTGATGTGCAAAGTGAATTAAAACATGGCACTACATTTAGAATCAGTTTCCCTGATACTGAAATTAAAGATTAAAAGATAAAGGGTCTATGACATAAGTTAATTGACAGTAAAATATCCGAATAATTTCGCCTTGATTTGGCGTAACTCATTCTAATTGTTCGGATATTTTCGTCTTTTTCCTTATGTCATAGACCCTTCAATATTTGTTTTAAAGTAGTTTGTCGATATATGGCGTAGAAGTTAGTTGTGGATCTGAGCTGAATAACAGAATTTTTAATTGTTGTGATTTGGCAAGTTTTTGGCAAAATGGCAATAACCATTGAATCTCTTGGACGGTTAATGATTCACAACAATGCATTAAAAAGAGAATCTTCTTTTGTTGTAAAAGCTGACGAATCAGTTGTAGTTTGAGTTTATCTAATGAAGAAAGTTCCTCTATTGCCTGTGTAAAAATAGCTGGTGATAGTTCCACATATCTCAAGTAGAAAGGTAATTTGAACTTCATCCGGCGTCTCACACCTAATAATAAGTTATCTTTTAGTGATAAAAAAGGTAAGAGTTGCCAATCTTCACTAATACTCCCAATATCTTGGCGTCGAGTAGGTATAGCTTGGAACAGCTCTTGTTTACAGTTATCATGTGCAATTAAATAGAAACCCGATTCTAGTTGATTTAATGGGATGAGTTGTTCCAATGTCGGTACCTCCAATAACTATAACTTGTAAGTGTAGTAAAACCAATTAGCGTAATGATTAGGAACAATGTGCGCATGGTTGTTAAAAGTGTTGTAAAGAAAATACTTAACCATTGTTTATTGGTTAGTTGTATTGATGCCAGTAACGCATCATTGGTTGTTGGAAAGCGAATAAACAACTGATTCAGCGTATGGTTTTCACCTAATTGAAGGTTAGGTGAAGTACCATTTAGATGATTCATAAATTCTAAATGAATCATTAAAATTAATTTTCCAATGGAATATTGAAAAAATAGAAAAAGAAACGAAAAAATCATGGTTACTATGAATAATGGAATGAGACATTCACTTAAATTTAAGCGAACCCAATTCCAAAATGAACTTCCAGATTGGTACCAAGCAGCAAATTCTTGTGCTTTTTTTCGTTGATAAATAAATACTAGAAAGAAGAAAATAAAGCTAAATGTTACTAGCAAAAGGGAACGTAGTTGGTCATAATAAGCCAATAATTTTTGACTGTCTATCTGTAATTGCTGGAAAATCACTTGTTTTTCTTCTTGATAACCAGAAGTGTCAAGCAAGTCTTGTGTCTGCTTAATTAGAACAGGTAGAGACTCTCGCAGACTGTCGATTAATAAAAATAAACAACTACTTATGGTCAAAAAGATTATGTAAATAAAGGTAGCGCGTTTATGGTACTTCATGCTAGCTAAAGCAAACTTGAACACGATTTTCTTCCTCCTTCCTTATCATTAAGTATATAAGAGGAATTTGAAAAAAATATGAATATCTTATATTAAAAAAAAGAATCCGTTCAGTCTTGTGACCGAACGAATTCTTTTTTCACTTTGTTTCGCTTTCAGAAGTCGAAGTAGCTGTTTCTTCTGGATGATATTCTTTGTAAGATTTTGTATTGTATAAATCAACGGTTGATTGATTACTATTTTTTGAGAAGAGACTAGTTGATTGATTGCCCAATGTTTTTTCTTGTTCAACTAAGCGTTCCATAATATTTTTATAGCTATATTCAGATGGATCAATTGGTTCTAAATTGCTACCTGTATGGAAACGAAGCAGATCACCATTGTTAACTTTATCAGAAATTTCTAATTGACGGTTCGCTTCTTTTTGTAATTCATCAATTTGTGCTTGTAATTCATCAGATGGTTCTGTGATTGGCAGTTGGGTTTCATTGTCATACAACGTACCATTATAGAACGTGTATTTTGAAGTCATAAATGAACCATCACGGAACACAGCTAAATCTTGATGATTTTTAGAGAATAAATCTTGTCCTAATTGAATATAGTTTTGTGTATCAATACCTAACAAGTGTAATAAAGTTGGTAGGGAGTCGACTTGCGCACCATACGTATGATTGATTCCACCGTTTTCTTGTCCAGGGATATGAATCATAAATGGGACACGTTGCATTTGAGCATTGTCAAAATCATTCCAAGAGCTACTTGTTTTACCAACTAATTCTGCTAGGCTACGGTTACGACCATTTGATACGCCATAGTGGTCACCGTATAAAACAATAACTGAATTATCATATAAACCACTTGCTTTTAAGTAGTTGAAGAATTCTTCGACTGCTTTATCTAAATAATTAGCAGTTGCAAAATAACCATTCACTGTTTCGTCTGGTGTATCTGCCATTGGGAAACCAGCGTCATCATTCGTAAACTCAGCATATGGATAGTGATTCGATACAGCAATAAATTTTGAATAAAACGGTTGTTGCAAGTGTTCTAGATATTGCGTAGATTGTTCGAAAAATGGTTTATCATGTAATCCGTATTGGAATGAGTTATCTTCGTTTACATCATAATAAGAGGCATCAAAGAAATAATCATATCCAAAACGTTTATAAATTTCATTACGATTCCAGAAGTTTCCTGAATTTCCGTGGAAAACTGCTGTAGTATAACCTTGCGTTTGTTTTAAAATATCTGGTGCTGCTTCAAAGGTATTCTTGCCACCGAATTGAGTAAAGAAGGCACCTTGATTTAGTCCGAATAAAGAAGTTTCCAACAATGTTTCAGCATCACTTGTTTTACCAGCTTTTACTTGATGGAAGAAGTTATCAAAGCTATAGGTGCTTTGGTCATGGTAGATGCTATTAACAAATGGCATCACTTCATGTTCCACGCCATTTTCATCTTTTAGTTTATAGTCAATTAAAAATTGTTGAGTACTTTCTAGATGAATGTAAATGACATTTTTTCCTTTAGCAATACCGAACATATCATCATTTGGTTCAGCATAATGCCCTTTGACATAATCTTCCACTTCTTTCATGTCATTTGGACTTGCTTCAGCACGAACTTGAGTAGTCTTGTAAGTTTGAACAGCATCATAAGCAGTAAATGCATTAATCCCTAAGTATTTGACAAGATAATCGCGCGAGAAGGTTCTTGTTAACAATCCTGAACGATCGGTTTCTGCTAAGAAAAGATTACCGGAGAAAACCATGACAGCTAGCGTAGATACAGCTAAAGCGACACGAGCACGAATGGGGCGTTCATCCATTTTAATTTTTTTCGTCATTAATGCGCCACCTAATAAGATGAAATCAACGAAATAAAAAATATCAGTTGGATGGAACAACTTCAAGGCACTGTGTCCTAAGCCTTCTGCAACTTTGCCTGCACCTAATATCGTATTGATTGTAATAAAGTCAGTAAATTCACGATAATAAGTGACGTTTGAGAAAAGCAAGACTGTCATAATAAAATAAATTAGTATCATTGTGATATAGGACAGTTTTGTTCGCCTCACATATAAGGCAATGGATAACAGTAACAAAGTCGTTGCAATTGGATTGATAAACAGAATAAAATACTGCATTGGACTTTCGATTCCTAGATTGAATTCAGTCATATATGCAGCGATATTTTTAATCCAAAACAAAACAGCCAATAAGCTGAAGAAGCCCATACGAGTGTTTAAGAAATTTGGTATTTTTAAATTTTTCAAAGGAGTACTCCCCACTTTCTTGAAATCTTTCGTGAAAAACAGTTTCACTTATTTTCAATCATCTCTATTATTCTACTAAGTACAAGAAAGTGTGTCAATGAAATAAGAAGAACCTTTGGTAAATTAAAATTTTCTTTAAAATCAGAGGTGGCAGACAAAAAAAAATGTTTTTGTTATACTACATACAACGAGTACAAAGCAGGTGGAGGAAATATGAACATAAAAGTGACGCAACAAGCAGCTAAAAAAATTAAAAAAGGCTATCCTTTAATTCAAGAAGAAGATTTGATACAAAAAATTGATACAAATGACTGGGTAACGTTTACTGATTCAAAAGGAACTTATTTAGCCCAAGGTTATTTAGGCCGACAAAATAAAGGAATTGGTTGGTTATTAACAAGGGAAAACTGTGCCATCAACCATGAATTTTTTGTACAACGCTTTGCAACTGCTAAAGCAAAGCGACAAGCTTATTATGTAGATAGTCAGACCACTGCTTTTCGAGTAATTAATGGTGAAGGTGATGAATTAGGTGGCTTAATTATTGATTTGTATGCGGAGTATGCTGTTTTCTCTTGGTATAATGAAACGTTTTATCATCAAAAAGCTACAATAGTAAAAGCTTTTCAAGAAGTTTTTCCAGAAGTAAGAGGAGCTTACGAGAAAATTCGTTTTGAATCGACCTTACCAGAAAGTCAATTTGTCTATGGCGAGAACGCTCCAGAACCACTGGTAATTAAAGAAAATGGAATTCAATATGCTACATATCTTAATGAAGGGCTGATGACAGGCATTTTTTTAGATCAACGTGAGGTGAGAGGTCTATTAGCAGAAGGCTTTGCTTCAGGAAAAAATGTATTAAACATGTTTAGCTATACAGGTGCTTTTTCAGTCGCAGCAGCAATGGGTGGAGCGGTGCAAACCACAAGTGTAGATTTAGCTAAAAGAAGTTTGCCTAAAACCAAAGAACAATTTGTTGTGAATGGGTTAGAAGAGAAGCACCAAAAAATCCATGTAATGGATACCTTTGAATATTTTAAATATGCTAAGAAAAAAGAATTAAGTTTTGATTTAATTATTTTAGACCCACCAAGCTTTGCACGTAATAAGAAAAAAGTTTTCCGTGTGGCAAAAAATTATGGTGAGTTAATTGAAGATAGTGTGGATATCTTGAATGAAGACGGTGTGATAATCGCTTCAACAAATGCAGCTAATTTGTCGCCTCAACGTTTCCAACAAATGATTGAGGATGCTTTTGTAAAAAAAGGTGTGGGATTTGAAAAAATAGCGACATATCATTTGCCGAGTGATTTTGCTGTGTATCAACATTTTCCAGAAGGCGATTACCTAAAAGTTTATTTCTATCAAGTGAAAAAATAAAAATGAGGTGTTTTTTTTGTTGCAAGTACGAAATGTGGAAATTGGATCAGGAAGACCAAAAATTTGTGTGCCGTTAGTAGGTTTGACAAAAAAAGAAATACTTGAACAATGCCTGCGAGCAAATGAATCAGCAGCAGAAATTATTGAATGGCGCGTAGATTATTTTAGTGAAGTAGCTGATTTGGAAAAAGTGTATGATGTGGTAGCAGCACTGCGTGAAATGACAGATAAAGTTTTGTTGTTTACATTTAGAACCAAAGAAGAAGGTGGCGAACAGTCTATTTCATTAACTGCGTATCAAAGCTTATATACCAATATTGCGTATTTAGGTTTAGTTGATTTAATGGATGTAGAATTGAGCATGGCGCAATTTTTAGGTCGAGATTTCATTAGCGATTTAAAAAACGCCGCAATCAAAATAGTTATGAGTTCGCATGATTTTGATCAAACACCTGCCGATGGTGAATTAGTTTATCGAGTTAACGTGATGAACCAGTTTGGTGCAGATATTGGAAAATTAGCAGTAATGCCTCATAATTTACAAGATGTTTTACGAGTAATGGGCATTCCCAAAAAAGTTCAAGTCTTTAACCAACTCCCATTAGCAGTAATGGCGATGGGTGACTTAGGAAAAATTACGCGAGTAAGTGGCGAAATTATTGATTCAGTTTTTACATTTGGTTCATTGGATCAAGCATCAGCTCCCGGTCAGATTCCCGTCGAGCAATTAACGCTAATTCTTGAGGCATTACATGTAACTGAATAATAGGAAGTGACAAATGTGGCAAAGAAAAAAAGTGTCAAAACTAACGCTATTCGTCTAATTGAACAACAGAAAATCCCTTATGTTGAACATCAATATGAATGGTCTGAAGATCATTTGAGTGCAACGGACGTTTCTGAGCAATTAGGTGAGAAAAAGAATATTTACAAAACATTGGTAGCAGTTGGCAATAAAACGGGACCATTAGTAGCTGTAATTCCTGGAAAACATGAATTGGATTTGAAAAAAATTGCTAAAGCCAGTAACAACAAGAAAGTTGAGATGCTCCACTTACGTGAGTTAGAAACAACCACTGGTTATATTCGTGGAGGTTGTTCACCTGTAGGAATGAAAAAATTATTTCCGACCTATGTCGATCAATCTGCTGAATTATTGACCACAATGATTGTTTCGGCTGGTCGTCGCGGTTTACAGATGGAGTTAGCTCCACAAGATTTAGTAAAAATTACACGAGGGAATTTTGTAGATATTATAGAATAGATAAAATCGTAGCAAGTTAATATCCGAACTGATGAGAGATACTCTAAATCCAGAGTGCTCTATAGTTCGGATATTTTTGGTTGTCTATATTTAGTTAGACTTGTTTAATAATGGAAATAAGACGCAACTTCAGCCGCATGTTTTCCAGCAGAATGACCAGTACAAAAAGCAGCAGTAATATTAAAGCCACCTGTATAGCCATTAATATCAATCAGTTCGCCTCCAAAAAATAATCCTGGCATTCGTTTACTTTCCATGGTTTTGGGATTGATTTCTTTTAAGTTAATGCCGCCACCAGTCACAAATGATTTTTCTAATGGGAAAGTTTTAACGATTTGAATAGAAAAATTTTTCCATAAGTCAACAATTGCAGCTAGCTGATCTTCAGTTAGTTGATTTGCTGGTAGATCTCCTAATTCTAATCTTTCTAAATAAAAATGTAAGAGCCGCTCTGGTAAAAACGATTGTAAAGCATTTTTTAGGACTTTTTTAGTATCAGTGAGAGCATCCTGGATCAGTTTAGTTAACTCAGCTTCTGATAAGTCTGGGAAGCAATCTAAGACAACCTTGACATATTTTTGGGTTTCTAGAAGCTGATTGACAAACGATGAACAGCGTAATGCTGCAGGTCCGGATACACCAAAATGGGTAAACAACAGATCCATTTTATGACTAGTGACTGACTTGCCTTGTTCATTTAAAACCGATAAACAAATATCGCGCAAAGAAATTCCTTGTAAGGTTTTCTCACAAATGAAAGGTTCTTCGGAAATGAGAGGGGACTCTGTTGGATAGAGTGGCGCGATGGTATGACCAACTTTTTTCGCTAATTTATAGCCATCACCTGTTGAACCAGTCGAAGGATACGTCCTTCCGCCAGTAGTTAAGACCACGCATGGGGCATAGAAAGTCTCAAATTCAGTTTCCACACCAGTAATTTCTGTTTCGTGTAAAAGTTTCGTAACTACTGTATTGGTGGCAATAGTGACACCTAATTCTTTCACACGATTGACAAGTGTATCGACGATAGTCTTTGATTTGTTAGTAACAGGAAACATGCGGCCATGATCTTCTTCTTTTAATGAAACGCCTTGAGACTCGAAAAAATTCATAATATCTTGATTATTGAACTGGGCAAACGTACTATACAAAAATTTTCCATTTCCTGGAATATGTTGAATCAAATCATCTACCATGCGATTATTTGTAACATTGCAGCGTCCACCTCCAGTCATTAATAATTTCTTACCAAATCGCTTGTTTTTTTCAATTAGTAATACCTTTGAATTGCTTTCTGCAGCTGCGATTGCAGCCATTAATCCACTTGTTCCGCCTCCGACAACGATTACGTCATAGGATGATTCCATATATATCACTCCAATGTAAATAGTCTGAAAATTTAAACTTTTTGTAAAAAAATGCGTGCAAAATCAATTTATTTCTGCTAGAATTCATACTACCAAAACAAGGGGGTATTTTCATGACAAAAGCATCAGAATATGTAAAAAGCATTCAAGAAGAAATTCACGCAAAGGATGCCAATCAACCAGAATTTTTACAAGCAGCAGATGAATTCTTAACAACAGTTGTTCCATTCTTGGAGAAACATCCAGAGTATGAAGATAGCAACTTGTTGTCTCTTATTACAGAACCAGAACGTTTCATTCAATTCCGTGTGCCATGGCAAGATGACAAAGGAAACTGGCAAGTAAATCGTGGTTACCGTATTCAATTCAACTCAGCGTTAGGCCCATACAAAGGTGGTTTACGTTTCCATCCGAGCGTTAACTTGAGTATTTTGAAATTCTTGGCTTTTGAACAAATTTTCAAAAATAGCTTAACTGGTCTACCAATTGGTGGTGGTAAAGGTGGAAGTGATTTTGACCCTAAAGGAAAATCAGATGCAGAAATCATGCGTTTCTGCCAAAGTTTTATGACAGAATTGTCAAAATACATTGGCCCAAGTTTAGATGTTCCAGCTGGTGATATTGGTGTAGGTGGACGTGAAATTAGCTACTTATATGGTACTTACAAACGCTTGAAACAATATGATGCAGGTGTATTAACTGGTAAACCATTAGACTTCTGGGGTAGTAAAATTCGTACAGAAGCAACTGGTTACGGTGCCGTTTATTTTGTAAAACATCTTTTAGCTGATTTAAATGAAAACTTTGAAGGTAAAACAGCTATTATCTCTGGTAGTGGGAACGTTGCGATTTACGCAATTGAAAAATTACAAGCTTTAGGTGCAAATGCCGTAACTTGTTCAGATTCAAATGGTTTCATCTACGACAAAGATGGGATTGATCTAGCTTTACTAAAAGATATCAAAGAAGTAAAACGTGAACGTTTAACCGCTTATGCTGAACAACGTCCAACTGCAGAATACTATGAAGGTTCTGTTTGGGACTTTGATGTAGATGCTGAACTTGCATTCCCATGTGCAACACAAAATGAAATCAATATTGACCAAGCAAAACGCTTAGTTAAAAATGGTGTTCGTGTAGTTGCAGAAGGTGCAAACATGCCAAGTACCCTTGAATCAGCAGAATATTTCATCGAAAATAACGTATACTATTGCCCAGGTAAAGCAGCGAATGCTGGTGGAGTTGCAGTTTCTGCATTAGAAATGAGCCAAAACTCTCAACGCTTACAATGGGAAGCAGAAGAAGTAGATACGCGTTTAGATGGTATCATGAAAAATATTTATGAAGCATGTCGTGACACTGCAAACGAATTTGATGCAGAAAACAACTTTATGTTAGGTGCAAATATTGCAGGGTTTGCCCGTGTTGCCAAAGCAATGTATGCACAAGGTCTAGTTTAGACAAAATTTACTTGAAAAAAAGAACTAAAAAAAGTAAAGTAGTAGTTGTAATGACTACTACTTTATTTTTTAGGAGGATTCAAGATGGGACATATTTCATTTGACCATTCTAAGTTAGCGCCGTTTGTTCGTGAACATGAGTTAGACTACATGCAAACACAAGTTACTGCAGCAGATAAAGCGTTACGTGAAGGAACAGGTCCAGGACACGATTTTACTGGTTGGATCGATTTACCACAAAACTATGATAAAGAAGAATTCGCTCGCATTAAAAAAGCGGCGGAAAAAATTCAATCTGATTCTGACGTTTTAGTTGTAATCGGTATCGGGGGTTCTTATTTAGGTGCTCGCGCAGCAATCGAATTTTTACAACATTCATTCTACAATGTTTTACCAAAAGAAGAACGTAAAACACCACAAGTCTTCTTCGCTGGAAACTCAATTTCTTCAACTTATTTAGCTGACTTAATTGAAGTAATCGGTGATCGTGACTTCTCAGTGAACGTTATCTCTAAATCAGGTACAACAACTGAGCCAGCAATTGCTTTCCGTATCTTTAAAGAATTATTAATCAAAAAATATGGCAAAGAAGAAGCAAACAAACGTATTTATGCAACAACTGACCGCGCTAAAGGTGCTGTAAAAGTTGAAGCAGATACCGAAGGCTGGGAAACATTTGTGATTCCAGATGATGTTGGTGGGCGTTTTACTGTCTTAACACCAGTTGGGTTATTACCAATCGCTGTTAGTGGAGCAGATATTGATGTCTTGATGCAGGGTGCGGCAGATGCTCGTGAAGCGTATTCAAATCCCGATTTGAAAGAAAACGAAGCGTATCAATATGCTGCTTTACGTAATATTTTATACCGTAAAGGCAAAGCAATTGAAATCTTAGTGAACTACGAACCAGGTATGCAATATTTCTCTGAATGGTGGAAACAATTGTATGGCGAGTCAGAAGGAAAAGATCAAAAAGGGATTTACCCTTCAAGCGCTAATTTCTCAACTGACTTACATTCTGTTGGTCAAACAATTCAAGATGGTACACGTAATGTCTTTGAAACAGTTGTCAAAGTTGAAAAAGCCCGCAAATTAATCGACATCCCAGTTCAAGAGTCAGATCTAGACGGTTTAGGCTACTTAGAAGGTAAAGATGTTGACTTTGTGAATACGAAAGCTTTCGAAGGTACGCTATTAGCACATACTGACGGAAACGTACCAAACCTATTAGTAAAAATCCCAGCAATGGATGCTTACACTTTAGGACATTTAGTCTACTTCTTTGAAATTGCAGTAGGAATCTCAGGGTACTTAAATGGTGTTAATCCATTTGACCAACCAGGTGTAGAAGACTACAAACGTAACATGTTCGCCCTTTTAGGCAAACCAGGTTTTGAAGAACTAGCAAAAGAATTAAACGCACGTCTATAAAAGCTTTAATTAACCGCTTACCAAGTTTAGGGTGTCCTAAGCTTGGTAAGCGGTTTTTTATGTATAATTCATGTTAGTTTAGTAAATTTTTTAAGTGACATCTGCTGATACTCGGCTAAGAAAATATCTGGCATATTCATTTGTTCAAAATCCTGATAAGTAAACATACCTTGAGTTATATGATGAAACAAAATCGAAAATGCCGTTCCGTGTCCACAAATAATGATTGTTTTTGCAGAATGATTTAAGATTTCTTGATAGATAGGCAGGATGCGCTGCTTGACTTGATTAAAAGATTCACCATTTGGTAAGTGGTAATCAAAATCTTGCCATTGCTTTTTAGCAAATGCTGGGAAATCATTTACCCATGTGCCAACTTTTCGCTCTCTTAAAGCTACCTCTGTTGAAATTTCTAAATTTAAATGTGCAGCAAGTGGTTGGATAGTTTGAATTGTTCGTACGTAGGGACTGGCAAAGATTTTTTCAATTGATTTATCTTGAAAAAAATCAATCAGCTGAAAAGCTCTTTTTTTCCCTAGAGGTGTTAGCGGTGCTTTCTGGTCGTTTTTATTGGTAGTATCCCGAATTGAATGGCGAACAAAATAAATCTGTTTCATGAAAGGTCTCCTTAGTGATTAATAGTCGATCAATTAATTATACGCAATTTGAAAGAAATAAAAAACCGTCTTTAGTTTGAATGAACTAAAGACGGTGCTAATACGGACTAGGTGAAGTCATGAATTGAGATCCTTTCTATATTAAGCCATAGTTTTTAAGTTTTTGATTGCTTCTTCAATAGTTACGCCATAAGCGATACGCGTATCATCTTTGCTATCAATTGCCATAAACATATTTGTTTGTGTGTCAAAGGCAATGCGATATTCTAAATTTGCTTTTGTGAATGTCATATGAATTCCTCCTTTGTACTAATCATTCAGCCGCGACTTTAATGTAGCACGAATAAGACGAATTTTCAAAGATAAACCTCAAACTTATTAAAACATCTTAAGAAATTACTTACTTTCTTTCAAGCCAATAAGTAGACCAAGGGTGAGCATGAAAAAAATCGTTGTTTGGATAAAGACCATATGTTATTCCTCCTTTATTTTCTAGTTCTAGTATAAAAAATAAAAGAAGAATATACACGAACACAGCAAGAACAAAGAGATAACAAAATTGTCATGTTCTTTGTTTCCACTGTGTATCAACAATTAGCCAACGCCTAGTACAAAGTTTACTAGTTTATCAGAATAAGTCATTGTGTCGTCGGGTTGTCTAATCGTTTTATTTAAAATTCCCATCTGATCGGTAATAATTCCGTCTACACCATAAAAAAGCATTCGATTCATGGTATCTTCATCATTAGGTGTCCATACATAAACTTGTTTATTATCAGCATGAGCAGAATTGATAAAATTACGATTTAAAGTTGTATATTCCATTGTTAGAAAATCCGCTTGTGAAATCGGTGGACCTACTAAACTAAAAGGTAAAATATAACCGGCCTTTAACTCAGGTGCTGTTTGCTTAATCTCTTCGATAACTTGAAAAGATAAGCTTTGAATAATATGTCCTTTTTCAATCAATCGTTCTTCATATCTATCTAAGAATGTTTGAACTAAATGAGAGACATCATTTTTTTGAGTTTTAATTTCAATCATTAAAGGTTGTTCTAATTTATCTGCTGCATCAAGATAGTCATCAAAAGTACTGATTTTTGATTTTTTTCTATTTTCTTTAACTGTTAGTGCCAAAGCTTCAGCTAAAGTTGATTCTTCTGGTTTTTGTTTAAATCCTGTTAGTGGTTTGAAATTAAAGTCATGATACACAATAAATACATTGTCTGTTGTTAATTGGACGTCCATTTCGATATAGTTAGGATGAAATTCTTTGCTAGTTTTTTTCAAAGCTGCAATCGAATTTTGAACGCCATTGCTATTGCTGACACCTCGATGAGAAACTGTTGTTGGTGTCTTAAGTGTGAAATTGGTTAAATAATTATGATTGTATAAACTTACTCCCACACCAAAAAAAATAGCAATAACTAAAACTGTTGTTTGCATTAATCCAGAAAAACGAGCAGGGGCTTTTTCTTGAGTTTCAAACCATTTGGGAATTTCTGGTAGAAATCCTTCGTCATCCATAAAATCAATTGTGACATAAAAAATAGCAACGGTAGATAAAACAATATTGACTAACAATACTGCTTGTAACAAAGTCATTGCAAAAACAGCACTAACTAAAGAATAATCTGGAAAAAATGATTCAACAGCTATTTGAATTGAAATAACGATGAAAAAACTTAAAGATACAAGCAATAATGTACTCCCTGTAATAATGACTAGCTGAGCGATAATTGCCAAAAACCGTTTTTTAGTTAAACGCCAACTTTCTTTTACAGCCAATTTAAAGGGACGATCACGCAAAATCATTTCTGGTAAAGCAAAAATCACACGAATTCCTAGATAAATCATTGCTAAATAAAATAAAACAAAGGAAGATACAAGAATGAGTCGATTGGCAAAAATAAAATCAACAATAAATGCAGGAATTTTAACTTTGGATAGTAAATCAGAGTGAAATGAGAAACCACCAATTGGTAAAACTAAAAAGAAATAGAAGAAGAAAAAAAGAATAGTTTCAATTCGTACTTTTTTTAATTGTAAAAATGTGACCTTTAACAGTTCTGTCAAACGAATGGGTTGTTGTTTTTTTATGAAATAAACACTTAATAATAAAAAAGTAAATTCAAAAAAAACGGCCAGTACAATACCAATTAAAACAATGAACAAAGAAAGCGAGACTCCAGGGTGATTGGTGAGGATTTCACCAATATTATCAAATGAAATATAATTGATTTGACCTTGTTTTAAAATAAATTTTGTTGAGCTGCTTAGCAATGGTATCAGTAAAAAAAGCATGAAACCATGCATAAGTAACACATTTTTGAAGTAAGAACGTGTCCCTAATAAAAAGTCTCGAGTATTAATAAGACTATGTTTGAAATAATTCACTGTAATCACCTTTTTCTTTCCATGATTCTCCCATCATACTACAAAAAAACAAGCTATCCAAGATTTTTGGGTAGCTTGTATCTTCTTTTAAAATAGTTGTGTAAGGAATGATCCACCATAAACTAATCCCATGCTGTAAAGCAAAATAGAAGCGGGTTTAGCTAATAAAATAATCCAAATATATTTTTTTACAGAGATATTTGTTAAACCAGCCATTAGACACAAGGCGTCATCTGGAGCAATGGGTAAGAAAATTGCGAGAGCAAACAACTTATCAAAACGACTTTGATTTTCCAGCCAGCCTGCATATTTATCATAAGTTTTTTCGCTAACTAGACGCAAAACTAATGGTTTACCGTATTGGCGACTTAACAAGAAGATGATTATTGAACCAAGACAGATACCGATGTAGTTATAGATAAACCCTTCGACAGGACCAAATAATAAAACGCCTGCTGCTAAGGAAATTCCTCCTGGGATAATCGGGATGATTACTTGTAAAATTTGAATCAAAATGAATAAAATAGGTCCAGTAAGTGTCGAGTGTCCTACGAGACTTTGTAAGGCATTCATATCTTTAAAGACACCTAGTTGAAAGAAATAAACAGTTAGTACAATTGAGACTGCCATCCCGCTAAATGAAATCAAATTTAGAATTTTTTTTGTTTTTGCTACACTCATTAATAGACACTTCCTTTGCCGTATTTATCTTGATTATAATCGGAAACTATTAAAAAAGCATACATCTAAAGACCTAAATTTGATTAATTTATCTTTTTATTAAACTTTTTATGAAGGCTACTTTTTTTCCATTTGATTATAATCCGTTCGACTAAACCTGTCATCATGAAAGCGGCAGCAATGCTACCAGCAGTGATTATAACAATCATGATATTTTCAAAGGCAATGCTGTTATTTCCTAAGACCAATTCACGAACTGCTTTATATGCGGGACCTCCTGGAACAAGTGGAACCAGACTGGGAATATTAAAAATAATCATCGGAATTTGTTTTTTTCGAGAGAAAAAAATACTAAAACAGCCTATAACAAATGCTGCTAAAAAATTAGCAATACCTAAGCGACTACCATTTGTATAAACACTGACATAGACTAACCAACCAATACAACCAGTAATCCCGCTTGCTAGAAGGGCTCGACGAGGAACATTGGTTAGAACTCCGAAAGCAACCGTACTAAAAAAACCAGCAATGATATGCACGAAAAGCATCATAAAATATTCCCTCCAAATAGCATAAAGACTGTCGCTATACCTACACCAATTGATGCGGCAATGATAACGGCTTCTGTTCCTCGAGCTAAGCCACTAATTAAGTGTCCAGCTAAAATATCCCGAAAGGAGGTTGTAATAGCGACACCAGGAACCAAAGGCATTACAGCGCCGATGATAATATTATCAACATTGTTTGCCCAACTAAGTTTAACCATTAAAAGCGCCAGTGCCCCAATAATAAAAGAAGCTAAAAAATTGTCGAAGAATTGTAATTTTAAAGTTTTATTGGCATAATAATTTACTGAGAAGCCAATCATACCAATAATAAATGTAGAGATAAAATCATAGGATGAACCACCAAAAGCATACATTAACAAACAGCTCATGACGCCTGCACAAACAATTTGTAACCAAATTGGGAACATTGGTGTATCGTAATCGATTTTTTTTAAGGAGTTATACAAAGTCAGTAAATCAATTTTATGTTCAGCAAATTCGCGTGATAATTGATTGACTGCAACGACTTTCTCTAAATTGATAGAGCGGGTACCAACATTTTCAACTTGAGTATAATTGCTAGTGCGTAACCCCATGAAAATACCAGTTGCTGTTACATAACTGACACTATTGGGTTCATTTGCATTTGTTGCAATGCGTTTCATTGTGTCTTCTACACGATAGACTTCAGAACCACTTTCCATCATAATTTTCCCGGCTAACAAACAGGTTTCTACTACTAATTCTTTTGATGCAGTCATTTTGAAGCTCCTTTATCTAATTCATTTTTTTAAGATGATTTTATTCTATCTGTTTGCTTAGAAACCTACAAGAATTGTTTGCTGAAATTCAATAACATAACGATGATATTTGGAGGCATTCTTTCATTGCTTTTCCGAAAATTTCCAATGAAACGCTTGTTAAAATGAAAAGGAAGAGAAGATAAACCTTGAAAAAATCATTTTTTTAATGAAAAATCTAAATTTTGTTTTTTTTAATAAAAACACTTTAAAAAATCGTGAATGTCGGTTAAAATAACATTGACAGATTAAATTTTGATGAGGGGGGTTATTATGCGACATAAAGTATATACACGTGAACATATCTTGAAAGCAGCTTATGAAGTTATCGCAAAAGATGGCTTTACGAATTTTACTGCTCGAAATGTAGCAAAAAAAATGGGGGTGTCCACACAACCCATCTACCTTGAATTTGAAAATATGCAAGATTTAAAAAATACACTTGTAGAAACAGTTTATGAAGACTTAAAGAAAAAAGTTTTTTCCGTTGAGCACACGGGAGATAAATTGATGGATTTAGCAATCAACTATATTGATTTATCTCAAAAAAATCCGAAGCTATTTATTGCTTTGTTTATTGATAACTATGGTGGTGGTAAGTTGATGTATAAGCAATCTTACGATCATTTTTGTCAAACAATTCATGACCATAAAGAGTATGCCAATTTGTCTAAAGAACATTTGAAAGCGTTGCATACAGGCATTTGGATTTCTGTAACAGGTGTAGCAGCTTTGATGTCTTCAGGAGTTATTGAACCAACACGTCAACAGATTATTACCGTGATTCAACAAACAATTGATTCGATTTTAGCAATTGAAGCTAAGAAAAACGAAGAACAAGATGATTGAATCAATAAAGCTGTCCAAAAATGAATTGGACAGCTTTATTTGTTTATTAAGGAGAGTACGGGATTTGAACCCGTGCACCGCTTAACACGGCTCGCTGGATTTCGAGTCCAGTGCATTACCACTCTGCCAACTCTCCACATCGATATATTTTCTTCCTTTTTTGGAAAAAATGCAAGTGAAAAATAAAAAAATACCAGAGAAGGTTCTCTGGCAATTAATTTATAGTGAAAGGTATTTTTCAAGATAGTCAGCTAGACCATCGTCATCGTTTGTTTTTCCGGTCACGTCATTTGCAATATCTTTTAGTTGTTGTGTACCATTGCTCATTGCTACACCCCAACCTGCATAATCGATTAATTCTAAATCGTTATGTTCATCACCGAATGCAATCACATCTTTTTGATCGATTTTTAGATAATCCGCAATTACTGATACGGACATTGCTTTTTGGACACCTTTTGGTACAATCTCTAAAATAGCGTTAGGACCACCCCATGTGCGCACATCGATTTTATTTTCAAATTGTTTTTTCAATGAATCTGAAACGTATGCAGAAAACTTATGTTGTGTTTTAACGAGTAACGAAGTTGGATTCGTTGTTAAATTACTAAATAAGTTAGCCTCAGTTACTTTATCTGTTGCAAAAAAATGACCTTCAAAATCATTCAAATCATTAATATAGAATGTTTCCCGATTTTCAGCTGCAACAAAGTCTAAATTTAGTTTTTCTTTTTGTGCCAAAATTTCAAAAGCAATATCTCTTTCAATGGATAATTCACGTTCGAATTCCCATTTTTGATAAGGTTTGTGGACAAGAGCGCCATTGAAATTTACCATAGGTGTATCTAATTTTAACTGACGATAAAATTGTTCACTCATACGAAAAGGACGTCCGGTTGCAATACTAACGTAATGACCTGCTTGAGTTGCTTTGGTTAAAACCTCAGCTGTTCGAGAGCTAATGAGAGACTGACTATTTAATGTTGTTCCATCTAAATCGATAGCAATTAATTTTCGAGACATAAAAGGATTCCTTTCTTTAAATGAAATGCTCATCCAAAGTGTAACACATTCTAACAATTTAACAAATGTGGGAACTTGAAAATTCCTTGTTCTATAAGGTTTGTTAAAAAATGGGTGGCTTAAACACGAACGATTACTATATTTATTAAAAAATTTGTTAATAAAATGTTGAAAAAAACCTAGAAGCTTACTATAATCGGTAATTGTTCAACGGAAAGCCTAAAACCGCATTTATTTTTCTTTTTCTTTCCGGTGTTTAATTAAATTTAGGAGTGAATATGTATAATGGAAAAGTTTTTCAAATTAAAGGAAAACAAAACAAATGTATCAACTGAAGTCGTAGCAGGGATTACAACATTTTTTGCAATGAGCTATATTTTATTTGTTAATCCGTCAATTCTGTCAGCTTCTGGTATGCCATTTCAAGCTGTTTTCTTAGCAACGATTATTGCATCAGTTATCGGTACGTTAATCATGGGGTTATTTGCTAACGTCCCTTACGCACAAGCACCAGGAATGGGATTAAATGCCTTTTTCACATTTACGGTTGTTTTTGGATTAGGTTATACTTGGCAACAAGCACTAGCAATGGTCTTTATTTGCGGATTAATTAATATTTTTATTACAATTACTAAAATTCGTAAAATGATTATTCGTGCAATTCCCGAAAGCATGCAAAATGCAATTGGTGGCGGAATCGGTATTTTTGTTGCTTATGTCGGACTAAAAAATGCCAACTTACTAAACTTTTCAGCTAGTTCAGATGTGATTACTAGTTCTGCAGTCGAAGGCGATCAAGCTGTAAATGTTACAATGAATGGCGGTATTGTTCCAGCTTTGGCGAACTTTAATAATGCACCAATCATACTTGCATTGATTGGTTTAGTGCTAATGACAATCTTAGTGGTAATGAATGTTCGTGGCGCTGTTTTATTAGGAATTGTTGGAACTACGATTATTGGTATTTTAATGGGTGTAGTAGATTTAGGATCGATTGATTGGAAAGCTAATTCATTAGGTAGTTCAATTGGTGAATTGAAAACAACTTTTGGTGCAGCTTTTGGCGCGGAAGGGATGCAATCATTATTTAGTGATTCATCAAAAATTCCTCAAGTCATTATGACAATTATTGCTTTTAGTCTTTCAGATACGTTTGATACGATTGGTACTTTCATTGGAACAGGCCGTCGTACAGGAATCTTTTCTAAAGAAGATGAAGCAGCGTTAGAGGATAGTAAAGGTTTTAGTACAAAAATGGATCGAGCATTATTTGCTGATGCAACAGCAACTTCAATTGGTGCAATCTTTGGAACATCGAATACAACTACTTTTGTAGAATCAGCAGCAGGAATTGGTGCGGGTGGACGTACTGGTTTAACATCTGTCGTGGTAGCAGCTTTATTTGCCTTAAGCAGTTTATTCTCACCATTAATTGCCATTGTACCTGCTCAAGCAACTGCACCAGCTTTAATTCTAGTTGGGGTAATGATGATGGCATCATTTAAAGATATTGAATGGACGAATTTAGAAGAGGCAGTACCTGCGTTCTTTGCTTCAATTTTCATGGGCTTATGCTACAGTATTTCATACGGGATTGCAGCTGGATTTATCTTCTTTGCTATTGTCAAAGTAGTCAAAGGCAAAGCTAATGAAGTTTCGCCAATTTTATGGTTTGTCAATGCCTTGTTTATCTTGAATTTTATTATTTTAGCTTTATTATAATAAAAGAGAACACTCTTCATTCGTGAAGAGTGTTTTTGTGTCTAAAAGAGTGAAAGGTTGAAGAGTTTCCTCTAAGCTTATATAATAAAAATGACAGATTAAAAAAGTTTAATTATAAACGTAATTTTTGTTAGAAAGATAGAAGGTTCTCTTTTTTTGCTGATTAAAAAATAATGAGATTTTTTTGTAAGGAACGCTTCTCTTCGCATTTCAGTTTACTGAACTTGAAAATTTATGAAAATAGTCTATATTTGAATAGAAAGAAGGTTTGTGTATGAAAGTAGATTGGAAAAGAAATTTACTGATTTCTTGGATAGGATGTTTCTTCACAGGAGCGAGTTTTAGTTTAGTGATGCCGTTTATTCCAATATATATTGAAGAATTAGGAGCGCCTCAAAATCAAATTGAACTGTTCTCAGGTCTAGCCATATCAGTAACAGCATTTGCTGCTGCTATCGTGGCACCTATTTGGGGGAATCTAGCCGATCAAAAAGGTAGACGTTTAATGATGATACGTGCATCTATTGGCATGACTGTGACTATGGGATCTTTGGCATTTGTTCCCAATGTTTATTGGCTATTAATTATGCGTTTTTTTACAGGCGTATTATCAGGTTACATACCAAATGCCACAGCATTAATTGCTTCACAAGCACCTAAAGAAAAGAGTGGTAGTGCTTTAGGTACGCTAGCAACTGGGGCGATTGCAGGTAATTTAATTGGTCCCTCAATGGGAGGTGCGCTTGCCGAAGCATTTGGAATTAAAAATGTTTTTATTATTACAGGGGTCGTCTTATTTATTACCTCATTATTAACCATTTTTATGGTTAAAGAAAATTTTGTACCAGTTGAAAAACAAGAAATGTTAACGATGAAACAATTATTCGAAAAAATGACTAATTCTCAGGTGTTAATTGGCCTATTTATTACTTCGTTAATTTTACAAATTGGTATTACAAGTATTAGCCCGATTTTAACTCTCTATATACGTCAATTAAGTGGTGATACAGGGAATATTTTATTTGTGAGTGGCATGATTGTTTCCATCTCAGGTGTTTCTGCTATTATTTCGTCACCCATCTTAGGAAGAATCGGTGATCAAATTGGAAATCACAAAATTTTATTAGGGGGGTTAGTTGCTTCTCTGCTTTGTTTCATTCCCATGGGGTTTGTACAAACACCATTTCAACTAGGTGTGTTGCGCTTTTTATTGGGATTTTCAACCGGTGCGCTAATGCCTTCCATTAATACATTGATTAGTAAAATTTCGCCACCAGAAGGAGTTAGTCGAATTTTTAGTTATAATCAAATGTTTATGAACTTTGGACAAGTCTTAGGTCCATTGGTAGGTTCAACAGTTGCTCATAGCATGGGATATTCTGCAGTATTTTGGGTAACAAGTTGTTTTGTTGGCTTCAACATTTGTTTATCACTATTTAATTTTAGAAAGTATTTGAAAAAAGATACAATTAGTTGAAAAGAAAAAAAAACCAGTTACAATAAAATGTAACTGGTCTTTTTTATGCATGTTTTTTATCATTTGGTACAGCAAATTTTCCAATAATGATTACAAAAATTGCTGCAATAATGGAGGCGATTAAGGTCATCGTAAAATCGTAAGGAGATTTAGATAAAGCTCCTCCAAGGAAACCGACGATTTGACCTAAAAGAATTGCCCATATAAACGTTACAATGTAGTACATTGCTACACCTTCTTTCAAACTTGAAATGTTGCCCTTAGTTTACCACATTTTTAAGACTTGTAAAGATTTTCACGTTTTCAATGAAGAATAATCTAGGAGGAATCAATATGACCCATGCCGCTCAATTAACGACAAAGACGGCGTATTCTCTGTTACAAAGTACGATTAAAATTCCTCAGTATGTCACTATAGCCAAACAACTCGGTTATCAGCAATTAGGAATAACCGATGTAGACAATCTACATGGCGCTTTAGAGTTTATGCAAGCCTGTCAACAAGCGGATGTTAAAGGAGTTGTTGGGCTGTTATTAATCTATCATTCTATTGAAACAGAACAAGAACATCCTATCTTTTTATTTGCTAAAAGTTATGCAGGTTATCAACAGCTAATGAAACTTTCTAGCCAAAAAATGATTACAGGAACAGTTACTTTAGAATCATTAGAAACAACAAGCCAACTGGTTGCTATTTTACCTACCCAAAATGAATTAAATAATTTATTTTCATTAGATGTTTCACTAGCAACAAAACGCCTAAACGAATTGCAAAAAATATTTGGAAAAGAAGCATTCTTTTACGGCGTAACCCCAGAAGAGGAATTCTTACCAGGGGAAGTTGAATGGCTTACCTCACAACAAGTTCTTCCTGCAGCCTATCAACTGATTGATTCGTTACACCAAGAAGAAGCTTTTGCAGTCAATGTTCTTCACCGAATTAAAGAAGGAACAAATATCGAGGATTTGCGTCAAGAATTACAGCAATTATCCGATCACAGCTTAGTTGCGGCGAATGAACAGCAAGCATGGTATGAGACGCATTGTCCTGAAGCATTGCAAAACACATTAGCAATTGCCGAGAGTTGTCAACTTGAAATACCTATTCATCAAAAATTATTACCTCATTATCCATTAGAAAGTCAATCAGCCCAAGCCTATTTGCATGAGCTTTGTTTTGACTTATTACCAAAACGCGTCCCACATTTCGATGAACGTTATCAAGAACGTTTGAACTATGAATTGTCTGTGATTAATAAAATGGGATTTGACGATTATTTTTTAATCATTTGGGATGTCATGGCATTTGCACATCATAAACAAATTGTGACCGGTGCGGGCCGTGGTTCTGCTGCTGGTTCATTAGTAGCGTATGTTTTATCCATTACCGATGTAGATCCAATTCAATATCAGCTACTATTTGAACGCTTTTTAAATCCAGAACGTTATACTATGCCTGATATTGATTTAGATATTCCAGACAATCGTCGAGAAGAAGTTTTATTATATGTGAAAAATAAATATGGTCAAGAACATGTTGCGCAGATTGCTACCTTTGGAACAATGGCTGCCAAAATGGTTTTACGTGATGTAGGTCGAGTATTTGGGCTTTCTCAAAGTGAAGCAAATCGCTGGTCACGGGCAATCCCTAATGCACTAAAGATGACATTAGATAAAGCGTATCAAGAATCAAAAGCGTTAAGAGAGTTAGTTGAGCTAAATGAACGCAATCAACGAATTTATCAAGTAGCTAAACTTTTGGAAGGATTACCTCGGCATGTGTCAACGCATGCTGCTGGTGTGGTAGTTAGTGACCATGAATTAACAGAGATTGTTCCTTTGCAAGCAGGTTCAGAAGAAATCTGGTTGACGCAGTTTACGATGAATGACGTAGAAACAATCGGTCTTTTAAAAATGGATTTTTTAGGCTTGCGGAATCTGTCAATAATTGACGATACTTTGCAAGGAATTCGTCAGCTAACGAAACAATCTTTTACGCAAAAGGATATTTCATTAGAAGATAAAGAGACATTGGCATTGTTCCAACGAGGAGAAACAGCCGGCGTTTTTCAATTCGAATCTGCAGGTATTCGCAATGTTTTACGCCGATTACATCCTGAAAATATTGAAGATATTGCAGCAGTGAATGCCTTGTATCGTCCAGGTCCAATGCAAAATATTGATACCTTTATTCGTCGTAAACAAGGGAAGGAAGCCATTACTTATCCTGACGATAATTTGCAACTTATTTTAGAAAACACGTATGGCATTATGGTGTATCAAGAACAAATTATGCAAGTAGCTTCACAAATGGCGGGCTTTACTTTAGGCCAAGCTGACATTTTGCGTCGAGCAATTAGCAAAAAGAAAAAAGAGGTTTTAGACGAAGAACGTCGACACTTTGTAACTGGAGCGCTAGCCAACGGATATAGCGAAGGGAAAGCAAATGAGGTTTATGATTATATTGAACGTTTTGCTGATTATGGCTTTAATCGGTCACATGCGTTTGCTTATTCATTTGTCGGTTTCCAAATGGCCTATTTAAAAGTTCATTATCCAGCTCCTTTTTTTAAAGCTTTGTTGCAATCAGTTCGCCATAATCCTACTAAAGTGAAAGAATATATGAATGAAGCACAAAAAAATAATATTCAATTATTACCACCCTCAATTAATCAGAGCGGTTATGGTTTTTGGTTAAAGTCTCTAACTGAAATACGTTTTGGATTAGGAACGATTAAAGGGATGCGTCGCGATTTTTTAACTGATATTTTAGAAGAAAGAAAAGCAAATGGCCATTATACATCATTAGATCAATTTTTAGTTCGTTTAAACCAACGCAATAGCAAATGGTTGAAGGAAGAATTAATAATTCCTTTGATTTCAGTCGGCGCTTTTGATGAAATTGAAGCAAATCGTCAACAAACGATTACGCAACTTGAAGGGAAAATTCAAAATGTACTTTATAGTGGCGGGAGTATGGAATTACTGGGAATGATGACATTAAAAGATCAATTGATACCAGATTATCCATTGGAGAAGAAACTGGCGATGGAAGAAGAATTACTAGGTGTTTATTTATCTGGACACCCGGTGCAACAGTTTTCAAAGATTCGTCAACGGAAAAAGGTTCAAGATGTGGCAGAGCTCGTGACTAATCAATCTGCCCGGATTCTGCTATATATTAAAAATATTCGAGAAATTCGAACGAAAAAAGGCGAGCAAATGGCATTTTTAGAAGGAAATGATACGAGTGGGGATGTTTCAGTTACAGTTTTTCCAGCACTTTATCGTCGAGTTCGCAAAAGTATCGAGACAAACCACGTACTGTATATTGAAGGGAAATCAGAAACTAGTTCGTTTAACGGTGAACTACAAATTTTAGCATCACGTATTGAACGAGCCAGCGAAATGGAAGAGTCGATTGCAGATAAAACATGCTATTTGAGAATTACTACACAAGAAGAACAAAGTATTTTGCCTGGTTTAGCCCAATTGTTAGCAGAATATGCAGGAAATGTACCTGTGATTCTCTTTTTTGAAGCTAGTAATAAGAAACAATTGCTAGATGAAAAAAGTTGGATTGTTTTTACAGACAAGTCAGAAATGGCGTTAAAACAGCTATTAGGCAGTGATAATGTCGTCTTTCGCTAGTTTTCTGTAATTTTTCATTTTCTTGGTTTTTTTCTTCATATTTCAAGACATTTGTCACAATTAATGGTAGAATACTACTCGTAGTTAATGCTTATTAAGCAATTAATTGGAATTTACCAAAATATAAATATGATGAGGTGAAATTGAATATGAAACGCATCGGAATCTTAACCAGTGGCGGAGATGCACCTGGTATGAATGCTGCGATTCGTGCGGTAACTCGTAAAGCTATTTTCAATGGAATGGAAGTCTATGGAATTAACTATGGTTTTGCCGGATTAGTTGCAGGTGATATCCGCCAGCTAACAATTGCTGATGTTGGCGATAAGATTCAACGAGGAGGAACGTTCTTATATTCTGCACGCTACCCTGAATTCGCAACCGAAGAAGGGCAGTTAAAAGGAATTGAACAATTAAAAGCACATGGAATTGAAGGATTAGTCGTTATTGGTGGAGACGGTTCTTACCATGGTGCCTTAGCCTTAACAAAACGTGGTTATCCTGCAGTAGGTATTCCAGGAACAATCGACAATGATATTCCAGGGACTGACTTCACGATTGGTTTTGATACAGCCATCAACACTGTATTGGATTCATTGGACCGTATCCGTGATACTGCTACTTCTCACGTACGTACATTCATCATTGAAGTAATGGGCCGTGACGCAGGCGATATTGCTTTATGGGCTGGTGTTGCAGGTGGAGCAGACGAAATCATTATTCCAGAACACGACTTTGATATGTCAACTGTGGCAAAACGCATCAAAGAAGGTCGCGATCGAGGCAAAAAACATTGCTTAATCGTTTTAGCTGAAGGCGTAATGGGCGGAAATGAATTTGCAGAAAAATTAAAAGAATACGGCGATTTCCATGCGCGTGTAACTATCTTAGGACACGTAGTACGTGGAGGTTCACCAAGTGCGCGTGACCGCGTTCTTGCAAGTAAATTCGGTGGCTATGCTGTTGAATTATTACAACAAGGTAAAGGTGGACTATGTGTGGGAATGTTAGATAATGAAGTTGTTGCTTCTGATATTATCGATACATTAGAAAATGGAAAACATAAACCAGACCTTTCACTATATGCATTGAACCAAGAATTATCATTCTAAGCAAATGAGATTATATTGTTTTGAGTAAAAGGCATTAAGCTGTTATAAAAAAACGAATAGGAGCATAACATTCAATGAAAAAAACAAAAATCGTTAGCACATTAGGACCAGCTAGTAATACTGTGGAAATTATCTCTCAATTAATCGAA
Source organism: Enterococcus sp. AMC2644 (assembly GCF_058216475.1). NCBI lineage: Bacteria > Bacillati > Bacillota > Bacilli > Lactobacillales > Enterococcaceae > Enterococcus > Enterococcus sp. AMC2644. The sequence goes on from NZ_CM177095.1 coordinate 2,360,319, forward strand.
GCAGGAGCAAATACGTTCCGTTTTAATTTCTCTCATGGTGATCATGAAGAACAATTAGATCGTATGAACTTAGTTCGTGACGCAGTAGAAGTAACAGGGAAAGATGTGGCAATTCTTTTAGATACAAAAGGTGCTGAAATTCGTACAACTGTTCAAGATACAACAGATGAAGACTATGGTCGCGCTGGTTACATTAAGTTTAACGTAGGCGATATCACTCGTATTGCAATGGATCCAGAATTAAAAGGAACAAAAGAAAAAATCTCAGTGACTTATCCTGGATTATTTGATGACGCTCGTGTTGGTGGACACATCTTATTTGACGATGGTCTAATTGACATGGAAGTTATTGAAAAAGATGAAGCAAATCGTGAATTAGTAGTAGAAGTTAAAAATAACGGTATGTTAGGTTCTCGTAAAGGGGTTAACGCACCAGGTATTTCAATTAGCTTACCAGGGATTACTGAAAAAGATGCAGAGGATATCCGCTTTGGTTTAGATCATGAAATCAACTTTATTGCTGCAAGTTTTGTACGTAAAGCACAAGACGTTTTAGAAATCCGTGAAATCTTAGAAGAGAAAAACATGACTCACGTTCAAATCTTCTCAAAAATTGAATCTCAAGAAGGTATTGACAATATCGATGAAATTTTAAAAGTTTCTGACGGTATCATGGTTGCTCGTGGTGACATGGGTGTAGAAATTCCAGCTGAACTTGTACCAATGGTTCAAAAAGATATCATTAAAAAATGTAATGCTGCCGGTAAAGCTGTTATTACAGCAACACAAATGTTAGAATCTATGCAAGCAAACCCACGTCCAACACGTGCAGAAGCATCTGACGTGGCAAACGCAGTATTTGATGGAACAGATGCAACAATGTTATCTGGAGAATCTGCAAATGGTTCTTATCCAGTTGAAGCAGTTGCGACAATGGCTCGTATTGATGAAGAAGCTGAAAAATCAATGCTTAAATTAGGCACTTATCAAATTAATCAATTTGATAAGACAGACGTTACTGAAACAATTGGTTTATCTGTTGCCCGTGCAGCGAAAAATTTAGGTGTTAAATGTATCGTAGCAGCAACTGAATCTGGCCATACTGCTAAAATGATCTCTAAATATCGTCCAGATGCAGACATCTTGGCTGTAACTTTTGATGATCGTACAAAACGTGGTTTGATGTTAAACTGGGGTGTTTATCCAACTGTTACTGAAAAACCATCTACAACAGATGAAATGTTTGATTTGGCAACTAAAAAAGCTGTTGAATTAGGTTTTGCTGAAGAAGGCGACTTGATCCTTATTACAGCCGGTGTACCAGTTGGCGAACGTGGAACAACAAACGTAATGAAAATTCAACTAATTGGTTCTAAATTAATTGAAGCTCAAGGTGTTGGTGGACGTGCAATCGTTGCTAACTCAGTTGTTGCAACAAGCGCAGAAGAAGCAATCGCTAAAGCGAAAGATGGCATGGTTTTAGTTGTACCTACAACAGATAAAGAATATATGCCAGCAATCGAAAAAGCAGCAGCGTTAGTTGTTGAAGATGGTGGATTGACTTCACATGCAGCTGTAGTGGGCATTGCGAAAGACCTTCCAGTAATTGTTGGTGCAAAAGATGCAACAACAATTATCCAAGATGGTGAATTAGTAACTGTAGACCCTCGTCGTGGAATTATCTACCGTGGGGAAACAACAGCAATCTAAGACATTGTGTTCGAAGCAGGGAGTTAATAGCCCCTGCTTTTTTTGTAAAAAATCGCAACAAATAAGAGAATTCCTACAAGTTAAATGAGATATTTTTCATAAAAGATAGTTTAAAAATAACAAATTTACTCTATTTTTGAGAAATGAAAAAGGTGTCAAGAAAATTTCATTGACAAAGGAAAATAACCTCTGTATAATAGCTTTTGTTGCTTAGAGGTGATGAAAAATGAAATGGTCTTTATTAGAATTAAGAAAATATCAAGACATGCCCCTAACGTTTGAAGAGGAATTAACTCTTAAAAACGAATTGATGGAGCGAGACAATCACATAATCGATTTAGCTCCAGTCAAAGTACAGGGCTTGGTAACTGTAAGTAAGAAAGAATACATCTTGCATTATACTGTGGATACAGTGATTACATTACCATCTACCCGTTCTCTTGAACCAGTAAAATTGCCTTTGCAATTTTCAGTCAATGAGGTATTCATGACACCGGAGCAATATCAGCAAAAAGATGAGCTTCTTCCAGAAGAAGAGATTCTAATTTTAGAAACTCAAACACTGGATTTAGATGACTCTGTAGCTGATAATATTTTGTTAGAGATTCCGATGCAAGTATTGACGGAAGCAGAAAAAGCGTCAAATGACTTGCCATCAGGTGATGATTGGGTAGTTATCTCTGAAGATGATTTCCAACATCAACAAGAATCACAAGAGCAATCAACTATCGATCCTCGTCTTGCAAAACTATCCGCTTTATTTGAAGAGGAAGAAGAGTAAGATTGGAATATATCGCAGCCAAATAGGTTGCTTGCAATTTTAAGGAGGTGTAGCAAAATGGCAGTACCAGCTAGAAGAACTTCAAAAGCTAAAAAAGCTAAACGTCGTACACACTACAAATTATCTATCAACGGTTTAAACGAATGTCCAAACTGTGGTGAATTGAAAAAAAGCCACCACGTTTGCGGAAACTGTGGACATTATGATGGTAAAGATGTAGCAACAAAAGAAGCTTAATTCATTTTTTCAGAAAATGAATTTCAAACCTTAGGCTAACCATGGGGCCTAAGGTTTATTTTTTTTATGCTATTTTCGAAAAATTCCAAAAAGTTACCAAACTTAGAATAGTTTTGATTTGAATGAGTAGCATTTTGAGTTATAATAAAAGTGGTTAAAAATTTCCAATGATTGATATAGGAGGAGTACAGATGACAAAACAACAAATTGGCGTTGTTGGGATGGCCGTAATGGGTAAAAACTTAGCGCTAAACATCGAGAGCCGCGGCTATTCTGTTGCTTTATACAACCGTACCGGTTCAAAAACAGAAGAAGTGGTTAATGAAAATCCAGATAAAAATTTAAAAGGCACATATAGTGTTGAAGAATTCGTAGATTCTATCGAAAAACCTCGTCGAATTGTGTTGATGGTCCAAGCAGGTCGCGGAACAGATGCTACAATTCAAGCATTATTACCGCATTTAGATCAAGGAGACGTGCTTATTGATGGTGGAAATACATTCTTCCAAGATACGATTCGTCGCAGCAATGAATTAGCGGACTCAGGAATTAACTTTATCGGAACAGGCGTTTCTGGTGGAGAAGAAGGGGCCTTAAAAGGACCATCGATTATGCCTGGCGGACAAAAAGAAGCCTATGATTTAGTAGCGCCTATTTTAGAACAAATTTCTGCGAAAGCAGAAGACGGCACACCTTGTGTGACTTATATCGGTTCAGATGGTGCGGGTCACTACGTAAAAATGGTGCATAACGGTATCGAATATGGCGACATGCAGTTAATTGCTGAATCGTATGACTTGATGAAAAATATTTTAGGTTTATCAGTCGATGAAATGGCAGAAATTTTTGCGGAATGGAATACGGGTGAATTAGATAGTTTCTTAATCGAAATTACTGCCGATATCTTAACACGTAAAGATGATTTAGGGACAGGCCAACCAATTGTCGATGTGATCTTAGATGCTGCTGGCAATAAAGGTACTGGGAAATGGACAAGTCAAAGTGCGTTAGACTTGGGTGTGCCACTACCATTAATTACCGAATCTGTTTTTGCACGTTATATCTCCGCTTATAAAGAAGAACGCGTGCAAGCAAGCAAAGTCTTGCCAAAACCAGCTGCGTATACATTTGAAGGCGATAAGCAAGAATTTGTTGAAAAAATTCGTCAAGCCTTGTACTTCAGTAAAATTATGAGTTATGCGCAAGGATTTGCACAGTTACGTTCAGCATCGAAAGAATATAACTGGGAGTTACCATTCGGTGAAATTGCGAAAATTTGGCGTGCAGGTTGTATTATTCGTGCGCAATTTTTACAAAAAATCACAGATGCCTATGAGAAAAAATCTGATTTAGAAAACTTATTGTTGGATGAGTACTTTAAAGATATCACTGCGAACTATCAACAAGCAGTTCGTGATGTGGTAGCGTTGGCTGTTCAAGCAGGCGTTCCTGTGCCAACATTCTCTTCAGCGATTTCATATTTCGATTCATATCGTTCAGAACGCTTACCAGCGAATATTATTCAAGCACAACGTGATTACTTTGGAGCACATACGTACGAACGTACGGATCGTGAAGGTATTTTCCATTATTCATGGTATGATGAAAAATAAGAACAATTTTTATTAAGAAAGAAAGAGATTTGTCTATTATGAGAAGAAATAGACGAATCTCTTTTTTAATTTGGCTATCCATGATAAAATTGAAATAACATTTTAATATGTAATGACTGATAAAAGGGGAATATAATTAAATGAGTAATATTCTAATCATAGAAGATGAAAAGAACCTTGCTAGATTTGTAGAATTAGAATTGAAGCATGAAGGTTATAAAACAGAAGTTCACTATAATGGCAGAACAGGTCTGGATGCTGCGCTAAATAGTGAATGGGATGCTATTTTGCTTGATTTAATGTTACCTGAATTGAATGGATTAGAAGTATGTCGTCGCATTCGCCAAGTAAAAAATACACCAATTATTATGATGACAGCAAGAGATTCTGTGATTGATCGTGTATCTGGCTTGGATCATGGGGCTGACGATTACATTGTGAAGCCATTTGCTATTGAAGAATTATTAGCGCGTTTACGTGCATTATTACGTCGAATTGATATAGAAGGCGATAAAAATGTTGCTAAACAGACAACGATTACCTATCGTGATTTGACGATTGAAAAAGAAAATCGTGTTGTACGTCGTGGATCTGAAATCATTGAATTAACAAAACGTGAATATGAACTGCTACTAACTTTAATGGAAAATGTCAATGTAGTATTAGCAAGAGATGTTTTATTAAATAAAGTGTGGGGTTATGAAACCGAAGTTGAAACAAATGTAGTTGATGTGTATATTCGTTATCTACGTAATAAGATTGATGTTCCTGGAGACGAAAGTTATATTCAAACAGTTCGTGGAACAGGATACGTGATGCGTTCATGAAACGTTTAAAATTAAGAATAATGAAATTGCGAGAACTACAAAAGCCCTCTTTGACAATCAAATGGGCTTTTGCCAGTTCTTTCTTTATATTTGTTGTGTTTACTATCTTTTCTGTAATGACTTATAAGTCAGCAGTTGCTTTATTTGTTGAGAAAGAACGTAAAAATGCTGAACAAGCAACTTATGAAGTTGTATCTCGTTTAGCAAATGCCAATAGTCAACTTAGTCTGGTAAATACGTATCGAAATCTAACAAATAGCGCAAATGGTGAAAATCGGTTGTATGACCGTACTTCTACCTTAGAAGGTATCTTAATGAATATCGATCCATTTATTTCTGAATTAGGACAGCCTGAGTTAACTTTATATGTGTATAATCTAAGTGAAGAGTTAATTTTCAAGACACGGGAAAAGAATTTGCAACTAACACAAACAGAAGTCAAGAAACCTTCAGTAGTGGAAATTGATGGTTTAACTGGTTTTATTATAGTTCATCCTATTTATTCTAAAGAAACACGTGAGAAAATAGGTTACGTACAAACATTTTATGAATTGACATCTTTCTATGCTATCCGTGAACGATTGTTGATTCTTCTAATTGTTATCGAAGTTGTTTCTATTATAGTAAGTAGTATTTTAGGATATTTCTTATCTTCGTATTTCTTAAAACCTTTAAAAATTTTACGTGATACAATGGAAAAAATTCAAGAAGATCCTCAAACGGATATTCATACACCTAAAATTGATACAAATGACGAATTAGCTGATTTAGCTGAAATATTTAATGGTATGTTAGATCGTATGCGTTCCTATACTGAACAACAGGAACAATTTGTAGAAGATGTTTCCCATGAATTAAGAACCCCGGTTGCAATTATTGAAGGCCATTTGAATATGTTAAATCGTTGGGGAAAAAATGATCCGGAAATTTTAGAAGAATCGTTAGCGGCTAGTATGCAGGAAATTAGTCGAATGAAAACTCTCGTACAAGAAATGTTAGACCTTTCGCGAGCAGAACAAGTTGATGTCTATTATGGAAATGAAACGACGCAGGCAAAAGAAGTGGTATATCAGGTTTTCAATAATTTTAAAATGTTGTATCCAGAATTTGTCTTTACATTGGATGATGATTTAGCAACAGAAAAAATCTTGAAAATTTATCGTAATCATTTTGAGCAAATATTAATTATTATTATGGACAATGCTGTTAAATATTCGACAGATAGACATGAAGTCCATGTTTCTATTTCAAGTAATGCCAAAGACTTTGAAATTGTGATTCAAGATTTTGGAGAGGGAATTTCCGAAAAAGATATCGCCAAAATATTTAATCGCTTTTACCGAGTAGATAAAGCACGCGCACGAACCAAAGGTGGAAATGGTCTTGGTCTTTCAATTGCGAAACAGTTGTTGGAAAGTTATAAAGGTAAAATTATTCCTGAAAGTAGTTTAGGAAAAGGAACAATTTTTAGAATTTATATTCCTATTGCTAAAAATATTTCAGAATTCTAAAAAACAAGGATAATATTACCCGAAAAATCAATTGCACAACAAGTGATTTTTGTGAGAAAAAACATTTTTTTACGAACGTTAGGAGCGAAGTTTTTTTATAAAATTCGCTTCTAATTTTTTTTATAAAATAATCATATATTCTAGTTGCTTTTTGGTTTCAGACTTGCTATATTAATAAATGTCCTCAACGACAAATGAAAAAAATAATTTTTAAAAAGTTGTTGACGAAACAAAAAACAAATGATATTATAACAAAGTCGCTAAGATTTGAACAGCTTGAAACGTTGAAGTATCAACGGAAAAAGTTAAAAAACTTGTTGACAAATAACAAATGACTTGTTATTATTTAAAAGTCGCTAAAGTAACGATGAGAAATCACTTGAAGATTTCTTGAGAAAATATTTTTAAAAAAGACTTGACGTTAAAACGTCTTTCTGATAAGATATAAGAGTTGCTAGAGCAACACAGTAGACCTTTGAAAACTGAACAAAGCAAGCAAACGAACCAATTGTGTAGGACACTTCTATTAGATAGAAGTTATACAACAAGCAAGCAATAGCTAGCAAAGTTAATTTTTTATTGAGCTTAACAATCGAAAGATTGTTTCAAATTTTTTATGAGAGTTTGATCCTGGCTCAGGACGAACGCTGGCGGCGTGCCTAATACATGCAAGTCGAACGCTTCTTTTCCGCCGAACTTCGGTTCACTGGAAAAGAGGAGTGGCGAACGGGTGAGTAACACGTGGGTAACCTGCCCATCAGAGGGGGATAACACTTGGAAACAGGTGCTAATACCGCATAATGCTTTTTCTCGCATGAGAGAAAGCTGAAAGGCGCTTTTGCGTCACTGATGGATGGACCCGCGGTGCATTAGCTAGTTGGTGAGGTAACGGCTCACCAAGGCAACGATGCATAGCCGACCTGAGAGGGTGATCGGCCACACTGGGACTGAGACACGGCCCAGACTCCTACGGGAGGCAGCAGTAGGGAATCTTCGGCAATGGACGAAAGTCTGACCGAGCAACGCCGCGTGAGTGAAGAAGGTTTTCGGATCGTAAAACTCTGTTGTTAGAGAAGAACAAGGATGAGAAGAGAATGTTCATCCCTTGACGGTATCTAACCAGAAAGCCACGGCTAACTACGTGCCAGCAGCCGCGGTAATACGTAGGTGGCAAGCGTTGTCCGGATTTATTGGGCGTAAAGCGAGCGCAGGCGGTTTCTTAAGTCTGATGTGAAAGCCCCCGGCTTAACCGGGGAGGGTCATTGGAAACTGGGAGACTTGAGTGCAGAAGAGGAGAGTGGAATTCCATGTGTAGCGGTGAAATGCGTAGATATATGGAGGAACACCAGTGGCGAAGGCGGCTCTCTGGTCTGTAACTGACGCTGAGGCTCGAAAGCGTGGGGAGCGAACAGGATTAGATACCCTGGTAGTCCACGCCGTAAACGATGAGTGCTAAGTGTTGGAGGGTTTCCGCCCTTCAGTGCTGCAGCAAACGCATTAAGCACTCCGCCTGGGGAGTACGACCGCAAGGTTGAAACTCAAAGGAATTGACGGGGGCCCGCACAAGCGGTGGAGCATGTGGTTTAATTCGAAGCAACGCGAAGAACCTTACCAGGTCTTGACATCCTTTGACCACTCTAGAGATAGAGCTTTCCCTTCGGGGACAAAGTGACAGGTGGTGCATGGTTGTCGTCAGCTCGTGTCGTGAGATGTTGGGTTAAGTCCCGCAACGAGCGCAACCCTTATTGTTAGTTGCCATCATTTAGTTGGGCACTCTAGCGAGACTGCCGGTGACAAACCGGAGGAAGGTGGGGATGACGTCAAATCATCATGCCCCTTATGACCTGGGCTACACACGTGCTACAATGGGAAGTACAACGAGTTGCGAAGTCGCGAGGCTAAGCTAATCTCTTAAAACTTCTCTCAGTTCGGATTGTAGGCTGCAACTCGCCTACATGAAGCCGGAATCGCTAGTAATCGCGGATCAGCACGCCGCGGTGAATACGTTCCCGGGCCTTGTACACACCGCCCGTCACACCACGAGAGTTTGTAACACCCGAAGTCGGTGAGGTAACCTTTTTGGAGCCAGCCGCCTAAGGTGGGATAGATGATTGGGGTGAAGTCGTAACAAGGTAGCCGTATCGGAAGGTGCGGCTGGATCACCTCCTTTCTAAGGAATATTACGGAAACTACACAAACGTTTGCCTTTGTTCAGTTTTGAGAGGTTTACTCTCAAACAGATTGTTCATTGAAAACTGGATATTTAAAGTAAAGAAATCAAAACAAACCGAGAACACCGCGTTGAATGAGTTTTTTAATAAGTTCAATTGCTTATTTTTCTTGATAAAACTTCTATCGCTAGAAGATCTTTATCAAAACCCAACCGTAAGGTTGATAAGGTTAAGTGAATAAGGGCGCATGGTGGATGCCTTGGCACTAGGAGCCGATGAAGGACGGGACTAACACCGATATGCTTTGGGGAGCTGTAAGTAAGCTTTGATCCAGAGATTTCCGAATGGGGGAACCCAGCATCTTTTATAGGATGTTACTTGTCAGTGAATACATAGCTGGCAGGAGGTAGACGCAGAGAACTGAAACATCTAAGTACCTGCAGGAAGAGAAAGAAAATTCGATTCCCTGAGTAGCGGCGAGCGAAACGGGAAAAGCCCAAACCAAGATGCTTGCATCTTGGGGTTGTAGGACTCCGATATGGTAGTTTTTTCAGATAGTTGAATAACTTGGAAAAGTTAGCTAAAGAGGGTGAAAGCCCCGTAGACGAAATGTGAAAGACACCTAGGAGGATCCTGAGTACGGCGGAACACGAGGAATTCCGTCGGAATCCGGGAGGACCATCTCCCAAGGCTAAATACTCCCTAGTGACCGATAGTGAACCAGTACCGTGAGGGAAAGGTGAAAAGCACCCCGGAAGGGGAGTGAAATAGAACCTGAAACCATGTGCCTACAACAAGTTAGAGCCCGTTAATGGGTGATAGCGTGCCTTTT
>NZ_CM177095.1:2375000-3067250 GCF_058216475.1 Enterococcus sp. AMC2644
GAAATTTCGAAAACCATAAGCCACTCGTTTAATGGGCTCTTCGTCAAATAGTGTTGATGAATCCAATGAACAAACTAATTTATCAAAACAGACAGCTGTTAAAGTTGCCTGTTTTTTTGTCTCTTTAAAAACCAATCCCTGTATCGAGTAGATTCTTGCCCAAAATTTTTGAAATTGCTATAACTATAAGCCATCCGCTTGATGATCTTGATTTTATTGTTTGTTCCTTCTACGGTGCCATTGTTGTAGGTGAGTTTGAAGGCGTGTGAATATGCTTCTTTTAGAAATGGTTTTCTGAGAAAGTTAAGTTTAAATCTAGAGTATCTAGTTGTTCTTTGATACTAGCTGAATGAGACATCTTGAATCCTCCTTTGAGTTTTTCCGAAAAATTAATTCTAAAGGATTTCAAGTTGTCTTTGTATGTCTAAAAATAGTAATATCCACCTGTGAAAACGGGTGAATAATTACTCATGTTGGTGGCGACAACACAAGATTCTCTCTTCGTTATGTTGGAGAACTATTACTAATTGAAAGTTGATTGGCAAGCGTCATCTATTGAACTCATTTCTGTAAATACTTTTACTATATGTAATCACCTCATTATTTAACATACAGAAATTTTGAAGTCTAGCGAATGGATTAAAAAGAAACTGTGAATGCTAGTAAGAAATTAATCAAAATTGATTATTTTTTATGATAATATATTTACATTATTTATTTTATGGTGTAGTATTACACCATAAAATAAATAAAAGGAGAAATAATATGCCAGTATTAGAAAAAATTAAAGGTGGAGTTATTGTTTCATGTCAAGCTTTAGAGGATGAACCTCTACATAGTTCCTTTATTATGGGGAGAATGGCAATGGCAGCACAACAAGGTGGTGCAGTGGGAATTCGTGCCAACTCAGTGGTTGATATTGATGAAATTAAAAAAAATATTGACTTACCAGTAATAGGAATCATTAAAAGAGATTATCCAGATTCCGCTGTATACATTACTGCGACAAAACTTGAAATTTATGAACTGTTACAAACTTCTGCAGAAATTATTGCTCTTGATGCAACTAAGCAAAAACGTCCTAATATGGAGTCATTGAGTGACCTTGTAGAAATAATCCACGAAGCAAATCGTTTGGCGATGGCAGATGTATCTACTTTAGAAGAGGCTGTACTAGCAGAAAAAATAGGATTTGATTTGGTTTCTACGACTTTAGCAGGTTACACATTTTATTCAAAAAAGACCGAAACACCAGATTTTGAGTTATTAAAAGAAGTAGTAGAAGCAGTTAGCATTCCGGTTATTATGGAAGGGCATACCGATTCACCTGAACAAGTAACGACCGCTTTGGAAATTGGTGCTTACGCAGTAGTTGTAGGTTCAATAATTACCAGGCCACAAATTATTACAAAACATTATGTTGAAGCGGCACGAAAGGCGAGAATGGATGAATAAAATGAAAGACGAATTATTAGTTTGTGATTTAGATGGGACCTTATTAGATGCTCAAGGGAATATCGATCAAGAAAGTCTAGAAAGTATTAAAGATTTTTGTAAAGATGGGGGGCACTTTGTCATTTGTACAGGTCGAATGGATGCGGACATTCTCTATGTAGAAGAAAAACTTGGGTTTAGTAGTGATTTTCGTATCAGTCAAAATGGCGCTGTTATTAAAGATAATCAAAATAAGATTATTTCTCTACGAACAATTGATAGAAAATTTATTCCTAGTTTAAATCAGATTATTTTTTCTAAAGAATTACGCACAGAAGTTTCAAATCCAACTAATCGACTATTTCCAAGCCCAAGAAACCCTGAAGATGTTGCTGAATTTGTTGATACCTCATTGGTTGTCTCTGATTTAGAAAAAGTTGTCTTAGAAGAAAAAGAACCGATAATTTATCTTACGTTTGGTTCAGCAGAGGTTTTTTCAGAAATACGCCAAGAAATAGAAGATACTTTAGGGAAAGATACTGTGAATATTGTGATGACCAGTCCATCTTCATTAGAGGTGTTTTCAAAAGAAGCGTCAAAAGGAATTGCCCTGGATCAAATTCAAAAATTATTATCAATCAAAGCAGAACATACTTTTGTAGCAGGTGATGCTGAAAGTGATGTATCTATGTTTGCTTATACAAAGCATTCTTTTGCAGTTCAAGATGCAGAAGAAAGTATTCGCCAAAAAGCAGATTACTACGCCAAAACAGTCGGTGATGTGGTGAAATATATTTATGAACAGGAGGATAACTATTGAAAATCGTATATGTCCCTTTAGATGAGCGTCCTTGTAATTATGACTATCCCTTAAATCTGTTACAACAAGCATCACAAGTTTCTTATAAAACTTTATCAAAAGAGATGTTAGGTTATAAGAAAAAAGCGGCTGATACAAATGAAATTTGGAATTTTCTTCAAAAAGCGGTTCAAGATACGGATTATCTGATTTTATCGACAGAAATGGCATTATATGGTGGGTTGTTACCGTCTCGTTTACATGAAATGACCAAGGAAAATAAGAGTGAGTATATAGAAAAGTTACGCCAACTAAAAAAGGATAATCCAAAACTAAAACTTTTTGTTTCAAATCTTATCATGCGAACGCCACGTTATAATAGTAGTGATGAAGAACCAGATTATTATGCTGAATTTGGTGAGCAAATTTTTTTATATGGTTCTCTGTGTGATCAAAAAAATCGACAAGGATTAATAAAGGAAGAGGAACAAAGATTAGCGATTATCAAAGAGGAATTACCCAAAGAAGTGATTGCTGATTATGAAAATCGACGAGCGTTTAATGTCGATATTAATTTAGCAAATATTTCATTAGTTGAAGAAGGTGTGATTGACTTTCTAGCTATTCCCCAAGATGATTCAGCACCCTATGGATATACAGCTATGGATCAAGCTAAAGTTTACGGTCAAATCGAGCAAAAAAACTTGAAAGATCAAATCATGGTTTATCCTGGAGCCGATGAAGTAGGGTTTACCTTATTGGCGAGAGCATATAACGAATTTAATCGCAGAGTACCAAAAGTCTATGTTAATTATTCTTCTACATTGGGACCAACGATTGTTCCGCTGTATGAAGACCGTATCATAAATGAAAGTTTGAAAGCACACGTGATGGCTTGTGGTATGATGCTGACAGATAGTAGAGATCAAGCAGATTATTATCTTGCATATAATACTCCAGGTCAAGTAATGCAAGAATCTTGGAATCAACGGAATAAAAAAGATATTACGTATGATACTTATCGTCATTTGTTGACTTTTGTGCAACAAATTTCTCAAGCTTTATCAAAAAAAATGACAGTTGGAATTTGTGATAGCGCTTTTTCTAATGGTGGTGACCTAGAGCTAATTGCTATGTTAGATAAGCAATCGTTATTGGATAAAATTTCTGTTTATAAAGGCTGGAATACGAATTGTAATTCCTTAGGTAGTACTCTTAGTGCATTAAGTTTTGTTGATAGCACAACAAATGCTAAGAAAGTACGAGATAATCTGTTATCAAACCTATTTGAAGATGTTTTTTATCAAAGTATTATTCGGATGAACTTGACAGAAAATTATCTACCCTCAATTGAAACTGATTATTTCGATTTAAAAAATCAAAGTTCAACAGTAATTGAAGAAGTTAGAAAGTTAATGATTGATTTGTCGAATCAGTATCTGACTCATACTGTAAAAACAGAAACACTTAATTTTACTTCACTAGCGTCACCATGGAACCGTATGTTTGAAATCAACTGCCAAGTTGAATTGAAGGGAGAATAAAAAATGGATAATAATGCTTTTGTAAATAAACTTTTAAATTTTGCCAATAAGTTTTCTAGTCAACGTCATATAACTGCTATTCGAGACGGTTTTATTACATTAATACCAATTACAATTATCGCTTCTTTTTGGGTATTAATTAATAACCTAGTCCTTAGTCCGACCAATGGACTGTTGAAAAATGTGGAAGGTATGACACAATTAATGGATTTGGGTAATCAAATCTATAATGCTTCTCTAGGAATTTTATCTATTCTGATTGCCGCAACTGTCGGCTATAAATTAGCTGTTAGTTACAAAGAAGATGGGTTGTTTGGTGCGGTTTTAGCAGTGGTAGCTTTCTTTATTGTGTTACCCGCAACTGTGAGTATAACTGATGTAAATGGTGAGGGTTTTACTGCTTCTGCTTGGACTCAAACACAGACTAGTGCAACTGGTATGTTTTTAGCTATTATTGCAGCATTGATTTCTGTGACGATGTTGGCAAGTTTTTCAAAAATGGAAAAATTAAAAATAAAAATGCCTGAAAGTGTGCCACCATCTATTTCAAAATCTTTCAATGTGTTAATTCCGGCTTTCTTAGTTACATTAATCTTTGGCCTTGTAGAGGTTTTAATTGTATGGTTTGCTCATACTGATATTCCAACTTTGATTACTAAGTTTTTCCAAGCGCCTCTAATTAGCTCATTCCAATCATTAGGAGGAATTTTGTTATATGTCTTCTTATGTAATCTGTTATGGGCATTTGGATTGCACGGTACCTTTATTTTAGGTTCTATTGGTGAACCAATAATGCTAACAGCCATTCAACAAAATATGGATGCTTTAAAAAATAATACAGAACTACCAAATATTGTAACTAAACCATTCCTTGACTCATTTGCTTGGATGGGTGGTGGAGGCATGCTTCTTTGTTTAACAATCGCTATTTATATTGGTTCTAAGAGAGAAGACTATCGTTCTATTACTAAAGTAGGGACTGTACCAGTGCTATTTAATGTTAGTGAGCCAATGATGTTTGGACTTCCTGTAGTATTCAATCCATTATTTGGAATTCCACTTGTTTTGGTTCCAACGGTAACAACAACTATTGCGTATTTTGCCACACAAGTTGGTTTGATTGCTAAGACTAGTGTATTGATTCCTTGGACAACGCCACCTATCATTTCTGGTTATCTTGCAACTAATGGGGATTGGAGAGCATCAATTTTACAAATTGTTTTGATTGCAATAGGTGTGTTAATTTATCTACCATTTGTCTACATGACAAATAAAGAGAAAGTATAAAAAGTCATACTGAAAAGTTTCGTAAAACTGGTTAGTTTTACGAAACTTTTTATTTGAAACTTCAAAAACGTGTGGAATGAGATAATATTTAGTATAATTACTTTAGACTTTACATATGATGAAAGTAGGAAAATAAGATGGATCTTCTAGCAGTAATCAGTAGTTATCTGCCATCTCTAAGTAAATCTGAGAAAAAGGTAGCCCAATTTATTCTAAGCAATCCAGATGAGATTGAGAAATTATCTATAAATGAAATATCAACCATTGTTGGCGTTGGAGAAAGTACGATTGTCCGATTTTCGCGTAAAATTGGCTTGAGTGGTTTTCAAGAGTTGAAGCTTTCTTTAGCTCGTTCTCAGGCATTAATGTCAGAAAAAACTGCTGGAAAAGAAAATGATGAAGAGCATGTCATTTTAAAACAATATAAAGATAGTTTAGAAGAAACTAAAAGTTTTTTAAATCAAGATGTAATTCAAAAGATTACGAAACTTATTCATGATGCAAATCGTATTTTTATTTTTGCAGTAGGAAACTCAGGGCTAACAGGAATGGAATTAAGTAATCGTTTGAAACGTTTAGGGAAAACTGTAGAATTTGTGACAGATGGTCAATTGCAAAGTATTTATGCCACCATGATGCAAACAGGTGATGTAGCATTTGCTATTAGCACTTCTGGAAATACTGAGGAAATTCTTGCCAATATGAAGATGGCTAAGGAAAATGGTTGCTCTGTGATTGGCATGACTAACTATATAGGTTCTAGAGTAGCCGAAACAAGCGATGTGTGTTTATTGGCATCTTCTAAAGAATATATTTCTGATGCGGGTTCATTTGCAACTACCGTTAATCAATTATTTCTTATCGATATTTTGTCACAGGAATTAGTAAAATTAGATTCTGCACACTACCATGTATTACGTATGAAAAGAAATCAAGCATTGATGAATCGTTTAACGTAGCACAGAAATGCATTCTTTAAACTATCTTTCTATTGTTAACACCCCTAAGTCATGCAATAAAACTAAACAGTTTGATAAAAAACAATGAGTAGTCAATTTATTTTTGGTCAAGAAGTAGTTAAGTATTACAAAATCTATTCTCTGAATACAGTGAATATCATGTATTTAGATGTATATATGTCATTTTGATAAATGTACAACGGAAATTTCAAGCAGATGAGATAGATTATATGCTTGAACAACTACTAAGTAACGATTAGAAGCAACTCAAGATTGAAAGAAATTTTCTGGAACGAGTAAAGAAAACAGGCTTCAAAATACAATAATCTGTGAAAAATCTGATTATTGTATTAGCAGACTCCTTGGAAGAGTAAGGCAAATAGTGTATCAAATAATCTAGCCTCTTTTTCAATCAGGACTGATGAGTTAGATTGAGGTAAATCCAAAACAGAAAGTGAAAGCTTCTGTTTTGGATTTTTTTGTTAATGAAAGATGGGACTGAAGAATCATTTCTGATTCATCAGTCCCATATATTATAGAGACGATTGACCTCGATATACCAAAATTATGCCACGAAATTCCAATTTTTAATACATGCTGTCTAATTTATCCGCTGTTGATATTTGTTTGCTAGGATAAAGGTGACCATATAAATCATAAATTGTTTGTATTGACGTGTGCCTAATGGGTCCTTTAATCATACTAGTTAACGATTTTCTTGTTCAAGTTTCTTTATTTCATAATGGGCGTCAAAAAGTACACACTCTTTTCCAGGAAATGCACTTTCTACATATTTTTCAACTTCTTGAATCCATCGATACAAGCTATTGACGTTAATTCCTAACTGTAGACTAACTTCTTTTACAGAAAATCCTTCCTTAGTTACTAGTTTGACAGTGGCAATTTTAAAAACTTTGTTAAATGAATGTTTGGCATAATCTCAATCCTCGTTTTTCCTTATCTTTTTGTCTTCAAGTCCCAATTATAGTTGCTCTTACATTACAAATTAATACATTTAAATAGTTAATAATTTCAAAATTTGAAATTTTCAACCGCTTTCAATTAAAAAGTGTTAAAGTCTGTTTGTAATATAAAAAAAGAGGAGTGTTTTAAGTGAAAAAACAAGCAGTAGCAATCGCTGGAGCTGGATCAACTCATACGCCAGGAATTATTCAAAGTATCTTACAAAAAAAAGATGAATTTCCTATTAGAAAACTAGCTTTATATGATATTGATGAACCGAGAATGAAATTAGTTTATGATATTATGAAACAGTTTATCCAGCAAGAAGCACCAGATATTGAAGTAATTGTAACCACAAATAAAGAAAAAGCTTTTACAGATATTGATTTTGTATTTGCACAAATTCGACAAGGCGGTTTATCTATGCGTTCAACCGATGAAAAAATTCCACTTAAGTATGGTGTTGTAGGTCAAGAAACATGTGGGCCTGGAGGATCAATTTCTTATGGTATTCGGTCAATTCCTGGTGTGATGGATTTGATTCGTGAAGCTAAGAAATATTCTCCGAAATGTTGGATTTTAAATTATTCAAATCCAGCTGCTGTAGTAGCCGAAGCAACTCGACGTGAATTTAATAATGAGCGGGTTTTGAATATTTGTGATATGCCAACAGCAATTCTACTTTCTTATACCAAAATGCTAGGATTAGACAGCTGGCAAGACTTGGATCCTTGCTACTTTGGGTTAAACCATTTTGGTTGGTTTACTGAGTTATATGACAAAGACGGTGTCGATCGTTTACCAGAATTAAGAGAAATGATTTTGACTCAAGGAATGTCTGTAAGTGATAAACACCACCGTGACCCTGATTGGAATAAAACTTGGAAACAATATGCCAAAATTGTTAATGACTATCCTGAATATTTACCTAATAGCTATTTACAGTATTATTTGTATGCTAAAGAAATGGTTGAAAAGACGGATCCTAATTGGACACGCGCTGATATGGTTATAAATGGACGTGAAAAAGAAATGTTTGTAGAACACGATGAATATTTGAAGAATCCGGATACGTACAAGAGTCCAATTCAAGATTTCACTGTTTTTGGTGATTTTATTGTTGATGCCGCAGCTTCAATTGCATACAACAAAGGAGAACGATTTTTAGTTATTGTTGAAAATAATGGGGCAATTCCAAACCTTCCTTCTGATGCTATGGTTGAAGTTCCTGCCTATATTCGCTCTTGGGGGCCTGAGCCTATCTCTCGTGGACCTATATCAACTTTCTATAAAGGGATGATTGAAAATCAAGTTGCTTCAGAAAAATTGGCTGTAGATGCGTTTTTTGAAAATTCTTATGATAAAGCATTGCAAGCTATTTCTATTAATAAAACAGTTCCTTCAACTACTATAGCTAAACAAATTTTAGATGACTTAATAAAAGCAAATGGCAATTTTTGGCCAATATTAAATTAATGAAAGTGAGTTAAATCTTATGAAAAATAATAACTTTTATAACTCGTTTCAAAAATTGGGAAAAGTTTTGATGACACCAGTTCTATTATTACCTGTTTCAGGTATTTTAGTAGGAGTAGGAAGTGCATTATCTAATCCTGGTTTAATCAAAGTTGCTCCCTTTTTAGGAAGCGAAGTTATGATAATGATTAGCACCTTGATTAAAGATGCTGGAAATGTTATCAATAACAATATTCCTGTTTTATTTGCTATTTGTATTGCTTATGGATTTGTAAAGTCAGAAAAAGCAACTGCGGCGCTTTCAGGTTTTATTGGTTATATGACAATGAATACAGTCATGGGAAGCTTCTTAATCCTACGAGGAATAATTAATTCAGAAAACTTACTTACAGGTCAAAAATCTATTTTAGGAGTCATTACTTTAGACACAGGTGTGTTTGGAGGAATCATTATTGGATTAGTTGTAGCATACTTGCATAATAGATATTATAAAATCGAACTTCCTCCAGTACTATCAATTTTTAATGGAACTAGATTTGTCCCTGCCATTACTGTGATTGTCGCAAGTTTAGTCGGAATTATTTTATCGTTTGTTTTTCCACCTATTCAAAATGGTTTGAATATATCTTCAGTTATTATTGATAAGACAGGTGTATTTGGTGCCTTTCTATATGGATTTTCTGAACGTTTACTTCTACCATTTGGATTACATCATTTTATTTATTTACCATCTTTCTTCACATCTTTAGGCGGAACTTTAGATGTTGACGGAACCGTTGTTGAAGGTGCCGTTAATATTTATAATCAAATTTTGAATATGCCTGGAATGAATTATGATATCGATATAAGTAAATACGTAATGAATGGAAAAGTTGTATTTGCTATGTTTGGTTTAACTGGAGCTGCACTAGCAATTTATCGTTCTGCACGTCCAGAAAATCGTAAAAAAGTAGGGGCATTAATGATTGCTGCTGTAATTCCTAGTGCCATTATGGGGATTACTGAACCGTTAGAATATGCATTTTTATTTGTTGCCCCAGTTTTATTTGGTGTTCATGCATTATTGGCAGGACTTGCCTATGTTTTAACATACCTTGTTCAATTCAATGTTGCTGGACCTTCCGCATTTGGGGGTCCACTACTATCTTTAATCTTTAATGGTATATTGAACAGTGATAAGGGGTCGAATTGGATATGGATACTACCTTTAGGGATAACCTATTTTGTCTTATATTATTTCTTATTTAAGTTTTGTATTGAAAAATTTAATTTAAAAACACCTGGTCGTGAAATTGTAGAAGCAGATGAAGATAGAGGGAGTTCACAAGTTGAAGATGATCTAATTCCTAAAATTGTAGTAGCAGTAGGTGGTGAAGAAAATATAGTTAATGTAGAAGCCTGTTTTACTCGACTAAGGCTTAGCTTAAAAGACATAACTCTTATTGAAAAAGATGGTTATTTTACTGATGTTTTGGGAGCTAATGGGATTGTTAAAGTCGGAGATGGTGTTCAAATAATTTATGGAAATAAAGCAGCCGTATACAAGTCACAGATGCTAGATTATCTAGGGATAGAGTAAAATTTTTATTAGTCTCACAGATTGTTTTGAATTATAATGGTACATGATAAAGGAATAATTCCCTTATTATGTATCATTTTAGGAGGAACTTTAAATGTTTTCCGTATATTCCAATCTTAAGCAATGTGTTGAAAATTTAGATGAGTATGTATCCATGGATTCTATAATTGCCTTGTACATTTTAGAGCACCATATAACGGTTCCTAAAATGTCAATCAAAGAACTAAGTGAAAGTTGCAATACGTCACAGGCTTCTGTTACTAGATTTTGTCGAAGAGTAAATAATAGTAATTTTAAAACATTGAAAGAAGAGATCACTCAGTATAATGAGTATGTTTATCGAGAAATGAATAGTTATTCAAATACCTTAAATCTGATAAGAAAAGAAGATTACTTTCATATGTTGTATTTAGCGATTAAAGATACGCAGCAATTACTAGATGATGAATTGATTAGTCAAGTAGTTCAATGTGTTCACAAAGGAAAAAATCTCTATTTTTTTGGAAGCTCGTTTTCTAATAATATTGCTAAAAATGCATGTGAAAAATTCAATCGTATAAATAAGCTAGCTTTTTCTTTTTCTTCAGTAAAAGCGCAATTAAATGCAATAAAACTAATTGAAGAAAAAGATGTAGTGATATTTATTTCATTCTCAGGTACAAATAAGTATATACAGCATTTGTATCGATTGGTAAAAAGGAAAAATTGTTCTATTATTTGGATTACTTCAAATAATAGTCTTGCTGAAAGAAGTATTTCTTTATATAGAGAATGGGTGTTGATCATTAGTCACCAATCATTAAAAGGTTACGAGACAGCCTTACTAGAAAGTACAAGTATGAATATTGCTGTAGATTTACTTTATTTACAGTACACTAATTCTTTACGTTTGGGAAATATGGGAAATGATATCTTAAAAAAATGAGGAAGTATAGATTTCTAATACTTTAGATAATCTTTATGAATTGATTGTTAATAGCCGTTAAAATGAAAGTAGTTATTATTCGTCCCGTAAAAGCAAGTATTTGCTTTTACGGGACGAATAATTAACTATGTGGACGATTAAAGAAAAAAGTATCTAAACTAAGAATTATTTAGGGATAGAGTGATGGATATATATAAATTTTCTATCTACTATACATTCATAAGTTAATTATTTTTGAAAATTAATTTAATTAAAGTGCGAGGAGAATAAATTATGTTTGAAAAATTCAAAAAAAAAGTTGAAATTAATACTCCTGTTAATGGCAACATTTTAGAAATAACAGAGGTCAACGATCCTGTTTTTAATCAAAAAATGATGGGAGAAGGATTTGCTGTAATCCCCTCAGATGGAAATATTTATTCACCGATAGGAGGAATAGTTAAATCTATTTTTCCTACAAAACACGCATTAACATTGAAGAGTAATAACGGATTGGAGATTTTGATTCATATTGGTTTGGAAACTGTTGAACTAGAGGGAGAAGGATTTCATGCGATAGTAAGGGAAGGTCAAAAAGTAATGAAAAATGAGCTGTTGATGGAAGTTGATTTATCTGTGCTAGCTGAAAATAACAAAGATAATGTGATTATAGTAGTGTTCCCTGAATTGAATAGCAAGAATATAATTGTGAATACGAGTAAAAAGCTAGTCGGAGAAGTAGCTGCTGTATTAAAATAGTAAATTACTTTGAAAAACCTACTATTTCTACTAATTTAAAAAATAGTTTATTAGACATTATATGACATAAACTATTTTTTAGTTTGGTAAATATAGTATAACTTTACTAATATTCATTTAAAACAGACTAAGCATGTAGTGAACCTCTTAAGTTAGACAAAAAATCTGGCTCTTTAACAACTGGTGTTGGTAAAAGTTTAGACAATCTTTAACAGTTCGAATAGTGTCTTTTTCGCTGTTTGCTCTTTTTACGGTCTTCATCAAATAGTGTTGAATCCAACGAACAACTATCTTATCAAATCAGGTGGCTATCAAAGCTGCCTGATTTTTTGTTTCTGTATGAACATCTTTAAAAATCAATCCTTGTATAAAGTAGATTCTTGCCCGAAATTTTTGTTTGAGCAGTGAAGATTGCCCCGTAATCTCTGCACATAAAACGAGAACGTTTCAAGTGTATCACTATTTTTCTACCACGAAGAGGGGAGAGTTATGAACGAGTTAGATGTGTTCCATTATTAACGATTTTTCCTGTATTTTTACAGCCACATTTCCGAAAAAACGTGAGTGTACAGCTTAATTTCCCATGAATGATAAAGGTTACTTATCTGTTGATTATTTGTTCCTCCAACCAGTTTTCCATCAACACTAAATATTGTATAACCAAAATAAAGGACCTATGACATAAGAAAAATGAGACGAAAGTAACCGAACAAAATAGAATGAGTTGCACCAAATCAAGACAAAATTACGACGAGAATCAACTGGATCGAAAGAATGATCTTCTATTGTTCAGATATTTTACTGTCAATTTACTCATGTCACAGGCCCTTTATTTGTCTACAGTCTTATAGTACTTTAAGTGCTACGCATTTAAAGTAGTTCTAACATCATCGGCAACGCTTTGTACTTTTGGTCCGTAGATAACTTGAATATGTGTGTCAGATGGTTTGACAATTCCCAGGCTACCTGTCCTTTTCAGCTTGTCTTCTTCTACAAGGGTTATATCTACTAAGTCTACACGTAACCTAGAAATACAATTATTCACAGCTTTGATATTTTTCTGACCACCTAATCCCTCAATTACTTGAAGGGCTAGAGAATTATCTAAAGGGACACCCTGATTGTTTGATGCCTCCTCTTCTAAGTCCTCTGCAACATCTATAGATAAATCTTTAACAGTGAGATATTTTTTGAAGACTACATAGTAAATCATGGCATAGAATACTCCTACTATGATAATCATATACCAACGTGAACCAGGTTGCATCACGCCCCATACAATATAATCAATCAGACCGCCCCCAGTATTCCCAACTACAACTCCTAGTAAGGACATCAACATGAAAGATAGTCCCCCCATAAGTGCGTGGAATAAGAACAATGTTGGAGCTAAAAACATAAAGGAGAACTCCAATGGCTCGGTAATTCCTGAAATAATACTAGCTGCAACACCAGCAATCATAAGTGCTTTGACTCTTTTTTTCTTATTAGAAGGGCTTGATTGGTAAATGGCTAAAGCCGCAGCTGGCAATCCGAACATCATAAATGGCATTTTTCCTTGTCCTAAAAATTGTGTATAAGGACGTAAAGTTTCAATATCAACCTTATCAAAAAACTGTAAAAAGATATTTAGACAACCTTCTACATTTTCATAAACACCTCCAACAGCTGTTGTCCGAAAGATACTATTCAAGACATGATGCAAACCTGTGGGTATTAACAAACGTTCTAAGAAACCAAAAAGAAAGACACCTAATGAACCTGCATTAGCAATAGCAGTACCCATTGTTGTGATTCCCGTTGAAATTGGTTGCCAAATAAATGGAGCTAGTTGTCCTATCAGACCCATGACAACGATTACAATAATTGCAACAAAACGTTTTCCACCATAGAACGCAATAGCTACAGGAAATTGTATTTTATAGAATTTATTGTGTAAATAAGCAACAATTAGACCTGCCATCATCCCCGCAATAGCTCCCATGTCAATCGTTTCAACACCAAGTATTGGTACTACTCGTAAAGAATCAAAATTAAATAGTTCCGAGTTAATCATTGTACTTGCACTAGCTAAAAACGTATAGTAGCCAATAAATCCTGCGAACGCAGCAGTTCCTTTATCATCATTTGCTAATCCCATTGATATTGAAATAGCAAATAAAACAGGAATTAATGTAAATACAACACCAGAAATAACACGTAATGTATCGATAGTATAGTAAATGATGGGATTTTCAATAAAAGGCAATACTGCAATAATTTGGTCTTTTAGTAAGGCTCCTGAGATTCCTAGTAAAATCCCACATGCTGCTAAAGCAGCAATTGGCATCATCAAGCTACTACCTAGTGTTGAGAAAAAATCCATAATTTTATTTTTATTCATAGTTACCCTCTCATTCTGTAAGCGGTTTTATTATTTTCTTAATATAAGACAACTGAATTTCTTCAGTTGTCTTATCCATTAGCAGTGAGATAAATGTATTACTTTAGTTCTGGCCACATCCCGGCATTAGCTTCGATTAAAGCGTCTAGTATTTTACGAGCTTTTTTCGCATCATTAATCAAACGGTTTAGTGTAAATGCTTGTAATGCTTTTTGGTAAGAATTTTCATAATAAGCATCAACTAATAACTTTTCACTGGAGACTTGATTGACTAAAAGTCCTAAATAAAATTGTGGAATATTCCCAACGCGCATTGGTCGTGGTCCATTTGCGCCAAGTTCACAAACTACTTCAACCATCGCATCGTCTTGCATATTGGCAATTGCACCGTTATTCTCAATAATAAGAATGTGACGAGTGTTTTGGTTAAACGCAATTGCAATTGCTACTTCAATCATCATTTCTGCGTGAGCATCACTAATATCATCAAACTTATTTCCTAAACTTCCTGTTGCTATGACTGCACGACATTCATCAAAAACGCGTTTTTCTCGTCCATTCATAACTTCGTCTGCTCGAGTGTAGTCTTTGTCTAAAGTTCCTACTTTATAGTCTGGATATAGATAATATTGATTATATGTGTTTGGTAAATAGTCTGGGAAATCATTCATCATACCTTCCACCATACCGTAAGTATCTAACCATGAAGGATCTCTTTGTTCGGCATCTTGAGGTAAAAATCCATCCTTCTTAATTAATTCTCTAATTGTTGGTAGCAAATCTTCGCCAGTATTTTTATCGTACATATTTGTAAACCAACCGTAATGATTCAATCCAAAGTATACTGGATCAAGATCTTCCCAAGAACAACCTAATAAGCGACTACAAGAACGAACAACATTTTCTGGTTGATCACAAATATTTAGAATTCGTTCATCACCAGGAAATTCTCTTCTCAACGCTTCAGCAACAATGGCAGCGGGATTAGAATAGTTCAGTATCCATGCATCGGGTGCATATTCTCGAATATCATGAACTGCTTTAATCATAGATACAATAGAACGCAATCCATAGGACATTCCCCCAGGCCCACAAGTTTCTTGTCCAATTAAGCCCATACTTAGAGGGATATGTTCATCTTTCGCACGCATCGGTAAGCCTCCTGCACGCATTTGCATAAATACAAAATCCATACC
Source organism: Enterococcus sp. AMC2644 (assembly GCF_058216475.1). Taxonomy (NCBI): domain Bacteria; kingdom Bacillati; phylum Bacillota; class Bacilli; order Lactobacillales; family Enterococcaceae; genus Enterococcus; species Enterococcus sp. AMC2644. The sequence goes on from NZ_CM177095.1 coordinate 2,390,284, forward strand.
TTCATAAGCTTCTTGAACATCTGTTGTATAATGAAAATCAAGTTCAGGAAATTGCTCTTTGTATAAAATGTCTCCAAATTTTCCCACAAGTTCTTGACGTTCTTTGTCAATATCGAAAAGAACTAGCTTATTAAGTGGAAATCGCTCTTTCATTTGGACAAAAGATTTTAAAAATCCTAACGTAAATGTACTTCCTCCACCGACGATACAAACATTAAATTTCTTCATTATTTTGTCAACCTACCTTAACTATCGTAAACAAAAATCTATAGGTAATTACCTAGTATGTTCTGTTATTTACGATGATTCTTTTTTCATTCTTGGCCATTGAATGTAAATTCATTATGCCATCACTTGAAATTGAATACAATATATCGTACTATTTTACGAAAGGATAACATAATATGTTTTTTGTTACATTTTGTGAAACAAATTCCTTCAATAGGTTTAAATTTTTATACTAAATTTTATATAAAAAGCAGGGAGAAAATATGTTTGCTGAACATTTGAATAACGAAATAATTAATAGTCTTACTCCAAGTGAGCAAGCTATATTGCAATATATTTATAGTAATTCCAGTGCTATTGAGAATGCCACAGTTCGAGAAGTAGCAGATCACTTATGTGTTTCAACCACAACTATTTTAAGATTCTGTAATAAGCTTAATTTATCAGGTTACAGTGAATTAAAATATTTGTTAAAGAAAAATAATGAACAACAAATAAAGAATGATATTATAAATAAAGAAGCAGGGCATTTGTCACATTTTATAGCGAATGATATTGAGAATACATTATTATTAATTAAAGAAGAGAATATAACGAAAGTTATCAACGAACTAAGTAGCACAAAAAACATTCACCTATTTAGTGGCGGAGGAATTACAGCGAAGGCACTAGATTATTTAGAAAAATTACTTTTCTCTTATGGACGTCAGAATGTCTATCGGTATGAATCAGAGCGATTAGCTGCACATGTATGTACGTCTTTAACCGAAAATGATGTGGTGATACTAATAAGTGCTAGTGGAACTTATGAACCAACAATTAGAATGGCCAATTTATCAAAAATGAATGAGGCTACGATTGTGGCCATTTCGCCTTATACAGATAACGTACTAGCAAAGATAGCTGATATTAATTTTCGTTTTATTAGTCAACCTCGATTTAATAAAAATACAGAATTCACTTCACGTCTACCGATTTTTTTTATTATTGATACGATATTTAAAGCTTATCTGACTTTTAAGGAGGAATCTTCCAATGATTAATTTTTTAGACAGAGTAGATCAAACAAAGTTAAATAAAACAGATATCAGAATACTTACCTATATACAAGAACACCTAGCAATCGTTGTTCGAATGACAATTAATGAATTAGCAGATAGATTATACACTTCAAGCACAGTTATTATTCGTGTTTGTCAAAAAGTTAATCTATCGGGATTTAGTGAATTGAAATTCCTCATAAAAGAAGAATTGATTCACGAGCAAAAACGACAAAGTAGTCTAAGAGAGCAGGTAAATCAACAGATTAATGATTTTTCATTTTATTTAGAGACAGTATCTTTTTCTACTATAGAATCTATTGTTCAATTATTATGTAGTGAACATTCTTTATACATTCATGGGCGAGGACTTAGTGCAATTCCTGCAAGATATATGCACACCATTTTAAACACTTTAAATCGTCGCTGCATTCTAATTGATGACGTAAATCTCATAAATAGTATTAGTCATACAATTCAACCCAATTCAATTATCTTTCTTATTTCAGATAATGATTCTTTGGATACTTACGAAGAAGTATTTGCTAATAGTCAACAAAAACAAGCAGTTGTGATATTAATTACACCTATGAAAAAGTATGTTCCTGAACACTTAGTAAATTACTATTTATTTTGTGATGAAAATTTATTGAGCTATAATAATGTTGATGTGACTCTACGAACCAATACTTTTGTATTGATTCAATTAATTATTGAAGGTGTTAGTCAAAGAATGTTGTAGAGGAACTTCATATGTCTATTAAATGACAATCAATTTTATATGATATGAATTATTTAGAAAAAGTAGACAAATAAGTGAACAGTTTGATGGAATTAGTAATCTAGTTAGTAAGTGACAGAAAGGTTCTTTCCAAAGCTATGTGAAATTGTATAAGCGTAGTATAATTATGGTTATCGTCGAATGACCGTGGCTGTGAATAAGGAATTGAAAACGAAGTACAATGTCAAAAGAATCCGTCGTATCATGCGTATTTTAGGTCTCTACTCGGTCATTAGACGTCGTCGCCCTTCTTGGTAACGGTCTAATCCGATTCATCTGGCAGAGAATCTTTTGAATCGCACCTTTGATTCCGCTACAGCCCCCAATCAAATTTGGTGTACAGATGTGACTGAGTTTAAATACGGAAATGGTCAGAAAGAATACCTCAGTGCAATCGTTGATCTTTGGGATAAGTCAATCGTTGCCTAAACAATCGACAAGAATAAGTAAAGAGTGAGAACCCATACCAACACCGATCAATGCAACACATGATGTAACTAATGATGATTTACCATTTTAAATAGTCAAACTAGAACTGAAGCAACTTTATCATGAATTGTTTCAGTTTTTTTATGTTAAAATAATCGAAAAGATTTATCAGGAGGTAAAACATGATTCGTAAGGCAGCAATCAAAGATAGTCTACAGCTACAAAAAATGTTTACACAAGCCTATCAAACCACCTATCAAGGATTATTACCAAACACGATGATTCAAGCTGACATTCAAAATTTCTATAATCAAGAGAGAATTATTAAGGATATTGAGCCTGCTCTACCTGCATGGTCTGGTTATTTGGTAGCCGAAGAAGAAGGACAAATCGTAGGAGCCATTGGTGGTGGTTTAATTAATACAGAAGAATGCGAAGTGTTTGTACTATATTTAAATCCGGAGAAAAAAAGAAGAGGCTATGGATCGGCTTTGTTGTTTGAACTAACAGAAATTTTCCTTAATTATGGAATAAAAAGACAGTGGGTATCAGTCACAAAAGGCAATCAAATGGGAATACCATTTTATGAGAAGCACGGCTTTGTTTTTCAACATGAACGGCCAGCTTACACCCATGAAAAAAGCAATCGAACATCACTAAGGTATCTCAGAATGTTAACAAAATAACATAAGTAAAAATATCCGAATATTGTGATGAGCAGGAGATATCCGTTATAAATAGTGGAATCCCGAGTACGTTCATTACACTTTGATACAAGAAACTCGCGAGAAAAAATCAGAATGCTATCCATTATTTTAGTTGCATATAAACCTTTTAAGTTAGCCATGAAAGAAATTGAAAAAAAGCCATTTCAAAATTTTGAGATGACTTTTTTAATAGATTGGATTTTTTTTATGAAACAAGCGATTGCTAAAAATAAGAAAGTTCTATTGAATGAAATCGAGGAACATCTGATTCGAGATTTGATTGTTATAGGTTCTTTTGAAATTGACTCGTTTTTTTTAATGGGGAATTTTCGCAACATGAGACGACTGAACTAGAAAATGAACTTGTATAATTACATGAACTTTATATGTAATTCACTGGTCATGATGTAATTTTACTAGTATCAGAATAAATTTAATATCTTCTTTCAAAAAGATTGGAAAGATATGATTTGTATATCTTTTGATGTATAATAATTTTAAAGAAAGGTGGGTCTGTGATGGAAAAGATTAAAATTGGTTCATGGGGCAATACGAGTGCAATACGACTTTCAAAAACGATTATGGCAGCATTAGGAGCCGAAAAAGGCGAACAACTCAACGTTGTGATTGAAGGCAATCGAGTGATTTTAGAAAAAACATCAGAAACTGAAGAAGAATTGACATTTGATGAATTATTTAAGGACTACGACGGTGAAATTTTCCAAGCAACTCCATATGAGTTTGAACCCATAGGTAAGGAGAAATGGTAAAACAAGGCGATATCATCAAAATCAATCTTGACCCTAAAGAAGGTCATGAACAACAAGGTTATCGTCCGTATATTTGCTTAAGTTATAAAGGGGTCATTAAATTTTCCAATGTAGCGATTCTTGCGCCAATCAGCAATACAAAACGAAACTACCCGTTATATGTTCCACTAAAAGATACGAAAACCACTGGAAAAGTTTTATTAGACCAGTTAGTAACCATTGATTTCAATGCTCGAAAACACAGCTATGTGGAAACGGTCAATGAAGAATTTATCGGACAATTATTAAAAATTGTCAAAGTGAATTTTGAGAAAGATTAATGTACAAAAAAGAGAATTACCCGTTTAAACAGGACAATTGCTGCTTCTCTAAATTGAGATTGTATTGATTTCATGATATATTCCTTATATAAGGAAGAGTTGTGCTAACAACCCTTCTATCAGCATCGTTTAAGACGGTGACCAAAGTTAATAATTTTATAGAAATAATCGTCGACTGGCTAAAGAGGATGGTTATTTCTTTTTTGTCATTTTTTACTGTGGATAGGATACCAAAGATAATCGTTACGGTAAAATAACCCAACGCAATCATTAGCCCTAACGCTTCAGCGACTGACAAAAGGGCATCTTCTTTCTAAAGATTTCAGCACTCATTTTCATAAGCACCATCACCTCTCGAATAAGATTAGCCACCGTCACAAACTTTACTGCCATGCAACAAAATATCTTTCGTTGCAATATTTCTAACAATTATTGAATTTTTTAAACAGCAGCTAAAGAAATCATTAAAACTAAAAAGTAAAAGTTAGAACGGATGTAAATATCGAGACCCAGAAACACAGTTAATCAATCTTAAAGTAAGGCAATACGATTAAGAGCTGATAATTACATCAAAATCTGCATAGACTTTGTTAACATCAGTTCCAATGACTATTTGTAGGTCATGTTCACTCTGCTTAACGATTGCAAGAGCACCTGTTTTACGAATCGATTCTTCATCTACAATACTCATATCCTTGACATTTAATCTCAAACGAGTCATACAGTTTGAATAACTAGAAACATTGTCTTTACCACCAACGAATTGTAGAATTTTTTTTGCCATATAGTAATAATTACTATGATTTAGTTTTAATTGTAGTTCTTCCTCAGTAACCTCATCGCTAATTTCAACTTGTTCCACACGTCCAGGAGTCTGCACATTGTCTCTGATAATAATTGTTTTGAAGGTAAAGTAGTAAAGAACGCCAAAAACTAAACCGATGGGGAAAATTAGCCAAGCACGTTCACTCATGTTGTATAAAAGGATATACTGAATAATGTTTTTACCACCGCCATGACTGACACCTAATAAGGCCGTAATGACACCAGCTAAACCGCTATACAATGCGTGGAAAAAATAAAGTTTAGGGGAGGCAAACATGAACGTAAATTCAATTGGTTCAGTAATCCCACCTAACACAGAAGTAATTGCACCAGATGTCATCAAACCTTTAACTTCTTCTTTTTGACTATCAAAAGCTGTTTGATAAATAGCATAAGCAATTGCTGGTATACCGAAGAAAAAGGCAATATAAACACCAGGACCATAAATTCCAGCAGAGATATCTCCTGCAAGGAAGCGTGGAGTAAGACCTTTAACGATTTGACCTGTCGCTGTTGTGTATGATCCTAATTCAAACAAGAAATAAGCATTTAATACATGATGCAAACCAAAAGGAACTAAAATTCGTTGTAGGAAAATGAATAAGAATACACCAAATACACCTAAACTAGCAATTCCAGCACTTAAAGCTGCTAACCACGATTGTGGGTAAACCCATACTACTGAAAAGAAATAAGCCATAATAATTGCCAAGATAGGTGAAAGGGTGATAACCATTTTTTCTCCGCCAAAGAAAGCGAGATAAGTAGGCACGTTCCATTGGCGAGAGTAATTGTATAAGATAGCAACCATCGCACCAAAGATAATCCCACCGAATACCCCCATATTAATAGTTTCATTTAGAAGAGCTATATTTGATTTGAATATCAAAAAGGAGATTGAAGTGGCAAACATCACATAAACTTTTTCGTTGCCTTTTGAATAAGCCACTGCAGCAGCCATGGCAAAAATCAAATCTAAGTTACCGATAATAATAGAACTAGCATTAGCGATGACGGGAGCATCTAACATGGCTGGTGAGAACAAATTACCAATGATTGCGGTAATTGGAATAATCGCAATTGGAATCATCATAGTTTTACCTAATAAAGATAACTGAGTAGAAATTTTATTCCATATTTTTTTCATTTGATAAGCTTCCTTTCGTAAATCATTTATTTTGGTGTAGCTGTTGAATGCGTAAAACATGAATACTTAAATAAATTTGTTCGTTTTCACTAAGTTTTTTCTCGAATATTTTTTTAGATAATACGTTCGCTTTATTAATAACTTGGTTCAACTTAATCAAGTCCATCTCCTTCATTCGTAAAAAACCATCACCTAAAATTACCTCACTTGTATCTTTTTGATTACTTATCAGTCGTTGAGCTAAAAATTTTAAATGGACAATCAATCGTTCATAGATCCAATCATTATATGAACCATCCACTTCATAGCTTTCGCTAATGATTTGAATCATTTGTTTAATAAACTCGGTAATCTTATAAACATCCGTGTTATTGCCTTGCATCGAAGCATTCAGAATGTGCATAGCTAGATAAGAAGCTTCATCATCATCAAAATTCGCGTTATATTTTTTTCTAATTAACTCAACTCCAAATTGCCCGACAGCAAATTCTTTTGGATAGAAGAATTTAATTTCTGTCATCAATAAATTGGGAACAATAATATCCTGATGAAACATTTCTATTTTAAAAGAAATATGATCTGCAAGTTGGAGTAATAGAGAGTCAAGTAAAGGGTAATCAATACTTGCTTGTGCTCTAATAAAAATTTTTCGCGCAATTTCCAATGCCTCCGCATCTATCCGATCGATTATTTGTTGGATATCTTGTTTATTAGGTTCAGATAATTTGAATAATTGATAATCGTCATCTAATGATAGTTCTTTTTGTCCACGCGTCTTATGTCCAATGCCTCGACCAGTAACTAAAGCAATTTGATCGGTGTCAGTAAGTACAGCAATAATATTGTTGTTGTATATTTTTAAAATTTCCATAAATTACCTCAAACCTTTCATAATAGAGTCTGTAGAAACTTAATTTCTTGCTCGGTGTGAGCGGAACTACCTCCTTCATGACCACTAAATGGGTAGTAAAACAGTTCTTTTTTTGACTTGATTCGATTGTAAGTGGCGAAAAAAGCTTTTGCGGGACAAACGTTATCAACGCCACCAACTGAAGCTAACAGAGGAACAGTTAGTCTTTTTGCTAAATTTTTTGTATCAAAATAACTTAGGTTGTGTAAAATAAGGGCTAATTTTTCTGGGTCATATTTACAAATCGATTGAAAGGCTTTAAATGAGCCAGTGTTTTTTAAAACTCGCTGATCAATATCACTATTGCTAGGGACATTAGCGAGTACTGCAGTTGCATTTTGCATAAGGCAACCAATCGCTACAGCTAATCCTCCCGCCTGGCTAGTACCCTCTAAAACGTATTCTGAATAACCTAGTTTTTCTGGTAAAAGGGAAGCTAACATCATATCAGTGTAAATCATTTTTAGGTAACATGATTCTAGATCAAAAGCATTTAATGTAATGATTTCTGACATTGGACCTTGTAGTGGTGTATTACATCCAGTTTCACCACCTTGAAGTCGTACGTCAAAAGTTAAAACATCATAGCCAATGTCTAGCCAATGAAAATAAAGATGCGGTTCCCGTTTAGAGCTTCGATAACCATGAGTAGTTAAGATACATTTCTTGTTGGCATTATTTTTACTACGAATATACCAACCATAGATTTTTGTGCCATCTAAAGCGGGAAATGTAATTTTAAAAACTTCTTTTGTTTTTAAAAAATAATTTTCCTCAGTTAATGAATAAGTAAAATTATATTGCAATATTTCTTGAATTTGTCCTTCCCAAAATTCATCAAAATCGTCTGCTCTCGTTTCCTCTCCAAGATAAGATAAGTAGTTTTCAGGGATATTTTTAGTCATTTTCTCTCCTCCGTTCTTAAAAAAGCGCAAAAAAAGGCAAAACTTGTAAGTTTTGCCTTTCCAGTAGCACCTTAAACAAAATATAACATAGTAAAAAATATGTGTCAACGCTTTCTTTTAAATTAAAGGTTCATTTTTTGACAAGAAACCACTTTTAATGTCATATAATGTAACATGTGAGTTTGGTTAAGCTTTAATCATATATAATTGGATTGTAAGTGTTTAAAAACATAGAGAGTGTTTGACGAAAAGAGTAAGGGAATATTAGTTCTTAATCTAAACTGAAAAGGATCAGTGGTAAAAATTAAACTGAGGGGCAGACCACTTCATATGTCCTAAAAAGAAAAAATCGAAGAAAATTCTGTAATAAGATAAAACAGTAGAAGAGAATCATAACGGCTAGTTGTCTAAAACAATTGTTTGTATTTACATTTTTTTATTCAGCATTGTTCAGTTTTTGCTTTTTGATAATAATCCGAGCTCTATTAAAATAGAATCTCTTAACTGTATTTGTTGTAAAGATACAGTTAAGAGATTCTTTGTATTTACTCAATATTTAGGGGTTGATAATTTTTAAGAATCTATAAAGCAGCTCGCTATTGTTAACTGCTCTTAAAAGATAATAATCCTGTAAGAACCCGTTGTGATTTTGAATTATGCAGATTGTGCAAACGATGATTTCGCAATACTGTTACTCCCAAAATTAAACTTAATATTTCTGAAGTGACTAAAAGGGATGTTAAAGAGAGCAGTTAAAGTTTGCCCTAAAGTTATTTCTGATTAACCATTAGTATAAAGTAAGAATAAATTGAGTAGCTCTAATAACCATAAAATACTGATACAACTTATATGAAAATACTTATGATTAACCAAAAGTGCAATATATTCACGTAAAAAAGCATTGGGAATGAAAAATCGCGTTGTTTTTGCTCCCAGACCATCTATTTCTAAGCCTACATAACGAGCGTAACCAGCAGCTCTAAACGTATGATAATCACTCGTAGAAAAAAGCCCCTTGCTTATATTAAGTTGTTTTTCTGTCAAAATAGCTTTAGAAAATTGCATGTTTTCGTAAGTAGTACGCGAGTTTTCTTCTGAAATAATTTTATCAGGAGGGGCACCTTTACCTAAAGCGTATTTTTTCATTGCGGCCCCTTCTGGAATAGTTTCGTCTATTCCTTGCCCACCGGAACAGATTAGTAAAGGATACTTTCCATTTTTTTTGAATTGTTTTTGAGCAAAAGTTAATGCAGCTTCAATGCGAGAAGCCAATAATGGAGTAACCTGATCACCATCGTAAAGTCCAGCGCCTAAAATAATAATGTAATCTTTATCGTAACTAGGCTTATATAACCGTGTGATAAAAAAAGAAGTGATAAAAGCTAAAAACCAAAAAGCAATGTAGATAGCAACGGGAGTTACCATTGCTTGGTAAACAACAATCATCCATGAAGGAAAAAAATTTTTTAATAGATTTTCCACAATTGGAAACGCAATAAGGATTATTCCTAAAATAAGAGTCAACGTATTTGCTAAAGTATGACTTTCTTTTTTCCAGACGATAGCTGCGTTCCATAATAATAAGATTCCTAATACTGAATAGATGGCAATTAATGGAATCGTGATGATTGCAACCAGGTAGTAGACAAATAAGTATAACCAATGTATCTGACTTTTTTCAGCAGATAAAATAATAGCTACTCCTAAATTGATTAACCAGATATTAGCTAATGCACCATTAAGTAAACGAAATTTATTTTGACGTAAACTAATGACAAGACCCATAAAAACAATAAAGGAAGTTATCCATAAACCAATAATTAGATGAGAATCTATACTATTCACCATATTTTTTCCTCCTATAACAACATTGATAATTACTATATCAAAAATAAAAATTTTAGTCTAATCCACAAAGTTATTCGTAAAACAAAGATCAGTAAATTGTTGCAGTAATTGCATGCTCGCTTATTGTGTCTAGTCATAATCAGAATCAAATAAATGAGGTCATTAACAAGATTCATCGCTTTATAGATGTAGATACATGAAAAAGTAGGGAAGCCTTAGTAAGGATTCCCACCAAAATGAAGTAGTAGTGTAATTTTTTCGGATAAATTAATAGTGAGTAAAAACTTAGCTAGAGTTAGAAAAATAGTTGTTTCGAAATATTGTATTTTTAAGCTAGATTTCTGATACTTTAAAATGAAAAATATAGCTAAAATAGAAGGTATAAAGTATGAAAGAGGAGAAGCATATGGGGAAATTTGAAATCAAAGAAGAGTTCTATTTAAATGAAAAGCCAATCAAAATTATTTCAGGAGCAATCCATTATTTTCGAGTGGTTCCAGAATATTGGCGTGATCGTCTAGAAAAATTACGTTTAATGGGATGTAATACTGTAGAAACATATGTAGCTTGGAATATCCACGAACCTCAAGAAGGAAAATATGAATTTAGTGATGGTTTGAATTTACGGAAATTTATTGAGATTGCTCAAGAAGTTGGTTTATACGTTATTTTACGATCTGCACCTTACATTTGTGCTGAATGGGAATTTGGTGGACTGCCCTATTGGTTATTAAAAGATGCAAATATGAAAATCCGTTTTGAATACAAGCCGTTTATCGATAAAATTGATCAATATTTTGATCATTTGTTGCCACAAGTGACAGACTTGCAAATTACTCAGGGCGGACCAATTATCATGATGCAAGTTGAAAATGAATACGGAAGTTATGCCAATGACAAAGAGTACATGCGTCATATCGCACAAATGATGATCGATAAAGGAGTGGATGTTCCACTAGTAACTTCTGATGGACCTTGGGGAGATATGCTAGAAAATGGAGCTATTCCAGAAATAGCTTTACCTACAATCAATTGTGGTTCAAATGCTAAAGAAAATTTTAAACGCTTACGTGAATTTCATGGAGAAAAGCGTCCGTTAATGGTTATGGAATTTTGGATTGGTTGGTTTGATGCGTGGGGAGATGACGAACATCATCGCACGAGTGTAGAAGATACAAGCAAAGAATTAACGGATATTTTAGATGAAGGATCTGTCAATATCTATATGTTTCATGGTGGAACCAATTTTGGCTTTACGAGCGGCGCAAACTATTATGAAAAACTAACGCCTGATGTCACAAGCTATGACTACGATGCACTGTTGACTGAATGGGGAGATATTACACCAAAATATGAGGCATTTAAGGAAATAATTAGTCGTCATACAGAAATTCCAGAGTTTCCATTGTCAACAAAGATTCAAAAAAAATCATATGGAGAACTACAGGTAACGGATCGCGTCTCTTTATTTGAAACATTGGATACAATCAGCGAAGCGTATCACTCGAACTACCCTGTATCTATGGAAAATTTAGATCAAAGTAGTGGATATATTTATTACCAGAGTAAAATTGGGGCTGCTCGAAAAATTGAAGATTTTCGCTTGATTTCGTGTATGGACCGAGCAAATGTATTTATTAATAAAACGCCTCAGTTTATTCAATATGACTTAGAGCTTGGGAAAAAAGAAAGCTTTACTTTGGAAAAACCTAACAATGAGTTGGGCATTTTAGTGGAAAATATGGGACGTGTAAACTATTCTGTCAAAATGAATCATCAACACAAAGGGATTAAAGATGGCGTAATCATTAATGGTGCTTTTCAAAGTGGTTGGGACATGTACACTTTGCCAATGAATAATTTAGAAAAGGTTGATTTTACAAAAGAATATGTCAAGGGACAACCTAGCTTTTCTCAATTCGTTTTCCAAGTAGAGGAACCAGGTGATACCTTTATTGATATGGAGGGATGGGGAAAAGGCTTTGTGGTAGTAAATGACTTTAATATTGGGCGTTATTGGAAAATCGGACCCCAAAAACGTCTCTATATTCCTGGACCGCTTTTAAAAGCAGGGGAAAATAAGATTATTATTTTTGAATCCGATGGTGAAACGTCAGACAAAGTAGTGTTAACAGACATGCCAGATCTAGGATGATAGATCATTAACACAAGTATCAGTTTAATTAGTTACCTATAGACAGTCAATGGATTTATTCCATCTAATCTTAGCATTGGATGGGATGAATCCATTTTAGAATTCTCAGTATGTATTAGAAAATGACTAATAGATGGAGTGATGACTTTATAGTATCAACTGGTACATAAAAAACCTTAAAGTTAGAGAGTCTCTCCCAACTTTAAGGTTATATACAAAACAATAGAAAATTATTGTCGTTTGTTTTATTTTACAGAACCAAGCATCCCTTGAACGAATTGTTTTTGCAAGATGAAGAATATAATTGCGATTGGTAAAGTAGCTATTACGATACCACACATCATCATTCCATAATCTGGCGTATAAGATGCGCCCATAGCTGATAATACTAAAGGAATAGTCCGTTTATCAGGGCTTTGTAAAGCAATTAATGGCCATAAATAGTTATTCCAGCTATTCATAAATGTAATGATTGCAGCAGCAGCGTAGGTATTTTTTGCTGTAGGCATATATACACGAAAGAAAATGCTAATTTCATTTAATCCATCAATTCGAGCTGCTTCAATCAAATCTTTTGGAAAGGACTTAATATTTTGTCTGAAAAAGAAAATCAGAAAAGCTGTAGAGACAAAAGGAAGTATAACGACAGCGATATTATTAATTCCCAGAAAAGTTCCATTTAGCTTACTAAACATGCGATATAGAGGAATCATTAATGCAGCAAAAGGAACCATCATGGACAATAATAAAATATTGAAAATCATATCTTTCTTTTTGGTTCGATAAATTTCAAATCCATAACCTGCCATTGATGACAAAATTAGTGCTAAGACAGTTGTAATAATGGCGATGACAGCTGAATTCCATAAAGCCTGAACAAAATTTAAATTAGATTGAAATAGATTTTGAAAATTAATAGTTAGTTGATCTCCAATCATTAATTTTCCGGCTGTAATGTCGACCGCTTTATTTGTCATCCCTAAGATCATCCATACGAATGGAAAAATAGAAAGGAAGGACATAACCGATAAGAAAAGATATTTTAATATACGTAAAATAAGTGACATTAGTCTTCACGCCCCCCAATAGCAGTTTGAATAATTGATAGAATGACAATAGCAATGACGATTACGAACGAAACGGCAGCAGCATAACCAAAATTTGGTGTGAATTTGTAGCTTAGATTATAGATATACTGAGATAAAGTAGTCGTTGCATTTGCAGGGCCACCTTGTGTAATGTTTTGAACTTCGTCGAATAATTGTAGCGTACCAATTGTTGATGTAATTGTGGTAAACAAAATGATTGGTTTTAGATTAGGAATAGTAATTTTGAAAAACTGTTGCATTTTTGTCGCACCATCAATATCAGCTGCTTCATAGATAGAAGGTTCAATATTCTGCATTCCTGAGATAAAGAAGATCATGTTATAACCGGTCCATCGCCACGTAATAGCGAAAATAATTAAAAATTTCGCCCAAAAAGGATCAGTCAACCATTGAATCGGTTGCTCCAACAAATGTAAATCTAAGAAAACTTTGTTGACCAATCCATTGGCAGAAAATAAGGATTTCATGATTAAGGAATACGAGACTAAAGAAGTAATACATGGTAGAAACATGGCTGTTCGAAAGAGACCTTTAAATTTCAATTTTTTATCATTGAGAATATTCGAGATGACTAAAGCTAAGAATAACATAATGGGCACTTGAATAATGAGGTACAAGAATGTGTTGCCGAAAGCTTTTTTAAAGGTAGAGTCAGTTAGCATTCTTTGGTAATTTCCGAAACCATTAAAAGTCATGTTATTGGGTGTTCCAGATTGAAACGATGTAAATAATGAAAAGATCATCGGTACAAATACCAATAAAGTAATCAAAGCAACTGGAATAATAATGAAAATATTTCCGTTAGCAAACCAATTTTTTTTCCGATTCATAGTTTTCCACTCCTAATTATTAAAAGAGAAACTCATGATAGATTATCACGAGTTTCTAAATTACTTTAATTTGCAATTTGTGCTTCTACTTGTGATTGGGTGTCGTCTAGGACTTTATCAATATCTTCTCCTGCAATTACCCGTTGTAAACTTTCAGTTAAAATAGACTCAATGGCATAAGTAGAATTTCCGTAATTCACTGCAGGTACTTGACTTGACCAAGTTGAAAAATCTTCAAAAACTTTTTGATTACCGTAGAATTCTTGTTCTTTTTGATATTCTGAAGTTTCTTGAGCAGCATTCATAGTTGAAATTAACCCAATTTCAGAAGCTAAAGTTCCCATTAATTCTTGATTTGATGCAAAAGTATCCTTCAAGAAGTTTTTGGCATTTTCTTCACCAGCCACACCTTTGATGACATACCAACCACCGCCACCAATACTAGAAGCATGAACAGATTGTGAAAGAGAAGCAACTGTAGGAATCGGAGCAATTTTCCATTTTCCACTTTGGTCTTGAGCGCCTTGAATGGAGCTAGAATACCAAGAACCTAAAGGAACTGAAGCAACATTTCCAGATTGAACTGCATTTACACCGCCATCCCAATCAGAGGTTTGTTCAACAAGACCTTCGTTGATTAGCTCAGAGAAGATTTTCAAGCCATTTTTTAAAGACTCGTTATTTTTAATTGTGACTTTTTTTCCATCTTCACCGGTATACCATTCTCCTGCAGATTGCATGATGATACGAATTAACCCTAAATCACTTGGGTTTAGAGAAAGCAGTGGATGACCAGTTTTTTCTTTTACATCCTTCCCGATTTTTACATAATCTTCCCAAGTAATGTTTTGTAAATCCTCATCTGTATAACCAGCTTCTTCTAAGTAATCGGAACGATAGAACAAACCAGCCACTCCAGAATCAAAAGGCACACCATAAATAGTGTCATCGATTTTATTTACTGCAAATTTATAGCTAGAAAAAGCACTTTCGTCGACGATATCTGTTAAATCTACAAAAGCATCATCATAAGCCGTTAAATATCCTTGGATTCGATAATCTTCTATTAAGACAATGTTTGGTAAGCCTTCTGTATTTCCTGAAGCTAAACTCGTATTTAATTTTTGTACAATATCGTCTTGAGCCATGGTTACCACTTCAACATCTACATCTTGATTGTCATAAACTTTTTTAGCTTCCTCAACTGCTTTGATATTAAAGGTCTCATCCCATGCCCAAACAGTTATTTTATCGCTGTCTTCAGCAGCGTCATTATTTGTAGAATTACTATTTCCACAAGCTGTAAATAGCAGTAATGATGATGTAAATAAAATACCCTTTAAAAACTTTTTCATAATTCCCACTTCTTTCAAATTAGTTTGTTTTTCAATAAGAATATACCTCATGAGGAAAGCGCTAACAATACGTTCTTGCTAAAGAGAGAAATAAGTCCTAAAAAAGGAAAAAAATACTAATTGTTTATTTTATAGAATAAGCTATACTTTAAATGGAAGGAGGGAGGACTTATTAACGATTTTGTAAAATTACTGATTGTTGACGATGAAAAAGCTATCAGAGAAGGAATAAAAAATTTAGTATTATGGGAAGAATTTGGTTTTAAAATAGTCGGTGAAGCCAGTAATGGCAGTGAAGCACTAAAACAAATCCGTTTGGTTAAACCACAAATTGTCATTACTGATTTAGTTATGCCGGAAATGAACGGATTGGAACTGTCTAAAATTATTCAACATCAATATCCCGAAATTGAATTCTTAATTCTTAGTAGCTATGATGATTTTGAATATGTCTCACAGTCGTATAAAAACGGGGCTGTCGATTATATTTTGAAGCCAACCTTAAACAAACAGAATTTATTGAAAGCGTTGACAAAAATTGCGCATAAATATACTAGAGAAGATACGCAACGTTCTTTGCAAGAAGAATTACCAAAAAAAGTTGTTCGAATCTTAAATGGTTATTTGGATGACAGTGTTGATGAATTAGCATCTTATTTAAAATATCCCCATTACCGATTGTTGTATACAAATTCTTATTGGTATACAGATAATCAACAAATTATGCGTTGGTACGAAAATGTCGAGACCTTTTCGGAATTAGAATGTCAAAGTTTACCTTTTTTTGCGAATGACGGAGAATTATTATTGTTGCTGTCAAGTCCCACTCCCTTAACACAAGATGATTTAAAGCAATTATTAGCGCCTATTCGTTATACTATTCCACATTTATTTATGATAATAAGTAAGGATTTCCAGGATTTAAATAGCCTAACCAAAACTTATGATTATTTAAAAATGAATGCAAGCGGTCAAAAATTTTACCAAAAGAACCTTAAAATCGTTTTTCCAGAGGATTTTATTTTATTAAATAATGGTGAAAACTTTGATACCAATAAATTTATCAGAGCATTATTAAATAATGATTTTTTATCAAGTATGATTCGGATTGAAGACTTTTTTAATCAAATGATTTTAGCCTTTGTTCATCCAATTTATTTAAAACAACAAGCAAGCAGTATTTTTTATACGCTACTTTCAAGTTTGGAAGGGCGATACCCTCATAATAAAGTGTTTCAAAAATTAAAAAGGAGTTTCTTCAATAAAATAAATGGAAGTACTACTTTGGAAGATTTTTCTAAAATCTTTTTTCAAACATTAGAAGAAATTCAAGCAGGTATAAATAAAGAAGGCACTGAGTTGCTTGAAGATGATTTAGTTAGAGAAATAGCGGTGTATATTCAACAAAACTACAAAACTAATTTAACTTTAAGTGAGTTAGCAGACCACTTTCATTTTAGCTATAATTATTTATCAACCTTTTTTTCAAAACATTTTCAAATGAGCTTCAAAGATTATTTAAGCAAGATTCGTTTTAATGAAGCAAAAAAATTATTAATTCAATCTGACTTAAATTTATCTGAGATCAGTAATTGTATAGGTTATTCAGATTTAAGTTATTTTTCTCGGATTTTCAAAAAAGAGTTTGGTGTAACTCCAACTCAGTATAGGAGAGAAAATCGCTTATGAAGGCTTTTTTAAACAAAAATGAATTGTTTATCCGATTGTTAATGATGTTTATTACCTGTATTGCTATGGCGAGCACACTGGTTTTACTCATCACTTATAATCGATCAAAGGAAACCTATATTGCTTCGTATAGAAATTCCAATCAATTATTAATGCGTAAAATCCAAGACGATTACGAGTATCTCCATGAAAATATTAATTCTATTTTTCAAATAGTCTCGAAAAGTACAGCAACCGTAAATTATTTAAAGAATAAAGAGGTTGATGGAAAAACTATTTTAAAATTGAATGAAGAAATGCAAGATACCCGTTTTGTCACAGCAGATATTCCTTCTAATCTAATTCTTTTAGGTGAAAATGGGCAAACTTTCTTTCAAAATGAAGGTGTCAGAAGCATAGAAATTGAAGAACTATTAGCAGGAGAATTAGTCCAAAAAATAAATAGCTCAGAGAACTTAACACAAATGTATTTTATGGAAAATGGCTTAACAACTGCTACTAAAAGTTCTCCAGGTCTACTATTTGTTCATAAGCTTCAAGATGCGAATGAACAGTATGGCTATGCCTTAATATTTATAACTGAAGCCAATTTTGCCTCTATTTTTCATTCGCTTTTTGATACTACATTGCATAAAACCTTTGTAGTAAATAATGAAACGAATCAAATTGTTTCATCCAACCGAAAAGAATTGGTAGGAGAAAAATTTCTATCCGAAAAAGAGAATAAAGGCTTCTATTCAAATCAAATGAATCTGTATTCTTTTAATTATCGTTTATATGATGTGATTGATGAGAATATTCTAGTTCGAAAGATGAATGTTATTCAACCAATGTTAATTATAACCGTAGCTGGTATTTTTTTAGTTAGTATTTTCGCTTTTTTTATCATTCGACAATTAACAAAACCTTTATATCAATTAATCGATGAGTTGCCATCAGTTATTGATGATGGTTTTTCGAATCAGGTGAAATTAAAAGGAACATATGAAGTGGAAGAACTGGGACGCTCTTATAATCTAATGTTAAAAAGACTTCAAGAGTACTTTGATCAGTTATTAAAAACTGAAAATGCCAAACGTTTGGCAGAAATCAGATCTTTGCAGATGCAGATTCAACCACATTTTATATACAACACACTAACCTCAATCAAATTTCTTATCTTTCAAAATGAAAACGAAAAGGCGATAACTGCTTTAGATCATTTTATTAAATTGTTACGACATAGTCTACGTAACTCAAATGAAGTAGTTACGCTAGCTGATGAAATAAAAGGGCTAAAAGCATATACTGAAATTTTACGACTTCGCTATGGTGATAATATACAAATGAATTATTTTGTTTCAGATGAAGCAAGTAATTGTTTGGTACCCAAAATGATTGTGCAACCGATTATTGAAAATTCTTACTTACATGCTTTTCCAACTCAAGAAGAAGGCTTTATTCAATTATTTGCGACAATGAGAGAGGGCGATTTAATTATTGAAATAATGGATAATGGCATTGGTTTTAAGCCAGAGACGGAATTAGCGGGGAAAACAAGTAAACTTAATTATTCTGGAATTGGACTAAAAAATATTAATGAACGGATTCAACTCCTATACGGAAATCGGTATGGTTTAACTATCCAGTCTGATGAATCGCTAGGAACGACGATTATGATACGTCTACCTAAAAAATAATATGAAATGAAAAAAACAACTGAGAGCAGAAGTAGGCGCTCTCAGTTGTTTTTATTTAGTATAGACCTCTAAATTTTTTTGGGGTATATTGTGTACGTTTTTTAAACATATCAATAAATTGACTAGTGGATTCAAAACCTACTTTTAAGGCAATCATTTGAATGGACAATTGGGGCTCATTAATCAATAGTTCTTTTGCTTGTCGAATCCGAAAGTCAATGATGTATTGGTAGGGGCTTTGTCCCATAAATTTTTTAAAAAGACGGCTAAAATATTGAGGACTTATGAATAATTTCTGAGCAATTTTTTCAACGGTGATGGCTTGATTGTAATTTTTTTGGATTTCTTTTATTCCTGGAGTAATATATTTTTGAAATAATATATGATCTTGAATAGGCTCCTGGTATTGTCCCAGTTGAAGTAAAAAATGATAACTAAGGACGGATAAACTTAGCTGCTCTGGTTCATTTTCAAAGGTAGCAATCATTGTTTTGATTGTTTCTGAGAAGGAAAAACGTTCGGTATCTTCAGCTAAAAGATAGGTCTGATTCGATAAAATATCATTAAACTTACTTTTTAGCTTTCCGTCAAAAGTGATAAAATTTGTTTTCCAATTTTCCGTTATAGGGTAATATGCGTGAGGAATGAATGGAGCGATTAAAATGCCTTCGCCTTCTTTCAAAATAAATTTATGGTGATTAATCCAAATTTCACCAGCGCCTTGCTCTGTTTGTAGCCAATGATATAAAGGATAGCCTTGCATTCTTTGTAGGCTAACTTGCGTCCAATTGTTCCCAATACTTTCAAGACTAATTGGGAGTTGTTGATTGGATAAATTGAAATAAATTGCCATAATAGTCACCTTCAATGTTTCTAAATCTTATATTTTTTAGTTTAACATATTATACATTTTCTGTCAGATAGCGTTTACAATTATTCTGAAAAAGGAGGAGTTCAATTTTGAAAGAAATGAAACGAATGCTTTATGGTGGAGATTATAATCCGAATCAATGGGAAAAAGAAGTCTGGACAGAAGATATGCGCATTTTTAAAAATGCAGCCATTAATTCTGCAACAATTAATGTATTTTCTTGGGCAAAAATCCAACCTAGTGAAGAGGTATACTTTTTTGATGAGCTAGATGAAATTATTGAAATGTTATCAGAAGAAAATTATGATATTGTTTTAGGAACTTCCACAGCGGCTTTACCAGCATGGTTATTTAAAAAATATCCAGAAGTAGGCCGTGTTGATTTTGAAGGACGGCAACATCGCTTTGGTCAACGTCATAATGCGTGTCCCAATAGTTTGGTGTATCAAAAATATGTTACTTGTTTGGTTGAGAGACTTGCGGCACGATACGGTTCTAATCCACATGTAACTATTTGGCATATCAATAATGAATATGGTGGTGAATGTTACTGTGAAAACTGCGAAAAAGCTTTTCGCATTTGGTTGAAGAAGAAGTACCAAACAGTGGAAAGATTGAATAAAGCTTGGAATTTAGAATTTTGGGGGCATACCATTTATGAGTGGGATGAAATTGTAGTTCCCAATATTCTAGGCGATGCTATGAGTGAAAATGAGACTGCATTTGCGGGCTTGTCGATTGATTACCGTCGTTTTAACTCTGATAGCTTATTAAATAACTTTAAATTAGAACGCAAAGCAATCAAAAAATACGACACAGAAACACCCATCACAACCAACTTAATGGGAACTTATAAAGGCTTAGATTATTTTAAGTGGGCGAAAGAGATGGATATTGTTTCTTGGGATAACTACCCTTCTTATGATACACCATGGAGTTTAGTAGCAATGACACATGATTTAATGCGAGGCTTAAAGAATAAGCCGTTTATGTTGATGGAACAAACACCTAGTCAACAAAATTGGCAACCTTATAATTCTTTAAAAAAACCCGGGCAAATGCGTGCTCAAAGTTACCAGACAGTTGCTCACGGAGCAGATACGATTCAATTCTTTCAGCTACGTCGAACGGTTGGAGGGTGCGAAAAATTTCATGGAGCAGTCATTGAACATGTAGGTACAGAAAATACGAGGGTATTTAGAGAAGTTGCTGAACTAGGGCATGAGTTACGTGCTTTGGAAGATTCATTGTTAGGTGCTAAAAATGTGTCTGAAGTAGCAATAATTTTTGATTGGGATAATTACTGGGCTTTGGAATATACAAGTGGTCCAAGTAAAGATTTAAAATACATTAATCAAATTCATCACTATTATCAGTATTTTTATGAGCAAAATATTTCAGTGGATATCATCCCATTTGATGGTGATTTTTCAAAATATAAAGTAGTAGTCGCACCGGTGTTATATATGGTGAAAGAAGGAATGGCAGAACAGTTGGAGACATTTGTTGACGATGGCGGAACGTTGATCACTACTTTTATGAGTGGAATTGTTGATCAGTCAGACAACGTTCACTTAGGTGGTTATCCTGGACCTTTAAGAAAATTAGCTGGTATTTGGGCAGAAGAAATTGATGTCTTAGCACCTGAACAAATGAACAGTATTCAATTTAATGATGGTCAAGAAGGAAAATCGTATTTATTAAGTGATATTCTACATCCAGAAACAGCCGAAAAATTAGGCGATTATACTAGTAATTTTTATCAAGGAACACCGTTTGCAACAGTAAATACATTTGGAGATGGGAAAGTTTACTATATTGGTACACAATTAGATGACAAGTCATTGGCTAAGGTTTTGAATCAGGTCTGCGAAGAAGCAGCGATTCAATCTGTGCTAGGAGAAAAAACATCGTTGGAAGTCGCTTACCGCGAAAAAGACCAAAATGGCTATTATTTCATCATAAACTTTACGCAAGAAATACAGCCATTACCTAAAAAGCTGATTGGAAAAAGCGATATACTGAAAAAACACCAGTTAACCGAAGAAACAGTGCTAGAACCATATGGAGTTTTGTTAGTGAAAGAAAAACTTTCATAAATAATAAAAAAATATGCACCCCCTAAGTTAGATTTTTTCTAACTTAGGGGGCTTTTAGTGGTACAGTAAGCCTATGTGCTTAAAAAAATTATCTGACTTTATAGACAATCTAAAATATTGTGACTATAATTTTATAGAATGGAAATTGTGTTAGTAGTTATTTCCAATATTTCTGTATAAAGTTTGTAATGTTAGCGTGATTAATATGGAATCAATCTTTATTTGATAAAAAGAGGTGAGAAAATGCAAGCAAAATATCAGCTTATTGCTGACCAGTTACGAAAAAAAATTAATCAACAAGAATATAAAATGAATCAAGTAATACCTTCTGAATCTCAGCTGCAAGCAGAGTATCAGGTGAGTAGACATACTATTCGCCAAGCGATTTCTATTTTAGTAAACGAGGGATTATTAAGAAAAGAAAAAGGTTCTGGAACCTATGTGGATAATGTATTTAGCCAAGGACAACCGACACTTATAGAAAGTAAAACAATCGGTGTTATTACTACATACGTATCAGATTATATCTTCCCCTCGATTATTCGAGGAATTGAAGATGTTTTAAGTAAAAATGGTTACTCACTATTATTAGCTAGTACAAATAATAATTACCAAAAAGAAAAAGAGTGTTTAGAAAAAATGCTTCATCAGAATGTTCAGGGATTAATTATTGAGCCAACAAAGAGTAATCAGTATAATCCGAATCTGGCTCTATATGTTCAATTAATGGAAAAGGGGATTCCAATGGTGATGATTAATGCCTCTTATGAAGAGTTAGATATCCCTAAGATTGCTGTAGATGATATTTCTGGAGGATATCTAGCAACAGAATTACTGTTAAAAAATAATCATCGTAATATTTTACTCATAACAAAAATCGATGATTTACAGGGGAAATATCGCATGAAAGGTTTTATTCAAGCTTTTGAAAAATATAAAATGGCATTGGCTGCTGAAAATATAATAACTTATACAACAGAAACTAAAATGGAAGTTCTGTCTATGGTACTTAAAAGAGTTTTACAAGGAGATATTACAGGAATCGTATGTTACAATGACGAACTTGCTAACAATGTTAGTCAATTACTATTGAAACAGAAAATAAATATTCCTCAAGATATATCTATTATTGGAAATGATAACTCTAGCTTAAGTCAGATAGGAGATGTACAATTGAGTACATTAGAACACCCAAAAGAAAAGCTAGGCATTGATGCTGCGGAGTGGATTGTGAAGTCAATTAAAACTGGTAAAAAAATGCCAGGGATTAGTTATACTCCTGACATTATCGAAAGAGATTCTATAGAGAATATCAAAAAGACTTAAGATTTTGAAAATCTTAAGTCTTTTTTTGATTTAGGTGTAATAGAAACAAATTTTCAAGTACATGTACGTATATAAATTAAAAATATATTGACATGTACGTACATCTATCTTAAAATGAAAGGGAATTCAATAGGAAAGGTTTGTGGAGAAATGAATCATGTTGTTGACAAACAAAAGCTAGATATTATCAATGGTCATACTGCTTTAGGGATTGAATTAGGATCAACTAGAATTAAAGCTGTTTTAGTTGATTCAAAATTGGAACCAATTGCTTCAGGGAGTTTTGAATGGGAGAATCAACTTGTTGAAGGGGTTTGGACATACTCTCTGGAGCAAATATGGAAGGGGTTACAAATCAGTTATCAGAATATGACGGCGGAAGTGTCAGAAAAATATCAAGAGACTCTTGATAAGGTTGGTTCTATTGGTTTTAGTGCGATGATGCACGGCTACCTTGCTTTTGATAAAAATGACCAATTGTTAGTTCCCTTTCGTACATGGAGAAATGCGACAACTGAGGAAGCAGAAGAAAAATTAACGAAAACATTTAAATATAATATTCCTCAACGATGGAGTATAGCTCACTTGTATCAAGCAATATTGAATAAAGAAGAACATATCTCAGAAGTAGCCTTTTTTACTACATTAGCAGGTTATGTACATTGGAAATTGACAGGAAAAAAAGTTTTAGGTGTGGGAGATGCATCAGGAATGTTTCCCATTAATCCACTAACAAAAAATTATGACCAGAAGAAAATAGCGACTTTCCAAGAACTCTTAGATGACGAAGGTGTTTCGTTAAAATTAGAAGCGATTTTACCACAAGTACTTGTGGCAGGAAAAAATGCAGGTCGACTAACAGAAGAAGGAGCCAAATTATTGGATCCGTCTGGTGATTTACAATCAGGGATAGCTTTTTGTCCACCAGAAGGCGATGCAGGAACAGGGATGGTGGCGACTAACAGTATTACGAAACGCACTGGAAATATCTCAGCAGGAACATCGGCTTTTGCAATGATTGTATTAGAAGAAGAGATGAGAGAAGTGCATCGTGAAATTGATTTAGTGACTACACCAGTCGGTGATCTAGTAGCGATGGTGCATACTAACAATTGTTCTTCAGAAATTAATGGCTGGTTGAAAATATTTAAAGAGTTTGTTGATGAGTTAGGTATAGATATTAGCATGGATAAACTTTATGAGACCTTATTCAAAAAAGCATTACAAGGAGATGAAGATTGCGGTGGATTGTTATCTTACGGTTATTACTCTGGAGAAAATATCACACGTATGAATGAAGGAAGACCTTTATTTGTTCGCACACCAGAAAGTAACTTTAATTTAGCGAATTTTATCCGTGTACATCTTTCGAGTGCTTTTGGCGCTATGCGTGTAGGTATGGATATTTTAAAAAATGAAGGAATTAAAATTAATCAATTAGTTGCTCATGGTGGGATTTTTAAAACTCCTGAAGTTGCACAACGTATTTTAGCTTCTGCGATGGAAGCACCCGTTACAGTAATGGAGACAGCTGGTGAAGGAGGGGCATGGGGAATTGCGATTTTAGCAGCTTATCTACAAGTAGCAGATGACCTCTCTTTAGAAGATTACTTAAATGAGCATGTCTTTTCAGAAAATGAAGGAGTAACGATTTATCCGACTGATGAAGAGCTAGAAGGATATGAATCTTTCATTCATCGTTATAAAGAAGGATTACCAATTGAACAAGCGGCAATTGATTATTTGAAATTAGGAGGGAAGTAACTTGTTAGAAAAATTGAAGGAAGAAGTTTTTAAAGCTAATTTGGATTTACCCAAACACGGATTAATCAAATTCACTTGGGGCAACGTTTCAGCAGTAGATCGTGAAAAAAATTTATTCGTTATTAAACCAAGTGGTGTTGATTACGAGACGATGAAAGCTAGTGATATGGTAGTTTGTGATTTTGCAGGGAATGTAATAGAAGGTGAATTAAATCCATCTTCTGATACACCTACTCATGCAGTTTTATATCAAAAATTCCCTGAAATAGGTGGAATTGTTCATACGCATTCAACTTGGGCAACTATTTGGGCGCAAGCGGGGCTAGATATTCCTGCGATGGGAACTACTCATGCGGATACCTTTTATGGGGCAGTTCCTTGTGCGAGATTTTTGACACAAGAAGAAATAGATTTAGGTTATGAAGAACAGACTGGCTACTTAATTGCCGATACTTTTGCGGAACGCCAAATTAATCCGATAGAGGTACCAGGAATATTACTTCATGGACATGGTCCGTTTACTTGGGGAAAAGATGCTCAATCAGCAGTTGTTAATGCAGTTGTTTTAGATGAAGTAGCTAAAATGAATCTTTTTGCACGCGAGCTAAATCATTTTGCAGAAGTGTTACCTCAGCGAGTTTTAGATAAGCATTATTTACGTAAACATGGAAAAAATGCCTATTATGGACAAAAAAAGAAATAAGGAGCGAATGAATATGTTAGAAATTGGAAAAAAAGAATTTTGGTTAGTTGTAGGATCACAACATTTATATGGAGAAGAAGCTTTACAAGAAGTGAAGAAAAATGCCCAAACTATTGCTGATGGCTTAAACAATAGTGGGAAATTACCTTATCCAGTCGTACTACAGGAATTAGCAGTTTCAGCTGATACGATTACAAAAGTAATGAAAGAAATCAATTATCGTGATGAAGTAGCTGGAGTGATTACTTGGATGCACACATTTTCACCTGCGAAAATGTGGATTAGAGGAACAAAATTATTACAAAAACCCTTGTTACACTTAGCTACTCAATACAATGAAAGCATTCCTTGGGCAACAATTGACATGGACTTTATGAATTTAAACCAAGCTGCTCATGGAGATCGTGAGTATGGTTTTATTAATGCACGCTTAAATAAACAAAATAAAGTTGTCGTTGGTTACTGGGAAAATGAATCTGTTCAAATACAAATCAGTCAATGGATGGACGTAGCAGTTGCTTACCTTGAAAGTTTCAATATTAAAGTGGCTCGTTTCGGTGATAATATGCGTAATGTTGGTGTGACTGAAGGTGACAAAGTAGAAGCTCAAATTCAATTTGGCTGGACTGTCGACTATTTTGGAATTGGCGATTTGGTACAATATGTAGAGGCTGTTAAGCAAGATGAAGTGGATGCGTTGTTTGAAGAATATCGGGAGTTATACGATTTTGACTTTGGTTCATATGATGAAGAAATTTGGGAAAAGCATGTGAAAGTGCAAGCGCGTCAAGAAATTGGGATTCGTCGATTCTTAGAAGCTGGAAATTATTCAGCTTTTACGTCTAACTTTGAAGACTTGTATGGAATGCAACAGTTACCAGGCCTAGCTGTACAACGTCTAATGATGGAAGGGTATGGATTTGCTGGAGAAGGCGATTGGAAAACAGCAGCGATTGATCGTTTAATGAAAATTATGTCGCATAATCAAAATACCGGTTTTATGGAAGATTACACTTATGAACTAGCGAAAGGAAAAGAAGCGATTCTTCAATCTCATATGTTGGAGGTAGACCCATCATTGGCTGCCAATAAACCAAAAATTATGGTTTCGCCATTATCAATGGGTGATCGTGAAGATCCAGCACGTTTAGTATTTGATGGAAAAGGTGGATCAGGAGTAGTTGTTTCTATGGCTGATTTTGGTACGCAATATAAACTATTAATCAATGAAGTAGATGCTTTTGAGCCGACTGAAGAAGCACCTAATTTACCAGTTGCTCGTGTCATGTGGACGCCAAAACCAGATTTTTATCAAGGAGTGAAATCATGGATTGAAACTGGTGGAGGACATCATACTGTGCTTTCTTTGAACTTAACTGCTGATCAAATTGAAACATGGGCGAAATTAGTTGATTTAGAAACCGTTGTAATTAAATAAGCAATAAAATTGGAACATAAGTCTATTTAACAGTAAAATATCCGAATCTTATAGAGATTACTTCAGCAAATTCTCGTCACAAATTTATTGGAGTTAGTATTACTCAGTCTATATTTTTCGGATATTTTTGTCTTGTTTTTACTTATGTCATAGTTTCAATTGTTTACTTTTAAATTGAAAGAAAAGAGGGCAAAGCAAATGAATCAGGAAAAATTTGGTGTAACAAAAACCGGAGAAGCGGTATTTTTATACACGTTTGAAAATGAAAAGGGCTTAAAAATGACGGTTAGTAATATTGGGGCGGTTTTAACCAATCTATGGGTTCCAGATAAAGAAGGCACACTGAGAGATGTCGTTTTAGGTTTTGATACCGTTGAAGGATATGAGACAAACGATGATTTGTATTTAGGATCAACGATTGGCCGTAATGCGAATCGAATTGCAAATGCTTGTTTTGAATTAGATGGTGTAACGTATCAATTGACTAAAAATGATGGAGAAAACAATCTGCATAGTGGAAAAGCTGGGTATCAATTAAGAGTTTGGGACGTTAAAACGGTAGATGAAGCTAATAATAAGATTACATTTAGCCTAATTAGTCCAGATGGCGATCAAGGCTATCCAGGCGAATTGACTTTAGATGTGAGTTACCAATTAACAGAAGATTCAATAGTGATTACATATCAAGGAAGTTCTTCCAAAGATACAGTGTTGAATCCAACCAATCATAGTTATTTTAATTTGAATGGTCACAACAGCGGAACCATTATGAATCATCGCCTACAGTTACAAGCGAGTCATTTTACACCGATGAAAGACAGCCAAGCAATTCCGACCGGTGAAATTCTTTCAGTGGAACAGACTCCAATGGACTTTAGAGTAGAAAAACCAATTGGAGAAGAGATTGATCAAGCGTATAATCAACTTGTTTATGCGAAAGGCTACGATCATAATTTTGTATTGGATGATCCAACGAAGGGCTTTGTTCGTTTGACAGGCGATCAAAGTGGGATTGTGATGGAAGCAACGACAAATCTACCCGGAGTCCAATTTTACACAGGCAACTTCATGTCACATACTTTAGGCAAAGAAGCAGCGATTTATCGTTTCCGAGAAGGCCTTTGTTTAGAAACGCAATATTTCCCTAATGCAGTCAATGAACCACAATTTCAAACGCCTTTGTTGAAAAAAGGTGCGATTGTGGAGTATTGGGTAGAGTATAGATTTAGTAATTAACTTAAGTGTTAACTACTTTTTCTGTATCTATTTTTATTTTTTTTGACCTTAATCTAAATATTAATGTTAATTATTTTTATCAATACTATAAAATAGTATGTAAAAATGTTATTGACAGCGTTTTCTATTTATTGTATATTTATATATAAGTTAAACGAATTGAGAAAGGAGAATAAAAATAAGCATGAAAATTTGATATCTTATTTCTTTAAATATGAAAGTGGTTACAGAGTAGGATTGAAAATTTAGAGTAAGCATATCAAGATATCGATGTGAGGTTTTGAAAAAAATATTGAATTATTACTAATTTAGTATTTAATATTATAAAAATAAGGAGTGTTAAACATGAAATTGAAAAAAATATTAGGAATCGGTAGTATGGCGTTATTTTCTATTTTACTTCTTGGTGGGTGTGGTAAGAAAGAAGATCCTAATACAATTGTTTTTTGGAATCCGTTGACAGGCGATGACGGAGCATATATGGATAACATGGTAAAAGAATATAATTCGACAGAACCCGAATATCCAGTTAAATCTATTGTAACCTCAGATATGTATACCAAGATATATACAGTCATAAACTCTAAGAAAGATATCCCAGATTTAACTTTAATTCATGCCGATCGTGTTCCAGGGTTCGTTAAATCAGATATGTTAGAATCGATGGATAATGTTTTAAGTAGTAAAGCAGAAATAAATGCAGACAACTATTTACCACAAGCATGGTCAGCCGGAGAAGTTGAGGGTGTTCAGTACACTGTTCCGTTAGACATTCATTCCAGTGCCATGTATTACAATATGGATTTGTTAAAAAAATATAATGTTGAATATTTTTTGGATGATGATGTTGTAACTTTTGATGAAATGATGTCGTTGTCAGATAAAATGGAAGATGGAGACTTTGTTGTTAATAATTCATTGCTTTCATGGGTTATTTTGGCTCAAATTATTAATTTAAATGGCGACATTCAAGTGGATGGTAAACCTACTGTTAATACACCAGAAATGAAGAAAGCGTTAGAATCAATTAAAGGGATTGCTGATGCTGGTCTAATGACCCCTAATGGAGAAGATGGCTACCTAATGTTCCAATCTGGGAATGTGCTATTCTCTACAGATGGTACTTGGACGTCTACAGCGCATGATGAAGTAGATGGTTTGAATTACGGTGTAACTAATGTCTATGGCTATTCGCCAGATAAATTTACTAATAGAGCTTCTTCTCATATGTTTTCTATGCTGACAAATGAAAATAGAACAGATGAAAAAGAGGCTGGAATTGCTGACTTCTTAGAGTACATTCGCGAGAATTCAATTGAATGGGCAAAAGCTGGACAAATTGTAGCTAGTACTGAAGTAGTGGAAAGTCCTGAGTTTAAAGACTTCAAACAATCATTCTTTACTTCTACACCGGAAGAAGTAGAATCATTACACATCTTTACTTATGAATATTATCCTTATGTTGAAGAAGCAATTAATGTCTATTGTATGGATATAGTTTATGGGGATATGAGTATTGAAGAAGGCTTGGAAACAATGCAAAAATTTGTTGAAGATAAGATAGTCGAAAATAACTAGTTTTTAAAACTGTTAAATTAAGCTAATGGTGTATTGAATGTTCAATACACCATTAGAGAAAGAGAGATTTTTATGAAGACAAAACGAAATTTAAAACCAATATTTTATGTTGGACCTCATCTGCTATTGTTTTTAATTTTCATTTGTATACCAACTGTTTATGGTATATATGCTTCTTTTACAAAATGGAATCTAGTGGGGAATCCACAATTTGTAGGACTAGATAACTATAAAACAATTCTATTTGATCAAAGTTCGACATTTAATTTTCAATTTTATAATGGTGTAAAAAACACACTTATATTTGTACTTCTTACAGTTCCGTGGTTAATTATTTTACCATTGTTAATTGCTGTGGCTTTAGAAAATAAGAAAATTAAGTTTAAAAGTGTTTTTCAAGGGATTCTTTATATCCCAGGATTGATTTCAATCTCTGCAGCAGCTTTAATATGGTCGTTACTATTTCACTCAAAATTAGGAATTCCCAATAATGTTTTTGGTATTGATATTTCTTGGGCAGCACATCAGCCTTATTCATGGATTTTAATTTTAATCGTTACAATTTGGGGTGGTATTGGAGGAAATATGATTATTTATAGAGCTGCAATAGCAGGTATATCCCAAGATTTATATGAATCAGCAGAAATTGATGGCGCTAATTCAATGAAAAAATTTTTTCATATAACATTACCTTCTATTAAGTTTCCGCTAATTTATACATTAGTTATGACTACTGCAGGTGCTTTTAATGTTTTTGCTCAACCATTGATGATGACAAAGGGCGGTCCTAAACAAAGCACACATGTTTTAATGATGTATATCCGTTCGTTGGCATTTGGACATGGGGAGTCGATTGCTGGAATGGCATCTGCAATGGCAGTTCTTTTAGGCTTGATTATTTTAGTAATTTCTGCTGCTCAATATTATGTAATGAATAAAAATTCAGTATAGGAGGAAAGTTCATGAAAAAAGAGAGTTCAGTATCTAAATGGATCTCCTATTTATTTTTAACAATTCTTTGCTTTATTTGGATGGTTCCGGTGTTTTTTGGTTTTATGACATCGTTTCGTTCACAGAGTGAAGTAGTATCAATAGGATTCAGAATGTTGCCAGTTGACTGGATTTTAGAAAATTATATTGCTATTTTAGAAAATACTTCGACAGCTCCGATTTTACGGTGGTTGGGAAACTCATTATTTATTGCTACGACACATACAATATTAGTTGTTATTGTCGTTTCTCTAACTGCATATGGTTATTCACGCTTACGATTCAAATACCGAGATCAATTATTTTTCTTACTCATGGGAATTTCAATGTTTCCTGGAGTCGTTAATTTAATTCCTTCTTACAAAATAATTGAATCATTTGGCTGGGTGAACTCACCTTTAGCAATGATTATCCCTGGATTAGCAGGAATGGGTAATATTTTTTTAACAAGACAATTCATGAAGGGAATCCCAAAAGAATTTGATGAATCTGCAAGAGTAGATGGAGCAAGTGAATTCACTATTTACTCAAAAATTATTTTGCCAATGATTAAACCTGTATTAATTGTATGTGCTCTATTTTCATTTACGGGTTCTTGGAATGACTTTTTATGGCCAGTTATCGTATACAATGATGTTGAAAAAATGCCAATAACTGCCGGGTTGTTATTATTACAGGATATTTATGGCAATTATCGAATGGTTGGACAATTAATGGGATCTGCCTTTTTAGCGATTATCCCAACAACATTACTATTTTTATTTGCACAAAAATATTTCGTTCAATCGATGAATTTAAATGCAGGTGTGAAAGGATAAAATATAATGAAGCACAACGCAGAAAAAATATTATTATTAATAGGAGCATGTTGGAATATTTTTACTGCCCTATTAACCATTTTTGGTTATTCAGATTGGTTGAAAAAGGAAGGGACGCAAGCTTTTTCTAGTGCTAATCAAATCGATTATTTTTCAGTTAGTTTGGTAGATAGTTTAGTAAATGTGGTAATGATTTTTGGTCTGTTTATGTTAGTGACAGGAATAGTGACACTTTTTGCTGTTCGCTTTTTAAATGATGAATTACTAAATAAAAAAATTTTAGTGTGGCTCATTTTTTGTGTTGTTATTCAATTTTTCTCTTTTGACTTGATAGGAGTATTTTTATATCTGGCTGCGGTAATTATTTATATTGCTCGTAATCAGGCATATAAAAAAGTAATTAAAAATAATTAATATATAGGAAAGAAGGGAAGATATTTGGAGTATCGTAATCCAATTGTTTTAGAAAGAGCTGATCCATGGGTTTATCGCCACTCGGATGGATATTATTATTTTACTGGTTCTGTACCAGGATATAAGTCAATTGAAGTTAGACGTGCTAAAACGTTAAATGGCTTAGAAGATGGAGAGATCATGACTGTATGGCAAGCTCCTAAAGAGGGACCGATGAGCTGTCTGATTTGGGCACCGGAAATTCATTATATTGAAGGAAAATGGTATATCTATTTTGCTGCAAGTAATGCCGAAGGAGAACGCGATGCCAAGAATCATCATCGGATGTTTGTCATCGAAAATAGTCATGATAATCCTATGAATACTGACTGGGTAGAAAAAGGCCAGATTGTTACACAATTCGACAGTTTCAGTTTAGATGCAACAGTGTTGCAGCATCGAAACCAATTATATTATATTTGGGCTCAACAAGATCCTCGAATTCCAGGTAATTCAAATCTTTATCTTTCAAAGATGAAAAATCCATGGATTTTAGAAGGAAAACAAACATTACTGAGTGTCCCTGAATATGACTGGGAAAAAATCGGCTTTAAGGTCAATGAAGGACCTGCAGCAATAGTAAGGAACGGAAAAGTGTTTATCAGTTACTCTGGTAGTGCCACAGATGAGAATTATGCGATGGGTTTATTATGGGCAGAGGAAGATGCAGATTTACTGGATGGTTTTTCTTGGCATAAGCTTCCAGAACCAGTCTTTGTATCATCGGAGAGTCATCAATTATATGGACCGGGTCATAATTCATTTACGAGAAATGAAGAAGATACGGAAGACGTACTGATTTATCATGCACGACCAGAGAAAAATAAAGTCGGAGATCCGTTAGATAATCCCAATCGTCATGCTAATGCACAAGTGTTTCACTGGACTAGCGAAGGGTTTCCTAATTTTGGAATTCCAGGTCAATCACAAGAATAGGAAAAAGGATTTGTACTTTTTTAGTGTTGGTAGAAAATACCAACACTCTTTTTTTGTCTAAATAATCAAAATGTAATAAAACCGGTTTTCAAAAACTGTCATGACGTAGCTAAGCAAAATAGTAAGCCTTCCTGCAAGTCCTCTGTCATTCTGAGGAATAACGCTATCCGGTATTTTGAAGACTTGCTCAGGCTAAGTTACAAAATAATTTTTGAAAATTATCAAACGATAGTTCGAACATATAAGAAGTATTAGAAAAAATTTTTTTGCCTTATTTAAATGTATTTGTTGAAGTAACAAATAGCCATATTAAGTAATCAAATAGAAGGATTATAGGAGGTTAGGTAGCTTGTCTATTTCACAATTAAAATATTTGTTTATCTTTGGAAATTCTGCCATATCTTACTACTTAAGATAAAAAAAGATCAAGTAGCGAAAATGCTATTTGATCCAAAGATTCTATTCTAAATTCTAGACCTTTACCAATAGTAGTCGTTAAAGATTCTTTTTCCAAATAGTATAATGAACAAATTCCGTTAAAAATAGGTGTAAGGCGACTAGTTACTTTTTAACTATAAAACATTTTTATCTTAATATCTTGAGCATAGTTTCCAAAGTTTCGACCAAATAAACTGCAACCACCAACGTGATCTGCATCCTCTTTAACCTCAATTCTTAGCTTCCATAAATCATTGTCACTACTTTTCAAATCTTCAATCGTTACGTCAGATAAGGGTTCACCATCCATATATGTACCATGATGCATGATGCGGATAGTTTTCAAAAGACCATATTGATTTTGATTGTCTGGATACCAATCAGGAGTATATTTCCCTCTAATATCTGCAAAATCACCAGGGCTTGTCCATGTGCCCACTTCAAGACCGTTTAAAGAAAAAGTAATATCGGATAACCAGTTATTATTGGAGAAAGGAAACTCTGAAGAGATTTCCATTGAAATTTCCATCATTTCTAGTGTTTCATTTTCATTTAAAAAATTTGGTGTTTGATACTCTACAAAGCCTTTTGTAAACCATAACAATTGAGCATCCATTCGAGTAGTGTCCATAAAGTATTTGGGTTCATCAACTTTTCCAATGAAATTATTTGCAGTAGCTAAACCACAAGTTGGCGTGACAGAATAGTTTGTATAATGACCAATGGGGAGTGAACTTTCTTTTGTGTCAAACGCATTGAATATTTTTTCAGGAAAGTTGATCTCAATTTTATCGACACGTAAACTAGAAATTTTCTGTTGTCCAACTTTTTCAGTTTTAATGATATTGGCTTTTTCTAATTTTGAAACATGCATAGTTGTAATAGCGCTGCTCAAACCGATAGCAGAAGCAATTTCTTTGATATTCATTTTATTTTTTGATAAGAGTTGAACAATCTTAATCCGAACAGAACTAGCTAGTGCTTCGTAAACAGGTAAAGCTTCTTCATTAATCTGCAGTTGCATAAAAAAACACCCTTTCTAATAGTTATTTTCAAATATTTTAACATAAATGTTAATAAATAGCTATGTTAATTTATAATTCTGTATTTTATTAATTTTCAAGTTTATCTGCATGATATATAGCTTTTTTTTATTAATGTTAATGTTAATGAATACGAACTTTAATAAAGAATTGAAATTGAATGGAGATAGCAGGGGGTGGGATATTTGTTCTATGGAAGAAAAACTTTCCATTAACAACAAATAATTTTTAATCAATTTATTGAATTTCTGTAGTGATGTTGGACAAGAAACAACATAATCCATTAAGTGACTCAATCCAGAAGATAAATTCTATGTTATTAGTTTTTTTAATATTTTTAAAAAGTTAAAGATGAATTTGAATCTGTGAATGTGCACTGGAGCTGTAGGATTTTTTGTTGGTTTTGGTAATCTCTCTTCTTTTATAAAATATCCAATAAAACTCATTAGTTATTAAATTAACAGGGAAAATCTAAAAAATGTATAATCTGTAATTGAAGTTTACTAGGACTTGATTAATGATGATTCAAAGGTGTTTACGTATTCTAATGGTCTACTATTTATAATAAATCAAGAGGTTTAGGGTTTAGTTATTGCAGAATAACACTATAAAAGCTAGCTGATTCATATGAAGAAACTATTTCATTAGAGTACATAGTTTGATTTCTAGATACTAGATATTTTAAAAAAGTATAATTTTGATGATATGGGGCAAGTGACTAACGGATAATAAATACTTCTGCTATGCAAATGGTTGATTTGAAAAATCGAATTTTCCAATGATTGTGTAATTTATAGCCTTATTAGACAAAAAACAGACTGTCATTAATATTAATATTAACAATTATGGTGTTTTCTCTTTTTTTTTAATAAAAAAACCTCCGATATTAACATGTATGTTGTTGACAACGTTTTCTGCATCTGTTAAAATTCATATAAACATTTATATAAAGGAGGAGCAAATGAAAGCAAAATTAATCGTAAATAAAGTCAATCAATTTGCAGAAGTAGACCCTAGATTGTATGGATCATTTATTGAACATATGGGAAGAGCTGTATATGAGGGGATTTATCAGCCGGGTCATCCTGCAGCTAATGAAGAAGGCTTTCGAACAGATGTCATGGAACTTGTTAAAGAATTGAATATTCCAATTATACGTTATCCTGGAGGAAATTTTCTTTCTGGGTATAACTGGGAAGATGGCGTAGGACCTATCGAAAATCGTCCGAAACGTTTAGATTTGGCATGGCGAACACTGGAAACAAATGAAGTAGGGATGCATGAATTTGCTAAATGGTCAGAAGAAGTTGGAGCCGAAATCAATATGGCTGTTAATTTAGGGACACGTGGAATCGATGAGGCACGAAATATTGTTGAATATTGTAACTTTGAAGGGGGAACCTATTGGAGTGATCTTCGTAAAAAAAATGGTCGAGAAGAACCGTTTGCTATTAAGACCTGGTGTTTAGGAAATGAGATGGATGGTCCATGGCAAATTGGACATAAAACAGCAGAGGAGTATGGTCGTTTAGCAGAAGAAACTGCTAAAGCCATGAAGTTAGTCGATGATTCCATTGAATTAGTTCTATGTGGTAGTTCAGCAAGTCATATGCCGACTTTCGGCGAATGGGAACTGACAGTTCTAGATCATGCGTATGAATACGTTGATTATCTGTCATTGCATCAATATTATGGTAATCGCAACAATGATTTAAAACATTATTTAGCTCGTTCATTAGACATGGATGAATTTATTAGTGGAGTTGTAGCAATTTGCGATGCAATTAAAGCGAAAAAACACAGTAAGAAAACAATCAATTTATCATTTGATGAATGGAATATTTGGTATCACTCAAATGAGCAAGATGGAGCAATTAAACCATGGCAAGTTGCTCCGCCATTGCTAGAGGATGTTTATAATTTTGAGGATACTTTATTATTAGGCTGTCTTTTAATTACATTATTGAAACACGCTGATCGTGTCAAAATTGCTTGTCTAGCACAGCTTGTTAACGTTATTGCACCAATTATGACCAATCCTGAAGGCGACGCTTGGCGACAAACGATTTTTTATCCTTTTGCACAAGTGTCTAATTATGGGCGCGGTCAAGTTATTCGTCCTATTGTTGAAAGTGAAACTTATGCAACAGAGGATTTCGATGAGGTTCCTTATTTAGAAAGTATTGCCGTATTAAACAATGAACAAAATGAGTTGGTTGTTTTTGCTGTCAATCGTGGGGAAGAAAACCTAGCTTTTGATATTCAACTAGATGGATTTAAAGTGAAGGAAATCAAGGAGTTTTCTCAAATGTCTGGACATGATATTAAGGCAGTAAATACTGAAAAAAATGCTGCTATTAAACCTACAAATTCAGAAGAAATTTTATTATCTGAAGGAAAAGCAACAGCAACATTGGCGCCTTTATCATGGAATGTGATTCGTTTGGGAGTATAAAAAGGAGAATAGAAATTTATGACAATCAGTGTTTTAAATAAAAAAAGTGGTCCAAAAATTAGTAAGCACATTTATGGGCATTTTGCAGAGCATCTAGGTCGTTGTATTTATGAAGGATTATATGTAGGTGAAGAATCGACTATTCCTAATATCAATGGTATGCGTACAGATGTAGTAGCTGCATTGAAAAATATTGCTATTCCAGTTTTGCGTTGGCCCGGAGGTTGTTTTGCGGATGAATACCATTGGAAAGATGGTATTGGTCCTAAAGAAAACCGCAAGAAAATTGTAAATACCCATTGGGGTGGTGTAACTGAAAATAATCATTTTGGTACGCATGAATTTTTTGAACTAGTTAGTCAATTAGATTGTGAAGCATATGTTAACGGTAATGTTGGAAGCGGTACAGTTCAAGAAATGCAAGAATGGGTTGAGTACATGACGATGGATGGTGAATCACCAATGTCTACTCTCCGCAGAGAAAACGGACGTGATAAACCATGGAAAGTTGAATTCTTTGGTGTTGGTAATGAGTCGTGGGGCTGTGGAGGAAATATGCGCCCAGAGTATTATGCCGATTTATATCGCCGTTATCAAACATATGTTAGACACTATGGTGAAGAAAAAATTTATAAGATTGCATGTGGACCCAATATCGATGATTACCATTGGATGGAGCAAGTGATGAAAATTGCCAGTCCTTGGATGGATGGTATTAGTTTACACCATTATGCTTTAACTGGTGCTTGGGAAGAGAAAGGTCCAGCTTTAAATTTTGAAGAAGCTCACTGGTGGAGTTTGCTTGATAGCGCTAAAAAAATGGATGAATTGATTACTAAACACAGTACAATCATGGATAAATACGATCCTGAGAAACGTGTAGGATTAATTGTTGACGAATGGGGTTCTTGGTTGAGCGTTGAACCAGGCACAAATCCTGGGTTCTTATATCAACAAAATACAATTCGGGATGCTATGGTGGCAGCAATCACATTAAATATTTTCCATAAACATGCAGATCGGGTACACATGGCTAATATTGCCCAAACAGTGAATGTTTTACAGGCGATGATTTTAACAGAAGGTGAAAAAATGGTGAAAACACCAAGTTATTATGTGTT
Source organism: Enterococcus sp. AMC2644 (assembly GCF_058216475.1). Taxonomy (NCBI): domain Bacteria; kingdom Bacillati; phylum Bacillota; class Bacilli; order Lactobacillales; family Enterococcaceae; genus Enterococcus; species Enterococcus sp. AMC2644. The sequence goes on from NZ_CM177095.1 coordinate 2,428,280, forward strand.
TGAGCTTTATAAAAATCATCAAGAAGCTGAATTGGTGGAGACTTATGGTGAGTGCCAAGCAACAACATCCTACACTATTTCTAAGAAGGATGATCGTTTGACTATTTCTATCTGTAATTATTCACTGACTGAAGCAGATGTATTGGAATTTGTTTTAGAAGACCAAGCAAAAGTGGTAGAAGCCAACTATATTTATGGTGAAAAAATGGATAGTCATAATGACTTTGAGCAGCCAGAAGAAATCACTCTGACTCCTTTTGAAGATTATAAAATAGCTGAAACTTTACAAGTACAAGTGCCACCTATGTCAGTTACGACACTGGTTGTTGAACTGTAATATGACGTGTATTGGTTGTGAAATAAAAAAAGAAGCCACTGCTTTTGATGTTGAGTCGCTGATAAAAGAGCAACTTGAATTAGAAATAGATCTTGTTTCTGAAAAGAAATTAATGGGACGTTTAGAAAAATGTGAAATGTGTCCATTTCGTTCTAAACATACGTGTACTAAATGTGGCTGCTTCTATAAATTTAGAGCAAATTTACAACATAAATCATGTCCAGATAATAGGTGGTAACAGGAGAAGGCAGAAGCATTTTTAATGTATTCTGTCTTTTTTTTTAGGAAAATAGAAGGAGCATAGGAGCTATAATGAAAAATTATCAAAACGGTGTACATGATCCCACTATTATTAAAGTGGAAAATACGTATTACCTTGTTTCAACAGATACTACTTTCCCAAAAACCAGTGGCGTTCCAATTCGTTCCTCCAAAGACCTAATCCATTGGGAATTTGAAGGAACAGCGCTGAAAGGTGTACCCAAAAAAGCCAAAGAATGGTCTAATGCAGTTGGTCTTTGGGCACCAGAAGTTATCAAAGTTGGTGATGAATTCAGGATGTATTATTCCGCTTCAACATTTGGTAGCACAACTTCCATGATTGGTTTAGCTACCTCAAAAAACATTTTAGGTCCGTGGATTGATCAAGGTGAAGTAGTGAAAACTAATGAAGAGTTAGCTGGACACAATGCGATAGATGCAAACATTTCTTATGATAGAAAAGGTCAACCTTGGATGGTGTATGGTTCATTTTTTGAAGGAATCTATATTATGCAAATTAATCAGGAGACTGGAAAAACTACAAGCGAAGACTATGGTAAAAAAATTGCAGTTAGATCACAGACTGTAGAAGGAGCAATCGAAGGTCCATTCATTTATTATCATCAACCAACAGATTATTATTATTTATTTGTTTCTTTTGATTCGTTAAACGATAGCTACAATATTCGTGTTGCACGTTCAAAAGAAATCGATGGTCCTTATTACGACATGCAAAATCAAAAATTAACAGATCTGTGTATTGAGCCAAATGATGTAGGTACAAAATTATTAGGAAGTTACCAATGGCAAAAAGAACCAACCTTGTATGCACCTGGACATAACTCAATTTTTGTTGATGATAACCAACAAGTATATCTTGTCCATCATGCTCGCAGAAAACCATTTAGTGATGATTTTTTTGTCCAAGTTCGCCCGCTATTCTGGTTAGCAGATGGTTGGCCAGTAGTAGGCGCTGAAGAATTTGATGGTAAGGTTGAGGCGTTATCTTCTAAAGAAGGGATTTTTGGAAAGTGGAAGTGGATTGTTTTTAATGAACAATCTAATGTAGTGAAGTCACAAGAAAAATTGATTTTAGATGAAGACGCTTTTACTAATGGAATTATTTACAAAGATAAACATCATCGAATATTATTTACCGGACGAACATCATCGAATCAACCAGTAATTGGAAAGAAGATTAGCACAGATTGAGAGGGATAAAATGAGTAAAGTTAAGATTAAAGATACCTTTTGGACGTATTATCAACAGTTAGTTAGTGAAACAGTCCTTCCGTATCAATATGCTGTTTTGAATGATTCAATTGAAGTCAACGTGGAAGCAGAACGCAAGGATGAGCAATTACCAGCTGGAAAAAGTCATGCTTTAGAGAACTTTTGCATCGTTGCTGGTATGACAGAAGGAGAACATTTTGGTTGGTTTTTTCAGGATAGTGATGTTTATAAATGGTTAGAGGCAGCATCTCATTCTTTGAAAAGAGAGCCTGATAAACAACTGGAAAAATTGATGGATGAAGTGATTTTTCTTATTGCTCAAGCACAAGAAAAAGATGGTTATTTGAATACTTTTTTTCAATTGAAAGCTCCCGATTTGAAATATCGTCAACTACATTTTAGCCATGAATTATATTGTATTGGACACTTAATTGAAGCAGGAATTGCCCATGCTGAAGCAACAGGTAAAAAGACATTGCTTGCTATCGCACTAAAAGCTACAGCTAATATTCAAGTGCATTTTGGAGAAAAAGCAGGACAGATACAAGGAGCTGATGGGCATCAAGAAATTGAATTGGCGCTAGGGAAGCTTTACGAATTTACAAAAAATCCTGAATATTTACGTTTGGCTAAATTTTTTCTTGATGTTCGAGGGAAAGATACAGACTTTTATGATAAGCAAATACAACGAAATATACTGGAAGGTCTGAGTACGGAAGTATCTGATGTGAATTTGGTATATTTACAAGCCTATGCCGAGCCCAAAAAACAAACATCGGCAGAAGGACATGCAGTTAGGATGCTATATATGGCCGCAGGTATGGCAAAAATTGCCAATCATACAGGTGATGAGGACTTGTATAATGCTTGTTTAAAAATTTGGGAAAACATTGTTGAAAAAAAACTTTATGTGACAGGTGGGGTAGGTTCGACAGTACATGGAGAAGCCTTTACAGGGGACTATGATTTGCCTAACGATACAATGTATTGTGAAACTTGTGCAGCTATTGCTTTGGTGTACTTTGGTTATGAATTATTTAAAATTGATCCTCAAACGGCCTATATCGATGTAGTCGAACGTGCATTGTATAATTGTGTTCTTGCTGGGGCAGCAATCGATGGAAAACACTTTTTCTATGTTAATCCTTTATCAGTGAATCCAGATCAATGCCATCGTAATCCAGGGAAGGGGCATGTGAAAACGCAGCGACCAGACTGGCTTGGTTGTGCCTGCTGTCCGCCGAATTTTGCGCGAACAATTGCATCGCTTGAACAATATATCTATCTAATGAAAGAAGAAAAACTATATGTCAATCTTTTTGTAGAGAGTGACATTCAGACAGAAAATTTCTATCTGAAACAACAGACTAATTTTCCTTATGAAAATCAACTAACTCTTGATTATCGGGGACCTAAAAAAACTATCTACTTACGCAAGCCTTACTGGGTCAAAAATATGGTAGCAGAGCAAGCTGATTATAAGGAAGAAGAGGGTTATATCATCTTACAACTTGAAGGAGATACGAAACGAACCTTTACTTTTGAGCAGCCAGTATTGTTGATTAATTGTAATCCATATGTGGTAGACAATGTAAATAAAACAGCCATTCAAAAAGGACCGTTCGTCTATTGTGCCGAAGGAGTAGACAATGGCCAGAATCTCCACTTGCTTCATATGCCATCAAAACTACTTGCGGTTAAAACAAATGTAACAGCAGAAATTTTAGAGCAAACCTTAAAATTGGAAATGATGGTAGAGAAAACGGAACTATGGCAATCATCGAAATTGTATCAATTTAATCAAAGCGACGCTCAAAAAGTCCACAAATTGATTCTAGTACCTTATCATTTGTGGGGGAACCGTGGGGAGACAGAGATGCAGGTATGGTTTTCGAAATCAAAAAATTAATTTTAAAAGGAAGTGTGATAGTGAAATGAAAAAAGAGGATAATCATTTAACGTTTGCCAAAACGCCTCCTATGGGATGGAATAGTTGGGATTGTTACGGTGCTTCAGTTAGAGAGGATGAGGTTCGTAATCATGCGGATTTTATGGCAGCTCATCTGAAAAAATATGGATGGGAATACATCGTTGTAGATATCCAATGGTCTGAACCTGAAGCTAGTTCTACTAAATATAACGATTTTTATCATTTAGCTATGGATGAGTATTCTCGATTAATTCCCGCTGAAAATCGATTTCCAAGTGCTGCAGATGGTTGTGGATTCAAGAGATTGGGCGAATACATTCATAGTCTAGGATTGAAGTTTGGCATTCATATTATGCGAGGGATTCCGCGACAGGCAGTCCATCAAAATACGGCGATTAAAGGTACTGAAAAGAGAGCTAGAGATATTGCATTAAATAATATTTGTCCATGGAATTCTGATATGTATGGTGTAAATGTAGATTTACCAGAGGGACAACTGTACTATGATTCGCTGATAGAATTGTATGCAGAATGGGGAGTAGACTTTATTAAAGTTGACGATATTGCAGATTCTAAATTATATGGTGGAGCACACCGTAAGGAAATTGCGGCAATTCGCCAAGCGATTGATAAAACTGGACGCCCCATCGTTCTTTCTCTGTCACCAGGACCAGCACAATTAGATGATGGTACCTTCCTACAAGAACATGCCAATATGTGGCGATTGACTGACGACTTTTGGGATCATTGGGATGCATTATATCAAATGTTTGATCGTTGTGAAAAATGGGCACCGTTTGTTCGTCCTGGTAATTGGCCGGATTGTGATATGTTACCGCTTGGACATATTGGTATTAGAGCACATGATGGCGGTGGTGGTGATAATTGGACACGGTTTACTAAAGACGAGCAATACTTATTGATGTCATTGTGGACTATTTTTCAATCACCGTTGATGTATGGAGGTACCTTACCTGATATTGATGCATTCACTATGAACTTATTTACGAATGAAGAAATTTTAGAAATGTATCAATCATTAACTGGTCGACGTCAGTATTATCGAGATGAGAAATGGATTGTTTGGTATGCATTTAGTGAAGAAAAAGAATATGTAGCCTTTTTTAATATAAGTGATGAAAAACAGGAGTTGCATTTAGATAATTGGTCAGAACTTATTGGTCAAGAAAAAATCATTCGTGATGTATGGAAACAAACAAATATTCAACAGAATCAAATGGTTTCTTCTCACGGCGTGTTGTTAGTTTCTTTTTAGTCAAATGACAATTAGTGTAATATTTATTAAGGTAAGGCGTTAGACAAATAAAAAATGAAACCGTTACTCTGGTAATTTGGCTGGCAAGCCTTTTACCAGAGACGGTTTTTTTGAATAGTAATTCATAGTCTCAGTGAAAGTAAGGAAGCAAGCTGATATTTTTTAAGAGTAAACAAGCGAGGATGATTCTCTTCGACAGTTGATTTAACATATGTTGAACTAGCCTTTCAAACAATTAGTTGGAAAGGTTTTTTTAAAAGGTACATATCAATTATGTTTGTCTTAACAAAAGTCATTGCAGAAAAATGACGAAGAAAGTTCATGAATATTATACATCAAGAAAAAAAGCTCAACTTAACCGTGTATCCTTTTATCGTTCGAAGGATGCACGGTTAAGTTGAGAAATCAATTATTTTATGTTCGTTTAGTTAGCAAATAAAGTTTATTTGTCTATTTAGCTTAAATAGTAGGTATTAATTAAAATATTTTGATCATGATTACCAAATCCTTGACCAAATAAAGTAAGTCCACCCTTATTTTTTGCATCTTCTTCGATTTCAAAACGTAATTTTATTACAGGATGATCGTGTAATTTTAGGTTGTCAATCGTAACTGTGGAGTAGTTCTCACCATCGATACCTGTATCTAATTTATTAATACGAATATGTTTTAACAATCCGTACTGACTAAAATGGTCGTTCCACCATCTTGGTGTATAGCGTCCGCGTGCATCAGAAAAATTTCCTGGTACAGTATATGTAGCTACTTTGATATCATTGATGAAAATTGAAATGTCACTAGGCCACATATTATTTGAAATCGGAAATTCTGAAGCGATTTCAAAACTGATTTCAAGCATCTCGGGTACTTCATTTTCGCGTAGCAAATTAGGAATTTTGTATTCTACGAAGCCTTCGCTAAACCATAATAAGGCAGCATCAACACGATTTGTATCTAAGAAATATTTTGGATCATCTGATTTTCCAACAATCTCTTTTACAGTTGCTAACCCGCAAGTTGGCTTAACTGAAAAATCTGTAAAGTGACCAATTTTTAAATCAGTAGAATGTAATTGAAATTCCGAGTAGACTTTTTCGGGAAATTTAATATGAATATCATCGACTTTTAGATAGACTATTTTTTTATTTCTATGTTCATTTATGCCACGTTCTGAACCTAAGAGTCCACAATCTTCCATTTGTTGTATATGACGAGTAGTAATGGCTTTACTGATTTCTAAATAATCTGCAATTTCTCCGATGCTTTTTTTTTGATTTCCGAGAAACCGAATAATTTTTAATCTTGTTTCACTAGCTAAGGCTTGGTAAACCAGTCCAGATTCTTTACTCAAATCAAGTTCCATGTTAAAACCTCCATTAACTTTTTAGTTTATGCAAAGGGTGCAATTGAATTATAACGAAAAAAGGTTTAACTGTAAAGTTGTTTTTGCTGTTTTGCTATAAAACGGTGTTGACATCGCTTACAGCTGGTGTTAATTTATATATGAAATTAATAAATAAAAAACAAATTACTATTTAGTTAAAAACGATTGGATTGTCGTTAACTAAAAAGTAATAATAGGAGGACTAAAAATGCGTGTAAAAAAATTTGCAAGTATTGTTTTGATGGCAGGGGCATGTGTGAGTATACTTGCCGGATGTGGGAATTCATCAGATGATTCAAAATCATCAGGTTCATCAAAAGGCGGAAGTAATGAAATTGTTTTTTGGAATCCTTTCACTGGACCAGATGGATCAAATATCAAAGCGATGGTTGATGAGTATAATAAAACCAATCCAGAATTTAAAGTGAAAAATGTTTCTATGAAAGAAGGGGATATGTATACTAAAATCCCTACAGTTGTTAACTCTGGTAAAAATATACCAGACTTAAATATTATTCATGCTGAACGAATCAAGCAATACAAAGATAATGATATGCTACAAGCGTACGATGATGCTTTGGCTGATTATCCAGAAATTAAAGCAGAAAACTATGTACCAGAGGCGTGGAATATTGGAGATCTTGATGGATCACGTTATTCAGTTCCACTTGATATTCATACATCAGGTACTTATTACAACAAAGAATTAGTTGAAAAATATGCTCCTAATGCTCTTGATGACAACATTATTACTTATGATGAAATTAAAGAAGCAGGAGAAAAAGCTCAAAAAGATGATGTTTCAGCTTTGGGTGTTACATGGATGAAACCAATTCTTCTTTCTTTATATAAACAAAATGGTGGCGAATTAAGTTCAGATGGAATTGACCCAACACTTGATAACCCAGCGATGGAAGATTCTATTGCATTATGGAAAGAACTATACGATAGCGGAATTACTACAAAAGATGGAGAAGATCCTTATCAATTATTTGTAGCTGGTAAAGTAATGTTTTATCCAGAAGGAATTTGGATGAGAAATGATGTAAATGAAGCACAATTTGATTGGGGCTTGACAAATGCACCACAAATTTCTGATGATTTAAGCAAAGCAGTTAACTGGTCTTCTTCACATCAATTCGTAATGTTTAAAAACGAAAATCGTTCAGACGAAAAAACTAAAGGAATTATGGATTTCTTAGAATGGGTACGTACGAACTCACTAGAATGGGCAAAAGCAGGACAAAATCCAGCGACGCTTGATTTGTTAAACAACGATGAGTATTTAGAAATGCCACAATCAATGTTTATCAATGATCCAGCTATCCAAGAAACTTTAACAATCTTCGACTACAAATATAATGGTTATGTGTCTGAATATATGGATGCACATGCTTTAGATGTTGTTTTTGGTAAAGCAGAAGTGAGTGATTTTGCTCCATCAATGCAAAAAGAAGTAGCAGATAAAGTTGCAAAAGATAATTCAAATAAATAAATCTACTCATGAGAGAAGGAGCTTTTTAGAGCTCCTCTCTCATATAAATGGGAAGGATTGAGAATACATGTCTCTATCACAAAAAAAGAAAAAAGGAAATCAAGCTCAAAGCAAAGTTTTTCCATGGCTGTTTATTGCGCCACACTTGGTCATTTTTTCAATATTTTTCTTGATTCCTGTTGTTTTTGGAATCTATATTTCGTTTACAGATTGGGACCTTGTTTCAAGTCCTAATTTTGTTGGATTGGCAAACTATCAAGAAATTTTTACTAATCAAGATTCTATTTTTTATACACAACTAAGAACTGGTTTAACAAATACATTTAAATTTGTTATTTTTGTTGTTCCATTTTGTATCATGGTCCCATTATTGCTTGCCGTAGCTTTGAATACAAAGCCTAAATTAGGGAAATTTTTTCAATCTCTTTTTTATATGCCAAGTTTATTTGCTATCTCTGCTGTAGTTATTATTTGGACATTGATGTTCAATGTTACATACGGACCAGTCAATAAATTGTTGGGTACCTCTATCCCACTAACAAGTACAATGCCTTATGCTTGGGTTACATTAGTTGTAGTAACCATTTGGTGGACAATCGGAGGAAATATGATTATTTATCAGGCTGCTTTAAATGGAATTCCTCAAGATTACTATGAAGCGGCAGATATTGATGGTGCCTCTTCGTTACAAAAATTCTTTAAAATTACTTTGCCTTCTATAAAAGGACAAATTTTGTACACTTTAGTAGTAACAACAATTGCTCAATTTAATGTATATGGACAACCACTTATGTTAACAGGTGGCGGCCCAAGTGATGGTACGCGAGTTCTTTTAATGTACATCCAGCAAAACGCATTTGGTTCTGGACAATCAATTGCAGGTATTGCTTCAGCAATGGCAATTGTTTTAGGAGTTTGCATCATGATTGTATCAGCTATTCAATTTAAATTTTTGAGAACGAAAGATTAGGAGGGGAAACGATGAAAAAAAGACAAACATCAAAAATTGTTGCTTCTGTTTTCTTATTAGTAATGGCCGTGGTTTGGATCGTTCCCTTATTATATGGTATCTTTACATCCTTTAAGTCACAATCAGAGTTATTAAGAGAAGGTGCGCGCTTATTACCAATTGATTGGGTATTAGCCAACTATCAAGAACTATTGATGGATAATTCAAGTACACCTCTAGTTCGTTGGTTCTTCAATTCATTGTTTATTGCAACAATGAATACCTTATTAGTGTTATTCGTTGTTTCTTTATCTGCTTTTGCCTATAGTCGTTTGCAATTTAAAGGCAGAGATAAAATTTTTACTTTTTTATTGGCAACGATGATGTTTCCAGGTGTTGTAAACTTAATTCCACTTTACAAAATTGTGGATCTGCTTGGATGGGTGAATACACCTTGGGCAATGATTGTTCCAGGGGCAGCAGGAGCAATGAATATCTTTTTAGTTAAACAATTTATGGACCTGAATAATTCATACTTTGACTTCAAACCGTCTGAAACTGCCTAACGGCAGTCTTCATTTACTTTTTCATTTTCACCTGTTAAGTGATGCAAAAAGAACCCCATTCTGATATGGTAAAGGTGTCGAAACCAACCATAAGAAAGGAGTTCTTCTCATGACTAGCTTACACAAAAACCAGGTAAAATTCAATTCAAATTTGACTATTTCACATACAGGTGGTCGCTTATCGAGTGATTCGGGTTTGGTCTTAGTTAAAGAGGTGATGAATACCTTCGACTTTTCACACGTAGCTAAACAGTGGCTCCATATTAAAGACAAACGTGTTTACTTCACACATGATAACTTAGCGATATTAGAACAACTCATTATGCAGTTAATTGCTGGGTACTCGGCAGACTCATCAGCTAATCTATTAAGACAGGATCCAGTCTTTCAAGCTGTACTCGGTAAAAAAGAGTTGGCCTCACAATCGTCAATCTCACGGTTTTTAGATCGTTTCACCGAGGAGAACATGGATCAACTCCAAGCATTAAATCAGTCGCTGATTGATAAAGCGCGTTTGATTCGCAATGACACCGAGTTAATCATTGATGTCGATTCCACACATTCGGATACCTTTGGACGCCAAGAACAAACAGATTATAATGCCCATTATCAAACCTACGGCTATCACCCATTAGTTGCATTTGACGGATTGACCGGAGATTTCCTAAAAGCTGAACTGCGTTCAGGCAATCAGTACACGTCTAAAGGGGTAAAAGCCTTTATCGACCCGCTGTTACACCACTACAAGAGCACGTTACCTCATACCGAGATATTGGTTCGGGGTGACAGCGGCTTCGCCACACCAGAGGTGTATGAATCTTGTGAAGCAACTGAAAGCCAGTACGTTATCCGATTAAAGAGCAATCGGAGGTTAAGTCAGTTAGCTGAACACTCTGTTCTTTATGGGGATAATAAAAAATGGGAAGACCGAGAAATACAGTATTTTTCACTCCCTTATCAAGCACAATCCTGGTCAAAACCCCGTCGCGTTTGTATTCGATCAATCCGTGAAGCAGGAGAGCTTCTTTTTCACCACGCATTCATTGTGACGAATCTATCCGATAATGTCTCGCCTGAAGTCATATTCTCTCTTTACGGCAAGCGTGGAACAATGGAAAATTTCATCAAAGAAGCGAAATCAGGCTTTTATTTTGACAAAACAGATAGTCCGCGTTTCCTGGAAAATCATGTCAGAATGATGATCAGTGTCCTGGCTTACAACCTCGTCAATTTTTTAAAGACCATTGGATTTGAACAAGTGAATCGGGGGATGACGATTCATTCTATACGATTGACATTGCTTAAAGTTGCCGGAAAACTCGTTAAAACAGGTAGACAAGTCTATCTCAAACTGTCGAGTTATCATGTGTATCAAACTGAATTTTATAAGGTTTTTGAACGCCTACGGCGATCTAGGCAATGGATTTAGGCTAGTTATCGTAAAAATTTTTAACCTATTTTTCCAAGGGATCAGTCTGCCCTTAAATAGACAAATAATTTTTATTATAGCCTTCTTCCGTATATATCCTGTTCGAAAACACATTATTTTGGAAGAATGTATCTGCCTAATTTAAATATAGGCACTTTGTTCAAAAAAATAGCTTAAATTTAGAGCTATGAATTATTCAGGTATGGATAATATTCCTAAAGACTATGATGAAGCAGCCCAAATAGATGGTGCTAGTGAACTAATCATTTTCCGGAAAATTATTTTACCTTTAATCAAACCAATTTTAACAGTTATCACTTTATTTACCTTTACTGGTTCATGGAATGATTTCTTATGGCCATCTATTGTTTTTAACGATATCGAAAAAATGCCGATTACTTCCGGCTTACAATTATTACAAGGAATGTATCAATCAAAACCAACACTCTTGATGGCAGGAGCTTTGATTGCGATTGTTCCAACATTTATTATTTATTTATTTGCACAAAAATATTTCTTAGAATCAATGTCATTATCAGGTGGCGTGAAAGGTTGATAAAGATTGAGTAGAAAACAAGAGCGTCTTTTAATTAAAATCATGGGAATTTGGCAAATCATTGATGGATTGATTACCATTATTTACTATGGAATTTTCCAAAGTGGAAGTGGTCTGCTTGGCTTGAAGCCAGCAGTATATCCTAGTGGATATATGCTAATTATTACAGGTTTTGGAAGTCTTTTGATTGCACTTGGAATCATTAATTTATTGTTAAGCAAACGTTATATTAAAGATAATCAAGTTCAGTGGAAGGTTGGCTTTTTTCTACTTTTCGAATCAATTCTATCGTATATTGTTTTAGATTTTGTAAGTGTTGTTATAGGAATGACAGCTACAATTATTTTATTAGCTAAAAATAAAAGTTTGAAAGCAAACTGAATAAGAGATTAGGAGTTAAGCACATGGCAAGAAATGAATACCCAAGACCTCAATTTGAGCGTAAACAATGGATTAATTTAAATGGACAATGGAAATTTACTTTTGATGATAAAAATGAAGGAATGAATGAAGGTTGGTTTGCAACTTCAGAACCATACGATCAAACAATTGTAGTTCCTTTCGTTTATCAAAGTAAAGAAAGTGGTATCGAAGACCGAACACCACATGATATTGTTTGGTATCAACGTGATTTTGAAGTTTCAGCACAAGAAAATGAACGTGTCTTACTTCATTTTGGGGCTGTGGATTATGAGTCAGATATCTATTTGAATGGTCAACACGTTTGTCACCATATTGGTGGACATACTTCTTTTGAAATGGACATTACCCCATTTTTGGATCCTTCAGGACAACAACAGGTAAGTGTTCGAGCATTTGACTCCCATTATGATGAAACAATTCCTCGTGGAAAACAATTTTGGGAAGATGAATCTGCAGGTATCTGGTATACAAACTCTACGGGTATTTGGCAGACAGTTTGGTGTGAAGTAGTAAATGAACAACATATCCAAAATGTTAAACTGACTCCCCATTTTGATGAAGGAAAAATCGAAATTGAAGCAGAAATTAGTCAATTAACTAATCAAAGCGCATTGGCTTACACTATTAACTTTAAAGACCAATTGATTGCAGGCGGACAAGTAAATCTGACTGCTAATAAAGTGATTTTTGAAGTTGAATTATATCAAGATCACATCTTTAGACAAAACTATCATCATGAAGGATATTCATGGACACCAGAAACACCTAATTTGTTTGACCTTAAGTTAGAATTGAAAGAAGGAGAACAAAGTAAGGATAGTGTAGCTTCTTATTTTGGTATGAGAAAAGTACATGCTGTCGATGGAATGATCTTTTTAAATAATAAACCATACTATCAAAAACTAGTTTTGGACCAAGGCTATTGGCCAACAGGTTTATTAACAGCACCTTCTGATGAAGACTTTATTAAAGATATTCAATTATCAAAAGAAATGGGCTTTAATGGCTGTCGTAAACATCAAAAGATGGAGGATCCACGTTTCTTATATTGGGCAGACAAACTTGGTTTCATTGTCTGGGGAGAGTGTGCAGCACCAGCTGTTTATACAAATAAGGCAGTTGAACGCTTAATGATTGAGTGGACAGATGCCATTAAGCGTGATTACAATCACCCTTCAATCATTACTTGGGTGCCAGTTAATGAAAGCTGGGGCGTTCCAAATATATCGTTTGATCGTCAACAACAACATTTCTCTCAAGCAATTTTCCATTACATTCATTCATTGGATACAACACGTTTAGTTATTTCTAATGATGGATGGGCAGCAACAGATACGGATATCGTCGCTATTCATAACTATGCGCATGGTCAAGAAAATGAGAAAGCAAAATATGAATACTTTAAAGAAAGCTTGCATAGTAGAGAAGCACTACTTCACAATCGATCAACTCCTTGGCCAATTTTTGCGGATGGTTTCTCTTACAAAGGACAACCAATCTTATTGACTGAGTTTGGAGGAATTGGTTTTGATGTTTCTGGACAACCAGGATGGGGTTATACTTCAGCGGCGTCTAAAGAAGAATTCCTTTCTGAATATGGTCGAATTATGGATGCTGTGTACGCTTCTAAAGCGCTTTGGGGCTATTGTTATACTCAAATCACAGATGTGGAGCAAGAGATTAATGGCTTATTGACTTATGATCGCCAACCTAAATGTGATTTAAGTAAAATTAAAGAAATCAACGATCAATTTCACGTTCTTACTGTAGAGTAAGAACGTGGAGAAGTATCTGTAGATTGCTCTAAACAATAGAGAAACTATCTACACAGCTTGTCTTATCGTTATACAGTCAAAGATACATCCTAATTTGTATAGAAAGGATGGCGGATGTGAAGAAAATTATAGTTTGGGGCGGTCTCTTATTAACTGCTGGAATCGCTCTTTTCGTAGCGACTACTCTAATTTCGTCAGGAAAAAATACAAATATCACTAACGCTAAAAATTGGACATTTTATCAAAGTGATGGAGAGAATGACGGATTTGCGAAGGAAGGAGTGATAACGTTGAACGACATTGAGAATAAAGCAATCTTGAAAAAAGAAGAATATGATGATTTTCAATTTGATTTAGAAGTAAAAGTCAGCAAATCAGAAAAACAAAAAGAAAATACTAATGCAGAAGCAGGTGTGTTGTTTCGGATCCAAAATCTTAAAGATAACGGCGATGGTTATGATGGCTATTACTTTGGAATTGATGTTGAAAAACAACAGGTTGTTCTAGGTAAATCAACTACGGAAGAAGATTCTTGGACTGAAATTGCTACAAAGAAAATGTATTTTGAATATGATAATGTCTATAAATTAACCGTAAAAGTAGCAGGAAATCATATTCAAGGTTTTGTAAATGAAACAGAGGATAGTTATCCTCAGATAGATATTATCGATGAAGATTACGTTAATGGCCAAATTGGTGTTTATAATCACTTCAGCCAAGCAAGTTTTGATAAAATGTCAATTGATTCATATCAAGAATCAGAACATGAGGGAGCTACATATACAAATGCTCTCTTACCCGAAGTAGCAGATCCAGATATTTTATTTGTGGATGGGACGTATTATTTATATCCGACTACAGCAGGTAGAAATGTTGGCGGAATCAAAGTATTTACTTCCACAGATATGGTTAATTGGACAGACAAAGGCATGGCCATGAGTATGGGTGAAGATAACTGGGGAACAAATGGTTTCTGGGCACCGGATATGATTGAGCGTGATGGAAAATATTATATGTACTACACAGCAAATGAGCATCTTTGTGTAGCAGTTGCTGATTCACCATTGGGACCTTTTAAGCAAACTAAGATTGGTCCGATGCATGAAGATATCAACGAAATTGATGCACATGCCTTTAAAGATGATGATGGACAATATTATTTGTACTTTGTTCGTTTTAATGAAGGAAATGTTATTTGGGGTGCTAAGTTAAATGATGATATGATATCAATTGATGAGAGTACACTTACAGAAATTTTAGTTCCTTCACAACCATGGGAATTAGATATGGCTAGTATTAATGAAGGTCCTTATATGTTAAAGAAAGATGGTATCTATTATTTAACGTATTCAGGTTCTCATTTTGAAAGTCCAATGTATGGGGCAGGCTATGCAACAAGCACTAACCCATTAGGACCATTTGAAAAATATGAACAAAATCCAATTATGCAATCTAATTCATTTGTTCCTGGAGCAGGACATCATGCAGTAGCAACGTCACCAGATGGAAAAGAAATGTTCATGATCTATCATCGACACGAAACAATTTGGAATACTGATCCCAGAGAATTTGCGATTGATCGCATGAGATTTACTGAAAATGAAAAGGGAGAAACTGTTCTAGAGGTTCATGGACCAACTGTAACGCCACAACCAGTACCATCAGGAGCAGTGGATGTTGATAACTTTATCGGTTTTGCATCAGAAGATTTAGTTGACAAAACGGTTAAAAAAGATCAAAAATCAACTGAATGGTCTTTACCTGAAGAAATCGGGCTAATCACGTCAAAAAGTGTACCAGAAGAAAACGTGAAAGTTGCTGTTGATTGGCAACTGCCAGAAGATGTATCATCAGGCAAGATGGTTATTAAAGGTGAAGTTAGCTTACCTGAAGGAATCGAAAATTTAGGCGAACTATCTTTGACACCAGAAATGACTATTACTGTAGAATAAGTGGTAGTAAAGTGTTGTAATTAAATAAAAAATAGGAGTACTTAACTAAGTACTCCTAGCTTTTTTATTTTTAAATTGAAAGAAAAGAGGGCAAAGCAAATGAATCAGGAAAAATTTGGTGTAACAAAAACCGGAGAAGCGGTGTTTTTATACACGTTTGAAAATGAAAAAGGCTTAAAAATGACGGTTAGTAATATTGGGGCGGTTTTAACCAATCTATGGGTTCCAGATAAAGAAGGCACACTGAGAGATGTCGTTTTAGGTTTTGATACCGTTGAAGGATATGAGACAAACGATGATTTGTATTTAGGATCAACGATTGGCCGTAATGCGAATCGAATTGCAAATGCTTGTTTTGAATTAGATGGTGTAACGTATCAATTGACTAAAAATGATGGAGAAAACAATCTGCATAGTGGAAAAAATGGGTATCAATTAAGAGTTTGGGATGTTAAAACGGTAGATGAAGCTAATAATAAGATTACATTTAGCCTAATTAGTCCAGATGGCGATCAAGGCTATCCAGGCGAATTGACTTTAGATGTGAGTTACCAATTAACAGAAGATTCAATAGTGATTACATATCAAGGAAGTTCTTCCAAAGATACAGTGTTGAATCCAACCAATCATAGTTATTTTAATTTGAATGGTCACAACAGCGGAACCATTATGAATCATCGCTTACAGTTACAAGCGAGTCATTTTACACCGATGAAAGACAGCCAAGCAATTCCGACCGGTGAAATTCTTTCAGTTGAACAGACTCCAATGGACTTTAGAGTAGAAAAACCAATTGGAGAAGAGATTGATCAAGCGTATAATCAACTTGTTTATGCAAAAGGCTACGATCATAATTTTGTATTGGATGATCCAACGAAGGGATTTGTTCGTTTGACAGGCGATCAAAGTGGGATTGTGATGGAAGCAACGACAAATCTACCCGGAGTCCAATTTTACACAGGCAACTTCATGTCACATACTTTAGGCAAAGAAGCAGCGATTTATCGTTTCCGAGAAGGCCTTTGTTTAGAAACGCAGTATTTCCCTAATGCAGTCAATGAACCACAATTTCAAACACCTTTGTTGAAAAAAGAGGAAGTAGTAAATTACCAAACAAAATATAAGTTTAAAGTTGAAAAATAAAAAAAGCAAACATGTAAAATCAGACTATGCTTGTGTTTGTCACAAATAGATTCTGAAAAAATGAGTTACGCAGATACGAAATAGACTTTGAATAAATGAAATCAGATCAGTTTTAGTAACGAAATGTAGAAACTCAGATTGAGTCATTGTAAACTTCAAAGCATACTATAGAACATCACATTTTTTATAATCGAATGAGATACTAAATCTAAAAAATGTAAAAATGGTATAATAAGTATGTCATTCAAGTAAAAGTATCAGGAGGTATTTTATGAAATTATATAAAAATGACCGAATATTGTTTTTAGGAGATAGCATAACTGATAATAATCGGATATATGGAAATGATGCTAGTTTAGGTTTTCCCTTAATCACTGCGGGGTTGTTGTCTGCTGATTATCCAGAAGCGAATTTCACCTTTTTTAATCGTGGAATCAACGGCAATCGAATCAAGCATATCCTTGACAGATTAGATCAAGATTGTCTTGCTCTAAAACCAGATGTACTAGTTCTTTTGATAGGCATTAATGATACCTGGCATAATGTGGATAGTGAGACTTTTGGTAGTCAAGAAGAAGCAGTCCGTTTTAAAGAGACTTACCGAGCAGTCTTAGAAAAAGTGACTGCAGCTGGAATCAAGCGTATTTTAATTTTGGAACCTTTTGTTCTGCCGTATCCTCAAGACCGCATGAACTGGCGGAAAGATTTGGATCAAAAAATCGCTAGCATTCGTTATTTAGCAGGTGAGTTTTGTTGTGAGTATATACCTCTAGATGGCATTTTAGCCGAAAAAGCTATTGTAACCTCTCCTAGATATTACGCAGAAGATGGCGTGCATCCAACAATAGCTGGTGATGGCGTAATCGCTAAAGAAATTTTATCTCGAATAGAATATGTAAAATAGTAGTTGTACATTTTTTAGGCTCTAAAAAGTCGATATTTTATCGCTCTTTAGTAGCCTTTTTTAATACCCAAAGAATTTTTTAATTTAACTTTTTTATAATTCACCATTGACGTAACCGTTTACGTCATATATAATCGTTTTTGTAAACGTTTACTGAAGAGGTGGTTCCATGGCAATGACAATTCGAGATGTTGCTTCAAGAGCAAATGTATCTGTAGCAACAGTCTCCAGAGTAATTAATAATAAAGGCGGTTATAGTAAAAAAACCGAAGAGAGAGTTAGACAAGCAATAGAAGCCATTTCTTTTCAGCGCAATTTTTCAGCACATAGTTTAGCAGTTAATCGAACACAGAGTTTAGGAGTTGTTATTCCCAATTTAGGAACAGATGTATTAAATGGAATTATTGATGGGATTGAAGAATCTGCATTTGCCAATGACTATACTATTTTATTAGTGCATAGTGATATGAGAAAATCTAATTTTAAAGTGTCTATTCAGCGAATTTTAGATCGAAATGTTGATGGAATTATTTTCTTATCAGAATCCTTGGATGAAGAAGTGAGTGAATTGCTTCATCAAAGAAAAGTTCCGTACATTGTGACGACCTCACATACAGAAAATAGGAATGTGTCTTTTCCTTACATTAAAATCGATGATTATCAAGCTGGATTTGATATTGCAAATTATCTAGTGCAAGAGTGTGGTTACCGACATGTTTTGTGTGTTGGTGGGGTAGAAGACGATCAAATTACTACGATTCCGAGATTGATGGGAATCAAAGATGCACTGAAAGTAAATGGTTTGTCCTTATCTGATAGTCAAATTTTTTGTGGCGATTTCTCCTATGATTTTGCCGAATCAATTGCTGACTCACTGGTTCCACAGTGTAGCAATCAAACAGCAATTATTTGTTTAAGTGATGACAATGCACTAGGTGTTTTGAATCGGTTAAGGGAGCATCAAATTAGTGTACCTCATCAAGTAGGGATATCAGGATTTGATGATACTAAAATTAGCTTGATGTCATCGCCTAAAATCACCACTGTTCATCAACCACTTAAAAAAATTGGAAATCGAGCATTTGAAAAATTACATGCTTTTTTGATGAATGGCGAACGGATAGAAACCGAAATTGTGAAACATCGAATTGTTGTCCGACAGTCAACTAGAAAAATAGATTCAATCAATATAGATTAGTAATTATATTAATCTATATTAGTTTTTACCTAAAACGTAACCGGTTACGTAAAAACCGACTGCATATAAATTAATGGAGGGATCAATGTGAAGAAAACTTTAGGAATTATAGGAATGGGGCTTTTAAGTTTAGGATTATTGTCAGCGTGTGGAAATGGAGAGGCAAGTAGCAATAAAGATCAAACTGAGATTAGTATGTTCTTATCAAAAGTAGAATACAAAAATGAACTGACAAAATTAGTTGAAGATTATCAAAATGAACATGATGATGTGAAAATTAATTTAACATTTGTCGGTGGTGGAGAAGATTCTGGAGCAGCTTTAAAATCTAAATTTGCCTCAGGAGAAGCACCAACTATTTTTATGTCCGCTGGAATCAATGATTTTGTTGAGTATAAGAAATATGCAGCCGATTTATCAGATACAGAATCAATCAAAAATGCTTTGCCGGGAACTACGGATGCCTTTAAATTAGATGATGGTGGCGTTGGCGCTATGCCAATGAGTTATGAAGTATATAGTTTCTTATATAACAAAACAGTTTTTAAAGAAGCTGGTATCGATCCATCAACAATTGATGATCAGGCGAAATTAAGAGCAGCTGTAGAAAAAATTGATAAAAATAAAGAGAAATTGGGTCTGGAAGCTGTTTTTGCTTACCCTGCTAAAGAAACCTGGTCGACAGGAATGCATGGCGCTAGTGCCTTTTATTCATTAGATTTCGATAATGATCCGGTTGCTGCATTTGATGCAGAACAAGTTGATTTTAAATATGGAAATCAATTAAAAGAGTTTGTAGATATTCAAAATGATTATTCTGTGCAACCAACCACTAGCTTAGATTACTCTACACAAATTGAAGATAAATTTGTTGGTAGAAAAGTAGCAATTGTGATGCAAGGTAGTTGGGTAGTACCAACTTTAATGACAAATGATGAAGAATTTGCTCAAGAAGAAGTAGGAATCCTACCAATCCCAATCGATGGTGTAGAATACGGAAAAGTTGATGGAGGCGCTTTAAATAACTATGTAGTGAATAAAGAGTCTGGTGAAAAAGAAGTGCAAGCCGCCAAAGACTTTTTAGATTACATGAACACATCTGAAAAAGGAAAACAAGTTGTTGTTGATGAATTTATGTTTATTCCTGCTTATAAAGGCTATGAAGACTATCAATCAGATATTAATTTAATTAAAGAATATACAGAGTATACCAATAATAATTTAGTTCGTATTTCAACATTTCCTTCAATAAAAGGAGATTGGACACAATTTACAGTTGGAACAGACATTCAGAAATATGTTTCTGGAGAAATGACATGGAAAGAATTAATTAAAGATTCTCAGGATAAATGGAGTGTCAATAATCCAGAAAAATAAAGGGGTATCGATATGAGTGAGAAAATAAATGTATTAAGAAAGAAAACTACCTCAAAACAACAATTATGGTCAGGTGCTTTTTTAGCACCTGCACTATTTGCAGTTGGGGCAGTCGTATTTGTTCCTTTTATTTTTGGAATCTATTACGGTTTTACTAAATGGGATGGGATTAATCCTGCTCAATTTGTTGGTCTAGATAACTTTATTCAAATTATGAAAGATAAAGAATTTTTGGCATCTATTTGGTTTACCATTCGTTTTTCTGTCATTACTATTATTTTAATTAATTGTATTGGTTTAGGCTTGGCTTTGATTGTGACACAAAATTTTAAAGGAAATTCAATCTTGAGGACTGTTTTTTTTATGCCTAACTTGATTGGTGGCCTAATCTTAGGATTCATCTGGCAATTTGTTTTTATTAAAGGGTTTCAAGCTTTTGGTGAGTTTGCAGGAATGGAGAAGATGCTTGGATGGCTATCTACACCAAGTACTGCTTTTTGGGGAATGGTTATCATGGTTTGTTGGCAGTATTCAGGTTACATTATGGTTATCTATATTGCCTTTTTACAGGGAGTCGATACGTCCATTTTGGAAGCGGCAGACCTTGATGGAGCCTCTAACTGGCAAAAATTTATTTTAGTCAAATTTCCAATGATTCGACCAGCATTTACAATTAGTTTATTCATGACACTATCCTTCTGTTTTAAAATCTATGATCAAAATTTATCTTTAACATCAGGTGGTCCGTTTAAATCGACAGAAATGGTAGCGATGAATATTGTAAATACCGCATTTTCTCAAAAACAAATGGGCTTAGCACAAGCAAAAGGGATTGTTTTCTTTGTGTTGCTAACGATTATTTCAGTATTACAAGTATACTTGTCCAGTAGAAAAGAGGTTGAGGCATAAATGAAAAGAAAAAAAATTAGTGTAGGTCAGATAGTAGGTTTCATCTTAATGATTATCTGGTTAATTCCTTTTTATCTGATGATTGTCAACTCTTTTAAAGAAAAAAGAGAGATCTTTAGTAATACTTGGGGAATTCCCAAAGTAGCTACATTCGAAAATTATCCACAAGCCTTGAAAGAATTAGAGTTCTCAACGACCTTATTTAATAGTGTGATTATTGCAGTAGTTTCTGTAGCTTTAATCGTTATTGTCTCTGCTATGGCAGCCTATGCTATTCAAAGATCTGAAACAAAATCAAGCAAAGTCATTTATTATGTCTTTGTTGCAGCAATGTTAGTAACGTTTCAGTCGGTTATGATTCCTTTGGTTTCATTGTATGGAAATTTAGGGATGTTGAATCGTGGAGGACTGATATTTATGCATCTAGGATTTAATACCAGTATGGGTGTATTTATGTTTGTTGGTGCACTAAAAGCGATTCCAAAAAGCTTAGATGAAGCAGCCACAATTGATGGGGCTTCAAGATGGCAAATATTTTTTAAAATTATTTTTCCATTGTTGCGTCCAACCGCAGTTACAATTGGCTTATTAGATGCCATTGCTATCTGGAATGATTATCTGTTACCTTCATTAACAGTGAATAAACCAGGCATGCAAACAATTCCGATAAAAATGTTCTATTTCTTTGGTTCATATACCAAACAATGGCACTTAGCTCTTGCCGGATTATTAGTGGCGATTATTCCAATAATTATCGTTTATTTCTTTACACAAAAACAAATTATTAAAGGTGTTGCTGATGGAGCAGTCAAATAAATAATGGAAGGAATTATTAAAATGTCAGAACAATTAAGCAATCTACTTAGTAGGTTATCAGATATGAAACACTTAGCTAATCCCCCTGTAGGAGAACAAGCAGGGAGTTTTAGCAGTTACGATCGTACCTCAAGTTATGAATCAGAAACAGATAGTTATTGTAATTGGGATGCAAATGAAGATGGGACAGGAATTATTCGAACAGAGAATGAGGAAGAGGTCGTTGTCGAACTAGAAGGCTCAGGAGTAATTTGGCGTGTTTGGTCAGCTAAACCTGAGCAAGGAAATATTAATTTTTATTTTGATGGTGAGCAACAACCGAGCTATTCACGTCCGTTTAAGCAATTTTTTGAGCAATTAACGGATGATGTATCTCCTGCTGGTTTTCCTAGTTTAGCGCCAAAATTATCGGGAGGCTATAATTCATATATTCCGATTCCTTTTAAAGATGGGATAAAAATCACCTTTTCTAAAGAATGGGGAATGTATTATCATTTTACCTACAGCCTCTTTGAACAGGAGGACTTGCCTAGCTTTAAAGAAGTGGTTTCTAAAGAAGGATTACTTCTGCTAGCAGAAGTAGACCGAGCGCTTTATGCGCGTGGCGATACATATGATAGCGATTGTGACAAAGTGTCTATTGATTTCGCTAAAGAGGCAATTCAAAGGTTTGAATTATCTCATTCAGGGGCAATCACTTATTTAGGAGTTGAGACTAATTTAGAAGATTTTTCTCTTGAAAGTCAGAAGACAATTCTTCGTGAGACATTGTTAACTATTTATTGGGATAAACAAGAACAGCCAGCTGTTGAAGTTCCCTTGGGCGATTTTTTTGGGAGTGCACCTGGATATAATTTAGTAAAATCTCTGGCCTTAGGTATGACGGAAAAAAGAATGTATGCGAACTGGTTTATGCCTTTTTCTGATGGTGCAAAAGTGGTTTTTTCTTATGCCGGAACAGAAAATTTACAACTACAGATTTCCTATCGTTTCGAAAAAATCCCTAAAAATCAAACGAATCAGCTACTTCGTTTTCATTCTAAATGGCATCAAGGGGATTTTAAAAATTGGGCGAGTGAGCGTTTCGAACCTGGTGGCGATCGGCATCCAGACTGGCCAATTCTATTAACCAAAGGAAGTGGTCGCTTCTGTGGTGTTCATTTACATGTACTGGATACTTGGGAACAACCTACAGAAGAAAGTCAGACTTGGTGGTATGGTCAATGGGATGATAAAACAATTGATTGGTGGTGGGGAGAAGGCGATGAAAAGTTTTTTGTCGATGGCGAAAAGTTTCCTTCGACCTTTGGTACAGGAAGCGAGGATTATATTGGTTATGCCTGGGCGGCAGAGCCTCCTTTTGCACTCTTTGATAGTGCCTATGCGACGCAATCACTAATGCCTATCGATGGGAACGGCCATACCTCGGTTATGCGATTACAAATTTGTGACAATGTTCCTTTCAATCATTCTTTTGAAGGTTTTATTGAGAAATACAAAGCAGATAATTGGGGAGATACAGGAGTCTGCATTTATGAAGTCACACCATATTGGTATCAAGACATAAACAGTGTCGATGAGTATCCGTTGGTTTCAGAAGAAGATAGAGTAAGGAATATTTAAAAATTATTGAAGAGTGGTATTAACTAGCTAAGAATATCTTGGCTAGTTTTTTTGCATGTCTCAATTTCTCTATTTTACGTTTGAATACATCATTTTAGAGTAAATTTTTTAACAAAGTTAGAGAGTTTTTTTTTGAAAAGAGCTGCTAAAAATCAAGCGGGATTGTTCTTTTAGCAGAAAAAAACAATTGTGAAATCATTGATTTACTAAGATATATTGCGAAGATAAAAAAATAAAAAACTTTTGCTTACGAAAAAAATTTAATTGTGCTATGATACTCCTTGTGATTTTATTCAAAGAGAGGAAGAAGTTAGTTGCCAACAAATAGAAAAGAGAGTTTTATTTTTACAGGAATTATGTGTACCTTAATGGTGGCAGGAATGAGTGCATATAATCTAATTTTACATCATCATTTTACCTTGGAAAACTTTATACAAGGATTTATACCAGGGATTATTGTAGCATTTATTCTAGATGAATACATAGTCGGTATTGTTGCAAAAAAAGTTGCATTTTCATTACCTATTAATCGCGAGAAAAAAATACAAGTAGTTTTAGCAATTACACTTTGTATGGTTATTGGTATGGTGACGTGTATGTCATTATTTGGTGTAATTATCGAAGTGGGGATAGATAAAAACTTACTTTCAAATTATCTGCAAGCTTGGGGCACCAATATCATATTTGCTTTACCACTTCAATTATTGATTGTAGGACCAATTTCAAGAGGATTGTTGGGAAGACTGCAAACGGCATAGAAATTATCAAATAAGAGATATTGTCAATCTGTATTAATTAATCCACATAGGCAGAAAGAAAATACGTGCATGTATTTTTCTTTTTGTCTTTTTTGTCAAGAAGGGTAGGCAAATTACTTATGCTACATTTTTAAATGATTCAAAGTAATGAACAACTTAGCTGGCAAATTATGCGTAGTGTATTTGTCAGAACATAATCAGGGATGCTAGAGGCTGTCAAAAGATTTTGTGAAAGTGTGCTTGTATATTACTTGTCTAGTGATATATTGACTTAGTTTCTATGACTACAAAAGTCAGCAGGGAGATGTTCTCTTAAAAAATAAACAGGAGAGCTCCTTCAACAGATGTAACAAGTCTGTAAGCTTGTATATAAGTAGTTCATAATATTTTTATGATAAAATATAAAATATTTGTTTAAATGTATTGAAGAACTAATAATGTTATACTGGAAATATGGTGCTTCCTTTTTTAAAAGTAAATTAAAAATTATAATAGAGGTAGAATTTTTATTGGAAAGGAATGAGTATAATCAAGGTTCTTGGAACGTCGATGAGAGTAATCGAGTAGGAAGAGTCCTACAACCTTGTCTATTATTGAATAATGAAAAAAATTGGTATAAGAGAAGTTGCTAAAGAAGCAAATGTTTCTCCTACAACAGTATCAAGAGTTTTAAATAATAAAGGATATTTAAGTGAAGATACAAAGAAAAAAGTATTTGCTGCCATGAATAAATTAGAATATTATCCAAATGAATTGGCTAGAGCATTATTTAAAAATGAAACCTATACTGTAGGTTTAATATTTCCAACTATCGTTAACCCATTTCATGCTGAATTAATACAAAATATAGAATTTGAACTTTCGAATAAGGGATATAAAGTTTTGTTATGTAATAGCTTGAATAATCCTACTAAAGAAAAAGAATATTTAGTAATGTTAAGAAGAAATCAAGTAGATGGTATTATTGTAGGAACGCATAATAAGGAGATAGAAGACTATAATATTCCGGGATTACCGATAGTAGCTATTGATCGAAATTTAGGAGAACATACAATTACAGTATCTTGTAATAATTATGAAGGTGGAAAGTTAGCTACGCAGTTATTAGTAGATCAAGGATGTAAACAAATTTTATGTATCAGAGGAGATAGTAAAATTAAATTACCAGCTAATAGTCGAACATTGGCATACAAAGATGTATTAGCTCAAAATAAATTAGAAAGTTTTATTTTAGAAGTACCTTTTGTTCTAGACACTGAAGAAAAAAGCAAAATAATAAAAGATTATCTTGATGTAAATCTAACTATTGATGGTATTTTTGCTGGAGATGATTTATTAGCTACTTTGGCAATAAATCATTTGAAAAATCAGAAAAGAAAGATACCTGAAGATGTGAAAGTAATTGGGTTTGATGGAGCACAACAGACATGTATTTATAATCCAGAATTGACTACTATTCAACAGCCTATAAAACAAATTTCTGAAGTTTCAGTTGGAAAACTATTGAATATGATTAATGGAAAAAAAGAGAAAGATGAACTTTCTCTCCCAGTTAAAATTTTAAAAAATGAAACAGCTTAATAGAATAATAAATCGACGAAAAGATTTTTTTCGTCGATTTATTATTCTAAAAATATGAAACGGGTTGACATATGAAACCGGTTGATATATATTGTTTATGAAAATAAAATTTTTTATTGGAGGCATTAATATGGATAAACTAATAGAAAAAAGTAATCAGCATCAACTTTATTATCAACCCAAGGATGTTTGGGTTGGTGATGTCATGCCATATGGAAAAGATGGAAAATTCTTTATTTATCATCAACGAGATACTCGGAATCCTGTACCTTTTGGAGAACCGTTTGGTTGGGCGTTAGCAACTACAGAAGATTTTGTTCATTACGAAGATTTTGGTGAATCTCTTTTGAGAGGTAGTGATAGTGAACGTGATCAGTTTATTTATGCGGGATCAGTTTTTGAAGCAAATGGGAAAGTTCATGCCTTTTATACTGGGTATAATCGTGAGTTTCTAGCAGAAGGAAAAACTTCCCAAGTCTTACTTCATGCAGAAAGCGAAGATTTTGTTAATTGGAGAAAATCAGAAACAGCTTTAGAACTAGAACCACAAGAGGGATATGATATTCGTAACTGGAGAGATCCTTTTGTTGTTTGGGATGATGAGAAAGAAGAATACTTATTAATACTCGGTGCACGTAAAGGTCAAGATAAACATCTACAAACTGGACGATTAGTTAAGTTTACATCTAAGAATTTAACAGATTGGGAATTTAAAGGTGATTTTTGGTCTCCTGGATTATATACAATGTTTGAAATGCCCGAATTATTCAAGATAGGTAATTGGTGGTATCTAGTTTATTCTGAATATTCAGACGGAAATAAAATATTATATCGAATGAGTCAAAGTTTAGATGGACCTTGGATTAAACCAAAAGATGAAGCCTTTGATGGCCGAGCTTACTATGCAGGAAGAACTGCCTTTGATGGAAAGCGTAGAGTTCTATTCGGATGGGTCCCAACAAAAGATCAAGAGAATGATATGAATAACTATCTTTGGGGAGGAACTTTTGTTCCACACGAAGTCTATCAAAAAGAAGATTTTTCTTTAGGTGTGAAGCCGATTGATGAGATATGGAATGCTTTTAGGAATAAAATAGATATTAATGATTTTTCTATTTCTACAGTGGATACTAGGGAAGAAGTAATGCTTGTCGAAAATAGCGGAACACTGTTTAGTTTCGAAACGACAATTATATTTGATGAGAACATTAGTGATTTTTCACTCAGATTCTATAAAAATATTGAAACAGATGAATCTTATGAATATCGATTTAATTTAGATGAAGGGAAACTTACTTTTGATAAAAATCCATGTTATCCATGGTTCCAATATATGGATAAAGGTTTAATTAGACCAATTTCATTAGAACCTAATAAATCATATAATCTAAAAGTGATTGTGGATGACAACATAATGACTCTATACATTGATGGTATTTCTTTAAATGCTCGTGTTTATAATAAATTTGGGGATGCAATTACAATCACGGCAACAAATGGAATGTTGACGGCCACGAATACTGAATTTTCAACAGATATTTTAAAATAAAATTTGTGATAGCTATTGCGACAGGTTGAATTTTTTTGACCTGTCGCATTAAAGAGGAGGAAATATAAATGGATTATAGAAAAATTGCTGAAGAAGTATTAGATAATGTTGGAGGCAAAGAAAATATTGTAAGTGCTACTCATTGTATTACTCGTTTACGCTTGATTCTTAAAGATAAAAATAAAGCAGATATGGAGAAACTTGAAGATATTGATGGTGCTAAAGGTGTGATATTTAATAGTGGACAGCTTCAAGTTATTTTTGGAACGGGTACAATTGAAAAGGTATACAAAGAATTTGTAAATCTAACAGATGCAAAAGAAGTGTCTGTTTCAGAGATGAAAGACGAAGGAATAAATAATAGTGGAAATAAACTTCAACAAGCTTTTAAGGTTTTTTCTGATATCTTTATTCCAATTATTCCTGCATTTATTGGAGCTGCAATGATTTTGGGTATTCGTTCCTTGATTACTACTCCTGGAATGTTTGGTATGGATGGTTCTTTTGCAGATCATAATGTTTTTTTGAATGATTTAGCAAGTTTTTTTGGAATTATTGCTACTACATTTGATTATTTACCAGTTTTGATTATGTACTCTGCAACAAAACGTTTTGGTGGAAATCCTATTTTAGGTTTACTTGTAGGTTTTGTAATGATTCATCCAGGTCTTGCTAATCGAAATGATTTTGTTATGGGCGCTATAAAACCTAATTATTGGCATTTGTTTGGTTTGACAGTTCCTGCAGTGGCTTTTCAAGGTGGTGTTTTTCCAGCTATTTTAACATCTTGGTTTCTATCAAAGGTTGAAAAAGTCACAAATAAGTATTCTCCACAAGTACTTGCTTATATCCTAGTTCCTACAGTGACGGTTATTCTATCTAACTTTGCTTTATTCTTAGTATTTGGACCATTAGGCAATTTTATCGGTAACGTTCTTGGAGGAATTATTGATTTTTTATATATGAAAATGGGGGCATTTGGAGCATTTGTTTTTGCTGGGGCATTACAGCCTTTGGTAGTAACTGGCACACAACATGCTATTCAGGGAATCGAAGCGAACCTAGTTGCGACTACTGGTTTTAATTATATTCAACCAATCTGGTCAGTTTCTATTATTGCTCAAGGTGGCGGTTGTATTGGAATGTGGCTATTATTTAAGAAAAAATCAAAAGATCGTGACATTGCAATTTCAAGCTTTATTCCAACATTAGTAGGTATTACTGAACCAGCAATATTTGCAGTTAATCTAAAATATTCGATTGTTCCTTTTGTTTGTTCATTTATTGGAGCAGGTTTTGGTGGAGCGTTTATGAAAATATTTGATGTAAAAGCAATCGGTCAAGGATTGACAGTTTTACCAGGTCTAACTATTGCAAATCCTGTTGGACCATATATATTTGGCAACCTTATAGCATTTGTATTACCAATTATCTTTATAATTATTTATGACAAGTATAAGGTGTTTATTCCTGAGGCTAAACGTCGTAATTAATCATTAAATGTCAAAAAATGCAATATCTTAAGTAGTTTACGCTGGTGAAGTGTTAAATACAAAATTATGAAAAATCTTGTTGCTTCACCTGCAACCTTTAATGACTGAATTATCTACTTTGAGAATGTATTTAAAATAACAAAGTAAGTTATAGTAAAATGTTAGTTAAACTAGATCTGTCGAGAGCTCAATTGAAATTAAGTTTGCTTTAAGCTATGATATGAATGAAACAAACAATATAATTGCCCCATTTGGTTGAATAGAAGGGCATTCAATTATTTTTTCACTATTCAATAGACTAATTTATTTATTGACATAATATCGAACTTAGGTAAGATTCTCTTCTGTTCGATAGAGAGCTATTTACTGTGAAAAAAATAATAAAAACTGTAAATATATTATAGAAGGAGAAGAACATATGAAATTAAATGGTTTACAGCATATTGGTATCCCTACTGAAGATTTTTTAGCCTCAAAAAAGTTTTATGAATCATTAGGTTTTGAACTAATCAATCAAGAATTAAACAAAACAAGTAAAGTGGGTTTTTTCGAATTAAATGGATTGATTATTGAGATTTGGGAAGATGAGTCGACAGGTAGTAATGGTGCAATTAATCATATCGCACTTGATACCGATGAAATTGAAGAAGCTTATCGAACTATTCATCAATTAGGATATACGTTAATCGATGAAACAATTAAGGAGCTACCATTTTGGGAAAAAGGGATTTTATACTTTAATTTTTTAGGTCCCAATAGCGAAATAATTGAGATTTCTCAACGGATTAAATAAAAATTGATAATTGACAGATTATGATGTTGCATACAGATGTAAGCAGTGTTTTAAAATGATTGCTAGTTCTTTATAAATAGCCGAGATTAACTTTATTAGAATAGTAGAATCTTAGAAAAAGTTAGCGATAATTTTAATGTATTATAAAGAAGCTAGATTTTAGTTGAATCTTTCCATTCAAACGACAGTTTAGTGTTTGAATAGATCTATAATAGTTAAGTAAGAAAAGAAACCAAAAACAATTTTAAGTTTTTGGTTTCTTTTTTTACGTTTAAATGATTGTCTAGGCAAGTGAGCAGATTACTTCTAATACTTTTTTACTTCAAACTACATAGTGCGCTCACAGGCAGGGTATTGTAACGAAAAGCTTCATCACAATTAGTACCACAAAATTTACATTTTTTGTGAAAAAAGACAATAGAAAAAAGATGTGGAAGCGCTTATGATGAAACCAAGGAGGAATGATTAATATGAGCGATCGCAATCAAGATATACTCCGTCAGCTGATAAAAAACAAAAAAATCAAAGAAGAAACATTATTAACAGAGTTTGGAATAACAGCTCGCCAATTGAGTTATACGGTTCAACATATCAATGATAAATTAGTTGAAAAAGGCTTATCTATTATTGAAAAGCAACAAGGATATTTTATTTGCCCCAGAGAAACTATTGACTATCTAACAATACATCAAACTCTACAAGATGTCATTTTTTCAAAAGAAGATAGAATTTATCTGATACTTATCATGATTTTGACAAGAAATGAAGAATTATCTTTGGATCATTTTTCGATTGAATTGAAGATGAGTAAAAATACCATTGTTAATGACATAAAAAAAGCAAAAGATATGTTGATACCTTTTCATCTAGAAATTGAATTTAGTAGAAAATTAGGTTATCGAATTCATGGGAAAGAATGGAATAAACGAATTGTTCTGTCCCGTGCAATTACGAAAATATACAAAATTTATGGAGAAAACTTAACTAATGAGTTATTAATCAGTACGCATAAATATATAGTAATTGCTAAGAATGCCATCTTAAGAATTGAAAAATATCTAGGAATAAAATATACAGATGAGGATTTTTATCCATTAACCTATTTTCTTGCTGCAGTATTAATTCGAATAGAGCGAAAACAAATGGTGACAATTGAAGATTTTAAGGATCCAGATGAAATTCAAGACACAAAAGAATATCAAGTATTATCTTATGTGTTCACGGAATCACCGTTTTTGTCTCATAGTGAAACTCTATATATTGCCTTACAGCTATTAAGTGCAAATGTACGTAGTAATCATGCATTTACTGAACTTGATTTACCATTACTGTCAAATTCTTTATGGGAGTTTTTGATTGAGTTTGAAGCAAATACTTTCCTAGTGTTAAAAGACAAAAAAGAATTGTTAGGGAAATTAATCAATCATTTTAAACCAGCCTATTATCGAATTAAATACAATTTACCTGTTGATAATGTTCTATATGAAAAAATCCGTTCTGAATACCGTGTTTTGCACGGCTTTGTAAAACAATCATTTTGGCCGATAGAAAACTTCTTTCAAACAGCAATTTCTGATGAAGAAATTGCCTACATTACATTATTTGTAGGTGGTCACTTATTGGCAAACGAACAAAGTGATTTTGAAGATAAGGTAATTCGTGCAGTTATCCTATGTCCCAATGGTATCTCAATGTCAAAATTAATCGAAAATAAACTAAAGGAAATTTTTCCGGAATTTCTATTTTATCCAACAAATTCAATTAGAGAATATAAAAAGTTTGTATTACCACATGACGTAGTTTTCTCAACAGTTCCAGTAGTATCTGAAAAAAAAGTCTATGTGATTAATGAAATATTGTCAAATCATGAACGCCTTCAGTTAAGAAAAAACGTGATTAAAGATTTATTTCAAATTGATTTTGAAGGAATACAGTCAACAGATATTCTTTCAATTGTAAAAAAATATGCATCAGTTAGAAATGAGAAAAAATTATTAGAAGAACTGGACTCATTGTTATTAAGAGATTCTAGTGGAACGAAAGAAGAGTATTCTTCCCAATCAAACTTAGTACAAATATTGAGTAAAGAAACAATCAGTATTGTTGAAGAAAAAATAGATTGGGAACAAGCCTTAGAAATAACAAGCAACAAACTGGTTAAGCAGGGAATTATTTCAAAAAATTTCTTTGAGAAGTTGAAAAAGGAGTATAACAGTCAACCAGAATATATTTTATTAAGACAAAAACTCGTTTTGCCACATTTAGATCCAGATCTTATTTCTCAGAAATTAGGAGTTAGTGTTTTGATAGCAAAACAAGGTATTTGGTATAACGAACACAAAATCCATGTTGTTATTTTATTAACAACGCCAAATAAAACAAGTCATTTGAATATACTGTACGATATCAATCGTATGGTAAAAGACGATACGTTTGTTAAACAATTATCGAAAGTAGATGATTGGGAACAAGCAATTCAAATGCTTCAACATTTTATAAAAGAAGGGAATACGGCGAATGTTAGAACAATATATTAAAGAAGAGTTGATTTTTTTAAACCAACAAGTGTCCGATCGTACTGAATTGTTTAAGACGTTATCGGATACGTATCTCGAAAAAAATTATGTGGGGGATGGATTCTATGATTTTCTTTCTAAAAGAGAAGATGACTATCCAACAGGATTACAATTAGATAACCATACTGCAGCTATTCCACATGGTGACCCCCAAAACATAAAAAAGGCATTCATTTCAGTAGTTACTCTGAATAAGCCCATTCAGATGAGAAAAATGGAAGATCCTGACGAAGCAATTGATGTCGATTTATTCTTTGTATTAGGTTTAGCTGATGGAGGTCAACATTTAGATATTTTAAGAAAAGTTATTGGTTTAATTCAACAAGAAGCATTTGTAAATGAAATTAAGGCTGCAAAATCATCTGAAGAAGTTTTAGCAGTTATTCAAAAATATAGTGTATAAAATGGAGGAAAAGAAAATGGCGAAAAAAATTAATATCTTAGTAGCATGTGGTAGTGGTGTAGCAACATCGACTTTAGCAGCTGGGGAAGTAAAATCAGTATGTGAAGAATATGGAATTACCAGCTATAGTTTATCTAAATGTAGCATGACTGAATTAGAAACAATGGCTAAAAACGCTGATATCGTTCTGACAACCAATAATTACAAAGGGGATTTAGGAAAACCTCATATGAGCATTATTGGTTTTGTGACAGGAATCAATGAAGCTAAATTACGCAAAAATTTAGGTGAGAAACTAGTAGAAATCCAAAATACTTAATGATGGGGAGAAAAATAAATGGATACTTTAATTAATATTGTACAAACAATTACTGGTATGGGTGCATCTGCAATTTTGCCTCTAATCATTACTATTTTAGGTTTAGTGTTCCGTATGAAACTTGGAGATGCAGTTAAAGCTGGTTTAACAGTAGGAGTTGGTTTTATTGGCTTGACATTAGTAGTAGGGTTGTTAAATGAATCACTATCCCCAGCAGTTGATTATTATTCAGAAATTGGCTCAGGTTTTACTGTTGCTGATATTGGTTGGCCTGCTGTAGGTGCAGCTTCTTGGATAGCACCTTTTGCTGGATTAGCGATACCAATTGGTCTATTAGTCAATATTATTATGGTTCGATTAAAATGGACAAAGACGTTAAATGTTGATATTTGGAATTATATGCACTTTTTAGTACCTGGAGCATTAGCTTACTTTATTTTTGATAATTTTTGGATTGGTTTAGCTGTAACAATTGTTCTTTCTATTCTAGCACTTTTCGTAGGTGATTGGATAGCACCGATGTGGCAAGAATATTATGGATTAGAAGGTACCACTTGTACAACGATTATTCATACTGGATGGACATTAGTGATTGCTTGGCTTCTAAATAAAATTATTGATTTTATTCCGGGTTTAAATAAGTTAGATGTTAGTTTAGAAAAGTTGAACAAACGAGTAGGTGTATTTGGAGAACCAGTTATTATTGGTGCAATTGTTGGTTTAATTTTAGGTCTGTTAACTCGTCAAGAAGTGACAACGATTGTTCCTATGGCAATGGGTGTTGCTGGTGTAATGGTCTTAATGCCAAAAGTAGTAAGTGTTTTAATGGATGGTTTATCACCAATTGGAAAAGCTGCTAAAGACTTTATGACACGTCAAATGGGCGAAGATTCCGATTTAAACATTGGAATGGATGTTGCTTTAGGTTTAGGTGATCCAGCAACAATTACAACAACGGTTATTTCAATACCACTTGTGATGTTGTGTGCACTAATTTTACCTGGAGTAAGTGTATTTCCAATTGGTATCTTGATGTCAATTACGTATATGTCTGTAATGACAGTAATGGCAAGTAAAGGAAATCTTCTACGTTCAATTATTTCCACAGTTTTATTCTGTGTAGCTGTTTTATATTTAGCAGGTTATGTTGCACCAGGTGCTACAGAAATGTTGAATGGTGCAAATGTAGGGTTGAAAGGTCAAGGAACTGACTTTGTATTAACAGGTCCATGGAGCATTTTGACTTATTGGTTGAGTACAATTTTCGGCTAGGAGGAACTAGAAAATGGCAGAGATTTTACCTTCAATTTTTGGAGCTGACTTATTAAGACTCCAAGAAGAAATTGTTTTTTTAGAAGAAGAAAAAACAAATATTTTACATGTGGATTTAATGGATGGAAATTTTGTTTCTAATATTGCCTTTGGTCCCAATCAAATTAAGATGATGAAAGAAGCATCAACTATGACTTTTGATGTGCATATGATGGTCGCACATCCCAAGGATCATATTGATGATGTAATTGATACAGGAGCAGAAATGATTTCTGTTCACTATGAATCAACACCACATATTCATTTTATTTTACAAAAAATTCGTCAAGCTGGTAGAAAAGCAGGAATAGTAATTAATCCAGGAACACCAGAATCGGTTTTAGAATATTTATTAGATGATATTGATTATATCTTAATCATGACTATTAATCCTGGACAGCCAGGACAGGCATTTATCGAAAAAAGTATTGAAAAAATTAAGAATACGAAAGAGCTGATTGGTAACCGTCCGATTCAAATTGAAGTTGATGGTGGTGTGAATCCAACGATTGCTACTAAATGTAAAGAGGCAGGAGCAGAACTGATTGTTGTTGGAGGTGCATTATTTTCGGATAATCCCCAAAAGCAATATCAAGTTTTACGAGATGCAATTAAGTAGAAAGGATCGATTGATAAATGAAAAAATTTGAAGGACAAGTCGCTTTAGTTACTGGGGGCGCACACGGAATTGGTAAAGGAATTGCTAAACAATTTGCAGAACAAGGAGCACATACTATCATTGTAGACTACGATGCAAAGAGAGGACCGGAAACTGCGAAAGAGTTGACATTCGACAATGTTAAATCATTATTCGTTCAAACGGACGTAGCTAACCCAGAAGCATTAGTGAAAGTTCGCGAAGAAGTATTTAAAGAATTCGGTAGAATCGATGTATTGGTGCTAAATGCAGGAATTGCTTTTGCAAAGAAAGCAAATGAAATTACTTTTGAAGAGTGGAATCGTCTCTTAGCGATTAACTTAACTGGTTTATTTAATACGGTACATGCTTTTTATGATGATTTCTTAACAAATAATGGTTCAATTGTTTACATTAGTTCAGGATCAGCACTTAGCGGAACAGGTGGAGCAGTTGCTTATCCTGCCGCAAAAGCAGGTGGGGAAGGTTTAATTCGTGGACTGGCGAAAGAATTAGGACCAAAAGGCGTCAATGTGAACGCTATCGCCCCTCGATTGATTGATTCTGGTGATATGATGCGTGTGAATTATCCAACAGAAGAGAGCTTAAATGTTGTTTTAGAAAAAATACCTGTACGTCGTTTTGGTACGATTGAAGATGTAGCGAATCTAACATTATTCTTAGCAGATCCTGCGAATTCTTATATTCAAGGGCAAACTATTCTATTAGATGGTGGCAGAACAATTGCGTAATAAATTAGATAAAGAGGGATAAAAATGAAAAATTATACCTTAGAAATTTTGAATGAATTAACACGAAATGCAGAAAAAATTGATACAAAAGATATTGAAAATTTTATTGAAAAAATTCAAGCTGCTAAACACATCTTTTTATCCGGAGCAGGACGTTCAGGAATTGCAATTCAAGCGTTTGCCAACCGTTTAATGCATTTAGGATTTTCAGTGAGTCTTGTTGGAGAAATTAGTTCTCCTCATTCACAAGAAGGAGATTTATTAATCATCTGTTCTGGATCAGGAGAAACGGGTAGTTTAAAAAACTTAGCAGCAAAAGCAAAACAAAGTGGTGTAAATATCGCTTTAGTAACTATGAAAAAAGACTCTACGATTGGGCAACTAGCAGATTCAGTCCTTGTATTACCAGGTAATACTAAAGATGAAAATCAGCGCGAAGAAACTATTTTTTCACAGCCTATGGGTTCAAGTTTTGAACAACTTGCGTTTCTAATATTTGATAGTTTAATCTTAAACTTAATGGATGAAACAGGAGAAAATTCAGAAACGATGTTTGCAAGACATGCAGATTTTGAATAGTAAATTTTAAAATGATAATAAACCATTCTTATAAATATTGAGGAATCAATATTTAGAGAATGGTTTATTGTGCATTTGATTTGAAACACTAGAATAATGCAGCGTTTTTTAGCGCTTCATATTTATTTTAGTGATTCATAAATGTTTAGAATTGTAATGTTCAAAATAAAATGATTAGAGTAAAACAGAAGCAATACTTGTGTCTATAATCAAATGGTCAATCACGTTCTGTTTTAAAAGTTGTTGTATACCTTTAGCTTTTTCTTTACCAGATGCAACAACTACGAGATTATTTATTTTTTTTAAATCCTCTAAATTAACCCCCAACATTCTTTTTGAAATATTTAAATCTACCGGTTTACCTTCTTCGTCAAAAAAAGTAGTTAACAAATCTCCAATAATATGTTTTTCGGATATTTCTTCGCAGTCTTTTTTACTAAAGTAACCTAGTTCTCTATAAGAAGAAGATTCAATTGGATTTCCAATACTTACGATTGCCATATCTACCGTTTTGCCTTTTTCGATGATGTCACTTATAAATTTAGATTTTTCAAAGGTTTGTTTCATTTCTAAACTTTCTGCAATTGCAGGAGCATAAAAATAATCAACTTTACAATTATATTTTTGCGACAAAACAAAAGCTAAATGGTTCGAATGTGTTTTTACATCAGAAACATCTACACCACCAATAAGAGGAATGATAGAAAGATGTTCGAAATTTCGATAATTTGCAGCTTCTACAAATTGAAATAAAGTAGTGCCCCAACCAATTCCTAATTTATTAATATTTCCAAGATTACTTTCAATAAATGATACACAAAGATTCCCTAATGCTTGTTTTATTTCATTAGCTGTTCCGCTAACTGATGAGATAAGAACAGTTTTTAAACCATATTTTTGTGCAATAGCTTCTTGCTGTCCAAAATTCATGATTTCAGCATCTTGTATTGAAATTTTGACAATCCCTCTTTCAACAGCTTCCTTCAGAAAAGTAGCTACAGTGGGTCTAGAAATGCCTAATAGTTGAGCTATTTCTGTCTGGTTTTTATTCTCTTTATAAAAAAACATAGCTGCTTTTACAATCATTTTATCTCGGTTGTCCATAATTATATTCTCCAATATTCACAAAATAATATTAATTATATCATTTATTTTACATATGTAAAATAAATTATCTTTTGTTAATTTTAATTTGACTTTAACAATTAGTAAGGCTATAATCATTTGTATCAAATGTAAAGTTATTTTACTAATGTAAAAAAGGAGAAAAACGATGAAACTGAATGTACCATTTTTTACCTTTAACCCGAAAGCTTATTTTTATGGAGAAGTGTTATTAAAATTAGCAAAAAAAGCTGATGAATTAGCAAGTAAGTTTCCCGAAATTTCTATTTTTGTCACTGCACCTTATGCAGATTTAGCTACAATTGCTAACAATACTGAGCATATTATCGTTACTGCACAACATATGGATGGAATTAATCCAGGTAGGGGAATGGGAGCTGTGTTACCAGAATCTCTTTATAACGTTGGCGTACGTGCAGTATTTTTAAATCATGCAGAGCATCCTATGAAATTTGCGGAGTTAATTCAAGCTATCAAAAAAGGAAAAGAATTGGGGATTAAGACAATTGTTTGTGCGGATTCTTTAGAGGAAGCGAAAGCAATCGCAACATTGAAACCGGATATACTACTATGTGAACCTACAGAATTAATTGGTACGGGGAAAACAAGTGATAAAGACTATATTGTAACAACCAATAGAGCCGTAAAAACTATTGATGATGAGATTTTAGTGTTACAGGGAGCAGGGGTAAGCAACCCGCAAGATGTTGAACGAATGATTCGTTTGGGAGCAGATGGGACTGGTTGCACAAGTGGAATTACAGAGGCAGAATCTCCTGAAGAGATGTTGTCACAAATGATTGAAGCGGTTTACAAAGTCTATCTTGAACGATTGGAGAAATAAACTATGAGGATTGAACATGGACAATTAAACGTATTATCAAATGGAACTCGAGTAACTTATACAGATATAACTGAACAAGTAAAAAAAATTATTAGAGACTCAGAAATACAAGATGGATTATGTATTGTTAGCTCGCAACATACCACGTGTTCTGTTGTATTTGAAGAGTTTGTTCATGATAAAGATTGGAATGGTGATGAATTGTTGCAAGTGGATTTAAATCGAATTCTTGATAAGCTCATTCCTAGACAGTTAACCGAAACAGATTACCTTTATCCTGGATCAGAACATGTCACCTTTTTGAAAGAAATTTCAGAACAAAACCCAGATTATCCGAATGATCTTACGACGATTTTAAATGCAGATGCTCATTTGCGTGCTTCTTTTTTTGGATCAAGTCAAACACTAATTATAAAAAACAGAGAACCGTTAATCGGTTCAGTAGGTTACATTTATTTCATTGATTGGGATCAAAATAGAAAAAGAGAACGCACATGTAATTTATTGATGATGGGTAATTAGCTTATAATTAAAAAGGAGAAATGAGAATGTTAGTCACAAGCAAAGATTTATTCAAAGATGCTAAAA
Organism: Enterococcus sp. AMC2644; assembly: GCF_058216475.1. Lineage (NCBI taxonomy): Bacteria > Bacillati > Bacillota > Bacilli > Lactobacillales > Enterococcaceae > Enterococcus > Enterococcus sp. AMC2644. The sequence goes on from NZ_CM177095.1 coordinate 2,467,124, forward strand.
AGAAAAGATATGCTATTCCTGCTCCAAACTTTATTGATGTTGACTCTATGAAATCTTATTTAGAAGTTGCGGAAGACCTACAAGTTCCAATTATTTTGTCTTTAGCTGAAAGTCATCTTGATTTACTCTCGCTTGAAGAAGCTGCATTAAATGGAAGATATTTTGCTGAAAAAGCCCAAATTCCAGTTGTATTACATTTGGATCATGGAATGACCAATGCAATTATAAAAAAAGCAATAGACTTAGGTTTTACTTCAGTTATGATTGATGCTTCAAAAGATGACTTTGTAACAAATGTAGCTAAAACAAAAGATATTATTGCTTACGCACACCAACGAGGAGTCGTGGTTGAGGCTGAAATTGGTCACGTAGGATCAGGAGAAAATTATGAAAATCATGAACTTTCAGATTCAAAATACACTACAGTTGAAGATGTGTTAAATTTTGTTGCAGAGACTAATGTAGACTCGTTAGCTATTTCTATTGGCACTGCACATGGTATGTACAAAGGAGAACCTGAAATAAACTTTGAAAGATTAAATGAGATTGCTTTATCTGTAGAAACACCCCTTGTGTTACATGGTGGTTCTTCTTCAGGTGATGATAATTTAAATCGTTGTGCTAAAGAAGGCATTACAAAAATCAATATTTTTTCAGATCTTATTAATGCAGCAATGGTGAAAATTAATGAAGTGGAGCCAACCAATTATCTGGATGTAAAAAAAGTAGCCAAACAAGGAATGAAAGAATGCCTAACACATTATTATCATGTATTTGAAACCAATCATTTCAACTGAACAACCAAATTGTTTTACACACCTATATAAACTTAATCGAAGCTAGCTAAAAAGAAGAGTCAAGCAGAAACTAAGAGAAGTAAAAATCAGGGAAAAATATCCAAATTATATAGAAAAAGACTTGTTAATACTAGTAAGTTTGTGAAATTGACTTACTGGAGCTAACAAGAAAATTCTATCTAATTCGGATATTTTTCTGTTAGGAAAACTGTGTGTTACACCCTATGTGCATCCTAACTTTACAAACGGCATAAGAATTTTGGGGAGGTAATATTTGCTGTTTGTATGTAAGTTAGTTGTAACATAAAAACACATGTTATAACCAAAAATATCTTAAACGTATCAAATTTATGCCTGAACGTAAATATGAATCATTTTTCAACGGTACAATATTTAGTAGAATTTATATTTATGACTCCCATTTAATGGCTAGTAATTTTGTCAAAATAATTTGAAGAAAGCTCTCCTGTAGATGATATTTTTTCCTTATATAAGAGGAGCATATCAATAAACAGGAAGGGCTTTTTTTCTTGTAGAACGGTTTATTTGGTATAGGGTAAGGCATGGCGGAACTGTTCCAGATGGGAAATTGTTTTTTCTGGATCAGACGAAATTGTAAGTGTAAATAAAAGATCAATTAAGACTAGCTGAGAAACACGTCGCGTATAGATTCCAGCGTTTTTAAAATCTAACTCTTCCGTCGGCGTTAAAAAAACGACATCAGACTTTTTCACCAGAGGGGTATTGTCAAAGCTAGTGATTGAAATAATGGGAACACTGTTTTTTTTCAATAATTCCACTAGGCGAAGAATATCTGGATTTTTACCGCTATGAGAAATAATAAATGCACAAGAGTTTTCATTTAATTTACCTGCTTTTAGTAATTGCATATGGTATTCCAAATTGAATTCGACGTCTAATGGTGTTCGTAAAAATTTATGATAAGCATCTAAAGCGATAGGCGTTGAACCGCCTAAAGCAAAAAATACAATTTTATTACTGTTTGTTAAAAGCTGGACGGCATTCGTTAGATTTTCATAATCAATTAACTGAGCAGTATCTTCCAAAGCACGAATGTTTGAATCAAATACCTTTTTGACAAGTCCTTGAGTGTCTTCGTTGCCATCAACGCTATCTAGCAGTAATTTATTATGATCGTTAGCTAATAGAACGGTTAATTCTTTAAAACCAGAGAGCTTTAATTTTTTAGAAAATAAAAAAATAGTGGATTCTGCCACACCACAAGTTGTTGCTAATTCAGAAATGGTCATATTTTTTGCTTCTTGCGCATGATCTAATAAATAGTCAGCAATCAGCTTCTCTTTTTTGGTAAATGATAAATAATTGATTTGAATTTTACTTTTTAAATCTTTCATATGTATTCTCCTTTTAAAAAAAATTCGAAAAAAATGTTTACTTTTCGAAAAAATTTGATATTATAAAATTAAGTTTTAAATAAATCAGTAAAAATCGAATTTTTTTTATTTTATATTGTTTAGTATAACATAAAATGAAAAGGCTTTACTGTAGGTTAGCAAATTAAAAGGAGAAAATGGAGGTTTTTTTGATGGGAAAAATTGGATTAGTAAGAGTAGATAGTCGGTTATTGCATGGACAGGTTGTAACTAGATGGATTGGTCAGGTTGGTGCTAAAGAAGTCATTATCATTGATGATGCTTTAGCAAAAGATGAATTTATGATTGAAGTTTTTGAAATGGCAGCTCCAACAGGTGTTCAGTTAATTGTGAAGTCGATTGCTGAAGCAAAAGAATTTTTGGATGCGAAAAATTTAGAAAAATCAATTATTTTATTTAAAGGAATTCCATCATTATTAGATGGAATTGCTCATGGTTTACCATTAGAAGAAATCCAAATTGGTGGTATTGGTGGCGGCGCAGGACGTGTTGTTGTATTTAAGAATATCACTCTAACGGCAGAAGAATATGGGCAACTGCAAGAATTGGAAGCAGCAGGGAAACATATTTTCTTGCAAACGGTTCCTGAAGAAAGAGAAGTTAAATTAGTAAGTATTGCCAATAAATTCTAAGGAGGAAAGAAAATGACAATTGTACAAGCTATTATTTTAGGTGTTTTATTTTGTTTTTGTCGAATGGGGATTTTATATACATGGCCTAAAAATATTCCGTTGTTTGGAGCAATGTTAATTGGAATCGTTTTAGGAGATGTCCCACAAGCAATGATTGTGGGTGCAGCAATTCAAGCTATTTACATGGGAGTGATTCAACCAGGAGGAAATATTCCGACTGATCAGGTGTTGGCGACTTTTATTGCTGTACCGATTGCCTTGCAATCGAATTTGGAACCTGCTGTTGCTGTAACTTTGGCTGTACCAGTAGGATTGCTAGGGGTGTTATTAGACTATATTCGTCGAACTGTAAATGCCGCTTGGATTCATATGGCAGACTCTTATGCAGAAAAAGGGAATGCTAGTGGTATTATGCGTGCCCATTTTCTATACCCTACACTGGCATTGATTGGTATTTATATCATTCCGGTAGCGATTGCTATTTACTTAGGACCAAATGCCGTGAATGCTTTTATGGAAATTGTTCCAGATTGGATTATGACAGGCTTACAAGTAGCAGGAGGTATTCTTCCGGCATTAGGATTTGCTATTACAATTTCGGTCATTGGTAAAGGAAATGTTATTCCATATTTCCTATTCGGTTTCTTCTTATTCCAATACGCTTCACAAGTAAATACAATTGCTTTTGCATTATTTGGAATGTTCCTAGCGTTCTTGCATATTACGTTTACTAAAAATAAAACTGGGGAAGCAGGTGCTTTATAATGGAACAAAAAGAAAAATTACTCACTAAAAAAGACATACGACGTTCTTGGATGTATTGGTTAGGTACGTGTGAGCTTTCCAACTCTTTTGAACGTTTACAAACGCTGGCCTTTGCTGCTTGTTTAGCACCAATTTTTAAGAAATTGTACAAAGACGATGAAGAACTAAAACTAGCTCTAAAACGCCATTTAACTTTCTTTAATACTGAAGGTGTTTGGGGTAGTTTAATTCATGGGATTGTGATTGCAATGGAAGAGGAGCGAGCAAGGGGTGAAGATATTTCAGACGAAATGATTACAGGATTAAAAACTGGATTTATGGGTCCCTTGGCTGGAATTGGTGATACTGTAGACTGGGGAACAATTCGTCCAATCGTAATTGGTTTGTTTCTACCGTTAGCTTCTGCCGGTAGTTGGATTGCTGGTTTGGGACCATTTGTTATCATCAGTCTGATTACGTCTTCGATTAGCTACTACTTATGGCACTTAGGCTATCGTGTAGGACGTAAAAGTATTCTTCAAGTTCTAAAAGATGGACGTATTAATCAGTTCATTACAGCATCTAGTGTGTTGGGAATGTTTATGATGGGGATTTTATCTTCACAATATGTAAAAGTTTCCTTGAAACCGGAAATTTTAGTAAATAATGAAATGACAACTATTCAGTCTTATGTAGACCAAATTCTACCAGGTCTTCTACCAGTAACGGCAGTATTTATTATGTACTACTTAATTCGTTATCGTAAAGTGAAATATACCAATATTTTATTGGGGGTATTAGCAATTTCGTTACTAGGTGCATTAATTGGATTATTTTAGTTTGGAGGACATTTGAATGTTAGAAGAAGTAAAAAATAGAATTGAGCGAGAGGTTGATGAACGAAAAGCTGAATTAATTGAGATTAGTGACTATATTCATAGCCATCCAGAGTTAGGATATAAGGAATTCTTAGCTGTTGAAAAAATTATTTCCTATATAAAACAACAAGGTGCAGAAGTTGAATCCAATTATTGTGAGCTGGAAACCTCTTTTAAATCAACTCACGTACAAGGCGAAGGTGGCGTACATTTTGCAATCTTGGCGGAATATGATGCTTTGCCTAAAATTGGTCACGCTTGCGGACATAATATTATTGCGACTTCGGCTGTTGGGGCTTACCTGGCAACTAAAAAAGTAATGGAAGTATTTAATATTTCAGGAAAAGTTTCTCTGATTGGCACACCAGCTGAAGAAGGTGGTGGCGGAAAAATCAAACTAATTGAGCGAGGTGCATTTAAAGATGTAGATGCTGCAACAATGGTTCATCCAACTTCGGGGACAACGCGAATTGCCGGTCGTTGTACAGCAACCTATAAATTTTTGATTGAATACACTGGACGTTCGGCTCACGCAGCAAGCCAACCTTTTAGAGGAATTAATGCCTTAGATGCAGCAAATTTATTTTTTAATGCAGTATCAATGTTGCGTCAACAAGTTACTTCGGATGTTCGCTTATCTGGTATTCTGGTGGAAGGTGGAACGGCCACAGGCATGATTCCTGATTATTCTAAAATTGAATATAGCATTAGATGTATGGAAGAAGATGAACTTCCTAGTCTAATAGAGCGTGTTCGTAACTGTATTCAAGCAGGTGCTTTGGCAACTGGATGTGAAGTAAACATAGTAGAAGAGAAAGGATACGGCGCAAGAACATTCAGTCGAGTTTTAGGCGATATCTGTCGTAAAGCATTAGAAAGTTTAGATGAAGAAGTTCTACCTGATTTTCCAGATGATTTTGGTTCAACTGATTTTGGTAATGTAAGTCAGCTTATTCCAACGACCAATCCTTATTTTAGTTTGAATAAAACTAGAGTGTCTCTTCACACGCCCGAATATGAAAAATTAGCAGGCTCACCTATTGGCCACACTGCCATTGAACGTTCAGCAAAAGCAATGAGTATGACAGTAATTGAGAGCTTTCTGAATCCTACTATCATTGAAATGGCAAAAAAAGAAAAACAGAGTGAAATGAACATAAATACAAGACCCAGATAAGGAGACGGTAGAGTTGGTTGGAATTTTATTAGGAAGTCATGGATATTTTGCTAAAGAAGCATTAGCTAGTGCAGAGATGATTGTTGGCAATCAAGAAAATACAGCTAGTTTTTCGTTAGAAGAACACATGGATTTAGAGACAACTATTTTAAGCGCACAAAAATCCTATCAATCATTGGATAAAACATCAGGTGTTTTGATTTTGACAGATATACCAGGTGGGACGCCATCTAATGTGGCGATGGTAATTCAAAGAAAAAATGAACACACCTATGTCTTAGCAGGGTTCAATTTACCATTGCTGATTGAAGCATTATTAAATAGAGAAAAAGATGTGGAAGATCTAGTCTCTTATTTGGAAAAGCTTTTTCCAACGACACTAAGTAATTTATCAAAATAATAATCGAAATTGAAGAACAGAAATTATTTTTCTGTTCTTCAATTTTTTTATCTAGATATCCTCTCTTATAATCTAATGATTTTAATCTGGTTTTGTGAAGTTTTAACTGAATAGAAGTAAATATGCTATTGTTGGAGGTTTGATTACATAAGGTGCATGCAGAAATAGTCGCTCACAAGAGTGTGGGTAGGCGAATGCTTAAACACTAAGTGACTCTTGATTAATCGCAACTAATTATCTTTTTTTGTAAAATTTTTGAATTATTTCACAAATTAAATTAAAAATAGCTTGTAAAGTGTTAATAAATAAATTATAATTTTTTTCATTGATAATGAGAATCATTATCAATGAAAAAGGAAAAGGAAGTGTTAAAATGAAAAAACTAGCATTGTTGGGAATTATATTAGGATTAGGCAGTTTTTTAGCTGCATGTACAAATAAGAGTGAGACAAAAGAAAGTGCTGAATCACAGACGAAAGTCGTCGAAACGGAAATGGGTGAGGTTGAGGTTCCAACCAATCCTAAAAACGTATTGGTCAATTGGTATGTTGGTGACGTAATTACTTTAGATGTAACACCAGTAGGGTATTCTGGATGGGCTCAAGAAACGATGCCTTTTTATGATGAGTTAAAAGATGTTCCAGCCATTGAAAAATGGGAAAAAGAAGAACTACTTTCTTACGAACCAGATTTGATTATTACTTATAATCCGGAAGATTACGAAAAACTATCAAAAGTTGCACCCGTTGTTGTTATCTCTGAAGATAAGAGTTCCGAAGAACGTTTAGAATTTTTGGGTGACGTTTTAGGCAAAGAAGAAGAAGCAAAAGCAGCAATTGATACATTTGAAACAAAATTAGCCAATGCTAAAGAAAAATTCTCAACGGATGCTTTCAAAGACAAAACATTTAGCATCTTTGAAGACTGGGGCAGTGATTCTTATGGTGTCTACTATGAAACTGGTTCACGTGGTGGAAATTTGTTATATGATTACCTGGGCTTGAAACTGAGTCCTAAATTAGAAGAATTAGTTGAAACATCAGGCGAAGGTCGTGGCTCTTTATCTTATGAAGTTGCTGCTGATTATTTCGGGGATTATATTATTCCTGAATAATTCATACTTTGACTTCAAACCGTCTGAAACTGCCTAACGGCAGTCTTCATTTACTTTTTCATTTTCACCTGTTAAGTGATGCAAAAAGAACCCCATTCTGATATGGTAAAGGTGTCGAAACCAACCATAAGAAAGGAGTTCTTCTCATGACTAGCTTACACAAAAACCAGGTAAAATTCAATTCAAATTTGACTATTTCACATACAGGTGGTCGCTTATCGAGTGATTCGGGTTTGGTCTTAGTTAAAGAGGTGATGAATACCTTCGACTTTTCACACGTAGCTAAACAGTGGCTCCATATTAAAGACAAACGTGTTTACTTCACACATGATAACTTAGCGATATTAGAACAACTCATTATGCAGTTAATTGCTGGGTACTCGGCAGACTCATCAGCTAATCTATTAAGACAGGATCCAGTCTTTCAAGCTGTACTCGGTAAAAAAGAGTTGGCCTCACAATCGTCAATCTCACGGTTTTTAGATCGTTTCACCGAGGAGAACATGGATCAACTCCAAGCATTAAATCAGTCGCTGATTGATAAAGCGCGTTTGATTCGCAATGACACCGAGTTAATCATTGATGTCGATTCCACACATTCGGATACCTTTGGACGCCAAGAACAAACAGATTATAATGCCCATTATCAAACCTACGGCTATCACCCATTAGTTGCATTTGACGGATTGACCGGAGATTTCCTAAAAGCTGAACTGCGTTCAGGCAATCAGTACACGTCTAAAGGGGTAAAAGCCTTTATCGACCCGCTGTTACACCACTACAAGAGCACGTTACCTCATACCGAGATATTGGTTCGGGGTGACAGCGGCTTCGCCACACCAGAGGTGTATGAATCTTGTGAAGCAACTGAAAGCCAGTACGTTATCCGATTAAAGAGCAATCGGAGGTTAAGTCAGTTAGCTGAACACTCTGTTCTTTATGGGGATAATAAAAAATGGGAAGACCGAGAAATACAGTATTTTTCACTCCCTTATCAAGCACAATCCTGGTCAAAACCCCGTCGCGTTTGTATTCGATCAATCCGTGAAGCAGGAGAGCTTCTTTTTCACCACGCATTCATTGTGACGAATCTATCCGATAATGTCTCGCCTGAAGTCATATTCTCTCTTTACGGCAAGCGTGGAACAATGGAAAATTTCATCAAAGAAGCGAAATCAGGCTTTTATTTTGACAAAACAGATAGTCCGCGTTTCCTGGAAAATCATGTCAGAATGATGATCAGTGTCCTGGCTTACAACCTCGTCAATTTTTTAAAGACCATTGGATTTGAACAAGTGAATCGGGGGATGACGATTCATTCTATACGATTGACATTGCTTAAAGTTGCCGGAAAACTCGTTAAAACAGGTAGACAAGTCTATCTCAAACTGTCGAGTTATCATGTGTATCAAACTGAATTTTATAAGGTTTTTGAACGCCTACGGCGATCTAGGCAATGGATTTAGGCTAGTTATCGTAAAAATTTTTAACCTATTTTTCCAAGGGATCAGTCTGCCCTTAAATAGACAAATAATTTTTATTATAGCCTTCTTCCGTATATATCCTGTTCGAAAACACATTATTTTGGAAGAATGTATCTGCCTAATTTAAATATAGGCACTTTGTTCAAAAAAATAGCTTAAATTTAGAGCTATGAATTATTCAGGTTATTTGGTTCTTACAAGAAGGTAAAGAATCAGAATTCGAAAAAACAGAAATTTGGAAAACAATTCCAGCTGTTGAAAAAGGCAACATAACGACTATTCCAGGCGAATATGCGGGCTTGTTCTATTATTCTGATGTGGCAAGTTTAACGGCACAATTGGATTATGTAGTTGAAAATTTAAACATCAGTGAATGATTTTAAAGGAGGCTTCCCGATGATGATGTGGAAGCTTTTTTCCTAGTTATTCAGTAACGGAGTGAGAGTATGCAAAATTCGGTAAAACCAAGAAAACAAAACGGTTCTTGGAATTTTACATTTAAAATGGTAGTTGGTTTGATTCTATTAGTTTTTGTTGTAGCCGCATCTATTTCATTTGGCGCTGCAACAATGGACTTTACGACTGCTTGGGGAGCTATTTTTAAGTTTGATGGTGCGCTAACTGAACATCAAATTATTCGCACCTTACGTCTTCCACGAACAGTAGCAGATATTATCGTAGGGTCTAGTTTAGCAATTTGTGGTGCGATTATGCAAGGAACAACGAAAAATCCATTGGCTGATTCAGGATTAATGGGGATCAGTTCAGGCGCGACATTTGCCATTGCTTTATGTTTGTCCTTTTTAGTTAATCGAACATATGGCCAGATGATGCTTTATGCTTGTTTAGGCGCTGCAGTTACAACGGGATTAACTTATTTTATTGCTTCTGTTGGTCGTGGTGGGATGACGCCACAGCGATTAGTTTTAGCAGGATTATCCATTTCTATGTTGTTTGGAGCATTAAGTTCGTATTTGTCAATTCGTTATCATTTGGGTCATGCTTTGACTTATTGGAGTGCAGGAGGTACTGCTGGGGCAAAATGGAGTGAATTGTTAATTATTACGCCTTTTTTCGTTCTTGGTGTCTTAGCTGCTATCGCTTTGTCGCCTTCCATTACTATGTTGAGTTTAGGTGATGAGGTTGCTATTGGCTTAGGTTTAAATACGAAACTAGTCAAAGGAATTTCGACAATAGTTGTCCTTATTTTGACGGGTTTATCAGTTATTGTAGTAGGACCAGTCAGCTTTGTAGGTTTAATTATCCCTCATATGATGCGGTATTTAGTAGGAGTGGATTATCGTTATATCATTCCTGCTAGTGCCTTATACGGTGCAGTATTGACCGTTGCGGCTGACTTAGTAGGACGTTTAATTAATCGCCCTTTTGAAACACCTATAGGGATTATCTTCTCAGTTATTGGTGTTCCGTTCTTTTTATATCTAGTGAAAAAACAACGGAGGGAATTTGAATGAAAACGTCAAAATTTAGCTTACAAAAAAATATCCTTATGACAATTGGTTTAATTTTATTAACTATTTTTGTCGCTGTGGTTAGTATCAACTCTGGAAAAATGAATTTAGCACCAAATGAAGTGTTACAAGTGTTGCTTGGAAATGGAACAAGTCAGCAAGAATTAATTGTTTATGACTTCCGTTTGCCACGAATTGTGTTAGCTATTTTAGTAGGTATTGGTATGGGAGCATCAGGAACAATTATGCAAAGTTTGTTGCGAAATGATATGGCTAGTCCAGGAACTTTAGGGATTAGTTCAGGCTCAGGATTATTCGTACTAGTATATATTGGGCTTTTTTCAACGAAAGGATTTTCCTCCCCTTTTGCCATTCCTGTTTTAGCTTTTATTGGGGGGATTGTCTCAGCTCTGATTATTTTTTTCTTATCTTATAACCGAGGGCGTGATATTTCGCCTACAGGATTAATTTTAACTGGGGTTGCTGTGAGTAGTGGTTATAGTGCTCTGACGACTTTAGTAACGTTAAAGTTAGATGATCGTGATATGGAATTTATTCAGCGCTGGCAAGCAGGCAACTTATGGGGAGATGAATGGCGGTATTTGGTTATTTTGGCACCATGGATTATTTTTTTATTAATTTATACAATTTATAAGTCTCGTGTATTAAATACGTTAAATCTTGGAAATGAAACGGCAACTGGCTTAGGTGTAGCCGTCAAACCAGAATTTATTGGGTTATCTTTGGCTTCAATTGCATTAGCTGCTGGCAGTGTAGCGTTAGGTGGCAATTTTTTCTTTGTAGGAATGATTTCCCCGCACATGGCCCGAAAATTAGTAGGACCAAATCATAAATTTTTCTTACCAGTTTCAGGGATTATAGGGGCGATCATCATTTTATTATCCGATACAATTACTCGCTCAATTAGTTTTGGTAGTGATGTTCCTACAGGGATTGTAATTACAGTATTAAGTACACCATACTTTTTATATTTATTGGCTAAAGCCAATTAGGAGGGTTATATGAATCACATTGAAACTCAATCATTGGCAATAGCGTATGAAGATACACTAATTGTTGATGAGTTAAACTTAGCTATTCCCACAGGCAAAATCACGTCTATTATTGGTCCAAATGGTTGTGGGAAATCAACAATTTTAAAAGCGATTGGTCGTATTATTAAGAAAAAAGCAGGAGTTGTTTATTTAAACGGCAGTGATATCAATAAATTATCGACTAGAGAGATTGCTAAAAAAATGGCGATTTTACCACAAACACCCACGGCACCTAATGGATTAACAGTCAGTGAATTAATTGCTTATGGTCGATTTCCTCATCAAAAAGGGTTTGGAAAATTAAAAGAAGAAGACAAAGAATTAATTGATTGGGCATTACGAGTAACCAAATTAACTGAATTCCAGTTCCGTGAAGTAGATAGTTTATCAGGTGGTCAACGTCAACGGGTCTGGATTGCAATGGCTTTAGCTCAACAAACAGAGTTGATCTTGTTGGATGAACCAACCACTTATTTAGACTTAGCACATCAATTGGAGATTTTAGAATTGTTGCAACAATTGAATCAAACTCAAAATTGTACAATTGCAATGGTTTTACATGATTTGAATTTAGCAGCACGTTTTTCCGACTATATGGTTGCAATTAGTCAGGGAAAAATCGTCAGTTATGGAACGGCAGTAGAAGTTCTTGTGCCCGCAGTCTTAAAAGAAGTTTTCCATATCAATGCTAAAATCGTTATTGAAGAAAGTACGCAACGACCGATTTGTTTAACCTATGATTTGATTAAGGAGAATGTGAATGACAATTTTACTTAGAGTATTAAGAGACTCAAAAAAGTATCATAGATATATTGCTTTAGGTATCTTAGCTAGTGGTTGTGCAACAATTGCTAGTTTATATGCTCCTTGGGTAATGCAACGTTTAATTGCTTTAATTACAAGTGGAGATCCTGATGTTGCACAAAAATCATTGATTATGGGATTAACATTGTTAGGTGTTTATATTTTACAGGGAGTCTTTCATTATATTAAAGGATACTATACACATTTAGGTGCCTATAAGTACGTAGCAGAATTACGACTAAAAATTTATGATAAGTTACAACAGTTATCTCTTCGCTATTATAGTGATAAACAAACTGGAAATTTGATGAGTTACGTGATGAATGATGCTGGAGGAGCAGAACGTTTATTTGCGCATGTTTTTCCGGATCTTGTTGTTCATGGTTTAACGTTAATTGCTGTTGCATTTATGTTATTTACAATTAACATTCCACTAGCAATTTTAAGCTTAGCAAGTGTGCCCTTAATTATTTTTGCCAACTATCTGTATTCAAAACAAGCTTTTCCTTTATGGGGGAAAAATGCCAAAGTAATGGCTGAAATGAGTGGGACTCTTCAAGACAACTTATCAGGAATGAAAGAAATTCAAGCGTTTAATCAACAAGCAAGTGAAAAAGAAAGAATGTCAAAAGCTATTAATAAAGAGCGTGACGCAATGTTACAAGCAATAAAAATGGATGAATTTGTCCGACCGTTAATTGGTTTTTTCAGTTCAGTTGGTTTAGTAGGCGTTATTATCTATGGGGGGTACTTAGTTTCAATCAATCAAATGGTTGTTTCAGAATTAGTAGGTTTTATTTTATATTTAAATCTATTTTATGCGCCAATTAATGTCTTGTCTTCTCTCAATGAAAGTACCAACAATGCGATTGCTAGTTGTCAGCGGGTATTTGACTTATTAGATGAAGAATCTGAAATTCAAGAAAGTGCGGATGCACAGGAAGTTCTTAAATTTGCTGGAAGAATTGAATTACAAGATTTAGGATTTGCTTATAAAAAAGAGCAACCAGTACTGCAACATATTAATTTGGTAATTGAACCAGGAGATACCATAGCATTGGTAGGTTCAACTGGTGTTGGAAAAACGACGATTAGCAACTTATTGAATCGATTTTATGATCCAACACATGGCCGAATCTTATTTGATGGTATTGATTTAAAGCAACTAAAAATAAGTAGTATTCGCAACAATATCAGTATGGTATTACAGGACACATTTTTATTTAATGGGACAGTTTTTGAAAATATCGTTTATGGCTTGAAACATGCGACTACAGAGCAAGTGATGCAAGCGGCTAAAGCTGCTAATGCGCATGATTTTATCGAATCATTAGAAAATGGCTATGACACTTTAATCGGGGAACGTGGTTTTAAATTATCAGGTGGTCAAAAACAAAGACTATCCATTGCACGAGCGATTTTAAGAGACACACCTATCTTAATCATGGATGAAGCAACTTCTTCTTTAGATACAAAGACTGAAAAAGAAATCCAGCAAGCATTAGATAAAATTTCTAAGGATCGTACGACGATTGTTATTGCTCATCGCCTATCTACAATTCGTCATGCAGATAAGATTGTGGTATTAGAAAATCGTGAAATTGCTGAAGTTGGTACACATGATGAATTGCTTCAAAACTCGGGTGTTTACGCAAAGTTGTGTCAAAATCAGCAAATTTAGGAGGGGAAAAATGAAAAAGTTCAGTTTTTTTTTAGTAACATTGTTTTTGGTAATTTTAGGTGCTTGTAGTAATCAGGAAAATAAAGAGATGAAAACAGAAAGCAATGAAACTCGTACAATAGAAACAAAATTAGGTGATGTAGAGATTCCTGCTGATCCGCAACGCGTCATTGTGACCTATAATTTAGGTGATGTATTGGCGTTAGGAATAAAACCAGTCGCAACCTATGATGCAACTGGAAAAGCCTATGAAAAAGAAGTCGCTGATTTACCAGTTTGGAATACTTTCGATGAAGAAACAATTATGACTTATGAGCCAGATTTAATTTTGGTTATTGCTGAAGAAGATGTTGAAAAAATGTCGAAAATTGCTCCGACAATCTTTGTTCCTTTTACTGAAATGTCAATGGAAGAACGTTTAACCTTTCTTGGAGAAGTGTTTAATAAGCAAGATGAGGCGAAAAAATTACTAACGGATTTTGACCAAAGAATTACTGATGCCACAGCTAAATTGGAAGAAAACGGCATATTGAATCAAACAGTAAGTATTTTTGAGGGAGATTATGATGCTAATGGTAGTATCTGGGTTTTTGGTGATAAATGGGGACGTGGTGGCGATTTGATTTATAGTCACTTAGGATTAAAAGCACCAAAAGTTATTGAAGATGAAATTATTGGGAAAGATCAATATCGGGAATTATCAATGGAAGTTTTACCAGAATATACCGGTGATTTTATTGTTTTTTCTGGTGAAGTGGGGAGTTTAGCTGACAATAAAGTATGGCAAGCAATCCCGGCTGTTCAAAACGGAAAAGTCGTACCTATCGATTTTGACTTATTCTATGATATTGATATTTACTCATCGCAAATACAATTGGATTATTTAGTCGATGCAATGATTAAAACAATTAAATAAGAAAAGCCTGTAATGTAAGTAAAAATAAGCTAGCATGATCCGAACTATTTAAAGGTGAAGCGCTAATTCTGATAAATTTATAAGGGAGAATTACGGGGCTTCAAAATCTCTAGCTAGTTCGGATAGTTAACCGTTGGGTATACAAGAGAATGTCTCTTGTTTTGATTAAAAGTATCAAGTTGGCATTTAAATAATTTATAAATTAAAGCGATAGCCGCTCCCCCAAATTGTTTCAATTGGTGAATTTGAGAGGTTCGCTTTTTTTAGCTTTTCACGGATACGTTTGATATGCACAACAACTGTCGCGACTTCCGTATCAAGTGAATCAAATCCCCACAGTGTCTCAAATAATTCTTCTTTTCGCCACACTCGGTTGGGATGCTCTGCTAAGAAAACCAAGAGATTAAATTCTTTGTGCGTCAAGAAAATTTCTTGCTCAAGGGCCCAGACTTTATGAGCTGATTTGTCAATACGTAAGTCTGGTGTTTCAATTATAGCTGGATTAACTAGTTGTGGTTGTAAAGATTGGTAGCGACTAATATGAGCTTTGACTCGAGCTACTAATTCATTTGGGCTGAAAGGTTTAACGAGATAATCGTTTGCACCTAAACCTAAACCTCGTACTTTATCAAAGTCTTCTTTTTTTGCAGAAACAATCATAATCGGAATTTGGGTTTTTGCGCGAATTTTTTTACAAATTTCAAAACCATCCAAATTAGGCAACATGACATCAATTATAATTAAGTCGAAAGTACCCGCTAAGGCAGTTTCTAAACCAAGCTGACCATCATTTTCAATGGTCACTTCCATCTGATTAATTTCTAAGTAATCCTTTTGTAGATTAGCAATACTGGAATCATCTTCAATAATCAATATTTTATTCATAGTTAAACTCCTTTGCGAACGGTAAATTAATTATGATAGTAGTTTCTTTATTTAATCGGCTTGTAATAGCAATTGTCCCATGATGGTAGTCAATAATTTGTTTGACAATACTTAAACCTAAACCACTACCTTTGATTGTGGAGCTTCGAGCTTTGTCAGAACGATAGGAACGTTCAAAAACGTGAGGTAAGTCTTCTTGAGAAATTCCTAGTCCATTATCAGTAAAAATCAGTTGAATCCCATTTGTTTGTTTAATTTTTATGGTTAACTGTAATTGACGATTAGGATGTTGAAATTTTAAACTATTTTGAAGCAAATTACTAATTACACGATTAAATTGTGTACTGTCAATCATCGCATATAGTGGTTGTTTGGGAAACTCTGTGATGACTGCCACACTTTCTGCCAACTGAAACTCTTCTAAAAGATGGGTCATATACGCAGCTATATTTACTTTCTCAAAAGAAAAAGACATCGCTTCTAAATCCAGTTTCGAATATAAAAATAGCTCATCAATCAGTTCATTCAAGGTTAAACTCTTTTCATGAATCGTTTGTAAATAATGGCTTTGTTTTTCAGGACTATTTGCTACACCATCTAGCAATCCTTCTACATAGCCGATAATGGAAGTCATGGGCGTTTTTAAGTCATGCGAAATATTTGCAATCAACTCTTTGCGGTTTTCTTCAATTTTTTTCTGTTCAGCTTGTGCTACTTGTAAGTCAATCCACATCGTTTGAAAACTTTGTTGCAGTTGTTCCACTTCTTTGGAAGAATGCTCCGTAGTGAGGGTGTTAAATGGCGAAATTTCTTTGCCATGAATTAACTGCCGAGTGCTTTTTTCAAGTGCCATTAAAGGTTCAATCGTTGTTTTGGATAATTGTTTACTAATAAACCAAAAAGAAAAG
The DNA here is from genome assembly GCF_058216475.1 of Enterococcus sp. AMC2644. Taxonomy (NCBI): domain Bacteria; kingdom Bacillati; phylum Bacillota; class Bacilli; order Lactobacillales; family Enterococcaceae; genus Enterococcus; species Enterococcus sp. AMC2644. Next base: position 2,483,486 of record NZ_CM177095.1, read on the forward strand.
ATAGCAATCCCAAAAATAAACAAAATCACCCAAATACCCCAGCGAATAAAAAATTCAAAGAGATTACTTTCTCGTTTTAAAATAATAAAGCTTCCCTTTGAACCATCTAAATATTGAAAATCATGTTTGATATAATGAAAGAAACGCCCATTGTTATCAATGGTTCCTGTTGGTTCAAGATTATTTAACTCAAACGCAGGTGCATGCGCGTGTAATGACTTTTCAATGAGGGGGGGAGAGTAATAGGTAAATGTTTGATTTTTTCGAATCACAACATTTAATTGTTTTTGTTCAATGCTCTGAATGATCGTTTGTAATTCAGTATTAAACGGTTCTTCAAGTAACTGTGATGATTTTTGAAGAAGTTGATTCATTTGCATATAGCTTTCTTTTTCCTCTGATGTTAGCGATCGTTGTGTCGTTAGAATTCGATAAATTTTTGGAATAGAAGGAACTTCTCCTAAGGTTGTATAAGAAATAAAAGAAAAAATCATCAATAAAGAACCTAAAGTAATTAAAATTGCACTTAAATAAGAAAGTAAAAAACGTTTTTTGATTGTCATCTTGTCACCACTTTTCAACTAAGGTACTGTTACCATACACCGAGTGGGTTATTTAGGGAAGTAAAATTCATAGTTATTCAGATTAGTTTATTTTTTGTTCATTTTTTTGAAAGTTGCGTGTTATTACTTTTTGTTAGGATAGAGTTACTAAAATAAAAGGAGCGACAAAAAATGAAGACAAAAATTTTATTTCTTTCACTGATTACATTAGGAACGTTAATGGTAGGCTGTGCACAAAACGAACAAACAGTTACGGAAACAACTAGTAGTAGTCAAACGTCAGAATCACTAGAAGCAAAAGAATCTAAAGGTGACGCTTTAACAACAATTCTTACTGCGACAAATTGGGAAGGAACACGTGTTTTTGATAAAGAAGGGAATGATTTAACGCAAGAAAATCAAAACTTTATTGGTTTAGCAAAATACGATGCAGAAACTGGTTATTACGAGTTTTTTACAAAAGAGCGAGAATCACGGGATGATGAGGGAACTTTTTTCATTACGAATGATGGTCAGCGTCGAGTGCTGCTTTCTGAAACCTTAAATTATCAAGCAGTAGTTGAAATTACAGAATTGACTGAAGATGTTTTTACTTATAAACGTCTTGGGAAAGATAAAGAAGGCAATGAAGTTGAAGTGTTTGTCGAACACGTACCTGCTGCTGAAGAATTGACTTTTACGAATGGACGTAAACCATTGACTACTCAAACAGGCGAAATTGTCAAAACACCTGGCGCTGAAGTTTTAAGTCAAACGCTATGGAACGGTACAAAAGTTTTAGATAAAGAAGGTAATGATGTAACCACTGAAAATCAAGGATTCATCAGCTTAGCAAAATTTGATGCTACTACGAATCAGTATGAATTTTTTGATTTAGAGACCGGTGAAACGCGTGGAGACTTTGGTTATTATGATGTGTTAGTGGACAATAAACTACGTGCCCATGTATCTATTGGTGAAAATAAATATGGTGCAGCCTTAGAAATTACCGAATTGAATAATAAAAAATTTACTTATAAACGACTAGGAAAAGATAAGGACGGCAAAGAGATTGAAATCTTTGTCGAGCATGAACCGTATCAAGGAAGTTTTGCACCAGAATTTACGTTTTAATTAGGGAGGAAATTTCATGCATTCTATTTATCGAAATTTGCTTTTAGCGAGTATACTATTATTAACAGGTTGCATGAATCAAACAGCACCGACGATGGAAGAAAGCAATCCACAAAAAGTTATTGAGAGCAAAACGATTCAGTCAACTGAAAGAAGCACAGAAACAACAACAGAAAGCGATAAAAGGAGTGTTGAAATGTATCAAGCAGGAAGTTTACTGAAAGCTGTTGAAGAAAATGACAGTCAAACAGTTCAAGCGATTTTAGCAAGTGAAAATTATAATATTAATGAGCAAAACAACCGCGGTGAGAGTCCGTTATTAATTGCTACCCATAATAATCAAGTAGCAATTGCCAAAGACTTGATTAAAGCTGGGGCGGATGTCAACCTTCAAGATCATATTCAGGATAGTGCCTATCTATATGCTGGTGCGCAAGGAAAAACAGAAATCTTAGCATTTATCTTAGAAAACAGTCAGCCAAACCAACAAGTATACAATCGTTTTGGTGGCAATGCGTTGATTCCAGCTGCTGAAAAAGGTCATTTGGATAATGTTCGACTGTTATTAGCAGATGGAAATGTCGATATTAATCATCAAAATAATTATGGTTATACGGCTTTAATTGAAGCCGTTGCTTTACGCGATGGTTCAAAAATTTATCAAGATATCGTCAAAGAACTTTTAGCGTATGATGCTGATAAAAAACTTCGTGATAATTATGGAAAAAGTGCGGAAGATTATGCCAAAGAATTAGGTTATCAAGCAATGTTAGATGAATTACAAAAATAAAAAATTTCCTACTTAATCTTTAAATAGATAAGTAGGAAATTTTTTTTAACCGCGTAAATCGTCTAAAAATTCTGTTTTTGCTAATGTCTTATCATCTTTCATTTTGATGATTTTAGCTGGTGAACCGGCAACTACCGCATTAGCAGGTACATCTTCTGTTACCACTGAACCTGCTGCAACCACCGCACCTTCACCGATTCTAACGCCTTCTAAAACAACGGCATTCGCACCAATTAACACATTGTCTTCCACAATGACAGGACTTGCTGAAGGTGGTTCTAAAACACCTGCTAAGACAGCGCCTGCTCCGATGTGTGCGCGCTTGCCAACCGTAGCACGAGCGCCTAAAATTGCTCCCATATCAATCATTGTTTCTTCACCAACAACTGCTCCAATATTGATTACGGCTCCCATCATTACTACGGCATTTTTGTTGATAATTGCTTGATCACGAATAAAAGCACCAGGTTCAATTCGTGCATCCACCTTTGTCATATCTAACATTGGTACGGCAGAATTGCGACGATCATTTTCTAAATAATAGTCGTTAATGACAGCTTTATTTTCTTCTAAAAATAGTACAATGTCTGTAGCATCACCAATTACAACATTTCCGAAAATTTTGACAACATTACTTGAAATGTTCGTTAAATCACCGTCAATGTAAGCTTTAACAGGTGTTTGTTTCGTCGCATCTTTGATGTATTTTGCTAATTGATAAGGATCTGAAAATTGTAATTCTGACATAAGTTTTTTTGGGCCTCCTTTTTAGTCAATTAGGCATACTTATAAAAAGAATGGGTGACTCATTTTATAAATAGGTCTAATTATTTGTCTAGTCATAAATAAAAATTTGTGTAATTGAAAATTTATGAGTAGAATATTGGAATTATATACTATATGATAAACACATATCAATTGTTATGATTTTTTTACTGAAAAATAATGAAAAAAACCACTTATTTTAATGAAAGAAGCGATTTTTTATGAAAATACCACAAGAAATACATGATTTATTACCTGATATTACGACATTTCGTCGAGAATTACATCAAATTCCTGAATTAGGTTTAGAGGAAATACAAACAGCTCAGTATTTACGTGAAAAATTAACTTCTTTTGGTATTAAAGAAGTTTATCCAATGATTCATACAGGAACGATCGCTATTTTGCGTAGCGATACTCCGGGTAAAACAATTGCTTTTCGTACGGATATTGACGCATTGCCGGTTACAGAAGAAACGGGCGTCGCATTTGCTTCAAAAACGCCTGGCAAGATGCACGCGTGCGGTCATGATGGTCATATGGCAACTATGTTAGGTTTTGCGAAATATTTAAGTGAACATCCAGAAAAACGTCAAGGAACGATTGTTTTAATCTTTCAACCAGCAGAAGAAGGCCCTGGTGGTGCGCAGCTGATGATTGACGCAGGATTAATTGAAACCTACCAAATTGATCAGATAGTAGGCTTACACGTCTTTCCTGACTTTTTAGAAGGCAAGATTGCTTGTCGACCAGGAGCGATGATGGCACGTAATGGGGAGGTCTCGATTACAGTTAAAGGTCTTAGTGCTCACGGAGCCCAACCACAACAAGGAGCAGATGCAATTTTAGCGGCTGCTGCAGTGATTCAAGGTTTGCATAGTATTATTTCTCGTAATATTAGTCCAATGGAAAGTGCTGTTTTGACATTTGGAAAAATTAGTGGTGGAGAAGCAATGAATATCATTGCTGGAAAAGTCCATTTGGAAGGCACGATGCGTGCGTTTGATGATGCTGTGTATGATAAAATGACTGAACGAATTGAGACGCTCGCCAAAGAGATTGCTAGAGGGTATGACTGTGAAGCAGAGGTGACTTTCAATCATATGTATCGTGTAGTTGAGAATGACGTGGCAATGGTAGCTGCTCTTGAAAAGATTGCATCTGATTCTTACCAAGAAACCCCACCTTATATGTTGGCAGAAGACTTCTCGATGTATCAACAAGTTGTGCCAGGCTTGTTTTTCTTTGTGGGGATTAGAAATGAAGAAAAAGGGTATATTTATCCGTTACACAGTGGCAAAATGCAATTTGATGAGAAAAATTTATTAAATGGAATTGCCTGTTATGTCGATTTGATTCAAGAATTAAATAATTAAAGAAAAGAGGGATCCTGATGAATATTCCATTTTATAAAATGCAAGGCACTGGGAATGATTTTATTGTTATTAACAATATGGAACTAAAACTTTCTGGAGAACAACTATCAGAATTAGCTAAAAGAGTTTGCCAACATCGGATTTCTGTAGGGTCTGATGCTGTGATGGCAGTTGATTTTCCGGAGAACACTGGTGACTTTCGTATGCGTTTTTACAATGCTGATGGAACTGAGGCTGAAATGTGTGGTAATGGTGCTCGTTGTATTGCTCGTTATGCATATGAAAAAAAAATTACCAAAGAAAATATGATTATCGAAACCATTGCCGGAGATGTCCATGCGTGGCGTTTAGATGAACGTTTATACAAAGTCCAATTAAATCAACCTACAACAGTGGAATTTGATTGTGAGTTTCCTGAATTTCCTGAATTGACAATTGATTATATTGAATTAGGTAATCCTGGCATTCCACATTTAGTTGTTCATTATCCTAACTTATCAAAAATTGAATTGTCAGAAATTCGTGAACTAGCAAAAAAATTGCGCTTTTGGGAAAAGTTACCTAAAGGAGCAAATGTTAATTTTTATGAATTAACGAATCAAGAGGTTATTGTGCGGACGTTTGAACGTGGTGTGGAAGATTTTACTTTAGCTTGTGGCACAGGTTCGGGTTCCACTGCCTACGCTTTAAGAAAAAGACAGCTGATTGAGCAAGATCCCATTGTTCTGAATGTTTTAGGTGGAGTCTTAAAAGTAGAAGTTTCAGATCAGGCATTAAATCTGATTGGTGATACCAATATTGTTATTGAAGGGATCATTCGAGACGAAGATTTAGTATTATAGCGAGGATAAATCAATTCTGTTTTAAAGAATTGATTTATCTTTTTGTATGAATATTCAGAATTTTGTAAAAATAGGGGGACATCTATTGGCAGTTAAAGTGAAAGACATCTATAAAAGGATTCAAGAACATAACAATAACATTGAGTTATTAGCGGGTGAAGGGGGAATGAGTAATTTAATTGATTGGTTTCACTTTGTAGAAGGTGTGGAAACCACGGAATTTTTAGAAGGACGCGAAATCATTATCGTTACAGGAATTGCCTTGAAAGAAAAAGGAGATACGTTGATTGAGATTATGCAAAAAGCGTTAGAAAAGGGTGCTTCCGCAATTATTGTCAATGTTGGACGCCATATTTTAAGCATTGATTCAGAAATGATTGATTTTTGTAATGAACATAGCTTTCCCCTATTTACGCTCCCTTGGGAAATCTACATGTCAAATATTGCAAAAATCATCGCTCAAGAAGTTCAAAACAATTACAAACGAAAAAATGAATTAGTCTCTTCTTTTAAGAATGCCATTTTCTTTCCAGAGAAACAAGAGTTCTATTCTGCTGATTTAGCACGCTATGATTATCAAGTAGATTGGAAATATTGTATTAGTATTATTCAAGTGCATTACCAGCATTCGTCAGGAGTTGTACCAGCTGAAGAATTACGGCGCATAAAAAAACATCTGGAAAATACACTAGCTTATCTTGCCCCACAGACAGTCGTTTTTCGTTTGAATGATGCGTTAGTTGTCTGTTTTGCTAATTATTTAGAAGAAAATATTTCCCATGTGATGACACAGTTAATTGATAATTTACCACGATATTGTCACAAAGAATATTTATTGTATGTCGGCATTGGACGCAATACCTTGAGTGTTCGTTGCATTAATAAAACCTACAACATTGCGAAAAAAGTGGTTCGTTTGCAGACAAAATTGGATAAACCGTACCAAGTATTATCATACAAAGACTTAGGGATTTCACAGCTCTTATTAGCGATGGAAGATACAGAGATTATGAGTGAGTTTTATGCCAATAAGTTAAAATATCTTGTGGATTACGACGAAATGAACCAAACGGATTATTGTCAATTCTTAGAAATTTATTTTGAAGAAGGCTGTCGTGTGCAAGAGGTTGCGAAAAAAATGTATCTACATCGCAATTCAATTAATTATAAATTGAAAAAAATTGAAGAAATTTTAGCATGTGACTTAAGCGATTTTACCATAAGAGTGGAGTTAATGGTTGCGTTAAAAGTTCGTCTTATTTTATAGAAAGAATTTTTTTGAGGAACGGCACAAAGGTGTCGTTCTTTTTTTGTGGTTGTGCAGATGCACAAAAACATTTGGTGTAGGGAATATTGTTTGCTACATGTCTTTTTGATTAAATGAATCCATAAGAAAGAGGTGGTTCAAATGAAAATGATTCAAGCAATCATTCGCGTGGAAAAAACGGAAGAAGTTTCAGAAGCTTTGTTAACAGCAGGCTTTCCAGCTATGACAAAAGTTGATGTTTATGGTCGAGGCAAACAACGAGGACTCCAAGTAGGTACCGTATTTTATGATGAACTACCAAAAACATTACTCATTATCGTAGCAGAAGACAAGGATGTCGAACAGATACTGGACATTATTTTAACTACGGCAAAAACAAGTAATTCCGGAAATTATGGTGATGGGCGTGTTTTTGTTAGTGAAATTGACGAAGCATACACGATCAGTACCAAAAAAGCTGAACTGTAGTGGAGGGATTATATGATTGAAATTATGGCTATTGTAAGACCAAATAAAACATCTGCAACAAAGCAAGCACTTATCAATATCAATCATCCAGGTTATACCTGTATTCGAGCAGTTGGTCGAGGGAAGAAAACTGTGGAGGTTATTTTATCCGATGGAAAAAAATTAAAAACCAAACTCGTTAGTAAACGAATGTTTTTAATTGTTGTTGAAGATAAAGCCAAAGAAGAAGTTATTCAAGCAATTATTGAAGCTAATTGGTCGGGAAATGAAGGCGATGGCAAGATTTTTGTGACAAAAATTGTCGATAGCTACAATGTACATCTAGAGTAGAAAGAAGTGAATTTATGAAAAATAGAGTAAATATTAATACGTTGATTTCCATGACAACCATTCTCGTTATTTTCGCTGTCTGGTATATTGCTACCAATTTTAATCTGGTAGATGGTCGGTTAATCCCTACACCACAAGCCACATGGACAGCATTCATTCAAGTGCTATCTGATTATAAAGGGCATTCTTTACTTGAACATTTTGGAGCAAGTATGTATCGCTTGTTATCTGCATTCTTTCTAGCTGTCATTACAGCAGTACCTATCGGATTATTAAGTGGGTATTCAGATAAAGCACGAGCAGTACTTACGCCAATCATTGAATTTTATCGTCCATTACCGCCACTAGCGTATTACACATTATTAGTTTTGGCACTAGGTATTGATGATGAATCAAAAATTGCCTTGCTTTACTTAGCTTGTTTTGCACCAATTTATATCGCTTGTGTTTCTGGGGTAACTAAGGTTAAAGCAGATTTTATTCATAGTGCTGAAACACTTGGAGCAAGTCAGCTACAAATTTTTGGATTTGTTATTTTTCCAGCTTGTCTTCCAGAAATGTTTATCGGTATTCGAACAGCAGTTGGGGTAGCCTATACGACACTAGTTGCCTCAGAAATGGTTGCTGCTCAAAGTGGAATTGGTTGGATGGTGCTAGATGCGAAAAACTGGTTTAGAAATGATGTCATTTTTGTCGGAATTATCGTAATGGGCTTAACAGGAATCTTAATCGATTTTCTACTGAGATTGTTAGAGAAAAAACTAGTGCCGTGGAGCGGCAAAGTGTAAAACGGAGGGAAAAAGATGAAATTAAATAAAAAATGGGTAATCATTGCAATGGTTAGTGTGGGTCTATTAACAGCATGTGGAAAATCAGAAGGTAGTGCAAAAGAAAGCGACACGGTTGACAAAGTGATTATCGGAACTCTTGTGATGCCAAATGATGAAGGAATTGCGAAAGCTGAAAATTATTTTGAAGAAGAAATGGGCGTACCTGTTGAAGTAAAAGTATTTGATGCTGGTCGTGATACGGCAACGGCAATGATGACAGAAGATATTGATTTTGGCTTAATGGGATCAAGTTCAGCAGCTCTTTCAATTGCGCAAGGTGTGAAATTGGAATACATTTGGACCCATGAAATTTTAGGAAGTGTAGAATCGCTAGTCGCTAAACCAGGCATCAAATCAGCCAAAGATTTAGTTGGTAAGAAAATTGCGACACCTTTTTCTTCGACTGCACATTTCTCACTTTTAAAATATCTAGAAATGAATGGAATTGAAGAAAGTAGTGTTTCTTTAGTCGATATGCAAACGGCAGAAATTTACACAGCATGGGAAAGCAATCAAATTGATGCTGCTTATATTTGGGAACCAACTTTATCTCAATTAACAGACAAAACAGTTCTAGCAACGAGCGAAGATTTAGCCAATGAAGGTTTTATGACTGCTAATGTTGAAGTTGTCTCATCTTCGTTTGCGAAAAAAAATCCTGAGTTAGTAGAAGCTTATATTCGAGCAGTCGATAAAGCCGTTAGACTGTATCAAGATAATGAAGATGAAGCAGTAAATATTATTGCTGAAGCTTTAGATTTAACACCAGAAGATGCGAAGTTTCAAATGAATGGTTCAAAATGGTTAAATTCAGAAGAACAATTATCACCAGAATATATGGGAACAACCGATAACATTGGTGATTTATCACAAAATTTATATGATTTGGCAACTTTCTTAAAAGCTCAAGGAAGTATCAGTGAAGTGCCGGAAATTGCTGTTTTTAAAGAAGCTATTAATCCATCATATATTGAAAAATTGAAATAGAAAGCAAGGTGTTTAGATGAGTAACTATTTAAGAGAAGAAGAAGTCGTGGTTTCAATTAAAGATGCTAGTCTTGTCTATCAAGGGGATAAAGCAGAAGTCATTGCCTTGCAAAACGTAAATTTAAACATTCAAAAAGGAGAATTTATCTGTGTCTTAGGGCCTAGTGGCTGTGGGAAAAGTACACTTTTAAATATCATTGCTGGCTTTCATCAACCGACTAGTGGAATGGCGATGATTGACGACAAACCTATTACTAAACCTGACTGGGATCGCGGTGTTGTCTTTCAGACACCTACGCTTTATCCTTGGCTAAATATTTATGATAATGTTGCGTTTGGTCCGAAAATGCGCAAGCAAGGTAAAGAACAAGTGAAAACAGAAGTCGAAAAATATTTAGAATTAGTGCAGCTGGAAAAGTTTCATAAGAGTAAGCCATATGAATTATCTGGAGGGATGCGGCAACGTGCATCTCTTGCTAGAGTATTGATTAATGAGCCGAAGATGATTTTGATGGATGAACCTTTTGGCGCATTGGATGCTTTAACACGAATTAATATGCAAAAATTGATTCGTGACATTTGGAATCTGACACAAAACACGATTTTCTTAATTACCCATGATGTGGATGAAGCATTAGCATTAGCAACACGTGTGATTGTGATGACTAGTCGTCCTGGGAAAATTGCGAAAGAATTTCATACAGAATTTACGTATGACATTAATGGAACCAATCAAGAGAGTGTGACCTATTCACCAGAATATACTGAATTACGAGAAGAGATCTTAAATATTATCAATGCACAACATTGAGACGGGAGACAATAATATGGGAAAATTAACAGGAACTCAAGTACAAGAACTACATCGCGATTATATTTTACAATCATGGGGAAAAGCGGGGCAAAATGCGATTCCAGTAGCTAAAGCAGAGGGGATTTATTTATACGATTACGAAGGCAATAAATATGCAGATATGTCTAGTTTATTGGTTTGTACGAATTTAGGACATGACAATAAAGAAATTGTCACAGCATTAAAAGAGCAAGCAGACTGGATGTCATTTATGGCGCCATCTTACGCAACAGAAGCTAAAAGTTTATTAGCGAAAAAGCTAGTTGATTTAGCAGGACCGACTTTCCAACGTGTTTTTTTCACAAATAGTGGAGCAGAATCCAATGAAAATGCGATTAAAATGGCACGGATGGTTACTGGACGTACCAAGATCTTTTCATGTTACCGCTCATATCATGGAGCAACACTAGGTGCAAGTAATGCCAGTGGTGATTCACGTCGTTTTGCAGCTGAATTAGGTGGTGCCAACGGATTTGTAAAATTTATGAATCCTCATATGTATCAAGATGGGTATACACGAGGTGTTGATGATGCGGAATGTACAGAAAAATATTTAAGAAATTTAGAACAACAAATTCGTTATGAAGGTCCTAATCAAATTGCTGCCATCTTAATGGAAAGCATTGTGGGAGCAAATGGTGTGATTTTACCACCAAAAGGGTATATGGAGGGGATTCGCGCACTTTGTGACAAGTATGGAATTTTACTTATTATGGATGAAGTTATGGCTGGTTTTTATCGGACAGGAACAGCATTTGGTTGGCAACATTTTGATTTAGTTCCTGATATGATTACTTTTGCTAAAGGCGTGACGAATGCTTACGTACCGCTAGGGGGTGTCATTGTAAATGAACAAATTTCTTCTTATTTTGAAGAAAATGTCTTGCAATGCGGTTTGACTTATAGTGGACATACGCTTGCTTGTGCGGTAGGGATTGCCTGTGTTGACTATTACGAAACACAGAATATCGGAGCGCATGTTGTTGAAATGGAAGCCATTTTAAAAGAATTTATGGAAAAAATGGTTGAGAAACATGCTTGTGTTGGTGAAGCACGCTGCATTGGTCTGTTTTCTGCTTTTGAGATGGTTAAAGATAAAGAAAGTAGAGTATCTATGGTCAACTACAACGAACCAAATACGATAATGCCAGCAATCATGCAACAATTAAAAGAAAGAGGATTCATTGCCTTTAATCGCGATAATTATGTAAGTATCTGTCCACCGTTAACCATTACCAAAGAAGAGTTGGAAGAATACTTACCAATTGTAGATGAAGTATTCACATGGGTAGATGAAACATTGATTTAGGAGGTGTCAAATGAATTTTGACTACGTACAACCTGTAAAGATTCATTTTGGTAATGGCCGTTTACAAGAATTACCAAAATTATTAACTAATTTTAAAGGCAAGGGCTTATTAATTTGTAGCAAACGTTCGATAAAAAATGGCTTAGCAAAACGTCTGCTTCAAGATAATCCCCAGTTGGTCACAACGTTTACCGATATTTCAGAGAATCCTGATGTTACTGAAGCGCAAGAATGTATTCATCTGATTCGACAAGAAGATATTTCTTTTATTGTGGCATTAGGTGGAGGTAGTGTCATTGACTTAGCAAAAGTTTGTGGCACATTATGTTTCTCTAATGAAGAAGTTGCTGCCTATCTTGGTTCAGGTATTGCGTTACCTAAACAACGCTTACCTTTGATTGCTATTCCAACAACTTCTGGAACAGGTACTGAAGTAACGGCTGCTGCTGTATTGACCAATCGAGAATTAGGAAAAAAATCCCCAATTGTTTCGGATAATTTTTATCCTGATATTGCGTTAGTTGATCCAGAATTAACGTTATCAGTTCCAAAGCAGGTTACTGCTAATACTGGAATGGATGCATTATGTCAATCCATTGAAGGCTATTGGTCAAAAGGGCATCAACCAATTTGTGATGCATTAGCTATTCATGCTGCACGCTTGATTTTTGACAATTTAGTGATTGCCTATAATGATCCAAATAATTTGGAAGCAAGAGAAAAAATGAGTGAAGCTGCTTTGATTGCAGGACTCGCATTTGCTTTGCCAAAAACAACGTCCTCTCATGCGTGTAGTTATCCATTAACGAATATTTATGGTATTCCACATGGTGAAGCTTGCACGCTAACAATTGATTATTTTGCAAAAATTAATGCTAATGATCGTTTGCTGTCTTTTGCACAACAAGTCGGATTTGAATCTATTGATGAGATGTGCGAAAAAATTTATGAAATGAAACTAGCGATGAACATGCGTGTGGATCTAAAAGATTTTGCTATTTCAGAAGCCCAATTAGCAGATTTAGTTTGTTTGTCACACCATCCCAACTTATTAAATAATCCAGTAGAAATTACAGATGAAATTTTAGAAACAATGTATCGGAGCATGATTTAAAAACGAATGGAGTATTGTAATGTGTAAAATACATTACAGTACTTTTTTTGAGTGATACTGTTGTATAAGTAAAAAAACAATATATTGTAATGGTTGAATTATTACAACCTGTCCTGGATGAAATCAATTGTCTTTCAAATTCAGACAGGTTGCATCATTTGAAGCTTGCCGTATTTTTGTCATTTTTTCGTAAGAATTCATCATAAAAATCGTAGAAAATAATAAAAAAACAAGAATAACTTTTTTAAAGGTCTCTGCTATTCTAAAGAGGTAGAGGAGGCAAATGAATGAAAAAGAGAAAAGCTTCAATTATTTGGGTGATTGTGCTAAGTATAGGTCTGGTTGGTTATTTGTATTTGAAAAGTCCAAAACAACCAAGGTATCTGAAGGAAGAATTACATACATTTCAAAAACAAGCAAATCAACAGTTAACGCTAAAGATGCCTTTATTGTTACAAAAAGATTCACGTTGGGCTGATATTGCGTATGGTTTTGGTTCGCAAACAGATGACTTGGCAACAAATGGTTGTGCGATTGTTTCCTTGGCAATGGTGTTATCTTATATACAAGGAGAAGAAATTTTACCTCCAGATATTTTAGATTGGGCGCAAAATAATTATTTTGTTGCAGGACAAGGAACTTCTTGGCAAATATTTGAAGATTTTAGCAAGCATTATCAAGTAAACTATCAAGCTTTAGGCAATGATTACCAAGCTGCGAAAGAACAGGCAAGAAATCATAAAGCAATTATCGTTTCTGTCAATCCAGGCACATTTACAACTACGGGACATCTGATGGTACTCATGATGAGTGAACAAGACCAAATTATTGTCTTTGACCCAAATGATTCACCCGAAAAAAAGCACTATCAGCAAATATTTTCGGATGAGATTTTTCAACAAGAAGGAATTGCTTATTGGGCATTTGGCTAGTTAAAAACGATACTATTAAATTAACAGACCTCATGTATAATAGATGTAGAAACGAACATGAGGTGAAAAGATGACAGATACGATTGTGGTAGTGGATGATGAACAAGCAATTGCCAACTTATTATCAACGTTTTTACAAAATGAAGGATACCAAGTTTACACGTTTTATAATGGACTTGATGCACTTGCATATATAAAGGAGCATTCAGTTTCGCTATTAGTATTAGATGTAATGTTACCGGATAGAGATGGATTTTCGATTTTGCAAGAAATTCGACAAAAATATTTTTTCCCAGTAGTGATGTTGACGGCTAAAGGAGAAGCAATCGATACGATTACGGGTTTGACTTTAGGTGCGGATGATTACATTACTAAACCATTCAATCCTTTAGAGGTTGTGGCTCGTATCAAAACCCAGTTACGGCGCTACCAACGCTATAATTCATCAAAGCAAGAACCAATCGATGAATTTGAAAAAGATGGATTAACTGTTTCGACAGCTAGCCATAAATGTTGGTTATATGGAGAAGAAATTAAATTAACACCCATTGAATTTAAAATCTTAGTCTGTCTTTTTGAGCAGCAAGGCAAAGTAGTGACTTCTGAAGAATTATTTGAAAGGGTATGGCAGGAAAAATATTTAGAAAACACGAATACTGTCATGGCTCATATTGCCCGACTTCGAGAGAAACTTCAGGAATTACCGCGAAAACCAAAATTTATTAAAACCGTTTGGGGAGTAGGTTATATGATTGAAAATTCAAAGTAAATTAGCTAAAAATCTATTAACGAGGTATTTTGTCAGTTTAACATTGCTGATTGTTCCAATGATTACTGTTCCCTTAGTTATCAAATACATTGCCCGTTTTCGTATTTGGTATAACGGAGATCCTATGTATGAGTTACTGAAATTTATTGAAACAATCTCATATCCGAGTATCGTCGTTTATGGATTAGGTGCTTGGATTATTTTAACGACGTATTTTATTAAAAAAGCCCTTGGGTATCTTGATGAAACGATTCAAGCCACCAATCAATTAGTAGCAGAGCCAGAGCGTCCCATTCACTTATCAGCAAATTTAGTTGAGGTTGAAAACGAAATGAATGAGATTCGTGAGCGTAATTTATTGGATCAACGAGCTGCTAAAGAGGCAGAACAGCGGAAAAATGATTTGCTTGTTTATTTAGCACACGATTTGCGCACACCTTTGACCAGTGTCATCGGTTATTTAACCTTATTGCGTGAAGAACCACAATTATCTACGAATTTGCGTGCTCGTTATACTAACATTGCTTTAGAAAAAGCCGAGCGTTTAGAACAATTAATCGGTGAATTTTTCGAGATTACTCGATTTAATTTAACAGCGATGACTTTGGAAAAGGAAAAAGTTGATTTAAGTATAATGTTAGAACAATTAAGTTATGAATTCTTGCCAGTTATGCAAGAAAAGCAGTTGACGTGGGAATTAGCATTGCAAAAAGCAGTACCTTGCTTCATTGATTCAGAAAAGATGGAACGTGCATTTGATAATTTAATTCGGAATGCGATTAATTACAGTTATGAGAATACAATCCTGCACTTATCTTTAAAGGTCATTGATAAAAAAATTAGCATTCAGTTAATGAATCATGGAAAAACTATTCCTAAAGAAAAACTATCACGGATTTTTGAGCCGTTTTATCGTATTGATAAAGCAAGACAAACAACAACTGGAGGAACGGGATTAGGTTTACCAATCACGAAAGAAATGATTGAACTACATGGAGGAACAATCCATGCAGCAAGCGAAGATAATAAAATTATTTTCACAATATATTTGGATACTATTAAATAAACGAGTAATGAGAATAAAATCATTATTCGTTTTTTATATAAAAAATTATATTAAACGGAAAAAATATAGTTTATATGCTGTTTTATTCTTATTTTTAAGAGGAGAATCATATTTTTTATATAAAAAAATATATGATAGCGTTGACAAATGAGTTTGTGAAGAGTAGAATTTGATTCGTTAAGTAATGTGAAATAATTATCAAGATAATATTTTTCCTTTAAGAGGTGAGCAAATGAATATTGAATATTTTGTGGAAGCAAGGAAAGCCTTAGGGATTTCTCAAAATGAATTAGCTGAAGGTATTTGTACACAAGCGACATTAAGCCGTTTTGAAAATAATGGACAAATCCCAACGCTGAAAATTTTATTAAAATTATGTCAGCGATTGAATTTGTCATTAGGAGAGTTGTTTCCTAAAGTAGAGATTCCTAATTCAGAACTTATTGAAAAGATGAATCAAGCTGAATTTTTCTTAATTACTAGTGAGTATCAACAAGCTGCTGATTTATTGGCAAGTATTACCTTGACTGAAGTAGAAGAAGCCAATGCTGAATTACGTTATTTTTATTTAAAAGGCTTCATTATGTTTTTTCAAAACGAGCCAATTATGGATATTATGTTTGTTTTTGATCAAATTTTATTAACAGAAAGTACACCAATTTTTCGTTTGTTAGCTTACACCGGAATAGGAATGATTTATTTAAGAGAACAGCAAGAGGAAAAAGCCGAGTTTTACTTTAATAAAGTATTGGAGCGAATTTACCAATACCCGATCAAAGATATGGAAGACACTTGGCGTGTATTACACATTGTTTTTCAAAGTGGTGTATTTTATGCACAGATTCAGGAATTAGAAATAAGCAATGCCTTATTACATTACGCTATAACCATTTGTTCAGATAATCACGTGACCTATTATTTGGCTCGTGCAGCAGTTCAAATAGCTAAAAATGCCATAACCACAAAGGAAGAGCAAGCAACAATTCTTGAATTAATTTACGATGCACGGGCGTATTCTAAAATTAATCGTAACCAAATCGCTTTGAATGAATTAGCTATCCTTGAGAAACAAGTAAAACAGAGGTAGTTCGAGGAGGAAAAATCATGCAAAGGACTAAAACGATTCGTCGAATGGGAACGGTTATTCAATTAACTATCGAGCATCCAAACCCAGAGCCACTTTTAGAAGAAGCCGATCAGCGATTAAAAGTTTATGAAGAACGTTTTAGTGCGAATACAACGACTTCTGAACTAGCTTTTGTGAACAAATGTTCAGGCGTTAAACCAGTGAAAGTTCACCCGCAATTGTACGAATTAATCAAAATTGGAAGAGAGCATAGCTGTGCAGCTAATAGTCGATTAAACATTGCAATTGGTCCTTTAGTTCAAAGTTGGCGTATTGGATTTGCTGATGCTCATATACCAAAAGATAGCGACATTCAAAACTTATTACAAATAACAGATCCGCATCAAATTCAGCTAAATGAAGAACAGCAAACCGTTTATCTAACAGAAAAAGGCATGGCTATTGATTTGGGTGCTTTAGCAAAAGGTTACTTTGCAGACTTATTAGTCAAGTATTTCAAAGAAAATGGCGCACAATCAGGAATTATCAATCTTGGTGGAAATTTAGTAGTATTTGGTGTTTGTCCGACAAGAAAAGAAGGGTATTTTAAAATTGGTATTCAAAATCCTTTTGCAGCAAGAAATGAGTTTGCACTGAATTTAAAAGTGAAAGATTGTTCAATTGTGACTTCAGGAATTTATGAACGCCATTTAGAAAAAGCGGGGAAATCGTATCATCATATTATCGATTCGACAACAGGGTATCCTGCTGAGACAGAGGTTGTTAGCTTAACGATTATTTCTACCAGTTCATTGGATGGTGAGATTTGGACTACGCGTTTGTTTGGCAAAAGCGCAACTGATATTTTAGATGAACTAAATCAATTACCAAATATTGAGGGAATTATTATTAAAAAAAATCAACACATCCTGTATTCAAACGGGATTAAAAAATATTTATAAAAATGGAAGGAAGTTATGACATGGTTAAATTTATTGGCCTCGTTGGCACAAACTCAGATTATTCAACAAATCGTCAATTATTACATTTTATGAAACAGCATTTTGCAGACAAAGCAGAAATTGAAGTCGTAGAGATTAAAGAGATTCCTATTTTTAATAAACCGGCAGAAATTCAAGTTCCAGAAATTGTTCAACAACTTGCAGATAAAATTGAAGCAGCAGATGGTGTGATTATTAGTACCCCAGAATACGATCATGCGGTACCTGCATCGTTAATGAATGCGTTAAGTTGGTTGTCTTATGGCATTTATCCATTTGTTGACAAGCCTGTGATGATTACAGGAGCTTCTTACGGGGCATTAGGCTCGTCTCGTGCCCAAATGCATTTACGCCAAATTTTAGATGCCCCCGAATTAAAAGCGCGCATTATGCCAAGCTCAGAGTTTTTACTGAGTCATTCTTTACAAGCCTTTGATAATGAAAATAAGTTAAAAGTTCCTGAACAAATTGAGCAATTAGAAGGATTATTTACCGATTTCTTGGTTTTTGTCAAGATTATGAAGCAATTAAACCATGCACATGAGATGAATAAAAAAGCAGCAGAAAATTTTTCTTGGGAAGAAGTATAAAGGAGCGAATCAATATGAGACTAGTAGGTATTGTCGGATCAAACGCAGAATTATCGTATAATCGCAAGTTATTGACTTATATAAAAAAACATTTTGGTAATTTATTTGATTTAGAAGTATTAGAGATTAAAGAGATTCCTTTGTTTAACCAAAGTGATGATCAGACCAATAGTGAAGCAATTCAAAAGCTAAGTAATAAAATTTTGCAAGCCGATGGTGTGATTATCGCAACACCAGAACATAACCATACAATTCCAGCAGCCTTGAAAAGTGTATTAGAATGGTTATCGTTCAAAATTCATCCGTTAGAAAATAAACCAGTAATGATTGTTGGCGCATCTTATTACGATCAAGGTTCATCACGTGCCCAACTCCATCTACGTCAAATCTTAGATGCTCCGGGTGTGAATGCGATGGTTATGCCAGGAAATGAATTTTTATTAGGAAAAGTCAAAGAAGCATTTGATGAACATGGCGATTTAAAAGAAAAACGCACCGTGGAGTTCTTACAAACGACTTTAGAAAAATTTGTTCAATTTATTAATGTTGTCACAGTGATGCAAGAATCAAAACCCGCATTAAAACCTGAAGATTTATTCGCTACGGGCACCATTGACACAACGGTTTCCGGCATAGATATGTATGCAGATGACTGGTTGGAGCAAGCGTCAGAGAGCGTTAAACCAGCTGCAGGCAATGATTATGTGAAATTAAATCGTGGGTTGTTAACTGTCGATCAATTGAATTATTTTCTTGCATCGATGCCGATGGAATTAACTTATGCGGATAATAACAATCAATTTTTATATTACAATTACACAAAAGAAGCTGCGGATATGTTGGCATCACGTACTCCAGGACAAGTCGGTAACCCATTAGCTAACTGTCATCCAGAACGAGTCTATAAAGGAGTTGAGTGGGTTATTCAACAACTTCGCTCAGGAGCACAAGATTGTGTTAAAGTTCATGTACCTACACATGGTCCAGATAAATATGTGGTTCATAATTATCAAGCAATGCATGATGAAGAAGGTAACTATGTTGGAATTAATGAATATATTTGGGATTTAAAACCAACGATTGATTGGTATCTACAACAAACTGGTCAAAAATTAGTTGGGGACGTGGATGCAGCAACAAGCGCATCTGTGAATGATCATCAAGACGGCGATGTCGATGCTGTCTCAGGTGCATCTGAAAAGGCTTAAAAAAAGACTCGTGGTTTTCATTTAGGAAACCTACGAGTCTTTTTCCATTTTTTTTACAAGAATACCACTTAATTCGTATAGGACAATAAGTGGTAAGGTCATTGCTAAATGTGAGGTAAGCTCTGGTGGTGCGAGAATCCCCGCAATAATTAAGATAATAAAATAGGCGTATTTCCGCTGTTTTCTCATAAAAGCGGCATTGATAAGCCCTGTTTTTGCTAGAAATAATAGCAAAACAGGCAGTTGAAACAAGATACCAAATGAAAAAACCAACTTAACTAGCAACAAAATGTAATCTTTTAAGGTAATAAGCGGTGTTAAACCTAATTCAATTGAAAAATGTAACATTGCTTCAATGGTGATAGGGAAGACAACCAGATATCCGAATCCTATACCTATCATGAATAATAAAAAGATATAGGGAAAATATTTTTTTCCAAGAAGTTGTTCTTCCGGATATAAGCCGGGCTTTACATAAGACCAAATATTCCATAAAATCATCGGGAAAATCATAATAGTACTTAAAAGAGCTGCCAATTCAAAGGATAATTCTAAACCTTCTGTAATGCGTAATGTATATAAGGTCAAGGAAAATGGAATTTGTGTTTTTAAGTAATGAACTAGAGTTGGGTTAATAAAGAAAAAAGCAACTAAAAATACGATAAAGAATAAACAAGCAATTTGAATCAAGCGTCCGCGTAACTCTGCGAGATGTTCAAGAATGGTCATTGTTCCAAGTCGTGATTATCTGATTTTTTTATAACATAGTGGGTCGTTTTTTTTGTAGAGTTCCGCTTCAACTGATAGGTTTGTTTGGATTCGTTTTTTTCTTCCTCACTCAAAATGCCAGAAGTTGCCTTTTTAAATTCGCGTAATGTTTCACCAACCGAGCGACCTAAATCAGGTAGTTTTTTTGGTCCAAAAACAATTAAGCCTGCAGTAACAATCAATGCGATACTTCCTGGTCCTAAAGCCATGATAAATTCCTTCTTTCTAAATGAGTGTCATTCTCAATTAATAAAATTTTAATCCTAAAATACTTTGATGTCAACGATTAAAAAGTATTGACAAATAAAATGTTAAAGGATTATTATGAGAATGATTCTCAATTGGATAGAATAGGAGGTTAGAAGATTATTGTGAACAAGAGAAGAATGCTTGTGCAAATTTTCTTTAGTGTAGCCGTGTTTTTTGCTTTTTTGACTACGACAAATAATTGGGCAGAAGAAATATCACTGGACATTGCTCAACCAACAGCGAGTATTGAAGAAACGCTGACGTGGGTAGATAAAGAAAATTTCGATAAAGCCAAACAAACGTATCAAGAAGTAAAGCAATGGTGGACACAGGAAAAACAAGCAGTCAAACAAAAAAATACCACTGTCGCGCAACAAATTGATTTAAAAGTCGGACAAGCATCAATTGCGTTGTTGTTAGAAGATCAAACGGATGCTAAGAAAGAGTTAATTGCTTTGGATCAAGCCATTGTAGCAATTAATCAAAAAGAGCATTCGTTAGGTGCGTATATCAATAAGCTGGCGCAATTAAAGACAATGGCTCAAGAAGAATCTTGGGAAGAAATACAAGTAACAACCGAGCAATTAGCCTCTGAATGGTTATCTGTTGAAGGGGATGTTGTTAGTCGCTCGCAAACGATTTACGATCATTCAGAAAAAAAATTATTGGATCTAAAACATGCTGCTGAGACTAAGAATAAAGAAACATTGATAAAAATTGTTGATGAAATGCAAAAAGAGTTGTCATCGATTGATTCAACGGAATATTCGATAGTTGATGTAGCCATGATCCCATTTCGTGAAGGCTTAGAAGCGATGTTAATCATCAGTTTACTGCTTTCAGTTGTTAAACAACAAAAGAAAAGTAAAAAAGCGAAACGTTGGATTCTAGGAGGCAGTGCATTAGGTGGTTTAACGAGTTTAGCGATTGGCGTAGCGGTTTATTACGTGTTATCAGTAGTTGCATTTGGTACCAATAGTCAGTTGATTAATGGCTATTCAGGTATTTTTTCAAGTGTGATGCTAGTTTTCGTCGGAATTTGGATGCACAAATCTTCAGATGTGCAAAAAATGACGAACTTTTACAAAGAAAAAAGTCAAAACTCTGCCACAGGTGGGGTTTTGGGGTTAGCTGCATTAGCCTTTTTAGCTGTGGTTCGTGAAGGTTTGGAAATCGTTATTTTTATCATTGGTTTAGTTGGAAAGGTTTCTATGCAACAATTAATTGCAGGTTTTTTATTAGGTATCTTTTTATTAGCTCTTGTTGCAATTGCTTTATTTGTTTTTGAACGACGTTTACCATTAAAAGCTTTCTTCACCTTGTCTAGCGTAGTGATTTTTTACTTAGCAATTAAATTTATGGGGTCAGGAATTCATAGCTTACAATTAGCCAATCAATTGCCAAATCAGGTAGAAAATTATTTACCAACATTTACGGCATTAAGTATTTATCCATCATGGATTTCATTTATACCCCAACTTGTGATTATTGGGATTATTATTGTCTATTTACTTCAAAGAAAAAAGGAGAATTCTCATGAAAAATAAAATTTTAGGTGTTTTATTAGTATCAACAATGGTTTTAGGCGCATGTGGAACAACAACGAAATCTGCTGATTCAACGGAAGAGCAAACTGCTACATCTACGACAACGAGTGAAGTTGCTGCAACTGATGTTGATGATGCTGCTTTAAAAAAAGAAATTCAGACAATGCGTGACGAATTACAAATTGTCAAAGATGCAGTAGATAAAAAAGATGCGAAAGCTTTACTGGACAATTCAAAAACAATGCACAAACATTGGTTAGATTTTGAAAATGATGTTCGAAAAGCTTATCCATTAGAATATAGTACAGTTGAAAAATACGAAACCCCAATTTTTTATGGTGCTCAATATGATGAGCCAGATTTTGATGCTATTGCTGAAAATGTTGCTGGTTTAGAAGATTCATTGACAAAATTAGAAAATGCAAAACAAACAAAAGCAAAAACTTCAGAAGTTTTAGATCAAGCAGTTCAAAATTATCAAATCTATTTACAAGAACAAAGTGATTTATTAGTAACTGGCACTAAGAAGTTCACAGATGCGGTACGTAGCAACGATATTGAAACTGCAAAAAATGAATATGTGAAATCACGTGTGTTCTATGAGCGAATTGAACCAGTAGCTGAAAGCTTTGGTGATTTAGACCCTGATATTGATGCCCGAATCAATGATGTTGACTCTGAAGCAGATTGGACAGGATTCCATGTGATTGAACGTGCGCTCTGGGAAAAGAATACAACAGAAGGTATGAAAGAATTTGCAGATAAACTGGACGCTGATGTTAAAAAATTAGACGACCAAGTGAAAAGTTTGGAAATGGAACCAACACAAATGGTTGCTGGTGCAATGGAATTACTTAATGAAGCAGCGACAACAAAAATCACCGGGGAAGAAGAAGCCTATTCACATACTGATTTATCAGATTTAGCTGCGAATGTGGAAGGTTCAAAAGTTGTTTATCAAGCAATTATTCCCGCTTTAAATGAGAATGATGAAGAATTAGCTAATCAACTAGATACGCAGTTCAATACAATGGAAGAAAAATTAGCAGTATATCAATCAGGTGATAGTTATGTTGATTATACAGAGTTGAGTAAAGAACAAATTCGTGAAATCAGTACAGAATTATCAACGCTAGCTGAATTAATGGCAAAAACTGGCGCGATTTTTAATTAAGGATTGAAAAAAATGAGTAAAAAAGAAGAGAATTTGTTTGAAAAAAAGATTTCTAGACGAGAAATGTTAAAATTGTCTGCGTTGACTGGTGTAGGGATTGTTGCGGCAACTTCTGGCGTGACAACTTCAATTGACTTGTTAAAACAAGCAACTAAACAAACAAATGCACAGCAAGTTGTTGATTTTTTTGGAAAGTATCAAGCGGGCATTGTCACGCCACAACAAGAATATGGTTATTTTGTCACTTTTGATTTAACTTTAAAAACCGTTAAAGAACTAAAACAATTGCTAAGAGATTGGACCATGCTTGCACAAACTGTCACTAAAGGTGAAACTATGGAGAATCCCAACAATGAGTTATTACCACCGAATGATACGGGGGATAGCTTGGGACTAAATGCCCAAAATTTGACGATTACCATCGGTTATGGATTGTCTTTATTTGAAAAAGATGGTGTCGATCGTTTTGGAATTCGTGATAAGAAACCAGTTTATCTAAATCCAATGCCTAAGATGGCTCATGATTCCTTGCAAGCGGATTTTTCTGATGGTGATATTTTATTTCAAGTCTGTTCCAATGATCGACAAGTTGCTTTTCACGCAGTTCGTAATTTGATTCGAATGAGTTCAGGACGAGCGACTGTCCGCTTTTTAGAAAATGGATTTATCAAAGGTGGTAAAGATGAAACACCTCGCAATTTATTTGGTTTCAAAGATGGTACTGCAAATGTTGAGCATGACACAAAAAAAGGGTATGACTCAGTTGTATGGACCGACCAAACAGAACCAAAATGGTTTCAAGATGGCACATATTTAGGCTATCGAAAAATCAAGATGCTTTTAGAAATTTGGGATCGCTCCAGTTTATTAGATCAAGAAGATACATTTGGCCGTAAAAAAGAATCTGGTGCAGCTTATGGCCGTAAAGAAGAATTCGAACCGGTCATTTTATCTAAGCAACCAATTGATTCACATGTTAAACTAGCTAAAGATGTTGAAAAGAAAATGCATCGGCGAGCATATTCTTATCAAAATGGCATTGACGAGATAACCGGTAATATTGATGCTGGTTTGTTATTTATTGCATTTACTCAAAATCCTGAGGAACAGTATATTCCAATGCTGCAACTAATGGGTAGAAAAGACAAGTTAAATGAATATACAATTCCAGTTGGTAATGGTTTGTATGCTTGTCAAAAAGGACTAAAAAAAGGCGAGTACTTTGGGCAACAATTATTTGCGAATTAACAGAAAAACTCTCGAAAAGAAATTTTTGAGAGTTTTCCTTTTGTTTACGTTATACTAGTGCTAAAAGGATGTGATTAAATGGTTCAATCAGAATTAACGGTTCATGGTATCATCGAAAAAATAGCAACTTTTACGACTGGACCAGTACCACAAATTACACGGTTGGTTTACCAAGAAAGCTGGATACAAGCGCAAGACTATCTCTTAGGACTTGCTCAAAAAATAGGTATGAATGTGGCTATTGATGAAATGGGCAATGGTATTTTAACGATTAAAGGCACAAAAGAAGGCGCAGTGACTTTGGGTAGTCATATTGATTCCGTAGTAAATGCTGGTAAATACGATGGGGTATACGGTGTTGCAGCAGCAATTGCTTCTGTAAAAGAATTGGTTGAGCAATATGGTCAACCGACGTATGATTTGCAAGTATTGATCTTTTCTGAAGAAGAAGGTAGTCGTTTTCCCATGAATTTCTCAGGTTCATTGAATGTGATTAATGCCTTACCAGATATAAAAAAACTGCAAGATCGCGAGGGATTCTCTTTTATCGAGGAGCGTGAAAAGGCATTGGCACCGTTAAAAGCCAAATTTCCGATAGGGGAGGCACAAATACCAATCAGTTTTGCTGAAATCCATATTGAGCAAGGGCCTGTCTTGGAGCTCAAACAAAAACAAATTGGTCTTGTAACAGGCATTGTTGCACAAAAAAAATTCACTGTAACCATTAATGGTGAAGCAAACCATGCTGGGACGACGCCTATGTCGATGCGTCAAGATGCCTTCAAACATGCGATTCAATTGATTACTTACTTAGAAAATGTTGCTCAACAAATTGGCGAACCTTTCGTTTACACTGTTGGAGAGATGCAACTAAGCCCTAATGTAGTCAATGTTGTTCCTGGAAAAGCTGTTTTCTCAATTGATGTTCGCCACATTGATGCAGAAAAATTGGATTATTTTGAAGAGAAGTTGAATCACTACATTGCAGAACAAGAAATAACCATTACAGTAGAACGTTGGTTAAACGAACCTTCTGAGAAAATGGATGAAGAATTCTTAACATTATTGGAAAAAATTTGTAATGATAAAAACGTTAGCTATGAAAAGATGGCAAGTGGTGCTGGACACGATACTCAAATTATGAACCTTGTAACTAAAACAGCTTTATTGTTTGTTCCCAGTTGCAATGGAGTTTCACATTCTCCGCATGAGTATACAACTGCTAAAGATTTAGAACAAGGTAAAGAAATTTTGAAAGAATTTATTTATCATTTAGCCTATTAAAAAAGAAACTAATTTGAGTGGGATTACTCAAATTAGTTTCTTTTTACTCTTCTTCTAAAAGAATAATCTGATGCCCTTGCTTTTGTAGTGTATTAACATGCAATTTTCCCCATTCACAGAGATTATCTAAAACTGTGCTTAGGGTTTGTCCATAATCACTTAATGAATATTCTACTTTAGGCGGTACCTGGTTATAGGATTCGCGATGCACAATATTGGCTTGTTCTAATTCTCGCAATTGTTGCGTTAGCATTTTTTGACTAATTCCGGGGATTTTTCGTTGAAGATCGCTTGGTCGCAATGGAGCATCTCGTAAATTACACAAAATAATTGGTTTCCATTTTCCACCGATAACATCCATCGTCGCTTCAACGCCAATATTATAAATTTTTTCTAGCATTTTTTTATTTACAACTCCTTTACTTATCCATTTCATACTTTTAGGTAGGTATCATACAAAAAAGTAGGTACTATACAACTGTATAGTCTCATTATATGATACTGATAGAAATTTTCAAGGAGATGAATAAAATGATTCAATCGTTAACTGATACAGTAAAATTAAACAACGGTGTAGAGATACCAGGCTTAGGCTTGGGTGTTTTTCAAATACCAGAAGAAGAGACTGCAGAAGTTGTCAAAGCAGGTATTATCAATGGCTATCGTTTAATTGATACAGCACAAATCTATGGAAATGAAATGGCAACTGGTTTAGGCATTCAGCAAGGAATAAAAGCTACGGGGATACAGCGTGAAGAGTTATTTGTTACAACCAAAGTCTGGAATAATCACTTGTCTTATGAAGAAACCAAGCAAGCATTTGAAGAAAGTTTAGCACGCTTACAGTTGGACTATTTAGATTTATATTTAATTCATTGGCCTGGCATCGATGCATTTGAGGAGACATGGCGTGCTTTAGAAACGTTATATGATGAAGGAAAAATTAAAGCTATTGGTGTCAGTAATTTTCAAATTCATCATTTAGAAAATTTATTTTCTTTTGCTAAAGTGAAACCAGTATTGAATCAAATTGAGTTACATCCGAAGTTATCACAACGAGAACTTCGTGCATTCTGTCAACAACAAGGAATCAGGGTACAGGCTTGGTCACCTTTGATGCAAGGCAGGCTACTAACCCATCCAACGATTGTAGAGATAGCTGAAAAACATCAAAAATCAGCAGCACAAGTTATTTTACGTTGGGGTGTACAACAAGATATTTTATTAGTTGTAAAATCCACACATGTAAAACGGATGCAAAGTAATGCAGCAATTTTTGATTTTGAGTTAGATCAAGCAGATATGGCTAAGTTGCATGCATTAAATGAAAATCTACGTGTTGGGCCAGATCCGGATGTATTTGATTTTTAAGGAGGAAAAAGATGGAATTATATTTAGCAAATAAGACAGTATTGGTCACTGGTTCAACGAAGGGAATAGGGAAGGCAATCGCTGTAGAATTTGCACGTGAAGGGGCAAATGTCATTATCAATGGTCGTAATGAACAACACGTGCAAGCAATTGTGGATGAATTAACGCAACAATTTCCTCAAACCACACCACAAGCTGCACCATATGATATAACCGATCAAAAAGCGCGCACAACGCTTTTTACGCAGTTCCCAGCTGTCGATGTGTTAATCAATAATATGGGGATTTTTCAGCCGATGGATTATTTTGACATTGCGGATGAGGTATGGGAAACGTATTTCCAAACCAATGTTTTAGCAGGCAATGCCCTTGCTAAATTTTACTTGCCGAAGATGTTAGCGAAAGACTTTGGTAGGATTTTATTTATTGCAAGTGAGGAAGCAATCATGCCTTCTGGTGAGATGGCGCAATATAGCATGACTAAAACCATGAACTTATCTTTAGCTAAAAGTTTATCAAAATTAACGAAACAAACAAATGTCACTATTAATACAATTTTACCAGGATCAACTTTAACAGAAGGCGTTCAAGAAATGCTAGTGACAATGTATCAAGAAAGTGGTTTAGATCAAGCTGAGTGGGAAACAGATTTTATGAAAAAACATCGGCCCTTATCACAGGTTCAGCGTTTCATTCGACCGGAAGAAATTGCTCGCTTCGTTACTTTTGTATCAAGTCCAGCTGCTCGATCTTTCTCTGGTGCAGCATTACGTTTAGATGGCGGCTTAGTTCCAACTATCTTCTAAATTAAAAAGTCAAACTGGAAAAAATAATTATTTTTTCCAGTTTGACTTTTTTTATAATAATTCTTTCCTTAAATCTTCGTCAGATTTGTCAGAGAGGTATTTTGGGGCAATATCTAGAACTGTGTAGGCACCAAAAGTTTGTTCGTTTGCTAGACGTACACAGGCACGTGCATAAGCAACAAGCACGCTGGCTGTAAATTCAGGATTACTCTCTAAATATAAATTGTATTCAATAACTTGTTTAGTCTGTTCGTGCGTAGTCCCTGTATGCAAAACGGTTCCACCATGTGGCATTGCTTTATGGTCACGATTTAGTTCTTCTTGAGAAATAAAATGTACTTCGGTATCATAATCAGCAAAATAGTTTGGCATCGTTACAATTTCTTCTCGAATGCTATCCGCATCGGCGTCGTCTGTTAACACAACAAAACATTCGCGCAAATGTTTGTCACGAGTCGTTAAAGCTAAGTCCTCGCCAGCTTTTAGTCGTTCAATAATTTCTGTATTGGGAATGGTATATTGTGTGGCATCCGCAACACCTGCGATACGTCGTAAGGCATCTGAATGTCCCTGACTCACACCTTTGCCCCAGAAGGTATAGCTTTCGCCTTGCGGTAAAATACTTTGAGCATATAGGCGATTTAAACTAAATAAGCCTGGATCCCAACCAGTAGAAATAACGGCAACCGTTTGATTCTTTTTGGCAACTTTATCAACAGCTGCAAAATGCTCTGGAATTTTTGCATGTGTGTCAAAGCTATCAACGGTATTAAATATCTGTGTGAGCTCAGGTGTTTGAACAGGTAAATCAGTAGCCGAACCGCCACATAAAATACACACATCAATTTTTCCTTGATATGAAGCTAACTCGTTCATGGTATAAGCTGGAGCTCCTTCGGTCGTAACTGTTTCTGGTGCGCGACGAGTAAATACACCGACTAATTCCATATCTGTATTTTGTTTTAATGCACGTTCAACACCACGGCCTAAATTACCATAACCAATAATTCCTACTTTTATCATTGTGACACTTCCTTTTATTAAGATAAAAAAATTATAACATGTTTCATCACCATGGTAGTAGGAGAGAAAATAATTTTTTGAATATTTTGAAAAAAACAAGAAAACAAGTCCGGAAAAAAATGGAAAAATAACAGAAAAAACTAGACAAATAAGATGGTCGATGTTATACTAATTTAGTCGTTGAAATTTAAACGGTAAATTGTTAGGTAATCTAACATGATGGCGACCGTGGCGAAGTGGTTAACGCACCGGATTGTGGCTCCGGCACTCGTGGGTTCGATTCCCATCGGTCGCCCTTTAATTTAATCTTGGGGTATAGCCAAGCGGTAAGGCAAGGGACTTTGACTCCCTCATGCGTTGGTTCGAATCCAGCTACCCCAGTTATTGAGACAATTATCATTTTGGTAATTGTCTTTTTTGTGCAATAAAATACCCGTAACGATTGTATGAATCGTTACGGGTATTTCTCAATTAACTTAATAATAACTGATCATCTTTTAACTCAGTACCACTATTTTTTTGGAACATTTCCATTAATTGTGGAACTGTTAGATTTCGTTTTTCTTCATCAGAAATATCAACGACAATTTTGCCTTGATGCAACATAATTAAACGAGTACCATATTTAATTGCGTCTTCCATATCATGTGTAACCATGAAAGCTGTTAGCTGATGTTCTTTAATTAAACGATCTGTTAATTCCATCACCGTAATGGAGGTTTTAGGATCAAGTGCAGCGGTGTGTTCGTCTAATAAAATTAAATCTGGTTGAACTAAAGTTGCCATTAGTAAAGTAATTGCTTGACGTTGTCCTCCTGAAAGTAGACCAATCTCAGCAGTTAAACGATTTTCTAAGCCTAGATTTAATGTTGCTAATTGTTCCTTGAAGAAAGGTCGATTTTTCATTTTAACAGCAAGACTAAAACCACGTCTTTGTCCACGTTTTAAAGCTAAGGCTAAATTTTCTTCAACAGTTAAACGAACAGCTGTGCCAAGTTTTGGATCTTGGAATACACGGCTAATTGATTTGGAACGTTTAATTACTGAATCTTTGGTTACGTTTTTTCCATTCAATAAAATAGTTCCTTGCTTGGGAGGAATTGCACCAGCGATGCTATTTAATAAAGTTGATTTGCCAGCACCGTTCCCACCAATAATTGTAATGAATTCGCCAGGTTGAATGGTTAAATCAATCCCTTTTAAGACATGATTTTCATTAATAGTTCCTTGTTCAAAAATTTGATGTAAGTCTTTAATTTCTAATACAGGAGTCATTTTTTTGCGCCTCCTTTTGGTTTATTTAGTCCTAATTTTCCACGAATTTGTGGTAATGATAAGCACAAGACTAGGACGATGGCAGAGGCAATTTTTGAGTCAGCGGGTTCAACATTTAATTCAAAAACGATTGCTAGAATAAAGCGATAAATAATGGCTCCCACAATAATCGTAATAAGTCTGAGCAATAAAGGTTGATTACGGAATAAAACTTCTGCAATGATAATTGAAGCTAAACCGATAACGATTGTTCCAACACCTGAGTTTAAATCAGCAAACCCATTGTTTTGAGCAATTAAGGCACCTGATAAGGCGATGCAACCATTTGAAATCATATAGCCAATCATTTTCATATTATCGGTGTTAATCCCATTGGCTTCACTCATGTCAATATTATCACCGGTTGCACGAATTGCTAATCCCGTTTCTGTTCGGAAAAATAAAAATAATAATAAAACGACAAGTGCAGCAATCAGTGAGCCGACAATAATAGTTGCATTAATTTTATTTAAGCCTAACGCTTGAAACCAGCTAAAGACGGTTTTTTCTCCTAACAATGCAATGTTCGGCGCTTGCATCACGCGTGAAGTCACGGAGTATAAACCAGTCATTGTAATAATTCCTGCTAATAAAGCCGGAATTTTCAATTTAGTATGAAGCAATCCGGAGACTAAACCTGCTAATACGCCTCCGACAAATCCTAATAATGTCGCAATCCATGGTGAATAACCATTGGTAATGCTAATTGCCGCAATTCCAGCTCCAAGTGGAAAGCTTCCTTCGGCGGTTAAATCGGCAATATCTAAAATTCGAAAGGTGATAAACACACCAATCGCTAACAATGCCCAAACGACCCCTTGAGAAGTCGCTGATTGTACTAGAATCAATATATCCATGATCATTCCTCAAATCTTATAAAATAATAGCGAGGACGAGTGAGTATTGTCCTCGCCAACACCTTATTCTGGTGCTTTAATACTTGTTGGGTCAATTCCTAAAGCTTTTGCCATATCTTCATTAACGACTAATTTTAATTCATTAGCAAATTCAACAGGCATTTTATCAGGGGTAGCATCACCATCAAGAATTTTTGCTGCCATTAGGCCGGTTTGTTTTCCTAAAGATTCATAATCGATACCGTATGTTGCTAAACCACCAGCTTCTACTTGTTCAATAGAAGCGGCAACGATAGGTGTTTTTGTTTCTTTGGCTACTTCACCTACTACAGTTGCAGCACTTGCAAAAGTATTATCTGTTGGAATATAAATACCATCAACATCTTTTGCTAAACTAGTAGTTACTTGCTGTACATCATTAGTAGTATTTGCAGTTAATTCTTTGACCTTAACGCCAGCTTTTTCTAAGGCTTCCTTGGCTAATTTTGCCTGAATTTTTGAGTTTGCTTCACCAGCATTATACATGATACCAATTGTCTTTGGGTTATCAATGATGCTTAGTAATAAATCTGTTTGCTTGCTAATATCTGGAACCATATCAGTTGTTCCTGTCACATTGCGTCCAGGTTCTTCATTTGAATCAACTAATTTTGCTTCTTCTAAGTCGGTAACGGCTGTCACAACAATCGGAATATCTTGCGTTTCATTGGCTAATGATTGAGCAGCAGGAGTAGCGATACCTAATAATAAATCAGATTTATCTTTTACTAATTTTTCACTCATACTTTTTAAATTGTCTTGATTATTTTGAGCATTTTGGTAGTCAATGACTAAGTTTTCGCCTTCTTTATAACCACCTTCAGCTAAACCTTCTTTGAAACCTTCGTAGGCTGCGTCTAATGATCCGTGTTGAACAATTTGTAAAACACCCACTTTTTTTGAATCACCAGCACCTTTTGATTCCTCGTTAGGTGTGCCGCAAGCGACTAAAGCTAATGCGCTCAAGGTAACAAAGCTAGTTGTAACTAATCTTTTCATTTTCATCTTTTTTCCCCCTAGAATAATTTTTAAAAATAAAAAATCCACTCAGACAATTGTCTAAATGGATGAAAAACATCTTAAAATCAACATTTTCAGCCATTTAGGAAGTGTCTACATGGCTAACGAAAGACCCTAGCCAAATAGATACGAAAATAATTTTTCCGCCTGTACCCAAATGCCGACTACAAGCCTATCTAAAATAGCTAAAGTAAAAGTAATTCAATTGTGTTTGCGTATTTAGATTTGTCATGATAATCCCTCCACATTGAATGTATTTAGTATAAGAGAAAATAGGGCACTAAGTCAATCGAAAATTTTAAATTTTCAGAAATTTTCGCCAATAAAAACATCCTCCCATTTTACATGAAAGGATGTTGGCACTTATTTTGTACGATAAGAACGAATAGTATTTTGAATACCTGAGATACTAAATAACGTTTCATCGTCAAAAGTAGTATTGATAGTTGTATCTAATTTATCCTTAAATAGTTTTTCATATGCATCAATTGATAATTTTACACGTTGTTCCAATAATGTAGTATGCATATCTGCTAACAGGTGTTTTTCATAACCTGCTACTAAGTGACCACTGAAAAATTCAGAAACAGCACCAGAACCATAACTAAACAGGCCGATTCGATCGCCTGCTTTTAAACTTGTAGCATGTTCCAATAATGAAATAAGCCCTAAGTATAGCGACCCTGTATAGAGATTCCCAATGCGACGACTATAAGCAATACTTTCTTCATAGCGTGCTAGGATACGTGCTTGTTCTTCTTTAGTTTCGTCTTCTAAAATAGCTAACAAGGCTTTTTTACCCATTTTTGTGTAGGGAATATGAAAAGCTAATGCTTGGTAATCAGCTAATGTATAACCGTTTCTACGTGTATTTTCTTGCCAGACTTTTTGAAAAGCGTTGATATATGTTTCATTTGATAACGGACCGTCAACTAGTGGATAATCATGGCCAACTGGTCGCCAGAAATCATAAATATCTTGAGTTAACATCACATTGTCATCATTTAGACTCAAAATTTTCGGATTAGCAGTAATTAACATTGCTACTGCACCAGCACCTTGTGTTGGTTCGCCCCCAGAATTTAACCCATAACGCGCAATATCAGTTGCTACAACTAACACTTTACTTTCAGGATGAAGACGTACATGATTTTTAGCAAATTGCAAACCTGCTGTACCACCATAGCAAGCTTCTTTGATTTCAAATGAACGAGCAAAGGGTTGAACGCCTAATAGACGATGAAGTACAACAGAAGCGGCTTTTGATTCATCGATACCTGATTCAGTTGCGACAATTACTGTATCAATTGATTCTAAGTCGTCCTCTGTTAAAATATGTTTGGCTGCATTGGTTGCAAAAGTCACGATATCTTGCGTTTTGGCATTTATAGCCATTTGATCTTGGCCAATCCCGATATGGAATTTATTTGGATCAACATCACGAGCATGAGCTAAATCCGTCATGTCAATAAAATAAGGCGGAACAAAAAAACTGATTTTATCTATACCAACAGTCATAGTTAATCTCCTTTAACGATAGTTTACTTTTATAAAGTAACATATTTTTGTGAAAATTAGGGGAAAAATAGCAGATAATTTAAAGATTGTTAAAGAATCTTTAGTAAAAAATGGTTATAATAAAGAGAAAGTTTTTTTTTAAACAGAAGAATGCTATAGTTCATTTTGGAGGTGGCAAAGTGGAAGAAGTTGTAATTATTGATGCCTTGAGAACACCGATTGGAAAGTATCGAGGTCAATTTAGCCAAGTTTCGGCTGTTGCATTAGGAACAACCGTTACACAGGCGTTATTAAAAAGAAATCCAGTGCTACAAGAAGAAGTACAACAAGTTATTTTTGGAAATGTTTTGCAAGCGGGAAATGGACAAAATCCTGCTCGTCAAATTGCTTTAAATAGTGGTTTGTCTTATGACATTCCTGCGTCAACAATCAACGAGGTTTGCGGCTCTGGTTTAAAGGCAATTGCTTTAGCAAGACAAGCAATTCAATTAGGCGAGGCGGATGTTGTATTGGCAGGTGGTATTGAAAGTATGAGCCAAGCTCCGTATTTGTCACAATACGACAAACAAACAGATTCTTATAGCCAACCAAAACCGGTAATGATTAAAGACGGCCTGACGGATGCTTTTAGCGGCAAACACATGGGCTTAACAGCCGAAAATGTAGCTGAACAATTTGGCATTACACGTCAGCAACAAGATACATTTGCTTTACACTCACAACAAAAAGCAGCCGAAGCTCAAGCGAAAGGCTATTTTATAGAAGAAATTTTACCAGTAGTAGTTGGCGAGACTGTTTACGAAAAAGATGAAGGAATTCGCCCAGAAACAGCTTTGGAAAAATTAGGAACGCTACGTACTGTATTTAAAGAAGAAGGAACGGTGACTGCTGGAAACGCATCAACTTTAAATGATGGTGCAGCGGGTGTTTTACTTACGTCAAAATCATTTGCAGAAAAACATCAATTACCCTATCTTGCTGTCATTAAAGATGTTACAGAAGTCGGAATCGATCCAAGTATTATGGGGATTTCACCAATTAAAGCGATACGATCACTTATTGAACGCAATAATTTAACCTTAGATGCAATTGATTTGTTTGAGATTAATGAAGCATTTGCAGCATCTTCTATTGTTGTTCAGCAAGAATTAGCAATCCCAGATGCAAAACTCAATATTTGTGGTGGTGGTATTTCTCTAGGTCATCCCATTGGTGCTAGCGGTACACGCATTGTCACTACTGCTGTCCATCAATTGAAACGTATAGCTGGTAAATATGCGATTGCTTCTTTATGTGTGGGCGGAGGTCTTGGATTAGCTATCTTGTTAGAAAGACCAGAAAAATCCAAAAAAAAGTTTTATGAGCTGACTAGAGAAGAACGTTTGGATCAATTAGTTGAAAGATATGTGATTACTACTAATGAAAAACAAGAATTGAGGACTATGGCATTATCGGAAGAAATCGCGGATCATTTGATTGAAAATCAAATTAGTGAAGTATCAACACCGCTGGGAGTAGGATTAAATTTTATCATTAATGATAAAAACTATGTGGTTCCAATGGCAACAGAAGAACCTTCTGTAATTGCAGCATGTAGTAATGGAGCTAAAATTGCAGCTTCTTTAGGTGGGTTTACGAGTAAAATGTCACAAAAGTTACTACGTGGACAAATCGTATTTATGAATGTCCGCAATGCACAAATGATTCGTCAAACAATTGAGAACAATCAAGCATTGTTATTTGAAACAGCTAAAAAAGTGTATCCTTCGATTGTCAATCGCGGTGGCGGACTAAGAGAAATCATTATTCGAGAATTTTCAGATGATGAAAATTTTTTATCAGTCGATTTACTCGTAGACACCCAAGATGCAATGGGCGCCAATATGTTGAATACGATTTTGGAAGGAATAGCGAATGTTTTTCGTGAATGGTTTGATGAAGAAATTTTATTTAGCATTTTGAGCAATTACGCAACAGAAGCAGTGGTTAATGCCTCTTGTGATATTTCTTTTGAGGCATTAGGTAGCAATGGGCGAGAAATTGCTACAAAAATTGCAGCAGCTTCAACTTTTGCGCAGCTTGATTCTTATCGTGCTGCAACCCACAATAAAGGAATTATGAATGGTGTTGAAGCAGTTATTTTAGCAACGGGCAATGACACTCGTGCGGCATCAGCAGCTATTCATGCCTATGCTGCGCGTGATGGACATTATCGTGGTCTGAGTCAATGGACAATGACTGATACACATTTGCATGGGATGCTTCAACTTCCATTAGCTTTGGGAACAGTAGGTGGTGCAACGAAAGTTTTACCTAAAGCACAAATTGCCCTGCGAATATTAGGTACAAATAAGTCTAGAGAATTAGCAGAAGTGATTGCTGCAGTAGGACTAGCTCAAAATCTAGCTGCCTTGCGTGCATTAGTATCAGAAGGGATTCAAAAAGGTCATATGTCATTACAAGCCCGATCTTTAGCATTGAGTATTGGTGCAAAAGGAGAAGACATTCAGAAAGTCGCTGAAGAATTGAAAAAAACAACAATGAATGAGGCTACAGCAAGGATGATTTTAGCATCTTTTAAAAAATAAACTGAAACGATCGACAAATGTTTGGTGAAAATGTCGATCGTTTTTTTGATTTTGACGTTCAGGCATGAATTTCTAACGTTTAGGACAAAAACGGTTCTTGTAAGTTTCCGATGTTATAATAGTAAAATATTGTTGGGCGAGGGGCAGGAGTAAGATGAAACGTAGAAAATCTGAATGTTTATTTCTAGCACTTATTTTATTAATTGCATTTGCATTCTTTTTTATTATAAATAATAACCAGAAATCAGAAACCTCAAAAACTGCTATTGTAAAACCAATTCCCAGTAATGAGGAAACAATCCATACATATGAAATTGTTGAACCTAAAGAAAAAAGTATTTATTTAATTAATATTAATCCTGTCCATCGGAAGATAGAACAAGAAGTGTTTAATACCACTAATTTAACTAGATCAATAGAAAAAAAGTATTATTTAGAATATACATCTGCTGATGGTTATTACTCTGTACGCTTATATGATGCCAAAGAAACTGTTCAAATAGGAACGGAAAAACAAGCTACAGATCGTATGACAGCATTTATTCCCTATGAAAAGATCCATGGTGGCGTAGTGGGGATTGTACTGACAACGACAAATGAAGAAACATTGAGCAAAGTTAAGAAAGATCCTGAAAATGCTGAAAAATATGTAAGTACTAAAGACACTATTCAAAAACAAAAAATAGTCATCAAGTAAAAAAGGTTTGCCTCTAATTAGTGGGCGGTGATTCCTTAAAGTTAGACCTTAGTTGATAGCTAATAGGCTGGTATGATTTTGGTAGTCCACTGGACGCATGCCAGTCATTTTTTTCATTGACTTATAATAAGGACCATCCGTCTCAATTTACCTTTATTAACTTTCATAAGCATAGCGACCCCCAAAAAGTTAGATTTTCTGGGGGTCGCTATGCGTTAGTTTTTGTTATAGTCGATTAATTACTTCATCTACGTTTTTGATTGTTACCGAAATCGTTCCATCGGGATTATTTACGAATTCGATTAAGTCAGGATTGCGATAAACATCTAAAGGCACAATTAATTCAATACCATTGGATAATTTTAGTTTTTGTTTTCCATATTTTTTTTCTGAGATTTCTTTAACTTCTCGTAACATAGGGGCACGATCAACAAAACCTTTTTCTACGACTTCTTCTTGAAATGCCATTTGCGCAGTAATATTATCTTTGAAAACTTTTTCGGCAATTTCTTTTGCATCAATTTGTCCAGTTTCCTCAATCGTATCAAAGACCGCTTCTTTTACATCTGCAATGATATCATAAGAGGGGGCTTCAAATTTTTGTCCTATTTTTTCAGCTACCTTTTTGATGACTTTGACATTCTCTTCTAAAGAAGGGATGGGTTGTGACTCAATTACTTTTGTTGAAAAATAAAATCCTTTGTCTCCAGAAAAAGTATATTTTTTTTCGACTAACTCATAAGCAAATGTTGCTAGATTTAAAGTTAAGCCTTCTTCTGCTTTTTGAGTTTTTCCTCCTAAGATGGCACGGTTAATAATTAATTTGTTTTGAATGCCTGTTTCATCTGCTTCAACGAAATGCGTGTACGCATCGGTGTAATTGACCTTTAGAAAAGCTATATGCATTTCTGTATCCATTTCATATAAAACGATAAAGACATCGGCACTAGGTGCGTCCTCACTTTGATGGTAGATATTATACCAATGGGCAACAAAGTGTTCGCTAAATTGAGTGAAATCTGATTCAGCCAATTTGGCCAATTGTCCAATAGTAGATTCCTCAACTAAAACGCCTGTTTTAGTTTGAGCTGTCGATAATTTTTGAATTTTTTTCGTTAAATAATCACGAATATACTCTGTAGCTAAATCTAATTCAACTTGAGAATAGACAGGATCACCTGCTTCGCGATCAATGATGTGTAAGATGGCACGTTTTAAATAAATATCCATTTGCTTCGCTCCTTCAAAGTCTAGTT
This sequence comes from Enterococcus sp. AMC2644, assembly GCF_058216475.1. NCBI lineage: Bacteria > Bacillati > Bacillota > Bacilli > Lactobacillales > Enterococcaceae > Enterococcus > Enterococcus sp. AMC2644. The sequence continues at coordinate 2,521,484 of NZ_CM177095.1, forward strand.
TACAAGAAAATAACCTTTCTAGGAAGTAAAAGATGAAAGTTGTCAAAAGAATGCATGCTTGCTACACTAGGTAAAAAGGAGGCAACTTATATGGATATTAAAGAACGGCTGGCCAATCTACCAGTAGGAGTAACGAATGCATTTAGTGACAATTTTATTTTCTTAGTTGATGCAGATAAAGTGCAACATTATCCAGCGCGCGATTGGACGAAAGAAGAGGTTTTGGCCTCGCTAACAGAACGATTAGGTGTTGATTACACACTTGCAGAGTGGCAAGAGACAGTTATTGCAGTAAATAAAACGCAAGATTTATTTGCGATTATTCCTAAATATCAGCAGGTAAAACAATTGAAATAAGTCATTTATTTTTATATAATTCTCATTTTTTACATTTTTTCATGAAAATCTCTGTTCAATTCATCATTTTTTTCATATAATCGAAAAGGTATTGAAAGGGGAACATCATGAAAAAGAAACAATTAGAAAAATTAAAAAAACAATTTCGTCCTTCATTTGAAGTGGCACGTAAAATGCTTTTTGAAAGCTTGGAAAAGAAAACTGTTGAAAAATATAACTTGACAACAAAAGTGTATATTAAACCTGAAAGTAAACAGGAGATGGCAATTGAGCTTATTGATGGAAATACAGTAGAAAAAAATTATGTCATTACTGTACCTTTAGACGAAAACTTTAATGTTGCTGTGAAACGCGTTCAAAGTCAAGAAAAAGGATTTTTGGATCGTTTTAGTAGTAATTTAGCGGATGAAGTAGCTAGCTATTGGACAACTGCGGCACCTTCTGCTGATGAAGTTATAGAAACAAATGAAACAGAAGTAAAAGAATCAACAGTAGGATTAACTTTTGTTGAATTTAAAGAACAAATGCAAGCTTTTCCCAAATTTGATGTTGAACAAACAGAAGAAGAGATTTGTGTCATCGAAAAAACAGCCAAAGCAGATCGCTTGCTAGCAAGTATTTCAGCTATTAAAGAAAATGAGTTTATGATTGAATCTGCATTAGAACGTAAATACAAACTAAAATTAGATGTAATTCCAGTCATTGAGTCGTTTGCTCAAACACCGATTGAGAATCGATAGTAAAAATAAATGGTGACATCAGCAACAAGAAAATAAAATAGCCGAACTATGTGGAGTAGAACGTGCGAATTCTAGTGAATTCGCAACGAGAACCTGTTGCGACAGGCATGCTCTGACATAGTTCGGCTATTTTTTGTTTTATAAGAACGTTAGTTACTCCTCTTCGATTGGTTTATTATCTAAGATGAGTAGGGCAATCATTACATAAGCAATCCAACTATCTCGAGAATATAGTGTATAACGAGAAATCCATTGACTAGCATATTTTTCTTTATAATCACGTAATCCCTGGAAAGAGTAGAAATGACTGCCAAAAGAGTAGACAAGCGAAGCAAGCCGTTCTTGTAGGAAGCTTTTCCGTGATTGTCCTACATTGGCTAGCGGTGCCATACCTAAATCGAAATATTGAATACCAGTGTTTTTCATATAATCAAATAAATGAATGAAGAGAAAATCCATGCTACCAGAAGGAGCTTTTGTTGGATGGTGGCGCATCAAATCAATTGTGCCAATCTCATTGGTGTAGCTAGGAATAATATTGGCAAAAGAGACGATTTCATGTTCTGAATTTTTGACTACAGCAATAGGATTTCTTTGCAAATACGTTTCTGAGAAAAAGCCTAATGAAAACCCTCGCTCTTTCCGACCTTCTAACCATTCTTCAGAGATAGCTTGTAAGGTTGCCATCGTTTCTTCTGAGAAAGGAGGCTGTAAAACATCAAAGTAATAGCCTTCTTTCTTAATCTTATTTAATACCGCTCGTGTCCCACGCATCTTTTTACCTGAGGTGGTAAATGTGTCTAAATCAACTAATGCTTCTTCTCCCATTTTAATAAAATCATAGCCAAAATCATGTAAAATCATAACCATTTCTTCCCGTGATTCGTAAAAAACAGGGAGGTAACACCAATGGTCAGCTTCTTGAATAAATGCGTCTACTGCATCTGCAAAATCTTCACGTTTCCCAGAAGGATCGCCCATGACGACGCATTTATTATTAATGGTACTGAATTGCAAAAAAACAGTTGGTTCGTCGTTATTTTTATAAATAAAGACTGATTTATCTTCTAAAAAGACTAACTCACTATCGCTATTCCCACCGTATGTTTCAAGAATCGTTTGAACATCGGCGTGTTGGATGTCATCACCAATTTTTTTCTTAGATCCTTGTAAATAGCGAACCATCAATAACATACATGCTGCGACGACGCTAATAACGACAAAACCAGAAAGCCAAATTTTTTCAGAAGGTAATAAGAAAAAGCTCATAAAATGGTGAGGTCGATGAGGGATTTCAGGTAACTGAAAGACACCGATAATTAAATATAAAATCGTTAATGCTCCAAAAACAAGACCATCAATTGTTAACCATTCCCAAGAGTAAACTAATTGTTCTCGTGTTAATTCTGATTTTGAGACAATCACGATTAATAATAAACAAATAAGATAAAAAATTGTAATAAAACTAAAATCAATCATAAATGAATACAGTATAGCTGCGCCAATCAATAGAATTGTTGGCCAATAGGCACGTTTAACTTGAGCAGCAACGCCACGTCCCATAATTAAAAGCGTGAATCCAATCAAAATACTTGGGAATTGGACGACAATATGAAAGCGAAAAGGATTTAAATGGCTTAACCACGGAAAGTCAGTGAATGCTTGAGGGACCGTTGCTAAAAGGACCATCATAATGCCAGAAAAATAAAGTAAGCCAGATTCTACTTTATGGAAAATTTCTAATGTTAATTGCTTTGGAATGCCTTCATATTTGTCATCAAAATTTTTGAAAATATGTTTGAAGAAGAAAATCATTCCAATCCCGACTGGAATCCCATAATAACAAACACGGAATAATAAGAGCCATAAGACAACTACTTCACGCTCAATCCCTAATGCAGAAAGTCCTAAAATCATCATTACATCAAAACTGCCTAATGCCCCAGGTATCATGGACACAATTCCGATAACAATTGCAGAAATAAATAAGGGTAAGACTTCCCAAATTGAAAAAGAAACGTCTAATAAATAACCGATACTTAAAAAACTAACAATTACGCCAGTCCATTCTAAAAAAGAGGTGGCTAGTAATGCTAGGCGAAATTTTCGTTTGAGACCTCCAAGCAAACCTTCTTTTTTTAAACTAGTAACGAAATAGACGATAGGGAAATATAAACTTCCACCGACCAGCCAAGGCCAATATTGTTTAAGATATTCATTTGTATGGAAAAAATGAATGGCAGCAAACGAAATGAAGCTATAAATTGAAAGTCCTGATAAGACAAATAACAAAATTTTAGTTAAGGCACTAAAAATTTCTTTGTTAGCTTTTTTTCCATAGAATTCAGAACGCAATCCCATACTGACTAAGCCACCAAAACCAGCAATGTTATTGATCGTGTTAATTACCCAACTAGTTTCTAGAATATAGCTAGGTTTGTAATCTAATTGGAGCATCCTTTTCAAGGTGAAATCATATCCAGACATTGGTAAAATGGCAACTAGACTAATTATAACCATTGCACCAATTCGCCAAAAAGATGTTTCTTTGAATAATGTGGTTAATTGTTCAAATGAGATCGTTTTGGCAATGGATAGTAGTTCTGCGCTGACAATAATTGATAAAATTGCAATAAATAAAGTTTTTAATAAGGTCTTATGTTGAACGACCCATTGACTAATTTTTTTCAACTTTTTCCCCTCCTAAAAATGAAAGAACTTCTTGATTGAAATTATTGGCGTCTTTCCTTGCCAATGTGTGACCTTGCTTAGGCACTAATACGAATTTAGCTTGTGGGAGATGATTGACAATCATTAGTGTATGTTTCAATTTAATGTCATCGTGTTTACCTACAATTACTAAGGTTGGAGCAGTAATTTTTGCTAAATCGTTCTGACTTAAGCCGATATCATGGATCATTAAACCAATAATCGGTCGTTTTTCACGAGCACGTTCAAAGAAAAAGGCTAGTAGCCAATAAGCAAAATACTGTAAATAAGTTAGAACAATCCAATAATTTTTTAAACCCCTTACTTGGGTGTTGCCTGCATTTAAAACCATTCGATTTACTTTTTCAGGATAAGCATGTGCGAAAACCATCGCAATATTAGCCCCATCACTAAAACCTAAAATATTCGCACGAGTGATATGTTCATGTTCCATAATGGCATTTAGATCATCCGCCATTTGCTGAAAAGAAATTTTTCTGGCAGTGTTAGTTGAATGTCCTTGACCACGACTATCTAAGACAAAAACTTGGAATTCTTTCATAAAACTTTGAATCTGGTAATGGAAGTAAGTTCCATCGTTGTTGTTACCGTGTAGTAAAAAAAGTGGGAAACCTTGCCCATAAATTTCATAGAAGAGGAGACTACCATCCGCTACCTCTAAATATCGTTTTTTACTTTCCATGTTAATCACCTGTTTTCTTTTCCACTTAGAGTAAAGTATAGCGATTTTTCGATTTTTTTGATACTGAAAACCTGCGAACAATTCTGTAAGCTAATGAAAGGTTGTGTTTTTTTTAAGTTTTGTAAATTTATTTAGTCGAGATGGACATCTTTGCTGAGTCATAGTAGTCTGAAATCTGATATTAAAAAGTTTGGATGATTAGTATGAAATTAAAAAAGAAATCTTGGATTCGTTATTTATTTCAAATAGTGTTAGTCTTGCTATTAGTAGTAGGGAGTTATTTGGCCTATCGTAATTATCGGATTTTAAAACAAGTTCATCAATATGACGCACAGGTACAAGAAGCAGTTACTGCTCAAGGTATTCCTGAATATAAAGATTTAGTCTTAAGCATTATTTTTACTGAAACAAAAGGTATGGGGGATGACCCGATGCAAAGTTCTGAAAGTGCACATGGGCAACCGAATCAAATTGCTGAGACAGACCAAAGTATTAAACAAGGAGTGCGTTATTTATCTGAAGCAATTGAGAAGTCTAAAGAAGCAAATACCGATTTATGGACAGCTGTTCAAGCGTATAATTTTGGTTTAGAGTATATTGATTATGTTGCAGATAATGGAGGCAAAAATACACTTAAATTAGCGGAAGATTATTCACGGGATATTTTATCGCCGTTGTTAGGAAATGCCGATCAGACAACGTATCGTTATCTTGGTATACATTCTTTTATTTACAATGGTGGTTATTTATATCATAATGGAGGCAACCTGTTTTATGCAGAACTAATTAAATTAAACGAACAGAAAATTAAATGGACCAATTTTTTGTTTGAATAAAAACAGATGTAGGAGAGTATATCATTTATGGAAAACAAAAGTCACAACACAAAAAGCGGTGGAGCAGACTGGATTTTGCGCTTTGTGAAGGGAATGTTCATTGGCTCAGGATTCATTTTACCAGGAGTTAGCGGAGGTGCATTAGCAGCTATCTTCGGAATTTATGAACGAATCATTTCATTTTTGGCCCATATTACAAAAAACTTCAAAGAAAATGTCTTATATTTTATTCCAGTTGGCTTAGGTGGGATTACTGGCGTTTTCTTATTATCTTTTGCTGTAAGCTTTTTACTAGGTACGTACGAAACAATTATTTTATGGTTTTTCGTTGGCTGTATCATTGGTACGGTTCCTGCTCTTTGGAAAGAAGCTGGAAAAAAAGGACGTTCAAACCGCGATGTTATCATTATGATTGTTAGTTTCATTGCTGGTTTCCTTTTCTTATGGCAAGGATCAAGTCTTTTTTCTGAAGTGCCCCAAAATTTTGGTACCTGGATTATTGCAGGTGGCTTAATTGGTCTTGGGATGATTGTTCCAGGACTAAGTCCGTCTAATTTTTTAGTCTACATGGGGATGTATAAAGCAATGTCTGACGGTATTAAAAATGTTGACTTAGGTGTAATTGTTCCGATTGCTATTGGTGGTTTAGTAACAGTGTTAGGTTTATCTCGTGTTATGGACTATATTTTTAGTAAGGCCTATGCACAATTATTTCATTTTATTCTAGGTGTTGTTTTTGCTTCTACAGTAATGATTATTCCAATAAATTATGTTGGCTTTACTGCGATGAACTTCGTCATGTGTGGTGTTTTATGTCTAGCTGGTATTGCACTAGGCGCATGGATGAGCCGCTTAGAAGAACAGTATAAATAATAAAGACAGGAAATGCTTTTTTGGTATTTCCTGTTTTTTTATATCTAGAAATAATTGACTTTTACAGACTATCCGATTGATGTTTGGATAGTGGTTCTACCAATGAGTTTTATTTTTTACAATAAAAACAAATAACTTGAAAAGAAATGAGAATGTGATAGAATGAATGATGTGAAAAACTGTCTATTTTAGAATCGCGCTGATTTCGATTAGTGCGATTTTTTACCGATAGATAAGCTCATCTTACAGTAAATACAGGGGGTGAGTGTCAGTGGCAAAAATTCCACAACACGTGATTGATGATGTCCGTAGTCGAACGAATATCGTTGAAGTAATTGGTCAATACGTTCAGTTAAAAAAGTCTGGCAGTAAAAATTACACTGGTTTATGTCCGTTTCATAATGAAAAAACACCGTCATTTTCAGTTGCTGAAGATAAGCAGTTTTATTATTGTTTTGGTTGTGGTCGTGGCGGAAATGTCTTTAGTTTTATTCAAGAGCTAGAGGGGACTTCTTTTAGCGAAGCAGTGGTTAAAGTTGCGGAGATTGAAAATATCCCTATTGCTGAGAATTACCGACAAGCACCACAAATTAATCCAGAATCATCAAAAACACAACAACTGATTAAATTGCATGAAAAAGCTAGTGAGGTCTACCATCATATGCTGATTCATACGACAGCTGGTCAAGAAGCATTGGACTATTTGTTGCAACGAGGCTTGACAGAAGAACTGATTGAAGAATTTCAAATTGGATTTGCTCCAAATCAACGAGAGTTTTTAGAACGGGTTTTTCAAAATGAATCTTTAGATACTAAATATTTTGTTGAATCAGGATTATTTGTTGAAAGAGATGTTGGGTTAGCCGATCGTTTTTATCAGCGAATTATGTTTCCTATTCGTAACTTTCAAGGGAAAATCATTGGGTTTTCAGGGCGATGGTTACAAACAGAAGCTTTTCCAGGTGAGGATCAACCAAAATATTTAAATAGTCCAGAAACAAGCTTATTTAATAAACGTGAAGTATTATTTAACTTTGACAAAGCACGTAGCACAATTCGTAAAGAAGGTTCTGTCTTTTTATTTGAAGGATTTATGGATGTTTTAGCTGCTTGGCAATCAGGCATTCAAAATGGAATCGCATCAATGGGGACTAGTTTAACGAATCAACAAATTGCTGCAATTGAGCGAGTTTCCAAAGAATTGATTCTTTGCTATGATGGCGATAAAGCAGGAATTGAAGCGACTAATCGTGGAATTGAACTCTTACAAGAACATAGTCATCTTAACTTAACTATTGTGAGTGTTCCCGAACGTTTAGATCCAGATGATTATGTCCGGAAATATGGAAGTGAAGCTTTTCGTGAGTTAGCTTACCATGGTCGTGAAACGGTTTTTTCATTTAAAATGAACTATCGTAAAATGCATCGTAATCTCGCAAATGAAAAAGAACAATTAGAATACGTGCAAGAACTTTTACAAGATTTGTTACAAGTGGATTCATTGCTTGAACAAGATCGGTATTTAACACAATTATCAACTGAATTTCAAATTAGTCGGGAAACTTTGCAACAGCAATTACGTCAACTTAAACAAGCGCGTCGGAATGAAGCAAGAGTACCTACTCATATTGAACCAGAACAGATTCCACTTCCACCACCAAGTGTGGTTCGTAAAACCCAATTGGAAAAGGCGGAAGAACTTCTTTTGTATCGATTATTCAATGAAGAATCATTGAATCGTCGTTTCAAAAGTCTACAGTTAACATTTGCTCATGAAAAATATCAAGAACTATATGTCCTTTTTGACGCTTATGTTGAAATGGAAGGAGAGTTTATTGTTTCCAAATTCCTTGATTTTCTAAAAGATGAGCAAATGAAACATTTAGTCATTACAATTGCCAGGCTCAATGTTCCTGAAGAAAGTACGGAACAAGAGTTTCAAGATCTTGTACGCATTATCCAAACGTCTAGCATTGTTGAAGAAATAAATAAAAAAAGAATTCAGCAACAAGAAGCTAGTCAAAAAGGTAATCAACAGTTGGAACTTGAACTGGCAGTTGAAATAATAAATCTTACTAAGCAATTGAAACAAGCCAAATAGCACATTGAAGGGGGACTTCTTTCATGGCAGAAGAAACAAACAAAACATATGAAAAAGCAGTGGCCGAATTTATCCGCACAAACAAACCTAAAGGACAAGTTATCTATGATGAGCTGTCTAATCAACTAGCAACACCGTACTCATTAGATGCGGACGGAATGGATAAATTAATCCAAAAAGTTGAAGATGCTGGAATTAGTGTCGTTGATGAAAATGGAGAACCATCTGTTCACAGTCTAAAAACAACTGAGAAAAAAGCACCAGAGCAAGCCCAAGAAGATTTATCTGCGCCAACAGGTGTAAAAATTAATGATCCAGTGCGCATGTATTTAAAAGAAATCGGGCGTGTGCCATTATTGACTGCTGAAGAAGAAGTTGAATTAGCCCTAAAAATCGAAGAAGGCGATCAAGAAGCAAAACAACGCCTAGCAGAAGCAAACTTACGTTTAGTAGTAAGTATTGCCAAACGTTATGTCGGACGTGGAATGCAATTTCTTGATTTAATTCAAGAAGGAAATATGGGATTGATGAAAGCAGTTGAAAAATTTGATTACCGTAAAGGCTTCAAATTCTCTACCTATGCTACATGGTGGATTCGTCAAGCAATTACACGTGCTATTGCTGACCAAGCGCGAACAATTCGTATTCCGGTTCATATGGTTGAAACCATTAATAAATTAATTCGTATCCAACGTCAATTATTACAAGACTTAGGCAGAGAACCAACGCCAGAAGAAATTGGTGCTGAAATGGACTTGCCAACTGAAAAAGTTCGTGAGATTCTAAAAATTGCTCAAGAACCAGTCTCCTTAGAAACGCCAATAGGTGAAGAAGATGATTCACACTTAGGAGATTTTATTGAAGATCAAGAAGCAACAAGCCCAGCTGAGCATGCGGCTTATGAATTATTGAAAGAACAATTAGAAGACGTGTTAGATACTTTAACAGACCGTGAAGAAAATGTTTTGCGTTTACGTTTTGGAATCGATGATGGTCGTACACGTACATTGGAAGAAGTTGGGAAAGTATTTGGGGTAACAAGAGAACGTATTCGCCAAATCGAGGCCAAAGCTTTACGAAAATTACGCCACCCATCTCGTTCAAAACAGTTGAAAGACTTTTTAGAATAAACTCACATATAAAGACTTTTAAAAGCTCCTTAGACTTTTAAAAGTCTTTTTGTTAAAAAAATGGACAATTTTATAAAAAGAAGTATGAATTTTATGCTTTTTAGGAAATTTCAATATGAACTTAACAAAAACGTAATGTGAAGGGTATTGGCTAACTTTTCAATATATGGTAGATTATTTTTGAGAAAGTAAAAGGAGCAAAGATAGATTGATGAATAAATGTCCACATTGCGAATTTGAATTAATTGCTGATCAGAAGTTTTGCCCCAATTGCGGAGCTAAATTAATTGATGATATCGCAATAAAACCAGAAAATGATAATATTAAATGGTCAGAATATCAAGACGTACCTATTGAATCCGTTATTGAACATTTTTCTGAACTACATGCCGAAAATGATGAGGCAGAAGCGGATGAATTTGCAGATAATCCAATTTTAGCTGAATATATCCGTAAACATAAAGACGGTTATGCAGATGCAGTTCAAGAAGAACCAGAAATATCAGAAGACCCCGTTGCAGAAACTTCGGAAACAACAAATCCGATTGAAAAAGAACCAGAACAATCAGAAACGCCCGTTGTCCCAGTGACTAATGAGGATCCTGCAAAATCGGAAGTAGCAGAAGAGTCAGTCGAAGTAAAGGATGCCTCTGAAGAAGAGGAAGCTGAAGAACCAGTGGTAGCTCCGATTCCTGAACCAATCAAGGCATCTGAAAAAGAAGTGAAATTAGAAACTAAAACTGAAAAACAACCAACGCCACCTAAAAAATCTAAGAAAAAATATTGGTTAACTGCTGCAGCATTAGTGGTTGTTGCAGGTGGTGCTTGGATGTACTACGACAATCAGCAAAAAGCACAAGCAGAAGCGGATCGTCAAGAACAATTGCGTGTTGAAACTGCAATTGCTCGGATCGAAAGTGAGTTAGGAAACTTTTATTTAGATCCAGAAGAGCAATTTATTGTTCCTGGTAAAACAGCAGCAGATGTTGAGAAACTAATGAAAGAATTAGAATCCTATTCTTCTGAACCAAAATATGAAGAACTGCGAGATAAAGGTCAAAAAATCCAAGTTAAAATTGCTGTTTTAGATCAAATTAATAGCCACTTTTCTGAGCCAATTGTGGTTGGTGATGAATTGAAAGAAAACGTTCATGTAAAAGATGGCGATGCAGTAGATATGGCATTATTGACTGAGAATACACCTTTTGCTAAATTAATTAATCAAGCCATCAAACAAGGAAAAGAAGAGTTCAAAGAATTAGAGGCAACCGGCACAGCTGTTGAATCCTTAGCATCAAGTTATAAAGACGGACAATTAAATGAGTCTGTTACGCGTAAAAACTATGAAAGCACAAAAGAAAAAGTTGACAAACTATTTGAAGGTGAAGAGAAAAAAGCTTTTCTAGCGCAATTAGCACCGATTGAAAAAGCTTTAGATAAACGTGAAGCAGAAGCCCAAAAAATAGCTGAACAACAAGCTCAAGAAGCGGCAGCAGCCCAAAAAGAAGCTGAATTAAGTCAACAAGCTGAACAATCGCAAGCTGATTCTGAAGCATCTGCGCAAGTGCAAACACCTGCAATGCCGCAATATAATGAAGGAATAGAAATTTTAGGTCCTAATACGCCAAAAAATAGTGATAATTCACCAATTATCTCTTCACGTCAAAGTGATATTGATGATGCAAACAATCCAGCATGGAATTGGGCGCCAGGTATCTATGATAAAGTAATTAATGAATCAATTAAACGTGGTTATATTGTTGAAGGCGGGTTCTATGTTGAGCGTGTTCGAATTGAGAATGGTGAAGGATATTATAATTTATATGCAACATCAAATAAATCATCATTGCTAACAGGAATCCAAGAATCAGATTTACCAATGTATTTATTTACTATTAACGCAAAAACAGGTTTCTTCCGAGGAAATGGAAGCAATTAAAAAAAGAAGCGAGCAACTCTTGTCTCCCCCCTTTATTTTCGATATGATAGAAACTATCAATCGAAAAAAGGGGGATTCTTTTTGCAAGAAGTAAAATATGAAAGTTTTGTAGATGGTGTCAAGGCATGTGTACCCACAATTTTAGGCTATGTTGGCATTGGATTTGCAATGGGAGTCGTTGGAAAAGGGATTGGTTTAAGTGTCTTTGAAATCTTTTTAATGTCTCTAGTGGTTTATGCAGGAAGCGCGCAATTTATTATATGTGGATTATTGGCAATCAGTGCACCCATCTCATCAATTATTGTCACTGTTTTTTTAGTTAATTTACGGCACTTTTTGATGAGCCTATCTGTAGCGCCGGCTTTTCGTAAAGAAAGCATGTTTGGCAATATTGGTGTTGGAACATTGCTGACAGATGAGTCTTATGGTGTTTTAGCAACCGCATTACAAGATGGAAAACAGCCTTCTTTAAGCTGGATGAATGGTTTAAACATTTGTGCCTACATTTCTTGGATTATTGCGACAGTATTAGGTGCATTGTTAGGGAAATTTATTCCTAATCCAGAATTATTTGGCTTAGATTTTGCCCTAGTTGCGATGTTTTTAGGGCTGTTTTTATTTCAAGCGGAACGACCTTTAAAAAGACGTACCAAACAGACAATTGTTGTTTTAGTTAGTGTTGTCGTCAGTTTATACTTATTTATGTGGTGGACAACACCTGAGGTTGCGGTTATTGTAGCAACTTTAATTGGTTGTTTTGTAGGGGTGGTGACGCATGGTGAATAGTAACTTTTTATTACTGATGGTAGGCTGTTTTATTGTGACATGGATTCCGCGGATTTTGCCTTTTATTTTTGCAAAAAAATTAGAATTTCCAGAAAAACTACATTTATTTTTAAGTTATTTGCCTTTATGTATTTTAGCAGCATTACTTGTACAAAGTTTATTGGTAGTGCCCACTGGAAAAGCGCCTGTCTTAAAATTTGAAGAAACTTTGGCATGTATTCCCACATTAATTGTTGGTTATTATACGAAAGATTTGATGAAGATTGTGATTACAGGTATTATTACCATAGCGGTTATTCGCTTGGTTTTATGAATAAAAATGAGTACTTCTAAAGGAGAAGAATATGAACGAGTTATTAGCATCTGTGTTTAGCGGATTAATTATTGATGAAAATGAAACACATTATTTTGTCCAAAAAAATGGCTTAACATTTAAATTAGCAAAATCAGAAGGTGAGCATCGTTTAGGTGAAGGTGTCGAAGGATTTGGTTATCAAAATCAAAAGCAAGAATTATGTTTTGTAACAGATATTCCCAAAAGTCGTAAAGGTCATTACGCATTTGGAGAAGTAACAGATAGTCGTCGTGATTTAGGTGTTTTTGTAAATATTGGATTACCAGATAAAGACATCGCAGTATCGCTAGATGAGTTACCAACAATGCGTGAATTATGGCCTAAAAAAGGTGATCGTATAATGATTTCTTTACGAGTTGACCATAAAGACCGTATTTGGGGAACACTTGCAGATGAGAAAATCTTCCAAGCGTTAAGTAAACGTGGCAGTGAAACATTAAAAAATCAAGATATTTCAGGAACTGTGTATCGTTTGAAATTGGCGGGAACGTATATTTTAACGGATGATTTTTATATCGGCTTTATCCATCCATCGGAGCGTTTTCAAGAACCACGCTTAGGTGAACGTGTGAATGGACGTGTGATTGGTATTCGTCCTGATGGCGCATTAAACCTATCTTTAAAACCGCGTGCACATGAAGCGATTAGCGATGATGCAGCGATGATTATAGCCTTTTTAGAGCGTGCACCTGAGAATCAAATGAAGTATACTGATAAATCTTCGCCTGAGGAAATTCAACAGATGTTTGGTATTAGTAAAGGTCAATTTAAACGTGCGTTAGGAAATCTAATGAAACAACGTCGTATCGAGCAAAAAGATGGAATTACTAAATTAATTCAGGAATCTAATTGAGAATGCTTGTATAATTTTGGTTTCTAATTTATAATTATTTTAATGTTTAAAGGATTTTAAGTTCTTTAGATTAGAATGATTATAATTAAGATGGAGGATTGTATGAATACAGTTGAAGCTTTGAAAAAGACGAAAAAACAACTCCATGAATCTGGATTTAAATTAACGCCACAAAGAGAGGCAACCTTATTAGTGTTGTTAGAAAATGAGAAAGACCATTTATCTGCAGAAGAAATTTATTTTTTTGTGAAACGAAAAAATTCAGACATTGGTTTAGCGACAGTTTATCGAACATTGGAAATTTTAACTGAATTGAAAATTGTTGATAAAATTAGCTTTGATGATGGTGTAGCACGCTATGATCTACGCAAAGAAGGTGCAAAACATTTTCATCATCATTTATTATGTTTAGAATGTGGAAGTATTGAAGAAATTGAAGAAGATTTATTGGGAAGTGTGGAAGAAATCGTTGAACAACGTTTTCACTTTTTAGTGAAAGATCATCGCTTAACATTCCATGGAATCTGTCAAGCTTGCCAAAACAAAGAGCAAACCGAGGCATAAGTCTCGGTTTTTTGTTTTGTAAGAAAATTTTTATGTAAACTAAAGGAGATTTTCTGTTCTTACTTAACGGAATTTGTTATGATAGATAAGGCGAAAGTGAGGAGAAAAAATGGAAGAACAAGTAATTGATTATTTGCATTTTTTGACAATTGAACGTGGACTTGCGCAAAATACTAGAAAAAGTTATCAACGTGACTTAGAACGTTACTTAACCTTTCTTAAAAATCAAAAAATTGACAGCTGGAATAAAGTGGATCGGTTTACAGTTGTACAATTTTTACAAGAATTACAAGAAGAAAAAAAATCACCAGCTACCATTACACGAATGGTAACTAGTTTACGTCGATTTCATCAATTTCTTCGTCAAGAACGCTTTACAGACCATGATCCGATGCAACATATTGATTCTCCTAAAAAGGCTCAAAAGTTACCTGATACATTAAGTTTAAATGAGATTGAACGTTTAATTGAAACGCCTGATACTAATGAGATACTTGGTATTCGTGATCGTGCTATTTTAGAAGTGATGTATGCAACAGGTTTACGTGTCAGTGAGTTAATTGGTTTGAAATTAAATGATTTACATTTAAATATGGGGTTGTTACATACTATCGGAAAAGGAGAAAAAGAACGGATTGTCCCGCTTGGTGATTTAGCAATTCAATGGATTGAGTGTTATTTAGAAGAATCTCGTCCACTATTGACAAGCAAACATCCAGACGAATCTCATCTTTTTGTTAATAGTCATGGAACAGGTTTGTCTAGACAAGGAATATGGAAAAATTTGAAAGCTCTAGTACGTAAAGCTGGGATTACTAAAAACGTGACTCCTCATACACTCCGTCACAGTTTTGCGACACATTTGTTAGAAAATGGTGCTGATTTGCGCACAGTGCAGGAATTATTAGGACATGCCGACATTTCAACGACACAAATTTATACCCATATTACGAAGAAGCGAATGACAGATGTCTATAAACAACATTTCCCTCGAGCATAAAGGAAGGAAGTCTATGCAAGAAATTAAAATAAAATTGGATGTTTTTGAAGGACCACTAGATTTATTACTACATTTAATTAAATCCTTGGAATTGGATATTTATGATATTCCAATTGCAGATGTGACTGAACAATACATGAATTATATTCATGCGATGAAAACTCTTGAACTAGAAGTCGCAGGTGAATATTTAGTTATGGCTGCAACTTTGATGGCCATTAAAAGCCAAATGCTTTTGCCAAAAGCAGAACTGGAAGAGGAATATGACGATGTCTATGAGGAAGACCCACGTGATGCGTTGGTGGCACAATTATTAGAATATCGCAAATATAAATTCGCAGCAGAATGTTTATCTGAAAAAGCAGAAGAGCGTAGCCAGTATTTCACTAAAGACCCTATGGATGTGGATGACTATAAAGAAACGGAGCAAGAGTTAGATGAAAATCAATTGAACACGATTGATTTATTTTTAGCGTTTCATAGTATGCTGGAAAAAAAGAAAAAGCGTCAAACGTTTGAAACTACGATTCGTGCTGATGAGAGTAGCATTGAAGAAAAAATGGCGTTTATTGAAACGAAAATGCTAGAAGATACTAATCATGTGGGTCAGACATTAGATTCTTTTTTCGTGACTTTTAATAAATCGGAAATTGTGATTACTTTTATGGCATTATTAGAGTTAATGAAAAATGGCAAAATCAAAGTCGAGCAGACTGGCAACTATGAAACAATTTTGTTATACCCAGTAGGAGAGAAACATGAGTAAATTAAGTCAATTAGAAGCAATTTTATTTATCGTTGGCGATGAAGGTATTGGATTAGAAGAACTAAGCTATTTATTAGAAGAAACTACTCCAAAAATTTACCAATATATTCAAACGTTAAATCAGAATTATCAAGAAAATAGCGATGCGGCATTAAACATTTTAGAAGTAGGAAATCATTTTATTTTAACAACCAAAAAAGAATTTGCGCCGTTATTAAAGAAATATGCGCAGTCACCTATGTCGAATCGTTTGTCCCAAGCTGCATTAGAAACATTGGCAATTATTGCCTATAAACAACCAATTACACGCGTAGAAATTGATGAAATACGCGGTGTACAATCAGCTGGTTCTGTTCAGAAATTAGTTGCACGCCAATTAATTGAAGAGAAAGGTCGAGTGGAAGGCCCAGGACGAGCGATTTTATATGGAACAACTACCTATTTTATGGATTTCTTTGGTTTGAAAAATTTAGATGAATTACCTGACATTCAAACAATGGAAGATGATTTGGCAGATGAAATGCCAAACGATTTATTTTTTGATCGTTACCAAGAATTAGAAGGAGACGAATAATGGAAAGATTACAAAAAGTGATTGCTCACGCGGGGATTGCCTCACGCAGAAAAGCAGAAACATATATTTTAGATGGCCGTGTAAAAGTTAATGGCCAAATAGTAAAAGAATTAGGTACGCAAGTAAGTGCCAAAGATCGTGTCGAAGTTGACAATGTACCAATCTATCAAGAAGAGCCTGTCTATTATGTGTTTTACAAACCACGTGGGGTAATTTCTGCCGTTTCTGATGACAAGAAACGTAAGGTAGTAGTTGATTATTTATCAGATGTGTCAGAACGTATTTACCCAGTAGGACGTTTAGATTATGATACGTCTGGTTTGTTATTATTGACGAATGATGGCAATTTTTCCCAAACTTTAACTCATCCAAAACACGAAGTAGATAAAGTGTACGTTGCTAAGGTTAAAGGAATTGCAGAGAAAAAGACGATGTTACCTTTGACAAGAGGAATACGTGTTGAAGGGAAAAGATTGGCACCTGCTCGATTTGAAATTTTATCGACAGATGTTAAAGCTCAAACAAGTATTGTTCAATTGACAATCCATGAAGGTCGTAATCATCAAGTGAAGAATATGTTAAAAGCAGTCGGACTTCCTGTACAAAAATTAAAACGTGAGCAATATGGTGATTTAACTTTAGCTGGATTACGTCCAGGTGAGTATCGTGAACTAAGTAAAAAAGAAGTAAGCCAATTATTAGAAAAAGCAAAAAAATAATTTTAAGCTGAAATGGTTGAAACTACTCGCAAAATATGTATAATGAAAATGTACTAATAATTTAATAAAGGTTCGTCTTCAGGGGCAGGGTGTAATTCCCGACCGGTGGTTATAGTCCACGACCCACTTTTTATAAGTGGCTGAATCGGTGAAATTCCGATACCGACAGTATAGTCTGGATAAAGAAGATAGGGCGTATTTGATTTACCTAATTTTGTTATAATCAGATACCCTATTTTTCCCCTACGGAAAAATAGGGTATTTTTTCTTGTCTGGCGCCGATAAGAAAACAAAAAGGAAAATTTAATAGGTTCGTTTGAAGATGGGTCCTTACACTTAGGAGGATTTATAATGAAAAACAACAAAGTACAAAAAATGGTTTCGATTGCACTCTTTGCTTCGATGGGGCTGATTCTACAGTATGTCGCATTTCCTGTTATTCCAATGTTCAGTTTTTTAAAAATTGATTTTAGTGATATTCCGGTAATGCTAAGTATGTTTTTATTTGGTCCGTTGGCTGGTGTCACCACAGCGTTTCTACGTTCATCGTTGCACCTATTAACGACAGGCATATCCGCACCCAATTTGGTGGGAGATGTTGCAAGTTTCCTTGCTACCACAGCCTTTACGTTACCAATGTATTATTTCTTTAAAAAAGGCAATGGTTTACTTAACAAAGTTTATGGTACATTAACTGGTATTTTATCAATGAGTATTTTTATGAGTGTTGCAAATTATTTTGTCATTACACCACTCTATTTATTTTTCTTTGGTGTTACAGCAGACACATTTTTAGGAATGCCTCTTGCCAACTATGTGGTGATGGGAATTTTACCATTCAACTTAATTAAGGGTGGTATTGTAACAGCTGTATTTTTAGTACTGCATGCAAAATTATTGCCATGGCTATCAAAAAAACAAGCTTTTTCACAACATCAAACATTTTCAAAATAAAAAATCAAGGACATTTCACAATCGTGAGATGTCCTTTACTCTTTTTTTTGCGTATAATAGGTAGAAAGATTATTTTTCCAAGACGATTGCACGTACAGGGCATTTTTGATAGGCTTTTAATATAGCTTCTTGCTCATCTTGAATGAATTGTTGATGTGCTTCTGGCTCTTGGGCAAATAAGACAATTCCTTCTTCGTCATAATCAAATATATTAGGTGCATAGACCGCACATAACCCGCAAGCAATACAACGTTCGGGGATAATTTTACATAATTGAGACATATTGTCACTACTTTCTGGAGGTTTTATTATGGATACATTTATTTTATCGTTGTTTTCAGCAGAAGACAAGTTGAAGCCTAGTACCTTTTATCAAGTTCTAAGCGGAAAACGCACCTCTTCTGTTTTGACATACGCTTTTTTTCATAATTTATTACATCTTTCAGGCGTTTGTCCTCAATTAACTGAAGCAGCATTTTATCAAGTGATTAATCGATTAAAAAAAGAACAAAAATTAATAGAAGTAGAGGGGTTATTGCTAGTAACACAAGAAACAAATGGTGAAATAAAACAATATTTAACAGAGGTGGATTTTTTTAAGTTTGGTCGTAAAGAACAGGAAATCTGGCGTTCAATCCAATTTTTAGTTCAAGTAGCATCCTTTTTAGAAAGTGGTGAAAAGTATATTCCTTTGGAAAGTTCACCTTTTTATACTGAGCGCGTTCGCCAGTTTGTTCATCAGTATCGTGGTGTAATGAAAGAAACGCTTTATCAAGAATTAGTTACTCTGCTGAGTAACTTGCCCAAAGAAAAAGCTGATTTACTTGCACAAACATTTACAGGATTAGATCAGAATGGGGCTGTTTTTTTTCAGATTCTACCTGAAGAGGTTCAGCAACCACCTTGGTCGAATGTAGCAGTGGCCAGTGCAACACATTTGTTCTTTCAGGAAATTTCACGATATCCCGATTTTTTATTGTATCAATTTATCAAACCTCTTTTAGCCCAAAATATCAATACAAGTATGTTGAAAACTCGAAAGCTATTTAAAGAAGGTTATGCGTTTGAACAAGTGATGCAGCTCCGTCAATTAAAACAAGGAACCATTCAAGACCATGTGATTGAGTGGGCATTAGTAGATGAAAAATTTCCTTTTGAAAAATTTATTACGCATAAAAAGTTGTTAGCAGATTTGCCAGCTGATTCATGGAAATATAGTTACAAAGAACTTGTAGAGCAATATGATGTTGCTTTTTTAGAAATTCGATTGTATCAAATTTGGAGGAAGAAAAGCGTATGAAGTTAGAATCTGCTTTACAACATTATTTTCATTACGATTCTTTTCGAAAAGGGCAAAAAGAAGTTGTTTCCACATTACTTTCGGGGGAAAATACGCTGGCAGTTTTACCAACAGGCACCGGTAAAAGCTTATGTTACCAACTGACGGGGTATTTAAGAGAGGGGTTAACAATTATTGTATCGCCATTAATTTCTTTAATGGAAGATCAAGTGTTATCTTTGTTGCGGATTGGGGAAAAACGTGTAGTTGCTCTAAATGGTACTTTACAAATCCAAGAAAAAGAATTTATTTTGAAGCATCTAGATAAATATAAATTTATTTTTTTGAGTCCTGAAATGTTATTACAAGAACAAGTTTTAAGTAGTTTGCAACGTCAAAAGATAGGATTGTTTGTAGTTGATGAAGCGCATTGTGTTTCGCAGTGGGGAGTTGATTTTCGACCGGAATATCGCAACTTAGGTGATGCTCAAAAGCGTCTGAAAAATCCTTTAACGTTAGCATTGACAGCTAGTGCAACAAAGAAGGTTCGTAGCGAAATTAAAGAAATATTACTATCACCTACAGCGAAAGAGTGGGTATATTCAATGGATCGTCCAAATATTGCTTTAATGGTACGTGAATCAGAAGATAAGCTTAGTGAATTACGTCAAATGCTCACACAACAATCAGGCTCAGGAATTATTTACTGTGCGACAAGAAAACAAGTAGAAACATTATATGAAGAACTTCAATCTGAATTTGCTGTAGGATATTATCATGGGGGACTAGAAAGTAATCAGCGACGGATGTTACAACAACAGTTTTTAGATAATCAATTACAATTTTTAATTGCCACAAATGCCTTTGGAATGGGTATAAATAAAAGTGATATTCGATTAGTAGTTCATTATGAGTTGCCTGATAGTTTAGAGAATTATATGCAAGAAATTGGTCGAGCTGGAAGAGATGGTGTTCAAAGCTATGGCGTACTGCTCTATCAATTAGGGGATGAGAGAATTCACCATTTTTTACAGCGGACAACGCAAGAAGCGAGGGAGACGTTTGAAGCGCGTTTGCAATATCAAGCAATGGCTTCCTTGTCTGAAATTCAAGAAAAATGGTTACATCAAACACAACGTGAAGGAACGGAACAATTTTTAGCTCACTTAAAACGAAATGAAGAAGAGAAATGGTTAAAATTGCAACAAATGTTAGCCTATATTCATCATGATGGTTGTCGACGAGAATACCTGTTACATTATTTTGAGGAATCATTATCAGAAATTCCAGAAGTATGTTGTGATTTTCATGGCTGCCATTTACCAGAAAAAACAGAAAAAATACCAAAAAACTCAAAAGAAATAATAAATTGGCAAGATATTTTACTAAAAATGTTTAAAGAAAAAAAATGAAGATGTTTTTTTGAGACAGAGAGTATTTTTCTATGATATAATACAGCGGAAACCATAGCAGGAGGTAAGAAAAAATTGAGTAAAAAAAATAAGAAACAAAATGCACAAGAACCTTGGGAGCAACCAATCTACGAGGCTGATTCAGAAGAGCAAAATTCTCGTACCAAACAACATAACCAAAAAAAGGGGAATAGTGCTTTTTTAACTATCGTATTGATTCTATTGTTCCTTATTATTGCGGTTCCAACTGTTGCTGGATTTTTAATTATGAATCGTGACAATGAACCTAAAACAGCCGCTACTGCTGAATCTTCTAGTGTTGTAGAATCAACTGAGTCTTCGACAAAAGAATCTTCATCAACGACAGAAAAATCATCATCAACAAAAGAATCTTCTAGTGTTGAAAGTTCAGAGTCAAGTTCTTCTACAGAGGAATCGAAAGCTCCAGCATCAAGTGAAACTGCTGTAGAACCAACACCATCTTCTGAAGAAGTTGCTGTAGAACCTGAAGTTCAAATTGATGCAGATGGTGCTTATGTTGAACAACCAGCTGAAACACCACAAACTGAACAACCTACACAAGAACAAACACAGCAACAACAAGGTGCTGGACAATATAGTGAAGTTTTACCAGGTGAAGGACCACAACAAGTTGCTGCACGTAACGGAATTAGTTTGGATGAATTATTCCAATTAAACGGAATGGATCCAAATAACTTCTTGATTCACCCAGGGGATCAATTAAGAGTGAAATAAACGAACCGCTCCGGCGGTTTTTTTTATGGAAATTATCAAAATTTTGAATACAATGTTTAGGTATGGGGAGACGAAGTATGAAGAAAATCAATATTGCCATTGATGGACCTGCATCATCAGGGAAGAGTACAGTAGCAAAAATTTTAGCCAAAGAATATGGTTATATTTACACAGATACAGGTGCGATGTATCGTAGTGTGACGTATTTAGCCATTCAACATCAAGTAGATTTTGAAGATGAAGAGCGGTTAGTCGCATTAATTGAACGCTATCCAATTACATTCAAACAAACAGAAACTGGACAATTAATTTTCGTAGATGGTCAAGATGTATCAGAAGTAATTCGTCATCCGGAAGTGACCAATAACGTTTCGATTGTTTCAGCACATGAAAAAGTGCGACATGAATTGGTTCGTCAACAACAAAAAATTGCAGAAAATGGTGGCGTGGTGATGGATGGCCGTGATATCGGTACAGTAGTCTTGCCAAATGCTGAAGTGAAAATTTTCCTTGTGGCAAGCGTTAAAGAGCGTGCTGAACGTCGTTTTAAAGAAAATCAATCAAAAGGGATTGATACTGACTTTACCACATTACAAAAAGAAATTGAGCAACGCGATTACTTGGATTCGCATCGTGAAGTATCACCGTTAAAACAAGCAACGGATGCTGTTTTGATTGATACAACTGGCTTGTGTATCAAAGAAGTTGTTGACGCTATTAAACAAGTTATTGAACAAGGAGATAGATAATGAAAAAAAGTTTAGCTATTATTACTGTATTTGTTAGTATGTTAACTCTTGTAGGATGTACTTCCACAAAAGAAACAAGCAATATATCAGAATCAACTACCATTCAAAGCCAAAGTAAGGAAAACGAAATTACTTTGACCATTGCACTGACTAAAGAAGATGAAATTATAGACGAAAAAGAAGTAATTGTAGAAGAAGGTAGTAATTTAATGGATGCAGTTAAAGAAAACTTCGAGATTAAAGAAGATAATGGCATGATTACATCTATTGAAGGAATCGAACAGAACACCAAAGAAAGTTATTTTTGGACATATACTATTAATGATGAAATGATTATGACAGGCGCAAATGAAACTGAACTTCATGAAGGCGATAAAGTTGTTTTTACGTATAGTAAATTCTAAATTGAAAGCAAAACAAAAGGCTATAGCTTTTTGTTTTGCTTTTTTTAGTATAGTTTGTTTGTTTTTCACATAGTCTGGAAATAATTAAAGAAAAAGTAGTGAAAACCAATAAATTCAAGGCTTTTTTATAAAAAAAATAGAAATCGCTTTATTTTTTTTCGAGAATAGCATAAACTAGAGAGTGTAGTGCAATTATAAAACAATTGTTGGTTAGGAGGACATATGTTATGACAGAATTAGAAAACAACCAAGTAGAAAATGCTAACGAAACAATGGAAGATGCCTTAAATAGCGTCCAAGAAGTAAAAGTTGGCGATATCGTTAAAGGTGAAGTATTGGTTATTGAAGATAAGCAAGCAGTCGTTGGTATTGAAGGTGCTGGTGTAGAAGGTGTCGTACCTGCGAAAGAATTATCAACATTACCTGTGGAAGATATCAATGATGTAATTAAAGTTGGGGATGTACTTGACTTAGTTGTAATTACTACGATTGGAAAAGATAAAGAAAATGGTAGTTATTTACTTTCTAAACGTCGCTTAGATGCGAAAAAGGTTTGGGAAGATATTGAAAAAGATTTCGAAGAAGGAAAAATTATCGAGGCACCAGTTACGAACGTCGTTAAGGGCGGTTTAGTAGTAGATGTAGGTGTACGTGGATTCGTACCAGCATCAATGGTAGAAGATCATTTTGTAGATGATTTTGAAAGTTATAAAGGCCAAACATTAACGTTCAAAATTATTGAAATTGAACCTTCAGAAAATCGTTTAATTCTTTCACATAAAGCAGTTGTTGAAGCTGAAAAAACAGCGAAAAAAGCAGAATTACTTGAATCAATTAAAGAAGGCGATAAATTAGAAGGAACTGTTGCACGTTTGACAGACTTTGGCGCGTTTGTAGATTTAGGTGGTATTGATGGTTTAGTTCATGTGTCAGAAATTTCACATGCGCATGTTGCTAAACCAAGCGATGTTTTAAATGTGGGTGACAAAGTTGAAGTTGCAGTATTATCTGTAGATCCGACAAAAGAACGTGTATCATTATCCATTAAAGATACATTACCTGGACCTTGGGCAAATATCGAGGAAAAAGCTGCTAAAGACACTGTCTTAGAGGGAACTGTAAAACGACTAACAAGTTTTGGTGCATTTGTAGAAGTCTTCCCTGGTGTTGAAGGTTTGGTTCACATTTCTCAAATTTCACATAAACATATTGCTACACCTCACGAAGTATTAAGTGAAGGCGAGCAAGTCCAAGTGAAAGTATTGGAAGTAAATCCAGAAGAACACCGTATTGCATTAAGCATTAAGGCTTTAGAAGAAAAACCAGAAGCTGAAGCGGTAGTTGAAGAAGAAAGCTATGAGCTTCCTGAAGAATCAACTGGTTTCACAATGGGCGATCTTTTAGGGGATGCGTTGAAAGACCAAGAATAAGAACGAGGTTGCCTTGTGCAACCTTTTTTTATTGGCTATTTCTTTAAGTATTTGCTTTAATTCTTTTCACAATACTTGCAAGTTCTTATTTCATTGGTTAAACTAATAAGGTTAAAAGATGTCCGCATGACGAATAACAATGGATAAGAATCACTTAATATACAGAACTAGGTATTTTTGAAGAACGAATTCGTTATGCGTTTTAAGATGGAGGTAAAAAAATGGCAAATCCAACGATAGCGATTGTAGGTCGTCCGAATGTCGGAAAATCTACAATTTTTAACCGTATTGCTGGTGAACGAATTTCGATTGTAGAAGATACTCCAGGAGTAACACGTGATCGTATTTATGCAACAGGGGAATGGTTAGGTAGAGAGTTTAGTATTATTGATACAGGTGGAATCGATTTGGGCGATGAACCGTTTATGGATCAAATCAAACATCAAGCAGAAATTGCAATTGAAGAAGCAGATGTCATCATTTTTGTTTCAAGTGCAAAAGAAGGAATTACTGATGCTGATGAATTAGTTGCTCGTATTCTGTATAAGAGTAACAAGCCAGTGATTTTAGCAATTAATAAAGTAGATAATCCAGAAATGCGTTCTGAAATCTATGAATTTTACGGTTTGGGACTGGGTGAACCATATCCAATTTCTGGAAGTCATGGTTTAGGAATTGGAGACGTATTAGATGAGGCAGTCAAACATTTTAGTACTGAGCAAGAAGAAGAGGATGACTCTGTTATCAAATTCAGCTTGATTGGTCGTCCTAATGTTGGAAAGTCTTCATTAATTAATGCGATTTTAGGTGAAGATCGTGTGATTGTTTCAGACATTGAAGGAACAACGCGTGACGCAATTGATACACATTTTGTCAGTGAGAGCGGTCAGGAATTCACTATGATTGATACAGCAGGGATGCGCAAGCGTGGAAAAGTGTATGAAAGTACTGAAAAGTATAGTGTCATGCGCGCCATGCGTGCGATTGAACGCTCAGACGTCGTCTTAATGGTCTTGAACGCAGAAGAAGGTATTCGTGAGCAAGACAAACGTATCGCTGGTTACGCTCATGAAGCAGGACGAGGCATGCTAATCGTTGTTAACAAATGGGATTTAGTAGAAAAAGAAACAAATACCATGCGTGACTTTGAAGAAGAGATTCGTAAAGAGTTCCAATATTTAGATTATGCACCCATTATTTTTGTTTCAGCAAAAACAAAACAACGTTTGAATAAGGTGCCGGACTTGATTGAACAAGTAAGTATGAACCAAAACTTACGTATCCCATCTGCGTTATTAAATGATGTGATTATGGATGCTGTCGCAATCAATCCAACACCAACTGATAAAGGCAAACGGTTGAAAATTTTCTATGGTACTCAAGTTGCTGTTAAACCACCAACATTTGTTATTTTTGTAAATGAAGAAGAGCTAATGCACTTCTCATATGAACGTTTCTTGGAAAACCAAATTCGTAAGGCTTTCACATTTGAAGGTACTCCAATTCGAATTATTCCACGAAGAAGAAAATAACAAATTTTACCATAGTTTGCGTTATTTGACAAAAATAGTTGTTTATTAGTGATAAAAATTAAAAAAACAATTGAAAAACGTTAAATCCCTTGATATTATAAGGTTCTTGTGATAACGTTATAGCAGAATATTGATGATGAAAATCAATATTTGTCGCAAGGTTTGGACCACTCAAATTCTTGTGATTGATGGAAAGCATCATAAAATTTTTCAGGAGGTGAAACCATCCATGGCAAACAAAGCAGAATTAATCGAAAAAGTTGCAGAAGCTACTGATTTAACTAAAAAAGACGCAACTGCAGCAGTTGATGCTGTATTTTCAACTATTCAAGAAGCTTTAGCTAACGGTGAAAAAGTTCAATTGATCGGTTTTGGTAACTTCGAAGTACGCTCTCGCGCAGAACGTAAAGGACGTAACCCACAAACTGGTGAAGAAATCAAAATCCCTGCAAGCAAAGTACCTGCATTTAAACCAGGTAAAGCATTGAAAGACGCTGTTAAATAAGACAGTTTTTTAAGCCCTCGAGTAATCGAGGGTTTTTGTTTAAAATAACAGGGATGTTATGCCATGCTACGACTGTAGTGTGTGGATTGAAAATATGTTAATTTTTTATTTGAAAAAAGGGACTTCTTTCTTTTATGTTAAAGTGTCCCTACATAGAATATTGATGTTAAAAGGTTATTTGTCAGAACTGAAATTTTCTGATAAATAACTTTTTTATTTGTTTATAAATAAAAGTTGACAAAAATTTATTATATTTTATAATAAATTTACATAGAATGTAAAAAAATTGGTGATAAAACTTCTTTGATTAATAGGAAAGATATATGAAAGTATTTTCTTTATATTGGATTAATCAATTGAAAGAATAACTAGAAATATGGGGATATTATAAAGTTAATAAGTAAAAATATAAAATTCTAACAAAATAGGTTAAGAATACGCTGTTAAGAAAATCTATTTTGAGTACTAAAAGTATTGAAGTATAAATCAAATAATATATGTTATAATTTATTAAACAGAATTTCACAATATAAAATGTTTAGTTATTAAAAAGTTTAGAATAATGTATTGATTAACCCTAGGAAAGAAGGTTACTAAATGTATGCACATTATGAACAAGAATCAAAAAAATCCCAATTGCTAGAGGAGCATCTTTTTAATGTAGCAAAAGATGCATCTTCAATGGCAGCTGAAATTGAACAAAAAAATGTCTTGTTTTTAATAGGACTATACCATGATCTAGGTAAAGCGGATGCTCTTTTTCAAGAGAAAATTTTGAGAAAACCAGCTATGAAAGTGAATCATACTTCAGCTGGTGCACTTTATTTGTATTTAAACGTAGGTAATTTACTTAAAAAACAAATTAAAACTGACGATAGAAAATATTGTAGTGCTTTTTGTGAAACGATTGCATATGTAATTTCTGCCCACCATGGCGTATATGATATACCATTGTCTGAAAAAACAGATGATGAATTTGATCCTGAAAAATTTGGATACAGCAAATTATATGAAAGACTAGCTTATAATTCAAATGGGAAATATCAATACGAAAAAGATATTATAACTTTTGCCAAAAATTTAGAAGAAAAGATGAAAGAACTATGTGAGATTTCTTTTGAACAATTGATTTTGAAAGCGTTTTACGAGTATGTTGGGTTATGGGGAAAATTAGATTATAAAGATAATTCTGAAAAAGCATATTATCAAACATTAATTATGCGATTGTATTTATCATTATTAAAAAATGCTGATATTTTAGATACTATTAATGCATATGAGGAAATTGTTACTCCTTTTTCTTCGCAAAAATATGAAGAATTAGCTAATTCCTACTTAGATAGTATTGAAGAACGTTATGCTGGGTTTAGTAATCCAAAAAAAGCAATTAATGTTGTTCGTACTAAAGTATCGGAAACTGTTAAAGAACGTGGGATAAATGATTCACCAGGGATTTATCGTTTAGATTTGCCGACAGGCGCCGGAAAAACAAATTTAAGTATGCGTTATGGGTTTCATCAAATGGTATATCAAAAAAAGAAACGTTTTATTTATATTACAGCATATCTATCGGTATTGGAGCAGAATGCTTCTACGATTAAATCTACTGTGGGTTATGAAGTTGAAGGGGAAATAAATGCGGAGGGTGTTTTAGAACATCATTCAAATATTATTGAATCAGAAGATGACAATGAGACAAGTGATGAAAGAGAACAAGCTATGAAAGAATATTTGGTCGATACATGGGATAGTCCAATCATTTTGAGTACAATGGTTCAAATGTTTCAAACATTTTTCAAAACAAAATCAAGTAATATTCGACGATTTGCAAATTTGATTAATAGTACGATTATACTAGATGAAGTGCAAGCTTTGCCGATAGAAGTGACAACGCTTTTTAATTTAACAATCAATTTTTTAAATCGAGTGATGCAAGCAAATATTGTTTTATGTACTGCGACACAACCTGTTTATAACTCGAATAGTATTCCACATAAAATACAATATGGCGGAATCAACGGAGAGGATGCAGACATTGTTAAGTTAACGAAACAAGAACGTGAAGTTTTTAAACGTACAGCTGTTTATAAATTTGATGAAAATAATTCAATCAATTCTCTTGAAGAGGTAGCTGAAGAAGTCACTCAAAATCCAAAAGAGTCAATTTTAATTATTTTAAATACAAAAGCATCAGTTAAGCAATTATATAGGTTGATAAAAGAAAATGACTCACGGAAATGTTATCATTTATCCACGAATATGTGTGCAAAACATCGATTGGATATTATTGATACTATTAGGGAGGAACTTTCTAGCGAACCTGTGATATGTGTGAGTTCACAATTGATTGAGGCAGGGGTAGATTTAGACTTTAATCGCGTTATTCGTTCTTATGCAGGGATTGACTCGATTGTACAAGCTAGTGGACGTTGTAACCGTGAGGGAAACCTTGACATAGGGATTGTACAATTAGTAAATATTCCTTCAAAACAAGAGAATTTAACAAGATTAAAACCAATAAAAAAGAAAAAGCAAATTACAGAGCAAATTGTTCAAAATTTAGATTCACCAATAGATGTTGCGGTATTAAATGATGAATTTTTTGAACGATACTTTACCAATAGTAAAGCCTCTGAATTTGATTATCCTACTAAAAAAGATGAGCCTACAGTTTATGAATTATTATCTTTAAATAGAGAACAAATGATTGATCCTAGATGCGGTTTAAGACAATCGTTTAAAACTGCGGGAATAAAAATGGACTTAATTCAGAGTAATACAAATGGCGTGATTGTTTATTATAATGACAATCATGAAAAAATTGAAGAACTAATCACTACAGTTGAAAGCTTTGAAAATAGTTATCAAATAAAGGATTTACAAAAGATACGAAAGCTTGTTAAAGAATTGCAACCATACACGATTAATATACAGAAAGATAATACTTTAAATAAGAGCGTTGATACTAGATTAGATGGTCGCATCCGGATACTACAAGAATCATTGTATAGTTTTGATATAGGAGCAAATGAAACTGTGGAAGGTTTTATATTTTAAAATAATAAGTGGGGAGGAAGAGGAAATTGTCTAAAATGAAAGAATTTTTTGTGAAAATAAAAGGTGATTATGGGTTGATTAGTAATCCATCATCAAAAGGTGGAGGCGAAAAGTATTCTTATTCAACACCAACTAAACAGTGTTTAACAGGAATTATCGATGCGATTTATTTTAAGCCAACATTTAAAAATATTGTGACGGAAGTAAAAGTTATGAATCAAATACAAACAGAAGTAATTGGTACCAGAGCTTTATTAGGGAGCATGAAGGCTGATTTGAATTATGTTTCTTATTTAATTGATATCGAATATCTTATCCGTTTTCATATGGAATGGGATGAAAATAGGATCGATTTAACCTATGATAGAAATGCTAAAAAACATGAAGCGATTATGGAAAAATCAATCAAACGGGGTGGACGTAGAGATATATTTATAGGTACAAGAGAATGTGTAGCTACAGCAGAATATTTAACAGAGGAGGAATATATTCAAGCAAAAAGTCACTATGAAGGACAGGTAATATCTTTAGGTATTATGTTTCAAGAATTTGAATACCCATTGGAGCCTAGCGAACCCTTAAAAAGTTATTTTACTGATACATTAATGAAAGACGGTGTTATCAAATTTAAGACGCGTGAAGAATGTGAAATTGTAAATGTACTTTCAAGCTATAAATTTAAACGTCCTGAAATAATAAAACCTGTGGACGATGAACTTAATGAGTACGAACAAATGGAAAAGAGGTGAAAACTTATGGATTTTTTAACAGCTTTGTATAAAGCATATGATAAGAGTATAGCTGATGGTTTAGTAGATAATCATGACAGTGATAATACAATTTTATTACCGCTTTATCATACAAGTATGAAGTCTAGAGGAAATGATATTATACAAGCAACTTTAACAAAAGATGGTCAATTACTATATGCAGAGTATCTTTCAGAAGATGAAATAATTATTTTCCCAGTTACAAATGATTCTGTTGCTCGATCAGGTAAATACCCTCCTAGTCATCCTTTAGTCGATAAAATAAGTTATATGTTAGATGAAAATAAGGAAATGAATGAATTATATAGGAACGAATTTAGTAGGTGGTATCGTTCAATAGAAAATGATGAAATCAAATCCTATATAAAAATTATTAAAAATTTTGTTTGGAAAGAAAATTTTATTGACAGTATTTTGGACAATATCGATGGAATTGATGAATATGAAAGAAAAGGACTTGAAGTATTATACACGGAAAAAGTCAGTGGTAAAAATAAAAAAATTGATTTTTCTAAAATTTTTCTGACTTTTGCAGTAGTAGATTTTGTTGAATATAAGACAGTAAGCGTTACAGACTATGTTGCA
Source organism: Enterococcus sp. AMC2644 (assembly GCF_058216475.1). Taxonomy (NCBI): domain Bacteria; kingdom Bacillati; phylum Bacillota; class Bacilli; order Lactobacillales; family Enterococcaceae; genus Enterococcus; species Enterococcus sp. AMC2644. The sequence goes on from NZ_CM177095.1 coordinate 2,551,922, forward strand.
TTGCATAACGATTATATTCGGTATGTTGAGTCACAAGATACACAACAAGGAATATGCAATATTAGTAAAGAAGTACAGCAACTGACCTCTAAGCATCGAGGATTAATGGGGAATGCGAAGCTTATATCTGTAAGTAATAATATCGAAACTTATAAAGGTAGATTTCAGCATGGCTCAGATATTATTCAAATTGGCTACAAAACGTCAGAAAAAATCCATTTGATGTTAAAATATTTACTAGAAAATAAAAATAGTCGACGATGGTTAGGTGGACAACAGTATCTGATTAACTGGTTTAGTGATGATATAGCTAATGAGAGCCAAATTGATATTACACTGCCTATGTATATAGATTTTGGAGATGAGGCAGAAGAATTTGATATTCCACTTGTTTCTAAAAAGAATAAACAAGTGGGAGATTCATTTATAAAAGGCAAACAATTGTTTCGTGATGATTCTAGTTATTATGTAGCAATTATTGATAAGGCGAGTAATGGGAGAATATCTTTAAAATATTTTCGTGAATTAGAAGTATCACAATTAAAAAATAATTTAGATAAGTGGCAAAAAAATTACTCTTGGAAACAATATCACAAAGATAAACAAGAAATGAAGTTAACAACACCTTCATTATTTCAAATGTTATTAACGGCATATGGAATAGAGCGAAATGGGAAATTAGAATTGGATAATGATAACTTTAAAAAAGATCAATTCCAAAATCTAGTTATTCGTTTATTAGATGGGCAAGCTGTTCCTGCTAATATTTTAACGGCGCTTAACATGAATATTCGCAAAAGACTAAATTATTCTATAACTTGGAATCAAATTCAATTTACAACATTAGCACTTTTTAGTCATTATAGAGGGGAGATATCATACATGTTAGACAGAGAAAACAAAAATCGTTCATATTTATTTGGACGCTTATTAGCGATATTAGATCAGATAGAGGCAATGACGTATAATGTTGATAAAACCGATAAAGAAAATAAACGTGTAACAAATGCGCAAAAATTTTGGACGTCCTATACAAATCATCCTGCGACAACAATGAAAACATTAATTGATAGGACAAAAAACTATGAAAAAACGTTATTAAACTCTAAACCAGGGATTTTAATTAAGTTGAATAAAGAAAAGACAGAAATAATTAATTTGTTGTCTATCTATCTAACTGATAAAAATGAAGTTAACAAGCCCCTGGATTATCAATTTATTTTTGGATACTATGCAGAAATGCAATTTATTTTTACAAAAAAGGAAAATAGTGAAAGCGAGGAAGTAAAAAATGATAACGAATAAAGTGGATTTTATCGCAACAATTGAAGTGAGAAACGCCAATCCTAACGGTGACCCACTAGCAGGAAATATGCCTAGAACTGATTCAAGTGGATTTGGATTGATTAGTGATGTAGCCATTAAACGAAAAATTCGTAATCGTATGCAAGATCAAGGTTATGAAATTTTTGTAAAATCACGTGATCGTAGTGATGATAAATTTACTTCTTTACAGAAAAGATTTGAAGATGTATTTACATCAAAAGATTCAGATGAAAAAATTGAAAAAGAAGCAAATGAAAAATGGTTAGATGTTCGAACATTTGGTCAAGTAATTACTTATTATAAGAAATCGATTGGTATTCGTGGGCCAGTATCTATTAGTATGGCAAAATCCTTAGCTCCTATTGAAACTACAACGTTGCAAATTACCCGTAGTTCTAATAGCATGGAAGCAACAGGGAAATCCGGACGTTCATCAGATACGATGGGAAGTAAGCATTTTGTCGAATATGGCGTATATGTTGTATATGGTTCTGCAAATGCTTATTTCTCAGAAAAGACAGGCTTTGATGAAAAAGATTTGGAAATTGTTAAAGAATCTTTAGTGACATTGTTCGAAAACGATGCCTCATCTGCTCGTCCAGAAGGATCGATGTCAGTAAAAGAGGTCTTTTGGTTTACTCATTCTAGTAAGTTAGGGAATGTATCTAGTGCAAAAATTCATGATTTATTGCAATGGGAAAACCCTGATTATAATCAAGAAGTTGAATACTCAAACTACAAAATTAAGTTGAATCAAGAAAAATTGATTGGATATCAAGAAAAAGGGTTACGTGTTGAAATTCTTGAAGGTCTATGATTATGGACTATAAAGCAGATGAGTATCTAATGCTTTCGGGAATCCAACATTATGAATTTTGCCCGCGTCAGTGGGCATTGATTCATATTGAACAACAATGGGAAGAAAATCTTCGAACAGTTCAAGGACAACATCTTCATCGAAATGCGGATCAACCATTTATGAAAGAAAAACGGGGCAATAAAGTCGTTTCGCGGTCAATGCATGTCCAGTCGCATGAATTGGCAATTACAGGTATTTGTGATGTAGTGGAGTTCATAAAAGATAAAGCAGGAGTGGAGATCCCAAAATTAGGTGGAAAATACAAGATTTATCCTGTCGAATACAAACGTGGAAAACCGAAAACGAATCATTCAGATGTATTACAATTAGTTGCACAATCGATGTGTTTAGAAGAGATGCTTGTTTGTACGATTGATAGAGGCTATTTGTTTTATAATGAAGTAAAGCATCGAGAAACAGTTTTGATTACAGATGAATTAAAACATGAAGTAAAAACAGCGCTAGCAAAAATGCAAGATTTGTATCGAAAAAAGCATACACCTCGTGTGAAAACTGGAAAATGGTGTAAAAGTTGTTCTTTACAAGATATTTGTTTACCACGATTAATGACAAAAGAATCGGTGAATCGATACATTGAAAAGAGGTTAAGCGAATGAGAAGGCTTTTAAACACTTTATTTGTAACACAACCCGATCACTATTTGTCGTTGGATGGGGACAATATTGTATTGAAGAATGATGGGTCAATTGTGGGAAGAATTCCTTCCCACAATGTTGAATCTGTAGTAACTTTTGGCTATACAGGGGCAAGTCCTGCTTTGATGGGCTATTGTGCGGAACGCAATATTTCAATTGTTTTTTTAGATAGAAATGGTCGTTTTAGAGCAAGAGTTATTGGGAGTAGTCAAGGGAATGTTACTTTACGTAAAGAACAGTACCGAGTTTCTGATGATGAATATCGCTCTGCCCAAATTGCACGAAATTTTATTTTAGGAAAAGTGTATAACCAGCGATGGATTTTGGAAAGAATGACTAGAGATCATGCGTTAAGAGTTGATACAGAACGGTTTAAAATAGTTACTCAAAGTCTGGCAGATACGTTGTCTGCCGTTCGTTTGTGTGACGATTTAGACGAACTTAGAGGACTAGAAGGTCAAGCGGCTTTGATGTATAACAGTGTATTTAATGACCTTATTTTACAGCAAAAAGAAGATTTTTATTTCTATGGACGTACTAGAAGACCTCCTACAGATAATGTGAATGCGATGTTATCGTTTGCTTATACATTACTGGCAAACGATGTTGCAGCTGCTTTGGAGACGGTTGGTTTAGACGCATATGTAGGTTTTTTACATCGAGATCGACCAGGGCGAGTATCTTTAGCACTAGATGTGATGGAAGATTTACGTGGTGTTTATGCAGATCGATTTGTCCTATCACTGGTTAATAAGAAGGTAATGACTAAAGAAGATTTTTTTGAAAAAGAAAACAATGCAGTAACGATGACTGACGATGGAAAAAAGAAATTTTTACAAGCTTGGCAACAGAAGAAACAAGAAAAAATTACGCATCCATATCTTGGTGAAAAAATTAGTTGGGGATTAGTGCCATTTTCGCAAGCATTATTATTAGCGAGATATTTACGCGGCGATATAAATGGTTATCCACCTTTCTTTTGGAAGTAGGTGAAAAACTTGCTAGTATTAGTGACATATGACGTAAGTACTTCTAGTGAAGGCGGTCAAAAACGTTTGCGAAAAGTAGCTAAAGTCTGTCAAAACTATGGTCAACGTGTACAAAATTCAGTCTTTGAATGTATTGTTGATGCTGCACAATTTGAAATGATGAAGAATGAATTGAAAAAAATGATTGATGAGACAAATGATAGTTTGAGATTCTATCGACTTGGGAATAACTATAAAGCGAAAGTAGAGCATGTGGGTGCAAAAGAATCCTTAGATATTGAAGCGCCATTAATTTTTTAGTGCGAATCCTAAGCTCCCATAAATTCCCTAGGGGATTCGCACCTGAAAAATACAGTTAAATGAGAAAATGATGAGTAAATAAATACGATTATATTCAATTTTGAATGAAAATAAATATAATTGGGCGATTTTCATCGGAAATAAGTTGATTTTGACTTGTTTTTTCTACTAATCGCCGTTGCAGTCTTTATGACTGCATGGATTGAAATAGTTACCAATTCCCACTTTTTACCGCCAAACTCAAGGTTGCAGTCTTTATGACTGCATGGATTGAAATAACAGGTGCGCATTTACACTTCCAGTTTTTCCGCAATGTTGCAGTCTTTATGACTGCATGGATTGAAATCACTCTGTTAAAATCAGATAGCAATAAATTTGGGGTTGCAGTCTTTATGACTGCATGGATTGAAATTGTTACCTCGATACCGTACTGTTTTGTATATTTCTCTAGGTTGCAGTCTTTATGACTGCATGGATTGAAATTGTTACTGTCACATACTGTCTAATCATCGCGGCGGTTGCAGTCTTTATGACTGCATGGATTGAAATGTGAACTATTTACTTTGTTGTTTATTAATTGGTTGTTGCAGTCTTTATGACTGCATGGATTGAAATCAAAAAATCAATATGGTCGGTGTAAAATTCTTCGTTGCAGTCTTTATGACTGCATGGATTGAAATGAGCAAATGCTTTTACATCCATCTCGTTTGCACGTTGCAGTCTTTATGACTGCATGGATTGAAATACATAACATTTTCTTGCGTTCATGATCATACGCGTTGCAGTCTTTATGACTGCATGGATTGAAATTCCTAAAATAATCTTGATTGACCATTAGCACTGCCGGTTGCAGTCTTTATGACTGCATGGATTGAAATTGTCAGTGACTATACGGTTAGGTACAGATGATATGCCGTTGCAGTCTTTATGACTGCATGGATTGAAATAAAGAATTGCCGATGAACAAGTAATCGAATCACAACGTTGCAGTCTTTATGACTGCATGGATTGAAATATTTATTTATCTACCTCGGAAAAATACAAATTTTTGTTGCAGTCTTTATGACTGCATGGATTGAAATCACACACACACACACACGTTGCAGTCTTTATGACTGCATGGATTGAAATTATTGATGCACTTGCTCGTGACATGGGTCTCACTAGTTGCAGTCTTTATGACTGCATGGATTGAAATCAAGGTAGAAATGGCTGCTGTTATTCATAAACAATGTTGCAGTCTTTATGACTGCATGGATTGAAATTTTGGAAACAATTAATAAATATATTTTTTAATATGTTGCAGTCTTTATGACTGCATGGATTGAAATATAAATTGTTGATACAGTAGCAGCTTCCTTTCTCAGTTGCAGTCTTTATGACTGCATGGATTGAAATAATGTTTTTTGTATCGTTATCAACGTAAGGGCGACGTTGCAGTCTTTATGACTGCATGGATTGAAATTGGTAATGACTCTAAAAGGGCTTGAAATTCTTCGTTGCAGTCTTTATGACTGCATGGATTGAAATAAGGAGCGAAGGATGCGCGCAAAGAATTAAATAGGTTGCAGTCTTTATGACTGCATGGATTGAAATATCTATGCTGATACTGATTCAAATCACTTATTCAAGTTGCAGTCTTTATGACTGCATGGATTGAAATTAACATCACAAGTTGTGTATTATGCTCTTCACACGTTGCAGTCTTTATGACTGCATGGATTGAAATATTACTGTCCAACAACATGGATTATTGAATCAGACATGTTGCAGTCTTTATGACTGCATGGATTGAAATATTGGTTTTAAAATATACAGACCAGCCAACTGCGTTGCAGTCTTTATGACTGCATGGATTGAAATATGAGACGAATTAAACTTTTAGATAATTATATTAGGTTGCAGTCTTTATGACTGCATGGATTGAAATGTGGGTAGCAACTCCGCCAACGGTTGCAGCTAAGTTGCAGTCTTTATGACTGCATGGATTGAAATATAATAAACATCCATTTTTTGACCTATCACACGGTTGCAGTCTTTATGACTGCATGGATTGAAATTGTTCCTGGTCAACTACAAAAATAAAATCACCAGTTGCAGTCTTTATGACTGCATGGATTGAAATAACGGAATGAGGAATTGAAACGAAACGTCGGAGGTTGCAGTCTTTATGACTGCATGGATTGAAATCCTTTTGAAATGTTCGAAAATTTAGATGAAGATATTGTTGCAGTCTTTATGACTGCATGGATTGAAATATCACGACAAATCATCGTTAGATGCGTTAAATTTGTTGCAGTCTTTATGACTGCATGGATTGAAATGTATTAATTTGCTGTTGCTGGTCACTATCTTTTTGGTTGCAGTCTTTATGACTGCATGGATTGAAATCGATGAATCTACGCCAAATTCGACATCCATTACCAGTTGCAGTCTTTATGACTGCATGGATTGAAATTTGTTTATTGTTAAACATCTTGTCAGACTTCTGCCTGTTGCAGTCTTTATGACTGCATGGATTGAAATTTTTTATAACCTAGATGAGTAACAGTTTTTTTGGTTGCAGTCTTTATGACTGCATGGATTGAAATTTTGATATCCCCGTCAATCTTCGGATGGTCCAAAATGTTGCAGTCTTTATGACTGCATGGATTGAAATGTGCTTTTAAACTATTATCAAAATCACAATGGCATGTTGCAGTCTTTATGACTGCATGGATTGAAATTTTCCTGGCTAATCCGTGTTTAATCACAGAACATCGTTGCAGTCTTTATGACTGCATGGATTGAAATAAGGCGAATGAAAGACTTTAAAAGTCGTGGTTTGTTGCAGTCTTTATGACTGCATGGATTGAAATAATCCATATAGCTTTTATGGCTTTATTAAATGAGTTGCAGTCTTTATGACTGCATGGATTGAAATGATAGATGGACTGCCTACAACATTAGATGAAATTGTGTTGCAGTCTTTATGACTGCATGGATTGAAATTTTACTGTTGGTCTAGCAAACGGTATGGCAGATGTTGCAGTCTTTATGACTGCATGGATTGAAATAGGAGTATTCTATGACCGTTTTATCCGTGGTCTGTTGCAGTCTTTATGACTGCATGGATTGAAATTGATAAAAAAGATTAGCTTATATAGTTAGAAAGAGTTGCAGTCTTTATGACTGCATGGATTGAAGCTCAACTATATTTCCTGCATTAAAAGCGATGTTAAATAATTTCGAACAATAACCATTAAGAGGTGATTCTATGATCAAACCAAAACCATTAAAGATGGGGGATACGATTGCTTTTATCACGCTTTCTTCAGGAATGGCAGGAGAAAAAGTGTTTCAGTATCGTTGGAAAATTGCAAAAAAACGGCTAGAATTATTAGGTTATCGTGTTGTATTGACACCTAATGCGATACAAAGTGATGAGTATATTTATCAGCATCCGGATAAACGTGCGGAAGATTTAATGAATGCGTTAAAAAATCCAGAAATTGATGCTATTATTTGTATGATTGGTGGATCGGATACGATTCGATTGTTGCCATATATTGACTTTGAAGTTATTACAAACTATCCTAAATTATTTATTGGTTATTCAGATACTACGGTTAATCATTTTATGTTTTATCATGCGAACGTCGTCTCTATTTATGGCCCAACAGCACTAGTTGAATTTGCAGAAAATAAAGCAATGCATGACTATACACTCACTCATTTTTTAGAACTAGTCACAGGCGAAAATACTCGACTTTCACTGAAAGCTAGTTCGCAATGGACGAGTGAGTTTTTGGATTGGTCAAATCCTGAAAATGCTGAGATTCAACGCTCTATGCAAACTGAACAATATTTTTACGAATTTTTACAAGGAGAAGGAGTAACTCAAGGGAAATTATTGGGAGGATGCTTAGAAACTTTTCCAATGATGATGGGAACTAAAATTTGGCCTAAGCTGACAGAATGGCAAGGAAAGATTCTTTTTATTGAAACTTCAGAACTTACTATTTCTCCAAGTTTATTTGCTATTTTATTAAGAGGTCTAGCTGCACAAGGGATTTTTCATCAAATTAGCGGTATTCTTATTGGAAAACCGGTGAATGAAAAGTTCTACAATGAATACAAAGCAACACTTCTTCAAATTATTCGTGATGAATGTCAGCTAAAACAATTACCCATTGTTTATAATTTAAATTTTGGACATACTGCCCCAATCTTGAGTTTACCTGTGGGATGTACACTTGAAATTGACTGTACAAACCAGACTCTAACGCTTCTGGAAAGTCCAGTAAAATAACCAGTCCAATTAATTATAATGGACTGGTTAAATGCTAGTCTTTTTTACTTGACAGAAATAATTTGTTTTTAGGCTTCAAATAACTGAAACCTTCTCCTTCTACTTCATGAACGTTGATAATTGAAACAAAAGCTTTTTCATCTGCTTCGTGAACAATCCGTTTTACTTCAGAAATTTCACGAGGACTAACAACGATGTAAATGATATTCTTTGTTTGATTTGAATAACCGCCCTCACCATTGAAATAAGTTAGGCCACGTTCGAGTTGTTGCATTAATAAAGAAGCAATCTCTTGGTTTTTATCAGACATGATTAAAATCCCTTTGGCTGAGTAACCCCCGTCTAAAATGGAATCGATAATTTTAGTAAAGACGTAAGCGAAAATTAAGGTGTACATCATTCGGTTTAAGTTGATATAGGATAATGAAAGAATCAAAACAACTACATCAAAAATTAGTAATGACTTACCAACTGAGATTCCAAAGTTTTTTTCTACGATACGTGCAATAACATCACTACCACCTGTAGTACCACCAACTTTATAAATCATACCACTGCCAATACCTGTAATGACACCAGCTAATAAAGCTACAATCAATAAATCATGTTGTAAGTCGATAACTATCGGAACTGTTTGCCAAAATCCTAACCAAAAAGATAATCCTACAGTTCCTAAAATTGTATAATATAAAGCACGTTTACCTAAAATTCGACCGCCTATAATTATTAAGGGAATGTTTAAAAATAAAGTGCTTATTGCAGGATCAATTGAAAATAAAGCTCTTAAAATCAAGGTGATCCCAGTGATACCACCTTCTGCTAAATCATTAGGGATATTAAAAAAAACAATACCAAACCCATAGATAGCTGTACCAAAAATAATAACTAGAATATCTCTCATGGTTCTAAATGAAAAAAAGCGTTGCATAACGTACCTCCTTATAGAATAATCTTTCTTAATGTAGCATGTAAATATTCAATAGACAATAGTTCTTTCCTATGAATTCTTTTCCCAATTTGTTAAGATATAAAAGGAGAAATTTAGAGGAGTGGATAAATTTGGATAAGCAACGTTCTTTAGTATCAATGCAAGAAGAGGTTGATGCTTATATTCAACAATTTAAATCAGGTTATTTTAGCCCCTTAGCACAAATGGCGCGTTTAACAGAAGAAGTTGGCGAGTTAGCTAGAGAGGTGAATCATCATTATGGTGAAAAATCTAAAAAAACAACCGAGACTGCCAAAACTGTCGCCGAAGAACTAGGCGATGTTTTGTTTGTAACGATGATTATGGCTAATTCATTAGATATAGACTTGACAGAAGTATTTGAAGAAAATATGGAAAAATTTAATCGCAGAGATAGTTATCGTTTTGAACGAAAAGATGGGAAACAAACTGCGGAAGATAGATAAGGTGATGAGATGAAGTTAAATGTAATCCCTCAAGAATATCAAAAAGCATTGCCTATTTTAAAGAAAATTGAAGATGTAGGATTTGAAGCCTATTTTGTAGGTGGTAGTGTACGTGATGTCTTGCTGGGGCAACCAATTCATGATGTTGATATTGCGACAAGCGCTTTTCCGGCTGAGATTAAAGAAATTTTTCCTCGGACGATTGACGTAGGAATTGAACATGGAACCGTTTTGGTTTTAGATGAAGAAGAGCAATATGAAATTACAACATTTCGTACAGAGTCAACCTATCAAGATTTTCGACGTCCCGATCGTGTTGAATTTGTTCGATCATTGGAAGAGGATTTAAAACGGAGAGACTTTACGATTAATGCGTTTGCTTTAAAAGAAGATGGTGAAATCATTGATTTATTTGATGGTTTAGCTGATCTTGAAAACAAAGTGTTACGTGCAGTTGGAAATCCTCATGAACGTTTCCATGAAGATGCCTTACGAATGATGCGTGGGCTACGATTTGTTAGTCAATTAGGTTTTCAACTAGAAGAGGAAACCTTTGCATCGATTTATGAGAATCATGCTTTATTAGCTAAAATTTCAATCGAACGTATTAATATTGAATTTATTAAACTATTACTTGGCAAATATCGGCAGCAAGGTTTACAAATGTTTGTTGAGACGGAATGTTATATTTATTGTCCTCAATTGCGGTTGCATGGTGAATCATTATTGCGTTTTTCGGAATTGACTAACCTGCAAATTAATAAAGACGTTCATGCATGGGTCTTGTTAATTGATCAATTAGGTTTATCAGATAAAGAAATTCGTCCTTTTATGAAAGCGTGGAAGTGCTCTAATGAGATTATTCGGACAACACAAGCAGTATCTATGGGCTTGCGATTCAGAAAAACACAGAATTTTACAAAGCAATTACTTTATACATTAGGAAAAGAACAAGCTATCTTAACAGAAGAGCTACTGCCATATTTTGATTTAGACAGTGATGTAGTTGCGGTGAAAGAGGCCTATCAGCAATTAGTTATTCACTCTCTACATGATCTAGCGATTAGTGGGCATGATCTGTTGGCCTATTTTGATAAAAAACCAGGTAAATGGATGAGAGAAATTTTGATGCTCTGTGAACAAGCAGTTGTGGAACAAAAAGTCCCTAACGAGAAGGAATTGTTACTTGAGTATGCCGTAACTGCAATTGCAAAAATTGAATGTTAAGAAATTGCTACACAATGAGAAAAACTAGTTCTTCTCATTGTGTATTATATTTACTAGAGACAATTGTTATGCTACACTAAGTATGTGTAATTTATTAACCAATTAAGGTAAGGAGAGTTCAATATGGCTAGACAAATGAAAGCGTTAAAACTACTTTTCCGAAATGGAGAAACTTGGACAATCGATCGTCGTTACATTGGTGACTTATGGATTAAGCAAGTTTCAACAAGTTTTGGTCGTATTAAAGGCAGTGACTTTGTAGAAATTCACCCATGTGAAGCATTTAAAATTGAAATTTTCCAAGAAGGTGATCATGTATCAACTCACGATATCAACTTAGGTGGATTGGAATCAGGAATGTTTGCACGTGCCTTAAAATATGAAGATATCGAACGTATGGAATTATTATATGAATCAGGTCATCCGGATGTTATTTATTTCCCATACAAAGATAAATCAACAGATGGATTAGATAATGCGTACCAATCAACAAAAATTAGTGAAAAAACTAAAAATCTTTACATTGTAATCGATCCAAAACAAACGGTAGATGATATCTACGGCAAGCACTTCGAATAAACAACCGACGAGAATTCTTTTTAGAGTTCTCGTTTCTTTCTGAAAAAATAGAAGGTGGAATGACATGGCAAAGAAAAAAAACAATACACCTACAACTACCGTTAAAGGAGTGTTGTATTCACTCGTTGCGCTGCTTGTTTTCACAGCGACAGCTGGACAAATTGATTTGTCTAAATTGGATTGGTCTGATCCAACGACTATTTTAAATGTATTTGATGATACATCAGAACAGTTAGTAAATTATCCACAACTTGACGCACTGCCAGATTACGATGGTACAAATATTGTTGTCACGCTAAATGATAATCATACGACATTTACAGAGCAAGAAATATCACTTGTCAATGGACCGTGGCAGAGTTTTTCAGCTCTTGATTCTCTCAACCGTGTGGGTCCAGCAAATGCGCTATTACATAAAAGTTTGATGCCCAAAGAAGAACGTGGAGATATTTCGCGAGTGTATCCATCAGGTTGGAAGCAAAAGAAACTTGAAGATGGGAAGTGGTTGTACAATCGCTCACATCTAATCGCTTTTCGTTTTACTGGGGAAAATGATAATTGGCAAAATTTATTTACTGGTACTCAGCAGATGAATCAAAAACCAATGAAAGAGTATGAAGATAAAGTGGCAAATTATTTAAAAGAAACCGGAAACCATGTGCGGTATCGGGTGACGCCTTATTTTAAAGATGAAGAACTCGTTCCACGTGGCATTCAAATTGAGGCGCATAGTGTGGAAGACCAAGAATTATGCTTTAATATTTTTATTTATAATATACAAGACGGTTATAGTATTAACTATGCTACTGGCAATTCTAAAAAAGATTAAAAAAGTCACGAATTCATAGTTAGATTCAAAGGTTAGACTTTTTTGGAGTAGAGCAATCTACTCCTTTTTTTGTAAAACAAAAACGCCGAACTCTTGATAAACAAGAAGTTCGACGCTTATTTTCAAACTATTATTTAGTTTCACGGTGTAAAGTAACTTTTCTTTCACGTGGGCAATATTTTTGTTTTTCCAAACGATCAGGATTGTTACGTTTGTTTTTGTTTGTTAAGTAGTTACGTTCTTTACAAGAAGTACATTCTAATGTAATGTTTACGCGCATCTGTTTTCCCTCCCATATATCTAGAATATTCCAAGATCTCTCTCTCAGACCAAACTATAATATCACGTTTATTCAGAGAAATCTAGCCTTTTTAGCAAATTTTGTTAAGTAATTTTACTTGACGATTCTTACGTGTTTAATTGAAGGTTAGTTATAGGCGGAAGATAGGTTCCATGTTAAAATAAATGATGTGTGTAAGACTTTAATTATGAGTAAAGGAGTGTGAATTTATGGAAAAAACAAAACTGCGTCAATCTGGAATTACCACATTAAAAAAATTAGCTGAACAGCCTAATAAGAAACTAAAAAAAGAATCAATAATTTTATCACTCTTTTTCGCCTCACGAATTTGGAAAGAAGCAAAAGTTATTGGGATGGTTCGTTCAACAGCGTTTGAATTTAATACTGAACCAATTATGAAACGGGCGTGGGCAGAGAATAAGACTGTCGTTGTTCCTAAATCATTGCCAAAAAGTCAATTAGCTTTTTACGAAGTAGATGAAAGAACGGCTTATCGAACAACAAAATTCGGTGTTGATGAACCAATCAGTAATTTAAATGTCTCTAAAGAAGAAATTGATGTTTTGCTTGTTCCAGGGATTATTTTCTCTAAAGAAGGGTATCGTATTGGATTTGGTGGCGGATTTTATGACCGTTACTTAGCAGAATATCAGGGGCAAACCTGTAGTTTAGTTTTTTCAGAACAACTAAACAATCAATGGAATCCTGATCCATTTGATTTTCCGGTAGCGCGGATTTTTACTGATAGTTTTAAAGGAGTGACTTATGAATAATTTATCGTTTAATCGCCTAAAGCGAACCCCTTTTTTGACATATACTTTTTTAGCAATTCAGATTTTAGTTTACTTAATCGCTTTTCTTTTTCCAAGTTTATATTTAGAATTTAGAGGTTCTATGTTTGGACCTTTAGTCGTACAAGGACATGAATATTGGCGTTTTATTACCCCGATTTTTATTCACTATGGATTGATGCATTTTGCAGTCAATTCAGTCGTTCTTTATTTTATGGGACAACAAATTGAAGCTATCTATGGACATGTACGCTTTTTTATTATTTATTTAGTCAGTGGAATTGTTGGCAATGCTTTAAGCTTTGCCTTTAATCAAGCCGGTGTACAGTCAGCTGGATCAAGTACTTCATTGTTTGGGCTGTTCGGTGCATTTGTTATTTTAGGCGTTCATTTTAAAGGGCATCCAGCAATTCAAGGAATGGTACGTCAATTTACTTTATTTATTGGGATGAGTCTCTTATTCGGCGTTTTTGATCGTTCAATTGATATGTGGGGACATATTGGTGGATTGATTGGTGGGCTGTTATTAGGGAATGTATTAGCTGTACCTAACAACTCGAAAAGGTACTCCATTCATCTTCGAATTATTTCGGGTATGATTTTAGCGTTTTTGATTATTTTTTGTCTCGTGTACGGTTTCAAAAAATATGAAATACTTGTATAATGTTTAGGAAGTGTCTTTATGGAAACTTTGTATGATGTCCAACAGTTATTTAAACAATTCGGTTTGTATATTTATGTAGGCAAACGTATTTATGATATTGAACTGATGGCGATTGAATTAAAAAAGCTATTCGAAGCACGTGTGATTGATCGAGAGACCTATTTAAAAGCACGAGGCATCTTAAATCGAGAACATCGCATCGAAGAAAGCAGGAAGGATTTTTAGGATGGAAGAAAAGAAAATCATTGGAATTGACTTAGGAGGCACTACAGTTAAGTTTGCGATTGTGACTCTTGAAGGAGAAATTCAACAAAAGTGGAGTATCGAAACAAATATTTTGGATGAAGGTTCACATATTGTTCCAGAAATTGTTGACTCCATCAATCATCGTTTAAGTTTATATGACTTGGAAGCAAAAAACTTTATTGGGATTGGTATGGGAACTCCTGGAAGTGTTGATCGTGAAAAAGGGACAGTTATCGGTGCTTATAACTTAAACTGGAAAACATTGCAACCTGTTCGTGAACAAATTGAATCAGGAACAGGAATTCAATTTACGTTAGATAACGATGCGAATGTCGCTGCTCTAGGAGAACGCTGGAAAGGTGCTGGCGAAAATAACCCAGATGTTGTTTTCATGACGCTAGGAACTGGAGTTGGAGGCGGCATTATTGCAGAAGGTAACTTATTACATGGTGTCGCAGGCTGTGCGGGAGAAATTGGTCATGTAACAGTGGATCCTTATGGTTTTGAATGTACATGTGGTAAAGTAGGCTGTTTAGAAACAGTTGCAAGTGCAACAGGTGTTGTCCGTGTTGCTCGTCAGCTATCAGAAGAATACGCAGGCGATTCCGAGTTGAAACGTCGTTTAGATGACGGTCAAGATATTTCAAGTAAAGACGTTTTTGTTTTAGCTGAACAAGATGATCCATTTGCATTGATGGTTGTTGATAAAGTTTGCTTTTATCTAGGTCTGGCTTGTGGTAATTTAGGAAATACGTTAAATCCATCAAGTATTGTTTTAGGTGGTGGTGTATCTGCAGCAGGTGAATTCTTACGAAGCCGTGTCGAAAAATATTTTAATGAGTACACATTCCCTCAAGTAAGAGAAAGTACACAAATTAAACTAGCTCAATTAGGAAATGATGCCGGTGTAATTGGCGCAGCTTCATTGGCATTGCAATTTGTAAAATAGAAAGGTAGAAACAACATATGAATTTTTTTAATACCCTAACACTGATTTTATTATTAGTTCTAATTTTCATGGGATTGAATTGGTTGTATTATTATATCCTAGGAAAACGTTCTGCTACAATTATTGAAGAAGAAGAGTTTCGCGAAGGAATGCGTAAGGCACAAGTAATTGATGTTCGCGAGAAAGCTGAATTTGATGGAGGGCACATTTTAGGTGCACGTAATATTCCTTATACAGTTTTAGATAATTCAATTTCAGCAATTCGTAAAGATCAACCAGTTTACCTATACGATCGTTCAAAAGCATTGAGTGTTCGTGCTGCGAATAAATTGCGTAAACAAGGCTATAAAAATGTTTATATTTTAAAAGATGGGTACGATGGTTGGACAGGTAAGACTAAAAAGAAAAATTAAAGTAAAAAACGAGCTAGTTAGTAGCCCGTCAAGAAGACACGAAATATAATAAATTTTTAGAGAGCTGTTTGCGATTTTTTGCAAACAGTTCTTTTTTCACTGATGAATCGCGATGACGCTCGGTTAGTGAAGCACTTTGATGAGCGAAATCAAGAACGTTTTATCCATCGAATAGTATGTAGTCAATAGCAGTTTTCTGTGTAGGTCTATTGGTGTCCTAGAGTTCAACCAATGTTGATACCAACTGTCTTCTACCAGCGTGAGTCGCTTTTTTAAAATTTTAACTTCCCTTTTGATATACAAAATCCCCCCATACAGGACCTTTTCTATTTCAGTGTCCTATATAAGGGGAGCCGATTAATAACGTCTCTCGTTTTTTGTATTATCTTGCGAAACTTTTACGATGTGCTTTACGTCGTTTCAAGTCGTTGACAGCTTCTTTTTCTTCAATTGGATCAATGACTTGCTTTTTTATTGTGGCAATCAAGCCAATTGTTGCTGCAGTTGTAGCAAGAGAACCTACGACAAATCCTGTAACAAATTTTTTCATTGTTCCTTCACCTCACTTCATTATCTTAACTATATTATGAATGAATTTGGAGATTTTGCAAAGTAATATACCATAGTAAATTTATTTCGGTAAATAAGTTGAAAAAGTTTAGTAAATATTTTATAATAAATTTACTAATAAAAAAAGGAGTCGATAAAAATGGAAAAATTAGAGAAGATTTTCAAAGACGTTTTTGAAACACCTGCTACTGGTGCATATTTTGCTCCAGGCCGTATCAATTTAATTGGTGAGCATACAGATTACAATGGAGGTCATGTGTTTCCTGCATCAATTACTTTAGGAACGTATGGTTTAGCGAGTAAACGGGAAGATCAACTTGTTTGTTTGTATTCAGAAAATTTTCCAGATAAAGGCACGATTACTTTCTCAGTTGACGAACTGGATTATGAAAAAGCACATGATTGGGCAAATTACCCTAAAGGAATGATTCGCTTTTTAAAAGAAGCTGGACATACGATTGATTCTGGATTAAACATTGTTTTCTACGGAAATATTCCAAATGGTGCCGGACTTTCATCATCTGCTTCCATTGAGCTATTAACAGGTGTCATCTTAGAAGATTTATTTCATTTGACTATTGATCGTTTAGATTTAGTTAAAATTGGGAAACAAGTTGAAAATGATTTTATTGGTGTTAATTCAGGAATTATGGATCAATTCGCAATCGGTATGGGTAAAAAAGACCATGCATTACTATTAGATACAAATACATTGCAATATGAAGTTGTTCCAGCAATCTTTGGAGAATATGTTGTTGCTATTATGAATACGAATAAACGCCGAGAACTTGCGGATTCTAAATACAATGAGCGTCGAAGTGAATGTGAAGAAGCCTTGCGTCTATTACAAACACAATTAGACATTCAATCATTAGGTGAACTTGATGAAGCCACTTTTTTTGCAAATACAGAATTAATTGGCGACGAGACTTTAATCAAACGTGCAAAACATGCTGTAACGGAAAATCAACGAACGTTAAAAGCACGCCAAGCGTTAAAATCTGATGATTTAAAAACTTTTGGTGAGTTATTAAATGCTTCTCATGAATCATTGAAAGAAGATTATGAAGTAACAGGCATTGAATTAGATACCTTAGTTGCTGCTGCTCAAAAACATCCAAGTGTATTAGGTGCACGAATGACAGGTGCTGGTTTTGGAGGTTGTGCGATTGCTTTAGTTAAACAAGCCGATTGGCAGGATTTTGTAGCATCGGTTTCTAACGAATATCTAGACAAAATTGGTTATGCAACAGATATTTATCAAGCAAGCATTGATGATGGTGCCAGAAAGTTATAAAATAAAAAAGAGTGTTTAAAACAGAAAGCGAGGATATGAGATGTCTATTTTAGTATTAGGAGGAGCCGGCTATATCGGCTCCCATGCCGTAAATCAATTAATTCAACGCGGTGAGGATGTTGTGGTAATTGATAATTTATTAACAGGACACCGTGCTGCTGTGCATCCAAAAGCACGTTTTTATGAAGGAGATGTTCGTGACAAAGCTTTTGTTACGGAAGTTTTTGAAAAAGAAGCGATTGATGGCGTGATTCATTTTGCGGCAAGTTCTTTAGTTGGTGAATCAGTTGACAAACCATTGAAATATTTCAATAACAATGTTTACGGTATGCAAATCTTATTAGAAGTGATGCATGAACATAACGTGAAACATATTGTCTTTTCATCAACAGCTGCTACTTATGGTGAACCAGAGGTATCTCCTATCTCAGAAACAACACCAACGAACCCTAAAAATCCATATGGTGAAAGTAAACTAATGATGGAAAAAATGATGAAATGGTGTGACAATGCTTATGACATGAAATTTGTAGCGTTACGTTATTTCAATGTTGCTGGTGCAAAAGCTGATTCTTCAATTGGAGAAGATCATACACCTGAAACCCATTTAGTACCAATTATTTTACAAGTCGCTTTAGGACAACGTGATGAATTATCAATTTTCGGAGATGACTACAATACACCTGATGGGACTTGTATTCGTGATTATGTACATGTAGAAGATTTAATTGCTGCTCATCTGTTAGCTTTAGATTATTTAAAAGCAGGTAATGAAAGCAATGTCTTTAACCTAGGTAGTAATAATGGCTATTCCGTAAAAGAAATGTTAGATGCAGCAAGAGAAGTTACTCAAAAAGAAATTCCAGCAGTCATCGCGCCTCGTCGTGCAGGTGATCCAAGTACTTTAGTGGCTTCTAGTGAAAAAGCAAAAGAAGTCTTAGGTTGGGAACCACAGTATACAGATGTGAAGAAAATTATTCAAACTGCTTGGGATTGGCACGTAAGTCATCCAAACGGGTATGAAGAATAGGAGCTGAAGGGATGTTAAGTCAAACAATTGCTGATTTTGCTACACTTGCGATTGCAGCAGGCGGTTGGATGGAAATGGATCGCTTGTATTTGCATAATCGTATTTTAGGAATGATTGGTGAAGATCAATTGGAAGATTTTGATGTACGTCCTGTAACACGTCCATCAACTGAATTGTTAGATGAATTAGTAAACACTGCACAAAAAAATCAAGTGATTGATTCTACTTTGTCAGCAATTGAAATTTTAGAAGGCGAACTGATGGATTTCTTGACACCACCACCTTCTGTTGTCAATGCTTTTTTTGCGCAGCATTATGCTAAGGATCCTAGACAGGCTACAGATTACTTTTTTAATTTATGTAAAAATAATGATTATATCAAGACACGCGCCATTGCGAAGAATATTTATTTTCCTGTTCAAACACCATATGGCGAATTAGAAATCACTATTAATTTATCGAAACCTGAAAAAGATCCAAAACAGATTGCAGCAGAGCGAACTGCCGCAACTAGTAATTATCCAAAATGTATGCTTTGTATGGAGAACGAAGGGTATAAAGGTCGTGTGAACTATCCGGCACGAACGAATCATCGGATTATTAGGATGAACCTAGATGATGAATCATGGGGATTTCAATACTCTCCATATGCCTACTATAATGAACATTGCATTGTTTTATCAGAGGAACATCGTCCGATGGAAATTAGTCAGCAAACTTTTGCACGTTTATTACAAATTGTTGAAGTATTGCCACACTATTTTGCAGGTTCAAATGCTGATTTGCCAATTGTAGGAGGATCAATTTTATCTCATGACCACTATCAAGGCGGAAATCATACGTTTGCGATGGCAAAAGCACCAATTGAACATTTATTTGCCTTGAAAGATTTTCCAACAGTTGTGGCTGGAACGGTTCAATGGCCAATGTCAGTCATTCGTTTACAAGCAACAGATAAGGAGCAATTAGTTGCAGCTGCGACACATGTGTTGACGAAATGGCGCAACTATTCTGCACCTGAACTAGATATTGTAGCATTTTCTAAAGATGGAACATTGCATCATACGATTACGCCAATTGCTCGTAAAAAAGGTGATTTTTTTGAACTGGATTTAGTTTTACGAGATAATAATGTATCAGAAGAATATCCTGATGGTATCTTCCATCCACACCAAGATGTTCATCATATTAAAAAAGAAAATATTGGTTTAATTGAAGTGATGGGACTAGCAATTTTACCACCTCGTCTTAAAGAAGAATTACAAGAAGTGGAAAAATTCTTGTTAAATCAAGAAAATCAATTAGCAGAAAGTCATCGTGCATGGGCAGAGCAAATGCAAGAACGTTACACCTTTTCTCAAGAAAATGTTCGTGATGTGATGAAAGAAGAACTTGGACAGATTTTTACACGCGTTTTAGAAGATGCGGGTGTTTTCAAACGGGATGAAAAAGGACAACAAGCTTTTATTGATTTTACTCAAGCGCTGTAATAAAAGGAGGAGAGATCGTGGCAACCATTAAAGATATTGCGGATAAAGCAGGAGTCTCTCCTGCAACGGTCTCGCGTGTTCTCAACTATGATCCAGAGTTGTCTGTAGGTCAAGAGACAAAACAGAAAATTTTTGAAGTAGCTGAATCATTGAATTATACCAAGCATAAGAAAAAGCGTCGTGAACAATTTGTCATTCGTTTAGTTCAATGGTATGACACGGCGGAAGAGTTGGAAGATTTATACTATTTAGCCATTCGTTTAGGTATTGAAAAAAAAGCGGAAGAGTTAAATATTCAGTTGTTAAAAGAATCGCTTGATCAATTATCAGAAACTACAACTGTAGGCACGATTGCATTAGGTAAATTTGATCCTAAACAAATTCGTCTATTAGAAGAACTAGAAGGAATATTGTTATTTGTTGATACTAATGATACAATCCATGGTCATGATTCTATAGTTGTTGATTTTACACAAAGTGTTGAACAAGTCATCGACCATTTCATTCAAGAAAAACATGAAAAAATTGGTATTTTATCAGGGATTGAATATACAAAACAGAGCAATTATGAAATTAGTGATCCTCGGCTCAGTGCTTTTAAAGAACGTTTGACCCAATTAAAATTATATCAAGAAAGATATCACCTTCAAGGAGCGTTTACTGTTGAAGGAGGCTATCAGGCGATGAAAGAATTTTTATTGCAGGAAGACGACTATCCAACAGCTTTATTTGCTTCAAGTGATGCTTTGGCGATTGGTGCGATGCGTGCGATTCAAGAACAAGGGTTGAAAATACCTGAAGATATTTCGGTGATTGGTTTTAACGATGTAAGTGTAGCGAAATATGTTAGTCCCGCATTATCAACTATTCGTGTTTATACAGAATGGATGGGAGAATTGGCCGTATTAACATTGGTTGATTTAATTAAAGAACAGCCTCTTGTTTCCAAACGAAGTGTTTTAGCAACGGAATTAATTTTACGTCAATCAACGTTAAAAACTCAAAAAAATCAAAAGAGTCTATCATAGACTCTTTTTTATTTTGGATAGAAACTTTGGCCTCAATTCTTACTTTTGTGGTAAAATATGAAAGAACTTGAGTAAGGTAGGGAAGAAAAATGAAGATACTTGCAATAGATACATCAAATCAAACCATGGCAGTAGCTGTTACAGATGACCATCGCTTATTAGGTCAATTGCAAACAACAGTCAATAAAAATCATAGCAAAACGTTGATGCCTGCTATTGAAATACTAATGAAAGAGCTTGACTTAACGCCTCAAGATATTGATCGTATTGTTGTTGCGCAAGGCCCTGGTTCATATACAGGATTACGAATTGGGGTGACAACAGCAAAAACGTTAGCCGATACTTTGAAGATTGAACTAGTGGGTATTTCTAGTTTAAAAACTATTGCTGGAAATTGCTACGGTCGCGAAGAATGGATTGTGCCGCTTTTTGATGCCCGACGTCAAAATGTTTATGCAGGTGCATACCAATGGCAAGACGGAAAATTGGTCAATGTTTTGGCGGACCAACACATTGCGTTAGATGCGTTACTTGCACAATTAAATGACCGGGATGTCTATTTTGTAGGTGAAGATGTTCAAAAATTCCAAGAAACGATTAAAGAGGCTTTGCCAAAGGCTGTTTGTAATCCAATTATCTCTTGGAATTATCCAAATGGTGGTGTGTTGGCTGAACTTGGCAAACACGCACCAGTTAGTGCAATCCATCCGTTTTTACCGAAGTATTTAAAACGTGTGGAAGCTGAAGAAAAGTGGTTAGAAACCCACGAAGCTGGAGAAGAGAGTTATGTTGAAAAGATTTAAATTTTTTCTTTCTTTTCTAAGTAAACAAAGTGACTATCGAGAAAAAACACTCACAATTGATGGACGTGTGTATCATATTCGTGAAGTTTTTCCAAAAGATATTAAGGCATTAATGCGTGTTCAGCAATTGGTATATAAGGAATATCAACCATGGCATCGTGGGGCTTTTTTATCAGAGCTATATTCGATGCATGTCCATCGATATTTATGTGTTGTTGCGGATCAACAAGTCCTTGGATTTATAGGTATTCGTATAGTAAAAAATGATGCGCATATTACTAATATAGCTATAATCCCTGACTATCAAAATAAAGGTTTAGGAAAGTATCTATTAAAAGAAGCTGAACAATTTGCTAAACAACACAAATGTCAAACAATGTCTTTAGAGGTGCGTATAAGTAATTTGGATGCACAACGTTTGTATACAAAGTTAGGTTATGCAACACGTCAAGTTTTGATAGAATATTACAGTGAAGGCAATGAAGATGCCTTAGATATGGTGAAAGAATTAAAATGAAGATGACAAGTAAACATTTTTTTACAGCGACAGCGTTGGCGTTCGAACTGTATCAGTTAGCAGAGAGTAGCTATGCACATGGTTCCCCATGGACGACGGAGCAATTTATAGAAGATATTCGTAATGAGCAAAGTGAATATCTAATTTTAGGAAAAAAACAAATTTCTGGTTTTTTAGGCTATCATCAATTTTTAGACGAGATAGAAATTTTTAATTTAGTTGTTCATACCCAAGAAAAAAAGCAAGGTTATGGTGCGGCTTTATTAAAAGAGTTGTTCCGGATTGCTAATGAAGAGCAAATTGCTCAAATTTTATTAGAAGTTCGTGTTTCTAATTTTTCAGCACAAAATTTATATTTAAGTCATGGCTTTGAAATTATTGCTCGAAGAAAAAATTATTATCAAGCACCTGTTGAAGATGCATTGATTATGATAAAGAAAGTGAGGCCAACGTTGGTCAAATGAGAGAATTGATTTTAGCAATTGAAAGTAGTTGTGATGAAACAAGCGTGGCAGTCATTGAAAATGGTTATAAAATTTTAAGTAATATCGTTGCATCCCAAATTAAAAGTCATCAACGTTTTGGTGGTGTGGTACCTGAAGTGGCTAGCCGTCATCATGTAGAACAAATTACTTTATGTATTGAAGAAGCGCTAGCTGAAGCAGAAGTTTCAATTGATGAGTTATCTGCGGTAGCTGTGACACAGGGGCCTGGATTAGTGGGTTCCTTATTAATTGGTATATCCGCGGCAAAAGCTTTTGCTTGGGCACACCAATTACCCTTGATTCCTGTCAATCATATGGCAGGGCATATTTATGCGGCTAGATTTGTTCAACCATTAGAATTTCCGTTGATGGCATTATTGGTTAGTGGTGGGCATACTGAATTGGTTTTGATGGAAGCAGATGGATCCTATGAGATTGTTGGAGAAACACGAGACGATGCAGCGGGAGAAGCTTATGATAAAGTAGGGCGAGTTTTGGGCTTGCCGTATCCAAGTGGTAAAGAGATTGATCGTTTAGCACATCTTGGAAAGGATACCTATCATTTTCCACGTGCCATGATTCATGAGGATAATTTTGATTTTAGTTTTAGTGGCTTGAAAAGTGCTTTTATTAACTTAGTGCATAATGCTGAGCAACGTGGCGAGGCTTTATCGACTGAGGACTTAGCGGCTAGCTTTCAAGCAAGTGTTATCGAGGTACTCGTTCATAAAACGATTCATGCCTGTCAACAATATCCAGTGAAACAAATAATTGTTGCTGGTGGAGTGGCCGCTAATCAAGGGCTAAGACAGGCGTTAGAAGAAGCTGTCGAACAATTACCAAATGTTACTTTAGTTATACCACCTCTACGCCTATGTGGGGATAACGCAGCAATGATTGGCGCAGCAGCACATGTAGAATTAGCTAAAGGGAATTTTGCAGAGATGTCTTTGAATGCAGTACCAAGTTTAGCTTTTCCAGTAAAAAAATAGCAATTTTTTTAGATAAAATCAAATAAAGAAGGAACAAGTCTAGTTCAGATTTATTAGGCTTGTTCCTTTTTTATTTAGACAACAATTGCTTCTTCTTTAAAGAGTGTTTTGGTGGCACGGTAGATATTTAATGCTGTTTGTGACTGATTCATTGTGTATAAATGAATCCCTGCTGTATCTTGAGTGACTAAATCAACGATTTGATCAATAGCGTAGGCTAAGCCAGCTGCTCGCAATGACTCTGGATCATGTTCATATTTTTCTAAAATAGCAATGAATTTACGTGGCAAGGCAGTTTTAGTTGTTTTTATTAAACGCAATGCTTGATTACGATTAACAATAGGCATAATACCAGCATAAATAGGAATATCAATACCAACAATGTCGCAATTTTCGCGAAAACGATAAAAAATATCGTTGTCAAAGAATAATTGTGTGATTAAATCATCACAGCCACTATCAACTTTTTTCTTTAGATTTTGTAAATCTTCTACACGATTTTTAGCTTCAGGATGGACTTCAGGATGACAAGCACCACTGATTTGGAAAGTAGGCTCTTCTTTTTTGATAAAGTGAATTAAGTCGCTAGCGTGCTTGAAGTCATCTAAAGGCGACTTATCTTCATAAATATCACCACGTAATGCTAGAATTCGATTTGTATTGGAACGTTTTAAAATAGTAATTGCTTCCCGAATATCTTCTTTTGAAGAATAAGCCGCTGTTAGATGCGCAATGCTAGGCACATTCAAATTTTTTTGAATATAGCCTGCTAATTTTAATGTTGTTGTTTTTAAATCAGCATTTTTATTGCTACATGTCACACTGATGAAATGCGGACCTAAGTCCTGCAATTCATCGAGTGTGTCCAAAAGTAATTCGTTTGACGACTTCGTATTTGGTGGGAATATTTCAAAAGAAAGGGAAGGACGTTGTCTTTCCACATTGTCAGTCATTCGCAAGCTCCTCTCGCACTTTTTTTGCAGCTAATACCAAGTTTTCTAAACTAGCATATGTTTCTTTTTCGCCACGAGTTTTCAAACCGCAGTCAGGGTTTACCCAAACTTTATTGGTTGGAATTTTTTCTAAAATTTTACCAATCGTTTGTTTAATTTCTTCTATAGATGGAATACGTGGTGAATGAATGTCGTAAACACCAGGCCCAACTTGTGTTTGGAAATTATTCCGATTTAAAGCATCTAATAAGGCTAAGTTTGAACGGGATGCTTCAAAGCTAATTACGTCAGCATCCATATTATCAATTGCTTTAATAATATCTTCAAACTCGCTATAACACATATGCGTATGAATTTGTGTTTCTGGTTGCACTTTACTGTGAACTAAACGGAATGCAGGAATTGCCCAATCTAAATATTCGCTGTACCAGTCTGTTTGACGCAATGGCAATTTTTCACGGAGAGCAGCTTCATCAATTTGAATGATGCGAATTCCATTTGCTTCTAAGTCTAAAACTTCCTCTTGGATGGCTAAAGCTAATTGATAGGTGCTTTCTTTAATAGAAATATCTTCACGGGTAAACGACCAGTTTAAAATTGTTACGGGACCAGTAAGCATTCCTTTAACAATTTGCTCTGTTTTGCTTTGTGCATATTTAGACCATTGCACGGTAATTGCTTTTGAGCGAGCAATATCGCCCCAAATGATTGGCGGTTTTACACCACGAGTGCCATAAGATTGTACCCAACCATTTTTAGAGAAGAGGTAACCATCTAACGCTTCACCAAAAAATTCAACCATATCATTACGTTCGAATTCGCCATGTACTAAAACATCTAAGCCGATTTTTTCTTGGAAAGCGATACATTCATCAATTTTCTTCGCAACAAAAGCGTCATATTCTTCTTGATTAATCTCGCCACGTTTGAACTTTCCACGAGTAATTTTGACTTCTTTTGTTTGTGGGAATGAACCAATTGTCGTTGTTGGTAATGTTGGCAATTGTAATAACCCAGTTTGTAAGGCTTCACGCTCTGCAAATGCAGGTAAACGAACGAAGTCAACATCTGTTAGTTGCGCAATTTTTTCTTGTAGGGCTTTATTAGCAGTAATTCGTTCCTGTTTGAAAATACGATTATTTTTCTCAATTGCTGCTTGATCAGTCTTGTCTAAAGCGACTAACTCTGCCAATTTCTCTTTTGCAAAAGCAAAATATTGTTTGATTTCATCTGAGAAAATTTCATTTTCAACAGAGTATGGAACATGTAACAATGAACAAGAAGTTGTTAGTACCACATTTTTAGGTAATTTAGCTAACAAATCAAAGGTACTGGTATAGTTATTTGTCCAAATGTTTTTACCATTTATTACGCCAGCAAATAATAGCTTGTCTTCTGGAAAAGGTGTTTTAGTGATTAGATTCAGTGTTTCTTTTCCTTCAACAAAATCTAACCCAACGCCATCAAAATCTAGAGCAATGATTTCTTCATAAATGTCACGAATATCACCAAAGTAGGTTTGTAATAGGACATTTAAACCTTGTTTATTTGCCAGTAAGGTTTGATAGAATTCTTTGAAACGAGCAATGTCTTCAGTAGTTAAGTCTAAGACTAAACCAGGTTCATCAATTTGAATCCATTCTGCTCCGGCTTCAGCTAGCTGTGCAAATACTTCTTGATAAGCAGTTAATAAATCAGCAGAAAAATCTGCACTTGTTGTGCCATCATGGTATTGACCTAATTGCAATAAAGTAAACGGTCCTAAAATCACTGGACGAGTAATGATTCCTAACTCTTTTGCTTCGATAAATTCATCAATAATTTTAGTCGTGTTTAATTGGATTTTTGTTGTTTTTTCAAATTGAGGGACTAGATAATGATAGTTCGTATTAAACCATTTTTTCATCGGTAAGGCATGAACATCACCTTTATCACCTTGGTAGCCGCGAGCCAAAGCAAAATATTCTTCTAGTTCATTAAAATCTAAATCTTTTACTTTTTTAGGGATGATATTAAATAATACAGATGTATCTAACGTATTATCATAAAAAGAAAAATCATTACTTGGAATTTGATCGATACCAGCTTCTTTAATAACATTCCAATGTTTTTTACGTAATTCTTTTGCAAAACCTTTTAAATCCTCTGCTGAAATTTCGTTTCTAAAATATTTTTCTGTTTCAAACTTTAATTCTCTAAATTCACCTAAACGGGGAAAGCCGATAATTGTTGTTGTCATTAACCAACACTCCTTTTTTTGTGTTGAAGATAATGTATCATGAAAGAAAAAAATTGGATAAGTGGAGATTTCTATGGTAGGTTATAAATGAAATCTATAACAAAGTGGGTTTGTATAAGGAGGATTAATTATGAGAATACAACAATTAGAATATTTAGAGAAAATTGTCGCATTAGGTTCGATGAATGAGGCAGCTAAAGCATTATATATGACACAGCCTAGCTTATCTAGTGCGATTAAAGAACTGGAAAATGAAATGAATATTCAAATTTTAGTTAGAAGTAAGAGCGGTGTTCGTTTGACAGAAGAGGGACGCGAGTTTATGTCTTATGCGCAACAGATTATGGATCAAGTCCAATTATTGGAAGAAAAATATAAAGACACACGTCCTCGTAAGCAAACCTTTTCAGTTTCAGCACAACATTACGCTTTTGTCGTGCATGCCTTTGTTGAATTAATTAATAGTTTAGATGTGGAAGAATATCAGTTTAAGTTGCGTGAAACAGAGACAGAAAATATTTTAGAAGATTTAAGTCGTTTCAAAAGTGAGTTGGGTATTTTATATTTAAATTCATTTAATGAGAAAGTTATGATGAAACTGTTTAAAGAACGGGAATTGATTTTTCAACCGCTTTTTCATGCCAAGCCGCATGTTTTTGTAAGTAATACCTCACCTCTAGGGCAGAAGGATTTAGTAGAACTATCTGACCTGGAAGATTATCCTTATTTGTCTTATGAACAAGGAGAACGTAATTCATTTTACTTTGCTGAAGAAATTTTAAGCACTTTAGAGCATCGTAAAGATATTAAAGTCAGTGATCGTGCGACTATTTTTAATCTGATGGTTGGAGTGAATGGTTATACAATTAGTTCAGGTGTTTTGAGTAAAAAATTAAATGACGATAAGATTATTGCAGTACCTTTAAATATCAAAGACGAAATGACAATTGGCTATTTAAAGCATAAGCAAAAGGAATTATCGCCAATTGCTCAACAATATTTACAAATGTTAGAAGACCATATTCAAGGATATGGCTTTGAAATTTTATAAGGAATAGTTGCGTGTGTTGGATAAAAAGTGTATATTTATTCAAAAGATGAGATCTTGTTAATAAAATATCCGTTTCTAATTAAGAAGGGGTTGGTTAGTGGCGAGACTTTAATACAAATTAGGAGTGATTGATATTGGGAAATTATTTATTTTCAAATTATGCAAGAAAGCCTTTTGAGATTATGGAAGGCAGTGGTTGTTATGTAACTGACAATCAAGGAAAAAAATATTTGGATTTTACCAGTGGAATTGGTGTAATGAATTTAGGCTACAATCAAACTCACTTAAATCAAGTATTAGCAGAACAAGCACAAAAAATCTGGCATACGCCGAATCTTTATGAAAACCATTTGCAAGAAATTGTTGCAGAAAAATTAATTCAAGACAAAGACTATTTAGCTTTCTTTTGTAATTCAGGAGCAGAAGCAAATGAAGCGGCGATTAAGTTAGCTCGTAAAGCAACCGGTAAATCTCAAATTATTACTTTTACAAATTCATTTCATGGGCGTACATATGGCGCGATGTCAGCGACTGGTCAAACAGCGATTCATAAAGGTTTTGAACCATTAGTTCCTGATTTTAGCTATGTTCCTTATAACGACTTTTCAGCTTTACAAAATCAAGTTTCAGACCAAACAGCAGCTATTATGCTTGAACTCATTCAAGGAGAAGGCGGTGTAACGGTTGCTGATCAAGAGTGGATTCAGCAGATTGCAACACTTTGCCAAGAGCAAGAGATTTTATTGATTGTTGATGAAGTACAGACGGGAATTGGTCGTACAGGTAGCCTATTTGCATTTGAACAATTTAATATCGAACCAGATATTTTTACTTTAGCAAAAGGGTTGGGTAATGGTTTTCCAATTGGTGCAATGTTAGGAAAAACGGCTTTGGGTGACGCCTTTGGTCCAGGGAGTCATGGTACAACTTTTGGCGGAAATAAATTGGGAATGGCTGTAGCAAGTGAAATCTTAGATAACTTATCTTCTGAATTTTTAATGACTAGTCAACAAAAGAGTCAGCAACTATTTGCAGGTTTAAATAAAATTAAATCAGACAAGATTAAAGAAATCCGTGGTAAAGGCTTAATGATTGGAATTGAACTTCATTCGGATGTTTCTGTGGCTGATATATTGGAAGAGTTGGAAGAAGAAGGACTGTTGGCTTTACGGGCAGGAGCAAATACTTTGCGTTTATTACCACCGTTGATTATTTCTGAGGAAGAAATTAGTTCAGGTCTTGAAAAATTAACTAAAGTTTTAGAAAAATAATAGGAAGAGTTATTTTGTCTAGGCAAAATAACTTTTTTTGTATAAAAATGTAGTTAATATTCGTCTTTTTTACATATTTTTACAAAAAAATACATATTTTTTTATAAAAAACCATTGACCTTTAATGAATAACTCTCTATAATTCTAATTACTTTATAGAAGGAGTGAAGAGGATGAAAGCAGCAATCGTTGGCGTAACAGGATATACAGGGATAGAGTTGGTACGTTTAATCCATCAACACCCTTCATTAACATTGGGGACATTACATAGTCATTCAATGCATAAAAACTCAATTTCAGACTTATATCCACATCTACAACAGCTTTGCGAGCAAGAAGTTGAAGTATACGATGCAGAAAAAATCATGGAAAATAATGATCTCGTCTTTTTTGCAACTCCTTCAGGAATTAGTAAGGATTTAGTCCATGAATTTGTAGCACAAGATTTTCCAGTTATTGATTTATCTGGTGATCTTCGCTTAAAAGATTTAGAAAGTTATCAAACATGGTATAACAAAGTACCTACTACACAGGATATTGTAGATAAGGCAACTTATGCCTTACCAGAGTTTTCAGCAATTGAAGGGAATTTAATATCAAATCCAGGATGTTACGCTACAGCAGCGATTCTTTCGTTGGTTCCTTTGATTAAAGAACAACTTATTGATTTGGATACAATTATTTTAGATGGTAAATCGGGCTTGTCTGGTGCAGGGAAGCAATTATCAGATAGTAGTCATTATGTGACAGTTGATGAAAATATGACGATGTATAAGTTAAATCAACATCAACATATTCCAGAAATTATTCAATTTTTACAAACATTCGATTCACAACTGTCAACTATTCAATTTACAACTAGTTTGATTCCTATTAAGCGTGGAATTTTTATGACACTTTATGCCAAAGTCAAACCAAATGTAACGATTGAGCAAATACAACAAGCATTTGACAGCTATCAAACCAAACCGTTTGTCCGTGTACAACCAGTTGGTAGTTTACCAGAAATACGCCAAGTAACAGGAACGAATTTTTGTGATATTGGTTTTGGTTTAAATGAAGAAAATCAAACGCTAACTGTAGTAGCAGTCATTGATAATTTGATGAAAGGTGCTGCTGGTCAGGCGATTCAGAATTTTAACTTATGGGCGGGAATTGAAGAGACTTGTGGGTTAACCCAAATACCATTATTCCCGTAAGGAGCGAATAAACTAAATGGAAAAAATTAAAGGTTCGATTGCTAGTCCAATTGGTTTTTATGCGGATGGCATTCATTGTGGATTAAAAAGAAAAAAATTAGATCTAGGTTGGATCTATTCAGAAGTACCAGCGAGTGTGGCTGGCGTTTTCACAACAAATCAAGTACAAGCGGCACCTATTAAATTGAGCAAAGAAGTAATACAGACTGGTAAAATTCAAGGGATTATTGTAAATTCAGGAAATGCAAATGCTTGTACTGGCGAAGAAGGTTTGATAAATGCACAACAAATGCAAAATTTAGCAGGCAAAAAATTAGGAATTGATTCTTCCTTAATTGCAGTTGCTTCAACAGGGGTGATTGGCCATCAATTACCGATGCCAAAAATTGTAACAGGAGTTGAATTATTACATCAATCGAATCATCAGCAACCAGAAAATTTTCAAAAAGCTATTTTAACGACAGATACGATTGAAAAAGCAATTACTGTAACAGGAGTTATTGACAATCAGCAAGTGACGATTTCTGGATGCAGTAAAGGTTCAGGAATGATTCATCCCAATATGGCGACAATGTTAGGCTTTGTTACTACGGATGTGGCAATTTCATCCATATTGTTACAATCTTTATTAAAAGAGTTGACAGAGGTGACTTTTAACCAAATTACAGTTGATGGTGATACTTCGACCAATGACATGGTAGTTGTAATGGCAAATGGATTGGCTAAAAATCAAGAAATTACTGAAAAAAATACAGCCTATAAACAATTTAAAGAAATGCTAGCAGTTGTACTCACAGAATTGGCAAAATTAATTGCAAAAGATGGTGAAGGGGCAACTAAATTAATTGAAGTGGATACAGTTGGAGCAAAAACCGCTAGCGATGCTCGAATGATTGCGAAAGCGATTGTTGGTTCAATGCTAGTAAAATCAGCTATTTTTGGTAAAGATCCAAATTGGGGGCGTATTTTATGCGCAATTGGTTATAGCGGTGTTGAATTTAATCCAACAAAGGTAACGATTGAACTTGCGGGAATCCCCGTATTTAAAGCAGGCGAGCCACTTGAATTTGATATAGAACAAATGGAAGAAAATTTAAGTGAAGAAGAGATTAAAATAAGCGTGTATCTAAATGATGGCGATCAATTTGGACAGGCTTGGGGCTGTGATTTGACGTATGATTACGTTAAAATTAATGCACTTTATCACACATAGGAGGAAATGAATATGAAAACAATAGTAGTAAAAATGGGCGGTGTTGCTTCAGATAATTTAAATGATGCTTTTTTTCAGAAAATTTCTTCTTGGCAAAACCAAGGATATCGTGTGATTATTGTTCATGGAGGAGGACATTATATTTCAAAAATGATGGATACTTTAGGCGTTAAAGTAGAAGTCAAACAGGGATTACGTGTCACCTCTGAAAAAACCTTAGAAATCACTCGGATGGTTTTATTAGGTCAAGTGCAACCAATGATTACAACACATTTTCAACAAGCAGGTTTTCCTACGCTGGGGGTGAATGCTGGCTGTGATCAATTAATTCAAGGGAAAGTTATTGATGAAGAAAAATTGGGTTTCGTTGGTGAAGTAACAGCAATCAATAGTCAACTTTTAAACATCCTAATTGAAAAAAAGCATATCCCGATTATTGCACCATTAGGAATCACTGAATCTGGACAATGGTTAAACATCAATGCTGATGAAGTCGCTTGTAAAGTTGCTGCGAGTATTAAGGCAGAAAAATTATATCTGTTAACAGATGTTCCAGGAATAAAAAAAGAATCTGAATGGTTAAAAGAAATTTCTGTGGCAGAAATTTCTCAATTAAAGACAGAAAAAGTAGTTACTGGTGGCATGCTACCAAAACTAGATAGTGCGCACAAAGCTCTATTGGCGGGTGTGAAATCAGTGTTTATCAGTAATACAATTGATTCGTTTGGAACAGAAATAAAAGTAGCTGTAGGTTGAATTGGATGGAGGAAAACGATGGAATTTCAAGGAAAAAGTTTTTTAGCAGAAAAAGATTTTACACAACAAGAATTACAGTATTTAATTGATTTATCCCAACATTTGAAAAAACTAAAAAACCAAGGGATTGCTCATCGTTATTTAGAAGGGAAAAACATTGCCTTACTATTCGAAAAAACTTCAACACGAACACGGGCAGCATTTACCGTTGCTTCTGTTGATTTAGGTGCGCATCCGGAATTTTTGGGTGCCAACGATATTCAATTAGGGAAAAAAGAATCAGTTGAAGATACTGCGAAAGTTTTAGGAAGTATGTTTGACGGTATCGAATATCGTGGCTCAAGCCAAGCAGTGGTTGAAGCTTTAGCAGAACATGCGGGCGTCCCTGTATGGAATGGTCTGACGGATGAATGGCATCCAACACAAATGATTGCGGATTACTTAACGATTCAAGAGAATTTTGGTAAAGTCAAGGGGATTAATCTCGTCTATTGTGGTGATGGACGTAATAATGTTGCCCGTTCACTTTTAATTACAGGAGCTATTTTGGGGACAAACGTTCGAATTGTTGCGCCAAAAGAATTACAGCCTGACGAACAGTTAATTGCTTTAGCAAAAGAGTATGCTCAACAATCAGGTGCTGAAATTTTAGTGACAGCGAATGTAGATGAAGGTGTTTTACATGCAGACGTATTATATACCGATGTTTGGGTATCGATGGGTGAAGAGGATAAATTTGCTGAGAGAATTGAACTATTACTTTCTTATCAAGTCAATCAAGCAATGGTTGAAAAAACACAGAATGAACAAGTGATTTTCCTGCATTGTTTACCTGCTTTTCATGATGCAGAGACGGATTATGGTCAAAGTATTCAAGATAAGTTTAACTTAAGTGAAATGGAAGTTACCGATGAAGTCTTTCGTGGGAAACATGCTAAACAATTTGAGCAAGCAGAAAATCGGATGCATTCAATTAAAGCAATTATGGCTGCAACTTTAGGCCACTTATTTATTCCAAATAGTTAAAATTGAACACAAGACTAGCGCAATAAAAAAAGATTTGCTATAATCAGTGTACATTTCATACATGATTTAGTGATCAAGAGAGTAACTTTTTATTTTTTTACTAGCGAATTCGGGAGGGTGGAAGCCGAATAAAAGAAGAAAAGCGAAGCGTACTTGTGAAAATTTGCTAAGCAAACGGTGTCTACCGTTATCAGATAAAGTGGGTTCGATTTTTTCGAACAATCAGAGTGGTACCGCGGGAATTCTCGTCTCTAGTGTTTTTTACACTAGGGACTTTTTGTTTGCTGTCGCATAAAAAATCAATGAGACTAATTTTAGGAGGAAATAATTTATGAATAACAAAGACATTGTATCAAAAGCAATTTTTGATGTTGTCAAAGAAGATTTATCATTAGAACAAGTCCAACAATTGCTAGAAAATCCCAAATCAGCTGACCATGGAGACGTAGCGTTTCCAGCATTTGCCTTGGCAAAAGTTTATCGTAAAGCCCCGCAACAAATTGCTGCTGATTTAGCTGAAAAAATTGATGGTTCATCTTTTGAAAAAATTGAAGTAGTCGGACCGTATTTGAATTTCTTTATGAATAAAGCGGTAATTAGTCAAAATGTTTTAGCAGCTGTTGTGAAAGAAAAAAATCATTTTGGTGATAGTAATGAAGGAAATAATGCGAATGTTCCAATCGATATGTCATCTCCTAATATTGCTAAACCAATTTCAATGGGACATTTACGTTCAACTGTTATCGGAAATTCAATTGGCTTTATTTTAGAGAAAGTGGGCTACCAACCCATTCGTATTAATCACCTAGGAGATTGGGGCACTCAGTTTGGTAAATTAATTGTAGCTTATAAAAAATGGGGGTCAGAAGAAGCTGTTCGTAATGAGCCAATTACTGAATTATTGCGTCTCTACGTAGATTTCCATGAAAAAGCAGAAGAAGATAAAACTTTAGAAGATGAAGCACGTGCTTGGTTTAAAAAATTGGAAGATGGCGACGAAGAAGCTATCGCATTATGGCAATGGTTCCGTGATGAATCAATGAAAGAATTTAATAAAATCTATGATATGTTAGAAGTATCTTTTGATTCCTTAAATGGGGAGGCTTTCTACAACGATAAGATGGATGAAGTTGTAGAAATGTTGGAAGAAAAACATTTGCTAAAAGAGGACCAAGGAGCAGAGATTGTTAATTTAGCAAACTATGATTTGAATCCTGCACTAATCCGTAAATCAGACGGTGCAACCTTATATATCACACGTGATATGGCAGCGGCAATTTACCGCAAGCGTACGTATAATTTCGGTAAATCATTGTATGTTGTTGGTAATGAACAAAGTTATCATTTCAAACAATTAAAAGCTGTATTAAAAGAAATGGGCTTTGATTGGGCAGATGATATGTACCATATTCCATTTGGTCTAATTACTAAAGATGGGAAAAAATTATCGACACGTAAAGGTAAAATTGTTTTATTAGAAGAAGTATTAAACGAGGCAATTGCTTCAGCTAAAGAACAAATTAGTGAGAAAAATCCAACCTTGGAAAACAAAGAAGAGGTCGCTAAGCAAGTAGGAGTAGGGGCAGTTGTTTTCCATGATTTGAAAAATGATCGCTTAAATAACTTTGATTTCACTTTAGAAGAAGTCGTTCGTTTTGAAGGGGAGACAGGACCGTATGTTCAATATGCACATGCGCGTGCAATGAGTTTATTAGCCAAAGCTGAATTTATTCCAGATGAAACAAAAAGCTATGCTTTAAATGATGAGGAAAGCTGGGATGTAATTAAATTAATTCAACGTTACCCAGAAACAATTCAACAAGCAGCAGACAAATACGAACCATCTATCATTGCGAAACATTCCATTAAATTGGCACAAGCATTTAACAAATATTATGCAAATACGAAAATTTTAGCAGAACATGAGCAAAAAGAAGCACGTTTAGCATTAGTTTATGCAGTTACTGTTTTGTTAAAAGAAGATTTACGTCTCTTAGGTTTGCATGCACCAGATAAAATGTAAGTAAAAATAGTCTGTAGGTCTGTGACATAAGTAAAAATAAGCCGAAAATATCCGAACAAAATAGAATGAGTTACGCCAAATCGAGGCGAAGTTACAACGAGGACCAATCTTCTATTGTTCGGATATTTTACTGTCAATCAACTTATGTCACAGTCCTTTTTGTATAGACAATTATTTAAAATCATGTAGAACTTAATTTGGTTGTATTATAGATTTAGTCAATACTATTGTCGAGAGGGAGATAGATGCGTAAAATAATATTATTTTTTTTAATACCAATCTGCTTTTTTTATTCTAAAGAAATTTTTGCTCAAGAAAATGTAAAACAAGACGTTTTAGTCATCTATTCAACAAAAGACGAGCAAAAGTTAAATGAATTACGCATGTTAGATACTATTTTAGGTCGATTCAATATAAACTATCAATTTATTAAGGAATCAGATATCCAAATTGATACAATTCAAAATAGTTCACACATTATTTATTTTGGATTAGACAAAACGACTTTTTCTTCAGAAACAAAAAAAGCATTAGACACATTTGATGGAAAGTTTTATGTGATAGGCCATAATGCAGAGCAATTGGCTAAAATGAATGTGTTTCAAATAGAAGGCGAGCTATTGGTTGATCAGATTATTTTAGATGATTTCGTTCAAAGGTTACCTGAACAAAGGATTATTTATCATGTGCAAGCATCAAAAGATGAGGTTGAACAAAAAGTGTCAGCTACCTTAGAAAAAGAGCAGCAAGTACCCTTAATCGTTCAAAATGATGAGAATTATTTTTTTGCTGCAGAAACAATGTTTGCACCATTTGGTCAATTAGTAGCAGACTCTCTGTATGATTTTTTAGGTGAAAGCCAACAAGGATTTGTTCGTTATTTACGTTTGGAAGATGTTCATCCCAAAGCAGATGCTCAGCAATTACGCCAGCAAGCAGAATATTTAAAGGACAAAAATATTCCTTACATGGTGGCGGTTATTCCTATATATACGAATAAAGATGGTGAGACGATTCATTTTTCAGATTCGCCCAAATTATTGAATACGCTCAAATACATGCAAGAAAACGGAGCAAGCATTATCTTACACGGTTACAAACATCAATATCGCAGTTCGGAAACAGGTGAAGGCTTTGAATTTTGGGATGTTGAAAATGACCGACCTATTTATCAAGAGGATGAAGCACCTGTAAAAAAACAAAGTGATTTTTCAACGGAAAAAGCATACAAAGAATTTATAAAATCTGGAGAAGAATTTGAAAGAGGCTATATAGAAGAAGCTATTACTAAAGGCGTATCTGAATTAGTTGAGCAAGGTTTATATCCACTAGGGTTTGAAGCACCGCATTATGCTATTTCTCAACAAGGGTATGAAGTTGTTGCAAAACATTTTAGTTCATATATTGGACGTCTTCAATTAACGGATCAAACTTATCAAAGCGAATATCAGCCGACATATGCCTCACAACCATCTTTTTTACACGGTATGACTGTTTATCCAGAGACACTTGGTTTTATTGAAGAAGGGGACAAACAAGCATTTTCTGCTATGGAAGAACGGGTACACATGCTTTCCAACTATCGTCAATCTTATATTTCAGCGTTTTATCATCCTTATTTAGGATTAGATGGGTTAAAAAAAGTAGTAGGCATGTTAGAATCGGTAAAACAAGCCACATGGTTAGATTTGAAAGAAGAAAATAATCAAGTTCAAGTAGATAACTATTTAATTACTTCGCAAAAAGGCCAAGTTCGTGTTAATTATACAGATGTTTCACAATTAAATTCACATAAGAAACAAGTCATGTATTATGGTATTGTAGGTATCGTCATATTTGCGAGTATTCTAGTCTTATTTTTTAAGAAAAGAAATTAAAAATGACATCAACTATTAAAATAAATACCCAACGATAGAAAGTGTGTTCTATCGTTGGGTATTTTTACTAAATGGCATGTATTTTAAAATAGTTTTCGATAGTTTTAGCATCTTCTTCCGTGCGCGAGATGATAACTACAATATCAAAACCAGCTAAGGTACAAACTTTTTCCTTCATTGAAACCTCATCGATTGCCGCAGATAAGATGGGGGCATTATCAGGAATCGTATTAATTAATGTTAAAAATTGTACGCGGTCAACTTTTGTTACCACATCTTGAATAATGTGGATGAGGCGTTGATTTTCTGATTCTTCTGTTTGACCTTGATTTTCTTGGAATAACTCAAACTTTGCTTGTCCGGTTCCGTCAGGTGATTTAACAATTTGTAAATCACGAATATCACGTGAAATAGTTGCTTGAGTTGCAGTGACTCCTTCTTTTTCTAAAAGATGTAACAACTCTTCTTGTGTACGTATGGTATGGTTATTCACAAGTTGTTTAATTAATACATGGCGATCCGCTTTACGCACATGCTTCAGCTCCTTTTTGCATATAAATTCATTTTCTATCATAGCAAAAGATGGTTGAAATAGATAGCTTTAAAGTACGTAAAATTGAGAATTAAATGGATAATTCCATCATTAAGTCGGAATCCAAATATTTATTATTCACCATTGGGATTTCTTGAAACCCAAATTTTTGATAAAGCACAAGTGCCGTAGCTAATTTATGGTCGGTGTATAAAATAATTTTAGTTGCTTGTTGCGCTCTAGCTTTTTGGATAGCTGTTTCCATTAATAAATTTCCTAATTTTAACCCTTTATACTTTTCAGTTACCGCTAGTTTTGCTAATTCAAAAGTTGTTTCATTTACTTTAATTAAAGAGACCGTACCGACTATTTCATCCTGATATTTTGCAAAAAAGATACAACCACCTGTATCCAAAATAATTTCTTTGGGAGAATTTAAAATTTTTATATCTTCAGGTTCTACGGTAACATATTTTTCTAGCCACTCGTATCCTAAGCGTTTGAAATCATCCTGATATTTCTCTTCGTAAGTAATAATTTTAATGTGTTCCATCCAATCACCTTCCATCTTCTAACTAATAAAAAGTATATCATACTAGCTGTAATTTCAGATTAAAATAAAAACAGGTGATTTAATGGTTGCATATTTTGTAATGCTGTTATATACTATCAAAGGTGTATTAAGTCATTCTTAAGACACTCTATAAATCCACATTCTAAGAATATTTTTTGTGAGGTGCTTAGAAATTCTGAGTCCACAGAAGAGTTTTAAAACTTAGGAGAGGAAAAAATAAAAACCAAATTGGAGGAAACACAAAATGGCAGTAATTTCTATGAAACAATTACTAGAAGCCGGCGTACACTTTGGTCACCAAACACGTCGCTGGAACCCAAAAATGAAGAAATATATCTTCACAGAAAGAAACGGAATCTACATCATTGACTTACAAAAAACAGTTAAGTTAGTAGATGCTGCTTATGACTACATGAAAGAAGTCGCTGAAGATGGCGGAATCGCTTTATTTGTAGGTACTAAAAAACAAGCACAAGAAGCTATTAAAGAAGAAGCTATCCGCTCTGGTCAATACTATGTAAACCACCGTTGGTTAGGTGGAACTTTAACAAACTGGGAAACAATCCAAAAACGTATTGCTCGTTTGAAACAAATCAATGCAATGGAACAAGATGGAACATTTGATGTTTTACCTAAAAAAGAAGTTGCCGGTTTGAACAAAGAACGTGAACGTTTAGAAAAATTCTTAGGCGGTATCGCTGATATGCCAAGAATTCCAGACGTAATGTACGTGGTTGATCCTCGTAAAGAACGTATTGCAATTCAAGAAGCACACAAATTAAATATTCCAATCGTTGCTATGGTTGATACAAACTGTGATCCAGACGAAATCGACGTAGTAATTCCTTCAAATGACGATGCTATCCGTGCCGTTAAATTGATTACTTCTAAAATGGCAGATGCATTTATCGAAGGCAACCAAGGTGAAGATCAAGTAGTTGAAGAAGATTTCGTAGCTGAAGAAGCTGCAACTTCAATTGAAGAAATTGTTGATGTAGTAGAAGGCGACAACGCATCAGCTGAATAATTTTTAAACGACGGAGCTGTTTCAAAGGCTAGGCGAAAAGCCGCACTCTCCTTTGAAACAGCTTTTTTTAAAAAAACTAACATATATTTCAGGAGGAAATTCAAAAATGGCTCAAATCTCAGCTAAATTAGTAAAAGAATTACGCGACATGACTGGCGTAGGTATGATGGATGCTAAAAAAGCATTAGTAGAAGTAGAAGGCGACATTGATAAAGCAGTTGACTTTTTACGTGAAAAAGGTATGGCAAAAGCTGCTAAGAAAAATGATCGTATCGCGGCTGAAGGTTTAGCTGCAGTTGCAGTTAACGGAAATACTGCTGCAATCGTAGAAGTAAACTCTGAAACAGACTTCGTTTCTAAAAATGAAAAATTCCAAACTTTAGTAAAAGAAATCGCTGAAGCAATTGCTGCTAACAAACCAGCTGACATGGATGCTGCGGTGGAACTAGAAATCTCTACTGGCGTAATCAAAGATGCTTTAATCGAAGCAACTCAAGTAATTGGTGAAAAAATCAGCTTCCGTCGTTTTGAGGTTGTTGAAAAAGAAGATAACGCAGCATTTGGCGGATACTTGCATATGGGTGGCCGTATCGCAGTGTTAACTGTTGTAGAAGGTACAACTGATGAAGAAGTTGCAAAAGACGTAGCAATGCACGTTGCAGCAATCAACCCTCGTTATGTTGACGAAACTCAAATTCCTGAAGAAGAATTAGAACATGAAAAATCAGTATTAACTGAGCAAGCATTAAACGAAGGTAAACCAGCAAATATCGTTGAAAAAATGGTTGTTGGCCGTTTGAATAAATTTAAAGCTGAAATTTCATTAGTAGACCAACCATTCGTTAAAGATCCAGATATGACAGTAGCTAAATATGTCGCTTCAAAAGGCGCTACTGTGAAATCATTCACTCGTTTTGAAGTGGGCGAAGGTATCGAAAAACGTGAAGATAACTTTGTAGAAGAAGTTATGAGCCAAGTTAAAAAATAAATCTGTTCCTGGAACAGATGGGAACGCATGGAAATGCGCTCCCTTTTTTTAAGCAAAATTAGATTAATCAATGGATGCTCATAGCTGAGCAAGTTGCTACTATAGGAATAGAGAATTTACGGAGGAATCATCATGGTAAAACCAAAATATCAACGTGTTGTTTTAAAATTAAGTGGGGAAGCTTTAGCAGGAGATGAAGGGTTTGGTATTAAACCACCAACTATTCAAGAAATTGTTAAGGAATTGAAACAAGTTCATGATTTAGGCGTAGAATTAGCTATCGTTGTTGGTGGTGGAAATATTTGGCGTGGACAAATCGGTGCGCAAATGGGAATGGAACGCGCACAAGCAGATTATATGGGGATGCTTGCAACAGTGATGAATGCATTAGCATTACAAGATACATTAGAAAATGCTGGTGTACCAACTCGTGTGCAAACTTCAATTGACATGCGTCAAATTGCAGAACCTTATATTCGTCGTCGCGCTGAACGTCATCTAGAAAAAGGACGAGTAGTTATTTTTGCTGGTGGAACAGGAAATCCTTATTTCTCAACTGATACAACTGCGGCATTAAGAGCAGCTGAAATTAATGCGGATGTTATTTTAATGGCAAAAAATAATGTTGATGGTGTCTACTCTGCTGATCCTAAATTAGATACAAATGCTGTTAAGTTTGAAGAATTAACACATTTGGATGTAATTTCTAAAGGATTGCAAGTAATGGATTCTACCGCAAGTTCTTTAAGTATGGATAATGATATTCCGTTAGTTGTATTTAACTTAAACGAACCTGGTAATATTCAACGTGCTATTTTAGGTGAAAATATTGGTACAACTGTACGCGGAAAATAATATTAAAAATCGTTAATTACTCACAAAGTAGTTAACGATTTTTTTATAAACTAAAAAGCAGAAGAATTGAGTTTTTAATGGTTAAAGGTTGTATATTCGACCGATAATCACGTATAATAAAGATATTGGCAAAGCTTGAGTATTTCAACAATAAAAGCTATTTTCGCAAAATGAGGGCATTATTTATCAAGTTTTGTGCAAAGAAATTATTCTAAAATAAAATTTAGGGTTTCCATACATATGTTTGGAAACTATTAGTGAGGGGAAATAAAATGGCAGATCAAATTTTAACAGAAGCAAAAGAGAAAATGCAAAAAGCAGCAGATAGCTTGCAGCGTGATTTAGGGCAAATTCGTGCCGGGCGTGCGAATGCTAGTCTTTTAGATCGCGTATCAGTAGTTTATTATGGTGTACCAACACCATTGAATCAAATGGCTTCAATTACTATTCCAGAGGCACGTGTATTGATGGTTACACCATTTGATAAGACAATGTTACAAGAAGTTGAAAAAGCAATTATGGCATCTGATTTAGGAATTACACCAACAAATGATGGAAATGTGATTCGTCTAGTACTTCCTCAATTAACTGAAGAACGTCGTAAAGAATTAGCAAAGGATGTTAAAAAATCAGCCGAAAATGCCAAAGTTGCTGTTCGTAATGCTCGTCGTGATGCGATTGATGCTTACAAAAAACAACAAAAAGCAAGCGAAATTACAGAAGATGATTTGAAAGATTCAGAAAAAGAAATTCAAGCAGCAACTGATGACAGCATCAAAAATTTAGATGCTATTGCAGCAGAAAAAGAAAAAGAACTATTAGAAGTTTAATTTTTTAGGCGAAACTATGCAAAACTGGTTTCGCCTTTTTTATTATTCTATTAAAAAACAGCTGAAATTATTCGTTTTCTATTAATTAATTAGCGTAAATTCTTTTTTTTATAGGCAATATTTCTTATTATTGCTATAATGTATAGGATGAATTTTTTAAATTGGGATGATAGGAGAGAACAAGATGCTACGTTTTTTTCCACAAAAGAACAAGTACATCCAAGAAGAAGGGGAATTTGAGTTTCAAGAAGAGTTACCAATTCCCAAACATATAGCAATTATTATGGATGGAAATGGACGATGGGCCCAAAACCGTCGTTTGCCTCGTGTAGCGGGGCATAAGGAAGGAATGGAAACAGTCAAAAGAATTACGAAACATGCCTCTCATCTAGGTGTACAAGTTCTAACTCTTTATGCGTTTTCGACAGAAAATTGGAAACGTCCAACTGAAGAAGTAGACTTTTTGATGCAGTTGCCAGTAGATTTTTTTGATACATTTGTACCTGAACTAATTAAAGAAAATGTTCGTGTAAATGTGATGGGATACAAAGAATTTTTACCTACGCATACACAAAATGCTGTAGAACAGGCAATTGAGCAAACAAAGAATAATACAGGTATGATTTTAAATTTTGCACTGAATTATGGGAGTCGAGCTGAAATTATATCGGCTGTAAAAGAAGTCTATCAGGAAGTTACTGATAAGTCAGGCGATGTAGAATTGATTAATGAAGAGATGTTCGCTAAACATTTAATGACAGGTTTTTTACCGGTTGAATTGCGTGATCCAGAACTTTTAATTCGTACAAGTGGTGAGGAACGTATCAGTAATTTTCTTCTTTGGCAGATTGCCTATAGTGAATTATTTTTCACTGATGCTTTATGGCCAGATTTTAACGAATCGTTATTGGAAACTTCCATTGCAAGTTTTCAAAATAGGGATCGCCGTTTTGGCGGGTTAAAACATAAGGAGGAGAAGAAATGAGACAACGTGTGATTACAGCTGTTGTGGCATTAGCTCTATTTTTACCAATCATTTATTTTGATTTTGGTGGAATAGCAGTGGCTTTATTAGGGGCAGCATTAGCTGTTGTAGGTGTTTATGAGCTATTCCGAATGAAAGGATTAGCAATGTTGAGTTTTGAAGGTGTACTTTCGGGACTGGGGGCAGTTATTTTAGTTTTACCAAGAGAATGGTTTGTTTTCTTGCCAGAAAAAACGGATAAATTTATGTTGTTTTATTT
Source organism: Enterococcus sp. AMC2644 (assembly GCF_058216475.1). NCBI lineage: Bacteria > Bacillati > Bacillota > Bacilli > Lactobacillales > Enterococcaceae > Enterococcus > Enterococcus sp. AMC2644. Next base: position 2,595,625 of record NZ_CM177095.1, read on the forward strand.
TGTTGTGATGTTATTATTGGGGATTTCAGTGATTTCAAAAAATACGTATACAATTGATGAAGCCGCATTTCCAGTTATTGCCAGTCTATATGTTGGTGTTGGCTTTGAAAGCTTTGTCAATGCTCGCACAGAAAGTTTAATTGTTTTATGTTTTGGCTTGTTTATTGTTTGGGCCACAGATATTGGTGCATATATGGTCGGTAGACAGTATGGTAAAAATAAGTTATGGCCAGATATTTCGCCCAATAAAACGATTGAAGGTGCTCTAGGAGGTATTTTAAGTGCGGTAGTTGTTGCGACAATTTATCTAATAATATTCCATGGAAGTGAATATTTTGGATATAATTCATTTATTATGATCTTACTAACAATTATTTTTTCTATCGTTGGCCAATTTGGTGATTTAGTAGAATCTGCAATTAAACGTCATTATAAAGTCAAAGACTCAGGCACGATTTTGCCAGGGCATGGTGGAATTTTAGATCGTTTTGATAGCTTATTGTTTGTTTTTCCAATCATGAGTCTTTTAGGCGTATTTTAAACAAAAAGCGTTTCAGTCTAGTGTACTGAAACGTTTTTTTGTTTAAAGACATGTTTTCTTCAATAAATTTCTATAAATTATTTGAATTTGTTTGATAGTATTCATTGATGGTGTTGATTTATCAAGGTTAATTCTACTTATAGTGGGTTATTTAAGTAGATCAACGTTAAATTCTTGTTACAAAGTGGGGGAATAATTGTGAAATGGTAAAGATATGATAAAATAGTGGAGTGTTTAAACAATTAATCTTCTACTGTTTGTAGAAGGAAAACAAAGAGAGGAGCAAACAGATGAAGACTGTTTTAGTATTTTTAATTGTCTTCTCGGTCGTGGTAGTTATTCATGAGTTTGGTCATTTTTATTTTGCAAAACGTGCTGGTATTTTAGTTCGGGAATTTGCGATTGGGATGGGACCAAAACTATTTAGTCATCAAGGGAAAGACGGTACGACGTATACTATTCGTGCTTTGCCAATGGGCGGATATGTCCGGATGGCTGGTTACGAGGAAGAAGAAGAAATCAAAGCAGGTATGCAAGTTGGTCTAGTACTTGATGCTAATGATACTGTCATTAAAATTAATACGAGCCATAAAGTACAACTGACAAATGCCATTCCTTTAGAAGTTGCCAAACAAGATTTAGTTGATGAATTGACGATTACTGGCTTTGTAAATGGTGATGAGAATCAAACCGTTACATATGCTGTAGCTCATGATGCGCTTCTTATTGAAGAGGATGGCACAGAAGTGCGAATTGCTCCACGGGATGTTCAATTTCAATCTGCTAAGTTATGGCAACGCATGTTAACTAATTTTGCAGGACCGATGAACAATTTCTTATTAACAATTGCTATCTTTATTTTAGCAGCCTTTTTAAATGGTGGCGTTGTAGATAGAAATTCAACAACTATTACTGTGGTTGAAAACGAGGTTGCTGCGACTGCAGGCTTAAAAGATGGAGATGAAATTGTTGCAATTAATCAAGAATCTGTAGCCAATTGGTCACAAATCAGCCAAATTGTACAAGCAAATCCGAATAAAGAGTTACAAATTGAAATAAAACGTGAGAATCAGACACAAATAATTACGGCAGTACCTAAATCAGTGGAAGCCGGCGAACAAAAAGTTGGGCAACTAGGAATTCAAGCCCCAATGAAAACAGGCTTTTTCGATAAGATTATTGGAGGTTTCCAAGATAGTATTGCATCGTTTTTCCGAATAATTGATGCATTACGTTCTTTGCTAACTAATTTTAGCATTGATCAATTAGGCGGACCAGTTGCAATTTTCCAACTATCATCAGAAGCTGCGAAACAAGGACCAATGACTGTATTAATGATGACAGCAATGATTTCAATCAATTTAGGGATTTTCAATTTATTGCCGATTCCAGGCTTGGATGGTGGAAAGTTATTATTAAATATCATTGAAGGTGTTCGGGGGAAACCTTTAAGTCAAGAAAAAGAAGGGATTATTACATTAGTTGGTTTTGGACTACTGATGTTATTAATGATTCTTGTTACTTGGAATGATATTCAGCGCTTTTTCTTTTAACGAAAATAGTTGAAGATAGTAAAGGAGATAAAAATGAAACAGTCGAAACTTTTGATTCCAACATTACGAGAAACACCTTCAGAAGCAGATATAAGAAGTCACCAGCTTTTAGTCCGTGGGGGATTTATTCGTCAAGTTTCTAGTGGAGTCTACATGTATCTGCCCTTAGCTCATCGAGTAATTGGAAAAATCAAGAAAATCATTCGAGAAGAATTTACAAAAATTGATGCAGTTGAAATGACAATGCCAATTATTCTTCCCAAAGAGTTGTGGGAAGAATCTGGACGGTATGATTCATATGGTGAAACATTATATCGTTTAGAAGATCGTAATCAACGTACGTATGTTTTGAGCCCAACCCATGAGGAAGCTTTTACAGAATTAATTGGTAATGAGGTTTTTTCATATAAGGATTTACCACTAAATCTTTATCAAATTCAAAATAAATATCGCGATGAAATTCGCCCACGGTTTGGTTTGTTACGTAGTCGTGAATTTTTAATGTGTGATGGTTATTCGTTTCATGCTTCTGAAGAGAGCTTGGAAATACAGTATCGTCAATACGAACAAGCATACCGTGAAATTTTTACACGTTGTGAAGTTGTTTTCAAGAGTGTTTTAGGGGACAGTAGTACAATGGGTGGGAAAGAATCCAAGGAATTTTTAGCAATTTCTGATGTTGGTGAAGATATAATTTGTGCATCGACCGAAAGTGATTATGCAGCGAATCGTGAGATGGCTACGAGTTTGTATGCTTCTAAAAAGTCACATGCAACCTTTTTAGAAAAAGAAAAAATAGCGACACCGAATGTACGAACTATTCAAGAAGTCTCGGAATTGTTAGAAGTTGCCCCAGAGAAAATTATTAAATCACTCTTTTTCATGGCAAATGAACAGCCAATACTTGTATTGATGCGTGGCGATCATGAATTAAATCTAATGAAATTAAGAAATTATCTAGGAAACCAAACCTTACGTGAGGGATCTCAACAAGAAGCACAACAAATTTTTGGTGCTTCTTTTGGTTCTCTTGGTCCAGTAGACGTGCCAGAAGAGGTTCGTATTTTAGCTGATCTATATGTCCAAGATTTGGTAAATAGCATCGCTGGCGCAAATGAAGATAATCACCATTTCATTAATGTAAATGCGGGGCGAGATTTTAAAGTAACGGAATATATTGATTTGCATTTGGTACAAGAAGGCGATCTTTCGCCAGATGGTGTTGGAGAAATCGTTTTTCATCGAGGAATTGAAATAGGACATATTTTTAAACTAAGAACCTATTATAGTAAAAAAATGGATGCAAAAATAGCTGATAAAACAGGAGTAAAGCTACCAGTTTTAATGGGAAGTTATGGAATAGGTGTTAGTCGTTTATTAGCAACAATAGCTGAACAACACAGCGATGACAGCGGCATTACTTGGCCTAGAGAAATTGCGCCATTTGATGTACATTTATTACAGATGGACATGACAGACGACTATCAAACAAATTTAATTAGTGAAGTAGAAATTGCTTTACAAGTAGCTGGTTATGAAACGTTGACTGATGATCGGTCTGAACGACCAGGGGTAAAATTTGTTGATGCAGATTTAATTGGTTGTCCAATTCGTATTACAGTTGGAAAAAAAGCTGTTGAGGGTATTGTAGAAATTAAAATCAGAAAAACAGGTGCGGCAATAGAAGTTCGTAAAGAGGAATTAGCCTCGACACTAAGTATTTTATTGAGTACGGAATAAAAATTAAAGTCTAGGGTACTCGTCAAATGATGAATGTCCTAGACTTCTTTAATGAAAACTAAAGAAAAAAAGAGTATACTAAAATGTACGAAATAAAAGGGGAGGAGTCAACTTGTCTAAAGAAAGAGAGAAGTTTGAAATATTATTGGATCAAATGAAATTAGATCCAGAGTTACAAAAACATCCCTTATTACAAACAGGAAAAATGACCCAAGTCGTGGTTCATCGCCAGTCTAAATGTTGGTCATTTACCTTGGGATTTGAAAAAATATTGCCAGCAGAATTGTATCAAAATTTTTATCAACATCTCGAGCTTGCGTTTAAAGATATTGCAGAAGTCCAATTACAACTCGAAATAGCAGATAAACAATTTGATGAGCAATTACTACAAGATTATTGGTCAATAGCTTTAGCCAATCAAAACTGTGATACGCCGCTTGTCAAACAAGTTTTGAAATCTCAATTTCCGAAAATAGATGGGAAGAGAATTGTTTTACCAGTTACAAATGATGCGGTTATCTCCATACTACAACAGCAATATTTACCCGTTATTGAAGCTAATTATCAAAAATTTGGCTTTGATCGATTCCGTATTCAACCGATTTTGGATCATAAACAAGCAGAAGCCGATTTACAAGAGTTAGCACAACGTCAACAAGAACAACAAGCAGCATTCATGCAGCAAGCTGCTGAAAATATTGCCTCACATGAACAACGTAGAAAAGAAAAGAAACAAGCTCCTGCTGCGTTGGAAGGGCCGATTATGTTAGGACGGAATATTCCTGCAGATGAATTAGTTACACCAATGGGAAATATTCTAGAAGAAGAACGTCGTGTGACCATTCAAGGGTATGTTTTTGATAAGGAAGTTCGTGAGTTGCGTTCTAAACGAAAAATCTTAATTGTAAAAATTACAGACTACACATCATCATTCATCGTTAAAAAATTCTCAAATGGTGAAAAGGATGAACAAGTATTTGATGCTATTTCAAAAGGTAGCTGGTTAAAAGTACGTGGAAGCATTCAAGAAGATACCTTTATGCGTGATTTAGTAATGAATGCGCAAGATTTGGTGGAAGTTAAACATGAGACACGTAAAGACTATGCTCCTGATGGCGAAAAGCGAGTGGAGTTACATTTGCATTCTAATATGAGCACGATGGATGCAACGAATAATATCAGTGATTTAGTCGCACAGGCTGGTAAATGGGGACATAAAGCCATTGCGATTACCGATCATGGCGGAGCACAAGCTTTTCCTGATGCGCATCAGGCTGGAAAAAAAGCGGGTGTTAAAATTATCTACGGTGTTGAAGCAAATGTAGTTGATGACGGCGTTGAGGTTGCTTATAATGCCAAACCTGTTCCGTTAAATGATGCAACTTATGTCGTTTTTGATGTGGAAACAACTGGTTTATCTGCAGTTTACGATACGATTATTGAATTAGCTGCCGTAAAAATGCATAAAGGGAACGTGGAAGATTCTTTTGACGAATTTATTGATCCTGGACATCGTCTATCAAATACAACAGTTAATTTAACAGGGATTACAGATGAAATGGTTCGTGGCTCAAAATCAGAAGAAGAGGTTTTACGACTGTTCCGTGAATTTTCAGAGGGAGCTATTTTAGTTGCCCATAATGCATCTTTTGATATGGGTTTTTTAAATATGAGTTACAAAAAGTATGGTATTCCCGAAGCTGATAATCCTGTTATTGACACACTGGAATTGGCTCGTTACCTTTATCCAGAGTTTAAACGTTTTGGTTTAGGTGTACTATCGAAAAAATTTGGTGTTTCATTGGAACAACATCACCGTGCAATTTATGATGCAGAAGCAACGGGTCATTTGGCTTGGATTTTTGTAAAAGAAGCTATAGAAAAGCATGAGATGTTATTACATGAAGACCTGAATCGCCATGTAGGGGGAGCAAATTCAATTAAAGCGGCACGACCTTTTCATGCAACTATTTTAGTCAAAACCCAGGCAGGCTTGAAAAATCTCTTTAAATTAATTTCAATGTCCAATATTACGTATTTTCATGATAAAGCACCACGTATTCCTCGTTCAGAGCTAGGAAAATTACGTGATGGCTTGCTCGTGGGAAGTGCTTGTGACAAGGGCGAAGTTTTTGTTGCGATGATGCAAAAAGGGTATGAAGCAGCCAAAGAAAAGGCTAAATTTTATGACTATATTGAAGTTATGCCAAAACCCGTTTATGCGCCATTGATTGAACAAGAATTGGTAAAAAGTGAAAAAGATTTAGAAGACATTATTCAAAAATTAATAGCGATTGGCGATGAATTAGGAAAACCAGTTGTCGCAACTGGAAACGTTCATTATTTAAATGAAGAAGATGCAATTTATCGTAAAATATTGATTAATTCAATGGGCGGAGCCAACCCTTTAAATCGTCATAGTTTGCCAAAAGTTCATTTTAGAACAACGGATGAAATGCTAACAGAATTTCAGTTTCTAGGAAACGACCTTGCGAAGAAAATTGTTGTTGAAAATCCAAATCATTTAGTTGAGAGTTGTGAGGTTGTAATTCCTGTCAAAGATGAATTATATACACCAAAAATTCCTGGGTCAGAACAAGAAATTACTGATTTAAGTTATACTCGTGCTAAAGAGCTGTATGGAGATCCATTACCAGAAATTGTTGAGAAACGATTAGAAAAAGAATTAAATTCCATTATCGGTAATGGGTTCTCTGTGATTTATTTAATTTCACAAAAATTGGTACACAAGAGTAACCAAGATGGTTATTTAGTAGGTTCTCGAGGCTCTGTTGGTTCAAGTTTTGTTGCTACCATGACAGGTATTACTGAAGTAAATCCCTTAGCACCACATTATTTTTGCCCCAAATGCCAATATTCAGAGTTTTATGAAGATGGTTCATATGGTTCCGGTTTTGATATGCCTGAAAAAGCTTGTCCCAAATGTGATGCTCGTTTGAAAAAAGATGGCCACGATATTCCATTTGAAACGTTTTTAGGATTCCACGGAGATAAAGTACCCGATATCGACTTGAACTTTTCAGGTGAATATCAACCCGAAGCACACAATTATACCAAAGTTTTATTTGGAGAAGAGTATGTTTATCGTGCGGGAACAATCGGTACAGTGGCAGATAAAACAGCTTACGGTTTTGTGAAGGGGTATGAACGCGATCATAATCTTCATTTTAGAGGTGCTGAGGTAGATCGCTTAGCCAAAGGTGCTACTGGGGTCAAACGAACAACTGGTCAGCATCCAGGAGGAATTATTGTTATTCCTGATTATATGGATGTATATGATTTTACGCCAATTCAATATCCAGCCGATGATTTAGATGCTGAATGGCGAACAACCCATTTTGATTTCCATTCGATTCATGATAACATTTTAAAACTAGATATTCTGGGACATGATGACCCCACCGTGATTCGGATGTTACAGGATTTATCAGGAATTGATCCAAAAACAATACCAACAGATGATCCCGAAGTTATGCGTATTTTTGAAGGAACTGAAGTATTAGGGGTCGATGCTGAAAATATTTACTCGAAAACTGGTACATTAGGAATTCCAGAATTTGGCACACGTTTTGTTCGCGGAATGTTAGAACAAACGCATCCTTCAACTTTTGCAGAACTACTACAAATTTCTGGTCTATCACATGGAACTGACGTGTGGTTAGGGAATGCTGAAGAATTAATTCGACAAGGAACTGCGGATTTGGCTAATGTAATTGGCTGTCGTGATGATATTATGGTGTATCTAATGCATGCGGGGCTTGATGATGGTTTAGCATTTAAAATCATGGAGAGTGTTCGTAAGGGGAAAGGGATACCTGATGATTGGCAAGCGGAAATGAAGAAACAAAATGTTCCTGATTGGTATATTGAATCTTGCTTGAAAATCAAATACATGTTTCCAAAAGCCCATGCAGCGGCGTATGTATTAATGGCATTACGTGTTGCGTATTTCAAAGTTTATTTCCCGATTTTATATTATTGTGCTTACTTCTCAGTTCGTGCAGATGACTTCGATTTAGTTGCTATGGCTAAAGGCAAAGAAGCAGTCAAAGAACGTATGAAAGAAATCACAGATAAAGGAATGGATGCTTCGACAAAAGAAAAGAATCTCTTGACTGTTTTAGAGTTATGTAATGAAATGCTAGAGCGTGGCTATGAATTTGGAATGATTGACTTATATAAGTCAGATGCAGAAAATTTTGTCATTGATGGTAATAAATTAATCGCACCATTTCGTACCGTACCAAGTTTAGGACTTAATGTAGCTAAACAAATTGTTGAAGCCCGTAAAAATGGTCCATTTCTTTCAAAAGAAGATTTAGCCAATCGTGGGAAAGTATCTAAAACATTGATAGAATATATGACAGATAATGGTGTTTTAAAAGACTTGCCTGATGAAAATCAATTATCATTATTTGATATGTTATAAACAGAAAACGAACCGTTCAGTATATGTAGTGAACGGTTCGCTTTTTTTAAATACGAGTTAATTTAGCTACAACTTCGCAACGAGCTGTTTGTGGAAACATATCTACTGATTGCAGATAGTCTACTTTAAATACTGTAGAAAGTTTTTTTAAGTCTTTCGCTAAAGTAGAGACATTACATGAAACATATACGAGTTTTTTTGGGGTATGTTTTAAAATTGCTTGTAGTAATTTATCATCTAATCCAGTACGAGGGGGATCGACGACAATACTGTCAGGTGTAAAACCGTCATTTAGCCATTTAGGCAATAAATCTTCAGCGGTTCCAGTCTCATAGTGAGTATTTTCATAACCCATACGCTTTGCATTACGTTTTGCATCCTCGATAGCCTGTGGAATAATATCCATCCCACGTACTTCTTTCGCTTTATTAGCGATACTTAAGCCGATAGTACCTACACCACAATAGGCATCAACCACAGTTTCATTTTCTGTAACGTTGAGTGCTTTAATTGCTTCATTGTATAAAACACTAGTTTGTTTTGGATTCAATTGGAAAAAAGCACGTGCAGATAAATCGAAAATCAAGCCATTTAAATGTTCTTCAATCGCTTCTTTTCCCCATAAATGAAGCGTATCATCACCCATGATAAGAGAAGTTTTCTTGCTTTGGACATTTTGCATGATAGAGACAACTTCTGGCAATCGTTGATTGATTTCACGAATTAATGCATTTTTTTGTGGTAATTTTGGTGAATTGGTAATAAATACTAGTTGTGTCTCACCAGTCTCAATTCCAATTCGTACCATCAATGTTCTTAAAATCCCTGAATTTTTACGTTCATCATAAATAGGAATTTGATATTTATTTACCAATTGCATGACGGTATTAATTACTTTTTGTGTTGTTTCTTCTTGAACTAAACAATCATCAATTGCAACTAAGCGATGAGAGTTTTGTTCGTATAAACCAGCTTCAGCACGCAGTTGTTTTGGATTGTACCGTAGTTGAAATTGTGCTTTGTTTCGATAGTGCCAAGGGTCATCCATGCCTAAGGTTTCGCGTAATTCATATTTTTGATAGTTTTTGGGTTTAAACTTGGCTAATGCCTGCGCTAATAGATCCTTTTTGAAATCCAATTGTTTATTGTAGGCTAAATGTTGTAATTGGCAACCACCACAACGGTCATAAAAGTTACAAGGTGGTTGCACACGATCGCGACTTTTTTTTACAATTTTTGTTAAGGCTGCTTCTGCAAAAGTAGGGGTTGCTTTCGTTACTTTGGCAATAATTTCTTCTCCTGGTAAGGCGCGAGGTACAAAAACGATTAGACGCTTATAGTAGCCAATCCCTTCACCGTTGATGCCTAGACGTTTGATTTTTAATTGCAAGGTCTGTCCAGTATTTAATTGTATAGTTGACATAAGTGCTCCTTTATGTAGATTAATCTTATCCATTTTAACACAATTCAGTTGTCTTGCATAAAAAAGTAGAACAAAAGAAAGATCCGATGTTAGGGAAAGAAAAGTTTGATTTCAGTTCTAGCTTTAAAAGGAATTTTTATTGGATGGAGATTAACAGTTTTGTAATAAATAAAATATTAAGAATTGCTAAGGGGAAGTTAGCAACTCTTATACACTCGTTTCGATAAAATGGTATACTTTTTATTGGTGATTTAAGAATGTTTTGTATAAAATAGAATGTATGTTCGTGAGGTGAGAGGATGTTAAAGGTAATCAGTGTTCGCAAAGAAAAAAGTGGATTCTACCAGGTGAGATTTGAAGATAAACGAGAACTGCGTGTATCAGAAGACTTATTAGTACATTATCGTTTATTAAAAGGTACAGAGCTTGATGAAAAAATATTTGATGAAATAAAAAAAAGTTCGGGCTATGATATCGGTTTGCAATTGGCAATGAATTATATCAGTTATCAATTGCGAACAGAACAAGAGATGCGAACTTATTTAAAAGAGAAAGAAATCAGTAGCCATGATAGTCAAAAAATTATTCAACGATTAAAAGAGTTACAATTAATAGATGATATTGTTTATGGAAAAAGTTATATTCGTACACAACTACGCTTGAGTGATAAAGGGCCGCAAGTGGTAATGCAACAGTTACGCAAAAAAGGACTAAAAGATGATGCGATTCAAGCAGTTATGCCTCTTTATACATCAGAAAATCAATTGGAAATAGCAGTTCGAACAGCAACTAAAATGTTAAAAACGATTCGTGGTAAAAGCCATCGCGAGACTTTACAAAAGTTGCGCATGAAATTAATGCAAAAAGGATTTTCCAGTGATATTATTTCGATAGTGATGGAAGAGATTCCAAATGAAAAAGATGAGAATGATGAATGGGAGGCTTTACAAAAAGAAGGATCAAAATTAATTCGTAGACATCGAACAGATAAACAAAAAATAAAACAAAAACTGTATCAAAAAGGATTTGATTTTGATTTAATCCAACGATTCATTGATGAGGAAGGAATAGATGAAGACTGAACAATGGCTGGAATGGGATGAAGAAACAATTCATTCTTTTCAAGATATATTTTTAACTTGGTATCACCAAGAAAAACGCAATTTACCATGGCGAGCTAACACTCATCCCTATAATATTTGGATTTCTGAAATTATGTTGCAGCAAACACGTGTGGATACAGTTATTGGGTATTACTATCGTTTTATGGAAGAATTTCCAACAATTCAAGATTTAGCTAGTGCAGATGAACAAAAGTTACTAAAAATTTGGGAGGGTCTAGGTTATTATTCACGTGCTCGTAATTTAAAGATAGCCGCACAACAAATTATGGAGGAATTTAATGGCGTGTTTCCAAGTACGCCAGACAAAATTAGTACATTAAAAGGTATTGGGCCATATACAACCGGAGCAATTAGTAGTATTGCTTTTGGATTACCTGAGCCAGCAATTGATGGGAATATTATGCGAGTAGTGAGTCGGTTATTTGAAATAGAAGATGATATTGCTAAAGCAAGTAGTCGTAAAGTATTTGATGCAGCCACACGAAAAATTATTTCTCATGAGCAACCTGGGGAAATGAATCAAGCATTTATGGATTTAGGTTCGGATATTTGTAATCCGACGGCACCTAGGTGTGAAGAATGTCCTATCCAACAATTTTGTTTGGCGTATAAAAATAGTCGTCAAACCGATTTTCCTGTAAAAACGAAAAAAGTAAAACCTAAAGATATGTATTATGTTGCGGGGGCAATTGAAAATGCGGACCAAGAATTTTTATTAGTTCAACGTCCTGAAACAGGATTATTAGCAAAGATGTGGCATTTTCCTTTGCAGGAGGTAAGCAAACAAACCTATGTTGAGTTACAGCGTACATGGCAAAAAGACGATGAAAAACAGTTAACACTAGATTTAGTGGCAGAAGATTTATCGCCACAAATTTTTGAAGAGTTACCTGTTGTTTGGCAAAGAAAACATTATGGTGAGATTACGCATGTTTTTAGTCATTTAAAATGGCATGTTCTTTTATTTTATGGTTGTACCAGAGAAAACTTTGCGCCAGAAAATGGACAATGGGTTCAATCAGAGAATTTTTCAACGTTTGTTTTCCCGAAGCCACAGCAAAAACTGGTAACCCAGTTCAATAAATATCAGAAACTTGATAAACATTTCTAGGCAAGGGCGTTTTTTATTGCTATAATATTAACGATGTCGGTGTAATAAACACCCAAACAAATGCGAATGAGATTCGCTGAGGGAAGGGTTGCTATGCGAGTTCCAAAAGAAGGCGAGTTTGTTAGCATTCAAAGCTACAAGCATGATGGCAATTTGCATCGTACGTGGCGAGATACTATGGTATTGAAAACCAGCGAACATTCCATGATTGGCGTTAACGATCACACATTGGTAACTGAATCTGATGGGAGACGTTGGGTAACCCGAGAACCAGCTATTGTGTATTTCCACAAAAAATACTGGTTTAATGTAATAGCAATGATTCGAGAAAAGGGTGTTTCCTATTATTGTAACCTAGCTTCACCTTATTTATTGGATGAAGAGGCACTGAAATACATTGATTACGATCTAGATATCAAAGTGTTTCCTGATGGAGAAAAACGACTGTTAGATGTTGATGAATATGAGTTACACAGTAAAATCATGCATTATCCACAAGATGTCGATTTTATTCTAAAGGAAAACGTCAAAATTTTAGTTGATTGGATCAATAATGGAAAAGGACCATTCTCTGAGGGTTATGTCGATATATGGTATAACCGCTACAAGCAATTGTCGCAGAAATGAAAGTAACAACGAAAAGGAAGCGAGCAGTCTTATAAGATTGTTCGCTTCCTTTTTATAAAGTGGAAAAAGAAAGGATTCATAGTTTTGCTACAAATCATTTCTTTTCTTAGACTTCCTTCGTCATAGTCACATGCTCAATTCCTGCATCTAAAAAGATGTCGCCCTCTGCTTGATAACCTAAACGTTCGTAAAATGGGACTGCAGTTAGTTGTGCCCCTAATACGAGTTGTTGGTAACCTTGTTCTTTGGTGAAGTCTTCTGCAGCATTCATGATGACTTTTCCGAGACCTTTTTGGCGGTGTTCATTTAAGACAGCCATGCGTTGGACTTTCATCGTTTGATTTTCCTTAGGCAATAAACGAACAGTTGCTAAGGGGTGTCTTTGTTCATCATATAAAACAAAATGTATGGTGTGTGCTTCGTATTGATCAATTTCCAAATCTAAAGGAACATTTTGTTCAATAACAAAGACTTGATTGCGTATTTTTAATGCATCTAAATAAATATCGCTCATAGTATCTCTCGTATGTGCAACTAACATTTTTATCACCTCGTTATTATTATAATCTTCTTTTAAAGGTAAAAGAAGATTTTTTTTGTTAAATAGCATATAATTAATTCAAATTAGAAGGAGGTTAGTTATGTTTGAACGAGTGAAACAATCAAAATTATTTTTTTGGTCACTGGAATTATTAGTATTAGCTACATTAATTTTAGTTTTATCAAAAATTGGTTTTGTCTTTCAACCAGTTGTAACATTTTTTACAACATTGTTTGCTCCCGTTTTAATTGCTGGTTTTTTATACTATCTATTAAATCCGATGGTCGAACTATTAACAAAGAGATTAAAAATCAAAAGGATTATAGCAATTGTTCTTGTCTTCGTTTTACTAGTCTTGGCATTAGTCTTGATGATTAGTAGTATTATTCCAAATTTGGTTATTCAAATCTCACAATTAGCAGAAAATATTCCAAATTTTGTCGAACAAGTTGAGAATTGGGCATATGGTATTGCAGATACAGAATTTGTTAAACAAATGTTTAAGCAAGTAGATATTATGGAACAATTGGAAAAGATGAATTTATCCTATGGGGCGCTTTTACAACGATTTTTAAGTGGATTATCTAGCAGTCTAGGGTCAATTGTAGGTTCGATTGCTTCGGCTACAATGACTTTAGTAACTGCACCATTTATTTTATTTTATATGTTAAAAGATGGCGATAAAGTCGTTCCAAATATTGAAAAAGCTATTCCAGAAAGACGACGTAATCAAGTGAAAGAGTTATTAGGTAAATTAAATAAAACCTTGTCTAACTATATCAGTGGTCAAGCAATTGAATGTATTTTTGTTGCAACATTTACTTTCTTGGGATATTTAATTATTGGTGTCGATTACGCATTCTTATTCGGTGTCATTGCAGGTATTACGAACTTGATTCCTTATCTAGGACCGTATTTAGGCTTGCTGCCAGCAGTAGCTGTAACCATTTTTAATGATCCATTCAAGGCATTACTATGTTGTGTGGTAGTATTAGTTGTTCAACAATTAGATGGTAATATTATCTATCCAAATGTTATTGGTAAGAGCTTAGCAATTCACCCACTGACTATTATCATTGTGTTATTAGTTGCTGGAAACATTGCTGGTTTACTAGGAATTTTCTTAGGTGTCCCATTCTACGCCGTATGTCGTACTATTGTTTTGTTTGTAATTCAGGTGATAAAGGAAGATACAACTAAGCAAAAACAAGGAAAATTACTAGGGTAAAAGAATTCAATTACTTTTTATTGCAAAGAAAACCCCTTTGTGATACGATTTTAGCGTGGCAGTTGCCACGCTTTTTTTTCAACAATTTGTAAAAATAAGGAGAGAATGCAACTATGAATGCTGACCCCGAGAGTCAGTCGCTATTAGCGCAACTATTGTTGTTAATTGTTTTAACACTGGTGAATGCTTTTTTAGCAGCATCAGAAATGTCACTTGTTTCGATTAATAGAAATCGTATCGAGCAAAAGGCAGAAGAAGGAGATACAAAATCTCAAAAATTATTAAAAATATTAGAAAATCCAACCAATTTTCTATCGACAATTCAAGTCGGAATTACTTTGGTCAATATCTTGTCAGGGGCTTCGTTAGCCGAGAGTCTATCTAGCTATCTTGCGCCATATTTAGGTGGGGGAGCAGCTGCAAAAAGTTTGGCAAGTATCATCGTCTTAGCGATTTTGACATATGTCTCAATTGTGTTTGGTGAGTTATATCCTAAACGAATTGCTTTAAATAAGTCTGAAGAAGTGGCACAATTCACTTCTGGCGCTATTCGTTATATCGGGATTATTGCAAAACCGTTTGTCTGGTTATTGTCAGCGTCAACAAACTTGCTTTCACGATTAACACCAATGACATTTGATGATGAAGATACGAAAATGACTCGTGATGAAATGCGTTACATGATGGAAACTGAAGGTGTCTTTGAAGACGATGAGTTGGAAATGTTACAAGGGATTTTTTCTTTGGATACGAAAGTTGCCAGAGAAGTAATGGTTCCACGTACGGATGCTTTTATGGTGGATATCCATGATGACGTAAAAGAAAATATGGATAAAATTTTAGCTGAAAACTTTTCACGTATTCCAGTTTACAATGAGGATAAAGATAAAGTGATTGGTGTTCTGCATACAAAAACCTTACTAAAAAGTGCATACAATGTTGGTTTTGATAATCTTGATCTAAAAGAAATGTTACAAGAACCTTTATTTGTTCCTGAAACGGTCTTTATTGATGATTTATTGTATGAATTGAAAAAAACACAAAACCAAATGGCAATTCTTTTAGACGAATACGGTGGTGTGGTTGGTTTAGTCACACTTGAAGATTTATTAGAGGAAATTGTTGGTGAGATTGATGATGAATCAGATGAAATTGAATCATTATATGAAAAAATTTCTGATGATGAATATATCATTCAAGGTCGAATGTTAATCGATGACTTTAATGAACTCTTCCATACAAATCTGCATATGTCAGACGTAGATACGATGGCAGGCTACTTTATTACTGCTTTAGGTACAATCCCTGATGAAGATGATAAATTATCCTTTGATGTCGATAATGTAACGTTAACTTCTGAAGAGATGGAAGGTACACGTGTCTTGAAGTTACGTGCGAAATTTCGTGAAGAAGAAGTAGACATTGAACCTGAGGAAGAACGTCGATTTTTCCGAAAAGACTTTGAAGAAGATGAACCAAGACGATAGTTAATTATTGGGCCTGTGACGTAAGTACGTCTCAATCCAAGTTATAAACCAGAATACCCACGAAAATTGAGTTTGATTTTCGTGGGTATTCTGGTTTTCTATGTATAGGGTTAGTTCTTTCTATTTAATGTGGCTAATTTCATCATATTAAGGGCCATCATCAAGATGCCTGATTGCTTTCGAACCTTGTTTAGCCCTCGAACCGTATATCGAGTGAAACCCAAACAAGCCTTCATTTTTCCGAAGACTGTTTCGACATCTGTTTTTCTACGAGCATAGATCTTTCCTGTTTTTTCGTCAGAAAGCATCTCTCTTTGTTTGGCTTTGTGGTATTCCCAAGCTGGATTGACAAGAATTTTTCTTACATATCCTTTGGGTGTCAATGCTTCTGGAACTTCTCGTAAATAGTCATCCACTTTTTCAGCTTGATACTCTTTGAAATCTCGAACGAAACCGTCTTTATCTGTCCGTTGGCGATAGGCATGAAAATTGAAGCGAACACCTTTGGGATCACTATAATAATCTTCCTCTTCAAAATACGTCCAATTCATCACTTTCCGTTCGTCAGATTGCCATTTTTTACTTTGTTCTTTCAACATCGTGCCATACGGAATAAGCGCCGTGTGTTGTGGCAATTTATCTTCTAAATAGCGATAGTTACTCTCAGAACCATAACCGGCATCGGCGACAATATAATGAGAAGCTTGTTCGTCTAGCTTCATTTTTTCTAGAAAAGGCTTTAATGTTTTTGTATCTGTTGGGTTTTGAAAAACATCGTATCCCAAAACAAATTGTTTGCACGTAGCGATTTGAAGATTGTACGCTGGTTTCAGTTGTCCATTCATCATGTGATCTTCTTTCACTCGCATAAATGTTGCTTCTTTATCTGTTTTTGAATAACTGTTTCGGGCACCATAAATAGACATCTGTGTTTGATGTTCTGCCATTTTTTCTCGTCTTTCAGAAAGCTTACGTTTCTGGGTTTTTAGCGTCCGTCGTTGTTGTTTCGCAGGATTGGGAGAAATCTTGGCTGTTTCCTCGACTTCTTTCTCTAGGTCTTCTAAGCGCAACTCCATTCGTGTCAGAAGTTCATCTAATAAATCGAACGTCAGATTAGATCCTTCAGGAATATGTTTGACTTCATAGGCTTCTTGAAGTTCTGTCATTAAGGTCAGAATTTTTTCACGGTTCATTTGATCAAAACGAATCGTATTCTTCTTCCAAACAAAGCTAAATTTATTGGCATCCGCCAAGATTTTTGTCCCATCAATAAAAAGCACATCGTCAATCAGATTGCGTTCCCGAAGGTAGTGAACCAAAGAATCCAAACTTTTATTGGTCAGTTCTTCGACATCTTTTGAGACGCAAAAACGAGCAATCGTCCGATAGGAAGGTTCACTTTCTTGTGTCAACCAGCGGGCATAAATATTTTCTTCTGCCAATCGTTGAATTTTTCGACTGGTAAACGCCTCACGAGTGTACGCAAAAAGAACCAACTTTAACATCGCACGCAACTCATATTCTCGTGGGCGACCGAAAAGATACGGTTCATGAATCTGTAAAGATTCAACCAATTCGTTGATAAAACAAGCGACATGATTTTCTTTTGGAATAAATTCAGTTGATAGGTTTAAAGTTAGTTGATTTATGTTATAATTTGGGTACATTGTTTTTGTCCTTTCGAGGATAAGAATTTGGAAGTGCAAGGTCAGAGTTGTGCTTCCTTTTATTTTACCTTAAAAAGCGCCAAAAATGAACGATTGCTCGTCATTTTTGGCGCTTTTTCATGGGACTTACGTCACAGGCCCTTTTTCATGAAAATATTGAGTGAAGTTTAAGGAAAGAAGGTAGTTGTTTTTTATGAATAGTTATCAATTAGATCCTGAAGTACAAAAGAATCGCTGGTGGATTTTAATATCGGTTTCTATGTTTACGTTTATGTCAACATTGGATGGTAGCATTATTAATATTGCTTTACCAACAATTTCCAAAGATATGAGTGTTCCAATGAACCAAGCAGAATGGATTGTTTCCATCTATTTAATTATTGTATGTGCTTGTTTGTTATTATTTGGAAAAATTGGGGATAGTTTTGGAAAAATTAAAGTTTATCAAATTGGTACTTTGATTTTTACATTCGGTTCATTACTCTGTGGTTTTAATCATTCTCTTTCCTTTTTATTATTTGCTCGAGTGATTCAAGCAATTGGTGCAAGTATGACGATGGCCACTAACTCAGGGATTATAACAGAAGTTTTTCCGATGAATGAACGTGGTCGAGCGTTAGGTTCGATTGGTGCCTTTGTATCATTGGGCTCCATCGCAGGTCCTGGTTTAGGTGGATTAATTCTATCACAGTTTTCTTGGCCATATATTTTTTGGATTAATGTACCAGTTGGAATTATCACAATGATAGCAGGAACTAAATTTTTACCAAAAGATATTACTATGACGAAGAATAAAGTTGATAAATTAGGATTTTTAAGTTTTGCAGCCTTTATTATGACATTCTTTGGCGGCGTATTTATTGGACAGGAAGAGGGCTTTTTACACGTTGTTCCGGTAACGCTATTCGCTTTAGCAGTTTTTTCATTTATTCTATTTATTTTTGTTGAGAAAAAAGTAAACGTACCGTTAATTGCTTTTTCAATTTTTAAAAACAAAATTTTTACTTTAAGTCTAATTAGTGCGTTAGTTATTTTTTCATCTAACTTTTTTGTTAATGTGGTAATTCCATTTTATTTACAAAAAGCACGAGGGATGGCTCCTAGTCAAGCTGGAATTTTAATGATGATTTTCCCGTTGGTGATGGTAGTTGGTTCGCCACTAAGTGGTTATTTAACCGATAAAATTGGTCCTACTAAACTAGTTTTAACAGGTTTATCTTTACTGTCTATTACACAGTTAATGTATATGTTTATGGATGTACAGACCCCGCTTTGGTATTATGTGGTAGCAACAGCAATTATGGGACTTGGCAATTCGCTATTCCAATCACCAAATAATATGTTAGTAATGAGCAGTGTAGCTAAAGAAGACCTCGGTGTTGCAAGTAGCATGAACGCCTTTGCTCGTAACTTAGGGATGGTGATAGGGATTGCTTTGTCAACGACCGTTTTATATGCAGCAATGAGTCAAAAAATGGGAGAAAGAGTGACAACCTACATCAATGAACGACCAGATGTATTTATTTACGGTATGAAAATTACATTCTTAGGCTCATTGTTATTATGTGTGTTTTCTTTAGTTCTAACTGTTTGGCGTATTTATAAAAAAACAGAAAAGTAAAATCATGAAGGCTCTTTGAAAAAAGACCCTTCTTTTTTATAAAAGAGATATGTAAGGTGCAGATATTATTAAACTGTTCTCTAGAAATATGTCAGGATCGAGTGCGATTGCAGGTTTTAGTGGGCGATTACCGAATGGCGGTGTGAATTAGAAAATTCACATGAATGGGTTGCAGCTGGAAGTATTGCTGTAGGCGTTGGTGGCAAGTTATTAGCACCTGCTAAAGACGGTAACTTTGATAAAATGACAGCATTAGCAAAACAATATCAGAAACGTTATCAAGAAGTCATCAATCAATTATAAAAATGTTTGAAAAAGAGTTTGTAGCTACGGTTGCAGACTCTTTTTCAATACGACAATTCATGGTATACTAAAAAAGTTCGTGAATATGTGTAACATATTTAACTAGATAGTGAAAGGAAATTAGTGCAAATAAAATGAATAATCCAAATTTAAAAGAACAAGTAGACAGCCGTCGCACCTTTGCAATTATCTCCCATCCGGATGCAGGTAAAACAACTATTACAGAACAATTATTACTTTTTGGCGGAGCCATTCGTCAAGCAGGTACTGTTAAAGGAAAGAAAACAGGGAACTTTGCTAAATCTGACTGGATGGAAATTGAGAAACAACGTGGAATTTCCGTAACGAGTTCCGTTATGCAGTTTGATTACCAGGACAAACGGGTAAATATTTTAGACACTCCTGGACATGAGGACTTCTCTGAAGATACCTACCGTACATTAATGGCGGTAGATAGTGCAGTAATGGTTATTGATAGTGCAAAAGGGATTGAAGCACAAACGAAAAAACTTTTTCAAGTTGTTAAACGTCGGGGAATTCCCATCTTTACTTTTATTAATAAATTAGACCGTGATGGACGTGAACCATTAGAATTATTGGAAGAGTTAGAAGATTTGTTAGATATTGAGTCTTATCCAATGAACTGGCCGATTGGTATGGGAAAAGGAATGGAAGGCTTGTACGATATTTACAATAACCGAGTTGAATTGTATCGTCCAGAAAACTATGACGGCGAACGTCTAATTCCGTTAGATGATAACGGTGAAATTCCAACGAATCATCCATTAACTGAAAAAAGCATTTATTCGCAAGTGTTAGAAGAAGTTGAATTGCTAAAAGAAGCGGGCGATGAATTTGATACAGATAAAATTGCTCATGGTGAACAAACACCGGTCTTCTTTGGTTCAGCTTTAACGAATTTTGGTGTGCAAACATTCCTAGAAACCTTTTTACAATTTGCACCAGCACCATATGCACATAAAACAATGGACGACCAAATGATTAGTCCGTATGAAGAAGAATTTTCTGGTTTCGTCTTTAAAATTCAAGCCAATATGAACCCTGCTCATCGTGATCGAATTGCATTCGTTCGAGTGTGTTCAGGAACATTTGAACGTGGGATGGATATCATTCTAGAGCGTACTGGTAAAAAAATGAAATTAAGTAATGTGACTCAATTTATGGCGGATGCTCGTGAAAATGTTCAAGAAGCTGTTGCTGGTGATATTATTGGGGTATATGATACTGGAAATTATCAAATTGGCGATACTTTATATGAAGGTAAATTGAAAGTAGCTTATGAAGAATTACCTTCGTTCACCCCTGAATTATTTATGAAAGTTACTGCCAAAAATGTCATGAAACAAAAATCATTCCATAAAGGTATCTATCAATTGGTCCAAGAAGGTGCGATTCAATTATATAAGACGTATTTAACAGACGAATACATTATTGGTGCCGTTGGTCAACTTCAATTTGAAGTCTTCCAACATCGTATGTTAAATGAATACAACTCTGAAGTAATAATGACGCCTATGGGTAATAAAATTGCTCGTTGGATTGAACCTGAAGATCTAGATGAACGCATGAGTTCTAGTCGAAATATTCTAGCTAAAGATCGTTTTGACCAACCGTTATTCTTGTTTGAAAATCAATTTGCAGAGCGCTGGTTTGCCGACAAGTATCCGAATGTGAAATTGAAGAGTCTGATGTAAGTTTTTACTGAAAAACTCTTAAGAAGTCCTTGTTTATGTTTAGTGAACAGGGACTTTTATTTGTTTTTATCCTGAATCAGCCACGAACCAAACAAAATAAATGAAAATTTCTAATAAATCAAGCATTGAAAGAAATTATTTTCCCCCTTTTGATAGACAAAAAGACCTCGTCCTATCGTTGAACAGCTCCATACTTTTAAAAAATTTTTATGTTGAAACAAGTGTCTCCTCTTTTTCAGATAGAATCCAAAATTGTTTAATCAAGTAGTAAATATGCGTATTTAAATTATTTTTAGTCGGATAGACAACTACTTTGACTTTCGGTTATCAGGTGTTTCTGTGGTTTGTATTTCCATGAATAATTCAGATAGCTTTATATTTTAATATCAAAATTAAATGAATAAGATTACGTAGATAGTCGAGTAGTTTTTACCTTATAGTTAATCGGTTGCTGAGAATTTCTTTGTCAATATCAAATCATTAACTTTTTAGTTGTAAATAATTTGTTTTTCTATCTTTCCTTTGACAGCGTTTTTAAATGATGATACTTTTGTATTGGATGTAACTTATTTCTGTAATAACTATTTAGTTAATGGTTGAAAAGAGAAATTTATATCCAAAAAAATAATGAAAGGGCGGAAATAATGAGAAAAGTAAAAATGATTTTAGGAGCTATTTTGTTTTGTTTGTTTTTTTCAAGTAACGATTTGAAAGCGGATACTATTTATGATACAGATTTTACTGATGTTAGTGAATGGAATATGTATCAAGGAAATCCTTCTGGGAAATGGACAAATGAAAGCGGTTCTTTTTTTGTGGATGGAGGCGTGGGGAACAAAGCAGTCTTATCCAATCAAAAGCTTACTAATTTTACTTATGAAACAAAGATTAAAATTTCAGATCAAGATCCTGTAAATGGGGATACTTCAAGTGCTGAAGGTGGTATTTTATTTAGAGTACAAAATCCAAGCGACGGAGTGGATGGGTATGATGGCTATTATTTTGGGTTAGATATTGCCCAACAACAAGTAATTCTTGGTAAATCTAGAACAACTGGTTCACCATGGAGTGAAATTGCGAAAAAGAAAATGAAGTTAAGTTATAATCACACCTATACTTTAACTGTGAAAGTATCTGGTAGTCATATTCAGGGTTATGTTGATTTTAATGAAGAAAAAAATGATTTTCCTAAAATTGACGTGGTAGATACTGAGTTCACAGAAGGTTCGATTGGTTTGAGAAATCGCTTGGCAAAAGTTTCTTTTGAAAGCGCTTCTGTATCAAATTATAATGAAGCAGCTTTTGAAGGAGCTACTTATACAAATTCTATTTTACCTGGTGTAGCGGATCCGGATGTGCTATATCATGAGGGAACTTATTATCTTTATCCGACAACGACGACTGGTGAAGCTGGTGGTATTAAAGTATATACTTCGACGGACTTAACGAATTGGACTGATAAAGGATTGGCGATGACAGCCAACCAGAAAAATTGGGGAACAAGTGGCTTTTGGGCACCAGATATTATCGAACGTGATGGGAAATTTTATATGTATTATACGGCCAATGAACATCTTTGTGTAGCAGTAAGCGATTCCCCATTAGGTCCGTTTGAACAAGAAGAATGGGGGCCAATACATGCGGATACAAAAGAAATAGATGCCCATGTTTTTAAAGACGATGATGGCCAGTATTATCTTTACTTTGTACGATTTAACAATGGAAATGTTATTTGGGGAGCTAAATTAAATGACGACATGAAATCTATTGATGAAACGACATTAACTGAGCTTTTGGTTCCGTCGCAAGCCTGGGAGCAAGATATGGCTCGCGTAAATGAAGGTCCGTATATGTTGAAAAAAGATGGTGTCTATTATCTCACTTATTCAGGGGCTCATTTTGCAAGTCCAATGTATGGGTCTGGTTATGCAACCAGTGATAATCCACTAGGGACTTATGAAAAATATGAACACAACCCGATTATGCAATCAAATAGTGTTGCCCATGGGACAGGGCATCACGGAATTACAACTTCTCCAGACGGGAAGGAAATGTATATGGTTTATCATCGTCACTTAAATGGTGAACATGCGGATCCAAGAGAATTTGCTATTGATCAGTTGCGATTTACGACGGATGAAGATGGCAAAACTATTTTGGAAGCGCATGGTCCTACGGTAACGCAACAACCAGTTCCTTCAGGAGCTACTGACGTGAATAATTTTATTCAATTATCTTCTTTAGAAACAAAAGAAATTAGTATTACTGAAGGATCAGATCCAGCCACATGGGAACTCCCTCAAACAATTGATATTGTGACTTCAAAAAGTGAACTTAACAATGATTTAAAAGCAAACATTAACTGGGATATTTCAGAATATGACCCAGCTATCGAGTCGCAAGTTATCCATGGAACAGTCGTTCTACCAGATGGTGTCAGCAATTTGGGTAATCTATCTCTTGATGTTTCTTTAAAAGTTATAATTAGTCAGAGGGCTAATGATTATCAATCAACAGGAACTATCGAATTTGTTACTAGTACCGATGTTACACCTCCAGTCGATCCTAGTAATCCCACAAATCCGATTAAACCAATCGATCCTAATCATCCTGATGATTCTGAGCCGGGAACAACCGGTCCATTGTCCATTGACTTTGCTTCTAGTTTAAATTTTGGCAAACAAATAATTAGCTCGCAAGACAAAATTTATTACGCACAAAGTCAAAAATTTTTTGAAGTTAACGATAATGGCGAATTGGTTGGGAATCAGAAAACTGGACCGAATTATGTTCAAGTAACTGATAACCGTGGAAATGAGTCTGGCTGGTCTTTAAAAGTTAGTCAAGCTGGTCAATTTAAAACTGATGACGGAAAAGAACTTATTGGGGCAGTAATCACCCTGGGAAATGGAGAAGTGACATCTAATTCAACTTCTAACTTGCCAACAGGACAAAATAAAATTGTTTTAAATGCTAGTGGAGAACTATCTAATGTGATGGTTGCTGCTACTGGTAATGGTGCAGGAACCTCTCTACTAAAATGGGGAGATGAGCAAACTGCAGCAACAAGTATTTCCTTAGAAGTTCCTGGGAATACGACAAAAGTAGCTGATAAGTACCGTACAAAATTGAACTGGACATTAATGGATGTACCAGGAACTTAGTAAGAATAAAAGATGAGAGCTTGCTCTCATCTTTTATCTAATGAAAAAGGAGAAATAGATGTATGAAGTGGATCAAACAATTAACACTAGGGATACTTTTTTCTTATATGCTATTTTTTCATATAAGTAGTTCTGTAGAGGCTAGTCAATTTAATTTTGGTGTAACAACGAAACCTGCTGAAAGTCAAATTGATAAAAAGAAAACGTATTATGATTTAAAACTAGCTCCAGACACTTCAGAAATACTTGATGTGGAACTAAGGAATGATACCAATAAAGAAGTGGAGGTTGGAATTTCTGTAAATAGTACAACGACTAATTCTAATGTTAGTGTTGAATATGGAGAAAATAATTTACTGAAAGATGAAAGTTTGATCTATGATATTGCCGATTATGTCAATTATCCGGATTCAGTTATCCTAGATCCTAAAAGCTCAAAAACTATTTCTTTTGAAGTGAAGATGCCTGCCGATTCTTTTGATGGAATTTTAGCAGGAGGAATTACTTTCAAAGAAATTAATTCTGAACTAAGTTCAACAGATGATGAGCAAAATTTGTCAATTCAAAATGAATATTCTTACGTGGTCGCACTTTTGATGCGACAAACACTTGACCCAGTCACGCCTAATTTGAATTTAAAAGAGGTAAAACCAGATCAAATCAATGCTCGAAATATTATTTCGGCGTTACTACAAAATGATCAGAAGACATACATTAACCAAGTCGCTATTGAAACAAAAATTAGTAAGAAAAATTCTTCCGAAATTCTGTATCATGAAGAAAAAAGTGGCTTACAAATTGCACCTAATTCTCATTTTTATTTTCCAACAGCATTAAATGGAGAAACCCTACAGGCTGGCGATTATCACTTGTCGGTTTTTGTCTATGGAAACCCAGAAGATAATGGGAAATTTACTCATGAAATTGACGGAGAAACCGTTTCGTTTGGAGAATATTGGCAATTTGAAGAAACGTTTACAGTTGAAGAAACCATTGCTAAAGAGCTAAATAAAAAAGATGTGTCTATTGAAAAAGACTATACTTGGATTTATATCAGTCTTGTTGTTCTGCTTATTTTAGCGGTGCTTGTCTTATCTGTGTTACTTTTTAGAAATAGAAGAATAGATAAATAAAATGAATGGGGACTTCCAATAAATTAGTTATTATTTGAATAGATAACTATTTTGATTTTCCATTCTCAAATTTTGTTCAGTTTTATTAACACTAACAGAACTTTATTTCAATTTAATTTAAAGATTTTCAGAGGGATTGTTTTCATTTATTGCGACATTGTAATGAATACTCTAAAATAACATTAAAGGAGTGAACAAAGGAATGGAGCAATTAAAAGTAACTATTGTTTTCAATGGCAAAGAAATTTCCAACGGCATCGATTCTGCATCTATTGATACCATTGAAGAAGCAGAAAAAATTGTTAATGAGGCGATTGAAACCTTTATTCAGCGTTATAAATTGAATGACCTAGTCGCACAAAAAGTCCGCAAAGATTCATACTGGAATAAAGAAGTATTTCAACAAATGAACGAAGAGGATAGATATAGTGCAACTCACTCAAAAGAAATTTATGAGTTGTTTCAGCGCTATTTGCAAGAGTCTAATATGGAAAAAGCTCAGGCGGTTCGTTTAGCAAAGGAAAACATTGCTAATTATTATCAATTAATTACTAATTTAGAATATGAAGGATATGAAAGAGCAATTGCTAAGCAAATTGTGGAAAACAGCCCACGAAGAAAAGAACGATTGGAATTTACTGTGATGGTTTTAGGAGAGAAAGGGTATCAAAAACATAATAAAGAAATTGCTGAACTAAAAGGATTTTACGAATAAGAATGAATAAATAAAAATATCCAAACTATAGGGGATGGCTTTTTCGCAATCTCTCTATAGTTTGGATATTTTTGGTCTTTACTCTACAGGCAATGCTTTAGGAATAGATATCTCAATAAACTCATTGTCCTCAATAATTGTTATATCTTCATCAGAGTACAGTTCAGAAGGAATCTTAGCTAAAAAGTGTTTCTTTATTTCTTCAACCTCTTCTGAGTGAATTCTCCTCTTGCCATTTACAATTAAAATTTCATTATGGAGCGGTGCTTCAGTATAAATAACAGTAGTATTGCCCGCAGTGAAAACTTTAACCAATGAAGCATCGGTATTCTCGAGTTGTTGTTTGACTAATCGAGAGTGGCTGTTTGTTACATTTACCAACTTCATATCGCTCACCTCACATTCTCTTGTCTATAAGATAATTATATTTTTTTTTTAAGGAAATAGAAAGTAATATCTCTTAGAAAGGTAAAAAAAGTTGGTCAAAAAACAATATTTGACCAACTTTTTTTTAGATAGTAAATCTATTTTATTCTTTTTCAGCAACTACCACATTTTTTGTTGCAATGATTACTTTATCTTCAGTATTTAACGTTGCTTCTAACGAGTGTTCTGTAGGATGATCGAGGTAGAACTCAGCAATGCCATCTTCAATTTGCTCTTGAATAGTTCGACGCAGTGGACGAGCACCCATTGTTGGATCAAAACCTAATTCTACTAATTTTTCTTTTACTTCTGGAGTTACATCAATGTGTAAATGTTGTTGTTCTAACATACTATTTACTTCATCTAACATTAAAGCAACAATTTTCAATAGATTTTCTTTACTTAAGGCTTTGAATTCAATGATGCCATCAAAACGATTCAAAAATTCTGGTGTGAAGTAGTGATTCAATTGATTTAAGATAGAACGAGTAATTCCTTCTCTAGCAGCACCAAATCCTACATTAGCTTCTGCTTTACCAGAACCAGCATTGCTTGTCATGATGATTAAGGTATCTTTAAAGCTGACTGTACGTCCTTGTGCATCAGTTAACCGTCCATCATCTAAGATTTGCAAGAACATATGCAAGACATCTGGATGAGCTTTTTCTACTTCATCTAATAAAATTAGACTATAAGGATTACGACGTACTTTCTCAGTAAGTTGACCTGCTTCTTCATAACCCACATAACCTGGAGGAGAGCCGATTAGTTTTGAAATACTATGTTTTTCCATGTATTCTGACATGTCAAAACGAATCATCGCTTCTTCTGAACCAAACATTTCATAAGCCAATTGTTTGGCAAGTTCCGTTTTTCCGACACCAGTTGGACCTACGAATAAGAAGGAACCAATCGGACGATTTTTCTTACCTAGTCCAATTCGATTCCGACGAATTGCTTTGGCTACTTTATCAATTGCTTCGTCTTGTCCAATCACGTGAGCTTTTAAATCATTTGCTAAGTTTTTTAATTGCGCTTGTTCTTTTTCTTTTAGTTCACCCACTGGAATTCCTGTACGCTCTTCAACAATTTGTTCCATATTTTTTTCATCAATTACAGGTGTTTCTTCTTCTGTAATTTGGCGTTCTTTCATACTTTGCAATTTGTTGATTTGATCTCGATAATAAGCTGCTTTTTCAAAATCTTCTTCTTGAGAAGCTTGTTGTTTTTGCTGTTGCGCATCGGATAACTTTTTATCGATAACTTTTGGATCCACAAATTGAATGGTTAGATTCTCTTTTGAACCAGATTCATCTAAGAGGTCAATTGCTTTATCAGGTAAGAAACGATCTTGGATGTAACGATTTGAAAGGACGGCAGCAGCTCGAATCGCTTCATCTGTATATTTTACATGATGGTAGTCTTCGTAACGTGGTTGTAGCCCTTTTAAAATAGTGATGGTCTCTTCAACAGATGGTTCATCTACACGGACGGGTTGCATTCTACGTTCTAATGCAGCATCTTTTTCGATGATTCGATATTCGCTAAGTGTAGTTGCACCAACCATTTGTAGTTCGCCACGAGCCAATGCTGGTTTCAAAATATTGCCAGCATCAAGATTTCCATCACCAGCGCTACCAGCACCAACGATTTCATGTACTTCATCAATAAACAAGATAATATTTTTGGCTTGTTTGATTTCTTCAATTAATTTTTGCACACGTTCTTCAAACTGTCCACGAATTCCTGTTCCTTGAACTAGTGAAGCAACATCCAAACGAATGACTTCTTTATCTAAAAGTTTTTGAGGAACGTCACCATCGACAATCTTCTGTGCTAATCCTTCAACGACAGCTGTTTTACCTACGCCAGGTTCACCAATTAATACAGGATTATTTTTTGTTCGCCGATTTAGAATTTCAATGACACGTTTGATTTCTGAATCGCGACCAACAACTGGATCAATTTCACCATCCCGAGCTTGTTGAGTAATATTAATACCATATTCACCCAAAATTCCAGGTGTATTGTTGACAGGTGGTTGACCACCATTGAAATTATTTTGATTACCGCCAGCTTGAGTAGGAGGTGTCTGATTATACGAAGGAGTTCCTTGTTGCATTTGTTGAGACATTTGTCTAAACAAATCATCTAGACTACCAAAGCCAAATGGATCTTGAGGCATCGCATTTGTTGTTTGTTGACCTTTAATTTTTTGATAACAACTTTGACAATAATCAATTTGTTTTCTTTGTCCGCCGACATTTGCATATAAATGAATTGTCGCTTCATTTTTTCCACAATTTTGGCAAAGCATAGTGTCTCACGACCTTTCATATAGTTTTGTCTCTTGTAGTGAGTAATTAAATAAGGACAAAGAAGGCGTTTATTTGATTGACCAACTCTGACCTTTAATCCTATTATACAATCTTTTTTATGATGTGCAAGTATTTGAATTTGCAGTTTAGTCAAAAAGAATTATACTTTTAAGGTAGAAGATTTACTACTAAGTAAAGGAGAATGACTATGGAAAATAACCCTTACATTGATTTGCTAGATAAATTAAAAAAAGGAGAGATTGAAGAAATTGTAGTAGAAAGAGAAGATTTTTTTGCCTTTCGTGAAGTTTGGATTAATCGAGAAGACCGTACATCATTTGTTGGTGAAGCAGGTTTAAATGGTAAAATAATTTACCGCTATGAAATGGATGAAGAGTAAAAAGTAGTTTTCATAAGTATTTAATGATTTATTTGGTAAAACGGTTGTCTAACTACTAAAAAAATGGTAATCTTAACAATTGAAAGGGTGGTTAAATTCTATCTATTTAGATAAGAGTTGACAAAAGTAAGCCCTCACAAAAAATTAGATATCACTAAAGGAGATTGATAATATGGAAAAGAAAGATTTTCACGTAATTGCTGAGACAGGAATTCACGCACGTCCAGCAACTTTATTAGTTCAAACAGCGAGCAAATTTAACTCTGATGTTAACTTAGAGTACAAAGGTAAATCAGTTAACCTTAAATCAATCATGGGCGTTATGTCTTTAGGCGTTGGCCAAGGTTCTGACGTTACAATTACTGCAGAAGGTGCTGACGAAAAAGAAGCAATCGCTGCTATCGTTGAAACAATGCAAAAGGAAGGATTGTCTGAATAATGGTTGAAATGCTAAAGGGAATTGCGGCAAGTGATGGCGTAGCAGTTGCGAAGGCATACCTATTAGTTCAACCTGACTTAACTTTTACAAAAGTTACAGTTGAAGACACATCTGCTGAAGAAGCTCGTCTAGATGATGCACTAGCTAAATCTACTGAAGAATTAAAACAAATTCGCGATAAAGCTGCTCAAGCTTTAGGCGAAAAAGAAGCGCAAGTATTTGATGCTCATTTAATGGTTCTTAGTGATCCAGAAATGGTTGGTCAAATTAAGCAAAATATTTCAGACAATAAAGTTAATGCTGAATCTGCGTTAAAAGAAGTTACAGACATGTACATTGGTATGTTTGAAGCAATGGAAGATAATGCATATATGCAAGAGCGCGCTGCGGACATTCGTGACGTTGCGAAACGTGTATTAGCACATTTGTTGCAAGTAACTTTACCTAATCCATCTATGATTAATGAAGAAGTTGTTGTGATTGCACATGACTTAACACCGAGTGATACTGCGCAATTAGATCGTAATTTCGTTAAAGCATTCGTTACTAATATTGGTGGACGTACTTCTCACTCAGCGATTATGGCTCGTTCTTTAGAGATTCCAGCAATTGTAGGAACAAAAGATATCACTGAAAAAGTAAAAGCAGGTGATATTGTCGCTGTTAATGGTATTGAAGGCGATGTTATCGTCAACCCTACCGATGAACAAGCGGCAGAATTCCATAAAGCTGGTGAAGCTTTCGCTGCTCAAAAAACAGAATGGGAAAAACTAAAAAATTCTCAAACTGTTACCGCTGACGGTAAACATATCGAATTAGCAGCAAACATTGGTACACCTAAAGACTTAACAGGTGTTCATAACAATGGTGCTGAAGCTATCGGACTTTACCGCACAGAATTTTTATATATGGATGCTCCAGATTTTCCATCTGAAGAAGACCAATATGTAGCTTATAAGGCTGTATTGGAAGGGATGGATGGTAAACCTGTTGTCGTTCGTACAATGGATATTGGTGGCGATAAAGAATTGCCATATCTACAATTACCACATGAAATGAACCCTTTCTTGGGATATCGTGCTTTACGTATTAGTTTATCTGAACTAGGTGATGGTATGTTCCGTACCCAATTACGTGCATTGTTACGTGCTTCTGTTCATGGACAATTACGTATCATGTTCCCAATGGTTGCAACGCTGAAAGAATTCCGCGCTGCTAAAAAAATGTATGACGAAGAACGTCAAAAATTAGTTGACGAAGGTGTTGCAGTTGCTGAGGATATCCAAGTTGGTATCATGATTGAAATCCCTGCTGCAGCTGTTTTAGCTGACCGTTTTGCTAAAGAAGTTGACTTCTTCAGTATTGGAACAAATGACTTGATTCAATACACAATGGCAGCAGACCGTATGAACGAACAAGTTTCTTACTTGTATCAACCATATAATCCATCAATCTTACGTTTAATTAAAAATGTGGTTGATTCAGCGCATGCTGAAGGAAAATGGGCTGGTATGTGTGGAGAAATGGCTGGCGATCAAATGGCTGTTCCTTTATTAATGGGTATTGGTTTAGATGAGTTCTCAATGAGTGCGACATCTATTCTAAAAACTCGTAGCTTAATGAAACGTTTAGACACTACTAAAATGCAAGAACTTGCAAATCGTGCGCTGAAAGATTGCGACACAATGGAAGAAGTCGTTGCTTTAGTTGAAGAATACGTTGGTGAATAAGACTTTTTAAGGTTTTATTCTCAAAAATGAAAGGCTCTATCTCTCTAATTTTCCACGGGAGATAGAGCCTTTTTTTGTTCCTGAAAAATAACTAAATGCCAAATTAAATGCCATTTGCTTCTTTTTTAGAAACTAGCAAATTTCGCTAACTTATCCGCTGTAGCAATTTTTTGTTTTTGACTAACATGCGTGTAGATATTATTGGTTATTTCGATAGAAGCATAACCAAGTATTTCTTGAGCTTCTTTCATATCTATGCCAGCTTGATACAACATCGAAGCGTGTGTATGTCTCCAACCATGTGTTCCAATATTAGGAAGACCAACTGCTTCTGATAGTCTTTTAGATCGCATATACAATGATTGGCGTGTAGCATGCTCTCCATCAAAATTGGCAAAGACAATGTTTTGATTTTTAATATTTGATTGAAAAAAGAATTCTTTCTGATGTAATCGCCATTTTTTCAATATTTGACATGTTTTATTATCTAAACGAATTGTACGATAGGAACTTTTGGTCTTTGGTGGTCCAACCTCAAAGCCATTTTTTGCACGAGTGACAGTCTTGGAAATATTAAGAGTTTGTTGGTTGAAATCTATATCTGTTTCCCAATCTAGTGCAAGAGCTTCGCCTCCACGAATGCCTGTAAATGCTAGTACTCTATACATAACTAAATCCCATTCAGCAAAATATTTATACAACAAATTATTATTTTTTACTTCTAAAACCTTGTTATTCAAGTGAGTAAAAACTTTTTCAACTTCGTCCATTGTATAAAATTTGATTTTCTTAACTTCTGGATCATCAGTTATTTCTTTGGGACGAGTGACACGAATAAAAGGATTTTTTTCAATTATTTCTAGTGTTATTCCTAGCTCCATAATTTTTACGAGATATTGAACAATTACCTTGTACTGTTTCAATTTTTTCGATAATGAGTTTACTAAATCTTGTGCAATAATTGGTGAGATTTGACCTACTCTAATATGTCCAATTACAGGGAGTACGTGGTTTTTGTAGCGACCCCAAAAAGTTAGACCAAAAAATCTAACTTTTGGAGGTCGCTATTTCTATGGCAAAATATAGTTTTGAATTTAAATATAAACTCGTTCAAGAATACCTTGATGGAAAAGGAGGTTATCTATATTTATCAAAAAAATATGACATAACTGATACTTATCAACTACGAAAGTGGGTGAATACGTATAAAGAATTTGGAGAAGAAGGACTTTGTAGAAAACGTCAAAATAAAAAATATTCTGTTCAATTTAAGTTAAATGCGATAGAGTTGTATCAAACGAGTGAAATGTCCTATCGTGAGGTAGCTAATGCTCTAGGCATTAATAATCCTCCACTGATCGCTTCTTGGGTACGTAAGTTTCGTGACAGTGATGTTCAGGGACTTTCAAACCCGAAAGGACGTCCTTCTAATATGGCTAAGAAAAAAGAAAATAGAAAGAATACAACGACAAAAATAACGACTGATGAATCTGAACGCATCAAAGTATTAGAGAAACAAATACGTTCACTACAAATAGAGAATGCCTTTTTAAAAGAATTGAGGAAGCTGCGAAAACAGGAAGCCCAACAAAGACACAAGAATCAATCGCACGAATCATCGACAGCCTCCGAGGATCATTCAAATTAGTTGAGCTTCTTGAAGTCTTGAAATTTCCTAAAGCAACCTATATGTACTGGCAGAAACGTTTTAACCGTGTAAATCCAGATCAAGAAATAGAAAATCAAATGTTGGAGATTCGTAAGGAACATAAGGATTACGGCTGTCTTCGAATGACAAGAGAGCTAAAAAATAGAGGCTTCCACGTTAATAAAAAGAAAGTACAACGTTTGATAAAAAAATTAGGAATCGAAGTAACATCTTACACTAGAAAGTCACGAAAATATAGTTCTTACCGAGGTAAGGTCGGTACAATTGCGAAAAATCGTTTTCATCGACGTTTCTACACTACTATCTGTCATCAAAAAATTACTACTGATACAACAGAGTTTAAGTATTTTGAATCAGATACTAAAGGTGTTATTCGTCAGAAAAAGCTTTATTTAGATCCGTTTATGGATTTATACAACAGTGAAATTTTATCGTACAGAGTTTCAGAAAAGCCTAATGCACTCGCGATTATGGAAGGTTTAGAAGAAGCTATTCAAGTAACTAATGATTGTCCTTTTCGCAGAACTTTTCATTCAGATCAAGGATGGGCCTATCAAATGAAAATATACCGTAATAAGTTAAAGGAACACAAAATCTTTCAAAGTATGTCCCGTAAAGGAAATTGTTTAGATAACTCTCCAATGGAAAATTTTTTTAGTCTTTTAAAACAAGAAATTTTTCACGGTGAGATTTATCGTCGCTTTGATGAACTTAAAATAGCTATTGATCGTTATATTTACTACTACAATAATAAACGAATGAAAAAGAAATTAAACTGGAAAAGCCCTGTTCAATTTCGAAAAGCAGCATAGTTTATCACTTAATTATTCATTTTAGAACAGTAAAAAAGGAGTGGAATTCTCCACTCCTAAAAAGTCTAACTTTTTGGGGTCACAACAAAAGATAAGGTCTTTTATCTTACACGTAAAAAAGGAGTAGCCGTAGAGGTTACTCCTTTTTTATTATAAGTTTCTTTCTTTCCACCAATAATATACAGTGGCTGATAGACCCACAATGGTAATTACTAACCGTAATGGCCAAGTGTTGCCTTCAAAATCAAATATTGCGGAAAATAAACGAATAGCAGCGTTTATCGAGCAATATAGTATAGCTACTTTCATCCATTTTTTCATAGTTGCTACCACCTATCAAAGTTTTAACCAACCCAATGAGTTTTCTGAATTGTTTTGACTAATTTGGTTCTTTTACTATTAGAGTAGTATTTTATTATAGATTCTTGTCCAATTCTTGCTTCATACCCTGCTGGTGTTTTGGCCATAATATTTCTTAAATTTGAAGTAGGCCAGATGTCTGGATATTGGGTTTTCATACTTGAAGTTAGATCGTAAGCATCGATAGCGATATTTACACCAGGAATTTTACCAAGCAAATACTTGACTATTTCACTAGCTACTCGTTTAGATTTTGAGCTAAGAACATTTTTATCACCAGTCCACTTACTATAAGAAAAATTAGTATAACCTAAAGCTTTATAATCAGCAATACTATTAGGTCTTTTTGCTGATTTGAAACTCTTTAAATTAGGCCCAATGAAATCAGAAGAAGGTGCTTCGGGTAATAAAGAAGTTTCTTCAAAAGTACCATTATCGTACAAGATTTCTTCATTAATCTGTTCAACTGTATCTAATTCATCAATTTGTTCAATAGAATCTACCTCGTCTGCAAGTACATACACACTACTAATTGAAGGTATAACGGTTGATGATAATACTGATAATGTTAGACCTAATACAGCCATTTTTTTTATAAATATCATTATAACATTTTCCTTCCTAAAATTTATTATAAATAACAATAGGTATCCATTGTTATTTATAATAATGGTAGCACACTATTGATACAAAAAATTACTTTTATCCCAAACGTCGTAAATTCATGCCTGAACGTCATACTTTTTATGTGTAATTTTTCAAAAAATACATATACTAATAAATAAAACTACCCCTCATTTATGTAAATCAACGCCCCACACGTTTTATTTTCTCTTCCTATTATATACAAGCATTTTACGCCATACTAAATGCCATTTGATTTTAATTCTATTTAATTTAAATGTCAACGGCAGGTTTAAAATGTAGGAAAAGGGCAATTTAAAATTGTCGGTTTTCCTACATTTTTTGTATGCTTTTCTTATCCCAAAATAGCTGGAGGTTTGAGATGAGAAAAGACATACGTGAAGGAGTGATGATCTACGTGATCAATGAAATGAAACCTAATTATGCGGCACTCGCAAAACAATATGAGTGCGATTATCGTACAGTGAAGACCGCCTATGAAGAAGCGAAAGAAAAAGGGAAAAAAACGGTCGAACGAAAGAAACGATCAAGTAAACTAGATCCCTACAAAGAACTAATTCAAGAAAAACTGAAAGATCAATGTAGTGCATATAGTATCTTTAAATTTATTGAACGGAAAGGTTTTGATGGCAGTTACAGTTTGGTAAAAACCTACTGTCGAATATTCAAACAAGAAAAAGTACAGAAAGCGACCATTCGTGTGGAACATACCCCGGGTCTCTCGGCTCAGGTAGACTGGAAGGAAAATATGCGAATGGTGAGTAATCAAGGGGAGGTTTTTGAATTCAATCTCTTTTTGTATGTCCTTCCTTACTCGAAGAAAAAATTCATTACCCTCACCTTTGATCGTAAACAAGACACGCTTTTTGAATGTCTGGATGACGCGTTCTATCACACAGGAGGTGTCCCAAAGGAAATTTGGTTTGACAACATGCGCACAGTGATTGACCACTCTCGTAGTCAATTTTCCAAAGCACAGTTCAACGAACGATTCTATGCTTTTAGTAAAGACGCTGGATTTAACCCCCTTGCTTGTCGACCTTTTCGTCCTCAAACAAAAGGCTGTGTAGAAGCATTAGCTCGAACGATGGAACGCTTACGCGTCTATAATCATGAGTTCTACGATGCCGTTGAACTGATCCACTTAATCGATGACTTCTGTGCCGAACTAAATAGCGAAATTTCTCAGGCAACAGACGAAACACCGGATGAACGTTGGTTAGAAAATGAAAAAGAGCACCTGCGAGAATTGCCAGAAAATCTTTTGAATTCCTATTTTGAAGACTCTATTACCCGTAAAGTCACCAAGGAAGCCATGATTATTTTCCGCAAACGCAGATACTCTGTAGATCCTCGATATATCGGGAAGAAAGTTGAGATCGAGCTCTCCGATAAAGAAGATCAGGTACACATCTATTATAACGGAGAAATGATTCGTGTGCATCCGCTAACCGAACAATCACTGAACTACCATGAGGAAGATTACTTTCAAATCTTGAAATCAGATGTCATGAGTCATAAAGAGGACGATGATATTCGAGCGTATACGAGAGAAAGTTTAAAACAATATGATCAGCTGGAGGTTCCCGAATGAAAACAAGTCATTATCAAGAGTTAATGCATCATCTCGAACAATTAGGTTTACACCGAATGCGTGAATATGTTCCTAATTATATTGAGGTAGCCAATCGAGAAGAGCTTTCTTTAACGGAAGCTCTTCTCGAATTAACCCGGCAAGAAGCCATCCACCAACAGAAACAAAAGATGAACCGTGTCGTCACTCGTGCACGTTTTCCTAAGCGAACGAGTCTAGAAGAATTTGATTTTTCTTTTCAGCCAAGCATCAATAAACGAGAAATTCTCGATTTAAAACACATGGGCTTTGTGGAGAAACATGAAAATCTTGTGTTTATTGGTAGTCCAGGTGTAGGGAAAACACATTTGACGATTGCTTTGGGAATAGAAGCCTGTCACCAAGGATATCGAACCTTATTTATTACGTGTCATGAGCTGCTTCTACGCTTACATGCCGCCTATGAGAAAGGAACGTTACAACGTGTGCTCAATCGTTATGCGCGTTATGAGGTCTTAATTATTGACGAGATTGGTTATTTGCCTATTCAGAAACAGGAAGCAGATCTTCTTTTCCAACTTCTTGCCATGCGTTATGAACAGCATTCAACGATAGTGACAACCAATATTGCTTTGTCTCGATGGGGAGAGTTATTCCAAAGTCCAGAGATTGCGGCAGCTATTCTTGACCGCTTAGTTCATCATGTAAAAGTGTTCAAAATAACAGGCAAGTCCTATCGAATGAAAGATAATTTTTAACGGGTAGTCGCCAACTATTTTACTGCCCAAAACCTACATTTTTATTTTGCCGAAAACCTACAATTTTAAATTGCCCTTGACAATTTAAATTAACCAATTCCAGTTTTTTATAGAAAAAAAGCTGATATATTAACATTATGAAATGGGATATAACAGTAAAAAAACAATGAAACGTTTAGACACAACTAAAATGCAAGAACTTGCAAATCGTGCGCTGAAAGATTGCGACACAAAGGAAGAAGTCGTTGCTTTAGTTGAAGAATATGTTGGTGAATAAGACTTTTTAAGGTTTTATTCTCAAAAATCAAAAGGCTCTACCTCTTTAATTTGGTAGAGCTTTTTTGTGTTCTTAAAAAAACAATTAAATGCCGTTTGCTTGTTTTACTAATTAGTGAACTCGGTCTTTAGACTGGTTTTTAAATATTCAATTGATAGAAATAAAAAAACATGTAATAATTAAAGAAACAACTAAATATGAAAGAGTGGAAAATGGGATGAAAAAAGCTAAAATAAATAACAATGGAAGCAATAAAGTGGTTAAAACTAGTCTTACGGCAATCGTTTTATTAGGAATTTTGGTCGCAGGAGCCTTTGTTTTCTTTGAAAAAATTGAAAATGGCTATGTTGGGGTACGTTACTCAATTAATGGTGGGGTTCGTGATGAAACGTTAGGACAAGGAATTAAATTTGTAGGTTTGGATAAAGTAACTCAATATCCAATTAGATTACAAACAATTCAAGCTGAAAGTGTTTCGATTGCAACGTCAGATGGTAAAAAAACATCTGTAAATATCAAATATGATTATAAAATTGATCCAACCAAAACATCAGCAATGTATAAAGAATTTGGAAATATCACTTCTGCAGATATTGAAGAAGGTTGGTTAAAATCAAAATTACAAAAAGAAGCAAGAGAAGTTTACTCTCAATATACAATCTTAGACATCTTATCTGGGAAATCTTCTGAGGCGGAAGGTAGCTTATTATCAAATTTCTCTAAATCAGTTGAAACAAAAGGATTTGTTGTAGAAGATGTTACCGTAGGAGTTCCTGAAATTGATGCAGAAACACAAAAATCAATTGATGCGATTGTGTTATCTGGACAAGAAAATGAAAAAGCTAAACTGGACGCTGAAACAAAGAAAACGCAAGCTGATGCTAAAGCATATGAAATTACAAAACAAGCCGAAGCTGAAGCCGAAGCGAATAAAAAAATTGCTGAATCAGTGACTGAAAATCTTATTAAATATGAAGAAGCTCAAGCTCGCAAAGAACATGGCTGGGTTACAGTCAATGGTGCGAATGCTGTTGTTACAGATGGTGAGTAAATATGTTATTTTTTATTTTTAGAATAGTATTAATTGTCGTAGCAGTGATTGCTATCTTTTCTTTAATAGTAGAATTAAAGAAAAAGAAAACAGAAGATCGGGAAAAAGATAGTTCTAAAGATAATTCTGATGAAACAGAAGATGACAGCTGGGGTGAATTTTAAATAGTTTTAATTTGAATGAGACCAGAAATGAAAGAATAAAAAATCTTATACGAATAGAACCTCGAATAGTGGACGTTAAAAAAGTTCATCTATTTGAGGTTCTGTTTGTATAAAGTGATCTTTTTATTGATGATTTTTAAACTAATATTTCTTTATACAGACGCAAAACATTTTGATGGAAAATCTTTTCAATTTCTGATGTAGTGAATCCAGCTTTTTTAAAAGCCTGATAAATGATGGGAAAAATAGTTGCGTCAGGTAATTCATGATTCACTGGAATCCCATCGAAGTCGGAACCAAAACCAATAACATCAATACCGCCCACTTTTTTCATATGAGTAGCATGTGTGACTAATTGGTTAATTAAATGGTAACTTTGCTGTTCGGTTCTTAAAAAATCTTCAGCAAAATTCAAGCCAATGACACCGCCACGCTCAGCAATTTTTTTAATTAAGTGATCTGGTAAATTACGGAAATGAGGACAACATGTACGAGCATTGGAATGGCTAGCTACAAATGGAGCAGTGGTATAAGTTAGAACATCTTCTACTAATTGATCAGAACCATGGGAAACATCAATAATCATGCCTAATTCATTCATCGCTTGTACAATCTCAACACCAGTTTTGGTTAAGCCTTGTTGAGGGGAGAGCATTTTTGTCTCAGCGTTCCAATAACGAGCATTAGGAAAACCAATCTCATTTGTATAGTTCCAAGTTAATGTCAACATACGTACGCCTAATTGGTAAAACTCAACTAGTTTTTCAACACTGCCTTCAAGAGGAGCGCCTTCTTCCATCGTTAACAAGGCACTTAAAACTTGTTGCTGGTCATTCTGAATAATTTCTTCATAGCGAGTGACAGGTCGAATTATTTGAGAATATTGTTCCATCTGATTATAAAAACAGTCAATCATTGCTTTAGCTGTTTGATAGGGCGAAACTTCGGCTTCTTTGTCTAGAAAAATAGCAAAATTTTGTAATAAGTAATCACCTTGTTTCATTTTTTCTAAATCAATTTGCAAATTATTTTCAGATAAATTTTCAGTTGAAGTGAAAATTCTCATGATTGTATCGCAATGCATATCAATAACTTTCAATTAAAGCACCTCCAAAATGTATATTCACCGTATCATGAAAAGTTAAAATAAACTAGATATATTTATAAAAATTCATGAAAACTAACGAACAATTTTGTAATACTAAAAATAAAAAGCTTGAATTGATAGTCTTTTGAAAATAAAATGTAAAAATAGTCTGGAAACTAAGACTATAGTTGGAGTATTCTAAGGTTGGGCTGTGATATACTGAGTAATAAATATAACAAGGGAGGAGACCTTTTTGAAAGTACTTCTTTATTTAGAAGGAGAACGAATGTTAGCAAAGTCAGGAATCGGTCGTGCCTTTGAACATCAGAAAAAAGCATTGGAATGTGCTGGGGTAGATTTCACAGTAGATGCCAATGATGATTATGACATTTTACACATTAATACGTATGGATTTAAAAGTCGTCGAATGATTCGACGAGCCAAAAAAAATGGGAAAAAAGTCGTATATCATGCGCATTCAAACGCGGAAGATTTTCGTAATTCGTTTATCGGATCCAATCAAGTTGCTTCATTATATAAAAAATATTTAATTTACTTGTATTCTCATAGTGATCATTTAATTACACCAACTGTTTATGCTAAAAAGATTTTAGAAGATTATGGAATCAGTCGTCCAATTAGTGTAGTTTCTAATGGAATCGATTTAGAGAAGTATCAAATAAATAAAGAGAAAGAAGAGAAATTTCGATCGTTCTTTCAATTGAAACCAAAACAAAAAGTGATTATTTCTGTGGGCTTATATTTCCATCGGAAGGGTTTAACGGACTTTATTGAAGTTGCTAAACAATTACCTCAATACACATTTATTTGGTTTGGTTATACACCAATGTATACAATACCTAAAGATATTCGGGCTATTGTCAAAGGAAATCATCCAGAGAATGTTATTTTTCCAGGATATATTAAGGGCGAAATCATTGAAGGAGCCTATTCAAATGCAGATCTATTTTTCTTTCCTTCTTATGAAGAAACGGAAGGAATCGTTGTTTTAGAAGCATTAGCTAGTCATCAAAATGTATTAGTTAGAGATATTCCTGTATATGAAGGCTGGTTAAAAAAAGATTACAATGCTTATATGGGAACAACAAATGCAGAATTTTGTCAAAAGATTACAGAAATTATTGAGAAGCAAGTACCTGATCTAACACAAGCTGGTTATGAAACGGCACAATCAAAAAGTATTCAGCAAATAGGAACAGAATTAAAAAAAGTCTATGAAACTGTGCTGAAGGGGAGTGCAGTAGACAATCGGAGTTTGGAGGGAATGTCGTGAAGGTTGGTTTCTTTACAGATACTTACTTGCCGCAAGTAAGTGGTGTCGCTACATCTATTCAGACATTAAAAGATGAATTAGAAAAAATGGGGCACGAGGTGTTTATTTTTACGACCACTGACCCTAATGCACCAGAACTTGAAGAAGGGATTATTCGAATGCCAAGCGTACCGTTTATTTCGTTTAAAGATCGCCGAATTGTGGTACGTGGTATGTGGTATGCTTATTTGATTGCTAAAGAATTAGAATTAGATTTAATTCATACCCATACAGAGTTTGGTGCAGGTCTTTTAGGTAAAATGGTAGGAAAAAAAATGCGGATACCAGTTATTCATACGTATCATACAATGTATGAAGATTATCTTCATTATATTGCAAAAGGAAAAGTTGTTCGTCCAGTTCATGTGAAATATTTTTCTCGACTATTTGCTAATCATTCGACAGGAGTAGTCTGTCCGAGTCAGCGAGTTATAGAAAAACTAGAAAGCTACGGTGTAGTTGCGCCTATGCGCATTATTCCAACTGGAATTGAGATTGAAAAGTTTCAACGTCCTGATATTACGGAAGAAATGAAACAAGACTTACGCACGTCATTAGGCATTACAAAAAATCAATTGATGGTATTATCGTTAAGTCGTATATCTTATGAAAAAAATATTCAAGCAATTATTCAAGGCTTGCCAGAAGTGATTAATGTTTTACCAGACATTCGTATGGTTATTGTAGGTAAAGGTCCGTATAAAGAAGAATTAGAAGAACTAGTTGCCGAAAAAGCTTTAACGGAATATATCCAATTTGTTGGTGAAATACCAAATGAGGAAGCCGCTTTGTACTACCAAGCGGCAAATTATTTCGTCAGTGCGTCAACGTCGGAAACGCAAGGATTAACATATACTGAAGCAATGGCAGCCGGAACGCAAATGGTTGTTGAAGGCAATGATTATTTAAACACCTTGATTAGTGATCCATCTTTTGGGGTGACATTTGAAAAAGACGAAGATTTTGCTTCTTGCTTTGTTGAATATGTACAAGCGGGTATTCAGAAAAATCAAGAAGTATTGAATCAAAAAATGTATGAAATTTCAGCTGAGTATTTTGGAAAAGCCATGATTGAATTTTATAATGATATGATTACTTTTTATGAGGAAAACCATTCAGAAAATGAATTAACGGAAACGATGGATAAATTAAAAACACGTTTACGATCATTTAAAGGAACTTCGGAATAAATTATATTCAAGTTCACGTTTTTAGCGTATACTAAAAATGTGAACTTTTTTTGAGGAGGAATCACTATGAAAATTGGATTTATTGGAACAGGTGTTATGGGACATGCTATTGTGGAACATTTAATGGCTGCAGATCATGATGTAACTGTCTATAATCGGACAAAAAGTAAAACTGATGATCTAGTAGCAAAAGGTGCTACGTGGCAAGACTCACCAAAAGCAGTAGCAGAAATAAGTGAATTGATTTTTACTATGGTTGGCTATCCCCAAGATGTTGAGGAAACATATTATAATGAAGATACGGGGATTTTTGCGACAGATATTGAGGGTAAAATTATTGTTGATTTAACAACAAGCACGCCTTCTTTAGCTGTTAAAATTGCTCAAACTGCTCAAGAGAGAGGTGCAGAAAGCTTAGATGCGCCAGTATCAGGCGGTGATTTAGGTGCAAAAAATGGCACATTAACAATTATGGTAGGTGGTTCAGAAACAGCTTATCAAAAAGTCTTACCTATTTTTCAACAATTCGGTAAAACTTATACGTTACATGGTGATTCTGGTAAAGGTCAACATGCTAAAATGGCCAATCAAATTATGATTGCTGGTACGATGACCGGGATGACAGAAATGCTGGTTTATGCAAATCAAGCAGGATTAGATTTGAACAAAACGTTGGATACATTAGCTGGCGGAAGTGCAGCCAATTGGTCAATGATTAATTATAGTCCACGTATTTTGGCAGAAAATTATTCTCCAGGTTTTTTCGTAAAACATTTTGTTAAAGATTTAAAAATTGCTTTAGATGAAGCGAATAAAATGGAAATCGATTTACCAAGTACAACTTTGGCTAAACAACTCTATGAAAAACTAGAAAATGCTGGTTATGGAGAAGATGGCACACAGGCTTTAATTAAACTTTGGTGGCAAGATGGGAAAAAATCTTAAAATTTAAAAAAATTTTGCAAAAACAATGCACGTGGCTCAGTCATTTGATACAATGTAACAGAAATGAAAAAAGGGAGGGACTACGAATGAAAAGTTCGCAATTAGTCGCTATCATCAAACGTCTTGAAGCTATGATTGAAGCGCAAGACAGTGAGGTACAAGTACGTCGTTTTGAAAAAGAAGGCGTGGAAAAATGTATCGTCACTTATGACAACTCGACAGAGACCTTTGAATTAACGGAAGCTGAATCTAGTCAGCCGTATCAATTTGATAATGTTGATATTGTTGCAATGGAAATTTACGATTTAATTCAATAGTAAAAAAGACGTCTAAAAAGGAAAAAGCGAGAAGCTAGCCCTTTTTAGATGTCTTTTTCATATAATTCATTAAAATAAGTAACGGATCAATGGTTGCTTTAGTTAGAGACAATGGTTGTATTTGGCTTTCTATCGGCTGAAATACTTCGTTCAGTGAAAGGATTTGTGTATGGCAGATTTGCCCAAATACAATTTGATAATATTTTTTAGTAGTCTCAGTTAATGGAAGTGAAAAAATGAGTAGCTCTTGTTGTGAAAAATGTAACAATTCCTTGTTTTGTAAGAAAAAATAGTTTAGTAAGCTAAGCTGTTCCATCAAAACTTGAGCAAGTTCGAAGTGTAAATCTTCTGATAAATAGGCAATTCGTTGCTGCATCCAGGGAAGATATGCTTGTTCTTTTCCTTGGAAAAAAGCCGTTATTTCATCTAATCGTTGAGACAGTGGCATATCTTGCATCTCTGGTAATTGCTTGATGAGCGCATGCCTTGTAATGTGGTTAACCCAAGGCATTTGGTAAATCTCACTGAGAATTTGGCTCACTTTGGGAATTTGCTTATATTGTCGAAAAGGACCCAAACTGTTTGCAGAAATCACTGAATTTGTTTCGATTCCGGATGAAGAAACAGTAACATAACTATAACGTAGCGAATGATTCATTTGTTGATTATACAGCGGATGATATTTTTGTATCAATTGACATTCTAGCAGTAATGCATCTAGCTCAGTATCAACTTGTATAACGTCAAAATCATGAATATTAA
The DNA here is from genome assembly GCF_058216475.1 of Enterococcus sp. AMC2644. Taxonomy (NCBI): domain Bacteria; kingdom Bacillati; phylum Bacillota; class Bacilli; order Lactobacillales; family Enterococcaceae; genus Enterococcus; species Enterococcus sp. AMC2644. The sequence continues at coordinate 2,640,024 of NZ_CM177095.1, forward strand.
AAACCATGCGCTGGACTTTTCGGGAGTGCTGGCTATTTTTTTGGAAATAAGAGCGCACACGCTGTTTTAAATTTTTGGCTTTTCCAACATAAATAATCTCATCGTATTGGTCTTTCATGAGATAAATTCCTGGTGTTGTTGGTAAAATCTTTACTTTTTCTTTTAAATTAGCCAATAGTTGATTTCACGCCATTTCTATAAGAAGATTTGTCTTGAAGATAGCAGAAAAATAAAACTAAAACAAGCAATAATAAAGTTGTTAAGGTTTTTTTTTAATAAATATGGTAAAATTGTTTTGAAAATCAAAGTATTTGGAAGAGGAATATTTTTTTATTTACAGAAAATAAGATGGAAATTTAAAAAAAACTGAAAATACTCTTGCTTTTCTAAAAAATATGAATTATAGTTTGATTGTCAAATGATTTGATAATCAAAGTATTCGGATGGTGAAGCAATGAAACCAGATTTTGAAAGAATAAATAGCTTACTAGTGGATGTCTTTAATGACATTTTAGTAATTGAAGAATCAGAATTGAAAAAATCACGATTCAATGATCTCTCGATTACTGAAATGCACACAATCGAAGCGATTGGTATGTACAAAAAAAAGACAACTTCTGAAGTTGCAAAAGAACTTTCAATTACAGTGGGTACATTGACCATCGCGATTAATCGATTAGTGAAAAAAGGTTACGTTGAAAGAATTCGTAGCGAAGACGATCGACGAGTTGTCAAATTATCGTTGACAAAAAAAGGGAAATTATTGTATCGTGTTCATCAACGTTTTCATAGTCAAATGATTAAGGAAATATTGATAAACATGGAAGAAGATGAACAACATGCTTTATTGAGAGCGTTGGATAATCTTCATCAATTCTTACAAGAATATAAGTGAGCGTATGTATATGACAAATTTTGGACAGATTACTGCAACAGCAAGTTACGTTCCTGAAAAAATCGTAACGAATGATCAGTTAGCAGAAATCATGGACACAAGCGATGAATGGATTTATTCTCGCACAGGGATAAAAACACGACATATTGCGACAGACGAGAATACTTCTGACCTATGTATCCATGTTGCTAAGCAATTAGTACAAACAAGCGGTACAGCTCCAGAAGATTTAGATTTTATTCTTGTTGCAACAATGTCCCCAGATTACAATTCACCTTCTGTGGCATGTATGGTACAAGGTGCAATCGGTGCGACAAATGCTTTAGCGTTTGATTTAAGTGCGGCATGTGCTGGTTTCGTATACGCATTGTCTATGGGTGAAAAAATGATTCGTACGGGTTCAAAAAAAGGCTTAATTATTGGCGGTGAAGTACTTTCAAAAGTTCTAGACTGGCAGGACCGTTCAACGGCGGTACTGTTTGGTGATGGAGCAGGTGGTGTTTTATTAGAAGTAACTGAGCAACAGCACCTTTTAAAAGAAAGTTTGCATGCAGATGGGACAAGAGGTATGTCCTTGACATCTGGTTATCGTGCAATTAATAGCCCTTATGGATCGGTAAATACAGGTCAGAGTTCTTGTTTAACAATGGCTGGACGAGACATTTTTGATTTTGCAACACGTGATGTAGCAAAAGCGATTGATGAGCTTGTCGATGAAGACAAAGAAGAAATTGATTATTTCTTACTTCATCAAGCAAATTCGCGTATATTAGATAAAATTGCGCGGAAAATTAAAGTTCCTAGAGAAAAATTCTTACAGAATATGGATAAATATGGCAATACATCTGGCGCAACGATACCGTTGTTATTGGATGAAGCCATAAACTCAGGAATCTTAACATTAGGCAGCAACCAAAAAGTGGTACTTTCAGGTTTTGGTGGTGGATTAACGTGGGGAACCGTGTTGCTCACTTTGTAAACCTGTAGTCATATAAAATTAAAAATGTACAAAACAATTGGAGGAATATAAACATGGTATTCGAAAAAATTCAAGAAATCGTAGCAGAAGAATTAGGTAAAGATAAAGAAGAAATCAAATTAACTACAAACATTCAAGAAGATTTAGAAGCAGATAGCTTAGATTTATTCCAAATCATTAACGAAATTGAAGACGAATTTGATGTGAAAATTGAAGTTGAAGACGGAATTAAAACTGTTGAAGACTTAGTGAAATACGTAGAACAACAACAAGCTTAATTTTTAAGGCTGGGCCAAAAGCCTAGCCTTTCCTTTTATGTAGAAAATCCAACGTTGAGTAGATATGAATCGAATACTTATCCTCAAATATCAACGGAAATTTAAAGGAGAGAAACATGAAGACAGCTTTTTTATTTAGTGGTCAAGGTGCACAATATGTTGGCATGGGACAAGAATTGTTCAATCAAGAAGCGATTGTTCGTCAAACATTTACTGAAGCGAGTGAAGTCTTAGGCTACGATATGGCAGAATTATGTTTTACAGAAAATGAACGATTGAATCAAACAGAGTATACTCAGCCAGCAATTTTAACGGTTAGTGTAGCTTTTTGGCGTTTATTAGAAGAAAAAGGCTATCATGCCGATGCCGTTGCTGGATTAAGTCTAGGAGAATATACAGCTCTAGTTGCAAGTGGAGCATTGGACTTTAAAACAGCAGTTGCTTTAGTTGCCAAACGTGGTTCATATATGACAACTGCGGCGCCACAAGGAACAGGTAAAATGGTTGCCGTTATGAATGCACCAATTGAAGTGATTGAGGATGCTTGTAAACAAGCAAGTGAATTAGGAATTGTCTCTCCAGCAAATTATAATACGCCACAACAAATTGTTATCGGTGGAGAGGTTGCAGCCGTGGATCAAGCTATTGAGTTATTAAAAGAAGCTGGTGTGAAGCGAATGATTCCATTAAACGTTAGTGGTCCATTCCATACAGCTTTGTTAAAACCAGCAGCTGAAAAATTAAAAATTGCCCTAGAAGACACTGTCTTTAATGAAATGGCTGTGCCAGTTATTAGTAATACGGCTGCTCAAGTAATGCAACAAAATGAAATTAAAGACTTGTTGGAACGTCAAGTGATGTCACCTGTTCGTTTTTTTGAAAGCGTAGCAACATTAAAAGAATTGGGAATTGAGCGTGTGATTGAGATTGGTCCAGGAAAAGTTCTTTCAGGTTTTATCAAAAAAATTGACAAAACATTAGTGATGTCTCGTGTAGAAGATGCTACGACACTGCAAGAGACAGAAGCATTACTATCCTAGGAGGAAAAAATGGAATTAAAAGATAAAACGGTTTTTGTTACAGGTAGTACGCGAGGCATTGGTTTAGCCATCGCAAAAGCATTTGCCAAAGAAGGCGCAAATATTATTTTAAATGGGCGTCGTGAAATTTCAGAAGAATTAATTGCTTCTATTGAAGAATTTGGTGTGAAATGTGTAGGCGTTTCTGGAGATATTTCAGATTTTAAAAATGCTGGTGACATGATTAAAGAAGCAGAAGAAAAAATTGGTGTGGTGAATGTATTAGTCAATAACGCAGGAATCACTAATGATAAGTTATTACTTCGTATGACAGAAGATGATTTTGAACAAGTCTTAAAAATTAATTTGATTGGTACATTTAACATGACCCAACAAGTCATGAAAAAAATGTTGAAACAACGTGAAGGTGTAATTATCAATCTCTCAAGTGTTTCAGGATTGATGGGAAATGCAGGCCAAGCGAATTATGCAGCAAGTAAAGCAGGGGTAGTTGGTTTTACCAAATCAGTAGCTAGAGAAGTAGCCCCTCGAGGCATTACATGCAATGCGATTGCTCCTGGATTTATCCAAACAGACATGACAGATGTTTTATCTGATAAAGTGAAAGAACAAGTAACACAAACGATTCCATTACAACGCTTTGGAAATGTAGAAGATGTTGCTCAAACTGCTATTTTCTTAGCAAAAAGCCCATATATCACTGGTCAAGTAGTAAATGTTGACGGTGGATTGGTCATGCACGGTTAAGAGAGGAGAAAACTTATGAATCGAGTAGTAATAACAGGATATGGTGTCGTTTCACCAATTGGAAATGATCCAGAATCATTCTTAACAAGCTTAAAAGAAGGAACCAATGGTATTGGTCCAATTACTAAATTTGACGCTGAAGCAACAGGAATTTCGGTTGCTGGGGAAGTCAAAGATTTTCCTTTAGACAAATATTTTATTAAAAAAGATACAAAACGTATGGATGAATTTTCACTTTATGGTATTCATGCGGCTTTGGATGCGATTGAAATGGCACAACTAGATACAAAAGCAATTGACGCAGACCGTTTTGGTGTGATGGTTGGTTCAGGTATCGGTGGTTTACCTACAATTCAAGACCAAGTGACACGAATGAACGCTAAAGGAGCTAAACGAGTTTCGCCAATGTTTGTTCCCATGTCAATCGTAAATATGGTTGCTGGAAATATTGCGTTACGTGTAGGGGCGAAAGGCATTTGTACGACTACGGTAACTGCTTGTGCATCGGGTACACATTCTGTTGGAGAAGCATTCCGTAATATTAAACATGGCTATGCAGATGTTATGCTAGCAGGTGGTTCAGAAGCAACGATTTGTGAGATTGGTATTGCTGGGTTTGCTTCATTAACTGCATTAACAACTGAATCTGATCCAAATAAGGCGTCAACACCTTTTGATAAAGATCGTAGTGGTTTTGTTATGGGTGAAGGTGCTGGGGTATTATTATTAGAATCATTAGATCACGCATTAGCACGTGGTGCCAACATTTTGGGTGAAGTTGTAGGTTACGGTGCGAATTGTGATGCCTATCATATGACTGCACCAAATCCTGATGGCTCAGGTGCAGGTAAAGCAATGAAATTAGCAATGTCAGAAGCTGGTATTGAACCTTCAGAAGTTGGCTATATCAATGCGCATGGAACAAGTACACCTGCTAATGATGTATCAGAAGCAACTGCTATTCATTATGGATTAGGAGATAGTTACAAAGATACGTATGTAAGTAGTACTAAATCTATGACTGGTCACTTATTAGGTGCAGCTGGTGGTGTGGAAGCAGTAGCGACATTACTGGCGTTGCAACACCAATTTATTCCACCAAATATTAATGTGACAGAACAAGATCCCGAGATTGACTTAAACGTTGTGCTTAATGAAAGCAAACCTGCAGAATTAACCTATGCGATGAGCAATTCACTTGGATTTGGTGGTCATAATGCAGTTATTTTGATGAAACGTTGGGAGGCATAAGGATGGAACTAAATGAGTTAAAGGATTTACTTTCTCTTTTTGATCAATCCACATTAACTGAATTTAATCTAAAAGATAACAACTTTGAATTATATTTAAATAAAAATAGCGTATCACGCACACAAAATACTGTACCAGTAGTGCAAGCAGCACCTGTACAACAGCCACAAGTGATTGAATCACCTGCTCAACCAGTTTCTGAACCGGTACAAACTACACCAGTGCCAGAAGTAATTGCAGGAACAGAAATTGTTTCACCACTAGTAGGTGTCGTATACTTAAAACCGAGCCCAGACAAACCGAACTTCAAACAAGTTGGTGAGCGTGTGCAAAAAGGGGAAGTTGTTTGTATTGTTGAAGCGATGAAAGTCATGAATGAAATTACAAGTGATATTTCAGGTGAAGTGGTAGAAGTTTTAGTAGAAAACGAACAAGTGGTTGAATTTAACCAACCATTGTTCCGAGTGAAAGAAGGCTAATTATGACTGTATTGAATATTCAAGAAATCAAGGAAATTATCCCTCATCGTTATCCGATGTTGTTGATTGATCGTGTCGAAGAATTAATTGACGGTGAGCGTGTAGTTGCTAAGAAAAATGTAACAATCAATGAACCGTTTTTCCAAGGTCATTTTCCTCACGAACCAGTAATGCCAGGCGTTTTAATTGTTGAAGCGATGGCTCAAGCTGGCGCAGTGGCTTTATTATCATTAGAGCAGTTTCGTGGTAAAACAGCTTATTTTGGTGGTATTGATAAAGCAAAATTCCGCAAAAAAGTAACACCAGGAGATACATTAATTCTAGAAGTGGAGATTATCAAAGTAAAAGCTTCTGCTGGAATTGGTAAAGGTGTAGCGAAAGTGGATGGCAAAAAAGTTGCCGAAGCTGAATTAACCTTCATGATTGGATAGGTGACTTATGTTTTCAAAGATATTAATTGCAAATAGAGGAGAAATTGCGGTACGTATCATTCGTGCTTGTCGTGAATTAGGCGTACGAACAGTCGCAGTTTACTCAGAAGCAGACAAAAATGCATTACATGCTGAATTAGCGGATGAAGCCATCTGTATTGGTCCTGCAAAAGCGTCTGATTCTTATTTGAACGTACAACAAATTTTAAGTGCAGCGATTGTAACAAAAGCTGAAGCAATTCATCCAGGCTTTGGTTTTCTTTCCGAAAATAGCCGTTTTGCTTCAATGTGTGAAGAATGCAATATTGTTTTTATTGGACCGAAAAGTAAAACAATTGATGATATGGGAAACAAAATCAACGCGCGTCGTTTGATGATTGAAGCTAATGTGCCAGTTATTCCAGGAAGCGATGGTGCAGTAGCTGATGTAGAAGAGGCCTTAACAATTGCTGAGGACATTGGTTATCCTGTAATGCTGAAAGCCGCTGCAGGCGGTGGTGGTAAAGGAATTCGTAAAGTTTTGACAAAAGAAGAATTGCCTCAACATTTCTCATCTGCACAACAAGAAGCTAAAGCAGCTTTTGGTAACGATGATATGTACATTGAAAAAATAGTATATCCAGCGCGTCATATTGAAGTACAAATTTTAGGTGATAGTTTTGGAAATGTTATTCATTTAGGTGAGCGTGATTGTTCGTTACAACGTAACAATCAAAAAGTTTTAGAAGAATCACCTTCTGTCGTTATTTCTGCTGAAAAACGTCAAGAAATAGGGATGGCTGCAGTTCGAGCAGCACAAGCTGTAAACTATCAAAATGCTGGAACAATTGAATTTCTAATGGATGAAGCAGGTTCGTTTTATTTTATGGAAATGAATACGCGTATTCAAGTAGAGCATCCTATTACAGAAATGGTTACTGGCGTAGATTTAGTGAAAAAACAATTGGAAATTGCTAGTGGTGAAACACTAGGCTTAAAACAAGAAGATATCGTGATAAAGGGGCATGCGATTGAATGCCGCATCAATGCTGAAAATCCTGCTTTGAATTTTGCACCATCTCCGGGTAAAATTCATAATTTATTACTACCAAGTGGTGGAATGGGATTACGTGTTGATAGTGCGATGTATTCAGGCTATACGATTCCTCCATATTATGATTCAATGATTGCAAAAGTAATTGTTTATGGTGATAATCGTTTTGAAGCACTAATGAAAATGCAACGTGCATTAAGCGAATTGGTAACAGATGGTGTTGTGACTAATGCAGAATTTCAATTGGATTTAATTAGTCATCCTAAAGTGATTGCTGGTGATTACAGTACCGCTTTCTTACAAGAAGAATTTTTACCAAATTGGACGCCTGAAGTTTAGGAGGGAAATCTATGGCATTATTCAAGAAGAAAAAGGATTATATTCGGATTAATCCAAATCGAGACACAACGCCAATCAATGAACCTTCTGTGCCAGATAATATGTGGGCGAAATGTCCAAGTTGTAAACATACCCTTTATACCAAAGAAATTGGGGCAGCAAAAGTCTGCCCTAATTGTGGTTATAATTTCCGTATTACAGCTTGGGAACGAATTGCTTTGACGATTGACGAAAAAAGTTTTGAAGAATGGGATACGGACATTGAAACAACAGATCCGTTAAACTTTCCAAATTACAAAGAAAAAATTCAACAAATGCGGGAAAAAACGCATTTGCATGAAGCTGTATTAACTGGTAGAGCAGCTATTTTAGGTGAAGAAGTTGCTTTAGGTATCATGGATTCTCATTTTATCATGGGAAGTATGGGAACCGTTGTAGGTGAAAAAATTACTCGTTTATTTGAAAAAGCAACTGAATTAAATTTACCTGTTGTTTTATTCACAGCTTCAGGTGGTGCAAGAATGCAAGAAGGTATTTTTTCATTAATGCAAATGGCAAAAATTTCAGCTGCAGTTAAGCGCCATAGCAACAAAGGATTGTTTTATCTCACAATTTTGACTGACCCTACAACTGGTGGTGTAACCGCAAGTTTTGCAATGGAAGGCGATATTATTTTAGCTGAGCCACAAGCCCTAATCGGTTTTGCAGGTCGTCGCGTGATTGAGCAAACAATTAAGCAAGAATTACCGGAGGATTTCCAGAAAGCTGAGTTTCTATTAGAACACGGTTTTGTTGATCAAATTGTACAACGTACAGAGTTACGTGATCGCATTCATTCTTTGGTAAAACTACACACGATGAAAGGATGGCGTAAATAATGGGTAGACCAGCACATGAAATTGTTCAATTAGCACGCGCAAAAGAGCGTTTGACGGCGTTGGACTACTTTGAGCGCATCTTTGACAATTATCAAGAATTTCATGGAGACCGTTTGTTTGCAGATGACGAAGCTGTTGTCGGCGGTATTGCCTTATTAGATGACAAACCGGTGACGGTTATCGGAATCCAGAAAGGGCGGAATTTACCTGAAAATTTGAAGCGTAATTTTGGTTCACCTCATCCAGAAGGATACCGAAAAGCTTTACGCTTGATGAAACAAGCTGAAAAATTCCAGCGGCCTGTAATTACTTTTGTTAATACAGCAGGTGCTTTTTGTGGAATTGGTGCAGAAGAACGCGGCGAGGGTGAAGCTATTGCCCGTAATTTATTAGAAATGTCTGATTTAAGCGTACCAATTATCGCAATTATTATAGGTGAAGGCGGTAGTGGAGGTGCTTTAGCACTAGCATTAGGTGATGAGGTTTGGATGATGGAACATTCAATTTATGCAGTTTTATCTCCAGAAGGTTTTGCTTCAATTCTTTGGAAAGATGGTAGTCGAGCGAAAGAAGCAGCTGAGCTAATGAAAATCACTGCACAAGAATTAAAAGAACTAGGAATTGTAGAGCGTGTGATTCCAGAAACATTTCGTGGAGAACCTTTATCGGAAGCGGCAATTGTGAATCGTATGAAATCAGATTTGATTCGTAAGCTAAAGGAATTATCGGCTAAAGAGTTACCAGAATTGTTAGAAGCACGTTATCAACGTTTTAGAAAATATTAAACAACTGATGACATCCGAACTAAATGAGTGTGAGCTGCTAATTCCTGTGAATTTGCAACGATAATTACACTTTCTATAGTTCGGATGTTTTTACGAGTAAATAGTTTTATGACATAGTCTTGATTTTTATTTGAAAGTTTGTGCTAAAATACAGATGAGGTGATTTATTTGCAAGAAAATTATTGTCGACTATCTAAGGTTATTCAGACACATCGTATCTTTCCGTTTGATTTGAATCCGTTTGGTTTTTTATTTGGTGGAAAGTTGATGACTTTGATTGATGATGCAGCGTCTATTTCAGTTACTAGACATTGCCGAAGAGGAGCAGTAACAGCATCATTAGATCAATTAAACTTTTTAAAACCATTACATAACAATCACTCTGTATGTATTGAATCTTATGTATCTGGAGCACACAATCGGTCAATGGAAGTTTTTGTCAAAATAATTGGTGAAGATTTAGTGACAGGCGAACGTTATCTAGCTGCAACCTGTTTTACAACATTTGTTGCAGTACCTTCGCATATGAATGAAGAAACGGACTTTATTGTTCCAAAAGTAATTCCGGAAACAGACGAAGAAAAAATGGTCTGTGATGGTTACGAACAGCGTCGTGCTAATCGTTTAGCAGAACGTGGGGCGTATAAAGAGTTTGCTGCTCAATTATCGATTGACTTACCGTGGTCAGAATAAGAAAAACCGAAATTCAAATTTTTGAATTTCGGTTTATTTTTTACACTTGCATCCATGTCGGTTCAAGTGTGTTTCCATCTAAATCAAGTACTTCTAATCCATACATTTGGTCTTCGGGAATGCCCATGTCTACTTTATAAACAGTACCTCCATTTTCCTCAGCAACTTTACCAAAATTTTTGACTTCTTCAGCGCTATTTAAGGAAAAGGCAATTAATGTTGCACTTTGTGTTTTTGTATCTGCAATTGTGCGATCTTTAATAAACAATTGATAAAATGAATAATCTAATAACATAATCCAAAAGTTATCATCCCAAACCATTGAGCTGGTTTGTTCAGTTGAAAACTCTTCATTTTTTTTAAAACCCAACTTTTCATAAAAAGTAGTAGCAGCAACAACATCTTTTACAGGGAAATTGACAAATACCATTGTAGACATATAAATTCCTCCTATCCTTTTCTTTATTATCGTTTGAAAAGTAAAAATTTGCAAGAATATATAGTAAAATAACGAATATTGCATATTTGTTGTTTATTTTTTATTAATTATGTGATAAAGTGCATATATAGTTGAAAAAAACAAAAAATATGTATAAATATTAAAAGGGGTGATTAGTATGAAAAAAATAGTTGGTTTAACGAGTATAGTAATAGGTTTGTTTGCTTTGGCAGCTTGTGGTAGTAGTCAAACAGCTGGTTCAGATTCTAGTAAAACCTCTGAAGCAACAAATCAATTAGAGGAAATTAAAGAGGCAGGAGTCCTTAAAGTAGGAACATCTGCTGATTTTGCTCCTTTTGAGTTTCATGCAATGATTAATGGTAAAGATACAATTGTTGGTGCAGATATTGATATGGTGAATGCCTTAGCCAAAGAATTAGGAATTCCCAAAGTTGAGTTTTCTGATATGGAATTTAATGCTGTTTTAGCTGCTTTGGAGCAAGGTCAGGTGGATATTGCTGTTTCTGGAATCTCTGCTACGGAAGAACGTAAAAAATCAATTGATTTTACCATGAATTATTTCTTACCAGAGCAAAAAGTTGTTGTGCATAAAGATAATTTAGATAAATACAAAGAAATTAGTGATTTAAGTGGTAAGAAAGTTGGTGCACAAAAAGGATCTATTCAAGAATCGATTGTAAAAGATCAATTACCAGATTCTCAGGTTGTTTCAGTTCCTAAAGTACCTAGTTTAGTACTTGAGTTAAAACAGGGTTCAATTGATGCTTTAGTTGCAGAAAGTGCAGTTGCAGAATCATACGTGGGACAAAACGATGATATAGCAATCGCTGATGTGGCTTTAGAAACGGCAGAAGATGAAGCATACGCAATTGCTTTACCAAAAGGTAGCACAGAATTACAAGAAGCATTAAATGAAGCATTACAAACATTAATTGACGACGGGAAAATTGCTGAATTTGTTCAAAAAAATACAGATTTAGCAAATGAAAATGCCTCTAAGTAGAAGGGGAGAATAAGATGGATTACTCTTTTTTATCTACGTATTATAATTATTTTATTTCCGGGACAATTGTGACCTTAATTATTTCTTTCATCACAATCATCTTAGGGACGATATTAGGTGTCGTATTTGCCTTAATGAAACTTTCTGCTGTTCGACCATTACGTTGGCTTGCAAATATCTATATTGAGGTCTTTCGTGGAACCCCCATGTTAGTACAAATTTTAATTAGTATTGGTTTATTGCATAAAGTATTTAATTTACCTACAGTACCAATTGGTGTGTTAGATATTGATTTTGGTCGTTTGTTACCGGGGATTATTGCGCTATCTTTGAACTCGGGTGCTTATGTTGCAGAAATTGTTCGGGCAGGAATTAATGCAGTAGAAATTGGGCAGTCAGAAGCAGCGGGATCGCTCGGATTACGACCAACACAAACAATGCGTTACGTTATTTTGCCACAAGCAATGCGTAACATTCTACCTCCATTAGGTAATGAATTTATTGTATTGATTAAAGATTCATCTTTGCTTTCAACAATTGGTATTTACGAACTGATGAATAGTGCACAAATTGTCATCACCTCTTCATTTATTCCGATGAAACCACTCTATGTTGCTGCATCGATTTACTTTATTTTGACTTTTACGACTTCACAAATCTTAAAAATTTGGGAGAAAAAACTAGGAAAAGGATATCGACGGTAAATCAACTGTGACAAGTAATAAGGGCCTGTGACATAAGTCCCATGAAAAAGCGCCAAAAATGACGAGTAATCGTTCATTTCTGGCGCTTTTTAAGGTAAAATAAAAGGAAGCACAACTCTGACCTTGCACTTCCAAATTCTTATCCTCGAAAGGACAAAAACAATGTACCCAAATTATAACATAAATCAACTAACTTTAAACCTATCAACTGAATTTATTCCAAAAGAAAATCATGTCGCTTGTTTTATCAACGAATTGGTTGAATCTTTACAGATTCATGAACCGTATCTTTTCGGTCGCCCACGAGAATATGAGTTGCGTGCGATGTTAAAGTTGGTTCTTTTTGCGTACACTCGTGAGGCGTTTACCAGTCGAAAAATTCAACGATTGGCAGAAGAAAATATTTATGCCCGCTGGTTGACACAAGAAAGTGAACCTTCCTATCGGACGATTGCTCGTTTTTGCGTCTCAAAAGATGTCGAAGAACTGACCAATAAAAGTTTGGATTCTTTGGTTCACTACCTTCGGGAACGCAATCTGATTGACGATGTGCTTTTTATTGATGGGACAAAAATCTTGGCGGATGCCAATAAATTTAGCTTTGTTTGGAAGAAGAATACGATTCGTTTTGATCAAATGAACCGTGAAAAAATTCTGACCTTAATGACAGAACTTCAAGAAGCCTATGAAGTCAAACATATTCCTGAAGGATCTAATCTGACGTTCGATTTATTAGATGAACTTCTGACACGAATGGAGTTGCGCTTAGAAGACCTAGAGAAAGAAGTCGAGGAAACAGCCAAGATTTCTCCCAATCCTGCGAAACAACAACGACGGACGCTAAAAACCCAGAAACGTAAGCTTTCTGAAAGACGAGAAAAAATGGCAGAACATCAAACACAGATGTCTATTTATGGTGCCCGAAACAGTTATTCAAAAACAGATAAAGAAGCAACATTTATGCGAGTGAAAGAAGATCACATGATGAATGGACAACTGAAACCAGCGTACAATCTTCAAATCGCTACGTGCAAACAATTTGTTTTGGGATACGATGTTTTTCAAAACCCAACAGATACAAAAACATTAAAGCCTTTTCTAGAAAAAATGAAGCTAGACGAACAAGCTTCTCATTATATTGTCGCCGATGCCGGTTATGGTTCTGAGAGTAACTATCGCTATTTAGAAGATAAATTGCCACAACACACGGCGCTTATTCCGTATGGCACGATGTTGAAAGAACAAAGTAAAAAATGGCAATCTGACGAACGGAAAGTGATGAATTGGACGTATTTTGAAGAGGAAGATTATTATAGTGATCCCAAAGGTGTTCGCTTCAATTTTCATGCCTATCGCCAACGGACAGATAAAGACGGTTTCGTTCGAGATTTCAAAGAGTATCAAGCTGAAAAAGTGGATGACTATTTACGAGAAGTTCCAGAAGCATTGACACCCAAAGGATATGTAAGAAAAATTCTTGTCAATCCAGCTTGGGAATACCACAAAGCCAAACAAAGAGAGATGCTTTCTGACGAAAAAACAGGAAAGATCTATGCTCGTAGAAAAACAGATGTCGAAACAGTCTTCGGAAAAATGAAGGCTTGTTTGGGTTTCACTCGATATACGGTTCGAGGGCTAAACAAGGTTCGAAAGCAATCAGGTATCTTGATGATGGCCCTTAATATGATGAAATTAGCCACATTAAATAGAAAGAACTAACCCTATACATAGAAAACCAGAATACCCACGAAAATCAAACTCAATTTTCGTGGGTATTCTGGTTTATAACTTGGATTGAGACGTACTTACGTCACAGGCCCTTATTTTTATATTTGAATTTAGAAATGATGAAATAAGAAAACTAGCAGAAGAAACAAAATCTGCAACGCAAGAGATTGGTTCATTGATTGCTAAAATTCAAGATGAATCGTCTTCTTCAGTACAAAAATCAGAACAAGGTAAACAGGCGGTAGCAAAAGGATTACATTATATTCAACAAACAAATGATTCTTTTAGCAGTTTGTTTAAAAAGGCAATAAGTAGCGCTAAAGAAGCAGCAGCTTTAATTATCGAAACAACTAATATTAAAGAAAGTATGGAACAATTAGTTGTAGTCATTGAAGATGTGACTGATTTATCTCATCAAGTTTCTGAAAGCACAGATATTATTTTAGAATCTAGTAATCATCAGACAGAAGTGGTGCAAGAATTTGTAGATGTTGCCAAAGCTCTTTCTGATATTGCGACTCGATTAAAAATCAGTATTGAACAGTTTAAATTATAGATAAATACACACTAGACAATAAAGTAATATGCTCCACTTTATATAGGAACCTGAGAAATAAAAGTTCTATATAAGGGGAGCATATCACAAAGTCTAGTGTGCTTTTTTATAGTTGTTGCTTAGCTTGCTCAATTTGTTTCTGAATTTGTGTAAAACCAGTACCACCTAATGAATTACGATTTTTGACAGCGGTATAAGAACTTAGTTTATCATATAAGTCTTCTTCAATTGCTGGAACAATGTTTTGATATTCTTCAATCGAAATATCTTGAAGATAAATACCTTTTTGAATACAAGAAAAAACTAATTTACCAACAATTTCATGAGCTTCTCTAAATGGAATACCTTTGTTTGCGAGGTAGTCAGCTAATTCAGTGGCATTAGAAAAATCTTTTTCTGTAGACTCTAACATATGCTGGTGATTGACTTGCATCGAAGCAACCATCCCTGACATGATAGTCAAACTTTTTTCGACAGTTTCTACTGTGTCGAACATGCCTTCTTTATCTTCTTGAAAATCTTTATTATAAGCAAGTGGCAAACCTTTCATTACTGTTAATAGACCAAATAAATCACCATAGACGCGTCCTGTTTTTCCACGAATTAGTTCGGCCATATCAGGATTTTTTTTCTGAGGCATAATGGAGCTACCTGTTGAAAAAGTATCGGATAATTGAACAAATTGAAATTCGTGACTACACCATAGGATGATTTCTTCGCAAAAACGAGAAAGATGCATCATTAAAATGGAAGAATTACTTAAAAATTCTAAGATAAAATCACGATCACTTACTGCATCTAAACTATTTGTATAAATAGCGCTAAAGCCCAGTTCTTTAGCAGCAAATTCACGATCAATTGGAAAAGTTGTTCCAGCTAGGGCGGCTGCTCCTAATGGTGAGCAATCAATTCTTTTTAGATTTTCTGTTAGACGCTCTTGATCGCGTGTCAGCATCTGATAGTAAGCCAGTAAATGATGAGCAAAAGAAATAGGTTGTGCATGCTGAAGATGAGTATAGCCAGGCATAATAGTTTCAATATTTTCCTCTGCTTTATTGACCAACACTTTACGTAAATCATGGATTTTTTCTGAAATATCTTGGACTTTTTCTTTTAAATAAAGATGCATATCCGTTGCAACTTGGTCATTTCTAGAACGAGCAGTATGCAATTTACCGGCTACGGGTCCAATTTCTTCATGTAAAAAGGATTCAATATTTAGATGAATATCTTCATTTTGTACAGTATAATCCAATTCATCATTGGCAACTTTTTGTTGAATACTTGTTAAGCCATCAATAATTTGTTGCCCTTCTTCTTGAGAAAGTATCTTGGTATGAACAAGCATTTTTACATGTGCTAGACTACCTAAAATATCTTGTTTGGCTAATGCTTGATCAAAGAAGATAGATGCGCCAAACGCATCTATCCAATCTTCATTTTTCCCATCAAAGCGACCACCCCAAAGTTTCTTCATGTAGTGAACCTCCGTTATGCTTTGTTTTGTTGTGCTTGAATTTCTGCGTGTACTTTACTTGGTAAGCCCCAAAGCTTGATAAAGCCAACCGCAGCATCTTGGTCAAATGTATCTGCAGATGTGTAAGTTGCTAAGTTTTCATCATATAAACTGTTTTCTGATTTTCTACCTTCACAAATGATATTACCTTTGAAAAGTTTCACACGAACGACCCCATTAACGTATTCTTGTGTGCTTTTTAAGAAAGCGATTAGTGCGTCAGTTAAAGGATTAAACCATAAACCATTATAAATTATTTGAGCTAGTTGCTGTTCAATAATTGGTTTAAAATGAGCCAATTCGCGAACGAACACTAAATCTTCTAGTTCTTTATGAGCTGTCATTAGAGTCATTGCTCCTGGACATTCATAAACTTCTCTTGATTTAATACCTACTAAACGATTTTCAATATGGTCAATACGACCAATCCCATGGTTTCCAGCTAATTGATTTAATTCTGCAACAAGCGAAGATAAGTTCATTTCTTTACCATCTAATGCCACAGGTACGCCTTTTTTAAACGTAATTTGCACAATATCCGCTTGATCTGGTGTGTCTTCTAATTCTTTTGTCAACTCATAGGCACCTTTTGGAGGTGTTGCCCAAGGGTCTTCTAATACACCGCATTCACAGGCACGTCCCCATAAATTTTGGTCAATTGAATAAGGATTGTCCAAATCAGCTGGAATAGGCACGCCTTTTTCTTGAGCGTAGGCAATTTCCTCTTCACGTGACCATTTCCATTCACGTACTGGAGCAATAACTTTTAAAGACGGATCCAGTGCAGCGATAGCAACTTCAAAACGAACTTGGTCATTTCCTTTACCTGTACAGCCATGAGCGATAGTTGTAGCATTTGTTTCATGTGCTAATTCAACTAATTTTTTTGAAATTAATGGACGTGATAAAGCAGAAACTAAAGGGTAAGAATTTTCATAAAAAGTATTTCCTTGTAACGCAATTAATGCAAAATCTTGTGCAAATTCTTCACGAGCATCAATTGCGTAAGATTCACTTGCGCCAACGGTTAATGCTTTTTGGCGAATCGATTCTGTATCGCGTCCCTCACCAACGTCTAAACAACAAGCGATAACATCGTAACCTTCGTCAACCAACCATTTTACAGAAACAGAGGTGTCTAATCCTCCAGAGTAAGCTAAAATAACCTTTTCTTTCATATTTATATAATACCTCGCTTTTAATGTGATGACGTTATAGTATCAGAAAATATTCTAATAGGCAATAGAAAACAGAATAAATATTCAATATTTGTAAATAAAAAGGTTAAATATACATTTATAAATAAATTGGAAATCAAAATATGCAAAATAGTTATGCAATTTTACTATTTTATGTTAAAAAGAAGGGGAGGTGAAATAGATGATAAAAGATGGATTATTTTGGGCAGAGCAATTAAAGATGAAACAATTATCTTTCCAAGAATATGTTGAAGAAATTGAAAAGAAAGTTTTAAAGGAAAACTCACAATTGAATGCATTAGTGACTTTTGATAAAGAGTCCGCATTGAAGCAATATAATGAAACAAAGAATATTCAAGAGACACCCTTTGCCGGTTTACCAATTCCGTTAAAAATGTTAGGACAATCTAAAAAAGGTTGGTTAAGCACATCTGGTAGTCGTTTATTTATTGATCAACGAGCATCCTATACTAGTCATTTTGTTCAATCGTTAGAAAAAAATGGATTTATCCCATTAGGACAAACGGCAGCACCAGAATTTGGTTTCAAAAATGTAACGGACGCTGAAATTTACGGAGAGACAAGAAATCCGTGGAATTTAGATCATTCAGCTGGTGGATCAAGTGGAGGGGCTGCAGCTGTTGTAGCAGCTGGTATTTTTCCGATTGCTGCTGCCAGTGACGGAGGCGGATCGATTCGTATTCCTGCTTCTTTTAATGGACTAATTGGTTTAAAACCAACAAGAGGGACAATAGCAGTAGGGCCTGCAGGTTGGCGTGGCTGGCAAGGTGCTTCTATCTCTTTTGGGTTAACTGTATCAATGCGAGATACCCAAACATTATTTTATGGAATGAGAGGGACCGAATTAGCAGCACCTTATCAAGCACCTCAGATAGAGTGGCAGCATCAGCAACCAGCGCATAAAAAATCATTGCGAATTGCTTTCTCAACAGAGTCTCCAGTAGGCACAAATATTTCAGAAAATGCGATTCAAGCAGTGAATGAAGCAATTGATTTTTTAGAAAGTCAAGGACATGAAGTGACCGAAATTCCTTATCCAGTTGATGGTCCTCGATTGATTCGGGATTATTATCAAATGAATGGTGCAGAAACTGCAGCTATGTTTGAAGATATCTCAAAAGGATTCAAGCGTGAAATGACCAAAGAAGATATGGAATTGATGACTTGGGGAATTTATCAATATGGCAAAAAATTATCTGCAGCAAGTTATGTCCACTCTTTACAGTCGTGGGACGAAGCAGCTTATCAGATGGAAAGACTTTTTGAAAACTACGATTTATTTTTAACACCCACTACTGCATATCCTGCACCCAAACTAGCTATAGATTTGCAAAGTGAAGAAATTCGTACACGTTTATCAAATATAGCGGAGCTTTCATCATCTGAAGCAGCTCAAGTGGTATATGACATGTTTGCAGCAAGTCTAACTTTATCGCCTTACACGCAATTAGCCAATTTAACAGGTCAGCCAGCAATTAGTTTACCTACATTTGTTACGCCAGAAGAGTTGCCATTAGGTATTCAATTTATGGCATCTAAGGGACGAGAAGATTTGTTATTCCAAGTTGGTTTGAGTTTTGAAGAACACCAACGTTTTCAACTTCCTAAAATTTATCGTGTGTCATAAGAAACTTTTAAGTAGATAACTTTTATTTTTAAGCATTTTATTGTATAATTAACGGTTGAGGAGTACATCACAGTACTCCTTCATTTTTTGACTACGAGGAGAAAATATGTTTTCAAATTACAAACCAACTTGGATGGTAGATGCGATTTATAAAGTGACTCCTGAACAACTAAATAAACATGGAATCAAAGCTGTGTTGACTGATTTAGACAATACGTTAATTGCTTGGAATAATCCCGATGGAACAGACGAATTACGTATATGGCTTGAGTCCATGAAGAAAGCCAATATCCCTGTTATCGTGGTGTCAAACAACAATGCCGAACGTGTAGGACGAGCACTCCAAGCGTTTGAACTTGATTATGTTGCACGAGCCTTAAAACCTTTTGCAAAAGGCATTAACAAAGCGTGTAAGGATCTAGGCGTAGAAAAAGATGCTATTGTGATGGTAGGCGATCAAATTATGACCGACATTCGTGCTGCGAATCGTGCTGGCGTGAAAAGTATTTTGGTGCGCCCTGTAATCGATACGGATAGTTGGAAAACGCAATTGAACCGTATGATGGAACGAAAAATTATGAAATATCTTTTAAACAAACATCCGGAAATGAAATGGCAAGGTGAAATAAAATGACAGAAACAATTCAATGTATCGGTTGTGGCGTAACAATCCAAACTGAGAATAAAGATGAATTAGGCTATACACCCAATGCCGCATTGGAAAAAGGGTTAGAAACAGGTGAAGTTTATTGTCAACGCTGTTTTCGATTGCGTCACTACAATGAAATTCAAGATGTTTCATTAACTGATGATGACTTTTTGCGTCTTTTAAACGAATTAGGACAAAAAGACGCATTGATTGTAAATGTGGTCGATATTTTTGACTTCAATGGTTCACTAATTCCTGGTTTGCATCGCTTTGTCGGCGATAATCCAGTGTTATTAGTGGGAAATAAAGTGGATATTTTACCTAAATCATTGAAAAAATCAAAATTAACGCAATGGATGCGTGAACGTGCGCACGAAGCTGGTTTACGTCCAGTTGATGTGTTATTAACGAGTGCGAAAAAACCACATGAATTATCTACTTTATTAGATGCGATTGAAGAACATCGTGAAGGTCGTGATGTCTATGTTGTTGGTGTGACGAATGTTGGAAAGTCAACTTTGATTAATCAAATTATTCGTCAATCTGCGGGTGTCCAAGAATTAATTACGACGTCTCGTTTCCCTGGAACGACTTTAGATAAAATTGAAATTCCTTTAGAAGATGGCCAGTTTTTAATTGATACACCGGGAATCATCCACCGCCATCAGATGGCACATTATTTAGGAAAAAAAGATTTAAAAATTGTAGCACCTCACAAAGAAATTAAACCAAAGTCTTACCAATTAAATCCAGGGCAAACATTGTTCTTAGGTGGCTTGGCACGTTTTGATTTTATTCAAGGGGAGCGCAGTTCGTTTATTGCCTATGTCTCAAATGACGTAGAGATTCATCGGACAAAATTAGAAAAAGCAGATGCATTTTATGACAAGCATATTGGTGGATTGTTACAACCACCACGTGCTGAAGAAGTTTCTGAATTTCCAGAACTTGTTCGTTTTGAATTTTCAATTAAAGAAAAAACAGATATTGTCTTTGCTGGACTTGGCTGGATTACAGTAACGCAACCTGGCGTTGTTGCAGGATGGGCGCCTAGGGGTGTCGATGTACTAAGAAGAAAAGCATTGATTTAAGGAGAAAAAACATGGAATTAAGAGGAAAACAAAAACGTTTTTTACGTAGCGAAGCACATCATTTACAACCAATCTTTCAAGTAGGAAAAGGTGGATTAAATGATGCAATGGTCGCTCAAATTGGTGAAGCATTAGAAAAACGTGAATTAATTAAAGTATCATTATTACAAAATACCGATGAAGTTGCTGAAGATGTGGCTGCTGAATTAGAAGCTGCTTTACACTGTGATGTTGTACAAATTATTGGACGTGTCCTAGTTGTATTTAAACCATCATCAAAAGAAAAATATCAAAAAATTTCATCACACGTGCGTTCAATTTAATAAAGGAGGTCTTTTGAGTTGCAAGGTGAAACTTTTAGTCGTGTACAAACATTTACAGAAATGGAACCAATTCGTACCTCACCGCGAAAGCAAGTAGGGATTCTTGGCGGGACATTTAATCCTGTTCATATCGCTCATCTCATTACGGCCGATCAAGTAGGGAAAGCTTTGGGTTTAGAGACAGTAGCACTGATGCCCTCTAACCAGCCTCCACATCAAGATGAAAAAAAGACGATTGATGCAGTTCATCGTTTACACATGTTAGAATTAGCAATTGTTGATAATCCGTTACTATCTATTGAACCAATCGAGTTACAACGTGAAGGTAAAAGTTATACGTACGATACTATGAAGCTATTGACCGAACAAAATCCGGATACTGATTATTATTTTATAATCGGTGGTGATATGGTAGAGTACTTACCTAAATGGTACAAAATAGATGAGTTAATGCAACTGGTCAATTTTGTGGGTGTTCGTCGTCCTAATTATGCGACTGAAACAGAATATCCAATTATTTGGATTGATGTTCCTCTAATGGATGTTAGTTCTACTCAACTACGAAAAAAAATTACTCAAGGTTGTTCCGTAAATTACCTCGTTCCAGCAAATGTGGTAAACTATATTCAAGAAAAGGGGCTGTACCTAGATGAAATATAGTGGGAAATATACGCAATTAGAGCGGGAGCTATTGATGCAACGTGTTCAAATGCAAATGAGTGAAAAGCGTTTTCGACATGTTCTCGGTGTAGAAGAAACTGCCATTGCTTTAGCTGGTAGATATGGCGCTTCACTGGAAAAAGCGAGTATTGCTGCTTTAACACATGATTATGCCAAAGAGCGTTCTGATGATGAATTTAAGTTAGTCATTCGTCGTGACCACTTTGATTTAGATTTATTAAATTGGGGCAATGAAATTTGGCATGGTTTAGTAGGCGCAGATTTTGTTCAACGTGAACTAGAAATAGACGATGAAGAAATCCTACAATCCATTCGTGTGCATACGACAGGTGCTGCTGACATGTCCTTACTAGATAAAATTATTTATGTCGCTGATTATATTGAACCTGGTCGTCATTTTCCAGGGGTGGAAGAAGCCCGTTCAATTGCCTTAAGGCATTTAGATGATGCAGTTGCTTATGAAACAAAACATACATTACTGCATCTTGTAAGTAAAGAAGTTCCAATTTATCCAAAAACAATTGAAACATATAACAAATGGGTCGCAAAAAAGTGACCAAGGAGGGAATTATCATAGAGAGTAAACAAATTTTAGAGATTGCTGTTCGTGCAGCCGACTCTAAGCATGCAGAAGATATTATGGCATTAGACGTTCATGAAATTTCATTATTAGCAGATTATTTTGTAATTTGTTCGGGAAATAGTGATCGTCAAATTAATGCAATTGTTGACGAAATTATTGAACAAGTGGAAAAATCACAAGTAGAAGTGAAACGAGTAGAAGGAAAAGACGGTGGTAAATGGGTTTTAATCGATTTAAACGACGTCATTATCCATGTATTCAGTAACTCTGAGCGTGATTTTTATAATCTTGAAAAACTTTGGTCAGATGCGCCATTAGTTGATATTCATGAATGGATTGTTGAGTAACTATGGCTTACGAGACTTTTGCATTCGTTTATGATGAAGTGATGGATACTGATTTATATAAACGGTGGCTAGATTTTTCATTACGTCATCTTGGTGAACGCAAACAAATTTTGGAATTAGCTTGTGGCACTGGAGCTTTGGCTGTTGAGTTTGCCAAAGATGGGTTCGATGTGACTGCATTAGATTTATCAGAAGAGATGTTAATGATAGCAAGTGGACGAGCACAAGAAGCTGAGGTGGATATTCAGTTTGTTGAAGGCGACATGTTGGATTTATCTGACGTAGGTACCTATCAAGCAATTACTTGTTTTTCTGATTCGATTTGTTACATGCAAAATGAAATGGATGTCCAACAAGTTTTTGATGGAGTCTATCAAATTCTTGAAGATGAGGGTGTCTTTATTTTTGATGTACATTCGATATATCAGATTGATGAAGTGTTTCCTTCGTATAGCTATCACTATCAAACAGAAGAGTTTGCTTTTTTATGGGATAGTTATCAGGGGCAAGTACCGCATAGTATTGAACATTTTCTAACATTTTTTGTGCAAGAGGAAGAAGGGCATTTTATTCGTGAAGATGAATTACATCAAGAACGAACCTATCCATTAGATACGTATCTAATGTTGTTAGAAAATGCTGGTTTTAATCGTGTCGAAACGTACGCAGATTTTATTGATAGCGAACCAAATGAAAAGAGTCGTCGTTGGTTCTTTATTTGTTATAAATAATCAGAAGGCTGAGAGAAATCTCGGTCTTTTTTGTTTGTAAAATAGTCGTATTTTGGGAAGCATGGTATACTTTATCTATAAGAAATACTTTTACTACTCGTTGTGCTAGTTGATTAAAATCTACCATATAAATATCGTAGTGTTTTTTCAAATCTTTTCTGAGCATCCTCCATTCTCCAATGAAAGCGTATAAACGAGCAAAATCGCTTCTAAACGGAACTCGAATGCCTGAAGCGATTGGGTTTTGAACGATTAAATACTTAATGAAGCCAAACTTAAAAATACCATTTCAATTGTCTTTTGTTTTTTACCAAGTAAGCAGTCCTCTATTTTGTCTGCTCCAGCTATTTTTTTCACTGGTGTAGTGATTGTTATACCGATAGTTGCAAGTTCTGTACGCATCATTGGTGCGAATCCCATGCTCCCAGAAAAGCCCTAGGAGACTCGCACCATAAAAATGATCTTAAATGATAATTTGATGAGAAAATAAATACGATTATATTTAATTTTGTGAAAAATACATATAATCGGGCGATTTTCATCGGTTAAACGAGAGAATTATCTCTTTTTTTTAGTCATAATCGCCGTTGCAGTCTTTATGACTGCATGGATTGAAATGTTGCTTGTATCTTTTGGTTTAACCAAGCTTGTTCGTTGCAGTCTTTATGACTGCATGGATTGAAATAGTTTCCGCGGTTTCTGTTGCATCTGTATTTTCGTTGCAGTCTTTATGACTGCATGGATTGAAATCGTTATATAAGTCATTTATCAATCCTTCGACAAAGTTGCAGTCTTTATGACTGCATGGATTGAAATATCAGTAATTTCAGTCCCTTTTGCTGCCTTTTTGTTGCAGTCTTTATGACTGCATGGATTGAAATTATCAATATCCGTTCTAAATTTGTTTGAATCAGCGTTGCAGTCTTTATGACTGCATGGATTGAAATTTTTGACTCCTCCATGCGTTCTGTGCAATTCTTTGTTGCAGTCTTTATGACTGCATGGATTGAAATTTCCGTTGCTTTATTTAGTAAACGATAAAGCAAGAGTTGCAGTCTTTATGACTGCATGGATTGAAATAATATCGCTAAACTCAAGTCTGCGACCGTAGCCATCGTTGCAGTCTTTATGACTGCATGGATTGAAATTCTCTACTCATTTTTCGACCACCTCATTAATATTTGTTGCAGTCTTTATGACTGCATGGATTGAAATTCAAGAGGAGTTACTATTTCATACTAAATATGATGTTGCAGTCTTTATGACTGCATGGATTGAAATAATATTAGAATTATCGTACATTGAAATCTGTAATGGTTGCAGTCTTTATGACTGCATGGATTGAAATACGGTGGGTGTGACCGCTAAACCACGCAATAAAACGTTGCAGTCTTTATGACTGCATGGATTGAAATGCAAAGGTACGCAGATTATACCTGCAGGAGCAACAGTTGCAGTCTTTATGACTGCATGGATTGAAATACCTGAATTGAGATTGATTGCAGAGAAACATTTGGTTGCAGTCTTTATGACTGCATGGATTGAAATGCTGTCACTGTTTGTATTACTACTTGATACAGCATGTTGCAGTCTTTATGACTGCATGGATTGAAATAATTAAAACGGTGTGTCCTACAGATCGAGAAATAGTTGCAGTCTTTATGACTGCATGGATTGAAATTGTCATTGTCCCAACTCCTCCCCTGTCGTAATATCGTTGCAGTCTTTATGACTGCATGGATTGAAATTCTAATCGGTTTAGCAACCCTAGAAAATACTTGGTTGCAGTCTTTATGACTGCATGGATTGAAATCTCAAACGCCAATCTTTTGAAGATATTTCTGCTTGTTGCAGTCTTTATGACTGCATGGATTGAAATTTTAAAAGCGCCACGTGGTCAAGGAAAAACATTTGTTGCAGTCTTTATGACTGCATGGATTGAAATTCTATATCTATCTCTTTCTCTAACTCTATCTCTAAGTTGCAGTCTTTATGACTGCATGGATTGAAATAGTAATGAGCATTTTTTAGCGCGTATAACTAGCGTTGCAGTCTTTATGACTGCATGGATTGAAATCCAATAAGCAGAACGATAACCAAGCTCTTTTGCTGTTGCAGTCTTTATGACTGCATGGATTGAAATATTAATTCCCACCACTTTTAACCTTCGACCATTGTTGCAGTCTTTATGACTGCATGGATTGAAATTTCTGACCAGTAAGAATTTTTTTTAATTCATCGAGTTGCAGTCTTTATGACTGCATGGATTGAAATTACTCTTTGACGAGTGTCTTTGATAGCGTTTGGGTTGCAGTCTTTATGACTGCATGGATTGAAATTGTTCAACGACTTTGATTTGTTCATTGATTTTTTGTTGCAGTCTTTATGACTGCATGGATTGAAATTGGGTAGAACAGATAATCCAAATGTTGTCTCTAAGTTGCAGTCTTTATGACTGCATGGATTGAAATTTGTTCAAAATCTTTTGTTTCGGTGTACAATTCCACGTTGCAGTCTTTATGACTGCATGGATTGAAATTAAAGTTATTTTTCCTAATTTTATGGAATTTTTCAGTTGCAGTCTTTATGACTGCATGGATTGAAATAATGGATGAATTTCATGATGATAGTATGAATGAAAGTTGCAGTCTTTATGACTGCATGGATTGAAATCAAACGTATAAGAGACCAGGCTACAATGACATTTGTTGCAGTCTTTATGACTGCATGGATTGAAATACTAAATATGGTTGTTGATGATATGGAAATTAATAGTTGCAGTCTCTATGACTCCATGGATTGAAATTCTGGTACTGTTTTTTTCTTGTCCTAACGTTCCTGGAGTTGCAGTCTTCATAACTGCATGAATTAATTACCAATACCGTACAACTGAAACCTATTAACACAAACATCAAATTTTTTTGCAAAAGTTCCATCTTGTTCCCAATGTATGTCCAATACATCAGCACTTACAATAACATCGTTTGAGAACTATTTTTTACTCAGATAATCATTATTTTCTCTGCCAGAAAAATAGTGAAACCATAAATTTTAATAAAACGATAAAAATATGTTGACAATTGGATGAGAAGAATGTAATATTCTGATTAAATATTAAGCGGACAAAAGAAGAGTACCTTTTTTGATACTTTACAGGGAGCTGACGGTTGGTGTGAGTCAGTAAGTTAAAGAAAGTGAATGGGCTTTTGCGCTGAGACATTGAACTGAAGTAGGTGGCTCCGGGAACTCCCGTTACAGAGGAAAATCGTTGATAGACGATTGATAACGAGAATTTGAATGGAATGATTCAAATTAATTGAGGTGGCACCGTGAATTTATTCGCCCTCAGACTTGCTTTTAGCGAGTCTGAGGGCTTTTTTGTATTTAACGGTCGGAAAGGATGAATAAAATGAAAATTACTCGACAAATACAAGGGGATTATTTGACACCAGTATCTATTTTTTTAAGAATCCAAAACGATAAAAAGTTTTTATTGGAAAGTAACCCGCGTGAAGCAGAAGAAGGCGCGCGTTATTCGATTGTTGCCCTTGATCCTGTTAAAGTATTACGCTATCAAGAAGGAATTTTTTCAGTAAATGGTGATAGCTTTCCTTGTTCGGACCCTTTGAAAGAATTAGAGAAACATATCCTACATGATGAAGAAACAATTCCTGAAATTCCGTTCCAGGGTGGAGCAATTGGTTACGTTGGGTATGATGTGGCTGCTTGTTATGAAAATATTGGAGAAATTCCAAAAGATGGATTGAATGTACCCGATATTTATTTCTATGTTTTTGAAACTTTCGTTGTATATGATCACCATACAGAGATAGTGACTATCGTTCATTCAAATGCTTATAGTCAAAAAACAGTCATAGAAATGGAAACTCGGATTCAAGAGATTATTCAATTCTTACAAACTCCTTCAAGCAAAGAATTGATTGAGAAAAAAGAAATAAATTTACCGTTCACTAGCAATGTTAGTCAAACAGAATTTGAAAATCGTGTTTATCAAGCAAAAAAACTAATTGAGGCGGGCGATTTATTTCAGATTGTTCTATCTCAACGTCTTCAAGCAGAATTTGAAATAGATCCATTTGATTATTATCGTTACTTACGTTTATCCAATCCCTCTTCGTATATGTATTTCCTTGATTTTGAAGAATTACAGGTTGTCGGGTGTTCACCAGAAAGTTTGGTTAGTGTAAAAAATGGACTTGTAACAACGAATCCGATTGCTGGTACTAGAAAACGTGGAGCCACAGTCGAAGAAGATGTAGCGCTAGCAGAAGAACTTCTGGCAGATGAAAAAGAACGTGCCGAACATATGATGTTGATTGATTTAGGCCGAAATGATATTGGTCAGATTGCCAAACGAGGAACTGTACGTTTACCTATCCATATGACCATTGAAAAATATCGTTATGTGATGCATATAGTTTCTTTAGTAACTGGTGAATTAAAAGAAAACTTAACGCCAATGGATGCTTTGAGAGCAACTTTGCCAGCAGGCACTGTCAGCGGTGCACCTAAAATTCGCGCTATGACGCGGATTTATGAATTAGAACCAGTTAAGCGTGGGATGTACGCTGGGGCAGTTGGTTATTATTCCATGAACAATCAAGCAGACCTTGCCATCGCGATTCGAACAATGCTAATTAAAGATAAAAAAGCTTATATTCAAGCAGGTGCGGGTATAGTAGCAGATTCAGATCCGACAGCTGAATATTATGAGACATTACAAAAAGCCAAAGCTCTTTTGGAGGTGGGAAGATGATATTACTTGTTGATAATTATGATTCATTTACACATAATTTAGCCCATCAATTTCATACTGAACTTGTCATTTTGAGAAATGATGATCCTGAATTAATTGAAACTGCACAAAGAGCATCTGCGGTTGTTTTTTCACCGGGCCCAGGGCGACCAGATGAAGCAGGGTTAATGGAAGAAATAATTCGTCGTTTTTATACAGAAAAACCAATGTTAGGGATTTGTCTAGGCCATCAAGCGTTAGGAGAAGTTTTTGGCGGAAAGATTAGAGTGGCTACAAAAATTATGCATGGGAAAGTTTCCAAATTAAAACATGAACAACAAGGATTATTTCGTGATGTGAGTTTGGATACAGAGATTATGCGTTATCATTCGTTAATTATTGAGCCAAAGACGATACCGGAAGTATTTGAAATATATGGATATGCTGATGATGAAATTATGGCGATTAAGCACAAAGATTATCCTGTTTATGGTTTACAATTTCACCCAGAATCTATTGGAACGACAGAAGGTCAGGCAATGATCGATGCATTCCTAGAAGTAGTGGAGGACAAATAAATGAAAGAGTTATTTGAAAAATTATATCAAAGAAATGACTTAACTGAATCAGAGATGACGCAACTAGCAGAATCACTTTTTGCAGGAGAATTAAACGACTCACAAATTTCTGCAGCATTGATCGCTTTAAAAATGAAAGAAATAACCTCGACAGAAATGGCTGCAATTGCAAAAGTAATGCAAAAAAAAGCTTTGACTATTGAAAATGCGCCAATTAATACGATGGATAATTGCGGAACCGGTGGCGATCACTCTAATAGTTTTAATGTGAGTACGACGACAGCTTTTGTTTTAGCGGCAGGAGGGATTCCGATGGCAAAACATGGGAATCGTAGTATCTCTAGTCGTTCTGGTAGTGCTGATGTTTTAGAGGAATTAGGCGTGAAATTAATGACTTCGCAAGAACAAATCAGCCAATTACTAAATGAAATTGGAATTGCCTTCTTATTTGCACAATCAATGCATCCTAGCATGCGTTATGTAAGTAGTGTTCGTCGTGAGCTAGCAACACCTACTATTTTCAACTTAATTGGGCCGTTAACAAATCCAGTAAACTTAGAGACACAATTAATGGGAACTTTTGCAGGTAGTTTGCTTAAGGAAACAGCAGAAACATTAGGTAAGCTTGGACGTAAACGTGCCATTGTTTTGCAAGGAGCATATGGAATGGATGAAGCCAATTTAGCTGGGGATACCAAATTTGCCTTGCTAGAGAATGGGAAAGTAGAAGAACGAACCATCTCTGCTGCTGAAGTCGGTTTACCAGAATATCCATTAGATGCAATTGTCGGTGGTGATGCCAAACGAAATGCAGAAATTCTTGTTTCTGTCTTAGAAAATCAACCTTCACCGTTTTTAGATACCGTCTTATTAAATGCGGGGTTAGGCTTTTATGCAAACGGGAAAGTTAATAGTGTAAAAGAAGGTGTGGAAGAGGCTAGAAAAATTATTGCTTCGGGTACAGCTCGTGAAAAATT
This sequence comes from Enterococcus sp. AMC2644, assembly GCF_058216475.1. Classification (NCBI taxonomy): domain Bacteria; kingdom Bacillati; phylum Bacillota; class Bacilli; order Lactobacillales; family Enterococcaceae; genus Enterococcus; species Enterococcus sp. AMC2644. The sequence continues at coordinate 2,669,382 of NZ_CM177095.1, forward strand.
GACACAGCTAGTTGAGAAGCAAAAGGAGGTTCAGTAATGGATTTTTTAGAGAAAATTTTAATTGAAAAACGCAAAGAAGTCGCCAAATTACCAGTTATTGAACGGATAAATCAAGCTAAGGGTGCCCCTTTTTATCAACAAGTAAAAGAGCATCCAACAAAATTGCATGTGATTGGAGAAATTAAACGTGCGTCTCCTTCGAAGGGGGAAATCAATGTCGGTGTCGATATTGTATCGCAAGCAAAATCATATGAACAAGCAGGTGTTTCAGCTATTTCCGTCTTAACTGATGAAGTGTTTTTTAAAGGGAATATGACTGACTTACAAACGGTAGCCAAAAATGTTCAAGTTCCTGTTTTATGTAAAGACTTTATTATAGATGAAAGACAATTATTTCGTGCAAAAAATGCAGGAGCTAGTATGGTATTGTTGATTGTTGCAGCATTACCTTTTGATAAGTTAAAAGAATTGCACGAGAAAGCAACCAGACTTGATTTAGAGGTCTTGGTCGAAACACATAACGTTGAAGAAATGGAAAAAGCACATGCTATTGGTGCTAAAATTATTGGTGTAAACAATCGTAATTTAAAAACGTTTATTGTGGATATCCAACATAGTTTAGATTTAGCTCAACCAGACGCAGGCCCTGTCTATATTAGTGAATCTGGTTTTGTTACTGGAGAAGATGCCAAACGAGTAGCTAAAGACTATCATGTTATCTTGGTTGGTGAAACGTTAATGCGTGCAGAAAATCCAAAAGAAAAAATTGTAGAATTGCGAGTGAATCGCTATGACGAAAGTTAAAATTTGTGGTTTGATGAATAAACAAATTGTCGATGAGGTTTGTCGTTTAGGTGCAGATTATCTTGGTTTTGTCTTTGCGAAGAGTAAACGTGAAGTGACCCCTGAGCAAGTACGACTAATGACGAGTGAGGTACCCGTTACAATCAAAAAGGTTGGTGTATTTGTGTCTCCAACAATTGCACAACTACAGTCAGTTGTGCAAGAAGCAAAGTTGGATCTGGTTCAAATTCATGGCGAATTTCCTCAAGGAAGATGTGATGTTCCGATGATTCAAGCAAAAAGTGTCCATGGAAGTGAACAAGCGTTTACTACAACAGCAGATTTTCTATTACTAGATGCACCGCCCAAAGCGTATTATGGAGGAAATGGGGAAACATTTTCGTGGGCAGACACCCAACCTGATTTGTTACCAAAAGAAAAGTTATTCGTTGCTGGTGGCTTGACGATAGAAAATGTTCAACAAGCAATTGCTTATTTTCAACCATTTGGTGTCGATGTTTCTAGTGGCGTTGAAACGAATGGTATGAAAGATTTAGCGAAAATTCAAGCATTTATTAATCAAGTAAAGGAGTATGACCATGTATCAACAACCAAATAATAAAGGATTTTACGGTGATTTCGGTGGGCAATTCGTACCCGAAACTTTGATGTATGCCGTGAAAGAGCTAACCCAAATTTATGAAGAAGCAAAAAATGATCCAGAATTTCAAGAGACTTTAGATTATTATTTAAAACAATATGTTGGTCGCCAAACCCCGCTATATTATGCCGATAACTTAACTAAGCATCTTGGTGGTGCCAAAATCTATTTAAAACGTGAAGATTTGAATCATACTGGAGCTCATAAAATCAATAATGCCATTGGCCAAGTATTGTTAGCTAAACGCATGGGGAAAAATAAAATTGTTGCGGAAACAGGTGCAGGCCAACATGGAGTAGCTACTGCAACTGCTGCTGCATTATTTGGAATGGAATGTATTATTTTCATGGGTGAAGTTGATGTGAAACGTCAAGAATTAAATGTTTTTCGCATGGAGTTATTAGGAGCGAAAGTGGAAAGCGTGGTTTCTGGTAGTCGTACATTAAAAGATGCTGTCAATGAAGCTTTACGCTACTGGGTAGCAACAGTAGAAGATACCCATTATGTATTGGGATCAGCGCTAGGCCCGCATCCATTTCCAGAAATCGTTCGTGATTTTCAAAGTGTAATTGGCACTGAAGCAAAGCAGCAATTCTTCGAAGCAGAAGGGAAGTTACCTGAAGTAGCATTAGCTTGTGTTGGTGGAGGTAGTAATTCTATTGGCTTGTTCTACCCATTTATTAATGACGATGTCCGCTTAATTGGGGTAGAAGCCGCTGGAAAAGGATTAGATACTAAAGAACATGCCGCCTCAATCACAAAAGGTGATGTTGGTGTGCTACATGGAAGCAAGATGCATCTTTTACAAGATGATGATGGTCAAGTACTAGAAGCATTCTCTATTTCTGCAGGTTTAGATTATCCAGGTATTGGACCTGAGCATTCACACCTATATACTTCTGGTAGAGCAGAGTATAAGACGATAACCGATGAGGAAGCTTTGGCAGGTTTCCATTTGTTATCACGTATTGAAGGTATCATACCGGCATTAGAAAGTTCACATGCAATTGCTTACGCCATGAAATTAGCGAAAGAAATGTCCTCAGAAGAGAGTATTTTAATTTGTTTATCCGGTCGTGGGGACAAAGATGTGCAACAAATTAAAGAAAGGATGGCACAGGAATGAAATCATTGACACATGTATTACAACAAAAAAAAGACAATGGCGATAAATTATTTATTCCTTATATTATGGCTGGAGCAAATGGCTTAGAATATTTAGCTGATGAAATTGAAATGTTAGCAGACAGTGGAGCAAATGCAATTGAATTAGGGGTTCCTTTTTCAGATCCAGTAGCTGATGGACCTGTAATTCAATTAGCAGGTATTCATTCGCGTGAGCATGGAACAACTTTAAAGAAAATCATTGCTTTTCTAAAAGAATTTAATTCACCCGTACCCTTAATTTTAATGGGATATTTTAATTCTTTCTTGCATTATGGCTTAGATGAGTTAGTGGAAGATTTAAGTTCTACAGATGTAAAAGGGGTGATTATTCCTGATTTACCTTATGAACATCGAGAAATGTTTTTAGAACCCGCAAAAGACAGTGACATTGCATTTGTTCAACTGGTAACTTTAACTAGTTCAGATGAACGGATTGAACAATTAGTCAATGATGCAGATGGATTCATTTATGCAGTAACAATTAATGGAACAACTGGGATTAATCGAAACTATCAAGAGAATCTATACCAGCATCTACAAAAAATTACTGAAAAAAGCCCGATTCCCGTTTTAGCTGGTTTTGGAGTGTCCAAAGCAGAACACGTTCAGACCTTTAACAAGTATTGTGACGGAGTAATTATTGGCAGTTGTATCGTCCAAAGCTTAGCACAAGTAGGTGTAAGTCAGACGCATGAATTAATTGAATCATTATTTGCATAAAAAGTGTTGCGGCAATTTTGTCGCAACACTTTTTTAGAATATATTTACTTAACATTCATTTTTTTTTCATGTACAATAGTAAAAAGTCGTTAAATTTTAATTTGTTTTTCATTTTTAAATACACGCTTTAGTAAAAATTACTATTTGTGCAGAAAATAAAAAAAATTCAGAAAACTTATTGACTTTTATTTTGATTAACGTTATATTGTAAAAAATCAACAAAATAAACCAGATTTAAAAATAGATTTTTCAACTTGTAAGGAGACGATTCACATGCACAAAGAAAGACATTACTTATTAGTCATTATTAGGTAAGTGGACTTAGAACACGGAAAAAAAATCCGGTTGTTTGAGTCCTATTTGTGTTAGTGAATGGGATTCTTACAAGAGAGCATCCCATTCTACTTTGTTAGAAGGATGCTCTTTTTTTCAGAAAAATCTGGCGTAAGGAACTAGGAGTGGAACTATGAGAAGCGATCAAATAAAAAAAGGAATTGATGCAGCACCAGCTAGAAGTTTGTTATATGCAACCGGGCAAGTAAAGAATATTCAAGATATGAATAAACCTTTCATTGCTATTTGTAATTCATATATTGACATTGTCCCGGGACATGTTCATTTAAGAGAACTAGCTGATGTTGCAAAGGAAGCAATTCGAGAAGCAGGAGGTATTCCGTTTGAATTCAATACTATTGGTGTTGATGACGGAATTGCGATGGGTCACATCGGGATGCGCTACTCATTACCAAGTCGTGAATTAATTTGCGATGCTGCTGAAACAGTTATTAACGCTCACTGGTTTGACGGAGTTTTTTATATGCCAAACTGTGATAAAATTACCCCCGGAATGATTATGGCAGCGATGCGTACCAACGTTCCAGCTATTTTTTGTTCAGGAGGTCCAATGAAAGCAGGTGTTGATCCACGAGGACATCAAATTACTTTATCAAGTATGTTTGAAGCAGTTGGTGCACATAAAGCAGGAACAATGTCTGCAGAAGAATTTAAGTTTATGGAAGAAAATGCATGTCCAACATGCGGTTCATGTGCAGGAATGTTTACGGCCAACTCAATGAATTGTTTATTAGAAATTTTAGGATTAGCTTTGCCAGGAAATGGGACAACATTGGCGGTTTCAGAAGATCGTCGTGAACTGGTTCGTCAATCCGCATTCCATTTAATGGATTTAGTTAAAAAACAAATTAAACCTCGGGATATTGTAACAAAAGAAGCGATAGATGATGCTTTTGCTTTAGACATGGCAATGGGAGGTTCAACAAATACGGTGCTCCATACGTTAGCAATTGCGAATGAAGGTGAGATTGCCTACAATTTAGCAGATGTGAATGAAATTGCCAAACGAGTACCATATCTTTCGAAAATTGCGCCTTCATCTGCTTATTCCATGCATGATGTACATGAAGCAGGTGGTGTATCAGCCATTATTCATGAACTTTGTAGTATTGAAGGAGCGATTCATCCAGATCGTATTACGGTTACTGGAAAAACAATTCGGGATAACGTTAAAGATTCGATTATTCGAAATCCAGAAGTAATTCATCCAAAAGAAAATCCATACAGTCCTGTTGGTGGTTTATCTATTTTATATGGAAATATTGCACCAGAAGGAAGTGTCATCAAAGTAGGCGGTGTTGATTCAGACATTCATGAGTTTAAAGGCAAAGCAATTTGTTTTAGTACACATGATGAAGCAGTTGCGGCAATTGATGATGGTACAGTGAGAAAAGGACATGTGGTAGTTATTCGCTACGAGGGACCAAAAGGTGGGCCAGGAATGCCAGAAATGTTGGCACCTACTTCAAGTATTGTTGGTCGTGGTTTAGGACGAGATGTTGCTTTGATTACAGATGGTCGTTTCTCAGGGGCAACCAGAGGAATTGCTGTTGGACATGTGTCACCAGAGGCAGCAGCTGGCGGGCCATTAGGTTTAGTTGAAGATGGCGATAGTATTACTATTGATTTAAAAAATCGTACACTCAATGTTGAATTATCTGATGAAGAATTAGCTGAACGCGAAAAGACACGTCCAAAATTTGAATTTAAAGTAAAACATGGTTGGTTAGCGCGTTATACAGCATTAGTAACATCTGCCCATACAGGGGGAATTATGCGAGTTCCAGAAGACTAGGAGGAAATTTAATGAAGAATCAAGAACAAGAAATAGCTCAAAAAATGTCAGGAGCAAGACTTTTATTAAAATGCTTGCAAAAACATGATGTTGAATTAGTTTTTGGGTATCCTGGTGGTGCGGTTCTTCCATTATATGATGCTTTATACGATGCAGAAATTCCTAATATCCTAACACGGCATGAGCAAGGCGCAGTACATGCAGCAGAAGGGTATGCCAAAGCAACTGGCAAGCCTGGTGTAGTAATTGTAACGAGCGGTCCTGGTGCAACGAACGTTGTGACAGGAATTGCAGATGCGATGGGCGATTCAGTTCCTCTAATTGTTATTACAGGACAAGTTGCGACACCTGGTATTGGGAAAGATGCATTTCAAGAAGCAGATATTTTAGGAATTACACTACCTATCACAAAACATAATTACCAAGTACGTGATGTTGGAGAATTAGAAAAAACAATTGATGAAGCTTTTCATATTGCAACAACTGGTCGTAAAGGGCCTGTTGTGATTGATTTGCCAAAAGACATTTCAATTATTGAAGGTACGTATACGCAACGGACTAAACCTGTCAATTTGATTAGCTATCAGCCAACAACTAATCCTTCACAGTTACAATTAACGCGTTTGATGGAGCAATTAAAAAAAGCGAAAAAGCCAATTATATTAGCAGGAGCAGGGATTACTGCTGCAAAAGCGTCAAGAGAGTTACAAGAATTTGTTGAACGATATAAATTACCAACAGTTAATACGTTACTTGGTTTAGGAACGTTACCTGCTAACTGTCCTTACTTTTTAGGGATGGGTGGGATGCACGGTAGTTATGCAGCTAACATGGCATTAGCTGAATGTGATCTACTTATTAACATAGGGAGCCGTTTTGACGATCGTTTAGCTACATGTCCAAGTCAATTTGCAACAGGAGCAGTTATTGCGCATATTGATATTGATCCAGCTGAAATTGGAAAAATAATTCCAACCGATATTCCGATTGTAGGGGATGCGAAAAATGCTTTAGAAAAATTATTAGCTTTTGAACCATTTGAAGTTGATAGTCAAGCATGGCAGGAACTTTGCATCGAACGTAAGCAGAAGTATCCATTTAAATACGATCGTGAAAATAAAGAAGAGATTAAGCCACAACGTGTTATTGAAAAAATTGGAGAAATTACTAAAGGCCAATCGTTTGTTTCAACTGATGTTGGCCAACATCAAATGTGGGTTGCGCAATATTATCCATTTAATTTTCCAAATCAATTAATCACAAGTGGTGGACTTGGAACGATGGGATTTGGCATACCAGCTGGAATTGGAGCACAATTTGCTTATCGTGATCGTCCTGTAATTGTTTTTGTTGGTGATGGTGGTTTCCAAATGACAAACCAAGAATTTGCTATTTTAAATGAAAATGGTTTGAACGTTAAATTTGTATTGATTAACAATGGTTCTTTGGGAATGGTTCGTCAATGGCAAGAACGGTTCCATAATGAAAGACGTTCTTCTTCTGTTTTTAAGGGACAGCCAGATTTCATTAAACTAGCAGAGGCTTATGGAATTGATGCTGTGCGTATCACAAATCCTGCCACTGTCGATAGCGAGTTAGAAGCAGCCTTTGCAAAAGAGGGACCATTATTAATCGAAGTAATTGTTTCAAATTCGGAACAAGTTATGCCGATGGTTCCTGCGGGAGTTCCTAATGATCAGATGATAGGGGTGGAATAGAATGAGACGAATTATAACGGCAATCGTTTATAATAAATCCGGTGTATTAAGTCGAGTTACGAGTGTCTTGAATCGTCGACAAGTGAATATTGAAAGTATTTCAGTCGGTGTGGTTGAAGCAGAAATTTCTCGAATGACAATTGTTATTAATGTAAACACTTTGCCAGAAGCAGAGCAAGTAACAAAACAATTGAACAAACAAATCGAAGTGGTGAAAGTGTCAGATATTACGGATGATCCACATATCGAAAGAGAATTAGCTTTAATCCAAGTGAATGCACCAATGAGTGTCCGATCCGAAATTCAAGCAGTTATTGCACCATTTCGTGCTGATATCGTTGATGTAGCACAAAAAACTATTATTGTCCAAGTGGCTGGTACCCATGACAAAATTGATGCATTTATTGATGTGTTACGTCCATATGGTATCAAACAATTGGCAAGAACCGGTATTACCGGTATAAAAAGAGGTTAATCGCATTAAATTGCTTTTAATATATAGAATAAAAAGAAGATTATAACTTTGGAGGGAATAGGATTATGGTAAAAGTTTATTATGAAGATGCAGTAGTAGAAAATGCACTAGAAGGAAAAACAATTGCGGTTGTGGGATACGGTTCTCAAGGACATGCCCATGCACAAAACCTAAGAGATAATGGCCACCAAGTTATCATCGGAATTCGTGAAGGTAAATCAGCAGAAGCAGCCCGTGAAGATGGCTTTGATGTTTTAGAAGTAAGTGAAGCGGCAAAACAAGCAGAAGTAATCATGATTTTAGCACCTGATGAAATTCAAGGTTCACTTTATGAAAATGAAATTGCACCTAACTTAGAGGCAGGAAATTCATTAGTATTTGCTCATGGATTTAACATTCATTTTGATGTTATCACTCCTCCAGCAGATGTGGATGTATTCTTAGTTGCACCAAAAGGACCAGGTCACCTAGTTCGTCGTACATTTACAGATGGCTTTGCTGTACCAGCATTATTTGCGGTATATCAAGATGCTACTGGTAAAGCAAAAGAAACAGCATTGTCTTATGCTAAAGGAATTGGCGCAACTCGTGTAGGTGTGTTAGAAACAACATTCAAAGAAGAAACTGAAACTGACTTATTTGGTGAACAAGCAGTTCTATGTGGTGGATTGACTAGCTTGATTGAAGCTGGTTTTGAAACATTAGTTGAAGCTGGCTACCAACCAGAATTAGCCTACTTTGAAGTATGTCATGAAATGAAATTAATCATCGACTTAATTTATGAAGGTGGATTCGCTAAAATGCGTCATTCTATTTCTAATACGGCTGAATATGGGGACTACGTTTCTGGACCACGTGTTATTACAGAAGTTGCTAAAGAAAATATGAAAGCTGTGTTAACTGATATTCAAAATGGAACATTTGCAAATAATTTTGTAAAAGACAACGAAAATGGCTTCCCAGAATTCAAGAAAATGCGCGAAGAACGTGCCGGTCATCAAATCGAAGCTGTTGGTGCTGAATTAAGAAAAATGATGCCATTTGTAAAAACAATCGACTAAGACAATAAGTAGGGGTGTGAATAATTTGGGGTTAGTAACAAGAAATGATGTAGACCAAGCGTATCAGCTACTCAAATCAGCTGTTACTCATACACCATTACAATATGATCGATATCTATCTGAAAAATATCAAGCAACAATCTTACTAAAACGAGAAGACTTGCAAAAAGTACGTTCATTCAAATTGCGTGGTGCTTATTATGCGATTAAGAAACGCACAAAAAATGAATTAGAAGCAGGTGTTGTGTGTGCGAGTGCAGGAAATCATGCACAAGGAGTTGCCTATACTTGTCGAGAAATTGATGTGCAAGCAGTAATTTTTATGCCAAGTACAACCCCTCAACAAAAAGTATCACAAGTTTCTTTCTTTGGTGGTAATAATGTCACAATTGAATTAGTAGGAGATACCTTCGATGCCTCGGCAGCGGCTGCCAAAGCTTTTGCAAAAGAAAAAGGGATGGCGTTTATTGATCCTTTTGATGATCCGGCTATTATCGCTGGTCAGGGAACATTAGCAGCGGAAATGATGGCAGATGCGCTAGCGGAAAGCTATCAGCCAGATTATGTATTTGCAGCAATTGGCGGTGGTGGTCTCATTAGTGGTGTTAGCACTTATGTTAAAGCTGTTAGTCCAGTAACTAAGATTATTGGCGTAGAACCAAAAGGAGCCCCTTCTATGCAAGAGGCCTTTGATTTTGGTGCCCCTGTTGCCTTGGATCAACTCGATAAATTTGTAGATGGAGCAGCTGTAAAAGAAGTCGGACAACTTACCTATCAACATGCTAAAGAATATGTTGATCAGCTGATGACGGTAGATGAGGGTCTAGTTTGTTCTACAATTCTAGAGTTGTATAGTAAACAAGCCATTGTTGCAGAACCTGCGGGTGCATTAAGTGTTGCCGCACTAGAAGCGATGCGAGATGAAATCAAAGGGAAAACGGTTATTTGTATTATTAGTGGTGGCAACAATGACATTAATCGTATGGCTGAAATTGAAGAGCGTTCATTGATATATCAAGGGTTGATGAATTACTTTGTTATCAATTTCCCACAACGTCCAGGTGCGTTAAAGGAATTTGTTAGTGAGGTGTTGGGTCCAGATGATGATATTACTCGTTTTGAATATACGAAAAAAATCAATCGTGGATCAGGACCCGTTGTTCTAGGTGTTTTATCAAAAACCCGGGAAGATGTACCAAGTCTATTTGAACGAATTGCTGAATTTGATCCAAGTTATATTGATTTGAGTGAAAACCAATCGTTATTCACCTTATTAGTCTAATGAAAAAAGCAAAATCTTTCGAGATTTTGCTTTTTTCTGCTATTTAAATAAACATGTTATAATACATAACAAGGAGGGAGAAAAATGCAGTTAGATTATCAAAAAAATAATACCTCAACAACAATTGTTTATGGTGAAATTTTATCTTCAAGTATCAAGGCAACAATGTTTGAGAATAAACACATTATTGTATTAACAAATCAACGTTACTACGATCATTTTTTTGAAAAAATTCAACACATTTTTTCTCCACAACCAATCGATTGGTATGTTTGTAGTAATTTGATTTATGGTAACCATGTTCGTGAACTTATGGATATATTAGACTTTTTAAGTCGTTTTTCCCCCAATGAAGAGTATTTATTTGTGGCTTTTGGAAATGAGGGGGTCATTCAACTGACTGGTTTTATTCAAAAAACAACCATTCTATCAGGTGATTTTTGGGTATTACCTACGACGTTACGTGCCTTTGCAGTAGCGCTTGTTGAAGAACGGTTTATTTGTAAGCAATCAATGGAAATACTTTTAACAGAAAAAAACTTACCAGAAAAAATTTTTTTAGACCAAACTATTGTTGCGGGACAAAAAGATGGAAAATTAGTAGACTTACAAACATTCATTCGTTTAGGACTAGTTTATGACTACACCTTTTTACAAACGTTATTTAAAAATTTTCCTAATAGAAAACAGGTTCAAACCACTTCTTTTATAGCTTTTGTAGGGAAAGTAGTAGACAGTTATCAACATTCTTCAAAAGAAATTGAAGAATTTGGCGAAATTTTTGAAAAGGCATTTTATTTTACAACCAATGGCCATCTACTCTCAGAAAATATGAAACGCTTTTTAGGAATGGTGTTACATCTGTTTTGGAATTTAGAAGTTATGGAAACCACTTTTCGAATTAAAAATTTTATGATTTGGTTAAAACATTTAGGCTTTCCAATTGTTTTTCCAGAGCAAATTTCGGTTGCTGAATACTTGCAAAATGTGTTACATTTACAAAAAAAGAATCCACAGTTGGTGGTTTTGTCAGAAATTGGTACAATAGGAAGAGAGCAATCGATGACTGAAAATCAATTAATACAGTCGATGGAGCATTATCAAAAAATGATTGCCGAGATTTGAGGGAAGAAAATGACATACAGTGAGAAAATGCTTCAAGCATTACAAAACGAAGATTTAGCTGAAGCACAATTATCTTTAGAAGAAGCACTAAAAAAAGATAATGATACTATTTTGGCAGAATTAGGTGAAGAACTATTAGCTATTGGTTTTTTAGAGGAAGCCAAAGCAGTTTTTATAGCATTAAAAAAACGTCAACCAAAAGAAGATGCCTATAATTTACCACTTGCTGAAATTGCTATTGAGAATAACGAAATAGATGATGCATTCGACTATTTAGAAACAATTTCTAAAACAAACGAGGCATATCCGCAAGCTTTATTGATTACAGCTGATTTATATCAAGTATTAGGCATTCCTGAAGTAAGTGAGGCAAAATTAAAAGAGGCTGCACAATTACTTCCAGAAGAGAATTTAATTCAATTTGCTCTAGCTGAGCTATATTTTTCAATGGATAAATTTGCTGAAGCAGAACAAATTTATCGCAATCTTTTACAAGATAACACATTGGACGTTACAGGTATTTCGCTTACTGAAAGAATTGGTTCCTCACTAAGTATGCAAGGGAAGTTTGAAGAAGCTATTTCGTTTTTTGAAGAAGCGTTAGCAGACGAACAAACCGATGATCGTCTCTTTCAGACCGCTTTTGTTTACTTGCAATTAAAAGAAAACGAAAAAGCTATTTATTATTTACAACAGCTACGTGTAATGAACCCACAATATCAAGCTTTGTATTTGTATTTAGCAGAAGCGTTGCAAGAAGAAGAATTACTGGAAGAAGCGCAAAATGTGATCGAAGAGGGGATACAAGAAAATCCATACCAAGTTGATTTATATCATTTTGCTTCAGAAAATAGCTACCGATTACATGATGTAAAAAAAGCTGAAGACTATCTAGTCAAGGCTTTAGAGACAGGTGAAAAAATTGATGAAACATTATTAACATTGAGTAATTTGTACTTAAATGAAGAAATGTTTGATGAAGTTATTGATACCGTTAGTCGTATGGAAGACCAGGAAAATCCATACGCTTTATGGAATTTAGCACATGCCTATAATGAATTGGAAGAATTCGATTCTGCGGCGAAATATTATGAAGAAGCAAACGTTGCCTTAAATCACGAACCTGAATTTATGAAAGAGTACGGTGTTTTCTTACGGGAAGAAGGACGTTTAGAAGAAGCACGCCATCTATTGGCACATTATTTAAACCATGAACCAGGTGATTTGGAGGTACAGTCTATTTTAGACGATTTATCAGAAAGATAGGGTGAAAAAAATGACCATCAATGTTGCAGATAAAAAACGCTTTTTAAATTGGCTAGTGTCACATGAGTCTTTTTCACGTCGAGAAGTTTCTTGGATTTTAAATTATTTAACAAACCACGAAACAATATTAAAAAATATTCACTTTGTTGAACATGCAGATAAAACACCTCGGGGAATTTGCGTTCAAGTAGCTACCTTGGAAGGTGAACCAATATCATTATTTTTAGAAGACAAAGTATTTACGGATAGTGATCAAATTTTCCATGAAATTCGTTTAAACTGGAAGCATCCATTATATTTAGAATGTCGCTTTAGTCGTTCATGGGAAAATGAATTTTTTTTAGCTGTTTTAGAAGATAATCCCTATCATCGTTGGAACGAAACATTAGATGCTGATGTTTTGGCAAAAGTAGAAGAATACTTTTTTGCAGAAGATATGGAAATAGAAATTGCAGATTTATACAGACAAATTGATCAAGCTTTAGAAAAGGATAATCACGAATTGTTTTTAAAATTATCTGCTGAAGTTAATCAACTGTTAGAAAAAAAATCCTTATTGGTTGAATAAAGAAGTCCAAGAACAAATTTTGCTTGTTCTTGGACTTTTTATGCTTTTTTCATGATAAAATAAAGCCATGAATGAATGGTAAAAAAATTAGTGCGAACCATAAGCTCCCATAAATTATCTAGACGATTCGCACCGTTAGAATGTTGTTAAATGGTAAAATGATGAGAAAATAAATATGATTATATTTTTTTTACAAAAAATACATTTAATCAGGCAATATTCATTAGCAAATAAAGTTCAACACTGACTATTTTTACTACAAATCGCCGTTGCAGTTCTTGTGACTGCATGGATTGAAATTTCTGTATAGCCATATCTAACCGCAAAAAACGGTTGTTGCAGTTCTTGTGACTGCATGGATTGAAATTATTCAAGTTTACAAGCGTGGTGGCGGTGTTGAATGTTGCAGTTCTTGTGACTGCATGGATTGAAATTACAAATCCTAAACTTCTTGCTACCGTTTCTACAGTTGCAGTTCTTGTGACTGCATGGATTGAAATCCTTGTTTGATACCTTTATTTGGGATTTTATCATCGTTGCAGTCCTCGTAACTGCATAGTTTGAACGCATCGACGTATTTGGTACAGAGAACTGTTACAACATAAGTAGAAATCTATGTATACAATATGTAAGAGGTTTACAGGGAGTGGCAGAGACAAAGCAAAATAATATAAATTGTTTAATCACTCTTACTTATATGCTAAAATAGTGATTACAATCTATACAATGAAGTCGATGAAAATAATGAGTTTGAAGGGTTATTGCCAGATATGCTACCAACTTTGTAAGTTGTGAATAGAAATATAGAGTTAAATATTTCTAATACGGCAGTCCTCGTGACTGCGTGGATTGAAAGTATGAATGTGCTATAAGTGTTATGCTTATGTGACATGCACTTTGTCTGTATTGCTTTTTGATAGACGGAGTATTTAATCAGTGTATAAAAAGATGGTAGCTATTTTTAGTCAGACTCAATAATCATTTTGAAGATGGGGTTAATTTGTTAGCAGCATCATATTTTTAAACTCCTTATGAGATATAAAAAGGAGTTTTTTTGTTTGGGGCAAAAAAATTGAATTAGGAGGAACATTATGAAAAAATTTCTCTCCACACTGGCGTCACTTATTTTTGGTGGAGCAATTGGTTTGTTTTTCGTTTGGTATGCGATTATTTATCAGGAATGGGAAACTCTTCAGTATTTAATGTTGATGTTTATGGTTTGTTTCTTTTTTGTTATTCAACTGGTTATTCATGAAGTGGGACACTTATTTTTTGGAAAATTATCTGGTTATCAATTCAGCAGTATTCGTTTTTTTTCCTTTGCATTAACTAAAGATAAAGATGGAAGACTTTCTTTTCATCGATTTAATGTTCCAGGAACGTTAGGGCAATGCTTGATGATTCCACCCAAACAAGAAAAGTTTGTATTTAAACTATATTTATTAGGTGGAGTCTTAGGCAATGTGTTGATGAGTCTATTAATTTTGCTTATTTTTGGTATTCATAATACATATGCCTTGTTTTTTAATATAGTCGGTCTTTTCATCGCAGTGACAAATTTAATTCCTACAAGTTTTAATGATGGCATGAGTTATCGTTTAGCAAATTCTAGTAAAGAGCAAAAAAACTTATTGTATCTCCAATTGCAAGTGAACTATCTGACTTCTTTAGGCTATGCATACGATGAATTACCTGCCGAGTATTTTCAACCTATTGCTAGTAATCCAAATCATACGTATTTTAATGATTGGCAGACTTTTTTAATTGCGGGGCGTTACCTAACTCAAGGGAAATGGTCAGTATATCGTCAGTACTTAGAACGCATGTGGCTCAATCATGAAGAATTAATCGTACCCTATCGACTTGAGTTGAAGAAAGAATTACTTTTTGCATTATGTCTAACGGATCCAGCTGATGAGCGAATCACTATTTTGTGGAATGATAAGCAATTAAAGCAAATTCTGAAGCAACCATCTATTAGTCATCAACGATTGAAAGTGGTTTATACAAAATATATTTTGAAAGATGATTATACAGCAAGTGCAATGATCAAAGAAATTAAGCAAAAAAAATGGAAAGCATTAAATTCTGGGGATCTTCAATCAGAGTTAAAAGTAATCAATCAACTTGAGCAACAGTTTTTAGTAGAAAAAGAGGCGAAAAAATGAACGCATGTGGCATTATTGTTGAATATAATCCTTTCCATAATGGTCATAAATACCATGTGGAAAAAGCTCGTGAACTATCAAAAGCAGATATCATTATTGCGGTAATGAGTGGTAATTTTTTACAACGTGGGGAGCCTGCAATTATAGACAAGTGGTTACGTGCCAACGAAGCGCTGCAAAATGGGGTAGATTTGGTGGTAGAACTGCCAATCCAGTGGTCATTGCAGTCAGCAGATTATTTTGCACGTGGTGGGATTTTGATGTTACAAGCGTTGAAATGTGAGAGTTATTGCTTTGGCACAGACGCAACCAGTGAGTTTGACTATCAGGCATTTGGTAAATTTGTAGTAGCAAATCAGAAAAGGATTGATCAGACTTTTCAGCAGTTAACTAGCCCAACGATGACTTATGCACAAACCATGACTAAAGTTTATCAGAAACTTTATCCGCAATTAATGCTTACAGGAGAGCAGCCAAACCATATTTTAGGATTAACTTATGCCCAAGAAAATGCTCATTACGCTACTCCAATGAAAGGTATTCCGTTGCCAAGGATCGGGGCAGGGTATCATTCGGAAGAAATTCAAAATGAAATTGCGAGTGCTACAGCAATCCGCAAGGCAATAGTAGATGGTCTAACGATTGAGCAAGTGGTGCCAGAACAGACAAAAAACGATTTGCAGCATTATCAAGTCACTTGGAATGATTATTGGGAATTATTGAAGTACCGTATTATTACTAGTTCAGTTGAAGAGTTAAGAGAGAGCTATCAAATGGTTGAAGGGTTAGAATATCGATTGAAATCGCTAATTTATGAAGCAAACTCTTTTGAAGAATTTGTGCAAGCCGTAAAAACTAAACGGTACACTCAAACACGAATTCAACGTTTATTATGTTATGTCTTGTTAAATATTAAAAACAGTGATATCAAAGAAGCATGGAGAAATAACTATTTGCATATTTTAGGATTTACGGAAAAAGGGCAGCGATATTTAAATGAGAAAAAGGCAACTATAGAATATCCGGTACTTTCCAAAATTGGAAAAAAAGAAGAGCAAGAATACAAATTGGCTATTCGGAGCGATAAAATCTATCAAATGGGAAATCAGTATATTTCTGAACAAAATTTTGGTAAATTTCCAATTCGTAGCAATCCTATGTAAGAAAGTACTTCACAGAATCGATTCTGCCAAGTATAATGATAAAGGATAAATTTCATCAAATACCAGATGAAATGAAAAAATAGAAAGCGAAGTGAGATTATGGGTCGTAAATGGGCAAATATCGTAGCTAAAAAGACTGCGAAAGATGCAAACAACAGTAAAGTTTACGCTAAATTTGGGATTGAGATTTATGCAGCAGCGAAATCAGGTGATCCTGATCCTCACTCAAACCAAAAATTAAAGTTTGTTATCGATCGTGCAAAAACATATAATGTACCTAAACATATTATTGATCGTGCAATTGAAAAAGCAAAAGGATCAGGAGATGAGCAATTTTCTGAGCTACGTTATGAAGGATTTGGGCCGAATGGTTCAATGGTTATCGTTGATACTTTAACAAATAACGTAAACCGTACTGCTGCGGATGTGCGCGCTGCCTTTGGTAAAAATGGCGGAAATATGGGTGTATCAGGTGCTGTTTCTTATATGTTTGATAATACAGCATTATTTGGTTTTGAAGGAACAGATGCAGATGAAATTTTGGAATATCTAATGGACAAAGATATTGATGTGCGCGATGTGGAAGAAGAAGATGGACAAATTATGGTTCATGGGGAACCAGAAGATTTTCATGTAATTCAACAAGCATTAAAAGAAAAAGGAATAGAAGATTTTAACGTTGCTGAAATGGAAATGATTCCACAAAATGAAGTAACATTAACTGGAGAAGATTTAGAAAAATTTGAAAAAATGATTGATGTATTGGATGATTTAGAAGATGTTCAAAAAATCTTCCATAATGTTGATTTAGGTGAATAAAAAGAAGTTGTTGAAGGAATTCCTTCAACAACTTCTTTTTACTCTAGATTTTGCTCTGCTTTACGAGCTTCTGCAGCATAGTATTCTTTGACAGATAAGCCGTGTGGTAAAATAGTAACATCGGGATAACCGGTTAAACTCTTTTCTTTATTTAAGGTAATTGATTCAATGAATTTTTCTGGTTGGTGAATCCGCACATGTTCTACCCATTTAAAGCTATCAATGGGAATTTTTGGTTCAGGTCTAGTGTGTTTCTTTGGAGTAGTTGGAGGAGATGCTTCCGTTTTTTCTATGACGGTTTCAGTTGTTGTTTGCTTTAGTACAGGTGATGAAGGCTGGATATTTGGGATTTGATTAGAAATTTTCAAAGTAACTCACACTCCTTTTTATGGTTACTAATGTTATCGGTTACTTTGGAAAGAAACTTAAATAAAATAGACTAGAAATGCGTTTATTTTGATTGTTTGTTATAATGATAAAAAGGATGTGATTAGATGCCAAATCGATATGCAAAGAATTGGATGGAAGCTTCTAAAAATCTCAGAACAGGTAAGAAAAAAGAGAGTCCGTTTGGTAAAAAAAAGATGACGATTAAAGAAAAACAAGCTCAAAATCGTCGCCGAGGATTTTTAGCGGGTGCTATTCGTGAATTGATGAAGAAAAATTAGTTACTAAGGATGAGGCGTAAAAGCCTCGTCCTTTTGTAAGCAAATTTCAAAATTACAGTAGTTTGACATTCGTACTTTATGGTATGATAAAGAAAATATGTTCTATTATGTAACAGGGGGATGAGCAGTGGAGGACAAAATTGTATTACAACCCTTTGATCGGATTTTAAGTGGCTATGATCGTTTATCTGAAGTTGCAGTTTCAATTGAAGATTGCGGAAAACTTTATCGAAAGTATGAGTCAGTAGGAGTCCAAGGGTATCGGGTATGGAGTTATCAAGGAGCAAGCTATTTAAACCATTATTTACATTGTTCTGTTGATCGAGTTCCGACACTGATTTATAAAAATAAATATTTGATTCCGCTAATTTTTCGTTCTTCTAGAGAATCAGAAGCATTGTTTGATGCGCCATATCGTATGACGGGCTTTTTTTATTTGTTAGATTGGATGGTTGCGCATCGACCAGAGAAAGCGTTAATTGATTATGACAAAGAGAAAGAAAAAGAAGTTCTTTATTGGGTGGTTGATAGTGCGTATATTGCGTTTCGTCTTTACGAAATTACAGAAGGTGCTGGTTTCCCATTGAGCCATTTTCATTCGGTCAGTGAGTTTGAAAATTGGAATCGTATTTATAGTTTAATCAATAGTGACAGAATTGGTCGTCATAGTCGGTCGTTTGACCAAAGTAACCTCATGCAATTATCAGAACTACAAATGATTTTAAAGATAGTAAAATTAAAATACCCAAAAACAACGTTATTTGTTTAAAGAGAAGCTGATTATGTTCAGCTTTTTTCTTTGTTGTAAGAAAGACTAACTATATAAAGTCAAGTGAAAACAAACAAAATTTTCTGAATGAAAAATAGCAAATAAGTGCATCACAAATAAACATCAGAAAGACTAATTTTTTTATTACTGACGAATTTCATAAGGTTCATTCTTTGTTAGAATCGCATGAATAATATAGCATAGCTTTCTTGAAACAGCGCCAATCGCTGTAAGATGGTGTTTCCCTTCTGCTCGTTTCTTGTCATAAAAGGCTTTGAAAACTGGATCGCATCTGGAAGCAATAAGTGCCGCTTGAAACAACGCTTTTCTTAAGTAAGGAGACCCGCGTTTACTCATCACGTTGTGAGTGGCTTCATATTCACTAGATTTCGAGACAGAAGCATCGATTCCTGCGTAAGCTACTAGTTTTTTAGGATTGGAAAATTTCTGAATATCACCAATTTCACCCAAAATCGTGGCGCCAAGAACAGGTCCAATGCCAGGGACGGTCTCTATGACCGAATGAAGAGAAGCCATTAATTGTGCAATTTCTTCTTCTGTCCGTTTGATTTGTTCTTCTAAAAAACTAAGTTGATCAATCATGGAACGTAATTGAAAAACGAAGGCATCTTGTGCAAAGCGAACACCAAAAGAATGAGCTGCGACTGTTTTCAGTGCTTCCGCTTTACTTAGTCCAACACGACTTCGACTCGCTAAACGGAGTGTTTCGGCTAATGTTTCGGCAGAAACTTGATTGAATTCATCAGGGGAAGAAAACTCAGATAAGACGGCTTTGGAGGCTTTGCCAAAAATGCCAACTTTTGAAAACACCTTTTCATATTCAGGAAAGACTTGGTCTAAGACGGCAATGATTTTTCGTTTGAAATCGCCCGCTGTACCAACTAAGTATGAGCGATAACGAGTCAATTGACGTAGAGAGAAAATAGTTTCATCCGCTAAAGCTGTTTCGTTGAACGAACCATAGCGAATTAAATCGGCAATTAATACCGAATCAATAATATCGTTTTTTCGTTTACGAATTTCGGTCCCTTTTCTCCAGCCATCGGTTTGAATTGGATTGATGACATGAACAAGAAACTGTTGTTCGTCAAGAAATGAGAAGAGAGCTAACCAATAGTGGCCAGTGGCTTCCATTCCAACTAAGAAGTCATTTGTGGAATCAGAGAAAGAAGTGAGGCGTTCTAAAAGAGCGTGAGCACCGTCTAAAGAATTCGCAAAAGAAAAACCTTTAAGTAGGACTTTTCCTTCTGCATTCATGAGAGAAGCGACGTGAGATCGTTTGCCAATATCAATACCTAGATACAACATAAGCACACCTTCTTTACAAAATTTGGATTGATTGCCACTCAACTGAAAAGCGTCACTACCTTGTTCTAGATACGGAGTAAGGCATTTACCTTCAACATCTAACTCATTCGTAAACAGCTTAACAGAGAGAGGGATTAGTCTTTCGATTACGAGTTTTAAAACTCAAGGAGAAAACAATCTACCTCTCAATCCATTAAGTATATTTTCTCAAATAATTGAGTAAATACCAAATAAAAATAACAAAAGGTTCCTAAGGTTCTCCTCTAAAAATCGGAAAATTAAAACCTTAAATATAATATACAAGGAGATAGAAAAATGAAAGAGTCGGAGGAGCCGATTTATTTATTGAAAAAAGGCAAGAAAGGCTTATTGCAACTAGTCTTTAGTCGTTTAGGGATTGTTATTGTCTTTTTACTTTTACAAATTTTTATGTTAGTGGCATTATTTCAATACGTTTCCACGAATTATGTCCATGTTTTTTATGGTGGGGCAATTGTTGTAACCATTTTTGGTTATATGTTTTTATTGAATAGTGCAAGTGATAGTAGCGTCAAACTGACATGGATGGTCTTGTTTACGGTTCTTCCCATTATTGGTATTTTCTTTTATTTTTATATGCGTCTAGAATTAGGTCATCGATTAGAAAAGCGTCGCTTGATTCGTTTAAAAAATGAAAGTAACAATCTTATTCAAACAAGCCCAAATGTCAAAGAGAAAATTAAAACTGAGAAAGATTTACTTGGTATTGCTACCTTTTTATCAGGAACAGGCTCATATCCAGTTTATGAAAACTCTGAATTAGTTTATTTCCCAACAGGAGAAGATAAATTTGCCGATTTATTAACGGAGCTAAAGAAAGCTGAATCTTTTATTTTCTTAGAGTATTTTATTGTTGGTGAAGGCAAAATGTGGGGTTCTATTTTAGAAATTCTTATTGAAAAAGCAGCAGATGGTGTGGAAATTCGTTTTTTATATGATGGATTTAATGAATTTTCATTATTACCACATAGTTACCCCAAAAAATTAGCTAAATTAGGAATCAAATGTAAAGTATTTGCACCAATTCATCCCTTTGTATCAACCGTCTATAATTTTAGGGATCATCGGAAAATCTGTGTGATTGATGGGAAGGTTGCTTATACAGGTGGAATTAATTTAGCGGATGAGTATATTAATGAATTGGAACGTTTTGGTTATTGGAAGGATACTGCAATTAAAGTCAAAGGCGAAGCAGTTGACAGTTTTACATTGATGTTTTTACAAATGTGGGCCATGGATGATGGTGTGTTAGATTTTGAACATTGGTTGCAACGTCCTCAACCAGAAATAAAAAAATCAGGCTATGTGATTCCTTATGGTGATGCACCTTTGGATGATGATCGTGTTGGTGAGTTTATTTACTTTGATATTTTAAACAAAGCAACTGAATATGTACACATCATGACTCCTTATTTAATTTTAGATGGAGAGATGGAGACCGCTTTGCGTTTAGCAGCGAAGCGAGGTGTCGATGTAAAAATTATTTTGCCACATATTCCAGACAAAAAATATGCTTTTGCCTTAGCAAAAAGCCATTATAAAAGTTTATTACAAGCTGGTGTTAAAATTTATGAATTTACGCCAGGTTTTATTCACGCAAAAGTTTTTGTTAGTGATGACAAAAAAGCAACGGTAGGAACTATTAATTTAGATTATCGTAGTTTTTACCATCATTTTGAATGTGGATTATATATGGAAAATGTTGAGACGTTAGTCGATATTGAAAAAGATTTTCAAGAAACTTTAGCGCAATCTCAAGAAGTGACCATGCAAGATGCCTTGAAAGAAAAAACTTCTACTAAAGTTTTAGGATGGATGTTGAAAGTTTTTGCGCCATTAATGTAAAAAAAGCTCAAGTTCAATGGCTGAACTTGAGCTTTTTTTTAAATTGCTTGATAAGTCAGTGGATTGGCGCTAACTAGTAATGGACTTTTTTGCCCAACAGTGATAAGCGATAATTCATGCATAGCACGAGTAGCGATTGTATATAAAACTAGTTGATCTTGTGCTGTTTGAAAATTCTCTCCGATATTCCAAGCAAAGACGCGGTCAAACTCTAAACCTTTGGCCAAAAAGGCTGGAATAATCATAATCGAACGTTTCATAAAATCTTCTTCGGAAACAATTAATTGGACTTTTGATTTCATTTCATCTGAAAGCTCCGCATATAATGCCTCGCATTCTTCAGTTGTCTTCCCAATAATTGCAGTACGCCAGTGTTGCTGCTTATTGGCCTCTTGTAATTCATCGCATAGCCAAGCGAGACTTTCTGCTAATGTTGCTTTTTCTACAAGACGAGGTAACGGCCCTTTTCGTGCAGTTGTTTGCACTTGATCTTCTTGAGATAAGAATTGATTAGCGAACTGTGTGATTTCTTCTGTTGAACGATAGCTAGTCGTTAACTGGTAACGAGTGACTGTTTGTTCAGGAAATAAAGTATCCAATGAATGAACAATTGTTTCATTTCCAAAAACTTTTTGATTCAAGTCGCCACACAATGTCATTCCAGCACGAGGGTAAAGCTCACGTAATAAAGCGACTTGTGCAGGTGGAAAATCTTGCATTTCATCAATAAAAATGAAACGTGCTTTTTGTTCAACGTGTACTGGGTACAAGCGACGTAGTAACAAAATAAACAATAAGGCATCTTCTTGAGATAGCTGTTTGTTTTTCAAATGTTGACGTGTTTGGTTACTGGCTGTTGCCCAGTCTTCGCTAGAAATACTTGCGTTGGCTAAGAGTTTTGGCTCGATTTGTTTTAGAAAATGTAAATATTGTTTAGGGAAATTAATAAATTGAAAACGTTCCACACCACGAGTTAACGCACGGAATTTTTTACGTACGATTTGCCGACGAACTTTATTGAAAAGCTGACGTTCCTTCTCTTCAGAATCTTCCAAGTTAGGATCATTTTCAAAAATTTCTTGTACCTTTTCTCGAGTAGCTTCTTTAACCCAAGCCTTTTTTGCTTCGTCTTTTTCTAAACCACCAATTTTTTTCAAGACTTTTGTTTGTAATAACTGTGTCCGTTGGTAAAGTGGTAATTGCTCATTGGTTTGTTGATACCATTGGCGTAATTGCTCTTTAGTGATGTATGTTTCACCTTTAATTTTTAAATCGCGGAACAATGGACCAAAGGCTGTAATTCCTTCTACATAGCGGGGGATTTGGTGAACCAAAACTAACCCATTTTTCAGTTTTTCTATGCGGTCATTGGCACCTGTTAAAAACTGTTCTTCTTGTTGCTCTTCTTGAACAATTTCATAGTTAGGTAATAAATTTTGTAAAAATGAACGGAATGTTCGAGTTGGGACTTCGCTTTCACCTAATGATGGTAATACCATAGCAATATAGTCAGAAAAAAGATGGTTTGGTGAAAATAATAAAACTTGTTGGTCATCCAACCATCTACGATTGCGATAAAGAATAAATGCAATTCGTTGTAATAAAGCAGAGGTTTTCCCACTACCAGCAATTCCTTCAATTAAGATAACTTTATTCGTAGTGTCACGAATAATTTGATTCTGAGCTTTTTGAATCGTTGAAACGATATTCTTCATTTGTGAAGAGGATGCTTCGTCTAGGATTTCTAATAAAAACTCATCATTAATGATTTCCGATGTATCGACCATTGAAAGCAATTGCCCGTCTTGAATTTTAAATTGGCGTTTTAATAATAAATCCACTTCAAATTCATCATTGTCTGTTTGGTAAAAAGTAGTTCCAAGTTCGCCTTCATAATACAAATTAGCAATCGGAGCGCGCCAATCAATGACAATAGTATTCTCTTTGTTGTCTCGTAAAGAAGCAATTCCTAAATATAAGGTTTCTTTTGCTTCATTGCCTTCTGTAAAATCAATACGTGCAAAATAGGGACTATTTGCCATAGTTGTTAAAGTTTTGATTCGCTTTTCTTGTGATTCGGCTGTTTTATAACGGAGCATCAGTTCTTGTTCATGTTGTTGATACTCTAGTACAGATTCATAAAATGCCTCCTCGGAGCCAATATTAATTTTTTTATCGGAAATTTCTTTTAACTGTGAGTTTAAAGAATCTTCTAGCGTTTCTTGTTGCTTTTTGATCATTTCTTGCTCATTGTGAATCACTTGAATAGTAGATTCGACATGTTGTTGCTCTAGTAAACGTTCGTTCATGCAGACAACCTCCTAAAAAATATAGCCATAAAATTATAGCATATAACGACTATCAATGGGATTAAAACGTGCTAAAATGAGAAGAAAAGGAGAGGGTTAGTTGCGAAGCGAAAAAGAAATGATGGCATTGATTTTACATACTGCGAAAAAGCTTGGAGTAAAGGCAGTGGCACTTAGCGGATCACGAGCAAATCCTAAAGCACCTCGTGATCCATTTCAAGATTATGATATTGTCTACATCGTGGAAAATAAAGAAGAACTGTTAGAAAATAGAACGTGGTTAACGACTTTTGGTGAAGTGCTAGTTATGGAGACACCTGAAGAGATGGTATTATTTCCTCCAACATTGGGTGAATGTTTTACTTTCTTAATGTTATTTAAAGATGGCAATCGAATTGATTTAACTTTATGCCCTTCGTCCTATGTAAAAGCATGGGTAAAGGAAGAACAACTTTTTCAAGTGCTTTTTGATCCAGAGAATATTTTGGCATCAGCACCAAGCTTAGGGGACGAAGTTTATTGGACAAAGGGACCTAGTGAAGCGATGTTTCAAGACTGTTGTAATGAATTCTGGTGGGTGTCAACATATGTGGTTAAAGGGCTAGTTCGTCAAGAAGAGGTTTATGCTAGTGACCATTTGTATGGTATCTGTCAACAAGAATTGCTACGACTATTAAGTTGGCACGTTGTCTTGGAAAAAGGTCCATTGAATGTTGGAAAAAATTATAAATATTTGTTTACTAATTTAGAAAAAGCTTATAAAGAACGATTTCAAAAATTACTTGATTTTACAAGTACGGTAAAAATCACCGAATCGCTTTTATTGACGCAAGCTTTTTTTCATGAGCAAGCACAAATTTATGCTGAAAAAACAGACTTTCACTATGATAAACAAATTGCAGAAAATGTAATGGATTATACGAAAAAATGGCTAAACTATTGAAAGCTTTTCAGAAGTTTCTTTTTGTACAGTCGGTTTTTGACGCTTGCTTTTTATAGGTATCCTTTTGTGATTTGTGTACAGCTCTTATTGTAGAAGAAATTGTATCCGCAAAATATTTTAATAGGAAAGCTTGAATTTCTAGGTAGTTTCTTTTTCATACTCTTATTCCTGCTATTGATAGAAGTGATTTCATGAGTTAACTCTTCAATAATTAGCTGTGTTATACTGAAATAAAAAGGAGTGTGCTAATGTTACTATTCAAACAACCTTCTATGAAATATGCAGCACAAATTAAACAGTATAAACAAGAGTTTCAGAACAATAACGATACAATTGACGGAAGTTCTTTTTTAGAACAGATGTCCTCAATAGAACAATGGCTAGAGCTGTTGGAACTATTTTATTCAAAAGATACTGTGCCAGAAAATTATGCTCCTTCTGAAACATGGTTAGTCATTAGAAAAGAAGATGATTGTCTAGTAGGAATGAGTAATTTACGGTTTGAACTAAGTAATAGCTACTTAGAGAGTTTCGGTGGACATATCGGTTATTCAGTACGACCAAGTGAACGAAAAAAAGGATATGGAAAAATTATTTTAAACAAAACGCTGATGCAAGCGAAAAACCATGCACTTGAAAAAGTGCTAGTTACTTGCAACGATGTTAATGTAGCATCGGCTAAAATCATTGAAGCCAATTACGGTGTTTTAGAAGAAAAAGTAGTCGATACTTCTGATCAGATGTTAGTGAGACGATATTGGATAACCTTGTAAGGGACAATTATGGTTGTCCTTTTTATTTATGTGATTGTTTCTGTTACACATTCATGAAATTTTCATTTTTTATTTAAAAAAACCCAAATTTTTT
The DNA here is from genome assembly GCF_058216475.1 of Enterococcus sp. AMC2644. NCBI lineage: Bacteria > Bacillati > Bacillota > Bacilli > Lactobacillales > Enterococcaceae > Enterococcus > Enterococcus sp. AMC2644. Next base: position 2,695,276 of record NZ_CM177095.1, read on the forward strand.
GTATACTCCTAGACTATCTTGATTAGGTATTCTATACTATACTAGACTATTATTGTGGTCAAAGCGGGAATTTGATTATGAGATAGATAATTAAATATTTAGATAGGTGGATTTATATGTGCGGAATCGTTGGTTTTGTGACGAGCAAATACTCAATAGAAGAAAAAAAAGAACAAATTAGCCAAATGATGGATCGAATTATCCATCGTGGACCGGATAGTTCTGGTGAATTTGTAGACGAACACGTAGCGCTAGGTTTTAGACGTTTAAGTATCATTGATTTAAAAAGTGGCGATCAACCTATTTTTAATGAAGATAGAACAAAAGCGATTATTTTTAACGGAGAAATCTATAACTTCCAAGAATTAAGGAAAGAATTAGAAGCTAAAGGACATATTTTTACTACAAAAGCAGATACTGAAGTAATTTTACATGGATATGAAGAATATGGGAAAGATATCGTCAAAAAATTACGTGGGATGTTTGCTTTTGCTATTTGGGATCGTGAAAAGCAAGAATTATTTGGTGCCCGTGATCATTTTGGAATTAAACCTTATTACTACTATCAAGGCAATGATACGTTTATGTTTGGTTCTGAAATTAAAAGCTTCCTAGATCATCCTGATTTTATAAAAGAAATCAATCCTAGAGCTTTGAAACCTTACATGACCTTTCAATATTCAGCAATCGACGAAACATTTTTCAAAAATGTTTACCGTATTCCAGAAGGGCATTATTTCTTCGTACGTAACGGTGAATTAGAAATGACTCAATACTGGGATGCTCAATTCTCAGAAGAAGATATGACATTAGAACAAGCAATTGATTTAATTGATGAAGCTGTTCAAGAATCGGTTGCAGCTCATTCAATTAGCGATGTAAAACTGGGAACTTTCTTATCTAGTGGTGTAGACTCAAGTTTTGTTACATCGGTAAGTAAACCAAATTATACATTCTCAATTGGTTTTGGGGATAAGAGCTATAATGAATCACATGAAGCAAAAAAATTAACTGAACGTTTAGGTTTGCGTAATTTTTCAAAATTAGTAACAAGTGAAGAAGCTTTTGCAGCCTTTCCCAATATTCAATATCACTTGGACGAACCAGCATCAAATCCTTCATGTGTCCCATTGTATTTCTTAGCAAAATTAGCTCGTGAACAAGTAACTGTGGTCCTTTCAGGAGAAGGTGCAGATGAATTATTTGCTGGCTATACAGATTATGGTTTCGCTACAAAAGCAAAATCAGTCCGTGTTTTTGCAGAAAAACTGAAAAAATTACCGAAAAAATCGCGTTATCGTTTAGCACGTACTATTAAGAAGATGCCAAACTTCAAAGGAAGCTTGCATTTATATAAATCATTAGCACCAGCAGAAGACTTCTTTATTGGTCAAGCCTTTGTTTTTGAAGAAACGGAAGCTGATATCTATTTACAACCTAATTTCCGTAAAAGCGAAACAGTTCGTGAAATTGCCCAAAAACAATATGATAAAGTATCTGATTTACCAGAAGTGAAGAAAATGCAATATTTAGATATTCATCAATGGATGCCCAAAGATATTCTATTAAAAGCAGATAAAATGACAATGGCTCACTCTTTAGAGGCTCGTACACCGTTATTAGATATTCGTATGATGGAATTAGCAGAACGTATTCCTGTGAAATATTTATTGAATGCTGAAAATACAAAATATGCTTTTAGAAAAGCGGCTAATCGTCATTTACCAGATGAATGGGCAGACCGTGAAAAATTAGGTTTCCCTGTACCAATTAAAGATTGGTTACATGAAGAAAAGTTCTATAAAGAAGTGCGCGGTGTATTCGAAGCAGAATTTGTCTCTGAATTTTTCGATCAAGAAAAAATTCTTGATATGTTAGATAAAAACTATACTCAGGAAATCGATGCGCGTCGTAAAATATGGACAATCTATTCTTTCTTAGTGTGGTATAAAGTTTATTTTATTGACGAAAAATAAGAAAGAGGATGTCTTGTATTTCTTGATTTGTGTTATACTGATGAAGATATTATGCTGGTTGTAATTACAATCGACGAAATCATAGAGACACAACATAAATCAGCTTGGGAAATTTTGAAGTATCTAATTCAAGAATGAATGAACGAAAGAATGTGATTTTAACAGTGAATGAAAAGATTAAGGAACAATTTCAACCTATTTTATTAGGTAGCGATATCAATGTTTATGGGATGGCGCGTTCCTTCTATGAAGAATATGGAATTGTCTCAGAAGCCCATAGCGCTGCTTTCCTGTCTGCAACAAAGTACAGTAAAATCGTAAACGTACATGCGCACCAAGGTTTCAGTGAACCAGAAGGATTTATTCAAACAATGCGCGAATTGATGAAGCAATATGCGAACGATTCACGTAAATTGTTATTAGTTCCTTGTGGGGATGTCTACACTGAGTTAGTAACTCACTTTAAAGATGAATTATTGCAACGATTTATTTGTCCAACAGTAGATGCTAAAACGCAAGAAGTGTTATCAAATAAAGTTTCATTTTATGAAACCTGTGAAACATACGGTTTGCCGTATCCGAAAACACTGATTATTACAAAAGAACTTTTTAAAGAAACGCCCTCAGTAGTATTACCATTTGAATTTCCAGTGGCTTTAAAACCAGCAAACAGTGTGGAATATTTGGATATTGATTTTGAAGGACGTAAAAAAGCTTTTATTATTGATACTCAAAAAGAACTTGATGAAGTATTAGCCAAAATTTATCATGCAGGCTACACTTCAGAAATGATTTGCCAAGATTTTATTCCTGGTGATGACTCACGTATGCGTGTTTTAAATGCATATGTTGATCAACAGCATAATGTTCGTATGATGTGCTTAGGACATCCTTTGTTAGAGGACCCAACGCCACAATCAGTTGGAAACTATGTTGCTATCATGCCTGATTATAATGAAGCTGTTTGTAAAAAAATTAAAACTTTTTTAGAAGAGATTAAGTATTCTGGTTTTGCAAACTTTGATATGAAATATGATGAGCGTGATGGCGAATATAAATTATTTGAAATTAATTTGCGCCAAGGACGTAGTAGTTTTTTTGTGACTCTAGGTGGATATAACTTAGCCAAGTATCTAGTGGAAGACTATATTTTAGAGACACCTTTTACTGAAACTGTTTATGGTAAAGGCGATAAATTATGGATTGGTGTACCAAAACGTATTTTGAAGAAATATATTGCTGAAGGATCTGATAAAGACGAAGCAATGAAGTATTTAAAAAATAAACAATATGGTTCAACCATTTTTTTCAAAGAAGACATGAGTATCAAACGCTATTTACTTGTACAACATATATTTTACTCGTATTATGGAAGATACAAAGAATACTTTAGAAAGAAATAGATGTGTATGAAAAATTTTTTTGCAATTTTAGGTGGAATGGGCACATTAGCAACTGAGAGTTTTGTTCATGTGCTAAATGAGCGGACACCCAATCATTCAGATCAAGATTATTTGAATTATGTATTGATCAATCATGCAACCGTACCTGATCGAACAGCGTTTATTTTAGGAAAATCAGAAGAAAGTCCGCTTGCTGCTTTAAAAGAAGACATTGATCAATATTCAGTTTTAAATCCAAACTTTTTTGTGCTAACTTGTAATACAGCGCATCATTTTTATGATGAACTAGTAGAAGAAATGACTGTTCCATTATTGCATATGCCACGTCTAGCGGTTCAAGCTATTTTAAAGAAATTTGCTGACTTAGAACGTCCAATTCGTGTGGGTGTCTTAGCGACAGAAGGGACGATTCAGTCAAAAGTATATGAAAATGAATTGAATGCTTTTGAGAATATCGAGACGATTATCCCTAAGCAAGATATTCAACAACAAGTAACAAATTTAATTTATCGAGATATTAAAGAGCGTAATTTTTTGAATGAAGAATTGTATTTCGCTATTTTGGATCAGATGATTCACGAACAACAATGTGATGTGGTTTTGTTGGGATGTACGGAACTTTCTTTAATGCAAGAAGCAACAAGAAATGAGTTCTATCCAATTGTTGATGCTCAATCGGAATTAGTGGACGAAACGATCCGTTTAGCATTAGAGTATCGAGCAGATAGTTAAAACTATCTGCTTTTTTTAGTGACTTTAGTCCGTTTCACTCGCAGAGCGTGTGAAACAAAAAAACCGCGCGCTTATAGGCGTGGACGAAGTAGCTTTAGCGATAAAAAACTCCTTTCGATATACTAATAAGTGGCTACCAACCGCTTATCAAATCGAAAGGAGTTTTTTTATGTCTACTGATGATAAAAGTTTATCACATACAAGATGGAATTGTAAGTATCCTATAGTTTTTACACCGAAGTATCGACGGAAAGTAATTTATGGACAATTAAGAAAAGATATAGGAAGGATTTTACGAAGACTATGTGAGATGAAAGACGTGGAAATTATTGAAGCCCATGCTATGCCGGATCATATTCACATGCTAGTGAGAATTCCACCGAAAATGAGTGTTTCAAGTTTTATGGGTTATCTAAAAGGAAGAAGCGCAACGTTAATCCATGAGCAATATGCAAATCTGAAGTATAAATATGGCAATAAGTCATTTTGGTCCAAGGGCTACTATGTAAGCACGGTGGGATTAAATCAAAAGACGATTGAAAAATATATTCGAGAACAAGAAGCAGAGGATCGCATAAGAGATAGTATAAGTAAAAGAGAGTACGTGGATCCATTTAAAAGTAAGAAATAAATAAAGAGGCGAACGATGAGCGGTTGGCAGTCTTTAAAAAAGCTCCTTTTAAGGGGCAGCGAATGACGACCTCTTCTAGAGGTGATAAAAAGCCACCCGTTTTCACGGGTGGATATTTACTTGCAAAACTTTAAGAAGTGAAACAAATTTGACAAGTCATTATTCGTTTATACTGCTGGAATGTTAAAAAATTTTTACCCAAATTGGTATCAGAAACAGCTAGTATTTTTTTATAACTAAACTTGTTTTTTCGGCTATTTAACAATAGCTTCATTCGGTGAGAAAGGACATATCTATTTTAAATGCTTGATAGCCAATTTCAAGGATAAATAATTCTTCTATAACTTCTATGAGTTCGCTAGCTGAATTTTAAATTAACTGTAAAGAAAATTGACATTAGTACAGTCTTCTTAGTCAAAAATCTTTTTTGCTGTAGATTAGATTGGCTGCAGTAATTACAACTAATCGTTTATAAATCGCTACCCTATTAGATTGCGTTTAATCACCTCGTTGCTTTATACTAATATCCAATTGAAGTATACTAAAAGAAAGTAGGTGATTTTATGGGAAGTTTAACAATTAAACGAGCATATGACGCAGTCCAATTAGTTGATGGTAAGCGAGTTTTAGTGGATAGAATTTGGCCAAGAGGTATTAAAAAAGAAAAATTACAACTAGATTTATGGGCAAAACAAATTGCACCAACTAAAGAGCTTCGACAGGAATTTAACCATGAGCCAGAAAAATTTCAATGGTTTACAAAAAAGTATCTTGAAGAATTGGCAGAAAATTCCTATACATCTGAATTCGTAACCACTGTCAAAAAATGGCTTCAAAATCAGAATGTTACTCTGATTTATAGTGCAAAAAATCCTCAATATAATCAAGCACAAGTTTTACTTGAATTTTTACAAGAACAGCTAAAAAAATAGTATAATAAAGGCATGCTTATAAAGGAGGAACGATTATGCCATTTGTCCATATTGAGTTATTAGAGGGAAGAACACCTGAACAATTAGAAGCAATGATGAAAGAAGTAACAGAAGTAGTTCATAAAACAAGCGGTGCACCAAAAGAAAATATTCACGTTATCATCAATGAAATGAAAAAAGGAACATATGGAAATAACGGTGATTGGAAATAAATTTGTTTCTTACTTGCAATTTTCTGCAAGAAATGGTTAAATAAGACCATAATTGATTGATGAGAAAGACAACTGCACTTGAGAGTCTTCAATAAGAGAGGAAAAGCTAGGCTGAAACTTTTCTAGAAGAAAACCAAGGAATGACCACTTTCGAAACTTTTGTTGAAGCAAAAGCGGTCGTACCGTTATCACGTTTGAGGAACACGTTTATTTAGAGTGTTTAAAATTAGGTGGAACCACGAAAGTATTCGTCCTAGTACCGTATTACGGTACTAGGACTTTTTTTGTTGCAAGTCATCTTATAATAGATAAAACAGGAACTTGTAGCGTGGTTGCTTTTTTATCAATCAATAATTGAAGGAGGCAATAGCATGTTAAAAATTACTTTTCCAGACGGTGCTATAAAAGAATTTGAATCTGGAATTACAACAAAAGAAATCGCTGAAAGTATTTCTAAAAGCTTAGCTAAAAAAGCATTAGCTGGAAAATTCAACGGAGAATTAATTGACTTAGATCGAACAATTGAAGAAGATGGTTCAATTGAAATCGTTACACCAGACCATGAAGAAGCATTAGCTTTATTACGCCACTCAACGGCTCATTTAATGGCAAATGCTATGCGTCGCTTATACCCAAGTATTCATTTTGGTGTAGGACCAGCAATTGATTCTGGATTTTATTATGACACTGATAATGGTGAGCAACCAGTGACGGCCGAAGATTTACCAGCTATTGAAGCTGAAATGATGAAAATCGTAAAAGAAAATAATCCAATCACTCGCCGTGTTTTAACCAAAGAAGAAGCACTAGAATTATTTGCTGGTGACCCTTATAAAGAGGAATTAATTAATGAATTACCAACAGATGAAGTAATTACTGCTTACGAACAAGGAGATTTTGTTGACTTATGTCGTGGCCCACACGTGCCCTCAACTGGACGCATTCAAATTTTCAAATTGCTTTCTGTAGCTGGTGCATATTGGCGTGGCAATTCAGACAATCATATGATGCAACGTGTTTATGGAACGGCCTTTTTTGATAAAAAAGACTTAAAAGAGTTTATCCGTATGCGTGAAGAAGCGAAAGAACGTGACCATCGTAAACTAGGAAAAGAATTAGACCTATTTATGTTGTCACCTGAAGTGGGTTCTGGTTTGCCATTTTGGTTACCAAAAGGAGCAACTATTCGTCGAACAATCGAACGTTATATTACTGATAAAGAAATTAGCTTAGGTTACCAACATGTTTACACACCAGTTATGGCGAATGTAGAATTTTACAAACGTTCTGGTCACTGGGATCACTACCATGAAGATATGTTCCCACCAATGGATATGGGCGATGGAGAAATGTTAGTTTTACGCCCAATGAACTGTCCACATCATATGATGGTCTACAAAAATGATATTCATTCTTATCGTGAATTGCCAATTCGTATTGCAGAATTGGGGATGATGCATCGCTATGAAAAATCTGGTGCACTTTCTGGTTTACAACGTGTACGTGAGATGACCTTAAATGATGGCCATACATTCGTTCGTCCCGATCAAATTAAAGATGAATTCAAACGTACGTTGGATTTGATGACTTCAGTTTATGCAGATTTCAATTTAACTGACTACCGCTTCCGCCTAAGCTATCGTGATCCAAAAAATACTGAAAAATATTTCGATGATGATGCTATGTGGAATCATGCGCAAGCAGTGTTAAAAGAAGCGATGGATGAGTTAGAATTGGATTACTTTGAAGCAGAAGGTGAAGCTGCTTTTTACGGTCCTAAACTTGACGTTCAAGTAAAAACTGCATTAGGCATGGAAGAAACACTATCGACTATTCAATTAGACTTCTTATTACCAGAACGTTTTGACTTAACATACGTTGGTGAAGATGGTGAAAATACACATCGTCCAGTTGTTATTCACCGTGGAATTGTCTCAACAATGGAACGCTTTGTTGCTTACCTAACAGAAATGTACAAAGGCGCTTTCCCAACTTGGTTAGCACCAATCCAAGCAACAATTATTCCTGTTTCTGTTGAAGCTCATAGCGATTATGCCTACGAAGTCAAAGAAATGCTTCAAACAAAAGGCATTCGTGTAGAAGTAGATGATCGTAATGAAAAAATGGGCTACAAAATTCGTGCTTCTCAAACTCAAAAGATTCCTTACCAAATTGTAGTAGGTGATAAAGAAGTGACTGACGGTACAGTCAATATTCGTCGTTACGGTAGTAAAGAAACAGCGGTTCAATTGTTACCAGAATTTATTGAAGCAATTGTTGCTGATGTGAATAATTTTAGCCGTTAATAACAAATGTAAAGAAACTATTTACGTACAAAAAAGATAAATACCCAAACGATAGGAGAAAACCTCTTTAGAGGAATATCACTATTGTTTGGGTATTTTTTTTAAAGATTTGTCTGTCAATTTAGGATTTGTTCAATCAGTCGTTTCAAACTATTACAAGCAATTTAGAAAGTCATGCTTATTAGGATCACGATTCTTTGTTATGAATGAGTAGCTCTGCTATTGTTTCTGCAAGATGTTGATAGTCTTGCTGCGTGAGCAATCCTTGAATGAAGATTTGTTGCTGATACGAAGAATTTGTCATTTCAGGATATTTTGTTGTTCCTACGATTAAATGGCTTTCTTCCGGATTATTCACAAAAACAATATTATATTTACTGGCAAAATAAGTTTTTATGCCATTTTTGACGTGTTCTAAGAATAAATCAGATAAATCTGTGTATAGATAGATGTTTACTCTAGGTAAAACTCTCTTCGCTGATAATAAATATTGGCATAATAATAAGCTTTGTGTTTCAAAATGATTGTGTACCCAGTCTCCACATTGCTTGGAAAAATCATTTCGTAGTTTTTGAACAGAGATGAAGAAATAGGGTTGGGTCTGTTCTTTGATGTTGAAGCCAATACCTGGAAAGGACAGGAGTAACTTTTGATCTATTTTAAAAAAGAAGCTCCCTAAGTATGATCGAATAAAATTTTGATAAATGAAATCAGCTTGGGTATCGTCAAACGGCGCAACATGTTTTTCAAAAAGAGCAATCCAAAGTTTGTAATCATGCTCCAATTCAGGTGCGTAAAGATTACTAAAATCTAAAGAGATTGTATAGTTCGACAAATTGGAATTATGAATCATTAACAAAAGGAAATACCATTCTTCATTGTTCCAATCAGTAAGAAAATCAGGTTTAGCTGGAAAACCTATGTCTTTGATAAAAGGAAACTTTACGTCTTTAAAATGGAAGGGACAGTTCCTTTCAATCGCAGAACAACAGATAAATAACTGTAGACCTAAAATTTCTTCTTGGACAAAAGTAAAGTTCAAATGCAATGATTGATTGATTTGATTAGCTAGCTTAAAATATTTCTCTTTATTTTCTAACCAAGGAATATTTGATAATTGGCGATGTATCATAAATAGGACAAAAAAAGAAAAACAACGAATAGTTGATTCTTTCCCTCGAATTTTTAATTGATGTGAGACGGTAATATGTAAATCATAATTGTTTATGGTGTTATTAATTTCTTTCACTTTTCTTTTAATAGTTGAAAAACTGACAAAATAATGATTACTAAAGTCTTTAACTGAAACCACTCGTTGCGTAAGTACCTCTTTCAGAATACAGTAGGCAACGTCTTCAGATGTCATCAAATTGAATAAATCTTGAAAACTACAAGTGGGGTGCCTTAATAAGCGAAGACCATGTCTTTTATTAATAATTAATGTCATTTCTTTCTCAGAATAACACTCTTTTATGTAATCTTGTAGTTTCTTACATAATCTTTTTACTTGTGTAATGTTAGAGTAACCTAGTGAAAATAATAAGGTTTCACTTGAAATATAATCTATTTGGTTATCTAGTACCTGAACAATATCAAACATCATCCACACAGATGAATCAAAACCCAGCATATCTTCCTCTCCTTATTGTGAAAATCTACTATTTCAATGATAACTTATTTTCTGCTATCTTCTGTGTTCTAAAATGGAATATCAGAAAGTGCGAAAACGAGATTTTTAGAAATATTAAAATCATATTAGAATATTAAAATTAAGTAATGCTTTAAAACAGCTAATTAATACTATTGACGAAGAAAATAAAATTATAAAAAAGAGACATTTTGAATGGAATGTCTCTTTTTGATATTTCTGAGAGCTTGATTGTGGAATATATCGCAGAGCTTAATTGTTATAAGATAAAAACGAGAAAGGAGGATAAGAATGAGAAAGAAAAATATTGTGGGATTCGTTTTACTAGTTTTGGTCATCAATCTGTTGTTGCCATTAGCTGGCGCATATCAGATCTTTGCTGACGAAAATGATACAAGCTCAGAGAAGTTAATCGATACGTCTGAGTTAAAGGTTAACTATAGTGCAAGTGAGACGAACGGAAAAATCAATTGGAAATTTGATTATTCTTATCATGGAAAAGATGCTGCAAAACAAAAATTAAAATTAGCATTTAGTGCCAATGGGGAAAATATTCCTTTCCAATCAATCACTGGTTGGAATACTGAGAATGGATGGTTTGTCCAAGATGAGTTCTCAGAAACTACTACTGGTACAGTAGAATTAGTCACTGATTATTCAGTTGAAACGGCCATGTTAAGTATACAGGCAGATGAACTGTCTGATAATGAAGCTATTCAAACTGATGTGCTGACAACTGAAATGGCAGGTCCGTATCAATTGCGGATTCCAGTTAGCAAACAAAAAAATAAGGCGAATTTTGTTGAATCAACTTCTACAGTTGACTCTGAAACGGCAACAAGTGAAAGTCAAAAAGTTGTAGAAAATCAACCACCAGTAACTACTAGCTCAGATAGTACGCAAAAGTCACTTGATAGTATAGAGACATCTGAAACAACGACTATTTCTGAAAAAGAACAACCAGAAGCTAATAGTAGTAGTACTGAAAGTGAAGTATTTGAGCCTATAGGGAATTTCAGTAAGCTAGAGGCTTTTATTAATTCAACGAATTATCCGAATATCAGTCCTGAATATACGACTAATGAAACAGGCACTTATCCAACACATTATTGGAATCCAATAAATAATCAAACAGTCAGAAATCATCAGGGGAAAAAATTTGGTACAAATAGCTGGGATGGGCGTAACTGGGATGGAAACCCAGATAATGTCACGGATTCCTACATCGAATATGGTGGTACGGAACAAAATGCTGATTTGGCTATTCGTAAATATGCCAAAGAAACGAATACTCCAGGATTATATGATGTCTATTTGAATGTACGAGGGAATCAGAAAGAGAATATTAAACCGATAGATATTGTTTTAGTTATTGATATGTCTGGGAGTATGAATTCAGATGTTAACGGAGGAAACGACCGGGTTGGAGCAGTTCGTAAAGGGGTGCAAGAATTCTTTAAGGCAATTAATCAAGCAGGGATTGGTAAATACGTAAATGTTGGTTTTGTCGGTTATTCTAGCTCAGGAAGGGGATATATTGATTTAATCAAAAAAGATATTGCACCTGTATCCAATAATCAACATGTAGCAAATATCAATGCTGACTTGGGGAAAGAGTTTAAAGGTGGAACGTTCACTCAAAATGGAATTGAAACAGGTCATGAGATGCTTCGAAAGAGTACGAACGAGAACAAGATGATGATATTACTAACGGATGGTGTTCCTACATTTTCAAGAAAAGTAACCCAAGCAATTAGAGAAAATGGTACCATCTATGGAACAAGCTTTAGTTCTGATTTGGATACGCCAGGAAGTACATCTGAACTTAGAAATAGTTATTCCGTTTCAAACATCCGTATTAGTGATACTTGGCCAGCGACTTTAGGTGCCGCTAAAATAGCTAAAGATGGAGGTTCTATTATCCATACATTAGGTATCCAATTAGGTTCCGACTCAGATTACTTAACTAAAGACCAAGTACGCGCACGAACTAGTTTGCTTGCTTCGCCTGGTTTTTATCGAGATGCAGAGACTACTGCGCAAGTGACAGATTATTTAGTCGAGCAAGCTAAAACTGTGGCTGCTTCGTTTAATACGATTGTGAATGGTTCTATTTCTGATCCAATCGGCACGCAGTTTAACTATGCTTCGAGTGATGTATCTGTTCGTAGTGTAGGAAAGACTACTGTTTCAAATTTACCTACTGCAACAATTTCTAATGGAAAATTAGATGTAACAAATTTGAATTTAGGAAAAGGTCAAGAAGTTCAATTTCATTATCAAGTGCGTATGAATACTGAAGATGAGAACTTTACTCCTGAAAAATGGTACCCAATGAATGGACCAACGAAATTAACACCAGATGGAAATGACCCAACTAATCAACTAGATTTTGGCGTTCCTTCTGCAAAAGCACCTGGTGTCAAATTGAATTTGAAAAAGATTTGGGAAGAATATGATAAAGACTCATCCAGTCGTCCAGAGTATTTAGATTTTTCTGTTAAACGTAGCCCTACTATCAATAATCAAGCATGGCAAACGGGGTATCTTCGACTAACGTCTTCTGAATCGGATACTTGGGAACGACAGGCTATTGAAAAAGTTTCTAAAACCCAAGGTGGTCAAGAAACAGTATGGTTACCTAAATTTAATAACCAGGGAGAAGATTTTACTTATAAATTTTCTGAATTAAATATACCTGATGGCTACGACGCAACTTCTAATGAAGAAGGTACTGTTTGGACGAATAAGAAGAAGTTTGTGCCGTTAGGATTACAAATAGTTAAAGTTTCTGACCAAGACTCGCAACAATTAAAAGGTGCACAATTTAAATTAACAGGTGGCAATCTACCAGCTGATGGGGTGCTGTTAACAGATAATGAAGATGGAACCTATCAATTGCCAGATGAAACCAAACTTGAATTAAACAGTGAATATACTTTACTTGAGGTTCAAGCACCAAAAGGTCATGTATTATCTAATAATCAATGGATTGTCAAAGTGAGTGATACAGGCGTAGTAACTATTAATAATAAAAAAGATGGTATTACAATTGAAGAAAATACGATTCACTATACTATTGAAAATCAATTTGAAAAATTAGTAATCACAACTGAAAAATACGCCAAAGAAAATAATGAGCAACTAGCAGGTGCACGTTTAACTTTAAGAAAGTACGAAGACAATTGGAATGGCTTAGGGGCAGTAGTAGGTCAACCTGATGATTTGATTGCTAATGATAAGACTTCAACTAAGTCTCTTGCACCTGGTTTTTATAGTCTTCAAGAAACAGTTGCCCCTACCGGTTATCAAGTTGATGATACCCTCTTTAAATTTCAAGTAGATATTGAAGGAAATTTAAAAGATGAACAAGGGAACATTATTCAAACGAATACACGCCCTTCATCCGATGGTTGGTATCTAACTAACGACAATGACCAAAAAGTAGTTGTTTTTGCCAAGTATAACCAATTACGTAAGTTTGAATTTTCAATCCTGAAAAAAGATGCACAAACAAATAAAAAACTTGCTGGTGCAGTTTTTGAAGTACGAAGACAAGGGGAAGATCAGCTACTTGCAAAATTAACGACTAATAAAGAAGGAACTGGAAAATTTAGTACGGCTGATACTGATGAAGTATTTTTATTTGAACCAGGTACCTACTTGATAAAAGAAGTAACAGCTCCAGATGGTTTTGTTGTACTTGAAGAAATGTTTGAAGTGGTTATTTCTGATAAAGGACTTGTTACTGTTAAATATGGAAATCAAGCAATGAATGAAGAGGAAGTTCAAGTTTCTTTAGAAAATGAAACGAATAATACTATTGAATTAACAATTGCCAATACGCCAAAAGGCTTACTGCCAGCAACTGGTGGTCAAGGGAGAAAGGCATTTATTATTAGTTCAACAATTATAGTAGCTATCGGAGTTGCACTTGGTGGATATTATATTTATCGCAATAGAAAGGAGATAGATTAAGATGAAAAAAACTTTTTCAACTGTCATAATCCTTCTTGTTATTTCTTTTGCGTCAACGGCTTTTCCAACTCTTATTAATGCCGATGAAAAAACGCCATCGATTGAATTTATTTTACACAAAAAAATGTATGAAGATTCAAATGCTACGCCAGATTATAGACAAAACACTGGAACAGAAATGGATTTTAGTAATGAAGCAACCTACGGATTGAACGATGTGACATTTGAAGTTTACGATGTTACAAATTGGGTTTCCGAAGAATTACAAACAAAACCATTAGAAACCTTGATGGCTGATGTAATGAATACAAAAACGCAAAAATTACAAGAAAAATTTTCTCGTGATACAGATAATCCATTGCTTCAAGAGATAGTAACAACTTCCGTAGCTGATGAAGCAGGCGTAGCTATTGTGGATGTAAATCCAACTGTGAATAATAGTGCCTATCTATTTTTAGAAACGAGCGCACCCACAATAGCTGGGCAAGAGATTCATGAATTAGCTGCACCAATGCTTGTCGTATTGCCAATTGAAAATCCATCGGTACCTGGGAGCTATCTTTCAACAATTCATCTATATCCTAAAAATTTTGGATTTGATGAGCCAGTGAAACCGACAGAACCGCCTAAACCTTCAAAACCTGAGGAGTCAACACCTGGCAAGCCAAGTAAACCTAGCAAGCCAAGTCAGCCTGGCAAACCTTCTTTACCAGTTACTGGAGAAGCAAAATCGATGATTAGTATTTTAGGGATTGTTATTCTCGTGATTGCTTTTCTACTTTATCGAAAACAATTAGTCAATCGTAGTAACAAGAACAATCAATGAAAGTTTTAAAAAAATGACTATCCAACATTATACAATGAAAAATTAGGAGGAAAATAAATGAAAAAGATGTTAAAAAGTATTTTTATGTCTTTATTAGTATTACCGATATTTGTGGGAGTGTTTGGTTCTGCAACCGTTTATGCAGATGATGCCAAAGTTCCTGTGACATTACACAAGGTGATTTTCAATGATGAATATCCAGAGGCCTATCCAAGTCAAAATACAGGGAAAGAAATTGCCGATTTTGGTGGAGAAGCGTTACCAGGGGCTGTTTTTACTGTTTATGATGTAACAACAAAATACCATGAATCAGTTAAAAATACTGACCAAGCAACAGCGCAAGCAGCAGTAATTAAGGACTATACTGCCAATCCAACTGATTTTGCTAGTTTAACTAGTGTTACAACGAATGAACTTGGAGCAGCAACTTTTAATTTACCGGAAAAAAGTGGCGGATTAGATGCTGTGTATTTATTTGTTGAAACTAAAACTCCAGGAAATGTAACAGTTACAAAAAAAGCAGCACCAATTGTACTTGCTTTGCCAGCCTATGCTTTTGATGCAGCAACAGAAAAGTTCACAGATGAAAAGTTAAGTCATGTACATTTATATCCAAAAAACATCACATCAGAAGATACAAAAACAGTTCAAAATATTGATGAGTTCAAAGTAACAACCGAAGAGGGTAATGTTTACAACATGGAAAGAGGACAACAACTTGATTTCCGTTTAACGTTAAATATTCCTGAGGACATTGCTGATGTTGACTATTCTGTCACAGATACACCAACAGGTGGTTTACAATTTCTTGCAGACTCTTTAGTAGCTGGTGGTTTAACTGTAGGTGATGATTATACAGTTACTCCAAATAATGATGGTGGCTTCACGCTAACATTAAATTCAACTTCAGAAAAAGTTCAAGCTTTAGCAGGTAGTACCTTTACTGTTGATTACAAAATGGAATTAACAAAAGACTTGGTTCCGGATGCTATTGAAGGGAACAAAGCAACTGTCACAATTGATGGTACACCTCAACCAAAAGTGGAACCAAAAGAAAAATTCCAAACTGGTGGTAAAAGAATAGTTAAAAAAGATGCCCATACTGATAAAACGTTAGCAGGTGCCGAATTTGTAGTAATTAATGAAGATGGCAAATATGGCGAATTTGAATTGAATACTGCTGGTACAACTTATGCTTTAATTGGCTGGGCAGATGAAGCAACAAGTAAAAGTACAATTACTTCTTTAACGGATGGTTCTTTAAATGTTGTTGGTCTAAAAGATGGCGAATATACGTTAAATGAGACTAAAGCTCCTTCTGACAAATACGTAAAAATTCCTGATGGCACGATTAAATTTGAAGTTAAAGCAGGAACTTATGAAGATGCACAAATTATCACAGTACCTAATACACCTAAAGGTTTATTACCATCAACCGGTGGTAACGGAATCTATGCTTTTCTAGGAATCGGTGCGGCACTAATGTTAGGTGCATACATTTGGTTCAGAAAATCTAAAACACAAGCAGAGGTATAGTAGGAAATTAGATTTTCTCTATCAGAGGTCACTTAAACAAAAGGTAACTTCATTTTCGAAGTTGCCTTTTTGTTTAGAAAAAAGGAGCTAGTAATGGATAAAAACTTGAAAAATGAACGAATAAATCTCTTTTTAAAGATAATAATGGCCTTACTATTTCTAACAGGAGCCATTACTTTTAGTTATCCTTTCGTCGTAGATGCTATTAATAACTATTATGATCAAAAAATTATTGAGAAAATTCATCGTGAAAATCAAGAGCAGCTAATGACTGAACGAGAAGAACGTCTATCAAAAATGAATCAACAAAATGAGAAACTTCGTACAAATCAGCAAACTACAAATATTCCTGGGATGGGATTAGTTCAAGACCCTTTTGAAGAATCACTTGGAAATACGCCTGATCCAGATCGGCAATATTTTGCAGATCATACTATTGGAGCGATTTATATTCCTAAAATTCATGTTAGTCTGCCTCTATTTGACGAAACCAATCAAGTGTTATTAGAAAAAGGCGCCACTGTTTTACAAGGAACATCTTTTCCAATCGGTGGAATAGATACCCATTCAGTGATTACGGGTCATAGTGGTTTGCCAAATAAATTATTATTTACAGATTTAGAAAAATTGAAAAAAGGGGATGTTCTATATATTGATGTTGCGGGAGAAAAATTAGCTTATCAAATAGAACAGTTTAAAACAGTTCTTCCCCATGAACTAGAAGATTTAAAAATTAAAGAAGGAAAAGATTTAGTAACATTAGTGACTTGTACACCGTACATGGTAAATACTCATCGCTTATTAGTAACCGCTCATCGTATCCCTTACGAGGAAGAAGTTATGGGAAAAGAGAAAGAGCAAACAGAACAATACCATTACAATCGTTTTCGATTATTTATGATGCTTATTCCAGTGTTTTTCTGTTCTGTTTTTTATTGGATGTGGCGCAAATTTGTTTATTACCAAAGTGGAAAATATCGATATGATTTTCAATTTATTTATCTTAAAAATGGCCAACCAGTAGAAGGACAACCATTTATTCTGTCAAAACGCAACAAACAAGTATCTATTGCTACCAGCGATCAGAATGGTTTAGTCTGCTTTTCACAAATTCGTGGAGGTTGCTACTGGGTAATGCCAGAAAATAGGAAATATCCAAAAATTAAAGGGTACGTATTTCGTCTGAAAGATAAACAATTTTTATTACGTAGTCGCTCTATTATTCGAAAAGAAAAGCATTCTAATGGCGTTCTTTATTGGGTAGAGAAAGGAAAATAGAAATGAAAAAATCAAGACGTCAATTATTTTCTCGTATCGCCGTCATCTGCCTGTTTTTAATTGGGGTATTGATTATGACCTATCCCTTTTATGTCAATGCGTTGAATAATTATTTAGACCAACAAAGGATGGCGCATTATTTAGCAAAAGAAAAAAATGTTGAGGCTGAACGACAAAGATTACAAGAAGAAAATGAACGTTTGAAAAAAGAAGGTCTCACACCAGGTGCTGATCCTTTCAGTGAAACTTCTTCTCAAAAAGCAAACGAACAATATTATCAAAAGCATTTTATTGGAAAAATTAATATTCCTAAATTGGCAGTGGAATTGTCTTTATTTGATACGACAACCCCACTATTGTTAGAAAAAGGAGCAACTGTATTAGATGGAACGAGTTATCCTTTGGGTGGCAATGGGACGCATGCTGTTATTTCTGCTCACAGAGGACTTCCAGAACGTGAACTATTTACGAATCTTCCTAAACTACAAAAAGGCGATATTTTTTTAATAGAAGTCTTGGATCAAACGTTAGCCTATAAGGTGAATGATATACAAGTAGTGGAACCAGATGAAACATCGTTATTAAAAATAGTTGACGATAAAGATTTAGTGACTTTAGTAACTTGTACACCCTATATGATTAATTCACACCGTTTGTTAGTTACTGGCGAGCGGACCGCTTATACCCCAGATATTCAAGAAAAACAAGAAGTAGGAAATCGTAAACGATATTGGGAACAACTAATTGTAGTGGTAGGAATTGGTAGTTTTATCATTTTTAGTATTTGGCTATTAGCATATCAAATCTATAAATTTAAATTGAGAAAAAGAAACATTGATTTGGTGTTAGTAATGCAAGGAAATGGAGCTGGTCTTTCACTGAAGTTATTTGATGCTAAGGAAAAAAAAGCTATGTTTAGAAACCATAAGCCGTATGAGCAACTTACAGATGAGCAAGGGAAAGTTGTGTTTAAAAATCTCCCTGGAGCTAAATATTCTATTAAATATCAAGATAAAATAATCGTAAAAATGGGCATAGCCAATAGAAAGGGGAAAGTAAAAGTGTTTCGAGTGAATCATAAGTTAGCTCGTATTATAGAAGAAAAAGAGGGAGAAATTTATGTTCGGATTCTCTAAGGATGTACTCTTAAAAAAAGAGATACTCTATTTTCTAGACAAACAAGAAGAATGTGTGTCAAGCAAAGACATATCAAATTATATCAAGTCATTGACAAGTCAAACCATTCGAAAATATTTAAAAGAAATTGCGGAAAGTATCTCGGAGCTTTATTTACCAGAACAAATGCAATTGAACATAGGAACACGATACGGTATTTATTTATTGCGAAGAGGCGCCAATTTTGACCGTTACTTTGAAGAACTCTATACACAAAATATTGTTTATAATGTATATCAACAAATTATTTTGCAGCGTTCTTTTTCTACATCTGATTTTTGTCAGAAGCATCAAGTTAGTTTATCAACGTTACGTCGTGTAATAAAAAAAATAAACCAAGCGCTAACTGATTATCAAGTTTATTTAAAAATTGGCAAAAAGGTTACAATTGTGGGTGATGAAAAACATATTCGCTTGCTCTTTTTTATGTTTCTTTATACCATTCATCAAAAATTATCTTCTATACGATGGATAGATTCAGATAAGTATATGAAACTAGGAAAGGAAATTTGTGAAGCGTTCTATATTTTTCCAGATTATGAGCATTTGGAAGTTTTTGGAATCTGGTTGTTCATCAATCATCATTCCGATAATTTGGGAAAAACGATTGAGATAGATGAGCGTGGAAATTTTGAGTCTATCGTCTTGCCAGATGCCGAGTTGAGCCCAGATACTTGGGAATTTGTATTGATTATCATGTATGCGTTAGATATATTTGAATTTGAGCCAGAATTAAGTTTTGAAAAAATTCATCAAAATTACTTTTCTGACATTACTCGAAACTGGCTACTTTTTTTTGAAAAAGATGTTCGGCATGTATTACCCGAAGAAAAAGAGAGTATCTATTTACAAATGTATAAATTATCGATACTTGAACAGATTATTCCAACTTTTGGTAACTTAAAAGATGTTTTTTCGGTATTTAATGAGTTGAAGGTACAAGAAATTTATCCGTACTTTGGGGTAGTTTTCGAAAAAAAATGGAAAAAGTTTGTCTCTCAATACCCATCGGTAGAACAAAACAAATGTAAATCAATTTTCTTAGGTTGGGCATTCCAACATACTTCAAAGGAAAAACTTTTTCCAATCGTTCATGTATACTTACAGTCCAGCCTGCCTAAAGTAGAAATCCAGTTAATGAAAAAGATTCTTGAATATAAATTATTAAATACCGCGCAAGTTATCTTTGTTTTAGAAGACCAAGCTGCCGATATTATCTTATCCACAGAACCTGATGAAGAAGGAATTTTAATTAATGCCAATCTATCTGAAAAAGATTTTTCCATAATCGAAGAAGAAATAAGAAATTGGATTCAAATCAGTAATCATTAAGTTGTGCTTCTTTAGTTTTAGTTGCTACTCAAAAAACATCAGTTTTTATTTCTGGAAAAACCTCATTTTGAAAAGAAAACGATTAAAAATGGCGCTAAATAGTTAAATAAAACTAATTTTATTTAAAAATTTTTCTAATTTATTATCAATTAGCGTATTTCATTGTATACTAAATTGAAACGAATAAAGGAGAGAAATTATGCAAAATAGACGTCTTCTTGGACATGAGCGTTCAGTGCTATTGGTTGTGCTACTAGCTTTCATCACATGCGGTATTTATTTTTTTGTATGGATGTATCAAATAACCAAAGAATTGACAGAATATACAGAAGATTATCGTTTGAACCCAGCGTTAGCTATTGTTTTTACATTATTGACATGTGGTTTATATACGTTTTATTGGTGGTATCGTATCAATAGTTTAATGATGACAGCACAATATGAAACGGGCTATCAAATATTAGCTGATAATAAATGGCTATTCTTACTATGTAATCTGGTTGGTTTCAGTATTATTAATATGGCTATTGTCCAATCTGATTTAAATCTTTTATGGGAACGTGGTGCTCTTGTAGAAGAACCTTCAATAGAAGAAGTGCCATTTGAGTCTAAAGATGATGAATGGACAGATTATTAATGTGTATCTTTAAGTGGATCACAGGCATACCTTGTCCAGGGTGTGGAATGACACGAGCGTATCTTCACTTTTTGTCAGGAAAGATTGAAGAAGCCTGCTACTATCATCCGTTATTTTGGTTGATTCCTATTATTTTTGGTATAGTAGTCTTTCAAAAAGTGCCATTTGTTTCGAAAATTTATCGTTCAAAATTATTTTGGAGTAGTACCCTTAGTTTAGTTCTAGGAGTATATATTTATCGAATGCTTCAATTTTTTCCGAATCAAGCACCGATGGATTTTGAAACTCAAGCATGGATTCCCAGATTATTCGCTACACTGTGGTAACCACTGACTACTATAACACGAGAAACTTGAACTAATGCCAAAGTTATGTTATATTCATAAAGGTAATGATAGTAGAGGTGAGTGAGGGCGATTTTTTCCCTCACTCTTTTTATGGAATGAAGCATATTTCATTCATTGAGATAAAGGAGGCGATAAATTTTGAGTACTGTGGTGGAAACTGTAACCGAGTTAGTAACCCCTGTTTTAGAGGAACAAAATTTTGAGTTAGTAGAAGTAGAATTTGTGAAAGAAGGCAAGAATTGGTTTCTTCGTGTCTTCATTGATAAAGAAGGTGGCATTGATATTGAAGAATGTGCCTTTGTCAGTGAGCATTTGAGTGAAAAGTTAGACAGTATTGATCCTGATCCTATCCCTCAAGCATACTTTTTAGAAGTTTCTTCTCCAGGAGCAGAACGCCCTTTGAAGAAAGAAGCAGATTATCAACGAGCGTTAGGTGAATACATTCATATTTCTCTTTATCAACCATTAGATGGAGAAAAACAATATGAAGGATTTTTACAATCGTATGATGATACTGAACTTGTTCTAAAAATTAGAATTAAAACAAGAGAAAAAGAAATTACTGTTGATCGCAAAAATATTGCGAAAGCTCGTCTAGCTATTCAATTTTAAACACGGAGGAATCAAAGACAATGAGTAAAGAAATGTTGAACGCATTAGATGCTTTAGAAGCTGAAAAAGGAGTTTCTAAAGAAATTGTTATTGAAGCATTGGAAGCAGCATTGATTTCTGCTTATAAACGTCATTACGGACAATCACAGAATGTAGAAGTGGAATTTGACCAAAAAAAGGGAAATATCCATGTCTATGCGGTCAAAGAAGTTTCTGAAGAAGTTATGGACTCGCAATTAGAGGTTTCTTTGAAAGAAGCTATCACAATCAACCCTGCTTACGAAATTGGTGACAAAATCCGTTTTGAAGTAACACCAAAAGATTTTGGACGGATTGCTGCCCAAACAGCAAAACAAGTTATCTTACAGCGTGTACGCGAAGCAGAACGTAATATCATATACACTGAATTTAGTGCGTATGAAAAAGATATTATGCAAGGTATTGTTGAACGTCAAGACAACCGCTATATTTACGTAAATCTTGGGAAAATTGAAGCAGTCTTATCAAAACAAGATCAAATGGTTAATGAATTTTATCAACCACATGATCGTATTAAAGTCTACGTTTCACGTGTTGAAAATACTTCAAAAGGCCCGCAAGTCTTTGTAAGTCGTAGTCATCCGGATTTATTACGCCGTTTATTTGAACAAGAAGTACCAGAAGTGTATGATGGTATTGTAGAGATTGTTAGTATTGCTCGTGAAGCAGGCGATCGTTCAAAAATTGCTGTTCGTTCACATGATGCAGATATTGATCCAGTAGGTACATGTGTAGGACCAAAAGGACAACGTGTACAGGCACTTGTTAACGAATTAAAAGGTGAAAACATGGATATTGTTGAATGGAATGAAGATCCAGCAGTGTTCATTGCAAATGCATTGAATCCAGCAGAAGTAAGCGATGTGATTTTTGATGCAGAAAATCCAAAAGCATGTACAGTTGTTGTACCTGATTACCAATTATCATTAGCCATTGGTAAACGTGGACAAAATGCACGCCTGGCTGCAAAATTAACAGGTTATAAAATTGATATTAAATCAGAGTCAGACATGCAAGATTTTTATGCACAATTAGACAATGAAGCAGTTGTGGAAGAAATTGATGAGATTGTTGATGAATCAGAAGCTATTTTAAATGATGACACAACATCAGTAGACGAATAATATCTGGAGGGATTCTAATGAAAAAAAGAAAAATTCCTTTGAGAAAATCAGTTGTATCAGGAGATATGTTTCCCAAAAAAGAATTGTTGCGAATCGCTCGTTCAAAAGAAGGCGAAGTTTCAATTGATCCAACGGGTAAAAAACCAGGTCGTGGTGCTTATATTGCTATTGAACCAAGTGAAGCTCAACTTGCATGGGATAAACGCATTTTAGACCGTGTATTAGAAGCAAAACTGACGGATGAATTTTATCAAGAGCTATTAGATTATGTGACACATCAAAAAGCGCGTCGAGAGTTATTTAATAATGAATAGACAAAAAGCGCTCAATATGTTAGGACTAGCAATGCGTGCTGGTAAACTGGTGACCGGTGAAGAAATGACGATTAAAGACATCAAATTGCAAAAAGCAAAACTTGTTTTAATCGCCAATGACGCTGGTAAGAATACACAGAAGAAAGTAAAGGACAAAAGTTCTTTTTATCAAGTTCCTTGTCTTGATCATTTCGACTCAAATGAACTGAGCCAAGCCATTGGAAAAGACCGAATGGTGGTTGGCATTCTAGATAGTGGATTTGCCAAGAGAATCGAGGAATTAATATTAGGTTAGGAAGGTGATTGCATGGGGAAAAAAAGAGTATACGAACTTGCAAAAGAAATTAACAAATCAAGTAAAGAGATTGTCGATAAAGCACAATCACTAGGCTTTGACGTGAAAAATCACATGGGAGTAATCTCAGATAGTGAGGAGAAAAAATTACGTCAAACATTAGGCGGAGGTGCAGCACGACCAAATAAACCAGCATCCCAAAAACCAGGAAACCAACAAAATAACGCACAAGGCGATAAGAAATTCCAATCGCAAAGAAATAATCCTAACTTCCAAAACCGTCAAAATCAAAGTGGGAATCAAAACCGTTCAAATAACCCAGGACAACGTAACAATAACCAAAACCAAAATCGTCCGAATCAAGGGCAAGTAAATCAAAACCGTCCAAATACAGGACAAGGACAAGCAACAAACCAAAATCGTCCAGCACAAGGACAAAATAACAATCAAAACCAAAATCGTTCAAACACTGCTCAAGGACAAACAAGTCAAAACCGTCCAAATGCAGGACAAGGACAAAACCAAAATCGTAACCGCAACAATAACTTCAACAATCGTAATAATTTTGGTGGAAATCAAAACCGTAATAAGTTTAACAAAAAAGGGAAAAAGGGAAAACAACATCCACAATCGAATAAACCTGCTGTACCAGCACGTAAATTCCGTGAGTTGCCAGAAGTTTTAGAATATACAGATGGCATGAATGTGGCAGATATCGCCAAAAAAATCTACCGTGAACCAGCAGAGATTATCAAAAAACTCTTTATGATGGGCGTTATGGTTAATCAAAACCAACCATTAGATAAAGATACCATTGAATTGTTGGCGACAGATTATGGAATTGACCCACAAGAAAAAGTTCAAGTGGATATTGCAGATATTGATAAATTCTTTGAACCAGAAGAATTAAAAGAGGAAAACCTTGTTTCTCGTCCGCCAGTTGTAACGATTATGGGACACGTTGACCATGGTAAAACAACGTTACTTGATACTTTACGTCATTCACGTGTTAGTGTAACAAGTGGAGAAGCGGGAGGAATTACGCAACATATTGGTGCGTATCAAATTGATATTGATGGTAAACCGATTACTTTCTTGGATACTCCAGGGCATGCGGCATTCACAAGTATGCGTGCACGTGGAGCGAGTATCACAGATATTACAATTTTAGTTGTGGCAGCAGATGATGGTGTAATGCCTCAAACAATTGAAGCAATTAACCATGCGAAAGCGGCTAATGTACCGATTATTGTAGCTGTCAATAAAGTCGATAAACCAGCAGCGAATCCGCAACATGTGATGCAAGAATTGAGTGAATATGAATTAATTCCTGAAGCGTGGGGTGGCGATACAATTTTTGTTGAAATTTCAGCGAAATTTGGACAAAATATTGAAGAATTATTAGAAATGATTTTATTAGTTGCTGAAGTGGAAGACTTACAAGCAGATCCAACACAACATGCAATTGGTACAGTTATTGAAGCACGTTTAGATAAAGGTAAAGGTCCTGTAGCAACATTGTTAGTCCAACAAGGTACGTTACATGTCGGTGATCCAATTGTTGTTGGTAATACGTATGGCCGTGTTCGTGTAATGACGAATGATTTGGGTCGTCGTGATAAAGCAGCTGGCCCAGCGACACCAGTCGAAATTACAGGTTTAAATGATGTTCCTCAAGCAGGTGATCGTTTTGTTGTCTTTGAAGATGAAAAAACAGCTCGTGCTGCTGGTGAAGAACGTGCGAAACGTGCTTTAATGGAACAACGTGCATCAAGCTCTCGTGTAACATTAGACAACTTATTTGAAAGCTTAAAAGAAGGCGAATTAAAAGATGTTAATGTTATCATTAAAGCGGATGTACAAGGTTCTGCCGAAGCTTTATCTGCTTCATTGAAGAAAATTGATGTAGAAGGCGTTCGTGTAAACATCGTCCATTCAGCAGTTGGTGCAGTGAACGAAAGTGATGTTACTTTAGCCGCTGCAAGTAATGCGATTATTATTGGTTTTAATGTACGTCCAACACCGCAAGCAAAACAACAAGCTGATGCTGAATCTGTAGACATTCGTTTACATCGCATTATTTATAAAGCAATTGAAGAAATTGAAACTGCGATGAAAGGGATGCTTGATCCTGAATTCGAAGAAAAAATTACGGGACAAATGGTTGTTCGTGAAACATATAAAGTTTCTAAAGTTGGAACAATTGCTGGTTGTTACGTAACAGAAGGCTTTATCCGTCGTGATAGCGGCGTTCGTGTGATTCGTGATAATATCGTTATCTATGAAGGCGAATTGGCTAGCTTGAAACGTTTTAAAGATGATGCTAAAGAAGTGAAATTAGGCTTTGAATGTGGTGCGATGATCGATAAATTTAATGACATCAAAGTAGATGACGTAATCGAGGGATTCGTTATGGAAGAAATTAAAGCAAAATAATTAATTACGCTAGAAAATAGGAGGTCTCCAAATGGCCAATTATCGTGATCGTAGAGTTGCTCAAGAAATTTTGAAAGAAGTTAATCAAATTTTGAGAAGAAAAGTTCGTGATCCACGCGTCCAAGATGTCACTATTACAGACGTTCATGTGACCGGAGATTTACAACAAGCAACGATTTATTACAGTATTTTATCTGACTTAGCTTCAGATAAACAAAAAGCGCAAAGTGGCTTAGAAAAAGCAACAGGTTTAATTCGTCGTGAATTAGGTCATGAATTGTCACTTTATAAAACACCTGAATTAATCTTTGAGTTAGATGAATCTGTCGTTTATGGAAATAAAATTGACGAAATGATTCGTAATTTAAACAAAGACTAGTCGAGATGGAAACGAGACAGCATTGTTTCGTTTCCGTTTTTTGTTTTAGGAATTGTCCAATACGCAAGTGAAGAACGATATGTTATAATAATTGAGGTTAAAAAATAAATTGAGGTGTATCCATGAACGGCATTTTACCCCTATGGAAAGAACGCGGCATGACAAGTCATGACTGTGTATTTAAATTAAGAAAAATTTTACATACAAAAAAAGTAGGACATGGTGGGACTTTGGATCCAGATGTAGATGGGGTCTTGCCAATTTGTATTGGTAAAGGAACCAAGGTTATTGAATTTCTCAGTGATTCAGGAAAAGTTTATGAAGGGGAAATTACACTTGGCTATAGTACGACTACAGAAGACGTTTCTGGTGAAATTGTTGAAAAGCAGGCGATTGATACGCCTTTTTCTACTGAACAAATTGATCAGGCGATGCAACAGTTGACAGGAGAAATCACGCAAATTCCGCCGATGTATTCAGCAGTCAAAGTCAATGGAAAACGACTATATGAATATGCAAGAAATGGGGAGACGGTTGAACGTCCGCAGCGTAAAGCACAAATTGATGTGTTTGAACGGACGACAGAACCCGTCTGGAGTGACGAAACAAAAACGCAATCGTGGCGTTTTCGTGTAGTTTGCGGCAAAGGCACATACGTCCGCACGCTAGCAGTCGATACTGGTAAAGCATTAGGAATTCCTGCCCATATGTCTGATTTGACTCGTATTGCTAGTGGTGGTTTTACCAAAGAGCAATCAGTGACATTAGCTCAAGTAGCACAAGCTATGGAAGATGAATTGATTGCACAGCTTTTATTGCCAATTGAATTTGGTGTGAAGGATTTCCTACGAGTTGATATTACAGAAGACTTATGGAAAAAGGTCAAAAATGGGATGCGTTTGCCTTATCAGGAATTCGGATTTCCACAAATGCCTAAAGAAACTTTTGCGGTATTTTATCAAGATAAAGTTGTTTGTCTATATCAACCGCATGAAAAACAACAAGGAATTGTGAAACCATTAAAAGTATTACAAACAGAGTGAGGAGCAAAAGTAGAATGAAAGTAATTGAAATTCGTCATCCTTATGAACAAGCGATGATTCCAGATGATGACGTCGTTTTAGTAATGGGCTTTTTTGACGGTGTTCATCGAGGTCATCAAAAAGTTATTCAAGAAGGAAAAAAAATTGCCGATGAAAAAGGGCTGAAGTTAGCGGTTATGACCTTTAATCAGCACCCATCGATTGTTTTTCAAAAAGTACAACCAGAATTAATGCGTTATCTAACAAGCTTGGAACAAAAGAAACGTTTGATGGAAGAACAAGAAGTTGACTATTTATATATTGTTGAATTTACTTCAGCGTTTGCTAATTTAAAACCGCAAGATTTTGTTGATCAATACATGGTAGACTTACATGCAGCTTTTGTTGTTGCTGGTTTTGATTATACCTATGGACCAAAAGATATTGCTAACATGTCCTGTCTTGCAGATTATGCTAAAGATCGGTTTGGAATTCTAACAGTTCCCAAAGAAAGCTTAGAAGAACGTAAAATTAGTTCAACACGTATTCGTGAAGATTTAGATGCTGGCCGAATGGAAGAAGTAACAGAACTATTAGGCTATATTTATGAAATTGACGGAACTGTTGTTCATGGTGATGCACGTGGACGTACATTAGGTTTTCCTACAGCGAATATCAAAACTAAAAGTACAACTCGTTTACCTAAAGAAGGCGTTTATGTAACCGAATTGAAGGTTGGCGATAAGTGGTACCCATCAATGGGGTCAATTGGTCATAACGATACTTTTGAAAAAGGTCGACAATTAACAGTTGAAGTGTACATTTTAGATTTTAAAGAAGATATTTATGGAGAACAAGTTACTGTGCGTTGGAATCATTTCTTACGAGATCAGGTTGCTTTTGATGGAGCTGAAAGCTTAATTAAACAGTTGAAACAAGATGAATACGATACGAAGATGTATTTTGACTTAAACTAACACAAAGGATTGGTTGCTATTCAATAGCGAATCAATCCTTTTTTTGCTGTTTTTTTAGACTAAGTCCCCATGTTAATTGACAAAGAAAAATAAATAGAAAGAGGACAAAAATAATCGTGAAAGCAATTAATCGAAGTTCAAGCATTTGGATTGTATCAGAGGCTGCTGGTTTGCGGAAAAAAGTATAAGTGATTGTAAGAATAAATATAAGTGACCATAAAATATTTGTACCCAACCAAAGTGTTTTCATTGACACGCACCTCCTATAGTTACAATTATCATAACAAAAAATAAGTTTTAATAATATATAAAATATAGAAAATTCAGAAAATACGCTGTTAGTTTTACCATTTGCTTATTTTCGCCAAATTAAATGGTGAAATTGGAGGCGAACAAATGAATAATTGGATGAATAGTGAAAAAAGAACTGGTTAGTTTTATTGAAATATCATATAAGCATCGTTAAAGGTGCAGATTGATTAATTGAGTGGGGCACACAGGCGGATATATCTATGTAAAAAACATCCAAACGTTGGCGAAAAGGAACTCGTTTCAGTAAATCTGTGTGAAAATTTATTGAAGTATAAGTATTTCTCCCATTTGGATGTTTTTTTGTTAAACAGTTTTATTTATAGAATAATTCTGTAAAGTAAGGCTGATTTTCTTCGTTAAATGCTACGCCAATACCGAGATTTTCAAATCCGTTGTTCAAGATATTTTTACGGTGTCCTTCTGAATTTAATAATCCTTGATGAGCAAAAATGCTACTTGCTTGACCATACGCAAGGTTTTCACCTGCTAGTGTATAAGAGATTTGGTCATCGTTCATTCGATCGAAAGGGGATTTTCCTTGTAAATTAATATGGTCAAAATAATTATTTTCAGCCATATCTTTACTATGCTTACGTCCAGTCTCTTTCGCTTGGTCAGACCAATTCAAAACTGATAAGCCACGTTTCACACGAGAAGCGTTCGTCAATTCAAATAATTGTATTTCGAAACCTATTTGAAGATTGGTCGTTTGAGTTGCATAAAGATAGTTTTTATTTAGTTCTGCTTGTTTTTCGATAATCTGAACAGCAGTTAACTTCTCGCCATCATGTAAATCATAAAAGAAAGTAACGAAATTATTATCTATTTGATAAACATCATATTCACCTTCGCTATTGATGAGATAATTGTAAAGTCCTTTGCGAATTGCTCCTTCTGGTTCGCCAAGAATGTCTCGAATATTTTGTTTGGTTGTCCCTATCTGAATATTGAGAGTTGAAGCAAGTAACTCTTGATTCGTAAATAAACCACGAGCAATATTATCTTGATCGTATGCAACCATCATAAAATTTTGATAATTTTGATGATAGCTTGCCCATTGTGTGCCATATTCATTTTGTGTCTGGTTAATTGCAGTTCCATAGACTGTTTCGATGTCTTGTTTGCTAGCGCCAATTTCAATGTTTCCGACTGAAAAAGTTTGAGATTCTGGCTGATTCATTTCTAAAGTTGCGGGTGTCGACTCTTCATGGGTAATCAATTGAGAGACTGATTCGTGAACAAGCTGTGTTCCTTTAACAAATAAATCTAACCAAAAAGCACGTGTGAAAAACAATAATACGAGTACACAGAAAAAATAAAAAGTTCGTTTTAAGATAAAAAACACCTCCTAATAAGTCTACTATACTGGATAATTAAGCAATTCAATAAACTAGGAGTTTGAGAACTGCTTTTTCTTAATTATTTTTTATAGTATAAATAAAAAACTATCTGAGAATGAACTGAAAGTCCACTCAGATAGTCTTATTTATAGTTTTTCAATGATAGGTAAAATCTCACTTAGGGAAGTTACTTCATAAGTAGGTTTTACAGTATCTGGTATATGTTGGTGATGATTAATCCAAATATTAGGGATGTTTTGGCGATTTGAACCTAAAATATCAGTCATTAAATTGTCACCAACCATAATTGCTTGGTTCGGCAAGGTATTGTTTTTTTCAAGTGCAAATTCAAAAATTTTTGGATCAGGTTTACCAACACCAACTTCACCGGAAATAATAATATGTGTAAAATAAGGTGCAATTTCTGGTGTAATTGCTAATTTTGTTCGTTGTAATGAGGGTGAACCATTTGTTACTAGTACAAGTTGATAATTGTCTTTTAATTGGTCTAATACTGTAAAAGTGTCTGAATAGACGAAAGGATGTTTTTTGCGTTCCAGAATAAATTGTTGGGCTAATTTTTTTCCTAACGCTAAATCCTCAATGCCACAAGCTTTTAAACCGTTTGTCCAAGCATCGACTTGATATTGTTTGATTAATTGGTGCATTTGTTGAAACTCTTCGCCAGGATCATCGAATGTTCCCCATAACCCTTCGAAAGGATTGATGCCAATCATTTGAGTAAAAGAATAAGTTGGATAACCTTGATACAATTTTGTTGCTGCTTGCCTAACGGCGTTTTCCAATAGTTCAGAATCAAGAGTGGTAACTGTTTTGCAAGTTTCTTGAAATGCAGTTTTAATGCTGTGTTTGTCCCACAATAATGTATCATCTAAATCAAAAAAAATAGTCGAAATCATCTGGTTTCTCCTTTGTAGAGCTATAATTAGCTACATTTTAGCAAAATTTAATCGAAAAAGAAATCATTTTTTAATTGATTACTTAGGTAATAAAAATTTTTCGAAAACTTCATTTCCAATGAAAAGACCTTGTTGTGTTAATTGGATGCGGTCATCATTAACGATTAACCATTTTTTTTCAATTAATTCTGGCAAAATTTTACCATAGACATCCATAAAGGAAACTTCAAATTTTTCGGCAAAACGCTTTTGAGAGATGCCTTCTAATTTTCGTAATCCCAAAAACATCTCTTCTTCGATTTGATTTTTTTTAGTCAACTGTTCGGTCTCAACGATTGGTAGCAGGCTATCGCGCAGAGGACGCAAATAATGCTGGATCGGTCCAAAATTTTTATAGCGTTCATTACCTAAATAACCACTGGCGCCGGCACCAAAACCATAGTAGTTTTCATTATTCCAATAAACAAGGTTATGCTGTGATTCTTTTCCTGCAGTAGCAAAATTGCTGACTTCATATTGATGGTGCCCAGATTTTTCCATAGCTTCGATTGCTTCTTCAAACATTTGACTTTCGACTTCTTGTGAAGGTAATTCTAATCGACCTTGTCGTACCCAGTTCATAAATTGAGTTTTATTTTCTAAAATCAATGAGTACATTGAATAGTGTGGCAAGCCCAATTCGATTGCTCGATGCAGGGTATCACGAAAATCTTCTAGCGTTTGTCCTGGTAACGCATAGATTAAATCAATACTAACATTATCAAATTGGTTTTTTTCAAGAACTCGAATTGTTTCATAAACATCTTCAGCAGTGTGTTTACGACCAATTTTTTTTAATAAACGATTATTAAAGGTTTGGACACCCATCGATAAACGATTAACGCCATGATGCTTCATTACATGTAACTTTTCTTCCGTTAAATCACCAGGATTTGCCTCCACTGTAAACTCTGTTGTGGTATTAGTGGGTAGCAAATGGTGAATGCCGGTCAATAAGACATCCAATTGTTTTGCAGATAAAGAAGTTGGGGTGCCTCCCCCGATGTAAATTGTTTCCGAGTAATCAGTAGGATGGATTTGTAGCGTAAGTTCAATCTCTTTTAAAAGTAACTGGATATATTCGTCGACAGGTTGTCCTTCTAAAAAGACTTTATTAAAATCGCAGTAATAACAAATGTGTTCGCAAAAGGGAATGTGGATATATGTCGAGGTATTTTTAACTCGAGGTGTTTCTTCAAACATAAATGTGTTTCCTCCATTATCACAAATTCTGTGATCCATTGTATTCGAAAAATAGTGTACCATACTTTATAGAAGAGGCGATATATAGAAGTCTTTGATTTAATTAAAAAGCGATTAGCACTCGCGTGATTCGAGTGCTAATTATTGAGAGTTTCTTCTTGACTTCTATTTTAAATATGATATATTTATACATGTAGTTAGCACTTGATATGCAAGAGTGCTAATTAAGAGGTGATAAATTTGTTAACAGAAAGACAAGAAAACATCTTGCGTCTGATCATCCAAAATTATACAAATTTAGGCCAGCCAGTTGGCTCGAAAAAATTAATGGAGGATGGCATTGAAGCAAGTTCAGCAACGATTCGTAATGAGATGAAAATGCTTGAAGATTATGGACTGCTTGCGAAAACACATTCTTCTTCAGGTCGAGTGCCATCAATGACTGGTTATCGATATTATGTCGATCACCTACTAACACCTTCAAAAGTAGATAACGAAGATGTTGTACTGATTAGGCAGTCTTTTGGTAAAGAATTTCATGAGATTAATGAAATTATTCAACAGTCTGCGAATATTTTATCTACTTTGACAAGTTATACTGCATTGTCGCTAGGACCAGATGTCAAAGATCGGAAATTAACTGGTTTTCGAATTGTTCCTTTAAACAATCGCCAAATCATTGCAGTAATTGTCACAGATAAAGGAAATGTGGAAAGTCAGATATTTTCAATTCCTAAAAACTTAAGTAGTGATGACCTTGAAAAAATGGTTCGTATCATTAATGATAAATTGATTGGGCAACCGCTCATGAACGTCTATCATCGTTTGCGGACCGAAATTCCGATGATTCTGCACAAATACTTTCAAACGACTGACGGTGTTCTGGATTTATTTGACGGCATGTTAAATCATATTTTTGAAGAGAAGGTTTTTGTCGGAGGAAGAATGAATTTATTGAATTTCGAACATACCCAAGACGTGGAACAATTTAAGTCGATGTATTCATTTATGAAGGATTCAGAAAACTTAAATCAATTGTTAGCACCACGTGATGGCGCCATTCAAATTCGAATTGGTTCTGAACTTGGAGATAACCTATTGAATAATATGAGTATGATTCAAGCAAGTTATGACATTGAAGGACACGGGAAAGGAACCATCGCTTTGTTAGGGCCTACAAGTATGCCTTATTCGAAAATGTTTGGTTTAGTCGATGTATTTCGACAAGAATTAGCTTTAACGTTGGCTAATTATTATCGATCATTAGATTCTGATAATTAGCTAGTTAATCAATAGCATGATTTCAACATAGAAGGGAAGTTAGTCCATTGTCAGAAAAAGAACAAGCTTCTGAAGAATTAAAGGAAGCTAATGAAGTAGAAGAATCGACAGTAGACGAATCTACAGAAGAAACAGAAGTTGTTTCTGAAGTCGATGAACTGAAAAAACAACTAGAAGAGACAGAAGACAAATTCTTACGTGCGCGTGCTGAAATTGCAAATATTACAAATCGTAATCGCAATGAAAGAGAATTATTGCAAAAATATCGTTCGCAAGATTTAGGTAAGAAATTATTGCCTGCCATTGACAATTTAGAGCGTGCAATAGGGTCTGAAGTGACTGATGAACAAAGTATCAGTTTGAAAAAAGGCGTGGAGATGGTATTAGATAGTTTACGTCAAGCTTTAAAAGAAGAAGGAATTGAAGAAATTCTAGCTGCTGGAGTAGCTTTTGATCCAAATCTACATCAAGCTGTGCAAACCGTACCTGCATCTGACGAATATCCGTCAGATACGATTGTGGAAGTCTTACAAAAAGGCTATAAATTACATGATCGTGTTTTACGTGCAAGCATGGTTGTTGTCGCACAATAATAAAATTTGATAATTTAATTGAAACGAATACACACAAAGGAGATCTTTAATATGAGCAAAATTATTGGTATTGACTTAGGTACAACAAACTCAGCTGTTTCTGTATTAGAAGGCGGCGAAGCAAAAATTATTACAAACCCAGAAGGAAATCGTACAACACCATCTGTTGTTTCTTTCAAAAATGGTGAAATTCAAGTTGGTGAAGTAGCAAAACGTCAAGCAGTGACTAATCCTAACACAATTTCATCAATTAAACGCCATATTGGTGAAGCTGGTTATAAAGTAGAAGTAGAAGGTAAAACTTATACACCACAAGAAATCTCAGCAATGATTTTACAATACATCAAAGGCTTTGCTGAAGATTATTTAGGTGAAAAAGTTGAAAAAGCAGTTATTACTGTACCTGCATACTTTAATGATTCACAACGTCAAGCAACAAAAGATGCTGGTAAAATTGCTGGTTTAGAAGTTGAACGTATTGTTAACGAACCAACTGCAGCAGCATTGGCTTATGGTTTAGACAAAACTGATCGTGATGAAAAAGTTTTAGTATTTGACCTTGGTGGTGGTACATTTGACGTGTCTATCCTTGAATTAGGTGATGGGGTCTTTGACGTATTGTCAACAGCTGGGGATAACAACCTTGGTGGAGATGACTTTGACAATAAAATTATCGATTACATGGTAGAAGAATTCAAAAAAGAAAATGGTATTGATTTAAGTAAAGATAAAATGGCTGTTCAACGTTTGAAAGATGCAGCTGAAAAAGCGAAAAAAGATTTATCTGGTGTAACAAGCACACAAATTAGCTTACCATTTATCACAGCTGGTGAGGCTGGCCCATTACATTTAGAGTTAACATTAACACGTGCAAAATTTGATGAATTAACTGCTGATTTAGTAGAACGTACAAAAATTCCTGTACGCCAAGCATTAAAAGACGCTGGTATTTCTCAATCTGAAATTGATGAGGTTATCCTAGTTGGTGGTTCTACTCGTATTCCTGCAGTTGTAGAAGCTGTACGTAAAGAAACTGGAAAAGAACCTAACAAATCAGTAAACCCTGATGAAGTAGTTGCAATGGGAGCTGCCATTCAAGGTGGTGTTATTACTGGTGATGTTAAAGATGTCGTATTACTTGACGTAACACCACTTTCATTAGGTATTGAAACAATGGGTGGCGTATTTACAAAATTAATTGATCGTAATACAACAATTCCAACAAGTAAATCTCAAGTATTCTCAACAGCAGCAGATAATCAACCAGCCGTAGACATCCATGTATTACAAGGTGAACGACCAATGTCTGCAGATAATAAAACACTTGGAAGATTCCAATTAACTGATATTCCACCAGCACCACGTGGAATTCCTCAAATCGAAGTTACATTTGATATCGACAAAAACGGTATTGTAAATGTTTCTGCAAAAGATTTAGGTACTCAAAAAGAACAAACTATTACAATTAAATCTTCTTCAGGTTTATCAGATGATGAAATTGAACGTATGGTTAAAGATGCTGAAGCAAACGCCGAAGCAGATAAAGCTCGTAAAGAAGAAGTAGATTTACGTAATGATGTAGATGCTTTGTTATTCACTGTTGACAAGACTTTGAAAGAGTTAGAAGGTAAAGTTGATGCTGATGAAGTGAAAAAAGCTGAAGATGCACGTGATGAATTAAAAGCCGCTGTTGAAGCAAACAATATTGAAGAAATGAAAACAAAACGTGATGCGTTGAATGAAATCGTACAAAACTTAACAGTTAAATTGTACGAACAAGCCGCTCAACAACAAGCACAACAAGATCCTAATGCTGCTCAAGGTGGCGCAGATGATGTGGTTGATGCCGATTTTGAAGAAGTAGATAACGACTAAGCTCGTTACTTGTGAAAAGCCAAAGTCATCCGCTTTGGCTTTTTCTTCTGGATTGAAGAGATGAAAATAAACATTTTTTCAAAGGATTTTTTCAAAAGGATGTTCCTTCTTTCGGTTTTATGATAAAATACGAAAGACTGTTAAAAGCAAGAAAACGGAGGGAAGCCAATGGCAACAAAACGTGATTATTACGAAGTCTTAGGTTTACAAAAAGGGGCTTCGGATGACGAAATTAAAAAAGCGTATCGTAAGCTTTCCAAAAAATACCATCCAGATATTAACAAAGAAGCAGATGCTGAAACGAAATTTAAAGAAGTTTCAGAAGCCTATGAAATCTTAAGTGACCCACAAAAACGTGCAGCTTATGATCAATATGGACATGCCGGTACAGATCCAAACTATGGTGGCGGAGCTGGTGGTTTCGGTGGATTTAACGGTGGCTTCTCAAGTGCTGGAGGATTTGGCGGTTTTGAAGATATTTTTGAATCATTCTTTGGTGGAGGCGGGCGTACGGTAAACCCTAATGCTCCTCGACAAGGAGAAGATTTACAATACTCAGTTAATTTAACATTTGAAGAAGCAATCTTCGGTGTAGAAAAAGATATTCAATACAAACGCGATGAAACATGTCATACGTGTGGTGGGAATGGTGCTAAACCAGGAACACAACCTGAAACGTGTCATAAATGTCATGGCTCAGGTACGGTTAATGTGGAACGTCAAACGCCACTAGGTCGTGTTATGAGTCGTCAAACATGTGATGTTTGTCATGGTACTGGTAAAGAAATTAAGGATGTTTGTGAGACTTGTCATGGTACTGGTCATGAAAAGAAAACGCACAGTGTTAAAGTGAATGTTCCTGCGGGAGTAGAAAACGGTCAACAAATGCGTTTAGCTGGTCAAGGTGAAGCTGGTACAAATGGTGGTCCTTACGGTGATTTATATGTTGTTTTCTATGTAGAAGAAAGTGATATTTTTGATCGTGATGGTGCGGAAATTTATTATGAATTACCATTAAACTTTGTTCAAGCTGCCTTAGGTGACGAGGTTAATGTTCCAACGGTTCATGGTGAGGTTAAATTAAAAATTCCTGCTGGAACACAAACAGGAACTAAATTCCGGTTACGCGGTAAAGGTGCGCCACGACTACGTGGTAATGGTAATGGTGATCAACAAGTTACAGTTAAATTGATTACACCGAGAAACTTAAATGAAAATCAAAAAGAAGCATTACGCCAATTTGCAGAAGTTAGTGGTCAAAAAACTACGGAGCAACAACCAGAAGGTTTTTTCGATAAAATGAAAGATGCATTTGGAAAGAAAAAATAAAACGCTGAAAGTAGTAGAAAGTCTATTTGGAAATAGATTTTCTACTACTTTTTTTGAAAAAATGATAACTATATCCTATAGATTGAAAGTAACTTAATTACGTATTATTTAAAAGTTTTTATAACATGTAGAATATTTATTTAAACAAACTAACATTTTTGAAAGGTTGATAAACAAAGTAGTGTGGTACACTATAATTAACGATAGTAGAATGATTACTAGTTATTGTGAATTTTTTAACTTACGATTGTTCTTTATCAAATAAATTAAAAGGAGTAGATTTATGGAAACCGTTAAAAATTTAAAAAAGGCGAAAAGTTGGAATATGGTTTTGTTGGTGTTATGCAGTATTTTTTTAATTGTCACTTTGTTTAGTTTGCCTACAGCTTTAAATCCCGACCCTTCATTATACAATGAACAATTATTAGGGCCACAAGCATCACAATTATATGAGCAAGCCAATAGTTTGCAATCTAAAGTGTATGCAGCAATTGATGTAGTGATCTCAATTGCTATTGTTGTGTTGCTATTTCTAAATAATCAAAAGTTAAAAAGAAGGACGCTAGCGTCGAAAATGCCATACTATTTATATCTAGGTTGGGCTGTAATAGGTATTGTTTATTCTCTTTTATTTACACCTGCTGTTGATTTAGGAGAAATGACTCAGATGATGACTATCATCACCTTAGTTATTCAAATTTTACTAGCTTTGCCAGCAATCTTAGCGTTAATTTATTTATTTAAAGCTGATACTGGAGAGGAAGTATGAAGAAAGAAAAACGTAAAAAGTTAAGCAAAAAGAAACAAATTGTTTTAAGTATCGTTGCGGCTATCCTTGCGGTTTCAGTGATTGCTATGGCGTATGTTTACAGTCGTCCAACACAAGTAAAAGAAGATGCGTATCGAATTGTAACGCTTGAAAAAGCTAATCCGCTACTATTTAAAGGTATTGCTGCACCTGCCACAACCGATACTTTTTATTACGATCAATCAAAAGGTGATATATCAGAAATTTTAGTCCAAAATGGTCAGGAAATTAAAGCAGATACGGCTGTTTTGGCGTATGAAAATAAAGCTGTTCAAGAGCAAATAGATGAACAAGAACAAAGTCTAGAGAAATTGAATTTTGCTATCCAAACGGCACAACAAAATTTGGATAATGCCTATGCAAAAAAACAAGAAATTCAAGACAAGCTATATACGGCTTCTACGCGATTTGAAAATGCTGATGACAGCATGCCTGAAGGCCAAGCGATTCGTCAAGAAGAACAAGCTAAAAAAGATCAATACATGGAAGCTTTATCAGCACAAGATGATGTTATTTTACAAGCACAACAAGCATTGGATTCTGCTTATTTAGATGCAAATAGTGCAAATGAAAGTATTGAAAGTACTCAAAATAAGATTGTTACCAACATTTTTTCTAAAAATGAGGGGATTGTGATGATTGATATGAAAGGTGAAGCCAATCCAGCTGTTCCATTGATACAAGTGATTAGTAAAGAAACCATTATTGAGGCCAAAGTTACAGAATATGATTATAGTCGGTTGAAAAAGGATACACCAGTCACGATTCAATTAATAAATGACAATACAAAAATTGATGGCACAATTACAAAAATTAATCCTTTACCTGATTCATCCGAAGCAACTCAGACGAGTATTGCGACGTACACTTTTACCGTCAAGCCAGTTAAAAATATTCAATATGGCTATAATTGTCAAATTATGTTACCGATAGATGAGTTGCGTATTCCCGAAAATGCCTTGATAACTGAAAAAGAACAATCCTTTGTTTTTGTTGTTAAAAATGGTAAAGCACATAAAAAATCAATTTCATTTGAAAAAAAAGATGGTTTTGTTATTGTAACGAAAGGTTTATCTGAAAAAGAACAACTTATTGAAAATCCTGATAATAAATTAAGCGATGGTCAAGAAGTGATGGTGAAGTAGATGATTGATTTACAATATATCAACAAATATTATCAAAATGAAGAAGAACGTCTACAGGTCCTGAATAATATTAATCTACACATCGATTCAGGTGAAATGATTGCAATTATGGGGCCTTCTGGATCTGGTAAATCTACATTGATTAACTTATTGGGCTTTATCGATAAATCTTTCGAAGGTGAGTATTTATTTGAAGGAGAGTCTTTTATCACTTGGTCAGACGATGCTCTTTCAAAAGTACGTAACCAAACAGTCGGATTTGTTTTTCAAAATTTTAGCTTAATTGAAAATAATACAGTATATGAAAATGTTGAGTTACCATTACTTTATAATGGATATAGTTTTCATCAAACAAAACAAAAAGTTTTAGCAGCTCTAGAGATGGTTGGCTTAGCAGACAAAGCGACGAAATATCCTAAGCAGCTATCAGGAGGGCAACAGCAACGAGTGGCAATTGCTCGGGCAGTAATTAATGAACCCAAATTTATTATTGCTGACGAACCAACAGGTGCTTTAGATACCCATACTTCAGAAGAAATTATGAAACTTTTTGTTCAATTAAATCAAGAAAAAAATGCCACGATTATTTTAGTTACGCACGATCCAGAGATGATTCCGTATTGCACACGGCTAATTCAAATTCGAGATGGTGCCATTATAGAAGATAAGGGGTTGAATCGATGAATCTTTACGTAAATTGGCGGACATCGATTCGCTCTGTTTTTAAAAATCGCAAACGTAGCTTATTGACCATGTTTGGGATTATTATTGGCATCGCTGCCGTTATAACTATTTTGGCAATTGGACGTGGTTTTGAAAAAGATACGATTAAAAACTTAAATAGTGGTGATTCTGACGCAATTGAAATTCAAGTAAATTTTACGCCCCAAAATGAAAGCTTATATACAAGTAATGTCAATTTTTTTAACGATACGGACCGAGAAGTCGTTGATCAAATAACTGGAGTCAAAACAGTTACCTATCCTAAAATGGAAGGGACAGTTTATAAAGAGGTCAGTATTGCAGATAAAAAACAAACAAAGCAAATTTCTTTAGTAAAAAAGTCAACACAGGAAATACTTTTTGGGCGAGCATTAGTTGCTTATGATAATGATACAGAAAATAAGGTCGTCGTTATTGATTCAGTCACTGCTAAAGATTTATATCAAACAGCTGAAAATGCACTGAATCGTGGATTTGAAATTGAAGGCCATTTGTTTCAAATTGTCGGGGTTTACCAAGGAAATGAAATGGAAAGTATGTTTTCAATGCCTGAAAGTAATATTTCGATTCCAGATAAAGTTTATGAACGATACTTTACAAATGATTCTTCAAGTTCAACCTTAATTGTCACTTTAGAACAAGATGCTACACCCGCAACAGTGACCACGGATGTAATTAAACGCTTAGAAGAAAAAGGAACTATGAAAGATTTTGGTGAATATATGGTTTTTGATACCGCCGTGTTAACAGATGGTATCAGTCAAATAT
Organism: Enterococcus sp. AMC2644; assembly: GCF_058216475.1. Taxonomy (NCBI): domain Bacteria; kingdom Bacillati; phylum Bacillota; class Bacilli; order Lactobacillales; family Enterococcaceae; genus Enterococcus; species Enterococcus sp. AMC2644. The sequence goes on from NZ_CM177095.1 coordinate 2,735,760, forward strand.
TAGGAACGATTACGTTGTTTATTTCATGTGTAGCCGGGATATCGTTATTAATCGCTGGTGTCGGAGTAATGAATATGATGTATATTTCAGTTTCTGAGCGGACCAAAGAAATAGGTATTCGCCGAGCTTTAGGAGCAACTCGCAATTCTATTCGTTTACAGTTTCTTCTAGAAGGAGTAACTTTGACCTTGGTAGGCGGAATTGTTGGGTACGTCATTGGTATTGCTTGTGCATATTTAATCGGTTCTTTAATCGATGTTTCGGTTGCTATTGATTTCTTTACAATTGCGCTAGCTGTAGGGGTGTCAAGTGGGATTGGTATTGTTTTTTCTGTAATGCCTGCTTCTGAAGCAGCTAAAAAAGATTTAATAGAGATTTTAAGATAGTTAAAAAGAGACGAGGGTATCAGTCTGATAACAGTGAAATATCCGAACTATATAGAGTGTGTCACTTTCTTTAACAGGCAGTGTACGTTCTATATAATTCGGATAGGGTCACCTTATTTGACTTATGTCATCGTCTCATTTTTAAATATTCAATACTTTGTCCAAGAAATCTTTGGTACGTTCATGTTGAGGATGATTGAAGAGTTGCTCTGGAGAGCCATCTTCTAAGAAATTACCACCATCAATAAACATCACACGATTGGCTACTTCTTTCGCAAAGCCCATTTCGTGAGTGACAATCACCATGGTCATACCTTGTTTGGCTAATTTTTTCATAACGTTTAATACATCACCGACCATTTCTGGATCAAGTGCTGAAGTTGGTTCATCAAATAACATAATATCTGGATTCATAGCTAGCGCACGAGCGATAGCCACACGTTGTTTTTGTCCGCCGGATAGATTATCGGGATACATGTTCTTTTTATCTGCTAAACCAACCGTTTCAAGTAATTTAGTTGCTTGTTCTTCTGCTTCTTTTTTTGAAGAACCTTTCAAATCCATAGGAGCTAAAATAATATTCTCTAGGACAGAAAGATGTGGGAACAAGTTGAAATGTTGGAATACCATGCCGATGTGTTGGCGGACTTGATTAATGTTAGTTGTTTTGTCCATCAAATGTGCACCATCGATGATAATATCACCACTTGTAGGCTCTTCTAAGCGATTTAAACAACGTAAGAAAGTAGATTTGCCCGAACCGGAAGGACCGATGATACAAACAACATCTCCCTCTTTAATTGAAGTGCTGACATTATTTAAAACAGTATTATCTCCATATTTTTTTACGAGATTTTCAACAAGAATTTTTTCTTTCATCTTAGTTCACCTTCTTTTCTAACACTTTGGCAAATTTTGTTAGTGCCGTAATTACAATTAAATACATAATAGCAATAATTAAGTAAACGTACGTACTTTGCATTGTTCTTGCTACAATAATTTTCCCAGTTTGTAATAGTTCCACCACACCAATAACAGAAATGATTGTTGTGTCTTTCAATGAGATAACAAATTGATTAACGAAAGAAGGAATCATAATCCGAATTGCTTGCGGTAAAATTATTTTTTGCATGGTACGAATATAAGAAAGCCCTAAGCTTCGGGAAGCTTCCATCTGTCCTTTAGGAACTGCATTGATACCGCCACGAACAATTTCTGCAATATAGGCACTTGCATTTAGGGTTAAGGTAATGACACCGGCTGCGAAGTCGGGGATAGTAACACCAATTGCATCAGATAACCCAAAGAAGATAAAGAATGCTAATACCATCATTGGAATACCGCGAATGATATCTACATAAATTGAAGCAAACACACGTAAAGCTTTAATTGGTGCTACACTAAATAGTCCAAAGATGATACCAACTACTAATGCTAAAGCAAAAGAAATTAATGCTAAAGCAATTGTTTTACCCAAACCTGTTAGTAAGATTTTGTAGTTGTTTTTAATTAAACCAGTGAATGTCGATTCATTCACGCTACTTTCAGCTTTTTTACCATCTTGAATATAGCGAGAAACAATTTCATCATATTCACCAGTGCGTTTCATTTCAGCTAAAGCTTCATTAAACATTTCTACTAATTCAGGATTTTGCCCTTTTTTAACAGCAAAACCATACTCGCCACCGGATTCACGGTCAATTGGCGTTTCTAATTCTTGGCCTTGAGCAATTGCGTAACCAATTACTGGATAGTCATCCATTAAAGCGTCAATTGCTCCAACACGAACAGCATCATACAATTGATCTGCAGCATCGTAATACTTAATATTATAATTGTATTCATCTTTATTTTTTTCTAAGAAATCAGCGCTTTCTGTACCAACTTTAGCACCAACTGTTTTTCCATCTAAATCTTCATAAGAAGTAATGTCCGTTGTCCCAGTCTTAACAGCTAATTGAATGCCACTTTCAAAATAAGGGTCTGAAAAATCAAAAGATTCTTTTCGTTGATCTGTAATTGACATTCCAGCAATCATACCGTCTGCTTGATTACCTTCGACTGCTTGAACTGCACCAGAGAAGCCAATGTGATTGAAACGAATGTTAAAGCCTTGTAGTTCAGCTACACGATTTAATAAGTCCACATCAATTCCAATATATTGATTATTTTCATCTTGGAATTCAAAGGGAGCAAATGCAGAATCACTAGCTATAATATATGAATCTTTCTTAGGCTCGATTTTTTTCATCTCGCCAGATTCAGCTTCTTCTGTGCCAGAGGTAATATATTTAGCAACAATTTTATCGTATTCACCAGATTCTTTCATTTTCTTTAATCCAGTATTGAACTTGTCTAGTAATTCTTTATTTTCGCCTTTTTTAACAGCAAAACCATAAGAATTTCCTTTTTCTGGCTCACCAACTAATTTTAATTGTTCGCCTTGGTTAATAGCGTATCCCAAAACAGGAAAATCATCAAAGATTGCAACGACTGTCCCATTTTTAATTGCACCGTATAAACCAGTTGCATCATCGTAGTTTTTGACATCAAATTCATACTTATCTTTGTTGTCTTCTAAAAAAGTTGCACTTTCTGTACCAACTTTAGCACCAACCGTTTTTCCTTTTAAATCATCTAAAGAAGTGGTGTCATTATCATCAGCTTTTACAGCCATTTGAATACCACTGTCAAAATATGGATCAGAGAAATCAAAGCTTTTTTTGCGTTCGTCTGTGATACTCATCCCAGCGATCATAGCATCCAATTGATTTGATTGAACTCCTTGTATAGATGAATCGAACCCAAGAGGGCGCAAGTCAACGTCAAAATCTTGATCGTCAGCGATAGCTTTTAACAAATCGATATCGATCCCAACGTATTCATTTTTTTCGTTTTGGAATTCAAAAGGGGCGAATGTGACATCCGTACCTATTTTATAAGTTTTTTCAGCAGCGAGTGTTGTCACGCTAGAAAAAAAGAATAACGTCATTATAAACGAAAATAATGAAATGAATAGAGTTTTTCTTTTCATATTAAATAATTCCTCCTAAGTGTCAGATATTACAAAATTATATATCAAAGCTTTTGCACTAGGCAAGAAAATAGCCGGAATTTACAAAAAAAATCTTTTCTTCTGACATTCAATGTCAGAAATAACGACATAATAACCTTTTTTGATTGAAAAGTTAGAAAAAATAGCGAAAGTATGTTCGCTGTGTTAAAATAATGAAAGTAGATGGTCTTGATATTCAAGACTTTTAAAGAAGAAAGAAGGCATGCATTTTATGATTGAAAGAGATACTACTCATCATTTTGAATTAGTCTCCAAATATCAACCTGCAGGAGATCAGCCCGAAGCAATTAAAGAGTTGACAGAAGGTGTGCTAGCAAATAAAAAAGAACAAATTTTGCTAGGAGCGACAGGTACAGGAAAGACATATACAATTTCGAATGTTATTCAAAATGTTAATAAACCTACGTTGATTATTGCTCATAATAAAACTTTAGCAGGTCAATTATATGGAGAATTTAAAGAGTTTTTCCCAAACAATGCCGTAGAATATTTTGTTAGTTATTATGATTATTATCAACCTGAAGCGTATGTTCCTTCAAGTGACACTTATATTGAAAAAGATTCAAGTATCAACGATGAAATAGATAAATTACGACATTCTGCAACTAGTGCATTATTAGAACGCAATGATGTGATAGTTGTTGCCTCTGTGTCGTGTATTTTTGGCTTGGGTTCACCAATGGAGTACCAAAAGCAAGTTGTTTCTTTACGTGTAGGTATGGAAATTAGCCGTGATCAGTTGTTGCGTTCATTAATTGAAATTCAATTTGAAAGAAATGATATTGATTTTCAACGTGGTCGTTTTCGTGTACGAGGGGATGTTGTAGAAATTTTCCCAGCTTCACGTGATGAGCGAGCGTTACGTGTAGAATTTTTTGGAGATGAAATTGATCGAATTCGTGAAGTGGATGCTTTAACGGGTGAAATTTTAGGTGAAACGGAGCATGTATCAATTTTTCCAGCAACTCACTTTTTAACTGATAGCGATCATATGGAACACGCTATTACTTCTATTCAAAAAGAATTAGATCTGAGGTTGACTATTTTAAAAGAAAATAATCAGTTGTTAGAAGCACAACGATTGGAGCAACGGACAAATTATGACATAGAGATGTTGCGTGAAATGGGCTATACCTCAGGAATTGAAAATTATTCTAGACATATGGATGGACGTCAAGAAGGCGAACCACCCTACACATTAATTGACTTCTTTCCAGATGACTATCTTATTGTTATTGATGAGTCACATGTGACTATGCCTCAAATTAGAGGTATGTACAATGGGGACCGTGCGAGAAAACAAATGCTGGTCGATTACGGTTTTCGTTTACCTTCTGCACTGGATAACCGTCCGTTACGGTTAGAAGAATTTGAAAAGCATGTTAACCAAATTATTTATGTTTCAGCAACACCAGGGCCTTATGAACATGAGCAGACAGATAGTGTTGTTCAACAAATCATCCGACCTACTGGTTTATTAGATCCCATCATTGAGGTTCGCCCAATTATGGGACAAATTGATGATTTAGTTGGTGAAATTAATGAACGTGTAGAAAAAAATGAGCGTGTTTTTGTTACAACATTAACGAAAAAAATGTCTGAAGACTTAACTGATTATTTCAAAGAATTAGGAATTAAAGTAAAGTATCTTCATAGTGATATTAAAACATTAGAACGTACAGAAATTATTCGCGACTTACGCTTAGGAGAATTTGATGTATTAGTTGGAATTAATTTACTGCGTGAGGGCTTGGATGTTCCAGAAGTTTCGTTAGTAGCAATTTTAGATGCTGATAAAGAAGGATTTTTACGAAGCGAACGGTCATTAGTCCAAACTATAGGACGTGCTGCAAGAAATGCAGAAGGCAAAGTAATTATGTATGCAGATAAGATGACTGACTCAATGCAACGAGCTATTGATGAAACGTCTCGTCGTCGTAGCATTCAGAAAGCGTACAATAAAGAACATGGAATTGTACCAAAAACGATCATCAAAGAAATTCGTGATTTGATTTCAATTTCGAAAGTTGCTGAAGAAGCTGCAGATTATGATGTGAATTCATATGAAGATCTATCAAAAGAAGAAAAAGAATTATTATTATTGAAATTAGAAAAAGAAATGAAAGAAGCTGCGAAAGCATTGGATTTTGAAAGAGCAGCAACTTTACGCGACACTATATTAGAGTTGAAAGCTTAGTTTACAGGAGGTATGTTATGGCGAATGATAAAATCGTGATTCATGGCGCACGTGCGCATAATTTAAAAAATATTGATGTTACTATTCCACGTGACCAATTGGTTGTAGTTACTGGATTGTCTGGTTCGGGGAAAAGTTCGCTAGCTTTTGATACGCTTTACGCAGAAGGACAACGACGTTATGTTGAGAGTCTCTCTGCTTATGCGCGTCAATTCTTAGGTCAAATGGATAAGCCAGATGTAGATAGTATTGATGGTCTGAGCCCAGCAATCTCAATTGATCAAAAAACAACCAGTAAAAATCCCAGATCTACTGTTGGAACAGTGACCGAAATTAATGATTATTTACGACTTTTATATGCTCGTATTGGTCATCCAATTTGTCCCAATGATCATATTGAAATTACTAGTCAATCCGTGGAACAAATGGTTGACCAAGTTTTGGAATTACCTGATCGAAGTAAAATTCAAATTTTAGCTCCTGTCGTCTCTCAAAAGAAAGGGCAGCATAAACGAGTCTTTGAAACTATTCAACGGGAAGGTTATGTTCGTATCCGTGTCGATGGAGAAATTTATGATATTTCTGAAGCCCCAGAACTTGAAAAAAACAAAAAGCACGACATTGCAATTATTATTGATCGGATTGTAGTAAAAGAAGGAATTCGTTCTCGTTTATTTGATTCTTTTGAAGCTGCTTTACGTTTATCGGAAGGCTATGTAATTGTTGATGTTGTTGGACAAGAGGAATTATTATTTAGTGAACACTATTCATGTCCTTATTGTGGCTTTACAGTGGGTGAGTTAGAGCCGCGTTTATTCTCATTTAATGCTCCATTTGGTGCATGCGCCGAGTGTGATGGTTTAGGTGTTAAACTAGAAGTTGATATTGACTTAGTAATTCCTGACCAGACGAAGACATTACGAGAAGGTGCTTTGATACCGTGGAATCCGATTAGTTCACAATATTATCCACAAATGTTAGAACAAGCGTGTTTAGAGTTTAATATTGATATGGATATACCGTTTGAAAATTTACCTGAAGACCAACGTGATATTATTTTGAATGGATCAAATGGTGAATTATTCCATTTCCATTATGAAAATGATTTTGGTGGTGTGCGAGATGTAGAGGTTCCTTTTGAAGGGATATTGACAAATATCAAACGTCGTTATCATGAGACAAATAGTGATTTTACTCGGGATCAAATGCGTTTATACATGACGGAATTGACATGTAAATCTTGTCAAGGTTATCGTTTAAATCCACAAGCTTTATCAGTCAAGGTCAACAGCAAGCATATTGGAGAAATTAGTGAATTAGCAATTAATAAAGCTGTATCTTTTATAGATAGTTTAGAATTAAGTACCCAAGAATCGATGATTGCCCGTCCAATTGTTAAAGAGATTGATGATCGATTAAGTTTTCTACAAAATGTGGGGTTGGATTATTTGACATTAAGCCGTTCTGCGGGAACTTTATCTGGTGGAGAAGCGCAACGGATTCGTTTAGCTACGCAAATTGGTTCCAATCTGTCGGGTGTTTTATATATTCTTGATGAGCCTTCAATTGGTTTGCATCAACGGGACAATGATCGCTTATTAGATTCTTTAAGGAAAATGCGGGATTTAGGAAACACTTTAATTGTTGTTGAACATGATGAAGACACCATGAAAGCTGCAGATTATTTAATTGATGTAGGACCAGGTGCAGGTCATGCAGGTGGTGAAATTGTTGCAGCAGGTACCCCAGAAGAGGTCGCCGCTAATCCTAATTCATTGACAGGTCAGTATTTATCCGGTAAAAGAAACATTCCTGTTCCCAAAGAACGACGTCAATCGAATGGTCAAGCAATTAAAATTACTGGTGCTTCTGAAAACAACCTTAAAAATGTGTCTGTTGCGTTTCCTTTAGGACAGTTTGTAGCTGTAACAGGAGTTTCTGGTTCAGGAAAATCGACTTTAGTTAATGAAATTTTGAAAAAAGCTTTAGCACAAAAAATTAATCGAAATTCAAATAAACCAGGGAAATTTAAGAAAATGACCGGTTACGAAAGTATCGAAAAAATTATTGATATCGATCAAAGTCCAATTGGTCGGACACCACGTAGTAATCCAGCGACTTATACAAGTGTCTTTGATGATATTCGTGATTTGTTTGCGCAAACCAATGAAGCGAAAATTCGTGGATATAAAAAGGGCCGCTTTAGTTTTAATGTAAAAGGAGGTCGCTGTGAAGCTTGTAAAGGTGACGGGATTATCAAGATTGAAATGCATTTCTTACCTGATGTTTATGTTCCCTGTGAAGTCTGTCATGGAAAACGATATAATTCAGAAACACTAGAAGTTCATTACAAGGGGAAAAATATTTCTGAAATCTTAGATATGACCGTAGAAGATGCTGTTGAATTCTTTAAACATATTCCGAAAATTCATCGTAAACTTCAAACAATTGTTGATGTTGGTTTAGGTTATGTGACTCTAGGACAACCAGCCACAACTTTATCAGGTGGTGAAGCGCAACGAATGAAGTTGGCAAGTGAACTTCATAAGAAATCGAATGGGAAAAGCTTTTACATTTTAGATGAACCAACAACAGGATTGCACTCGGATGATATAGCCCGATTATTGAAGGTATTAGAACGCTTAGTGGATGCCGGAAATACTATTTTAGTGATTGAACATAACTTAGATGTCATTAAATCTGCCGACCATGTGATTGACTTAGGTCCAGAAGGTGGCGAAGGTGGGGGAACCATTTTGGCAACTGGAACACCTGAAGAAATTGCGCAAGTTAAAGAAAGTTATACCGGAAAGTATTTGCAGGCAATTTTAGAAAAGGGTTAAGTTTATAGAAAACTCTAATAAAAAGCTTGCTACAATACTAGAGGTTAGATAAAATTACAGATAGTTGGAATCTTCTTAAATGAAATTCCACCTATAAGTTCTATCCGTTCAAATGGAAAAAAAGCGATCAGAAGAAATTCTAAATCGCTTTTTTTCTTTGAATTAAAATAATAAAAATTAGCAATGATACGCCCGGAATGATATAATGATATGTAAACATTGAATTGCACATATACGCAATAGATGAGAGGAGCAAAAACGATGGTAGAAAGTTTAGAATTAGTTATTATTACAGGAATGAGTGGTGCCGGAAAAACTGTCGCAATTCAAAGCTTTGAAGACATGGGGTATTTCTGTATTGATAATATGCCTCCAAGCTTAATTCCTAAATTTTGGGAACTAATTAAAGAATCAGGAAAAGTTACGAAGATTGCTTTAGTCGTTGACTTACGTTCTCGTTCATTTTTTGAAGAAATTCAAAGTATGTTAATAGATATTGAAAATACTGCTTTTATTGATACCCGTGTTCTGTTTTTAGACGCCTCGGATAATGAATTAGTGTCACGTTATAAAGAAACACGACGCACACATCCACTTGCGATGGATGGCTTGGTGACGGAAGGGATTCGTAAAGAACGAGCTATTTTAGAAGATTTAAAGACACGAGCATCTATTGTTATTGATACAACAACTTTAACACCACGTCAGTTACGTGAAAAAATCAATCAAGAGTTTCGTCATTCTCAAGATCATGGTTTCCGAGTTGAGATGGTATCCTTTGGGTTTAAATATGGCTTGCCAATTGATGCTGATATTGCAATGGATGTTCGCTTTTTACCAAACCCACATTATATTAGCGAGCTACGTCCATTAACTGGGATGGATAAACCAGTCTACGATTATGTAATGTCTTTTGATGAGACAGAAAACTTTTATGCACAATTTTTAAGTTTATTGAAAATAATTATGCCAGGCTATGTCAAAGAAGGAAAAAGTAGTTTAACGATTGCAATTGGTTGTACAGGAGGGCAACATCGTTCAGTAGCTTTAACTGAGCGTGTTGGGAAAGCCTTAGCTGAAGATTATAAAGTAAATATCACACATCGTGATAAAGATAAACGAAAAGAGACGGTGAACCGCTCATGAAAATGAAAACCTACCGTATCAGAAAACCAAAGATTGTCGTTGTCGGTGGTGGCACTGGTTTACCAGTAATATTAAAAGGATTACGAAATCAAGGGGTAGACATTACGGCAGTAGTAACGGTGGCTGATGACGGTGGAAGTAGTGGCCAATTACGTGACTCAGTAACTACCATGACGCCACCAGGTGATTTACGAAATGTATTAGTAGCTCTGTCAGATATGCCTAAACTATATTCAGATGTTTTTCAATATCGATTTAACAAAGAAGATAAATTTTTAGCCAATCATGCCTTAGGAAATTTGATTATTGCAGCCATGTCTGAAATGCGTGGTAGTACGTATGAAGCTGTGCAACTCTTATCAAAAATGATGCATGTTGACGGTCGGGTCTATCCTTCTTCTGATGAACCACTAGTCTTACATGCTGTGTTTAAGGATGGTACAACTGCTGTAGGTGAATCCAAAATTGCTTTAGATCGAAAAACTATTGATCATGTATTTGTTCGCAACCATGCAAATGATGATGAACCAAAAGCGGCACGTAAAGTCGTAACATCCATTTTAGAAGCAGATATGATTGTTTTAGGACCAGGTAGTTTATTTACAAGTATTTTACCAAATTTGATGATTTCTGAAATTGGTCAAGCTATGCTTGAAACAACGGCTGAGGTCGTATATATCTGTAATATTATGACGCAAAAAGGAGAAACAGAACATTTTACAGATACCGATCATGTTCGTGTTTTACATCAACATCTAAAAGCGCGTTTTGTTGATACTGTCTTGGTGAATACTGAACCAGTACCAGAAGGATATATGGATACAGAAACCTATGATGAATATCTAGTACAAGTTCAACATGACTTTAACGGTCTTCGTAAAGAAAACTGTCGTGTAGTTTCTACCGATTTTTTAGAATTGCGAGATAATGGTGTATTTCATGATGGAGAAAAAGTTGTACAAGAGTTACTACGTATTGTGTATGGCGCACGATTAAAAAACTAAAGAGAGGAGAAGGATAGGATGTCTTTTGCAGCAGATGTGAAAAAAGAACTGACGGGCTTAGAAGTTCATCGTGAACATGCAAAGGCTGAATTGGCAGCATTGATTCGCATGAATGGTTCAATTAGTTTATCAAATCAACAAATTATATTAAATGTCCAAACAGAAAATGCTGCGATTGCTCGTCGGATTTATTCTTTACTCAAAGATCACTATGATGTGCGTAGTGAGTTATTGGTTCGTCGAAAAATGAAATTGAAAAAAAATAACGTCTATATTGTTCGTTTAAAACAAGAAACACGAGCTGTTTTAGATGATTTAGGAATTATGGATGGTTTAATGTTTCATAGTCATGTTTCAGGAGAAATTATGGGAAATGCTCAAAAAATGCGCTCATATCTAAGGGGCGCATTTATGGCGTCTGGCTCTATTAATAATCCGGAGACAAGTCGTTACCATTTAGAGATTTATTCGATTTATGAAGAACACAATCAAGATATTTGTAATATGTTAAATTATTACGGGTTAAACGCACGTACCTTAGAGAGGCGTAATGGGTATATTTCTTATTTGAAGGGTGCCGAACATATTGCTGATTTTTTAACGTTGATTGGCGCAACGAATTCTATGCTAAAATTTGAAGATGTTCGGATTGTTAGAGATATGCGAAATTCAGTAAATCGTTTAGTGAATTGTGAGACAGCAAATATGAATAAAACAATTGATGCAGCATCAAAACAAATTGAAAATATACAATATATTGAAGATCGTGTTGGATTACAATCGTTACCAGAAAAACTGCAGGAAATTGCGGAACTTCGTTTGGAGCATCCGGAAGTGAGCCTTAAAGAGTTGGGGGAGATGATTCCTTCGGGTGTGATTTCAAAATCAGGAATTAATCATCGTATTCGCAAAATTAATGAATTTGCGGATCGTTTACGTGAGGATGCAACTTAAGATAGGAATGTAACATAAGTAAAAAAGATAAAACTATCCGGGCTATTTAGAGATTTCTATCTAAATAGCCCGGATAGTTTACTGTTAAAGGGGCTTATAGCCTAACTTTTATTTTAAGCTAAATAACTTTTTAATGTGTCTTGATCAATAGTTTCATCAAAAATGTGGTCATTAATAATAATTGTAGGCACAAACTTAATAGTTGCACGCTCTGTTTCTTCAATTAAGCTTTGAGCATAATCTAAATGGTTATGTTCCGACAAATGAAGTTCATTTTTAGCAAATTCAGCAACTTCTTCTAAGGATAAGTTTCCCCATTGTGCTTGTGTAGCAAAAATTTTTGTTAAATCCACAAGTGTTTGTTTGGCATCTTCTGTTGTTACAAAACGGTGCATAACATTTCCTCGTTGAAGTGACTCTTTCGGCCGATCAACTAACTTGATAATACGTTGGATTTTATGCTCGCTAACTGCTTCGTTTAAAAGTTCAAGAGACTCCTCAAACCATTTTTTGCAATAGGGACAACGAACATTAAGAAATTCTAATAATTGCTTAGGTGCTGAATCACCAATAAAAATTCCGTTGTCTGTGTTAGTTTCATTTGCTTTAATTACTGAGATATCCATGAAAATTCCTCCCTTTATAAAGTATAGTGTAACGAATTTTTATATGATTGAAAAGTTACCTGTTTGGAATGTATTCGGAAAGTTTTCAAAATTTTTCAAAGAAGAGCTTTTTTTATCGCCACCGGAAAAAAACCTATGCTATACTAATAGAAGAGCGAGTCTTAGAATAAAGGAAGGCTGTTAGTATGAAACTTAATATTGGCGAATTATTTAACTTAGAATATTGGAGACAATTGTTATCTATTGATGTATTTTCATTACCTTTTTTAATAAATGTATTAGACATTATTGTTGTTTGGTATATTGTTTATAAACTAATCCAACTGGTACGAGGAACCAAAGCTATCCAATTATTTAAAGGGGTAGCGATGTTTATTGGTATTCGTTTCGTAGCAGAACTAATTGGCTTACACACATTGTCGTGGTTGATGGATCAAGTAATCACATACGGGGTGATTGCGGCAATTGTTATTTTTCAACCAGAAATTCGACGGGGCTTGGAACATTTAGGTCGAACAACTTTCTTTACCCCTACAAAAAATGAAAGTAATAAAGATGAACAGATGATTAAAGCTTTTGATAAAGCAATTCAGTACATGTCAAAACGAAAAATTGGTGCATTAATTACAATTGAACGTAACACTGGCTTAGAGGAATATATCGAAACTGGGATTCCTTTAGATGCAGATATTACAGGTGAGTTATTGATAAATATTTTTATCCCGAATACACCATTACACGATGGTGCAGTTATTATTCGTGATGGGAAAATTTCTGTTTCTTGTGCTTATTTACCGCTGTCAGATAGTGTATTATTACCAAAAGAATTTGGGACTAGACATCGAGCAGCTCTAGGTGTTTCGGAAGTAAGTGATGCTTTAACAATCATTGTTTCAGAAGAAACAGGAAACGTAAGTATTACTTTGAATAACCAGCTATATCCAGATTTAAGTCAAGAAGAATATTTGAAAATGTTAAATGATGCATTTATTTTAGAAGAAAAACCAAAAGAAAAGAAGAATTTTTTTCGCACGATTTTAGATGAGTTGAATAGATTAAACAAAGGAGGCAAATAATGTTTACTAAGCAGAGAAAAAGCAACGTCATGTATGGATTGTTAGCTTTGTTGTTTAGTTTAGTATTATTTTTTAATGCTAATGGATCAAGCCTTCAAAGCAGTTTAATTACACCTAGTGCTTATGAGGAAACGGTGACCGATGTACCAATCCAGACTATCTATGATTCAGATAAGTATTTTATTCAAGGCTATCAGCCAACTGTAGACGTGACACTATCTAGTGTGAACCGTGTGCAATTAAATGCAGAAAAAAATGTTGAAACTCGAAATTTTCATGTAGTGGCTGATTTAACAGACTTAGATGTGGGAACACATGATGTGTTGTTAGAAATTCAAGATATGAGTAATAGTGTTACTGGGAAGATTGAATCAAGAATTTTTACTGTCACAATTGAAAAAAAAGTTAGCAAAAAATTTCCAGTTGAAATCAATTACTCAGAAGATAATTTGCAAGATGGCTTTCAATTAGATAAAATAGTTTCTGAGCCAAGTGAAGTGACTGTAGTTACTGGTGAACAAACGCTAAAAGATATTGCAAAAGTCATGGCTGATGTTGATGATTTAAAAGGTGTGACAAATAATCAGTCTATTGAAGCTCCCGTATATGCAGTAGATAAAAATGGTGAGATTTTACAAACCGAAATCAATCCACAAACAGTAGATGTTAGCTTGCAAGTTTCTGTACCTGAGAAATCAGTTAGTTTGTATGCTGTTCAGCAAGGAACAACACCTACTGGAGTTTCGCATTTTGACTTTCTAGTAAGTCCTACACAAGCAGTAATTTCTGGATCACAACAGTTGCTAGATACAGTTGAAAGTATCGGTGTCCCTGTAGATGTATCGGATGTGCAAAAAACAACAAAAAAAGTAGTGACTATTCCAACTGAAAAAGGCGTTGTAGCAACACCAAAACAGGTGACAGTGGAAATATCACCAATCTTTACAGAAAAAAGTAGCACGACAAATGTATCCAGTGAATCTGCAGAAGCAGAGGGAAGCAACGAGTCAACTACAGGAGCTGGACAATCACTACCGCAAACTTCTGAAGGAACAGTTCCTTCTACTGAAGAAAAAAATTCTTCAAACGAACCAGAAGTAACTTCAAGTTTTAGTGAAGAAACAATAGAAGAAAGTACTCAAGAATCATCTTCAATAATTGAAGAACAAGAGACAATGAGAGAGGAACAATAATTATGGGAAAATATTTTGGTACGGATGGTGTTCGTGGCGAGGCCAATAAAGAGTTAACACCAGAGCTAGCATTTAAATTAGGCCGTTGTGGCGGTTATGTATTAAGTCAACATGAAACAGAAGACAAGCGTCCACGTGTTCTTGTGGGGCGCGATACGCGTATTTCTGGACAATTATTAGAAAATGCTTTAGTCGCAGGCTTACTGTCTGTAGGGATTGAGGTGTTCCAATTAGGAGTTATTTCAACGCCAGGAGTAGCCTATTTAACCCGTATTCAAAAAGCGAGTGCAGGCGTTATGATTTCTGCTTCTCACAATCCAGCTCAAGACAATGGTATTAAGTTTTTCGGGAATGATGGCTTTAAATTAGTCGATGAGCAAGAAGCTGAAATTGAAGCTTTGTTAGATGCGAAAGAAGATACATTACCACGGCCTTCAGCTGAAGGTTTGGGAACAGTAGAAGAATTTCCAGAAGGGTTATTGAAATATTCGCAATTCTTGCAACAAACAATTAGTGGTGATTTATCTGGTTTAACGGTTTGTATTGATGCAGCAAATGGGGCAACTGCAACATCTGTTAATCGCTTGTTTGCAGATTTGGAAACGGATTTCTATACAATGGGAACATCACCAAATGGCTTAAATATCAATGATGGTGTTGGTTCAACACATCCAGAAAAACTAGCTGAATTTGTTGTTGAAAAAGAGGCAGATGCAGGATTAGCTTTTGATGGCGATGGCGATCGTATTATTGCGGTGGATGAACGTGGTCAAATCGTTGATGGCGACAAAATCATGTACATTTGTGCAAAATATTTAGCGCAACAAAAACGATTGAAGCAAGATACGATTGTAACAACTGTCATGAGTAACTTAGGCTTTCATAAAGCCGTGGAAGAAATTGGCTTAAAAGATGTTATTACACAAGTAGGCGATCGTTATGTTGTCGAAGAAATGCGCAAAAATGATTACAATTTTGGTGGCGAACAATCTGGACACATGGTCTTCTTAGATTTTAATACGACGGGTGATGGTATGTTATCCGGAATTCAATTATTGAGCATCATGAAGCAGACAGGAAAAAAACTATCAGAATTAGCGGATGAGGTGACCATTTATCCACAAAAATTAGTGAATATTCGTGTTTCAAACAAAAATGGTGCGATGGAAGTACCAGCTATCAAAGCTGTGATTGATGAAGCTGAAGCCGAAATGAATGGCGAAGGCCGTATTTTGGTTCGACCTTCAGGAACAGAACCGTTGTTACGCGTGATGGCTGAAGCTCCAACTGATGAAAAAGTTAATTATTATGTCGATAAGATTGCGGATGTTGTTCGTAAAGAAATCGGTTTGTAGAAAAATGAGAGAAAAATCCGAACGATTTTTCTCTCATTTTTTATAACAAATAGCAAGAAAATTCAGTAATTAGTTATGAGTATAGTTAAAAGGAGGAAGAATATGAGTCAAGAATTAACAAAAAAAATTCCTGAATTAATCACAGAGGTCGAAAAAGTCATCTTAGGAAAACGAGATGTTATCCAGCTAACTGTTGCTTCTTTATTAGCCGGTGGGCATGTTTTATTTGAAGATATACCCGGTGTTGGAAAGACATTGATGATTAAAACATTAGCTCAGGCTATTCATGGGAAATTTTCTCGAATTCAGTTTACTCCAGATCTATTTCCTAGTGATATTTTGGGTGTTTCTATTTTTAATAATCAAACCAATCAATTTGAGTTTCGTAGAGGCCCTATTTTCACAACAGTATTATTAGCAGATGAGATTAACCGGACTAGTCCGCGTACACAAGCAGCTTTATTGGAAGCAATGTCAGAGGGAAAAGTAACAATTGATAATCAAACCTATACTTTGTCTCCACATTTTTTTGTTTTAGCTACGCAAAATCCGATTGAATACGAAGGGACCTATCCGCTTCCTGAAGCACAACTTGACCGCTTTTTATTTCGCTTAAAAATAGGCTATCCAAATTTTCAAGATGAATTAACATTAATGACTGGAAAGCAACAAGAGATAAGTATTCGCCGAATTTTAACAGAGCAAGAAGTAGACGAATTGAAAGCATTAGTGGATACAATATTTATACAAGAAAATGTTGCAAAATATGCTTTGCAATTGGTTCAAGCTAGTCGTAATCATCAAGGAATTACATTGGGCGTTAGCCCGCGTGGAAGTGTAGCCTTTATTCGGGGGGCTAAAGCGTACGCACTAACTGAAGGTCGTCAATACGTTGTTCCTGAAGACCTCCAAAAGATTTTACCAGCGGTTTTTGGTCATCGTATCCAACTAAAAAATCGAAATAGTGAAGAAGAGAGAATAGCAATTTTACAGCAAATTATTGAGCGTGTTCCTGTACCTATCCGGAGGTGAGTGGATGAAACAAATTAAAAATTGGCGTAATGCATTTATGTTAGGTCTAGCTTACTGCTTTATTGTTGTTTATGCGCTTATTTTTACTAATGAAACTGGATGGACGCTTTTGTTATTTGCTAGCCTACTCATCATAATTGAACTGATCAGTGTGTTAGGTTCTTTGCGGCGCCTAAAAATTATTAGTAATGAGCAGCAGATTATGCAGGTAGGAGAAAAGACAGAGCTTCGGTTAGATATTACGAGACGAGGAAAATACCCGTTAATTTTGTTTCGCACAAAATTATCTAGTATCTGTTTTAGTGGCTCTATTTTCTTTTATTTTTTCAACGGGAAAATGCAAAAGCAGGTTGTTTGGTCACCAGAACAACGAGGCTATTATCAAAAAATTCCTATACAAGTATCTAGTCAAGACTTTTTTGGATGGTTTCGAAAAAGTCAAACAGTACAGCTAACAATAGCAGCATTTGTATTACCGAAAATTTCATCGGAAGCAGAAACAGTCATTTCTTATTTTCAACATGAATTGCAACGTAGTTCTTATGGGGAGTCAAGCTTCACAGTGAAAAACTATCGGCCTTATAGAATAGGGGATGCTTTAAAACAAATTGATTGGAAGGCTTCAAGTCGTCAGCAGGAATTAATTTATCGAGAGTATCAACAATTTCAAACTTCTGAATGGGTGTTTATTTTTTATGGCCAAGATAGCTTGTACTTTGAAGAGATGTTGAGTATATTTTATTCGCTACAACAGCAATTTCCGCAAATACCAACATTATTATTAGGAACACAATCAGATACTTTTGCTACTGATGATTTAAGACAGTATGCATTCATTCAACCTTTAACAATGCCTCCATCTTTGCCAAAATTTTATCAAAAGAGAATTTATATTTTTACACCTAAACATTCAGAGGAATTGAAAGAGCAAATCATTGATTTACAGCGAGACAATCAAGTCACTCTTTATACGTACAAAGAGTTAATGGCGATGTTAGGAATTGAGGTGAGCTTATGATTAAACAACTAAAAGAGAAGCTGGTACCCATGTTACTAACATTTATTACTTTTTTTCTTTTTTTTCTTCAATTTTTATCAATTTATCGATTAGGTAACCATCTGTTAGCTGGGATAACAGTAGGCCTTTTTTGTTTGATTGCAGGGATTATTCCTTATCGTTGGCTAAAACTTCCTTTTTATGGTTTAGCTAGTAGTTGTACAGCTTACCTTTTTATGCCAATGGAACAGTCTTTTTCCAAAGAATGGTTTGACCTTTTTTTACAGACCTTAAAAGAAGACTATTTGGGTTTTTCTAGTGGTGAAGTTTCTTTTATTCCACCAGCAATTGCGTTAACTATTATTTTGCTATTAATGATTTTACTGATTGAAATGCAAATTGAATATCTTCGTATTTATTTGAGTACAGTCATTGTTGTAGGTTATTTACTCCTGTTAGTTATTTACAATCACTTAGATTTAAGCTTAGTTATTTTGTTTATTTTATGTAACGCATTATTTTTTCGTTTAGTGGTTTATCTAAAGGAACGTCAAACAGTCATTTTAGGGACGCTGGTTATTGGAGTTCTATTTTTAGGTGCTTTAACAATTCCAAAAACTCAAATAGAAAGCCGGTTATTAGAAGCAAGTTCATCTATTAGGAATCAACTGAACCAGCAAGGATTTTACCGTTATTTTGAACAAAATGGACAGGGAAATGGGAAAGGTAGTCCGTTATCACGTACTGGTTTCAGCGAGGATGACAACTTATTAGGTGGTCCATTGTTAGATGATAGAACAATCCTGTTTGAAGCAAATCAACAGCAAGCACATTATTGGCGAGTAGATAGTAAGAATATCTATACAGGGAAAGGGTGGCAGCCTTCATCAGAAAATCTGACTCGTGAAAGCATATTAAATGCCTCTGAACTGACCGTATCAGCACGTGATTATCAAGGTGCGCTTGCTGAAAACGAGACAATTGATGTAACTTTTTATAATCGTAATAATAATCAATACTTGCCTTTGCCTTATGGAGAAAAACAAATTCAATTAACTTCGGGTCAAAGTAGTTTTTATCTTTACAACGAAAGCGACCGAATAGATTTCTTAGGTAATGCTGTACAAATTGATTGGCAAAATTTAAATTATTCTGCTGCAGAATTATCTGAAGTTGAAGTGACTGTGCCAACCAATAGTGTAAATTATTTGCAACTACCTGAGGACTTACCACAAAGAGTATATGATTTAGCTGATGAGTTGATTATGAATCAAGTAACGATGTTTGATAAGGTAACGGCTGTTCAAGATTATTTAAAAACATCTCCTGATTTTCGCTATTCGAAATTAGATGCGAAAGTACCACCAGAAAATCAAGATTATGTGGATCATTTCTTATTTGATTCACAAGTGGGCTATTGTGATAATTTTTCGACAGCCATGTCTATTTTGCTGCGAAGTGTTGGTATTCCTACACGTTGGGTGAAAGGTTTTGCTCCAGGTACAGTGACAGAAACCACTGATGACTATCAAACGTATACAGTTCGAAATCAAGATGCTCATTCTTGGGTTGAGGTTTATTTCGAAGGTTATGGTTGGTTACCGTTCGAACCCACTCCATCTTTTAGTCAGCCTCTAGAAGAAGTAACAGAGGAGACGCTTGAAACAACTGATTTAGAAAGTACAGAAACCACGAAATCATCAACAAGTATTTCAACGGCAAGTAGTGAGCAAGTAAGCATCATAGAATCTGTTCCAACAGAACAGAATAATCAACCATTTCGTTTAGCAAGGGTTTGGAATTGGTTGAAATGGTTGCTGTTATTTGTTGTTTTAATTACAAGTTGGTACTGGTATTTTTATGTGTTTATCTTACTTTTGTTGAAGATTAGTAAACAGCCACTACTAAGTATTTATCCATTGTTGCTAGCTAAACTAGAAAGAAAAATACCCCGTCCTCAAGAGCAGACCTTACAACAATATGCGGAACAAGTCGAAAAAGTTTCTTCAACAGTTGGTAGTGAATTTTTAATGTTAACCTCTTATTATGAAATAGCTATTTACAGTAATAAAAAAATAACCAAAAATGAGAAAGAAATAATAAAATCACTAGCATGGAAACTAAATAAACCATTTAAAGCATATAAATTGGAATAATTTATATGCTTTTTTCTTTAAAATCAGTCTTCAGACGTATGAGAAAAGTATGAGAAAAGCTTTTTTTATGTGCTATAATGAAGTGCAGAAGGGCTGAAGCCTTTTTTGAGTGAGAAGGAGAAAAGAAATGAAAAGTGTATATATTGTATTAACTGATACTGGGACGGTATTGACTAAATGTATCAAAATATTTACTAGAAAAAATTATAATCATTCATCGATTGCTTTAGATAGACAACTTGATAAAGTTTACAGTTTTGGTCGAAAAAAAGTTAACAATCCTTTTGATGGAGGCTTTGTAAAAGAAAACCTATATCAGGATTTTTTCTTACGTTCACGTTGTCAAGTATATTATTTAGAGATGTCTGATGAACACTTTGATCGAATACAAAAAAAGATTACAGAGTTTGAATTGAAAAGAACCGATTATCGTTATAATTTTCTAGGCTTAATCGGAATTGCCTTACACCAAGAATGGGAACGTGAAAACGCCTTTTTCTGTTCACAATTTTTAGCTTATGTTTTGCAAGAAAGTGGTATCGTAGAATTCCATAAACCTATTTATCTCATTACTCCAAATGATTTAGTTGCTCAATTGAATCCTCAACTAATTTATCAAGGAACAGTGAGTCATTACTTAGCAAATCAAACATTATATGCTGAAAATCAAGAACTAAGTTATGAAACACATTATCTACCTCAAACATTTACAAAAAAATGGACTTTTCCAGTTATTAATCGTTTTTTATAAATGCCATCATCATTAGAAAATCAGGCGAAAATCTTATAACATTTTAACTTATTTTGTTATGTTTTGACTAAAAATTTAAAAGAATAGTAGGATGTTAACAGAGAGTAATTTCTCTGTTAAATCATTTAAATTTTGAGGAGTGACACAACATGTATGAAGAAAAACGTTTTGACTGGAGTAGCTTAATTTTAGGGATACTATTTTTCGTTGTATCATTGATGGCTTTCCAAAACCCTGGTGGTAGCTTGATGGCAATCGTTATTTATTTAGCTATTACAGCAATTATTAATGGCGTTGCAAGCATTTTTATTCGCAACAAAGTGAAACAATTAACTGGCTTTAAAGGAACTGCTCTATTGCTTTTAGGCATTTTAGAAGTGGTTTTGGGAATTGTTTTGATGTTTAATTTATATGCAGGGGTTATGACGATCGCTTATGTCTTTGCGATGTGGTTTGTGATTGATTCTGTACGTAACTTATTTATATTAAATGAGGCACGTTTAGTAAGTACTGCCTATTATTGGTTTTCTATGATTTTAAATATTGTGGGAATTTTCATTGGGATTTCTTTATTTTTTGACCCAATTGTTTCAATGTTAACCTTATCATTCTTAGTAGGATTCTACTTAATGTTAACTGGAATTTTTTATATCGTACGAGCATTTATAAAATAAAAAAAGGGACGTTGATTTGATATGCCCCCTATATAGGACACTGAAATATAAAAGTCCTATATAGGGGGTGTTTTGTATGCAGAAAGTAAAATGAAGTTTACACCAGAAGGAAGAGTCGTGCTAGTAGAGAGCTATTTAAATGTTTTAGGAAGTCTAAATGCTCTTTCGAAAAATACGGTCTGAGGAATAATAATCAACTACAAGATTGGAGAAAGATACATAATACTCATAGAAATTTCGAATCAGGAAGCGGTGGTAAGCCATTTAAGTAACGAATATAAATTGAGCTTTTCTTAAATTAATAAGCTGTGAAAAAACATACCACAAGCGGAATTAATATAAACTGACCAATTTTCCTCTAGATTAAGTAAATTTTTTAATATCTATCCATTTCAGTTTGCTATAGAGTATTAAGTTAGTTGAATATAAATTTTAATGTAAATTCAATAGGTTGAGATATAAAATCACCTTATACTGTAGCTGCTGCTTTAATCATTTCGTAAGTTTCCATTGCTAAATGTAATTTGTGCCCTTCAATCATTTCTTTAGGAGTATCTTTAGGAAAATAAACCCTTGTTCGAATATTGAATCCTTGCTCTGTTTTTCTCATTTGATGATGGGCGATATCACGGCGTAAAGTACCATCCAATAACTTTGATGTCCCAGCCAATGAGGGAAGAAATCCTTCGTCAGATGGGATAGATTTATACCCAGGGATTACAATAACTTCAGTGGGACCACCATACATCCCCATTGTTTCTATGCCTACTTTTTCTACATCATCATTCTCTAAAGAGGCAAAATGAAAATGTTCAGGATGTTCCGACATAACTGAGGAATCTCCGCCACTCAATACAAATGTTAACTTCTCTCTGAATGTTTCAAGAGTCATCCCTTCAACAACTATATCTGCTGTAGCTGGAATCATTGAGTCATCATCATGATAGCTTTTTGAAATATCGCGCCACATTTGTGCAGAACGCTCCAATTCATTTTCATATAGTTTTCTAATCCCTTCAGCTCCAAGCATTTTTCTTGCTTGGAGATTAATCTCTTTTGCTTCCTTATAGCTCAAATAATTGACATCATCAAAACTTAAGTTTTTACCCTTATAAGGGATTTTTGCATCTAGATAAATCATTTCCTGTAACACATGTTTTTCTCTTTCATAACTAATATATTCAAGCTGTTTTTCTGAATAATTATCTCCATCAATTATTATCTTAATTTTTAAGTTTGTCATAATGATTCTCCTTTATTTATATTATTAATCACTATATAGCTAGAAATTTTCCATTTTCTCTTTAATAGTTAATCCCATATACACAAATTCATAGATCATATTTCCGTGACGTTTGATGGTAGTTTTCTCATCAATATATGTCATTTCACCCTTAGCGAAGTTTCTTGAGGTGGATGGGTGCATTCCTTTAATTTTTAAAAATAATTTGGCAATGAACGGTGCGCTTGAAAAAGCATCTCGTACTTCGAGTTCTTCTATTTGTGTGATTGTATATGTTAATTTCTTATCTCCTTGACTAAATACATATTCTATTTCTTTTGGATACATTTTTCCTGACAACTCTTCTTTATACTCCCTAATTAAACGGCATTTAGGATTTTGCAAGTCTTCCATTATTAAATTTCCGTCTTTATCTTGTAAAAACATCATAGGTAAGCGCTTATTTCCATATTCTTTCTGTGTACCAATATCAAAAACTAAAAGTGCATAATCCCCAAAATCCTGTCTGCCCCATAACCAGTGATCCCATGTTGAATTATGTTTCATATTTCCCCACTGATGATCGTGATAACCGGCTCCTGTGACTTGATGCTCTTCGCCGTTATAAAATAAGGTTCCTTTTACATTGCCTCTTGGTACTGCGCAAAGCCAAGTAAAGTAACCTTCTTCATCATCACCAAAAGTGAATCCACCTGCGCCAGGTCTCCATGGTTTAGTGGTACTTACTAATGTTAAATCTGCAGCAACATTAGAGGCTTCTCCAACGCCACCAGCTCCATCAGTTCCATTTACTCCGCCAGTTTGATCTACATGGATTTTATAGGTTTGAAGGTCTCCATCTAAATAATGTGGCCCGAATCTAACATCGCATCGATCTTTTCCGAAACTCGCATCGTTTTTAGTTAACACAACATTATCTTTATATTCTTTCCCATCTGGTGCTGTAATTTTTAAGACAACGGAAGGAATTGTACCATCTTTTCCAATTGTTTTATTGTCTTTTGTGTTGAAGTGGATAACTGCTTTTGAGCCATCATCTAAAATCATGTCAAAATACCACCATTCATAAACTCCTGCGCGATCATCGTCTCTTTTTCCATCTTCCCACTTTTCGATGATACCATTTTTCGTTCCCATCCTTTTATAATCTTTTTCTTGATCCATGACTCTGATTGAAATATTGGATGTCATAATAATCACTCCTAATAAATATTGTTGATGAAACAAAATATATCATCAGCTTTTTATTAATTCAATCCATGAAGCTGATCCAATATCTTGATTTTTGTATCAGCATAGTTGTTTAAGTTAATTTGCATACAGAGTCTCATCGTTTAATTTACAAAATAGTTCTAGGGTGATACAATTTATATCAACAATAATTATTGAGGATGATAAGGATGTCAAGAAATGAAAGAGAAAACTTACGTGTTAAGAAAAGTATTACAGATTCGCTATTCTATTGGCTTTCAAAAAAGAATTTTTCTGAGATTACTGTGACCGATATCATCACTAAAGCGAATGTTGCAAGAGCTTCATATTATCGAAACTTTTCATCTAAAGAAGAAATTATAGAGTCGTATATGGACGCAGCCTATGAGAATCTTGTTATTGAACACCTTAAAAACAATGATAATGGATTATTTAACTATAAAAATATGATTGATGGATTCGAACAGGCTTTGAACTTCTTCTTCTTAGATCGTTCTTATCTTTTATTATTGTATCGTGGTGGATTTGGTAGCCTTATTCAAGATACTTTTAATCGATATATAGAAGATTTAGCTGGTGATATGTCTAGTAACTCTATTGAAAGATTTAAATTATACTTTATATCGGGGGCTGTTTTTAATATTCTGATTAAATGGTTAGAAGATGGAGCTCTTGAATCTCCAACTGAAATTGCAAAGCTAACTGCTGATTGTTTACTTTTTGGAATACCTTCTACGTAACTTTATTAGTTGAACAGTCTTCTTTCGATATTTACCTTGTAAAAGTGGTCAAGAGTATCACGACCTGCCAGTTACTACAAAATAGATACGTTATTTAATTCAAAATGTGATATTTGGAGAACTTACGGAAAAATCCTTAGATTTTTTATTAGAACGCGAAAATAATAGTAGATGCTAGCATATTAGTTAGATATGTGAGGCTTAGTTCAAATGAACAAATATTTGAAAGATTCCTGTATTAAGAATCTGAACAAAAAATGAGAAAGAGTTATTTAATAATTGTTAAAATAATTATACAAAATAAATTATGATCCACTCCATATAAATATGATCTCTTATTTTCGTAGTAACTACTAAAAAAATACTTAAATAATCTCTTCAATATTCTACTTATAGAGAAGTGGAATTATTTTGAAGTAGTGGGAGGAGAAGTGTTACTTTTATGTTGAAACAGCGGTATAAATACCATGTTTGGTTTAAATACAGCTACATCTTTTTGTGTAATTTCTGATTTGTACTTCGACCCTTTCAACGAGGGCGTAGTGAGAATTATCTGATTGCTTTGTTTTTCATTGTCTTTTTCCGGATGTAGATAAGATGTTTTTAAACAAAAAACACATATCAACGTGATATGTGTCTAAAGTTTAATTAAATATAGGAAAACCAGAAAAAGAATTTTCGTCCAATTTTTCAATACGTTTGTTAATTCGTCGTACGATACCTTCAGAAAACTCGATAGCACCAATACTTTTACGTGTGATGATTAGCAACTCTTTTTCTTTAGTAAAACGCTGTTGTTTACGATAGATATTAGCTAATCGTTCAACATATTCATAGTGTGTGTAGTCAGTACATGCAATTAAATAAAGTAATAAATCGGCAGCTTTTTCTAATTCGTTATTGCTATAATACGTAATTGCTTCGCGATATAGTTTAATTTCTAATTCTTCTAGTAATTTGGCCTGTTGTTTTTGTTTTTTCCATTCATTCACTGAAAGCTTTCCAGCAATCTGACCAGTAGCATCATAAGAAAAGATCACAGGGACATCATTTGGATGTGCTTGTTCTTGATAAATTCTTTTCATGAAATAACCTCCTGTGTTTATGATGTAAGTTAAATATACTATATTTGTTAGAAAATTTCCACTTTATTTCTAGGCTGAATTAAGAGAGCGTGCGTTTGATTTGGATATAACCAATAATTTCGGAAATTCCCATAAAGATTAAAAGACTACCAAATAACGTCATAATACTAGCAACAGCTTTAAACATTAATAATAAACCACCAAAAACTAGTAATGCACCGTACAAAATCCATGGTAAATAGCGTTGATTTAAGTTTCTTAAATTAAATCCTTGAACAATCCGTAATGAACCGTTTAGAACAATTAAGATACCCAAGAAAATCGTTAAAATTGTAAAAATTGGTTTAGCTAGAGCTAAAACAGCAGCAGCAGCGACTAAAAAAAGCACTCCGACGATCATTTCGAAACCCATATAGCCCGAACGACGTTTTTCTTGATATGCACTCCAAAGATTACTTACCCCTAAGATTGCGATATAACCAGCGACTAAATAAATGATACCTTGAGTGAACTGTTTTGGATACATAATCGCAAATCCACCGGTTAAAATATAAAGTACGCTACGCAATAAAGCATATTTTTGAAATTGTTGAATAATTTTACTCATAATGTCACCTCATTTTAGTTATTTCCTTTATTTTAACGAAGTTTTATCAAAATAGAAAATTATTTGCTAAAATTAAGGAAATTCATTTGATAGAATTTCTCAACCTCTGTTAAACTAAAAAGAAAAGACTAGGAGAGTAAAATGGACGTGTTCACAGGATTATTTGGAGCTTTTACAGTAATATTATATGCCTACTTATTTTTATTAAAAAAAGAATTGGTGTTTGTAGCAAAACGTAAATCAACATTTTCAATTATAGTACCTATTGCGGTTGCGGGATTCATTGGCGCTTCGCAAATTTTTGCAGAAACACTTGATGAGAAAATGAGAGGTCTTTTTGCCACTTTATTGATTTTGAGTTATTTAATTAACGGGAGAGGAATGACCGAAGATCGTTTCGTTAGTCACTCACTAGATAATCGAGGGATTAAATTTACAGAAATTGATCGAGTCGTTTTATTTCAAGACGCGAAGGAGAAAGTGGTACGTATTAATTTTTTTAAACGTGGATTACGAGGTCCTTTGATGAAATTTAACACCTCGATTGAGGAAATTGCCGTTTTTTTAAAGCAACATTTAAAAGAAGGGACACCGATTGACGTTATTACACAAGATGAAAAAAATTAGGAGAATTTTGCCACTAGTTTTAGATTACTAGTAACCCTAACCAGCCATTCTTTGGATTAAAAGTATAAATAAAAGAGCTGTTATAAAAGGTTAAAAAAGTGTTTGTATGGGGATGATAAAAAATAATCGTGTCAAATGTATCTATTCCTTTTAATTTGCTGTTTTATTCTAGCGCGATTATTTATGAATAATTATGATCTTGAAAAAATTCAATCAAGCAACTAATAGCTGCATTTAAATCAACTGTACTGGGTTGTCTTATTTCTCACTTTTTATTTTGTAGGAATTGTAAAAAACTGTTGAACATCTAATAGTGATGAATGTAGGGCTTTTTTAGTAGCAGGTAGGAGAATTTATATTTTTTCAGTAGCTAAGATGAGTGAGCATTACTAATAATAAAATCTATTAATTGGGATTTTTGGCTGGGGTGTTGTTCTAGCGAGTGCATACCATGTGGAGAATAATTTCAAGGAGAGTTCTAATGGCTAGTAACCATAAATAGAATTGATTTGTCTACAATAAGAGCGAGTGGAATATAGCCACTCGCTCTTGTTGTTATTTAAAAATACGGAAACGTTCTTCGTCAGATAGAAATTCTTTTTCGCCAGCTTCAGCTTCTTTTGAGCCAAAGACTAATTGAGAGCGTAGTTTCCAATTAGCAGGAATATTCCACTCATTTGCAACAGCTTCATCAATTACTGGATTGTAATGTTGAAGACTAGCACCTATGCCAGCTTCAGCTAGGGCTGTCCAAGTGTTTGCAGTTGCAATTCCATTTGATTGTTCGGCCCATACTGGGAAATTATCTGCATATAAAGCAAATTGTTCTTGTAAGTTTGTTACTGTATCTTGATTGTAAAAGAATAAGACAGTACCAAATCCTGCTTTGAAACTAGCTAATTTTTGTTTAGTTCCTTCAAAAGCTTCCGCTGGAGTTAGGGGCTCTAAAGCAGCTTCTGTTAATTCCCATAATTTTTCGTGTGCATCTCCGAATAAAATAACTGCGCGTGTTGATTGTGCGTTAAAAGCACTTGGGCTAGCTTTTACAGCTTCTTTGATTAATTCTTCGATTTCTTTTTCAGATAAAGAAACGTTGCGTCCTAATGCATAGATTGAACGACGATTTTTTAGTGAGTTTAAAAAGTTTGTCATGTTGTATTCCACCTTTAGTTTTCTTAGTTACAAGAGCTAGTATAAACCCTTACTAAAAGTCAGTAAACAAATTTGCTTGGGTTTTATAAAAAAAGTAAAAATAGCGAACGTGCGTTTGTTATTTTAGGTATCTATGTTAAAATATAATATAAGGAGAATCAGGATTATTTCTATTAATGAACATGAAAATAATTGATACAATGCTATAATAGTGAAAAAAAGGAGGGTCTCACTTGAGCTTGCAATTTATAACAGGCGGTGGCAATACTAATCATCAAAAAGCAATTATTGATATTGCAAGTGAATGGTTAGCTAATCCGCAACAAGACGTTTTTTTTCTAGTTCCTAACTATAACAAATTTGAACGTGAACAAGAATTACTAGCACAATTAAAACAACAACAAGGGGCAAAAGAATTCACTTCTATTCGCGGACAGGTCTACAGTTTCAATCGTTTAGCTTGGTATTTTTTACAACGTACTGGCAACTTTGGAGGCACTATGATCTCTGATGTTGGTTCCGCTATGATTATGCGTAAAGTTTTGGAATCAGTGATGGGAAAATTGACGATTTTTCGAGGTGAAATTAACAAAACTGGATTCATTGCTCAGTTGATTGAGTTGTACAAAGAATTTCAACTAGGGAATATTCATGCTGAAGATTTACATTTTGGCAGTGGAAAAACAGACTTTGATTTAAAAATGAAAGAATTACAAGTGGTTTTTACTGCGTATGAGGAAGAACTATTGCAACGTCAATTGCAAATTGAACAACCCATTCCGATGTTAACACGATTTTTAACAAATACCGGTGAGTTCTCATCAAATCAAGAACTACCTAATCTGAATAAAAGTCTTTTTATTGTCAGTGGATTTTCAAATTTTTCTGCACAAGAACAAGCGTTGTTGCAGGTGTTAATGCAACAAAGTCATCTTTGTGTGGATTTATGTATTGATAACATCCATAAAGAATTAGACCCAATGGACTTGTTTTTTGAAGGACAACAAACTTATAGTCTTTTAAAAAACTTTGCTCAATTGTATCAAGTACCTGTACTTTTTGATAAGAAAGGGTCACCATTAGACAATGTGCCTGTAGGATATTCAAGTGTAGAAAAGTACTGGCGCACAAATGAAATAAACGATTCGGATAAAAAGACTTTAAAAAGTTTTTTAGAAATTTGGAAAGCAGACTCCCCAGAGGAAGAACTACGACAAGTTGGGGTAGAGATTCGTCGATTAGTTTCAGCGTCGACAAAAACTAATCAGCCGATTCGTTATCGGGATATTCAATTAGTAACATTAAAACCAGAAATTTATTATTCGTTGATTCCGATTGTTTTTGATGAATTGGCAATTCCGTATTATTTAGATGAAGACCGTAAAATGGAGCAACATCCTTTAGTAGAATTTATTCATGCTTTGTTTGCGTTGGATAAATATTATTATCGTTTATCCGATATTTTTCGATTTTTACGAACAGAACTCTATATTCCTCAAGAAATGAAAGTAGAGAGTAAAGACTGGCAACAAGCTCGTAATCAATTCCGTTACGCAGTAGATATTACTGAGAATAAAGCATTGTCTCATCATTTCCAAGGAAACGATTGGTTAAAAGCAGAAGATTGGCAGTTAATCGAATACAATTTTGAAGAGAAACAATTAACGGATACACTTTCCGTTGAAGAACAAACAAATCAAGTTCGTCGTGCTTTTCGTCGGGATATTGCTGCTTTCTTTAAAAAAATTAAATCAGCTAAAGTAACGTACGAAGCGCTTGAGATTTTTTATCAATTTTTAATTCAGCAAGGCATTGAAGAACAACTTATTCATTGGCGAAATCAAGAAATTGAACGTGGTCATTTAGAACAAGCCCGTAACCACGAGCAAACTTGGTCTTCGTTAATGGATTTATTAGATGAATTCGCTGAAATTTATGGAAATGATCCTTTTAATTTTGAGTTATTCGAAGAGATTTTATCCAGTGGGCTAGCTAACTTTACATTCGGTAAAATTCCTACAGCAATTGATCAAGTGAAAATTAATCCTTTAGATTTAGCAAGACCAATGCAAGCTAAAGTTACGTTTGCTATTGGATTAGATGAGACAACTTTTCCTAGGAAGGTTGAAAATAAAACCTTACTGTCTAGTGAAGAGCGTACACAATTAAACGAAACACTGAAAGAAAACCAATATTTACGTGATCATGTAGGTGAAACTTTACGAAATGAACCTTTTGTTGCATATAATGTTTTACTATCTGCTTCTGAGAAATTATATATGACGTATGCAGCTAACCATGACACGCAACAAAACATTAAAATGTCCTCTTATTTAGTTCGCTTATTGGACAGTACAGGAATTGAGTTACAGCATCGACAAAGTTTAACTTTAGAAAGCAATCCAACGTATTATGTTGGAACCTACCGTAGTTTAATTCGTCAATTAAATAGTTTGTATCGTCAATCATTGGATGAAGAAATAAATTTACCAAGTGTTTGGCGTTGGCTGGAAAAACAATTACGTGGTGAATATAAAGAACTGGCAGAACGAGTATTTGCTAGTCAACAGCATCGTAATGTACCTGTCTCTTTACCAAAAGAAACAGCACTTGCGTTATATGGAACAGAAATTCATAGTTCGATTTCTCGAATGGAGACGTTCTACCAATGTGAATATCGTTATTTTATTGATTATGGTTTACGTTTAAATGAGCGAGATATTTATGGATTAAACCCAGCAATTACGGGTGAGTTTTTCCACGATGCATTAGATCGTTTTTTAACTGTATTAATTGAGGAAAATATCTCATTAAGCCAATTAACTGCTGAAGATCGGGGTCATTTTGTTGAGAAGGTGTTAAAAGAAATTTTTGGCGAAATTCGTTACAATTTATTGAATCGCTCAGCGCGAATGAACTTTATTCGCCATCAATTAAGTAAGACAATTCAACGCGTAACTTGGGCCTTGCATAAACAAGGAGAAAAAACCCAGTTGTCTCCTGTACAAACAGAAGTTCTATTTGGTCAAATTGCAGGTAAGCGAGGAGTTACCGGTTTACAATTACCTTTAAATTCTGGTGGGAAGCTACACCTGCGTGGTAAGATTGATCGCATTGATACTGCTGTTGTAGATGGACAACCTTGGTTATCGGTCGTCGATTATAAATCCAGTAGTCGTGAATTTGATTTAACAGAAGCATATTATGGTTTGGCAATGCAATTAGTAACGTATTTAGATGTTGCTTTAACGGATGCAGTAGAATTAATTGGTCGCGATGATGCTAAAGTCGCAGGAGCTTATTATTTCCATGTACATAATCCAGTCATGGATAATCAAAAAGCTACCGATGACGAACGATTGAAGCAATATAAATACGATGGTTTATTTGTTGACGATGCAGAAGTTTTCCCGATTTATGATGATACACTAACGAAATCGAAAAATTCAGCACTATTTCCAATTCGCAAAGATAAGAACGAAACATTACAAAAGGTTACACAAAGCAAGGATAAATTTTATACAGAAGAAGAGATTAATTATTTAATTCAGCATAATCGAAAAAAAATGGTTGATGGCGGGAATCGAATACTTTCAGGAGAAATTGCATTAAATCCATCCTATAAAATGAAAGATAAGAAGCGAGCTTGTCAGCATTGCCCATTTCGAAGTGTTTGTAATTTTGATGTGATGTTACAGGAAAATGATTATCATCGTATAAAACAATTATCAAAAGAAGAAATTATCGAACGAATGAGGGAGGAAAAAAATGACTAAGATCCCCTTAAAACCTAGCAATGAAACCTTTACTGATACGCAATGGCAATCCATTTTCGATAAAGGTGATAACTTATTAATTTCTGCTTCAGCTGGATCAGGGAAAACGACTGTTTTAGTTCGGCGAGTTATCGAAAAATTAAAAAGTGGAAGTAATATTGATCAGTTGTTAATTGTGACGTTTACTGAAGCAGCGGCTAGAGAAATGAAAGAACGAATTCAGGCTGCTTTAAAAGATGCAATAAACAAAGAAAGTGATAGTAAAAAAAGAAGTCATTTTGTACGGCAGTTGACGCTATTGCCTATGGCGAATATTTCTACCTTACATGCATTTTGTTTAACAGTAATCAGACGTTACTATTTCTTAATTGATTTAGATCCAGTATTTCGAATGTTGACAGATGAAACCGAGAGTATTTTGTTAAAAGAAGAAGTATGGGAAGAATTACGTGATACTTGTTATGAAGCTAAAGATGAATCGTTTTATCGTTTGACTGAAAATTTCTCGAGTGACCGTTCAGATGAAGGCGTGACTGATTTAGTAATGTCATTATATAGATTTGCCCGTGCAAATCCTAATCCGGCACAATGGTTAGCTAATTTAGCGGAAAATTATCAAACAGAAGGTGGCTTAACCCAAAATCGGCTCTACAAGAATCAATTAAAACCCACAATTATTCAGACATTGGAAGCTGCGATTCAACGCTTAGAAATTGCTTTACAACTTGCACAAGTTGATACGCTTATTGAAAAGTCAGCGGTGTTAGTAGCTGATGAATTAGCACAAGCTCAACGATTGCTGTCTTATTTTAAGGAAGATAATTTGGATTTAGCTTATGCGCAAATCGAAGGACTATCATTTGGCCGTTACCCAGCTTTTCGTAAAGAGGAACAAAAAGAATTGTCTGAACCAGTAAAAATTCAACGGCAAACAGCCAAAGAATTAGTTGAATCAGTTAAACAGTTCTTTACGTACTCACCAGAAGAGATGCTTTTGTTAATGGAACAAGCCCGACCGATTGTCAAAGTGATGGGAACAATCACTCAACGTTTTATGGATAACTTTCAGAAACGGAAATTAGATAAGGGTGTTTTGGATTTTAATGATTTAGAACATTTTACTTTGGCCATTTTACAAGGTGAAGGTAAAGGTAGTGAAGCTTCTGTGTATTATCGACAAAAATTTGAAGAAGTTTTAGTTGATGAGTACCAAGATGTCAATCGCCTACAAGAAGCAATCTTGTACTGGGTACGTGAACCAGACGATAGCCAAGGCAATTTGTTTATGGTAGGGGATGTGAAACAATCGATTTATGCTTTTCGTCTAGCTGACCCAACTTTATTTATTAATAAATATTTAGCATTTGAAAGAGCCAAAGGTGGCCGGCGAATTGTTCTATCAGAAAATTTTCGTTCACGATCAGAAGTACTTCAATTTACAAATTTAGTATTTCAGCAATTAATGGATGAAGAAGTGGGGCAAATTCCGTATGACGATGCTGCAAAACTGGTTCCAGGCTTTCCTGCTTTTCCGGAAAGTGACCAGTTTCAAACCGAACTACTCTTATTTGAAAAAGGCGTCGAAGAAGATGCTGATATTGTGGATGACAAAACAGAAGGAGAATTACACATTGTTGCTTTAAAAATCAAAGAATTAATCAATCAACAATTTGAAATTTATGATAAAAAAGCGCAAACTAATCGCCCGGTTACGTATAAAGATATTGTGTTATTGACACCCACTCGTAAAAATAATTTGGTTATCATGGATATTTTCAAAAAATTTGCTATTCCGTTAGAAGTGAATGATGCTCAAAACTATTTTCAAGCGACTGAAGTCCAAACGATGGTTGCATTATTACAAATTATTGATAATCCTTATCAAGATATTCCATTAGTGGCAGTCTTACGCTCGCCTATTGTGGGTTTAAATGAACAAGAATTAGCTGAAATTCGTTTGGCGAAAAAAACTGGTGAGTATTTCGAAGCAGTTCAATTGTACGCAGTCAAAGATACTGAATTAGCGCAACGTCTACAAAAATTTCTGTCACAATTGGAGATATGGCGGGAAAGAGCTCGTCGTCGTTCTCTTTCGGAGCTTATTTGGTCGATTTATGAAGAAACAGCCTATTTAGATTATATTATTGGGTTGCCGTCTGGTCGCCAACGTTACGCTAACTTAGTTGCTTTGGCTAATCGTGCAGAGAGTTATGAACAGAGTAGCTTTAGAGGATTGTATCAATTTATTCGATTTATTGAAAAAATGCAGGAAAAAGATAAAGATTTAGCAGAACCTTTAGCTATTTCAACAGAAAATGCAGTGAGAGTAATGACTGTTCACGCAAGTAAAGGCTTAGAATTTCCAATTGTTTTTTTATTGGACACAACGAAACAATTTAATTATCAGGATTTTAATTCGCGCTATATTTTTGAGGAACGATTAGGTGCAGGTATCCAGTTTATCAATGAGGAACGGGTTCGTTTTGATACGTTACCTTACCAAGCAATTAAACAGGTACGTATTCAAAAAGCCTTATCTGAAGAGATGCGTAAATTGTATGTAGCTTTTACTCGTGCAGAACAAAAACTGTATTTAGTAGGTTCTTATAAAACAAAAGCAGATGCCTTTAAAAATTGGGAGCGAGCTTTAACTCAGGAAAAGTTAGTACTAGATTCATCCTTACGCCTAAGTGGTAAAGGCAATTTAATGAATTGGATAGGTTTAACATTAATGCGTCATCCAGACATGCAAAAAGTTTATGAAGATATTCATCCAGTTCGCACAGTTCATCATGATGCAGGTTTTCAAATCCATTGGTGGAATCAAGCAGAAATTTTAGAACAATTACCGAATGCATTGGCAGAATCGATTAAACCAGAGCCATTAGCGTTACAAGCCAGTGAAGAGACGACTGAATTCCAACGGCGCCTGTCTTTTGCGTA
Source organism: Enterococcus sp. AMC2644 (assembly GCF_058216475.1). Lineage (NCBI taxonomy): Bacteria > Bacillati > Bacillota > Bacilli > Lactobacillales > Enterococcaceae > Enterococcus > Enterococcus sp. AMC2644. The sequence goes on from NZ_CM177095.1 coordinate 2,770,611, forward strand.
TCCTCTAGAAAAATCTACAATGACAACTAGTTATCAATCGGTATCTGAAATGAAGCGTATTTATAATGATCCTGACGAAAAAGATATCGCAAAATTAGATTGGGAGAGTACCTTTGAACAAAGTCGTAAACAACATTTCCGTTATGCTTCTGATGAATTAGCTAAGCCGAAATTTTTACAAAAAGAAAAAATTGAAGCAACAGCGATAGGAAGTGCAACTCATACTTTGTTGCAACTATTACCTTTAACAACGAGTCCTACAAAAGAGAGTATTCAAGATAAGTTAAACGAATTAGTAATGAATAACTATTTAGAAAAATCTGTAGCAGATAGGATTAATATTGCTTCAATTGTTTGGTTCTATCAAACAGATTTAGGAAAGTCTTTAATAACTTATGCGGACCATGTTCATCGTGAACAACCGTTTTCTATGTTGAAAGATGCTCAGACAGTATTTTTGGATTTTGAAGAAACGGGTGCTGAATTGCTGGTGCATGGAATTATAGATGGTTATATTGAGTTGGCAGACCATATTGTCTTATATGATTTTAAGACAGATGCTGTTTATGCAGGGAATGAAGAGAAGTTACAACAACAATATCAAGGGCAATTACGATTGTACAAAGAGGCATTGCAGCAAGCTCTAAATAAACCTGTTACAGAAACTTATTTGGTGTTATTAAATGGTCAGACAATTTTATCGATGTAAAATTGTAAATCCTAGAAACAGTAAAAACTATCTGTATTATGGTATAATATGGTGAGAAGAGGTGAGTGCCAATGATGGAAACAAGTAAAACAAACTATACACTTTGCCCAAAATTTGAAAAAGCTTTTTCAATTTTAGGAAAAAAGTGGAATGGACTGATCATTGATGTGTTACTTCAAGATGGTGAACAACGATTTGTCGATCTTGCAAAAAAAATTCCAATGCTAAGTGACCGTGTCTTGACAGAGCGCTTGCGAGAATTGGAACGAGAAGATATTGTAGATAAAGTAGACAATTTATACCAATTAACCGAAAAAGGTATTGCACTAGCAAATGCCTTGGAATCTGTGAAAAATTGGAGTCACGATTGGGTAACTGAAGAAGAATGTAGTTGATTTCTATTTCAATATCTAGTAAACTAAAAATAATTGGATAAACAATAAGCGAAGATGGAAACAAGTAATTTGGATGAAACAGACCAGGGAGATTTGCCATAGACTGAAAGCAATGACTGTATTCGAAAGATGAAATTCACTTCCGGAGCTTGCTTAGTGAGAAAACTAAGCCGGTAGTCATTATCGTTAATGAATTAAGTGCGCGTTACTTTACGCGAAGTAGGATGGTATCACGAGACCTCGTTCCTTTTTTGGGAACGAGGTCTCTTTTTTTGTTCGCTCGTAACGACACCAAATTTCTTGAATTACTATATTTAAAGGAGGCAATAAAATGTCTTTACAGGAAAAACTGGAAGCATTAAAAACAGCAACAATTGAAAAAATTGAAGCAGTAGAAGATTTAAATCATTTAAATCAAATTCGAGTAGAAACCTTGGGAAAAAAAGGTCCGATTACAGAAGTTTTACGTGGAATGAAGGATCTTTCGGCTGAAGAACGTCCCAAAATTGGTAGTTTTGCAAATGAAATTCGAGATGCTTTAACACTTAAAATTGAAGATAAAAAAGTTGCTCTTGAAGAAGCGGCTATGAACAAAGCGTTGGCAGAAGAAAGCATCGACGTAACACTCCCAGGTAAACAAATGGTGCAAGGAACACGTCATGTGTTGACTCAAATCATGGAAGAAATTGAAGATATTTTTGTGGGCATGGGTTATCAAGTAATTGAAGGGTATGAAGTAGAGCAAGATCATTATAACTTTGAACGGATGAATTTACCAAAAGATCATCCAGCTCGTGATATGCAAGATACGTTTTATATTTCTGATGAAATTTTAATTCGTACGCACACTTCACCTGTACAAGCACGTACAATGGAAAAACATGATTTTTCAAAAGGACCTCTACGGATGATCTCACCTGGAAAAGTTTTCCGTCGTGATACAGATGATGCCACACATAGTCATCAATTCCATCAAATTGAAGGTTTAGTCATTGACGAACATGTGACAATGGGGGACTTAAAAGGAACTTTAGAAGCATTGATGCAAAGAATGTTTGGTGCAGACCGTAAGATTCGATTACGTCCAAGTTACTTCCCTTTTACAGAACCATCTGTTGAAGTAGATGTAAGCTGTTTTAAATGTGGTGGTAAAGGATGTAATGTATGCAAACATACTGGTTGGATTGAAATTTTAGGTGCCGGTATGGTTCATCCGAATGTTCTAGAAATGTCTGGTATTGATTCAGAAAAATACTCAGGATTTGCTTTTGGATTAGGTCCTGATCGAATTGCAATGTTACGTTATGGTGTTAACGATATTCGTAACTTTTATCAAAATGATACGCGATTCATTCGTCAGTTCAAGGGGGAATAAAATAAATGTTAGTTTCATATAAATGGTTAAATGAATATCTTGATTTATCAAAGGTTTCAGCACAAGAACTAGCAGATAAAATGTCTGTAACAGGAATTGAAGTTGAGGCAGTTGAAGTACCAGCAGAAGGCTTGAAAAAAATTGTTGTTGGTGAAGTAGTAGAATGTGTAGATCATCCAGATTCAGATCATTTACACATCTGTCAAGTCAACATTGGTGAAGAAGAACTATCACAAATTGTCTGTGGCGCACCAAATGTTAAAGCAGGGATTAAAGTAATTGTTGCGTTACCAAACTCACGTATTGCTGGCAACGTAAAAATTAAAAAAGGCAAAATGCGTGGCCAAGTATCTAATGGCATGATTTGCTCTTTAGAAGAAATTGGCTATTCTGACAGTGTCATTCCTAAAGAGTATTCAGAAGGGATTCAATATTTACCAGAAGATGCAATTCCTGGTGAACCGGTCTTTTCATATCTAGATATGGACGATGCGATCATTGAATTATCAATTACACCAAACCGTGCGGATGCATTAAGTATGCGTGGTGTTGCTTATGAAGTAGGTGCAATTTACAATCAAGTGCCAAACTTCAAAGATGAACAATTAACTGAAGTCGCTCAACCAGCAAGCGAAAAAATCTCTGTTAAAGTGGCAGACACTACCGATGCACCATCATATCAAATTCGTGTTATTGAAAATGTGAAAATCGCACCAAGCCCTCAATGGTTGCAAAATCTGTTAATGAATGCTGGGATTCGTCCGATTAATAATGTTGTCGATATTACCAACTATATTCTATTATTATTTGGACAACCATTGCATGCTTTTGATTACAATAAATTAGGTAGCCAAGAAATCCTTGTTCGTCGTGCTCATGAAAAAGAAGAATTGGTAACTTTAGATGGGATTACTCGTCAATTAACCAAAGAAAACATTGTTATTACGAATGGCCAAGTGCCAGTAGCTTTAGCCGGTGTAATGGGTGGATTAGATTCAGAAATTGATAATCAAACGACAACAGTTGCATTAGAAGCAGCCTTGTTTGATCCATTATCCATTCGTCGTACTTCCAAACAATTTAATTTGCGTAGTGAATCTTCTTCGCGTTTTGAAAAAGGGATTAACAAAGCAACAGTTGATCAAGCCAGTGACGTAGCGGCAGCAATGATTGCAAGTCTTGCAGGTGGTGAAGTATTGAATGGTGCAGTGAAAGGTTCAGAAGTAACCGCTGAGGATGTAGAAGTTGCTATCACATTGACACGCATTAATGACTACTTGGGAACTGAGCTAACTGTCGAAAAAGTAAATGGTATTTTTGAAGCTTTAGGTTTCTCTTATAGCGAAAACGATGAACATTACGTTGTTGTTGTCCCTCCACGTCGTTGGGATATTTCGATTGAAGCAGATATCATTGAAGAAGTCGCACGTATTTACGGTTACAATAATTTACCATCTACTTTACCAAGTGGTGAAACTGTTGCAGGTGCCTTAACTCGTGAACAACGCTTAACTCGTAAAGTCCGTAGTTTGTTTGAAGGCAATGGATTAAGTGAAGCGATTAGCTATGCCTTGACTACTGAAGAAAAATCAATGCAGTTTATGATGAAAACCAGTCAGCCAACTCGTTTGGATTGGCCAATGACAGAGGATCGTTCTGTATTACGCTTAAATCTAATTAGCGGTTTATTAGATGATATTGCATATAACGTAGCACGTAAAAATACGCAATTGGCGCTCTACGAGGTAGGTCGCGTTTTCTATCAAAATGAAGATACGACAACAGCTTTACCGATTGAAGAAACACACATCGCTTTTGCTTTATCTGGTGAATGGACAACGAAAGATTGGCAAGGAAAAGGCGAAAAAGTTGATTTTTACCACGCAAAAGGTGTCTTAGACAACTTATTTGCAATGTTATCAGTCGAAGATGATATCAGTTATGAAAAAACAAGTACGCTGAAAGAAATGCATCCTGGTCGTACAGCTGTAATTTATTTAGGAGAAGAAAAAATCGGTTTTATCGGTCAAATTCATCCTTCAGTGGCAAAAGCATATGATGTTCCAGAAACCTATGTTGCTGAATTAAATTTGGAAGCTTTATTAGCAAATGATGCAGGTAAATTAATTTATCAATCAGTATCTAAATTCCCAGCTGTTTCGAGAGATATTGCTTTATTAGTTAAAGAGGAAATATCTAATCAAGAAATTGTTCAAGAAGTGAAACAAGTTGCTGGTAAGTTTTTGACAAATATCGAAATTTTTGACGTTTATCAAGGAAAAAATATTGAAACAGGTCATAAATCGTTGGCATACAGTTTAACATTTGTAAATCCAGAAGCGACGTTAACTGATGAAGAAATCAATCGTGCAATGGATAAAGTAACAAACGCGTTAACTGAAAAATTTGAAGCAGTGATTCGTTAATAACTTTAATATTTGGGGTCTAGGAGTTTTTCCTAGACTCTTTTTTTTTTGCAAAATAATTTCTTTAAAAAATAAAAGATAACTTTGTATCGCTTAGGTTGACTTATGCCACTTAAAGTTAATCATCAATCCATTGTTTCAAAATGAATACTGCTTTAAAATAAAAGGAGAGGAGGGCTTTCTATGATTTTAAATATAGGTGATATTCTGGTAACACAACGAAAAAGAAAACAAATTACACAACAAGAACTTGCAGATTTTATTGGGGTAACGAAAGCGTCTGTGTCCAAATGGGAGAATGGTCAAACCTATCCAGACATTACCCTACTTCCCTTGCTTGCAGCTTATTTTGATTTAAGTATTGATGATTTGTTGAGTTACCATTCTCAACTAACATCAAAAGAAATTCAAAATATTTATCGCTCTCTTCAGAAAAGCTTAGGGAAATCAAGAATAGCGACAGTAGAATCCCTTCAAAATTTTTTAAAAAGATATTATTCATGTTATCCATTTATTTTGCAGATGGGCATATTTTTGCTTAATCATGGTGACAAATTATTAGAGGAAGATTCTGAAGAAAGAAAACAAGTACATGTTTCTAGGGCTAAAGAATTATTTGAGCGGGTAGTAAATTATAGTAATGATTCAAAATTAGTGGATGAAGCAATCATATTAGCTGCCTACTGCTCTTTGCTGTTGGGTAACTCAGAAGAAGTCTTATCATTATTAGGGAAAGAAACACCGCCAGTGATTCCTATTGAACCATTGATTGCAGGGGCCTATCAGCAAAAAGGAGAAATTAATGCCGCAGTTCGTGTTTCTCAGAGCGGAGTATTTCAATATATTGTTATTCTGATGAGTATGCTAACAAACTATTTGCAATTATTGATTGATCAACCAGAGAAATTTGAAGAGACTGTAAAAAGAGGCAGCAAGTTAGGACAGGCTTTTAACTTAGAGACGCTTCATCCAATAAACTGGCTGAATTTTTTAACCTCTTCAGCCGTAGGATTTGCTGCTATGGGAAAAGAGCAACAATTGTTTCAGCTACTGGAATTATTCGCTGAAAGCTTGACAAAAGTTTCGTTTCCTATTGTGCTTCATGGCGACACTTACTTTGACCAAATTGATGACTGGATTAGACAATTGGAATTAGGCAATCAGCCTCCGAGAGAAACAACATTGATTCGACAAGATTTTATTGACTTACTAGAAACACATCCGTCATTACAATCTTACAAAGCTGACTCACGAATGCAAAAAATTTTACAAAAAATTCAACTAAGAAAGGAAGACTTAAATGAATGAAACTGAGCTATTTTTAGAATATTTACCATTTTTAATTCCGCTGATTGTATTAGAATTTATTTTGATGTTTATAGCTGTTATCCATGTTTGGAAGCATCCTAACTATCGCTTTGGAAATCAAGCAATGTGGTTAGTAATTGTTATTGTTTTACAACTTATTGGCCCGATTCTTTACTTTACTATTGGCAAAGGAGAAGACTGATGGCAATAGTAGAAGTTAAACATATTTCCAAATCATTTCAAGGAAAACAAATCTTGAAATCCGTAAGCTTTTCAGTATCTGAAGGAAGTATTTATGGTTTTGTTGGAAAAAATGGTGCTGGAAAAACAACAACAATGAAGATGATTTTAGGATTGGAAACATTGAGTCAAGGTGAAATTAGGGTGGTAGGTCAACAAGTAAGGTTTGGAGAAACTGCAACAAATCAAGACACAGGTTATTTACCAGATGTACCCGAATTTTATCCTTATATGACAGCAAAAGAATATTTGATGCTTTGTGCTGATATCACAGGTTTAGAGAAAACCCAGAGAAAAAAACGAGTAAAACAAATGCTAAAACTAGTCAATCTTCAAAATGTCTCTTCTAAAATAGGCGGTTTTTCTCGAGGAATGAAACAGCGCTTAGGCATCGCTCAGGCATTATTGAACAAACCTAAATTACTGATATGTGATGAACCAACTTCGGCATTGGACCCTGTCGGACGCCGTGAGTTTCTAGATTTATTATATTCTTTGAGACATGAAACTACGATCATTTTCTCTACGCATATTTTAAATGATGTGGAAAGAATTTGTGATCATATCGGCATCTTGGACCAAGGTCAGATGGTTATTTCTTCTACAATCAGTGATTTAAAAAAAAGATATGGAAAAAAACAAGTTCAAATTACTTTTGAAAAGTCAGAAGAGAAGGAACAATTTTTGCGAAATTGGGGGCGAAAGTGTATTCAAGAAAAGCAATCAACGGTGATTATTACTCTTGAATCGAGTGAGTTCAATGCTAAAGATATATTTGAGTTGTTGCAAACACTTAAGATAGTTCCCCTTGATTTTACACAAAGAGAGCCTTCTTTAGAAGAAATTTATCTTGAGGTGATTGAATGAGTCAACTAGTTTCATTTACGAAAAAAGAGTTTCTAGAGTTTTATCGAACGAAAAAAATGTTAGTTCTTTGGATTGTATTTGCCATTTTAGGAATTATGAGCCCATTAATGGCAAAGTTAACGCCTGCTATTTTAAAAATGACTTTTGAAAATGAGCTGCTAATACCGCTTATAGAACCAACTTCTATTGATTCATGGATGCAGTTTTATAAAAATATGACACAAATTGGCATCTATTTGGTGGTGATTTTGTTTAGTGGGATTGTTAATCGAGAAATAAGTCAAGGGACGTTGATTCCATTAGTAACTAAGGGATTAAAAAGGCGAGTCATTATTCTTAGTAAATATATTTTGATGGTGACACATTGGACCTTTGCTTTAGTTCTTGCATTTGTGATTACCTGGGGCTACACACTATATTATTTTCCAGATGATGTAACTCCAAAACCCCTGCTTGGTTTAGCGATGCTCTGGTTTTTTGGATTATTTTTATTAGCCATTACATTACTGATGTCTACCTTATTAAATAGTAATTATGGAAGTTTAGTTGGTAGTATCATCGTTATTGTTCTGCTTTATTTGATTAATCTATTTGATCAGATTACAAATTGGAATCCAATTTCATTGACTTCAATTAATTTAGAATTAAGTCAAGGACTCGCTGATTGGAAAGATTATTTGCCAGCCATTGTTTTATGTATTTTGGGAAGCCTTCTACTTGTAGGGATCTCTGGAATGATTTTTAGGCAGAAGAGACTGTTACATAAGTAGATTGTTCGAATATTTTCATCTTTTTTTTCTTATGTTAAAGGCGTTTTAGTAGTTTTATAAAATTACTGCTAAAAAAATTTTTTAAATGAGTTTGTGGTAGGATGGTTATAATGAGCATGAAGGATAATTTAAACAGAAATTATTCGGGTAAAAAAACCAATAAATTTGGCAATGAATTATTAAAATACTTAGTTAAAACATCAAATAAAGGAGTGAGATAAATGAGAGCGTTCCGAGGTATCTACTCGATATAGCTGATTTGGTAGGCGCTATGTCGAGTAAACTTTCCTATCGTATTTCAGCTATATCATCATTATGAAATCAATGAATGAGGAGATATTGCTGTGAATAAAAAAATTTTAGAAACCTTTCAAAAAAATTTCAGTTTATATATTATTTTAGGAATTGGCGTGACCTTCTGCCAAGCAAGTAATGTCTATTTTCTACAACAGTTAGTCGACCAAGCGATGGCAAAACCCATTTGGCTAATAGTCGGCTACGCAAGTACGTTGTTTTTGAGTCCATTAATGGCATATATTTCTGAATATCCGTTTAATCAATTATACCAAGGGATTTTCTACTTTTTGAAACAACAGTCATTGGCAAAAATGAAGACCATCGATTATTTAACATATTTACAATACAGTTCTGGAGAATTACTACAAAAAGTTGAGTCAGGCGCTACAGCTGGGCGCAATATTTATTTACAATTTTATTGTCAGTTAGTTAGAAAAATTCTACCAGAAATTGTATTTACTTTATTTTTTATCACATTTATCGATAAGAAATTACTTCCATTTATTTTGTTAGGATATTTAATTATCTTTTTGTTTACCAAACTATTATTGAAACTCCTTCAGTCTTTGAAAGAGGCTACGCTAACTTTTGAAGAGGAAATGAATGCTAAGATCGTTAGGGGAATTACTGATTTATTAATCTTTCGAATTAATCGAAAGTATCAAAAAGAATTAGAAGATTATCAAAAAACGGCTCAAAAAGCAACTAATAGTACAACCAAAATGGCATTAATTCATGAGTCTTTCTTTACTTGCTTTGCAATAAGTGTAGTTTTGTTAAAAGTTGTAGTTGTCATCTTATTTTTCACACAAAAATTATCACTGACACTAGGTAGTTTTATTGCGTTGTTAGCTTATATGGATAAAATTTATCAACCAATTGCAGTATTTAACGTCTTATTTGTGCAGTATCGCTTAGATAAGTTAACTTATTCGCGCTTACTAACAATTCTTGCTGCTAAAAATGATACGAAACTACTAAAGATGAAGAGGCTTGAAGAAAAGGTTCAAAGTCTATCTCTTAAGAATGTCTCTTTTTCGATTGGAGAAAAAAATTTGCTGTCAGATATTTCATTACAATTTGAAAAAAATAGCATCTATGGACTAGTTGGGAAGAGTGGTTCGGGAAAGTCTACCGTTCTCAAGCTATTATTAGGTTTGTTTCAACCAAGTGAAGGAATAGTAAAAGTGAACGATTCTTCTCTAGCTACATTTAATGTGGATTCCTTCTATGAGCGGGTGTTTTACTTGTCACAGGAAGCACCTATTTTTGAAGGAACATTGCGGGAAAATATTGTATTAGATCAGCTAGTCGATGATGATGACATTGAAGATGTTTTGGCAAAATGTCAATTGACAGCGTTCTATCAAAAATTACCAGATAAGTTAGCGACAAAAATTGGTGCAAATGGTGTTAATTTATCTGGTGGAGAAAAACAACGAGTAGCTTTTGCTCGTCTATTCTTTTCAACAGTTGATGTCATTTTATTGGATGAAGCAACTTCTGCTTTAGATAGTCAAACAGCTGAGCAGTTGATGAATGAAGTGAAGAAATTATTCTCTCAAAAAATTGTAATAATCGTTACGCACAAAGCAAGTGAGTTAGTAGTAGTCGATGAAGTTATCACATTAGGCGAGGGGATTAAATCCAAATAAAAAAGGAAGCGACCTTTTGCGTCGTTTCCTTTTTATTTATTAACTAAAGTAATTAATACCCATAGCTGTTTTTACTTCAGCTAAAGTTTGCGCAGCAACTTGCTCTGCTTGGGCACTACCTTGTCGTAGAATTTCCATAATGGCGGAAGGATCCTTAGCAAACTCTTCACGACGTGCTCGAATAGGTGCTAATTCCTCTTCTAAAACGTCAATTAAGTAACGTTTAATTTTCACATCACCTAAACCGCCACGACGATAATGGTCTTTTAGCTCTTGGATGTATGCTTTATCTTTACCAAAAACATCTAGGTAAGTAAATACCATATTTCCTTCGACTTGGCCAGGGTCTTGGACATGAATATGATTTGGATCAGTATACATACTCATAACTTTCTTTTGAACAACATCAGCAGGATCAGCTAAATAAATACCATTGCCTAAAGACTTGCTCATTTTTCCATTTCCGTCAATCCCAGGCAAACGGCCCATACCTTTAGGCGGAAAAACACCTTTTGGTTGAACTAAAACATCACTATAAGTTGAATTAAAGCTATGCACAATTTCTTGGGTTTGTTCTAACATTGGTTTTTGATCTTCACCAACTGGGACTAAGTTTGCTTTAAAAGCAGTAATATCTGCTGCTTGAGATACTGGATAGATGAAAAAGCCAGTCGGTACACCTTCACCAAAATTTTTTTGCTCAATTTCTGTTTTGACTGTTGGGTTACGTCGCACACGAGCAACACTCACCAAATTCAAATAAAACATGGTCAATTCAGCAATTTGTGGAATTTGCGATTGAATAAAAAGCGTTGTTTTAGTTGGGTCTAAACCAACTGCTAGATAGTCTAAAGCAACTTCTAAAATATTTGAAGATACTTTTTCGGGTGTTTTTGCATTGTCCGTTAATGCTTGAACATCTGCAATCATTACAAATAATTTATTATTAGGATCAGCTTGCATCTCAACACGTGTTTTCAATGAACCCACATAGTGACCAAGATGTAAACGTCCAGTTGGGCGATCCCCTGTAAGAATAGTATTCAAATTCTTCACCTTTTCTTTTTATAGTCTCTAAGTCATCTTACCTTTTTTCGAGAAAATAAACAATCATTTATGGCGATAATCTTTAGGATTTCACCGATTTTTCCTTACATAAAAATGTTAGAAAAGCGTTTGCTTTTACAACCATCGATGACCTTCCTTATAAAAAACTTTACAAAATTGAAATTTCAAGCTTATAATATTTATTAGCTTATCATTAAAATAAGCTCATCATACTTAAATATAGGAGCGTGAAGGCATGTCAATGATTGAATTTAAGAACGTTGAGAAATACTATGGAAAATTTCATGCGTTGAAAAATATTAATTTGGAATTTGAAAAAGGAGAAGTTGTCGTAGTTATCGGACCATCAGGCTCTGGGAAAAGCACGATGTTACGGACAATTAATGGTCTGGAAACAATTTCTTCAGGAAATCTTTTAATTAACGATAAAGATATTCGAAGCAAAGAAACAAAATTAACTGAAATTCGTCGTAATATTGGAATGGTTTTCCAACATTTTAATCTGTACCCTAATAAAACCGTGTTAGAAAATATTACGTTAGCACCAACTAAAGTGTTAAAGTTAAGTGAAACTGAAGCAACAGAACGTGCAGAAAAAATCTTAGATCGTGTAGGGATGTTAGATAAGAAAGATTCCTATCCATCGATGCTTTCTGGCGGACAACAGCAACGGGTAGCTATTGCTAGAGGCTTAGCTATGCAACCAGAAATGTTACTGTTTGATGAACCTACATCTGCGCTTGACCCAGAGATGATTGGGGATGTATTGGATGTTATGAAAAAAATTGCACATGAAGGCATGTCAATGATTGTCGTTACACATGAGATGGGATTTGCACGCGAAGTAGCAGACCGTGTTATATTTATGGCGGATGGACAAGTATTAGAGGATAGTCGTAATGTCAAAGAATTCTTTGAAAACCCACAAGAGGAACGTGCGCAACAATTTATTAGTAAAGTAATCAACCATTAGGAGGAAAAGCGATGATTAAAAAAACTTTTTTTTCCTTACTAGTTCTAGTTGCAGCAATATTTAGCTTATCTAGCTGTAAATCAGGTAGTGTTGCTGACTTGGATATTTTGGAAACAAGTAAAGAGTCAAATGAAATTGTTTGGGGCGTAAAAAATGATACGCGTTTATTCGGTTTAATGGATATTCCTTCACGTGAAGTGAAAGGTTTTGATATTGATATTGCTAAAGCTATCACAGAAAAAGTTCTTGGTCGTGATGGACGTGCAACATTTGTTGAAGTAACGTCTAAAACACGTATTCCGTTATTGAAAAATGGCAATATAGATGCCATTATCGCAACAATGACAATTTCAGAAGAACGTAAAAAACAAGTTGATTTTTCAGATGTTTATTTTGATGCAGGACAGTCATTATTAGTAAAAAAAGGTAGTTCTATTACTAGTGTAGATAGTCTAGATAAATCAACTACTGTTTTAGCAGTAAAAGGATCAACATCTGCTGTCAATATTCGTAAAGCATCTCCCAACGCAAATATTTTGGAATTAGAAAACTATGCTGAAGCATTTACGGCATTGCAAGCAGGTCAAGGAGATGCGATGACAACTGATAATGCAATTTTATTAGGAATGGCTAGTGAAAATCCTGAGTATGAATTAGTTGGCGGAACATTTACAGAAGAACCTTACGGAATTGCTATTAACAAGGGACAAGAAAATTTCCTCCAAGCAGTTAATCATGCATTAAAAGAAATGCATGAAGATGGAACATATGATGAAATCTATACAAAATGGTTCCCAGATGACGATACTGGAAAAGTGAAATAGGAGGGGATACGATGATTGAGTTGTTTCAAGCAAATGCAGGTTTGTTTTTTGAAGGATTTAAATATACAATCCTTTCTAGTGTATTAGCATTAATTTTTAGTTTAATAATTGGAACATTAATGGCTATTTTTCAATTATCTGAAAATACGCTTATTCGCAATTTAGCTAAAGCTTATGTTGAGTTTTTTAGAAATATTCCATTACTGATTATTGTTATGTTTTTCTATGTTGTTCTCCCTTTATATGGCATGCCGTTTAATGGTTTTCAAGCAGGTACCATTGGTCTAACGATTTACACGTCTGCCTTTATTGCTGAAACAGTTCGTTCAGGAATTCAAACAGTACCAAAAGGGCAAATGGAGTCAGGATTATCATCTGGTTTTACTTATAGTGAAACAATGCGTTATATTGTATTACCACAAGCATTTAAGATTGTTATTCCTCCATTAGGTGGTCAGTTTATTAATTTAATTAAAAACTCTTCTATTCTAGCGATGGTAGCAGGTTTAGACTTGATGTATCAAGGCGATTTAGTCGCCAATGCAACATTTATTACATTTGAAACATACATTATTGTAGGGATTTTTTACTTGATTTTGACGTTGCCACTCTCTTATTTGATGGCTTATTTAGAAAAACGTTGGTCAGTAAGAGGATAGAAAGGAGACAACAATGGATTTTATCGGTGCATTTTCATTCGTAAATTTACGATTTTTATTAGATGGTTTACAGATTACCGTTGCGGTTTCCGTACTATCAATTGTATTTAGTTTTTTAATTGGTGGGTTAATGGGAACACTGCGTTTTGCAAATATTCCATTTTTCTCAAAGATTTTAGGAATATTTGTGGATATTATTCGTAATTTACCGTTACTATTAATTATTTTCTTTACGTACTTTGCTTTACCACAAATCGGTATTCGATTTAACATTTTCTGGTCAGCTGTTGTTGCATTAACTATTTTTGAATCAGCTATGTTATCAGAAATTTTCCGTGCCGGTTTAAATGCAGTACCCAAAGGTCAAATGGAAGCTGGACTTTCAACTGGTTTAACATATGTTGAAACGATGCGTACAATTGTGTTACCACAAGCTTTTCGTTCAATGATTCCAGCAATCGTTAGCCAATTAATTTCATTAGTGAAAGATACTTCATTGGCGGTCATTATTTCACTTCCTGAATTGACGCACCATGCACGTATTATTTATGGTCAAAATACGAACTATGTAATTCCAATGTTTGTAGCAATGACACTCAGCTATTTTGCAATTTGTTATGTGTTGTCATTGTTATCTAAATATCTAGAAACCAGAAAATACAATTATTAAAAAATAATCCGCTCATCAGGCGGATTATTTTTGCTTATCGAAGAGAAAACTTGAAAAAAAAGCCAAAAAAGTACAAAATAAAGAAACAGACTCTGTCTAGGAGAAACAAAGGATGGAAAGAAATGACAAATACACAACCCATTGGCTTTATTGATTCAGGAGTAGGTGGTTTAACTGTTGTTAAAGAAGCAATGAAGCAGTTACCAAATGAAAATATTATTTATTTAGGCGATACTGCTCGGTGTCCGTATGGTCCACGACCTGCAAAACAAGTCATAGAGTATACATGGCAAATGACTAAATTTTTATTGGAAAAAAATATAAAAATGCTGGTTATTGCTTGTAATACGGCAACAGCTGTCGCTTTAGAAGAGATTAAAGCTCAACTTGATATTCCAGTAGTTGGAGTTATCTTACCTGGAACAAGAGCAGCAGTAAAAGCAACAAAAAATCGTAATATTGGTATTATCGGAACTGCAGGGACAATAAAAAGTAGTTCTTATGAACGTGCGATTAAAACTAAAGTTCCTGAAGCCTCTGTTACTAGTCTGGCTTGCCCTAAGCTTGTTCCGATTGTTGAAAGCAATCAATTCCAGTCATCAGTGGCTAAAAAAATCGTTGCTGAGACATTAAGACCTCTGCGACATAAAAAATTAGATACATTGATTTTAGGCTGCACCCATTACCCTTTGTTACGCCCGATTATTCAAAATATTATGGGGAATAACGTAAAACTGATTGATTCGGGTGCAGAAACAATTGGTGAAGTAAGTATGCTACTGGACTATTTTGATATTGCAAATAGTAATGTACATCTGCAACCTGAATTTTTATTTTATACAACTGGATCAACAATAATGTTTGATGGTATTGCCAAAGAATGGTTACAATCAGCAAATGTTTATTCACAACATATTGAATTAGGAGGAACAGAATAAATGCGACACGATGGTAGAAGGCCGCAACGCTTGCGTCCCATTACAATTAGAACTCATGTTTACAAACACCCAGAAGGCTCTGTGGTAATTTCATTTGGTGATACAGAAGTAATCTGTTCAGCAACAATTGAGGAATCCGTTCCGCCATTTTTACGAAATTCAGGAACAGGATGGGTAACAGCCGAGTATAGTATGTTGCCACGTGCAACGAATACAAGAAATCGTCGTGAAAGTTCAAAAGGAAAACTGACTGGACGTACGATGGAAATCCAACGTCTCATTGGACGTGCATTACGAGCTGTCATCGATTTAGAAAAACTAGGAGAACGAAGTATTGTTATCGATTGTGATGTTGTACAAGCCGATGGTGGTACTAGAACAGCAAGCATCACAGGTGCCTTTGTTGCATTACGTTTAGCTGTGAATAAATTATTACAAACAAACGCTTTAAAAGAAGATCCGATTAAAGAACATTTAGCAGCAATTAGTGTTGGAATTTTACCTGATGACAGCTGTGCAGTTGATTTAGACTATGTAGAAGATAGCGCTGCACAAGTCGATATGAATTTAGTAATGACCGAATCTGGTCGTTTTGTTGAGATTCAAGGAACAGGTGAAGAAGCTACTTTTAATGGAGAACAACTAAATGAAATGTTAATTTATGGAAAGGGAGCAATTGAAGAATTAATTACAGCACAAAAAAATGCTCTTTATGCAAATGATGAAGATCGCGCTCAAATTGTGGATAAAACAATTATGATTGCGACAGGGAATTTAGGAAAGGCAAAAGAATTTGCTGAAATGTTCGCTAAAGAAGGCTATCAAATTAAAACCTTGAAAGATTTTCCCGATTTGCCTGATGTTGCTGAAACAGGGAGTACCTTTGAAGAAAATGCTCGTCTGAAGGCTGAGACAATTGCGAATATTTTACAATGTCCCGTTTTAGCAGATGATTCCGGTCTAAAAGTAGACACTTTAGGAGGAATGCCAGGTATTTACTCTGCACGTTTTGCTGGTGAACATAAAAGTGATGCATCAAATAATGCCAAATTATTATATGAATTGACAGAAATTCCAGATGAAGAACGGACAGCGCAATTTCATTGCACGTTAGTATTAGCTGCTCCTAAAAAAGAAAGCCTAGTAGTTGAAGCTGAATGGCATGGGAAGATTGGCCGGATTCCTAGAGGAGAAAATGGCTTTGGTTATGATCCATTATTTATTGTAGATGGAACTGACAAAACTGCTGCAGAACTCACTAGTGAAGAAAAAAATAAAACTAGTCATCGTGGACAAGCAATTGAAAAATTACAGTTGCAATGGAAAGAATGGTTAGAAGGAGAGACTTAAATTGAAATATTTAGTAGTTAGTGATAATCATGGGGATCGGAAAATTTTAGCAGACCTCTTTGCTCGTTACCAAGACCAAGTAGATTATATATTCCATTGTGGTGATTCTGAGCTATTAGCCGATGATGAATTATGGCAGCATGCTTATGTAGTCACTGGTAATTGTGACTATGATCCTAAGTATAAAAAGAATCAGATAATAGATACTGGTGTCGATCGCATTTATATGACACATGGACACTTGTCAAATGTCCGCTTTGGTATTACACATTTAGGATTAGAAGCACAAGCTGTAGATGCTACAGTCGTTTTATTTGGCCATACGCATCAAATCGGCTGTGAAAAAGTAGGAAAACGTCTATTTTTAAATCCTGGAAGTATTTCACAACCAAGAGGTCCAATTCAAGTAAAGAGCTATGCAATTATTGAAAGTACTTCTGAAGCGTATCACGTTCAATATTATGATCGTGATTTTCAAGCTGTTTCGGAGCTAGCTTTTGACTTCAAAAAATAAAAGTTATGAATTTATAAAGAAAGCGATTTTCTCGCTTTCTTTTTGTGTTTTGAGGTAAAATAAGGAGTAATGTAATAGCGAAATGGAGGTATTCATTTGATTGGTAAATACACTGAAGCTTTGTTGATGGAGAACCAAGAAACTTTTCTTGTGCCTGCTGACAACGTAGCAACCGTATTATATAGTCATCCTTTAGAACATGCATTATTAGTGTTATCTAAAGTAGGTTATGCAAAGATTCCAGTCTTAGATTCAGAAGATCATTTAGTAGGTCTAATTAGTTTAGCGAACATAATAGACAAAATGATGGGGTTAACAGGATTTGATGCGGAACAATTAGAAGGATTAACCGTAGCAGATGTTATGGAAGTAAACGTGCCTAGAATTCAAAATAAAGATGATTTAGAGGATATTTTACATTTATTAGTACAAGGTTCATTTTTACCTGTTGTTAATGAAGACAATGTGTTTGAAGGAATCATTACTAGAAAAGAAATCTTAAAAGCTGTGAATCATTTGGTACATGAATTAGAAAAGCGATACACAGTCAATGTAAAAGAAACTGTAAAAGAAAAATTAATTAGTTAAAAAAAAAGCGAGAGAAAATCATGAAAAGATTTTCTCTCGCTTTTTTTTTATTTGGTTGCAACTATTGGTGAGTTTGGAATTGTAAATCCTGCTTGTGACACTTCATAAATTGAAGCACTTAGCAGTTCTTCTTGAATTTTATGTTGACGACCATTACTTACGTACATCGTTGTACGTATTGCATAGTTGCTGTTACCTAAATCAACAATTCCAAAAATGACAGGTGGTGTTTGAATAAACTCTGCATAATTTTGAACAATTCTCTGATTTGCTCGTTCAATAGCAACTTGGATCCCCTCTAAATCTTCTGATGGATCGATACGCACATCCACTAAAACGCGCATATTCGCACGGGAGGTATTGCTAATCGTAGTTATGTTACGATTAGGAACAAAATGAATTGTTCCATCTGATGATTGTAACTGTAAAGTACGTAGACCAACAGATGTTACCGTTCCCTCGATTGTTAAATCATTTAGCTTAATATAGTCACCGACATCAATTTGTTGTTCAGTAATGATGAAAAATCCTGTGATAATATCATTCATAAAACCTTGTGCACCAAGACCGATTGCTAAACCAGCAATTCCAGCTCCAGCAAGTAATGAACCAACCGGAATGCCAACAGTCGATAACAAGGCGTAGATAAAGAAGAAACCCAATGTATAGTGAACAACATTACGAATTAGAGTGTGTAATGTTGTCATGCGAACTTCACTAGCTTTCTTGTTACGGTAAGAGATAAACGTACGATCGACTAAAAAGTCAGCCAACCGAGTTAAAACAGTAAACAATATAATAATAAAAAGAATGGTAATTGTTTTTTGAATAATTAATCCCGTAATAGCTTCCCAATTAAGACTGAGCCACCACCGCTGAATTGCATTTAATTGTTGAGCAGCAGGTTCAATGATACTTACGTCAGACGAATCTACCGTTGAATCTGCTGTCCCAACTGTTCCTAAAAGAAAATACATGAACACCCCTCCAATATTACTGTCCTTTATTGTAACAAGGCTCAGTAAAAAAAGGAATAAATTATTTTAGGATAAACAAAAAATTAAGATAAATGCACGCCTTTATCAACGAAAATTGTTTCACCAATAATTCCAGCAGATAGAGGACTAATTAAAAAGGCACAAACATTGCCCACTTCTTCAATCGTTACGCCTACATTGTCCGGTGTGCGGTCTTCAGATAATTGGATTAATTTCTGATAGTCTTTAACACCTGTGACTGCTAATGTTTTAATCGCTCCCGCAGAAATGGCATTGACACGAATTTTTTGTGGAGAAAGTTCCGCTGCTAAGTAACGAACACCGGCTTCTAAAGCAGCTTTAGCAATACCCATCATGTTGTAGTTTGGTACGGCGCGCTCTGCACCCAAATAAGTCAGTGTAACAATTCCGCTATTTTCAGCTAAGATTGGTTTTGCATAGTGAGTAACAGCGATTAATGAATAGCTGCTAATATCTTGTGCTAGAGAATAGCCTTGACGAGAAATGTCAGTGACATCACCTTGTAAGTCCTCTTTGTTTGCATACGCAACTGCATGAACAAGACCGTGGATTTCACCAGCGTATTCTTTAATTTCATCAAATGCTTTGGCAATACTTTCATCACTGGCAACATCTAGCTCAACTAAAAATTCGTCGCCTTCTAATAATTTTTCCAGAGGTTTTCTCATACGTTCATTTTGATAAGTATAGATTACTTCTGCACCTTGTTCACGTAATGCTTGAGCACAACCCCAAGCGATACTACGTTTATTTGCGACGCCCATGACGACAATTTTTTTACCAGTTAAGAAACTCATAATTCCACTCCTTATAATAAATAAATAATAAATATATTCCAATTCAATTCATGGCACAACTACCATGATTACTTATTATTAGATAAAATTGTTTGATTGTCAAACTAAATTTACTGAATTAATTCTAAAGTTGCCAAATTAATAAAAATATGATACTTTGATAATCAAAATAACTAAAATTTTGAAAAAAGGAAATGAGGACTCAAAATGGAAAAATTATTGACTGAAGTAGAAGTGATGGAGTTAATTCCTAACCGTTACCCAATTATTTATATAGACTATGTGGATTCAATTGATCCTGGTAAAAAAATTATTGCCACAAAAAATGTAACAATTAATGAGGATTTCTTCCAAGGACATTTTCCTGGTAATCCTGTAATGCCTGGCGCATTGATTTTAGAAACATTGGCCCAAGCTGGTTCAATCCTAATTTTAAAATCAGAAGAATTTCTAGGGCGTACTGCTTACATTGGTGGAATTAACAAAGCAAAATTCCGTCAAAAGGTTGTTCCTGGAGATACGATTAAGTTATCATTTGAAATTACAAAAGTAAAAGGCTCGGTTGGAACTGCAGATGCAATCGCTACGGTAGAGGGCAAAAAGGTAGCTGAATGTGAATTTACTTTCATAGTCGGAGAACAACGCCAGTAAAAAAGAAAAATTAATTGTATGAGAAAAGCTGGAAATCTTGATAAATAGAGGTTTCCAGCTTTTTGTGATTCGAATAACTATAAATGTAAATAAAAAATAGTAATTATTTTGATGATTGCCAAGTGAAGAAACAAAACGCTCAGAATTGATAGGATTTGACTCCTGATAAAAGACAGAAAAATGAGAAAGAATACTAGTCGGTGAGCGACATCAGTAAAAAAGATGAGAAATTCCATCTACGGAATTCCTCATCTTTTTTATTTTGCTTCTTGTAGGATATTAATTTTTTCAACCTTGTCTGGTTTAACTGGAGTAGATTTTTCGCCTGTTGCGCCTGCTTCAACTTCTGCTTTGGCAATCTTATCAACAACATCCATGCCTTCGATGACTTGGCCAAAGACAGTATAATTACCATCTAAGCTAGGAGTACCACCATTTTTGTAGGCATCAATGATTTTTTCTGGCGTAAATTGAATCGCTTGACCATCTGACATATCTTGGTCATTTTGGACAATAAAGAATTGACTACCTTGGCTATCCAAGGCTTGGGAACGTGCCATTGATAAGGCACCACGGATATGGTAAAGATTTGGAGAAATCTCAACTTCAAAACCTTTATCCCAAATACTTTCACCGCCCATACCGGTACCTTCAGGATCGCCACCTTGAATCATGAATTCTTCCATGACACGATGGAAAATAGTTCCATCATAGTAGCCTTCTTTAGCATGTGTCATAAAATTTTCGACAGCTTTTGGTGCATATTCTGGGAACAATTTTATTTTTATGTTCCCTTCTGTAGTGACTAATTCAATTAAATCTTCATTCTCTTTGACTTCTTTATTTAATTGAGGTAAATTGACTTGGCTCAAATCAACAGATGTGTCTGTTGTTGTAGAAGAAACTGTTGTAGAATCTGTTGTTGTAGTAGTATTATTACAAGCAGCTAATAAAGCAATGCTAGCAAATGTTGTAAATAAAAGAGCACGTTTTTTATTTTTCATAAAATAATTCCTTTCTTATAACGTCTTGTTTATCATAACAAATAACTATTTTTTTTCCTAGTTTTTCTATAGTAATTTTAAAAAATAGCTGTATTCGAAAGGGTTTGCATTTTTGGTCTAGAGCAATTATAATGTAAGAGGATACAAAATGTTTTTTTATTTTTAGGAGGATTTTCAACAATGGGAAAATTAGGTGTTTCGATTTATCCAGAACGTTCAACATTTGAAAAAGATAAAGCGTATTTAGATTTAGCGCATAAATATGGCTTTAAGCGTGTATTTACAAGTCTACTACAAATTACGGATGATAAAGAAAAAGTATTAGCAGAATTTAAAAATGTTGTTGATTATGCAAATAGTTTAGAAATGGAAGTCATGGTCGACATTAACCCTAGCTTATTTGAGCAACTAGAAATTTCTTATGATGACTTGTCCTTTTTCCATGAAATGGGTGCGTATGGCGTACGTTTAGATATTGGTTTTACAGGAGCAGAAGAAGCTCGGATGACACGTAATCCCTATAATATTAAAATTGAAATTAACATGAGTGGCGGTACAAAATATGTAGATAATATTATGTCTTACTCACCAAATACCGAAAATTTATTGGGGTCCCATAATTTCTACCCACATCGCTATTCAGGTTTAGGTTATGCCCACTTTGTTATGTGTTCCGAGCAGTTTCGTCAGTACAATTTAAATACGATGGCATTTGTTAATTCCAACGCAGCGACATTCGGTCCTTGGCCGACGCAAGATGGTTTATGCTCATTAGAAGACCATCGTGAATTAGAAATTGCAACACAAGTAAAGCATTTAATGTTAACAGGTTTAATTGACGATATTTTAGTAGCTAATGCGTATGCTTCAGAAGAAGAATTAAAAGCAATGGCAGATGCTTTTAATGCACCATATCCAACATTAAAAGTTGTTGTGGAAGATGAAATTACTGAAAACGAACGTGTTTGTTTATTTGATAATCTACACAGTTACCGTGGCGATCGATCTGAATATATGCTACGTTCAACGATGACACGTGTGTATTATAAGGATAAAGAATTTCCAGCGCATACTACACGTGATATCCTTCGTGGCGATGTACTAATCGATAATGAAAATTATGGACAATATAAAGGTGAAACACAAATTGCGTTAAAAGAAATGAAAAACGACGGCCGTGTTAATGTGGTTGGCCACATCTCTGAGGATGAGCTCTTTCTATTAGACTTCTTGAAACCTTGGTCAAGTTTTAAATTAACAGAAGTAAAATAAATTATGGAATCTCGCATTTTTGCGAGATTTTTTTTAGAAAAATGATAAAACGTCTGTTATAAGTAAATGGTTGTTGAAATATGTTTTTTTCTTTATACTTACTCTTGTAGGATAGAGGAGGACAGGTATGAAAGTTTTTGTACGGATAGCAGGAATCATTGTGATATTGGCAGTTGTCGGTTTAGGTTGGGCAGCAAATTATTTTTATAATTATGCGGTTGTCCCTTCAGAAAAAGATTTTTTAGATAACGAAACACCTGGTACCAGCAAAGTTGAAACAGAAGCAGTGAATCAATGGTATTCTGATGAAAAAAATCGAACAAGATGGTCGCTTGATGCAAAGGACGGCTTAAAACTATCAGCGATTTATATCCCTGCTGAAAAAAATAATCATAAAACAGCTATTATTGCGCATGGATACATGGGGAATGCAGAGACAATGAGTGAATATGCCAAAATGTATCATGATTTTGGCTATAATGTCTTAGTTCCAGATGCACGTGGTCATGGAGAAAGCGAAGGAAATTATATCGGTTTTGGTTGGCATGAGCGAAACGACTATTTACAATGGATCGATCAAGTGCTTGCAAAAAATGGGAAAGATGAAACGATTACGTTATATGGAATAAGTATGGGGGCTGCAACAGTTATGATGGCTAGTGGTGAAAAACTACCTAGAAATGTTGTATCAATTGTTGAAGATTGTGGTTATTCATCGATTAATGCAGAACTAGCATACCAATTGAAAGATATGTTTAATTTACCTGCATTTCCATTAATTCCAGCAACAAGTCTAATGACAAAATTTAGAGCTGGCTATTTCTTTGGCGAAGGCGATGCAACCAAACAATTGGCGAAAAACACGCGTCCTATTTTATTTATTCACGGTGATGCCGATAAGTTTGTACCATTTACCATGTTAGAGACTGTCTATCAAGCAACCAGTGCGCCAAAAGAAAAGTGGATCGTCCCTGATGCAGGGCATGCTAAAGCATTTTCTAAAAATAAAAAGTTATATAAAGAAAAAGTTCATGATTTTTTAGAAAAAAATGAATGAAACGAAAGAAACGTGGCGAAAAGATAGACAAATGGCTGTTAGCTAGGTACAATAATAAAGGCTTTGACACACAAGAGTATTAGTAAATAGAATGGAGGACAAAATTACATGTCCATGTTTTTAGATCAAGTAACCATCGACGTAAAAGCCGGTAAAGGCGGAGACGGAATGGTTGCATTTAGAAGAGAGAAATATGTTCCAGATGGTGGACCTGCGGGTGGTGACGGTGGTCGTGGAGGAAATGTCGTATTAGTAGTTGATGAAGGATTACGTACGTTGATGGATTTCCGTTTTAACCGTCATTTTAAAGCTCAACCTGGTGAAAATGGGATGAGTAAAGGGATGCACGGCCGTGGTTCAGAAGATATGTACGTAAAAGTTCCTGAAGGGACAACGGTTCGTGATGCTGAAACAGGCGCATTGTTAGGAGATTTATTAGAACACGGGCAAACATTAGTGGTCGCTCGTGGCGGACGTGGTGGACGTGGGAATACTCGTTTTGCAACACCACGTAATCCAGCTCCAGAAATGGCTGAAAATGGCGAGCCAGGTCAAGAACGAAAAATCGAACTAGAATTGAAAGTGTTAGCAGATGTTGGTCTAGTTGGATTTCCGTCAGTTGGTAAATCAACCCTTCTTTCTGTGATTTCGGCTGCTCGTCCTAAAATTGGTGCGTATCATTTTACTACGTTAGTTCCTAATTTAGGTATGGTGAATATGCCCGATGGTCGCAGTTTTGTTGCTGCAGATTTACCAGGATTAATTGAAGGTGCTTCTCAAGGAGTTGGGTTAGGTACACAATTTTTACGTCATATTGAGCGTACTCGTGTTATTTTACATGTGATTGATATGAGTGGCATGGAAGGTAGAGATCCATATGAGGATTATACAGCGATTAATAATGAATTAGGTTCTCACAATCTCCGCTTGTTAGAACGTCCGCAGATTATTGTAGCGAATAAAATGGATATGCCGGATGCAGAAGAGAATTTAAAGAAATTCAAAGCAGAATTAGCAAAAGAACAAGAAGATGAATTTGCCGATCCAATTCCTGTTTTTCCAATTTCTGGAGTAACTCGTCAAGGTTTAGAGCCATTATTAAGTGCTACAGCAGACTTATTGGATGTAACACCAGAGTTTCCTCTATACGAAGAAGAAATCGAAGAAGATGTGGTACAATATGGATTTGTTTCTGACGAGCCCGACTTTTCAATTGACCGTGATTCAGATGCAACTTGGATCTTATCTGGTGAAAAATTAGAAAAACTATTCAAGATGACAAACTTTGATCACGATGAAACAGTCATGCGTTTTGCACGTCAATTACGTGGAATGGGTGTAGATGATGCTTTACGAGCACGTGGGGCTAAAGATGGCGACATTGTTCGTATTGGTGAATTTGAATTTGAATTTGTAGAATAAAATAATAGAAACTAGCCATTTCAGCTAGTTTCTTTTTTTGGGATTCAAGGTATAATTCGTTTCCAAACTTTTAAATTATTGTTACAATTAGTAAAAATAGAAAGTGGGGGAATCATGATGACAAAACGAGTGATTGTATTGAATTTTGAAATCAGCTCACAAGCATATCAAGCTTTTTCAGAAATCAAAAAATTACATCTTGCTAAAGAAATTAAAGGCGAACAGATGGCAGTCGTTACCCATTCAAGTGAAGGTGACCACCAATTTAAAGTAGAAGATTTTCTAGATTTCACAGGGTCAAATAAGACATCTAAAGGTGGAATGATTGGAATGTTAGTTGGCATTCTAGGTGGACCATTAGGAATGATGCTTGGGTGGTTTGGTGGTAGTCTGTTTGGTGCATCTAAGGATGCGCAAGAAATTCGAGTTGCACAGACCATTTTTGAATTTGTTGGAAATAAAATTGGCGAAGGAGATACCGGGTTAATTTTAATTGCTGATGAAGAAGATAACCGTCCGTTAAATAACATTGTAATGTATGAATTAGGTGGCGAAATTTCACGCTTTGATTTAGATGAAGTAGAAATAGAAATAAAAAAAGCACAAGAAGTGGAAGCAGCAACAAAAGAAAATGCCCAAAAAATTTGGAAAGAAAAACATTCCAATGATTAGTTCATTCCAATTGAGCGATAAAACATAAAGAAAGTAAGGATAACTATGGAACTAGAATTTTTAGGAACCGGTGCCGGTGTACCAGCAAAGCATCGGAATGTGACAAGTATTGCTTTAAAATTATTAGAAGAGAAAAATGAAGTGTGGTTATTTGATTGTGGTGAAGGAACCCAAATGCAAATTCTTCATACGACAATTCGTCCTCGAAAAATCAAAAAGATTTTTATTACGCACTTGCATGGCGATCATATTTTTGGACTACCTGGACTTATTAGTAGTCGTTCATTCCAAGGAGGCGATGAGCCGTTAAGCCCATTGGAAATTTATGGGCCAGAAGGAACAGAACATTTTGTAAGAACTGCACTGAAAGTTTCTAAAACACATTTAGGTTATCCGCTTAAATTTATTGAAGTGGAAGAGGGTATCTTGTTTCAAGATGACCAATTTGAAGTTTCCTGTAAAAAATTAGATCATGGGATTGATAGTTATGGGTATCGAATTGTAGAAGCAGATCATCCAGGTGAATTGCAAGTAGATAAGCTAAATGTGTTAGGAATTAAGCCAGGTCCGATTTATGGGAAAATTAAACGTGGTGAAAGGGTTACTTTGTCAGACGGAACGATCCTTGATGGAAAACAGTTTGTAGGAGAGCCTAAAAAAGGGCGGATTGTCACCATTTTAGGTGATACACGCTTTACACAAAATGCAATTGAATTAGCCCAAAATGCTGATGTACTTGTTCACGAGAGTACCTTTAAAAAAGATGAAATGAAAATGGCGAAGGCCTATTTTCATTCTACGACTCAACAAGCAGCAACAGTTGCCAAAGAAGCAAATGTTGGCAAACTAATGTTAACACATATTAGTGCACGTTATTTAGCAAATGATGTATTAGATTTAAAAGCGGAGGCAGCAGAAATCTTTCCACAGGTGCGGGTAGCGAAAGATTTTTATATTTTGTCAATTCCTTTTAAAGAAAAGGAGGAGTAATCATGAATTTAGAAAATAAAGTTGTTCTAGTAACAGGTGCATCTACTGGTTTAGGGGAGCAAATTTGTTATGAAGCAGCTAAACAAGGCGCAATTGTTGTTGTTTGTGCTCGTCGTATTAATATAATAGGACAAGTGAAGGAACGCTGCATGGAAATCAGTCAAAAAGAAGCGTATGCTTTTCAATTAGATGTGGCAAATCCCGATAATGTTGAGAGCCTAATGGAGAAACTAAAAGAAGAGGTTGGCACCGTCGATGTTCTAGTTAATAATGCTGGCTTTGGTCAATTTGAAGAATTTGTTTCTTTTGATATGGATGTAACTCGAAATATGTTTGAAGTAAATGTCTTGGGTATGATGTTATTGACACAGAAAATTGCGATTGAAATGTTAGATAAGCAATCTGGGCACATTATTAATATTGCTTCTATGGCTGGAAAAATGGCAACACCAAAATCGACAGTTTATTCAGCAACAAAATTTGCTGTATTAGGATTCTCAAATGCATTACGTTTAGAATTAAAGCCTTTCAATATTTTTGTAACGACAGTTAATCCTGGGCCTATTGCTACAGAATTTTTTGATAAAGCTGACCCATCGGGTGACTATTTAGAAAATGTTGGCTCCATGATTTTAGATGCTCAAAAATTAGCAAAAATCATTGTTAAACAAATGTTGCGTCCAAAACGTGAGATTAATCGTCCTGTAGTGATGGAAGTCGCAGCCCGCTTTTATCAACTATTTCCTCATGTTGGAGACTATTTAGCAGGTGGATTATTTAATAAAAAATAAGGAGGAAAAAGTGTGAAAAATCAGTGGCGAATTATTATCGGTTTAATTTTAACTTTAATTATCGTTATCTTTGCAGTTTTAAATAATATGTCAGTACCGATAAATTTTGGCTTTTCTAAATTATCGGCACCCTTAATCATTGTGATTATTGGTTCAGCCTTTTTAGGAGCAGTTATTATTTCTTTAGTTACAACAGGTACCATCTGGCAACAGCGCCGTGAAATTAAGCAATTGAAACACGAAGTTGAAAATTTGAATAAGAATATTGAAACAAAAACAGAGCAAAAAAAGGAAGAGCTTGAACGGGAGTACAATAACAAATTAGCTGAGTTTGAAGCAGCGCATACTGTTTATTCAAGCGAAACAGAAACAGCATTACCAGAAGAAAATCAAGAAGTGTAAAAATCAGCCCTCTTTTTTATTAAAGAGGACTGATTTTTTTAAGATTATTTTTTCATCCGGCGATGAACTTTTTTCGTCCAGAAACCACCAGAAATTTGTTTTGGTTCATAGCTAATGATGAAGGCACGGCTTTCTACCTCTTTAATTTTTTGATAAAGTTGTTTTTCCTTATTACGAGGTGAAAGAATTTCTAACACCATTCGCGGACCTTCCAGACCTTCGCCATAACTGACTGTCACGCCATATCCTTCACTTCTCAAAATACTTGGCAACGTGTCTTCTTCTTTAGAGGTACTTGGTAAAATAGCCGTGATCATTGTGTAACCTAAGGCCATTTTATCCTCAATTTTTATACCTACTCCAATCCCAATTGCAAAACCTAAAGCATACACAATTAAATTAATCGGATTGTCTAGACTGTCCAAAACCATTGATAAGCCCAATACATAAATAATAATTTCAAACATACTCACGACAGGGGCGATGAAACGGTAACCTTTCATTGTTAGTAGTAAACGAATTGTACTTAATGTTACGTAGGCAAAATTGATTCCAAAAATCAGTGCCAACATTTTAATGTTAATATCCATTATAAATCCCCCTTCATGTTAAATAAAATATTTTTACCAGTGTAACATACAGTTATTGTGAAGTCATATTATTCGGTAATTATTTCTAAAGAAGCTTGTTATAACAGTCATTTTGAATACTTTCATTTGTTTTTAGGTAGTGATGTGGTAAAATAACTTGGTTAGGAGTGATTAGGTGAAACAAGCAAGTTTTCAATGGCAATTACCTTCAGAAGAGGCGTTACCTGAAACATTTATCCAAATATTAGAAGAAAAGAAAATTCCTCATTCGTTAGGAAAGCTTTTTTGGAATCGTGGTTTGCAAACTGCTGAATCGTTAGAAACATTTTTAACACCTTCGTTAGAACAATTGCACGACCCATTTCTGCTTTTTGAGATGGAAAAGGCAGTCGAACGGATACAACAAGCCATTATCAATGAAGAACGTATTTTAGTGTATGGTGATTATGATGCAGACGGAATTACTAGTACGACAATTATGAAAGAAACGTTGGAAAACTTAGGTGCGGATGTTGAATTTTATTTACCCAATCGTTTTACTGATGGCTATGGACCTAACCAAACAGTTTATGAACAAAAAATTGCAGATGGAATACAGTTAATTGTGACAGTCGATAATGGGGTTTCAGGACATGAGGCAATTGCCTATGCGAATAGCCAAGGTGTTGATGTTATTGTAACAGACCATCATGAATTACCTGATGAACTGCCTGAAGCGTATGCCGTTATCCATCCAAGACATCCAGAAGGAAGTTATCCATTTGGTGATTTAGCTGGAGTTGGTGTATCGTTTAAAGTTGCCTGTGCCTTATTGGAGGAAGTTCCAACTGAATTTTTAGATTTGGTTACAATTGGTACGATTGCTGATATGGTCTCTTTGACGGATGAGAATCGTACTTTAGTTTCATTTGGTTTACAGTCAATCAAACAGACTGAACGAATTGGCTTAGAGAAACTGTTAGAAGTCAGTGGTGTTTCGGCTGATAAATTAGACGAGACGAGCATTGGTTTTTCAATTGGACCAAGATTGAATGCGATTGGCCGCTTAGAAGATCCTAATCCTGCTGTTACATTAATGACAACGTTCGATGACAAGGAAGCAGAAGAATTAGCAGGTCGTTTAGATCGAGTGAATACACGTCGTAAAGATTTAGTAGAAGTAATTACGCAAGAAGCCCTATCAATGATTCGACCAGAGGATAAGATTCATTTAATTGTTGGTGAAAATTGGCATGAGGGTGTATTGGGCATCGTTGCGGGTAAAATTTTACGAGCAACAGGCAAACCTACAATTGTCTTGGCAAAAAAAGCAGATGGCATAGCTAAAGGTTCAGGCCGAAGCGTGGAATCAGTTAATCTATATGAGATGCTTAATGGTATGCGGCAATGGATGACTAGCTTTGGTGGGCATCATGCAGCTGTTGGTTTGAGCCTAGCAGTTGAAAATATTACCATCTTACAAGAACAAATGAATCGTTATATGGACGAACATCAGTTGACAGGTGGGATGCATCTGGTAATTGATTCCAAACTAGCAGTTGAAGAAGTTTCTGTTGACTTCATCGAATCATTAAAATTATTAGCACCTTTTGGAATGGATAATCCATTACCGAATTTCTTGTTTGAAAAAGTTGCAGTTAGCAATAGCCGAACAATTGGTGCTAATAACCAGCATTTAAAATTTACTTTAACTGATACAAGCAGTCAATTAGATGGTGTTGGCTTTGGCTTTGGTGCACAAGAATTAGAATTTCGCAGTGATGATTTAAGCGTAGTAGGACAACTGTCAATTAACGAGTGGAACGGCAAACGAATTCCGCAATTGATGCTAGAAGATTATCAAATTAATGCGTTACAAGTATTTGATTACCGTGCAAAGAAATATCAACAAGCCTTACAGTTTACTGAACCGACACTCTTTATTAGTTTTTCTGAAAAAACAGCACAAAAGTGGGAAAAGAAACTTCAGCAAAAAGTAACGGTAGTTTCTGATAATACCCATATTCAATCTGAAGCAGAGCAAATTGTCTTTTTAGACTGTCCAGCCACATTATCTGAGATGAAGAAAACAGTGAATGACTCACAGGTTTCTCGTGTGTATATTTTGTGCCAAGCAGAAGATGATGCTTATTTAGATGGTTTAGGTTCACGTGATCAGTATGCTAGGTTATTTAAATTTATTGCATCACAAGATAAAGTAGATGTTCGTTATAAATTGTCAATTGTGGCAAATTACTTAAAAATCCCTCAAAAATTACTTATTTTTATGATTCAGGTGTTTTCTGAGTTGGGTTTTGTTACAATAACGGATGGCGTTATGCGTAAGGTTGACCATCCTACCAACCACGCATTGACGGAAAGTCGCATCTATCAAGAGCGCGCGAAACAAATTAAAATAGAAGAATTTTTATTATTGAGCGATCTAACAACATTAAAAGATTGGCTATCAATACAGGAGGAAAAAATATGAACTTAAAAAATTACATTGCCAGCATTCCAGATTATCCATCGAAAGGAATTATTTTCCGAGATATTTCACCATTAATGGCTGATGGGGAAGCATATCGAGCAGCGACAAAAGAGATTGTTGATTATGCACAAGAACAACAGATTGATATGGTCGTAGGTCCAGAGGCTCGTGGCTTTATTGTCGGTTGTCCCGTAGCTTATGAATTAGGTGTCGGTTTTGCTCCAGTACGTAAGCCAGGAAAATTACCTCGCGAAACGATTGAAGTTTCTTACGATTTAGAATACGGTAGTGACACCTTAACGCTTCATGCCGATGCCATTAAACCTGGTCAACGTGTTTTAATTTGCGATGATCTTTTAGCAACTGGTGGAACAATTAAAGCAACGATTGAATTAATTGAAAAATTAGGTGGTATAGTAGTTGGTTGTGCGTTCTTAATTGAACTGATGGATTTACATGGACGAGATAAGATTGAAGGCTATGATATCTTGACATTAATGGAATACTAATAAAGCAGAACACTACAAATAGATTTTAAGTCAAAGCTAATTAAAAAAATTGTATAAAATAGAAAAGTCATACTCAAAAAGAGTGTGGCTTTTGTATCGTTAAAAAAGAGTATGGATGAGACTTTTACCACTATTTTACATTAGATTTCTTGGTTTATAGGCATGACAAAGAACGAACTAGCTAGTTGGGTAGCTGGTTCGTTCTTTTGTTCTAGGATATTCCCATTAAACTAGCTCGCTAGTTTAGTTTTACGAAATAGGCGTATTGCCAGTTTTCATTATTTAGAATCGATTTTACATTTCTTACGTTATTTTTATTCATAATGATAATATTCAGAAGAATAGTATTCTTCTTGTTCCTGATAATATTTCCGTTCTGCTTGACGAAACTTCTTATCATCCCAAAGAATTAACCAAAAAGTAAAGAGAGGACATACAATTAAAACTGCTGTTAACATACCAAAATTACCAATAACAATACCAATCAAAAGAATAGTTAACATTAAACCAAAACGACGGATTGCTTTCATTTTTCTCACCTCTTCAATAAATACGAACGAATGTTTGTATTTATATTATACGAATGTTTGTTCGGTTTGTAAAGTAGAAAAAGTAAAAAAGATGATTTTAATCTAATAAATATTTTTTTGCTGTTTCTATTTCTTCCTATTAGAAAAATTGTTAGAATAAGAAGAACGGAGGTAGAAGTGAAATGGTAGCGCTTTTTATTATGGTTTGTATTGTGCTGGTTAGTTTGATTTTAAGTGTCTTCTTTTTAGAAATACAAAAATTAGAAGGAATTGAACTCACTTTAACTGAAGAAGTAAAAGAGATTGTTTTAATTATTGTAGGAGTATCTTTTATTTTCACACTAATCGGTCAAATTGTTTGGGCATATTTTGCAACAAAAAAATGGATAAAGTAAAACAAACCACCAATTAGTGAATCTAACTGGTGGTTTGTTGCTGAAACCATTCTGGGGCATAATCAGAAAAAGGGTGTGTTTGAATAATTTTTTTTGTACGTTCTTGGACTGCTGTACTATTTCCAAGTCGATAGCCACTGAGCTGACTGGCATGACAATTTAGGGCTACAAACAAGTGATACTTTTTCCAAAAATCTTTTGGAATATTCCCGTCAAAATAACCAATTATTTGTCCCTTAGCAAATTCAACACTAATCGGTATCGTGTATTTTGGAAGCTTGAAAAAGTCCTCCCATGGATCACCCCAATCAAATGAATCGAAATCAAGAACAAAAATCTTATTATGATGATAAAGTAAATTTTGTGGATGAAAATCATCATGCTGAAAATATATAGGGCTATTTTTTAAGACATAGAAATTTTCTTTGATAAATGTTTCAATTTCTTTTTGATGATAAAAATGTAAATTTAATGCTTCACACTGCTTTTTTTTATCTTGATATTTAGTATAGCGTGTTTGATACCAATTAAAATTAGATGAAACAGAGAGTAAGTGGATTTTTTTAAGTTCTTGACCAGCTTGAATCCCTAATTCGTATTGTTTAGTTAGAGTAATATTAGGTAGCAGATTATCTAATGTAACACCGGAAAGATATTCATAAATGAAATAGCATAGTTGATTGTCTTCAAAAACACCATAAAAAATGGGGACTTGACAAGTCACTTGATTTTTTTGATGTTGTTTTAAGAGTAGCATTTGTTGTTGTAAGCGTTCAAATTTAGCTAGAGGAAAAATTTTTAAAAAATATTTGTTATTGCAAGTATTTATTAAATATTTTTTTGAATTTGAGAATCCCGAGGAAAGTTCTTGGTAATCATTCACTAATAAATGATGACGCTCAAAAATATGAGTAATTTTAAGCATAGTTTACCTCCTTTTGAAATAGAAAAACTTTGCAAGATATATCTTGCAAAGAATTTTTTTTTATTGAGTAAATGATAGTAACAGATAAAAATCACCGTCAACATTACGTTCTTCTTCGACAAATAAACGTGTAACATATAATGTTAAGGTTAACTCATCAAATTGCTCACTGAAAGTCAATTCTTC
Source organism: Enterococcus sp. AMC2644 (assembly GCF_058216475.1). NCBI lineage: Bacteria > Bacillati > Bacillota > Bacilli > Lactobacillales > Enterococcaceae > Enterococcus > Enterococcus sp. AMC2644. The sequence continues at coordinate 2,803,919 of NZ_CM177095.1, forward strand.
TGGAGCTAAGGTCACACTTTCATTAGAAACATTTAGCTTTTCGATTTCGCGTAGGAAACGTAAATCATAAGAAGCCAGTGTTTTTTCTTGATTTTTAATTTCTAAAATCAATTTTTTTTCTGCGTCTTCTTCCCAAATTAATTGATAATCTTGATTTTGATAAGTTATCGTCAATTCATTGGTATCATTTGATTGTGCAATTTTACCATCGTAAACGGAAAACGGTACAAATATATTTGCACTAGATACATCTAGTTGTATTCCTTTTTCTTGATCCATATCAATATAAATATTTTTTGCTTGCGGATAGCCTTGATTAGGTGAAGGGATATCTAAAGAATAGCGGTCAAATCCAAAAGTTTCTGCGAACTCACGACTACTTAAATAATTGGTATCAAAATAAGGTAATTTATCTAACTCATCAACTTTTTGTAAATAATTATAGCTTTCAACAATTCGTTTTTTATCAGCTTTCGATAATTGACTATTTGGTTGAATGTTATTATTTTCTAACATATCATTTCGAGTTAACGTTGCTTCGAGTTGCTGCGTTTGACTATATATACCAATCGAAACAGCATCGATGTAAGGTAAGATTGAAATGATGGATAAGAAAAGTAACAGTCCAGGAATCCATGTCATTTTTCTATGCCAAAATAGATAAATCAAACTTGAAAGGGTTGAAAAAATAACAAATAGCAAAATAAAGTAACGACCATCTGTAATACCTAACTGTTGAAATTTGATGAAGGAAGAAGCACCTTGCAGAGCCGTTACTATGAACAAGAGAAGTGGAAATACTTTTTTAAACACGCGTACAGTCTTATTTTCAAGTGTATCAATTAAGAATAAAGTAAACCAACCAGCTACTACATAACTGACTAAAAGGGGTTCTAAAAGGCTGTTATTCCAAAAATCACCAGTGATATTCTGGATAATATAAAGTAATAAAATCAAGGTATAAGCGATAATAATTGGAATTACAATATAAGAAAGTAGAATTTCTAAAAACTTGGGAACCATAGAGGAACGTAGGTAATTCTCATCATCATCAGCACTATTATGTGGGAAATGAGGAATTAATGATAGAAAATACAAGGTGAAGAAACCAAACCATGTAAATGCTCCAATATGTGCATAAATAGTATAATCAATTGTTTGGATTAAGAAACTGTATGCGCTGACAATTGCAAGCAAACCTAACATTAAAACCAGAGAGAAGAGCGTAGCAACAAATAAAGCTTTCGTAAAAATCATGAAACTACGAGAAAAAGCAAACTCATCACGTCTGATAGTAGGAATCCAAATAATGCTTAGGCAAATAATGAATACTAAAATGCCACTACGAATTCCAGTGAGATATAAATAAAAATCAGTATAATACAAGTAGAGATAGTAACCAACAGAGAATAAAAGAACGTTTGCATAAAGTAACAAGGGAATTTGAAATGGGCGTTTAGAAAGTCGTTCGCAAATGAAACGAACTGCAATTCCTAACAAACCCGCAATAACTAAAGTCAAAATTTCTTTGCTTAAATCAGTTTCTGTCTCAATAGCAAACATAACCGTTCCCGTAGTTAAAATAAAAATAATTGTAGAAAACCAAAAACGAGTAATTGCTAAAGATATATTTTTTAGTCTTGCTCGGCTTTTTTGTGCGAAATTCATGTTCATCACCTCTTTTTTTATTTATTATACCATTGAGCTGAGTAGAAAGGATAGTTCTTTGTTATACTAATAAAAAGGGGGAAAACGATGAAATTAAAAACAGAACGTTTAACAATTCGACCATTTATTAGGGAAGATTTTAATGAAACTTTCGCAATTTATCAACGTGCTGATGTCTGTCGTTATTTGTTGCATGAGCCGTGGACGGAAGAAAAGGCTCAGGAAGCTTTTATGAAGAAGGTAAAGGCGCACACCTTGACCTTAGACAATAGTTTACATTTAGCAGTGAATTATCAAGAAACCGTGATTGGCGATATTACTGTATTTTATACAGAAATGCGAGAAACACTTGAAATTGGTTATACTTTCCATCCCAGATACAGTGGAAAAGGTTTAGCGACTGAAGCGTTGCAGGCTGTTATTACGCAGTTATTTCAAAAATACGAAGTTCATCGAGTTCAAGCCGTGCTAGATAAACGTAATCAAGCATCAGAAAAGGTTTGCTTACGTTTAGGTATGCGCAAAGAAGGCGATTTTAAAGAAGACTTTTGGAATAAAGGAGAATGGACAGATACATTAATCTATGGTCTTTTGGCCGAAGAATGGCAAAATAAAAAGAGGTGATGGGATACACCTCTAACGCATAATTTTTTCTGTCTTTTTACCTTTGGCTAATTCATCAACAATTTTGTCTAAATAACGAATTTTTTTCATTAACGGATCTTCAATTTCTTCGATTCGTACACCACAAATCACGCCAGTAATTAAAGAAATATTTTCGTTTAATGTCGCACGTTTAAAAAACTCTTCAAAAGTGACTTGTTCGTCAATCAGTTGTTGTAAACTGGTTGTATCAAAACCTGTTAGCCATTCAATGATGGTGTCTAATTCAGCTTTTGAACGGCCTTTTTTTTCAACTTTTGTAACATACATTGGATACACACTGGCAAAAGTCATTTTATAGACTCGTTCTAGATTTGTTTTCTTCATCATCATCACCTATTTTCTTTTAGCTAAATTATAGCATATTTTCTTACGGAAGCAAACGTACGTTCTAGAATGGCGAAATGTATCCTAGAATAGTTGCAATCGTTTACTATCTATAAGAAAATAGTCATGAAAGGAGTTTTTTGATGAAGATTGAATTAAGAGAAATGACCGCGACGGATTGGTCTCAAGTCTATGCTATTTATCGACAAGGAATGGAAACGAATTTAGCTACTTTTGATATTGAAACGTTGAGTTATGAAGAATTTGATGACGAACGTCTACCAATTGGCCGATTAGTGGCATTAGCTGGTGAACGAGTGATTGGATGGACTTCTTTAAAACAAGCCTATGAAAAAATTCCAGAATATTATGGCGTAGCAGAAGTTAGTATTTATATCGATCAAGAATATCAAGGCAAAGGGATAGCAACACGTTTATTGGAAAAATTGATTGTCTTATCTGAAGAGAAAGATTTTTGGATGTTAGAAGCCGATATTTTTGCAAATAATAGCGGGAGCATTCTACTACATGAAAAGTGTGGTTTCCGTCAGGTAGGTTATCGTGAAAAAATCGGTAAAGATCGTTTTGGCGTTTGGCGAGATGCCGTATTAATGGAGCGTCGAAGCCAAAAAGTAGGAATCGATTAACTATAAATAAAGTGATTAGAACACTTTAGCTAGTGCATAAATTAAGAACATGAGGTGAATGAACATGGCAATCTATGAAGCAGATGTAAATGGCACATTTGAAGAAGTGTTGACGTTCCTTAGTACGACAATTGTGAACGGTAGTAGTACTTGTTCCTTAGAAGAAAGTACTGAATTTCAAGTTGGAGATACTAAAGTAGCAATTCATGCATATGAGCGTTATGGATGGTTAAGTGATAACCGAGTAAGTTTGCATTTAACTGTTGTATCTGATATGGATGCAACTCATGTAACAGTTATCTCTACGGGTGGTAGTCTGGGCATGATTTTCAAATTTAACACAATTAGTGAAGATAATTTTTTGCGAACAGTTGTACCAGCCATTCAGGAAATTGAAAAATGAAAAGAAGGTAAAATTAATGAAGCGATGCGATTGGGTAACGAATGAATTAGAGCAGCTTTATCATGATTATGAATGGGGTAAACCATTGCACGATGAAGAAAAACTATTTGAAATGTTGGTATTAGAGAGCATGCAAGCAGGCTTAAGCTGGTCCACTATTTTGAAAAAAAGGGAAAGCATGCGTGAGGCGTTTGATTCTTTTGACTATCATAAAATTGCTGATTATCAAGAAGATAAAATTTTAACATTATTGGCTAATCCAGGCGTGATTCGCCATCGAAAAAAGATTGAAGCACTCATCAATAACGCACAAGCTTATTTAAAAATTCAAGAAAAATATGGAAGCTTTAATGTTTTTATATGGAAATTTGTCGAAGAACCTATCATTAATCAATGGCAAAATACTCACGAAGTTCCAGTATCTACAGAGTTAGCTAAGACAATAAGTAAGGAATTAAAACAAGCGGGATTTAAATTTTTAGGACCAACAAGTGTGTATGCTTTTATGCAATCAGTTGGGATGGTCAATGACCATTTGATTTCTTGCTCCTTTAAATAAAAACATCGGAACGATATTGAGCACGCTCATTTCTATCGTTTCGATGTTTTTTTTAATTTTAATTTGTGATGGCTTCGAGTTTTTTCATCGCTGAAACAATTACTTCAGGTGTAATCGTCTCTTTTAGTAAGTGAATCGTTTCTCCAGGTAAGGATGCACGTTCAGCAACACGTTGATAATCTTCATCTGTTAATTGAAGATCCATCGCTTTTAATGAAATTGGTAAGTTTAATTGCTGATAAAAAGGTAATAATTGTTCAATTTCAGCGAGTTTATTTTCAATCACTAATTGCACTAAAATACAATAAGCAACTTTATTTCCGTGTAACTGATAATGACTACCCGGTAAAATGGTCAACGCATCATGTAGGGAATGTGCTCCGGAAGTTCGTCCGAAGTCATCACCATAACCGCCTACCATGCCAGCAAGTAAGATATTTGTTTCTAAAACATTTAGAAAAGCTGGTGTTAATGTTTGCTTTTTCATAGCGAGTAAGGCATCCGAACTATCTGCTAATAAGATATCACGGCTTTTTTTAGCAGCGAATTCAGCGACTTGTATTTCGATTGGTTTGGTAGCTAATTGTGCAATGATTGGTTCAGCTTCATACCATTTTGCTAATGTATCACCAATTCCCGCAATCATTAGTTCAATCGGTGAATGTAGGATGACTTCAGGTTCAATTAAAACTAATGCATTTGCTTGATTGAATACATCGTATCGATCCATGGAACCATCTTCAAAATAGACAACACTCAATGGTGTATAAGCTGCACATGTTGCTGCTAAAGTAGGTAGTATACAGATTGGGACATTTGCTTTGTTAGCAATTGCTTTTCCTAAATCAGCGACTTTACCACCACCGACTGATACAATGCCGTCAATAGCTTCTTGTTGAATTAGTTGTGTGAAAAAAGCTGTTTTTTTATCGGTACAATCGCCTCCGTAATATTCAAAACGAGAAGTGATTGTTTTTAAGGTAGGGAAATAAGGTTTGGCAGCCTCCCAAGAATCTTTTCCATGAAGAATTAAAACTCGATTTAACTTTCGTTTTAATAAATGTTCCTCTAAGTTTTGCCATGAACCAACACGACATTCATATTCTTGGGGTGCTCCTCGAACAATTAATTGTTGCATCATTTTTACACTTCTTTCTCTCTAGATTGTTGTATTTTTATTCATCGATAACGAGGAATTCTTTGGTGAATTGTTTGACAGTTAAAGGGTAACTAAATAAATATCCCTGCATGTAATCAGAATGCAGCATTTTGGCAAGTGTTGCTTCATTTTCTGTTTCAATTCCTTCACAACACGTTTTTAATTGCAGATTCTGTGCTAAAGCAACAATATGTTTGGCGATAATTCCTTTAGTTGTTGTAATCGTTTGATTAGTAATAAAGGAGGCATCCACTTTGACAATATCTACCGGAAGTGTTCCGAGTAAAGCCAAAGCTGAGTGGCCTACGCCAAAGTCATCTAGTGCAATTTTAAAGCCACATTCTTTTAACTGCTTCATGATTTTTAAAGCAATTTCTGAATTTACCACTGCTTGATGTTCGGTTATTTCAAATACAATATGATGGGCATTGACATTATGTTTTTTTACAAGAGCGTGAAGCATTTGTAAAAAGTTTGGTTGTTCAATCTGAGTTACATCTACATTGATAGATACATTTGGGATTGTTTCATAGATTTTGTCTTTAAATACTCTTTCGAAAATCCAATGAGTTAATTCAGAAATATGACCATGTTTTTCAGCATGTTTAATAAGCGTATTTGGTGGAACATGGCCTAATTCAGCATCATTCCAACGAAGCAAAGCCTCTGCACCAATAATTTGCTTATCATGATCGAATATGGGCTGATAGTACATTTCTAATTCATCTTTGGCAATTGCTAACATGAGTCGATCAATCGTTTTTAAACTCATGACAAATTCTTGAGTCATCTTTTTGGAATAACAGATAATTTTGTTTTGCTTATGCTGTCTTAAACAAATTTCTGCATCTTCAAGAAACGAGGATAGATTAGTTGTTTCTTCAGGAAAACAAGTGACACCAATTTCTATATTCAAAAAAATAGTTTGCTCAGAAATGACTACTGGTTCCAAAAGGCTATTACGAATAGCTTCTAATAATTTTTTGAATGAATCTGTATCAGTTAAAGGATAAGAAAAATCTCCAAAAACTTCACGTGATAGACGGTAAACTTTATAATCCTCTGGTAATAAATGTTGAATTCTTTTGATTACTTCCAAAATGACGATTTTTCGAACGTTTTTAGAGTAAAGAGCTGCAATTTCAGCTATGTTACTACATCGAAATAATGCCACTGCGCATCTTTCAGGAGTTGTTTTTTGCTCAATTTTATGAACATCATATACAAACTGATTAAGATTTGGCAAACTAGTTACTGGATCAACGTAAGTTAAATGGGCATTAGTCATATCAGTATCTTTTATGAATGTTTTATCTGTAAAATAAAGCCCAAAATAAGCTGGTTTCCCCTCAGATGTTTTAAAGTGAACAAATTTAAACCACTGCGTTCGAATTTCACCTGAAAGATGCTGATACTCAAGTGTGCCATTCCAACCGTTTGTAGCAGTGCCTTTTTTCCAAATTTGTTGGAAATCAGTTTTATGGAGATATGCTGGTAAAATTTTTTCCAACTTTTGACCAAACACTTCTTCTCTACGCATATTGGCTTGCTCCAAGCCTGCCTGATTAATATACAGGATCTGTTGATTTGCATCAATAAAGAGTTTGGGGATAGGAGAAAGGTGAATCATTGAGATAAATGCTGCATAATCTGTTACATAAGGTTGTTGTGCGAGTGTCCCTAATAATTGATCGTAATGGAATTGTTCTTCAAAAAAGTTAAAAGGACTCGATTTTAAGAAAGGGCTCTTGCCATCCGTCAATGGTCGTCTCCTCCTATCAATATTATTTGTCATATCATCCACTATTTTACATTCTTTTCCCATGATATTAAAGATAAAAACGTATTAATTTGTGTTCTTTATTCAGATGTTAGAAAATAAAGAGAAGGTCTTATAAATGACTTTTCCTTTAATACGTTCTATGGTATCATAAAAAAGTTGTAAAGATGTATAAAAATACATCTTCCAAACTAGAAAAAGGAGAGAATTATTGTGAACAAAATGAAAAAATTTTGGTTGTTTTTGTTGCCAGTGTTTATGCTACTTATTCCATTCATTCCATTAAAAACTGCATTCGCAGAGACAACTGATCCGTACTATGAAAAAATTCAACAAAAGGGCGAATTAATTGTTGGATTATCCGCAGACTATGCTCCGTATGAGTTTCATGCTGAAGTTGATGGAAAAGATACAATTGTTGGCTTCGATATCTCAATTGCACAAAAAATCGCAGATGATATAGGTGTTAAACTTCATATTGAAGAATTAGGTTTTGATGCATTACTAGGTGCATTAAAAACTGGAAAAATTGATTTAATTATTTCTGGGATGGCGGTTACAGAAGAACGTTTAAAAGAAGTTGATTTTTCTGATACTTATATGACAATGAAGCAACGTGTAATTGTGCGTAAAGATGATGCAGAGCAATACAAGAGCACATTGGATTTCGAAGGAGTTCCTGTCGGTGTTCAAAAACAAACAACACAAGAAGCTTTGGCACAAAATGAGTTGGTCGGTTCAATTCCAACTTCTTTACAAAAAATTCCTGACGTTATTATGAATCTAAAAAATGAAAAAGTTGATGCAGCCATTTTGGAAGGGCCTGTTGCTGAAGCTTACGTTGATCGTAATCCTGATTTGGTATTTGCCGATGTTGAATTTAAAGATGGTGATAAAGATACCGCAGTAGCATTGCCTAAAAACGCACCTGTTTTATTAGAAAAGATCAACACGTCTGTTAAAGAGATAAAAGATCAAGGTTTATTAGAGCAATATCAAAAAGAAGCTAATGAATTGATGTTTCATGATGACCAAGGTTTTTTTGCAAAGTATTATAAATTCTATGTGAATGGTGCTGGCTACACGATTTTCTTAGCATTGATTGGTGTGCTGTTTGGGACTGTTTTAGGTGCCTTTCTAGCTTTAATGAAATTAGCTAAATCAAAATTTGTCCGTATCTTAGCAACAATTTATATTGAATATGTTCGTGGAACCCCCTTATTAGTTCAAATTTTTATTGTCTATTTCGGAACAGGTATTATGGGTATCGATATGTCTCGTTTGGCAGCAGGTTGTATTGCTTTAGCTTTAAATAGTGGAGCATATGTAGCTGAGATTATTCGTGCTGGTATTACTGCAGTAAATAAAGGCCAACTAGAAGCTGCACGTTCTTTAGGAATGAATCAAACTCAAGCAATGCGTTTTATTATTTTCCCGCAAGCTATTAAAAATATTTTACCAGCCCTTGGGAATGAGTTTGTAACGGTTATTAAAGAATCTTCTGTTGTTTCTGTCATCGGTGTTTCTGAATTGATTTTCCAAGCCGGAAACGTGCAAGGAGCTAGCTTTAAACCATTCTTACCTTACGTGATTGTTTCCTTAATTTATTTTGTTTTAACGTTTACACTTTCTCGTTTATTAGGTGTTGCTGAAAGGAGAATGAACACAAGTGATTAATATTCAAAATTTACACAAAACATATGGCCAAAATGAGGTTTTAAAAGGCATCGATTTAACAATTAATGCAGGAGAAGTTGTTGTCATTATTGGTCCTTCAGGAAGTGGAAAAAGTACGTTTTTACGTTGTTTAAATCTATTAGAACAGCCTACTGATGGTCGAATTGAATTTGAAGGGATTAATATCCTTGATAAAAGCACTAATATCGATCAATTACGTCAAAAAATGGGGATGGTTTTTCAAAGTTTCAATTTGTTCCCTCATAAAACAGTATTAGAAAACTTAACAATTAGTCCAATTAAAGTAAAAAAAGAAAACCAAAAAGAAGCAGAAGAGAAAGCTTTCAGTTTGTTAGAACAAGTCGGTTTGAAAGAAAAGAGTAGTAGTTATCCAGCAAATCTTTCTGGCGGTCAACAACAACGAGTGGCAATTGCCCGTGCGCTAGCGATGGACCCTGATGTCATGCTTTTTGATGAACCGACTTCAGCACTTGATCCAGAAATGGTGGGTGAAGTATTATCTGTTATGAAAAATCTAGCAGAAAATGGAATGACAATGGTTGTTGTTACTCATGAAATGGGCTTTGCAAGAGAAGTAGCTGATCGCGTCATTTTTATGGATGAAGGGATTATCCAAGAGCAAGGAACACCCAAAGAAATTTTTAGCAATCCACAGAATCTGCGGACGCAAAGTTTCTTAAATAAAGTGTTATAACCAAAGGAGATGCAAAAAAAGATGGATGCATCAAAAATTGCCAAAAAGTACCAACAACCAACAGAAAATCTATTAATGGATATTGCTTTGTTAGCTAAAACTAAAACAGATTTAATCGATTTATCGATTGGTGATCCAGATTTAATTACAGATCAAACGATTATTGAAGCAGCTTTTAATGACGCAAAATTAGGACACACAAAGTACACGGCTTCTGATGGAAGTCGCGAATTCTTACAAGCAGTGGTTGATCACTATCAAAAACGATATGGGTTAACAGTTGAGCGAAATCAAGTGCGCGCGACAGTTGGTGCGATGCATGGTACGTACTTAGCTTTGTTAGCAATTATTGATCCAGGGGATGAAGTGATTATTCATGAACCATATTTCTCTCCGTATAAAGAACAAGTTGAAGCAGCAGGAGGGATTCCTGTCTTTATTCCTACTTATGAAAAAGATGGTTTTCAAATTGATTTAACTATTTTAGAACAAGCGATTACGAATAAGACAAAGGCGATTTTAGTTAATTCACCTAATAATCCGACTGGTGCAGTTTTTTCTAAAGAAACATTCAAGGGGATTGCTGAATTGGCAATTGAGAATGATCTATTTATTCTATCTGATGAAATTTATGAAGAATTGAGTTTTTATGAAGACTTTACACCAATGGCAACTTTTGCCCCAGAGCATACGATTACATTTAGTGGCTTTTCGAAAGCCTTTGCGATGACTGGCTGGCGAATTGGTTATATGATTGCTCCTGCATATGTAAATGATGTTGTACGTCAAATCAATGAGAATGTCACATTTTCTGCCCCAGCAATTTCACAACAAGCAGGAATTTATGCACTAAAACATTCAGAAGAGCTTGTACCGAAAGTTGTTAAAGTCTTTAAAGAACGTTTGGAATATGTTAAAAAACGTGTAGATGCTATTCCGTTTCTTTCATTAGGAGAAATCAAAGGAACAATGTATGCTTTCATTAATATTGAAAAAACCCAGCTTACTTCAGTGGCTTTTGTTGAAAAAGTACTAAAAGAAACGAATGTCTTGATGATTCCAGGAAAAGCTTTTGGTCATAAAACTGGCGATACTCATATACGCTTAGCAGTAACGCAAGATTTAACACAACTAAAAGAAGCATTTGATCGAATTGAAAAACTAACTTTCTAAACTAGAAAGGCGCCTTCTAAGTGAAGGGCGTCTTTTTTTGTGTGTCTTGAAAACCCCTGGCTATGCCGGGGGTTCTAAAGAGCTTCTAGCGAGGTATTAAAAAAGCCTCCCAAAGATGATAAGATGAAATTGGTTTCCCGACCACCACATCAATCAACTTAGGAGGTGCCTTCTATGAAAAAGGCTAATGAAAGTTTATCACACACTACATGGAAATGTAAGTACCATATTGTATTTGCACCAAAGTACAGACGACAAATTATTTATGGGAAATATAAGAAAAGTATTGGAGAAATCATCCGCACGTTATGTGAGAGAAAAGGTGTGGAAATTATCGAAGCGAATGCCTGTAGAGACCATATTCACCTACTCGTAAGTATTCCACCGAAATATAGCGTATCAGGATTTGTGGGATATCTAAAAGGAAAGAGTAGCTTAATGATTTTCGATAGACATGCGAATCTGAAATATCGATACGGTAATCGAAAGTTTTGGTGTAGAGGCTATTATGTTGATACGGTAGGACGAAATAAAAAACAGATAGAAGAATATATTCGAAATCAAGTACAAGAGGATTATGCAGCAGATCAATTAACGTTGTTTGAAGAGTATGATCCATTCACAGGAAAGCAAAATAAGAAGAAGTAAAAGAGATTCATTAAGAATCGGTGAGTAAAAGTGGTGCAAGCGTGAAACCCTTCAGAAAGCCTTTTAGGCTGTGGCCGGTAAAAGAGGCTTTCAGCCGAAGAACAAACCTCCAGTTCACACTGGAGGTTTTGATTGTGGAATTCTTTTATTACATATTATAGAAGAAAAAAGTTTGCCAATGAAATATATGCAAAAATTTGGCGATTAGGTGAGAAATTTTTCGCTAAAACATTGTCACAAAAGATGATGTTTTGTAACAATCCCTTTAAGAAAGCGATTTATTTTTTTGTGTATACCAATTTTTGATATTTTTTTAATTTTTTTTATTACAAAAAGTAACTTTTTTCTAAAAATAATTCCTTATTAAATCAACATTTATTATGAAAAAACTTAAATTAAATGACAAAAAAAGCGAAGTTACATCAAATTGAAATATTTCGTCACTTTTTTGTTACCTAAAGAGTCGCAACTCTTGGTAAGATTTATCCAGTTGCTTCGGCAATACAAAATTTTGCTTTAAGGGAGTCTATATATAATGAAACAATTCAAACAAATTTTACTAGGTAGTGCAGCATTTTTTAGTATCGCAGGTTTTTCTTTGACAGCACACGCTGATCAAGTAGAACATACAGTAAGTTCACAAGATACATTGTCAAGTATTGCTATCCAATACTTTGGAGATATAAGCTATGTGAATAAAATTGCTCAAGACAACAATATTTCAAATCCAAATATTATTTTTGATGGACAACAATTAAAAATAAACACAGATGGTTCTGCGGAAGTGTCTGCACCTATTGAAACTGTTGCTGCAGAAGTTCAAGCAGATACTCAAAATGAAACACAACAAGCTGAGCCAGCAACTCAAGCACCTTCTGGCCGTACATTAACGATGGAATCTACTGCATATAGTTCAGATCCAGCTGATACATTAGGTGGTGGGACTGTTACGGCAACTGGTCAAAATTTATTGTCAAATCCAATGGCGGTAGCTGTCGATCCAAGCGTTATTCCATTAGGTACAAGATTATATGTTGAAGGTTATGGAGAAGCAATTGCTAGTGATACAGGTGGCGCAATTAAAGGGAATATCATTGATGTTCATTTCTCAAGCTACGAACAATGTATTGCTTGGGGTCGCCGTACTGTTCAAGTAACAATCTTAGATTAGTAGTAAATTAATTAGATGAAAAGCAAGAAATTTCTAGTGAATTTCTTGCTTTTTTTGTAAATATTCAGAAAATATTTACGCTTATTTTGATAGTAGCTATCGTGGGAGAACGAAAGGTGTGCTATAATAGAAAAAAATTCAAGGAGGAATCGTTGATGAGAGCTATTTTAACGGTTATTGGTAAGGATAAAGTTGGAATTATTGCTGGGGTTAGCCAGAAACTATCTGAATTAGAAATAAACATTGTAGATGTAACACAAACGATTATGCAAGAGTACTTTACGATGATGATGATGTTAGAAATGGATAAAAAAATTGATTTTGAATATACACGTCAAGAATTATCAAAAATTGGTGAAGTACTAGGTGTTAAAATTAGTATTCAAAATGAAGAAATTTTCGAAGCGATGCATAAATTATAAGCAGGAGGCCAGTCATGGAAACAAATCAAATACTAGAAACGATTCGTATGGTCGAAGAAGAAAACTTAGATATTCGTACAATTACGATGGGAATCTCTTTACTGGATTGCATGGATGCTGATGTTGATGCAGCTTGCGAAAAAATTTATCAAAAAATTACAACGCATGCTAAAGATTTAGTAAAAGTTGGTGAAGCGATAGAAGTGGAATATGGTATTCCGATTATTAACAAACGTATCTCAGTTACACCAATTGCGATTGTAGCTTCAGCTTCGCGTGCAACCGCAGCTGAATGTGTGAAATTTGCCAAGACATTGGATCGTGCCGCACAAACTGTAGGAGTGAATTTCATTGGTGGTTACAGTGCTTTGGTTGAAAAAGGCTATCAAGGTTCTGATCGTGCATTAATTGATTCTATTCCTCAAGCTTTAGCTGAAACAGCTTTTGTTTGCTCATCCGTCAATATCGGTTCAACTAAAACAGGAATTAATATGGATGCCGTCAAATTGATGGGTGAAACGATTAAAAAAACTGCAGAGGCGTCTGATATGGGATGTGCAAAATTAGTTGTATTTGCAAATGCCGTAGAAGATAATCCATTTATGGCAGGTGCCTTTCATGGTGTTGGTGAAGCAGATTGCGTAATTAATGTGGGTGTCAGTGGACCAGGTGTAGTAAAACGTGCTTTAGAGAAAGTTAAAGGGGAATCCTTCGATGTTGTTGCTGAAACAGTGAAGAAAACAGCATTTAAGATTACTCGTATGGGACAATTGGTTGGACGCGTTGCTTCTGAGCGATTAAATGTACCTTTTGGGATTGTCGATCTTTCTTTGGCTCCCACACCAGCAGTTGGCGATAGCGTGGCATTGATTTTAGAAGAAATGGGCTTGGAATCAGTAGGAACACATGGTACGACAGCTGCTTTAGCATTGTTAAATGATGCAGTAAAAAAAGGTGGCGTCATGGCATGTAACCATGTGGGTGGTTTATCAGGAGCATTTATTCCAGTTTCTGAAGATGCAGGGATGATTAAAGCCGTTGAAAATGGATTATTGAATCTTGAAAAATTAGAAGCAATGACGGCTATTTGTTCAGTTGGTTTAGATATGATTGCTATTCCAGGCGATACACAAGCAGAAACAATTGCTGCTATGATTGCCGATGAAGCAGCAATTGGTGTGATTAATCATAAAACAACTGCTGTCCGTATTATTCCTGCGAGTGGTGCAAAAGTCGGTGATATGATAGAATTTGGAGGATTATTAGGAACGGCCCCAGTAATGAAGACAAATCCAGCGAAATCAACTGATTTTATTCAACGTGGTGGACGTATTCCAGCACCAATCCATTCATTTAAGAATTAGAGGAGTTTTTTATTTTATGTTTGAAGCGTATATTTGGGATTTTGATGGCACTTTGTATGATTCGTATCCAGTGATATTAGAAGGGTTTATGTCGACATTAAGCGACTATGGAATTCAAGCAAATCGTCGAGAAATTTATCGAATTTTGAAAGAAAAGTCATCAGCTGCTATTGCAGAAAAATACCACTTAGATTTTGATGAGTTTACAAAGATTTATAAAGAGCATGAAGCAAAAGACCCAAGGATTCCAGTCTCTTATCCTGGCACTAAAGAAATTTTAGAAGCAATCGTTGCAAAAGGGAAGAAAAATTATATTTTGACCCATCGTTTAGTGGGATCAACACAAAATTTATTGGAACGAGAAGGGATGCTTCATTTAGTAGAAGAAATTGTCGGACCTGAAAATAATTTCCCAAGAAAACCAGACCCCACGTCTTTAAATTATTTGATTAACAAATATCAGATGATTCCCAATAAAGCAGTCATGATTGGTGATCGTACAATGGATGTTGATGCAGGAAAAAATGCTGGTATTCAATCTATTTTTTATGATTTGGAAAATCTACTAGAGGATATGGATGCCGATTATACTGTTCGTTCAGTCAAGGAAATGACCCAATATATTTAAAAAAAGTGCTACTTTCAAAAAAGAAAGTAGCACTTTTTTCGTATCTAGATAGTGGAAGGTGTGATTTGATGAATAGAATAGAAAAATATAAAAAGTATATTCCCTTTTTGTTGGTAGGTATTGTCATAGTTAGTGCAATTTATATTTTTTTTCCAAAAAAAGCAACTATTTCTGATTGGGAGGAACTACCCTTGGAACAAACAGAAACTTTCACAACAGAAACGACAACTATTTCAAGTTCAGAAAAAATGCTGGTCGATATTAAAGGTGAAGTAAAAAAGCCGGGCGTTTATGAATTAGAACAAGGTGCTCGTGTAGAAGAGGTGGTGATATTAGCAGGTGGTTTTACAGATCAAGCAGAAGAACGTCAATTGAATTTAGCAGAAAAATTAACCGATCAGCAAATGATTTATGTACCTAATAAGGAAGAAGCAAAAGAGTTCCCATTGCCCACTTTAGCTAATGAAGCCAATAAGAGTGCAGATACTACTGTAGTCAATATTAATACAGCAGATAGCACTGAATTACAAACACTTACAGGAATTGGACCATCAAAAGCCCAAGCAATTATTGATTATCGGGAGGAAAATGGTAATTTTAAAACAATAGAAGAATTGAAAGAAGTTAGCGGTTTTGGTGAAAAGACGCTTGAAAAATTAAGGACAGAAATTACAGTATAAGAAAATGTTAAATTTTCATAGTTATTTTATAAATAAATTTACACAACACCTTAAAGTTAGATAAAGTTAATGCAGTTGATAGAAAGAAGAGAATAACTTTGAAAAATAAATTATTATCAGGAACATTTTGGTTATCTGCAGCTAATATAATTTGTAAAATATTGGGAATTGTCTACTTGATTCCGTGGTTAATGCTTATGGGAAATTATCAAGAGCAGCATCAAGCTCAAGCGTTGTATAATGTTGCTTATCTACCATATGCACTATTTTTATCTTTAGGTACAGCAGGGTTTCCTAGTGGAATTGCTAAAAAAATAGCAGAATTAAGTTACCAAAATGATCAGTCCAAGCCAAGAGAACTCTTTCGTAGTGCTTTAGCAGTAATGGAAGTTATTGGAATCATATCGGCAATTTTAATGTTTATATTTGCACCGGTTTTAAGTAAGATTAGTCCAATTGCCAATCAAGAAGCAGCAATTTATGCCATCCGTAGTTTATGCCCATCTCTGCTAATTATCCCTATTTTGAGTGCTATTCGAGGATATTTTCAAGGCTCAAGCTTAATCATGCCTTTTGGAATTTCTCAAGTAGTGGAGCAGTTGGTACGCGTATTAGTAATTATTGGAGGAACTTATTACATTCGTGTCATTGCAGGTGGAGATATATTATCCGCTGTAGTCATTAGTACCTTCGCATCTTGCATCGGCGGCATGGCAGCTATTTTGTATTTAGTTGTTTTAGGCAAAAAAGAGGGGCTGTTTCGTTTACGAGATTTCTTTATTTTACCGTTACAATATTTACGGAAATCAAAAGAAGTAACCATTGCTATTATCAAAGAGTCATTACCTTTTGTGTACGTTGGTTCGGTGGTATCTTTAATGCAACTAATTGATCAAGTGTCATTAAAGCCAATCATTCAACTTCTAAAACCAATTTTCAATCAAACACAATTAGAAACACTTTATACCTTTGCATCAGCTAATCCCAATAAATTGACACCGCTATTACTTTCGATTATTGGGTCCATTACTGTAACATCATTGCCATTATTAAGTAAACTGAAAAATAAAGAAGAATTACTTATTGGGGTTTCAGATACTCTACGCTTGTCTTTAACCGTATTGTTACCTTCGTCAGTGGGGATGATTTTATTATCCATACCGTTAAATACCATTTTTTTTGGGTATAATTTAGCTGGCAGTATGTATTTAGCCTTAGCAATTGCGACCACTTTTTTAACGGGGATTTTCACAGTGTTACTATCAATCTTACAAGCGTTGAATGCACACCGCCAAGCGATTTACTTTACAACACAAGTCCTGTTGTTTAAATTTGTACTGCAAATACCTTGTATCTATTTTTTTGAAGGAATGGGAATGTCGCTATCATCAATTTTAAGTTTGATACTTTCAATTGTAGGAACCTATCATTTCATTACTAAATCATTTGCGATTCAACCAGTACGTTATGTTCGTACCTATTACTTAAAAGTTTTACAAGCGACCCTCTTGATGGAAGTTATAGGTATTGTTTTATTTTTTGGTTTATCTCATGTATTAACGATTAGCAGCAAAATTCATTCAGTTATTTTAGTGATTTGTATTTCAGTAGTTGGCGCTTTCGTTTTTCTGAGCGTAGTTTTTGGTAAAAATATGAAAAAAATGTTTTTAAATTATCTGCATTTATCTTAATCAAACGAATGTCTCGAAGTGAGGGAGACATTTGTTTTTCTGACTACGCTGTTTAAGTTTGAATATATTATTGCATACGCATTTATATAAGAAATTGCTCTCTCACTAAAATTTTCTTAAACGTTAACCAACTTATGCTATAATCAGTAGAATAAAAAGGAGTAGAGGCGATTAAATGGTTAGTATTAATGATGTTGCTAAGAAAGCAAAAGTTTCCAAGAGTACGGTATCCTTAGTTATTAATGATACAGGTTATGTATCAGATGCAACAAGAAAAAAAGTGGAAGCTGCGATGGAAGAGTTATCCTATGTACCCAACCAATTGGCAAAAAATTTATCTAGCCAGCGCTCTAATTTAGTAGGAGTAGTGATTCCCGATATCATTCATCCATTTTTCTCTTTATTTGTTAAACATATCGAGAATTTTTTATATGAACATGGCTATATGACGATGGTTTGTAGCACATTAGGGCGTGAAAAAGTCGAACGAAAATATCTTGAATGGCTTAATCGATATACAATGGATGGTATTATCATGGGTGTGCATACGTTAGATGTTGCAGAATATCAGGCAACAACACGCCCAATTGTTAGTTTAGACCGTTTTCTAAGCAGCGAGATCCCTATGATTTCATCTGATCATGTTCAAGCAGCACAGTTAGCAGTTGAGATGCTACGTAAAAACGAGTGCAAGACGGTCGTTCAATTTGTAGGTTCTAGCAAAGTGAAGATTGGTGCAGAAACATTTGTGACAGAATGCAAGCGATTGTTTAATCAAACCAATGAAACGATGTATACGCATGTAATGCCTACGAATACTTTTGCATTAGACGATTATTTTGCTACAGCCAAGGAAGCATTTGAAAAATATCCTGATGTCGATGCGTTTATCGGTTCAGATATGGTAATTACACAATGTTTGAAATTAGCAGAAAAAAAACAGCGCATTGTTCCAGCTGATTTAAAATTCATTGCTTATGATGGTACACAAGTTACTCGAATCGGTCCTAAACAAATTAGTGCTGTGGTTCAACCAATCGAACAACTAGCCCAATCAGCAGCAGAGCAACTAATTGCAAAAATTGAAGGAAATCAAAAAATTGCTACACCTGAACCGCTTGATGTTTCTTGGCAATTAGGCGAAACAACTATTTATTAAAAACGATGGTACATTTTACATAGGTGAAGTGTATCATCGTTTTTTTTCAAAAATGTGAAACGGTTCCAAAAAATGTTTGACTCGAAGAAATTGATATGGTAGTATCGTTCTATCGAACCGGTTCGATATAAATTTAAAGGAGAATGATATGAAAAAAGATCCTAGAAAAACAGCGAATGATTTAATACCGTTATTTGGCGGAAAAGACAACATTATCTCTGCAACTCATTGTGCTACAAGACTTCGGATTGAAGTGAAAGATGATTCATTAGTGAATAAAGAAGCAATTATTGCTATGGATCACATTGCTGGTTATTTCTTCAAAAGTGGTCAGCATCAAGTTATCTTAGGAACAGGTTATGTCAATAAAGTATATACGGAATTTCAAGCATTATGTAATCTTGATGATCATCCGGATTCAGTAACTGAACCAACCGAATCATTCAGTTTCCAACAATTAACAAAAATGATTTCTGATATTTTTATTCCAATTATACCTGTGTTGTTGGCGACTGGAATATTGATGGGTTTACGAGGATTATTAATAAATGGCTTTAATCTCGTGCTTCCTGATAATATCGATCAAATTTTTAGTGTCCTAACAGATACCGCGTATACGTTTATACCGGTGTTAGTTTGTTGGTCAGCGGTGAAGAAATTTGGTGGTTCACCGATTATTGGTATTGTGCTAGGGCTAATGTTAGTCTCACCAATTTTGCCAAATAAGTGGGAAGTCGTAAATAATCTAGTAGAACCGATTCAATTTGATTTTGGTGGATTGACCTTGGATATTGCAGGTTACCAAAGTTCTGTCTTACCACCACTGTTTTTAGGTTTCTTTGCTGCAAAATTGGAGATTAAACTCCATAAAGTTATCCCTGATATCTTAGATTTGTTGCTTGTACCATTTTTGACGTTATTAGTGAGTTTATTATTTGGCTTATTTATTGTAGGACCGATTTTATTATTCATTGAAAATGGTTTAACTCAAATTGTTTTAAAAGCATTAGATTTACCATTCGGGATTGGTGGGATTGTTTATGGCGGTGGTATTCAACTATTGTGTGCAGTTGGAATGCATCATACCATTACACCGATTATTGTTAGTTTATATACGCAAACCGGTATTGATTATATTAACCCATTAGGAACGGCAGCGATTGCTGGTCAATTAGGTGCAGGACTTGCGATGGTGATGTTACAAAAAGACCGTATCCAACGTGCGAAAATGATTCCAGCTCTTGTACCAGCATTGTTTGGTATTTCTGAACCAGTCATGTATGGTTTAAACTTCCCTAAAATTAAACCATTTTTTATGGGCTGTTTAGGTGGTGCCGCTGGGGGAGCGTTTGCAGGAATCATTCATTTAGCAGCTAAAGGAACTGGAGCTTCCATGTTGCCAGGAGCACTATTGTATTTAGATGGTGGATTAATATCGTATTTCCTAGTATTAATTATTGCTATTGCAGTTGCCTATATAAGTACGTATGCGGTGATGAGAAATGAAAAAGTATAAAGGAGGATTTGATGGATTTTATAGACTTTTCCGATAGAAAAAACCGCTACATCCGCAAAACAGATGTGGGAAGTTCATATGTAGCCAAGATGAAACAAAAAGTTGCAAAGGATACGGAGTTTTATCCGACAAGTCACATTGCTCCACCACATGGACTGCTAAATGATCCTAATGGTTTATACCAAGATACAGAAGGTTGGTACCATATTTATTATCAATGGTTTCCGTTAGGGACAGTTCATGGATTGAAGCATTGGTATCATATTAAAACTAAAGATTTCCTTCATTATGAAAGCTTCGGTCCAAGACTAGTTCCTGAAGATGAATTTGATGAATATGGTTGTTTTACTGGTATGGCATTCGTTGAAGAAGATATCCATTTGTATTACACAGGAATTCGTAAAGCTGGCGATAATTTATTGCCAGCGACTATTCATGCTTTAGTTCAAGACGGTGAAATACAAAAGACCGGTATTGTAGAAGATGTTGATTTAACGAAAACAACAATGAATTATCGAGATCCCTTTGTGTTTAAGCGTAAGGATAAATATTATATGATTACAGGTGCTGAAAATTGTCAAAATGAAGGAGTATTATTGTTAAGTCAAGGTGACTCACCTACGAATTTTAAAGCGGCAGATACGATTCATCTGATGGATTACCCATTTGGTTATATGCTAGAGTGTCCGAATTATTTTGAAGACGAAATCAATGGGGTGTTGATTTTTTCACCTCAGGGTATTCAAAAGGTTGATCCATATGATTTTCAGAATGTTTTTTCTGTTGTATATGCGGTGGGTGAACCGCTCAATGTTGAAACAAATACGTTTAAACATGAATCTTTCTACGAATTAGATAAGGGATTTGATTTTTATGCTCCTCAAATTTTTAGAGATAGACAAGGTCGTCGTATTCTTTTGGGGTGGTTAGGCAATTCAAAGTGTGCGTATCCTTCTGACGAATTTCAATGGGCACATATGTTGACTATTCCACGTGAAGTAACAATTTATCAAGACCGTCTGCGTCAACTACCACTAAAAGAAGTTGAGAAATTAAGGCAATATCCTGAAAAACTATTAAGTTCCAAAGATATCGAGCACAAAGCTTTTGAATTAGTTGTAGAGATGAAGGATCAGCTGAAAATTATACTAAAAAATAAAAGAGGCGAGCAACTAGTTTTCACTGGCAATACTGCAGAGTATTGTCTGGATCGTAGCCAAACAACACGATTATACAATGAACAATACGGGCAAAAACGTTTTGCTGTTCGTCAAGTAACAAATTCTCATACTTTGCGTATATTTATTGATCATTCCAGTATTGAAATTTTTGCAGATGAAGGTTTAACAGTTTTTACTGGACGTTTCTTTCTTGAAGGCGACTGGACATTAGAAGTTCAAGGATCAGCTACTTATTACGAATTGAAAAAACTGGAAATAGTTGTAAAAAAGGAATATTGAGATAAGCAAAGACTGTTGCGCAAGTGACAGTTTTTTGTTGTGTTTATCTTGGTTTTAGTAAATACGAAATAGCTGGACGTAAGAGTCTCTTAGGTATGGAGATTTTTAATGATTGTTTGGTTCAAATTAAAGGGCTGAATGCTATTTATTTTCAAAAAAAGATGGTTACGACGGAATGACACGGAAATAACAAAAGAAATTATTCGTGGGTATTTTATAGAAATAAAGAAAGGCCACTCAAGCAAAGATTAGTTAACTTGGGTGGTCATTTTTTAGTTACTATTTAACCACGTTCGATATTTGTCAAAGTGGTGAGAAGTCTGTTTAGCATTGGTCACGATTGATTCTGGATAACCTAAGATACTTAATAAAGCAATTGCATTACGTGTTTTAGCTACACCTGTTTTCACACGATAATCAAAAGAAATACCGATACCTTCATCAATTTGTTCTGAAAAATGAATATTTTCACACTTTGTTTTTAGAATTTCCGTCAGCTCAATATCATGAGTAGCAATCATTGCAAGGCTGTTTCTTTGGCTTAACCAAGCAACAATACTAGAGGATGCGGCAATTCGCTCAATTGTGTTTGTACCTTTTAAAATTTCATCAATAAAACAGTAACAATGTTCGTTTGTGGCAACTTTATCCAATAATCGTTTTACGGATTTAATTTCAGCAACAAAGTAACTGTCTCCTTCGGCAATATTATCTTCGACAGCCATTGAAGTTAAAACATGGCCACGTTGCATAACAAATTTTTCAGCAATTGCCGTTTGAATGGTTTGTGCCAAAATACAACTGATTGCGATACTTTTAACGTAGGTTGATTTACCAGAAGCATTTGAACCAGTCACTAAGGTTGTTTGTTGCCAATCAACAGGATTCATCACAGCTTTGTCCAATAATGGGTGGTAGATATTTTTTGCAGTAACCGCTCTATTTTCAAATGTTGGCTGACAAGTTACTGGCATAAATGTACGGAAATTTAAAATTGCTGCAGCAACTTCTAATTTCCCCAATATTTCCCAAAGACGAATGGCATCATTTTGATAATGACTAATCCGATGAATAACGAATGAATAGGAAATAAAAGGTAGCATCAACATGGTATTTAAATAATCAAAAAGCACTTCTGTTTCTGAGTTACCTTTTGAACGAAAAGAAACACCAAAATAGAGGATGCTCTTTAGATTTTTTAAAGTCACCTGTAAATCATCTTGTAAAGGCTGGCTGATTTTCGCAATTTTTTTGCCAGTAGCGATGGTTTGAATTAAATAACGCATACTATTGAGTTCAATATCTAATTGAGCTTTTTTAATTTGATAAAAAATCGTGTTAAAGACCAAACTACTAATAGTTAAAACAAGACCGCTAGATTGTCCAAGGAAAAAGAAGAACAAACCAATAAAAGGTAAGCTTCCTAACAAAATAAATATCGGTAAACTACCTAAAGGTTTTTTTTCTTGATTAGAGAGGTAATATTTGGAAAAATTATTATCTTGTTTTCCTAGCTGAGCAAAGGCGTATTGGATTTTCTCGCGCTCGTCAGGATATTTTTGATAATGAGCGATAATTTTTTCAATTTCAGAATCCTGTTGCCAATGGTAGTTCCGCAATTGCTGATAAAGAGCTTCTGAACCAACACTAGAGTAGGTCGCATTGATTAATTCAAATATTTGAAACATATCTAAATCATGCCAAGTGATATCATCAATTTCACTGTCCCATGTTTTAAAAGAACGTTCTTGTTGCCAAGCATTTTTTAAACTTTCTTCGTTATCAAACCTTGGCTGACGAGGAATGTTGCCCCATTGTTTTTTCACACGCTGTTTTAACTTCAAACGTTGGTAGTATTCCATACCAATAATGAGCAGAAAAATTCCTACAATCACGATTAAAATAAAAGTACGTTCATCCATTTTTTGTCACCTTTTCTAATAGTTGTCATATAATAAGGATAACATATATCATTCATAGGTATCTTAAAGAAAGAGAAAAAGTTATAATAAACAAGCAATAAAATATATTGGAGGGTCACAATGAGTACATGGTGGAAAGAAGCAGTCGGTTATCAAATTTACCCACGAAGTTTTAAGGATTCAAATAATGATGGAATTGGGGATATCAATGGTATTCGAGAAAAATTAGTTTATTTAAAAGAGTTAGGTGTGGATTTTATTTGGATAACTCCTATTTATGCTTCGCCTAATTTTGATAATGGCTATGATATTTCGGATTATTGTGCAATTTCTAGCGATTTTGGTACGATGGAAGAGTTTAAAGAGCTTGTTAAAGAAGCAAAACAGTTGGATATAAAAATTATTATGGACTTGGTTATTAATCATACATCTAATCAACATAATTGGTTCGAAAAATCTCGACAAAAAGATCCTGAGTACAGTGATTTCTATATCTGGCATGAGCCAGTAAACGGGAAAGCACCTAATGATTGGCAGTCAATTTTTGGTGGTTCTGTCTGGACGTATGATGAAGTAAGAAAAGAATATTATTTCCATACTTTTGCAAAAGAACAGCCTGACTTGAACTGGGATTCGTTAGCAATGAAGAAAAAAATATTTGCAATGATTGAGTGGTGGGCAAATCAAGGTATCGATGGTTTCCGAATTGATGCCATTTCTCATATAAAAAAAGAAAAATGGGATATACCAAATGATGACTCGAAGCGACCATTTAAAGCTTTTCAAAATGTAGAAGGTATTGGCGAATATTTAACTGAACTAAATGCTGTCTTTAAAAAACATCATTTAATGACTGTTGGTGAAGCATCTGGAGTTACTGCAGACGAAGCGGAAGTTTGGGTAGGTAAAGATGGTTATTTTAATATGATCTTTGAATTTGAGCATACTGGATTATGGCGAACAGTGAATGATGAACAACCCTTTAAACAATTTAAAGATGCTTTAGTTCGATGGCAAAAAGCTTGTGGCAACGATAAAGGCTGGAATGCATTATATATGGAAAACCATGACCTGCCAAGAAGTGTATCTGTATATGGGGATGATAGCCCAGCCTATCGAACGATTTCTGGAAAAGCTTTAGCGATGGCCTTTATGTTATTGCAAGGAACGCCTTTTATATATCAAGGACAAGAAATCGGCATGACAAATACTGCATTTGATACGATTGATGAGATCAATGCAACGGACACTATTTATATGTATAATCAACTAATTACTAGTGGTTACTCTGAAAGTCAAGCAATGGAGCAAATATCAGCTGTTACACGAGACAATGCTCGTACGCCGATGCAGTGGACTGGTGCAAAATTTGCAGGCTTTTCTGAAACAAAACCTTGGTTAAAAGTGAATTCAAATAAGGGAACAATCAATGTGAAGTTAGAACAGGAAGATTCGAATTCTGTGTTTAATTTTTATAAACGTTTAATTCAATTAAGAAAAAAACATCCTGTATTTATTAGTGGTGACTTCCATTATATTGAAACTGAAGCAGAACCGGTTTTTCACTATGAACGTAGAAATGAACAAGAACATTATGCAATTGTGGTGAATTTAAGTAAGGAAGAGCAAGCTTTTGTTTCCTTAGATGAATTGACGGACAATAAACTCGTGTTATCTAATTATTTAGATTACGATTTTTCAAAATTGCGTCCTTTTGAAGCACGTCTGTATAAATTGTCATAGTTAGCTAAACTAGAGAATTATCTTTGCGTAATTCTCTAGTTTTGTAAGGAAGAATAGCTATAAAAATAAGAATTAATGTTACCTTGTAATTAGAGATAGCTTAGATGAACTCTTGTTTTCTAGAAGTAAGTAAAGCGTCTAAATTTCAGCTAAACTGTTTGGGGGATTTCATCCGATAGTACCAACCAGTTTTAAATCATGTATGTGTAGGGTTAATATAATTACTTTTTTGCGCAATTGTTTTCAAACTTTGAGAATCTAGGAAGGGAGATAGAAATGTTAGTTCTTCTAAAGTTATATTTAGATATAACTCTTCACGTATAAGCTGAGCTAAAGTTTCTCTACTTAGAAAAGGAACTAACTCTAAAACATCATTTATTGAGTGGTGTTTGAGACATTTTTGTATTAGTTGAACGAGAGTTTCTTCATTTAAAAAAGGAGCTAGCTCCGCCACATCGCTTATTGAGTAGTCTTCTTTAAATAATGAATAATCAATAATTTGAGAGATTTGTCTTGTATCTAAAAAAGGAGCAAGTCCAGTAAGCTCAGCTAAAGTTACGTTTGTCAAAGAGGCTTTGATACAGTCAAATAAATGATTTTTATCAATAAAGGGTGCCAATTCTAGTAAAATATCGATACTGAAATGTGGGTCCTCTATTTCTTCGATGATTTCATTTAAAGTAGTAGGTTTAACAATGGGTGCGATATTAATTATTTCTGCTTCTTTTAGTGAATTGTGCTCTTCAATTTTAGTAATGGTTGCAGCTAATTCGTCATTACCTAGTAATCTATCAATACTCAGATTAAAAATTTTAGCTAGCTTTGATAAGTTTGAGATATCTGGAGAAGTCAGTCCATTTTCCCAAGAGGAAATTGCTTGATGGCTGACATAAAGTGCTTCAGCTAACTCACTTTGAGTTAGATTTTTCATTTTTCGATAGTTTGCAATCGTTTTACCTAAACTTACAGCATTAAAGGGTTGATTTTTCATTTTATCCGCCTCCTTACTGTAATAGTAACTATTTGTACACTGCTCGTAAAGCAAGTCTTACTTGAATTGTTTTCAAGGGAGACTTGCTTTACAAACCATTTTATCTAAAAGAAGCAAAAAATGATTTTTTTGCGCCATTATTTACTGTTAGTTAAACTATTAATGCAGACAAAACATGAGTAGGCTTTGTCTGCATTAATAGTTATTTTTTTATAAAAGTGGAAAAATATAAATGACAAACTCCAGTTGTAGATTGTCTCCCGGTGTATCAAAACTAATATTCAAAATTTCTTCAATCTTACTTAGACGATGTAATAAAGTATTCCGATGAATAAATAGATTTTCAGCAGCTTTGGTAATATTCCGATTTGCTTGATAATAAGCTTGAAGGGTTTTTAAATATTCACTTTTATTCAAATTATCAAATTGTCTTAGTGGTGTAATAAAACGTTCAGTAATTTTATGTAAGCCATCAACTGACAAATGTTCTCGGATAATATGCTTTAAAAAGACATCGTCATACGAAATAATTCGATTGGAGGAATCTAAAGAAGCATCACTATTATAAATATCCAATGTTTGTAACGCTTGCTGGAAAGAGACATATATCTGTTTGATATTTGGTACGGTAGGGCCGATAACCATTGTAATATCCGGTACATTAGACTCTTTAGCTAATTGATTTAATAAAGATTTTCCAAGGGTATTCATCGTTTTTAAATATTCTTTTTCATCGGCAGGCGGATCTTGGATTAATAAAATAAATGAATTGCTGTATTCAATGCAAATCATTTTCTGGCGATACCCACTTAACATTTGATTCAAACGAGTACTTAAGTTCATCATCTGTCGATTGGAATGAGTCATGGTATTTGTTGAGAGGATAGCAATAGAATAAATAGCATCAGTTTTTAGCTGATAGTATTTAATGAATTGCATTAAGTCATCTTCATTTTGATACTTATTCCGAATAATTTCAAAAAACATTTCATTTCGTTTTTGATAGCTTTCAATATTTAATGAATCTTCCAATTGTAGCTGCAGTAATAAATATTGTGCCGCTACTTTTAACTCAATAATATCTAAAGGTCCCAATTCATGCATGGTATTCCAAATGATTAAATATGAAAGAATAATATTATTCTTTTTAATTGGAAAAATTCGAATAGGTACCGTTTCTTGACCAAAGTTAAAGTCTAAATTTATTGGATCTTGATAAAAACGCAATGATGAGTTAATTCGTTCATTCAAAAATTGCTGGATATATTGAATATTTTGCGGTTTTTTTAGGATGCTTGAAATTGGTATCTGATTATTGGGGAGATCGGAATAAAAGGTAGGATTAAAATTCTGGTCTAATAATGCCACGGGATTCTGAATTGATTCAGATAATTTTTGAACCACGTGCTTACTCCCGTTTCCTGCTTCTAAAATTCGATACATTTTGTTGTGCATTGAAACTTCTAATGAGCTAACCATTCCTTGATTAAACTTATGATTTTGATTAATGATTGAGATAATCTCTGTGAAATTATAATCATAAGGAATCGATAAAATAGGAAGATTGACTTTATTTGCTAGCTTGACCATTGCTTCAGGAATTTCGTCAAAGTAACGTTGTAATTTAAAGCCAAGTGCCGAACAATTCATCTTAGCTAAGTCGCGTATTAATCGCTTTTGCATCGCTTCATCATCTTTAAAAATAAAGCCAGTTGTCAACAACATCTCTCCAGGTGTAAGCCAATCAAAGGCATCCGGGTTTTCCATAATA
This sequence comes from Enterococcus sp. AMC2644, assembly GCF_058216475.1. Lineage (NCBI taxonomy): Bacteria > Bacillati > Bacillota > Bacilli > Lactobacillales > Enterococcaceae > Enterococcus > Enterococcus sp. AMC2644. The sequence goes on from NZ_CM177095.1 coordinate 2,831,856, forward strand.
TTCACCTGTAAGATTTGATTTTTGATATTTTTTTCACCAGCTAAGAGGGTAATTCCTTTTAATTCATCTAAATGTAGCAAATCTTCTACTGTTAACATCGTTAAAATCCTCCGACTATCTATTTTATCCAATCAAATGCAATATTCATTGGAAATATTCCTAATTGAATCCGTATTCAAATGATTTAAAATATTAGTATAAGCATATTTAGTTAATAACTAAATGACACTCAGAAATAATTTTCTACTTCCTATCATAATCTATAAGAGAGAAATTATCCATTAGTTAAAAGAAGGAGAAAATTATTTTTAATAAATTTTATTAGGTATCTATGCCAAAAGTAACAGATATACAAGTAGGGAGGGATAAAATTTTTAGTGTTAGTTGAGAGCACAAGAAGACACAGCTCTCAATATTGTCAGCCTATCAAAAATAGGAAATTAAGGAGGAAAACAAATGAATTTCACAAAAGTACTTAAAGCAGGTTTGTTGGCAGTAGTAGTAAACTTATTAGTACCAACAGTAGCATTTGCACAAGAATTAGAAGTCCAAGCACCAACAGGATTTTCCGCAATTCTTACTTTAATTCCATTAATTATTGTCTTGGTTTTGTTGTTTTTAAAGGTAGATATGATTATCGCTGGTTTAGTTGGGGGAATCTTAGCAATTATCATTGGCGGAATTAGTTTAGCTGATGTAAACCAACAGATACTTGATGCGATTCCAACAATGTTAGGAATTACTGTGCCAATTATTAACTCAGCAATAGCAATGGCTGTATTTAAATCAGGTGGTTATTCTGCTGCTTTAGCTTTAGCTAAACGAGGAACGAAAGGTAAAGTTGAGTTTGTCTCAGTGTTTATCGTTATCTTATTAGCAGCTGCAACGTATATGTCAGGTATTGGTGGCGGTAGTGCGATGGTAATTGCTCCATTAGCTTTTGCAGCAGTAGGCGTAGTACCCGAATTAATTGCTGCAATGTCTTTAGCAGCTGCCGTGTCATTTACTACTTCACCAGCGTCATTAGAAACAAGTATTACCTCTCAATTGGCTGGTATTGATGCAGCAGAATATGTAACTACAATGCGTCCATACTGGTTATTCTTTGTAGTCTTAGCATTAGTCTTAGCTTATTGGGGAACAAAACGTCGCGGAATTGGTTTTAAAGAAGCAGCCGATGATGAGTATAGCAACATGACAAATGGTCAGTTATTTAAAATCACAATCCCAGCAATTTTCTTATTATTTGCCGTAATTTTTGGTCCAGTAGTAAATAATTTAGTAGGTATAGCAATCTTCACGCCATTAACATATATGGTAGTTACGCTTGCTTTAATCTATCTATGTACTAAATTTGATATGAATGAATCTGTCACAGCAATGGTTGATGGTTCATCTTATATCTTAACTCGTTTATTCCAAGTAGGGATCTTCTTAGGATTTATCAACGTTATTGCAGCAACTGGAACATTCTCAGTTATCGCAGGGGTTGCCAATAATGCGCCAACAGCAATTGTTATCCCAGTCGCTGTATTGACAGGGATTTTAATCGGAATTCCGGCAGGTGCTTATGTTGGTTCAGTGTTAACCTTAGTATTGCCAGTCGCTGTTTCATTAGGTTTCCCAGTCGTTGCTTTAGGTTTTGTAACGATGGGTGTCGGTTTAGGTAGTCAAATGAGTTTTGTAAATATCACAATGCAAGCATTATCTTCAGGTTTCCAAACACCAATTTTAGATATTGTTAAAGGAAATATAAAATGGATTAGTATTGCATCAGTGATTCTGCTAATCATTTCGTTCATCTTTGCCTAAAGACCAACTTTTATAAAGCTACTCAAATCAAATAATTTAGTTATGGTATAAAATAAAAGAAAGTAGGGACTTATTATGGATTTAATTATTAGACAAGCTCGTCTACAAGATCATGAGGAGTTAAAAGATGTTGCCGTTCAAAGTGGTAAAATCATTGAAATTGCGGATGCGATTGAAGGCAATGCGGATAGAGAAATTCAAGCAGAAGGACGTGTATTGATTCCAGGTCTAATTGAAAGTCATATTCATTTGGATAAAGCTTTGATTGCTAGTCGCAAACCTAATAAATCAGGCACTTTACAAGAAGCCATCAAGGTCACAGCAGAGTTGAAACCAACTTTTACTAAAGAAGATGTGTACACACGTGCTAAACAAGCTTTGGAGATGATTATCACTAGTGGCGTAACTACTATTCGGACACATTCAGAATTTGATCCTGCCCAAGGATTTACTGGTTTTGAAACGATTTTACAATTAAAAGAAGAGTATAAAGATCTAGTAGATATTCAAGTAGTCGCATTCCCACAAGAGGGTATTTTTAAAGCGCCTGGTACAGAAGAAATGATGTATCAAGCAATGGAGATGGGGGCTGATGTGGTTGGAGGAATCCCTTATAACGATGCACCTGCCAATGATCATATTGATTTAGTATTTGAAATCGCTAAAAAATATAATAAAGATATCGACTTACACCAAGATTTTGCTGACGAAGCTGACAATTTATCTATCGAGTATCTATGTAAGAAAACCATTGCGGAAGGTTACCAAGGTCGTGTATCAGTTGGCCATCTAACTGCCTTACATGCTTTACCGGAAGTAGAATTACGTCCAATCATTGAATTAATGGCAGAAGCTGATATCAGTGTGATGGCTTTGCCAGCAACTGACTTACATTTAGGAGCACGCTCTGATGAATATAATCTACGTAGAGCGGTTACGCCAATTCGTAAATTACGTGATGGCGGTGTAAATATGTGTATTGCAACGAATAATATCCGTAATGCTTTTACACCTTATGGCACAGGAGATATTATGCAAACAGCAATGTTAGCTATTCCAGTTGCACATTTAGGTGGGGCAGATGATTTGCCAACTGTATTACCAATGATTACAACAAATCCTGCGCGAGCAATTGGTTTGAAAGAATATGGAATCGAAGTTGGTAATCAAGCGGATATGGTTCTATTAGATACTAAAGTTGTCAATGACGCGATTATTGATTTACCAACACGTCTTTTTGTTATCAAAAGTGGCCGTGTAACAATTGAAACAACAAAAACAGTCAAAGTTAATCGTTAAACTATCTTTTTAATAAAATAGTTATCCGCCGATTCGTTTCTCATGAGTAAACGAGTCGGCGTTATTTGGTTGATTTTTGAATAAGCAAACTTTTTAAAAGTTTTAGATGACCACATTTATATTGTTTTACTAACGCTTATCAAGTATACTTAATTTAACATAGCAATAGACCGACTGTCGGTCTATAAGAAAGAGAGTGTAGTGTATGCGGGAAACTAAGACTGCGGAAGAAAGGAAAAATGAAATTCTAGATGTTGCAGAGCAATTATTCAATAGCAAAGGCTATGATGCAACTAGTACAAATGATATCTTAAAAGCTTTAGGTATTGCACGTGGCACACTTTATCACCACTTTGATAGCAAAGAAGCAATTATGGATGGGATTATTCATCGCTATAATCAAAAAATATTTGTTCGTGTTAAAAATATAATAGATAAAAAAGATATTCATGTTATTGATCGATTACTAATGGCGTTTTCTTCGCTAAATATTAGTGAGGAAACGACAGAAGAGGTAATGACTCAAGTTCATCAACCGCAAAATGCACTTATGCACCAAAAAATTTATCAAGTCTTAATCCAAGAAATCATTCCATTATTTGTACCTCTTATTGAAGAAGGTGTGGCAGAAGATATTTTTCATACTGCGTATCCGTATGGCAGTATCGAAATGCTTATTGTATATGCTGTCACCATTTTCGATAATCAAGCATTAACGCTACCACCAGAAGAAGAGAACACAAGAATCAATGCTTTTGTATTTAATGTAGAAAGGATTCTCGGCACACAACCTACAATTATCAGCCAACGCTTGCTTCCATTTTTAACCAAAGAATAGGAGAGGTACGATGTATACTCAAATTATTCGTAATGATTTATTAAGAAATAAATTGATTAGTTTTACCTCTATGCTGTTTATTACCATAGCAACTACACTGGTTAGTATTGTGGCAATTTTAACAGTAAACTTGGTTGGATCAATCGATGCGTTGACGAACCAAGCGCAAGTACCTGACTTTTTACAAATGCATAGCGGTTCGATGGATCAAGCTCGGATGGATCAATTTGCAGATAAAAATGAGCAAGTTCAAGCGTATCAAGTATTGAATTTTTTGAATGTAGCAAACTCAAAAATTCAATTAGGAAATACGCAGTTGTTGGATAGTGTCCAAGACAATGGTTTTTCTGTACAAAGTCCGTATTTTGACTTTCTTTTAGATTTGGAGGGGAAACCAATTCAAGTTGCTGAAGGGGAACTATATGTCCCTATTGGTTACCTGAGAGATGGCTCTGCTAAAATTGGTGAAAAAGCAGTAGTTGCGGGCAAAAAGTTTCAGATAGCTGGATTTCTCAGAGATGGGCAAATGAATTCTCCTTTAGCATCTTCGAAACGATTTTTAGTGCATGAAACAGACTATCAAACATTAGTCTCAGAAGGAACTGTCGAATATTTAATTGAATTTCAGCTGAAAGACTCAGCCGCTGTTAATGCTTTTGAAACTGCGTATGTTGACGCTGGTTTAGAAGCAAATGGTCCCACCTTAACCAAGGCGTTATTTAAATTAATCAATGGGTTATCTGATGGGATTATGATTGCCATCATTCTTTTAGTGGGGGTGCTAATCGTATTGATTGCATTCATGTGCATTCGTTTCACGTTGTTGACCAAGATTGAAGAAGATTATCGAGAAATTGGTACGATGAAAGCAATTGGTTTACGAATAGCTGATATCAAAAAAATATATCTTGCAAAATATGCAATCCTCTCTGTGATAGGTTGTTTAATTGGACTAGCTTTAGCTTTTATATTTAGTCAACCGCTTTTGGAAAATATTCGTCTTTATCTTGGAGAAAGTAGTTACGCAAGTTGGAGTGTACCATCAGCAAGTGTCAGTAGTTTATTTGTGTTTTTTATGGTAATCGGTTACATTCAGTTTTTATTAAGGCGGTTTCGCAAATTATCTGCTGCTTCAGCAATACGAACAGGTAGTCCTGAAGAAAAGGCAGTCACCTCTCGCTACTTGTCATTAAGTAAAAATAAGTTTTTATCAACCAATCTTTTTTTAGGAATAAAAGATGTATTGTCTCGAAAGAAACTTTATGCAACCATGTTGATTGTTCTTTTTTTAGCTAGCTTTGCGATGATTCTTCCTTGGAATACCTATCAGACAATTGCGGATTCTTCTTTTTCTAAATATTTAGGATTTGGCGAAATGGACTTGATGGTTAGTATGTATCAATCAGACACACTGATTGAAAGAGAGCAACAGATTAACCATGCTCTCAAAAAGAATAACCAAATTAAGAAATTCGTACAAGTAACTTCAAAATCCTTTAAGGTAAAGCAAGCAGATGGTTCAGAGGAGAAATTGGTTATTGAGCTTGGCGACCATGATACTTTCCCCATTGAATACAACTTTGGTGAAGCTCCTCAAAACGAAAATGAAATTGCTTTATCCTCATTAAACGCTGCTGAATTTGATAAAACGATTGGCGATTCTATCGAAATTGTTACCAATCAAGGAACACGTCAAATGATCGTTTCAGGAATCTATTCCAACATTTTTAATGGTGGAAAAACAGCAAAGGCAAGCTTTGAAGATTCGACATCGCCTACTCTATGGTTAAATTATTATATTCAATTGTATCAACAACAGGAAATACAAGACGTTATGACACAACTAACGAAAGAATTCTCTTTTGCAAAAGTTACTGATGCGCAAAATCATAAACAACAAGTATTTGGCTCCATAATTTCATCTATTCAAACTGCTGCAATGCTAGCTTTTTTAGTAGCCTTAATTATTACTGGTTTAGTTAGTCTGTTGTTTATGAGACTACTTATTGCCAAAGATCGAGCAGAAATTGCTATGCTAAAGGCTCTTGGCTTTACAAATCAGGATATTTCTAGACAATACATCACACGTAGTACGTTTGTTTTGATTATTAGTGTCGTTAGTGGAAGTATTTTAGCAAACACCCTCGGAGAAATGATTGTAGGTATGGCTATCTCTTCTTTCGGTGTTGATTCGTTTACATTTATTCATCATCCAATTGTTTATGGAGTTTTTCCATTGTTGCTGTTTATTAGTACATTTGTAGCAACAAAATTAGGAAGTCATCAGGCTAGTAATGTATCAATTTCAGAAAATTTGAAGGAGTAGACGATGAAAATAATTAATGGCCAACATATTTATAAATCATTCTATACTGATAATGAAAAAAATACTGTATTGCACGATGTTTCCGTTGCTATTTCACAAGGTGAATTTGTTTCGATTATGGGGCCTTCTGGATCTGGGAAATCTACCTTACTTTATGCGTTGAGCGGGATGGACACCATTGATAGTGGCGACGTTTTTTTCCGTGAACAATCATTGACTGCTTGTAGTGAAAATACGCGTGCAGACTTACGTCGTCAGAAAATGGGATTTGTTTTTCAACAACCGATATTTTTGAAAAATTTAACCATTATTGATAATGTTCTACTACCTGCCAGAAGAGATAATTCCAAAAACAAAGAGTTGGTAAGAAAAGCAGAAAAACTTTTAGATAAAGCACGAATTGGTCTGCTGGCAAAACGCATGATTCATCAAGTGTCTGGAGGTCAATTACAAAGAGCTGGTATTTGTCGGGCGTTAATCAATGATCCTATAATTATTTATGGGGATGAACCTACAGGCGCATTAAATTCTAAAGCTGCGGAAGAGATTATGGAGATATTTCTTCAAATCAATCAAGAAGGCACCACTATTTTACTGGTAACCCATGATGCAAAAATCGCTGCTCAAAGTGAACGTATTCTATTTATGCGTGATGGACAATTAATTGAACAGCTCCATTTAGGCAAATTTACCCACAACCAACTTGAAAAAAGAACAGAACAAGTAACCAAAAAACTGCTACAAATTGACATATGAAAAAATTTGGAAATTTAAATCAGATAGACTTCAAAGAGAAATCAATTTTTGAAGTCTATTTTTTTATGATATTCATTGAAAATTTGAACACTTTTAACTGAAATAATTAACTAATGGAAGGTGGATTTTTGTGTTTTATGACATAAATAGGTGATTTTTTTCATCGCTTTACGACGTTCAGGACAAAAAAAGCAACGTTTAAGCTATAAATAGTTTAATGACCAATTAATATGATAAACTGCCAATAACTAATCATTAAAATAGGGAAAGAAGAGAAGATAGATGGTAGAAATTAAAATTGGAAAATTTATCGAAGCAAAAGATCCAAATGAAGTCGACGTAAATGGGAAAATAGAAAAAATTTTACAAAATACCGTTATTATTGTAGATCAAGAATTTAATCGGTTTCTCGTTCGAAAAAAAGATTTGGAGCAGTCACAAGAAGTTTGAACAAACACTCATTAAAAAAATAAGCAAAAACTGGCACTGCATTCAATTAAAAAGCAACTTATCTACATTGTTCCCCATTCGTGACAGTCATTTTGCGAGTAATGGCTTAGATAACTTTGTTAGCTGAACAAGCATTTGATTTCAGCAATCCTGGAGCGTTAACTTTAAAAGTAGCCACTGTTGTTAATACCATAAGGAAATACGCTAAAAATACAAAATTAATCTCAGCAGTTCAATAAACTAGCTTAAAGGCTTTGTATCATAAGAAAAAAAGACGGAAATATCCGAACAAAATAGCATGAGTTACGCCAAATCAAGGTGAAATTGCGACGAGGACCAACTGGACCGCAAGAGCAATCTTCTACTGCTAGGATATGCTACTGTCAATCTTCTTATGTCACAGGCCTTTTTTGCGTAAGTTGCTTGCAGCAATGATTGTTTTAGCTTGCTAAGATTAAATGATTCAACTGCTGCTTATTGGAACAACTTACTTTTCAAATTAACTGATCTATATTTTAATAGTAACTATAAGGAGGGAAAAGAATGAAAACACTCGTTATCATTTCACATCCAGACATTTCAGATTCTAGTAGTCAAAAATATTTGAAAGACTCTTTTCCTCAATCTGAAGAACTGACATATCATCATTTAGAAGCAATTTATCCAGATGGAAAAATTGATATAAAACAAGAGCAACGTTTATTAAAGGAACATGATCGCATTATTCTCCAATTTCCGTTTTACTGGTATTCATCACCAGCTACATTAAAACAATGGTTGGATGATGTATTGACAGAAGGCTTTGCTTATGGACCTCGAGGTATTGCACTTAAAGGCAAAGAATTGGGTTTAGTTTTAATTATCGGTGCTGCAGAAAAGGAATATCAAGTGGGTGGCAGAGAAGGATTCACTATCAGTGCCTTAACGACCCCTTATCAAGCAATGGCAAAAAAGCTACAAATGACTTTTTTAAAACCATTTTTGATCTATCAATTCCAATATATGGATGAACAAGAGAAGATGCGTTTACTTATCGACTATCAACAATATCTAACCATCCATGATTTTGATTCTTTACGTGCCAAAGAACGTTGGTACTTAGAGCAAATATCTCAATTAAATGAGACGTACTTACCTGAAAATAGTAGGTTTGTTCTCGAACAAATAGAAGAATTTATCACAGACACACGGATGGAACTCGATGAAATACAAATGTATTTTGAGGGCACCATTTAGAGAGGAGTAACTATGGAACTGCAATGGATTAATGAACAATTAGAGCATTTATTTTCAGAGAGTCGTGATTATAAGCAAAAAGCCTTTCTGTTGGGATTAAAAGAATTGATTATAGAACAACAAAAAAGAAAAGAGCAGCTACAAAGCAGATTAGATGGTGAATTATGGTCACCTAAAGGATGGCAAGAGTAACTTTTCGTCCTTATTGGCTTAAAAAGTTACTCTAAGTTTGGCATCCGTTTGTTTCTATCAAACGGGTGCCATTAATTATTTTATAAATGTTTTTAAAATATCAAAACGACTACATACTCAAATGTTTATTTCAATTGTTTTACTGCATCTAAGAACGAGTAACTGTTGATCCATCTTTTAAAAAGAACGATACAGTTCCAGATGCTAGCACAATAAATACACCACCAACGATGAAAAGAAGAGGAACATCTAATTTTTCCACAATCCCTCCTGCCAGCATCACAACAAAAGGTTGTAAAACCGATGGCAGAAGAAACAGGCTCATGATTCTTCCCATATTTTCAATTAAAGCAACACGTTGCAATTTTGTGAGGAGTAGAATATTCAAAATACCAAACAAAACACCAGCTATCAATAAAATCCCTCCAAGTAGCCATATATTACTGATTAAGCCAAGCCAAGCAAAGGTAATTCCTAAACACAGTGCGACAGTTAACAATTCTTTTTTTACAGCTTTAAATTTAACGAAAAAAGTAGTAATTACTCCAACTACTACACCAATTCCGAATAAAGACAATATTAAATTAAATGTTTCAGTAGAGAGATTCCCTATGTTTTGCTGTGAGATGAGCGGTAATACAAATTGCTGTAAGCCAGTGACTGGTAGATTGACAATCGCACCTATTAGTAACAATAAAATCACTTGGATAGCGTTATCAGTTGGTTCGCCTGGACTTGAATGTACCTGACTGACAAGCAAATTATCTAGAATAGCCTTTCTTTCGATAAGAAGTTGAACAATTCCCAATAATAAAACAATTATTAATACAATACTTAGGTAAATAAACAAGGGTTGATTAAGGAATACGGACAGTGCTAAACTTGGAATAATTAGTAGAACAAGTTGATTAACCAAGTGAACCAAACTGTTCGCTCGAATTAAATTTTCTTGCGCTACCAATTTTGGGATGACAGAATATAATCCTGGAATGATTAGCGACCAAACAATTGCAAAGCCAATACTAATTAAATAAATGATCACCGGGCTATTCATTTCACGGCTAAAAAGGATTAAATTAAGAATAGCAAAAAGGCAAGCAAAGAGCGTTCCCCATTTTATTATCCGAATATTTCCCAGCCAATCAGTCAAAAAACCACTCAACAAAAGCATAACAAATTGAGTAGTAGCTAGATAAACCATAGCTCGCCCATAGATTAAAACCCATCCAGCTGCTGGAGCATTAGCATTGTTCTGCATCCCATTAATGAAATATGTGAAGAAAATTTGCATAAGTTGACTAAAAGTAAAAAATAAGAAAAACATCAATAGATAGAAATAAAATAGTTTGCGTTGTTTTGTCATAACAATCCCTCCTCTGATTAATTTTCCATAATTTAATTATAATGTATCTTTAATAATATAGTAATAAATAACTTTCTTTAATGACAGGATGTATGAGAAGAAGAGGGGGGCTGAAAAACGGCATACAGTTGCTTTTATCTATGACGTGAGCGTGGATTGTTAGCAGACTTGGTTTATCCCCCTCAATCAAGAAGTATGATTATGAAAACTTGAATATTAGATAGTACCTATCCACGGAGGGAAAATGGATATTCATCGAAAAAAACGATCCTCAAATTCAACTAGACTATATTATTGGAGCGAAGACAAAATAAGCGCAAGCTTTTTTAGTAAAAGAGTTGCGCTCATTTTCTATTAATTTTTTATAACTGGTAAAAAAATCTAAGTTGCTTTTTTACTAAAATCAATGCTTCGATATTTACGGTTGAGCGGTCTATCAACTAAGGTTCCATCAGTATCTTTAATTCCTCACCGTTCATAGCTAAATGAAAAGCCAGTTCCCAATCTTTAAGTGGCAAGATGGCAGTGACAATGGGAGACAAATCCATCGTTGTATCTAAAAGCCAGTGAATTGCTGATTTCCAGGAACTTGGCTTCTGTGTGCGTGAACCAACATAGCAGATTTCTTTATGAATGAGATCATCCATATTAATCTCATTCATTACTGTAGCAAAAAGACCCTCTTGAATAATAGTCCCTTTCTTTTTAACAATTTGCATCGCTTGATGAACAGCGTGAATACTGCCAGAACATTCAAAAATTTGATCTGCTCCGATTCCCTCAGTCCAGGACTGGACAAATGCTTCGATATCATCATCTTGAACAATCAATGTGTGGGCAACGCCTAATTCTTTAGCCAAAGCTAATCGTTTTTTATCTTGTGATGTTCCTACCAATAATACTTCGACATCTAGTGAAACTAAAATGGCAGAAAGCAGGGCACCTATCGGACCAGGACCAAAAACGACAATTTTTTCGTTGGGAGCAACGGTTGTTTTTTCTTTGACCGCATGAATACAGCAGGCAAGCGGTTCTAACATCGCAGCAATCTTATAGTCAATTTTTTCGGGAATCAGATGACACCGATTTTCTTTAACAAGAACAAATTCTGCAAAACTACCATCTACCTGTGTCCCTAGTCCTCTTCGATCCGAGCAGAGATTGTATTCTTGTTCTCTGCAATAGATGCAGTTTTCACAAGTTTCAAAAGTTGTTTCGCTAACAACAATGTCTCCTACTTTATATAATGAAGAGTCATGGCCTATCTCAACAACTTCCCCGATAAATTCATGACCTAACGTTAAAGGTACTTTTTTGTTATATTCTCCTTTAAATCCATGGATATCAGAACCACAGATTCCTGTGTAGATTACTCTGATTTTTAATTCACCATCTAAAGGAAATACTTCATTTACATCAACTAAAGCCATTTGGTTGTAGCCTTCCTCTAATTTACGTAAAGCTTTCATCGTTAAATTCCTTTCTGTTTTCTTGTTATCTATAGTTATTTTTTTCTTGTATTAGAGGTGGTATTGAATTATAGTAGTTAGTTTAGCATGACAGTTATTTTTCCACTATCACAATTTTTTTGAAAGCGATATCAAAGTGATTGGTCTTGTGAAAAGTCTGAATATAGCGATAATTAGAAATGTAGAGGTGGTTACATTGAATAGAAGAATCAATAAAATTTTATTAGATATACTTAGAGCAAAAAGTGAGACCTTACAAAGATATGCGGAGTTATTCAACGTTTCGGAACAAACGATTCGAAACGATATCAAAGAAATCAATTTTTATTTAGAGAAAAAGCATGCAACTAAATTAATTATTGATGAAACTGGATTCTTAAGAATGTTAGAAGAAGTAGATTTAAAAGCAGTTTTGAAAACGTATTCTAATTTCCAGAATTATCGTTTATCTCAAAATGAATGACGTACCATTCTAGCCTTAATTTTAGTGACTAGTAGCGACTATATCACTACCTATTATTTATCAGAATATGTTTTAGTTAGCCGTAATACATTAGTTAGTGACATCGAGGAGTTGAAAAAATGGTTTGAACAAAATCAATTGGCATTAAGTTCATTTACTGGAAAAGGCTACAAAGTAATTGGAGATGAAAAGGGTATTAGAGAGGCCATGATGAAACTGATTATATCTAATGGCCTGTTTGATCAAGAGTACGATTATGCATTAGGATTTGAAGATAACATTTTTCAAAATTTATTATTAGACATCATTGATAAAAAAGCACGCTATCAAGAGATTGGTAAGCTACTACTGGAAATTGAAAAGCAACACTATGTTCAGTTGTCAGACTTTGCATATCAGGAAGTTGTTTGTTACCTACTGATTATGATTGAAAGGCTGCAATTAGGTTTTTCCATCCAAACACCAGAGACTGATTTTGATGTGAAAGCAAGTTCCAAATATGATTTTGCTTTGAGTCTTGCCAAAGAATTAGAACAAAAATATAATCAGCAAATTTCAGAAAAAGAAATTGCATCGCTCGTTGCAATTTTGCGAAGTAAAAGCTACATCAAAAATAATGGTCGGAAAATTGATTCGATTGAAATTCAAATTTTACTTACCGAATTTATTTTTAATATTTCTAAAGAATTGAATATCAAGTATTACCTGAACAGTGAATTGTTTGATTTACTTGAAAACCATCTTAAATTACTAATTTACCGAGTTAAATCAAATATCAATGTTCATAATGTTCTATTCAAGGAAGTTTATCAATCCTATTCAGCTATTTTCCCATTAGTGAAAAAATACTTGAAGAAAATTGAAGAATATTTGCAGACATCCTTAACACTCGATGAAATTTCTTTTGTCGTTATGTACGTAATGGCTATTTTTGAAACAAATGATGTTGCTACCAAGAACAAATCTTTGAAAGTTCGAGTCGTTTGTAATTCAGGTCGGGGAACAGCGCAATTAATTAAAGCTAAACTAGCAGCAACTTTTCCGAACATTGATATTATTTCAATCGATTCAACGCATATGTTAAGAAAAAATAATCCAACGAATCAAGATTTAATCATTACAACGGTACCGCTTCAATTTCCTTATTCACCAGTGGTATTAATTAATCCAATTTTAACGGAGAAAGATATTATTAAAATTCAAAAAACGATTTACCAAATCAAACCAAGAGAAATTATTGACCAAGAAATCAGCAATCAAAACAGGGATATGTTTCAAACCTTGCTTTCTCTCATGGATAAATACGTAGAAAAAGAGGAGCAAGGTGAATTTTTGAAAGATATTGAATCATTGTATTCTCCAACAATCACTCAATTAGCGCTAGATGAAACCGAGGTAGATCGATTGTCTGACTTGCTTACGATGAAAAGAATTGCTTTCGATGTTGAAGTTAGTGACTGGCGTGAAGCCATTAATGAAGTAGGTAAACTACTAATGAAAAGTGATTTGATTGAAGAAAGATATATTGAAGGAATGATAAAAGTCATTGAAGAGAATGGTTCTTACATTGTTATTTCACCAGGAGTAGCAATTCCTCATGCGGATGCTGCCAATGGTGCAATCAAATTAGGTGCCAGTCTTATACGGTTAAAAGAACCTGTTCATTTTGGACATCCGGAAAATGATCCAGTGCGATATGTCATTGCATTTAGTATTCCGGAAGAAGTGTCAATTGGTAAGTGTTTGTATTATTTTACAGAAATCCTAGCCAATGAGGATTTTCTTTCCAAAATGGACCAGCAAGAGACTGCAAGTGGCGTACTGTTAGCAATGAAAAAAATGGAAAATAAAGTGATGGGGTTGACTTATGAAAAAAATATTGAACGATGAAACAAAAAAATATTTATACTATACATTTGATGAAACAGATCAAGAACAGTTATTGAAGCAGATGAGTGAAGTCTTGATTCAAAAGAACTTTGTCAAAGACAGCTATCAAGAGGCAGTAATCGAACGTGAAAAAGAATTTCCTACAGGCTTACCAACTAGCGGCATCCATATTGCTATTCCGCATACGGATTGTATTCATGTAGAAACAGAAGGATTTTTGGTAGGAGTATTAGAGAACCCTGTAGAATTTGAAATTATGGCTACTAATGGTGAATATGTGAATGTTGAGCTTGTTTTTATGCTTGCAATTAAAAAACCTGAAAATCAAGTCTTTATGTTACAAAAACTGATTGCTCTTTGCCAAGATGAAGAAAAGTTAGTTTTATTAAAAAATGGGGAAAAAATAGAAGAAATAGAAAAACTGTTAAGCACAATCATCTAAAAGGAGGAAAAATGTATGTTAGAAATAATTAAAGGTGCTGTCAATTATGTGTTGGACTTGGGTGCAGCAGCAATGTTGCCGTTGATCTTAACGATTTTTGGCTTGATTTTAGGTCAATCGATTAGTAAATCATTTCGGGCAGGTTTGACAGTTGGTATTGGGTTTACTGGGTTAAATTTGGTTATTGGGTTACTCTCTGATTCTATCGGAACTGCATCACAAGCAATGATTGAACGTTTAGGTCTATCCTTAGATATCTTAGATGTTGGTTGGCCGATTGCAGCAGCAATTACCTTTGCAACACCAATTGCTGTAATTTTAATTCCAATTATATTTATTTTTAATATTATATTATTGAGTTTGAATCAAACAAAAACAATGGATGTGGATTTATGGAATTACTGGCATTTGATTTTTCCGGGTGCAATGGTTTATTATGCGACAGATTCGATTGTCATTGCCATTGTTGCAACACTAGTCAATGCGTATATTGTTTTCAAACTTGCTGACTGGACAGCACCAGCTGTTGAAAAATTCTTTGGCTTACCAGGGATTTCACTACCACATGGTGAAACCGTCAATTTTGCACCAATCACATATGCATTAAATAAAGTTTGGGATAAAATTCCAGGTATCAATAAAATTAATATCAATGCAGGAACATTGAAAGATAAGTTAGGACTTTTTGGTGAACCAATGATGATTGGTTTGGTCTTAGGTATTGGAATGGGCTTTCTCGCTGGTTACGACTCTAAGGAAATTATCCAATTAGGAATTCAAATGTCAGCAGTTATGATCTTGATGCCAAGAATGGTAGCGCTTTTAATGGAAGGACTATCACCGATTGCAGACGCAGCAAAATCATTCATTCAAAAACGTTTCCCAGGAAAAAAAGTTTATATTGGTTTAGATGCAGCCGTAGTAACTGCTCATCCAGCAATTATTACAGTAGCTTTGCTTATGGTACCAATCACTATTTTATTAGCCGCTATCTTACCATTTAATCGCTTGTTACCATTTGCAGATTTGGCTGTTTTGCCATTTACAGTTATTTGGTCAGTAGCAGCTTCAAAAGGGAATATTTTCCGCGGATTACTTAATGCAATTGTTTCTCTTTGCCTCGTGTTATTTATTGCAACAAACTTAGGGGCATTAACAACAACATTGGCACATGCGGTAGGGTTTGCTTTCCCAGAAGGCGCAACAATGATTTCGGGTATTGATATGAGTTCACATATTACACTATGGATTATGTTGAAATTGATTGATCCAAGTAATGTTCCTGCATTTGCAGCAGGTGTAATTGCTTTACTACTTTATGGAGGTCTATGGTTCTGGACTCGCAATGATATCAAAAAACAATTTGAAACAAAAGAATAAAAACAATACATGACAGGAGACGGTTTATATGAATAAAAAACACATTTTAATTGCTTGCGGTACAGGGGTAGCAACATCAACAGTAGTCAGTATGAGAGTACAAGAAGAATTGGCAAAAAATAATATTCCAGCAACTGTAGAACAATGTAAAGTTTCAGAATTACCATCCAAAGTTGCTAATGCTGATTTAGTGGTAACAACAACTTCTTATGAAAGTGACAGTATTCCTGTTATTCGAGCATTGTCTTTCTTAACCGGAATTGGCATTGAAGAAGATGTTCAAAAAATTGTTGAAATTTTAAAATAAGGATGTGACAGGTGTGAAAGATGATGAAAATCAAGTAGTAGTGGTCACTGGTTCGGCTAAAGGAATTGGAAAATCAATTGCAATCGCCTTTGCTAAACAGGGATATCATCCAGTAATTGTAGACTTCGATGAGCAAACGGGAGAAGAAACTGCAGAGGAAATTAGCAAAAAATATCATGTTCCATCACTTTTTGTCAAAGCAGATGTATCGAAAGCGGAAGAGTTAATAAACGTAAGGAATCAAGTAATTGAGCGTTTTTCACGAATTGATGTGTTAGTCATTAATGCAGGGATTAGTTATCTTCGTACGATTGATAAAATTAGTACAGATGAATGGGAACGCGTAATCAACATCAACCTGCATGGTTCTTTTTATACAGTAAAAGCATTCTATGAAGACTTTTTAACAAACAAAGGAAAAATCATCTTTGTCACATCTGGATCAGCCATTACAGGGACTGGGGGAGGCGCTCATTACGCTTCTTCCAAAGCTGGTCAACATGGATTAATGCGAACTGTCTCTAAAGAATTAGGACCAAAAGGAGTTAATGTCAATGCGATTGCTCCTCGTGTAATTCAAACTGAAATATTAGACCATTTATATCCAGATGAAGAAAGTAGACAAGAATTACTCAAGAAGATTCCAATTAACCGTATCGGCCAACCAGAAGATATTGCTAATCTTGCAGTCTTTTTAGCGAGTCCAGAAAGTAGTTATATTCACGGACAAATTATTTTAGCCGATGGTGGAAGAACTTATTAAAAGGAGAGATATAATGAAAACGGTTTTAGTAGCGTCAGGAACATCAGACAATAAAAGAAAAGCCGCCGTTGAGTTCATTCAGAATTATTTAGCGGAAAAAGGCATAGAAGTAACTGTGATTGGGAAAAGCATATACGAGGTTACAACTGTTGAACCAGAAGTAGATGCAGTGGTAGCGATTGGACAATTGAGTATTCAACCGAATATTCCTGTAATTGATGGGACACCATTTATTACAAGTTTTGGCAGAGAAAACTGTTGTGACAGTTTGATAGCAGCTCTTTAAAATTGATTGATCTATAAAGGAGAGAAGGAAAACAAATGACAATTTCAATACCAAATAGTGCGGGTTTGACAGATGAACAATTGAAAAATATTTATCGAGTGATGTGGGAAATTCGTTTTTTTGATGAAAAAGTCGATCAACTATTTGCACAGGGCTTAATTCACGGTACAACGCATTTAGCAGTTGGACAAGAAGCTACTGCTGCAGGTAGCGGGGCAGTTCTGCGAAAAACGGATTGGATTACCGCAACGCACCGGGGACATGGACAAACGATAGCTAAAGGAACCGACGTTAATGCAATGATGGCTGAACTATTCGGACGCACAACTGGAACTAACAAAGGTAAAGGCGGTTCAATGCATATTGCCGACCTTGATACTGGTAATTTAGGTGCCAACGGAATTGTGGGAGGTGGCTTCCCAATTGCTGTTGGAGCTGGACTAACCGCTAAAATGAAAGGTTGGGATCGAGTTGCTTTGGCTTACGCTGGCGATGGCTCAACGAACGAGGGAAGTTTCCATGAAGCTGTTAATTTGGCAGCTATCTGGGATTTACCAGTGATTTTCTTTATTGAAAATAATCAGTATGGCATGAGCGGTTCTGTGAAAAAAATGACTCGTGTCAAGCAGTTATCAGATCGTGCACAAGCTTACGGAATAGAAGGGGTGACAATTGATGGTAATGACTTGATGACCGTTATCGAGACGACCTATCAAGCTGTGGAAAAAGCTCGCAAAGGTGGCGGCCCTACATTGATTGAAGCTCTGACTTATCGTTGGAAAGGGCATTCAAAATCAGATGCCAAAAAATATCGTACAAAAGAAGAAGAAGAAAATTGGCGCAAAGAGAAAGATCCGATTCGTCGAGCAAAAGATACATTTATTGCAGCAGGAGTATTTACTGAAGAAGAAGCGGATGAAATTCGTAAAAATGCAAAACAAACCATTGAAGATGCAGTAAAATTCGGCGAAGAAAGTCCTGTAGTAGCCGTTGAAACAATGTACGAAGATGTTTACGCAGCAGAGTAGGAGGAACAGCGACATGAGAGAAATTACGTATGCAGAAGCAGTCAGAGAAGCTCTTTCTGAAGCAATGCGCGAAAGTGAAGAAGTATTTATGTTAGGTGAAGACATCGGGGTTTATGGGGGCGCGTTTGGTGTTAGTCGTGGTATGGTTGAAGAGTTTGGTGAAGAACGTATACGCTCAACGCCAATCTCTGAATCAGCAATCGCTGGTACAGCAGTGGGGGCTGCTATGACTGGTATGCGGCCAATCTTTGAACTTCAATTCTCGGATTTCATTACAATTGCTTTGGATCAAATTGTTAATCAAGCGGCTAAAATTCGTTATATGTATGGCGGCAAAGCTAAAATTCCTTTAGTAATGAGGACTCCTGGTGGTTCTGGTACGGGTGCTGCTGCGCAACATTCTCAAAGTTTAGAAAACTGGACTGCCCACATTCCTGGCCTGAAAGTCATTCAACCAGCAACTGCCTATGATGCAAAAGGACTTTTACATGCGGCTATTGAAGATGATAATCCTGTCATGTTTTATGAGCATAAATTATGTTATCGAACAACTAGTGATGTTCCAGAAGGCAAATACGTCATTCCAATTGGAGTGGCTGACATCAAAAAAGTTGGTACTGACATTACAGTTGTGGCAACTGGAATTATGGTACATAAAGCTTTGGAAGCAGCTGAGATTTTATCTCAAGAGGATATCCATATTGAAGTTGTGGATCCACGAACATTGGTACCACTAGATAAAGACACAATTATCCAGTCAGTAGTTAAAACTGGTAAAGCTGTTATTGTAACTGAGGCAGTTAAGCGGAGTGGTTTCAGTGCTGAACTAGCCAGCGTAATTGTTGAAAATGAATCATTTGACTTTTTAGATGCACCAATTATACGTTTAGCTGGCGCCGAAATTCCAATGCCTTATCATCCTGAGTTAGAGAAAAAAGCCGTACCTCAAGTTGAAAACATTGTAGAGACCTGTCGTAGCTTAATGTCGCATAATTAGGAGGAGAAAGAATGGCACATGAAGTCTTAATGCCGAAGCTAAGTTCAACCATGTCGGAAGGAACGATTACTGTCTGGTTGAAAAATGAGGGGGATTCTGTTGAGATTGGCGAAGCAATTTTCGAAGTGATGACTGATAAAATTGCCATCGAAGTCGAAGCTTATGAAGAAGGCATTTTATTGAAACGCTATATCGGAGATGGTGAAAGTGCTCCTGTGAATGCGGTTATTGCCTATATTGGTGAGGCTGGTGAAGAGGTACCTGGAGAAATGCCAGAACCACAAGCGACAGATGAAGAAAGAATAGAACAATCGGAACAAACAATTTCAGAATCAGTTACAGAATCTGGATTAGAAAAATATAACAATGTAAGAGCAACTCCAGCTGCTAGACGGATTGCTCGTGAAAAAGGACTGGACTTATCAGTAATTCAAGGAACAGGTCCAAAAGGGCGAATTCAAGCTCTAGATGTTAAAAATTATCAAGTACCTGATAGCTTATCAATAACAGCAGATGTGGAAGTCAAAGCTACCGAAGGAGAATTAATTCCTTGGAGTAGTATGCGCCAAGCAATCGCTAATCAGATGGTTGCTAGCAAAACGACAATTCCTCATGTAACCATGACGGCTGAAGTAGATATGACTAAAGTCATTGAAATACGAAAACAACTATTACCGATGGTGGAAGAACAAGTTAATGAACGGTTATCGTATTTAGAAATTATTGCTAAAGCAACTATGGTTACTTTAAAAACGTATCCGATTTTCAATGCTCATGGTTTAGAAGAAGGAATTCAACTCCATAAACATATTAATTTAGGAATCGCAGTTGCAATTGAAGAGGGGCTAGTTGTTCCTGTAATTCGACAAGCTGAACAAATGGGATTGAGTGAACTGACAAAAGCGATTAAAGAGAAAACAGCTAAGGCTCGTAATCGGCAACTGTCTCCAGCGGAAATGAGCGATGGAACGTTCACAATCAGTTCGCTAGGACGCAGTAAAGTTAAAACTTTTAATCCAATCATTAATGCACCAGAAGTTGCGATTTTAGGAGTCGGTGGCATGTACGATTATTTAGTTCGAGATTCAGAAAGTGGAGAAATTAGCAATCAATCCAGAGTCAACCTGAGTCTATCTTTTGATCATCGAGTTGTAGATGGAGCACCCGCTGCTGCTTTCCTAAGTCAAATTGTTACACTCCTTGAAAATCCATTAGGCTTATTGTTATAGGAAAGTGAGGACAAAAAATGGGGAAGAAAACAGAAACATTGGTCATTGGTTCTGGACCTGGGGGATACGTAGCTGCAATTCGAGCAGCACAATTGGGAAAACAAGTTACGATTGTGGAAGGGAAACACATCGGTGGCGTTTGCCTAAATGTTGGTTGTATCCCGTCTAAAGCGTTGATTCATGCCGGTCATATTTACCAAGAATCCTTACATTCTAACTATCTGGGGATTAAAAATACTCAGACTGAAATAGACTTTACTGCAACACAAAAATGGAAAGACGAGAAAGTTGTTCGTACCTTGACTTCAGGAATCCGCATGTTATTGAAAAAAAATAATGTGAAAATTATTGAAGGAATGGCACATTTTATTTCGTCAAACCAAGTTGCTGTAGTAACGGATGTAGGAAAAGAAACAATCGATTTTCAACAAGCAATCATTGCGACTGGTAGTCAACCAATCGAGATACCTGGCTTTGCTTTCGGCGGACGAATAATCGACTCTACCGGGGGACTGTCTTTAGAAAAGGTGCCTAAAAAGTTGGTGATTATCGGTGGTGGAGTGATTGGTTCAGAATTAGGCGGAGCCTATGCTAACTTAGGAACAGATGTAACGATTCTAGAAGGTTCATCACAGTTATTGCCAACCTATGAAAAGGATTTGGTTCAAGTTGTAGAGGCATCTTTCAAGAAAAAAGGAATTAACGTGGTGACTAATGCAATCGCCCAATCAGCTGTTGAAGATGGAGAACAAGTGAAAGTCCAGTATACGGTTAACAATCAGAAAAGCTTTGTATCTGCAGATTATGTGATGGTCACAGTTGGTCGTAAAGCAAATACAGCCAATCTTGAATTAGATAAGGCAGGTCTTTTAGCAGATAAACGTGGTCTGATACCAGTGAATAATCAGTATCAAACTAAACAACCACACATTTATGCAATTGGGGATATAGTTGAAGGACCCGCACTTGCTCATAAAGCTAGTTATGAAGCTAAAGTTGCTGCGGAGGCGATTTGTGGCAAAAATGTCGTTAAAGATTATCGTGTCATACCAACAATTTGTTTTACAGATCCAGAAGTTGCCACTGTTGGTTGGACTTTAAAAGAAGCAAAAGAAGCAGGAAAGCAAGCTGATATGGCCGTTTTTCCCATGCAAGCGAACGGACGGGCATTGTCACTAAATGCAACGGAGGGATTCGTACGTTTAGTTTTTGAGAAAGAAACAGAATTAATTATGGGTGGGCAAATAGTGGGAGTGGGTGCTAGCGATTTGATTGCAGAACTTACTTTGGCAATCGAATCCTGCTTGACTTTGGAAGATGTTGCACTAACTATCCATGGTCACCCAACACTTTCAGAAACGATTATGGATGCAACTGAGATTGGATTAGGTTTACCAATCCATATGTAAATGAGTGGTGTAAAGGTTTAATAAAATCTAACCTGTAAAAAAGTACTAGGAATGAACGACTTTTCGTCATTTCTGGTGCTTTTTAGTAAGCGCCGTATACCAGAGTACCTAAAAACAAAGTCCACCTTCGATTATACTTTGAGTACAAAGAAAAATCGGAGGTGGTTTCTTTATGAAGGAAAATCGAGAAGTGGTTCAAATCGCTTTAGAAAAACAAACGTCCAACAAACGAATGACACCTGCAAAAGTTGCGGTAAGAATTAAGACTGACTCACAAGATGTTTTTGTGTACAATGGTGCGAGTCAATATCTCGTACAAACTGTCTTGAAAGAATTGATGCCTCATGTTTCTTGATTACAAACAAGTCAGCCATCTGTTCATCGTTTGTGGAAAGACAGATTTACGTAAAGGAATTGATGGACTCGCGTCCATTGTTCAACACGAATATCAGTTAGATGTGTACGACAATGCCCTTTTTCTTTTTTGCGGGGGGCGACAAGATCGTTTCAAAATGTTGTATTACGACAAAGATGGTTTTATTCTTTTGTATAAGCGATTGGATCAAGGGAAATTACGATGGCCAAGAACAAAAAAAGAAGTTCGTCGGCTCACACACCAACAGATTCGCTGGCTATTAGAGGGATTGAGTGTTGATCAGCCACGAGCGATTCGTGCAGGAAAACAAGGTGTATTCTAGTCGAAAGAAAGAAGATGGAAAGTGCAAGAAACGTTGATTTCATGCGATTTACATCTTCTTTTTTTAGTATGTTCATGGTATAATAATAACATCAAAAACAAACAGAAAGTGGTGTTTATCGTTGTCAAATCAATCAAATGAAACTGATAAAAATAACGAAACAACCACGCAATTAGTCACCATGCTTCAAGAACAAATGACCATCAATCAAAAGCAACTTCAAGTAAACGAAGCACTCACACAAGAAGTGAAATTACTTCGAGAACAAATTGCTTACTTAACCAATAAACTGTATGGAAAATCCAAAGAATCGTTGCCGGAATCCTTGTCAGGGCAGTTAAGCTTGGATTTATTTGGCGAGCCTGTGGCTCCACCTTCCATTCAAGAAGAGGAAATTTCTGTCCAACCACATAAACGGAGAAAAGGGACAAAGGCAAAAAAGTTGAATGACTTCCCGACAAGGGAAGTCCATTGCGAACTAACTGAAGAAGAACGACACTGTCAACAGTGCGGAACAACCATGAGTGACATGGGTATAAAAAAAGCCCGCGAAGAAATTGCTTTTCATCAAGCCCGCATTGAGAAATTACAATATGTGCAACATAGTTATTGTTGTAAAGCATGTGAACGTGTCGGAGACACTTCCTTGAAAAAAGCACCTGTTCCTAAACCGCTTCTTTCCAATAGTCTAGCCTCTCCGAGTCTTGTCGCAGAAACCATGTTTTTGAAATTTAGTCAAAAAGTACCTGCTTATCGCCAAGAAAAGTATTGGCAACAATTACATCTAGATATTTCTCGAGACAATATCACTAACTGGCATATACGCGTAGGACAAGATTTTCTTTTGATACTAGTGGAACGTTTGCATCAAGAACTGGTGAAGCGAACCATTGCTTATGCCGATGAAACGACCTACCGAGTGCTAGAGAGTCAAAAACAGAACAATTATTACTGGGTGTTCAGCACCTCTAAACAAGATGAAGATCCGATTGTCCTGTATCATCATAGTGAATCACGAGGGAAGGATGTCCCAAAAGATTTTTTGAAGAACTTTCAAGGATATCTCCACTGTGATGGCTATTCTGTTTACGATGGTTTAGAAAACGTCACCCCTGTTCGCTGCTTGGCACATGTCCGTAGGAAATTCCACGAAGCATTACCAAAAGAACTGGGAGAAACGCTCCATCCAGCTGCCTACGTTTTGGATGCATTCAAAGAATGCTTTAAAAAAGAGAAAGCTTGGAAGGATCTTTTACCGGACGAGCGATTGGAAAAATGCTGGAAAGAATTACGGCCGTTACTCAATCAACTTTACGCCTATGTGGAGACGATTCCTGCCGTTCCTAAATCGAAGTTGGAACAAGCGATTGAATACATGTGTAAACATCGAGAATCAGTGGAACACGTCTTTGAGGATGGTCGCTTAGAATTAACGAACAACCAAAGTGAACGTTTCATCAAAGAACTGGTCATCGGTCGAAAAAATTACCTCTTTTCGTCAAGTTTAGCCGGTGCTCAAACTTCAGGTTATATTCTAAGTGTGATGAAAACAGCAGAATGGAACAAGTTAAATCCAACCCGATACCTTCAATACTTATTTGAAGAATTGCCCAATCTGCCGGTATTAACAGCGGATCACTTAGAAGACTATCTCCCTTGGTCGAAAACGGTCCAAGAAAAATGTAAATAATTGAAAAAGACGACTTTGCCTGATTGTATGATAACAATCGGGCTAAAAGTCGTCCAGGTACTCCACTATTCGGCGCTTACGCTTTTTAAGGTAAAATAAAAGAAAGTACAGCGCTATCCTGATACTTCCGAATTTCATCCTCGCAAGGCCCAAAAAATATACATAGACCCTAACATAAATCAACAAACTTTAGTAAAAGGAAACATGAGCCTTAACTTGTATTCAATATTAATGATGCTGAACGGATAATTAGCTCTGATTAAAGAGAGGAGTGCTATATTATGAGTGATAGAGATAAACAAAGGAAATTTGACCAGCAGTCGAATATAAAAAACAGCGATTTTGATCGTCATAATACCAATATGACTCGGCAAACCAATCCTATTGGTAAAGGTCAAAATTTGCTACCAACGGATAATAACTATCAAAAAGTAGAGACGAAAGATTTAATTTCTCGAGTTGTGAGTGTAATTATTGCAATCGGTGTTTATCTTTTAATAATGTTTTTGGGAAAAGTATTCCTACCAAAAGATATTTATATGAGTATGGCTTTTTTCATATTTGATTTAGCCTTTTCTATAATTGCAGCATATTTATTTTTTAAATTTAGAACAAAAGAATAAATGAAGCCTTTTTTGCCCATCAATTCTAAACAATTGTAAAATTAAATTAGGTAACTAAAAAAGAAAAAGCGGACAAAAATCACCGAATATCAGAGGGTGATTTTTGTCCGCTATACAGCTTTTTGTATCATTTTTTATAGTTAGTCAAGCTTAGTTTTCTTTGTCACTCTTGTTTTTGTAAGACAATCACTAGCACAATCTTCACAATGCCCATTGCCCTTAAGTTGTTTATAAATAATCCAAGCGGCAAGTCCAAAAATAAGTATCGATAAAAGTAGAGTAGCCATTATTTCCCTTCTTTCAAAATAGGTGTTAAGAGTGGTTGTGTATACTTCTTAGGTTTACGTACCAAACTATAAATCATGCTCATTAAAACCAAAAATGCAATAGCTGTACTAAACGAAATCGGTGCATGCTCTAAAATGACATGACCAAATTGGTAGAGAACAAAGCTGACAAAATAAGCTAATCCACATTGGTAGCCAATAGCAATCCATGTCCATTTACTATTAGCCATTTCACGGTGAATGGCACCAATTGCCGCAAAACAAGGGGCACACAAGAGGTTAAATAGTAAGAAAGAATAGGCGGAAAGTGCCGTAAAGTCATTGTGTAAGAGCGACCAAATTTCATTTCCGTTTTCTGAAATTGCGTTTAAATTACCGTATAGAATACCAAAAGTACCAATAACATTTTCTTTTGCAACTAATCCAGTGATTGTTGCGACTGCTCCTTGCCAATTTCCCCATCCTAATGGCGCAAACAGGGGCGCAATGAGTCGACCGAATGCTATCAACATGCTTTGGCTCTCTTGAACAGGCTGCAAAGCGAAACTATAGTGGGACGTAAACCAAATAAAAATACAAGAAACAAAAATGATTGTTCCAGCTTTTTTAACAAATGAACTACCACGAGCAAATGTTTGCTGGAAAACATTTTTGAACTGTGGAAAATGGTAAGTGGGTAATTCCATGATAAAGGGAGCAGGATCTCCAGCAAATAAAAAAGTTTTCTTTAAAGCAATTCCTGATAAAACAATGGCAGTTACTCCAATAAAGTAAGCAGAAGGTGCAACCCAACTACTATGAGGAAAAAAAGCACCTGCAATCAAAGCAATAATAGGCAACTTAGCTGAGCAAGGCATAAATGTGGTAATCATAATTGTTAAACGACGATCTTTTTCGTTTTCAATGGTTCGACTTGCCATGACTCCAGGGACACCACACCCCGTGGCAATTAACATTGGGATAAAAGATTTTCCTGATAACCCAAATTTTCGAAAAATTCGATCCATTACAAAAGCAATACGTGACATATACCCACAATCTTCTAGGATAGATAAGCAGAAAAATAAAACTAAAATTTGTGGAAGAAAACCTAATACAGCTCCAACACCAGCTAAAATGCCATCTAATATTAATGCTTGAAGCCATGGTGCAACAGCCCAAGAAACTAAAAGATTTTGAGTGTATTGAGGGAGGATATTACCAAATAATTCTTCGTTGACCCAGTCTGTACCGATAGTTCCGAGCGTTTGAATCGAAAGATAATAGATACTCCATAAAACAATAGCAAAAATCGGCAAGGCTAAAATACGATTGGTTACAACTCGATCAATTTTGTCACTAATATTTTCTTTGAATCCTTGTTCTTCAATCAGACATAAAGAAATTAGACGAGAGATAAATTCGTAGCGCTCATTAATTAAAATAGCGTCACTCGTATCATCAAAAATCATTTCAACAATATGGATGATTTCTGCGATTTCTTTTTTTTGGAAGGCATTTAATGATAGTTTTTCTTCAATAATTGGATCTTTTTCAAAGAGTTTGATGGCATACCATCGTGCCTGTTCTTTTGGAAGTCCGTCTAAGATATTTGTGATTTCATATAAGGCACTTTCAACTCGATCATCATAGGCAGGTGATAAACTGGCTTGTTCATGAGTGACAGATAAGCCTTTTTCAATTAAAGTATCCATTCCATTTTTTTTCAAAGCACTCATGCCGATTACAGGAACTCCTAAACTATAAGATAGTTTTTCTAAGTTCAAATTTCGTCCACTTCTTTTGACAATATCCATCATATTGATTCCGATAATAACTGGAAGTCCTAGTTCTAAAAGTTGCGTAGTCAAATATAAGTTACGTTCTAAATTACTGCCATCAACAATGTTTAGAATGACATTTGGTCGTTGTTCAGATAAATAATCTCTAGTAATAATTTCTTCTGGTGTATAAGGAGAAAGGGAATAGGTACCCGGTAGATCTTCTAAGATAATCTGTTTGTTTTTGCGATAGTAACCGGATTTTCGTTCGATGGTCACACCTGGCCAATTTCCTACTCGTTGTGAGGAACCAGTTAAATAGTTAAAGACAGATGTTTTTCCGCTATTCGGATTTCCAGCAAGAGCAAAATGATAAGTATTCATAACTCAATCCCCCTTTGATACTAAAATCATAGCAGCTTCATCTTTTCTTAATGTCAGTTCATAATTTCGAAGTGTCACTTCTATGGGATCGCCAAGAGGTGCCACTTTTTTTATTACAATCGGGATATTCTTTGTAACACCCATGTCCATTAAGCGGCGGCGGATAGCACCTATACCATATATACTGACAACTGTACCAGATTCTCCAACCTCTAATTGATCTAAAGCTGTCCAGTTCTGATTTGAACTGATTGTATCTACCCAAATATTTTCTAATAATTCTCTAGAAACAGCTAGTCGCGTATTCCTCAATAAAATAATTCCTGCTTGTTTATCTAATTTAATGAGAGCAATTTTATTTGATGTGCTAATTCCTAATTGCTGCAAATAATTTTTTGTTTTTGAGTCACCTGTGATTTTTTGAACTTGAAAAATCATATTCAAAGGCTGATTTATTAGTTGATTCACAGAAATTTCCTCCTTTTTAAGTCATATTATATGAAAATGAGAATCATTATCATAAGATTACGACTATTTTATGAGAGATGTCAAGAGCTAAAGTGAAAAAACTCACAAAATGTTTTTTATTTTATCAATAATGTATCTGCTTTTATGAAATTCAAAAAAGTCAGTTTAAAGATTGAATCTTTTTGTTAATGCTGTTGAAATTATTACAAAATATGGAACTAAGGGTTGATTATTAGTCAAAAAATGGTAATATGGATTCATATTAGTTTTTGCTAATATGAAAGAGGTGATTTTATGAACGACTACACATTACAATTGAAATTACTTCATGGTTTTTCCAACAAAACGAGGTATCAAATTTTACAAGTGTTGAAGAATGGGGAAGTAAATGTCACGGAATTGATTGAACAAGTAGATGGTTCCCAATCAAGTGTTTCTCAACATCTCGCCTGTTTACGCGATTGCGGTTTGATTCAAAAACGAACGGAAGGAAAGTATTATTTTTATTCCATTACGACGCCAAAAATTATTCAACTTATGGATTTTCTTGATGAAACGGTTCAAGATTTTCATTGGGATGGCGAAGTGATTGAATGTAAACACCATATGGCATAGAAGGAAGGAATGGTTATGAGTAAGGAAATGAAGACAAACTGTTGTGTAAAACAAGCACATCGAGAAAAAGAAGTGTGTTATCAAAATCAGATAAAAGTAGCGGCCGATTCCTGTTGTGAAGCCATTTCTTCATCCTCTGAATCAAATTGTTGTCATGAGAAAGAACAGCCTTCTTGTTGTAGTGAAAAACAAGTAGAAGTGGACGGCTGTTGCCATCATGATAAAGAATCAAAAGAAAACATAAAGCTTATCAAAAAAAACTACCAAGTTTCTGGAATGGATTGTGGCAGTTGCGCTTTAACAATTGAAAAAAGATTGAGGCAACTGCCCGGTATTGAAGAGGTACAAGTCAATTTTAGTACAGGAAAAATGAATATTGTTGTAAGTGATAATGAGATTCTGTACACCATTCCAAAACAAGTCGAAAAATTAGGCTATCAACTGGTTCAGACACCTTCAAAAAATGAACATACCTTAAAAGTGACTGGGATGGATTGTGGTGGTTGCGCGCAAACGATTGAGAAACATTTTTCTAAAATGAATGAAGTAGATAATGTTTCTGTAAGCTTTGCCAATGGTTCTATGGTGGTCGCACACACCAATTCTTTAGCAGAGATTCAAAAAGAACTAAAAAAGTTAGGGTATCAAGGGATTGTTGAGAAAGAACAAACAGCTATTGTTAAAAAAGGAAAGATTAATTCGGCCACTAAAAATTTGATTTTGTCAGGAATTCTTTTAATTTTGGGCTATGGTAGCTCAGTCTTTTCAATTAATCTTCCTGTTGCGCCATTCTTCTTTGCAGCATCTATGATGATTAGTGGTTGGCGACCGGCTAGAAGTGCTTTTTATGCAGTGAAAAGTAAGTCGTTGGATATGAATGTATTGATGGTTTCGGCAGCGATTGGCGCAGGGATTATTGGTGAATGGGGAGAAGGAGCGCTAGTTGTCTTCTTATTTGCGATTGGAAACTATTTACAAAATAAAGCTGTGGAACGTACACGCGGATCGATTCAAGGATTAATGGATTTAACACCTCAAACAGCTTTTGTAAAGAGTGGGACAACGTTTATTGAAATGGCGGTTGAGAATATTCTATTTGGTGATACTTTACTGGTAAAGGCTGGCGAAAGAATTCCATTGGATGGCTTGGTAACCAAAGGGAGTTCAATGGTGGATCAATCACCAATTACTGGAGAATCAATTCCTGTTTATAAAGAAGAACAAGCTGAAGTATTTGCGGGAACCATTAATCAAGAAGGCTCTCTAGAAATAAAAGTGACTCATTTGTCAGAAGATTCAACGATCGCTCGCATTATTCAAATGGTGGAAGACGCACAAGCTAATAAAGCTCCTTCTGAAGCGTTTGTTGATAAGTTTGCTAAAATTTATACACCGATTGTTTTTATTTTAGCTTTAGGGGTGATGATTTTACCAACCGTTGTTTTTCAAGCGGATTTTGCGACTTGGTTTTATCGAGGTTTAGAATTATTGGTGGTTGCCTGTCCTTGTGCCTTAATTATCTCTACACCTGTTTCGATTGTATCTGCCATTGGCAATGCCGCCAAAAATGGTGTCTTAATCAAAGGGGGCACTTTTTTAGAAAAAGCTGGCGAATTAACAGCGATTGCTTTTGATAAAACCGGCACGATTACAGAAGGCAAACCACAAGTGACAGAAGTATCTGTTTATGAAGGGACAAAAGAAACCTTCTTACAGATTTTAGCTTCTTTGGAAGGCCACACGACCCATCCAATCGGAAAAGCGATTGTTTCATATGTTGAAGAACAAGATCTGTCCATGATTGAATCCACTGACTTTCAAACAATTACAGGAAAAGGAATTGAGGCAACAATCAATGGGCAAAAATATTATGCGGGTTCCGCCAATCTTTTTGCCAAAAAGATGTTTAGCTCAACACATAAACAAGCAGCAGAAAATTTACAAAAAACTGGGCATACGATTGTTTTTCTGGGAACTGAATCACGCATTCTAGGTTTGGTTGGGGTGGCAGATAAGATTCGTCAAACATCAAAAGACGCTATCCGCCAATTATCTTCTGTCGGTATTCGAAAAACAGTCATGCTAACTGGTGATAATCAAGGCGCAGCACAAAAAATTGCTAACGAAGCTGGTGTTTCAGGTATCAAAGCGAATTTGTTGCCAGAAGATAAAGTCTCTGCGATTGAAGAATTAAAGCAACAAGAGGTTGTTGCCATGATTGGTGACGGAATCAATGATGCGCCTGCTTTAGCAGTAGCTGATTTGGGTATCGCAATGGGTGGTGCAGGGACCGATACTGCAATCGAAACAGCTGATATTGTGTTAATGGCTGACAATTTAGAAAAACTACCTTATACGATTGATTTGAGTAAACGTGCATTGAAAATTATTAAACAGAATATTATTTTTTCATTACTCATTAAATTGATTGCGCTAGTATTTATTTTTCCTGGATGGTTATCCCTATGGATTGCAGTATTAAGTGATTCTGGTGCAGCAGTTTTGGTCACATTCAATGCATTACGTTTAACAAGAAATAAAAAGTAATCTATTAAAGATACTTGTTTGAACTTTCGTATTTGCTAAATAGATAGATTAGAATATTGAATTTAAATGAATAGTATACTTAAAGCATTCGAAATATTGAATGCTTTTTAGTCTGTAAAAATTAAAGACGCACAAACTTTCAGTATGAACTGACATCTCGGTTGATCGACCAAAACCGTTCTTCTGATATTACGGAATATTGTGTTCAATGAGTGGATTGAACACATCCGCTTTTTGAACAATATTTTATAAAGCAGTGGACGATAGTCATCCGTTCTTTGATTATTCTGTAATACCTGAAGTTTTCTTGTGTGAATCGCGATGAAGTCAGTATAGAGTTTATTCATCGATTCAAAAAGTATCTCGATGAAAAGGCTCTTCCAATAATAGGTAAAACATTCAAGAAGAAACAATTCTTTTACTTGATTATTTAAACAATTAAATTTAAGCACAGGATTAAATTGTTAATAAATTAAAGACATTTCGAACCTTTGTGTAACGTAGCAATATTGTACCAGGCTTAGCTAGAAAATATTTTCATTGAGTTAGGATATGAAAAATGTATTAAACATTTAAAACGGAGCTTGATACAACGATTTTCTTTGGAAATTAAAGGATCAAAGAAACTTATATCAAAACATGATAAAATGAACAAGGGTGATAATATGAAACTAAATGAAGCAGATAAGCAAGTAGTCCAATATTTCTTAATAGTCTTAGTTAGTTCTGTTCCTTTTTATGCGCTCAACTTTCTTAACATTAAATTAGTTTTTGATCTTCCTATTAGCGCCTTAATGGTCTTGGTACCAACCATAAGTGCTTGTTATCTTACAAGATTTAAAGATAAGGAACTCTTCAATTTTCTAGATTTAAATAAAATAAAAAAGAAACAAAGCAAGTACTTAATCTTGTCCTTTCTCATCGTGCCTTTTTACTTAATAACAAGTCTTTTTATTATGCAAAAACCTAACGAATTGC
This sequence comes from Enterococcus sp. AMC2644, assembly GCF_058216475.1. Taxonomy (NCBI): domain Bacteria; kingdom Bacillati; phylum Bacillota; class Bacilli; order Lactobacillales; family Enterococcaceae; genus Enterococcus; species Enterococcus sp. AMC2644. Next base: position 2,863,841 of record NZ_CM177095.1, read on the forward strand.
CAAGTGCTAATTTAATTATGATTTTCTTTGGATTTGTTTTCTTTTTTATTGGAGCTATCTTTGAAGAAATTGGGTGGGTTAATTATGCAAGTAAAAAAATGATTAACAATAAGCACTCTGTTCTATTTACGGGGCTTTCGATTGGTTTAGTGTGGCAATTGTGGCACCTTGTCCCTTTCTTAATGCTGGGAACAAGTCTAGGTTGGATTTTCTTCCACTTTCTATCTGGGATAGGCTATCGACTTATCATCACTTATATATTTGTCAATACAAACCAAGCAATTTTTCCTGCAGTAATCCTTCATACGATGCTTAATTTTGTACCCGAACTTTTACCTGGAACTTATCAATCGTATAATCCACTAATTGTTAGTATCCTCGTTTGGGGGAGTATTATTTTGTTTTTCAAATGCCGTAATTTCAAACATTGATGTAGCAAAGCACTGAAATACTTCTTAATTCCATCTTAATAATCAATTCAATTAAAACCATAATAGGTAGATATTTCAAAAAAGAAGTATCTATTTTTTTATTTGAAAAAGGTGATACCACGATAACAGAAAATAAGGTCATTTAGAAATATTAGTAGTGCTTCAGAACATCTACAAATTTTTTACCAATAGATGGAATATTGATATTTTTACGTAATTAATAGGTGAGTTTGTTAAATTGGTGTTCTTTGAAAATTTCATAATACTACAGTAGGGGGAGAAACTTTATGAAGGACTGAATATTCATGCCCTAAACAAGTATTTGACTGAGATAAGAGACTGTAGACATTTTAATAGCTATGTATTGAGTCCGAGACAAGAGCTAAGGTGAGTTTTTATAATTTTTAAAATGAAAGACACAAAAATAGTTTTTTTAGATAGATATTTTGGTCTAGAATTTATACAAAAAAGAGAGTGAATGTGGTAACATTTGGCTATTGAATAATTTTTAACTAGCACAAGTTTACGAATGAGTGAATTAGTGGCTTTAAAAGAAACTGACGTCGATTTTATGACTGGGAAGCTATAATGAACAAAACTCTCGTATCTCACGATCTAAGGGGTGAGGAGTACGAAATAAATGCACCTAGAAATACCAGTTATAGAATCATTACTTTAGATAATTGAAGTGTAGAAGATCTTAGAAGAATGTAATATAACCTTAACAGGGATGAAGATTTACATAAAAGAGACTAGGGTGAACTTTATCTGGAATATACGATGAAAAGTGGTCGAAATATTGGTAAATCTCTTTATTGGAAGAATCATACTTCACAACCTACTAGATACACGCATAGTTCTTATCTTGTAGAACAAAGTGTACCGATACGAGCAACTATGCGGAGAGTGGGACACAAAATTAACAACTCTAGCGATGTCTAATCAAATAACAGAACAGATGCATCGTTTGCATCGTTTTTTAATTGATACGTTGAATAGTGTCCAAATCAAAAATAAGGGAGAATTTGAATGGAAGAGAATATTAGAAAAAACTATGATATCAACGGTTCAAGCGGTTTTGTAAAGGCGGAACACGAACGTATCCCCTGGAACCAATATTTTATGGCTCAATCGGTCTTATTAGCGCTACGTAGTACGTGTACACGTTTAGAGGTGGGAGCTACGCTAGTTAAAGACCGACGAATTATCGCTGGCGGCTATAATGGTTCGGTTAGCGGAGACCATCATTGTATTGATGAGGGTTGTTATATAGTAGATGGCCATTGTATTCGTACCATCCATGCCGAAATGAATGCACTGTTGCAGTGTGCTAAATTAGGGATTTCGACAGAAGGTGCTGAAATTTATGTTACGCATTTTCCATGTTTGCCGTGTACAAAAGCAATTTTGCAAGCTGGGGTAAAAAAAATCTATTATTTAAACGATTATCGCAATAACGAATACGCAATGGAATTGATTAAACATGTTGGTGTAGAAGTTGAACAAGTACAACTAGAACCCAAATATTTTGAGAAACTTTCATTTGGTGGATTACATGGTCACTAGCCAAAAGTATGCTTGGAAAAACCAATTAATATTTCCGTTATTATGCGTCATTAGCTTTCTATATGCATGGATATTAAATCAACCTTTCTTTTTAGTAGCGGGTTGTTATTTCCTAGGAATTATTTGCTGTAAAAAACAAGTAACATTAGTGTTACTCGCTGTTTTTTGCAGCTTTTTTGTATTATTGAGAGAGCAACAAACAAAATTACCTCCAGTTCCTTTTGAAAAAGAGTTAGTGAAAGACATTCAAGTCTTTCCGGATACGATTCAGTTAAATGGCGATTTGGTAAACTTTGAAGGAGTTGTTGTTCAAGGAAAAATTAAAGGCCAATATAAGGTCTCTAGCAAACAAGAAAAAGAACGTTGGCAAACTCGGAAAAATTGGTCAAAAATTATTAAAGTTCGCGGCTCTTTTCAAGCAATAGAACAACAACGAAATCAACATGGATTTGATGCACAATGGTTTTATTTCTCAACTAATCAATTAGGAACCTTTAAAATTGAAGAGATTCTTTCTGAAAAAGAAGCCTCTGGTCTTTCAGGATTACGTAAGATTCGAGCGGAGTGTATTGATTGGCTAGAAAAAAAATTTCCTGAAAAAATTTCTACTTATTTTCTAGCTTTATTGGTGGGATATAAAAGTCGTGATTTCCAAGAAATTCAAGATATTTATAGTAGCAGTGGAATTCTACATTTTTTTACTATTTCTGGCACACATGTGTATTTATTTTACGGTTGGTTTTTACGGCTCTTACGTCGAAGTCGATTAACATTTAGTGAATTTAGTTTGATTAGTTATTTGGGTGTTTTTTTCGCTATTTTTTTATTTGGACAAGAGGTAAGTGTTTTGCGTGCCTCTTTGTTATATTTAATAAATTTATTTTTCAAAGAAAAGCAAATTTATTTATCTAGTATGGATCGCTATAGTATCGTATTATTTTTATTGTTACTACTGGAGCCTAAAATATTATTACAATTTTCAGGTATCCTATCATTAGGAATGTCATGGTTTATTTTGATTCAAAATTACGAAGATAATCGTTTTATTTCTCAACTATGGCGTTCTCAAGTAGTTTCTATATTAGCTGCGCCAATTTTTATGTATTTTTTCTTTGAGCTACCTTTATTGGGGGGCTTACTAACTACAATCTGTGCGCCTTTTTTTAACGTATTTTTACCATTGGCTTTATTGCTTTGTGGTCTGACTTTTCTTGGAGTACAAGCTGATGGATTGATAGATATGTTGCTTTTAGTCATTCAAGGCTTCGAAAGTTTATTGAGCTTAACAAAATCTATGGTTTGGGTAACTGGTCAACCAAGTCTGATTAAAGTTGCTGTAAGTTTAATTGCTAGTCTATTACTTTATTACCATCACAAGAAATGGTTGTTTGGTCTTCCTGTATTATTGTTAATACTGGCTCAACTTATATCGTTTGAGACTTCTGTTTCATTTGTGGATGTTAGTCAAGGGGATAGTACAGTTATTCAAAGCCCGTTTAAACAAGAAGTATACGTTATTGATACAGGAGGAAGACTGTCCTTTGAACAAGAAGAATGGCAACAACGAACATATCGTGCAGGAGCAGAGTATACCTTATTACCTTTCTTAAAAGGAGAAGGTGTGCGTCAAATTGATGGGTTATTTCTTACACATGGCGATGCAGATCATCTTGGAGACGCTGCAAAGGTTTTCGAGAAGATTTCAGTAAAATGGGTGTATGTCGGTAAAGGAAGTCTTCAGCATCCCAGCATTCAGCGTTTAGCCAAGCAACTACCCAAGAGGACTAAAATTCGAGAAGTAGAGATGAATGAAGTCATCGGAAAGCGTTTGCCGTTACAAGTATTAGCTCCTAAATACGGCAAAGGTGAAAACGAGGATTCACTCGTATTAACTACTACGATTCGAGGTATGCGTTTTTTAATGACAGGAGATTTAGGCAAAGATGGGGAACGAAAGCTCTTGAAAGACTATCCAAATTTAACTGTTGATGTAATGAAATTAGGTCATCATGGCAGTAAAACATCAACAGATAATCAATTTATTAAAAAAATTCAGTTGAAGCAAGGAATTATTTCGAGCGGTAAAAATAATCGTTTCAATCATCCACATCCAGAAGTACTGGAGACATTGGCTGAAAATCAGGTTCGTGTTTTTAGAACAGATCAATCGGGAATGATTCGCTATTTATGGGGAATAAAAGAACCAAAACCATATGTGTGGTTAGCGAAAGATTACTAGCATTTAAACGTGCTTCGTGGTAGGATATCCAATGAAAGATTGGAGAGAGAAATAGATGAATATGCAACAAGCCCTACAAGAAATTCGTTCGCAAAAATTCCAATCACTTTATGTTGTTTTAGGAACAGAAGATTTTTTGCAACAACAAATTCGAGAGGCATTTTTAGAGAGTTTGAATGTTGATCAAGACGACTTGAACTTTGCGCAATTTGACTTAGAACAAGATTCCTTAGACATAGTATTGGATGAGGTACAATCGACGCCTTTTTTTGGAGATTATCGTTTAGTTTTTGTGGATAATCCTTTTTTTCTAACTGCGGAGAAAAAGAGCAATGCGCCTGAACATAATATTGAAGGCTTATTGGACTATCTTAAAAATCCTAATGATACATCAATTACTGTTTTTTTTGCTACCTATGAAAAATTAGATGAAAGGAAAAAAATCACTAAACAACTAAAAAAAGTAGCAACTATAATTGATGTTCAGCCAATGAAAGAAGCTGATGTTCGTCGTTACTTACAACAGACATTGGATAATGATGGACTAGTAATGGAACGAGACGCATTTGAACTGTTTATTCGTTTAACCGATATGCGCTTATCAAAAGCAATGCAAGAACTAGAAAAACTGCGCTTATATGCAGGAGAACAAAAAAGAATCTCTAAGCTAGCCGTAGAACAACTGGTTCCTAAGTCGTTGGAGGATAATGTTTTTGACTTAACAAACTATGTGTTACAAGGAAAAACAGAAGCTGCCTTGCGACTGTACGATGATTTACACATTCAAGGAGAAGAGACGATTAAAATCAATGCGATTTTAATTAGTCAAATTCGTTTGTTGTTACAAACAGCAATTCTTATGAAAGTAGGATACCAACAAGGAAATATTGCCGAAACGTTAAAAGTCCATCCGTATCGCGTGAAATTAGCGATGCAGCAGGCTAGAAAGTTAAATCAAAAAGAATTGGCACACTTATATGACGAATTGATTGAAAATGACTATTTGATAAAAAGTGGACGCATGGATAAAGAGTTTTTATTCCAATTATTTGTTCTAAAAACGGCTCATCAACTACATGGCAAATAAAAAAAAGAGGAGAAGCGTTATGCTTGTCCTCTTTTTTTTAACTATTTAGCGATTTTTTTGCTTAGACGAGATTTGTCACGACCAGCTTTGTTTTTATGGATTAATCCTTTTGACTCAGCCATATCGATTGCTTTAACAGCATCTTTAAATAACGCATCTACGTTATCAGCACCAGCTTCAACAGCTTGATCAAATTTTTTGATTGCTGTACGCATTGTGCTCAATTGAGATGAATTTTTAGCGTTAGCAACTTCGCTTGTACGCACACGTTTGATTGCAGATTCAATGTTTGGCATTTGTTTCACCTCCGAATAAAAAGTTATTATACGAAAAACGTATAAATCAACACTAGTCATTATACATAAACAAAGAGGGCAATGCAATAATAAGTTGTAAAGAAATTTTACTTAACACAAAAAATAGTGAATTTTACATAGAATTTACGAAAATAATGGCTTTTTCTTTCAAAATTTACTTTTTTTATACAAAAGAAACCTTTCTTTAAAAAATTACTTCCATCCAATGTTAGTTTTATGCTATGATGACAACGAAAAACGAAATGGTGGTGTAAATTTTGAGCATTGCATTAATTATTACCGTTACACTTGTAATGGGTGTAATCTTTGTAAACGGATGGACAGATGCCCCGAATGCAATTGCAACTGCAGTTTCGACACGGGTTTTAAGACCGAATGTGGCGATTGGTATTGCAGTAGTAATGAACTTTTTAGGTGCATTAGTAATGACATTCTTTAATGCACAAGTAGCAGAAACAATTAGTAATATTGTTTCATTTGACTCTCAAGGAATTCAAGCAGCCCAAGTAGCGCTTGCAGCTTCGCTATTTTCTATAGTCGTTTGGGCAGTTGCTGCGTGGTATTTTGGTATTCCAACTAGTGAATCACATGCCCTAATTGCTGGGTTAACGGGTTCAGCAATGGCGTTAGGCGGTTTAAACGCTGTCAACGGACAAGAATGGATGAAAGTTCTAATTGGATTAGTCGTTTCAACTATTTTAGGTTTTGGAGGCGGTTATCTAATTACGAAATTACTTGTATTGATTTTCCGTGATGTACCAAGAAGAAAAGCAAATAAATTTTTCACATGGGGCCAAGCAAGTGCAGCAGCGGCAAATGCTTTTTTACACGGAGCACAAGATGGACAAAAATTTATGGGTGTATTTATGTTAGGATTATTTTATAATAATCTAGCTGAAAAAACAGGGAATGGATTTGTCATCCCTATTTGGGTGATGGCCTTATGTTCAATCACAATGGGAATTGGAACATCGGTAGGTGGTATGCGTATTATTAAATCAGTCGGAATGGACATGGTTAAATTAGAAACATACCAAGGCTTTTCTGCGGACTTAAGTGCCGCAATTTGTTTGTTCTTAGCTTCTATTTTTGGCATCCCTGTTTCAACAACACATACAAAAACAACTGCAATTATGGGTGTCGGTGCTTCTCGACGTTTATCAAGTGTCGATTGGCGAATCGTCAGAGAAATGGTTTTTGCGTGGGTAATGACTTTCCCAGGATGTGGAGTTATTGCGTATGTGATGGCGAAACTGTTTGTTGCAATTTTTTAAGGAGAGAAAAGCATGGCAAGAAAAAAACAATACAACTATTTTAATACGATGGAACTTTTAGCAGAAAATTCACATAAAGCGGCAGAAATTTTAGAAGCAATTGTGGACAATTATTCTGTTAGTACATTTGAAACAAAAGCAGAAGAAATTCATCGCTTAGAAAAAGAAAACGATCGTATGATTGATGAGTTGACCAATGAATTGTACGATGCATTTATCACACCAATTGACCGCGAAGATATTTTGATTATTTCTGAATGTTTAGATGACATTCTTGATGGTATCAATGGCATGACTTATTTATTTGAAAACCTAGTTATTACAGAAATGCGTCCTGAAACAGAACATTTTGCTAGTTTAGTAAAAAAAGCAGCTCGTGGTGTGCATACAGCAATGTTAGAATTTCCTAAATTTAAAAATTCTAAAACACTAAAGAATATGATTATCGAAGTAAATGATGTTGAGTCAGAAGGTGATCGCTTATTTAGTAACCTGAAGAAACAATTATTTAGCGAAGAAACAAATATCTTAGAAATCATAAAATGGAAAGAAATTTATGATCGTTTTGAATCTATCTTAAATGCAAGTGAAGAAGCTGTTGATATTATTGATGGCTTGATTATTAAAAACACATAAAAAAGAGATGCTATTAAAAAAGTCCTGATTTTCAAAAAAACTGTAGCGACCCCAAAAAGTTAGACCAAAAAATCTAACTTTTGGAGGTCGCTATTTCTATGGCAAAATATAGTTTTGAATTTAAATATAAACTCGTTCAAGAATACCTTGATGGAAAAGGGCTCTTTAACAACTGGTGTTGGTAAAAGTTTAGACAATCTTTAACAGTTCGAATAGCGTCTTTGGGTCAAGCAGCGAAAAACGCTGCTTGACCTTTTTCTTTGGTTTTGATTGGCAACGTGCGATAGTATTTCCCACGTTGGATAAAGATTCGAATCTTAAAATTGATGAAATTTCGAAAACCATAAGCCACTCGTTTGATGACTTTAATATGATTATTCGTTGCTTCCACCGGTCCATTTGAATAAGACAAAGTCAAAGCAAGGATGATTTCTTTTCGATATTTTTTATACGTACGAATCGTTTTTTGATAGCCTTCAGACAGGTGTTTGTAGCTTTGTGTCAGTAATTCTTCAAAACCTTCAATGGCTTCTTTTTGTTTTTCTTTTTCCTCAGAATAACGTAACACACGTAAGAATGCTTGATAGGTCTCATATCCTCGATTTAACTCTGGATCGTAAGTAAGGAGACGATCCACAATCTCTGTCTGCGTTAAATAATCCTTAAAAGAAGGACGCCAATACCGATGGCTCCAGTCTAACTCACTCTGTCTTTTCTGAAGTAGTTTCCAATATTTTTTTAACTGTCGGTAGCGTTTATCAGTATCGGGAAAGGACTTCATAACAGTGATTCGCTGGTTTTGAAACGTTCTTCCAATCAACTGAACAATATGAAAACGATCAATTAACACCTGTGCATTTGGAAAGAGTTCTTTTGTCAAAGTGATATAGGGTGAATAAAAATCGGTCACAACAATGTTTACTGCCTGTCTTTCTTCTAAGGAATAGCGGTAGAAATAGGTTTCTAGCCGAACTTTCCGTCGATCCTCTAACACATCAAGTAGTCGCCGGTTTTCTCCATCCACGAGAATACAACTCATAGCTCCTTCGGCAAACGCTCCTGATTTAAATTCATCCAAGCAAAGCACCGTAGGCAATGCTTGTTTTTCCGGCAATGTTGGTTGGTAGAAGTCCCGAAGAACACGCAAAACCGTCATAGGAGCGACACCGATTTGTTTGGCAATATAGGTCATAGAGACGGAGTCTTCCAACATGGTCGCAATTTTCAATTTCACTCGTTGAGCAATGGAACAGTTCGGTTGCGTCAAGGTCGAGGAAGCGACAAAGGTTTGATTACAAGCTTTGCATTTAAATCGTTGTTTCTTTAGACGAAGATAGGTTTTGTATTCAGATACTTTGTTTACCTGAGTCATAACCGTTTTAAATCCCCATTTAATGATCGTCTTTTCATTACTTTCTCCGCATTTTTCACAATTATCAGGTGTATAAGAAAGTCTACCATCAAATACGTGACAAATTTCTCCTTTGATTCGTTCTTTTGTATAATTTCCAAGCTGCTTTTCTGTTTCGTTTTCATAAAAAGTAATATTAAAATCTAGAATATCTAAAACTTCTCTGATAAAATGAGAGATGGACATCTTGATTCCTCCTTAGATTGGTTTTCGTCGACTTTATTCTAACGGATTTCAAGATGTCTGTTTAGTTATACATACAAAAAAAGTGCTGGCAATTTCTACCAACACTAAAAAGTATAGAGCCTGGAAAAGGAGGTTATCTATATTTATCAAAAAAATATGACATAACTGATACTTATCAACTACGAAAGTGGGTGAATACGTATAAAGAATTTGGAGAAGAAGGACTTTGTAGAAAACGTCAAAATAAAAAATATTCTGTTCAATTTAAGTTAAATGCGATAGAGTTGTATCAAACGAGTGAAATGTCCTATCGTGAGGTAGCTAATGCTCTAGGCATTAATAATCCTCCACTGATCGCTTCTTGGGTACGTAAGTTTCGTGACAGTGATGTTCAGGGACTTTCAAACCCGAAAGGACGTCCTTCTAATATGGCTAAGAAAAAAGAAAATAGAAAGAATACAACGACAAAAATAACGACTGATGAATCTGAACGCATCAAAGTATTAGAGAAACAAATACGTTCACTACAAATAGAGAATGCCTTTTTAAAAGAATTGAGGAAGCTGCGAAAACAGGAAGCCCAACAAAGACACAAGAATCAATCGCACGAATCATCGACAGCCTCCGAGGATCATTCAAATTAGTTGAGCTTCTTGAAGTCTTGAAATTTCCTAAAGCAACCTATATGTACTGGCAGAAACGTTTTAACCGTGTAAATCCAGATCAAGAAATAGAAAATCAAATGTTGGAGATTCGTAAGGAACATAAGGATTACGGCTATCTTCGAATGACAAGAGAGCTAAAAAATAGAGGCTTCCACGTTAATAAAAAGAAAGTACAACGTTTGATAAAAAAATTAGGAATCGAAGTAACATCTTACACTAGAAAGTCACGAAAATATAGTTCTTACCGAGGTAAGGTCGGTACAATTGCGAAAAATCGTTTTCATCGACGTTTCTACACTACTATCTGTCATCAAAAAATTACTACTGATACAACAGAGTTTAAGTATTTTGAATCAGATACTAAAGGTGTTATTCGTCAGAAAAAGCTTTATTTAGATCCGTTTATGGATTTATACAACAGTGAAATTTTATCGTACAGAGTTTCAGAAAAGCCTAATGCACTCGCGATTATGGAAGGTTTAGAAGAAGCTATTCAAGTAACTAATGATTGTCCTTTTCGCAGAACTTTTCATTCAGATCAAGGATGGGCCTATCAAATGAAAATATACCGTAATAAGTTAAAGGAACACAAAATCTTTCAAAGTATGTCCCGTAAAGGAAATTGTTTAGATAACTCTCCAATGGAAAATTTTTTTAGTCTTTTAAAACAAGAAATTTTTCACGGTGAGATTTATCGTCGCTTTGATGAACTTAAAATAGCTATTGATCGTTATATTTACTACTACAATAATAAACGAATGAAAAAGAAATTAAACTGGAAAAGCCCTGTTCAATTTCGAAAAGCAGCATAGTTTATCACTTAATTATTCATTTTAGAACAGTAAAAAAGGAGTGGAATTCTCCACTCCTAAAAAGTCTAACTTTTTGGGGTCACAACAAACTGAAAATCAGGACTTTTTATGTTTCTCATTACATCATAAAGGCCCAATAGCCAATTAAGATAATACCAAGAACAATTCGATACCAACCAAATGCGGTGAAGTCATTTTTCTTGATATAATTCATTAAGAATTTAATGGCAATAATGGAAATGATAAATGAGACGATTGTACCAACAAGCAAGATGATGATTCCATTCATATCAAAAGAGTTCCCCTGAGTAATGAATTTAACGATTTTTAACAAGCTTGCACCAAACATCGTTGGAATTCCTAAGAAGAACGAGAACTCAGCTGAAACGAAGCGAGAGGCACCAATTAGAATACCTCCTAAAATGGTTGCACCAGAACGAGAAGTACCTGGAATTAATGCAAGGACTTGGAACATCCCAATAAGTAATGCAAATTGATAGGTAATCTGTGTTAAGTCAGTAATTTTGGGTGTTTTTGATTTATTACGTTTTTCAACAACGATAAAGGCAATACCGTATACAATTAGCATAATTGCAACTGGCAAGAAACTGTGAAAGTTTGCTTCCAACCAATCATCTAAAGGTAATCCAATAATTACAGATGGGATAATTGCAACAATTACCTTAAACCACAAGGACCAAGTGTCACGATTCTGTTCTGCTGTCTTAGACGGAGAAAATGGATTGAGTTTGTTGAAGTAAAGGACAACAACAGCTAAAATTGCGCCTAATTGAATAACAACATTAAACATTGTCATAAATGCTTCAGAAGCCTCAAGTTTGATAAACTCATCTGCTAAGATTAAATGCCCCGTGCTACTAATTGGCAACCATTCGGTAATTCCTTCGATAATTCCCAGGATAATTGCTTTAATAATATTTTCGAAAAACATTTTTTCATTCCTTTCATTTCATAATGACATTGATAAGTATACCGTTTCTTAAAAAGATTACCAACTTTTTTTCAAAAAAACAGCAAACAAAAAAATGTTCGCTGTTTTGGAGATTGATTTATCAATGTTTTACAAAATAAAAATTTATTAGCTTAATAAATTTTTAGAAATTTCGATTCCTTTTTCAATATACTCTGTAGAACCTATTTCTTCACAAATAAACTTGCCGTTTTCATATATCAGACGTGTAACTGAGCCGTTATCTAAATCCATGCGGACGTTGTTTTCTTCGCGAACTAAATTTAATAAGAAAGCAATTGTTAACCCATGAGAAACCACCAAAGCTTTGCCACCACCGTTTTTTTCGACCCGATGTGCAATATCTTCAAAACCATTTAAGATACGCGTGCTTAATTCTTCGTAAGTTTCTGCCCAATTAGCTGTGTCAGCATTGTATAATGCTTCGCAGATTTCTTTGAAGGTAGTTTCACGGTCAATCATTTCATCATAGTTTTTGAAGTTTAAAACGCGCGGAATAACCCCCCACATTTCGGCATCGTATGCCCCCTCTAATGAACCAAAACACCATTCACGAATCCGTTTGTCCACTCGGTATGGCAATACAGGACCATCTGGATGCTCACTTAAAATGAGACGCATTGTTTCAATAGCGCGACCGCTATCACTTGAAACAGCTTCTGAAAAATCAATATCCTGTAAACCAAGACCTAGATACTGAATTCGTTCCACACCCAGTTTAGTTAACGGTGTGTCACACCAACCTTGTACTCGTTGGAGAGTGTTGAACATTGTTTTCCCATGTCTAACGATGTAAAGCTCTGTTTTTGTCATAATTTTCGCTCCTATCTATTTTGAAAAAATGGATTTGTTTGTTTTTCATGTTCAATTGTAGTGGAATCACCATGACCAGGATAAACAGGTAATTCATTCGGTAAAGTAAACAGCTGAGTAGTAATACTGGTTAATAATTGTTCAAGGTTCCCAGTGTGTAAATCTGTCCGACCGATACTTCCACGAAATAGCGCATCTCCAGAAACAACAAAGTCATTAAAGACAAAACTAACACTGCCAATCGAATGGCCTGGGGTTGCTAGAACTTGAAAGGAAATATCACCAATAGTATATTCCTTTAATTCTAGTTCATATTCTGCTGGACGTGCAGTGATATTCTGTGCACCAGACAAATTTAAAACAGGATCTTGCAACCATTCGTTTTCTAAAGGGTTTACATAAACAGGGATTTGATATAAATCACGTAATTGATCTACTGCACCAATATGATCGTGGTGGGTATGTGTCAATAAAATAGCTAAGGGTTTTGCTGCTGTTTTGGTTATTTGTTCAGCAATAATTTCTGCATCGGCACCTGGATCGATGATTAAAAGGTTATCATTTTGCCAAACCAGGTAACAATTTTCTTCAATACGTCCTGTTACAATGCGTGTGATTTCCATAAAATGCCTCCTCAAATGAGTATTATCAATTTAAGTATAACGTAAATTCTAGCTTCTAACAAAAAAATATTCATGTTTAAAATTAAAAATTGCATCTAATCTGAGAAAGCCTCTATAATCTGATTAAAAGAAAGATCATAATTTAAAAATTGCATGAAAAAATAATAGAATTGAATTTTTTGAAACTACTCTTTGTTATACTACATATATCTATTAAATAAGTGAGGGGGATGACGTTTGAAAAAGCTTATTTTACTAGCATATTTAGGTTCCATCTGTTTGCTGGGAGCAGCCTGTCGATCATCTCCAGAAGTCATTAATTCAACAGAGACATTAGTTGTTGAAAGCATGCCTGCTCTAGAAGAAGAAACACCCAAAAATATTTTGCTCATGCAAGTAGATAATAATGGTTTTCCACAAAGTCAAGGTGTTTATGATTTTAGTCAAGGTACTTTAACTGTAGTGAAACAATACGCACCAACTACAAATGAAGAATTTCCAGAAACTGTTCATCAAGATTTTGAAAAAACCTTCTTACAGATTAATTGGGATAAAGATCCTTATGAAGTTTATGAAGAGACTTTTAAACAAGTAGAGTTACTTGTAAATAAAAAACAAATCCGTATACGTAATGGTGACTTTGAAAAAAATTTTTATTTTGAACAAGATGATAAAACTTCTGTTCGAGATGAAAATAATGTGATTTATACCGTTCAGTATGATATGACAAAATAAATGTAAAAGAAATTTCGTTTTTTACGAAATTTCTTTTACATTTTTTCTTCTTTTTTCGTTTGTATTATTGAAAGGGGAGAAAAGGATGATAGATGAATGGATAAATCAGTTAAAGGAAGAACAAATTTTATATCTTTTATCAATTCTTGCTGTAGCAATGGTTATTGATTTTTTTAGTGGCATAATTGCAGCAAAAATAAAGAAAGAAATTACATCCAAAGTTGGGATTAATGGCATTCTACGGAAAATAGCTAGTATGATACTCTTAGTTTTCTTTTTACCGGTAGCATTTATATTACCTGCTTTTACTGGAATTGCGATGTTGTATGTTTTATATATTGGTTATCTTTTTTTAGAGATACAATCTATTCTAGAAAACTATAAGAAAATGGGAATTGATACGAAACCATTTCAACATTTTTTAGATTTATTGAATGAGTTTATAAATAAAAAATAAAAAGTCTTTTTAAAGTTCATTTTGTTCGCTATACATTTTAAAGGAAATTGATATAATAAAAGTTCGAAGAAGGTGACAAGATGAATAGAGGCAAGATTTCTGTTCGTAAGCTGGTAGAGTTTATTTTAAGAAGAGGAAGCATCGACAATCGTAAAGTAAGTAATCATACAGCTCAAGAAGGGGCACGTATCCATCGGAAATTGCAAAAAGCTGCAGGAGATGCCTATCAAAAAGAAGTCTTTTTAAAGACTGAAGCTGTGGTAAATGGTGATAGTATCAAAGTGGAAGGTCGTGCGGATGGTCTCTTTTATCTAGAAGATAAGTGGATTATTGACGAAATAAAAACATCAGAAGTTCAATTTGAAGATTTGAGTGAAGACCAAATTGAATTATTTTTTTATCAAGGAATGGTTTATGCTTATCTTTATAGTAAGCAAGAAGAACTTGATACTATTTCTGTACAATTAACCTACTTCCAAACAACAGAAGAGTATATTACGCGTCAAAAAAGAGAGTATACATTTGAGTTTTTAAAAAGTTTTTTTGAAGACTTGTTAGCAGAATACCATAAATGGTTGCTGTTTCAAGAAGATTGGCGTCGTTTGAGGACAACTAGTCTCCAATCGCTAGCATTTCCTTATGATTCGTATCGAAAAGGGCAACGAGAATTAGCAGTAGCCGCTTATAAAACCTTACGTAACCAACAGCGTTTGTTTGTAGAAGCTCCTACTGGTACAGGAAAGACAATTTCAACACTTTTCCCAGCATTAAAAGCTTTAGGAGAAGAACGCGCAGACCGCATTTTTTACTTAACTGCTAAAACTATTACACGCCAAGTTGCCGAAGATGCGCTCAAAGCATTGGGGAATGTGGGTGCTGAAACGAAAAGTATCACTTTAACTGCTAAAGATAAAATTTGTTTTTTAGATGAGCGTAGATGCAATCCAGATGATTGTCCGTATGCAGATGGGTATTATAATCGAATCAATGAAGGCTTGTGGGATTTATTGCATCATGAAAATCAGTTTACACGTCCTGTTATTGAAGAATACGCTAAAAAACATCGTTTGTGTCCATTTGAATTGTCTTTAGATGTTAGTTTATTTTGTGATGTGGTTATTGGAGACTATAATTATTTGTTTGATCCAACTGTTTTCTTACGCCGGTTTTTCGAAGAACCAGAAGAAAAATACTATTTTTTAGTAGATGAGGCACATAATCTGGTCAATCGTTCGCGTGAAATGTACTCAGCAACACTCGCTCGTTCTGCTTTCAAACAGGTTAAAGAACAACTGTCAAAAGACTTTAAAAAGATTCATCGAATATTAAATAAGATTGATAAAGAATTTGCTGCACTGGAACAAATTGCCAAAGAAGATAATTGGACGTTTCATCATCAAACTTCACCAGCAGAAAGCTTATTAAATCATTTATTTAAATTTAGTGAGTTGCTTAAAGAATGGTTAGCAGCGCACCCGGAACATCCAGCACAAGAAAAAATATTAACTGTTTATTTTGATTGTTTACATTTTCTGAAAATAAGTGAATTCTATGATGATCATTATGAGACGACAATTGAAATAAGTAGGTATGATATGCGTATTCGACAATTTTGTATTGAACCTGCGCCTTTCCTAGAAAAAATGTTAGAAAAGGGGCAGGGAAGTATTTTATTTTCAGCAAGTTTTAGTCCTCTAAGTTATTATCAAGAAATGCTTGGTGGCGGAAGTGAAGCTTTACGTTATCGTTTAACAAGCCCTTTTCCTGTTGAAAATCAAAAAATCTGTTTGACAAATTACATTCAAACGACCTATAAACAACGACAAAATAGTCTAGCTAGCATCACGGAAGCAATCGCTATAATGACTCAAGAAAAAACAGGAAATTACCTTGTTTTTTTCCCATCCTATAAATATTTGGATGACACATATCAACTGTTCAAAGAATGTTTCCCAGATATTCAGACAATAGTCCAAGATACTGAAATGAATGAGGAGGAACGAGAACAATTTTTAGCAAAATTCGTTACTGATCCTACCGAAACACTAGTAGGTTTTTGTGTATTAGGTGGGATTTTTTCTGAAGGAATTGATTTAAAAGGAACACGTCTGATTGGTAGTGCGATTGTTGGTGTTGGCTTACCGCAAATTAATAATGAGCAAGAGTTAATCCGTGAGTACTTTGATGAACACACAGAATTAGGTTTTGAATATGCGTACCAGCTACCCGGAATGAATAAAGTGTTACAAGCAGCAGGACGTGTTATTCGAGATTTGACAGATGTAGGGGTAGTTTTATTACTTGACCAACGTTTTAATACCCCACGCTATCGACAATTATTTCCGCCACATTGGCAACCAACTGTTTGTTATCGTCCACAAGATTTAGTCAGTGAGCTTCGTACATTTTGGAAAAACACTAGCAATTAATTATCATTGCTGGTGTTTTTGTTGAGTGTCAACCAATATCTATCTCCCCATTTGCAAACCTCTTGAACAACAGTCGCAAGTTCTTTTCCAATTTTTGTTAACTCATAATCTACTTTCGGTGGAACAACTGGGTAAACCGTTCGTTGAATAAGTTGGTCTCTTTCTAATTCTCTGAGTTGGCGAATAAGCATCCGTTGATTAATATCCGGTAAAATTTTTGTTAATTCGCTAAGACGCAATGTACCATGTTCTAAAAAAGCCCAAACAATAGCGATTTTATATTTTCCTCCAACTGCATACATTGCTAAATCTTTTGTATTATAAAATTCTTTTTCATTATAGTGAAACATAGGAACTCTCCTTTAGTGACAAAATTGTCAGTATTAACGACTTGTATTATATGAGGTATACTAATTATTGTAAATACTAAACTGAAAGAGGGAATGAAGATGAAAAGTAAAGCTGCTGTTGCCTTTGCACCGGGAAAACCTTTAGAAATAGTCGAGATTGATGTCGAAGAACCAAAAGCCAAGGAAGTAATGGTAAAAATCTTGTATACATCAGTTTGCCATACGGATGCTTTTACTTTATCTGGAGATGATCCAGAAGGGGTTTTTCCAGCCGTTTTAGGTCATGAAGGAGCTGGTGTAGTCGTTGCTGTGGGCGACGAAGTAACCTCTGTAAAACCAGGCGACCATGTCATTCCATTATATACGGCTGAATGTGGTGAATGTAAGTTCTGTAAGTCGGGTAAAACAAATCTGTGCTCAGCTGTTCGTGAAACACAAGGAAAAGGTTTGATGCCAGATGGGACTACGCGATTTTCATACAAGGGTGAGCCAATCTATCATTATATGGGGACCAGTACATTCAGTGAGTACACTGTTGTAAATGAAATTAATGTGGTGAAAATTGATGAAGACGCACCTTTAGATAAGGTTGCTTTATTTGGATGTGGTGTAACAACCGGATTAGGGGCTGTTAAAAATACCGCAAAAGTAGAAGAAGGAGCCGTAACAGCAGTATTTGGGTTAGGTGCTATTGGCTTAGCAGTTATTCAAGGGTTGAAAAAAGCTAATGCGAAAAGAATTATTGCTATTGATTTAAACCCTAAGAAATGGGAACTAGCTAAAAAAATGGGGGCTACCGATTTTGTTAATCCTAAAGATTATGACCGCCCCATTCAAGAAATTTTAGTGGAAATGACGGATGGCGGTGTAGATTACAGCTTTGAATGTATTGGGAATGTTCAGGTGATGCGTGCTGCCTTAGAAGCATGTCACAAAGGTTGGGGCGAAAGTATTATTATTGGTGTCGCTGGTGCTGGACAAGAAATTAGCACACGTCCATTTCAATTAGTGACAGGCCGCGTTTGGCGAGGTTCTGCGTTTGGTGGAGTAAAAGGGCGTAGTGAGTTACCAACAATGGTGAAAGAATTCATGAATGGCGAAATTGATTTAGAATCCTTTATTTCTGGACATTTAGATTTTACCGAAATTAACAAAGCATTTGATTTATTACATGAAGGCGAATCAATTCGTACAATTTTAACTTATGGAGAGTGAGACTATGACAATTCAAACGGTTGAAACCCATAAAATTTTTGAGGGAAAACAAACGAAGTATCGCCATTTTTCTAATACATTGAACTGTGAGATGGTTTTTAGTTTATTTCTACCAAAAACATCCGATAATCAGCAAATTCCAATCGTTTGGTGGTTATCTGGTTTAACTTGTACCGATGATAATTTTAGTCAAAAAGGACAATTTCAACAGTATGCAAATCAATATAAGGTTGCAGTTGTTATTCCCGATACTTCTCCTAGAGGGCAAGATGTCGCAGATGATGACCATTGGGACTTAGGACAAGGCGCAAGCTTTTATCTTAATGCTACTCAAAAGCCATGGCAAGAACATTATAAAATGTATGATTATTTAACAAAGGAATTGCCATCAATTGTCTATGATTTGGTTCCCAATTTTTCTGGCCGTGAAAGTATCATGGGTCACTCCATGGGTGGGCATGGTGCTTTAGTAATTGGGCTGAAGAACCCACAACGTTTTGTTGCTATTTCGGCATTTGCACCCATTAGTAATCCAGTAAATACACCGTGGGGAAATAAGGCGTTCACAGCATATTTAGGTACAGATAAAAAAGAGTGGATGCATTGGGATGCAACGTCACTAATCGCTAACGGTGGTACGAATACCCCGATCTATATTACGCAAGGAACTGCAGATAACTTTTATGAAGTACAATTAAATGAGCAAGCCTTTTTAGAAGCCGTCGAAAAGAAAAAAATGAATGTTCGTTATCAAAAAGTAGATGGATACGATCATAGTTACTTCACAATTGCGACATTTATAGGTGAGCATTTTGCTTTTCATCATAAGTATTTAAAATAATCTAATAGTTAAAATTGAACTGTGACACAAGTTGTACAAAACAAAAATATCTGAACTAGAAAATAATTGCTAAAGCAGTATTTCTTACTTTCTATCGCTCGGATATCTTTGCTTTGACTTATGTCACAGTTCATTAGTTATCTGTAGTTGGTAAATTGAAGTTCAATTGATAGATCTAATTTGCGTAATAATTGAATAACTTCTTGCAAATCATCACGATTTTTTCCAGTAACACGGATTTGATCATCTTGAATTTGAGCTTTTACTTTTAATTTCGCATTTTTAATTGCTGTAGTTACTTTTTTTGCATTTTCTTTATCAATGCCACTAATTAATTCAGCATGTTGGCGTGACTTTGCTCCTAATGCGTGTTCTGTTTCTGAAAAGTGGATGTTTTTAATCGGTACGCCTCGTTTGACTAACTTTCCTAATAAAACATCTTTAATTTGTTCTAACTTAAAATCATCATCGCCTACGATTGTCAATTTTTGATTATCAAATGTAATATCCACAGTCGCTCCTTTAAAATCAAAGCGATTTTTCAATTCTTTCAAGGTCATTTGAACCGCATTTTTAACTTCTTCCATATTCATTTCCGAAACTACATCAAAACTAGCATCTTTTGCCATTATTTTCCTCCTTATAAAATGGATTAATAGTTCACAACTATTATCTGTAATTATATCAATTTTAGGGTAACTCTGTAATAGGTATTTAGATTTTCATAGTTGCTTATTGCCGACAACATTCCCTGCTATCAGCATAGACTGTAATCATACGAATTGCCATAGAATTCATTCCACTCCGTCCATTTTGTTTGACCCTAATTGAATAATAAGGTCTCCCAAAAGCATTCGCCGTTAATCCTCCATCGTCGTTATTATATCATCAATTAACATTGAATTCTCTTAAGGTAAGTTCATTTATTTACAAATACCAAGAAACACGGTATTATTTCTATAGAATCAACAGGGGGGATGTAAGATGAGCGAATCAAGAACAGAGCAAGAAATTGAAGAAATTAAAGATCGCATTTTAACTGCCTTAGAAACAGTTATTGACCCAGAACTAGGAATCGATATTGTTAATTTGGGCTTAATATATGAAATCGAATTTGATGGTGAAACCGGTGAAGCTATTATCAAAATGACTTTAACAACCATGGGCTGCCCATTAGCAGATGTATTGACCGAAAATATTCATGATGCATTAGAAGATGTACCTGAAGTGAAAAAAATCGAAGTAAAATTAGTCTGGTATCCAGCGTGGACGACCGATAAAATGAGTCGTTATGCACGGATTGCTTTGGGGATTCGATAAAAGTAATATAAATGAATTTTCGGATGATTTTGAATCATAATCTCAAAAGGAAATATCACTATTTATCAATAGTCCTAATGAATTAAAATAATTTTTTTAATGAAATTCTTTTATAAGTCACAGATTTAAATTTGTTGATATATAAGAGGATTTTATTTTTTTATATAAAATTAATAGTTTATAGTTTTAACAAAAGTAAAGATTTCTGAAAAATCAAGATGATTGACATAAGAAACAATTAAAAGATGGTATGCTATTATAGATTGATTTTTTAATTCCGTTTAAAAGCTTTAAAGCTGTAGGGGAAACAATTCACTCTAAAAACAAAATTGCTAAAATAAAAAATGAGATTTTTAGGATAAGTTAAAAATAAATATCTTTTTTTTCGTATATTATTATGAAAAAGTAAAATGGGAATACATACTATCTGTTGCTTTTAAACCAACAAAAAGCTACACTAATGAAAGAAAAAGAAAGGGGAATAAATACACGATGTTACAAACAAATTTTGTTGATTATAATTTTAAAAATCCATTGATGAATGCGTCAGGTGTTCATTGCATGACAGATAATGAATTGGATGAATTAGCTAATTCTACTGCAGGTGCTTTTATTACCAAAAGTTCCACACCTCAAGTCCGTGAAGGAAATCCATCCCCACGTTATTATGATGTTCCGTTAGGTAGTATCAATTCCATGGGATTGCCTAACTTAGGTTTACAATATTATTTGGACTATGCAATAGATCGTCAAGATAAATTTGAAGCACCGATATTCTTTTCAATTGCTGGAATGAGTGTGGCGGAAAATATTGAAATGTTAGAAATCATCCAAGCAAGTGACTTTAATGGTGTAACAGAATTAAATCTTTCTTGTCCAAATGTGCCAGGAAAACCACAAGTAGCCTACGATTTCCCGTTAACCGAAGAAATTCTAACCAAGGTTTTTTCTTTCTTTACAAAGCCTTTAGGTGTAAAATTACCACCGTATTTCGATTTAGCTCATTTTGATGAAATGGCTGCAATTTTAAATAAATTTCCACTAACTTATGTTAATTCAATCAACTCTATTGGCAACGGAATGTATATTGATACAGAAAATGAATCAGTAGTAATCAAACCTAAAGATGGTTTTGGGGGAATTGGCGGAGAGTACGTTAAACCAACTGCTTTAGCAAATGTACGTGCGTTTTATACACGTTTAAACCCAAGTATCAAAATCATTGGTACAGGTGGGATTCGTACAGGGCAAGATGCGTTTGAACATTTATTATGCGGTGCAACAATGGTACAAATTGGTACCGAACTTCATAAAGAAGGACCAGCTATTTTTGATCGCATTACTAAAGAACTAGAAGAAATTATGCAAGCGAAAGGCTACAAAACAATTGATGAATTTCGTGGCAAATTAAAATCTATTACTGACTAAGAGGCAAAATGATGAAGTTTAGACAGGCGACGTTGGAAGATCTTCCAGAATTAATGGAAATTGTTAATGATGCGATTCAAGTTCTTCGTCAACAAAAATCTCCTCAATGGCAAAATGGCTATGGACCTAATGAAGAAAAATTACGAAGAGATATTGAAGGTAATTCAATGTTTGTTTTAGAAGAAGCCAGTGTTTTAGCTATGGGTGCGCTAATTCCAGGTGTTGACCCCGTATATACTGCGATTGTAGATGGTGAATGGGAGGGGAATGCTCCATACGTTTCTATTCATCGTATCGCTGTAGCCAAGCAAGCATCTGGGCAAGGTTTGGCTAAATCATTGCTAAAGCATCTATTAGATGAGAGCCACAGACAGGGCATTAATGATGTACGAATAGACACACATGAGCTAAATATTGGGATGCAGAAAGCAATTTTGTCAACCAATTTTCATTATCGAGGAATTGTTTATTTTCCTATTCCTGATGGAAAAAGATACGCATATCAAAAATTGGTATAAAAAAGATAGGAAAATCCCTATTCTGGGGGATTTCCTTTTCTTTTTACGTACATACTAGTGAAATACTTTAAAAAACGAGGGATTTATTTTATAATAAGTCTAAATAAAATATAAACATTATGAAAGGAACACTAATGAAAAATAATTTAAAACTAAAACGTGCTCTAGCTACGTTTAGTATTGCATTGCTTTTAGTGTCAAACACTGCGCCAGTTTTGTCTGATGTCACAGAAACAATCAGTAGCAGTGAGAAAAACTCGAATATTGAGGAGAATACAGACGCAGTCGAAAACACAGAAAATGTGACAGAAATTATATCAGACAACTCTTCTGATGAAAAAAATTCTGAAGATACAAATATAGTTGAGGATTCAGATGAAGAAGTTAACCCAGAAGAACCAGAAAATTCAGGTGAAGAAACTAAACCAGAAGAACCAGGAAATTCAGGTGAAGGAATTAACCCAGGAGGATCAGAAAATTCAGGTGAAGAAACTAACCCAGGTGAATCAGGAAGCTCAGGTGAAGAAACTAAACCAGGAGAATCAGGGAATTCAGGTGAAGAGACTAAACCAGGAGAATCAGGGAATTCAGGTGAAGAGACTAAACCAGGAGAATCAGGGAATTCAGGTGAAGAGACTAAACCAGAAGAATCAGGGAATTCAGGTGAAGAAACTAAACCAGGAGGAACAGGGAATTCAGGTGAAGAAACTAAACCAGGAGGAACAGGGAATTCAGGTGAACAAATCAAACCAGAAGTTCCTAAAAAACCAGATAAACCCAAAGATAAACCCAAAGATAAACCCACAAATTCAGGTGATCACTCTAAAAAACAAAAAAATAACCAACAAAAAGTGACAGATAATGTTGTTGAGTCTAATCAAGTTTTGCCTAATACGCCATTATTTATTGGTCCAGCTACCTCTAATTCCGAAACTTCTTTAGATAATCGATTAGTAACAACAAATATCGCATCTTCTGATTTAAATGGTTATGAGTTGCCGCTATTAGACTCATTTAAAGATCAGCGCTCGGCAGCTCTGGTTGTAGAAGCATTATCACAATTACAAGCAGAATATAAACAAGACGCCAAGGGACCTAATGCTTTTGATAATCTTCATTTACCAATTTATGTTTATGATAAAGTACTTGGCAAAAGACTTGGAAATAGCTATGAAGATATCCGTCATTCAGGAACAGAAATAGCTGTTAAGGATGCAGTGCCAGGCGATATTTTCTTGTGGGAAACAAATGAAAAAGTAACTCAAGCAGCAATTTATCTTGGTCAAGATCGTTTTATTATGGCTGATGAAGAATTCAGTAAACAACAAGTAACATTACATTCTAACGAGGAAGACGAAAAAGCTGAAAAAGACAAAAAAGCAAGTGTACCTGGTGTAGGTGTCTTTAAACTTCAAACAGAAACAGAGTCAAAAAAAGATAAAGATAACTCTAGCGTTAATCAATCTTCCAACGTTTATAAAAAGCAACCAACGATGGCTATCCATTTTTCTGAAAACGAGCAATTAACTAATCATGGAAAGGAACTAATCAAAGGATATGCTGCTTCATTTGACTTTAGAGCCAATGCAGCTACGGAACGTTTCATTGAAACAATTGGTGAATCTGCTCGAGAACTTGGGCTCAAATATGATGTTTTTGCCTCGGTTATGATTGCACAAGCGATTTTGGAAAGTGGCTCTGGAACAAGTGGTTTATCAACTAGTCCATATTACAACTTATTTGGTGTAAAAGGCAGTCATAATGGTGCGTCAGTTACTCTTGCAACAAATGAAGACAATGGTAGTGGTCAATTATACCAAATTAATTCAGCGTTTCGTGTTTATCCAAGCTATAAAGAATCCTTAGAAGATTACGTGCAGTTGCTTCGTGGTGGGATTAGTGGCAATCCATCCTTTTATAAAAAAGTTTGGCGTTCTGAAGCTAAGAACTATTTACAAGCGACAACTGAATTAACAGGGAAATATGCTACAGATACTTTGTATAATAATAAGTTAAACTCAATTATTGCTGTTTATAATTTAACGCAATATGATGAAGCAAAAAACTCAATGGATTTAAACTTTAGCAATGCAACGATTCAAGACTTCTCTGGAATTCCAGAGTCTTATCGCCATTTAGTTAAATATCCTAAATATAATGGTGTGAATTACAATACATCTGGTTCTTACGGATCTGATCAATGTACTTGGTATGCATTTAATCGAGTGCATCAATTGGGTGGAACTGTCGGTGATTATATGGGAAATGGTGCTGATTGGGGAACTACTGGTCAAAGAAATGGCTATAAAGTTTCTTCCACACCAAAAGCTGGTGATGTGATTAGCTTTAAACAAGGTGTTGCAGGGTATCATCCATTATATGGACACGTAGCTTTTGTAGAAGCAGTTGATAAAGATAGTATTTTAATCTCTGAAGGCGACATTTCGTACTTAAATTATCGAATCATTCCAAATGAAATTGCTCTATCTAGTGGTGTAAGTTATATTACTCCTAAATAGTTCATTATTTTTGGATGAAAATTGTCGATAATGCTTGTCACTTAAAACAAGTCTTGATAAGATATGTACGAAAAGGACGGTGTCGTTTATGAAAAAACGTTTGAAAAAAAAGAAAGCTTACAAACAATACATTAAAAATATTTTTGAAGGCTATGAAGCAATGCTAGAAAACCCAGAGTTAGACGAATTAAAATTTAACTATTTAAAAGAAGAAACGATTTTAAAAAGAGACGAGAATCGTCAAATTCGCTTTACAACGCACGATACTATCTAAATAAACTATGACTATTTGCAAGCAAGACATCGGAATTACTCGATGTCTTTTTTGTTTATTACGAGTTAAATGAAATAAGAATTAAACTTGGTACATTATTTAGATTCCTAATTCAATACTAAAAAAAGAAATGAATGAAAAGGAATTACGAAGAAAACTTAAATAAAGAACAAAAAGAGAGGTTTTCATCCCCCCTTTTTGTAGTAAAAATGATAAACTATAATAGAGAAAAATTAGAGGAGGGCATTGTTATGTCTGAGGAAGTACTAGAAGAAACCAATCATCAAGAAACTTCTAATATGTATCAAGACTTTAATAAAGTTAAAAAAGTTGCTTCAAAGAATATTGTTTCGATGTTAAAAGACTTACATGATTTTGAAGCAGCTATCGAGGCTGAAAATATTCCCGAGATTTATCGAATTTACAAAGGGAAATTGCATAAAGAATTAAAAGAAACTTCGAATCAAAATCATGAAATTGATGAATTTTTATCTACAAAGCTACATGATAAATTTGTGGAACGTTTCCCATTTATGGAATATGTCGAAAAAATCTCGCCAACTATTTATTATTATAAACTTGGTACCTATTACCGTGAACGCGCAACGATTGCTTTTGATGCAAGTATTCCAGAAATTTTTGTGTTACCAAAAATTGATGATGAATGGCAATATTTCCGTCCAGAAAATCGTGAATTATTGGAAAATATTGAAAAACAAATTGATAATTTAGATGCTAAAATGATTGCAGCAGAAGAAGAAATTAAAAATTTAGAAAAAAAAGCACAAAGATTAGCTGCTAAAAAAGAAGAAATTTCAACTAGCAAAACTTTCTTTAATCGTGCAAAAACAGATGAAGAAATTGAGTTGTTAAACAAACAAATTGCTGAAATTAATAAGCAAAAATCTGAATGGTTACCGTTCATTCAAAATAAACATAAGTCCAATCAACAAAAAGAACAACTAATGAGTGCCTATGAAGAGACTCGCTTAAAACGCGCTGTTGTAACAAAAGAGTATCGACTTATTAATCAGTATTTTGGTTCAATGAAAAAAATGAATGAACAGATTCAGCAGTTTCTTGCCGATTATTTATCAACTAAGAAAGGAGAGCTAGATAAATGAGTAAATCAAAGAAAAAAATGACACGTAATACTCAGGTTGTCGATGAATCATCAAAAAAAGATAATTATTATCTTTTAAAAGAAAAAAATCATCAAGCAATTAGACGACTCATCTCAGAAAGAGAAGATGAACTTGCCGATTTGTATATGCGGAAGACTTTATTGGAAAGTAACTTTGTAGAATTATTAGATGCTTATTGTCAATTTGTTATTCCTAATGTGCCAATTTCTAAGACTGCAAAAACAAATTTACTAGCATACTTTTCTTATGAATTGCTAAAACCTTTAAAAAATATTGGATTAACCCAAACGGATAGAGAAAATGTTTGGAGAAGTAAGCATTTTGATGTTGCTTATGAGTTAGACGCAAAAAATGACCTAAAGTTAAGTTTCAAGATGGAAACCGTAGATACTCGTTTTGAAGCTGCGTATATGCCACTTATTCTAATTCATCCCAAAGAAATGACTGTTGAAGTTGATGAGAAGCAAGTATTGAAACTTATCCATCTGTGGCATAAAGACAGAATCTTCTCGCATAACCAATTATCCTTAATTAACTATGACTTAAATCAATTATTAGCATGGTTTAAGGAACTTGGCTTTGATATTGCGCCAAGTTTATTAGATAATACATGTGCGTTAAAACGAGAGTTCACTAGTGAGCTGATAGTCGATACCAAAGTATTGGATGATATTTTCATCATTAGCATGGAATCCACCGAGTATGATTTTGATAAAATAGAGGATAGCCATTATCAAGTGAAGCTAAACCAAAACCAAACTGTTGATATTTTTTCTGAGAAGGAAAGAACCAAATTATTTATTGACTCCAATAATCGTCGGCGCTCAATTTTGGATTTCTTTACCAACTATCCATTCTTAGTTCCTTTAATTGTTCGTAGTTAACTAGATAGATATCCGTACTATAGAGAGTCGGTCCTTGTGATATAGCAAGTATTCTAATCAAATATAGTTCGGATATTTTTTATTTTTATCAAGGAGTAGTTATGAAAAAATTAGAAGATATACGCTTATTTTGGGATGAATATGCGCAAGAATATGCGGAGATTCAAGATGAATCACAGGTGAGTATTCAAAAAGACTTATCTAGTTATTTTTTAGCTCAAAAAATCTTACCTGCTGCGACTTTTTTAGATTTAGCAGGTGGTATTGGCAAATATATTCCCGATATAATTAGACATGTGGAACACTATACACTAGTGGATTTATCCGAAAAAATGTTAGCAATTGCAAAAGCTACCTACAATTATTCTAACCTATATCTTATTCACAATGATCAAGAATCATTTCTAAAACAAAAATCGCAAAAAACGTACGATGTTGTTTTTTCGGCAATGAATCCAGCACTTACAACGAAAAATGAACTGGAAGAAATGCTGCGGGTTGCAAATAAGTATGTTTGTATTTTACGAGTGATTGAAGAAAGAGATCCTATGTTTTCTTTGTTAGAACAACCAGCAAAAGAATGGCAATGGATGGAAATGTACAAAGCGTGGTTAACGAAACCTTATCATACACATAGATTTACCTATACTTCTAAAGAAAAAATTTCGAAAGAATTCTTTATAGAATATTTTTCTTTAGATTTTCCACATGCTAAAATTCAAATGTTGGCAGATGATCTATTCAAAAATGAAAAAGAACGAATAAATAAGACGACGATTGTCTTTGAATTATTAATAATAGAAATATAAAGGAAGTTGCAATAAATGAAGAAAAAAATAACCAGTTTTTTAACTGTACTCATTGTAGTGCTTATCGGAGGTTGGCAATGGCTAAGTCCGAGCGAGTTTCTAGAAACCGATGAACCTAAACAAGAACAACACGAACAATCCACGACAGCTACAGTTACTGGTGAAACAGTTCAGTCAGTTGATGAGATTGACTTAGATAATCCACCACGATTTGAAAAAATCAGTGTGTCGTCTTTACGTAGTGTAGACGGGGACACCTTTGCTTTTTATACAAAAGATGGCGAAGAACATAAATTGCGTTTGTTAATGGTTGATACACCTGAAAGTGTTAAAAAAAATACATCTGTACAGCCATATGGGAAAGAAGCAAGTGAATTTACGAAAGAACAATTAACCAAGCAAGACATTTCTTTGGTTTTTGACAAGGGAGAAGTAGTCGATAATTATGGACGCTTTTTAGCATATGTGTATATTGGAGAAAACTCTTTGCAAGAACTCTTATTAGAAAATGGACTAGGAATTGTTCGTTATGTAAATGCAGGTGGAGATAGTTTTGTTGATGAACTATTAGTAGCCCAGCAAGAAGCGCAAGATGAAAAACGAGGTGTTTGGAGTAAAAAAAATTATGTCGTGCAGATGAAAAATGGCTATTATCGTTACAATGAAGTTGAATAGAGTTGAGGTGGTTCAATGAAATTAACTGAGTTGATGGACAAACATCAACAAGTACAAATGACAATTTTTCAACGAGTTCTAAAAAGCGATGGTGTGATACGTATCAAAGATTTAGAACGAGAATTGAATATATCCGTACCAACATTACAAAAAGAAATTAGAGCATTAGAGACTGCGCTAGAGTTGTTTGATGAAAGATCAAAACTTCTACGATTAGACAACGATTATTTAAGTATTCAATTAGCAAATGAATTTTCTGTAAAAAACTTCGTCTATTCATACTTAGAAGAAGCCTTAGACTATCAAATTTTATTATTTGTTTTTCAACACAAACGAGTGTCAATTACTAAAATGGCACTTGATCTACAAGTAAGTGAAGCATCTTTATTCCGGAGATTGAAGTCAATTAATCAACAATTGGAAGAGTTTGCTATTCAATTTCGTAATAAAAAAATAATCGGGGATGAATTACAAATTCGCATATTTTATTATTATCTTTTTTGGGCGAGTTTACCTTTTGAACAATTGCAAAAAAAGTTTCGTAATCCTACCATACAAAATTTGATTCAAGTTATTGAAAAACATTTCCACTTAACGTTTACGAAAGAACAATATTGGAAACTGTTAGTATGGCTAGGAATTATGCATAGTCGCTTTGATTATCGTGGAGAGCAGAAATATCGCTTGCATAAAGAAACCATACATGAGATTGAGCAAGATGTGTTTTATCAAGAGTTGAAAAATATTTTAGCACGTTATTTGAGTCGCTTTGCCTTTCAAGGATCAGATGAAGAATCGGTGTATCTATATTTCTTCTTTTTATCAGAAGATTTACTACCTTCAGATAAAAATTGGCTAGCGCAATCACCATTTATTGCTAAATTTCTAACGTTGAATAAAAAAATTTACCAAGTTTTAGTGGAAAATAGTGATGTATCTGCATTTGATGTCTTTTTACTTGAGTTACATATTAAGGTAACTTTCTCAAAAGGGTGGATTGATACAGAAGAAAATGACTTATTGCTACTGTCTGACTATGACTCTGCCAAAATGTCTGCCTGTATGTCAATTATTGAGGAAGAATTATCAAAAGATATTTCCAATTCACAATGGCAGATGTTGGATCAGGCATATGGATTAGTAGTCGATATCCATCAAAGAAGGCAACAGCAAGAGCTGTTAGTTGGTATCGCTTCAGATGATTCATTGCAATCAGAAGAAATGTATCAATTCATTCAACAACATTTAGCGAGTCTGCCATCTGTAAAAGTTAAAAAAGCAAAAGATCGTGTATATTCGTTACTAATTGCTTCAGAATATACTGATATATCTCAATATACGTATGAAGAACTATATATTTTTAGTGGGCGATTATCTTTATTTGAAATTAATCGATTAAAACTAGCGATTCAAGAATTGCTATGAACAGGAGTGGAGAAGTTTTGCGAGTGGTAATTATTGGCGGTTCTCATGCAGGAATTGCTGCAGCGAGACATTTGAAGAAAATCGATGAGACGATTGAAGTGGTTATCATCGAACGTTCCAACGTTTTAGGGTACATTGGAAGTAGTTTAAATCTTTATTTGGAAGGCTTTATTGATAAGTTAGAAGATGCACGGACAGTTACACCAAGTCAATTATTGGCAGAACAAATTAATGTCTTAATTAATAGTCGAGTAGTTGCTATTGATGAAAAAAATAAGTCAGTTGATTTTACAACCGATAATGGCAATATTCATTTAACGGATAAAGTGACTTATGACTATTTAATTTTAGCGATGGGGTCTAGTCAATATCATACTGATTTTTCATCAGAAACTGAAGCAACCATGACAAATTTTAAAACATTAACGCAATCAAAAACGGCTTTAGATACTTTAATGGATGCAAAAAAAGTTGCAATTATTGGTGCGGGATTAATCGGTTTTGAATTAGCAGAGTCATTGAGTAAATACAATAAAGAAATCTACTTAATTGATCGTATGGATAGCGTGTTATTTCGCTATTTTGATGAAGAAATTACTCATGAATTATTGCAAAAATTACCTAAGAATGTTCATATCTTATTGAATAGTGATGTTCGAGAAATTGCCATGACCGAGGAACAAGCTGTGACAGGAGTAATTTTAGCAAATGGGCAAATGGTTGAGGTGGAAGCTGCAGTCTATGCTATTAATCCTCGTCCGAATGTCGAATTAGTGACGGACATCTTAGATATTAATATGGATGGAACAATTGATACCAATGAATTTTTAGAGACTTCCAATCCGTTTATTTATGCGGTTGGCGATTTAGTTTCTGTTCATTTTAATCATTCTGCTATGCCGATTTATATCCCATTAGTTACTAATGCTTATCGTACAGGAATGATTGCCGCATCAAATATTTTATTAGAAGAAAAAATTCCATTTCCAAAAGTCCAACGAACGATTGTTAGTCAATTGTTCGACACCTATTTGGCAAGTTGTGGTATCAATGAAGAAGAGGCACCATATTATGGTTTAGATGTTGAGTCAGTGACTAAAACATTCAATAAAGAGGCATTGTTTCAATTAGATGATTGTTTTGAACTAACCATTAAGCTCGTATACGATGTGGAAACAAAACAGTTAATGGGGGGACAGCTAATGACCAACTCTAAACGAACGTTAGAAATTATTAATACATTATCAACGTTAGTTACTATGGAAACAACACTAAATCAACTGATAACAATGGATTTTTATTTTAATCCAAAACTATCTACCCCCTTACATTTTCTAAATGTCTTGGCTTTAGAAGGCGTCATAAAACGTTAAAAAGAGTAAAAGAATTGTTATTTCAGCAATTCTTTTATTTTTATATGAAAAAAGCATTGTAATTTTCTGCATTTTTTAATAAACTAAACAAGAGAATGATAATCGTTCTCAACTGAACAGTAAGGAGTTTGACATGAAGAAAGTTTGGTTATTTCTGAGTTTAATCCTTCTTGCTATTGTTTCGCTTTTTGTGGGAGTACATCAAGTGTCATTATCTGGATTACTCAATGGGGATGAGACACAATGGATGTTATTACTGAAAACACGAATTCCCCGAACAATCAGTTTGATTTTAGCAGGAGGAATGTTAAGTGTCTGCGGGAAAATTATGCAGCATTTAATGCAAAACCGATTTGTTTCTGCTGGAACAATTGGAATGATGGATAGTGCGCGGTTAGGTATTTTATTAGTCATGTTACTATTTCCGAACGGATCGATTTTGTTACGTGCGGGTGTAGCGTTCATCTTTGCTTACATAGGTGTTTTGCTATTTTTGAATTTAAGTCGAATTTTACCTAAAGGTGACCCAATGATTTTACCTTTAACAGGAGTCATGTTTGGAAATATTATTGGTGCAATTGCTTCTTTTTTTGCGTATCAATTTCAGTTAGTTCAAAATTTATCTTCTTGGTTACAAGGAAATTTTGCGACAGTCATGGAAGGTAGCTATGAATTAATTTACATAACCATACCAGTGTTTATAATTTTATATTTACTCGCCTATCAAATGACGATTGCCGGATTAGGCGAAGAACTCGCAACTAATCTAGGTATGAATTATCAATTGTTACAGTTTATCGTTTTTGCTTTAGTCGCATTGGGCAGCAGCTCAGTATTAATTATGGTCGGAAATATTCCTTTCTTAGGCGTAGTTATTCCGAACTTAGTTGCTTTATTCTATGGAGATCATTTAAAAAATACGATGAGTGTGACTGTTGTATTTGGGAGTGTTTTTCTATTGATTTGCGATATTTTATCACGTGTATTGATTGCTCCATATGAAATTCCTGTAAGCGTTGTTGTAGGAGTAATCGGTGGCGGACTTTTCTTATTCTTACTAATTAGGAGGAGAAAAGGATGAAAAAAAACCGTTTTGTGCTTAAAATTGGGGTATTATTTGCTTTGTGTGTACTGGTAGTCATCTTATTCTTAACATATAACACGTATGGGAATTGGGATTTTGCGTTGAAGTTAAGAGGAAAAAAAATCTTAGCGTTCATCTTTGTTGCTTTAGCAACATCAGTCAGCACGATTGCCTTTCAAACGATTACTAAAAATCAATTTTTAACTCCAGGGATTTTAGGGCTAGATAACTTGTACATTATGATTCAAACATTGTTGTTCTTCTTTGTAGGTGGCGTTAAAATCCTATCGCAGGAATCAATTTGGATGTTCATTACCAATGTCACTTTAATGACCATTTTAAGTGTGCTTTTTATTTCCTTTTTTATGGATAAAGTAACCGGAAACTTATTTTTACTTCTAATGGTCGGAATGATTTCTGGAACTTTATTTTCAAGTGTTAGCACATTTATTCAGGTATTAATGGATCCAAATGAATATGATTTATTACAAGGCCGTTTATTTGCGAGTTTCAGCAATGTGAATAGTAATCATTTGCTAGTAGCAGCTGGGATTATCCTCTTGTCAGTACTAGTCTTATGGTTAGTTTCTCCAGAACTGGATATTATGCATATTGGTAGAGACCATGCGGTGAATTTAGGGATTTCTGTTAACCGACTTCAAACTCTTTGCTTATTCTGCATTTCTTTACTGACTGGAACTGCAACAGCTTTAGTAGGACCGACAGTTTTTCTTGGTTTTATTGTTGCGACAATTAGTTATCGCTTGTTTGCAACGTATCAACACAAACAATTGTTTGTAGGAAGCTTTCTATTAGGTATTTTGTTATTAGTAGGTGGACAATTTTTAGTTGAACAGATTTTTCAATGGAGTACTACCATTAGTACGGTGATTCAATTTGTTGGTGGGCTATTCTTCTTAGGAAAAATTTTATCGGAAAGGAAAAAGGTATGATTCAAGCACAAGAAATTTCAAAAAAATACGATAATAAAATTGTATTACAAAATGTTGATCTCGAATTACCAAAGGGAAAGTTAATTGCTTTTATCGGACCTAATGGAGCAGGGAAAAGTACCTTTTTGTCACTTGTTAGTCGCTTGCAACCACAATCAAGTGGTGAAATTTTTCTGGATCGAGAAGAGGTTCGCAGCTGGAAATCGAAAGAGTTGGCAAAGAAGCTAGCTATTTTGAAGCAAAGTAATGCGATTCAATTAAATATTTCAGTTCGTGAGTTAGTGTCATTTGGCCGTTTTCCTTATAACCGAGGAAAGTTAACTACTGAAGATGAACGTATTATCGATCAAGCGATTGAACAGATGGAACTTCAGAAAATGGTAAATGAATCTATTCATTCATTATCAGGAGGACAGCTACAACGTGTTTATATCGCGATGATTTTGGCGCAAGATACAGAATATGTATTATTAGATGAGCCGTTAAATAATTTAGATATGAATCATGCAAATCAAATGATGCATTTGTTAAAGCGTTTAGTGTCAGAACAAAACAAAACAGTTTTGATTGTGTTGCATGATATTAACTTTGCAGCAGGTTTTGCTGACCATATTGTTGCAATGAAAAATGGGGAAGTTTTCGCTACCGGGGAAACAGAAATTATTATTCAACCTGAAGTATTAAATAAATTATATGGAATGAACATACGGATTTGTGAAATCGAAGGAAAACGATTTTGTATGTATTTTAGCTAATAGGAGGAATTTTTTTATGAAAAAGATTTTTAGTGGAATTCTTGTATTAACAGCGGCATTAACATTAGTAGCTTGTGGTAACACTGGGGGAGATACAGCGAAGTCATCAGAAACAGCAACATCTACATCCGCTGCTTCTTCAGAGGAAACAAAAACAGACGTCACAGTGACTGACTCAGATGGTGATGAAGTAACGGTACCTTTTAACCCAAGTAAAGTAGTCGTTTTTGACAATAGTGCGTTAGACACAATGGATGCATTAGGTGTGGGTGAATCAGTAATTGGAGCTGCAACAGATAGTATGCCTGATTATTTAGAAGCATATAAAGATGTTGAATCTGCTGGCGGTATTAAAGAACCTGATTTGGAAAAAATTAATCAATTACAACCAGACTTGATTATTATTTCTGGTCGTCAAGCAGACTATAAAAAAGATTTACAAGCAATTGCACCCACTGTTTATTTTAGTACAAATGGAGAAGATACTTGGGGTTCAATTCAAACAAACGTAAACACAATTGCACAAATTTTTGGCAAAGAAGCAGAAGCTGAAACAAAAATTGCTGAATTAACAGCTTCGATTGATGAAGTGAAAGCAGCCGCTGAAGCGTCTGGTGAAAAAGCATTGACAGTATTAGTTAATGAAGGAAGTCTTTCTGCTTATGGTTTAGGTTCTCGTTTTGGAATTGTGCATGATACATTTGGTTTTGCTCAAGCTGATGAAAATATTGAAGCTTCTACTCATGGTCAAAATGTATCTTACGAATACATTTTAGAAAAGAATCCAGATGTAATTTTTGTTGTTGACCGCACCAAAGCAATCGGAGGGGATACTTCCCAAAATAACGTAGCTGATAATGACTTAGTTAAAGAAACGAATGCTGGTAAAAATGGCAAAGTGATTGCTTTAGATCCACAAGTATGGTATCTATCTGGTTCTGGATTAGAATCTGTACAAATTATGTTAGATGATGTGAAAAAAGCAGTTGAATAAGAAAAAATAGGTCGGTGACTTAAGTAGCTTGACAGTAAAATATCCGAACAATAGAAGATTGCTCCTTGATTTGGCGTAACTCATACTATTTTGTTTGGATATTTTCGTCTGGTTTTCCTTGTGTCAAAGACCTGTTTTTATTGTTTTATGAAAACGATTTTAAAAACAATTGTATCTGACTAAAAGATATGTTACTCTACTATTATCAACTAGAGAGAAGGTGCGTGCAATGTTAAATACATTTAATCAATCGAAGCTAAATTGCAAACACTTTTTCTTAAACCAACAATAAGTCATTTATTCTATGTTTAAAATTAAGTACTCTATGATTTTGCATTTAGCGGGTCATAGAGTTTTTTATTTGCAATTAAACAAAGAATAGGTGGAGAATGAATGAAAAATCAATTACAGTGTGGTCGTATAATAGTGGTTTATGGCAATTATTATCGAGTACTTACAGAAAAAGAAGAAGTGTTAGCACAACTTTCTGGGAAATTGTTAGCACAAACAAAAAATGGAATAGATTTACCAACAGTTGGTGATTGGGTTGAATTTCAATTGCTAGATTATCAAAAAGGCATTATTCAACAAATAAAACCACGAAAATCAAAGTTTTCTAGAAAAATTGCGGGTAGTCAATCTGATGAGCAATTAATCGCAAGCAATATCGATTATTTATTTGTTGTAACTAGTTTGAATGATGATTTCAATTTACGGCGTTTAGAACGTTATTTCGCAGCTAAACAAATAAATGTTGAGATAGTTGTCGTATTAACGAAAGCTGATTGTTGTTCTAGTTTGGATGATTATTTAATTCCATTATATGAACTAACCACAAATATTATTGTTACAGGACTTGAGACTGATGAGGGGATTAAAAAGATTGCTGATTACCTAAAATTTGGGAAAACTGGAGCATTCGTCGGTTCTTCTGGTGTTGGGAAATCAACATTAGTCAATCGACTACTACAAATAGAAAAAATGACAGTTGCGGATATTCGTTTTGAAGACAGTAAAGGCCGCCATACCACCACTCACCGAGAGTTAATATCTCTACCAACAGGCGGCTATATCATTGATACTCCTGGAATGAGAGAATTTCAATTGTTTGAAGACAATGAATTAGATAGCACTTTTCAAGATATTATTGAGCTTTCAGCTGCTTGCCATTTTAATGATTGTCGTCATGAATCTGAAAAGGGTTGTGCCGTTAAAGCTGCGATTCAATCTGGGGAACTAACGGAGTCTCGATTGTTGAATTATATAAAATTACAGCGTGAACTTGCATTTCAAGAAAGACGTCGTAAGCAAAAAGAACGATTAAATAATAAGCGAAAAAATACCCGCTAACGGGGAATTAGCGGGAGGAGAAAAATGAAAAAGTGTTAGGTTTTTGGTATATATAGAATATAACCAGAAAATATGAAGAATTTGCGATGAAATTTAGGAAGGATGCAGAGTTTTTTATTAAGAAAAGAGGCTGAAATAATGTTTGAAACAATATTCAAGCAATTTTTAGATGCTGCAGATTCAAAAAAAGCTAAAAAAATGGCAGCATATATGCGAAATCAATTTGCTTTTTTAGGTATTTCTGCAACTGATCGTAAGTTAATTTGCAAAGAATTTTATAAAGAAAGTAAACAAAAAGAGATTGATTGGCACTTTGTTTTTGAATGTTGGGAATGCCCTTATCGTGAATTACAATATGTTGCGATTGGTTATTTGACTGTTCTCAAAAAAAGTTTAACTCCAAATGACATTTCATCGATTCAACAATTAGCTCAAACCAAATCTTGGTGGGACACAATTGATGGCTTAGATAAATTAATGGGCGAAATTTCAAAAAACTATCCAGAAACCAAGGCAGTTTTAATTCAATGGAGTACAGCTGAAGATTTTTGGTTGAGGCGGATAGCAATTGATCATCAGTTGCTACGTAAGCAAGAAACAGATACAGAACTATTACAAATTATTTTAGAAAATAATTTGAATCAAACTGAGTTTTTTATTAACAAGGCAATTGGTTGGAGTTTACGTGATTATTCAAAAGTAAATCCTGATTGGGTCAAAAACTTCATTAATGAACATTTGGAAGGATTATCTAAATTAAGTATCCGAGAAGCAAGTAAATATCTTTAGAAAAGATTATCGCATGTGAAAGATAATAATAAAATGCAGATGCCAGAAAAAATTTAAGAGGCATTTGCATTTTATTATTATTCAGGTAAATTTTTGATACCCTGGTCAGTAATACTCATAAATGTGTAATGAAACTTATCTTTTAGCATCAAACTATTATTGCATTCTTGATAATAATAAAAAAACACTCCCGCCAAAAAAAACTAAAGAACATTTATTTTCACCCAACAATAACTTGGCTATTTAACTCACAGACGATAAAATTAAATCGTGTCGGATACAAAATATAACAATGTCTACGACTTGCGACTGATATTTAGCTGATTTCTTAATTTTACTTTACCTGTCGTAGTAATCTAGTATATAATTACTATGACAGATGAAGTAATATAAAGGAGGGGTAAGATGATTACAAGCGATGGCATTCGTGGGTATAATGATGTGATTATTTTATCCATTCTAAAAGAAGGCGACTCTTACGGTTATGCAATTTCTAAACAAATTCGTGCGCGAACCAATGACTTATATGTTATTAAAGAAACGACTTTGTATTCTGCGTTTACTCGATTGGGAAAACAGGCATTGATTGAAGCTTATCCTGGAGAATTAACACATGGCAAGAAAAGAACGTATTATTGTATTACTGAAAAAGGAAGAGAATTTTTAGAATCGAAAAGATATGAATGGGAGCAAACGAAATTCGTAGTAGACGAGTTTTTAGAAGGGGGAACTGAAAATGAAAATTATTAAGGATTATTTAGATAGTTTATTCTTAACAGTACCAATTACACCAGAAACAAAAAAAGCCAAAGAAGATTTGCTAGCAATTATGGAAGATCACTACCATGAACTAATTGCGGAAGGGAAAAGTGAACACGAAGCAATTGGAGCAGTCATAAGTGAATTTGGCTCAATTGATGAAATTCTAGCAGAACTAGAGCTAGAACAAGCAGAAATGGATGAAACTTATGATGATGTGGAAGTAGTGACTTTAGATCAAGCATTTGATTTTTGGGCAGTAACTAGAAGATTCGCTTTTGAGTTATCTTTAGGTATTTTATTCCTAGCGTTAGCAATGTCGTCAATTATGTTTATAGGTTTCTCGCAATTTTTTGCATTTCTAGGTCTCGTTGGTTTTGCTGGTTTTATAGCGGTCGGCATTGGTTTTGTTATTTCGGGATCAATGAAATACGTTCGTGAAAAAGGAAAGTTAGATGATCGTCCTTTAGCGAGAGAAGTAAATAAAGAAGCATTCTTTCAAGTAGAAAACTACGATAAAAGTTTTCGAATGGGTTTATCATTAGGTATTGGCTTATGTATTTTGACGGTTCCTAGCATCTTCTTTTTTGCAAATATTTTTTACTCAGCAGAATTGGGAGTTAGTGCCTTCTTTGCTACAGGTGGTGTTGGAGCATTTTTAATTATTTATACAAGTATTGTCAGAAATGGGTTTAAAAAAATGACGAATGGGCAATACTTTGTATCTGATGAAGATCATCCTGGTCCACGAGCGATGAAACACTCCTATGGTTCAGCGGCACCATTGATTATTACCCTCAAAAAATTTTATTGGCCATTGGTTTTTATTTTCTATCTTTTTTGGTCAAATCTTGCAGGATGGGAAAGTAGCTGGATCATCTTTGTTATCGCAGGCATTTTTTATAGTCTTGTAAGTGAAACGCTAAAGAAACGTAAATAAGCCAGAACTGGAAATCAAATTGATTTCCAGTTTTTTTATATTCTAATTGAGAATTATATCTTTTAATTGAGAATAAAAGGCATATCTATTATCTATTTGTACATTTGTTATCAAAAGATAATTTATGAAAAAGTGTATGAAAGCTAAGTGTAATGGGAAAGATAAATGAGTGTTATCAGACTATTTGATTACAGATTAGAATTATTAAAAATAATTTAAGCAAAAGCATTGACCTTATTTCTGACTTTCTATATAGTTATTAATAGAGAGTATTCTCAAATAATTATTCTAATTGGAGGACATATTATGTCATTAATCGGAAAAGAAATCGTAGAGTTTAACGCAAATGCTTATCATAAAGGGGGATTTGTTGAAGTCTCATCAGAAGATTTTAAAGGAAAATGGAGTATTGTGTGTTTTTATCCAGCAGACTTCACATTTGTATGCCCAACTGAATTGGAAGATTTACAAGAACAATATGCAACTTTACAAAGTTTAGATGTTGAAGTTTACTCAGTTTCAACAGATACTCATTTTACTCATAAAGCTTGGCATGACCATTCAGATGCGATTGGTAAAATCGAATATATCATGATTGGTGATCCATCACATATTATTTCTAAAGGTTTTGATGTATTAGATGAGCAAGGTTTAGCTCAACGTGGTACATTCTTGATTGATCCAGACGGTATTGTACAAGCAGTTGAAATCAATGCAGACGGTATTGGTCGTGACGCAAGTAGCTTGATTGATAAAGTTCGTGCAGCGCAATATGTTCGTACACATCCAGGTGAGGTTTGTCCTGCAAAATGGAAAGAAGGAGCAGAAACGCTAAAACCTAGCCTAGATTTAGTAGGTAAAATTTAAGGAGGGTATTATGGCATTAGATAACGAAATTAAAGGTCAACTGGCACAATATCTAGAATTACTAGAATCCGATATTGTGTTTCAAGCAAGTTTGGGCAATGATGAAAATTCAATAAAAGTCAAAGAATTTTTAGAAGAAATTGCTGAAATGTCTCCAAAACTATCAATTGAAACAGCAACACTTTCACGGACACCTAGTTTTGCTCTAGCTCAACCAGGACAAGAAAGCCGTGTAGAATTTGCTGGTTTACCATTAGGTCATGAATTCACCTCATTTATTCTTGCTTTATTACAAGTAGCGGGACGTGCACCAAAAGTGGATGATGCCATTGCAAAACGTATTCAAGCAATTGATAAAAGTCTTCACTTTGAAACATATGTAAGCCTAACTTGTCATAACTGTCCTGACGTGGTTCAAGCATTGAATATTATGTCTGTATTGAATCCAAATATTTCACATACCATGATTGAAGGTGGCATGTTCCAAGAGGAAGTTGAAACGAAAAAAATCATGGCAGTTCCAACGGTTCTTTTAGATGGTGTTGAATTCGCGAGCGGTCGTATGACAATTGAACAATTAGTCGAATTAGCTGCTGGTCCAACAAGTGCGGATGAGTTTGCAGACAAAGACATATTTGATGTTTTGGTTGTCGGCGGTGGTCCTGCAGGAAATAGTTCAGCAATTTATGCTGCTCGTAAAGGAATCAACACAGGTATGGTTGTTGAAACTTACGGTGGACAAGTGATGGATACAGTAGGTATTGAAAACATGGTGGGTACTCCTTATACAGAAGGCCCACGTTTAATGGCTCAAGTTGAAGAACATGTAAATCAATACAATGTTGATATCATGAAAAATCAACGTGCTAAATCAATTCGTAAAAATGAATTAATTGAAGTTGAACTAGAAAATGGCGCTGTTCTTAAAGCGAAAGCGGCTATCTTATCAGTTGGTGCTGCTTGGAGAAATGTTAATGTACCTGGAGAAGAAGAGTTTCGGACCAAAGGGGTAACCAACTGTCCACATTGTGACGGTCCTTTATTTACAGGAAAAGATGTTGCTGTTATCGGTGGCGGAAATTCAGGCATTGAAGCGGCAATTGATTTAGCAGGTTTAGCAAAACATGTCTATGTTTTAGAATTTTTACCAGAATTAAAAGCTGACCAAGTGTTGCAAGATCGTGTGAACGCCTTATCGAATGTTACTGTAATTAAAAACGTTGCAACAAAAGAAATTACAGGTACAGATCAAGTCAATGGGATTTCATATCTTGATCGTGATACAAATGAAGAGCATCATATTGCATTAGAAGGTGTCTTTGTTCAAATTGGCTTGGTTCCTAATACTGCCTGGTTACGTGATTCTGAAGTGGCTTTAAATGAACGCGGTGAAATTGTTGTCGATAATCATGGGATGACAAGTTTAGAAGGCGTTTTTGCTGCAGGAGATTGTACAGACAGTATTTATAAACAAATTATTATATCAATGGGCGCTGGTGCTACTGCAGCTTTAGGTGCATTTGATTATTTAATTCGTCAATAATAAAAATGCGTGGAAAATCATCATGATTTTCCACGCATTTTTGTTTTAAAAAGAATATAAATGACAGCAAACCAGGAAATAATTGACAGAACAATTGGATAAATAATTTGTTGACTGCCTTTAAAGCTAACAACTAAACGATTTTTGCCAATTTGCTGTTTGACTGTAATAGAACCGATTTTGGTTAGTACAATATCTTTATCAGTCAACTGTTTGCCATTTAGAGAAAGTTCAGTTCGTGTGTATTTAATGATAGGAACTTGTACTTTTCCAACTTGAGTGGCATCCCATTCGACATAGAGTTTATGATTTTTTACATATTTTTTGAACTTATGGTTACTTGCTAAAATGTGTTGTTCATATTGACGGTAATTGTTTTTATGGTTTTGCTGATAAATTGGTAAATAATCAGGTGTTGATTTTTCAACTAATTTTAAAAGCGTTACGAAGTTTGAAGAATGGACAGCATTTTTCAATTCTTGTTTATCCTCTGTTTGAATAAATAAATGCTTTCTTCCAGTTTGTACCATACGTTTTTCGGCATTCCATTCATCTATCGGTAGTTGTGCTTTCAACATTACTTGACCAATACTAAGAGTTAAAATTGCCGTCAGCACAGCTATGCTAAAGAGACTCTCTTTCCAGTAGCTTTGAAAGGTATAACATGCTAATAAAATAAGAAAGATTGTGACGGGAACAAAAAAACGAAAGGGAAATTGAATTAAATCGACAATTAGTATCTCTTTTCCTTGCAACTTTTCCCAAGGAATAATATTAGTCGACAAAACTAAGAAAAATAGCATCACCCCAATACATAATCGCATGAATGGTGTATATTTTTTCCATAATAAAAAGCTAATAACCAGTTGTCCCAACAACAATATGGCTAAAAAAATGGGGGTTGTTAACCAATAACTCCCTTTACTAGTAATGGCACTGCGCTCCATATGCTGATTGATAAATGGATCAGCAATAGTATTACTACTATAAATCATATAAAAACTAGCCCAAGTAGCTAAGGTTAATAACAAGAAAATTCCAATTGAATAAGCTAATTTTTTAACCAAGAGGCCTTTTTCTGGACTTTTAATAAAAGCATAGAAGAAAAACGGGAGATAAATTAAAATTAGAATGAAACTACTAAAGACATGTGTTTGGAACATAAGTGCTGTTAACATGCCTAATTCTATCCAATTAAACTCTTTTTTTTCCGCCATATCAACTACTGGCAATAAACAAAATGGCAATATTGCCGCGCCCCAACTAGAAAAACCCTGACGCATTGTCCAATATTGAATTGAAAAGGTTGTTAAATAAAAAACAGCTCCAGCACATCTTAATGAAGCACGAATTTGGGCTTTATTCAAAAAGACATACATTGAAATTCCTGAGAGCATAAAAATCATTAAACGAGATAAAACCTGATAACCAAACCATGAGGGGCTAATTAACACTAGCAGACCTTGGATATAGGCAACTAATGGACCATAAAGTACATTGACAATACGTCCGGATTGCTGAAAACCATACATAGAGATGAAATGTTGGAAATTTCCTTCTTTGATTTGCATGGCTGCATCATAAAAACGATTATAGTGAAAAATAGCATCTGAACCAAGAACCATTCCTTTGGTAATCAACTGGGGGAGAATTAGCACTAAGGAAACCAGAAAAATAACAAGAATAGCTAGTCCATGTGTGTGAATCAATTTTTTCATATGAAAACCTTCAACTTTCCAATTATTTTTTTGTAAGTATAGCATGAAAAAAAATTGGAAACGAATGAAACGAGAAGAGTCCTACTCTTTTCTAGATAAATTCTAGGTCTATTGTAATGAAAATTTAAATATTTGAATGGTTGTTCTAATATATTTTTTGTTTTATTCTTAAAAATAGGGAGAAGGGGGCTAACATGAAGCGAAAAATAACTTTAGGAATTATAACTACTTTAATTTGTATTTTTTGTAGTCTATTCATTCAAAATTATAGTGGAAGATGGTACCAACAACCACTAGCCAAAATTCAAAAAATTGAAATAAAAGATAAGCAGCAACATATTCTAGCAGTTGTTGTTAATGGTAAAGATAAGGGGGAAAATATTCAGTTAGTTTCTCCTTATCAAGAAAATGAAATTGAAAGTATTCATTTGAAAAAAGGCAATCAAGTTTTTTACCAAGGCAATGAGGTGATAGAAAAAAAGCGAGATGGCTTTGTGTTTTTTATGGTCAGCTTATTATTATTAACGCTATTATTTATTGGTGGTAAGACTGGTTTAACAACATTTATTAGCGCTGGATTAAATAGCGGTGCACTTTTTTTCACAGTTTGGTTTTATCGAGAACATACAACTATTTCTTTGGTTCCGATGACAATGATTTATATGATTTTTTCGGTTGCCATTACGTTATTTCTAATTGATGGAATTAAAAAAAATAGCCTACAAAAATTTATAGCTACCGTTATTACTATTTTATCAGCTTTTGGTATTTGTTATTTTACAATGACGTTATTACATGATAAAGGTTTACGTTTTGAAGATATGGGCGTATTGACAAGACCGTATCGTCCAATTTATTTAGCAAGTTTATTAGTTGGGGCAATTGGGGCATCGTTAGATACGGTAGTCACTGTCATTGCAACGTTAGAAGAAATTGAATTTCGCAATAAAAAAGTGACGCTCAAGCAATTAATTCAATCGGGAAAAATAATTGGTAATGATATTAGTGGCACTATGATTAATGTGTTGATCTGCTCCTATTTTAGTAGCGCTATTCCTGTAATTTTATTATATTTGTTTAATGGCTGGTCG
The DNA here is from genome assembly GCF_058216475.1 of Enterococcus sp. AMC2644. Lineage (NCBI taxonomy): Bacteria > Bacillati > Bacillota > Bacilli > Lactobacillales > Enterococcaceae > Enterococcus > Enterococcus sp. AMC2644. The sequence goes on from NZ_CM177095.1 coordinate 2,908,132, forward strand.
TTTACTCAAACTATCAATACGTTACTGTCGTTAGAAGCTGTCCGTGTATTATGTGGCGGGTTTGGCATTTTATTATCGATTCCAATCTCATTGTTCTTCTTTTCAATTGGAAGGAGGCGAAATTAAATGAATGTTTTAACTGTTTTGTTACTTTTGTTTATTTTCTTCATAGGAGTGATTATTGGAAAAGATTCTTTTTATGTCTTAAGTGGACTATTTATGAATTTAGTGCTATTTTTGTTATTTATTCTTTGTCTAAGTCATGGTTTTTCAGTGTATTTTATGAGTCTACTATACATTTTAGCAAATAGTCTAATAACCTTAGCATATGTAAATGGTTGGAATGAAAAGACCAAAGCGGCTTTTTATAGTATGTTGTTCTTTCTAATTATTTTAGGAGTCGCTTTTATTCCGTTCATTCAAAGTTTGGCTGTTCATGGTTTTCCAGCTCAAGAAATGGAAGAATTGTCAGTAATGAATTTAGATCTACCCATTCACTTCTCTGAACTAAGCGTAGCTGTCTTATTTATTGGCGTCTCTGGTGCGTTGATTGACGGTAGCATGGCCATCGCTAGTGCAACGGCAGAACTTTATCATCGGCGTGAAGAAAAAATTGATTTCAGCCATTTATTTCAGTCAAGCATGACTGTAGTGAAAAGTATCTTAAATTCGACAATCAATACCTTACTTTTTGCTTTCATTAGTAGTAGTTTTGCGTTGATTTTTTGGTACCAAGATTTAAAAGTTCCTTGGCAAGAAATGATTCACTCCAAAGCATTTGTTGACGAATTGGCAATTATCTTGTTGTCAGGTGTTGGCGTAGCTGTAGTTCTACCTTTTACAAGTATAGTAACTTGTTGGTATTTATTGAAACAAAAAAAGAGGTGATTCACCTCTTTTTTTTATGCTTGTGGGTATTGTTTGTGTAATTTTAATGCAAAAGCTAAGTTAAATGCAGCTGCTGAAGTAGCAAGTGAATATCCTAGTAAGCTTTCAATTTTTTCGATGCGATAAAGTAAAGTATTTCGATGGATAAACAATAAGCGAGAAGTTGCAGCCAAATTTTGCTGTTGTTGTAAATAAGTATCCAGCGTTTCAACTAAGTGGCTATCTGTTTCGCAGTCATAGATGAGTAACGGGGATAAATAATGTGTAATTAAGTGGTGCGCGTCATGTTGATCAATATGTCGATAAAGAAAGTTCTCTAAATAAAATTGTTTAGCAAAATATAAGTGATTCTGATTATTTGTTCGATAGCTAATCATTTGTTTTGCTTCTTGATAACTTTGATTTAACTCAGAGAGCTTTTGTGCAGAACCAATAAAAATATTCAATACGGTAGTGTTGGTTAGAAAAGAAAGCAAATATTGATGAAATTCAGTGAAAAATTTATGCTGTTGGGTTTCATTCGACATCACCTCATCACGATGTCCTACTAAACCAATCACTTGTTGGCCCTGCTTAAACACATGTAAATCAAAATGGAATGTTGTTTGATAGTGGTTTACAGCGTTTAAAATGGTTCTCATCAGCAAGTCTTCGTCATATTTTTGCTGTAATAAGTCATTGTTTTTATTCGGCATCTCAATGGAGAGAATGAAAACGACATACGCAAGTTCATAGTCGAATTCAATATCAAATGAACGTAATTCTTCAATTGTTTTTGTCCCAAACAATAATTCTCGGTAAAAATCACGAAGCACTTTATTATTGATACGTTCTTTTTCAGCTTGATGAACGATTTTTAGTGCAATGGCAATTGAAGCATTTTCTAATACAATGTAGTCTTTTTGAGAGAGAGGACGTTTGTTAGGCAATACAATGATATAGCCGTAGGTCACTTCGTTAAAAAAAATAGGTAATAAGACCCCATTAACACCATCTGTAAAAATAAAAGGGGTCGGATGTTTTAACTTAGAGACATTAGTTGGAATAGTTGAAAGTAAATTTTGATTAAAAAAAGCAGTCGATTTTTGTTGTCTTAGATAGGGATGAAAGACGCTTGCAGGACTGTTTGATAAAAGGCTCCAATCGACATTGGTGATAATAAGTGGATTCCCTAAAAAACCTTCTAATTTTTGTTTAAGATAATCAATACCTTCCCCTTGTAATCCGTATTCCATAAATTTCGAGTTAATATCCAATGCCATTTGAGCAGTCTCACTCGTTGAATCAGAAAGTAAATTCATTACTGTATTCATGATTTTTGAAAAAGCGACACCATAAGGAATTTCAATTAGTGGAATGGCTAATTCATCGCACAATTCGATTAATTTTTTTGGAAGAGGGTTTAAATAGATTTTTGGTTTAATGCAGACTGCTGCAATATTCAAACGATGAAAACTTTCCAAAAAATGAACTAACGCTTCGGGACTTTCTTTAAAAAAATAGCCAGAAGTTACAATTAGTTCACCAGGTGATAGCCAGTCTGTAGCCTTAGGATTGTCCAAAATATTTACACCAGTAATTTGGTTTGTAAGACCTGATTTTCCAGCTAAAAGCTTAAAATCTTCAAACATCGGCAATTTTAAAAAATCAGTGATGTCCATAAGTAGTGCACCTCCAAAGAGTATAGTTGTATATAGTATACAAATGAAGAACGGTATTTTCAATCAGATAGTACATATTAAAACGATTACATTAACATTAATATATAGATGTATCCTCATAAAATAAAACATTTTTAGTTAAAATAATTTATTTTATGATAATTGTACAAAATAAACAACCAGTTGTAAAAGTGAGGAGAATGTAAATGAAGAACTTAGTAGTAAAAGTATTAAAAAACCGCTACATCGATTCTGTGTCGCTGATGGCTTTATCTACAAAGGCGAATCAAATGGAACATGTTTCTCAAGTGATTGTGGCGATGGCGACAGACATGAATAAAGAAGTCATGCGTAACGCTGGTTTAACTAACGATGTAGTAGAAAATGCTCAAGCAAGTGATTTGGTCATTACCCTGCGGACAACAGGTGAAATTGATGAACAGGATATCTTAGCCAAAGTGGAAGAGCTACTAACTAAAAAAGAAAAAGTTGTAGCAACTAATAGCGCACGTGCATATCACACGATTCAAGAAGCTGTTCAAGAGGAAAAAGCCAATTTAGCGTTGATTTCAGTCAACGGGAATTACGCAACAAGAGAAGCACTACAAGCGTTGAATAATGATCTCAACGTCATGATGTTTAGTGACAACGTATCTGTTGCAGACGAAAAAATGCTAAAAGACTTAGCAAATGAAAAAGGGCGTTTAATGATGGGACCTGACTGTGGAACAGCAATTATTAATAATGTTGGTTTAGGCTTTGCAAATAATGTAAGAAAGGGGAATATCGGAATTATTGGAGCCTCTGGAACTGGTTCACAAGAAATATCTGTTCGGATTCATGAATTCGGTGGGGGTGTTTCACAATTATTAGGAACAGGAGGTCGCGATTTAAGTGTTGAGATTGGTGGTAAGATGATGTTAGCAAGTATTGAGCTCCTTGCACAAGATTCTGAAACTGAAGTGATTGTTCTAATCTCCAAACCACCTGCAAAAGAGGTACAAGAGAAGATTGTGGCTAAAGTTAAAACAATTAATAAGCCAGTCGTCATTTGGTTTGTAGGGGATATGCAACAGCGAGTAGATGGGAACATTTATTTTGAACCGATGTCTAAAAACGCTGCCTTAAAAGCCGTTGAACTAGCAGGTGTTCCTACATCTAATTTAAATATACATCCATTAAATATTTCTTTGATTGATGAAGTTCGACAAAAATTGTTACCTGAACAAAAATATATTCGTGGCTTATTTACAGGTGGAACTCTAGCAGCAGAGGCTTATTATATTACGAAACAAAAATACGAAAATGTTTATAGCAATATTGCAAAAAATCCGAAACATCAATTAAATCAAAACTCAAGTGATGGGCATATCTATATTGATTTTGGCGCTGATGAATATACAGATGGCAAACCACATCCAATGATTGATCCGAGTAATCGCATCAATCAATTTAGACAAGAAGCTCAAAATCCAAAAGTGGGTGTAATTTTACTTGATTTTGTTTTAGGTTATGGGGCACATCAAGATCCAGTTGGTGTCATGGCACAAGAAATCATTCAAGCAAAGCAACAAGCTAAAAAAGCAGGTCGTCATTTAGAGGTAGTTGGATATATACTAGGAACCGATCGTGATAGTCAAAATATTGAAGAACAATTAGCAAAACTGGAGCATACAGGGGCGATTTATGCTAGTAGTATGCAAAACGCCGCATTACTAGCTCGCGAATTTGTTGGAAAGGACGAATAACATGAACCCATTATTTACCGAAAAATTAACCGTTATTAATGTTGGTTTAGAGAAATTTACTGAAGATATTCAAGAGCAAGGCGGAACAAGTATTCAGTTAGACTGGGCACCACCTGGTTTAGGGAATATCGATGTTTTAAAAGCGTTAAAAATTCTTGAAAAACCTGAAAATTTAGAAAAAATTCAGCAGGCAAATCAACGAGTATTTGAAAGGATTACTTCATCAAGTATTTATTTAACTGGTTATGCCAAAGCAATTGACGTTGTACCTGGTATGAAGAAAAATATGATCTTACATGCAGGTCCACCGATTACTTGGGAAAAAATGAATGGACCAATGCAAGGGGCAGTTTTAGGAGCGATTGTATTTGAAGGTTTTGCTGAAAACTTAGTAGAAGCCCAAAGAGTTGCACAGTCAGGGGAAATTGAATTTAGCCCCTGTCATGAACACAACGCTGTAGGGTCAATGGCGGGTGTTACGTCGGCTTCCATGTATGTCCATATTGTTGAAAACAAAACTTATGGAAATGTTGCCTATACTAATTTAAGTGAGCAATTATCTAAAATTTTAAGAATGGGTGCAAATGATGCATCGGTAATCCAACGCTTAATCTGGATGCGTGACGTATTTGGTCCTATGTTGGCAGAAGCAATGACATATCTTGAAGATGGAATTGATTTACGATTACTTGTTTCACAAGCATTGCATATGGGAGACGAGTTGCACAATCGGAATGTTGCAGGAACGACACTGCTGATTCAGGCATTAACACCAGGGATTATTCAAACAGATTTTTCAGTTGTAGATCAAAAAGATGTATTTGAATTTGTCGCAAGCAGTGACTACTTCTCTGGACCAACATGGATGGCATTTTGTAAAGCGGCTTTAGATGCTGCTGTTGGTGCCGAAGCGTATAGCTCAATCGTAACAACAATGGCGCGAAATGGGACGGAATTTGGTATTCGTTTGGCAAGTACAGATCCTACAGAATGGTTTGTCGGACCTTCTCAAAAAGTTATTGGACCAATGTTTGCTGGATATACAGAAGCAGACTCAGGCTTAGATATCGGGGACAGTGCAATAACAGAAACATTTGGCTTAGGTGGTTTTTCAATGGCAGCAGCACCGGCAATTGTGGCTTTAGTGGGGGGGACTGTAAATGATGCAACAAATTACTCCTTATCAATGGGCGCCATTACGACTGGTGAAAATCCCAATGTTACCATTCCATCTCTCAACTTTATGGGAATTCCTACAGGGATTGATATTCTGAAAGTTATGCAAACAAATACGTTACCTGTGATTAATACAGCTATTGCTCACAAAGAGGCTGGAATCGGTATGATTGGTGCAGGAATTACTTACCCACCAGTGGAAGCTTTCCAAAAAGCCATTGTTAAGTTAAGTGAAAAATTTTAAGTGTGGTGGAATTAAATGACAAAAACAATTTTTGATAGAATAAAGCAAAAACAATTAAATGAAGTAATCGATGAATTAACAACCAAGCCAATTGATTTGACAATCGTAAATGAAGAAGGACAAACGCCCCTTCATTTAGCAGTAACAACTAATCAAGTAGCCATTGCGGCAGCGTTATTAAACAAGGGATTTAGTCCAAATAAAAAAGATAATACGCAGTTGTCGCCATTTATTGCAGCAGCAGCGAATGGTTTTTCTGAGATGTTTCAGTTACTGTTGTGTTACTCCCCTGATTTAACTCAAGTCAATCGTTTTGGTGGTTCTGCGTTACTGCCATCGAGTGAAAAAGGGTTCATTCGTGTTGTTCAACAAGCACTAGATGCTGGCGTTCCGGTCAACCATGTCAATCGTCTTGGCTGGACAGCTCTTTTGGAAGCTGTTGTATTGGGAGACGATGGTTTTCTTTATCGCGATATCATCGAAGAATTACTTACCTTCCAAGCGGATATTTTCATTAAAGACTTTTCTCAAAAAGATGCACGTGAGTACGCATTAGAAACAAAAAAACCAATGATTAATAAATTATTGAACTCGCAACTGACTCAAAACGCATTTACCGAAATAAAAGGATTGATTCGAACCAATCAGTATTATCACAGTATCCAAAAACTTCTTGAAATGACGGAATCGTTGGAACAATTGTATTATTTAGGTTTGAGTTATGAATGCTTAAATCAATCTGACGCTGCACGTTATTACTATGAAAAAGGTTTACAAGAAGATCCTCAATTTGCTTATTATTTGGCCAATCTTTCTAAAAAGGCAGGGAACCAAAAACAAGTACTCGCTTTCTTTGATAAAGGAGCACAAACAGGCAATCGTTCCTTTTTTATCTATCATAAATCAAATTACTTACGAGAAATTGGTCGCCATCAAGAAGCAATTCTAATTATGAATGAATTACTAGTACAAGAACCAACTCGGGTAGATTATTTATTCCATAAAGCGAACAGCCTCCGAAGTTTAGGTAAACACCAAGAAGCTTATGAGTCAATGATTCAAGCAGATGGATTACAACCAGCGAATCCATTATTTAAAGAACATGCTGCACAATCGAAAAAATTAATGGAAAAAAAGGAGGCCAACAACGATGGCTGAAAATCTTAGTATCAAGAACTCTGATCCATTTACTGAAGCAACAATTGATTTTACTACTGTAGCAGAAGAGTTACGCCCAAAGACACAGAAAGAACGTGATTGGGGAATTATGCAGTTTATGACTTTATGGATGGGCTCCGTTCACAATATTTTATCTTATATGACGGTTGCTGGATTTTTTATCCTTGGTTTAAACTCTAAACAAGTTTTGGCAGCAGTGATGACCTCAGCAGTGATTGTTTCATTCTTTTATGTTGTTAATGGGATTGCCTCAGCCAAATATGGTATTCCTTTTACCATGGTTTTACGATCAGTTTTTGGAGTAAAAGGTTCTGTCATTCCAGCCTTAGCTAGAGGACTAGTTGCTGGGGTTGTCTTTTTTGGAACGCAAAGTGTTGTTACTGCTCGTGCAATGGATGTCATTTTTAATCGGATTTTCCCTAATTATACATCTATTGGTGGTGATACTACGCTATTGGGTTTACCTATCTATACTGTTCTAAGTTTTGTTCTAGTATGGATAATGACAGTTGGCCTATTTATGGGTGGGACAAAAGTTATTGATAAATTAGGCACATATGCTTCTCCGATAGTTTATTTGTTCATTATTGGAGCTGCAGTGTGGGCAATTAGGATTGCTGGTGGGATTGAGAATGTTATGAATTATGCTCCTATTAATGCGCAATTTACTCCTGCTTTGTTTATTGCCTGTGTCAGTGCTTTAGTATCTAACTGGGCCGGTCCAATCGTTAATATGGGTGATTTCACTCAACGAGCAAAAGATTTAAAATCAATGATTGTTGGCTTACCCCTCGGTTTTATTTTTTCTTATATATTATTTGCTATCACATGTGTCAGTTTATTTGCAGGTACAGCGATTGCCTTTCCGCAAATGAAAAATTTTGATATCGTTATGGCAATTGATCAAATGAATAGCTCCCTTGCGGTAATTGTCTTAATTATGGCATTAAATTTAGGTGCCACAGCTTTTGTAGTATTTGGTAATTTATTCCCGGCAGGCTTACAGTTAACTTCTTTAGTTCCCAAATTGTTTACTGTGAAAACAGGTGGGATTTTGACAGCAATCATTGGTGTTCTGATTCTTCCCTGGAAAATAATTAATAATTTGTTCTTATTTTATAGTTTCATTGGTTCGATGTTTGGACCAATTGCAGGGATTATGTTGTCAGATTTCTTTATCAATAAAAAAGGCCAATTAAATTTGCAAGAAATCTATGCAGCTGATAATAGCCCACTAAGTGTTAAATATAACCGACGTGCAGTAGTCGTTTTAGCAATCAGTTTTACGCTTTCGATGGTAGGAGCCTTTTTCCCTAGTATTCATGTATTAAAGCTGATTAATGATTTTGCATTTTTTTCAGGATTAATTAGTTCGTTTATTTTATATACGTTGTTAACATTTATCAGTAAAAACAAATAAAATATGTAAGGAGCGAAAAAAATGGATAAATATTTTCAATTAGCGACCAAGGCAACTCTTGAAGGAATGAAGCAAGGTGATGGTGGGCCGTTTGGTGCGACAATTGTTCGAAATGGAGAAGTTGTAGCTGCTGTTGGTAATACGATGATGCGCGATACGGATCCTTCTGCACATGCTGAAATGGTTGCCGTGCGAGAAGCGTGCAAAAAGTTAAATACAATGGATTTATCAGATTGTGAAGTTTATGCAACATGCGAACCTTGCCCAATGTGCGTGGGCGTTATGATGTGGGCAAATATCAAAAAAGTTTATTACAGTAGCACGCATGAGGATGCTGCAAAATACGGGTTCTCTGATAGTCATCTACGGAATTATTTAGAAGGTAGCGATAAAACAGTTTTTAATATGGAAGAAATTGGTCATCGTGAAGACTGCGATTATTTATGGCAAGCATTTCAAGAATTAAACCCTTAAAATCTTTACAGAGTTTAACGGACTTGTTATAATTCAACTTGTAAAAACTCGTTTTCTGAAAGAGGGACTTTTTGTGAGTGTGCAAGGTATCTAATTAAGCAATTGAATACAAATAAACCAAAAATATGCTAGGTTTATTTGTTATGCCTAAAGATACCTATTGAATCAACGAATGATACGACAAGGTAATAGGGCTTCCTATTGCCTTTTTTTATGTTTTTTGCATAACGAATATTTGAAAACGAGTAGATCACTCTGTTTTTTTCAAGGTATCTTTTGATAGTAGAAAGGAATACTCACATGAATAAAACCTTATTTCAAGCAACAGAGTTTAATTTGATTAAAGAACAGATTGTTCAGCGCTGTATTAGTGACTATGCAAAAGAATTATTAGCTGGCAAAGAACCAGCTACCGATTATCAAACCGTTCAAAAACGTTTAACAGAAACCAATGAAGCGATGTTAATTTTAGCATCTGGCCAACATGTCCCTTTTATGGGGTTGAGCCAAATTAAACATTTGACGACTAAAATTGAAAAAGGTGCTATTTTAGAAGCCAGTGAACTAACAGAGTACGGTGATTTTTTACGCTCATTTCGTTTAATTACACGCTTTTTTGAAAAAAATCAGTACCAAACACCCTTGTTAAGAAGCTATACCAAAGACTTAACGGATTTTCATTACATCGTTGATGCTATTTATGAAGCTATCGCCGGTAATCGAGTAAAATCTGAAGCCTCACGTGAGTTAAAAAAGATTCGCGGAAAAATCATGAAACTAGAAAATGAACTTGAGAAAAAGTGTGCCAAAATCTTAAAACACGCAGTAGCTAATGGTTGGTTGCAAGACCGTATAGTTGTAAAAAAAGAAGACCGTTATACATTACCAATTAAAACAACTTTTCAATCTAAAATTGTTGGTGAAATTATTGAACGATCCAATCGTGGAACAACCGTATTTATTGAACCCGAAAGTTTGCGAAAATTAAATGACCAATTGATTTTAGCGAAAAGTGAAGAAACGGCAATTGTCTATCAGGTACTGGCTTCTTTAACTGGGGTGCTTGCTGAGGAAGCTAATATAATTAGCTATTGTATGGATATTATCGTGGAATTGGACAGCATTTTTGCAAAAGCAAAATACAGCCAAAGTATTGGTGGAAAACAAGTTACGATTAACGAAGAAGAGACACTGCGTTTTGATGGTGTCAAACATCCATTGTTGACGAATCCAGTACCTTTAAGTTTAGAAATTGGAACGATGCGTGGCTTAATTATCACTGGTCCTAATGCTGGTGGGAAAACCGTAGTCTTAAAAACCATTGCGTTAGTGTGTTTGCTGACTTATTTTGGTGTTTGTGTCAATCATAATGGTGGTTCATCGATTGGACTGTTTAAAAAGATTTTTATCGATATTGGCGACCAACAAAGTCTTGAAAATTCATTAAGCACATTTTCAGGACATATGAAAAATATTAGCGAAATTCTGCGTCACACGTCTAGGCAAACATTGATTTTACTTGATGAAATTGGCAGTGGCACGGAACCCAACGAAGGAGCAGCCTTAGCAATTGCAACGATGGAATCCATGTATCAACAAGGTGGAACAATTATAGCAACGACGCATTATGGTGAAATAAAAGATTTTGCGTTACAACATGAAGATTTTCAAACGGCAGCGATGGCATTCGATTCAGAAACATTGACTCCGCAATATCGCTTATTACTTAATCAAGTCGGTGAGAGTAACGCCTTTTGGATAGCTAAAAAAATGGCGATTGATTCTAACGTGCTAACGAAAGCAAAAAAATATCTGCACAATAAGGATTATGCGACAAAAAAAATCGTGTATCAACGAAAAGTAAGCGAAACAAGTAGTACGCAACTAGAGTTTCATAAAGGCGATCGGGTTTGGAGCAATGAACATGAGCAGTATGGATTGTTTTATGAGTACCAAGATGAATATTCTACTAAAATCTTTATTGAAAAACAGCTGATTTCTATTTCGCTTAAACGTTTGAAACTAGCTGTTCCAGCAAGCGAATTATACCCACAAGCTTATGATTTGGAACAATTATTTGTCGATTATCATGAACGGAAATTTAATCGAGATATTGATCGTGGCTCAAAAAAAGCACAAAAACAATTACGTAAACAAGCTGAACAAAGGCAAAAGCATTGATAAGAATAAAAAAACATGGTATTCTACTTTTATCAACCAAGTAAAGGGGAATGAAAAGTGACTGCATCTATGAGATTACGTTTTTTACTTTTGAATCGTTAATTTAATACAAATTCAAAAGTCTTGTAACGAAATTCATGGGTGAAGTGTGCACTTTTTTAAGTAGATACACATAGATAAAATGAACGTAGGGATAGTATAAGACTATCCCTTTTTTGTGCCATCTTTTAATTAAATAGAAAAGCTACATGGAATCCTTGTTCGTTACAACAGGAAGGATCAAAACCATGGAAGAACAAACTATTCAAATCAAAGACTTAGAGTTAATTTATTCAGGAAAAGAGATCTTAACCATTTCTGAATTAAACGTTTATATGAATGAAAAAATTGGTATTATCGGCGAAAATGGGTCTGGGAAGACAAGTTTAATGAAATTAATTGCGCATCAATTGATTCCTACCAAAGGAACAATTCAGACGAACATCGATTTTCAGTACTATGCTCAAATTGATGATGTGTTAGAAGAATCAATAACCGATTTAGACGGTGCCTTATTAAGTCGCTTTACCGTACCCACGACTGATGTCCGAAATTTAAGTGGAGGTGAGATGACGAAATATCGTTTAACGCAATTGCTTTCGACCTATCAATCAGGAATGTTATTGGATGAGCCAACAACTCACTTGGACCAGCGTGGAAAACAACAATTAATTGAAGAATTGCGTTATTATTATGGTACGTTGTTGTTTATTAGTCATGACCGTTTCTTTTTAAATGAATTGGCTGAAAAAATTTGGGAAATAAAGGATGGTAAAATTACAGAATACAAAGGAAATTATGATGCCTATCTGCAACAAAAAGAACATGCTAAAGTAAGTCAAGAACATGCGCACCAAGCATATCAAAAAGAAATGCAGCGATTAACAAAAGGCATTCAAGAGAAAAAACAAAAAGCTGAACAAGCCGGAAAAATTTCAGATAAAAAGAAAAAACAAAATGTTCGACCGGATCGACTATCTTCTTCAAAACAAAAAGATACTGTTCAAAAAAATCTTTATAAACAAGCTAAGGCTATGAAATCTCGCTTAGAACAATTAAAAGAAGTTCAAGGCTTGGAGCGAGAGACAAGTATTAAGTTTCCGAAACACGAGACAGCTGAAATTCACAATCCGTATCCGCTACGTATTGAAAAATTAACAGTAATTTATGATCAAAAACAGATTTTAAATGAAGTAGACTTTCAATTGCCTTTAGGAAAAAAGGTAGCTATCGTGGGACCAAATGGTGCCGGTAAGTCTACTTTATTACAAGCAATTTTAGATGGTCATTCAAGTATTATTTTATCACCAAAAATAAAAATAGAGACGTATCGTCAAATGGACTATCAATTGTCTAGCCAACGGTCGTTATTGCTTGAATTAATGACAGAAACAGATTGGCCAGAAAGTACTGTCCGTTCATTGCTACATCATTTAGGTTTTTCACAAGATGATGTATTAAAACCATTATCCGTATTAAGTGGCGGTGAAGCTACACGTGTTGCGATTGCTCAATTATTTACACGGCCATCCAATTTATTAATATTGGATGAACCTACAAATTTTATTGACTTAAAAACCATTCAAGCACTAGAAATGTTTCTAAAAGAATACAGAGGGACAGTACTCTTCACATCGCATGATCCGCATTTTGTTGAATTAGCAGATGAAATATGGGAACTCAAAGATGGGAAGTTAGTGCAATAAAAGCCGATTTTCTTTAAGTTTCGCTTGCAAAAAGTGAACATATGTTCTATTCTTTGCTTAACATACAATAAGGAGAACGATCATGAAAACACCATTAACCATTCAAATGGAAGAAAGTTTGTATTATTATTGTCGAGAAAATGGCGATATTGTAATTGAAGAAGTTACCATGCCTGAAGATCAAGGAATTGTTGACACACTAAGTTGTCGCCTAGATGTATCCAATCAGTTTGAATGGCGCTGTTATGAGCTAAAAGTTAGTAAAGCAGATTTTCGTTCAAAAGCAAAGTTATCGTTTGTCGGTCATTATAATTATTTTGTGCTACCTGAAAAATTGTATTTAGCGGTTCAAGAGGAGATTCCGCTTCAGATTGGTGTATTGGTTTACCATGCTTACATCAATGAAGAGATTGGGGTACCAGGCTACTTTACGACTGCTAGAAAACCGCAACGTCAAGGATTGCAAGTCAATGAACAAGAACTACTTTATCGCTTAATCGCCTCACAAGCAAGAGAAGTAGGTAAAGCGAAAAAAACAGCTCGTGGCTTGCGAGTATTTGGTACGGAACAATTATTTAAAGAGCTCAAACGCAGACAGCCAGAATACGATTTATTTGGCGGCGGCGTGAACTATTATGACCGTTTTATTGAAGAAACACAATCACAAGCAATAGAAGCTTTAAAAGAGGAACTAGAGGCGACACGTGCTGCGTATTTTGAACTTGAAAATCGCTGGTTGGAGGAAAAGTAATGTATTATCCTTATTTTCGTGGCAAACAATTTGATTTGATTGCCTTACGTACACTATTAGAAGAAAACCGTTTGTCAAAACAAATTCAGCCAATTATCGAACCAGTAAAAAAAACGACTGCTTTTACAAAATTAATAGAGACAAGTCAAAAAAATGTTCATCCTGTTTACATTATTCAAAATCCACAAGTGGGAGCTTTTGCTACTGAAAATGGCTTAGAGACATTGCGCCAACTGCCTAATGAAAAAGCTTATTTGCTGGATCAGCCACTAGAAACATTGGAAAATTCTTCAGATATGATTATAATCAATCAAGCAACAACTGCTCTAGCTAGTGAATGGACAAATTGTCAAGCGAAAGTACTAGTACCAGAAGAATTCCGTTTGCTACAGAGAGTTAAGGGGAAATTGATTTTATCAGAGGATGCCTTTACTCGTCTGCCAAGAACCCATTTTTATCAGGAACAAGCGGATGAACTTTTTTCAATTACTCATCAAACCTATCGGAAAAAAGGATTTATGGGCTTTAGTGACTTTTCAATAGATAGTCGAATTTATTATGAACATGGGTACCCAACACCGATTTTAAGTCTACATCTTGTCTATTTTTTAGGTGAACAGTTACGAATTCATCACTTTTTATCGCCAGAAGAGTTGCCTTCGCAAAAAGAAAAATTCTTAGCACTTATGGCTGAGGTTGATCAATGGATGGTAAAATTATGTGGCAACCGCAAAACAAAAGGACTAGAAATATTATTAGAACATGCAGCTAAAGAAAAGTTTCCAGGTATGGGGGTTATGAGAAAAGCAGCCGTGATGCATCACTTGGAATTGATGAGTCGCTATTTAGATGGGAGATAAATAAGTGGGAGCGAAAATTTTAATAGTAGAAGATGATAGTGAAATTAGTCGTTTATTACAAGTAATTGTAAATAAAATGACGTTTCAAGCAGTACCGGCATATTCAGGAACGGAAGCTTTGTTTCAGTTAGAAAAGCAAAATTTTGATTTAATTTTATTGGATCTAATGTTGCCTGGTTTATCCGGAGAGGAAGTGCTGGTAAAGATTCGTCAACACACAGAGGTTCCTGTATTAATTTTATCTGCTAAAACACACATTGAAGATAAAGTTAATTTATTAAACATGGGTGCCGATGATTATGTAACAAAACCATTTAATCAAGAAGAAGTAGCCGCTAGAATTGATGTTCAATTAAGAAAAAGAGTTATACAAAAATCAATCATATTAACGTGGAAAGCATTAATCCTAGATACAAATAAGCTTCAAGTTACATTAGAAAACCAAGTATTAACCCTAACTAATGCAGAATTTGATATTCTTCAGTTATTCATGAGTTATCCTGAGCAAGCTTTTTCTAAAAAGAAAATCTATGAATCTATTTGGAAGGGAACGTACATTGGTGATGACAATACTATAAGCGTTCATGTTTCTAATTTGCGTAAAAAAATGGCTAAAATTACTGCTGAAGAATATATTAAAACAATATGGGGAATTGGTTTTATGCTCGTTTAATTCTTTATGATTTCTTTATGATTTACTTAAAGTTTATTAATGATAAATTAGGTAAACTAAATTTATCAAAAACAAAGGAGTCAATTATGGAATCAATTATTCAAACCAATCACCTCACCAAGAAATTTCAACAAGAAGTTGCGCTGCAACCGTTAGATTTCACTCTATATGCAGGCGAAATTTGTGCCTTAATTGGAAAAAACGGTGCCGGAAAATCAACATTATTTAAAATGTTATCTGGTCAGTTAATACCTAGTGCGGGTGAAATGACTTTGTTCGGTCATTCTGGACAAGATTGTGAAACATCACGAAAAAGAATGGGATTTATTATTGAAACTCCTGTATTTTTTCCTGATTTTACTGCATACCAAAATTTAGAATATTTTCGAATCCAACGAGGAATTGTTGAAAAAGAACAGATTCAAACTGTGTTAGAAGTTGTTGATTTAGCCAAAGAGACGAAAAAAAATTTCAAGCAATATTCACTTGGAATGAAACAACGATTGGGTTTAGCTTTGTGTTTGTTGGGGAATCCTGATTGTTTGGTATTAGATGAGCCTATTAACGGCTTAGACGCGGAAGGCATTAAAGAAATTCGTGATTTATTATTTAAATTAAATCGCGAACGACAAATGACCATTTTAATTTCCAGTCATATTTTATCAGAATTGTCTTTGCTAGCAACGCGTTTTTTATTTATTAAAAATGGAAAAATCATTGAAGACATTAGTAGTCAAGAACTTCATGAAAAAAGTAAGAAGCAATTAAAAATCCAAACAGGAGAGTTATCTCAAGCTGTTCAAGTATTAGAGCGTCATTATCCAGATATTGAGTATCAAGTATTGCCTAATAATTATCTAGTGATAAAAAATCATGTCGATAATAGCCGTGAAATTAACCGGTTATTAGTTGAACATAATGTTTTTGCTGACGAGTTTCGTGTTGAAGTTTTAGCACTAGAAGATTATTTCTTGAACTTAGAGGAGGAAGTAAAATGATTGCTTATTTAAAGAGTGAGAACTATCGTATGATACACAAAAAGAATATTTATTTGATTAGTCTTGGAAGTGTTTTTTTGTTAATCGCAGCTGCCAGTCTATTATACTTTTTTGGTAAAACAGAAAGTACGTTTCCCTATGCTAATACCCAATTTTTCTATTCCAATGTTATTTCTGCAGGTGGCATAATTTTATTTGTTGCACTCTTGGTCAATTTAATCTTAACTGGTAATGATTGCTTAGTATTGAAGCAATCAATTGCATTTGGAATTTCACGGAAAAAAATATTTTTAGCTAAATTAAGTGTGACATTCATTTATTTTATTTTACTTTGTTTGATTGGTATTACAACAACAGTATTATTAGGAACATTTTTATTTTCTCAAGAGGCTCAAGTGCTAACAGCATATCTAATTGCTTTAGTAAATATGGCACCTTTGATTATTAGTGGATTTATATTAGCCCATGTTTTAATGATGTTAGGAGTTAAAGAAATCATCATTTGTGGTGTATTAATTTTCATTTATAGTTTATCAGATAGCTTGTTAACCTTTTTAGGTAATTACCTAGATTTTGTTAAGATTTTGACTGATTATGCACCTAGTACACTGTTAACGAATAATTTGTTTCAATTTATGAATTTAGAGCAATCGTTTAGTATTATTGCTTGGCTAGTTGGTGTGATCATTAGTAGTCTGGTATTATTTGTCGGCCTGAGACAATTCGACAAAAAAAGTATTGATTAGGAGTTAAAGCTTTGATGATATGGATAATTTTGGGGGCACTTCTTATTTTACTAGGAATTGTTGAGATGAAGCGTTATCTACAAAAACATGTTTTACGTGAACTAACAAAAGAATTAAAGCATATCTATGAAAATTTTGGTACAAATGAATTAGTTAAAATTCAGGTTCAATCAAAAGATGTTGTGGCAGTAGTCTCTTCTATCAATCAACTACTTTCGCAGCATAAGTTAGAGCAACAGCAATTCATCAAAAAAGAGCAAGAACTACGTAAAGAAATTACCAATCTCTCTCACGATTTACGAACCCCTTTAACGGCAATTAAAGGTTTTACTGAACTGTTACAGACAGATATATCGCCCAAAGAACGCCAAGAATATTTAGCAATCGTTGAACGTAAGGTAGCATTGCTAAGTAAACTAACCGACTCATTTTACGTTATTTCACAAATTGAATCTCAGGATTATCCAATAAAAAAAGAGCTAATTAACTTAAATCAGTTAGTGATTGAGCTCATGATGAGTTTTTTTGAAGAATTTGAGCAACAATCAATGATTATTTCTGTAGATGAATCGAAAGTACCATTGATTTACCTTGACGAGAGAGCAACTAGTCGAGTTGTCACCAATCTTATTCATAATGCAATTCGTTATGCACATAGTTATTTAAAAATCTTATTTGAGGAAGAAAATGACTATGTTCATGTGACTTTCATCAATGATGTTATTGATTTTGATAAAACAAAGGTGAATGCTATTTTTGATCGCTCTTTTAGTATGGATGCGAGTCGTACCAATGACCAAACAGGCTTAGGTTTGTATATCGTAAAAAAATTAATGGAGAAACAACAAGGAAAAGTATATGCGCAAATAAAAAATAGTGAATTTCATTTGACACTATCTTTCTTAAAATAGTTGACACTTCCTAGTTAGGAAGTGTCCTTTTAGCTTTGTTTTTGCTAATATAAAGATAAAAGGAGGAAAACAAGATGAAAAAATTAGTTGTTTTTGGTGGAAGTGGTTTCTTAGGTCGTGAAATCATCAAAATAGCTTGTAAGTATTATCATGTAACCAGCGTATCGCGTCATGGTCAACCAAATTCAGATGAAGAATGGCTGTCAGCTATTGAATGGGTTAAAGGGGATGTTTTTCAACCGAAAAGTTGGCGACATGTACTTAAAGAAGCGGATGTTGTGATTGACGCTATTGGCTTGTTGATTGAAAAACCTAAAGAAAAAGTGACGTATGAGCGTTTCAATATTGAACCAGCTAAATTAACTGCTGCTGAAGCACAAAAAATGAATGTCCCTCATTTTGTTTATATTTCAGCGAATCGTTTTACAACTCTTTTTTGAAACGATATTTCCATTCAAAAGCACAAGCAGAATCAATTGTTTTATCTTATTTTCCTCACGCCTTATTAGTTCGTCCAAGTTTTATGTATGGAAAACATCGCAAGTTGACTACCATACAGGCGAAGATTATTCATTTTGCCAAAAAAGTTCCGATAGTTTCACAACCAATCAAGCAACTGCGCCCTCAAAAAGTTGAAGAGGTAGCACAAGCAGTTGTGTTAAAAATAAGAGAAATGACAGATGGGGAATAGTTCTGTTGTTTAAAAGGAGTGTAACATGAAAGAAACTGAGTTTTCACTAGCGCATTGGCGCAGAAATTTTTATTTATTTTTAAGTGGTCAATTTTTATCAGGTATTACTAGTATGGTCGTTCAATATTCTATCATTTGGTATTTAACAGAAATGACTGGTTCGGCAACAGTTTTAAGCTTTGCAACTATTTTAGGAATGTTGCCGATGGTATTATTGAGCCCGTTTGTCGGCCCACTAATTGATAGATGGAATAAAAAAACATTATTGATTGTAACTGATGGCATTGTGGCAATTATTGCGTTAATTTTATCCTTAGTTGGAACTTTTTCTGCAGAATTTCCTTTATGGTTAGTATTTATTTCTCTATTGGTGCGCTCTATCGCACAAACCTTCCAAATGCCAACAATTCAATCTGTTTTACCTACAATGGTTCCTGAAGAAGAATTGACCAAGGTCAATGGACAACTAGGAATGGTACAATCAGCTAACTTTATTATTGCGCCTGCATTAGGTGCATTCCTATTTGCAGTTGTTCCCATGAATCAGTTGATATTATTGGATGTATTAGGGGCTATTTTGGGTATTGGATTGTTAATCTTTGTAGTGATCCCAAGAGTCGTCTCACAAGGAGAAAAAGTACATCTATTAACCGACACTAAGTTTGGTTTGCAACAGTTGATGTCTAATAAAGGACTGTGGTGGATTACTTTAATTGGTTCAGCATTCACTTTGATTTTTATGCCAGCTGCAAGTATGTATCCGTTAATGACGATGGAGTATTTTAATCGTTCAGTAGGAGATGCCGGTTTAATTGAAATGATTTATGCTATTGGAATGTTAGCTGGTGGAGCATTAATCGGGATTGCTGGGAACTGGAAAGATCGAATGAAACCTGTGTTATTAGCCTACGTTGTTATTGGTATTACAATTGGATTAAGTGGCATCTTACCAGCTACAAAGCAAGGATTTATTTTCTTCATCATCTTAAATGCCTTAGCAGGATTTGCTACGCCATATTTTAATACTTTGTTAATGGCAATGATCCAGCAAAGTTATGATCCAAAATATTTAGGCCGTGTTTTAGGAGTTCTGAATTCGTTAATGAGTATTACGGGTCCAGTTGGTTTGATTTTTGCGGGTCCCTTAGCAGATGAAATCGGTGTCGAAAAAATGTTTCTTTTAGCAGGGATTGGTACATTAATCTGTGGAATCATAACTTTTATCATTCCTGCTACACGTAATTATGACAAAGAATTACAAGCAAAATTAAATAAAAAAGCCTAAAAGTAGAATTATGTATGGACACTAGGTTCGAATATATTACTACAAAAACGGTTCACGAAAAATAACCAAGTTCTTGGTATAGAGCTTTTAATTGATTCAAAAAAATAAATAGACCCGAACTACATAACTTGGCGAGGCGCAAGTAAAGGTGTAGTTTGGGTCTATTTATGGTTTTAATCGAGATAAGGTTATTACTTTAGAATCGTTAGTAGCAGGAGCCTGATGTTTAGCTTACAGACGACTGTGTGTCATATGTCATAGTAAAACTATATTGTGTTAAAGTAAGTATTGCTAACTTTATTACTATTAGGAATTATCACTAGTCGCTATAATAAATTTGATTTTCTTTTTACGTATTTGATGATAAATCTGTTCAAAGCGTTGGACAGCATAGCGACTTGTTGTATCTAAAAAAGCTCCATCCATATCTACAACAGTTGCGTTCATCATTGTCATTTCACTCTTTTAATAGTTGATTTAAGCGTTCGGTACTAACAAGCATTAAGCAAGCGAAGAAGGCTAGGAAAAATGGATAAATGGCAAGAGATGTAACTGACGCTAACCAACCAAAAAATGGCGGGACAAAAGTTGTGCCAACATAAGCAAATGCCATTTGAATACCGATGACGGACTGTGAATACTCCTTACCAAAATTAGTAGGTGTCGCATGGATAATCGATGGATAAATCGGTGCACAACCGATACCAACGATAATTAATCCAGATAATGCCCAAAATGTTTGGCTACTTGGTAAAAGGATAAAAAGTAGACCAATTAGAATAATTCCTGTGCCTACGCGAATTAATTGTTTGTCGCCTAGACGGTCGGCAATAAATCCACAAATGAACCTACCGAAAGTAATCCCTAAAAAGAAAAAGGCAGCAAATCGAGCAGCAATATCTGGGTGGATATTTTTAGCGGTCACTAGAAAAGTACTAGCCCATAAACCCGTTGTTTGTTCAACGGCAGAATACGCAAAAAAAGCAATTAGAATAGCCCAGATTCCTTTGAGTTTTAATATTTCTCTAAAACTCAAAGCTTCTGTAACAGAATCACTAGTTTGAGTATCTTTTTGTCGTTTCCAAAGCGGTAAACTGAAGAATAAAACAGCAGTTAAAATTATCTGTAAGATACCAATTGTTCGATAACCGTTATTCCATGATTGTCCATTTGTTAAATAAAAACTCATGATATATGGGCTAATCGCTGCCCCGACACCCCAGAAGCAATGCAGCCAATTCATATGACGAGAAGTATAATGTAAGGCAACATAGTTATTTAATGCTGCATCCACAGCACCAGCACCTAAACCATAAGGGATTGCCCAAAAAACTAGTGCAATAAAATGGTTGGAAATAGAGAAACCAAACAGAGCAATTGCTGTTGTTAATACACTTAATGCAGTGACCAGACCTGCTCCAAATTTGCGTGTTAGTTTATCCGAAAATAGACTAGAAACAATTGTTCCTCCAGCAATAGTCATGGTAATGATACCAGCATAAGATACTGAAACATGTAATTCTTGATGCATGACTGGCCAGGCCGATCCGATTAGTGAATCAGGTAGACCTAAACTGATAAAAGCGATATAAATAATTGCAAGTAATAATGAATACATCTTGTTCTCCTTTAAAAGTAAGTGTTTAATTTATTATTTTTGCGGTAATACAAAGGGGTGACACCGTATAATTCCTTAAATTGTTTACCAAAATAACTTGCAGTAGAAAAACCACAATTTTTAGTAATTTCTTCAATCGATTTCGTGGTATTTTTTAGTAATTTACTGGCTTGAAATAACCGATATTCATTAATATATTCCATAGGTTTTTTATTAGTAAATTTTTTAAAGCAACGAAAGCATTCTGAACGACTAACTCCGATTTGTTTACATAATTCATTAATGGTAAACTTATTTGAATAATTTTGATAAATATAAGATAATATTGCTTTTGTCTCTTCTTCTTTTGAGCGAGAAGATGTTTGGATAATTGTATGTTGCGTATTGATATATTCTACAACTAATTTCCAGACTGTACTGGCTTGAGCAAATGCTTCTAATTCAAAATAAGGACTATCTGGTGTTAATGTTTGTCCTTTTTGAATGGTTTGAAGGAGCTTTTTTTGACAATCGCTTTTAGGTTCGAGATGGAAGCCTTGAATTGGACTTTCAATAATAGGTTGGAAGTATTTTTCAAATAATTGAGGAAAACCTTGTGTTAACAAGGTATGAGGGAATAAAAAGCCAAAAATTCGATTGTCATTCTCTTGATCATCAGCAATTGCCATATGTAAGACTCGGGCGTTAATAAAAAATCCGTCGCCTTGTCTTAATTTAAAATGAACACCATTAATAAAATAGTCAAAAGAACCTGATAATACATAACCAAACTCAAAGGAATCATGCCAATGACAATTTAAAGTATAATCTTTTAATTCGCTATAATTGTCCACCCAACAATCATATAAAAAGTCATTAACTGGATAATCAAATTGTTCTTCTAAACTCGAAGTTACAGGGATTTCACGATAATTTTGCATACGTCCTCCTTGATACTATTTTTATAATTATATACTAATTTAGCTATATAATATGATATAATAAACACTATAATAATATTTTCATTCCTATTAGTTGTCAATGGAAAAATAAAAGAATCACGAGAATAAACAAAGGCGGTGGATCGTATGAATAAAAAAATATATTTGACGTTAAAATGTTTCTACATCCTAATTTTAATTGCCGCAATTTTTGTTTTTGGTAGAGCAATATATCTAGGAAATAAACTCTATATTTTGGTTTTGATTGTTGTAATTTTGGGACTGACAAAAAATTTATGGTTATTTAAAAAGAATCTAACTAAATAAAATAATTAAAAGCACTAGGGGAGGTCTTCTTTTTAAACGAGTTTTAATTGGTTATTCAACCGTTATTAACGGGCTTGTGATACTTAATAAAAAACAGATGAGCTAGGAAACCAAGATGGTTTTCTAGCTCATTTTATGTTACAACTAGGAGAGAAGATGGAGGGATAATAATGACATTTGAAGAGATTTTACCAAAATTAAAACAAGGCAATAAAATTATTCGTGAGGGGTGGGGTGGCTTTGAACTATATGTCACACTTGTTTCAGATGGAGAATACGATAATTGTCCAGTCACACCGTATTTTTTAATTAAAACGTCAGATGAAGGTTTTTCTAGTTTTGCACCAACTGTTTGTGATATTTTGGCAGATGATTGGCAAGTTGTTGAAGTATGAATGAATTTCAAAATAAGGTCGTTTTTGTCACGGGTGCAGCTTCAGGGATTGGCTATGCGCAAGCTAACGCATTTTTAAAAGCTGGGAGTAGGGTCTTTGGGGTAGACATTCAAACTGATTTTAGCAATTTAACCGACTATGCTAACTTCGAATCATTTTCAGGTGATTTAAGTCAAGCGAACATTTGTCAAGAAGCAGTGGTAGCTTGTCAGAATTGTTTTGGAACTGTTGATATTCTTTTGAATACGGCAGGAATTTTAGACGAATATAAAACAATTGAGGAAACGAGTATTGAGTTATGGCAAAAGGTTTTAACGACTAATTTGACAAGTATGTTTGTGATTACTAAAGAAATTCTTCCACGAATGGTTGAAAAAGCTTCAGGAACAATTATTAATATGGCATCGGTTGCTAGTTTCGTTGGAGGTGGCGGTGGTATCGCTTATACGTCAGCTAAACATGCAGTGGCAGGTTTTACAAAACAATTGGCCTTAGATTATGCTGATAAAGGCTTGCACATTAATGGTATTGCTCCTGGTGCAATCCAAACACCTATGAATGCTGCAGATTTTGCTGGAGATGGTGCCATGGCGAAATGGGTAGCTGAAGAAACACCTATGAAACGCTGGGCACAAGCAGAAGAAGTTGCTAATGTAACGCTTTTTTTAGCAAGTGAGAAAAGTCGTTATATGCAGGGAACAATTTTACCAGTTGATGGCGGTTGGTTATTAAAATAAAAGTTTTGCTAATTAAGTATTTTTCGTTATCATAAAAAGTAGTGGTTTTCCATACTGCGACACTTCAATCCTTTGGTCGCAGCTTATTACCAAGGTAGGTCCTTGTAAAGGAGAAATCGATATGAATAAAGAAGAAATAGGTTCCAGTACGCAATGGACAACTCAGGAAATAACAAAGATGGCGCTAGTGATAAGTTTATATGTTGTCGTAACACTCGCGTTATCTGTTATTAGCTTTGGTGCTGTACAGATTCGCTTATCCGAGATGTTTAACTATTAGCCTTATATAATAAACGCTACCTTTGGGCGGTAACGTTGGGTGTTGCAATTGCCAATTTTTTTCACCAAACGGCTTATTGGATGTTGTTATTGGTAGTCTTTGCACATTTTTGGTACTGCTTGTAAATCACCATTTAATGCTACGTATTCAACACATGCAATATAAGATGCTTGTTACAGCAATTGTTTTCGCAGTATCCATGTTTACTGTAGCGGGGCAACTAACCCTTTTGTATGAGTTACCATTCTTCTATAATTGGCTAATTATAGGATTGGGAGAATTGCTTTCGATGACTGTTGGCGGTATTATTATTTATTTTATTGGAAAAAAGTCGATTTGACAAAATAATCATAAATGCGTATCTAAGTTTGAAGATACGCATTTTTTTGTTTTCTTCTAGTGTACTTAATGACACTACGTGAAGGAGATATTCTGATAAACACATGAATCTATCTAAGCTTTTCAGTTCAAAATCATATCTAACCAAAAAACCAACCCCAAAAAATATTAGATTTTTGGGGTTGGTACAGCATAACTTAAGTTCTTGCTTTTCATTATAGTTGATAGATAGTATTCGAGGTTACTAACCAAAGTAATCCATTTGTCAGTGCTGTTTGGAAATCATCAACAAAAAGAAATTTTGGTTGATTGATTTGTTTGTTTAAGGTGGCAGAATTTTGAACCGCTTGACGAATGGTTGCTTCTTCCACAGCATCGGCAGAAATGATGAAGGTATCGGGAGCAATTACGGCATTATAAATGGCTAAAATTTCTAACAAACTAGCTAATAGCTCCTCTGGGGTATGAGAAGGAGTTGTGTCGATAAGATGTGGCAGAAATTTGGCTTCACCGGCTAAATTATGTCCACCTTCAATAACTTCACCATTAGCATAAATTGTAATTCCTGGCATACTGTTTTCAGGATAAAAAATACCTACAATTGTTTCTTCCTTCCTTAATTTTTGTTGAATTGTTGTACCTACTGTTAATAAATGTGCATCATTTTGAATAACTAAAGGGATGGAAGAATGCTTCGCCCATTCTTTTTCAAATTCCCAATCATCAAATAAATTTTCCCAACTAGAAAGAACCGTTCCCTTATAGATTTTACCTGGAAAAGCTAAAGCAATTTTAGTCAAATCAAAGTCTAGTTGAACAAAGTAGGTGATCTTATCTATAAAATAGTCAATTGAATAATCCGAGAAATCAAAGGTTGCTTCAGATTTGATTTCTCCTGCTAGATTGACAATTTTTCCAACGATAGATAATGAGCGTTGGTTAGCTATTCTTTTTTCTTGAATACTAATTAATAGAAAGTAGCTCTTATTATAATTGAAGTGATAACAAATAGCCGGGCGACCCAATGGCGGTTGAACCATCTCTCCTTCGATTACAACTTGCTCTGCGACTAATTCTTTGACAAGTGTGTTAATTGTAACAACGCTTATTCCAGTTTCTTTAGCCATTTCAGCTTTTAACGCAGTTCCTTTTTGGAACAGAAAGGATTTTAACGTAGCTAAATTTTTATCTCTGATTAGATTTTTATTTTTAGACATAGATAGCCTCCAATTTAATTAAATCTATTAATTAATGATGATTTCAATATAATATACATTTCCTAAAAAGTAAAACGTTGACAGAAATCTGATTGACAAGTCTCTTTATAATTAATATACTTAATTAACAACTTTAATAAAAGGCGGGATAACTATGATTAAATTAATTATTACTGATTTAGATGGAACCTTTTTAAATAGCCAAGGAGATTTTGACAAAGACTACTATAAAAAAGTACAAAGACAAATGCATGAACAAGGTGTTTATTTCTCAGCTTGCACAGGCAAACAATGCGAGAGAGTGGAAGAATTATTTGGTGAAGAGACCAAAGATATTTGGATTTTAGGAGATAGTGCTACGCGGATTAAACATGAAGGTCAATATGTCTATGAATCATTATTACCCAATCAATTAGGACGTAAAATTATAGGTAAATTAGCAACAATTGCCTCAGATCATGTTATTATTGCTTGTACACCAACTGCGGCATTTATTCAAGACTCTGTTCCTGAAATTGAAGCAAAAAAAGTACGTAGTTCCTATACTGTTGTCAAAACCCTCGATGACTTACAAAAAATTGAAGAAGAATTTGTTAAAATAACTATCTATGACCCAAAACTACGCTGTTTTGAAAGCGTATTAGAGTTAGCTGAATTTAAAGAAGATGCTTATATTGTTGCTTCAGAAGCAGCTTGGATTGATATTTCAAATCATAATGTCCATAAGGGAACCACAGTAAAAGAATTACAAAATATCTTAAATGTAAGCGAAGATGAAACAATGGTGTTTGGAGATGGGTTAAACGATATTGAATTGATGGAAACAGCAACTTATAGTTTTGCTATGAGCAATGCTTTTGAAAAAACAAAAAAAGCAGCTGCATTTGTGACAAGCTCAAATGATGAAAATGGTGTTTTATCAACAATTGAAAAAATATTAGCTTTACAAACAAAATAAAACTCAAAACAAAAATACTTATAACCGAGCCGACCGCCAAACAGCAGACCTAAAAAATCTAACGTTTGGCGGTCATTATTGAATAGATTGGTAGGGTAAGTGGTACGACTAGAAAAATCCTATGTAACACGAGTCAAATAAAAGAATTAATAGCGTATATTTTAATAACGTACCGAATCTATTTTGATAACCAAGTAATTATGATAGAAGCTCAGAAATAGCTAATACCACTTTACGAAAAATTTGCTTTTGAAGTTATTGGCAAACCATTTATTTTTGAAGGTCCACCTATGTGGAAGTGAAATTAGAAAAGCTATGATATACTTATATTGTAAAGGGGCTAATTCTGGAAAGTGGTGGAAAAGGAAATGAAAAATAAAAAGCAAAACCCAATTTTTGACATAGGTGCTAATCTAACTCGTTTCATGACAGGAAACCACGGCGATCAATATCACGAAAACAGTTGGAAAGATACCCTAATTATGTTAAGTATCCTAATTATTGGCTACATTATTTATGTAACTTTTTTTAAATAAGAAGGGAGGAAATAGTGATGGAAGAATCTGTTTTTTTCAATAAAGGGAATGCAATTTCTTCAAATGTTGATTTAAAAAGTCTATACGAAACCGCCCAAATTGAAAAATATCGTGGAGTAACAGAAAAATTCGTTATAGTCCAAAAAAACAATTCATGCGAATACATTTTGTTTAATCAAATTGATTTCGATCAGCTAACAAATCGTGAGGAGTACCAAATTGTGGAGCATATCTAAATTACAAACTAAAAAGGAATGAGGCAGCTTAGCGATGACATCTCGTCGATAGTAACGTCTCATTCCTTTTTTTCTAAAAGTGGTGTTAAATAAAAAAGGGTGCTATCATAGGGATAGCTACTATTATTGCATGCACGATATACATAAAAAGGGGCGCACTCAAATATGACAATTAACACGTATGTATACCCACACCCAATCAATGTTTTTGTTATCCGGGATTTAGGACTCTCTTTAGACCGCTTATGTGAAATGTATGGCTTTAAACAATCCACAGTTGCTTCTTGGATTCACCGTGACCGTCGTATAGAATCATTGCCAGTATCCTTTATTTATGCCCTATCTTTAGCATCCAGTCGTAGTATGAATACTGTTTATAGTCGGTTATTAGCCTTGCAAGATGAGTATGATAAATTATTGGGACAAAAAAAGAAGTCAAAAGAACGCTTAGAAGATGTAGCAGAAGCGATTCCTTTACAAGATACAATGGAATAATTAGTAAAACTTCTCATTCTAAGCATAAAATGAGAAGTTTTTTAGCGTTATTTGATTGCATTGAAGCGATACTTTCCCAATTGCTCTAAGTATTTTACTAAGCTTGTTCAACTATTACGACAGAAATTATCAGTGTAAATATCAAACGGAACTAACTTGTAGTGAAAAAGGCTAGTGCTTGTTTCCAAAAAGTTATTTCTAAGGACTACTGACTCCTTTTTTCGGTGTACTGAAATTTTGTTTTTATGTACTGCCAAAAACATTACATTTCTCAAATGTTCGACTTTTTTCCATGAATTTTTTGTATGATAATAACACTCAAAGTAATGGAGGGATAATCATGCACAAAGAAAGACAACAAGACCTCAAAAAAGCCGAAACTGGTGCAATTCTAAGCATCATCGCATATATCACTGTGACAATTTTGAAGTTAATTGTCGGAAATTTTGCTAATTCTAAAGCACTAATTGCTGATGGCTTAAATAACTCAACAGATATTATCGCTTCAATCGTTGTATTCATTGGTTTACGGATTGCTCGCAAACCTGCAGATAAAGACCATACCTATGGACATTGGAAAGCTGAGAATGTTGCGAGTTTGATAACATCTTTTATTATGTTGCTTATTGGTTTAGAGGTTCTTTATTCATCTGTACAGGCTATTTTACAAAAAGAAATGCATAGTCCTGATAGTAGTGCGGCTATTGTCGGTTTAGTTTCTGCAGTGATAATGTACGGTGTTTATTTATATAATAAAAAATTATCTGAAGACGTACGTAGTTCTGCTTTATTAGCCGCCGCAAAAGATAATCGTAGTGATGCGTGGACTAGTATTGGAACATCCATTGCTATTTTTGCGGCTTCTTTCAATTTAGGGTGGTTGGATAGCTTAACTGCTGTGGTAGTTGCTTGCTTGATTCTAAAAACAGCCGTTGATATTTTTAGAGAAAGTGCGTTTTCTTTATCGGATGGCTTTGAGGAAGAATTGTTAGCAAAATATTCTAAGGCAGTCAAACAAGTTGCTGGAGTAGATGAATTAGTTTCCATCCGTGGTCGCTATTATGGGGCCAATATCTTTTTAGATATTGTGATTAAAGTGGATAGAAACCTAACTGTTGAAAAAAGTCATGCTATTGCAGATGAGATTGAAACAATCTTATATGAGAAATTTCATGTTTTTGATGCAGATATTCATATCGAACCATTTGAACAGATTAGTTGAAAGACTAACTGTTTTTCTACATAGGAGTTAGACGTGGCGAATGAAGAAGAATCATTATGTGTTGGATGCTGTTACATTCTATTATGGAAAATAACTGAATGCTTCGTCATTTTAAGCTATATTTGACAGCGTATAAACTGGGAAAGTAATTTACGATGGTCTATGATGTTTTTAAAACAAAAAAAGGAGTTGTTTATCTTGCTATTAACCGTATTACCAGAAGAATTTTCAATAATTCAAGTATCTAATTTATCCATGATTGATTTGTCAATTTCCCCACTTTTTATCGGAAAAACAACTGATGAAATTTCTGTTGTCTTACCAACTAAACAGATTACTATTGCTACATTAAATCGTGAAGACGACTGGAAAGCATTTAAAATTGATGGAATTTTAGATTTTAATTTAGTAGGAATCCTAGCTAAGTTAGCTACGATTTTAGCCAATCATGCAATTAGTATTTTTGCCATTTCAACATTTAACACCGATTATATTTTAGTTAAAGCAGCTGATTTTGAAAATGCTAAAAAGATTTTACTGCAACATGCTTATCAAATCCACGAATAAAGGAAGAATATATATGGACAATACCCAAATTATTTTACGGCAAACAATAAATGAACCACTTTATCAGGAAATTAAGCGACTAGAAACAGTTTGCCTTCAGAATGAGAATGTCGCTTCTTATAAACTAGAACTAGATTATAAATTAAAGAATAGTATTGCTGAGAAAAATAGTCAAAAAATCAATGAATTTTTATATTTTATAAAT
The DNA here is from genome assembly GCF_058216475.1 of Enterococcus sp. AMC2644. Lineage (NCBI taxonomy): Bacteria > Bacillati > Bacillota > Bacilli > Lactobacillales > Enterococcaceae > Enterococcus > Enterococcus sp. AMC2644. The sequence continues at coordinate 2,937,815 of NZ_CM177095.1, forward strand.
GGCAACTTAATTGGTTATCTTGGTATTTGTGACTTTGATAATGATGTATTAGAAGTTACTGGAATGGTTCATCCTAATTTTCGGAACCAAGGGATTTTTACTCAACTATACAATCTTGTTCAAGATGAATTTAATAAACGATCAGCAAAAGAATTATTGTTAATTTGCCACAAAGATTCAAAAGCTGGTATTACGTTTATCGAAAAAAAGCAGGCAGCATATCATCATTCTGAATATGATATGTATTTAGACACTCAGTCATTTATTCCTATGCCTAATTATCGCCTAAAAATGGAAGAAATAGATACTAAAGAACATCTTTTTAATGGGAAAATAGGAGATACAGCAATCGGTCAAGTTCGTATAGAAATGATTGCAGAATGCGGAGGAATTTACGCACTAGAAATATATCCTAGTTATCGTGGCCAAGGATATGGGCGTGAATTATTAACACAAACAATTGAGAAACTATTTATTTATGGGATGCAAAAAATATTTTTACAAGTGGATACTATTAATGAAAATGCGCTACATCTCTATCGCTCTTGTGGATTTATTGAAAAAAGCGTAATGAACTATTATTCACTTTCTAAAAAATAAGTGATTCCTATGTTAACTTACAAGCAAAAGAGGAGGAACCATGAAAACAATTATTACAATTCAACATACTGAATCTGTTCATCACACCAATGGAAGGATTGGTTCTTGGACAGATTGGGAATTGTCAGAAAAAGGGCATCAACAAGCGCAACGACTTGCAAACAGGCTTACCCCAACTATAGCTTCCCAAAGTTGGTGCATAGATAGCTCTGATTTAAAACGAGCACAACAAACTGCAACCTATCTTGCAAACAGTTTGGCAATAGATGTATCTTTGAGATCGGAATTACGTGAAAGAAACTTAGGTGAAGCTGTTGGAAAAACGGTTAAGTGGTTTCAAGAACGATTAACGCCAGAGAAAACAGTCTATGATCGTCTTATACCATCTGCAGAGTCTCGAAGTGAATTATGGGAACGTTTACGACCAATTGTTAATGAAATCAATGAATCTAACCAAGAGAATTTTATTATAGTTTCACATGGTGACTGTCTTAGTGTGTTCAATGCCTTATGGTTAGGACTTCAAGTAGAGGATTTAAATAAATTTGATTTATATGGTCAAGCTGGTGGCGTATCGTTTTTGTATGATGACGGCAGAAAAAAAGTCATTCGCAGATTAAGTGATATGTCATTTGTAACAGCGTTTATTGAGGATTAAAATAGGAAATCAATTTATATATGGCGATGTTGTCTTATAGAAGAGTTAGGTACGTAAAATTTTTTATAAAGAATAATTTTAGTCAAATCCAATGGATAGACTTTAAATGCAAAGTTTATTGATAGATGTTTTGCTATAATTCTTCTTTTTTTGGTACTATTATCTCATATCATGAAATTCATAGGAGTGAGAGAATGACTATTTTGTTTTCAACCTACCAACAAGAACAGTTGGAACAAATGACCGATATGTGGAATGCAGTATTATTGGATGGCGATGCTTTTCCTGGAGAAAACTACTATTCAAAAGCTAGTTTTGATAATTATTTAAAGGAACAATCTTTAGTAACTTGTGCCTGGGTGGAAGGGGAATTAGCAGGTTTCTTTATTGTTCACCCAAATAATATCGGACGTTGTGCACATGTGGCAAATGCAAGTTATGTAATAGGCAAAGATTTTCGAGGTAACGGCATTTTTAGTCCTATGGTTGCTCAATCGTTGCTTCAATCTAAAGAATTGGGCTTTTTGGGAATGCAATTTAATGCTGTTGTCGCTACAAACTATGCAGCAATTAAAACATATACTAAACATGGGTTTGAGATAATCGGTACGATTAGAAATGGCTTTCGTATGAAAGACAATCATTTTTCGAATATGTATGTCATGTATCGCGACCTATAAGAGAAAGTCTGCTCATTAGCAATTGTATATGCAGGAGTGACTAGTCATAAATCTATTTAAACGACTGAAAATTTTAGACTAGTCTCAATACAGCTAACTCGCATTCCCAGGCTTATAAGCCTAAGAATGCAAATTAGCTTAAAAGGAGTGTTCATCCCTGTTGAACACTCCTTTCTTTTATCTATAATCTATAAATTTAAGAAATTCTTTTGTTACTAAAGATAGTGTCTCTTCATTTTTATAAACAAGTCCAATTTTCCGATAAAATGGGATGTCTAAGGGTCTGGTAACAATGTCATAAGAAATCCTTTTTAAAATTAATTCTGGTAAAATACTGATACCTAGATTACTTTCTACCATTGACATTACTGCATAATCATCCCATGTACGAAATTGGATATTTGGTGTGAAATACAATTGTTCAAACAACTCCAAAATATCAGAGTTTTTTTCTTTTTCTAACAAAACAAATGGAAAATCTGAAAGTGCATTTAATGGAATTTTTTCGTATTTAGTTAAATAATGGTTTTTAGGTAATACAACTAGCAATTCGTCCTGTTCTATAAACCTTGTTTGAAAAGGACTGATAGTAGGTAATCGAAGAAAACCGAAATCAACACGACCTTCATTGATCCATCTTTCTATTTCTGTATAGTCCCCTAATAGTAGCTCAAATTCAACATTAGGATAGAACTTCTGAAATGCTTGAATCATTTTAGGAATCCGATGTGTTGCAACACTAGAAAAAGTGCCAATTCTTATAATACCAGTGTTCAAATCAGTTAATTCATCTATTCTTCTTTGTAATACTAAATACTCATTCACCAAATTTTGAATAAAAGGAAAGAGATACATTCCATCTGAAGTCAAACTAACACCACTTCGATTTCGTTCTAATAAATTAACACCGCTTTCTGCTTCTAAATCGTTAATCATGCGACTGATACCTGATTGCGAGTAATTTAAGGCATTTGCAGCTTTGGTGAAACTTTCTAGCTCTACGGTTTTAACAAGAGCCAGATATTTTTGTATATTCGTTTCCATTTATGTTGCTCCTTTCATTCAAAGTATCTGATTTTGGAATGATAATCATGACAAATATTTGTTTTTATCATTATGAAAACTATGATACGATGTTTTTGTTCAAAAGACAATACAAAGGGTGGGGTAGTTATGTTTTATGTTAGTGAAATATTTACAAATAAACCTAGTAAATTTAAAACAAGTTTGCAGAAAAAAGTTTATGGAAAACTAGAAGAATTAAAGATTGATTATCAACGGGTAGATACAGATGAGGCGATTACAATGGAAGAATGTCTTGTTATTAACGAAAAATTGAACATACATATGGTGAAAACATTATTTTTATGCAATCGTCAAAAAACAAAATTCTATCTCTTTATTACAACAGGGAATAAGTCATTCAACTCTAAAGATTTTAGTCGTTCTCTTGAGATTCCACGCGTTTCATTTGCACCAGAAGAACTGTTTGAGGATATGTTGCAGACTAAAATTGGGGCAGCAACTATCTATAGTGCTTTAATTGATAATGAAAATAAAATTCAGATTATTATCGACAAAGAGGTAGTTTTAGAAAAATATTACGGTTGCAGTGATGGGACAACTACAGGATATATGAAGGTAAAAACAGAAGATATTCTTCAGAAAATGTTACTGAACACAAAACATCAACCAACTATTATCGAGGTATAAATATGGGATTATATCAGAATAGAATTGTTGTCAAAGTAGGAACTTCAACTTTAACAAATGACTCCGGACAAAATAATTTAAAAATTTTTGATCATTTAGCACGTGTGCTTTCAGATATTCAGAATTTAGGGTATGAAGTTATTTTAGTGTCTTCAGGAGCAATTGCAGTAGGGTCTAATAAATTAAATTTAAAAACACGACCTAAAGAATTAAAATTCAAACAAGCTGCAGCTGCGGTAGGCCAGTGTAGCATTATGTTTTTTTATGATAAGTTTTTTGCTGATTATGATAAAACAATAGCTCAAATCCTATTAAACGCTGAGGATATAAAGGTAACAGAGAAAAAACAAAATTTAATGAATACTTTTGATACTTTATTAGATATGGGTATTATTCCGGTAGTTAATGAGAATGATTCTGTTAGTTACACAGAAATCCAATCAGAAGCACGATTATTCGGTGACAACGATATGTTATCTGCTGTGGTCGCAACTTTATGTAAAGCAAGCAAATTAATTATTCTTTCAGATATTGACGGACTTTATGATAAGGACCCTAGAGTTGATTCTTCTGCCAAGTTAATCAAACAAGTGGAAAAAATAGATGAAAGTATCCATCTATTAGCGGGCGGAGCAGGTTCAAGAAGAGGAACAGGTGGAATGATTACAAAACTCCAAGCAGCAAACCTAGCTACTAGTCATGGAATAGAGACTGTCATTACGAATGGAAATAAGCCTGATTCACTTTATGATATCGTCAATAACAAAATTGTCGGTACGATATTCAAGCCGTAAATGTGAAAAAAACACCAACTATTGCAAATGGTCGGTGTTTTTTAGTGTCCAACTGTCCAAGAGGATAATGATACATAAGGCATTAAAAGATTGAAGAGTTGGGATCTATCTATATGAGTATAGTAAAAAAAATAGAATATATTTCTATAGCTGATAGTATACTGATTTTGATGAACAACGAGCATTTAGAATAGTCTACAAGGAATTTAACTTGTGGAATATAAGGCTTATTGATTTGCTAATTTGTATAGTTCTTCTAAATTTTTAATGGCTATATGCTTTCTCTGCTTTTCAATGATTTTCTTCTCTTCAAATTCATATAGTAATCGCCTAATGTGTCTATCAGAAATCCCTAATAGTTCAGAAGTTTTTTGGACAGATAATGGGATTATATGATGTTGATGAAGTTCAAATTGTTCAGTAATATAACGTGCCAGTTTATTTTTTGCAGGCAAAAGAAGGGCTTTAGAATATTTATAAGAAGTATTCATTAACTTTTCAGTTAATTTCAAACACATAAAATTTAAAAAAGAAACATGCTTATTTAAATAGCTGTTAACGATTGTTGCCGGGATTTTTAATACAATTGTCTGTGGAGTAGCCACAACATTATGAAGAGAAAGTTTTTTATTACTATATAATTCTATATCTCCGAAAAATTCACCTTGTTCCATTGTATCGATGATTACTTTATCCCCATTTAAAGCATATGAAGTAACAAAGATTTTCCCTTTTAAAATAAAATACAATGCATTGAAAGGTTCATCTGAAGTAACAATTTGTTCTTTTTTAGAAAAATATAGGTACAGGGATTTTTCAAGAACGATTTCTGGAAACATATCTAAAAGAGTTAAGCTAGTTAGTATCTTTTTTGTATCTACAACTTCCTGATTATTCATAAGAGCTCCTTTTTTATATAAACGGACAAATGTCCTATTTATTATATCATGTTTGTTCAATAATAAAGCTGAATAAAAAATAAATTATATTGAGGGAGACAAAAAAATGAAATCAATTATTGACAATGTAAAATTATCAGAAACAGGGTGTAATCGTATGTTCTGGTTTCGGGAAAGGATGCCCATTCTTAAGAGAATGAATGACTTATTCAAAAAAGAAAAAACATTTGCCGGAAAGACAATTGCTATTTGTATGCATATTGAGCCTAAAACAGCTTATTGGATTGAAGGAATCTTAGGAGGTGGCGCAGAACATGTGTATTTAGTCGGTTGTGTAGGAACAACCAAAGCCGACACTGCTGCTTACTTAGCAACTTTGGAAAATATCACTGTATTCGGTAAAGAAAATGATGATTTAGAAGAACACAATAAGTATATCGAAAAAATTTTGTCCAATAAAATTGATATTTTCCTAGATAATGGGGCTAGTTTGATTTTAGCTTATGAAAAATTAAAACCAAATTGGAAACTTCTTGGGGCAAATGAAGAGACCCGATCAGGTAAACTGTTAATTGAAGAAGAGCAATTGCAACCTGAATATCCAATTATCGTTATTGACGATTCACCGGCCAAACAATTACTAGAAAATGCAATTGGTGTAGGGACTTCGGTTGTCGATGGTTTTATGAGAACGACTAGTTTGTTGGTAGGCGGAAAAAATATTTTAATAATAGGTTATGGTTTTTGTGGAACGGGCGTAGCAACTAAGTTTTCAGGACTTGGTGCAAAGACAATGGTCTACGATAATAATCCTCTAGCTCTTTTAAAAGCAAAAGTTGACGGTCATGCTGTTGGAACCTTAGAAGAACTGATTCCTCAAGCAGATGTGATTATTACGGTCACTGGAAGATTCAATGTTATTACAGAAAAACATATCCCACTTTTTAAAGATAAGGTCATTCTTGCAAATGCTGGGCACTATGGTTTGGAGATTAATACAAAAGCAATAAAGAATGAAAGTAATGAGATTGTTGTTGTAAAAAAAGGAATTGAAAAAATAAATTACGAAGAAAAATCTATATATTTACTTCACAATGCTGCACCTCTTAATTTAGCGGGCGGAGATGGGAATCCCATTGAAATAATGGATTTAGGGCTAGGTTTGCAATCTTACTCTGCTAGAAGAATTGCGTTAGACTCTACCTCGTTGTCTCATGGAACATTTCCTGTACCGCAAGATATAAGTATGCAGATTTGTAAGGAAATGCTCGCGGATCTAAGTTAAAATGAAGTATTCGTTCATACTTTTTTTGTTTCGAGAGGAGAGAAAGTTAATATTAATAGGGCAGTAATTCTTAGGAGTGAACTAAGAATTGCTGGTTATTGATGTCCTAGCGAATGAGTACAATCTCTAGAATAATTTTCGCTAACACAGGTATGTTGGCTAATTCTAAAATATTTTAGAATTAGCCAGATATCATTTGAGAGATACTTTTTTAAAACAGTTGCAAACGCAACTGTTTGTGGTAAAATAAACACGTACTTGTTAAGAAGTCGTGTTTATTTTTTGTAATAAAGCATTTAAAGTTTCTTTTTCAGTTGTTGTTAGATTTTTCAATCCATTTTTAATGACTTGCTGTTCTAAAGAACATAGAATTTTGTATAAACCTTTTGTTTTTTCTGTTGGAAATAATTGGTTGAATTTTTTATTTTCAGGATTAGTTTTTTTAATAATATAATTTTCTTTTTCAAGTTTTTTGATAGCTCTACTTAACGTAGTTTTATCAACTTGTATTAATTCAACTAATTCAGATTGCGAAAGTCCTTCATTTTCAGTAATGCGAATTAAATAGAGAAATAAATTGTTTTCTAATTGATAATCAGAGGCGAATTGATTCATGTCTGTTGTAGATTTTCGAGTAATTAGTCCTATTCTTCTATACAAGATTGTATCAGTATCATCCATTTAAAAAAACACTCCTTCTATACATTTATAGATACACCGACAGTTATATATTACATTATAAGCAAGAGAAGAGGAAATACTATGTGGAAAATTAAACAATTAGAAGAATTATCAAGTTCAGAACTTTTAGAAATTTTACGTCTTAGAGTTGACACTTTTGTAGTTGAGCAAAATAGAATCTATCATGAAGTAGATGATAAAGATAAAATTGCTTATCATGTTTTTTATCAAAATCCAACTACAAATTTAGTTGAAAGCTATGGCAGAGTATTTTTACAAAGTGATTATGTAACTTTCGGTAGAGTAGTGACTAAAAAAGAATCGCGAGGAACTGGTCAAGGCAATAAATTAATGAAACATATTTTAAAAGTTTGTAATGAGTATTTTTCCAATAAAGTAGTCGTAATAGAATCACAGGTACAAGTTAGTTCTTTTTACGAAAAGTTCGGATTTGAAAAAATGGGTGAACCCTTCATTTTTGAAAGTACACCACATATAGAAATGAAATTAGGGTAGTATAACAATGAATTTGTTAGGAGTCATTCTCTCGTTGATTTTAATTTTACTTGGGATTATTTTAGGAATTATACAAATTAAATCATTTAAAAAATAATTGCTTTTAAATCTTAGGTAATATTTTGATTGTTAATAAAACTCGTTGCTTTATCAAAAGATTCTGGAAAATACTGAAAAGGTTATGCTGATTATCATATGATAATTAAATAGGAAATTAAAGATCGTAACTATCACTGGGATTTTGATTATTTCGGATGAAATGAGTCGCCGTTTCGGACAATGAGAGCCAGCTATTTGTAGAATAGTATGCTTCTTGGTCAGTGGATGTATTGAACACACAACCTTAGATCAGATTGTGTTCAATCGATATCAAAAAGAATCGTTTACCATATTTGGTTCGCTTCAATGAGTTCAATTAATCCGCATTTTGAGAATTATATGTTGAGAGGAAATAAACCGTATATTAAAGTCTTTGCACAGAATATTGTTAAAAAGCAAAGAAGTTCTGAACCAACGAAGAGAGAGAAGCAAAACTTGCAAATAAAGAAAGTAAATAGGTGATTGTTTTGAAAAAGAAAATTATAGCTAGTTTATTTGGTGCTACGATACTTCTTAGTATTGTGGCACCTGTTGTTTTAATTACTTATGCAGATGAAGAAATTCCTGATCAAACTACAGAACCTGAAATTCCAAGTGAGTCCAGTTTTCCGATTGAAGAGATACCTGATACAGGGGAGACTGCTAATGAAGAGGAAAATTCAACAGAACATTCTGGAGAACTAGAAATACCTGAGAAACAACCGATTCTAATAGTATCGAAGAACCAACATTTCCAGATGAATCAACTTTTCCTGAAGATACAGAAGAGAGTCAGGATTCAAATCAGTCCACTGAAACGAGCGAATCAGAGGTTATAACTGAATCCACGGAAGAAAGTTCTACTAACAATGTAACAGAATCAGCGAAACCATCTAATTCTTATAAGGAAAAACTAGAATTAAATGTACAAAAGGAAATTGAGAATTCAAAAGCTAATTTAATAGAAGAAAAAAATACACTAGTAGCGGGAAACAAGAAGCAAGTTCCAAGAAATATGTCTGAAAAAAACAAACAGTTGCTTGGATTGCTAATCAGCCCGATGATATTTATATAAAAGCTTAAGATACAGAATATACCATTCAATGGGGTGATACATTATGGGCGATTTCTATAAAAGCAGAAACAACAATTGATAATCTAGCAAAGATAAATGAAATTCAAAATGTAGATTTGATTTTTGCTGGTGAAACTCTGAAATTAAAAGAATGATTAAATCATTTGACCATTACGCAACTTGCGTATATAATAAAAATATAGTTGAAACATAGATTGGAGAAACTATGGGAGATATAATTAAGTTTCACTATCCAGCTTCATTTATGAAAGCTTGGCAAAAATTAGGTTTGACAGATGAAGATCAAGACTACATGGAAAGACTTTTGCAAGAATTTGCTGACAATCAACAAACTCATGCTGGAAAACCATTTTTGGGAGATATGATTTCTGGAACTGGTGGTGCAATAAAATGGCGATTTTCACCTGAAAGTACTACTAAAGGAAAAAGCGGTTCAGAACGAGTAATTTATTTGATATTAACAGGAACTGATTACTTTTTTATTGATGTTTACGGAAAAAATCGAAAAGAAAGTTTAACAGAAAAAGAAAAGGCAGCGATAAAAGCATTTTCTAGGGCAACAAAAATGAGTTTCAAAAGAAAGGACTGATTATTTATGAGTGAGAGTACAGTACTTGATTCCATTAAAGATTTAACTGCATATATTAATGGAGAACCCAATACAGTTACCACTAGATCTTATAAGTTAAAAAAAGCACCTAATTATACTGGTGAAGATATTAAAACAATTAGAGAAAAAGTTGGAGTCTCAAGACCAGTGTTTGCTGGTATGCTTGATGTGTCAGTTCGTACCCTAGAAAGATGGGAAATTGATGGTGCAAAACCTAGTGGAAGTACCAATCGTTTAATTCAATTGCTAGATCAAAATCCAACTTTAATTGTAAATGAGATAGAAACAGCAAGCATGACTTAAAAATATTCAAAAATTGTTTACAAAAGCACTCAATGTCATTTTGGGTGCTTTTTTATGAGTTTAATTAGATTTTAATTATTTTTTTCCTTGTTAAAAACTTTAACAGGTATTTTGAAGCTAGATTCAGGGAAAATTTTGTATCAAGGAAATTCATGGCAACACCATAATTTACAACAAATCGGTGCAATTGAACACATGAAGTATTTATCTGAGTTGTTTGATTATGGTGTGTTTTCAGATTTTGAAGAAGCAATTGAACGTAAACGTATTGCTGAATTACTAGCAAAGTACATTTGGGTGTCTAAAGATGTTTGTACGTATTTATCAATTAGTTTAACAACCTTGGACAGTCTGATCAAACGAAAAACTAACTCCAATATTTAAGTTGACTGAACGTAATACACGGTTATTTTTTGTCAATGATGTGAAATTATTGAAGGTTGATTATGATGAATACTTGAAATTCCAAAAATAATCAAGAATATCACTCGCATAACAAATAATTTTGTGCTAATGTTCATTTGTAATTAAGATTTTGCGACATTGATAGTGGAAAAGGGCGACGCGATAGGTTTTTGTACGTGTACTTAAAATTCTATATTTTAGTTTACATAATATATATTATACAAAGTTACATTCAAAGTTTTAGCGGGCTAACATCACTCTAATTATCGCTGTAGACCCCCTCTTATAATTACATATATCCCTGATAATTTTGTTATTTTAATTTATAATTATAGAAAATGTAAATCAACCAATATTTTCGGGGAAATTCGTCAATTAAAAATCTTCATAAGTCTTTTAATGATTCGTTGCGATATTATCTTGTTTAAATTCCTAAACATTAAATAAATAGCTAAAATTTTTTTCTGATTATTAGTTGCTGGCGTTCAATTTCATTCAAATATCTTTGTTAAGTTTAGTCTTTATTGTTTGTCTTAATATGATTATAAAAAAGCAAACCACGCATGTAGTATTATTTTCTGTTACGTGCGTGGTTTGCTTTTAATTTTTCTACTTATGATTAGTTATTTTATTTAAATAGATCTAAATTTTCTATCAATATAAGTTGTGTTTAAAAAATATGATAAATTAGATTAGATAACAAAGAAAGTTTACATAATTAATATATGATAAACTGACAATCTGAGTTTAAAAGCCCAAATGAAACCCTTCTAAAGAATTACCTATCTCATCTGCATTAATACCGATATATTTTTTAGTAACACGCTCACTGCTATGGTTGAACAATTCCATTAAAGTCGCAACATCCCTAGTTTTTTTGTAATAGTGATAACCAAAAGTTTTTCTAAATGTATGAGTGCCAATGTCATTTCTATCCAAAGTATTTGCAACATTTTGAAATATTTTGTACACAGCATTGACTGTTAAGTGCCCTCCCTTTTTAGAGGGAAATAGAAATTCTTCGTCTTCACGATTATCAATGTATTTACCAATCAACTCTTGCATATTATCTAAGTATAGAATTTTTCTTTTACCTGTTTTTTGTTCAATGATTACTGGACGCGCAGAATAGCGAATTGTCTTTACTTTTAGTTTAACGATATCTGACATTCTTAAGCCAGTATTGATTCCCAACAAAAAAAGAAAAGAATCTCTCTCTGGGTTTGCTGTTCGTCTTAAACAAAATAAAAAATCATCAATTTCTATTTTTGTACGCAATGGTTCAACATTATACATCATGAAATACCTCCAAATCAACAATTCATTATTTCTATATTATATTAACATAATAAGGAATTAAAATAAATATTTTTAAAAAAACCAATAAAATCAAAGGTTCTTATTCATTAAAATCATACAAATAGTGAATTAGATTGCTAGTTAAAAATTAAAAGCAACAATTAAATAACGTGTGTTAGAAACGTATTCTAAGACTCTTTAAAAAAATGACCAACACCTTTCTCATCACACGTTCTCTTATTTAAAATTTTGCAGATTTGTATTTTATTTAAACAAAAATGTACTTGAAAGAATTATCTCTCAAGTACATTATTGTTAACCAGTTGTAATTGTAGTAAATATTCGTCAAAATATTTTTGATCGTTAAATAATGATTGAGGTTCCATTCCGTAGATGACAAATCCTAAGTTCTCATAAAAACGCCTTGCTTTAGAATTTTCCGACACAACACTCAAATTCAAAACAACTAGTCCTGGTATATTTTTAGCTTCTGCGATTAATTTTTCCATAACTGTCCTGGCAATCTTTTTATTACGATAGTCAGGGTCACAATACACCGCAACAATCTTTCCTTTATGTTTCGTTTTCTCTTTTGTCTCTCTGAAAAAAGCTGCTATACAAATAAGTTGATTATTATCAAAAGCGCCCATTGTGAATTGACTATCGGTAGTTTTTAGTCGATTGATGAAAACTTCTTCTGGCAAATCGCGCTCTTTTTGATAAGTTGATGCGAATGCTTCGGGAACTTCTTTTAAAGCTTTTAATCGGATATTGATAAATTGATTTAAATCCGTTAAGTCCAATTTTCTTACTGTTATCATGTTTTTTTCTCCAGTAAATCCAATACAATATTTATGTTCTCCTCGATAGAGATAGTTCCATCTAATATAATATCCGCTGTTTTAGAAACATACGCTTCATGATTTACGAAAATAGGTCTAGCAAAATTCAAATAAGTTGCAGCCCATTCTAAAATTTGTTCCTGTGTTTTATTAGAAAAATCACGTAAAATTTGTCTAGCAAAAGCAATGTCTAAAGGAGTCTGAATATAAAATGTCATATCAATATACGGCGCCAATACTTTATGACGATTACCAAACGGAAAATCAATTAACACAATTTTTATTTCATCTGGCAAATTAAAAAAAGCATCCATTAGTTGTTGAATATCATATTGATTAACTGCATCTTCTACAGGTGTATCGATTGGTGGTGCCGATGGTAAAGCATCAATACTATAATCATCAAATGAAATCACACTACTATTTTCTAGTTTTTCCGTTAACTTTTCAATGAATGTTGTCTTACCTCCAGCTGTGATACTACTAAAAACTAAAACTTTTTTCATGCTTTCCACTCCTTTTTAAAGCTATCAATCAATTATCTCAACAAAAAATGTTTTCGTCTAGAAAAATTAGATTTTGTCCACAGAGTTCATCTGCTTCACTTTTATTTCGTTCTTCTAAAAGCCTATAAAACTTCGAGTGAAAGCTGACAGCCTATTATTAACGAAGCTATCTATAAAAAAATAACATGATTTTTCATTTAATGAAAAATCATGTTATTTATATCAGAGTCTCAGCAATAGCTAAAACTTTGGACAAGGTATTATAATTGCGAGTTGTTGCTACAAGTTTCCATGATCTTTCCAGTGTAAGATTACTTAACTTACTCCGTGCTGCGCTTCCTGGAATATACATATACGCAGTATTTCCGCAGACTATTAACCGTTCGGAAGTCCCTTTAATTTTCTCTTGAACAATATGAATAGATTCTTTATCTGGACATTGACTAAGCATACTGAAAAAAGTACGCTTCAAGTCATCATCAGGAGTTTGAAAAGGATTATTCAACAAAATTTGTTTAATTTCAGCTGGTGTTCGTACAAGAATTCCTAAATCAGGACCGATATGTGTTAGGATTAGTCGGTGAATGTGTTCAGCTAATTCATTTGAATCTTTTTCAGTCGTAAGCATGATATTTCCTGTGTGTAAATAGGTTCGAGCATCTGGATAGCCATTCGTTTGAAGCAACTCTTGCAATTGTTTCATTGGAACTCTATTTTTACCTGAAGGCATCACACCACGTAAGAATACAAGTTTAATCATTACGTTTCCCTCTTCTCTCTAAGCTTATAAAGCTATTATACCTGAAGCATAGCTATAACGTTTGATATTTGTCCAATCCAAGTTTATACCAATGCCCACACTTTGAGGAACCACTAGCATCCCATTGTCTACTTTTGCTGGATCTAAAACAATATCATCATAATAATATCGATCAGAACCCGAAATATCTCCTGGAAACTGTAGCGTTTGTTGACTGGCAAATTGCAGATTCAAAGCACGGCCAACACCAGATTCAAACATACCACCTAACCAAACCATGATGCCTTTTTCTTCACAATAATCAACGATACGCAATGCTTCTGTAATTCCACCTACACGAGGGATCTTCAAATTAATGCTTCGACAACTACCTAAAGCATAAGCAGTCTGAACATCTTCTAAACTTCGAATATTTTCATCTAAACAGATTGGGGTTTGTAACGTTTTTTGTAGCTGTTGATGCCTAACAAAATCTCGCTGATGAAAAGGTTGTTCAATCATCGCTAATTCTAAAGTATCTAATTTTTGAAGGAGCGGTAAATCTTCCCAAGAATAAGCAGAATTAGCATCCGCCATCAATAATAATTCAGGAAATTTTTGTCGAATAGCTGCTAGCGGTTCATAGTCATATTCCGGTGTAATTTTTATTTTAATTCTTTGGTAGCCCTGTGTTACATAATCCTGAACAGTTGCTATTAATTGAGAGATAGAGGGCTGAATTCCGATACTTACCCCTACTGGAATTTTTTTACGAGTTTCTCCAAAATAAGTGACTAGTGATTTTTTGTGATGTTTCGCATATAAATCCCATACAGCTGTTTCTAACGCTGATTTCGCCATGTAGTTCCCTTGAATTCCCTGGAATAGTTGCCAAACATCTTTAGGACGGTGAATTTCTGTATCACATAATAAAGGTAATAAAAATTCACGGATTACGTAGCGTGAATTTTCTATCGTTTCTTCTATATAATCAGGTACTTCAAAAGAAACTAGCTCACCAATCCCTTGGTTCCCCTCTTCATCATACAAAAGATATAAATCAAAAGCTTTTTCTGTTAATACTCCATAACTTGTTACAAATGGAGATTTCAATGGTAAGCGTACTTGTTCATATCTAACTTCAACAATTTTCATTTCGTACGCTCCTTTAACCAATTTTCAACGATTTGGCTAAAAAGGGTCGGTTGTTCAAGATGCACGCAATGCCCTGCACAAGAAACTTCGCGAATCTGGATACACGGATTTTTATTGTACATCTCGTAGGAAATTTGTTGGAACTTTTGATCCCATTCACCAGTAATTAGAAGAATCGGTACAGAAGTCGCTAAATGTTCCCAATAACTAAGTTGCTGCCCTGTTCCCATCATGTAGAGACTCATCGCCAAACCATACGCTTGCTGTCCCATTCGTTCATTACGAATATTCGTCTGTATAGACTGTGGTAATCGTTTTTGTGAAGCAAATAATGGTAAATCTTGCCAAAAATCAACAAAATCTATTAACGGTTCTGATAATAATCGTTGAGCAAGTTTATTATCATTTTCTATTCGCTTGCTTCTTTCTTGTTGACTAGCTAATCCTGGAGAAGCACTCTCTAAAATAATCCCTTGAACCTTTGTATCACTTAACCCCCAAGCTAGAGCTAATCGCCCTCCCATTGAGTAACCTAATAAATAATACGTTTGAATACCTAGTCGTTTCATTAATGATTGTAAATTGTCAATAACCTTATCCATTAGGTATTCATCAGGATGGACAAATACATCACTTTTTCCATGACCTATTAAATCAATCCCTAGATAGTTATATTCTACTGATAATTTTAAGGATTGAAAAGTATTGGAAGTTCCAGTAAAACCGTGCAAGCAAACAATTGTTGGTCGTTGCTTTTGATACGGTGTAAGCCATTGATAAAAATAATTAGTCATATTGTTCACCTAAAGCACTTTGATATTCCTGACAAATGTTTTGCCATAAAGCCACAGGTTCCTTTTGTTTGCCACAAATTTCAATAATTTGAAAAATCGGTTGTTTTTGCGCCTTAATGATTAACTGCTCAAAAGCTGCTAAGGTTTTAGGCTGATGATAATCTGCTCCATACAATTTTGCCACATGCTGAAAGTTCATATTCAACGGTGTAGCAAATAATGGCTCAAAATCTTCTACTGATAATTGGTTTTGCGATAAGAATGAAAAAATTCCACCACCATTGTTATTTAGCAAAACAATGGTTACAGGTAATTGATATTGTTTAATCATCTGTAAGCCATTCATATCATGGAAAAAGGCTAAATCACCAATCAATAAAAATGTTGGTTGGTCTTGGTTTGCAGCAATACCTGCTGTGGTAGAAATTAATCCATCAATACCATTCACGCCACGATTACCATATATAGTGAGCGCTGCTGTATTCACAGCTGTTAATCGATCGACAAACCGAATTGCATTACTATTGGCTACAACTAATTGACTATTTTGCAAATTTTTAATTAAAGTAACAGTTGCGGCAGATTCATTTAACTCAGCTAAAACCGTTTGTTTCTCTAATATGTCAGTTGCAATAGCTTGTTGGGATTGCCATTTAGTTATCCATTGATTAGTTACCCATTCGAAATCAATATTTTTCATACTTGATAACAACTCTTCAATTGTTGCCTCAATAAAATAATCTGTATCCTGCAACTGATCTTGCCAAGACAATGCCTCTTCAACAAATATAGTAGGTGCAGTTATTTTTTTTAAATAGAGTAAAATATTTTTTGTTACTGGCAATCGTCCAAAACGTAGAACAATTTCTGGTTCTAACGCCGTTTGACCAAAAATTAAATCGGCTTGTTTTAAATAGTACGGTGATGGCTCGCAAGTTGCTAAGTTGGTTAACGGATCTCCGACAATTGGCCAATTCAGTAAAGCAGCTAGTTCTAGATATTTCTGTGCTTCTTGTATCGTTTGTTGTTCCCCGACAATAATCAAGCCTTTTTTATTAAAAAGCGGCGTCAACAGACTCAAATCGACTACATGTTGACTTGGAAGTATCGTTGCAGCTGGAAAATCTGGAGCATTTATCGTTAAGTCAGGTAATAAAGGTTCACGTAAAGGCAGATTTATATGAACAGGGCCTTTAGGAGCTTGTTGTGCATGTAAACTATTCGTTAACCCTTGCCAATGACTATATTTCAATAATTCATCGCTGTTTTCTGGCACTGTCATTTCTGTAAAACGTTTTACATGACTAGCATATAATTGTTGTTGATCCATCGCTTGTGGGGCACCTACGTTTCTCAACTCTGGTGGACGATCAGTTGTCAACACGACTAAAGGCAAATTCGTCGCTTCCGCTTCACAAATAGCTGGATAATAATTGGCTGCTGCTGTCCCAGAGGTGCAAACTAAAGCTACAGGCTCTTTAGTAGCTTTGGTTAAACCCAAAGCAAAGAAGCCCGCAGATCGTTCATCAACATCAATAAAACTAGTCAATTTTTTATCTCGATGTATTAATAATGCTAAAGGGGTTGAACGAGAACCGGGACTAATAACTACTTGTTTGATCCCTGCTGTTTTTAACCCTTCAATAAATGCTAATAAATACCTAGTCATCGTTTCTTGATGATTCAATGCCGCTCACTCCTCGTAACATCGGTTGAAATTTTATTCTTGTTTCCTTTTCTTCTTCTTCAGGAATCGACTCTCCTACAATCCCACAACCAGCATATAACAAGCCTTCATTTTTACTAAAAACACCTGAGCGAATCCCCACTGCAAATTCACCAATATCCTCTTTTAAACTTAACCAGCCAATCGGCGCCCCATATAACCCACGACCTGTTTCTTCATATTTTGCTAACCATTTCATCGCAGCTGTCCTAGGCTCACCACCTAAAGCAGGAGTTGGATGTAAAGCTTGCACGCATTGTAGTAAATAAACATCTTGTTTTCGTTTACCAAATAGTGGTAAATAGATATGCTGAATATCTCTATTTTTTAACAATTGACGTGGACCTAAAATTAGTCCATCAATAAAAGGTGCTAACTCTTGCTCAATTCGATTAACTACTAAGCCATGTTCATGGGAATTTTTCGGATCATTTAATAATGACTGGCCGAGTTGCGCATCTTCTGCTGCATTTTCTCCCCGTTTAATTGACCCTGCAACACTTGCTGTAGCAAAATAATTTGGAGTCCCTTCAATCAATCGCTCTGGCGTTGCACCTATAAAAGTTCTGGTTGCCCCCTCTAATAAAAAGACATAGGTATTTGGTTGTTGTAACAATAATTTTTTCAAAATAGCTGCTGAATGAAAAGCACCTTTTGTAGTAACCTTCATTTGACGAGACAAAACAACTTTTTTTAGTTTTCCAGAACGAATCGCCGCAACACTCTTATCAACTAGAGTCAACCATTGAGGAACGCTCAATTCATCCTCTTGAAGTTCAGCTAATTCTATTTCTGGAAGTGGTGCCAACAAAAGTTCTTTGACTTGTTTTTCTAATTTTTCAAAAACTTGCGCAACATCTTCTTGATTACGCACAGTTAGTGTTACGCAAAGCTGGTGTTCTTGCCAGCTAAATAAAATAGTTGGTACTTGAAAATAGCCTTGTTCTAACTCTTGCCAGAAAGGAGCTGCTTTTCCTTTTTGATCAAATGCAAAACTACCAAATAAAAGCGGTTCTTGATAGACTTCTGTTGGTAAAATTGTACAATTCGCAAAAAAATGGGTTTGAAAAGCACGAATTTCTTCAACGGTTTTACCATATAATAGTTCTAAATGACCTAAGCCTAGAAATATTCCTTTTTTATCCGCTGATTGCCAAAAGAAACGCGTTCCTTGATAAGATTCACTTTTGGCAAATAAATCCTCTAAAGCAACAGAGGCCATCGAATAAGAATAGCTAATATACTCAGTTTGGATGTTCCCCAGTTGCTCATGTAAGTTGGTACACAATATAGTTCACTCTTTCTTCTGTTAGAAATTTTCGTTTTAATGGTTTACCGCTAGCAGTTTTAGGAATGCTTGAAACGATAAAATAAGCTTTTGGTTGTTTATATTTCGCCAATTTCGTTAAATATGGTTCTAAAGTTGTCATTTGTAGGGTCTCTGTAATTACTAAATATGCGATTGGCACTTGTCCCCAAGTTGCATCTTCTGTTCCAACTACAATGACTTCCTCAATTTGCGGGTGTTGTATCAATGTTTGCTCAATCTCTGCTGGATAGATATTTTCACCACCCGAAATAATTAGCTCACTCATTCGACTAAGTATATATAAATAACCCTCATCATCTAGATAGCCTAAATCACCTGTATGAAACCAATTTTCACCATCTAAACGTATTTCTTGGTTCAAATAAGCTGTTACAATGCTAGGCCCTTTTAATAGAATTTCGCCATTTTCAATTTTCATTTTAACTTCTTTTAAAGGTAATCCGGCAGAACCAATTTTTTTACTGGCTTTTTCAGGTGGTAATGCAACCACTTGAGAACAAGTTTCCGTCATCCCAAAAGATTGAATCACCGAAAAATGTTTTGTTTCACATTCATATAGAACTTCTTTCGAAACCGGCCCACCACCTAATAGAAAGTAGCGAAAGGAAGCAGGACATTCGGGTAGTAGTGGTAACATATCCATCAACATTTTGCTTACAACAGATGCAATTGTCCCACGATTTCCACAAATATCACTAACTAATTCCTCTACCGCAAATTTTTTATACAACCGCACACTTATCCCTAATACTAAAGACCGTAATAAAATAGACAACCCGCTGATATGATATAAAGCAGTCGGACATAACCAACAATCATTTACCGTGATATGCATGTTTTCTTTTGTGGCTTGGGCACTTGCTTGATGATGCGCAAATGTTTGAGGAACGCCTTTAGGACTTCCTGTTGTTCCAGACGTATACATAATTGACGCAATAGCAGTCGATTGATAGCCATTATCAACAAATGCTTCCGATGAGACAAATGGAATTGTTTTAGGAAAAGACACTTGCATTGAAATAGTAACTGGCTTTCCAGCTATGACTACTCGAGTATCGGCATCTTGTAACTGAAATGCAATTTCCTCTTCAGTTAAACGCGTATTTATAAATTGGACTTCAATCCCTAATTCCCACAACGCTAAAATTGTTAAATACATTTCCTGTGAATTGTCACTAAAAATTGCGACGCGTGAGCAATTTTCAGGAAGATGATGTTGGAAATAATACGCATATCCTTGAACATCTTGATTTAATGCATGAAAAGACCAGCTTTTATCTTTCCAATAAAAAGCTGGTCTTTCTGGATAAAGTTGCGCTTGTCGCTGTAACCAACTATTTGGTCTCATTATGGGAATTTAGGGAACTGATCAAAATCAGGCTCACGTTTTTCTTTAAAGGCGTCGCGACCTTCTTTTGCTTCGTCCATTGTATAATACAATAACGTTGCATCCCCTGCCAATTGTTGAATACCTGCTAGTCCATCCGTATCAGCATTCATTGCTGCTTTAATCATACGTAAAGCTAGTGGACTCTTTTTCAACATTTCTCCTGCCCATTCCATTGTTACATCTTCTACTTCTGCTAAAGGAACAACAGTATTAATCCAGTTCATTGCTAAAGCTTCGTCTGCTGTATATTGTTTGGTCATAAACCAAACTTCTTTCGCTTTTTTATGTCCCACTACACGTGCAAGGTAACCCGAGCCATAGCCACCATCAAAACTACCAACGTTAGGGCCTGTTTGACCGAATTTAGCATTCTCTGCTGCAATAGTAATATCGCAAACTAATTGAAGGACATTTCCTCCACCAATTGACCAGCCTTTAACCATCGCAATGACTGGTTTAGGGATAACCCGAATCAATCGTTGCAAATCTAAAACGTTTAGACGAGGTACTTGGTCTTCACCAACATAGCCACCGTGTCCACGGACTTTTTGATCGCCACCAGAACAAAAAGCATAATCGCCAGCTCCAGTTAAGATAATTACACCAATATCTTGTCGATCACGACTAATATTAAAGGCTTCAATCATTTCCGCTACTGTTTTAGGTGTAAATGCATTATGTCTTTCCGGACGATTAATTGTTATTTTTGCTACTTTTTCGTATTGTTCAAAAAGAATTTCATCGTATTCTTTAATTGTTTGCCATTCTCTCATGGGGTTAATTCCTCCTTTATTGCATCACTCACTCATTATACAGTAAGATAACGAAAAAGAGAGAGTTTATGCTTAATGAAAAGTATCTAGCCATTTTTTTTACTCTAGGCTATACTAAACAAAACAAAGGAGTACGAGAATGAACCTATTAGAGCATTTAGAAATTCAAACAGAACAAGTGACAAAAGAAAAAGTTATTTTATCTTTAGAAATAACCGATATCCATAAACAACCATTCGGCTATCTGCACGGTGGTATCAGTGGGGTTTTAATCGAAACGGCTTGTAGTATCGGTGCAAACCAAAATCTTACAAATGGATTTGCAGTGGGTGTTGATTTACAAATCAGTCATCTTCATGCAGTCCAATCTGGCAAGCTATGCATTATGGCGACTCCTGAAAAGATTGGTAGACGCTTGCAATTTTGGCGCGCAGAAATTTTTTTAGCTGATACACTAGTAGCGACAGGTAAGTGTACGTTAATGGCCAATCAAAAAACGAGTAACTCACATTAAGGGTTACTCGTTTTTTGAATAAATTCACCTACTCGATTCCCCTCCAAGACAATTGGATGACAATTAGGTATTTGCAAACGCAATGTTTCATCTTCTGTTAAATCCATCAGATGCATCATTATTGTACGTATAGAGCCTTGATGCGAAAAAATTGCCATCTCCTCATGCCAACAATCGTTAAAGAAGGTCCGCATTCGTTGCAGAACATCCGTATAATTCTCGCCTCCAGGTACTTTCGCACGAAAACTATGAGTAAAATCTTGTGGCAAGGTCGCACAAAAGTCAGTTAGGTCAGCTAGTGATTTTCCTTCTAATTCGCCGAGTGATCGTTCTTTCAACCGCTCATCAAGTAGAATATCTTTTCTATCTGTTGCTAGTTGAGCAGTCTCAAAAGCACGCGATAAAGTCGATGCATAGACCGTTTCAATTTTTTTTAATGGATAAAATCGTTGCAATTGTAATGCCTGTTGTCGCCCAGTATCTGTTAAAGGAGTATCAAACTGTCCTGTAAAAACACGTTTTTGAGGATTTTCACGATTAAATTTATTATTGGCAGATTCACCATGCCGAATTAAAATCAGCTTCACATGTTATTCCTCCTTATACAACTAGTAGATTGTTTTATTATTCCAAGAAAAAGTCGATTCGTCTAGATTAAAGCTCATGAGGTTTACATAAATATATTATAGTATTCTAAAAAAGGTTTTTCCTATCTTTTAGCTTCTTCGTTTAAATTATCCATCATTTTTTTGTTTAGAAAGCACTGTTTTTGATTCAAAGTCTTGCTAAACGTCTATGCAATAGAAATGAAGCTAAAAAAAATACTAGAAGATTAAATTTTCTCTTCTAGTATTTTTTATTATTGGGCAGAAATCGCTAAGCCTATTGCCTTTTCTCCTAAATGTGTTCCAATCACTGGTCCAAAATAACCGATTTCCACTGTTACATCCGGATAGCGCTCTTGTAGTTTTTGTTGTTCTTCTAAGGCCATTTCCAGATTATTAGCATGAATAACATATAATTTCAAGGGACCCTTAATTTGTTCTTTATGTTGACCAATCACTTCTTCTGCACGATTAAAAGCCTTTTTACTTGAACGAATTTTTTCAAATAAAACAATTTTTCCATCCTCAAAAGTTAAGACAGGTTTGATTTTTAGAAGTCCTGCAACAACTGCTGCACCATTTGTTAAGCGTCCGCCACGTACGAGATTATTTAAATCATCTATGATTAAGTAAGCGTACGTATTGTCGCGAATAACATCTAAATGAGTTAAAATTTCTTCTAGACTTTTTCCTTGACTGGCTAGATCTAACGCTGCTTCCACCATATGTCCCATCGGCATACTAGTGATTAAGGAATCATACGGCACAATTTTTACACCATCAATAGCATCTTCAATTGTGTGTAGGTTATTAACAAACCCTGAAATCCCTGAAGATAAGTGGATACTAATAATTGTGTCATATCCCTTTGCAGCAATCGATTCATATAGTTCAAGTGCTTCGCCTAATGCAGGTTGTGAAGTTGTCGGAAACTCCTTGCTGTTTTTTAATAATCCATAATATTCATCTTCTTCAATATCGATTCCTTCATTATAAATTTTTCCATCTAAAATAACTGGAATCGGAATAACGAATAAATCAGAATGCTTTTGAATGCGCTCAGGTAAAAAGGCTGTGCTATCTGTAACAACTGCTAATTTCATTTTCTATCCTCGTTTCAAACAATTTTCAAACGTTAGTACTAATATAGCATAAATCTATCCGTTTTTAAAAGTCCTTCTAATTATTTTGACAGAAACTGTTGAATTGCTTGGCGATTCATTTCAGAATCGACGACTAACACACTACCTGCTTCGGCTGTTTCACCATAAGACCATGAACCTTCGACTGGCACACTCAAACGATCCACACCAACTGCACCTTTAGCAATAGAGAAGGTGTTTTTTAATAAAAAGCCCATCGATAAATCCGTTGAAGCATACCCCATTACTTTTCCAGCTGCGTAAGGTAATTTTAATAGAGACAGTGGGTTCTTCAGTTGGCTAAATACAGCGTTCATTACTTGTTGTTGTCGACGAACACGACCAAAATCTCCTTCTTCATCCATTCTAAAACGGGTATATTGTAAAAGTGTCAAGCCATCCATTTTTTGTGGGCCTTTTTTAATAGCTACTTCTAAATTTTTACTCATATCTTTTTCCGCATCAATTCGGACACCACCTGGAAAAAGCGTATCAATTACTTTTTCAAAGGTTTGAAAATCAAGCGTTGTATAATAGCTGGTTTCAATACCAAAATTTTGCGAGAGTGTTGTACGAACTAATTCAGCACCACCGTAAGCATAAGCTGCATTGATTTTGTTGTCACCTACCCCTGGAATTGTCACGAGTGTATCACGCATAAAAGAGATTAGTTTAGGTTTTTTAGCGGAGCCATCTAATTGCAATACCATAATCGTATCTGCCCGTGCAGTTTCACCTTCACGGCTATCATTCCCTATCAATAGGATATTGTGACTGCCGTCTGCTGATGTCATTCCATTAAATGTCTCTGGTTGAGCAGAAGCACTAGCATCACTTTTGGCAACCTGTTGGCCTATAAAAAATGAAACACCTGAATAGGCGAAACATACAATTAGAAAAGTCAGTAAACAACGGATGAAGCGATGTTTTTTTCGCTTTTTCGGTTTCTTTTTAAAGAAGCTTGATTTAGGTGGTATTGAACTTGGTGGTCTATTAGTATCACTAACAGTTTCTTCCCAATCCGTTTGCTTTTCAATCGTTTTACGAGCAAACATTTGCTCAGCTGATTTTTGTTTTTTATGACGGTCCATTCGACTCATTATTTGTTCCTCCAAAAATTTATTCTCTTATAGCATACATGACCCTTTTAATAAAGCAAATTAAAATAAGAAAACTTAAACTTTTTCTACAAAAAGAGACTGGATCAAAGACAAAAATCAAAGAAACGCATGAAAACAATGTTAAAAAACAATTTTCATGCATCTCTTTGATTTTATGAGACTTTTTGCCTAAGTTTTAGTGAATAATTTTTACAGGATAACTCCCAATATTTCTAGTGTGTCCTTTTAAAAGTTCAATCTCTTCAATAGCATTTTCAATCAAAGCCTGATTACCTTCCAAGGTTAAATCCACGATAAAGAAATATTCACCTAAACTAGTTTTTAATGGCCGTGACTCAATTTTGCTCAAATCAATATTACGCCAAGCAAAACAAGAAAGTACTTTGTGTAAAGCTCCCGGCAAATTATCAGGTAATGTTAGAAACAACGTGTTGCGAGCTGGTTGACCTAAAGAGTCTAGCGTCTCATCTTTAGTCGCAGTTAAAACCCAAAAACGCGTTTGATTCAAAGCGTTATCTTGAATATTATGCGCTAGGATTGTTAAATCATATTCACTAGCTGCTTTGTCTGAAGCAATTGCTGCGCAATGTTCCTCTGGATGATTTGCAACATATTCTGCTGCAAATGTAGTTGATGCGACTGCTTCTAGAGGTATCAACGGATAAGTCGTTTCTAAAAAACGTTGCGACTGAGCGAGAGCTTGCGGATGGGAAAGAATTTTAGTAATCGGTTGTTCATTCGAATGTCCTAATAATTGTTGGCGAATCGGTAAGACAATTTCTCCGGCAACAAAAAGCTTCTCTTGATGGAAGATCCGGTCTATACTAGCATGAACCGAACCTTCCAAAGAATTTTCAATCGGAACTACCGCAAAACTAATTTTATTTTCTTCTAAAGCTTGAATACAAAAAGGAATGGAAGGATACGCAATTAGGTCTGTTTCATCTGTAATTGTATTTGCTGCTTGAAAGGTAAAGGAATTTTTAGGTCCTAAATAACCAACTTTCATTTATTCACCTACTTGTTTCAAAATTTCTGTGACGATTTCTTCAGGTGCTTTTCCTGTTGTTTCGACAATAATTTGTGCACTTTCTTCATATAAAGGAACACGTGGACGATAAATTGCTTCAATTTCTTCAGGTGTTTTTGAATCCGCTAGTGGACGAATATTGTCTTCGTCTTGTGTTACTCGTTGAATTAATTCAGCTAAATCAGTCTTTAAATACACGACAGAAGGCATTTTTTGGAGTAATTCTCGATTTTCTGGTTTTAAAACAATTCCTCCACCTGTTGAAAGAATTCCTTCCAATGTATCCACCTCGGCTAAAACGGTTGTTTCGATGTCACGAAAAGCCGCATCGCCATATTGTTCAAAATAGTCGGCAATACTCATACCGATTTTTTCCACGATTAATTGATCAAAGTCATATTGTTGATAATTTAGTTTTTCAGCCAACAAATTTCCAACAGTTGTTTTACCAGCACCCATAAAACCAATCAAAACAATTTGATTCATTTTATTTTGCGCCTCCTTGAATTAAAGAATGAATATCCTCGAAAAAGGCTGGATAAGAAATTGCAACAGCTTCTGGACGCTCTAATTCAACATCCCCTTCACTGATTAATGCGGCAATTTGTAACATCATACCAATGCGATGATCTCCTAAACTGGAAACAGTCGCCCCGTGCAGCGGTGTTGGCCCCTTAACGATTAAACCATCTTCTGTCGCAGTAATATCAGCTCCCATTTTGCGTAATTGATCAGCTGTTGCATCAATTCGATTGGTTTCTTTAACTTTCAATTCCTCAGCATCTTTAATAATAGTTGTCCCTTGTGCTTGAGTTGCTAACAAAGCAATTACCGGAAGCTCATCAATCAAACGCGGAATCAGATCCCCCTCAATAGTTGTAGCTTTTAAACTAGAAGTACGAATCACCATGTCTGCAGACTGATTTTGGGTATCTTCATTTAAGATTTCTAAGTCAGCTCCCATCTTCGTTAGCACATCCACAATTCCTGTACGTGTTGGATTAATTCCAACATTTGTTAAAGTAATTTCACTGTTTGAAGTAATGGCCCCAGCAACTAAGAAAAAGGCTGCAGAAGAAATATCTCCAGGAACGGTCACGGCTTGTCCAGTTAATGTTTGTGGACCAGTAATAGAAATTTTCTTACCAGAAACGTTAATTTCGCCACCAAATTGACGAATCATTTCTTCGGTATGATTACGAGACACTTCTTTTTCTAAAATGGTTGAAGTACCATGCGCTTGCATTGCGGCAAAGATAATCGCTGATTTAACTTGTGCACTCGCCATCGGCATCACATAATTAATCGGTTGTAATTCAGCCACATTTTCAATTGTAATTGGTGGAAATTCAGAATCATTCTCTCCATGCATTTTGGCATTCATTTCACGCAATGGGAGCATTACACGATTCATTGGACGTTTGTTTAAAGAATCATCACCAAATAATATTGTTTTAAAACCTGAACCAGCTAAAATCCCCATCATTAAACGAATAGTTGTACCTGAATTTCCAATGTCAATTGGTGAATCTGCTGGTTTCAGCCCGTTAAATCCTTGTCCTTCAATCGTGATTGTTTCACCATCATCTTCAATTGGCACACCTAAAGCTTTAAATGCATGAAGGGTACTCATACAATCTTCTGCACGCAGAAAATTTTTTACAGTCGTACGCCCATTTGCTAGGGCACCAAACATGATACTGCGATGTGAGATTGATTTGTCTGCTGGAACACGTAATGTTCCTTTTAACTGATTTGCCTGTGATAATTTCATAGTTTCCTCCTATTTCAGACGACAAGGATAGTCGGTCTTTTCTTCAATACATTGTTTACCGGCAAGTAAATCGCCTTGATTTTTAAAGGTTAACTGTAATACGCCAATAATGTCTTCACGTGTTTCTAAAATTTTAATGTTAATAACAGAAATATCTGCTTGTCCTAAAATACTTGTGATCTCAGCAATAACCCCTGCACGATCTGGAACATCAACCATTAAATCATAAAACGCTGGAATCGCACCATTGCTGTGGACTGGTAAGTTGTCACGTGTGTCTTTTGCATTTTCAAAAAACTCAAAAATCTTCATTTGATTGCCCGTTTTCAACCAGTCTGAAATTTCTGTCATTTGTTCTTGCCAAGTTGCCATCAACGAAAGCAATGACTCACGATTACTCAACAAAATATCTGTCCACATTTGTGGATCAGAAGAAGCAATCCGTGTAATATCTCGAAAGCCACCCGCAGCTAATTGTTTGGCCCGCGGGTGTAATTGATTAAAAACATCGGCTTGGTTGACTAATCCAGAAGCAATAATATGTGGTAAATGCGACAACATTCCTGTAATTTGGTCATGCTCATCGGCGGTCAGTGTGACATACTTTGCACGTGCACCTTTAAATAATTCTTGTAACTCAGATACTCGTTTGGCAACTAGTTCATTTTTGGGGACCGTAAATATATAGTAGGCATTTTCAAAAAGATTTCCATCAGCGGCTAAAACACCTGATTTATGTGAACCAGCCATTGGATGACCTCCAATAAAATCAAATGGTAGCTTATCGGCAAGTAACATAATTTCCTGTTTAGTGCTACCAGCATCGGTAACAAGTACCGCTGATTTTAATGGAAGTTTGGCTAACTCTTTCAAATAAGTTAACGACGTTTTAATCGGAACAGCTAATAAAATAATATCAGCATTGATTGCTCCTTCTTCAAACGTAGTTGGAATTTCGTCTACGATTTTTTGGTTTTTGGCAATTGTACGTGTTTCTTCAAAGTAATCCCAACCTATCACGTGTGTATTGGGATGTTCTTTTTTGATAGCGATGGCTAATGACGCACCAATTAAACCTAAACCAATGATTAATACAGTTTGTTTCATGCCTACCTCCCTAACGTCTTAGTAATTTTTCAAGTATTCACGGTACTCTTTGACTGCTTGAACCAATTCTTCAAATGAATCACTAGAGAACTTTTCTAAAATTTCATTTGCGACAACTGTTGCCACAACACTTTCAGCAACGACACTCGCTGCTGGAACAGCGGTACTGTCTGAACGCTCTACACTTGCTTTGTAAGGTTGTTTGGTATCCATATCAACACTTTGTAATGGTTTATATAAAGTTGGAATAGGTTTCATCACTCCACGAACAACAATGGGCTCACCATTTGTCATCCCACCTTCAAAACCACCTAAGTTGTTACTACGACGTGTATAGCCTTCTTCTTCATTCCATAAGATTTCGTCCATAACTTTTGAACCAGGTAGAACCCCTGCTTCAAAACCAACGCCAAATTCAGCACCTTTGAAGGCATTGATACTTACGACTGCTTGTGCAATTTTTGCATCTAATTTTTTATCCCATTGAACATAACTACCTAGGCCAGCTGGAACACCACCAACTAAAACTTCAACAACGCCACCAATCGTGTCGCCATTGCGTTTTGTTTGGTCAATCAATTGACGAATTTCACTTTCTACTGTCGGATCAACAACACGAACGTCAGAAGCTTCAGATATTGCTTTTACCTCGCTTACAGTAATCCCTTCTGGAATCGTTGCTTTAATGCCACCAAGCATAGTTACATGACCGGCAACTTCAACATCTAATTCTGATAGAATTTTTTTCGCAACTGCACCAATAGCAACACGCATTGTTGTTTCACGAGCAGAAGATCGCTCTAAAACATTCCGTAAATCATTATGATGGTATTTCATTCCACCGACTAAATCAGCATGTCCTGGTCTTGGACGAGCAACACGACGTAATTTTTTTTGTTTTTCTTCTACGTCTTCAATGCTCATGACTTTTGTCCAGTTTTTCCAGTCTTTATTTTCAACAACCATTGTAACTGGTGAACCAAGTGTTTTTCCGTGACGAACACCAGAAGTAATTCGTACACGGTCAGTTTCAATTAACATACGTCCCCCACGGCCATAACCGGCTTGACGACGTGCTAATTCATGATTAATATCTTCTGCTGATAAAGGCATTCCTGCTGGTAAACCTTCGATAATAGTTGTTAATTCTGGTCCATGTGATTCTCCTGCTGTAATATAACGCATATAAGTTCCCCCTATTGTAAGTAATCTTTCATCGTTTCGATTGGAATTGACACAATTTTTGCTTGGCCAATTTTTTCAAGTAAAATAATCTTTAATTGCGAACCACGTGCTTTTTTATCATGTGTAATTGCTTGATAAACAGCTTGTGGATCAATTTCCAGCTGAGTTGGTAAATGGAACTTTTCAATCATTTGGATTAATTGTTCGGTAGTGCCTTCAGCCATTTCACCGATTGCCTCAGCATGACGGGAGATCATAACCATCCCTACGGCAACACCTTCTCCATGACTAACAACACCATAACCTGCCGTATTTTCAATTCCATGACCGATAGTATGACCAAAATTTAATATCAGGCGACTACCATTGTCAAATTCGTCTTCTTCAACAACTGCGCGTTTAATTTTTAACGAAGGAATGATTACATCTTCAGCGCGTTTAAGTAATTCAAATTCATCTTTCATCGAAGCTAACAAATTCCAAAGGTTTTCGTCCGAAATTGCTGCAGATTTAATGATTTCAGCGATACCTTCACGTAAACGACGTTCATCTAATGTATTTAGCACTTCGGGATCAATTAACACACCTTCTGGTTGCGAAAAAGTTCCTACTAGATTTTTGGCATTTTTTGTATTGACAGCTGTTTTTCCGCCAATACTAGAATCCACTTGTGCTACTAATGTAGTGGGAATTTGTAAGAAATGTAGGCCTCGCATATAGGTGGAAGCGACAAAACCAACTAGATCGCCAATAACACCACCACCTAACGCGATGATACCATCACTGCGGGTGAAGCCATTTTCTGCTAACAAATCATATAATTGTGCAGCTTGTTCTAATGACTTACTTTGCTCACCGGCTGGTACAATAAAAGTACTTACTTGAAAATCACAAGCTTCAAGTGACTCTTTCACTATTTTACCGTAAAGTGGGGCAACATTGCTATCAGTAATCACTGCGATGCGTTGTGGTTTCCATAAACTTTCTACCCATTGACCACATTTTTTTAGCAAGTGACGTTCAATTTGAATATCATATTGATGATTGGTTAAATTTACCCTTAGCATTTCTTGACACACATCCCTTAAGTTAGTTGTTTTTACATTTCACGAATTTGTTTCATCGCATTGAAAATAACATCGACTTCATTCATCATTTTCAAGTAGTTTTTCTCATTTAATGATTGTGGACCATCTGACCAAGCATTGGCTGGATCTGGATGAATCTCAACAATCATACCATCTGCACCTGCTGCAACACCAGCACGTGCCATTGGAGGAACTAAATCCCAAACACCTGTTCCATGACTTGGGTCAACAATCACTGGAAAATGACTTAATTTTTTCATAATTGGAACCGCACTTAAATCAAAGGTATTACGTGTCGCTGTTTCATAGGTACGAATACCACGTTCAATAAAGATAACTGGGCTTTTTTCTGAAATAGCAATGTATTCAGCAGCATTTAACCATTCATCAATGGTTCCAGAAATTCCACGTTTCAAGCCAATTGGTTTTCCTGTTTGACCAACGGCAGATAATAATTTGAAGTTTTGCATGTTACGTGCACCGATTTGGATAATGTCGCTGTATTCTGCCACAACATCGATGTGGGCTTCATCCATAACTTCAGTAATAACTTTCATATCGTATTCATCCGCAGCTTGACGAATATATTTTAGGCCTTCTTCTTCTAAACCTTGGAAAGCATAGGGTGAAGTACGAGGTTTGTAAGCTCCCCCACGTAAAATTTTTGCTCCGCCGGCTTTCGCCATACGAGCTGTTTCACGGATTTGATCTAAGCCTTCAATTGAACATGGCCCTGCCATTGTCACAAAGCTACCATCCCCAATTTTCACACCATCAACGTCTACAACTGTATCTTGTGGATGGAATTCACGAGAAGTTAATTTGTAGGTATTGCTGATACGTACTGTTTTATCGACACCTTGGTAACTGCGAAAAGCGATATCTTGAATGTTGCGTGTATCGCCAATCAGACCTAATACCACTTGTTCACTTCCTTGATTAATTTGAACGTCTAATCCACTGTCTTTAATTCGTTTGATAACTACTTCTACTTGTTCTTGTGTTGCACCTGGTTTCATAATTACGATCATTTGTTTATCCTTCTTTCGTTTTTTTTTATTTAACTATTTTCAATAATTGGTTTAATTTGTTCAACAGGCATTTTTTTTCCTGTCCAACATTCAAATGCTGCGGCACCTTGATATACAAGCATTCCTAAGCCATTAATGGTTTTCGCACCAACTTTTTGAGCCTGTTTTAATAAATATGTTTCACGCGGATTGTAAATAGCATCATAGACAGTTAAGTCTTTTCGTAAAAATGAAGGATCACTAATCGGCGATGTATCATCTGACATACCTACGCTAGTTGCATTTACTAATAAGCTTGATTGTTTTAATGCAATTTCTAATGCTTTTTGATTACTCAATTCTGTTAGCGTAATCACACAGCTTGTTTTTGAAGTAATCTCTTTGATTTTCTCCTGCATACGTTCATAACGCGGACTTTTACGACTAAAAATATGAATAGCTTGCATCCCATCAAGAGCTGCTTGGCATATCATTGCGGTTGCTGCTCCCCCTGCACCGAGCAACGTCATGGTTTCATTTTTAATCGCCACCTGATTTTCTCGTAAACTTTCACAAAAACCAATGCCATCAGTATTGTGCCCGATTAACTTACCTTCACGATGAATAATGGTATTGATTGCACCGATTAGTTCGGCTGCTTCAGTCAATTCATCCATATAAGCTACTGCTGCAATTTTATGCGGCATTGAAACATTTGCTCCTAACATATCAAAAGTTCGAATAGCTTGTATCCCATGCTCTAATTCGTCTTTTGATACATCGAAAGCAAGATAGACTGCATCGGTATTGGTTTTTTTAAAAGCTAAATTGTGCATTTTGGGAGAGATACTATGCTTAGCTGGACTAGCTAAAAAACCAACTAAACGAGTATATCCACTAATTGCTGTTTTTTCCACTTGCTTCCTCCTGACAATAAAAAATGTCCACTAGTAGGCTGAAAAAATCTACTAGTGGACATTTTAATACTCAAAAAAAGTATGAAAATTTATATTTAGCCACCATAGATTTTCCCTGATCTACGTGGCCTAAAATCAATACGAATCGCTCTAGCCATCATAGATACAAACTGTCTGTTTGTACCCATGCTTTCATGAATACAAACCTATCTAAAATAGCTAAAGTAATAATTATTCAGTTTTGGTTGTCGTGTGTTTTTCATAAAAAATCGCTCCAAACTGATGTAAGATTGAACTTAGTATATGGTTTTAATTAGAATCTGTCAACAGTAAAATTAAAATTCATCTAATTTTTGTTATTCTATACAATTTCCTCGAAAAATTGCAGCAAATCAGGTAGGGTTAATTGGGCTTTTTCTTCTGCATTTAAATCTTCGACGATTTCCCCTTTTTGTAAGACAATCATACGGTTTCCGTATTTCAATGCGTCTTCCATACGATGAGTTATCATTAAACAAGTAAGTTGTTGATCTGCAACGCGACGAGCAGTAATTTCCATTAACTGTTTTGAAGTTCTAGGATCAAGTGCCGCTGTATGTTCATCAAGTAACAGTAGTTCTGGTGTTTGAATTGTTGCCATCAATAAACTTAAGGCTTGTCGTTGACCTCCTGAAAGGTTACCGGCTGGCGTTTCTAAATGATTCTCCAAACCATTACCAATTTCAGCACATAAAGAATGAAACAATTCCCGATTTTGTTTAAGTTGACGTAACTTTAAACCACGCTTTTGTCCACGATTTTTGGCTAATAATAAGTTTTCTGCAACACTCATACGTGGCGCAGTCCCCATTTTCGGATCTTGAAAAACGCGTGAAATATATTGGGCACGACGCTCTTCTGAAAAATTCGTTACATCTTGCTCATGTATAAATAGTTTTCCCTTAGTCAATGGTAAGGTCCCTGAAATACTATTAAACAGCGTACTTTTTCCTGCACCATTTCCTCCTAAAACTGTGATGAATTCTCCTTGATTAATCGAGAGGTTCACATTATTTAACAGAACTTTTTGCTCACCGGGTCCATTATTAACAATTTTTGTTCCATTTTTCAATTCTAAAATAGCCATTATTTCTCCTCTCTTTCAAAACCAGTTTTAAGATGTAACGCTTGTTTAAATTGTGGAATTAATAGACACATTGTTAACACAATTGCTGAGAAAATCTTCAAGTAAGTTGTATCAAAACCAAGACGAATGACTAATAAGATTAACAGTTGATAAATGATACTTCCAACAACAATTGCAATTAAACGTTCTGTAAAAGTTAGCTCACCATATAACACTTCTCCAATAATAATCGATGCCAGACCGATAACGATAACTCCGGTCCCTTTGCTCACATCTGCATATCCATCATTTTGAGCAATTAAAGCACCTGCTAGAGCAATCACGCCATTAGATAAGACTAAACCAATAATTTTCATTCGGTCAGTCTTTATGCCCATAGAACGTGCCATGTGTTCATTATCTCCGGTAGCAATATAGGCTTGTCCAAAATCGGTATTAAAGAAATATACTAGACAAGTAATTAATAATAAAATAACAATCAGACCTGTAAAGACCGTATCATAATGATTTGGTAAATTTAATTTGGTGAAAAAATCTAGGATTCGTGGTTGATTTAATAGCGATAAATTAGGTGTTTGCATCACAAACAGCATAACAGAATTCAACGCAGACATGACGAGAATACCTGATAAGATGACAGGAATTTTCCCTTTCGTATACAATAATCCCGTAACCAAACCAGCACACATACCAGCTAAAACACCTAAAAATGTCGCAACAATCGGCGGTACTCCTTGAACAATTGCCGCTACACAAACTGCCCCACCTAAAGGAAAGGAACCTTCTGTTGTCATATCTGGAAAATTTAAAATGCGATACGTCATAAAGATTCCCAAACCTAAAACACCCCATAATAAGCCTTGTCCAATTGAAGAAATAATCATTCTTCGTCACCTCCAACAAATTTTGCCTGTTCTCTCAATTTTTCTGGAATTTCAATCCCTAAAAATTCAGCTTGTTTTTCATTTAAAATGACATCACCTTGTTTAAATGTATAAACTGGCGTAATAGCAGGATCGGCTCCTTCTAAGATTGAAACAACCATTTCTCCTGTCTTTTTACCTAATGTATACTGGTCAATTCCAATTGTGCCAAGCCCGCCTTGTTCAACCATCGTATCAACTGAAGTAATAATTGGTACTTTTTTCTTATTGGCTTCTCCAACAACTGTTGGCATAGCATTAGCGATTGTGTTGTCTAATGGAATATAAATAAAATCAACCGTATCGCTCATCACTTGAACGGTTTGTGTGATTTCATTTGTTGATGGAATTGGATAAGTCTTAACTTCTAAACCTAATTCTTTAGCGGCTTGTGCTGCTTCTTCGACTTGATATTTAGAATTGTCTTCGGTTGAAGAGTATAGCATACCGACTACCTTGGCATCAGGTAACAATTCTTTTCCTAAACGAATTTGTTCGTCTGCAGGTGCTTTATCTGATACACCAGTGATATTTCCCCCAGGACGTTCAACATTTTCTACAAGTTTAGCACCAACCGGGTCAGTAACTGCACCTAAAACAATTGGAATATCTTGTGTAGCATTAGCCAAAGCTTGTGCAGCTGGTGTCGCAATACCGACAATGACATCCGACTTTTTATTAACCAGTTGCTCACTCATCGTTGCCAGCTTACTTTGATCTGCTTGACCATTTTGGTATTCAATGATTAGATTTTCACCTTCGATATAACCTGCTTCTTTTAAAGAATCTTCTATCCCCTCGCGAATGGCATCAAGTGCTGGATGACTAACAAACTGCAAAATACCCACAGTCTTTTTCTCAGATTTTTCTTCTGGTTTTTCTGCACTCGCTTTCCCATATTGAAAAGCAAATGTCCCGATTAAAACGACAAAAATAACTATTAATGTTGCAATTAACCCTTTATTTTTCATTTTTTTCTCCCCATTTCTTCTTAGTTTTCCATTTTTTGGTAAAAGAAAAAGCAATTGCACGCGGCAATTGCTTCAACAAAAAAGCCGCACAGATTTCTTTCTCTATGCGGCGATATTTACACGTTCATTTACCGACATAGATACAAACTTTAGAATATGCTCTAAAAAGTTGTATCTATGGATTGAAGATCCAATAATACAACTATCTACGCCAATTTTGCCATGCTTTTACTTGTTTTGCGTAAAATAGTCTCATGAATGCTTCCCCCTTTTGTAATGTTGAAATTAGAATACCGTAATCTTGGAGATCCGTCAACTAGTAAATTATTTTTTTATTTTACTATTCTTCTTTTTCTATAGCTTGAATATTAAACATTGGTAAACGATTTAATTCTGGAATCAAATCTTGTTCAGCATCTTCTAAGGAGTCAAAAGTAAAACGTTTTTTTTCAAGACCATTTTGAAAAAATATAAATGTGACTTTATCGGGCTCTACATTGTACTTTTGTTTCAACATATCTACATCATAAATAATCGGATAATAATAAAACTGTCGATTCAATTCATCACTTTTTTCATTTAACATCGTCATCACATCATCGTATTGTTTTCCACTTGGTTTTGTGAACATGACTGAAATGGCCTTTTTATTCTTAATGACTGAGTCGCCTTGATTATAAGAAAAAGGAATGATTTGTTTTGTTGGCAGTTCATTAATAATTAGTTGATTGATTTGTTCTTTCCGAATAATTGGGCTTACCGTTAGCATAACCACAGTTAATATGCCCATTAAAACGGCAGTAATCACTATTCGGATAAGGGTTTTCTTACGATTTGCATTGACTGCATAGCCAAATTCTATCCATGATTCTTGCAGTTGGAACACTATTGTTTCTGCTATCATTTTAATCGTTTTCAATGGATACACCTGCTTCAGTAAATTATCTATTAACTATACTAAAATACTAACAATTAAACAACAGAATCGTCAAGTAAGTTATAAAGCGCTTATTTTTTTTACAATAATCTTTGTCATTAAATCAAGTTTATCTTCATCTTTGTTTTCTGCTACATTTTCGCTATAATGGAGAAAGACTATTAAGAAATGAGGGATAAACGATGTCTTTTGATGGTGTATTTACCCATTTAATGGTAAAAGAGTTATCCGAAGAACTGATTCATGGACGAATCAACAAGATCCAACAACCCTATGAGAATGAAATTGTTTTAATTATTCGTTCAAAAGGTAAAAATCATAAACTATTATTATCTGCTCATCCAAGTTATGCACGTGTTCAATTAACTTCGATGAATTATTTAAATCCTGAGACACCACCTAATTTCGTAATGATGCTCCGCAAATATTTAGATGGCGCGATCTTAGAGCAAATCGATCAGGTAGATAATGACCGTGTGTTACATTTTACCTTTAAAAAAAGAGATGAATTGGGGGATTTGCAACAAATTGTTTTAGTGGTGGAATTAATGGGACGTCACAGTACCGTATTACTCTTAAATAAAGAGACTGGTAAAATTTTAGATGCAATTAAACATATTGGTAGTGCGCATAACACCTATCGTTCTTTATTACCAGGTGCCGAATATATCGCTCCGCCAAAACAAGAAACTTTAAACCCATTTACAGCTACCGACACACAAATTTTCGAAAAGCTATCTACACTTCCGGAATTAACTGGAAAAGCTTTACAGCAAAAATTTCAAGGTTTAGGCAAAGATACTGCTGACGAATTGTCTTTTCGCTTAAATCAAAAGCCAAATGAAAAATTACTTGTGTGGCAATCGTTCTTTAAAGAATTGCAACAAACTGTACCAACCTATATCCAAACAGAAAAAAAAGAATTTTTCACCCCTATTCTTTATCATTCCTTAGAAGGAGTTGCAACTATCACCTATCCTTCTCTCAGCAAACTTTTGGATGCTTTCTATCATGAAAAAGCTGAGCGTGATCGCGTCAAGCAACAAGGTAGTGAATTATTGAAGAAAGTTGAAAATGAATACAAAAGAAATCAACTAAAACTAAAAAAACGACAACAAACCTTAGCTGATTCAGAGAATTCTGAAGAGTTTCGCCAAAAAGGAGAATTGCTAACAACTTTTATGGCACAAGTTCCTAGAGGGGCTGCTGCTGTCCAGTTAGAAAATTATTATGACGAAAATCATTTACTAGAAATTACACTTGATCCAGCATTAACACCGAATCAAAATGCACAAAAATATTTTCAGCGTTACCAAAAATTGCGCAATGCTGTAAAATTAATTGGCGAACAAATCCGGGAAACTGAAGATGAGTTGACTTATTTAGAATCAATTTTATCACAATTGGAGTTGGCGGGACCGATGGATATTCATGTGATTCGTGAAGAGTTGGTTGAACAAGGCTACTTAAAAAATCGTGGCGTAAAAGTAAGAAAAAAAGAAAAAAAATCACAACCTGAACAATTTTTATCTTCTGATGGAATCGATATTCTTGTTGGGAAAAACAATTTACAAAACGATCAACTCACTCTACGTACTGCTCGCAAAACGGATTATTGGTTACACGCAAAAGATATTCCAGGCTCACATGTTATTATTCGTCATAACGAGCCCTCTGAGACGACCATTTTGGAAGCTGCCGAAATCGCAGCGTATTACTCAAAATATCGTCATTCAGCCCAAGTTCCTGTTGATTTAGTTCAAGTTAAACATATTCGTAAACCCAATGGTGCAAAACCAGGCTATGTCATTTATGAAAATCAAACAACTTATTACGTTACACCTCATGAAGAGAATATACTGAAATTAAAAAAATAAACAGCTACTCTAATTACAATCTTGTGATTAGAGTTTTTTAACTAGCACTGAATAAGGGAATGTTTGTCAAAGACTTGACTGAGGTGGGAAAGATTTTAGTGCAATTCTTGCAAAACGTGATTGGTGTGTTGATAGAGGGTTATTATCTTATTTGCAATAATAGTTGCGAGTAAAACAAAATCTTCGTACAAAAAAAGCCCTAAAAGGACTATTTTTTGTGCGAACTGTAATAAATGGGCCGATCTTTCTTATCTTGTAATGGGCGATTGTTGTTTTCTAAAACTTCTTCGCGAAATTCTTCAATAAATAGTCGGCTCATCGCGCCAATTGTATCAAAGACAAACCAATTAACAGGTCCTTTGGTTGGGGGTGTTGTTAACGAACCAACATAGTGGAAATGACTATGTTTTTCGGGTAGGAAAATTGACGGATCAAACCATTGAATATGGTGATCAAAATCCCAAATACTATCATCTTGACCATTACAGATCCAATTTAATTTATCTGTCAAATTAAACAAGACGCCTACTACTAAGTTTTCTTGATCTGCATTTGTATGCACTAAATGGAATTCTAATTCTGTTTGAGTATCATCAATAACATGTTCACTAGGCATATGGAAATGGATATCTGTCAGATGATATTCAACACCTTTAAAGACAACATAGCTTTCTGTATTGTAGGGTACAAAGTGAATAGTGTTTTTAAATTCTTTTTCTGTGAATTTTTCTTTTTTATAATGAAAAGAAAGAATTTCGTCCCCGATTTCTTGTGTTTCATCATGTAGTAAATGAATGGGTGACTGATAAGGATATTTCGCTCCATCAGCATACCAATCACACAACGTATGCCAATGCTTTGGACCATTAGCTCCAGAATAGCTCCATTCCACGTCCATATTCCTTTTTTTCTTCAATGAATTTCCTCCTTTAATGAGTGTAATGACCACTCATTTTTTTATGCTAGCAAATTTTAAATAAAAAGAAAATCATTTTGCACTTGCATTTTCGTACAGATATTGTGTATTTTTATACAAATAAATTTGATTTTAACCTTCTTTGTTACCTTCATACAATGCAATATCCACTTGCAAAAATAATCGTGCTAACGAGACATTTTCTTTTTCATTAACAACATCACTGTCTACACTAACTGTAACTTCAGTTTTGCATTCCATCCTTGTAAAACCCATTGCTAAAATTTTGTATCGGAGTATTAAAAAAAGCAGATTCACCTTGCTCATAACTAATCGAAGTCAATAAAAAAACTCTTCACAGACGACATCCTATTCATTGATTTGTTGGGAATTTTTTAGACTTACCAAACCTCATGCCTTCTTTTAGTTTCATTAACTAAGATGAGTACTAATAGCTCCTTATCCCCTCTTTTGTGCAGTCTAAAATCGCGCTTAACAGTCCACTTAAGCGCGATTTTCTCAACTATTCTTATTTATTCCAATCTTCTGGAGCTTGCTTCCAAGCTTTTAATAATTCTACATCTGCTTCTTTAATATAATTTGATGCTAAAGCTGCTTCAATTAAAGTAGAATAGTTCGTTAAAGTTGTCAAAGCTATGCCAGCTTTTTCAAAGTTAGCTACGCCTTTAGGTAATTCATACGTAAAGATAGCTGAAACACCTAAAACATCTGCTCCTTCACGTTTTGCAGCTTCACACGCTTCAAGAACGCTCCCACCAGTTGAAATCAAATCTTCAATAACCACCATTTTTTGACCTTCAGTAATGCGACCTTCAATCTGATTGCCTTTACCGTGATCTTTAGCTTTACTACGAATATAGACCATTGGTAAGTCTAAAATATCTGCTACCCAAGCTGCATGTGGAATTCCTGCAGTTGCCGTCCCTGCAATTACTTCAACATCTGGATAAGCTGCTTGAATTTTGTCTGCTAAGCCTTGAGCAATTGCTTTACGAACTTTTGGATAACTCATTGTAATACGATTGTCACAATAAATTGGGCTTTTGATACCACTTGCCCATGTAAATGGTTCATTTGGGCTTAGGAATACTGCCTCAATATCTAATAAGTCTTTTGCGATTGTTGTTTCAATTGTTGTCATTGATTACTTTCTCCATTCCATTCATTTTTAATAGCATGATATGCGGCTACTGGATCCTCTGCTTGTGTAATCGGGCGTCCGACAACAATTACACTTGAACCAATTTTTCTTGCAAGTGCAGGTGTAACTACACGTTTTTGATCACCTACAGCTGCACCACTTGGACGAATTCCAGGCGTTAAACACATAAATTTTTCAGAAGTAGTTTCGTGAATTTTCGCTGCTTCTAATGCCGAACAAACAACACCAGCTAAGCCAGCCTTTTCAGCACATTTTGCATAATTCAATACACTCTCTTCCAAAGTTGCAGAAATTAGCTGCTCTTTTTGCATTTCTTCTTCACCAGTTGACGTTAGTTGTGTCACTGCAATTAATTTAGGAACAGCTTGTCCATCTTGTGTTCCGCTTACTAGTCCACGTTTTGCTGCAGTCATCATTTCAATTCCACCGGCAGCATGAACATTCGTAATTGCCACACCTAATTTGGCTAGTCCTTTCATTGCATGCTCAACTGTATTAGGAATATCATGTAATTTTAAATCAAGGAAAATATCATGACCCAATTCTTTTAACCAGCGAACAATTGCTGGTCCCTCCTGATAAAAAATTTCCATACCTACTTTGACAAATAATTTTTCATCAGCCGGAAATTTGGCTAAAAAGCTTTCAATTTCTTTTTTTGATGGAAAATCTAAAGCAATAATTGGTCTTTCGATCATTGATTTCTTCCCTCTCTCACTTCTTTAACTAGCGTTTCTAAAGATGAAATACCCAATTCAGTCATTCGCTTTGGTAGTTCATCAATTAATTTAGGACAGATATATGGATCTGTAAAGTTGGCCGTTCCTACGCCGACTGCGCTAGCTCCTGCCAAATACATTTCTATTACATCATCCACAGTCATTACGCCACCCATTCCGATAATCGGCAAGGATGATACATTAGCTACTTGATTGATTAAACGGATGGCAACTGGTTTGATGGCTGGTCCTGATAAACCACCAGTTTGATTTGCTAAAATAGGTTGACGCGTTTTTAAATCAATACGCATCCCTAATAGCGTATTAATCATTGTGAAACCATCGGCGCCACCACGTTCAATAGCTCTAGCAATGGGGACAATATCGGTTACATTGGGTGATAGTTTGACATAAATTGGGACTTGTGAAACAGCTTTAACTGCTTTTGTTAATTCGTATGCAACCTCAGGGTCAGTACAAAACGTGATTCCCCCATGTTTGACATTCGGACAAGACACATTCAATTCGATAGCTTTGACATTGGCTGCTTTAGATATTTCACGACACACCTCAACATAATCTTGCTGACTAGAACCAGCAACATTTGCAATAATTGGTAAACCTGGATGTTTGTCGTGAAGATCAGGCAAAATTTCCGTCATTACAGTTTCTAAACCTGGATTTTGTAGCCCAATCGCATTAAGCATTCCACTTGGAGTTTCAGCAATACGCGGTGTCGGATTTCCAAAACGAATTTCAGGAGTGGTCGCCTTTATCATAACTGCACCCAACTTATCAATATTATAATACGTGTCATATTCTTTTCCAAAACCAAAGCACCCACTGGCAGGCATGATTGGATTTTTTAAATCTAAACCTGGTAAACTAATGGCTAATGGGTTGGACATTATAATACCACCTTTCCAGCTGGGAAGATAGGTCCTTCGTCGCAAATTTTCACACTTTTCTGACCGCTTTCGTCCTCTTGTAAGTGACAAACACAGGCGTAACAAGCACCCATACCACATGCCATTCTTGCTTCTAAGGATAATTGAACATTTGCAACCGTCCCCAGATAACGTTTCTCTACTGCACGCAACATCCCATTTGCACCACAAGAAAAAACAGCATCGGGATGTTTAGTCATTTGCGCTAATAAATGACCGACATGTCCTTGGGTGCCATAACTACCATCATCTGTCGCAATGTAAGTGTCACCTAATGCCATAAATTCTTCTTCATAATACATTACTTCTTTTGATGCAAAGCCTAAAAAGTGAACTGGTGTCACTCCTTTTGCGATTAATCGTTTGGATAACTCGTAAAGTGGAGGAATCCCAATTCCCCCACCTACGATAAATGCAGTGTCTCCTTCATGAAGTTCAGAAAGTTGGAAACCATTCCCCAACGGACCCATCACATCAAGTTTTTCTCCTATTTTCATTTCAGAGAACACGCGTGTACCATCACCTTCTACTCGATAAATAATACGACAAGTTCCTTCTTCATGATTAATATTATTGATACTAATTGGTCTTCGTAGCAACAAATCATTTTGTGGTACACGAAGATGTAGAAACTGACCAGGAACACACATTTGTTCTACTAATGCTCCCTTTAAGGTCATTTCATAAATTCGTGGTGCTAATAATCGTTGCGAAGTAATTTCCATTAACTCCTGTTTCATGTACTGATTTCCCCTTCTACTTAAATCGCTTTGGTTGAAAATGCGCGTGATTCCATTACTTTTAAAATTGCATCCGCTGTATCCAATGAAGTAAATAATGGTACACCATGTTCAACTGCTTCACGACGAATCATAAATCCATCTTGAGAAGCATTTTGACGATTTTTATCCATCGTATTAATCACTGCCTGTGTATTCCCATTGCGAATCTTATCTAAGACGGTTTCTTCATCTGTTTCGGTAATCTTTGCAACTTGTTTTACTTGTAAGCCATGTTCTTCAAAGTAAGCAGCAGTTCCACTTGTTGCAGTTAAACTAAAGCCAGTATCGGCAAAACGTTTAGCTAAACCTAGTGCTTCTTCTTTTGTCTCATCAGCAACTGTAAATAGTACTGAGCCAAATTCTGGAATATGCAAACCAGAAGCCTCAAAAGCTTTATACAGTGCTTTTTCTAAATTATTGTCAGACCCCATAACTTCTCCTGTTGACTTCATTTCTGGGCCTAAATACGTATCAACTTTTAAAAGTTTTGTAAATGAGAAGACTGGCGCTTTAACATGAACGTCATTTGAGGTTGGATATAAGCCATCTTCATAGCCCAATTCAGCTAAAGTTTCTCCCAAAATCGCTTTAGTTGCTACTTGTGCCATTGGTATACCTGTTACCTTACTTAAGAATGGCACAGTACGACTAGCACGTGGATTAACTTCAATTACGTAAACTTGATTCTCGTGAATAACAAATTGAAT
Organism: Enterococcus sp. AMC2644; assembly: GCF_058216475.1. Classification (NCBI taxonomy): domain Bacteria; kingdom Bacillati; phylum Bacillota; class Bacilli; order Lactobacillales; family Enterococcaceae; genus Enterococcus; species Enterococcus sp. AMC2644. Next base: position 2,981,268 of record NZ_CM177095.1, read on the forward strand.
ATTCATCATTCCTACACAGTTCAAACCTAAAGCTAGGCGCTTGGTATACTCTTCAATCGTTGCAATAATTTCGGTTGAAAGACTTTGGGGCGGATAAACGGCCATTGAATCACCCGAGTGAACGCCAGCACGTTCGATGTGTTCCATAATTCCAGGAATTAAAACTGTTGTGCCATCACAAATGGCATCTACTTCACATTCTTTCCCAATTAAGTAGCGATCGACTAAAACTGGGTGTTCTGGTGAAGCTTTTACCGCATTTCTCATATAATCTTCTAAATCATTTTGATTTTCGACAATTTCCATTGCACGTCCACCTAAAACATAGCTTGGTCGTACAAGAACAGGGTAGCCGATACGAGCAGCAATTGCTACCGCTTCTTGTGTATTTGTTGCGGTATCACCTGGTGGTTGTGGGATATCTAATTCTTTTAATGATTGCTCAAATAAATCGCGATTTTCAGCACGGTCCAAGTCTTCAATACTTGTTCCTAAAATTTTCACACCCGATTGTACAAGTGGTTCTGCTAAGTTAATTGCGGTTTGTCCACCAAATTGCACAATTACGCCAACGGGTTTTTCAAGGTCAATGACATTTAAAACATCTTCTAATGTCAAAGGCTCAAAATATAATTTATCAGAAATCGAAAAGTCAGTTGAAACGGTTTCTGGATTACTATTCATAATAACTGCTTCATAACCTGCTGCTTGAATGGCTTTTACCGAATGAACTGTTGCATAGTCAAATTCCACTCCTTGGCCAATTCGAATTGGTCCTGAACCTAAAACTAAGACAGATGCTTTGTCACTTCGAATACTTTCATTTTCTAACTCATACGTACTATAGAAATAAGGTGTAGCTGATTCAAATTCAGCAGCACACGTATCTACCATTTTGTACACGGGTAAAATCCCCTTTTCTGTACGCAGTTGACGAATTTTAGTAGCATCCGTTTGCCAAAGTTCTGCAATTTTACGATCTGTAAAACCATTTTGTTTAGCTGTTTTTAAAATTTCTAAATCATTTGCATTTTCTTGTAAAGCCTGTTCAATTTCAATAATGTGCAATAGTTTATCTAAAAAGAAAATGTCAATTTTTGTTAACCCTGCTAATTCATCAATGCTATATCCTCGACGAATCGCTTCAGCTAAATAGAACAATCGATCATCTTGGGCTTTGACTATTTTCTCAGTTAAACTTTCATCTGATACTTCTGAAAACTCAGAAATTTCTAAATGGTGACTGCCAATTTCCAATGAACGAACAGCTTTTAGCAGAGCTTCTTCAATATTACGACCAATCGACATTACTTCTCCTGTCGCCTTCATCTGAGTACCTAAAATACGTTCACCAGACTCAAATTTATCAAACGGCCAACGAGGAATTTTAGCAACTACATAATCCAGCGCTGGTTCAAACTCCGCATACGTGGTTTCAGTTACTGGGTTTTTCATTTCATCTAAGGTTAAACCTACCGCAATTTTGGCAGCTAACTTGGCAATCGGATACCCAGTTGCTTTACTTGCTAAGGCTGATGAACGGGAAACACGTGGATTAACTTCAATCACATAATAGTTAAAACTATGTGGATCAAGTGCCAACTGAACATTACAGCCACCTTCAATTTTCAAAGCACGGATAATTGATAATGAAGCATCGCGTAACATTTGATACTCATAATCAGATAATGTTTGGCTTGGAGCGAAAACAATCGAATCACCCGTATGAATACCGACTGGGTCAAAGTTTTCCATGTTACATACAACAATCGCATTATCAGCAGAATCGCGCATTACCTCATATTCAATTTCTTTGAAACCGGCAATACTACGTTCAATCAAACATTGAGTTGCTGGAGATAATTTCAAACCATTTTCTGCAATATGACGTAATTCTTCTTCATTGGCACACATCCCGCCACCAGTTCCGCCTAACGTGAATGCTGGACGTACAATAATTGGGTAGCCAATTTCATTAGCAAAATCGATAGCTTCTTCGACTGTTGTTACAATGACTGATTCAGGAATTGGTTGATTTAGATCTTCCATTAATTGTTTGAATAAATCACGGTCTTCTGCTTGATCAATTGCTGAAAGTTTTGTTCCCAATAATTCAATGTCTAGCTCTGCTAAGATACCTGATTTAGCAAGTTCCATCGCCATATTTAGTCCTGTTTGTCCACCTAATGTTGGTAAAATAGCGTCTGGTTGTTCTTTGCGTAAAATTCTTGCAACAAACTCAAAGGTAATTGGTTCAATATAGACTTTATCAGCAATTTCTTTATCCGTCATAATTGTCGCAGGATTGGAGTTAACTAAAATAACTTCATATCCTTCTTCTCTTAATGCAAGACACGCTTGTGTTCCTGCATAATCAAATTCTGCGGCTTGTCCAATGACAATTGGTCCAGAACCGATAACCATAATTTTTTTAATATCTGTACGTTTTGGCAATTTAGTTCTGCTCCTTCCATGCATCCATCATTTCTAAAAATTCATCAAACAAGTGTACTGCGTCATGTGGGCCTGGTGCAGCATCAGGATGATACTGGACACTAAAGGCTGGATAATCTCTATGACGAACACCTTCAACTGTTCCATCATTTACTTCAACATGAGTGACAATTAATTTTTCTGGATTAACTGACTGTTCATCAACCGCATAACCATGATTTTGTGAAGTGAAGTCGATACGCCCTGTAGCAATTTCTCGAACTGGATGGTTTAGTCCTCGATGACCAAATTTCATTTTATACGTATCTGCGCCATTGGCTAAAGAAAATAATTGATGCCCCAAACAAATACCAAAAATCGGTACTTTTCCTTGAATTCCGCGAATCATTTCAATTGCTTCTGGAACACTCTTAGGATCACCTGGCCCATTAGTTAACATCACACCATCTGGAGATAATTCTAAAATTTCTTCGGCAGTTGTGTTGTAAGGTAAGACAGTCAAGTTACAGTTCCGCTTTGATAATTCACGCATAATGCTATGTTTTAAACCAAAATCAATCACCACCACATTATGTCCTGTTCCTGGACTTGGATATGGTTTAACGGTTGATACTTGCTCAACTTGGTTTGTTGGTAATACAGCTGCTTTTAATTGATCATATGCATGACTGAACTCGTCGCCACTATCAACGATACTAGCTTTCATCGTGCCATGCTGACGAATTTTACGAGTTAGCGCACGTGTATCAATGCCCGAAATTCCTGGAATCCCTTTACGTTTTAAAAACTCATCTAAAGTCATCTGATTTCTCCAATTACTTGCTCGGCGTGCATGTTCTTTTACAACAACACCTTTACAAGTTGGGGCGATTGATTCGTAGTCATCACGATTGACACCATAGTTTCCAACCATTGGATACGTAAATGTAATAATTTGTCCATTAAAACTTTGATCGGTAATCGTTTCTTGATAACCCGTCATACTTGTAGTAAAAACAATTTCTCCAAAAACATTTACTTCGGCGCCAAATCCTTCGCCTTCAAAATAGGTTCCATCTTCTAAAATCAGCCAACGCTTCATGATTATTTACCATCCTTTTGCCATACGAGTTTACCATCCACAAATGTGAATAAAGTATCTCCGTACAATTTCCATCCTACAAATGGTGTATTTACAGATTTTGATAAGAATTGTTTGTCATCAACAATGTATTCTGTGTCTAAGTCAAATATTGCTAAGTCAGCAGGTGCACCAATCGTTAAGCGGCCCGTTGCCTCTAAACCAAAAATTTCTGCTGGTTTCACTGCCATCCAATCAATAACTTGTTCTAAAGTGAAGATGCCTGTTCTAACAAAGTGAGTGTAAACCATTTGGAAAGCATATTCTGAGCCAACAATACCAAATGGTGATTTTAAAAATGTTTGACATTTTTCTTCCAAGCCATGTGGAGCATGGTCAGTTGAAATACAATCAATTGTGCCATCCAACAAACCTTCAATTAACGCCTTTTGATCTTCATTCGCACGTAAAGGTGGATTCATTTTCCAAAAACCATTATCTTCCGGGATATCTTCATCGACTAAAACTAGATGATGCGGACAAACTTCAGCAGTCACGCGTACGCCAGCTTTTTTTGCTTCCCGAATAACACGAACACTTTCTTTTGTAGAGACATGGCAGACGTGATAATGCACACCAGTTTCTTCAGCCAATAATAAGTCACGAGCAATCTGAGAGGATTCTGTTGCACTCATAATACCGGGTAGCCCTAATTCTTCTGAACGTTTACCTGCATGCATTACTCCGCCGAATAATAGTGATTCGTCTTCTGTATGTGCCACGATTGCCATATTATTTTTCGCCGCTTCTTTCATAGCAAGGTACATCGTCCCTGCTGTTTGAACACCCACTCCATCATTGGTGAAGGCAAAAGCACCCGCTTGTTTCAAACCAACTTGATCCACTAAAACTTCACTACGTAGCTCTTCAGTAATTGGCGCATATTGTAAAACTTTGACGACTGCGTCTCGGCTAATAATTTCTTGTACTTGATTGAATTTTTCAACTGTATCTGGTACTGGATCAAGATTTGGCATCGCACAAACAGTTGTAAAACCGCCCCGTGCTGCTGCCTTACTACCTGTCTCAATTGTTTCTTTATAAGTAAATCCTGGTTCTCTAAAATGAACATGCACATCGACTAAGCCTGGTGTAATCAATTGGTTTTTCGCATCGACAACTTGATCAAATGATTCTTCAGTAAAATTCTCGCCAATCGCGTGGATTCGACCATCTTTTATCCAAACCGATACAGGTATTAATTGATTGTCGTGAGAAATAATTTTCCCGTTTTTAATTAATGTATTCATTTAAAATCCTCCTTATGATTTACCTTCTAAAATAGCTTCCAAAATTGCCATACGGACAAAGACACCGTTTGACATTTGTGTTACAATTCTTGATTTATAACTTTCAACTAATGAATCTGCAATTTCAACATCCCGATTAACAGGTGCTGGGTGCATAATAATTGCTTGCTCTTTCATTTTAGCAGCACGTTCAACGGTGAGACCATATTGCTGATGGTAGTCTTCTTTTGAAAAACTTTCATGTGGATCATGACGTTCATGTTGCACACGTAGTAACATCATAACATCAACTTCTTCAATTAAGTCATCTAGTGGCATGTAGTGCCCATAGACTTCAAATGATTTATCATACCAAGTTTCAGGACCTGAGAAAAATACTTGCGCACCTAGACGTTTTAACATCTGCATATTCGACTTTGCTACTCGTGAATGTGTAATATCCCCTACAATAGCTACCTTTAAGTGTTCAAAAGAACCAAACTCTTCATAGATAGTTAGTAAATCTAGTAAACATTGGGTTGGATGTTGACCGCTGCCATCTCCACCATTAATAATACTACATTGAATAGTGCGACTTTGAATCAATTCATCATAGTAGTTTTCATCGCTATGGCGAATTACTGCGACATCTACACCAATGGCAGACATTGTTAGCACCGTATCATATAAGGTTTCCCCTTTTTGAACTGAACTTTTATCAGTATCAAACTCAATAACGTCCAAACCTAACTTCTTTTCAGCTATTTCAAAACTCTTATGTGTTCGGGTACTATTTTCAAAAAATAAGTTAGTTGCGAAATACTGATCTTTTTCAGGTGTCCATCTGGCTCCACGTTTGAACTCTTGGCCACGACGAATTAGTCCCATTACTTCTTGATCTGTTAATGCTTCTACTGTTAATAAATGCTTTAAACTAACTCGTTCTGATTTGATAATCATTCCATCTGCCCCCTATTTTTCTTCGTTACGTGCTATATCTGGTAAAATTAAATTAAGGATAATTCCTAAGACAGTTGCTAATGCCATCGCTGACAAGGTAAAGGCTCCTGATTCAACTACTAAACCACCAATACCTGTAACTAATATAACGGAAGCAATTAATAGATTTTTTTTACGGTCAAAGTCTATTTTATTTTCAATTAAAATTTTCAAACCACTAGCGGCAATTACACCGAATAAAACAAAGCTGATACCTGAAATAACTGGTCCAGGAATACTTAAGATGACCGCACTGATTTTGCCAACAAAACCTAATGCAATAGCAAACACTGCAGCACCACTGATAACAAATACACTATGAACACGTGTGATAGCTAGAACTCCAATGTTTTCGCCATAACTTGTTACAGGCGGGCCACCAATTAATCCAGCAACAATTTGTGCAGCGCCATCCCCAGCTAAAGTTTTATGCAAACCTGGATCTTCAAAAAAGTTTCGTTTAGTTAATTTGTTTAAAACCATTAAGTGGCCAATATGCTCAGTCATAGTTACAAAGGCAATGGGTGCCATCGTAATAATGGCGCCAATTTCCAAAGTTGGCGTATATTGGACAAAGGGAATTTCAAAGTTTGGCAAACCAAACCACGGTGCTTGTTGAATAATACTAATTTGGACAATACCAAATGCCAGAGCGATTAAATAGCCACTAATGATTCCTAATAAAATAGGAATTAATCCTAAAAAGCCTTTAAACCACATATTGAAGAAAATTGTTAAGCCTAATGTCAATAAAGCAACAAGTACATATTTAAAATCATAATTTCCAGCTTCATTAAACATGGCACTGTTAGCAGCATTACTAGCTAATCCTAAACCGATAACCATTACAACCGGGCCTACAACAATTGGTGGTAAAATTTTATTTAGCCAATCGGTTCCGCTTCGTTTGACAATCATTGAAACAATGAAGTAAACAATCCCTGTAGTAACCGCTCCTTGGGCAATTGCGCCATAACCTTTAGTGGCTAACAGCATTTGCATGGCTGTAATAAAAGCAAAGCTACTTCCTAGATAGGCTGGAATTTTTCCTTTTGTAATCATTAAATAGACTAATGTACCAATTCCTGAACTCACCAAGGCAATTCCTGGATCTAGTCCCACTAATTTAGGTACTAGAACCGTCGCACCAAACATTGTAAATAAATGCTGTAAACTCAACCCAATCCAAGGTAAAACACGAGGTTTATCTTGGATGTCAAGAACTGCATCAGGATTTCTAAACAACTTCTCCTTCATGTTACGCCTCCTCGCGATCGATTAGAATCCGATCCGCTCCATCAGTTTCTTCCATCTCTACAATAATCTCTTCTGTTAGAGCTGTTGGGATATTTTTACCAACAAAATCTGCTCTTATCGGTAGCTCACGATGACCTCTATCAACCAAAACTGCTAATGAAATCCGTTTTGGACGACCATAATCCATCACAGCATCAAGAGCTGCTCGAATTGTTCTGCCTGTATATAATACGTCATCTACCAAAATAACTTCCTTACCTTCCAATGAAACAGGTATATCAGAAGAATGCAATTCTGCTTCACCAATTTCTTTGTGATCGTCTCGGTATAAAGTAATATCTAATTCACCAACAGGCACCTCTACGTTTTCTAATTGTTGTAAACGCTGAGCGATACGTTGAGCAATGTAGATTCCTCTAGTTTTGATTCCTACTAATACCAAATTCTCAATTCCGCGGTTTCTTTCAATAATCTCGTACGTGATGCGTGTTAAAGCACGTTTCATTGTTACTGCATCAATAACTTCTTTTTTTGACATTTGTCAGCCTCCCTACAATTTAAAACACATAAAAAAACTCCTGCCCGAATAAGGCAGGAGTGAAGGTTCAACAATATACGTGTCCTATAAAAAGACACACTTCGTCTCTTCAAATAGTATTTTTAGTCCATCCGCAGATCACTAAACTATTTGCTCACTTCCTTCTTAGCCTCACGGGACTAACTTAAAGGATTATTTTAAGTTGTGTTATTTTTCTTAAAAACAACTATACCTTTCTTTAGAGAAAAAATCAAACCTTTTCGCGTAGTTTTTTTAAGTTTTTTTCGAAAATCTCTGGTAAAGCTGCTTCAAAAATCATTTGTTGATTGGTTCTAGGATGAGTGAATCCTAATAATTTTGCATGCAGAAATTGGCCATTGCCTTTTAAAGTTTTTTTCGGTCCATAGGTTGGATCACCTGCTACAGGATATCCAATATATTGCATATGTACACGAATTTGATGTGTTCTTCCAGTTTCTAATTGCAATTCAACTAAAGTAAAATCGCCAAATCGTTCTAAAACCGTAAAGTGTGTCACTGCAGGTTTGCCATCTTCAATAACTGCTTGCATTTTTCGGTTAGTTTTTGATCGACCAATTGGAGCATTGATTGTGCCTTTTTCATGAGCAATATTTCCATGAACCAAAGCAACGTATTTTCGCAAGGAAGTTTTGTCTTTTAATTGCTTTGCAAGTGATTCATGTGCTACATCATTTTTAGCAACCATCAACAAGCCCGAAGTATCTTTATCAATTCGATGGACAATCCCAGGACGGACCACATCATTAATACTTGATAAATCTTTTAAATGATACAACAAGGCATTGACCAACGTACCATTGGGATGACCCGCAGAAGGATGAACAACCATTCCTTGAGGTTTATTAATGACTGCCACATCTTCATCTTGATAAACAATATCTAATGGAATTTCTTCTGCTACTAAGTCTAAAATAACAGGTTCGGGGATAGTAATCACAAAATGGTTGTCCGCCTTCACTTTATAGTTGGCTTTGACTGGTTTACCGTCTAGAGTCACAGCATCCTCTTTTAGCCATTGCTGAATTTGCGAGCGACTATAATCTGTTAACTTTTCTGTTAATATTTTGTCTAAACGGCCTTTTTCATCTTTGATTGTTACTTCTAATTGTGTCATCTTACTTTCCTTTCATCTTTTCATCGAAAATTGTATAAATAAAAATTAAACCTACTCCGATGCATAAAGCCATATCTGCGACATTGAAAATCGGAAAGTTCATAAAATCTGTTTGAAACATATCAACCACATAACCCAAACGTATACGGTCAATAAAATTCCCTAAAGCACCTGCCAAAACAAGTGATAACCCCATTGTAAATAATTTATTTTCGTTACGATAACGAATCAATAAATAAGTGACAACTGCCACTGCAATTAAAGTAATAACTGTAAAGAATCCCATCTGTCCTTCAAAAATGCTCCAGGCAGCACCAGTATTTTGAACATACGTAAAAGAAAGAATATTGGGAACGATATTTTGTGATTCACCTAAAGCAAAGTTTGAAACAATCCAAAATTTTACCCATTGATCAAGTCCAATAATAATTGCACTTAGTAGAAAATAAAAAGCTAACAATTTTTTCAACTCTTTTCTTATAATTTAAAAATATCTCGTGGACGAATAATCCCTAATAAACGTCCATTAGGATTACCATCTTTAGTAATTAAAATCGAATCTAGCATCCCATTATCATGAAACATTCGTTCAATCTCGTTAATCGAGGTATATTGTGAGACAAAGGCATAATTCGTTGGTTTACCATCTTGAAGAATTAACTCTTTAGCTGTTCGATTGTCGATTTGAATATCACCTTTTAGACTTTCTTTTGCAAACCAGTATCCCAACGCTTTTAAAGTAATCAAACCTTCAAAATGTCCTTGATTATACAAAGGAAACTGAGAGTAGCGTTTTTTAGCAACAATTTGTAGTAATTCCCGAATCGAAAGATCTTGTTCGAATCCCGTTACATGTTTCGCGAAACGTGGCAAAACTAATTCCGGTTGAAGCAGTTCCATCTCAATTTTACGAATACGATTCACTAACCATTGATTTGGTTCAGCAATGACAAAATTTTCACCAATTTTTTCATGTACAATTGCATTTCGCAATTGCGAAATTTGTAGTAAATCATTTTCATATTTTTTTATTGGCAAATCGGGGCGGTTAGAAAGCTTGCGCACCATTTGACTAAACCCCATATTTTTAGGATTACCAAGCTCATCTTTTAACCATTTTTCAATACGATTAAAACTACTTAAAAATACATCTGCTGCTTCCCCCATGAAAATCCTCCTTCAGCTATCCACAGACTTTCTTAGTATAGCGTAGAAATGCCTAGAGTGGAATCAATTATTCGTTTATTATAACGGATTTGTAAGAAAAAAGAAAAATCCAAGTATTTATTAATCTGTTGTCTCTTCTAATAGGCAATAAAGTTTTTCCAGCTCACAAAAACCTTTCAATAATTGTTGTTCAACATTGGGTAGCTCTTCTCGAAAAAATAGTTTACCTAATTGAAATGTTTGCTCTTTCAATTTTGCCTGAAAATCTTGCTGAATTTGCTTACTTTCTAGATAAACTTTCAAAGGCAAATGATCTAATAATTCATGCTCTTCTTGATGCCAAATATAATAATCATTCACATCAATTTGCTTGCTCCATTGTGGTACATACGCTAACAAGTTATTGTATTGCGCTTTTGTACCTTGACGTGTCTCACTCTTATAGTGTTGAAACATCAAATACACTTGGATTTGTTTTTTATTCAATAAAACACCAATACAGGCATTCTCGTTTTGTTTGCTTTCCTTTCTAAAAGCACTCCAATAATGAGAACGGAGGTTCCAACCATTTGTCCAACTTTCAATTTTAGGTTTCGCAAAAGAATCCATAGCAACTTCTTGATAAATCATCTGTTGCAGTTGCTTCCACTTGTCCCAAACCTCTTTAAAAGACGCTTTGATTTGTTGAAGTTCTGCTTCTGAACAAGCTACTTTCAATTGTTTAAATGTATATTGTTCTCGATCAAAAATCGCAAAATCTTTTTCATATAAAGTAGTCATTTGAATCTCTCTTTCTAAAAAGACTTTAAAAAAACTTAATCAACAGTGATACTATCTTCCATTAACTCCTAAAAACTTTTAAAAGTTTTTTGTAAACAAAAGAGGAACAGTCTGACTGTTCCTCTTTTATTAGAATAGTCCAACTGCACGACCATTTTCATCAATATCCATATTTAATGCGGCAGGTTGTTTTGGCAATCCAGGCATGGTCATTACATCTCCGGTCAGAGCAACAATAAAGCCAGCACCAAGTTTTGGTACAAACTCCCGAATTGTCACTGTAAAATCGATTGGTGCTCCTAATAGTGCTGGATTGTCAGAAAATGAATACTGCGTTTTCGCCATACAAACTGGCAAATGATCCCAACCATGTTGTGCAAAAGTTTTTAATTGCGCTTGTGCTTTGGCACCAAATGTGACGTTTTTACCACCATAAATTTTAGAAACGATGATTTCCACTTTTTCCTCGATAGATAGGGTGTCTTCATATAAACGATGGTAGTTCGCTTCTTTAGTTTCAATAACATCAACAACAGCTTCTGCTAATTCTTTTCCACCAAGACCACCATTTGCCCAAACAGAGGCACGACGAATAGTCACAGCTTCTTGTTGACATAAAGCTTCTAATTGTAAAAATTCTGCTTCCGTGTCAGTGACAAATTCATTAATTGCTACTACCACAGGTAATCCATAGTGTCGAATATTTTGAATGTGACGTTGTAAATTCGCAAAGCCCTTAACTACAGCAGCTACATTTTCTTCACCTAAATCCGCTTTAGCAACCCCACCATGCATTTTCAACGCACGAATTGTAGCGACAATTACAACAGCATCTGGTGCCTTTTCTAAATTAGGTACTTTGATATCTAAGAATTTTTCAGCACCTAGGTCGGCACCAAATCCAGCTTCTGTTACAACGTAATCCCCTAGCTTTAAAGCAGCCATAGTTGCGATGACACTATTACAACCATGAGCAATATTGGCAAAAGGTCCACCATGAACAATAGCAGGAGTTCCTTCAATTGTTTGCACCAAATTAGGTTTAATTGCATCTTTCAACAGTAGCGCTAAGGCCCCCTCAACTTTTAAGTCACCTACTGTTACAGGTTCCCTTTGATAAGTATAGCCAATTAGAATACGGCTTAAACGTTCTTTTAAGTTATGAATATCAGTCGCTAAACACAATACAGCCATTATTTCACTGGCTACTGTAATATCAAAACCATCTTCTCTTGGCACACCTTGGAGTGGTCCACCTAAACCAACAACAACCTGACGTAGCGCACGATCATTCAAATCAACTACACGTTTCCAAATTAGTCTTCTTGGATCAATGTTCAGTTGATTTCCTTGATGAATATGATTATCAACTAACGCAGATAACGCATTATTGGCTGTTGTAATTGCATGCATATCACCTGTAAAGTGCAAATTAATATCTTCCATTGGCAAAACTTGCGCATAGCCACCGCCTGTTGCGCCACCTTTCATCCCCATGACTGGACCTAATGAAGGCTCACGCAAAGCAATCACCGCATTTTTATTTATTTGATTTAATCCATCTGCTAAACCAATGGAGATGGTAGATTTACCTTCTCCAGCAGGAGTTGGGTTAATGGCAGTTACTAAAATTAACTTTCCTAAAGCAGATTTGTTATTTAATTTCGTGGTATCAATTTTAGCTTTATATTTACCGTATAACTCTAAATCATCTTCGGTAAGATTCACTTTTTTAGCAATTTCTTGAATTGGCTTTAATTTTATTTCTTGAGCAATTTCAATATCTGACTTCATAAATAAACTCCTTTTCAACCCTTTTTTCCATTTATTATAACTAAACTTGTCATAAAAAGCATCTTAAATTTAAAAAGAAGGCTATAAGCCGATGCTTCTAACCTTCTTTTTGTAAATGAATTGGAATTATCTGTTTACTTTCTTCTTTAAATAATGGCAATATTTTTTTATTTACCTTAAATTCAAGGGTTCGTTTCAGTAGCTCTATTTCAATTTTATTTTCAAAAAAATGAAATTGCTTAATATCCTTATAGGCAATAAAGTCATTTTTCCAAAAACGTGCATAAGTCACTTGAATACCATTAGTATCTATAATCAGCCAACGCTTTCGTGACAAATAGACTAACACTAAAAACAAAAGTAAAAACAGGAAACTCTTAAAATGAATTTCTGCCTTTTCTAAAGCAAAAATTAAACTAAAAAACAACGCAATTAAAGCAATCGACCAATATATAACTGCTAATGCATCTTCTAATTGCCAACGAATCTTGTATTTCATTCTTTTCCCCTTTCCACATGAATCATCAATGCGTATAATAAAGTTGGAGCAATAACCAAAAAGGAGTCTTTTTCATGATTAAAGCTTATATTGACGCAGCAACCAAAGGAAACCCTGGACCTAGTGGTGGTGGTTTTATGCTCACAGGAGAGCAACTCTATATCCAAGAATCGTTTGCTTTACCAATAGTCAGCAATCATCAGGCAGAATTTGCAAGTTTTTGCGTTTTATTAGATTATTTATTGGCAAACAACTATCAACACCAGACAATTATGGTTTACACCGATAGTAAGATTTTAGCGCAAACTATTGATAAAAACTATACTAATAATTCAGATTTCCAAGTTTATTTACACAATATTCAAGAAAAATTACCGTACTTTCCTTTATTAATTGTACAATGGATTCCTGAAAGTAAAAATAAGGGTGCTGACAACTTGGCACGACAAGGACTACAAAAAGCATTAAAACTATAAGATTGGTGAAAGCAAACGTGAAAAGTTTTGTTTAAATCGCAACCAGTAAGATTGTTCTTTAATCATTCGCTCGGTTAACAAGGTCGATTTCTTCATATCTTCCTCAAAAATCTCTGCTAATTCTTCTGTAAGCTCACGATTATAAGCAAACGCACTTACTTCAAAATTCAACGCGTAACTACGTATGTCTTGGTTGGTCGTACCAAATGCAGCAATCGTATCATCCATGACAATCGTTTTCGCATGAATAAAACCACCTTCATAGATATAAATTTTAACTCCCCGGCGTTGTAAATAGTTAGCATAATATTGTGTTGCACGATAAATAAATGGATGGTCTGGCATCGATGGAATCATTACTCGTACATCTACACCAGAACGCACAGCAACTAAAAACGAATTAATCATCGCATCATCTGGAATCAAATAGGGAGTCTGCAACCATACACGTTTCTCAGCAGCCAATAACATTTTAGTAAAACCACCCTTTAAGACTTGCTCTTCTGTTTCTGGCCCATCGGCAACAACTTGCATACTAACATTGCCAGCCTCTTGCACAGGGGGCACAACAAAATAACGATTTTCATATTCCAGTGCATCCTCTTCTTTCAAAATAGACGCATTCCAGTCACGAATAAACACCTCTTGTAAAGTAAATGATGCGGTACCTACGATTCGCGCGTGCGTGTCACGCCAATAGCCAAATTTTTTCGTTTCTTCAAGATATTGGTCTCCTACATTAAAACCACCAGTCCAACCTATCATACCATCAATCACTACAATTTTCCGATGCAAATGATAATTCAGCCTTGTTTTACGAATCAAATTACGTGATGTGATAAAAGGGATAACTTTTCCCCCAGCTTTTACCAATGGTCGGAAAAATTTTTCATTTGTTTTTCCACCCCAAGGATCAAAAACTACGCGCACTTCAACACCTTCTTTGGCTTTTTCAATCAAAATGTCTAAAAAACGATTCCCTATTTTATCATCAAAAAAGGCGTAGTATTCAACGTGAACATTGTCTTTTGCATTGCGAATATCTTCAAATAAAGCCTCGAATTTCTTTTTACCATCTGTATAAAACGTTACTGCATTTCCTTTTGTTAATGGTGATTCTTCCATATTTCTAAAATAGTTTTTTAATAGCTCAGATTCTTTTGTTTTAACGGTTTGATGAAAATGACGATTATTTTCTTCTATTATTTCATTTATTTCAGCAATGCGATTTTGATGATCTTCACTAAATCGATAAATGATTTCACCGTCGATACCTCTTCCACAAAATGCATATAAAATAAAGCCAATTCCCGGTAGAAAGACCAATGTCATCATCCATGCCAAGACACTAGCAATTGACCGTGGTTTCCGAAAAACCGTTATAAATGCCCCAATCGTGTTAATTACGATTAGTCCCCATGCTACTTGATAGGCAATTGCCATATCCATTGTAAATTCCATCTTTTTCTCCTTATAATAAATAATTATGATCTAATGTTATATCTAACTCATACATCCCAATTTTCTCATGTACAGCACGTTGAAGCAAGTCGATTAATTCCGTATCAGTTAAATGGAATTCATCAGGTATTACTAAATCAAACTGTAAAATTTGTTCACTCTTCACGCGGAAATCGTGCATCCGCAACTGTTTATCAATTTGTAAAACAATTGCACGCATCCGATGAAAAATAGCAATGTAGTTAGCATCACGAATATTTACAGGATCTAAATGACAAACTAATGCAACGCCCAACTTATCATGAAAATCTTTTTCTATTTCATCAATGATTTGATGTGCTTTCGGTAATGTTAATCCAGCATCAACTTCAATATGAACCGAAGCAAATCGTTTTTGAGGACCATAATCATGTACTAACAAATCATGATAACCTAAAATTGAACCATAAGAAGATAACTTTTTTTCCATTTCTTGAATTTCTTTATCTGTTGGACGACTCCCTAACAATTCATTAATAAAATCTTTTACCATTGTATAGCCACTGTACAAAATATATAATGCCAATAAAAATCCAACATAGCCATCAATTCGAAGATTCGTTGCCCACTCAAACAATGCTGAAATTAAAACAGCAAGTGTCGTATAGACATCGTTTAAACTATCTTTGCTAGTTGCTTTTAGAGTTTGCGAGTCAATTTTTTTTGATAATGATAGATACATTCTTCCTTGTAAAATTTTAATGCCTATTGAGGCAATCAAAACAATAAATAAAGCTATCGATAGCTTTATTGGTTCCGGATGTAGAATTTTATCAAAAGAAGATTTTAAAAATTGAAAACCAACAAATGCAATAATTAATGAAATAAATAAGCCACTAATATATTCAAAACGCTCATGCCCATAAGGATGTTCGCTATCTGCAGGTTTAGCAGCTACTTTGAAACCAACTAAAGTTAGCACTGATGAAATAGTATCCGATAAGCTATTCATCGCATCTGCCATGATAGAAACGGATCCTGCAGTAAAACCTACTAATAATTTCCCAATAAAAAGAACTAAATTTGAAAGTAAACCTAAAACGCCTGCTAGTTGGCCTACTTTTGTCCTTTGAGTCTCTTTATTTTCTTTTTCAATTTTTTTTAGTAAAAAATTTAACATACTCAAAGAACCCCTTTTCAATACACTTGTTGTTATTTTACCTTGAATACCCAGTTTTCGCCAAATAAAATAGTAACCATTCGAAAAAAAGAACGACAACTTAACTACTTTGGCATAAAAAGAACCTTATGTTTTGATTTCATTCAAAACATAAGGCATTGGTCTTATTTACTTTCCAACCATGTTGCTACTTCAGCTAAAGCTTCTGGAATACCTTCAGGATTTTTACCACCAGCTTGAGCCATATCTGGACGGCCACCGCCGCCACCGCCTACTTTTGGAGCAATTGCTTTGATTAGCTCCCCTGCTTTTAGACCTTTTTCTAAACCTTCTGGACTAATGGCAACTAACAAGTTGACTTTTTCATTTGCAACTGTCGCTAAAACTAATACTTGCGAAGTAGCTTTTTGCTTCCACTGGTCAGCTAGTTGACGTAACTGATTCATATCTTTTACGTTGACTTGAGCAGCAGTATAAGTAATCCCATTGCTTTCTTTGACTTCTTTAAAAATGTCACCAGCTTGTTGATTGGCTAGTTTACTTGCTAAAGCTTCATTCTCTTTTTGTGTTTCACGTAATTGCGTTTGCAGTTGTTCAACACGAGATACAGTTTCTTTTAATTGTGGTGCTTTCACAATTTGTGCAATTTCGCGTAAGCGTAGTTCTTCTTGACGTAATAATTCATACGCTTCTTTGCTTGTCACAGCTTCAATACGGCGCACACCAGCTCCGATTCCTGACTCGGAAACAATTTTGAAGATACCAATGTCTTCAGTGTTGATTACATGATTTCCACCACACAACTCAATTGACCAATCCGCAATATTTACAACACGAACGTCATGTCCATATTTTTCGCCAAATAATGCCATCGCACCCATTGATTTAGCCGTATCAATATCTGTTTCAATCGTCACTACAGGTAAAGCTGCCCAGATTTTTTCATTCACAATTTGCTCCATTTGCTGTAACTCTTCTGATGTTACTTGACCAAAATGAGTAAAGTCAAAACGTAAATGGCCTGGAGTTACCAATGAACCTGCTTGGTTTGCATGTGAGCCTAAAACTTCTTTTAATGCTTTATGCAACATATGTGTAGCAGTATGATTTTTAATAATACGACTATGACGAGCACTATCAACAACTAGTGAATAGTTTGTTCCTTCTTTAATTGCTGTTTTTACTTCGACATGATGTAAAAACTGGCCATTCGGTGCTTTTTTAACATTTTCAACGATAGCAATAAGTGTACCGTTCTCATCAAAAATTGAACCAGTATCTGAAATTTGTCCACCCATTTCTGCATAAAACGGAGTTTCAGCAAAAATCAGTTGTGCTTGGCCAATAGATGTTTCAGAAACTACGGCATCCTCTTGAATAATGACCAGCAATTCACTTTCTGCTTGCAAACGGTCATAACCAACATATTTACTATCCACTTTAATATCAGTTAACAAAGCCGATTGTTCACCCATTGAAAGCTCATTACTACGAGCAGCACGTGCACGTTTTCGTTGTTCGTTCATTTCTTTTTCAAAACCGGCATGGTCAACTTTCAAATCAGCTTCTTCAGCTACTTCTTCGGTTAATTCTACTGGAAAACCATACGTATCATATAATTTAAAAATATCTTTTCCATTCAATGTATCCTTGTCATCTGCTTTTACTTGGGCAATTACTTGATCTAAAATTGCTAAACCTTCATTAATTGTTTCATGGAAGCGTTCTTCTTCTGAACGAATAACTTTTTCAATGAATGATTGTTTTTCTAAAACTTCTGGATAGTAACTTTCCATAATTTTGCCTACAACTGGAACTAATTTATACAAGAAAGAATCTTGGATTTGTAATTTTTGTCCATGCATAACTGCACGACGTAATAAGCGACGTAAAACATAGCCACGACCTTCATTTGAAGGTAAGGCACCATCGCCAATCGCAAATGATAAGGCACGAATATGGTCAGCAATCACTTTAAACGAAACATCTGTTACTGGTTTCTCGCCATATTTTACTACGCCACTAATATCTTCAATCGCATGGATGATGGGTAAGAATAAATCTGTTTCGAAGTTAGTTGGTGCATCTTGAATAATAGAAACCATACGTTCTAATCCCATACCAGTATCAATATTCTTATGTGGTAGTGGCTCATAAGTATCATCTGGTTTATGGTTAAATTCTGAAAAAACTAAATTCCAGATTTCTAAATAACGTTCATTTTCGCCTCCAGGGTAGTTTTCTGGATCATCTTCTGCTAAGTCATTAAACGCTTCTCCACGATCATAGAAAATCTCGCTATCTGGGCCACTTGGACCAGCACCGATATCCCAGAAATTGTCTTCAACCTCAACAACATGCTCACTCGGTAAGCCTACTTCTTCTAACCAGATACGTTTTGCTTCTGTATCTTTTGGATAAACAGTTACATATAGTTTTTCAGGATCGAAACCAATCCATTCTGGAGACGTCAAAAATTCCCACGCCCAATGAATTGCTTCTTTTTTGAAATAATCACCGATTGAAAAGTTCCCTAACATTTCAAACATTGTATGATGACGCGCAGTACGTCCTACATTTTCAATATCATTTGTTCGAATTGACTTTTGCGCATTCGTGATACGTGGATTTTCGGGAACGATGGATCCATCAAAATATTTCTTTAATGTTGCTACACCTGAGTTAATCCATAGCAATGTTGGATCTTCTACTGGAACAAGTGATGCACTTGGTTCTATTGAGTGTCCTTTTGATTTGAAGAAATCTAGGAACATTTGACGTACTTCTGCACTAGTTAATTGTTTCATCTTTTTCTCTCCTTGTCTATTTGAAGCAAACAAAAAGACACCTTGCAAGACAAGGACGTTTATACGCGGTACCACCTTGTTTGCAATGATGCCATATCATTACCTCTCAAACTCGATAACGCTGAGTTGCGTTGATATTTCTATCAAATTCGTCTAAAGGGAGCAACCATAAGTAGTCTTACTTTTCTCTCAGCTATGAAAAGTTTTCTGTGAAGTACCTAGCTTATGACCATAGCCTTCTCCTCACAAAGTATATGCAAACTTTCAGAAAAAGTCAATTATATTTTATTGATGCGCAATAACAATCACCTTACGATACAAGAAATCACATGGATCTAACACTTCATCTTCAGATAAAATTTTTCGTGAACGATAATAAGAAGATAAGGGTAATTTATCAAATAATGGAATCCCCACATCTTGCTGTTTCTCCAGTTTCAATCGATTGGAGTCTGTAATTTCCCAGCGCGTGCGACTTACATCAAAAAACAAGCCAAACATATTTTCTTGATGGATTTTTTTCGTTACTTGTTTCCCATAATAATTAGCCTCTTCATCTAACTCTGTCCCCCAACGAAATAATTTGCGAGTCCCTGCTCCGACAGCATATTCCCATTGATTTTCATCAAGTAAATCGAACATTTGCTGATGAATATATTGACGCAGCGTCGCTAATGTACATGTTTGATGACGATAAATCCGGTAAGTTTCATCAGTAGAATTTAACACTGCATAAAATGAGTCTTTTTCAAAGATTTCTGCTGGTAGCTGCCACATTAAGCTCTCTTCAAAATTAGCAGGCTGTTTAAAATGATGACGTAAATTTTTTTCAATCGGTACGAATTCTTCAACTAAACCTCGAAATTCTCCAGTAATAGTATCTAGTTGACCAATAAATGTTGTCCCAGCAGGCAATGCTTCTTTTTGAATAAGCATTGGAGAAATTGAAGCCTTTCTTAAAGAACTGGTTGATTCATTGACAAAAATATCCCAGTCTTCTATATTTTCTAATCCGTAACTCTGGATAATCGTTTTAAAATACGAATCTGCCTGTTTTACTTTTGTATCCCAAACCGTTACCGGAAAGCCTTGTGTCCCTAAGTCCCATCCTAAAATAGCTTCTTTGTTTCCCGGAACTAAGACAAAACGCTCACCATCAATCGAACATTCAAAGGTGCCACATTTCACTCCCGCTAGTTCAAATTCTTTGTATTCAACATCAGAGATTCGCTTTAACGGACTGACAAAATACATCAGCACTTGATTAATCACTTGATTCTTTACTTCGATGGATAAGTTTTTCCAATTACTCCATTCTAAGGCTTCAAAGAGATGCACATTCTTCTCCCCTTTTCCAATCAATATTTGTTACAATCAGTATAGCATTAAATGAAAGAAGGTGACTAGAGTGAACCACGGTTTACCTCCATTTTATGATGAATATACTGAAATTTTAATTGTCGGTAGTGCACCAAGCCAACAATCTTTGACTACTCAACAATATTATGCAAATAAAGGCAATCAATTTTGGGCGGTAGTTTTCCAGGCACTCAATGTAATTGATCCCAAAGAATATACAGAACGCTTGCGGATATTAAAAGCCCATCAAATTGGTTTATGGGATGTTTATGGTACTTTCAAGCGGACGGGAAGTATGGACCATCAGTTTCAAGCAACAACAATCAATGATTTTTCGCAAATTTTGAACCACACCTCGATTAAGCTAGTTATTGCTAATGGAAAAAAAGCGACAGAAGAAATACAAAAGCATCACTTATTCGCTAAATTAACAGTAATCGATTGTCTGTCTACTAGTGGCGCAAATAACGGACGAACAAACGAGCGACTAATTGAATGGCAAAAAGCCTTATCGCCTGTCAAATATGCCTTATATTATGGCAATGACACTTGGATACAAGCAGCGGCCTTTCATTTACGTTACCAAACCTTTGTTTGCGAACAAAATATTCCACCTCATTGGGAATTTGATGAAATCGATGCACAACAACCGGATTATTTTGTCTTGTTCGAAAAAAATGTGCCCATTGCAACGATTCGCTATCAAGCTTATTCTCATAACACTATTCAACCGGATCGCTTTTGTGTTGCTAAATCTCATCGCAATCAAGGAATTGGTAAAAAATTACTCCTGCGTTTTGAAGAACAAGCAATCAAAGACGGTTATTCCTTCGCTCAGTTATCTGCTGAAACAACAGCGATTACTTTTTATGAAAAATTAGCGTATCAGCTAATTTCAGACCCCTTTGAGGAAGACGGGATTTTGTGTGTTACTATGCGAAAAAAATTATAGAGCTAAAAAGGCCTGTGACATAAGTAGCTTGACAGTAAAATATCCGAACAATAGAAGATTGGCTCTTTTGTTCAGATATTTTCGTCTTGTTTTTACTTATATCACAGGCTTTTTATTTAACTATTCGAGCTTTTTTTATTTTTTCTAGCAGTACGCGTTTGTTGACGTCGTTCAATTTTGCGCTTAGCTTTATTACTCTTATCAATTTCCCATTGAATTTTTTTCTTATATCCAGGTTTGATTTTTTTCTTTTTCTTTTTCACTAAACCAATCATGGTTGGATCAAGTTCATCACGAGTTTTTTCACGTTTTTTACGACGATTACGATCATACGTATCTACGATTTCCCCTTGTTTAATTTCTTTTGGTTTGAACGTGACACCCAACGCCTCAATCTCTGTAATAGCTTGCTCATCACTAGGCTCATACAAAGTAATCGCTGTCCCAGAAAGATGGTTACGTCCTGTACGTCCTACACGATGAATGAAAAAATCTAAGTCTTCAGGTACTTCGGCATTAATAACATGTGATACACCTTCAATATCAATCCCACGGGCAGCTAAATCTGTTGCTACTACATATTGATATTCCAAGTTTTGGACTTGACGCATCACACGCTTCCGTTCACGAGGGGTGATATCTCCATGAATTTTCGCTACTTTTAATCCTTGTTCTCGTAAATAATCTGCAATTTCATCGACACGCGTTTTCGTATTTGCAAATACAATTGCCAAATAAGGATGCCCAACGGTCAGCAAATCATGAATTAAGGCGTTTGTATTTTTTCCTTTTGTTGAAATTAACCAATTGTCAATGGTTTCAGAAATAACCGCTTTAGGACGGATTTCTTCAATTAAAGGATTGTCCATATATTTTCGTAAGAATGGACGTAATTTTTCAGGAATAGTTGCTGAAAAGACTAACATTTGTAATTTATCTGGTAAGCGACCAGCGATTTGGTCCACTTCGGCTAAAAATCCCATGTCTAGTGTCATATCAGCTTCATCGACAACAAACGCTAATGCTGTATGAACAGATAAGGCCTGCTCGTTCATCATGTCTAGAATACGACCAGGTGTCCCAATAACGACATGTGGTTGTTGATTTTTCAAGCGATCTAATTGACGCTGTTTGTCTGTGCCACCAACAAAATTTGTCACTCGAATTTCAGGTGTTGAAAATTGAGCTATTTGTTTGGCTGCTTGATAAATTTGGGTTGCTAATTCACGACTGGGCGCTGTAATCACTAATTGAACTTCTTCTTTTGAAGGATCAATTTTATCCATCAAAGGAAGTAAAAACGTATGGGTTTTTCCACTACCGGTTTGTGATTGACCAACGACGCTTTTTCCTTTTTTTATAACAGGAATTAGTTTTTCCTGCACTTCGGTTGGCTCCGAGAATTTTTTATCCTCTAAAGCTTGATAAATAAATGGCTGAAATGCAAATCGTTTGAATGACATTTTAGCACCTTCTTTCCTTTTAGAATCTTTCAAAGTATAGCATATTGCTTCTGATAATCCTATGCTGATCTTTTTTTAATCGTACTAACAGTATGGGTGTGACTAATTTTTTCGTAGAATAGCTGCCGTTTTTTTCTAATAATCGACCAACTAATATTGATAACAAACATTCCTTGAATGGCAAAAATCATCAAAGACAATACCACAGAAACCACAATTTGAAAATAATCATCGCTTTGGATTCCTGCCGCTAATGATAAGCTAATGCGACTCAAAGCAAAGTATACCATATAAAGTAACCCATATCGCTGGAATAATGACTTAAATGAAATACGGCTGGAAAAATTACTAACTACACGAATGCGAACAATTTTTTTCCCTAAAGTTTGTCCATTTGTTACATAGGACAAACAAATAAAGTAGAGAAAAACTTGGATAAAATAAACCATGAGATTGTTGTCTAAGGCAATTGGGTAGTCATTGATCAGATGTAGGAAAAATGCTATTAGCTTCGTTAAAAAGCCGATAACTAACCAATCGATTGCCCAAGCGAGACCGCGACGAATATAGGTAACTTCTGTCCCTTTTTCATAAGAATATTCATCAATTTCCTCTCTAGATGGTAATAAAAACGTGAAAATTGGTGTAATCAAATAACCGATTATCCCACCAAGTGTATTATGCAATAAGTCATTAACATCAAATAGTCGATACGGTCTTGGGTAGATAAAATATAATCCAGTTAGTTGTGTCAGTTCAAAAAATAATGATAATCCAAACGTTACTAGTAACGTTTGTGACAACGACTTTTTAAAATAGTAACGCAAGTACACACCAAATGGTAACGTTAGAACTATATTAAAAACGGGTTCTAAAAAAACCGATTGTTTCATAGCTGGTAAGTAAGTTTGCGGATTATGGATGTTTAATACCGTTTCTTTTAAAAAATTGTGTACAGACGCCCCTAAAGTCAACTCCATCGAAGGTCCAGTCAATTGAGCGACTTCTTCAATTGGCGGTAATGGTAAAATCACTAAAAAGTATGCACACAGCAAATAAAAAATAAAAGAATATAAAATAAGTGCCCGTGATAAAACAAAACGACCATAACGACGATATTGAATAATAAAGAAAACTGTAGAAATAATTAGTGCTAAAAATGGAAAGACTAGCACCGCTACCTTAATTGGTTCCATATATGCAGACATTTTTCCACCTCACATTTTTATAAATTTTTTTCGCAAATATTTTTCAAACAATTTATTTTGCAGTATCATAGAATCAGGAGGTGTTCCTTATGTTAAATAGCTTTTTTGCTTTTGGTGTCCCTATATTTCTTTTAATCTTATACATCGGATTTGCCATTTTCAGAAAAAAAACACAGATACCGTATCTTGAATTTGCATTGTTTATTATTGCTTCTTTTCTAACTGTTTTTAGTTTCCAAGTGATTCAACAAGCCTTTACTGAATTACAAACAACTTCTCAAAAAGTGGTTGAACAAACATACGGTTATCCTTTATACCTGCTGGCAATTCCTGTGGCATTAGGACTATTATTAATCGTTTTAAATGTTTATCGCGGGTATCAGCATATCAAAGATTTTAGGCTACGTACCAAATAATTTATTTCGTGAAAAAGCAGGATAAATGGCTAGTTAATCAAGCAATTTATCCTGCTTTTTGTTATACATCAATAAATTCGTAATAATGTGCATTAATCTTACTTGGTTGGTTGACATGAGCTAAAATAGCCAAATCCAAACGTACATAGTTCTCATGTACAATGGAATACAAATTATCTTCCATCGCTTCTTCAATATAAGGCAGTAGTTCTTCTTCGTCCCCTTGTCTTTCTTCACACAGTCCTTCAACTTGTTCAAAAATACGTGCGTCACTTAAAACGAAATATTCCCCATTGTACTTATATACAGCAACATGATAATCGCGTGCTTCTAATTTCGCTGAGATAACAAAAAAACATTCTTTAACATTCGTAATCACTTTAGATAATTCTTTTGGTTTTAAACTATGCTGAAAAAACATTTGCTCACCGCGCCCCCTTCACCTTTATTATAAGAAAACTTGGAAAAAATGGAAAATATACGCATCAAAGATTAAAATTGTCTAAATATTCCATTCTTGATAAAATTCTTCTAAAAAATTTTCCATAAATCTCTTCCGTCGATTCGCTTCTTTTTTTCCAGCTTGTGTATTCATTCTCTCCGGTAGTAAAAACAGTTTTTCATAAAAATGGTTAATCACAGTTGTTCCTTTACGGTAATCAGCTTTTGAAATAAACTCTTGCGGTTTTAATTCTGAATTATGAATAGGATGATTATGCCCACCGCCATAATATGCAGTTCGTAAGATTCCAATTGCTCCTAATGCTTCTAAACGATCTGCATCTTGAACAATTTCCCCTTCTAAAGACAATACTTGTTTTCCGGCTTCTACTTCTTTTGAAAACGATAAATTTTGAATAATTGCTAAAATTTCTTGAACCATCTCTGATGAAAACTCAATTGCTATTAAAAACGCTGTTAGTTCTTCAATTGCTTGTGTGACATTCGCAACTACTTTATCGTCAATAACATCATGTAAATAAGCACTACTCAGTACCACTTCCCGATTCACAGATAGTTTGTCTTGCTCCATGATAAAATCAGCAAGATGAGCCACACGCTGAACATGTAAAAAATCATGTCCTGTTTTTTCATTCTCTAGCTTTTTTTTCGTATAAGTAATAACTTTTGACAACCGATTCATAATGTATCCTTTCGCAAAAATATCTGCTACAAAAAATTGTAGCAGATAGATTCTATTCGTTAATTTGATAAACAGCAAAGTAAATAGTTCGTAAATAGTCTAATAGATATGTTGGATTTAGTGGTTCTTTAGTGGCTTCTAAAATTAGTTGATTTGGCTTTTTAGATGCTCCAAAGCGATGAATATGTTCAGTCAACCAATTTTTAATAGGAGTATAGTCATCAGAAGCTAGTATATTGTCAACAGCTAAATCGGCTTGCATCGCATGATACAACTGGGCTGCATACATATAGCCCAATGCATAAGACGGAAAATAACCAAAGCTTCCTCCAGACCAGTGAACATCTTGTAAAATACCTTCTAAGTCGTTTTCTGGACGAATACCTAAATATTCTTCATATTTATCATTCCAAATTTGAGGTAAATCGTCGACTGAGATATTATCATTGAAAATCATTTTTTCTATTTCATACCGGATAATAATATGCAACACATAGGTTAAACTATCTGCTTCAATCCGAATTAAGCTTGCTCTTGTCCGTTTTAACGCTCTATAAAACTCTTCAAATGAGATATCATCAAAAGTTCCTTCTGCACATTCTTGAAAATACGGATATTGCTTTTGCCAGAAAGCTTGATTGCTACCAATGATAATTTCATTGAATAAAGATTGTGATTCATGAATTCCCATTGAAGCACCTTCATGTGCCGGAGTATACTCAAATTTTTCATCAATATTTTGTTCATACATACCATGACCAGCCTCATGAATAACTCCAAAAATACCCATAGAAAAATCTTCTTCATTCCACCGAGTTGTCAGCCGAACATCCCGGTGATTGATTCCCGTAGCAAACGGATGAATGGTATTATCTAAACGACCACGCTTCATATCAAATCCAAGTTCTTGAATAACTTTAATAATAAACTTTCGTTGTTGCTTCTCGGTCATTTTACGAGTAAGAAAATCAACACGTGGTTCTGTTCCTTGTTCAATTATAGTTTGACGAATTTGCATAATTCCATCGCGAACTTGAGCAAACACTTGATCCAAAACTTCAATTGTCATTTTAGGCTCATATTGATTTAATAAAATATCATAGGCTGTTTTTTCCTCTTTTCGCCAATAAGGAAGCAACTCTTTCGTTAAACGAATATTTTCTGCTAAAGCATCACGAAATAAATTAAAGTCTTGCTGTTCACGCGCTTTTTGCCAAGCACTATGCGCTGTCGAAGTCGCACGTGAGTATTCTGTCATCAATTCATTAGGAACCGCATAATTCAATTCATATTCTTCTTTTACTAATTGAAAAGCAGCTGTACCTACTTCCGACAATTTTTCTGGATGCTTTTCAAAATGAGTAATCGCTTCTGATATTTTGGGGCCAACTTTTTTTTCAAAATATTGACCATATAAATAACTGGTCACCTCACCGCGATACTCACTAGCATTTTCAGGCATTCCTGTTTGTGAATCCCACTCTAAAATAGCTAACGCTTGCTGTAGCAAATCAATTTCTTTTAATTCTTGTAAAAATTCCTTTTCTTGCATAGCTTAAAGCTCCTTTTATTCCTCAATTTTTGGTTTTCTTGGAGGTCTTGTTCCCCAATATTGGAATAAGTCAGTTCTTAAAGCACCATTATATAATTTGCGTTTTTTAGTTGCTTTCTCACCATAAAACTCTTCAAATAATAAATCACTAGTTAAAATATATTTACTCCATGTTTTTAAAGGTCGGAAAACTTCGCCCATCTCTTTATATAGTTGACGAACGCTTGCTTCTTCACCTAAACGTTCACCATATGGCGGATTAGCTAAGATAACGCCATACTCTTTTTCTGTTTTAAAATCTTTCAAAGCTTGCTGTTTAAAGGTGATAGAATCCCCTAAACCAATTTCTTCAGCATTGGCACGAGCAATTTCAATCATTCGACCATTAATATCCGTTCCCATAATATCTAATTCAATATCATAATCTGCTAATTCATCCGCTTCAGCACGCACTTTCTCAAAAACTTCTGCCGAAAACCAATCCCATGCTTCACAGGCAAATTCTCGATTAAAGCCTGGCGCAATATTATGACCCATTAATGCCGCTTCAATACAAATTGTTCCTGAACCACAGACTGGATCAACAAACGGTCGGTCGGTACGCCAATTAGTTAGTTGAACTAAAGCTGCTGCCATATTTTCTTTTAAAGGTGCACCACCTTTTTCTAAGCGATAACCACGTTTAAATAGGCTAGGTCCTGTCGTGTCTAAAGTTACCATCACATGATCTTTCAACAAAGCAACTTCTAATTTAAATAAAGCACCTGTTTCAGCTAATGGTACACTAGCTGGGCGATGATAATACTCACGCAAACGGTTAACAATGGCTTTTTTAGTAATTGCTTGACAATCAGGCGTGCTGTAAAGTTTTGATTTAATTGATTTTCCAGCAACAGGAAATTCTGCATCTAACGGCAAATAATCTTCCCAAGGTAAAGCTTTTACTTTTTCAAATAGCTCATCAAAACTATAGGCATCAAACTCACCAACAACAATTTTAATACGATCAGCTGTACGCAACCACAGATTAGCTTTAGCAATAGTTTCTACGGTTCCTTTAAAACGAGCACGGCCATTTTCAACTTGGCATTCAATGCCTAGATTGCGCAACTCTTTTCCAACTAATGCTTCTAAACCACTTGCAGCTGTAGCAACTAGCTCAAAGGTTTTTTCTTTCATAATCTACTCCTTGTAATTATATTCTTTATTTTCATAGTATTTTCATAAATAGTGATAAAAAAAACCTCCCATACGGAAGGATTCCCTGATTAACTGTGATTTTCTATAAGCCATGTTTTGTCCAATTATTTTACAGGGAGCAAAATAATTTGGATAATCATCTATCTGCAATAAAAATTGCCTCTTTGTCCCGTTCATTTCCGTTACAAAAAGCGCCCCTACCATTGTTTGGGTTGCTCGCTCGAGGGGTTTACCGCGTTCCACCAACAAGGTTTCCCATGTTGCTTCGTCACTGTGGCACTTTCAAGGATACTTGGGCATAGCAAAGCCTTAGCCTTTTTTTCCTGCCGTTACTTTAAATAAGTACCCTAGCTTATGATTTCGCTAGGCACGAACACTACAAGCATCGCAGCTTGTGCGAGCATGGACTTTCCTCAGCTTGATATAAATCAAACCGCGATTATCCGAAAATCACAGAGAATTTACTTACTGTTTCAATTAAAATTGACGTGTTTTTTCTAAATCGTCGTCATCGTTAGCTGCTTGTGTATAATTTTCATTGACTACTTTCGTTGTTGTAACAACTGGAATCTCTTGATCTAATTTTTTACCAAATACTTCTTTTTCAAGATTTGATAGACGTTTTAGAATATCAAAATTGGTTACAGTTTGACTTTTTGGTGCTTCCGCCTGTGTACGAGTCGCTTTAATTTCTTGTGTTTTACTTAATTGTGCAATTTTTGCATGTAAACGATCGTTTTCTTCTTGTAATGCCAAAAGTTCTTGATTATATGTTTCATAGTCTTTGATAATACCATCTAAAAATTCATCTACTTCAACAGGATCATAACCACGCATTTTCGTTTTGAATTCTTGTTGTAAAATATCTGTTGGACTATATGTTAAATCTGCCATATTTACACCTCATTAATTTAAATTCCGCTAGTTTTAGCTCTTCGTTCCTATTCTATCCAAAAAATTCGAATAAATCAAACACTATCGTCTTCAAAAAATGTATTTTGTAAATCATCCATAGTAATTTGGTGTAGAATAAAGTCATTTTCAGAAGCATATTCCTGCGATTCTTTTAATAAAAACTGTGTTTTACCAGGATATTCATCATCATATACTACTATCAAACCTCCAGAATGAGTCAATAAAAACTGGGAATGATTTTTTAATTGTCCTGGATGTTGATAAGGACTGTGACTGACAGCATTGACATAATTCGCTTGTGTCTTTAATTCAGTTAATAATTGTTGATTCGTTTCATTCCAATTTCCCCCGAATTCCTCAAAGGGGAAAATAATCCCTAATTTTAATTCAGGATATTCCTTTTGTAATTCAATCACGACTTGTCCTGCCCAAATCTCCACTCCCAAATTGCCACCAATTAAAACCCACTCTAATCCTTCTTCAATGTATTGTTGAAACGTGGTTTTTAGAACTTTCTTAATAACTTTAATTTTAGGATCTTTCTCTTGAAAGACGCCTAGTTCAAAGCTTCGGTAACCTGAAACAACCATCGTTTGCATTCTTTTCACACTCTTCCCTTTTCTTTCTTTTTCTCTTTTTGGTATAATGTGCCCTAGGAGTGTGAATATTATGGTTTTTCGATACCCCAATGGCCATCCTATATCCTATGATGGAACGATGAAACAAAAAATGCAAGCAAAAGAAAAAACGTCTAATTTCGCAAACCGTGGTATGCGGTTTGAAGAAGCAATCAATACAAGCAATGACTATTATCTTAATCGTGGGCAAGCAGTTATTCATAAAAAACCAACCCCCGTTCAGATTGTTCACGTGGATTACCCTCGTAGAAGTGCTGCGGTTATTAAAGAAGCTTATTTTAAAGAAGCTTCCACAACTGATTATAACGGAGTTTACCAGGGTCATTATCTTGACTTTGAGGCGAAAGAAACAAAGAATAAAACCTCGTTTCCGTTAAAAAACTTTCACGAGCATCAGATTATTCATATGAAAAATTGTTTGCAACAAAATGGCGTTTGTTTCGTATTACTATGGTTCTCAACATTAGAACGTTGTTTTTTTCTTGATAGCCAGCATCTTATTTATTATTGGGATTCGCAACATACAGCAAAAAAATCATTATCTCTTTCATTAATTGAAGAAATCGGGATTGAGATCCAACCAAAAATTGCCCCTCGTATCCCTTATTTGGATGCTGTAAACCTCTATTTACAAGAAAAGGAGAAAAATTAGTTATGGCAAATCAACAAAATTCTCGCGTTTCACGCCATAGTACCAAGGCGCCTAAATCTAGCAAGCCAAAAACACCGAAGAAAAAACCAAAAAAATCATTTGGTTCTATTCTCTTAAAAGTAATAATGGTGCTTGTTTTTCTTGCCTGCATTGGTATTTTATCAGGCATGGGACTATTTTGGTATTACGCTAAAGATGCACCAAAATTAACTGATACAGAGCTTGAATCCTCAAACTCGATTCAGTTTTTCGCTTCCAACGGTGAAGCATTCCAAGATTTTGGCATTGAGCGACGAGAAATAATTTCTGCAACTGAAATTCCTCAGAAGTTAGAAGATGCTATTGTCTCAGTCGAAGATCGCCGCTTCTACAACCATATTGGTGTCGATCCCGTTCGTATTATTGGTTCCGCTGTTTCCAATTTGATTAATGGTGGTATACAAGGTGGAAGTACTTTAACACAACAATTAATTAAGCTATCTTATTTCTCGACTAAAGTAGAAGATCAAAATTTACGGCGAAAAGCACAAGAAGCGTGGATGGCGGTTCAATTAGAACAAGAAAAATCGAAGCAAGAAATTTTAACATACTATATCAACAAAGTTTATATGTCTAACGGTGTTTATGGGATGGAAACTGCTTCTGAAATATTTTACGGAAAACCGTTAGATGAACTTTCAACTGCCCAAACAGCTTTAATTGCTGGTTTACCTAATGCACCAAATTATTACGATCCCTATGTTAATCCAGAAGCTGCAAAACAACGTCGTGACACAGTTCTAATGACTATGTTAGACAATGAGAAACTTTCGCAACAAGAATATGACGAAGCAGTTGCCACACCAATTGATGATGGACTACAAGAACTTACAGAATCAGAAAACGATTGGCGCTATTATGACAACTATTTAAAAGAGGTCTTAGCTGAAGTTGAAGAAAAAGTCGGCAAAGACAGTATGCAAAACGGTTTAGATATCTACACTAATATCGATTTAACTGCACAAAAACGTTTGTACGATATTGTTAATAGCAATCAGTATGTGCAATATCCTGATGATGAAATGCAAGTAGCTGCTACTTTAATTGATACAAATACTGGTAAAGTAACTGCGCAACTTGGCGGTCGTAACGTCGACGAAGACGTAGTTTGGGGCTCAAATTATGCCGTAAATACTGGTCGTGATTTTGGTTCAACAGTCAAACCACTCGTTGATTACGGCCCTGCTTTTGAATATTTGGATTATTCAACTGGTAAAACTATTGTTGATGAACCTTACAAATACGAAGGTTCAGATATCAGTATTAATAACTGGGACAATCAATATATGGGCACAATGACGCTACGCAAAGCCTTAGCCTTATCGCGTAATGTTCCAGCTGCAAAACTTTTTGCAGAAGTTGGTGCGGAAAATATCGAAAAATTCCTGGAAGGATTGGGAATCAAATACGATTCTTTGGAACAGTCAAATTCGATTTCCAGCAATACAAGTGTTCAGGAAGGAACAAAATATGGCGTATCCAGTCTTAAGATGGCTGCTGCTTATGCTGCTTTTTCTAATGGCGGAACCTATTATGAACCACAATATGTAAATAAAATTGTTTATCAAGATGGCACAGAAGAAGTTGATGCTTTCCATCCAGAAGGCTCACAAGCAATGAAGGACACAACAGCATATATGATTACTGATATTCTAAAGGATGTTATCACTGATGGTACTGGTACAAATGCTGCCATCCCTGGTTTATATCAAGCAGGTAAAACAGGGACTTCAAATTACACAGATAGTGAAATTTCTCAACTAGGCCCTGTCAATTCACCTTCTCCTGATATTAGTTTTGTTGGTTACACAACGCACTATTCGTTGGCTGTTTGGACAGGCTATGAAAATAAATTGACACCAGTAACAAGCGAATCATCACAAGTCGCCACAGATGTCTATCGTAACTTAATGCAATTTGTTTCAGCTTCCATAGAAAACGAAGACTGGCAAATGCCTGATGGCTTAGTCAGAGTTGGTAATGAATTATATTTAAAAGGTGCTGTAGAAAGTCAAACAGTCCCCTCTTCAGTTAAGACAACCCCTTCTTCTAAAGAAGTGACTGAGACGACTAAATCCGAAAAAGCTACATCATCAACTGAAAGTTCTAAGGAGACTGAATCCAGTTCTTCCTCTGAACCTGTTAGTGAATCAACTGCTGAATCAGTTCCTGAGTCATCTTCTTCTGTAATAGAGACAAATCCAGAAACTGGACCTAACGAAAGTAGTACACCCATAGAAACAACGCCAGAATCTGAGTCTACTACTCCGGTGCCGTCTTCAGAAGAACCACCTGCATCTTCGGCACCACCAGAAGCAACACCTCCAAATTCATCTAAACCAGTTACAAGTCAATAAAAATAAGCTCTAACTATTCCTCCGATTATGAGGTAATAGTTAGAGCTATTATTTTTTCTTCATTCGAGTTTTGCCTTCTTGACACATTTCTAATAGTGGACATAGCTCACATTTAGGGGCACGAGCTGTACAATGGTATCGACCAAAGAAAATCATTGTATGATGGGTTTTAACCCATAGTTCTCTCGGTACTTTTTTCATCAAAGTTGCTTCTACTTCTAAAACATTGGCATCTAATTTACAAATACGTAACCGTTTCGCAATACGTTCCACATGAGTATCTACTGCAAAGGCTGGAATGCCAAACGCTTCTCCTAAAACCACATTAGCGGTTTTCCGACCAACTCCTGGTAAACTTACTAATTCTTCTCGAGTTCTAGGAACCTGACCGTCAAAACGCTCTAAAATTTGTTCTGCACAAGCTTTTATATTTTTAGCTTTCATACGGTATAATCCTATAGTACGAATTTTAGCGATAATCTCCTCAATCGGTGCTTCAGCTAATGCTTCAGGCGTTGGAAAAGCTTCAAACAATCCAGGGGTCGCTTTATTAACAGAAACATCAGTCGCCTGTGCACTCAAAGCAACTGCTACAACTAATTGAAAAGGCGTTTCATAGTTTAGTTCACAATGAGCATCGGGAAACATTTCGTACATTTTATTTAATGCAATCATCGTTTTTTCTTTGCTAATCATGCTTATTCCTCTTCTAGCCAATTATGCATCGAGACACGAGGTAATTGTCGTGTAGCTGTAGGCATTTCTTTTTGTAAGATCTGTTTTTTACGACGTTTTTGTTCTTCTTCTACTTGGACTTTAGAAGTAATGTTTTTCCGTTCCCATGAAAGCAAGATCCGATCAATATAGTTCAAGCTATATGCTTGATTTAAAACAGCCTCTTTTAACGCTAATTGAATTAATTCAGGATGATAACGGTCATCTTCAATCCACTGTCCTATTCGTTGGTATTCAATTGGTGAAAGTGCACGCCCAAATTCTAGTTCAAACATTTGATAAACTGACTGTACTTGCTTTTCAAATGTTTGAGTTTCAACCTCTTGTTTTTGTTGCTTTTGCAAAAGTCCAAGTTTTTCAAAAATAACATTGAATTCATAATAGTCATTCACTCTTCCATTCAAATCTTTTTTAGATTCAATGGCTAATAATTTTTTTTGTACTAATTGATTTAACAAAAGATACAATTCATTTTGTGAATAGTCCATGTTTGCTGCAATTGGTGCTAGATCGGGAAAAAAGTCCCCCGCTTCATGGTAACGATATAATTGTAACCATAATAGAAATTCATCGTTAGACATTCCTAAACGATGATAATTATCCATTAACAGATTGGATAGAGTTGTTTGACCATGTTTTAAGTATTCTTGTAATGAAAGCATGTAAAATCCCTTCTTTATGATAAATTTTCACATAAAAAAGCTGTCTCTAAAAATAGAAACAGCCTCATGAACTTAAGCTTCTGTCATAGAAGCAATAATTTCAATTTCTACTAAAACATCTTTTGGAAGACGTGCTACTTCAACTGCTGAACGAGCAGGCAATGACTCATTAAATAAAGTACTGTACACTTCATTAAATGCAACAAAGTCATCCATATTTTTTAAAAAGCAAGTTGTTTTCACAATATGATTGGCAGTAATTTCTGCTTCTTCTAAAATTGCTGAAATATTTTTTAATACTTGAGTCGTTTGTTCTTGAATTGTTGTTCCCACAACCTCACCATTTTCTGGATTCAACGGTACTTGACCAGATGCAAATAAAAATCCGTTAGCAATTCGTCCCTGAACATATGGTCCAATTGCTTGAGGTGCCTTTTTCGTTTGAATAATATGCATGTTTACTTATTTCCCCCTTTTTGACAATCTGGACACAAGCCATAAACTTCTAAGCGATGTGAACTAATTGTATAACCAGTCAATTGTTGAGCAGCCATCTCAACGTCTTCAAGTCCTGGATAATGAAAATCTGCAATTTTTCCGCATTGTTTGCAAATAGCATGATAATGAGGATCTGTATGAAAATCAAAACGACTAGAAGCGTCACCATAGTTCATTTCTTTAACAAAACCTATCTCTGTGAATAATCGTAAATTGTTATAAACAGTTGCGACACTCATACCAGGAAATTTTACAGCAATTGCTTGGTATATATCTTCAGCAGTTGGATGTGTTTTGGCATTTGCTAAAAATTCTAAAATGGCAATCCGTTGTGGTGTGATGCGAATATTTTCTTCTTTCAAATGGTTCAATGCATCATCAAAAGTCGTCACAGGATTCCCTCCATTCTTCTATCTTTTTTTATCATACTATGACTTCCACTTTTTTTCTAGCAATTTATATCAAAAAAACCTATTCTTGCACCAATTGACATGCTCCCTCTATATAGACACTGAAATATAAAAGTCTTGTTGAGATAGTTGATAGTAGTAAAGCAACTTTTCAATAATGGTCGTTGCCAATATTGATTGAAACCTACGACACCGATAAACATAAATAGAAAGTTGCTACTTGCTGCATAATATTATGGATAAAATGTTCTTGGTAGCGCTCATCAAAGATTTACGCCAACCAAACGCTGTCGTGGCTAATCAGTAAAAAAGTAAAGAACTGTCTGCAAAAAAATCACAAACAGTTCTCTAAAAATTTTATCACATTTCCGTATTCACTTGACGGTATATTAATTAAATAAGAATAGTTTCCTATTTTTATCTATCAATTAAGCTTCATCAAACTGATATAAAGCAGTTGATAAGTAACGCTCGCC
This sequence comes from Enterococcus sp. AMC2644, assembly GCF_058216475.1. Taxonomy (NCBI): domain Bacteria; kingdom Bacillati; phylum Bacillota; class Bacilli; order Lactobacillales; family Enterococcaceae; genus Enterococcus; species Enterococcus sp. AMC2644. The sequence goes on from NZ_CM177095.1 coordinate 3,016,840, forward strand.
ATTATCAGGAATAATCGCTAAGACTTTCTTACCTGCTCCTAGTGTTTGAGCAACACGCAATGCCGCATTGATGGCAGCTCCTGATGAAATACCAACAAGAATCCCTTCTTGTACACCAACATCACGCGATGTAGCCATTGCATCATCACTCGATACTGCAAGTACCTCATCAAATATATTTACATCTAAAACTGCAGGAACAAAACCTGTCCCGATTCCTTGAATTTTATGCGGACCAGGTTGGCTTCCACTCAAAATAGCTGATTCTGCTGGCTCAACTCCATAGATTTTAATATCTTGGTATGCAGCCTTTAAAGTACGCCCTGCTCCTGTGATTGTACCACCTGTTCCAATACCGGCAACAAAAGCATCCAAACCTTGTTCACCAAAAGCTTCAACAATCTCTTTCCCGGTAGTTACTTCATGAATAGCAGGATTTGCTGGATTGTCAAATTGTAATGGCATAAAATAGCCATTTTCAGCAGCTAATGCTTTTGCTTTATTAATAGATCCAGAGATGCCTTCTGTTCCAGGAGTAAGAATTAATTCTGCTCCGTATGCTTGCATCAACTTACGACGTTCAATACTCATTGTTTCTGGCATTACTAACACTACACGATAACCCTTTGCAGCTCCAATCATAGCTAAACCAATCCCTGTATTTCCAGAAGTTGGTTCAATAATTGTAGCGCCAGCTTTTAGCGCACCATCTTTTTCTGCTTGTTCAATCATACTTAAAGAAATACGATCTTTCACACTGCTACCTGGGTTAAATGATTCAAGCTTCACATAAATATCAGCTGATCCTTCAGGTACAATATTATTTAATTTTACGATAGGGGTATTGCCAACAAGCTCTGTAATTGATTGATAAATCTCACTCATTCCGACTCTCCTCCTTTATTTATACCTTATTGTAGCGAATTCATAGCTGCATAGCAAATTCTTTTATAACCAATAAAAGAGAAAACTTTCAATTTATCTTTCGTGATAGCTAGTTTCTATCATTTTTCATGCTTATCAATTAAACAAAAAAACAATTTAAGTAGAGTAAAATCCCCTTCTTAAATTGTTATGATTGTTTTTATTATTCACCTAAAATTTAAACAACTAATTGCTGTCCTGCTACAATAAAGCCATCAGACAAGCCATTATTAGCCATTAATTGATCCACAGAAATGCCATAAGCAGTTGCGATTCCCCACAATGTATCACCTGCAACGACAGTATACGTGCCCCCACTGGTATACGTTGTTGATTCAGGTTCTACATAAGCTGTTTCTGTATACGCTGTTTCTGAGACATAAGTTGCTTGCTCAGGTTCTGTATAAGTAGTTACTACCTGTGAAGGAGTATCAAAACTAGTTAAATTATATGTTTCAATTAACCAGTTTAATTTTTGGTTATATGTTGGGTCTGTAGCATAACGGCCAGTTAAATAAGCCGTTGCATCATAAAAACTAGTCGTTTGACTTTTCCATGTACCGCTATAATGAGAAATTCCTGTTGAATAGCTTGTACTTCTTAATAAAGCTGCATGATCTTGTAAAGATTCCCAATAAGAACCATAAACTCTAAATGGTTCATTCATAGAGACCCATTGCCCATTAATATATTCTTGTGTTCCTAACCAAATAGAGGGTTCAGAACCATACGCTTTAATACCAAACAAATTATAGTTTGGAGCAGAAGACAGTAACGATGTTCCATTGCCACTTTCTAATAACGCTTGGGCAATCATTACAGACGCATACAAATCATTACTAGCAGCAATTTGTTGCGCTGTTGCACCAATCTGATTGATTAATCCTTGAGCACCATTTTCAGTAGCATATTCTTGTGCTTCCACTTGTTGAGGAACCATTGCCATAGTAGTCGGAGCTAACACTAATCCTGTGCCTAATAAAGGTAATACTGTTTTTCGATTTAACGTATATTTCCTTTGTAATTTTTGATGGCGCTCACTACGTGTTTTGTAAGTCATAACATCCTCCTAAAAAGCTTTTCGAAAACTATATGAAAAAACATACAATCTGATATTAAGCTTATTGTATGATAAAACGCGAATGAAAACAATTTTTTTGTTTAAGTTTTTTTTAAAAAAGTAAAAAAAATGCTCTTTTATCAATTTTCAAAAGAAATAAAAAAGAGCGCTATCCGTTTCTTAGAGTGGATAGAATTTACCGCACTCTTTTTGTGTACATAATTAAACAAATTTCTTGAAATCCATTAGAATCAAGTCGATAAAAACTAATCTAAGGAGGAATCAAGATACCCATCCCGCATTTTATCAGAGAACTTTTTGGTATTTTGGATGTTAATCTTACTCTTTATGCAAGCGAAATAGAAAAGTAGCTTGGAAATTATACAAGAGAGCGAATGAAAGGCGAAATTTTTCAGATATTTGATGGCGTACATTCTTATACACCCGACTGTTACGAAAAGCGAGGGGAAAGAAATGAACAGACAGTGATTAAGTAGAGCTTGAAGACTATCATAATCCAGTTAAACAAAGTGTATCAGAATACCTCGCATCTCTTTGCTTACAGCAACAAAAAATAAGGTCAAGCAGTAAGAAACACTGTTTGACCCAAAGATTCTATTCTGGCTAGTAAAAATTATCTAACTATTTACCTACACTTGTTGTTAAAGAACCAAAAAAAGAGGGCTTAATTCGCCCTCTTCGTGTAAATTAAATTGATTTAAATGTGTTAACTACATTTTCAACTGTAAAGCCAAACTCAGCTAATACTTTATCACCTGGGGCAGATGCTCCAAAGTGGTCGATAGTAATAGTTTTTCCGCGACATTTCACGTATTTTGCCCAACCAAATGATGAACCAGTTTCAATCGCCACACGTTTTTTCACACCAGGAACTAAGACAGATGCTTTGTATTCAGATGATTGTGCTTCAAATAAATCAAAACTTGGTAAAGATACAACAGATACATCGATACCTTCTTCAGCTAGAACTTTTTGTGCTTCTACAGCTAAGTTAACTTCTGAACCAGTTGCAATCAGAATTCCTTCTGGTTTGTCTCCTTTTTGAGGAGAAATAACATATCCACCCTTAGCCACATTTTCATCTGCATGCTCTTTAGTACCTTCAATCACTGGTAAGTTTTGACGACTTAGTACTAAAACAGTTGGTTTGTCTGTTGAAGTCATTGCTAATTTCCAAGCTGCACGTGTTTCATTACCATCTGCCGGACGAATCACTTGCACATTTGGCATACTACGTAAGCTTGATAACTGTTCAACAGGTTCATGAGTTGGGCCATCTTCACCAACCGCTACTGAATCATGTGTTAAGACATAAGTCACTGGGATATTTTGAATAGCAGATAAACGGACTGCTGGACGTAAGTAATCTACGAAAACGAAGAAGGTTCCACCATAGACACGTGTTCCACCATGCAATTGAATCCCATTCATCGCAGCTGCCATCGCAAATTCACGAACACCGAACCAAATATTTCGTCCTTCGTATTGTCCTGGTTCGAAATCTTTCTCCGCTGCAACCATCGTGTTGTTTGAAGCAGATAAATCGGCTGATCCTCCCCATAGACTAGGAACAGCTTTGGATAACGCTTGAATCATTTCTTTACTTGATACGCGACTTGCTTGGCTTGAACCCACTTCATAAGTTGGTAATTCTGCCTCCCAATTCTCTGGAAGTTCACCAGCAAAGGCTTGTTTAAATTGACTCGCCAATTCTGGATAAGCTGTTTCATATTCTGCAAATAGTTCATTCCAAGCTGCTTCATACTCAGCACCTTTGTCGACCATTGTTTCTTTAAAACGTGCCGCCACTTCTTCTGGTACAGCAAACTCAGGATAGTCCCATCCGTACGCTTTTTTCGCTGCTTGGATGCCTTCTGCTCCTAATGGTGCGCCATGGACAGCAGAGGTACCTGCATTTGGTGCACCAAAACCAATCACTGTTTTCACTTCAATCAATGTTGGTTTGTCTGTTTCAGCTTGTGCTTCTTCAATAGCTTTTGAAATAGCTGCTAAATCTGTTCCTTCTTTTACAAGAATATGTTGCCAACCGTAAGCTTCAAAACGTTGACCAACGTTTTCTGTAAAAGCTTTTGAAGTTGGACCGTCTAAAGAAATATCATTTGAATCATATAACACAATTAATTTACCTAATTTCAAATGACCGGCCATTGAAGCTGCTTCTTGAGAAACACCTTCCATTAAATCACCATCACCACATAAACCATACGTGTAATGATCGACAACGTTAAAGTTTTCACGGTTATACGTTGCTGCTAGATGTGCTTCAGCCATTGCCATCCCAACAGTCATTGCAATTCCTTGTCCTAATGGGCCAGTTGTCGCTTCAACACCATCAGTATGCCCCACTTCTGGATGTCCAGGTGTACGACTCTCCCATTGACGGAAGTTTTTCAAGTCATCGGTTGTCACATCGTACCCAGCACAATGCAATAAGCTATATAATAACGCCGAACCATGTCCTGCAGAAAGTACAAAACGGTCACGATCGACCCAATTACGAGAAGTTTTTGGATTTACTTTCAAATGTTTTGTCCATAATGCATAGGCCATTGGGGCAGCCCCCATTGGTAGTCCTGGATGTCCAGAATTTGCTTTTTGTACCGCATCAATACTCAATGTACGTAACGTATCAACACCAAGTTGATCAATTTTATCAAACAATACTAACGCCTCCTATTTAGGTTTTTTTTACCTATATTACACATCTATTATAAAAGATACCTCTACAATTATCAACACTTTTTGCATAGGTATCTTTTATTTTACTTTCTATTGTGTAAACCTTTCGCTTTTTGAATTTGTTTTAATTTTTCAGGAGTCACATCGTTCCCTTCTGGATCGACTACTTTCATCCCCTCAATATGATGCTTCATTCCACCTCGAAAAGCTTTAATATACTCTTGTCTTAAAGCTTGTTGCTCCTCTTGTTCCTTTTCAGAAAGACCTTCTGTTTTTTTCTTTTTAGCTAGCTCATTGATTCTATCTATTTTTTCTTTGGATAACATGGTATCAAGCCCCTTTCTTCTCCATCTTATACAAAAGAATAAAAAAATACAATCAAAACAGAAAGCGAACGTTTGTTTGATTTTTTTCAAGGCGTATGTTACACTACATTTAATAATATTAGTCATATTTTCCATTTTATAATGATTTAACTATAGGAAAGAAGGTGTTCGTTTTGGCAAAACGTACAGAGAACCGACAACTTGAAGTGTTAAAATTTATTCATAATCGGGTCAGTGAAAAAGGGTACCCACCTACCGTGAGAGAAATTGGTGAAGCTGTTCAACTTTCCTCCACTTCAACCGTTCATGGTCATTTATCACGTTTAGAAAAAAAAGGCTTAATCCAAAGAGATCCTACAAAGCCCAGAGCAATTGAATTAACTCCACTCGGCTTAGAAACGATTGGTGCACAACAACAAAAAATTCCTTTATTAGGCGTGGTAACTGCTGGAGAACCTATTTTGGCGGTAGAAGAAGCTTCTGACTTTTTCCCAATTCCTCCCAATTTAATTGAAGATAACGGACAATTGTTTATGCTAACTATCCGTGGTGAAAGTATGATTAATGCTGGTATCTTGGATGGTGATCAAGTAATCGTCAGAAAACAAGATATTGCTGGAAATGGCGATATTGTGATTGCTATGACAGATGATGATGAAGCAACATGTAAAAGGTTTTATAAAGAAAAAACACATATTCGTTTACAACCAGAAAATGATTATATGGAACCTATTATTTTATCAAGCGTTAAAATTTTAGGGTTAGTTGTTGGTTTGTATCGTCACTTTTAAACAGAACCTCCAATCCAGAGACAGGATTGGAGGTTCTGTTTAGTTTAGTTTGAAAGAATTTCTGCTGCTAAACCAGCAATAAAATCAGGATGTGTATTCGGCATATCTAAGCGATGATAGATTCCACCTAATTTCTCTACTAACTCCTTACATTCTATATCATTATCATAAAGAGTCTCTAAATTATCGGCAACAAAACCAAAAGGTAAATAGATAATTTCTTCATATCCATTTTCTAATAGTTCTTCTGTCACATCTTCTACACGTGGGCCAATCCATTTATCTGCCGTACGGCCAGCACTTTGCCAAGCATGACCAAAGTCCAATGAGCCTGCTACTCGTTGAGCAATTGCTTTAGCTGCACTTTGTATTTCATCGACATATGGGTCGCCATTTAGCAATAAACGCTCTGGTAAGCTATGAGCAGTGAATAAAAATTTTTGTTTCTTATCAGAACTCAAAATAGTTTGAATTTGAGTTGACCAAAAAATTTGAAATCCTTCTTGTTGCCAAAAATGACGATGCTCAATATATGAAATTTCTGGGTAAACTGCCAACTCTTTTTCGACACGGTCATGGTATTGCTTAATAAAACTAGAATCATGTGGTGCTAGAACCATTCCATGGATTACCTTAAATCCTTGGTCTACAATTTCTTTTACTGTCTCTTCAATGAAAGGATGAATGTGACGTAAACCAGTAAATACATGATATTCGACTGTACTCGTTGCATTTAATTTTTCTTCAACAGCTAAGCGTTGGGCCTCTGTAATTTTAGCTAGTGGGGAAACACCTCCAATTTCTTCATAACGCCCAGCCAATTCATCATAAAGCTCTTGCGAAGGCTCTTTCCCATGACGAATATGGGTATAATAATCCCAAATTTCATCTGTGTTATTGGGCGTTCCATAACTCATTAATAAAACTGCTTGCTTTTGCATGATAAATTATGCCTTCTTTCTCATATAAAAAATAAATATTAGTGTAATAACCATTAAGCCAACTAGCATCTGTGAAAAACCAAGAGAACCTGTAGCATGCGCTAACACTCCTATTATAGTAATCCCAATCGTCATTCCTAGCTTTTTACAAACAGATAATAAACTCAAAGAAGCATTACGATTTCTAGGAGAAGCTTCTACTACTAACACTTGTAAAGGAACAGTCATCAATGCCCCAATAGCAATTCCAAAGAATAATAGACCAATCAAGAAGATTTGGAACGATACAACAGAAAAATACATCGTGACCAAACTAACAAAAACAAGTCCCATTGTTCCTATTGTAGAATTTGTTGCGCCTTTTCTATCTGTCCAAATACCAGCAATTTTAGAACCGATAAAAGTTCCTATTGCCATTACAGTCATCAATGATCCTGCTTTTCTCGCATCAAGATGGAAAGTCATTTCCATAAAAGAAGGTAAAAAAGCAAATAATGACATCACTAAACCTGTTGTAATTCCTCCAAGTAAACTTGTTCGATAAGCAGATACTTGCCATAACTTTCGTGAAAATAGTACAGCTAATTTTCCATTTTCTCTTGTCGTTTCTACCTTCATAAACAAGATACTAGAAATAATTAAAATTACTGCATAAATAATCAATTCTAGGATATGACCGCGAGCAAACCCTCTTGTCAATAACAAATTAAACGCTAATAAAGCTAGCACAAATAGACTATTTCCTTTGATATCAAAGGATTTTGCTTCTGAGTTTGTTACTTTTGGCACAATAAAGAATGCAAGGAAGAAAACCACAGCAATTAAACACGCCATAACAAAATAGATACTACGCCAATCATGAGTTTTGGCTAAACTAATCACACTGATAATCGGTGCTACAATTGTTGATAACGCGACTAATGCGCCAATATTTCCCACTTTTCCGCCGATTTTTCTTTCTGTGTTTGCAAAAACCAAAGAAAGTGTCAGTGTTAATAACGAACTACTACCAAAGGCTTGTAATAAACGAAATACTAAGAGCATCGGGAAAGATTGACTTAAAGCAATTCCTAACACTCCAAAAAAATAAAAGACTAATTCTGTTAAAAAGACTGTACGATAACCAAAGCGGTCAATCATGCTTCCCATAACAGGTGTCGCAAATAATAGACCTAATGTATAAATAGAAATAATCCAGCTTTTTTCAGCAGGTGCTAACATCAATTCTCTAGCCATTGAAGATAAATTGGTACTAATAATTCCTGAATCTAGTTGTGTAATAAATAAACTAATTACTAATAATGGGGCAAACCATCTTTCTGATTTTGTGGCGCGTAACTCCATTGAATAAATCCTCCTAAAGCAATCCTAAATATGTTTGTAATTGTTGTGTTGTGTTTAATGAAGTTCCTACCATAAAATAGGGAAAATCAGAGTATACACTACTTGCTTCTGAAAAGCGCATTTCATAAATAATTTTTTTGAATTCTAAGGGATCTTCTGCAAATAAAGTTACCCCCCACTCATGATCATCAAAACCAATTGATCCTGTTATAAATTGACGAATTTTCCCTGCATATTTACGTCCAATTAATCCGTGCTCTTTCATTAGCTCACGTCTCTTATCATAAGATAATGTATACCAGTTGATATCGCCTGAACGAACCTTATTCATTGGATAAAAACAGATATATTCTTCTTTCGGCAATTCTGGATAAAGATTTTTATTAGTTCTTTCCCAAGCTGTCTCAGTTTTTGGCATGCCACTATACGTACCAAGCTCAATAACAGAAACATAGCTGTGAATTGGTCGTAGATATTGGTAAATCGTCAATTTATGCCATTCATTTTCAGCAGCATTCAACTCTTTCAATTCTGGACGTAAAAGCATAAAACCAAAGTCACCCTTATGTCCCGTAACATTCCACAAATAGTGACTGCCTTTTTTTGAGTCTTCAACTTCTTGCCATTCTTTTAATAACTCAGACAATTCATTGACTATGGTTTGCTTTGTCTCAGTTGCTTCTTTTTGCCATGTTGCCCAGTCCATTTGAAAAACAAGATGTAAGCAATACCATCCATCTAAGGTTTCCACCTTTTCTGTAATCATGTAGATCCTCCCTAAAAATTAATTATATGTGTTACCGTTATTCGTTATATCATATTAAATAAAATTAAGCAGAGCTTTTGCTTGTGAAATTTTCAAATCTCAAAAGACGGATAAAAAAGGCCATAAAAATAGCATGTACAATAAATTGTACATGCTACTTTTATCGTGTAGATTCTTTTAATAATAACAATAAAAAGTAAGGCGCTCCCAGGATAGCCACAACTGTCCCAGCAGGTATTTCACCACTACCTGGTGATAAACGCCCCAACGTATCGCTAATTAATAACAATGCGCTACCAATCATAGCTGCCACGGGTATTAATTGCCAATGTTTTTTAAAACCCAATCGTCTGGTAATATGTGGCGCAATTAATCCTAAAAAGCCAATTCCACCAGTCACCGAAACAGCGGCACCGGTCAAAGCAACTGCTGCAACAATTAGTTTTATTCTTTCTCTTTGGATATTGATTCCTAATGAAATCGCAGCTGCATCACCAAACTGCAGAATATCTAATTCACGATGTTTAAATAATAACCAAGGCAGCAAAACTAATAACCACGGAAGTAAAGCTAAAACAAAAAACCAGTTACTTCCCCAAATGCTCCCTGCTTGCCACATCGTTACAAATCGATAATTTTCACTATCAAGTTTTGTAACGAGTAATAATGTGAGCGCAGAAATCCCAGTGCTGACGACCACTCCTGTTAAAACTAAACGGACTGGCATAATGCCGATTCTTTTTTTATAAGAAAAAACAAAGATCACAACAGAAGTCAATAAAGCTCCTACTAAAGCAAGTAATGGTAACAAAAAGGGGGTCACTGTTGTCGACTGCATAAAACTGATAAATAAAAGTACAAAAAAGCCAGCTCCTGCATTAATACCTAGAATCCCTGAATCAGCCAATGGATTTTGAGTCGTACTTTGTAAAACAGCTCCGCCAATTGCCAAGGCAGCTCCAGCTAAAATTGCTAAAATGATACGCGGTAAACGAAAATCAAATAATAATAAGCGCTTAGCAGAAGTACCTCCACCTTGCAGGATTTCCCAAATTTCACGCCAACTTAAAGCCAATTTCCCGTGAGTTAATGCAAATAACACAAGTAGAACAATTAAAACAAGTAATAAAGGTATAATATATCTTTTTTTCATAAACGGAGTCCTCCCTTTCGTGAAAGATACAGGAAGAACGGAATGCCAATTAGAGCCGTAATAATCCCAAAAGGTGTTTCAAACGGCGGATTGACTGAACGTGCAATTAAATCTGCCCAAACAACTAGCACTGCTCCGCCTATGCCAGATAATGGAATTAAATAGCGATAGTTCTCACCCACAAAATAGCGCACTAAATGCGGTACAATCAAACCAACAAAACTAATGGAGCCAACTACCGCTACAGATAATCCAGACAATACTAATACAATAACAGCAGCAATAATTCGTGTTTGTTGGGGTTTCTTCCCTAAACTAATTGCGGTATCATCACCAAATCGTAAAATAGTAATTGCTGGGCTATTAATAATAGCTAGTATCAGAACTATCAAAAAGAATGGCACAATTAAACGTAATTGATACCAAGAAATAGCACTAATTCCACCAATTGACCAAAAGGTGATATCTTGGCTTAAATTAAACTGTAAAGCAATCGCTTGACTGGCTGCAATAAACAAGGCACTAATTGCTGCTCCTGCTAAAGTTAGTCGTAATGAAGTCATTACTTGCTTATTCGAACTAGTGATTAAGTAGATAAAACCAACACTAATTGCTGCACCAATAAAACAGGCAATTAAAATAAATCCATAACTAGCTCCTGGAAAAAAAGCAAACATAATGGCCAATCCCAAACCAGCTCCAGCATTAATCCCTAATAATCCAGAATCAGCTAAGGGGTTTTGGGTTATCCCTTGCATTAATGCACCACTAATCGCTAAACTTGCACCTACAATTGAAGCACCTATAATTCTCGGTAAACGAACATTCATTAAGACTTGATGCAATTGCTGACTCTTATCAAAATTCAGCCAAGCGTCGACAACTGTTGGCAACGGAATCTTAACTGCTCCTATAATTAACGACAATATCATACTAATAATTAGAAACAAAAACATTAGCGTACCTATAATCCAGACATTGTACATTCTCGTGTTATTCATAAGACACACCCGTTTTTATTACTTCATACGAAAGGACTAATGGTCGTTGTGTTTTAGGGTGAATCATAATCTCAGCATCTATTTGAAATACTTCTTTTAAAACAGCAGATGTAATAACTTCTTCAGGTGTTCCTTCTTTGAAGATGCTTCCATTCTTCATCGCAATAACACTGTCAGAAAAACGCGAAGATAAATTAATATCATGACTAGTCATAATAATCGTCTTACCTTTAGTGTGATTAATCTCTTTTAAGACGTTTAGTACTTCTAGTTGATGTGCAGGATCCAAATAGGTCGTTGGTTCATCTAAAATGACAATATCAGTATCTTGAACAAGAGCCATCGCAATCCAAACCCTCTGACGTTGTCCACCAGACAAGGTAATGACCGACTGTCTAGCTAAATCAGTTAGTCCTGTAATCTCCAAAGCCCATTGAATAATATGTTGATCTTCAGCAGTTAAGTTGCCCCAACCTTTTTGGTAAGGGTAACGTCCATAAGAAATAACGTCGAATACTGATAAGTCGACTTGAGTTTCTGATGTCTGAGCTAACATGGCTAGTTCTTTTGCAATTTCCTTACTACTATATTGGTTTAATGCTTTACTATTTAATAAAACCGTGCCTCCTTGATTGGGCAAAACACGTGCTAATGTTTTTAAAAAAGTTGATTTACCACAGCCATTAGGTCCAATAATATTGGTAATTGTTCCTTCTCGAAAAGTGTAATTTAAATTCTTGCTGATTATATGGTCTCCATAACCAGTAGATAGTTGTTCTGCTTCTAAAATGCTCATTTTCTTCATTCCTTAAATATACTTAAAATCCAACTTTTTACTGAGAATCATTCTCAATATCAATGGATTCATTATAGGTTAGGCTCTTTGGTTTTGCAATTCTTTCTTTCATAAAATTATTCGATATAAAGAGAACTATATTGACTTTTTCTACTTTTTAATTGATAATGATTATCATTATCGTGATATTTTTAGGAGGAAACGTTATGCGAAAAAAAGGAATATTATTAGGGACAGTGTTGGCATTAAGCAGCTTAGTATTGTTAGGCGCTTGCGGAAATACTAATGATAAAAATACCAACGAATCAACAGCCACTTCAAGTGTAGCTAAAGACCGTGATTTAACAGATACATTAGGAAACAAGGTGACCATTCCAGCTAAACCAGAAAGAATTATTGCTAGTTATCTGGAAGACTATCTTATTGCATTAGACACTATCCCCGTTGCTCAATGGACAGTTAATGACTCTAGTATCCAAACGTATTTACAAGATAAGTTAAAAGACGTCCCAACAATTGATTTTTCTCTACCTTATGAAGAAGTGCTTGGTTTTGAGCCAGATTTATTGTTAATCGGCTACTCATCAACTGTTGAAGGTGGCAAATATGCAGAGTATTCAAAAATTGCACCTACGTATGTTGTTAAAAATGGTGAAGACGTAAATTGGCGTGATCAACTAGCTGATATTGCAACTGTATTAGATAAAGAAGATTTAGCCAAAGAGGTAGTCAACGACTATGAAACTTTAGCAAGTGATACAAAAAAAGAACTAGATGACCAAGTGAAAGAACAATCAGTTGCAGTATTATGGGTAGTCAACAACTCGATCTTTATGGTAACAGATGGTCGCTCAAGTGGGGCTGTTTTATATGGAGATTTAGGTTTAGAAGAACCAGCACTCGTTGAAGAAGTTTCTCAAGAAGCTACTGCTGACTGGAATCCTGTTTCTTTAGAAAAACTAGCTGAGCTTGACGCTGACTCGATTTTCTTAATAAACAGCGATACTTCTGCACCATTATTCCAAGAAGATATTTGGAAGAACTTAAAAGCAGTTGAAAATGATCAACTTTATGAATTTGATGGTGATTCTAGCTGGTTATATAACGGACCAATTGCTAATACAAAAATTATTGAAGATGTAAAAGCTTCTTTACTTGAAACAAAATAGACAAAAAAGTACCTCACCCTAACCTATTAGGATGAGGTACTTTTTATAGATCCACTTGCCATTGTTCTGCACGTTGGCGTTCTTGCCAAAATTGTTTATAGCGACCTTCGTTAGCAAATAATTCTTCATGAGTGCCTGACTCCACAACTTCCCCATCTTCAATGACTGCAATTTTTGTTGCATTGCGAATCGTATGCAAGCGATGAGCAACCATAATAACGGTCTTGCGTTGCGCCAATACTTGTAGTGCCTCACGAATATACAATTCATTTTCCGGATCAATACTTGCCGTAGCCTCATCCAACAAGACGATTGGTGCATCTTTAAGTAATGCTCGTGCAATACTAATTCGTTGTTTTTGACCTCCGGATAAATTCGTTCCACCATCACTAATTTTAGTATCATAACCTTCTGGAAGTTCCATAATAAATTCATGACAACACGCTAACTTAGCTGCTGATACAATCTCTTCAAAACTAGCATTCGGATTACCAAATTTCAAATTATTCATAATCGTATCTGGCATTAAATACACATCTTGAAAAACAAAGCTAATATGTTGCATTAACGTATCGTGACGCATGTCTCTAATATCAACATCCCCTATCTTAATGCTCCCTGACGTAACATCGTAAAAGCGCGCAATCAGATTCAACGTTGTTGTCTTACCACCACCAGAAGGCCCTACGAGCGCTGTAATTCCATTTTCAGGAATGGTTAAATTGAACGCTTTTAAGACTTTGTGGTTAGTGTAACCAAAAGTAATATTATTCAATGTTACATCAAACGTTTCTGGTAGTTGTTCTTGCCCTATTTCAGGCTGTGGTAAATCTTTTTCTTGAATAACTTCATCAAGATTATCTAAAGTCGTTTTCAACAAACGTTTATAAACTACGTAATCCATAATCGGTAATGTTTCATACAGTGTAGCCGTTAAAATTAAGAAGCAAATTAATGACACGCCATCAATCGTCCCAGCTGTATATTTGAGCCCACCTACAACTAAAACAATAACATAACCTAACTCAAACATAATGACATTTAATGCTGTATATGGTGATAATTTTTTATTTAATTGAATACTGCTCTTCCGGAATTCATCCATTGTTTCTTGATAGCCCAATAATTTACTGTCAGATAAACCAAACGAACGAATAACTGAAATTCCACGAATAAAATCAAGGATACGGCGATTGGCTTGCTTGCGAGCTGTTTGCAGTCGACTCATCACTTTTTGTAACTGCTGATTTGCTAATTTTGTAATGAGCAAACACATTGGAATTCCTGCAATTGCAATCAATGCTAACATCCAGTCAATCCATGTTAGTACAATCAAGGTCATAACTGGTGTAATAATCCCTTTAATCATACCAATAACAATCGCTGGCGTAAATCCTAGAAACATAGCATCTTGCTTAACATTCATTTCTAATAACGCAGCATCTTTTTTTGAAAAGTAACCTAATGGTATATTTTTTAAACGTCGACCTAAATACAAACGGATACTCGCTGTTAATTTATAATAAACCAAAAACATAATACGATTTGAATAGTAGTAGGTTATCCCTTGTAAAAGCAATGCAAGAAACATTCCTGCAACAGCTTTCCAAACATCCGTCATGCTATCCGTAAACAATAAATAAACTACGTAAGCGACAACAATCAAAGGAATGCTTATGAAAAAACTTTCAATAAAGGTCCGGCGATAACCTTCTTTTAACTCCGCTTTATTTTCAGAACTTCCAGCAACGACTAGAGATTGTTGATATACAGAGTATTCACTTAAATGACGATATGCTTCATCCTCTATTTTATTTTCCTCTGAAGTTTTAGTCAGTAACTTAGCTTTAAAAGGGAAAGGCTCAGTAGTCTCAGTTTTAGACAATAAAGCATTGCCTTCTCCTCGATAAGCTTCCCATTGTGTTTGATAAGTAGCGTAATTGGCTAATAATTCATGATGTTTTCCTCTAGCAGCAATTTTCCCATATTCAATGACCAAGATTTGATCTGCTTTTACAATTGTATGCAAGCGATGGGCGATCATAATAATTGTTTTGGGTTGCCCATTTACAGGATTCATCAACTCATTGATAGCATCTTGAATATACGCCTCGTTTTCAGCATCAATCAAAGCGGTTGCTTCATCTAATACTAAAATAGGTGCTTGTTTCAAAAATGCTCGCACAATGCTGACTCGTTGACGTTGTCCACCACTTAATTTTCCGCCACCATCTCCAACTATCGTTTGATATCCGTCTTCTAACTGCATAATAAAATCATGGCAATGGGCTTTTTGAGCAGCCGCAATTACTTCTTCATCAGTTGCTTCTGGTCGTCCCATTCGAATATTATCCATAATAGTTCCTTCAAATAAATACACATCTTGAAAGACATAAGAAACTAAATTCATTAACTCTTGACTATTAATATTTTTTACATCAATGCCACCAATTCTTATTTGTCCATTTGTCACATCCCAAAAACGCGGAATTAAACGAGCAATCGTTGTTTTTCCTGCTCCAGATTCCCCGACAAGTGCGGTCAGCGTACCTTCTGGCACAGTAAAAGTAACATTCTTTAATATATCCCGTTCATCATTATAGGAAAATGACACATCCTCAAAAGCAATCGTTACTCCTTGCGGTAAAATTGATTGTACTGGTTGTGTTAATTCTGGTTCATCTAACATCGTTGTAATTTTACGAGTAACCCCAGCTAAACGAAATGACACTTGACCATTCGAACGAAAAGCTTTGACTAGAGTATTTCCAATACCAATCGTCAACATAATGAATAAAATAAATAAAGAAAGAGAAATCACACCTGTACTATATAACCAAACTCCCATTGGAATAACAATTAATAAAGGCATTTGAGCCACAGCCGCAAAGATGGTTTTTCCTTCAAGTGTTTCTTTTTCAATTTCAACACTTAAATCTGCGGCTTTTTTTACGATCGTTGCATATTCTTCAAAAGCTTGTTCAGATTGTGAGAACACACGAATGACTTTCACTCCATAAACATAGCGTAAAACAGCATTAGTAATTAATCCTCCTACCTCAATTTGCTTGGGTACCAACGGCTTCATCTTTTTCATAACATTAGCATAGAAAAATCCTAATAATGGAATAATTAATAACGCAGCCAGAGACATTCGCCAATCCAAAATAAACATGACAAGAAATGTCAGGATTGGAATGGAAACACCTGTCGTAATATCTGGAATCAAATGCGCTATCCCTTCTTCTAATTGTTCCACATCTTCATTCATTGTGACTTTGATTTTCCCTGTATCATGGGTATCAAAATAACCTAAAGGTAACTTGGTCAATTTTTCCGCTAAAGCAATGCGAATATCATATAAAATATCAAAAGCTGCTTGATGCGCAAAATCACTTGATAATTTATAGCAAATTCCTTTTAAAATAATCGCAAGAAAGGCTATTCCTGCGTATAAAATAAAATGATTGGTGTTTTCTACTGGCTGTTCTAAAATCTCGACACAAAATAAATAAACAATACCATATGGTGCTAAACCGAAAAGTGCAGCCAAAACAGACATTACCATTGAACTATAAATAAACAATTTGCGTTTACTTAAAAAAGGTTGTAATTTCTTCAGCACAGAAGGTTGTTTTTTCTTTTTACTCATAAATGCTCCCCTTTCAATTGAGAATGGTTCTCAATAACGATTATAGCTATTCATCAAATAATTGCAACTTGTTTAGAATATTTTGTATTTTTATCTTATTAGAATAACTTCTTCTATTTTAATTGAGAACATTTTGTGGAATCCCTCTTGACTATCCTTGTAAGATATACTATCATTTGATACACTTAGAAAAATCAAAATTTTCTGAATATTATTCATTAAGAGCATAAGAAAATGTTAGTTAAGGAAGGATTGGATTACATGAGTCAAGATAAATACATTTCATGGACAGGTGCCCCTACTCAAGAGGCTATTAATTTACTACAAAGCGGAGGGAAAGTCGTTGTTTGTCCTACAAAAGTCGGTTACATTATTACGGTAGCGGATAAGGCTGGATTAGAAAGAAAATTCTCTGCAAAAAATCGTAAAAGAAATAAACCTGGGGTCGTATTATGTGGCTCACTTGAACAACTTTTTGAACTAGCTGATATGAACGAAGAAATGGCTGCTGTTTATAAAAAATGTTGGGAAGAAGATGTCCTGTTTGGCGCAATTCTCCCTTGGAAAGAATCTGGAAAACAATACATTCCAAATGATGGTTCTGACGAATTAATGACAGATACTCGTGGAACAAGTTGTTTCGTATTGAAATTTGGAGTCCCTGGTGAACAAATCGCACAAGAGCTTTGGGCAAAAGATAAAACATTATTATTTGCAAGTTCTGCCAATCCTTCAGGAAAAGGAAATCGCGGTCTTGTCGAAGGCATTGGTGAACAAATCGAAAATGAAGCTGATTTAATCATCGAAGGAAATGATTATGTCGCTTCAATCCAACCAGATAAAACAATCGAAACACGTTATGAGCAAGGAGTCATGGTCTCATTTGTAGATAAAGAAGGTAAATTA
This sequence comes from Enterococcus sp. AMC2644, assembly GCF_058216475.1. Classification (NCBI taxonomy): domain Bacteria; kingdom Bacillati; phylum Bacillota; class Bacilli; order Lactobacillales; family Enterococcaceae; genus Enterococcus; species Enterococcus sp. AMC2644. The sequence continues at coordinate 3,034,390 of NZ_CM177095.1, forward strand.
GTTCCCGAACAAGGAACAGAACGTTCAATCTCACCTGCACCTATTGTTATTCGTAAAGGTCTTGATATTGATAAAATCATGATGTATTTATCCGACCAATTCAATTCTTGGGACTATCGTCAAGGAGAATACTATTAAAAAAACGTTAAAGAACTCAACTATTCGCGAATAGTTGAGTTCTTTGCCATTTATAAGCTCCATTCAGAAGCAGAATGCATTGTTTGAAACATTCGGTAATACTTTCCTTGTTGTTTTAACAAATCGTCATGTGAGCCAGATTCAACAATGTGACCATCTTCTAATAAAATTATTTTTGAAGCATTACGAATAGTGTTTAAACGATGCGCAATAACCATAACCGTTTTTTTCGCAACTAATTGGTGAATTGATTGCTGGATAATCGCTTCATTATCTACATCTAAAGATGCAGTCGCTTCATCTAATAAAATAATTGGAGCATCTTTTAAAAAAGCGCGTGCTATCGATATCCGCTGTTTTTCCCCACCTGAAAGCCCCGCCCCACCTTCATGTAAAACAGTCTCATAGCCATCAGGCATTGCAAGAATAAACTCATGACAGTTCGCCATTTGGGCTGCTTTGATAACTTCATCTTTCGTTGCCTTAGGATTACCAATCCGAATGTTTTCAAAAATAGTATCTTGCAATAAATAAACATCTTGAAATACCATACTAATTTTACTTAATAACGCATCGGGATAAATTGACTTGATATTCTGATTACCTATCAAAATAGCTCCATACGTTGGATCCCAAAAACGAGCAAGTAGATTCAAAACAGTTGATTTTCCTGAGCCAGAAGCGCCAATTAAAGCGACCATCTCTCCTTGCTTCACCTCAAAATTCAAATCTTCAAGCACAGATTTATCCGAAAGATAACCAAAAGCGACATCTTGAAAGCGAATAGTATAATCAATTGGTTCAAAAATAGTTGTCTCATAGGAAATTTCTGGCAGATCAAGGATATTCAATAGCTTTTGTACAGCTGTTTGATAATAAGCAGATTCTAAGGATAATAATGCCCAACTAATGGCAACGTTCATAAATGAGATAGAAGCTACTAAATAAATCAATAACCCATTCATTGATAGTTGGTCATCAAAAAACTGTTGCGTCGCTAAATATACAGCTAAAGGGAAAGAGAGCATCAAAATAACTTGAACAGGTAATATATATGGAATTGCTGATAATTCTACTTTGATTGATTCTCTCTTTACTTCTGATAGACTGCGATTCAAACGTTTAAATTGGCTACCCATCATATTATAAGACTTAAACACACTAATCCCATTGACATATTCAATAATATTAGACAGCATACCAGAACGTACTTTTTTAGAATTAATCGTCACCTTTTTCAGCTGTTTTCGACCTAATTTCAAAATAAAATAAGTTAGCATAACCGATACTAATTGAATCCAGCCTACTACCGGATTAATAAAAATCAAACAAATAGCTAGATAGAGCGTTAAAATGAAATATTTAATAAAATCAGAAACCATATGTGTAATCAATGCCTCAAAATCATTTAAGTCATTGGTAACAGTATTTGTTAATTCACCAATATTATTTTTATTGAAAAATCCCATGTTCAACTTACGAATATAATCACCCATTTTAATCCTTAAATGTGCTACAATTCGCGCACCATCAGCTTGAGCTGCATAATACCCTTTATTCAAAATGAAAAAACGCACAATCATCATAACAAAAATAACTATAGTATAGATACTAATCTTAATAGTGGTTAACGAGTCATTTACCAAATCCAACAAAACTAGAAAAAGCATACTATAAATAACTGCATGAAACAAAGCATCAGCTACTAACAACTTTACAGCTTTTAGAAATAATTGGTAATCTTCCTGACCTACTAGTTGTTTGATTTCCTTTAACATACGCCTTTTCCTCCTTTTTGCCACAAATGTTGGTAGAGTCCTTCTTGAGCAAGTAACTCTAGATGTGTTCCTTGCTCCACAAGTTGTCCTTCGTCTAATACTAAAATCTGATCTACATTTTGGATTGTATACAGACGATGAGCAATGATTACCCCGGTTCGATTCAACAAGAGATTTCGCAAAGCTAATTGTATATTTTTTTCGTTTTCAATATCAGAATATGCTGTAACCTCATCTAATATCACAATTTGAGCATCTTTTAGAAGCGCTCTTGCTATCGCAATTCGTTGTTTCTCCCCTCCAGATAACTTAATACCAGACTTTTCTCCAATAACTGTCTCATAACCATTTGGTAAGGTTAAAATAAAATCATGAATTTGTGCTTTTTGACAAGCAATAAACACTTCATCTTCTGTTTTATCCATTCCTAAACGAATATTATTTATAATGGTATCATTTAACATAAAAACGTCTTGAAAAACAAAGGCAGTCTGATCCATTAATGAGTCTAATAAAAGTGAATTTATTTCTTGTCCATCAATCATAATATGCCCTTGCGAAATATCCCAAAAACGTCCAATTAACATGCCTACTGTCGTTTTTCCTGATCCAGAAGGTCCAACTAAAGCAGTTACCGTATTGGGCTTTAATGTAAAAGAGAGGTTTTCTAAAACATTTTTGTCATCATATGCAAAAGTTACATTTTGGAAAGCAACTTCTCCTTGAATATCTACTAAACGTTCAGTTCCACTCACTAAAACAGGAACTTCCATGATTTCTCTAATGTTATCGGCCCCAGTCAATAGTCGTGCTAAATTCCCACCCATCGACAAAATCTTCAAAAAAGCAGTCAAAAAGACGGTAGAAAGCAATAAAAACATTACAAAACCAGCAAAATCCAGCTTTCCTGATAAATAAAGCAACCCTCCAATTGGTATAGTCACCAATAGCCCAGATGTATCAATAATTGTTAATCCAATTGTATAGCTTTTAATTGTATCATCACAAATTTTAGTCCAATATTTTAAGTACTCATCCACAGTTTGTGTATATTTCTTAAAGTTAGTAGCACTTAAATTAAAGGCTTTAAAGACACGCATTCCATGGATATATTCTACAATCGTTCCATGCATAACCTTTAGCACTTGATTGTAATTCGTCATTGTTTCCTCGTATCCTTTAAAAATCCAAGCTTGTAACAACAAGGACACCATAAAAGGAATAACTAAAATAAGAGCTAACCAAAAGTTAATTTGCATCAAATAAATAATAACGACTAAGGGTGTAATAATTGATTCTGCTAAATCGGGAATTTGATGAGCAATAAATAATTCTAGCTTTTCAATATCCTCATCCAATGCTTTTTTTATTTGACCTGATGAACGCTCTTGAAAAAATCCCAAGCCTAATTTCCCCATGTGCTCAATAGCGTTTTCTCGAATTTTAAATAAAATAGAAAAGGCAGCAATATGCGAAAAAGCTAATCCTAATGCTAAAAATAAAATATTAATCCCTACTGTACCTAAACAAATTAGAATATACACCTGAATTTTTTCTCTATTTGGATTGGCAGACAATAACTCAACAATAATAACTTGCAATAAAATATAAGGGAAAATCTTACATAAACCAGAAACGACACTAAAAAAAACAGATAAATACATTTTATACTTATGATATCCCGCCTCTTTCAAAATAAACGCAATATTTGATTTCCTCTTTAATTCCACTCTTCTTCCTCCTATCTATAGTGAAAAACGTAACAAAACACTTCAAAAAAAACATCAAAAGACATGTGCTATTAGCTAGAAATATAATTGAGAATGATTCTCATTACCAATTATATGTACTTAAGAAAAAAAATGCAACCTCATTTTTAGTTAGTCTACTGAAAAAAATATAAGAGTTGACAACCCATTGACTTGGAAGCTATTATAGATATATAAAGTCTTTAATAAAAATGAGGGAATGTTTATGAAATATTCAAAAGCAACAGACTACGCACTTCATACAATGGTTTTATTAGCCGAAAAATATCAAGAACCACCTATCAGCGTCGTAGAATTAGCCGAATACCAAAACATCTCACCGACTTATCTTTCAAAAATATTAACTAAATTATCTAAAGAAGGTTTAGTTAAAGCAATTTCGGGTGCAAACGGCGGTTATTCTATCAGAAATGATTGGGAATTGATTTCTTTTCTTGACATTATTCAAGCAATTGAAGGCAAACAATCTATTTTTGAATGCTACGTACACGATAATCCAAAATGTGTTGTCAAAAATATTATGTATCACGCAGAAGAATTAATGGAAGATTATCTAAAGAATCAATCTTTAGAACAAGCTGTTCAACAAAAGAAAACCGTTTTTGGATGAGAGAGACTAAAAATGTCTCCCTTTTCCTTATCTGAAAATTAAAGATATAAACAATCTTTAATATCTTTTTGAATATTTTTAAAAAATGAAACGAGGTGTGACTGATGTTCTTATATTTGATTGGTATCCTTTTTTTAGGTTTCTTCGTAGGTTTAGTTGCTGGGATGTTTGGTTTAGGAGGCGGTGGCATTATTGTGCCCGCTTTATTAATTTTACTTCCTATGATTCAAGTCCCACAAACCCATGTGATGTTCATGGCAATGGGAACTGCTTTTGCTACAATGATTATCAGTACTAGTGCTTCAGCGTATACACATTATAAAAATCAGAATATCAATTTTAAACGAGTTCGTTTATTCTTACCGGTTCTATTAGTAACTACGTTGCTAGTTAGTCAATTTGTAACATCAATTAATCCTAATTTCTTGAAGTTAGCTTTTTCAACTTTTTTAATCTATCTTGGTGGTAAAATGCTCTTGCAAGTAGATAAAAAAACTGTTAAAAAACAACAAATTAATAATTTAAAAGATATTCTCTATGCTCTTTCCATTGGAACAATCGCTACTTTAGGGAGTATCTCAGGATCTGGTCTAATCATCACATATTTAAATAAAACTGGACTTTCTTTAAAAAAAGCCATTGGCACAGCTTCTTTTTGCGGGGTCTTTCTAACGACATTTGCCTCATTAGGTTTTATTTTTAGCGGACTTTCTCAAACAGATTTGCCTCCCTATTCTTTAGGCTACATTCATTTGCCAACAGTTCTTATCTTAGCTGTATTATCCATTCCTATGGCAAAAGTTGGTGTTCAATTGATGCTTAAATTACCTGATCGTAAAGTAAAAATGCTCTTTGCAATCTTTTTAATCAGTTTAAGTGCATACATGTTATTTACTACCCTATTTAATTAAAGTTAAGAGATGAAGAATTTTTTTAATGTGATACGATTGGATTATTATTGGTGGTTGCCCTACTGGTTTAAACACTGCCTTAATTTTAAAATTGTTAGCAAAATTGCCTTTGCGAATTTTGGCTCCTTCAATTAAAATAGAGCTATGTTTTTTTATCTCATAATGGAAGGAGCGTGACTAATGAAAAAAATAATTGGTTTCCTTTCTGTTTTTCTCATATTAATTGCCTGTAATTTTTATGTATTAATTAATAAAAATAAAGCAATCCCTGAACAAATTATCTATGCAAAAGAACAAGAAAAAGTTGCGAGAACAATTGCTTCAACAGAATCATCTGAGAAACTAGTGCTTGAAACAGTGACTAAAAAACAAGCAGAAAAAATCGACTGGCGAGCGCCATCGGAAGATAAGCCCTACCCTGCGTTAAAAAGCAGTGATACTTTATTAGTTGATACTAAAAAACAACGGGTCTTTATCCAGCGAGATGGTCAAACAATATACACGATGTATTGTTCAACTGGTGCTGAAGAAACACCCACACCTAGAGGAAAATTTGTGATTGAACCCGAAAAAGGGGAAACTTTTTTTAATGCCGATTCTGGCGAAGGAGCAAATTATTTCGTTTCTTTTAAAGATCATGGTGTTTATTTATTTCATAGTGTTCCCATTGATAAATCTGGAGAATATATTTCTAAAGAAGCTGAGGAGTTAGGCCATAAAGCTAATTCACATGGATGTGTACGTTTATCAGTGCCTGATGCCCAATGGTTCTACGAAAATTCAATCGTTGGAATGAAAGTCACCATCCTATAAATAGCTATTGCGTAAGTTTCTTTTGGCAGCAAAATATCCTAAAGCTATCGAAATCTCGGCAGCTCTAGGATATTTTTTTGCTTATAAATCATCACCGCTCTCTGTTATAAGAAAACGCCAATCATTTGTGTTGCTAAAACAATAGTAATCAAGGCAATTGGATACGTTGAAGCATAGGGTACAGCTACTTCGTCTGTCCCAGAAGAAGAGATTAAAACGCCTAGAGCAGGTGTACTTGTTAAGCCACCACAAACAGCTCCTAGCGCCAACAGCAAATCTAGTTTAAAGACTTTTCGTGCTATAATATAACCCACGATAATTGGCACTAATGTCATAATGGCGCCCAATAAGAATAAAACAATCCCATATTTTTGTATCGTTTCTACAAAACCTACACCAGCGCTCGTTCCTGCTCCCATTAAAAAGAGCATTAAACCAAATTCACGCATAACATTCAACGTATTTTGAGGAACAGTAATCGATACACGTCCTACAAAACGAAAGTGTCCTAAAATTAGACCAGCTAACAATGGACCTCCCGAGATACCTAGCGAAAAGGTTGCTCCTCCAGGTAACGGGATAGAAACCGCTCCAATTACTAAACCTAACAAAATAGCTAAAGAAAACGAAAAAAAGCCAACTTGATCTATTTGAATAAACTTTCGATTTTCCTTTTTTATTTCCTTAGGAGCTTTCAAATTTTTTGCCAATTTTTCTCGTTCGACCTGCATATCTGTTTTTAAAATTTTAGGAATCATTTGAATCGCAATCACTTTTCCAATGACTGCAAATGGGTAAGCAATACCATAACCAATCGATGCTAAATGATCCCCTGTTGCTTCTAAGGCAGCCGCTAATCCGGGTGTACTAGTAATCGCTCCAGTATAAAGTCCTAAAGCCAATGCGGTAGGTAAATTAAACAGTTGTAGAAATAATAAACAACTTAATACTCCTGCAAAAACAGTCAATAAGCCTAATAAAATATACACCCAAGCTTTTTGCTTAAAGTTTCTAAAAAATACTGGTCCTGCTGTATAACCCACAGACGTTACAAAAAAAATCAAACCAATATTACGAATAATTTCTGAAATCTCGTGACCAAAATGACCGAAAATCAAAGCAATTAATAAAATACCCGAACTACCTAAACGAATTCCCCAAAAACTAATACTTCCAAATGCATAACCTAACACTAAAATACTGAAAATCGTAAATAACTCTTCCATTGTCACTCTCCCATTACCAATTGAGTCCTATAACTGGCTCAATTATTAACTACTAAAACAACAAGAACCTTCTCATCTAGCAAAAGACAGGAAGATTCAATTTTTTATTTACCATAATTTAGTTTAACCGAAATGAAAAATGAGTCAATCATTTATTGTAAAACTTTTAAAACAAGCGCTTCAAAATATTTTACTGCTGGAAATAACGCAGCATCGTCCACTTGAAATTTCGGATGATGCAATTCATAAGGTCCCCCTGATCCAATCATAACAAAAGATCCAGGAATTTTTTCTTGATAGTATGCAAAATCTTCGCCAATTGCTGATTCTTTAACGATGCGAGTGTTATATCCCACGGCTTGAGCAACTTCTAAAGAAACATTTGTCCAGTTTTCATCGTTGACTACAGAAGAACAACCTGCATGCCAAATCAATTCAATCTCAATTTCATTAGCTAAAGCAATTCCTTCTAAAATTTTACGAATACGTTGTTCAATTTTTTTTCGGTTTTCTGCGCTAAAATTACGAACAGTTCCTTCTAAGTACGCACTATCAGGAATTACATTCCAAGTTTCACCACTGTGCACCTGTGTAATACTTAAAACAGCATGTGAGTCTGGTGCTAGATTACGACTGATAATTGGTTGAAACGCTTGAATAATCTGTGATAAAACAATTAAAGGATCTACCCCTTCATGTGGTTTCGCTCCGTGTGCACCTTCTGCTTTCACTAGAATTTCAAAGCGATCAACGGCTGCTGTCAATTCACCAACCTTAGTTCCTAATGTCCCTACAGGTAATGAAGGATCGTTATGAAAACCAAAAATGGCTTCCACATCGTCAAGTACTCCGGTTTCTAACACTTTAGCAGCACCTTGAGCGACTTCTTCTGCCGCTTGAAAAATCACTTTGATAGTTCCTTTTAATTGTTCTTTTTGCTGATTCAACAAAATTGTCGCTCCTAAAATAACTGATGTGTGGAAATCATGCCCGCACGCATGCATAACCCCATTATTTTCAGAAACAAAGGTAACATCTGATTGCTCAACAATTGGTAATGCGTCAATGTCTGCTCTTATAGCAACCGTTGGGCCAGTTTCCGCTCCAGTTATTTGTGCAATCACGCCTGTTTCTAAAGATGTATCAATAATTGACACGCCATGAGATAACAATAATTGATGGATATTTTCTGTTGTTTGATACTCTTGATGAGATAATTCAGGGTAACGATGCATATTGCGTCGATATTCAATTAAAAAAGTTTCTAGTTCTTGTAAATCTACCACGTTATCGCTCCTTATTTAATTAATACTATTTAAAAACTGATTCATTCGTACGTTATTAGTTGAGGAAAGTACTTCTTCTGCTGTTCCTTCATGCAAAATTTCACCATCTTCCATAAAAACTACTCGATTAGCAACTTCTTTTGCAAATTGCATTTCATGGGTAACAATTACCATAGTAGTTTCTTGTTTAGCCAGTTCGCGAATCACTTGTAGCACTTCTCCAACTAATTCCGGATCTAAAGCGGAGGTTGGTTCATCAAATAATAATGCATGTGGTTCAACAGCTAGCGCACGAGCAATACTCACTCGTTGCTGTTGTCCGCCTGACAATGTGACAGGATATTGCTTGGCCTGTGCGGATAGCCCAACTCTATTTAACAATGCTAATCCGTACGTTTCTGCCTCTTTTTTAGACATTTTTTTATTAGCGATTAAAGATTCTGTAACATTTTCTAACGCTGTTTTATTACGAAATAAATTATAATTCTGAAAAACCATCGCCGTTTGTTGACGTAGTTGATAGGCTTCCTTTTTGGTATACTTCTTCGTATCTAAAGTTACGTCGCCAATTGTAATAGTACCAAAATCCGGCTCTTCTAGTAAATTCAAACACCTTAATAGTGTTGATTTACCTGACCCTGATGGACCGATAATTGCAACAACTTCTCCTTTTTGAATATCAAGAGCGATATTTTTTAAAACTTTTTTTGAACCAAAGCTTTTTTCTAATGTTTCTACTTTAATCATTCGTATTACCTCCTGTATGGCACATTTAATTTTGCTTCAATTAATTTTTGGATATAAGCATAAATTAAGATTAATAGCCAATAAACTAATCCGACGACTAGGTACGTTTCAAAAAAACGTAAAGTAGAAGCAGCAATCATTTTCCCTTCAGCAAATAATTCCGTAATCCCTAATGTAAAAGCTAACGAACTTTCTTTAATTAAAGAAATAAAGGTATTTCCTGTTGCTGGCAAAGCATTTATGGTGGCTTGAGGTAAAATAATGCGACGATAAATGGCCACTTTTTTCATCCCTACTGATAAACCGGCTTCTAATTGACCTTTATCAACTGATTCTAGACCTGCTCGGAAAATTTCAGCTAAATACGAGCTTTCTTTCAAGCTAAGGCCAATAATCGCCGCTTGACTAGCTTCTAAATTAGTCATTGAAGGAAACAATTGAGGTAACCCATAATAAATGATAAACAACTGAACCAATGTAGGCATTCCACGGAACAACGAAATATACAAAGCGGCTAATTGGGGTAATATTGGTAATTGGCTACGCTTAATTAAAGCAATGATTAACCCAATGATAATCGCAAAAAACATTGAGACAACCGATAGAAAAAGAGTCATTGGTACAAATTTCAAGATAGATGGGACTATCTCAAACATATACGCGATATCAAAATTCATAAAGTAGCTCCTTATTTATTGGTTTTTACAGTAATATCTTCATCGAAATATTTTTCTGATAATTTTTTCAACTCACCTAACCCTGTTAACGCATCAATTTCTTTTGAAAACTCATCAGCCAATTTTTCACCTGCTTCAGTTTTTGCGAATGGGAAACTAATGTCTTCGTAAGTAATTGGATCGCCTACAAATTTTAGAGGTAAATCACTTTTTTTGATTTCTGCTGCTAAAATCGGACGTGAATTTACATAGCCGTCCACACGATTATTAACAGCATCTTGTTGGGCACCATCACGTGTTTCGTACGTACGAATTTTAATTTCTTTATTCGTATCAAATTTTTCTAAATTTTTAACATTATTTGAACCTAAAACACCAGACACAGTCTTACCTTTTAAATCTTCAGGGGTATTAATATCTGTGTTTTCAGTACTAGTCACTAATTGTACACCATAAAAACTATACGGAACTGCAAAATTGTATTGTTCTGAACGTTCTTCAGTGATTGCTACTGCATTGGCCACTGTGTCAATACGACCAGCTTCTAATTGAGCCATTAAGCCACTAAAATCAGTTGTAACCCATTCAATTTTATAACCTAAATTTGCTGCAATTTTTTCAGCTAATTCTACATCAAAACCAACTAATTTGTCGCCTTCTTTATAGCCATTTGGAAAACTTTGTCCCGTTGAACCAACTTTGAGAACTTTTTCTGCTGTAGCTGAATCGCTTGAAGCAGACGAATTTGTTTTTTGATTCCCACATGCACTTAAAATTCCTAACCCTACTAATGCAACTACTGTAATTTTTAATTTTTTCATTGTGAAACACTCCTTTATAAATCTTTTCGATAATAGATTGTGACATGTTGTTTACCTGATAATTGTTTTCGATCAATTTCATTAAAGCCAAAACGTTGGTACATCCCATTTAACCAAGGATGCGATGCAGCAGTACCTAAAGTAACAAATGGTGTACGTAACTGTTTTTTTAATATTTCTTGTTCGACTTGTTGATAGAGCTGTTTTCCATATCCTTTCCCCACATAGTTAGGATGAGTTGTAAAATGACCAATATGTGGCACACCGTATGGACCAGGTGTTTCTCCCCAAGGCATCCTCAAAGATAGAACACTCGTCAGCTCCTCATCAATCCACCCGTACGTTGGATGTGCTTCTAGCCATTTTAAGCAATCTTCTTTACTATAATCGGCAGCTTCAAATGAAATTGGGAATTCTTTAATTTGCTGATATCCATTGTGCAGTACAGAATAATAACTATCTAAATCATCTTTCGTTAATAAGCGCAATCCCATTTTTTATTTCTCCAATAAACCTTTTTGTTTTAAATAATTAATGACTTCATCAACCTTTTCTGCAGCTAAACCAATATAATTTTCAGCGACTAGCCATCCTGAAATTTCTTCTTTGTTATAGGCAGCAATAATCTCTGGTTGTTCCAACAACACCTCCACAAATTTTCTTTGTTCCTCAAAGGCTTGCATTGAGCACTCGTAAACAAGATGATGTGCCGTTTGTTTCCCAAGCTTTTTACCTACTTCAAACATGACTTTTTCAGAAAGAAGTAACCCTTTCTGCCGTTCAAGGTTGGTTTGCATTCCTTGTTCATTGACGTGAAGATCATTTAAGATGGCCTGAAAGTTAGCTAATTGAGCAGCAATGTAAATATTGATTTCCGGCAACGCAATCCACTCTAGACGCCAACTCATCGCATCTCTCTCATGTTCCACATGCATAGATTCATGAATGAGCGCAACACTTTTTAACACTGCTGGTGTTAAACTAGCTAGACCTTCAAAAGCAGCTGGATTTCTTTTATGTGGCATCGTAGAAGAGCCAATTTTACCTTTAGAAAACCCTTCCTCTAGTTCATTAATTTCTGTGCGCATTAAGTTGTAGAACTCATTGCCAATTTTACCTAAAGTACCACTAATTAATGCAATGGTTGAAGCATACTCAGAGAAGCGGTCTCGAGCTGATTGCCAACTAATTACTGGAGCACCTAAACCTAAAATTTCTAAAGTACGCTGCTCAATTTCAGTTCCTTTGGGTCCAAAAGAAGCATAAGAACCTATCGCTCCATTGATATTCCCAACAAAAACGCGTGTTTCAATTTCTTTTAATCGCTCTTGATGTCGTCCAAATTCATCCAACCAAACAGCCAATTTATAACCAAATGTGGTGGGTAATGCTTGCATACCATGGGTGCGCCCTACCATTGTTGTATATTGGTATTTTTTAGCTAATTCCGCTAGTTTTTTTGTAATCGCTCGTGTTTCCCGTAAAATAATTTCATAGGATTCTTTCAGCTGCAACATCGCACCTGTATCAACGATATCTTGAGTAGTTGCCCCATAATGAACAAACTCCCCTGCTTGTCCTGCTTGATTTTGGATTGCATTAATTGTTGCCATAAATGAATGTTTAATTTTAGCAGCTTCGGCAGCAATTTCCGTAACGGAATATTTTTCTACAGACGTAACTGCACCTATTTTTTTAGCAGCCTCCATAGGAATAATTTCTAGTTCCCCTTCAGCTTGTGCTAAAGCTGCTTCGATTTTTAAATGTTGTTGTAAACGATTTTTATCATCCCATACCTTACGCATCTCTTCTGTTCCAAAGTTATTTCGCAACATGACTAAATCAATAACATGTGATCCCATGTATTTCGCCTCCATCTAATCTATCTCTTGTAAAAGAGCCATTAATTCGTTACCTTGCTTCGTTTCAAAATTCATAATCGTTTTTTCAATTAAACTTGCATCTACTCCAGTTATTTTTTGATGAAGCTTCTGTCGCTGTTCAGCTAACGTTAGTGGGTTATCAGGTGAACCTTTAGGTGTTATGATTTTTTTCGAAAGTTGTCGACCATCTTTTAAAACAACAATGACTTTCGTATATGGAACAGTCGGTTCATCAATATACCTTCGTTTAACTTTAAGCAACTCCTGTTGTACTGTTTCTGGCAATTTTTTTACAGAAAATTGTGCTAATGAATAATCTTGGCCAGTTAGTCCTAACCAAACAATATATTCAATTGAAAAACGTCCTTCTTCTCCCGTCAAAGGCCGGTGATTGATTAATGCTTGATCCTTTCCTTGAAAGAAAACAACTTCAACATTTTTAAGTTGTTCGGCAGTTAATTGGTACTCTTGACATAAAATTTGTGCTGCTTCGGCCCCCGCCATGGCTGCCGAACAAAAAGGATACTGCTTAAACCACAAACCTGGTGATACAATTTGCCAAATCTTCCCCCAATTTTCAAATAAAACGTCTGTTTTTATTTCTCCCGCATATACAGAGAAAAAACCTCTTTCGGCAAACAAAAAATCTTTTTTAGCTACTATACCGACGTTTGCTAAATGTATTGATTCTACTGCTTGCTTTGCTGCAAAACCGGCATGTAAAGGTTTGATGGGCGTACCAAATTGCATTTGTAGACCAGCAGCTTGACTACTGGCAATACTCATGGCAGTTAAGGTCTGTTCTACTGATAGTTTTTTTAAACGAGCTAACGCACCGGTTGCTGCCAGACCACCTAAAGTTCCTGTATTATGCCAGCCATGCAAGTAGTGCTGGGGATTGACAGCCAAACCTAAGCGAGCCATAATCTCAAGTCCTATGACGTAAGCTTCCAATAACTCTCTTCCTGTATAGTTCTCTAGTTCCGTTAATAGAGTAGAGAAAATGACAGCACTAGGATGACCTCTAACGTTCCCATGCGTATCATCTATATCTAACAAATGGGCTTGAAACCCATTATATAAGGCTGAAAAAGAAGCCGTTGTAGTAGTCATATCACCAATCAATAAATGATTTCCTTGCAATTGCTCATGGTACGCTTCTTTCAACTGAAATAGCTCAGGCGAATTCTTTGCCCATAATGAAGAAGCAATATAATCAAACAAAGCTTGTTTTGCTAATTCAATCGCTTCTGTAGAAGTTTCTATTGTTAAAAAATTATGCGCAAATTTTCGAGAATTCAAAGTTTCCCCTCCATTCGAATGAAAAAGTCCTTCCAGAAATCACTTTCTGGAAGGACGAAATAATCGCGGTACCACCTTCATTTATTCTTTGTTTAATCAAAGAATCACTTAGACATGTATAAAAACATGAATAGATGTGATAACGAACATCTTCCGTTGAATGCTTGTCTTTTAGACTCGCAAACAAAAGCTCCAAGACCATTTTCCATGATTTATCATTCCTCTTTTTCACCAACCAGAGTTCTCTATCTAATGATGCTTACATGTACTTATCTTATCTACGCAACTTCTATTTCTTAATTAGCAAAAGAATAGCTTTCCTTATTAGTAAAGTCAACGAACTAAGCGATAGAAATTTCTAATCACTTGCGGTTACTTTCAAAAAATAAGTTGGTTAAAATTAAAATAAACACGATAAAAACACATGATTTTCTAATTCAAAACTCATAGATAAAAACATTCACCTAGTCAGTATCATTTGACTCATTCCGTTTTATTACTAGAAAAAGCTGATGATTTTCTCACCAGCTTTTACATTTCTATATATCCTTTTCGAAATCCTCTAACATCTTCTGTAAATCCTATATTTTCATAAAATTGATGTGCTGCTTGTCGATGACCAGAAGAAACTAAAATGGCATACGCACAACTATTCATTTGTGCAAATTCATCTAATTTTTCCATTAGTTTACGACCGATTCCCTGTCCTCTTGTTTCTTCTTTGACAATAACATCTTCAATTACTAAAAAAGGAACAGTTACTGCCTGACAACAAATCCCTAATGCAGTCCCCAATAGTTCATCCTCTTCTTTAGCAACTACTAAAAAATAATTTTCATCCTTAATCAATTTTAACGTCGTTTGCTCTGCCTCTCCTTGTGATAATTTAAAAGGAATTAATTCTCGATATAACGTTAATAATTGTGGTACATCGATTAATTCTGCTTCTTTAATGACAACCATTTTCTCACCTCACATCGCCATTGTATCATACGTATCTTTTCTTTTTTCTAAGCTTTTTTATAAAATATTACTTTTGCGATAATAGTTACTCGTTTTATTTCAAAAAAACACCTATCAACTCCCTCAGCAGTGATAGGCTAGCTAGCTTTTATTCTGATAACTGCGATTTAATTACCATTAATTCACTATCTTCTAAGGCATATAGAAAATGTGGTTCTTTTGGCAACATTCGTACAATTGTTCCAGGATAAATTTCTTCTTTAAAATCATTACCTGAGAAAACAACTCTTCCTTTAACCGGAACTACTACCACTGTATAAGGTGAATCATGGGTTGGAATTTCTTTCCCTTTTTCTAACACTAAATTGGTGACCACTTGATTTTCCGATTCAAAAATATGACTAATTTTCCCAACACCTTCGTATTTAAACATAGTTACACCTCTCTTTTCTTTTGACTAGCTGTCGCAATATAACCAATTTTTTACTACTTTTTCTAAAGCCATTTCTTAAAATTTTAAAACTTCCAGAAAATCCTTCGTCTCTCACCATACCAGACCTAATTTAATTTTTCCTAAATGAGCGAAAAAATTGTGTCCTGCCTCTTTTTTCTTCAGATCTGATGAACAAAAAAGAAAGTGAGAACGATTCTCATTTATAAAAATACGCTCATAGATGCACAATGTCAAGTTGTTAAATAAAAAAGACAATATTCCTTTTTAAGAAATACTGTCTAATTAATTAATTTATTTTCTGAAATAAGCGATACAACGGACAAATACCCCAACTAGCAACACGAATAAGACTAACATTGCTATTTGTGAACCGTTGATTGTTGCTTCCACTGTATTCGTACCCCTTTGTTGAAAAATACCAATAATCGTTGCAACAACTGCAGTCGAAACCGCACCAGAAAATTGTTGCAAAGTATTAAAAATAGTATTCCCATCCCCATATTGGTTACGTTGCAATTGATTCATTCCTGTTGTCATTATATTACTGTAACACAAACCAATTCCAATCATATACACAACATGACCTAAGACAAGCGCCATCAATAGGGGTTGTTTCAGTAATATAGTTAAAGCAGCCCAACCAATAGTTGCCAAAAACAAGCCGATTAAAATCGGTTTCTTACTGCCAAAACGATCTAATAAATTTCCAGAAATTGGCGCTAAAATTGCTCCTACTGATGCACCTGGTAACATTAATAAACCAGCGATAAAAGCATCCTTCTCCAAGACAATCTGTACGAAATTGGGTAAAACAAAAGAAACGCCTAGTAACAATGCCTGACAAATTAAAAAGCCAACTAAAAATACTCGAAATTGCTGTTGTTTTAAAATAGCTAAATGAACAAGTGGTTCTTTAGCATTTTTCGATTGATAATAAAACAGCATAAAACCAACTAAGCCAACAAATAACCAAAGCAAGGATTGCCATTGATGAATTTGATTAAGAAACATTAAAAATCCAGTAAATAACAAAATTACTCCCAACAGCCCTAAGGCATCCAAGCGACTATTTCCTTCTGGTTTAGAATCAGGAATAGCAACTATTCCCATGACAAATGAAACAGCTAAGATAGGAATTAATAATAAAAAGATATAATGCCAAGACAGATGAGCTGTTAAAATCCCTCCATAAGTCGGGCCTAAAGCTGGAGCGATAGAAGTTGTCATAGTCCCAATGCCCATCATTGTCCCTCTCTTTTCAGGTGAACTAAAAGTTAAAATAAGATGAAACATCAACGGCAAAGCAATCCCAGTACTTACCCCCTGTAAAAAACGACCAACTAATAATATCGGGAAATTGATTGCGAAAAAGTCAATTAAAAGACCAGTAATAAAAAATAGATTGGCTATTGCAAATAATGTACGAGTGGAGATATTTTTTAACAAATAATTAGAAAAAGGAACAAATATAGAAATGACTAATAAATAAATGGTTGTTACCCACTGGACTTGTCCAGTCGTTATTCCAAATTCATTAATTAAGGTCGGAAATGTTACGTTCATCGCAGTTTCAATTAAAACACCTGCAAATGACATCATCCCAGTCGCAATAATAGCTGGTAGTAGTTTGATATTTTTTTCTTGCATGTACACTCTCCTCCAATTTCATCAAAAAAAAGAGAGTCAGTTTCTAAATTAATAGAAACCGCCTCTCTTTCGACACACCTATTGTACTAAGTGTGTTATCTGTACGATTTATTGAATTTAATCATAAAATAGAATGGTTCTTTCGTCAAGTCTCTCTTTATTTTTTCAAATGAAATCCTTGTTTTTGTAAGAAATCTGCAACTTCTGGACGACGGGTATCTTTAAAATGTTCTTGAATTTTTCGACTCCAACTTGCTTGTTGAGCATTATTAATACGTTTTTGATAATAATCCTGCATGACATCATCATATTTTTGCAATGTTGCTTGGGCCATTTCTTGATAACTGTCAATGGTAACAACTGCTTCTTGAAAAAGACGAGGTTTCACCTCATTTTTTTCTTTAGGATAGCCAATGATTAAGCCAAATAACGGAATCGTAAATTTGGGTAATGCAAATAACTCAGCAATTCTAAAAATATCATTACGAATCCCTCCGATATAGCAGACACCTAAATCTTGTGATTCTGCAAAAACGACCATATTCTGCGCAGCAATGGTCGTATCAACAACTGAAACTAGTAACGATTCCATCGATGAAAAAGATTCTAAATCGCTATTTATTTGTTTCGAAATTTGATAATTACGATTTAAATCAGCAACAAACAAGTAAAAGACACCATATTCTGCACCATAACCTTTAAAATTAGCAATGGCTTCTACTTCCGTTAACTTCTCTTTGTTTCTAACTTCGATAATTGAATAGGCTTGTACAAAGTTGGAAGATGAACCACTTTGAGCTGCTTGTATTAACTGTTTTTTTATTGGTTCAGATAGTTGTTTTTCTTGAAATGAACGTACCGAGGCATGACTAGTTAATCGTTCTAAAATATCCATTCTTCTCCTCCTTATAAATGTTAGGAGCTATTTTATCGTCAATCGTCGCCTTTTTCAAACAACAAGTATTACTGATACGCACCAAAATTTATTTTTTTATCCTGTATACGTACCTTTCCATCTAAATCATAGTCGCCCACCCATTGACTAATAATTCCTGAACCACGCGCTGCGGAATGGTTATTCAAATGAAAATCATGGTTTTCTTCATCAACAAAAGCAGGTTCCTGATGAAAATTAGGAGTATGTTGAATATGCGTTAACTCCCCTTCATAAGCTTTACCCAAATAGAAGATATTGTTGATAATTTCATTAGAAGTAACTTGTGCATGCTTTTGAACTAAAATATGAACAAGATTATTCACTAAAGTATTATTATAAATTTTTATCTCAGTAGCCTTTCCTTTTTGCACATCATAACCACCAAATGCGATTCCTGCTATTTCTAAACAATCATAAATGACATTATTTCGAATGACAATTCGCTTAGTGGCTTTATCTTGATGTTCACTAGCAGCCTCAATACCAATATCTGATTTCCAAATCATATTTTGCTGAACTACAATATCACGTCCACCATCAATATAAATACTAGCAGCTGAGGCTTCACGATAAGAAGGGTTACTGCTCGTTGAATTATTCCAAAGTTCATTCTGTTCGCAGATGCCCTCTCTAGCAAAATCATTTTTACTTGCAATTCCTTCAAAGCCAATCATATCGATTCCAATATTGTCATTATCATGAATTTTATTGCGAGAGATTTTAAAGTCTTTTACATTTCCGTTCAATACAACCGTTTCACTTAAACCTAAAATATTTTGGGAAATTTCACAATTTGTAATTGCTAAATTGTAAATTGCTTGCTTACTATCCGTTCCATAAACTGCCAAAGCATGGGCATTCGCTTTTTGGGGATCAGAATTTCTAGTAGTAATTTTAGAAATTTGACATTGATTAATCACTATATCATGGCTACTACCCGTGATAAGAATTCCACTCGGAACATTTTCATTATCCGAAGAAAAATTTTCAAAGGTTAAACCATTAATCATTATATCGTGTTGATTTTTAATAACTAATAGCCCATCTAGTGGATTGGTAGTTTCTTGTTGACTACCATCAATGACTACAGATTCTTGCTGATAATTTTGTAATGTAATGGGATGATTCCTTTTACCAGAGTTTTTGACAACAATTTTTTCATGATATACTCCACCGCGAATATAAATCGTATCGCCAGCTTTAGCGCCATCAACTGCTTCTTGAATGGTGCGATAGGGTTGTTCAAAAGAACCATTTCCCTGATGACTATTAGAAGCAACATAAATTTTTTGCTTTTCAGAATGACTAAACGAACTGGCACATCCAACTAATACAATAAAGAACAAGCAACTCAAAATCATTTTCATAAGAATGACTCCTCTGTTTTAAATTAACTAAAAACACACCCGATAAAATGCTATGCGTGCCTATCAATTAGTCTAGTCGAAAATCTATTTCTGGGCCTTTAGGTACAATTTGAGTTGGATTAATAAAATCATGACTAATATAATAATGCTGTTTAATATGTGATAAATTAACAGTTTGAGCAATTTGGGGCCAATTGTATAATTCTCTTGTATAGCGCCATAAATTTTTGTATTCCCTAATTTGTTTTAAATTACATTTAAAGTGGCCTACATAGACTGCATCAAAACGCACTAACGTTGGAAATAAACGCCAGTCAGCTTCTGTAGGTTCATCGCCAATCAAAAAACGTTGATGTTCTAAAACAGCCTCAATTTCATCCAAACGGTTAAAGATATCAGCTACCGTTTTTTCGTATACTGCTTGTTTGGTAGCAAAACCGGCTTTATAAACACCATTATTAATATCATGATAAATTTTTTCATTCCACTCATCAATTTGCGCTCGTTTCTCTTCAGGTAAATAATCTCCTTGCAGAGCACCAACATTATCAAAAGCACTATTGAACATACGAATAATATCCGCAGATTCATTACTAACGATTTTATTTTGTTTTTTGTCATATAAGACTGGAACGGTCACACGACCACTATATTCCGGATCCACTTGCGCATAAATTTCATAAAGAAATTTTGCATGAAAAACTGAATCAGGAATCACACCTGCCATCTCTTCAAATGTCCACCCATTTTTAAGCATGAGTGGATTAACAACTGATAATGAAATCAGGTCATCTAATCCTTTTAAACAGCGAAATATTAATGTCCGAGATGCCCACGGACAGGCATAAGAAACATATAGATGGTAACGATTTGCCTCGGCTCTAAATCCACCCTCCCCGGTTATCCCAGGGCTACCGTCAGGCGTAATCCAATTCCGAAATTGTGAATCTTTGCGAATAAACTCACCTTTTTCATTCGTATAGCGATTGTCTTGTGACCATTTCCCATTAACTAACATTCCCATAATTCCACGTCCTTTGTAATTTATTGTAAGAATTTTTTATTGGAAGTTAAAAAGTTAAAAACGTCATGTCATTTTAAATGGTAACTAGCTTAATTTCTTTTCACAAAATACTAATTTCTTATGATTATCCCTTGCTTTTAATTTAGATTATCATACTTATTATTTCTATACAATTTTCTGTTTTTCCTTTTCACTCTTGATTCAAACCTTCTAAAAAAATTAAATATTCATATGGAAGTCAATCTTTTAGGTCTAAAATAAAACGTGGCTGCATCTAGTAATAGAACAATTATTGGACTAAAAAGCGTATATTCAAGGAAAACACAAAAATTATTCGTCTATTGTTCAGATTATTTCCTAGAACAGACAAAAAAAGGTTGCTAACTTTCTTTGGTTAGCAACCTTTTACTTAAGTTAAAGAATCTTCATTAATCCACACTTTTTTATTTATTAAAAATTTTAGGTCCTTTACGCATGTTTTTACGATCATTCTTTGGCGTTTCCATTTGTTTTGATCTGCCGCCACCTTGTTTCTTTTTGATTAATTCTAACATTTTCTCTTTTGAATTCATTGTTTCCACCGCCTTCATTTGCACGACTACATAAAATAGTACGCTTCTCATCATAACTGTCAGCGATGACTTTTTCAAGAATTCTTTACTTCACTACTGTAAATCTACGCTATTTGTAGCAAGAACTTACTTTTCATCGGAAAGAACTAAGAAAAATTTTTCAGCAGTTCTCATTTTTTCATTGTTTATTTCTACATTTGTTTTTAATTTTTACTATCTTACAAGCTAGTATTTACATCACTTATCACAACATCTCCACGCCATGCGGACATGCCACCCATGACATTAGTCAGGTCATATGTCTCTCCCAAAAACTGACAAGCTCTTGCCGAGCGAGAACCTGCTTGACAGATTACGTAATAAGATTCTTGTTTTTTCAACGGAAGCTCACTTTTTCCTAAATGACTCAAGGGAAGATTCTGGGCATTCTGAATATGACCTCTTTGAAATTCATCTGTTTCACGAACATCAATGATTGCGAGCTTTCTTTGTTTGTTTAGTTGTTCAAATTCATCCATACTAATCGAATTATACATAAATGATTTCCTCCTGTTTAACTACTTGATAAAGGGCAAATGCACCATCTAGATTTTTTGCTTTAAATCCGTGTTGCTTTAAAATTCGTTCTGCAATATAACTACGTAAACCACTTTGACAACTTACAATATATTCTTTGTCCTTATCTAATTGAGCTAATTTATGGCGCAATTCATTTAGCGGGATATGCACACTTGCTTTAAATCCTCCTTGGCTAAGCTCATCGAAAGTTCGTACATCTAACAATATTTTTCCTTTTACTAATTCTTCCGCTAGTTCATACCATTGAACAGATTCACTTAATCCTTCTGCCAGGTTCATCGCTGCATACCCCAACATATTAACAGGATCTTTTGCAGAACCAAAAGGTGGCGCATAGGTTAATTCTAATTCAGGTAAATCAAAAATTGTCAGCTTACCTTTAATCGCAGTTGCTAGTATATCAATTCTTTTATCTACACCTTTTTCACCAATTCCTTGAGCTCCATAGATTTGACCTGTTTGAGGATTAAATATTAATTTCAAGGTGATTTCAGTTGCTCCCGGAAAATATCCAGCATGATCTTTTCCATTAACATGTACAACTGCTAAAGGCAAATGAGCCATTTTGACAGCACGTTCGCTTAAACCTGTTGAAGCTGCCACTAAACCAAAAACACGGACAATTGAAGTTCCAATACTTCCTTGATTTTTTCGGGCTATTCCAGCAATAACATCTGCTACTTGTCTACCTTGACGATTTGCTGGAGAAGCTAGCGAAATTAAAGCTGATTCTCCAGTAATTTGTTGATGCACAACAATTGCATCGCCGACAGCATAAATATCAGACGCACTTGTTTGATATTCTTCATTTACAAGAATCCCGCCACGTAATCCTATTTCTATCCCTGCCTCAAGAGCTAAATTACTTTCTGGTTGGACACCAACCGATAATAAAGTTAGATCCGACATCAGCTCTTGTCCGTTTTCTAAAATGATTTTCTTACCAGCTTGTTCAAAGCGAACAGCTGCTTGAGATGTAATGACAGTTATCCCTTGATTACCCAATTCTTTTTCGACAAAAGCTGCCATTTCTTCATCTAACGAAGGTAATACTTGCGATGCTTTTTCGATAATTGTTACTTGTAATCCGCGTCTTTGTAAATTTTCTGCCATTTCTAAGCCAATAAATCCCGCACCAATAACTACTGCATGTTTAGCTTGTTCAGTTATGTTTGCCATAATTTGATCTAAATCTGGGATATTTCTTAAACTAAATACGTTTTCTGCTTCCTGTAATCCCTCAATGGGTGGAATCAAAGCTTTTGCTCCTGTAGACAAGATTAGTTTGTCATAGGTTTCAATTATTTCCTGATTTTTCACACGAATTGTTACAGTATGGTTTTCTGGTGAAATAGCAGTCACTTCATGAAATGGCCGTACGTCAAGATTAAATCGGTTTTTCAACGCTTCTGGAGTTTGTACCACAAGTTGTTCTCGTTCCGAAATTTCACCAGATACATAGTAGGGTAAACCACAATTTGCAAAAGAAACAAACGGTCCTTTCTCCAATACAATAATTTCTGCATCTTCCATCAAACGACGTAAACGTGTAGCTGCTGACATTCCACCAGCAACGCCTCCAATAATTATAATTTTCATCTTAATTTCCTTTCCTAACGCTGCCTGTCCATTGATTCATTCCACCACGAACATTGATTGCATCATAACCTTTTTTTCGTAATTTTTTAGTTGCTTGTCGACTCCTCACTCCTGATTGACAAATAATATAGAGCGGTTCTTGTCTTCCTTTATATGAATCTAGTTTACTCAAAGGAATATTTTTAGAAAACGGTATATGCCCTCTACGGTATTCACTTGAGGTTCGCACATCTAAAACTATGGTATCATCTGATATTACTTGCTTTAGCTCAGAAATAGTAATAGATGGCATCCTCTTTAAAATAAGATTAAACATTGATTACTCCTCCTTATATACCTTATGGGGTATATTAAACTATTGTTTTATCCGATTGTCAACTGTTTTTTTTCACTATCTTACATTTGACCTAAATACCCATAAGAGGTATATTAAAGAAAATATAATTTTTAAAGGCTGTGATAATTATGAAAGAAGATAAAAAGAAAGTGATTCATCGATTACGAAGAACTGAAGGGCAAATACGTGGTATCCAAAAAATGATTGAAGATGAAAAAGAATGTATCGATGTTATCACACAATTAAGTGCAGTCCGTTCTAGTATTGATCGTGTCATGGGAATGATTGTTGCAGAAAATCTCAAAAATTGTTTTGTTTCTCCCGAAAACGATCCCGAAGAACAAGCAAAAAAATTGGACCAAGCAATCAATATGATTATAAAAAAATAACAAAAAGTTGACTGATTTACAGCTCATTTTTAAACGCTCATTGCTTCAATTAAAAAGATTGAGATTCTCTTTAATTGTCTTACAAATATTTTTTCTAGAATCAATTCATTTTTTAGAATTTCCACTTAATATTTGCTTCTCTATAGAAATAGCTGATTTCTCATGCAACTAGGGAAATTGATAACAATCTAAGAAGAGTATGATAAGCTACTTTTACAAGAATCAAGCAATTAATAAATTCTGCTCAAAATTCGAAAAGAGGAAAATATGAAGAATATTGTTGTTACTGGAGGAAACCGTGGATTAGGCTATGAGATTGCTCAAGCATTAGCTAATCAAAATAGTCATATTATTATAGCTTGCAGAGATATCGAACACGGGAATTATATGTCTAAAAAATTACCTGGTAGTTCAGAAGTGCTTGCTTTAGATTTATGTTCTGAACAATCTATTTATTCATTTATAGAGCAATTGGTACAGCGCTATTCAAAAATTGATGTTCTTATGAATAATGCTGGTATTTTTGATAATTCTGGTCATAAAGTAACTTTTATGAACCAGTCATTTAATAATGTCTGGGTGACGAATACTTTAGGCCCCTATCTACTAACCAAGCAGATTGCCCCTTTGTTAAATAAAGCTCCCCATCCTAAATGTGTTTTTATGAGTAGTGTTGTTGGTCATCATAAGCGTTTAAACTTAAAGATGGTAAAAGAACAATCAAGTGTAGAAATATATAGTCAAAGCAAATATGCTGATTTATTACTTACTGAATTATTCGCAAAAGAGCAGCCAAACTGGCAAGTTCTGGCTACTCATCCTGGTTATTCAAATACAGCTATCTTTGATGGAAGAACTCCTGGGTGGAAAAAGCAAATAATACGACAGCTGACAAATATTCTTGGTCAATCTCCAAAAAAAGGAGCTCAATCAGCTATTTTAGCTATAACAGAAGAGTTTTTTTCTAGTAGTTATATTGGTCCCAAATACTTAAAAGAATTATATGGTCCCCCTCGTATTCGGGATATCCAAAAATATTACCATACAGAAGATTTAGCAACATTTAGTCAATTTCTGACAGAGATACAAAAATAAGGATGAAAAACTGGTCACAAAACTTAAAAATAGTTTTTATAACCAGTTTTATGTTCTGAAATCAATTTCCATGCAACATCTTCCTATGGATTAAAAAAACAGTTTCTAATATCCTTGGTATCCTTCATAAAAATGTTACATCTGATACAATAAGAAATATTTCAAATAAAAAAACTTCCGATACAAATATTCATGCATCGGAAGTTTTTTTACTTAACTTAAATTTCTTTCAAAAGTACCATAAACTAAAATTTCTTTCTCTTTAATCATAGTTTGACCTTTAGCAATAACTGTATCAATAACTAAATCTTGGTCAAGCAAGCAAAAGTCAGCATCTTTTCCTACTGCGATTTGTCCTTTATTCTCCAATTTCAAAATATCTGCTGGATTTTTTGTAATAGCACGAATCGCAATATCCAATGGAATCTGTTCTTTGAAAACAGCTTCTTGAATATTAATTAAAAGTGACTTGGAACTACCAACACCCAAACCAATAAATTCTCGTTTTTCGTTGAAATAAGGCAAACTCCCTTGACCATCAGAAGTCATCGTAAAGCGATCATGAGAAACACCTTCATCTAATAGACGTTTTAAACCTTTACTAAAGCGAACTTCACCATCGGTTTCCTCCCAAAAATCAGGATCTTCACTACCAGTAAAGTCAATATAGCCCCCACGTTTTGCATATGCTACACATGCTTCAAATACTTCTTGGGTACGATTGGCATGCGTTGGCCAAAACTGGCTCATTGGAATTTCTGTATTAGCCACTGTTTCTTCAATCAACTTCAAATGATCTCGGCCGTCTCCTAAATGTACATTGACTATGCCAGCTTTTCCTGAAAGCATCCCACCAACACGAGCATCTGCTACTGCACGAGTAAATTCTTCAAAAGATGGTTGTGATGAGCGATGGTCGGAAATGGCAATTTCACCAATCCCTATAATTTTGTCAATCGTTAAAAAATCTTTGATAATCGATCCAGTCACTGTTTTAACTGGTAGACGATAAGAACCCACATAGACATAGGTTGAAATCCCCTCTGCTTCTAGACCACGTGCTTTACTTATTAAAGCAGTCATATCACGACCTTCACCATCGGTACCTAAACAACCGACAACAGAAGTTACACCTGCTGTTGTTAATTGCGTTAAAGTTACTTCAGGTGTCCGATTTTGAAATCCACCTTCACCACCTCCACCTAAAATATGAAAGTGCCCATCAATAAATCCCGGTGTCAATATTTTATGACGACCATCAATTTCCTCTATTTCACAACCAGCTACTTGTAACTCAATCTGATTGTCAATTGCTAAAATTTTATTTTCTGTGTAAAGTATATCTTTAATTCCTAAATCATCTGGTGCATATACATGTGCTTGACGTATTATTTTCAACATAAGAAGCCTCCTTACTGCAAACCAATCATAACAGCAATAACAATGAAAATTGTCCCTAAAACAAATAAAAATCCTTGCATTTTGATTTGGAATTTTGCCCATTTAATCCAATCGATACGAGCAACTCCTAACACACCAATTAGACTTGCAGAAACCGGAGTAAAAGCATCCATAAAGCCTGAGCCTAACTGATAAGCCAAAACAGCAATTTGTCGGGAAATACCCAATAAATCTGCTAAAGGAGCCATGATTGGCATTGTTAGTGCAGCTTGACCAGAGTTTGAGGTAACAACTAAATTGAATAAGCTTTGGAAAATATACATTGCCCATGCACCAACAACTGCCGGAACACCTGCTAATACAGAACCAATACTATGAAGGACAGTATTCAAAGTAGAATATTGGCTTGCATCTGCTCCACCCAACACTAGTAAAATCCCTTTTGCCATACCAACAACCACAGCCGTACCTGCTAAATCTGCTGCACCACTTTGGAAAGAAGTTGCAATATCATTAATGCCCATATCATTTACTTTGAAGATCACAGCAAAAATCCCAGCTAACAAGCCCATCACAAAAAATTGAGACGCAATTTCTGGGATGTAATAGCCTTTTTGCGTTACTCCCCAAACAATCCAAATTAAAACAGCAAGCATTTCAAGCAAAATGACTTTGTGTCCTAACTTAAATGTATTACTTTCATTAACATTATTTTCAATATGTTTGCGGAAATAAGCGTCTGATTTGTAAACAATCGAAGACTCTGGATTTTTACGAATTTTTTCAGCGTAAACCATCAAATAAGCAGCAGATAAAGCTGTAACTACCACCCACATAATCAAACGGAAAGTCGCTCCAGATAAAACAGGAATCCCTGCAATCCCTTGGGCTACAGCAACGCTAAAAGGACTCATCCAGGAAGTAGCATTCCCAATTTGTGAGGCAACATAAGTTACAGTGACTGCAACGATTGAATCGTAACCTAATGCAATGACAAACGGTACCATAATCATCGAAAATGGAATGACTTCTTCAGCCATTCCAAAGGTCGCTCCACCAAATGAAAAAGCGAAAAATAGCAATGGTAAGGCCAGTCGTTCTAACCCTTTCGTACGATTAATAAACGCATAAATTCCTGCATCAATCGCCCCAGTTCGCATGATAATACCAAACGCTCCACCAACAACTAAAATTAATGCCACAATCCCTACGGCCGAACCATACTTATCTCCTGATACTAAGCCTTCAAAAATAAAATTCAAAAATCCAAAACCACCAAAGTCATCGGTTCCCCAAACTTTAGCAGTTTTATGCAATTTTTCAGAAGTATCGTAAATAGCATCTCCAAATTCTTCGTAAAGCACATCATCGGTTAAAGAAATTTCATCTAATTTTTCTTGCGAAAGTTTTTTTTCACCTTCTGCTAGAACCGTCTCCAGTTGTTCTTTTTCTACCCCTAACGCATCTAGCGCTTTTGGATTTTCCACTAGCTCTTCTAGCTGATTAAATACAAAACCATTATCTAAATTGTATGCATAACGAAAGGAGTCTTGTTCTAAAACCGTTCTTGAAGCCACTCCACCATTTGCGTCTTCATATTGAATTTCTTTCGTGCTGAATTTTCCAGCTGGAACTAAAAACGTGAGTAACCATGCAAAAATAACGACACAAAAAATAATGACATAGGTATGCGGCGTTTTTAGTTTTGTTAAATCTGTCTTGCCTTTCTTCATCCTTATCCTCCTATATATTCCATGAATAAATAATCATAAACGAATAACATTATACAATAAATAACCAAATTTGGAACCCTGTATTAAAGAAGTTTTAGATACAACAAATAAATAAAGTTTTTTTGTACAATAAGAAGCCCTGAATCCACGCTACATCCAGGGCTCTTTGATTATTTATTTGTTCTAAGTAATTCAATAGACTTCCTTGAAAGAACCTAGCTCTTTATTGGATTATTTCAAGGAGCACCTTTTATTCCAAACTTTTTTAACACTTAAATAACCACCTATACTCATCCATAAAATAAGCACTATCAAGAATAGACAGTTATAATATTTAGTGGAACAATAGGTTATTTCTAACTGATTCAGACCATCATGAGAGCGGATAGTTGGGACACCTATTGGACTTAACGCTAGCTCTCTTCTTTTTAATAATCTTTGATTTAATATTAATTTGGTCCCCTGATAAATAGTAATCGGAATCATAATTTCTTCTTCCAAACCAAACCACTCAATAATCAGTTTTCCATCTTTTACTTTTTTATTAAAACCACTGCTATCAATCATCTCTTTTCGATACAGTTCATAGTTATTTTCAGTAGTTTCTTGATAGACTGGCAAATAATCCGGGGTAGATTTATTAACTAATTGTACTAACTTTGACAAATCATTGGAATGAAAACTACTAGTAATTTCTGCTATGGTATCGCCTGTGAATCGAACATGTTTCCCTAAATATACTTCCGGTGATTGCTGATACTGAATAAACAGATGAACACTACTCACCAATACCGATTGCATTAATCCAAATAGCACTAACCATTTTTCAATTTTTTTACTCCTTTTTTGTCTTTTTTGCAGGACTAATCCCCAAAAAAGACAAACTAAAACAATAAAAGGCATAAAAAAACGAAATGGAAATTGAATAAGTTCAATAATTTTAAATGACTGTTCAGAGAGTAATTTCCAAGGAATCAAATTGGTTGAAAGAATCAGATATATAAAAGAAATACCACCAATAAATAGTGTTGTTTTTGAAAGCTCTTTTCGGTGCAGATGAGACTCTTTTATTAGCCAAATGATAATAACTAGGAAACTTATTGGACTCCATAGCCAATAAATACTTTGATAGTTTATTGTGTTCAAATACATTTCTTTATTCACAAAAGGTGCAACTAGTTGATTATCGGTATAAAGTTGATACAAGCCCAACCAAATATTTATTGAAAAAATAAAACACACTCCCATACTAGCTACGAGTTGTCTTAACAATACACTTTTTCGCCGAGATTCTAGCCATGCGTACAAAAATGCTAAAAAATAAATGTTGACTAAAAGTAAACTTGTAAACAAATGGATTTGAACCATTGCTGCTACGCTCAACCCCACTGCTAGAACCGATAATTTTTGCTTATCGAGCAATTCTTTTAACGGAATGAGGCACAACGGCAATAGGGCCACGCCCCAACTACTAAATCCTTGACGAAGAACCCAGTACTGAATGGCATACGTAGTTACAAAAAAGAAGCTAATCTGATAACGAAATTGTTTGTCAATTTGATGATGTTTTAACAACTGATTCATTGAGAAAAAGGCGGAAAAAGCGAGTATCAAATTACTACTAGTTTGATATAGAAACCAGGTCCCTGTTAACAGTAACAACAAGCCGTGCAAGTAGGCAAAGATGGGACCATAAAGTGGATTAATAATCCTGCCAGATTCTTGAAAACCATACATCGAAATAAAATATTGCCAATTTTGTTCTTTTATTTGCATTGCAGTATCATAAAAGCGATTAAAATGAAAGATACTATCCGATCCTAAAATAACTTGTTGTGAGAATAATTGTGGCAAAAACATCAGACAAATAGCTCCCAGATAACTAATTAATAATCGATTTTTTCCAAAAAAATTCATTCTATCACCTCGATAACAGCTTAGATGAATGAGATTCTTTTATAAAGAAACAAAACGAAACATCGCTGTTAAATCAGCATGTTCGATATTGTTGCGCAGAAAAACATTAGAAATTAGCGAGAAATAAATCGTAATTTGTTATACTTAAAAGGAGAAAATAGTAGTTGGGTGAGAAAATGAAAATCGGGAAAATTATTAAAGAAGAACGCTTAAAACGAGAACTAACACAAGAGCAATTTGCACAAGAATTTTTCGTAACCAGACAACTTGTATCAAAATGGGAAAACGGGAAAAGTTATCCTGATTTAGACCAGGTAGTTAAAATGAGTGACTGGTTCGAATTACCTTTAGATTACTTGTTAAAAGAAGACACTCAAATGCTTAATGAGTTAAATTTTGATACCAAATTAAAAAAGAGAGTAAAATTAACTGGTATTATTCTCGGTTTAATTTTTTTAGGTGGGCTACTAGGGGGACTTATTTTCTTTGTGCTTATTGATCAACCCCTTTTACAAGCCTCTGATATCGAAATAACGACAGTAGAAAAAAAGATCTTACCAGAAAAAATAATCATCAACCCAGTGACCAGTGAGACATGGACTCTTCCTGAAGATGTTGAATACAAAATTCATTTTAAAACTACCAAACCTTTTGTTAATCTCTCAAAATATACTGGTTTTGTTAATACATCAAATGATAACAGCATGCAAATTTTATTGGGTGGGAACAATTGGTCGTTGATTGGTGGAAAAAAGGACTCTATTATTTATATTAACTCTCAAAGAAATAATCTAAACGCACCACGTTTAAATCTTGGGAAAGATATTTATTTAATGAGCCGAAGAAAAGCTAGCTCACAAACCATAGATCAATTGGAGTTGTGGTCTGACAAAATTTTAGATTGGCAATACTTAGAAAGCCTTCCTAGCAAAGAATAAATCGACAATTTCAGTTTCAATTCACTTTTACGTATAATCTAAATACAGTTTGCCAGACGAATAAACTTTTAAAAGATCTTTAATAATCTCTAATAGATTCATTTTTTAGAATAGTTTTCCAGTTGTTTATATGAAAAATAACTGGTTTAACGAAATTAGTTGGCTTAGCAAACTAATTGTTTATTGTTAAGTCTTTAAAAAAACTCAAATTAAGAGAAGGACTTGTAGCCAAAATGTCTTTAAACTTTCTAAAAAGTTCCACTAATAGGAAGCTTAAAATCACCGTTACCAATCGAACTAACATTTGAGTAAATCTGTAAAGTTTTTTAAAAATTTTTGTTATCGTTTCAACTACATTTCTCGTTTCATTATTTTCTAACTTCTAATTGTTGAAGAACTTTCTACTGGCAATTAGTCACTAGTGAATTTTATTACTCTAGCTGGGATTTAATAGCAATTTTTTACAGTCTTTAATATAAATCAAAACTATGTTAAACTCATTTTCATAAGGAGGGATTTTTTTGACTAGAAAAATTATTACAGGAAAACAAGTAACTTCATCCGGACCCTATTCGCATGCCGTAGATGCCGGAGAATTTTTATTTTTTTCAGGGCAAACAGCATATAATGCCCTAGATTACGATGGAAATAAGCTTGATATACCTACGCAAACGCAAAAGTGTTTCGCTCATTTACAAGATGTAATGAATGAAGCTAATGTTAGTTTAAATGATGTCGTGAAAGTAAATGTTTATTTAACTAGCATGAAGCATTTTAACGAGATGAATGCAATTTATGAAAAACAATTTACCGCCCCTTATCCAGCAAGAACTTGTGTGGCTGTGCTTGAATTACCTTTGGGTGCTGATGTTGAAATTGAATGCATTGTTAAAAAGAAGGTGTGACAACAATTAAAACTGGTTGTCACACCTTCTTTTTTAGTTAATCGATAAATCTCTACAGAGTTAAATAACATGCGTAGACCTCTAATTTTAAAAATCTAAACCAACTATTTTCCGAACAACCATAATAACGCTCCACAAAATAATACCAACTACGACAAAATAAAAGAAAACTTTCAGAGCATCCATGATTGTAATTACTGAAAACCAATCGCTAATTAATAATAAAGGATAGACGGTTACTAACATAACTAAGAAATGTACCGCTGTTTTCTGTGCTAATCCCCAACTATCTAATTGATAAATAGTTGTTGCGGCTCCAACAAAAAATAAGATACATGCAACAATAAATGTGCCTTTAGCATCAGTCTCTTTACCTTGAAGCTTTAAAATAAATGAAATGCCCGCCATAATAAGAAATGGCATTCCACCACGTAGTAAACTGGACATAATTAAGTGCATAATAACTTCCTTCTTTCGTTTACCAAACATTCAGTTGCTTAGCAATTTGCTCATCTACCCGTTCATTTTTACCAATCTCACGATTAATAAAACCCTTTTTCTTACACCAAATATCTTGTAAGATTAGAGGACGCTGGTCTCTTATAACTTCAGAAACTTTTAATGGTATAGATGGATAAGCACCTTCGCGTCTCTCGTTCATCATCGAATAATTATCTTGCTCTTTTTGCCAAATAAAATACCCCTGTTGTTCGTTTCCCATAGCACTCCTCCTCTATTTGATAAATCTTCTTACCATTAATCATAGCTCATTAATAAGAAAATCCCTTCAGACTAAAGTATGAAATTTTCAATCTTCTAATCTTAAGAAGCTTCTATAAGTTAATAGTAGCGGTTTATTCAAAAAAGCCTTGATTTTGTGATATAAAGAAAAGTCCTGTCACTGAGCAACGTTATATATAAAAGAAAAGGCATTAGAAATATCCGAGCTACTTTCGAAATTTCTAATGTCTTATTTAAACTACTTAGTCAATCGCTTAAAAATTTAGTAAACTTCTCTTCATAAACATCGGTCAACAAAAGAA
>NZ_JBZACW010000002.1:0-61731 GCF_058216475.1 Enterococcus sp. AMC2644
TAGATACTCGAGTATAACTGGAGCATCGTCCATCAGTTGCTGAACCATAGTAAGTAGGAAGAAAGCAAATGGTATCCCCCCACCGATAGCTAAAGCTAATCCTGAGCGGTTAAATAGAGTTGATGCGAAGAATGAAACAGAGCTTATGGCTAGGATTAAGATGAGTAGACCAAGACTTAACCAAAAATAAGTTTCTGTATCAAATTCCAGAGCAGCATCGACAGATCTTGCAGATGATACCATGGCATGGTTTGCCATCGTAATGATTTGTTCTTCATTTAAATCAGTTGCTTCCATAGACGCCTCTAAAGCGGTAGAATCTTTAATTAAACTCAAATTCTCTTTCACTTGGGCACTATTCATATTTAAGGCCTTTGCAGAAGAGTCAATAACAGCCTGTAATAAGAGTTCACCATTGGCTTCCGTAATCATGACAGTTGGCTGAGATTTTCCTTTATTTTCTTCATTCTTTTCAGCTTCAAGTGCAGTTATTTCATCTGCCAGAAATTGACGGTACTCATTAACAGAAATTCCTTGTACACTTGCACCAGCCGTCAATGCGTCATTACTTGTTAATATCATCGCCGGGTTTTCGATCAATTCCTCAGTTGTGATTTCAATATCATCATCTTCCATGTCATCATCATCTTCATAGATATCCCAACGTTCATCGGTGATAATTTCTGCAGCCTCTTCATAGGAGTGATCCTTGATGACCTCTCCTAAGTATATTGAATAGGCGTCCAGATCCATATCGCGAGCTTCAGCAGCATCTCGCATAGCTTGTTCATTATCTTTAATTAAATATAAATGTTCAGATAGATAACCTTCACTTTTATCTAATGTTTCTGATGCTTTTTCTATATCCTCTGTGATCGGATAGCCCGTCACGTTGTTGTACTTTAATTGAGAGGCACCTAAACCGGCTAATGAAACAATGACATACATTAAAATAACCGATAAGATGAGGTAAAGCGATTTGGTAAAAATGACACTTGAACGTTTTATGGGTGTTGATAAAGTATAAGCCATAGATCCAGAGTCTACCTCGCTCACTACAAGAGTATTTGCTGTAAATACAACATAAACAATTCCAAGAATAAGACCAATCAGTTTATAGAAATTTTCTAAGTTTCCTAAGAGACTGTCCATTGATGAGAGAAGACTGGAAAAAGCGGTTCCTTTCGCTGCAGCGGCAATCGATGCATATCCTTCCGCATCATAACCTATGATGAAACCAGATAAAATGACTGAAGCGACGATTGTGATAATTGCCCATAGTTTCCAATTGGTTTTGATACTTTGCTTAAATATTGGTTTTGAAAACATTTATACTCCCTCCTTAAATATCTCAGTAATATAATCTTCAAATGAGAACTTAATTTCTTTAAAATAGACCAAGTCAAAATCTTTTAAATCTTGAATGAGACCTGAATAATTCATAGCTCTAAATTTAAGCTATTTTTTTGAACAAAGTGCCTATATTTAAATTAGGCAGATACATTCTTCCAAAATAATGTGTTTTCGAACAGGATATATACGGAAGAAGGCTATAATAAAAATTATTTGTCTATTTAAGGGCAGACTGATCCCTTGGAAAAATAGGTTAAAAATTTTTACGATAACTAGCCTAAATCCATTGCCTAGATCGCCGTAGGCGTTCAAAAACCTTATAAAATTCAGTTTGATACACATGATAACTCGACAGTTTGAGATAGACTTGTCTACCTGTTTTAACGAGTTTTCCGGCAACTTTAAGCAATGTCAATCGTATAGAATGAATCGTCATCCCCCGATTCACTTGTTCAAATCCAATGGTCTTTAAAAAATTGACGAGGTTGTAAGCCAGGACACTGATCATCATTCTGACATGATTTTCCAGGAAACGCGGACTATCTGTTTTGTCAAAATAAAAGCCTGATTTCGCTTCTTTGATGAAATTTTCCATTGTTCCACGCTTGCCGTAAAGAGAGAATATGACTTCAGGCGAGACATTATCGGATAGATTCGTCACAATGAATGCGTGGTGAAAAAGAAGCTCTCCTGCTTCACGGATTGATCGAATACAAACGCGACGGGGTTTTGACCAGGATTGTGCTTGATAAGGGAGTGAAAAATACTGTATTTCTCGGTCTTCCCATTTTTTATTATCCCCATAAAGAACAGAGTGTTCAGCTAACTGACTTAACCTCCGATTGCTCTTTAATCGGATAACGTACTGGCTTTCAGTTGCTTCACAAGATTCATACACCTCTGGTGTGGCGAAGCCGCTGTCACCCCGAACCAATATCTCGGTATGAGGTAACGTGCTCTTGTAGTGGTGTAACAGCGGGTCGATAAAGGCTTTTACCCCTTTAGACGTGTACTGATTGCCTGAACGCAGTTCAGCTTTTAGGAAATCTCCGGTCAATCCGTCAAATGCAACTAATGGGTGATAGCCGTAGGTTTGATAATGGGCATTATAATCTGTTTGTTCTTGGCGTCCAAAGGTATCCGAATGTGTGGAATCGACATCAATGATTAACTCGGTGTCATTGCGAATCAAACGCGCTTTATCAATCAGCGACTGATTTAATGCTTGGAGTTGATCCATGTTCTCCTCGGTGAAACGATCTAAAAACCGTGAGATTGACGATTGTGAGGCCAACTCTTTTTTACCGAGTACAGCTTGAAAGACTGGATCCTGTCTTAATAGATTAGCTGATGAGTCTGCCGAGTACCCAGCAATTAACTGCATAATGAGTTGTTCTAATATCGCTAAGTTATCATGTGTGAAGTAAACACGTTTGTCTTTAATATGGAGCCACTGTTTAGCTACGTGTGAAAAGTCGAAGGTATTCATCACCTCTTTAACTAAGACCAAACCCGAATCACTCGATAAGCGACCACCTGTATGTGAAATAGTCAAATTTGAATTGAATTTTACCTGGTTTTTGTGTAAGCTAGTCATGAGAAGAACTCCTTTCTTATGGTTGGTTTCGACACCTTTACCATATCAGAATGGGGTTCTTTTTGCATCACTTAACAGGTGAAAATGAAAAAGTAAATGAAGACTGCCGTTAGGCAGTTTCAGACGGTTTGAAGTCAAAGTATGAATTATTCAGGATGAGATAATTAATATTTTTATCATGAATTTGAACGAAAACTTGTAAGTCTTCCGCTTTTACCATAGTCAATTGGTAGCCTAAATTTAAGAAACGTTCGAAATCGGCGAGTGATTTAAATTCCATTCGATAACTTTTATTCTCGTTATAACGAATGTCTGCCATATCTGTGATATCAATAATTTTGCCCTCTCGGATGATTGCGACTCGGTCACTGACTTCTTCCACTTCTTGGAAGATATTGCTAGACATAAGAATCGTTTTTCCTTGTTTCTTTTCTTGTTTTAAAAGATCAAGGAAGATGTCACGCATTAGAGGATCTAAACCTGTACTTGGTTCATCCATAATTAAGATATCTGCATTAGATGCAAATGCTGAAACAATAGCTGTTTTTTGTTTCATCCCTTTACTCATGGAACGTACATTGGCCGTCACATCTAATTGAAGAAGATTACTTAACTCTTTAGCACGTTCCCAACTTCCACGTCCAGATAAATAGATTTGATCTTTTAAAAAATCTTCACCGGTTTTGTTTCCTGGAAAGTTGATTTCACCAGGAATATAAGATACATAGCGTTTGACTTCTGCACTACTTTTGGTGGCATCAAGTCCATTAATAGTGACGCTTCCTTCATCAGGTTTCAGGAAACCCATCAAGTGCCGGATAGTAGTCGTTTTTCCTGCACCGTTGATACCTACGAAGCCATAGTTTTCTCCTTTTTCAATCTCTAAAGATACATCAAATATTCCGTGTCCATTTCCATAATCCTTAGTCAAATGTTTGATATCAATGTAAGCCATATCGCAAATTCTCCTCTCCAGCAGCCACTGTTTTCTTACGATCATAAAAGTCCATAAAGTAATCTTCCAAAGTAAATTTAATTTCTGAAATAAAATTTACCTTTACCTCACTTAATTCTGTAAAAAATTCTTGCATCTTCTGATCCGTTAAACTTAGTTTAACTTGATTTTGTTCAGGTCTTTTAGTTGGAATAGTAAATTCGGTATTTTCTATAAACTTCTGATAATCCTCAAAACTAGCAAACTCAATTTTGAATGATTTATTCGTACTCTGCTTCAATTCATTGGATTCAACTGTTGAAACCACTACCCCATCCTTAATGATGGCAATGCGATCACATGTTGCATCCACTTCAGTAAAGATGTGACTAGATAGGAGGATTGTTTTCCCTTCTGATTTTTCTTTTAAGATAAATTGAATGAAGCGTTCTTGCATAACAGGATCTAATCCTGAAGTAGGTTCATCTAATATCAATATTTTTGGATTATGCATA
Organism: Enterococcus sp. AMC2644; assembly: GCF_058216475.1. NCBI lineage: Bacteria > Bacillati > Bacillota > Bacilli > Lactobacillales > Enterococcaceae > Enterococcus > Enterococcus sp. AMC2644. Next base: position 4,400 of record NZ_JBZACW010000002.1, read on the forward strand.
AAAGCAGTAACGACCGCTAGCTTTCTTTTGGTCCCAAGGCTCATTTCTTTAATCTCTTTAGAAGTATCTACTTTAAAGAGCTCTTTAAGCTGCTCTGTCCTTGTCATATCAGTAATTTTTCTTTCATTTGCCATGAACTCAATAAATTGGTCTCCTGTCATTCCTTTTGGAAAAGCCAACTCTCCAGGTAAATAACCAACATCTTGTTTAATATTGGCTGCTGATTTCCAACTATCTTTTCCATTAATAGAAAGTTCTCCCTCATCAGCTTTAGAAAAGCCCATTAAGTGGCGAATAGTTGTCGACTTTCCAGCACCATTCGGTCCCAAGAATCCAAAAGCTTCTCCCTCATTTATCTCAAAAGAAACATCAAATATTCCACGTCCATGTCCATAGTCTTTGGTCACATGTTTCACTTCAATAACTGACATCATATTCCTACCTTTCTTTTAAATATCGATTATAAGATAATTAACAATCGTTTCTTTATTTACAAATGTTATAATATTTATTATACTAGTCTCACAAAGGGGGACAAGAGACATATTTTCAGGATCTGATAAATAATTTACATTTTTTCGATAATTGATGCTTTCTCTAAAAAGGAGGCCCTATATGCAACAATTAGATTTAAGGGTTCAAAAAACTCATAAGGCACTTATAGAAGCATTTGAAAACTTATTACATGAAAAAGAATTTGAAAATATTTCAGTAACAGAAATATGTGATGCTGCTATGGTTCGACGACCAACTTTCTACAATCATTTCTTGGATAAATATGATTTTATAACCTTTTTTATTAAACATAAAATGAATGAAATATTTGATTTTGCTATCAAAAACTCAAATGAAGAAAAAGACAACTTTTTTATTATTGTTTTTGAACAACTATTGGATCAATTTGATAATCTCTTATATCTCATTTTCAGTATTCAAATGAATGCTAATATCATTTTTGAACTTGAAAGTGTGCGCGAGTACGGGAAGAGCATGCTAGGTAACCGCATAAAAAAAGGAGCTAGTGACGAAGAATTACCCATAGAGCTTAGTTATAAAGGACAGATCATTATGGGGATCACGATTCAATCCGTCTTTTGGTATAAGGAGAAAAGAAATCAAATTAGTCGTGAAGAAATTATTGAACTATATACACAGACTTTAGAAAAATTTAGCTAATCGAAGAATTGAAATGGATTCTATGTCAAGGACATTTTAAAAAAAGAAACCTTATGAAACTAAAATGGATTGAAAAGGACCCTATAAAGGCACTTTTTTTAGTGTCTATTCTATAGGATCCACTTTGATTTATGTTTGCTGCTTTTTTCCATGCATTAACCTATTCAATTGCACAAAAGATTTTTATTTTTTGCAAAAAAATTCAAAAATATAAATTTTTCTGTTTCTCATGTGACTATGCGGGTAAAAATAATGCTTTCATGATACGATAAAGTTATTAAATTAAAAGGAGGTTATTTTTATGGCAAAAGAAACATTTCATGCAGTAGCTCGGTCTTTCGCTAAAGTGCAGGGCATAAATTTAAACGATATCCGTGTAGAGATAGATGGAGTATTAGATCCTGATGGTTTTATAGGAAAAAATAAAGCAGCTAAAATAGGCTATTCTGCAATCGTATCTAAATTTTATATTGAAGCTGATAATACTGATGAAGAGATTTCAGATTTTATCGCATTTATTGATCGTACTTGTCCGGTAGCTGATACCATTAAAAATGCACCTACGACTAAATCAGAAATCCATTATGGATACCTTCACTGATAAAGAACTAGCATTTATGGAAGCTTTAGCCAATGGTATCAAGGAAGTTAGAAGTATTAAAGACTAAGCATAATGAGAATACATAACAGAAAGAGCCGATAAGATGAGATTGTATTAACCTCAAATTATCGGCTCTGCGGCTCTGCGTCTGGCTCTTTGATTACTGTAATTTGTGAAGAAATCATATTTATCAATGTTTCAAGCTTGCACTTTGGACAGTATAAGGGAAAGTTTTTAAGAATTGTATTATCTCTTATCCTAACACGAGTTTTACTTTTGCAAACAGGGCACAATAACCATTTTGTTTTCGATGGTAATCCTCTTTCCGTCATTACTCTCTCCTTAATAACTCGTTTATTTTTGGAACTCAAATATATCCTCAACCGGTGCGTCAACTGCCCGTGAAATGTCAACTGCCAATTTTAACGAGGGATTGTACTTCGCAGATTCGAGCCGAATTATCGTTTCCCGCCGAACACCAACTTTATTTGCTAGTTCTTCTTGCGTGAAATTGGCAAGCTGGCGATACTTTTTTAAGTGGCTAATGTATTGTTCCATTTATGCGCCTCCCGTTAATGCTTTTCGTAATACCAAAACGCCAAAGCGTAGGTAATAAAGGTTGCCGACCAGCCAAGTGCAGCAATAAGCACAATAACCTTATACGAAATACTAAAAGATGAAATCCCTACTCCTATTGCAAATAAAGTAATAGCTGGAACGAACATCGTTATTGCTTTCGCCTTTAATTGGTTTTCCTTGTATCGTTCGTCAGGCATTTCAGCCGCAAGTCTTGCCGTGAAATATGTGCTGAAAAGAGCAAAGAAGCTGAAATTAAACAAATCGCTGATTTCATAACTGAAAAAGTAACGGAAACCCAAAAAGCCCATAAACCCTAAAACCCAGGTAAAACGACTATATTTTCTCGGTGAACGAGGACTACCCCATTTTCTGAAATTCGACATATTAAAATCCTCCCATCAAAATCACTAGTAAAATCGCAAGAAATATCATAATTCCTGGAACAATGTATTTCCGTGGGTGATGCCATAAGTCACTTTCGACTTTCCAACCCAGTAATGGAACCTTTATTTCAAGCATAACGGTCAATCCTGCGCTTATAATAGAAAAATTTACTGCGCACAAAAGCACAATAAGTGAGAAATTGCCTACCACAATTTTCCATACTATTAGGTAAACACTACAAGCAATCATATTTATAATTACCAAAAACAGTGCGTAGGGTAACAGCACCCCATTAAATTGCCTAGGCAAAAGTTTAATTTGCCGATATAACGCTCTGTCACTTGATAAGAGAATACCAAGCGGAGTGTTAAGGCACATCAGTGCAAACCCAATCGGTAGGAAATCAGAAGGCGCACTTTTACCAGCTACTATGGCAAATACAGAACCAAATGCCCATAATGCGGCTGTATTGGCAAGATACTTCTTGTTGTTCAACAAGTATCTTAAAAGATAAAGTGCAAAGTTACTTCTTGTATGTTTTACATAGCGATACTTAGTTACCTTTTTGTCAGTGTGAAAATCAAGGAGATATGTTACAATCCCGCTAACAAAAAACAATAGGATTGCTCCAATTATTGTCAATACCTGAAATTCACTCACTGCAACATATACAACCAACAGCAAACCTACTTTTGTAAACAAGGTATATAAAGCAACCGAGAGAAAGAAAGCAAAATGAAATTCCAAGGGATTTTCCGGTAGCATAATCTGCCCATACAAACTATCTATCGTATCATCAGATGATAACACTTGAATAAACCCTCCAATTGTCAGTACTGTTGTAGTTAGCCATATAACAGTCGGTGAAATTTCAATTCTTACTCCAGAAGACTTCAAGGCGAAAAGCAGAATAGCCCAAAGTGCAAGTGTTTTTGCGATACGCTCGTACTTTGTTCCCATAAACCTTTTCAAGTTAACATTAAGAATCCGTGTCATGTAACGCCTCCCGTATTTGAACTGCGTTAATTTGCTCCTGTACAAACTCGTGACTGATACAGCCATTTTCCAAAACAAGAACACGGTCAGAAGTAAGGGAAATGCTTTCTAAAATATGAGAGGCAAACATTACAGTACCATATTTACGGTAATCATTTATTAAAAAATACAAGTATTCAGTACTTTGGAAATCTAGTCCATTCACCGGTTCATCAAGCAACAAAAACGGTGTACATAGAGCAAATCCCGTGATAAGAAATACTTTTCGTCTGTTCCCCGTTGACAAATCCCGAATTAGAACATTTTGATATTTACTAAAGTTAAACCCCTTCAATAGTTCATTAACTCGCTTTGATTCGACAGATTTACCGTAAGCTGTGAATACATGGTGAAGATATTCATTGAATGTGTAATACTGAAATGAAGCATCCTCTGAAAATACGGTGTAACGGCTTAATTTGAAATAACGGTCTGCAAAATTCAATCCCCCGCTGTATTCTTTGTGAATGCCAGAAAGTGTATTTATAAGTGTTGTTTTTCCGGCGCCATTCAATCCAATAAGCCCCACAACTTCATTAGATGATAAAGTTAGCGACAAATTACGAATAACAGGATTTTCCTTGCGATACCAGATAGTTAGACCATTTACAATAAGTGAATTATTCAATGCATGACCTACTTTCCGTTATTATTTTTGAAGGCTGAATATATAAATAGCACACCGACAAGAAAGAAAAGCATACTAAACCACCACTCCATATTACCATTAACAGAAGTTATCACCCCTCCAACAAGCCAAATTACTCCAATAATAATACGCATGATTTTATTATTCATAAAGTTCCTCCTCTGATATGTGATATATAAATCACTTTATGTTACAATTATATCACCAAGCCAAGAAGTTTTCAAAATTAAATAACTTAAACTAAAAATGACTATTTATTTATAAAATATATTATAGTAACTATAATTATATATATAATTTTATTGTTAACTACGCACAATCTCCCACTTGCTTCCACTTTTTTTAAGAGTCAAATCAAATCGTGATATCTGCGTTGTAGAATGGCAACCCTTTTTTTGACAAATTTTATAAGGTGCAGAACTTCTTTCCGTATGCTATTCCGATTGTCCTTGACAATGAGCCTCCTCGGATGTGACGATCTTCGGCAGGAGCTAACAGTTAAAGTTAGACTGCCTCGCTAGCGTTAGCACATCCGAGCTCATTATCAAGGATTCGCTCCGCCAATCTCTGGTTACGGTAACCAACCGGTGTCTCGTAGCCAAGTGTACCGTGCAACCGAAGGTGGTTCCACCAATTGACATAGTCAAATAACTCCAAATCCAATTGTTGTAAGGTTTCAAATGTGTATTGATAGACAAATTCTACTTTCAGCGACTTATAAGTTGATTCAGCTACGGCATTATCAAAAGGACAGCCTTTATGACTCAATGATCGATTGATGTCAAAAGTTGTTAATAATTCATCAATAGCTTGGTTATCAAACTCTTTTCCACGATCAGTATGAAAAATCTCAACCTCTGTCAGAGGTTGTTTGATACGGCTAAATGCTTTTTTTACTAGAACGGCATCTTTATGTTCTCCACAAGAATAGCCGAGAATTTCTCGATTGAACAGATCCAAAATGAAACAGACATAATTCCATTTTTTCCCGACTCGTACATAAGTCAAGTCTGTTACGATCGCTTCTAATGGGTTGTCTCTTAAGAATTTACGATTCAATACGTTTGTCGTTTTGGCTTCATTGCAAGTAGAATGATGTACTTTAAAATAAGCAACAGTATAGCTCGATTTTAATCCTCTATTTTTCATGATTCTACTAATTTTTCGTCGGCTGATCTGAATGCCCCGTTTTGATAAGGCTTTTTTTATTTTTCTTGAGCCGTGGGCCTTTCGGCTGCGGATAAATTCTTCAGCGACTGCTTCTTCAAGTTCTGATTCGTCTTTCTTTGGTTTTGATTGATAATAATAGGACTGACGTGATAGACCTAATATTCTGCACATCGCTGATATAGGGTAAAGATGCTTATTCGCATCGATTACTTGTCTCTTCGTCCGAATATCAGCGCTGCTTGCTTTAAAATATCATTTTCCATTTCTAATTGCTGGTTTCTTTTACGTAGTTCTAACAATTCTTTTTGTTCAGGCGTAAGATTATCTTTTTCTTTGAATGAACCACTCGTTTTAGATTGCTTTACCCATTTGTCAAATGCTGAAGCCGTTAGTTCATATTCTCGAATGATTTCTACACGTGGCTTTCCAGCTAAGTAAAGATTGACGATTTGTTGCTTGAATTCTTGTGAAAAAGTTCTTCGTGTTCTCTTAGACATAAAAATTCCTCCTGGTATGTTTTCTTCTAGTCTACACACCTTAATTTTTCTGTCTAGTTAATTGTAGCCTATCCAACTTAAGATTAATGACACTAAATTAACAGACTATACGTAGTATCTATTTACTATGACCATATCTTATATCCATAAGTCAACTCAGCCGGACTAAAAGGGCTAATCTTACTAGAACACAAGCTGCACTTGATATGCAAATTAACCCTGAATCGGAAAGGTGCTTAAATTGGATATTAACGGAGGGATAAAGTAAAATTTATCTCTAGGGAATGTTTAGAAAGGATCCAAGTTCCTTAACAAGTGACAATTAGTAATGTAGTAACAACGATAGATTGTATGCCGAACATTTCAATTTGATACGTATAAAAGACGACTTCAAGCTCATCCGTGATAAATAACCCACATGAATGATTTGAAATCGTCTTAAAATGCTTTATTTTATAACCCAAAATAGAATAATTACTTCAAAATGACGTCGCATATCACTATTAATGATTAATCGATGACTTCCATAATCATTTTAAGTTCCCCGGATGTTAAATCCTCGCTAAAAATGCCAGTAACTTTTTGTCCAGGTCCAATTTCCTTTGATGATAGGTTTACCAAAGAGATAGGGATATAGATTAATCCGTTTTGTTTCAAAGACAGATCCAATATTTTTTTCCTTGTTCGAATAGCTGCATCATAGCGAAGAGAAGAGTAAACACCTCTGCCAACAATAGAAATATGCTTCCCCAATAATAAATCAAGGCTACCTATTACTTGTAATTTCTGAAAGGTCGTCCCATCCGTTTTGATTTGAATATCCTGTAAATTTATTTTCCTGTCTAAGGCATCTTGAAAAAACAAGTGTGTGCCTCTGCGATAATCAATGCCACAGAGGTGCATAAAATTAGTTGTCGAAAAAATAATCGCTACCGTTGAGACTTCTCCGACAAAGGATACTTTTTTATCTACAAAATGTTCTTGTAAGAGATGAGCAGCCTTATAAATCGCGTTTAACTGTCTGGTAATTTGGGTTGTCTCTTTTATAGACATGCGTTTGTATTCTTTTTTTGCCACGTGCGAAGAATGCTCCTTTTTCCCAATAAAAAAAGCTGCTCAAAAGAGCAGCCTTTTGTACAGGTTTAGTTTTGGTGCTTGCCACCCGCCGGACCCTTACGTTCCGGATTTGTATCGAGTTTAGTTTTGGTGCTCGCCACCCGCCGGACCCTTATGTTCCGGATTTATATCAAGTTGACTATGAGCCTGCTCTCATTTGTATATATAATATACCAAAAAAAGGTTGATTTGTCCAATACTGTGGGTGATTATAACCGTCTTACTGTGCTTATCTATTATATAATACAATCAAAAACCTAACCGAAAATTTAATAACGTTTCACTGATTTCATCTTCATTAATTACGATGTAGCGTTTGGTAATCTTCTCGCTGCTGTGACCAAAGATTTCCATTAAGGTGGCCACGTCTTTGGTTTTCTTGTAATAGTGGTAACCAAAGGTTTTTCGTAGGGTGTGGGTGCCGATATCGTCCCTTCCTAACAGCTTCGCGACCTTTTGAAACATCTGGTAGACCGTATTGACTTCTAAATGGCCGCCCTTAGTACTGGGAAACAAGTAAGCCTCCGGATCTAAGGGTGCGGTATAGCCGTGAATCAAGTCCTGTAAGCTGCTTAAGTATAAAATGCGTGTTTTCCCTGTCTTTTGCTCCACGATGCGCGGGTTTTTTGAGGTAATCACGTCTTTTTTCTTGAGTTTGACGATGTCGGACATGCGCAGGCCGCTGTTAATTCCAATTAGAAACAAGAAAACGTCACGTTCCGCATTTTTATTCCGTCGCAGGCAAAATAAAAAATCATTAATCTCCTGTTGCGACCGTAGTGGCTGAACATTATAGCCCATGACAATCCCTCCTTTTTAATCTGTTCGAATACATGATTATAGTTATTATAACACGAAATCGTGTGTTTGGGGGGAGTAAAAAAAAGAACCCTATAGGGATAGGATTCTTGATACATGATTTTAAGCAATTTCATGTGTTACAACTTAATAGGAATTTAAATTTTATTATTAAATTTTTTAAACATTTACACGAAAATTAATTTTATAAAGAACATACTCTATACTTTTATTTTTTTTTAAGAACTCAAAAAAGCGGAAAATCCCAGATTTAAAAATCTGAGTTTCCACTTTTGTCATTTCAAGGATGGACTATTGTCTCAGCCTCTTCTAATTTATTCTTAAGATATTTTTACTTTCTCTGCAGGTGCTGATACTTCTTTTTGTTCTTTTCGACCTTTCAACTTATACTTCATTAATCTCATGCCATTGAAAATTACCACCAAGATACTACCTTCATGAACCAACATTCCGATAGACATATTCATCCATTCGCTGAAGAAGACGCTGGTCAACAAGACCAACACTACTCCAACTGAAATCACGATATTTTGTTTCATATTATTTGCGGTGGCTTTTACTAATCCTAATGCGTGAGGCAAGTTGCTGAAGTTCGAGTTCATTAAAACGACATCGGATGTTTCAATCGCTACGTCCGTTCCGCTTCCCATTGCGATTCCAATGTCTGCTAAAGCTAAGGACGGACTATCGTTAACGCCATCTCCAACAAAGGCTACAATTTGACCACGTTGTTGAAGTTTTCCGATATAAGCCGATTTGTCTTCCGGCAACATGTGGCCGTGAGCTTCGGTCAAACCAAGTTCGCCGGCGACCACATCAACGGTTCCTTGGTTATCTCCTGAAAGAACGACTAGATTTTTCACGCCCAAGTCTTTTAATTCCTGCAAATTAGCTTTCACACCCGGACGGACTTGATCGCGAATGCCCATCAGTACTTTTAATTCACCATCGACCGCTGTCAAAACGAGAGAGTTCCCTTGTTGTTCAAACCGTTTGACATCTTTTTGCACTTTTTTGCTGAGAGTGACATTTTCTTTTTCCATCAAGGCCACATTCCCAACAGCCACTCTATGTCCAGCTACACTTGAAACGATTCCGCCGCCTTTCACGACTTCAGTTCCTTCAACAGGATAAAAGTTTGTTTCTCCAATTTGATTTAAGACCGCTTTTGCTAATGGATGATCTGATTCCCGTTCCACACTGGCCAGATAGCCAAGCGTTTCAGCAGGATCTTTTTCATACAGTTCAGTCGCTGCAACGGTTGGGTTTCCGACAGTTAAAGTACCTGTCTTATCAAATACAATTGTATCCACATTGCTGAAGTCTTGAATGACTTCACTCCCTTTTAAAAGAACACCGTTACGAGCACCATTCCCAATACCGGCAACGTTTGAGACAGGCACTCCGATAACTAATGCGCCTGGGCAACCTAGAACCAAGATGGTGATTGCTAACTCAATATTTTGACTGAACGCCCATACAACAATTGCCAGAACCAAGACAGCTGGTGTGTAGTATTTAGAAAAGCGATCAATGAACCGTTCCGCTTCGGATTTAGAATCTTGTGCTTCTTCCACGAGTTCAATAATTTTTCCAAATGTGGTGTCCTCACCAACTCGGTCAGCTCTGATTTGAATCGTTCCGTTTTCTAAAATGGTTCCTGCAAAAACTTCTGCGTCAGCTTGCTTGTTGACCGGAATAGCTTCACCTGTAATGCTAGCTTCATTGATATGCCCTTCACCCGTAAGGACTATACCATCTACTGGAACTTTCGCACCCGTTTTAACGAGCAAGATATCCCCTTCATCTATATCATCCACTTCTACTTCTTCAAATTCGCCATTATCCATTTGTTTCAAGGCGCTTTCGGGTGCCATTTCAGTCAATTCTTTGATAGCAGATCGCGTTTGGTTCAATGTTCGTTGTTCCAAGTAGTGTCCGAATAAGAATAAGAACGTGACAATAGCCGATTCTTCATAATTTTGAATAAAAAGCGCACCAATCGCTGCAATACTGACTAAGACATCAATACTGATGACTTTGACTTTCATTGCTTGAAACGCTTGAATGGCAATTGGCATAATCCCAAAGACAGAGGCGATGATCAAAGACCACTCTGAAAGTCCTACGTTTTCTAAAACAAAGTGACTGAAGAAACCGAGTGCGATTAACAATCCACTGATGACGGTGATAACATTTTTCTTGCTTAATATATATTGTTGCATGCTTTTTCCCTCCAAATTTAATTTCTCTCTTATTGATAAACACAATATAAGATAATTGCCTAATTAATTAATTGACTGACATCAAGTTTAGAAAGTTCTCTTTTATCGTTTCTAAGCACCTCGAATCGGATTGCAACAAAAAAAGCAATCCTGAAAAAATAGCTTTTCTTCCAGAATTGCCTAGTTCATTTAATCTGTTAAGCGGCCTTGACTTTTGCTTTAAGGACCGGATAGCCTACGTTTTCGATAGCTTTTTGAATCTCTTCAATCGAAGTGACAGCTGAATCAAAATTGGTTTTGACTTTGCTGGAGTTGAATAATACTTTAATGCTGTCTTTATCAACACCGTTAACTGATTTTACGGCACCTTCAATTTTTTGCATACAACTTGGACAAGACAACGTTTCTAATTGCAATATAGCTTTTTCCATAATTCCTATCTCCTTTATGTGTTTTTATTTTATCGGCAGCAGATTAATGAACACTGCCTTTTCCTCTTTACAACTGTAATATAGCTCACTTTTAGCAAACGAAAATTGACGCATATCAAGTTCGGCACTTCTTTTTATCTTTTTGCTCAATTCACCATCTTAATAGTCTTTTTCTGCCCCTTATTGCCATCAGAATAATAAGAAATTGGTGGATAATCTTGTCTGCGTATAAACCATACTACAATCGCGCCAATAGACAGGACCAGAGACAAGGCATGCGAAACGCGGATCCACTCGCCAATCCATAAACTGTTCGTTCGCATACCTTCAATGAAGAACCGACCCACTGAGTACCACAAAACGTAACTCAAAGCGACTTCTTCTTGACGCAAAAGCACTGAGTTCTGTCCCATTGTTAATGAAGAGCGACAGAACACCAACGTGTAGAAAAAAGTGTGTCCGATTATTCGCTGTAAAGCAATAAATCATCTAAATCCTGAATCTTAATCCTTTTCCCAGACAGCTGTTGAATCAATCCCTCGTTCTCCAATTCTCCAAATTTGCGGCTGATGGTCTCAGGTGTCGTTCCTAAATAGGAAGCAATGTCCTTTTTTGCCATCGGCAGGGTGATGGTGGGAGAGTTGCCCATTTCAGGTTCCACATTTTCTGCCAAAAACAAAACAAAACTAAACGGGTAATGACACTCTCCACGGCTACTTGTGCGGTTTGACGTGCGGATCTTTCTAACCGCTGCGACATCTCTCCTAGCAGCTTTAACGAAATTGCAGGATACTCTTTTAGAAACTCTTGTACATCATGTTGTTGAATCATGCAGACAGACGTATCTCGAGTAGCTTCTGCGTATTCCTCGTGCACAACATCAGGATTGAACAACGTCCATTCTCCCGTAAAGTCACCCGGATTCAAAATACGAACTAGTTGCTCTTTACCAGAATCAGACAAGCGATAGATGCGGACTTTTCCGCGATTCACAATATACAAGGCATCATCTTTTTCTTGCGAGCGAAACAGAAACTCCCCTTTTTGATAGTGCTTCGTGTGAGCTTTTCCAGCGATGCGATCCATCGAGCTTTCCTCCAAATGGTTGAATATCGGGACTAAGCGGATACAAGCTGAGTGGTCTCCTGCTGCATGTGGTTGGGTGTATTGAGTCAATTCGTTCTTCCCCTTTATCAGTTTACTGTCCTTTTTTTTAACTTTCCTATATTTAGTATAAAGGCCACTGGCTCAAAAAAATTGACACTCATCAAGAAAAGTCTTTTTAACGGCAAAAAAATAGGAGCTGGAAAGAGTCCCAACCCCAAAATCTTTAATTTCTAAATGTATGTTTACGAAAAACCTAATCTTCATCCTCATCAAACGCATCGTCGTCTTCCAATGCCTCTTTGCCAATGAACGCTTGCAGCATCCAAATGTTTTTATCTAAGTCATTTTTAAAAGCAATCAGTGTATCTTCTAAAGCATCGTCACCCTCATCTTGTACTAAACGAATAGCACGAATCGTTAATTCACGGGTACTTCTGAAATCTTCGATAATATTTTCAACCATGTCTTCTGCTTTAGCGTATTTATTGATGGCATCTTCTGAAAGCATGGAATATTTTTCAAATTCAGCGGTGGTTGAAGCCGGTTTATGACCGGAAATAATCAAGCGTTCTGCTAGTTTGTCGAACCATTTTTCATTTTCGTTATACAACTCTTCAAATTTTTCATGCAACGTAAAGAAATTGGCTCCTTTTACATACCAGTGATATTGGTGCAGTTTCACATGTAATGTATGCATGTTGCCTAAAAGATGATCCGCAATGGCCGCTGCATTAATTTTTGTATGATGGACATGTTCCTTGTGTTCTTGTTCTTCTTGCAATCTTTCTTGGGGTGTTCTTTCTTGAGTAGCTTTATTTTCAGTCATGATTTATTCCTCCTATAATTTTGGTTTGTTTAAAATAGCTTCCTTTGATTCCTCCTTTTCCTTTACTGAATTTAGTATAGGATAGATTTCCGTTAAAAAAATTGACGCTCATCAAGAAAAGTATTTCTTAATAGACGCCAGGCTTCTCTATTAAATTCAACTGAAATAATCAAAGGAATGAAGTCGTTCCCTCCAAACAAAAATTTCATTAAAGTAGGGCCTAAAAAAAGAATAGCAACTATACTTTGTCAAGAGACCTGACTGCTATTTTTTTGCTTGTTATTCTTCAATTACCAAATGTCTTGCCTTGCAGTATATTTAATGCTCTTTCTCACTAGTGTTGCATGCAACACTAGTGAGAAAGAGTATTAATAAGATTAACCTAGAAGAATAACTTTACTTTATTTATGTCATACCATAAATAAAAATTGAAAAGAATTTTTTTATTTATTTTTAGTAGATCGATTAATAGGAGTTTTAGCTTAAAAGTATATTGCGCTTTCGTATTCGTTTATATCAATAACAATTCAGCTCTAATTTTACACTTTTACTAAATTAAATTTTTATCAATTTAAGAATCAGTTACTTTATTTTTTTCATGTTCCCATCTATTATCTGATAAACTTTGTCTGCCATATCTTTTAACCTTAAGTCATGAGTAACGACAATAATAATTTTATTTCTTTTGTGCGCTAAATCTCTGAGTAGCTCGATTACTTTCATAGATCTATCCGTATCTAATGCTGCTGTGGGTTCGTCCGCTAAAATATAGTCAGGATCAGTGTATAACGCTCTAGCAATTGCCACACGCTGCTTTTGTCCACCGGAAAGTTGATTAGGATATTTTTTTAGCAGTTCTAAAAGTCCTAAATCAGAAAGAAGCTCATGCATTTTTCGTTCAGTCAAATTTTGGTTTTTTAGTTTATCTACGAGTTTAAACTGTTCTTCGACCGTTAAAAATGGGACTAAGTTATAAGATTGTAAAACAAATCCTATTTTTTCCAATCTTAATTTTGTTTGTTGTTTTTTGGACAAACTGTTAATTGTACTGTCATTTATTTTTACGTCACCATTAGTTGGTGTCTGTAGTCCGCCTGCTATAGTCAAAAATGTAGTTTTTCCTGATCCTGATGGCCCTACAACTAAAATAAGCTGACCACTTTCTGCTTCGAAGTTAATATTTTCTAGTGCTACGTACTTACTACTCCCTTCACCAAAAATTTTTGTGACTGAGTCGAAAATTAGATTTGACATGAAATTAACCTCCAATAATTTTGTAAGGATCAACTTTGGCAATTTGGCGAATTGGTATCAATGCACCCAACAAGGACATAATAATAATACCTATTCCAGTTACAATAATATTACTTTTATCGATGACAATGGGTACCTCGCTGGGTAACGTAATAGCTGTTATTTCACCTAATATAATGGCTATAATAACGCCAATAACTGACATAATAAATGATTGAAATAACGTACTCAAAACAAGATATTGCGTTGAGACTCCTTGCGCCTTTAAGACACCTAAGTTGGGTAATTTTTGAACGGTCAGAATATACAAGAAAATTGAAATAACAATTAGAATAATAATATACAAAAAACCAATCATGAAGTTGAATGTGAGTTGTTGTGCACTATATCCAGGTAATTTATTAATAAATGAGCCAATGCTCAACTGATTAGTCCCTTTTGGTATTTTTGAATTATTTAACGTATTCTTGAATACCACAGCATTTGTTACACCTTTATTCAGTGATTGAATAGTGCCTGGTGAAATATAAACCACGGGAAGAGCACTTAAAGTTGCCCTGGGTGTAAAACCTGTAATTTTAATCCTCAATGATGAATTAGCAACTAACAAGTAGTCACCGATTTTGAATCCATCACTTTTGAATTTATCCGATACGACGCCGCCATTGTTTCGGATATTTTTACTACCACTTGTTATTTTCAATTTTTTAAATATGAACGATTTGGAATCAAGAGCTACTAATTGAGCATTCTCTTTTAATCCATTTTCTGATTTTAAAAGTGTACTATACTGTGAAATTCTGGTTCCATTATTGGGTAAACTAGCAACCTGATCCTGTGAAAGAAAAGATTGTTGTAAACGTCCTTCAGAATCACTATTTAAGACAATACTTGAAGCATCCCACTCGTTAATTGCCGCTTTGTTTAGGTTAGCTAAACCAGTGGCTAAACCAGTAAGAATAATCAAAAGATAACTTACTAAAAATATAAGTGCCACTATTAGGCTATAACGCAATTTTTCATGTAGCATCTCTTTAATAGCTAAAAACATAATGACCTCCTGTTATTAATTCTATTTATTATTAATATATCACTTAATGTGTTTTGAAAAGGTTTTTAATAGTAATAGTAATTTTTCTTGGGGTGTCACATATACTCTTTTTGATAAATCAATGAAGTTATTATTCATTCTTGAACTAATTTTGCTTGTGGATCAGTGGCTGCAAACACTGGATCAGTAATAAATAATGTACCTAATGCAATAACCGCACTTTCAAGCTTAAACTTTGTATTTTTGATAATTTTTTTCATTTTATACACCTCTTATTTTTATTTTATCGCAAAGGAATATTCCTTTGTAATGATTGATTTTCTTTTGCTTTTGTTTGCTTAATCAATTTGTCTAAGTTTCGTTTTTTCTGTGGTTGGTTACCACTCAACAATCGATTAATTGATTTTGCATATTGGAACATTTTTACAGATACTTCATTTTTTTCAGGTTCATTTTTTTCCAATTCTTGGGATTGATCTTTATTAGTATTTTCAATTTCCTTACTTAATTCAATTTTATCAGAATCAGGTAAATAAGCATTGCGATTAACGACCTTTTTCAGATTGTGTTTTGCTAATGGGCTTAGTTCATCAATATACTTCATGCTATCTTGAACAAAAAATACACCTTGACAATCATTAGGAATTTTCACCGTCTGAATGTTAGTTAAGAAGCCTTTTGATTGTTCCAACATGGAATTAATTTCCTCACTGCTGAATCTAGCAACTCCTTCGACTTTAGAAAAATCAGTTGTTTTGTAATAGTCAGATTTTGCAAGTAACATTTCGCCTTCTATGACTGAATCTATTGAAACATTTTTATCAAATTTTCTTTCAACTTCTGATTGAACATATTCTATCAATCCTTGTTTTATTCCTATTAGTTTTTCTTTTTTAATTGATAAAATTTCTTTTCTTTCAGGGTTATTTTCTTTTGTTATACTATCTTCAACTTGTTTAATTTTTGAATCAAGATAACGGCTAGTTTGAAATGGTTTTTCTTTAAAAATCTTTTTACTTTCTTCTTTTTCTACTACTCTTTCATTGTAAATGACCTCTGCTAACTGATCTTTATTCAATAACTGTTTTCTAAATATGGTTTCATTAACCATTGCTCTAACTTCTTGATTTGAAAATTTGTCAATATTCAAACTTGGATAAGATTTTTTGAAGAATCTTTCTGCTTGTTTATCTAAAATTTCATTTGCCTTTGTAAGCATATCTCGTTCACTACTAATTTTACTTAACATCAAACGTTGTTTTTGAATTTCCATTTTATTATTAAAGATAAGTGAATTTTCCCACCTCTTTAATTCACTAATTCTTTTGTCAATATTTTCATCATTGATAAATATTTTTAATTCTTGCGAAAGGTTTTTCAATTCCTTTTTCTCTAAAGGTGAAAATGTTTTTTCAAATTTTAAAGTAAAGTTTTGGTCTTGTTTTAATACTTTTTCTTGATTTTCAAGTTTATCAAGTTCGCTTAAAACATCATTGTAACTTTGAATTTCTAAATTTTTCCTTTTTAACTCACTTATAACTCCTTTATCTTCTAATTTTTTTGAGTAAAAACCTTCATGGATTGTTGGTAGTTCTTTTTTACCAAGTTCCGCATGAGATTTTTCTGTAATTTGTTGATCGATATTTCTATCTTTTAGATATTTATTAACTTTGTCTGCCCAATCTTTACGAATTTCAGAAACAAGAGATTTTCTATCCCAATCATTAGTTTTTATTGAAACTGTTACTCTTTGTCCTTTTTCGTTAAAAATCTGATTGCCATTTTCATCTAGTTTAGGTATTCTTTTTCTTTTATTTAGAATATTACCTTCACTATCAACTTCTCTCATTGTTAGCATAATATGAGCATGAGGATTGTTTTCATCATCTCTATGAATAGCTACGTCTGCAATCATTCCTTCACTGACAAAATTATCTTTAACAAATTCTTCTATCAGTGATCGTTGATCTGTATTATTTAATTCAATTGGCAATGCTACATTTACTTCTCGGCAAATTTGAGAATTCACCTGTTTTTCTGCTAGTTCCATTTTGTTCCATAAAGTCTGTCTATCTAAAAATTCATTAGGTACATAATCAGGCTTTAAAATAAAAGATTCTGGTTTAATAGTTCTATGGTTATATAGATTTGTTTTTTCGTATAGTTCACTATACAATTTTTCACCGCTTCGATAAGAAGCCATTGCAATTAAACTTCTTTTTCCGCCTTCTCTTTTTGCTATTGTCATAGATAAATGGAAGATTGCCAATTGTATCACCTCTCTTTCTTTTCAAACATGAGCGTAGCGAATTTTAACAAACACGCTTGACGATAAAACGAAATGTAAATTAAGTTTTATAGCACAATTACCACTAAATAAAATTTAGGGGTATAAGTGCGCCCTTAGTAAATCATCTAAGGGAATCCTTGATAAATTAATTTTACCACTTATCATTATAAAAGTAACTATGTTTAATCTGACATTTACATTTATAATTATTGATTTTAGAAAAATAATATAATATGATAGAGTTACACAATATATTAGGAGGCGTATTTCATGGAAAGTCAAGATCAAAATATTAATGCAATTAATGGTAATTTTAATTCTAAAACGAAGCCAAAAAAAAGAAAGAAGAGAACTGTTTCTGATATTGAACTTCAAATTAAAGAATTACAAAAGAAAAAAGAAGAATTAATTCTAAAGTCTAAAGCAGATATTGGTGACTTTGTTCTTTCTATCCTTTCAAAAAATGATATTTCTATTGAATCGATTGAAGAAAACAAAGAATTATTCTATGATGAATTAGAAACTTTATTAAATGCGAATAGTCAAAATTTTTCTGAATTACTTAAATAGTTATGGTAAATAATGATTTAAATGACATCAACAAAAGAATAGAAAAACTAAAAATTCAAAAAAATATTTTGCGAGCGAATAGCGAGCAAAATATTAATAGAAAACAACGAACAAAACGATTAATTGAAAAAGGCGCTTTATTAGATAAATACTTTGAAATTGATTATTTGACGGTTGAAGAAACAGAAGAATTTTTAAAAATTTTTTCTGAATATATTAAAGCAAATAAACCTAAAAAGTATCAAAAAAAGGAAAAATAATTTTCCTTTTTTTGATACTTTTTTAAATAAAATTGATTGTTCTTAATGTTTGTTCTTCCTTTTTTAATTGCTTTAATATTTCATTTACTGATTCTATATCCAAATCGTACCAATCACCAAAAGCGATAATATCACCTGATACTTTTTTTTCTATAAAATCAACTGTTAAAGTTATTTCTCTTGTTGACATTGGCGAACGTGCTTCTATTTGATATAAATCAAAATCATTTTTTTGATGATTGTTTATTCCTCTCATTTCTGTTACTGTCGCTTTTATAACTTTTAAAATATTACCTTCAAAATTTATTTTTTTTATTTTAATATCCACTTTAAAACTTCCTTTCTGATAAACTTACAAGCCTTAATTGGCTTGTAAGTATTTTTTTTCTTCTTTATCTTCCTTCACCTTTTGACTTCCATACATTCCCCTTATTGTGTCCATATCATAATTTTTTCGACTACGTTTTTTATAATCGCTTGGTGCTTTATACCATGCGTATTTTTTTGGTGAATAACGAAATTCTAGGGCTTTTATGTCGTCCTTATAAGGTTTTGTGTTGCCTGTTAACCATATAAAAGTTCCCACGATTTCAATTGATACACCGTCCATTTTCAGATTGAAAAGTTGATTTATAATGTCCTTAAATTGTTCGGGCGTTTCAGTCGTTTCTTTTGTATAGGTTTCGCCGTCTTTGTTCTTGTGAGTGTTTTTAAGTTTGCTAAACAGTTCGTCATATTCATTGTTCAAAATTTTCATTTCTTCTTCATTACCGCCACAATCGGGGTGTAACTTCAAAGCTAACTTTTTGTAGGCTTTTTTCAATTCTTCCAATGTTTCAACGTTTTTAATGTATTTCATTTTTATCATTACTTTTCTTTTTGATTTTTGGCTTTTTGACAACCATTTTTGTTAGGCGTTTGAGGAAGTGAAGCTGTTTTCCTCGAATGGTAAAAGCTGTGAATGTTCTACATATCTTGTTCCTTTCTTTTTTCGTTTAGTGGTTCATTTTCGCCAGTGTGTTCGTGTCGTTTGCTGTGACGTGAACGAAACATACGCACAAAGAAACCGCAAGGGCGAACAAAGTGAGTTCATCTTGACCCTTGCGGTTTTGACTGCTTATGTTAAGGTAGCTAACAGTAAATGAGACGTTACTCACTGCAAAATGTACCAACTGAAAAAAGAAAGTATCTGAGGTAGAGTAACGAACGGTTAGCTTTTACCATTCGAGGAAAGGTGTTAGTCAAATACAAATATCTTTGCAAAGAAATAAGTTGGGTTTGGAACGAGGAGCAACTGCACCGCAAGTGGAACAACTTATTTTATCCTTCTTAGGTTTTTCTTTTTGGTGTTTTATCTAAAAGAAAAACCTAGCTTTTTTTGCTAGGCTTTTTTTTTACATTTCTTTAATTTTCAAATTTTTTATTTCCCACTCAAACCATTCGCTAAAATCTTGTTTAAAGCCGTTAATAGAATATTGCTCTTGTTCTTCTGCTTCTTTATCGTTTTGAGGGTCTAAGTAGGTCGGTTTATCTTTTGGTCTTGCGTATACACCTATCCATGTTTTAAAATCGCCCTCAAAACTGCTATCTATGATAAAGCCTTGCTCTTTTAGCTCTTCTCTTACTTGAGCTTTTAGATATTGCTGTTCTTGTGTTCCATAAAACCCATTTTCTGTAAAATCTTCTAATTGTAATTTTTTTGTTTTTTCCATTTTCTTTTCCTCTTTTCTTTTTTTTGATTTTTAGTTTTTTGACAACCATTTTTGTTAGGCGTTTGAGGAAGTGAAGCTGTTTTCCTCATGTTTTAAAAGCTAGAAATAAATTACAGTGTACGCTCCTTTCTTTTTTCGTTTTGTTGGTTCATTTTCGCCAGTGTGTTCGTGTCGTTTGCTGTGACGAGAACGCAACATAGACACAAAGAAAACACAAGGGCGAGCTTGCTCGTTTATATACCCTTGTGTTTTCGACTGGATATGTTAAGGTAACAAACAGTAAATGACACGTTACAGACTGCAAAATGTACCAACTGAAAAAAGAAAGAATACCGTTGTGTGCTTTATTTCTCGATCAGCTTTTAAAACAAGAGGAAATGTTTTTATAAAAAGGCTATGTTAAATTATATTGTTGATTTTTTACGAGAATTAAGGGAACTTCCATTTTTAGAAGTTCCCTTTTGTTTACTCTATTAAAGTCCTCGTTCGTTTAAGTAGACGTTTTTACAAAATTTTTATTTTCTATTTCTTTTAAAGCCTTTGCGATAACTTCACATTTTTTCACAGCCCAAATGTAATGATTAGATGTGTTCGCTGTAAAATAACTGAGCAAATTACTTGTTTTCGTCCACTTATAATATTTTTTTGTCACGATTTCTTCATTCGTATGTATTTTAATTAAGTCTGTTACTCTTTGGTGACTTAACTTCAATTTTTTTATAGCTTGATTTAATGTCACATCTTGATAGTTCTCCCAAATCCGTATATTCAGGAGTTTAATACTACTCCACTTATAACCAGGTGCTGGCATAAAAGGAATATCCCCATCCATACCCTCTCTATACCATCTCTCAAGCATTGCGTGCCATTCATAAAGATGCATTAAAACATCTCTAAAATTTTTATCTCTCTCTGGAGTTTCAATAGAAATTCCTCTTTTACTTTTCGGTACTGATTCAATTATTTCAAGTAGTTCTTTGAAATTTTTCTCGCTATTCAATAATAAAATCTCTTTCTCATTTTTGTCTATCATAGTTAATCTCCTCTCTTTGACTAATGGAAATTTTAAGAAAATATAGCTTTGAATATTTTTTCTCTACTTTTGATATGATTAAAACTTCCTAAATGGTCATAATTTATAGACCAAATCATACAGCCCCTATTCTTGAACAACTTAGATTATCATTTGGAAAATTCTGATAATCTAAGTTTATCATAGGTTTCTACTGTTGAGAATAAACAACTTTCTATTATCATTTTGCTGACGGTTGCATCGTTGTTGCGATGTCTGATGCTATCGAGGAATCGGAACCAACTCAAATAAAAAAAGAGTAGTTACCAAAAAACGGTAACTACTCTTTTCCTTTTTTAAGGTTTAAAGTCCTGGAAGTTTAGGTGTTTTGGGTATTGGTGGTGTAGGTGGCCGCAAGCTTTCCAATTTTTGTTGAATTGCTTTAAATTCAGGGGTTTCTTGGTGTTGATTTTGAACCATTTTTTGCTCTATTCTCTCCAAAGTCGGTTGAATTTCTTTCCCTGATACTTTACGATTTAATTCTCTTTCTAAGGTCTCTTTCGGACTAATGGAAGGCGTTTCTAAGCTTGAATAGAGTTTCACTCCTTCTCTATTGTAAAGCCTTATATCGCTAAATAAGCCCGTTTTATGAAGGGTTTCTAAATTGGTCGGTAAGTTTTTGACAACAATATCATGCGCTTGTTTTGGTGTTGCCCTAGCTGTCATTGGATCATCTGCATACATGGTTTCATATCGTTCAATTGTTCCTAAGTATGATTCAATTTTCGGTACTGCCATGACGTATATTTTTGTTTCATAACCTTTAGATTGAAGCATTGTTGCGGTTTGAATAGGAACGTCTGTTGTTCGTCCTGTACCTTCGATCACCAAATTATACCCTTGATCGCTCAAACGGCTAATAAGTGCTTCTGTCATGCGATTCGAATAAGGGGTAACGTGTTTTACTACGTCTTTTTCATAGAGTTTCACTAATTCGTCAAAATTAGGGTGCTGTTGTTTAAAGGTATCATTATCAATGACAATAACATTCCCTTGTGTTTCTTCAAAAATTGCTGATCGCAAACTGGTTTTCCCTGACCCTGGTTGCCCACCAAGTAAAAAAGCGGTTGGCGATTCAACCGCTTTTTTTCCTTGAATCAATTCTTCTAAATTATCATTTAAGCGATTCTCAAATTGTTTGTCAGTAAAATTGACTATATTTGCCATATTAAGCCACTTTCTCTTTATTCAAAACTTGTTTTGAGTAACGATTCATTGACCGCCAATACTCATGAACGGCTTGTAATTCTTCTAAAGAATAATCAAAAAGATTTACACGTTTTGCAAGCTTTAATTGGTTTAATAAATTGACTTCCAATAATTGAGAGTCATTTTTATTTAATTCATGGTTCAAAACATAGTTTAATACTCGATTATAAACGCTTGCCGATAATTCGTTAATGATCTCTATTTCAAATGTTTTTTCATACGTAACTGCCATTTCATTTTCACTCCTTTTAAAGTTTGTCAGGTAAATATTTCCGTATATATTCTTCTAAGGCTTGATCCATAACTTCTTTTACGTTTCCGCCATTCTTTGCTGTTTCGATTTTTATGATATGGTGCAAGTCAGCACGAACACGAACCGTCTTATCTCCCATTATATCTTTTTTTGCACTGATTGGTGTATCATTTCGTTTTGCTTTTTGTGCGCCTAAATTTCCCACAATCACTCACTTCTTTCTATTTCTTCTTATTCTTATTTTATCATCAACAATCACAAATCACAAGTGATTTGTGATTAATCACTTGTGATTTGTGATTCTATTCTTTTTCGTTTTCTAATTGAATAATTCGTTCAAGCATTTCAAAAAATACGTTCTCATACATGGATAAAACTTTTTTGTCATAGCCTTTATGTTCTGTAATGCCGTTTTTAGACCAGGTACTTACTTTATTACTTCGCTTGATAATATTTTGGAAAACCAAGTTATCTTCTTTATGTTGCTTGTACAGTTCTTCCAGGTTTAATTTTATCGTTGCGCTGTCCGTATCAACTAAATAAGGAACAAAACCGATCATATCTAGTCCAGGGTTAAATTGTTCTTGTAAATCAATCAAATAGGAAATATAGTTTTGAATGTTGTTTGTACTTTCTTCTTCTGCTTGTAAAGGGATCATAACGTAATCACTCGCCACGATTGCATTATTTGTATAAACGCTTGGCGTTGGTACAGTATCAATAATAATGAGATCATAGTCACTTTTTAAAGGTGCTAAAAGAGTAGCAAGCAATCTACTTTCATTTTCAAAAGTCCATGAGCGAGTTAATTTTGGTAATAACATCAAATCAAACGTGCCAGGGATCAAGTCTAAATTATCAGTCAAATGAATAATAGAAGAAGCCAAGTTTCCATTTTTCAAGCCTTCATAAAAATTGACACGTGGCAATTCTACCTTAAATGTTTTTGCTAAGTCTTTTGTCAATGTTGCTTGTAAGTCCTTATCGATCATTAAAACTTTTAAATTAAATTTGTCTGTCAAATAAGCAAACATAGTAGATAATTTTGACTTTCCAACACCACCTTTAAAATAATTGTTTAAGATAACAATTGCTTCATTTTTACTGTTTAAAATACGTCTTAATTCTTCAAGTATTTTGAGTTCTTCCTTCTCCATAACTACGCCCCATTCTTTTTTTGTATAGTAATATTGTATCATTAAAAATCACAAATCACAAGTGATTAATCACAAATCACTTGTGATTTGTGATAAGTGATTTGTGATTAATATATAAAAGCCCTTTAAATAGGGCTTTTATGCTTATTTTGAGAATGAAATAAAATCAATATATCCCTTTTCCCCGATTTTTACAACGGCATTGTAGGACTTTTTCTCTTTATTTTTGATTCCTTTTACCAGGGTTTCTTTTCCCTCCAGTAATTCTTTTACATTCGTTTTGGTGAGTTTTTTCTTTCTAAAATGTTCAGCTAAAGTGAACTTACATTCAGGATAATTTGAACAACCATAAAAAGATTTTTTTAATACAATATTGTTGCCACACTTAGGACATTTTCCTACAATACTTTTTTCTGCTTCTTTTTCTTTCTGTTCCTGGTAATCAGAAAAATTTAGTTTTTCTATATCGTTAGGTACAGCTTCCAGTAAATGAACAATGAATTTTTTGATATTCGTAATAAAGTTCTCTTGATTGCCTTCTCTTTTACCGATTTTTTTTAAATACGTTTCCCATTTAGCCGTCATTTCAGCACTCGTTAAAAGGTGCTGACTTTCAACTGCCTGGCACAATAATTTTCCTTTTTCAGTTACAACAAGCTTATTCTTAATCACTTGGATATATTCTTTTTGTTTCAAGGCTTCAATAATGCTTGCTCTTGTCGCTTCTGTTCCGATCCCCTCGACTTCTTGTAAAATCTTGATTGCTTCTTCATCATCAACCGTTTTATTCGCCGTTTTCATAGCGGTTAAAAGTGTACCCTCTGTAAAAGCTTTCGGTGGTTGTGTTTCTTTTTCGGCACTCTTAACGTCAACCTCGGCATGTTCTCCAATGATAACCAAGGGTAACGTTTGAACGTCCTCTTTTTCTTCTTTATTTTGTTGTTTAAAAAGAATTTTCCACCCTTCTTGTTTTGGTGTCTTTCCGATCGATTGAAACAGCAAATCAGCTACTTTCGTTTGTATCTTGGTTTCTTCATACAAGTAATCAGGTAAAAACATGGCAACGGTCGTTTTAACGACTAAAGCATAAATTTTTCGTTGTAAATCGTCCATTTTTACTAACGCTGCTTCATTGGGTACTTGTTTTGTTGGGATAATGGCGTGGTGTTCCTGTACCTTGCTACCGTCCACATAACGCTTTCTAGGCTCTGTTTGAACCATTTCAAGATCAAGTCCTAAAAAACCGCTATATTTGCCAAAATTCGCTTTTAAATAAGCAAATTCGTTCTCTGTAATAAATGGTGTATCTGTTCTTGGATAACTCAATAATTTTGCTTCATACAGTCCTTGCATAGCTTTTAAAGTTTGGCTCGCTGTCGCTTTATAAAGCTGATTGACTTTTGACTGCAAACTACTTAAAGAAAACAGACTAGGACTATTCGTTTTTTTCTCTTTGGTTTGCACGTCAGCGATTCTGCCCTCTTGATTGCCTATTTTAGCGTGATTTGAAGAAACAAAGGATAAAAGTTCCTCTTGGGTCTTAAATCGCTGTGTGGGGCTTAGAACGCCCTTAAATGACCCTTGGTTTACTTTTATACTAGCTTCCACCTCAAAAAAAGGTTCTTTTTTAAAATTCTCTATGGCTTCCTGGCGTTGATAAATGAGATATAAAGTCGGTGTTTGTACACGTCCTAAAGAAAATGTACCTTGTACGCCTTTTTGTTGTAAATTCAAGGTATATAAAGGGCTTGCGTTCATGCCGATCAACCAATCGGCAATTTGGCGTGTTTGCGCTTCTTGATAAAAGGGATAGTAATTCATTCCTGGTTGCAAATTTTGAAAACCGCTTCGGATCACATCTTTTTCTAAGCTATTGATCCATAGTCTTTTAAATGTTTTATCTTTTGAAAAGGCATTTGCTTTATGGATAATCGACCAGGCGATATTTTCACCTTCTCTGTCGCTATCTGTTGCAACAATAATTGTATTTGCCTTTTTTAGAAGTTCTGCAACAATTTTAAACTGCTTTCCCTTATCTTTTGCAACTTCAAAATCGTATCGATCAGGAAAAATAGGCAATGATTCAAGTTTCCAATTTTGCCACTTTTCGTCATAATGACCTGGTTCTGCTAATTCCACCAAATGCCCAAAACCAAAGGTGATAAACGTTTCATCTGTAAATAGTGGGTCTTTGATCTCAAAATAACCGTCTTTTTTGGCGCTTTGTTTTAAAGCACTTGCGTAGGCTAATGCCTGGCTTGGTTTTTCAGCTAAAATAACCGTACTCATTAACTATCCCTCTTTTCATTGTTTTTTCTTTGATCGACTGTCACGTTATATCTTGCTCGATACCTTCTAAACGTTCGGCGATTAATTCCAGTTTGTTCTTCAACTTCTTTATCGGAACAACCATTCAAAAATAAATCAAAAGCATGTTTTAAACGTGGATCATTTTCTTTAAATTTATGCTGACGACCTTTGAATTTTCCTTTTGACTTAGCTATTTCAATCCCTTGGGCTTGTCGTTCTTTAATACGTTTGCGTTCTGATTCCGCTTGATACTTATATAATTCAATCACTAAATTATTAATCAAACGCCTTAAATTTTCATCTTCAATCCCATTCATAGAGGGCAAATTCAAAACTTCAAGCGTTGCTCCTTTTTGTTGAATGGCATTCATCAATTCTGTTAATTCTTTATTATTCCGTCCTAATCGATCTAATTCAGTAACTACAACAATATCCCCTTCACGAATATAGTTAAGCATAGCTTGTAATTGTGGACGTTCGACCGATTGACCGCTTAATTTGTCTGAAAAGACCTTAGAAACGCCCTGTAACGCTTGTAATTGCCGATCTAAGTTCTGTTCTTTGCTACTGACACGTGCATAACCAATTTTAGCCATTTTCAACCAACCTCTAAAATTCTCTCGGTTGCAATAACCAATCAGCTATATCTACTTTTTCAATTTCAAATTGCTTATCAGAAATTGTCTTTTCGTAAGCGATAAAATCATGCGCATATTGTTGCTCATTAAAAATAGCCACCACTTCGTCATTTTCTAAAACTCGATAAATAAATTTTTTCATTTTAATCCTCCTATTATGCTCAACTTAAATGACCTATTCACCAAGTCAATTATACTGCTAAAATCATATTAGGACAAATAAGTATACTCTAATGACCTATAAAAGATAGAAACTTAAAAAATCAAGTGTTCGCTTCGCTCTCACTGCCCCTCGACGTTTTAGTAGCCTTTCCCTCACTTCGTTCAGTCCAAGCCAACTAAAAGTTTTCGGGCTACTCTCTCTCCTTCTCCCCCTAATAATTAATTAAAATCTTACTTTGTATATTTCTGCTAATCATTCACTAAACAGCAAAGAAAAACAAACACGTATCATAGATATAAATGTAATGGCATAGTGCGGGTTTTAATTTCAGCCTGTATCGTAGCTAAACAAATCGAGTTGTGTGTCCGTTTTGGGGCGTTCTGCTAGCTTGTTTAAAGTCTCTTGAATGAATTTATCCTCTAAGTCAAAAGAATTTGTCAGCGCCTTTATATAGCTTTCTTTTTCTTCTTTTTTTACTTTAATGATCGATAGCAACAATGCTTTTCTTAAGCGGTTAGTGAAGCAGTTTGATGAACCGAAGGTTGTAGTCACAGATAAAGCCCCCTCTATTACAAGTGCCTTTAAGAAACTAAAAGAATACGGCTTTCATCAAGGGACAGAACATCGTACCATTAAATACCTGAATAATTTGATTGAACAAGACCATCGTCCAGTAAAGAGACGCAATAAATTCTATCGAAGTTTACGCACTGCCTCTACCACGATTAAAGGCATGGAAGCCATTCGAGGATTATATAAGAAAACCCGAAAAGAAGGCACTCTCTTCGGGTTTTCGGTCTGTACTGAAATCAAGGTATTATTGGGAATCCCAGCTTAAATCATAGATACCGTAAGGGATTTTATTCTTTATTTAAAACTTTGCAACAGAACCCTAAAAAGTGTTAAAATTCTTGTCAGAGGGGGAAATCACGATGAAAAACTATACGGACTATTTCTTTGATGAGCCAGCGTTTGATCTCCACGATGGCGGATACGTGCCGCTTGAGGTCAGTGATGCGCCTGAGAAGCCCTTAAATGTGCCGCCGTTGTTGAAACCGGATAAAGAGACGGCGACCGACGTTTATTACACGGTGACAGCAGAGGCTGGAGAAACGCAACTGTTACCTGGGGCGAAGACCAAGACGTGGGGCTATAATACCAGTCTGTTAGGTCAGACGATTGTGTATCGCCGTGGTCAGCATACGCATGTGACACTGAAAAACACCCTGCCTGAGTTGACCACTTTTCATTGGCATGGGGCTAATGTCAGTGGCCCTTATGTTGATGGCGGATGCCATGCGCCGGTTTATCCGGGTGAAAGTAAGTATATCGACTTCACATTGGAACAACCGGCGACGACTTTGTGGCTGCACGCGCATCCGTGCCCATCCACAGCCGAGCAGGTTTGGCATGGTTTGGCTGCCATGGTGATTGTCAAAGACGACCATGAAGCCGGCCTGCCATTGCCAAGGAACTATGGCGTTGACGATATTCCAGTCATTTTGCAAGACCGGCGTTTTCATGAGAACAACCAGTGGGACTACCGGGCTGATTATGATCCTGACGGTGTTGCTGGGCCAACTGCAATGATTAACGGTACAATCAATCCCTATTTTGATGTCACCACGCAAAAGGTCCGGTTGCGTTTTCTGGATGGTGCTAATCGCCGTGAATGGCGGTTGCATTTTTCCGATGACCTGCCATTTACGCAAATTGGCGGGGATGGCTCACTGTTACCGGAGCCGGTCAAATTTACCCATTTGATGCTGACTTGTGCTGAGCGTGCCGAAGTGATCGTTGATTTTGGCCAATACCATGAAGGCGACGAGGTCACCTTATATACGGATGATGTGCCATTGCTAAAGTTCCGCATTCATGCGTTCAAACCGGATCAGACTACCTTGCCTGATAAGTTGTTCGATGTGAAGGCACCAGTGGTTGACCCGGCTTTGCCAGTTCGCCACGTTGTGATGCAGGGGATGGACGAAGGTGTTGCGATTGATGGTAAAAAGTTTGCCATGCAGCGGATTGATGCCACGCAACCAATTGGCAAAGCCCAGTACTGGGATGTTACCAATAGCAATGATGCGCCTGGAATGGTTCATCCATTCCATGTGCATGGAACCCAATTCTTAGTCTTGTCGCGGAATGGGCATGCGCCGTATCCAAATGAATATGGTTTCAAAGATACCGTTGGCGTAAATCCTGGTGAAACGGTTCGGCTGCTGGTTCGCTTTGATTTGCCAGGGGTTTATATGTATCACTGCCATATCCTTGAGCACGAAGATGGCGGCATGATGGCACAGATTGAAACATTCGATCCAGCCAAGCCAAAGCAAGAATATAAATTGATGGATATGGATACGTTAATGATGGCCTTGGCTAAAGAACGTGGCGTCAAACCATCTGAGATTTGGATGGGCGGTATGCAGTCTTATGAAAAAATGGGAATGAAAATGTAAACGTCCCACAATACTAATATAGAAAAAGATGATTTTAATATGAACTCTCCAACGATCAAACATCGCGGGGCTTTGCTCAGAAGTCAATAAATTGGACTATTTTTATTCAGTTACTTAGGCAACATTTGAGATACGATTGCGATTATAAAAATTGATATACCAACCAATGGCTGCTTGGACTTCAGTTAATGTTTGGTATGCCTTCAGATACACCTCTTCACGCTTCAATATTGAACGAAACGCTTCCATACGGCCATTTTGATGATCTTAATGATCGTTAAAATAATGTGGGCACCTTAAGGGTGCCTTTTTGTTTGCTTTTATTGTATAACACCTATTAATTGCGATAGTCCACTACAATTTTTTTGTTATTATACACTTACGTTTACAGATTATTTTAATGTGGTTAAGCTGATACCAGCTTGCCCGACGCGGGTAGTGTTCTGCATGACATGCTCTCACTGAAGGTGATCCTGCAATGATAAATTGCCCCGTCACGGCGTGACCCGCCGGAGGTTTTACGAGCCGGATAATAGGCGCTGTAAAATAGCAGTTTGCCCAGTAGGAAGGGGAAACGCTACTGTCATCGCTTGTCGATGACTCGCCTCGCAGAGCCTGTCCAAAATAGTATTTTGGTATAACAGGCTATACCAGATTTTTAACGGTGTTATACTGGTCTTGGAAAACCTTTTTCGAGGAGGCATTTTTGATGGCGCATTTAAAGAAAAATACGCGTGGCGCAGTACCCGGTTTAGCGGTCCATTTTGAACGTAAAACCGACCATCACACTAACAAAGAAATTGATGTGTCGAAAGCATATCTGAATCAAGATCTCATGGCAGATGGTTCAGATATGCTTTCACGCTTCAATGCGCGTTTAAATGACGTTTATTGCATGAAAAGAGACGATGTGAAGGCGTTAGCGATTTGGATAGTCACTTTCCTGAAGAACTCGCAGAAGCACCCTACGAGCAACAGAGCGCCTTTTTTGAAGCAACCACGGCATTTCTCAATGACCGTTATGGTCAAGAAAATGCTGTGGCCGCCGTGGTGCATTATAACGAGACCACCCCTCACTTGCACTATGCCTTTGTCCCAGTGGTTTTTGATGATAAAAAATCACGTTATAAAGTCTCCGCTAAAGAAGTGCTCACGCGCCATGATTTACAAACCTTTCATGAGGATTTAAATCAGCATTTAAAAAAGGTGCTGCCCTTTTATGAACACGGTATTCTAAATAACAAAACCTTACCGTTTGAGAATGTCGCTGAAATCAAAAAATACAACGATCAGTTTAACGCCTTAAAAAACGAACTAGCTGACGTTGAAGAAAATATTAGGGCTAAACAGGCCGTACTTAAAATCACGGATCGAGCCTTAACGGAAGTTGACTTAGCCGAAAAACAAATTGATGATTTTATACAAGCCTTATCTAAAAACCTCTTTGGTAAGACGGTGCTTAAACCAGATGACTTAGATCGCTTTAAAAACGTGTTAGCCACGATGAAGAAAGCCACCTTACAAAGCCAGCATGAGACGGAAGAACTCAAGCAAACGTTAGGACAAGTCAAAGCACAATTAGCTGACGTCCAAGCAGACTATCAAAACCTGAAAGAAACGCATCAAGTACTTCAGAAGCGGCAGCGAGACCAGCAAAAGCTGGATTATGCCATGCGAGACATGCTTAAAAATGATTATGCTGTCGACAAGCTATCGCATACTGATGTGGAAGCTCGGTATGTTCTTTATAAGCTGGATCATGAAGAACTCACTCAAAATAAAAAAGAGGCCCAGTCCTGTTCAAAAACTCTCACGACAGCTAGAGCAAATCCAGATACGAAAATAGCGCCAACTAGATTAGATCGCGGTATCGAACAAGTTAAAGCATTAATTTTATTCTTTATTTAAAACTTTGCAACAGAACCTATGAATACGATAAAAGCCGCCTAGATAAAAAACGTCTCTCTCAGTTGAAGTAAACAATAGTTTTCGTTTTTCGGAATCCCATTCGTAGAATCCGGAAAGAGGGAACACGCAACGTGTCTCTCTGAAGGCTTTTGAGAAAGTTTTCTTTTCTTCTACTGTCTCCGCCCGTGCATTGATCATGAGCTGGCCTTTTTTAAATCCTTGGAATCCCCACTTGGTAACGCCAGGAACAATTTGCGAATCTTTATTAAGGCCAAGTGTAACCACATGATTTGAAGGGAAAATTTCGTTATATCCAACTCGAATTTGCTTGCTGGCAGCATTGGGAATTACTTGATCAGGTTCTGTTGCAAAGTTTTAAATCTACTATCAAATAAGGTAGAATAATAGAAAAAGATAGCAGGAGGAATGACGGTGAATCATTTTAAAGGAAAGCAATTTCAGCAGGATGTGATTATTGTAGCCGTGGGCTACTATCTTCGTTATAACCTTAGCTATCGTGAAGTTCAAGAAATCTTATATGATCGTGGCAGTAACGTTTCTCATACGACGATTTATCGTTGGGTGCAAGAATATGGCAAACTACTCTATCAAATTTGGAAAAAGAAAAATAAAAAATCCTTTTATTCATGGAAAATGGATGAAACGTACATCAAAATTAAAGGAAGATGGCATTATTTGTATCGAGCCATCGATGCAGATGGTTTAACCTTGGATATTTGGTTACGTAAAAAACGGGACACACAAGCAGCCTATGCTTTTCTTAAGCGGTTAGTGAAGCAGTTTGATGAACCGAAGGTTGTAGTCACAGATAAAGCCCCCTCTATTACAAGTGCCTTTAAGAAACTAAAAGAATACGGCTTTTATCAAGGGACAGAACATCGTACCATTAAATACCTGAATAATTTGATTGAACAAGACCATCGTCCAGTAAAGAGACGCAATAAATTCTATCGAAGTTTACGCACTGCCTCTACCACGATTAAAGGCATGGAAGCCATTCGAGGATTATATAAGAAAACCCGAAAAGAAGGTACTCTCTTCGGGTTTTCGGTCTGTACTGAAATCAAGGTATTATTGGGAATCCCAGCTTAAATCATAGATACCGTAAGGGATTTTATTCTTTATTTAAAACTTTGCAACAGAACCAAAATAGTGATAAATCAAGTTTTTATCAATTCTTTCAAGCGTTACCGTTTGCATAATTTTTTCATTGCTAGTAGTCTGGATTTGTACGAAAAAAAGAAAAGGATGTGTTTGATTTGGATAAGCAAAGTGAAGAAAAATTAGAAAATCTCGGCGCTTTTGAGATCAGTAACCAAATGTTGAAGCTGGCGCAAAAGAATCAGAAAAGTAATATCTTCTTGAACGCTGGTCGCGGAAATCCTAACTGGATCAATAAAAAAGCGCGCTTAGCTTTTGGACGGATCGTGGAATTCGGGATCCAAGAATCAGAGCGGACGATGGATCAAGGTGACCTGGCGGGTTATACCGAACTGGCAGGGATCCGGGAACGTTTTGAAGCTTTCTTAGAGCCAGAGAAAAACGCGACGGATCAATTTTTGATGGATACCTTGGCTTATGTGAAAGATGATCTACAGTTGGATCAGGATGAAGTCGTCAAGGAATGGGTGGACGGCGTGATCGGGAATAATTATCCGGTCCCAAGTCGGGTCTTGAAAAATGCAGAAGTCATTATCAATCAATATCTCCAATCCGCTTTATACAACGGTGTCACTCTAGCCGACCAAACGCAATTGTTCCCAACAGAAGGTGGAACAGCAGCGATCGTTTATATTTTTAATTCCCTAAAAGAAAACAAATTGATCAAGGCCGGTGACAAGATCGCTATCAATACACCGATCTTTACGCCTTATCTACAAATCCCTGAGTTGAACGACTACGAAATGGTGGAGATCAATCTACGTTCAACGGAAGAAAATAATTGGCAGATCTCACCGGAAGCCATCGATAAATTGCAAGATGAATCCATCAAAGCTTTCTTCATCGTCAATCCTAGTAACCCTGGCTCAAAAGCCTTTGACGACAAAGCTTTGAAAGAGATCCAAAAAGCCGTGGAAAAAAATCCGAATTTGATGATCATTACCGATGATGTTTACGGGACCTTCGTGGATAATTTCCAAACCGTCTATAGTATGGTACCTCACAATACCTTGCTGGTTTATTCCTTCTCGAAACTCTTTGGCGCGACGGGTTGGCGTTTAGGCGTGATCGGGGTCCATCAAGATAATGTCTTTGATAAACTGATCGCCGGACTTTCTGATGACAACAAAAAAGCGTTACACAAACGCTACAGCTTAGTCACATTGGAACCGGAAAAAATGAAATTCATCGATCGGATGGTAGCTGACAGCCGCTCGATCGGTCTGTATCATACGTCTGGTTTATCCACGCCGCAACAAATGATGGAAGTCTTGTTCTCCTTGACCCACTTAGTCAATCGCGACCAAACGGATCCATATATCGAAAGCTCGAAAAAATTAGTCGACACTCGTTATACCGATCTTTTTGAATCACTGGGTGTGCCAAAAGATGACAGTCCGGAAAACGCGAAATATTATTCCTTGATCGATGTTTACAGCCTAGCGGAAAAACACTATGGCAAAGACTTCCGGGAATATTTGCAAAACAACTTCGAACAAGTCGATTTCTTATTGAATTTGGCGCAAAAGAATGGCGTTGTGTTGATGGATGGTGTCGGATTTGGCGCCGCTGCTGGGGACTTGCGGGTCTCTGAAGCCAACTTGCCAACGGAAGACTATCGCTTGATCGGGAAACAAGTCCTGGAACTTTTAACGGAATACCACGAAGCCTACAAGAAAGCTTAAGGGGGTATGAGAGATGAAAGCAGTCACAGATTTTTTGCTTAATACACCCGCCTTAACGATCTTCCTTTGTTTGGCGGTAGGTTATCTAGTTGGTAAATTCCGGATCAAGAGTTTCTCTCTCGGTTCGACCGTTGGGGTTTTGCTCGTGGGACTTTTGATCGGCCAAATCGGCGTCTTCAAAATCGATCCGGTAGTTAAGGATATCTTTTTTGACCTCTTTATCTTCACGATCGGTTATGAAGTTGGTCCAGCCTTCGTTCGTAGCTTGAAGAAAACCGGACTGAAGATCGTGATCCAAAGTGTCTTCTTTGCCGCCGTTGGTTTAGGGGTCGCGCTGGCCTTGTTTAAAGTATTCAAAGTCGGTGTCGGGGAAGCTGCCGGAATCATTTCCGGTGCCTTAACCCAGTCCGCTACCATCGGGACCGCGACTTCAGCGATCAATGGGCTGGATATTTCATCAGCTTTGAAGAACACCTATACCTCGGAGATCGCCATCGCCTACGCTTTGACCTATGTCTTTGGGACGGTAGGGGTTTTGATCTTCTTGAAAAATATCGCCCCCATGATCTTAGGCATCAACCTTAAAGAAGAAACCAAAAAAATGATGGAAAAATTGGACTTCACTGGCCAAGGCAGTTCTGTTTTAACCAGCAGTATCAATTTGCGGGTCTTTGATGTCGGTCCAAACGCGCCGATCATCGGCAAAACGGTGGCAGAATTTGAAAAAATGTACCAAGGCCGTTTTATCGTAGAAGAGATCGTCCGTAACCAACAGTTGCTTGACGCGACCCCTGATGTCGTAATCCAAGAACATGATTACTTGGTGATCGTCGGCAATGTTGATGAATTCTTGAAATTCATGGCGAAAAATCCCACGATCAAAGAATTACCAAGCAAACCTTACCGCAAAATCCAATTGAAAAGTCCAACGGTGATGCTGACCAAAGTCTTCAATTATCATGCGGTGGAAGAATTGATCGACGCCGGTGTGATGATCACTAAAGCCGAACGCAATGGCGCACCAATCACTGATCTGACGACGCTAAGAGCCGATGATCGGATCACCATCATGGGTACGCAGCGGGCGATCCAAAAAGTCCTGCCAAGTCTCGGTTATGAAGTGATCGATGGTGCCGAAACCGATGTTAGTTACCTTTCTATCGGGATCGTCTTGGGAATCTTACTGGGTACGATCGTGATTACCCTTGGAACGATCCCATTGACCCTTGGGACCGGTGGCGGGGCATTATTCCTTGGTTTGTTCTTCGGTTGGTACCAAGACAAACATGCCAACCATGGTAATATTCCCGCCTCCACTCGCTGGTTCTTAAAGAGCGTCGGTTTGAATCTATTCATCGCCGTCGTCGGTTTGCAAGCCGGCCGGGAATTTGTTCCCGCTTTGGAAAAAATGGGTTGGAGTGTCCTCTTGATCGGGGCGATCATCTCCATCGTGCCCCATCTGGTGACACTCCTGTTTGGGAATTATGTCTTGAAACTCAATCCGATCGATAATATCGGGTCCTTGACCGGGGCCGGCACTATCAACGCCGCCTTGAACGCCATCAATGAAGAGACCGGCAGC
This sequence comes from Enterococcus sp. AMC2644, assembly GCF_058216475.1. Classification (NCBI taxonomy): domain Bacteria; kingdom Bacillati; phylum Bacillota; class Bacilli; order Lactobacillales; family Enterococcaceae; genus Enterococcus; species Enterococcus sp. AMC2644. Next base: position 39,773 of record NZ_JBZACW010000002.1, read on the forward strand.
AGTATCTTCGCGCTGAGCTTCACTCCAGCCTATGCAGTCGGCAACATCCTCTTGACCGTCTTAGGGCCATTGGTAGTCGCGTTAATGAGTTAAAAAAAAATAAAAAAACTTGGCTTATCTCTCTTTTTACAGAGAACAAGCCAAGTTTTTTTTGGTAACTGCCCTATTTTTCTTTTTTTTATTTATTTAACTCTTTTTTTATTAATCGTTTTTACAAATATGTGAACTATAAAAACACCTATTAAGTAAGACACAAATACAATTACATATCCAATTAACAAATGAGAAATTGAAGCACTAGAAAAAGTTATATCTCCACTAAACAAATCTATCGAAAAACTAATTAATATATAAAAGAATGCAACGACTGCTGCTGTTGATATATTTTTCATGATCTAAGCCCCTTTCTTCTTTAATTTTTAAAGCCCTGGAAGTTTAGGTATTTTAGGTATTGGTGGTTTAGGTGGCTGCAAGCTTTCCATTTTTTGTTGAATTGCTTTAAATTCAGGGGTTTCTTGGTGTTGATTTTGAACCATTTTTTGCTCTATTCTCTCCAAAGTCGGTTGAATTTCTTTCCCTGATACTTTACGATTTAATTCTCTTTCTAAGGTCTCTTTCGGACTAATGGAAGGCGTTTCTAAGCTTGAATAGAGTTTCACTCCTTCTCTATTGTAAAGCCTTATATCGCTAAATAAGCCCGTTTTATGAAGGGTTTCTAAATTGGTCGGTAAGTTTTTGACAACAATATCATGTGCTTGTTTTGGTGTTGCCCTGGCTGTCATTGGATCATCTGCATACATAGTTTCATACCGTTCAATTGTTCCTAAATATGAGTTGATTTTAGGTACTGCCATGATATACATTTTTGTTTCATAACCTTTAGATTGAAGCATTGTGGCTGTTTGAATAGGAACGTCTGTTGTTCGTCCTGTGCCTTCAATCACTAAATTATAGCCTTGATCGCTTAAACGGCTAATAAGTGCTTCTGTCATACGATTAGAATAGGGTGTTGCATGTTTTACTACGTCTTTTTCATAGAGTTTCACTAATTCGTCAAAATTTGGGTGCTGTTGTTTAAAGGTATCATTATCAATAAAAGATAAAGTCAAAATCCCATAATAAATTTTCAAAAGAACAGACCATTCTTTGATCCTATTAAGAACAGCTATCTCCTCCTCCGTCATCAATCAATCCACCTGTTCTTTCTTCTTTTTTGGATTGATACTCTTTAAGAACTTCTCCTCCAACACCAATAAATGACGATAAACATCATCCATCGACCAGCCTGAAGAAAGACTAAGACAATATAAAAAATCACAAGGTAACGTTTTTACTGCACGGTTTCTAGTTACCCAGCTTGCTACTGTACTCTGCTTATAGCCATGCAACTCACAAAATTGCTCTACTGTCATACCTAACCGCGAAATAATAAATACATTGATCGGGTAGGGATATACAAAGTTATTGATACTCATAGTCAGAAAGACCTCCCCCCATATTATTACGTTTGCGATAATAGTACTACTCTTTCTTAAGACCAGCAAGCAAGGCGGAGAAAAAGAAGGAACGTATCATAGATATAATGTAATAGGCAATTTGCACCTTTTAATTTCAACCTGTATCAATCATGAACAGATCTGTTTGCACGCCGATCTTATTGGGTTCTATCAAGCGTTTCAGTGCTGTCTGGATAAACATGTATTCTCTTCCAAAAGCTTCTGAGATCGCAGCGAAATAAGCCCCCTGGCTTTCTTTTTTTAGCCGGATAACGGAGCGCATCAATCCATGTATCGAAGCTAGCATAATACCTCCATTACGACCAGCACGAACACGAAAATGAATTTTGTTCTCTTCTCTTAACTGCTTCAGTACTTTGTCCAGGGAACGTTTTGGGATCTTTAAACGTTCAGTTAACTCTTTTTTTGTAGAAAGAATGTATGGTTGTTCTTCATAGGATTGCTCATTCAAATAGGACAGTAGATCTTCTGCCCATTCATGACTATGTGAATACTTGCGAACAGCTCTTTCTTTCTTGAATTTCCACCAACCCCGTTTTTTGTTGAATAGTTGCTCTTCAGAAAGATTGGCATCGACCCACTCTTGGCATAATAGGACAATTTTTTCTCTGTGCGCTGCTTGATATTTTCCGGAGTAAGCGGAACGAATGATTCTGGTTAATTCTCGATCAGATAAAGGGTTAGCCAAGCGGTCATTGAATTCTAACATCGTCAATTCACATGCTTCTACTTCGTATCCTGACGAAAAGTATGCCAAAGACAAGGTGAATATGACATTATTTCGACCATATACGCCCTTTTCACCTTGTATTTTTTGACTTTTTAGCAACAGCTGGAACCAGGGTTCATCGACTTGACGAAATTCTTGAGTAGATGGTAATACAAAAACGTTCTTGATCTCCGCTTTTTTGTCCGCATCTTCTCTCATTGACCAGTCGATCCATTCTTCGAAACTATAACAATACTGTGGTTCAAAGAATAAAACATTCTCTTCAGAAGGCATACGTGTGATCCCAAAATGATTGGCATTTACATCAACTGGAAACCGATAATCATTTGAAAATTTGTTTCTTAGATTTTTTGAGATCATTTTGGCCACATTGATCACTTTAAAATTTGATTTCTTCGTCACGTATGCAGGCTTGTCTAGTACATAGAAAGCTTGAAATCCATGCGGTGTACGTAGAATCATTGTCGGCATAAAGCCGATCTCGTGACTGGCCAAGATAATTTCTCCATAGTCAAAGTTTGGATCCAATGTGTCAAAATCAACAAAGAAAGTATTGATTTGGCGTAAATTGTCCTCCGAATGACCTTTTGTAAACATTCTGGCTTCATCAGCATACGTTCCATAGCGAAATACATTTGGTGTCCAATGAGTGAATCGATTATTGTTTTCGATCACCCCTTCTTCTGAAGTGATCACTAGTCCAATCCCCTCGATCATGTGTTCCTTTGAACGGTACGCAAAAATAGCCCCCTTCCCCGACTGATCACTAAAAGAGACCGGTTTTAGGTGGCTGTTTTTATATTTGAATTTACGGATACCATTTTGTAATACCGTCGAATATACGACATCCAAAGAAGCTGCCATGACTGTTATTCCTTCCCAAACTAAAAGAGAACACAAATAATCTTAAAGATTTGTGTTCTCCCAATAGCTTAGAAGTCTTAAATGAATGACAAAACAAGCATGTATATATTGAGTTGCTCGTCAAAAAATGGTAGAATAAATCTGTAAGTTCGGATTGTCAGTCCGAAAGACTTATCAAAATTACATAAGTGGTTGTCAGCCACTTACATAACTTCTGAGACGAGCGAGAACACATAGGCTTTTATGTGATTCAGATAGAATAGTGAGGCCAATTTCACTTTTTTATCCGTCTCTTTTTTTTATGTAATTTTCTTTTAAAGTGTAAACTTTTTTTTAATGCTGTAAACCTTTTTTTTATACTACAAAGTTACCCTATTTTTAAACATTTGTAAAGATTATCAAGTGACCTGATTATAAATTATACTTTATAAACTATAATTTATAAAGTATAATTGACAACATATTTCCTTCTGGTATAATGTTCTTAGACAGATATATATATTATATTTCGCAATTTATATTTTATATTTTATAAACGGGAGGTTTGTTTAATGGAATTATCGCAAGAAAACTTGAAAATTGTTTTTGAATATAGAAATGTCGTCAGAAGACCATTAACTATTACTGTAGCAAATTCCAAGGGTGGAGTAGGTAAAACTACTATTATAAGATACTTGAGCTACGTACTTGCTAATATGGGATTTAAAGTGTTGGTAGTGGATGCCGATCCGCAATCAAATACTACAAAGACGATGTTGTTGACTAAAAATTATCACTCTAAAGACGATGACATTTTCATTATTGAAAAAACTATGCTAGCTGGGATCGTTGAACGAGATTTAAAACAATTAGTTCTTCCAATTATTGAAAACTTGGATTGCATTCCATCACATATAGATTTTAAAAACTTTCCAAAATATTTAACCAAGCTTTATGGGGACGCTATAGAAGGAATAGACGCTGATTATATCGAGGTCGAAAAAAACAGAATCTCCGTCTTGAAAGATTTACTTGAGCCAGTCAAGCCGGAATACGATTTTGTTCTCATCGATACTCCACCTACTATGTCTGATTTCACTAGGAATGCTGCTTACGCTTCTGACTATATTATTATGGCTTTTCAAACCCAATCTGATAGCTTAGATGGCGTTGAAGATTATATATCAGAAGAAGTCACTCCTCTTGTTGAAAAATTTGATTGTAAGACTGAAATAGTTGGAATACTTCCAAATCAGTTGAGTAAAGGTAGTATAGATCGCCAAGTTGTCAATGATGCTATCGAAAAGTTTGGTGATCAAAACCTTTTTGATAATATTTTACCACATGTTAAGCGAGTGCAAACAACACCGAGGACAGGTTTAAATACTGACACTTATTGGGACAAACTTGCTTACGAAGAAGTTTTTGTACCTTTAGCAAAAGATTTCATTCATAGAATAAAGTTATTCGAAGGAGAAAACTAACATGACCGATAATGCAAAACCAGGTTTCTTTTCAAAGCAAAAACCTGATAATTCTTATAAAGAAATCCCTAAACCGAAATCAGCATTTACTTCTGACAACACAGATTTACTAGAAAATATTCACCCTGAAGAAGACGTATTGAAGATAAACAACAAGTCGCTTGGTATACCAGCGATAGTCTGGTGCGAATTTACTGCTTTGCTTGATACTACTGATAATGATTATACCTATGAACTACTCGAAGAATTAATTCACGAAAGAACTGCACGTTTCGATCACAATCAAAAAACAACCTACAACCGTATATTAGAGCGTAAGAAAGATCAGGAAAGAGAACGGATATATAAGAAAGAAAAAAGGAAGAAGATATAAATCTTCTTCCTTTTTATATTTTGTAAAGTACAATTTATAATTTATATTTTGCAAATTATAAATTGCAACAAAAATTAAGCCTTTAAATACAATTAATTACTCGCTGGCAAAGGTTTTATAAATATTATTTTATAATTTATAAATATAACCAGCCGTGTTCTCTTGACTATAAAAGCGAACATGTGTTCTAATGCGTATATAAAACGTATCTTTTTTTAGAAAAGGGGATTTATCATGGCTATGCAATTTGGCGTAAATCCAAGGTTTGACTATACTAAAGAACCCTCACGAGATATTCTCTGTATCGACTGTAAGTCATTTTATGCATCCGTAGAATGCGTAGAAAGAGGACTAAATCCTTTAAAGACAAAGTTAGTGGTCATGTCCTATCCTTCAGACGATCCTTCTCAGCGAGGAAGTGGGTTAATCCTGGCATCGAGTCCGGCCGCAAAAAAAGCCTATGGAATTTCTAATGTCAGTCGATCACGAGATCTTCCTTTTCCGTATCCGGAAGACCTCGTGATTGCACCTCCACGTATGGCACTTTATATGCGCAAAAATATGGTGATTAACAACATCTACAAAAAGTACGCTGACGAGCAAAATCATGCTGTGTATAGTATAGATGAGAGCTTCTTAGACGTTACTGATTCACTAAAATTGTTTGGCACAAAGAATACCCGAGAATTGGCTAAAATGATTCAAATCGATGTATTTAAACAAACAGGAATCTATACTACGATCGGGATTGGCGATAATCCATTGCTGGCCAAGTTTGCGTTGGATCTTGAAAGCAAGAAAAATCCTGACATGAAAGCTGAATGGCGATACGAGGACGTACAAGAGAAGCTTTGGTCTGTTAAAGAAATAACAGATGTGTGGGGGATTGGCCACCGGACAGCAATCAGACTGAACCGAATGGGCATATTTACTATGCATGATCTGGCACACGCAAATTATTATCAGCTGAAGCAAAATTTTGGTGTCTTAGGTACTCAACTATATGCACACAGCTGGGGCATCGATCGATCATTCTTAGGTCAGAAATACAAAGTAAAATCTAAGTCGATAGGGAACAGTCAGGTGTTAAACCGTGATTATACACGTCGAAATGAAATAGAAATTGTAATCAAAGAAATGGCTGATCAAGTAGCAACAAGATTGAGAAGATCGGGAGCTAAAGCTGAAGTCATATCTTTGTGGATCGGATTTTCAATGGGCTATGTGGATCGATCAGGGAGTAGAGGGTTTCACCAGCAAATGAAGGTGCCAGCAACCAATAGCAGCAAACAAATTGCAAACTACTTACTGCAGATATTTGATCGTCATTACAAATACCAGGATATTCGAAATGTGGGAGTAAACTGTTCAAAGCTCGTTTATTCTAATGCTTTGCAGCTTGATCTCTTTGAAGATCCGAACGAGCAAGTAAAAGACTTAAAAATCGATTATGTTGTAGATACCATACGCAAAAAATTCGGATTTAAGTCGATCGTTCATGCAAATAGCATTATGGAAGGCGGACGTGCGATTGCTCGCAGCAGTCTTGTTGGAGGGCATGCAGGCGGTATGTCTGGAATTGAAGGTGTTGAAGGTCATGGTAAAACGTACTAAGAAAACTTTTATAGACTATAATCAATACAGAGATCGCCCATTCGGATTGAAGTGGGCAACGGCTTACGCCATGGATGATCTTATGAAAGGTGTTATAGAAAACGAAGCCTGGGCTACAAAAGAAGTTGTTGGTTTGGAGTTAATGACCCGTGAGGAAATCGACGCAATACTATCAGAATCGTTCCTTTATCGCAAGCCCATATCGCTGCAATTAAACACTAAAGACGAATTTGGGCGATTTTTGGATCCTGTCGAAGGACAATTTCTTGGTGAAGCATATGAAGATTATTTTGTATTGAATGAACAAGCGATCAATTGGACAGATGTCCGACATGTATCCATGAAAAAAGAGGAAAAATGGTTTAAAGTTGATTATTTTCAGGACGGAAAATCTTCTCGCAACAAGCAAAATAAAAAAGAGAGTAAAATAGAAAAAGAGATTGAGTTAATCAAAAATGAGTATTATCAGGACTTTGCAGACGACGGTTGAAGATCATTGTCCATCATTTGACTTTGAAATTTCCTTAGAATGGCTCTCTGACACACGTTTTTTAAACAGATCAGAAAAGGAGAGGAAGAATATGTGTGGAAGATATTTTTTTGATTTATCTTCAGATGAACTAAAAAGCTACTATGATCACGTTGTTTTAAATGCTACAGGTAAACATATTCGTGTTGGTTTTAATGAAATTTTTCCAACTAATAATATAGTAACACTAGGACTTAATCAGGATTCAAGGGTAGTACCAGGAATCACTCAGTGGGGTTTCCAAGGATTTAAACCCGGTCAACTTATGATCAACGCACATTCAGAAACAGTAGAAGAAAAGAAGACTTTTTTTCAAATAGACGGAAATATAATACGGTTCAGATAAAAAGAAACAAACAAAAAGCACACTCTTAATTGATATGCTCCCCCTATATAGGACACTGAAATATAAAAGTCCTATATAGGGGGTATTTTGTATGCCAAAAAGAAAGATGAAACTCACGCCAGAAAAACGAATAGAACTAGTAGAGAGCTATTTAAATGGCAAAGACAGCTTGAATAGCCTTGCCAGTACAGTTGGGATTAATACGGAAACTTTACGAAGATGGATTATGCTTTATGAGAACGAAGGTCCTACTGGCTTATTGGCAAAGCGGAAAAATACACATTATTCGATTGAAACAAAGCTTCAAGCTGTAAATGATTATCTGAATGGTTTAGGGAGTCTGTCAGAAATTACTAAGAAATATGGACTGAGAGGTAAAACGCAACTACAAGACTGGATAAAGATATATAATACTCGTGGAAACTTCAAATCAGGAAGCGGTGGAAGTCAAATGAGTCAATCTAGAAAAACAACCTTCAAAGAACGTGTGGAAATCGTCCATTACTGTATCGTACACAATCGTAACTATGGAGAAACAGCGATTAAGTACCAAGTATCTTACCAACAAGTTCGTAACTGGGTACTAAAATATGATGAAATGGGCGAAGCTGGATTAAAAGATCGCCGAGGGCATCGCGCCGGTACCGAACCCAGCAGAACACCGGAAGAGGAAATGCGTGATCGATTAGCTGAACAAGAGCGGCGGATTCGACAGCTGGAGATGGAAAATGACCTCTTAAAAAAAGTCAGGGAATTAGAAGGGAAGTGGGATTAGATCTTATTCGCCATGTCTTTGAATATGAAGCCATTAAGGAACTTCATGCCCTCAAAAATTATCCGATAAAACCAATGTGTGAATTCTTACATGTTTCTAGATCAGCCTACTACCGTTGGATAAAGCAACCAAAATCAGCACAAACAATTTTCAATGAGCACTTGGCAGACCTAATTAGATACATCTATGAGGCAGATAACGATAAGGGATATCGAAGAATATGTGATGATTTAGTTCAAGATTATGGCTTACATGTCAATGATAAAAGAGTATTACGCATTTGCCGTAGCCTTCAAATTAAATCGACGGTCAAACACAATCCGAATGGGATTACTAAAGCATCGAAAAGTCCTTATCATATTGCCAAGAACTACTTAAATCGGAACTTCCATGCGGATAAAGTGAATGAAAAATGGCTAACTGACGTGAGTGAGTTTAAGTATTATGAAGGAAATCAAGTGAAGAAAGTGTACCTCAGTGCCATTCTAGATTTAGCAGATCGGCGGATTGTCTCATTTGTCATTAGTGATAGAAATGATAATAAACTAGTTTTTGATACTTTTGATGAAGCTGTACGACTTGAACCGGACGCTCACCCACTATTTCACAGTGACCGTGGTTTTCAATATACGAGTAAGCAGATGAGAACCCGAGTGATGAAACATAAAATGAAACAAAGCATGTCACGAGTGGGTCGTTGTATCGATAATGGTCCAATGGAAGGTTTCTGGGGAACACTGAAACGTGAAAAATACTATCGTCGTAAATTCACTAGCAGAGAAAGTCTCGTTTCAATGATTGAAAAGTATATATATTATTACAACAATGGCCGCTATCAACGCTGTTTGAATTCAAAAACACCATTACAAGTTCACCAACAGCTTTTAATGGCAGCCTAATATTCGTCTAGCTTTGATGTGTGAAATGTTTTTAGTTTCACTCATTAAAGCTAGACGCTAACCGAGCATAGCCGAGGTTTATCAGTGAAAAAAAGAAAGAACTGTTTGCCAGAAAATCGGCAAACAGTTCTCTAAAAATTTTATTATATTTCCGTGTCCACTTGACGGGGTGCCAAGCATAATTGACTGTGCTTTTTATTTGCTTAAAAGAATGTTGAAATAAGTGCTAAAATAGCTAAACCACCTTGGGTTAGAATAATTTTTTTATCACTTGTAATACTGCCATATAATGCCACTAAAATAATATAAATTAATAGTAATCTACTAATTTCGATTGGATTACTTGAAAGAAAAACACTATATAATAACCCAACACCAATCAAACCATTATAAATACCCTGATTTTTAAAAAGTGTGTTTAAGGCTTTGCTTATTAACTCTTCTTTTGTCATGTTAAATACTCGACTTGTAGCGTCTGAAGTTGTAGCAAATGTTTCTAAATATAGGATATAGAAAAATTCCAAAGCTACTAAAACAATCAATACTGTTGATAATATTGACATTCTTTCTCCTTTCTTAACTATTTATTTTGATTACTATCCAACTATACGTTATTTTAAGTGAGTTGTAAAATATCTTGTAACCACCAATTTAATCTAAGGGATTGAACTTATCCAAGCTAGTTCGTATTTCTTCTTCTTCTAATCCGATGTATCGGATAGTCACTGCTTGACTAGAATGATTCAAAATTTTCATCAATGTGGGAATATCCCTGAATTGTCGATAATACTTATATCCGAATGTTTTTCTCATGGTATGTGTGATGTTAGGATGATTTCATGGACACGATTTGGTAGAATCTAACTACTAAGAAAAGGACGTGTCCACGATGGCAAAAGCCAATAAAAAATTTGATGAAGACTTTAAGAAGACGATCTTAGATTTAAACCAGTCTGGCCAATCGGTCGAGGAACTGGCAGAGCAATATGGTATCGCTACACAAACGATTTATCGTTGGAAGAAGCTGCGAGACTCGTTGGCTGTTCCAAAACAACAGTCGCCCGTTCCCTTGCAACTGGCGGGCCGGTACTGAAGGGCTCCGCAAAAGGTATAATATTTGCAATCCGTAACTGGTGATGAACTACTTTGTCACGAGTAGAAAGAACTTCTGGGAACGGAGCAGTCCCTTTATCAAAGGCTGGTCGCCGTAATCTCGAATTCAAGAAATTGATCTGGAATTGATATTACAATAGTGTAAGTGGTCACACTATCATACAGAATATATAATAACCTTGTAAGGTCAAGTGTCTTATTTATGGCTGTCCGCCTAGCCATCTTGCATGTCGCAAATAGTAACTGTGTGTTTCTCTCGTCAAAGAAAAAGGGTGATAGTATGATGACAAAAAGAAATGGAATAATTGTGTTGTTTACTGCTTTTACAATGGTATTCGGTTTAGCTACCAATAGTCCTGTATCTTATGCTGAGGAGAATGGTAACAGTCTTAATGCGGTCGATGAAAATCGATTTTCTGAATTAGTGGAAGGATTTCACGAGAATGATTTTATACGGGCAGGCGAATATGTAGAAGCGTTACCTAATTTTTCAGAGTTATCGCTAGAGGAATTGGATGTGTTAGTCGCAAATTACATGATTTCAAATTTGCTCCGATTGAGGTCAACATATCTTCCACCAACAGCATATGGTGGATTGAATGCTAAGGAAGTAGCCCTGGCTAAAAATCATCCTTTTGAAGCTACACAATTTTATGGATCTTCACAAGTTGCTATAAATTATACAAAAACAAAGTTTGGTAGAAATGGGTTTCAAGATGCCTCTGATGCATTTCGACATGCTATGTGGAATGGAAATTTGACCCAACGTATAGGTGCAAGTCGTGCTAAAGTTTGGACAGATGCTCACGAAGCCTATTCGTCGGGGATTGATAAACAGATGGATCTACACAATAATCAACTAGGTAGGACAATAGGAAAGAATTATGGTTCGACTAATCCTGGAATTAACGTTAAAAATATGGCCGACAAAATTTATAGTGAAATCAAGGCAGGAAAAGGAAAAGTTATTAAAAATAATAAACTAGTTAGTTCAAAATTCTAGATTAAAGGGGCTAAAGTATGAAAAAAAGAGTATGGATCTTTGCTTCAGTGATTGTTGTCGTAATTGCAGGTGCTTCGTATTTTTATTTTAGCAGACCTCAATTAGAGATAGCCAAAAGTCAAGAGGTTCAAAATGTAGTTGTTGAACCGGGAGGTAAGAAATTATCACAGCAAGACGCTGAAAGCATCTTAAAAAAGATCAGGGAAGCTAAGAAGACTTTTTCATCAAGTAATACAGATCAGCCAAGTGTAAATAAATACTACACACTTAAAATTCTCGATACCAAGGATAGTGAGGACACGCTATATGTCTTCGAAGAAAATGGAAAAGTCTATATCGAGCGACCCTACGACGGTATTTATCGTAGTAATAGTGAACTAATGACAAGAATTGAACAAATTGTAGACAATTAAGTATTAGAATATGGGGCAGAGTCAGCATTTAAGGTTGACTCTGTCTTATTTTTTGTATGAATAGGGTATACCCTGTTGATACATAATCCAAAAGCTTTCTTTTGATAGTATTCAGTAGTTTTCCATTTTTTTCCCAACCTAAAGACACAACTAAAAATGTTGATAGGGTAAGGTATCCTCGTTGTACCAACAGAGCATACCTTATTGATTCTTATGAAAATATGAAATATTGAATCTAAGTTATATTTTACTTCTTATTGCCTACAAACTTGGTATCCGTCTGAAGTTCTAAATATACAAAAATAAGACTCTTTCGGAAAAAAACCAAGTTTACCGAGAAAGTCTTATTTTAAAACTAATTTGTGCCGCCCACATAGATGACCTTGTCAGAAGGTTTGATAAAAAAAATAATCACGTCAATATTTGGGCTTCGCTTTGCGTTAACTAAATGAATATTCCTTTCATCAATTACGCATTTGAACATACATTGTTGTTCTTTGGATCTTTCATTTCTGACCGCTCTTTCGAATGCTTAACAACCACGCGCATAACTGTTCCCCTTCTTTATATTAATTCTTTTATTATCAATCTGCATAAGCAGATCATAATCATGTGTGTCGGAGAAATGGTGGGTTATCTCAATCACCGTTTTATCGGATGACAAGATAATCTTTCTGATTTCGTCACTGGTTTCTTTATCCAGGCTGGAGGATAATTCATCCACCAGCAGAATCGGTTTATTTCTTAGAAGGGCTCGGCCTAACTCCAGTTTCATCTTTTGACCACCGGAAATGTTGGCACCGTTTTTTTCAATTGTTATGTCTAATGCGTTCTTTCCAAACTGATCTAAGAGTTGGACTCTGGATAAAATATCGTTTAAGCGGGCTTCAGCAAAATCTTCTCCTAAACATAAGTTTTCCCGAATTGTACCATTTAAGAAGTAGGGGCTTTGCTGAACAATCGCGGCTTGGCCCTGTAATGGAAATCTCTCTTCGCCTTTTACCAAGTAAAATCCCCCGCTGTCTGTCGTTTCCTGTCCCATCATCATCCGAAACAACGTGCTCTTACCGATACCACTAGCACCAGTCAAAAGAACCTTTGACCCATTTGGGATCGCTAAACTGAAGCTATGAAAGATCACTTTCTCACCATAATTTTTTGCCACATTCTTTATTTCCAAATAATCAAAATTATATAGCAAATTTCGCTTTTGAGTTAAACTGTTCGGAACAGAACTAGTGCTGAATATTTTCCCCACTTTGGCTCTGACTTCCTGTGTACCAGATATATATCCCATTAAATAAATTACTTGCTGGAACTGATTTTTTAAGTTTCCGGCAGTCACCAACATCGCCATCAACAAGACTAAGCTGATAGTGGTATTAAAACGCATTAAATAAATCCCTGCTGCAAACGGTATAACATCTGCTATCCCTTTGATTGGGCCCGTTAAGCAGAAAATAAACGCTTGAAACGTCTTCAAGCGACGCTCTGAATCTTCTGTCTTACTGAAATCCGAATGAATCTTACCTAAGAAAAAACCATCTGCTTCATTGCTTTGAATCATGGATTTTCCTTTTATTACGTCGACTAACAAGGACAAAGACTTTTCTCTCGTTGTGGAAAAAAGCTTCCCTAAAGTCACGATTTTTCTCTTACCGATATATTGAGGCAGTAGCATCAGGATCGCGCCGATAGTAAACAGTATTCCAACCAGTAAATTCTGCGACAACAGATAAATAATCGGAATGGCAGAGCGAAGGATATACGTCGGTAAGGTAAGAATTGGCTGAAAATATTCTTCTCTTAGCATCCGGATGTCTTGGGTAATGACCGAAATTATCTCATCTTCTGTGCCAGAATATTGATGATAGTAACTCTTCACCATGTCATCAATCAGCGACAGCGTAACTTCTTTCAAGATGACATTAATCAGAAGCTCCGTGAAATACATCGCACCGTAAATAATGAGATATAACGCGATTCCCTTCAAGCAAAAGAAGATGATATCTTGCAGATTACTATCGTTGGTCAGTTCACTCGCAAACGTTGTCACGGCCACAAAAGTAAGAGAAACAAATGAGTTGATTGCCGTAAATATAAGCAGCAGAATCAATTTACCCCAACTCACTCTGGAAAACAAATCAACTATTCCTATACTCTCATGCCGAATTTCTTCTATTTTTTTCACCATTAATCTCCATCGTCAAATATTTCTATATCGTAGTCATCCACATAAAAAAATAAGTCTAGATATTTTCTTATAGTCTGCTTTTTCTCAAGACATAATTTTATCATATCTATATTTATGTCTATTGGGCAAGCTCCTCCTCTACAAGCAGGAAAATAGCTACATTCCATACACGTTGAGCTATACGTATAATCGTCTTCCCAATATGAACGTTTATTATTATCGAGTGAATTTTCTAACCCACCAATAATATTTCGCTCATCGTATAACATCTTTGTTGTACATTTTAGTATATTTCCATTCACATCTATCGAATAGGTATTTGGCTTCCTTCCGTAACAAACACTATAATAACTTAAATAGGTAGAAACATTTTCAACTGCAAATCCTTGCTTGATTGCTTCAGAGCTGAGCTCAATCTCTGCATCAACTCCTGCGCTTATTAAGTTATCCTGTAGTCTATCCCCTAATCCCCATGATCCGATACTCTTAAAAAAAAGTGAAAAGCGTGAATCTGACTTAAATCTCATCCCGTCACTTTTCAAAAAGTCTTTGACTGAGAAAAGATTGTCTGATGATAGATTGAACCGTAACATTATTTCATAATCAATCGATAGATTCTGAATATCATACAAATTATGAATTATTCGGTCATATGTGCCCCTACCGTTCTTCATCTTTCTTTGTTGATTGTGCCTTTTTCTATCTCCATCTATAGTTATTTGATAAGATTGAATCTTGAAAGAAGCTAGCTTTTGAAATAGTGTTGCCGAGAGTAAGTATGCATTTGTAGTCATTCCTGAACGGTAACTAAGATTATATTTTTGGGCTAACTCTATTAGTTTCTCCGAAAGAGAAAAAATCCGTTTTACATCCAATAAAGGTTCTCCACCAAACCAGCTTACAAATAGTTTATCAAAATCACCTTCTTTTATCCTATCTGGTTCTGTTGCAAAGTTTTAAATCTACTATCAAATAAGGTAGAATAATAGAAAAAGATAGCAGGAGGAATGACGATGAATCATTTTAAAGGAAAGCAATTTCAGCAGGATGTGATTATTGTAGCCGTGGGCTACTATCTTCGTTATAACCTTAGCTATCGTGAAGTTCAAGAAATCTTATATGATCGTGGCATTAACGTTTCTCATACGACGATTTATCGTTGGGTGCAAGAATATGGCAAACTACTCTATCAAATTTGGAAAAAGAAAAATAAAAAATCCTTTTATTCATGGAAAATGGATGAAACGTACATCAAAATTAAAGGAAAATGGCATTATTTGTATCGAGCCATCGATGCAGATGGTTTAACCTTGGATATTTGGTTACGTAAAAAACGGGACACACAAGCAGCCTATGCTTTTCTTAAGCGGTTAGTGAAGCAGTTTGATGAACCGAAGGTTGTAGTCACAGATAAAGCCCCCTCTATTACAAGTGCCTTTAAGAAACTAAAAGAATACGGCTTTTATCAAGGGACAGAACATCGTACCATTAAATACCTGAATAATTTGATTGAACAAGACCTTCGTCCAGTAAAGAGACGCAATAAATTCTATCGAAGTTTACGCACTGCCTCTACCACAATTAAAGGCATGGAAGCCATTCGAGGATTATATAAGAAAACCCGAAAAGAAGGCACTCTCTTCGGGTTTTCGGTCTGTACTGAAATCAAGGTATTATTGGGAATCCCAGCTTAAATCATAGATACCGTAAGGGATTTTATTCTTTATTTAAAACTTTGCAACAGAACCCTATTATAGATATATTTTCAACTCGCTTTTAAGCAAATTCTACTACTAGCTTTTTACCTAATGCCCTGGCGATATCATCAAGTTTATCGAAAGATACGTTATCCCCTCTCTCAATTCGAGCAATAGTAGATTGAGTTGTATGTGCTTTTTGTGCAAGCTCCGCTTGAGTTAGCCCTGCTTCCTCCCGAGCATGATAAAGAGCAACCGCAGTTTCGAGTTTTCTTCCTTCACGGTCATATGCTTCTGCAAAATCTTTATCTTTTTTCTTTTCTTCAATCAATTTTTTAATCATCATTTGTGAACCACTCCTCTCTAAGTTCTTTTGCATGCTTGAGTTCAGTTATTGGTGTTTTCTCCGTTTTTTTAGTAAATCCGTGAGTAATGATATACCTTCCATTGTCCACATGGAAATAGATGGCTCTTTGGATGTTTGATCCTACCTTACTTCTTAATTCGTACAAATTAGTGTCTAATTTTTTCACCCATTTCAACCGTTGAGCTACTAGCATCCCATTCTTTTCTGTTTCTTCTATTGTACGTAAAAGCTTTGCACTATCTTTTTTTGGTAATGTTTCCAACCATTCTAAAAATTCATCATGACCATTAGGTCTTTTAAATGTTTCAAAAGATATTTTTTCCATACCCAATTATATCATATATTGATTTTATATTATAGTATATAACATAAAAATTCGAATTGTATACTATAAAATATGCATTTTATTATCTATTTAATCCTTTATACTTAGTAAACAAATACTCGCACAAAACCATAGAAGAATTTGCAACAAGAATTGCTTCTTCTTCCTTAATTACTATTCTATTTGAGCCATGTGCATGAGCATCTCCTTGACTATTTCTCATTTCGAGTATTTTATCTGATAATGTATTGAGTGCTCCAACAAGGGCTTTGATTCTATTATCCATATCTTTTTCAGTTTTAATATTGAGGCGGCCAAATGCTTCTTTTCTTAATTCTTTTGACTTAAATAAATTAATATTAACACTCGGTCCTTCGGTATTTTCAATAATAAATTTTAGAACTTCATCTATTGAAGTATTTGCTTTTGTCAAAACAGAGTCAAAATCCTTGTTTTTAATATCTGTTTGAATCCTAATGGGTAGCTGCCGAATATAAAGTAAGTCAATCTCGCTTGAAAATTTCATTTTTCTTAATGCAGTTAAAGTATCTTCTTTAAATACTTCCTCAAAAAGCAACTGAACTATGGGATTCATTTCAGTAGATTCATATTTTTTATCTCGATCCATAATACCTTTTAAAGATTGGATTAACCGATTCTTTAACGAATCATCAAATTGATCGTCAAGCAGAAACTTTTGAAAGGATACTCCCTTTGAGCCCCCATAATGATTTTGTATTTCAATCCCTACGATTTTCTTTGTAAATATGTTCCACGTTACATTAGTAAAGTCTAAAATATATCCCGCTGAACCAACTGAAAAATAAGTTGCTAATTGTTTTGCTTCGTCTATAGTCATCATTTACTTATACCTCTTAAATTGTATGTTGGATTATTTTCAAATAATTAATACCAAAGATACACTGTTCATATAAAAATGATATAATATTTGACTCATTGACTAATAGATTACTGTTGTAATACTTTGATAAAAGTTCGTTAAATTTCATAAATACATTTTCGGGTATTGATAATAGTCCTAAACCGTTGCTAAACATAATCTCATTCGCAATCAACAAGGCTGTACCCACATTACCATTCCAGAATATTTGATTTTTCGAAATGAATAGAAACAGTCGCAGGGCTTTTTCCGTATCTGATATCTCTTGATTCATTATCTCACCATATTGATTCTTTATCTCATCTTCAGTTAACATTGGAGGAACATACCTTCCCTGAATCGTCGAGACTTCTACTCCCCCGGTTCGTATTTCACCAGGAAAAAGCGCATCCTCTGCTGCAACGATCCGATTAATCCGCTTACTTGTCTCTATTAGGGGCTCCTGTACGTCGTTTAAAAGCATTTCAAAGCCTCTTTTTAAGTTAACGACGGTCAGGACATCATCTACAGCCACATTATTAGCCCGATTATACTTAATAATCTCTTCTGTTTGTAATAGTGTTGTATTCAATCCTTCAAATTTTCCCGCATTATACACCAGTTCCACAATGTTTTTCTTCAATAAATATACAGACTCTTTGCGAGATAAGTGGTATTTATCAGGAAATTTCGGACGCTTTTCTTCGTTCATTTTCTCCCCTCTTGAATTTTTCCTTCTATTATATAGGGCATTATTCTGTCATAGATCCAAACTCTTTACTGCGGTATCCTTATCTTCCTGGGTGATCCCAATATAGCGTAAGGTCTCCCGTTGAGAAGAATGGTTGAGCAGCGACTGAATGATTTCTGTTTTGGTTCCTTGTTTGTACAAAAAATAGCCGAAAGTCTTGCGCATCGAATGGGGACCAATTTCTTTCAAACCAACCGCCGTTCCTGCTTCATGGATGATCCGCCAAAGGCTTTGTCGGGTCAAAGGCATATCTGCTCCTTTTCGACTTGGAAATAAATAATTACTGAAGTCTTGTACTTGCAGCTGCTCAGAAAATTCGGATTGAACATAGTCAAGAATCCCTCTTCGTAATTTGTTCGAAATGAAGACCGAATTGTGTTTAGCTGTTTTTTGTTCCTTCATGGCCAGACGTTCTTTGACAATCACCCGACCACGGGAAATTTCTAACACGTCACTTAATTTCAACTGTCTTAAATCGGAGATTCGATAGGCTGTATTGATCCCAATCGAAAAAAGCACCAAATTTCGTTGCCCATATTTTCCGGAAGCCAAA
Source organism: Enterococcus sp. AMC2644 (assembly GCF_058216475.1). NCBI lineage: Bacteria > Bacillati > Bacillota > Bacilli > Lactobacillales > Enterococcaceae > Enterococcus > Enterococcus sp. AMC2644. Next base: position 58,179 of record NZ_JBZACW010000002.1, read on the forward strand.
ATGGCCTTCATGGCATCGATCTTTTTTTTATCGCGAATCGGTTCCACGCTCTTCATTTTTATCCTCCTCTCAAATGTTACTTAATATGATTATAACAGATAATAAGTCACATTTAAACAAGCTATAGAAAAAAGGCCCTAAAAGAAAAGTGATTTCCTCTTAGAGCCTCTAAGGATGGAGCGGTTTTAACGAATGTGACAGAATCCGATTGTGTCACATTGGACTTTTGATATTTTCGGTAAGATTTGATTATCCCATAACATTAATATTGCCCCTTTAAAAAATTTTGTCAGTACTTTTAAGTTATTCTATTATGAAAATTCAAAATTTTCAGTCTATATAATTAACTTATATTCAGTTTTACCAAATGATAAGCTTTAAAAAGTATTCAGAATTTAGTCATGTTATGAATCCAATAAAGTAGATATGGAATATTTATTTTCTCTTGTCTAATTTATAAGAACTAAATGATTTCATCATTGTTTTGACACTCTCAGATAAAGCAGTGAAGACAAGTAATTATTACTTTGAAGATGTAGCATAACTATTACTATTCAAGTATAATTAATTTAAAAGTGATAATTAGGATGTGAAAATTTTAATGGTGACTAGTGCAATTTATATGGATTATGATAACGTATCTATCTCATTGGCAGATTAATATAAAAAAGATGCTACTGAATTGATAAAAAAACTAAGAGAAGAAATTGATGATAGCAGTAGTTTGAGGGTTATCAAAGCCTTTTGCGATTTTAAACATATAAAAGAAGAAGAAATGAAAGGATTAGATAGCTTACTTGTCGAATTAAGACATGTAACATCAGCCAGCTCTAATGGAAAAAGTAATGCTTCTGATATAGCGTTAGTTATTGATGTTGTTAAATCATTATATAATTCAACACCGATTGATAAATACTACATTGTATCTTCTGACTCTGATATGTTTAGCTTATTGAAGGAATTAAAATTTTTTAATAAACAAATTGAGCTTATCTATCTTGAAAAAAATATAGGTTCTCATTATAAAGAGTCATTAGAAAGTTCAGGGATTTCTAGTAGTTCTATTGAAGAATTGTTAAACGTAGAAATTTATCAAGATTTTAATATGGGTAATGTGGAATCTAAACTTGAAAGTATTTTACAATTAGTTGCAAACAGAACTGCTGAAATAAAAGGTATTCATGGAGAACAAGGCACTGTTTCGGCTAAGGCGGTTATTGAGTCCTTGTCCACTAAATACAGCTCTAAAGATAGTAAAATAATTATGGATTACCTTGAAAAAGAACAATTTTTATTTATTGGGAAAATTGGAAAATACGCTGATTATAGAATTACTGATAAAGGGAAAGCTATATTAGGAGAAGAAGTTGAAACTTTTGAAGTAAAACAATTATCTGATTCTGAAGTGTTAAATCAAAATATAAACACATCAGTAGACCGTAATGAAGAATTTTCTGTTGAGAATAATCTTAAAGAGATTATTGTATCAGTGAATCAGTTAATTAATGACACATCTGATAAATATAGAGGAAAAGGAACAGTTGGTAATAAAATACTATATGATTTTTTAGGTGAAAAGTTTGGAGTTGAAAACAACAAGTCTATAGTTCTATATTTAACAGAAAATAATTTTTTAGAAACATTATCAAATAAAAACGACTATCTAATTTACGTAATGGGTAAAAACAGCCTCCCGATGCTAGAAGGAATTCGAGTTATAAAAAAAGAGGATTTATATGCTTGACAATAAGAGCATATATTGTTAAGATAATTGATGTAAACAAAATAATTTCAGTAAAATAAATTAAATAAAATAGTTTCATAAAAAATAATTTCAGCAAAATAAAAGAGGACACGGTAGAATAGTGTTCTCTTTTTTGTTTTCATATTTTTTAATAACTTATGATTGTATGTTCTACAAATTTGCAACCTCCAAATTATGATGCTATAAAGGACCCTAGCAGGGATACTTTTGTAATTAGTATCCCTTGCAGATGTTGTTAAATCAACATCTAAACAGACCATAAAGATGGAAAGGATACTTTAATCACTAATGAATAGGTAAGTATCCCATCAATAACATATAGGAGGAGGTCAAATGACACGAAATATTATTAATGTAAAACCAATTAAAGAAAAGAAGGTAATGCTAGATTTTTTATCTGAGTTAAATAAAGGGAAACATGGGAAAAGAGACCATTTAATATTTACCATAGGCATTTTCACTGGCTTGCGGATTTCTGATATTTTAAATTTAAAAGTGTCTGATGTTCAAAATAAAACGACAACTATCATTGTTGAAAAAAAGACGAACAAGCAAAGGGAATTAAATTTATCGAATCTAACAAGTCTAATTATTGATTATTTGAATACCTATCACGATAGGCAATCTGATTGCCTTTTCTATCGTCCTTCAGACCATTCACAAGCTCTAGGTACTCATCAATATTATAAAGTTGCTTCAAAGAGTCGCAAGTGTTCTTGAATTGGATTATATCGGCACACATACCATGAGAAAAACATTCGGATATAAGTATTATCGACAATTCAGGGATATTCCCACATTGATGAAAATTTTGAATCATTCTAGTCAAGCAGTGACTATCCGATACATCGGATTAGAAGAAGAAATACGAGCTAGCTTGGATAAGTTCAATCCCTTAGATTAAATTGGTGGTTACAAGATATTTTACAACTCACTTAAAATAACGTATAGTTGGATAGTAATCAAAATAAATAGTTAAGAAAGGAGAAAGAATGTCAATATTATCAACAGTATTGATTGTTTTAGTAGCTTTGGAATTTTTCTATATCCTATATTTAGAAACATTTGCTACAACTTCAGACGCTACAAGTCGAGTATTTAACATGACAAAAGAAGAGTTAAAAAGCAAAGCTTTAAACACACTTTTTAAAAATCAGGGTATTTATAATGGTTTGATTGGTGTTGGGTTATTATATAGTGTTTTTCTTTCAAGTAATCCAATCGAAATTAGTAGATTACTATTAATTTATATTATTTTAGTGGCATTATATGGCAGTATTACAAGTGATAAAAAAATTATTCTAACCCAAGGTGGTTTAGCTATTTTAGCACTTATTTCAACATTCTTTTAAGCAAATAAAAAGCACAGTCAATTAAGAGTGTGCTTTTTGTTTGTTTCTTTTTATCTGAACCGTATTATATTTCCGTCTATTTGAATCACAAATCATTAGAATCGTGATAAGACATTGTATTAAATCTAATCCTTTATCCATTTTTTATCAATCTTACTTCGCACCATCTCCAATACTTATTAGTTGCCAGGTCAACTGTTATCAGATCATCTTGCCCGTCTCATTCTCTTTCTCACATTATATTCTCTTCATTTATCGGTAGCTGCTAAGGAATTTACTGATAGTTATTTCAATATTAAAGTGGTAAATCTTTCTTTGTAAAGATAACATTTGACGCTGCATATAGAACGAAAGCAATGGTTCCTAAAGCAACTAATCCCCAACCAAACTCGCCACTAGCTAATATCGCATCTGTATCAAATAGAGTTGTTATCGT
>NZ_JBZACW010000003.1:0-7292 GCF_058216475.1 Enterococcus sp. AMC2644
CAAAGACTCTATTCGAACTGTTAAAGATTGTCTAAACTTTTACCAATACCAGTTGTTAGAGAGACGAATTTTTGCCTTTTCCTTGTCTACTTTATAGGAAGCATATCAGTTAACTTGTATGCCGATTTGTTTTTGTTCTGTTTGGTATCGGAAATTGATATAACATTTGTCACAGTCTATTATCTAAAAATTTTGTTATCTTTCCATGTCCACTTGATGTGGTGCTTATCACTTTCATTAGATAGTTTCTTGTTTTACTACTCTAAATCCCATATTATTACTAGTTGACTCGCCTGAATTTCCATTTCTAGCAGCTATTCTATATCTTTTACAATATGATTCGTGACACAAAAAAGAACCACCACGAATTGCATAAAACTCATCATTTTTTAACTGGTTATCATCAATAAAATCAACCGAAGATTTTTGTTTAAATTCCTTTAAATCGATTCCCTGAGGGTTCAAGCACCATTCCCATACATTTCCTATCATCTGATAAATACCATAATCATTTGGTTCATAGTACTTAGCTGGTGCTGTTGCATCAAATCCATCAGCTAATGTGTTAGTTAAAGGAAAATCTCCTTGCCAAATATTACAATGATACTCATTATTTTTAAGAAATTCTTTTCCCCAAGGATATCGTTCATAAGTTGTACCACCCTTAGCAGCCACTTCCCACTCAGCTTCCGTTGGTAATCTTGTACCACTCCATTCACAATATGCTAGAGCATCATTTCGTGAAACATGGACAACAGGATGATCCAATCGTCCTTTCAAGCTAGAGTTTTTTCCTTCTGGATGTTTCCAGTCAGCACCTTTAACAGCATACCACCAATTTAATCCAGATACTTCTGTTGCTTTTAATTTTTCTTCCATAGCTAAGAAATAATGAAACACATAGGACCAACCGTATTTCTCTGCATCTGTCACATATCCTGTTTCTTTAATAAAAAGTTGAAATTCTTGATTAGTAATTGTTGTACTGCTTATTTCAAAAGACTCCATTTGAATTTCCACTTGAGGACCTTCCTTATCTTTTAAAAAACCATCTACGCTATTAGTTCCAATTAAATACTTTCCACTGGGAACTTTAACCATGTGATTCATAAGAACACCTTCCATCCATTGTATATATTAATCAGTAAAACTAAAATAATAATCCATTGATAGATTTGATTCACTCTTTCATCTGTTACTTTTCCACTTACAAAAGAACCTAACAATCCACCTAAAATAGCTCCTGGTATAATGTAAGACAACATTCCTATATCATAACGACTCATGTCAACTGTTATAAAAATAGTTATTACCTTTGCCAATTGGGAAAAGAAGATAGTGATAATCGAGTATACGGTTGCTTGTTTTATCGGAATATTAAAGAGTAACATTAGCAATGCTACATTAATTGGCCCACCACCGATACCAAGTAAACTAGCTAAGAATCCCAACAAAATGCCTGACCCAAGAATTAAAATTGAAGATTCATAATGAAAATTTTTCCATATTTCCTTACTATAAAGATAAGAGAAAACTAATGTTAGAATGGTTAAGAAAATTTGAACAAGTTGAACTTCTTGTCCACCTGGAAATAGATCAAGAATCTTTTCAAAAACAAGATTTCCAAGTAAACCGCCGAAAACGGCTCCTAAAGAAACTTGAATTGCAAATAGCCACTTAATCTGAACCCCATTTCTTAATTGTCTACTTGTTGAAACCACAGACATAGTTAAGACTGCCATACTAGAATAAAACGAAACAGCTGCCACTGAGTGAACATGAATCAAATCAAAAACTGGTTTGATTAAAATACCTCCACCCATACCAGAAATAGCTCCTATGGTGTTAGCAAATACAATCACAGCAAAATAAAGAAATCCTATCATCTTCCAATACTCCTAACATAACCAATTAATTATAGTAATCCCTTGATATCCATGTCTGATACTATATAAAGAAAAGGCAGCTTTAATCAAAACAGATACCTACTTTATTTTTATTATTCTTTTAGACCTAGACGAAAAAATTCACTTTCTGGTGCATCAATTTCAGTCATTTTTTTTATTAGTTTTTCTTTCATCATATTTTCTATATCTTCATCCTTTAAAGGATTATTTTGTTTTGGATCTTTCTTCATATCAAATAGTAAATGACCAATTGAATAAGAATCAATATATGTCATTCCCTCTAATTCAATAACTGGATAACCATTTGTAAAACGGTTACCCTCGATTAATTTAATCTGCTTTAATATTTTATTTGGGAAAAATCCGCGCATCATTGTAACGGCCAAGGTCTGTTGCGTAATCGGACCATTATCACTAGTATTAGATGCTCTCATATAAATATACTGTCCATCATAAATACATACATGTCCACCATTAGTACCAAAAATAATGGTTTCGTGATTTAATTCATTTTCAATCACATTTAACAAAGATTTACCATCACGATCAAAATAATCCTCAATATCAAAATAATCTAACAGAGTTGATGCAATATCTATAGTTTGAGAAATTCCTTCAACGGTTTCTCCCTGTTTATGTCGGTAGGTAGGTACGTGCATAAAGAATGGAATATGAATCACTTCTTGATACATTGGCGCGATATTTTTTCCGTACCAATCATGTTCGCCAAGTAAAAAACCATGGTCTGTATTAACAATAATTAAAGTATCCTCCCACATATTAAATGTATCAAAATAATCAAGTACTCTTCCTAAATGATAATCACACATAGAAATTAAGGCAGCGTATTCTTTTCTCATATTAAGTTGATCTTCTTCTGAAACTTCATCGCTTGATTGATATTTAGGCCAGTATGGAACTTGTTCAACTGCAATAGCCTCATAAATTTTTCTATATTTTTCAGGTACATAAAAAGGCTCATGAGGATCAAAACATTCAATTTGTAAGAACCAATTATCTTTATCATGATGGTTTTCTAAAAAGGTTAATCCTGCATCAATTGTTTTAACGCTTGAGTAATCTTCTTCTTTTAATTGTTCTGTTCTGTTAGCATAGTGTTGTGTTACTGAAATTCCTTGTTTATTTAGTGGATTATGATTTTTATTTTCTAAAGCAATACTTCGTGGCATCCATCTGTCACCTTCTTGTCCTCTAAAACCTTCCCAAGTAGAATAACGATTATGATAAGTTGCCCCACCATCCTCAAAATAATGAGAATGATCTGTAACTAAGTGACAGTAGATACCATTTTCTTGTAGCCTTTCAAAAACTGAATTATCAAAACTTTCTAAAGGACCCCAACTTCTATGTAAGAAGTTATAACGACCGGTTTGAAGTTCTCGTCTAGCAGGCATACAAGGCATACTACCACCATAAAACTGATTAAATGTAATCATTTTACTTTGCAATCTTTTAAAATTTGGTGCATGAATCCATTCATTGCCAAAATTGGGTAGAAAATCTCTTGTTAGAGTATCAAACATAATCATAACTGCTCTTTTTCTCATTAATAATTCCTCATTTCTTTTTATCATTTATCTCATTCTTAAAAAACAATTGTTAGTAATTTACTTTCAGTTGTTACAGTTTCATCTGAAGTTTCTATAACATCTAAATAGTTAACTGAATTAGTTACTACAATTGGTGTTACAATTGAATAACCTTTTTCAACAATTCTATCTTTATCAAATCTAATTAGCAAGTCACCTTTTTTAACAGACATACCTTGTTCTACAAAAGACTCAAAATACTCTCCTTCTAAGTTAACAGTATCCATTCCAACGTGTATCAATAACTCAACTCCATCTTGAAACGTTAATCCTATGGCATGTTTCGTAGGAAAAAGAGTTGTAACAACACAGTTATCTGGTGCACAAATAACATTATTTTCTGGTAAAATTGCCACGCCTTTTCCAAGCAAACCTTCTGAGAAAGCTTGATCTTTTACCTCACTTAAAGGAAGAACATTTCCAATCATTGGAGATGTTAACATTCTCTCTTTAAAAATATTAGAACTAGATGGACTAACACTAATATTTTTATCTGTCTCAGTTTCTTCAACTGGATCCATATTATTTGAATACGCTACAGTTAAAGATAGCACTAAACCCACGACAAACGCTGTTGTTATTGCTATTAGATAACCATAGAATCCTTTATCCATTCCAGTTTCTGGATTAATATAGTTTGGAATTCCAAATATTCCCATTCCTCCCATAACAAACGATTTTGTACCTGATGCTCCCATTATTAAACCTGCAATTGAGGAAGCTAAAAGTGTCGCATAAAATGGTTTTTTACGCGGTAAAGTAATCCCATAAATTGATGGTTCTGATACGCCAAACACACTTGAAATGAATGAAGGGACTGTCAGACTTTTAACATCTTTGTTTTTTGTTTTAATCATTATTCCTAAAACAACTCCAGTAGTTGCAAATGATGTTGCACTTCCCAAAATAACTATAGGATCAAATCCCATGGTTACAATGTTATTTATCGCAATCGGAATAAGCCCCCAATGTAATCCAAACATTACTAATAATTGCCATGTTCCCCCAATAATAACTCCAGCAATAATTGGATTTAAATTATATAAAGCAAGTGTAACCGCTCCTAACAGATTTCCAATCCAAGTTGCAACTGGTCCAATTACTAAAAATGTTAATGGTATAATAATAAGCAGTGTAAAAAATGGAACCAAGAATGTTTTAACTACTGATGGAATTATTTTATCTACTTGTTTGTAAATTTTCGATGCGAAATACGTTGAAATAATTATTGGGATAACGCTAGAACCATAATTCATCATAATTACAGGAATTCCTAAAAAAGTAACATAAACTGGTGATTCAATCACAGTTCCTTGAAATAAAGTATATAGAGGTTCAGTCCCTGGTACCATTATTGCTGAGATAAGTGGGTGAACTAATGAAGCACCAATTATCATTCCTACGAACGGTGGTATTTTAAATTTTTTAGCTGAAGTATATCCTAGAAAAATGGGAAAAAAGTACATCAAACTATCACCTGTTGCTTGAAGAATCTTATATGTACCTGATTCCATACCAATCCATGCAAAGGAAACAAACATTGCATTTAATCCTTTGATCATTCCTGTTGCAGCAAGTACACCTAAGATTGGTGTAAAAATACTTGAAATAATATCAATAAACTTATTGAAAAGACCTTTGACTTCAGCAACATCTGGATCATTACACTCTGCAATATTAGCTACTTCTAGGAACTCTTGATACACTTCTGGAACATGATTTCCGATTACCACTTGAAATTGTCCACCACTTTTTACAACAGTAATAACTCCTTTTATTTTCTCAACAGCTGCCTGATCTGCTTTTGATTCATCTTTTAGATTAAACCTTAGACGAGTCACACAATGCTTTACTTCGCCAATATTTTCTTTACCACCAATACCTTTTAAAATTTTTTCATTTAATTCTCTATACTTCATTTTTCTCATCCCTTCATTTTTTATTATTCATAAAAAAGGCAAGACTAAACAAAGGTAGCTAATACCATTGTTTGGTCTTGCCTGCTTCACCAGTAACAATCCAGATTAATTATTCTCAATTAGTTTTTGAATATGCAAACACAAGTAAACTTGCTCATCTTGATTGAGTTCGACTTTTAAGTATTCTTCAATCAATTTCATTGTTTGATATGACTCAGGATATCTAGTGATTACTTCTTTTATTAATGGATTTTCAACATTTTTATTAACCCTATTAGACATACGTTTAAAGAAAAAACGTAAATGTGTAATAAATCTATCATACGCAAGTGAATCAGTATCTAGCTCAATTTTATTATTAATTCTAATTAACGTTATAATATTCTTGATTTTTTTTGAATTTTCTTTTGTTTGATTAAAAACTTTTGTTTGTGCATTAATTAGGTGAAGAGCAATATTTCCAATTTCCATTTCATTTAATTCAATCGATGTTTGTTCTTTAATCATATCCAGACTCTGTTTACCAATTTGATATTCTCTAGGGTAAAGCTTTTTTACTTCCCAAGATAATTCAGTTCCTGTGTCAATTCCTTTTTTTTGAAGATCAATGGCATTAGCAATATGGTCTGCTAAAGAAATATAAACAGCATTTGATAGATTATTTCCTATCTTACTTTTGGCTAATTCGACAATATCTATGGCAACTTTTAAATAGTCTATTGAAATTGATTCAAGTATTTTTCCAACTTCTTCTAACTTTTGAGACTTATCAATAATAAACCTCCTCTCAATTTTTAGTGGATCGGGCACATCACCTATCTTTTTTTGAAAACCAATTCCTGAGCCAACCCAAATGCAATCTATTCCACTAACTTCCATTACTAATATCGCATTATTATTCAAAATCTTTTTTATTTTATCCATCTTTATACTCCTTAGAAAAATAAAAGACCTCAGCAAACAAGTATTTTGTTGTTTGCCAAGGTCTAGCCCAATATAAATTGGTAACTATCCATTTTATTGATTGTATAATATCATATTTTTTTTCTATATGCAAGCGTATCCTTTTTATTACACCGATTGTGAAGTTAAGTTAGATAACTAAAAATTTGTGAGCCACTTAACTTTATTTTCAACAAAATAAAATAAGATCGTTGATTATAAGTGAGCTAAATATAGCTTACTACAAACAAACTAATTTTAATAGAGTGAACTGGAAACTCTTTTCTATATTGAATATATACTTTAAGTGCAACACCTAAAACAATAGATTCAAAGGCTCTTAATAAAAACAAGTAGCCTTCATTTTCTTCTAGAAGCATTTATAAACTACCATCAACAAATACTAAAACTAACTTTTAATTCCTTTTCCACTTTAAGTATTTCCTATTCTAATACTGATTCTAGCTTGTTCGAAAGCATAGTTTGAGAAATCGTTCGAATCAGTTTAAAAATAACCATGCTTCCTTTTTAATAAACAGATACTTCTTATTATCTAACAGCGCATGGGGAAGAAAGTTCGTTCTAGTGCTCTTATAAATTAAAGTTACCATAGTTATTTCACTGAGATGATTTCCCTTATCGTTTTGCAAAATTATTCTGGTCGAGTCCACTCTACTCACTCCCTCAAATACTAACACACCAAAGTAACTAATCATACTAGATACATCTCTATCATTGGATGTATTCAGTAAGGCTCTTTCTGTCTTTAGATATGAGATATCATCAACAATATTCTTTTCAAGATACTCTTCCTTACCATATACTTGAAGAATAATTTATGGGTTTCCTATAAGTCCAAAACATACTTTTTGATATGAATCCGAAATACTATCGCACGTTGCCAATCAAAACCA